>NZ_MASW01000003.1 GCF_003202285.1 Prauserella muralis
CGCTCGATCGGTTGTTCGCCGCCGGTGAGGTCGACGTAGGCGTCGTTGACGAAGGCCTGGGCGACTTGGACGGGGTCGGGGCCGGTGTTGCGCACGGTGAGCGCGATGAACCCGGGGGTCAGTTCGGTGCGTTCCACGGCGAGCTGCTCGATCGGTGGCCCTTGCCGTTCGGGCAGTGTGCGGCCGCCGAGCATGGCCAATGCGATGAGCACGATGGCGACGATGGCGAGGGTCGCGATCGTGGGAGCCCACGACCGTAGTGTGGCCATTCGCGGGTTGCTCATTCGGTGACCTCGAAGAAGCCCATCCAGCCGAGCTCGGCGAACTCGCTCTTGTGCGCGTGGAACATGTACTTGCCGGGATGGGGAAACCGCACCTCGCAGATGCCTCGCTGGCCTTGCGCCTGCATGATCGTGTCGGTGTACTCGGCGGGTTGCAGGCTGGTGCCGGTCGGGTAGTAGTGGAAGAAGTTGCCGTGCAGGTGGAAGCTGTTGATCGGGTCGTACTCCAGTGTGTTCACCAGGTAGATCCGGACCAGCTCATCCCGTTTGACCTGGATGGGCTCGTGCATGTAATGGAACGGGATGCCGTTGACGGCGTAGAGCTGGTTGCCTTCGGCGTCGAAGGTGGTGTTGTAGCCGTGCATCACCATGACCAGCTCGTCGGCGGGCGGGCGGCCTGGCTTCGGGTCGACGATGAACGTGCCGTACAGGCCGCGAGCGATGTGCTCGGCCAGCGGCCCGACATGGCAGTGATACAGATGCAGCCCGAGCGGCTGGGCATCGAACTCATAAACCACGCTCCGGCCGGGCTCGATGACACCGGGACCGGCCTCGGGAACACCGTCCATCTCCGCCGG
Source organism: Prauserella muralis (assembly GCF_003202285.1). Taxonomy (GTDB): domain Bacteria; phylum Actinomycetota; class Actinomycetes; order Mycobacteriales; family Pseudonocardiaceae; genus Prauserella_B; species Prauserella_B muralis. Next base: position 860 of record NZ_MASW01000003.1, read on the forward strand.
ATGGATACCGTGGAAATGCATGGTGTGCGGATGGGCGGAGCCGTTGGTGAACCTCACCCGCAGCAGATCGCCCTCCGTGCAGCGCAGCGTCGGGCCTGGGACGCGCGAGTTGAACGTCCACGCGGGGAACCGCACGCCCGGGGCGACCTCGATCTCCTCGTCGGCGGCGAAGATCTCCCACTCGCGCTGCACCCGGCCGTCTGGGAGCCGGGACACGCGGCCGTAGTCGAAGTCGCGGAGGATCTCGGTCGGGTTGAAGCCGTTGGCCCGATGATCGACGGTGCTGGCCTCGCGGAAGGTCGGACCGTTCACGCCGCCGCCGGGCTGTGCGGCTTTCGGCTCTGGCGCGGCCGCCAACGCGCTCTGGACCCCCGCGGCCGCGCCTGCGGTGCCCGCGAGCATCCCGCCGAGAAGAAACCGCCGCCGCGACGTGGCGCGCATCAGCTACTCCTGCCATCTGACACCGGCCCACCAGCTCTCTTCGTAAGGGAGAATCCTCAATTTCGGCCAGCCTAACTTATGCGTATGCCCCTCCGAATACAAGGGGAGGCAGGTGACGTCGAGCGGTCGCGCGCTTCTACTATCGAGACTCGTACTATGACGTCCAGGTGTCAGAGGGTTGGGGCAGGTATGACGAGTGGTCGTAAGGCGAGGGCCAGCCGGCAAGGCTCCGCGGTGGTGACGTACAAGCCGAAACCGTGGGGCACCATAGCGGCGGCCATCGCCATTCTTGCACTGGCCGGGGTCGTGTTCGGCTATGCCATGATCAAGCTGTCGGCCAAGAACGAGCGGGTGGAAGCGCTCGCTGCCTGGAGGCCGTCGGAGGACAATCAGGATCCCTCCACGAAGATCGCCGGCGTAGTCACGAAGGACTATTCGAGCCGCGACCACATCAAGGTCACCCAGCGGGTCGCCTACGACCGGAATCCGGCGTTCGGCGGCGCCCACGACGGAGTGTGGGCGGAATGCACGGGCACGGTGTACTCGACGCCTGTGCGTACCGAGAACATCGTGCATTCCCTCGAGCACGGCGCGGTGTGGGTTGCCTACAACCCGGACAGCGTCGCCGGAGCCGACCTGGACGCGCTGAAGCAGAAGGTGTCCGGGCGGCAGTACACAATGCTGTCGCCCCACCCCGGCCTGGACGAGGCCGTCTCGCTCCAGGCGTGGGGCCGCCAGTTGAAGGTGGGCGGCGTCCGCGACGCCCGCATCGAGCAGTTCATTCAGGCGCTCGCCGGCAATCGCTACACCGCTCCCGAACCGGGGGCCACCTGCCAGGCCGCGCCTGGCCAGTTCGACGTCGGCAATCCGCCGGCCTTCGACCCGGCGCCGCCTGGACCTGATGCCGTGCCGGTCAATGGGTGAGCTACCGCCAGCGCAACGTCATCAGTAGCCCCGTGACACCGAAGACGAAGGCGACAACGAAGTTCCAGTTGCTGAGCTCGAACATGAACTCGATTTCGTCACCGGCGATGTAGAACACGGCCATCCAGCCGAGCCCGAGCAGCATCAGGCCGAACATGACCCCCTTGTAGATAGGGTGGGATGGCCCGGCCGCGCGCGGTTTGACAGGCGTGCGGCGATTCGGCGGCGGGGTGTATGCGGCCTTCTTGCGAGTCCTCGACTTGGGCATGTTTACTCCTCGCGTGTCTCGTGATGCGGCCGATCCGAGGATGTGAAGGCGACCGCGTGACGATGCGCGAGTGAGCCGCCGGTGAGGGCGGGCCGTACACCAGGATCGCGGTCATGACTAGACCGAAGTGGACCATCGCCACCGACTGCGCCTTCGTGTTCGAGGGAATAGGAAGGACATCGATGAGCCCGGAGATACTCGCGATGATCGCGCCCGCCAGCCCAATGCCGATCAACCAGTACGCGCCCCTCACCAGGAAACCGGGCTCGGCCGCGAACCGAGATGCGATGTCGAACACGAGGCTGGCCACCCAGCAGCCGATCGGCACGTTGACCAGGAGGGGATGCAACCGAAGCCGCGACCGCGCCGTCATGGGGATTCCCCCAGCATGCGATCGACCGCGCCCTGCACCTCGTCCGCGCTGCGGAAGACGAGGGGGTCGGTGATGCGCTCCACGGAGCCGTCCGGCCGCACGAGGTAGTTGACGGGCAGCACCGGAGGAACCCGCAGGGCCTTCAGCACGGCCTCGTTGCCGTCGTAGAGGGAGGGATAGGTGACGCCGAGTTCGGCCATGAACTCCAGCCCAGCCGAGGCCTGCTCCTTCACGTTGACGCCGAGCACCGGGATCGAGCCAGGGCGCGCGGCGTAGCTGGCGAGGACGGGCATCTCCTCGCGGCAGGGCACGCACCAGGAGGCCCAGAAGTTGAGCAGTGTCGGCTTTCCGGCGAGGGTTGTACCGAGGTCGACCATGCCCGGCGTGCCGAGGCAGGGGGCGCTGACACCGGCCAGCGGACCTCGTGGCGCGGGCGCGTCGGGGGAGGGGCTCGGGCAGGGCCGCATGGCAGCGCGCTCCCGCAGTGGGGCGAGTGCGGCATCCTCCTCCGGTGGACCGGCTGCGGGCAGCGAGGAGAGGGTGTTCAAGTCGACGGGCCCGCCATCCGTGTCCTCGTTGCCACCCCGTGGCCAGAGCGCGATGATGCCCGCCACGGCCAGGATTACCACGACGATGGTCCACCGTCCGGCACTCGTCATCCGCCACCTCCATGTCTACTAACAATGATAGTAGACTCAGATCGGTGGCCAGCCGAGGCGGGCGTAGAATGCGAGCATCCTGCTCATCAGCGCGGTCCAGCCTCCGGTGAGCACGGCGACGCCCATCGTGACGAGCAGCAGCCCGCCCACGATTTCGATCCGGCGTGCGTGCCGGCGCAGCCAGCCGAAGCCGGTCCCGCCGCGGGCGAGCCCGGAGGCCAGCAGCAGGAACGGCAGGCCGAGGCCGAGCGAGTAGGCCAGCAGGAGCAGCGCTCCGCGGCTCACGGTGGCGGTACTCGCGGCGGTGGCCAGAATCGACGCGAGCACCGGTCCCACGCATGGAGTCCAGCCGAACGCGAACGCCGCGCCCAGCGGCAGGGCTCCGCCCGGGCCGCGCCCGAAGCGGGTGAGGTCGAACCGAAATTGGCGATGCAGCAACGGGATCTTGATCAGGCCGGTTGTCGCCAGGCCCATGACGATGATCAATGTCCCGCCGACGATGTTGATCACGCGCAGATTGCTGGCGAGCAGGAAGCCGAGAGCCGACGAGGTCGCGCCCAGGGTGGTGAACACCGCGGAGAACCCGGCGACGAACAGCCCCGCACCCGCCAGCGTTCTACGGCGCTCCCGCACGGGCAGCCGCTCGCCGACGGGCGCGCGGCGAGAGAGTCCGGAGACGTACGAGACGTAACCGGGCAACAGCGGAAGCGTGCAGGGCGAGGTGAACGAGACGAGCCCGGCAACCAGTGCCAGCGACACCAGTGCGAAGAGCTCCACGCGCCTCGACCTCCGTTTCGCCGCTGCTGTCAACCCCCTTGCGGGGTGGTCGGCCTCAACCCGTAACCTACGATCATAGATAGTAATCAGCTTGCGCGTGAGCGCGTGTCCGGAGTCCGACTATGCCGAGCACAGTGTCCGATAACGACAACGTCGTGACGTTGGTGGACGTCGCGGTCGACGTCGAGCGAGTCTCCGTGCTGCGCGGCCTGGACCTGACGATCGCGGCGGGGGAGTCCATCGGCGTCGTGGGGGCGAACGGCTCGGGCAAGAGCACGCTGTTGCGGGTGCTGGCGACGTTGCTGCCGCTGGCGGGTGGGTACGGCCGGGTTCTGGGCGCCGAGCTGGGCACCGACGAGTGTTTCGCGGTGCGCCCGGGCATCGCGCTGGTCGGGCACGCACCGGCACTGTATCCGCGGCTGACGCTGGGGGAGAACCTGCGCTTTTTGGCCAGGCTGACGGGGCGCCGCGAGCGGGCCGCCGACGAGGCGCTCGAGGCGGTCGGCCTGGCGCGGGCCGTCGACCGGCGCGCCGAGGTGTGCTCACAAGGAATGCTGCGACGCGCGGAACTGGCCCGGGTCCTGCTCAGCCAGCCCCGGTTGCTGCTGCTGGACGAGGCACACGCGGGCCTGGACAAGGCGTCGATCAGCCTGGTCGAAGCCGTCGTGGAGCGAGTCCGTGACGGTGCCGGCGCGAGCGTGGTGGTCTCGCACGACCAGCCAAGGCTCCGCGGCGTGGCGGATCGGTTGGTCGAGATCAGCGGTGGACAGGCTCTCCTCGCGGGCGAGGAGGTGCCGGCATGACGCATGCGCTGTCCGCGGCACCTGGCCCGGTCCGGCAGTGTGTGGAGCTGGCGCGCAAAGATCTGCGGCTGGAGTTGCGCGCGGGTGAGGCGTTGTTGGTAACGGCCCCCTTCGGGGCGGTGGCGTTGCTGCTCGTGCCGCTGGCGGTCGGCAGCGACACGCCCCTGCTGCGGCAGGTCGGGCCGGGCCTGTACTGGGTGGTGGTGCTGCTGTTCGGGGTGCTGGTCGCGCTGCGGCAGAGCGCGGTTGACGACCCGGCTCAACTCGCGGTGCTGCGGTTGTGCGGCGTGCACCCGGCGGTCCGGCTGGCCGGGCGGGCGGCGGCGAACACGGTGCTGTTGCTGGCGTTCGAACTGCTGCTCGCGCCGGTCGCGGTGGTGCTCTACGACCCGGACCTCTCCGGCTGGCCCTGGCTGCCGCTCCTGCTCCCGCTCGTGGCGGTCGGCTTGGCGGTGCTGGGCACGCTGGCCGGTGCGCTCGCGCACGGGCTCGCGGGGCGGACCACTCTCGGGTCGTTGCTTGTGGTGCCCGTGGCGGCGCCACTCGTGGTGGGCGCGACGCAAACGATGGACGCCGCGCGTTATGGCCGTCAGCCGTGGGCATGGTTGCTGCTCGTCCTGACGGTCGACCTGCTGGTCACGGTGGCCCTGGGGCTGGCCGCGCGGCAATTGGAGGAGTCGGCATGAGCCGGATCTTGTTCGGACGTCGCCTGACCATCGCGGTCGCCGTGGCGCTCTCGGCGGGGCTGGTCGCGGCCATGCTTGCCCCACCCGATCGGGTTCAGGGCAACCTGCAACGCCTGATGTACATCCACGTTCCGGCGGCATGGCTGGCCTACCTGAGTTTCGCGGTCACCCTGGGCAGCAGCGTCGCCTGGCTGTGGCGGCGCCAGATGCGCTACGACCGGGTTGCCGCGGCCAGCGCCGAGGTGGGCGTGTTCTTCACCGGTCTGGCTATTGCGCTCGGGTCGATCTGGGGCAAGCCGACCTGGGGTGTGTGGTGGACGTGGGACCCGCGGGTTGTCACTACTGCGGTGATGTTCTTCGTCTACCTCGGGTACCTCGCATTGCGGCGCGCCACCCTCGATCCCACGGCACGGGCCCGGCGCTCGGCGGTGTTCGGTGTGGTGGCGTTCGTTCAGGTGCCGATTGTGCACATGTCCGTGGTGTGGTGGCGGGCGTTGCACCAGCCGCCGACGGTCCTCAAGCCCGGCGATCCCAGCATCGATCACGTGATGCTCGCGACCCTGCTGCTCAACGTGCTGGCATTCACGCTGCTGTACCTGCTCCTGTTGCGGGCGCGGACGAGGCTGGCGGCCGTCGAGGAGGAACTGGAGACGGCGCCGCTTGGCGAAGGGCAGGAGTTGGCCGGGAGCGCCGTGCTGGCTCCCCGTCTGGAGAGGTCGTAGACGCCGATGTCCCAATGGTCATGGGTTCTGCTCGGGTACGGCGTCGCCCTCGTGGCGATCGCCGGGTACGTGGCGTCGCTGGTCCGCCGGTGGGTGCGGGTTCGGCGCCGGGCGGGGGAGCGGCCGTGAAGCGGTACCGGCTATTGGCGTTCTCCGGTGTCGGCGTGGTGGCGATCCTGGCCGGGGTGCTGTTCTTCGGCAACCTCAACGACAACCTCGTGTACTACCTGACACCGCAGGAGGCCCTTGACCAGCGGGCAGATTTCCCCGACGGCAGGCGTTTCCAACTCGGCGGATTCGTCGAGAAGGACACCGTGGTCCGCACGCAGGATGGGCTGCGGTTCGTGGTCGCCTCCGGCACCGAGCCCGGCAGCCCCTCGGTCACGGTGGAACATCATGGCGCGCCGGCGCAGCTGTTTCAGGCGGGAATCGGTGTGGTGCTGGAGGGTTCCTGGCAAGGCGGCGAGTTCGTCTCCGACACGATGAAGGTCAAGCACGACGAGAACTACCAGCCGCCGGACTCCGGAGGCGATACCCCATGACCGTGCTGACCCCGGCTGCCGGGTGGGTGGGCATCCTGCTCGGGCTGGCCGGTTCGTTCGTGCTCAGCGTATTCGGTTTCCGCGCGCAGCGCCGACCGAGCGCGGTGCGCCGCAGCCAGTTGCGCTTCGCCGTGGGCTGCATGGTGGGCGGTGCCGTGCTCGCGATGACCGCGCTGGAAGTCGCGCTGCTCACCGACAACTTCGCCATGTCCTATGTGGCCGAGACGCATTCCCGCGCCACACCACTGTTCTTTACCATCACGAGCGCGTGGTCGGCGCTGGGCGGCAGCATCGTGCTGTGGGCACTGGTGCTCGCCGGCTACACGGCTGCGGTGCTGCGGCAGGTGCGCAGCACCGACGACCGGCTGGGCACCGGCGCGCTCGCCGTGCTCGGCCTGGTGAGTATCTTCTTCTTCGGCTTGGTGTCCACCGTGGCCAACCCGTTCAAGATCCTGCCCAACCCGCCCGCCGACGGGCCGGGCCCGAACCCGATCTTGGCCGACCACGTCATGGTGGCCTTCCACCCTCCCTTGCTCTACCTGGGTTTCGTCGGGTTCACCGTGCCGTTCGCCTTCGCCATGTCCGCGCTGCTGCTGCGCAAGGGCGGAGTGGAGTGGCTGCGCCGGACCCGGCGAGCCAACCTCGTGGCCTGGAGCTTCCTCACCGCCGGCCTGGTGCTAGGCGCGTGGTGGTCGTATGAGGTACTCGGCTGGGGCGGCTACTGGGCGTGGGACCCGGTGGAGAACGCCGCGCTGATCCCGTGGCTGGTGGCGACCGCCTTCATCCACTCAGCGGTGGTGCAGGTCAAGCGCGGCATGCTGCAGGCGTGGAACTTCGTGCTCGTCATTGCCACGTTCGCGCTCACCATCCTGGGCACGTTCCTCACCCGCTCCGGCGTGGTCGCCTCGGTGCACTCCTTCACCGAATCCGGGGTGGGCCCGGCCTTCCTGGGTTTCCTCGTCCTCGTGCTTGCTGTCGGCTTCACGTTGTTCGCGCTGCGCGGCGAACGCGTCGCCTCTCTGGCCCGCCCGGAGTCGCTGGCCAGCCGCGAGGGCGTGTTCCTGGCCAACAACCTGCTGCTGACGCTGTTCGCGTTCGTCGTGCTCAGCGGCACCCTCTACCCGATCGTCGTGGAGGCCCTCACCGGCGACCAGGTGTCGGTGGGCCGGCCGTTCTTCGACCGGATGGCCGTGCCGCTGTCATTCGCCCTGCTGCTGGCAATGGGCGTGGGTCCGTTCACCCCGTACCGGCACGCCTCACTGGGCGTTTTGTGGACCCGGCTGCGGGTCCCGTTGCTCCTGGCGAGCGCAGCTGCGGCCGCCGTGGTGCTGCTGGGCGGCATCTCTTCGCCCGGGGTCGTCGCGGTGACCGGCATCGCCGTGGCTATCGTCGCGGCCAGCATGCGGCAGCTCGTCGTCACCGCGCCGAAGCCACGGCACAAGGGCGTCCCGCGCGTGCTGCGCGGGCAGCGTGCTTACTGGGGCGGGCAGCTCGCCCACATCGGCGTGGCCGTGGTGGCCGTGGTCATCGCCGTCTCCGGTGCGCTCGCCACACGAGCCACGGTGATCGTCGACCGTGGACAGTCTGTGGAGTTCGCCCGGTACACGCTCACCTTCGAACGCAGCGAGGAGCACGCACAGCCGGACCGGCTGATCCGCGACGCGCACATCGTCTTTCGCGCCGACGGCGAGGTCGCCTGGACCGCGGAACCTCGGCTGAACAGGTTCAACAACCAGACCCAGGCGGTGGGCCAGCCCGCGGTGTGGAGCGGCCCGACCCGGGACATCTACGTCGCCCTCGCGCAACTCGGTGATGATCAGGTCTCGCTCAACCTCTATCGCTACCCGCTGATGGCCTGGCTGTGGGTCGGCGGCGCCCTGGCCGCGGCCGGCGGGTTCTGGGCCCTGAGCGGACGGACCCGCCGCCCGGCAGCCGAGAACACCGCGGAGCCGGTGATGGCGGATGCGTAGGCGCAGACTGCTCCAAGCCGGGCTTGCGCTGGCCATCGTCGCGCTGCTCGCCGTGGCAGTCGTCGGTCTGCTCACCGCTCGCCCCGGGACGCCGGATCGCGCCTATGAGCTCGAGCAGCGGCTGCGCTGTCCGGTGTGTAAGAGCGTGTCGATCGCGGAGTCCCCGTCGGAGACCGCGGAAGCCATGCGCGCCGTGGTGGCTGACCAGGTCGCCGCCGGCCGCAGTGATCAGGAGATCATCGACTACTTCCGCGCCCGGTATGGCGACTGGGTGCTGCTCGACCCGCCGGCGAGCGGATCGACCCTCGCCCTGTGGATGTTGCCGGTCGCCGCAGTCGTGATCGGCGGTGCCGTGCTGGTCCTGCTGCGCCGACGCCCGCCTCAGGATGAGTCGCTCACCAGCGAGGAGCGTGACCAGGTGAGACGGGCCGTGGAGCAAGCCCGATCCCGTGTCGACGATGAGGTCACGCCATGAACACCGTTCGAGAGCTGCTTGAACAGCGGCGTGACCAAGCCCTGCGGGACATCGTCGACCTCGAACGGCAGGTCGCCGACAACGAGATCCCCAAGGAAGCCGCCGAGAAGCTGCGCCGCCGCTACGAGGCGGCCGCCGCGCACGCGATCGACGCCCTGGAAACGGCCCCGTCCATCGAGGAGCAGGAACCTTCGCGCACGCCCCGGCGGTCCCGGGCCCGGATCGTCGCCTACGTCGCCGCAGCGGCTGCGGCGGTGTTCGCCGCCGTGGTGCTTCCCCAGTACGTGGCGACCCGGCCCGACGGCGGGTTCGTCACGGGCAACGAGGTGGCCCAGACACCGACCGGGACGGCACCCGCAAGCCCGGCACCGGCGCCGCGCGACCTGTCGACCGTCAGCGAGGCAGAGATGGAAGCGGTGGTGAAGGCCAACCCCACCGTCGTCGGGATGCGGCTCGCCCTGGCCAGCCGCTACCTGGAGAAGCGCAACTACGACAAGGCCGCCGAGCACTACGGTGTGGCGCTCAAGCAGGACCCGGGCAATCCCGAGGTGCAGGCCGGTGCCGGGTGGCTGCTGTTCAAAATGGGCCGGACCGACGCGGCGTTGCGGTTCGTCGACCAGGCACTGGCCATCGCCCCGACCATGCAGGATGCGTTGTGGTTCAAGGCGAACATCCTGCTCGAGGGGCGCAAGGACCCGGCCGGTGCACTCGCCGTGCTGCGCCCGCTCGCCCAGCGCGGCGACCTCGACGCGGACCTTCGCCAGCAGGTGCGGCAGCTGATCAGGGTCGCCGAACAGGCAGGCGGCCAATGACCACCACCCACGACACTGCCGCGTCAGGTCGTTCTCGCCAGTGGCGGCGTGTGCGCTGGATCGCCCTCGCGGTTGTCGTCGTCGCGGTGGGTGTCGGCGCGATCTTCGGCAGCCGCCTGGGCAAAGACCCCACCCTGGTCGACAGCCCACTCATCGGCAAGCCCGCTCCGGCCGCGAACCTGCCCAACCTGGAGGGCGACGGGGCCGTGTCACTGGCCGATCTGCGCGGCCAAATCGTCGTCGTGAACTTCTGGGCCTCCTGGTGCGTGGCCTGCCGGGAAGAGCACCCAGCGCTGGTGTCGGCGGCGAACAACTACCGGGCCGCGGGCGTCGTGTTCGTCGGCGTCAACTACCAGGACCAGCGCGGCGCCGCGATCCGCTTTCTCGACGAAATGGGGCGCGGGGATCCGTCCGCCTACCGCTACGTGACCGACCCCGGCTCCAAGCTAGCGCTGGACTTCGGCGTATTCGGCGTCCCGGAGACCTTCTTCATCGACCGTGCCGGAACCGTTGTCGGCAAGATCGCCGGACCGTCCAGCTACCAGCTGCTCTCGACATCCCTCGACGAGGTCCTCGCCGGCCGCACGCCGCGTTCGCGTACGGAGGGCTCCGTCCAACCCGCACCTGGCAGGTGAGGTCAGGTCACCGGTCGTGAGTGAAGAGCCGGGTTCTAACCCGGCTAAACACTCACGAGAGGTGACCTGCGCAGGTCTGGGCGTCCCGCAGAGAATCTACTAGCAGTGATAGTAGTATTCGGTGGTTGGCGGGCATCGCCTGACGTCCGAGAGGAGCTCCCGTGCCGCGCGATGAGGAAGCGGAGACGCAGGTGCTCACCGGCCTCGACTTCACGTCCCATTCGGGCACGCTGCCGATCACAGTGCCGAGACCGTCGGCACCACCGGACGGTGCTGTTCGCAAGACCGTGCGTACCTTCGGTGAACTGCTGGTCACCGCCGGGATCGTCGTGCTGCTTTTCGTCGTGTACGAGGTGTACGTGACGGACTGGGTCTCGGCCGGGAAGCAGCGCGAGGCCAGCGCAGAGCTCGACGACCGCTGGTCCAACGGCCGGCATGTCCGCACCGAGCCGATCGAGGGCAAGGCATTCGCGCGGATCTACATCCCGTCCTTCGGCGCGGACTACACGTTCACGATTCAGGAAGGCGTCGACGCCGCGACCTTGGAGATCGGCCCTGGCCACTACAAGGACACGGCGTTACCTGGCGAGCCAGGCAACTTCGCGGTCGCGGGCCACCGGGTGGGCAAGGGTGCCCCATTCAACGACCTGGACCTGCTGAACTCGTGCGACGCGATCGTCATCGAGACCGCTGACCGGTTCTTCGTATACCGCGTGCTGCCGATGAAGGAGGAGACGGGCAGCTGGGAAGGCGACCAGGGGCGAGAGTCCCAGTGCGTCAATGTCCCGACGTTGCGTGACCCCTCGGTGGCTGACGGCGGCCCGTATGGCGCGACATTCGGGCGCGTCATCGTCACACCGGACCGGCGTGATGCCGTGGCGCCGGTGCCGTACCAGTCAGGAGACGCGCTGCCCGCGGCATCGCGGGCATCCCTGCTTACGCTCACAACCTGCCACCCGAAGTTCTCCGCCCGCCTGCGGATGATCATCCACGCGGTGCTGACGAAAGAGTTCCAGAAGGAACCGGGCGCCGGGTACGGGGACCTGCTGCGCAGGATCGGGGAGGCCTGATGTACGCGTGGATATGGCGGCACCTTCCGGGCCCGGTGACCGCGAGGGTCGCGATCGCGGCGCTACTCGTCACGGGTGTGATCGCGCTGCTGATGTTGTGGATCTTCCCGTGGCTGGAGCCGATGTTGCCCTTCAACGAGGTCGCGGTCGACGACGGCTGACTGTTCGCGTCGACGGCGGGTCAGCCGATGACCGACTCGCACAGGGCGACGCCCGCTGCGGTGAATAATCCGGTGAACACCGGGCCGGCGCGCTTGTGGGCTTTCGCCTGCGCACCGGGTGCGGCTTACCGGAGCTTGGTGAGCAGGAGGCCGCGGTTGCGGGCTCGTGTGTGGATGACGGCGGCGAGGGCGATGCCCATGGCGGCGTGGGCGAGCAGGGTGGTGAGGAAGTAGCCGTTGACCAGGCTGTCGTACTTGTCGAGGCCGAACGGCCCGAATGTGGGGCCATGGGTGGCAGGGTCATCATGCCGACCTCGACGAAGGCTACGGAGAACAGCAGCGGTCCCCACCAGGGGATGCGGCCGAACAGGATGGAGTAGACCAGGGCGAAGGAGATGCCGTTGAAGAAGTGGTAGAGCGCGCCGAGGGTGTAGCTAGCGGGCGTGGGTCGCTCATGGGGCCAGCGCCGGTGATCATGTTGCCGAACATGGTGATCGAGTCGGGTAGGTAGCCCAGGTGGACCCGGCGCTGCGGATTTCAGGCGCTGTGGTCGATGCGCAGGCAGGCGGCCAGCGCGCAGGTGTTGTCCGCGGCCAGGGACCGGGCCAGCATCACCAACTCGCCCACGCGGGGGTCGGTGACCCGGTAGTGGGCGAACCGGCCGGCGCGGCGGACCTGCACGTAGCCGCAGTCGGCCAGACAGCCCAGGTGCGTGGAGACCCGGCCCTGGGACAGGCCCAGATGCGCGACGCACTCGGTGACGGTGTGTTCCTCGTGGAGCAGGAACTCCAGCAGCCGCAGCCGGGCCGGATCACCAAGGGCACGGAAGAACTTGGCCACCAGCTCCACCCCACCCACCTCGGTAGGCAGCAGCGTCGCCTGGGGTTGCGGTGTCTCGCTCGCAAGCTCGCTCACGTGGGATCGTCCTCCAGCCGGGGCCCTCATGTATCCGAATTGGCGAATATAAGGCTAGCATGGTTGTATCCGCTAGAGCGAATACGTCTGGTGCGGCTGATCGGAAGGGGACCTAGGGATGGGGTATGACCTGGCAGTCATCGGTTCGGGCGGGGCGGCGTTCGCCGCGGCCATCGCGGCACGCACCAAGAGCCGCACGGTGGTGATGATCGAACAGGCCACGGTGGGCGGGACGTGTGTGAACACCGGGTGCGTGCCCTCGAAGGCGCTGCTGGCCGCCGCCGAGGCGCGCCACGTCAGCCTGGACGGCCGGTTTCCCGGCATCGGCGTGACCCCGTTCGGGGTCGATCTGCCCCGGCTGATCGAGGCCAAACGGGATCTGCTGACCGCGCTGCGCGCGGAGAAGTACACCGATCTGGCCGCCGAGTACGGCTGGGAGATCGTGTCCGGCACGGCCCGTTTCGCCGACGGCCCTGCCCTGGAGGTCACGCCGTCCGGCGGCGGACCGGCGCGGCGCGTGGAGGCGCAGCATCACCTGATCGCCACCGGATCGACGCCGTGGGCACCACCGATCGACGGGCTCATCGAGGCGGGCTATTTGACCTCCACCACCGCGATGGAACTCGACACCCTGCCCGCCTCGATGATCGTGATCGGGGGCAACGCGATCGGCCTGGAACAGGCCCAGCTGTGGAACCGACTCGGCGTCGACGTCACCGTGGTGGAAGCGCTCGACCGGCTGGCGCCGTTCGAGGAACCCGAGATCTCCGCGGCGATCGCCGAGGTGTTCACCCGCGAAGGCATCGGCGTGGTCACCGCCGCCACCATCACCCGCACCGACCGCGACACCACCGGCTACCGGGTGGCGGTCACCGGCACCGACGGCCAGCCCGCCGAGCTACAAGCCGAGCAACTGCTGGTGGCCACCGGCCGCCGCCCGGTCACCGCCGGCCTCCACCTGGACGCGGTAGGGGTCAAGGTCGGCACGAGAGGCGAGGTCGTGGTCGACGAGCACCTGCGCACCGACAACCCCCGCATCTGGGCCGCCGGGGACGTCACCGGCCATCCGCAGTTCGTCTACGTCGCGGGTGCCCACGGCACCCTGGTGGCCGACAACGCCTTCGACAACGCGGGGCGGACGCTGGACTACCACCACCTGCCGCGGGTGACCTTCACCAGCCCCGCGATCGCCGCGGCCGGGTTGACCGACGCCCAGGCGGTCGAGCAGGGCTACGCGTGCGAGTGCCGGGTGCTGCCGCTGGAGTACGTGCCGCGTGCGCTGGTCAACCGCGACACTCACGGCCTGATCAAACTCGTCGCCGACCGCGACACCGGCCGCCTGCTCGGGGCGCACGTGATCGCCGAAGGTGCCGGGGATGTGATCGCTACTGCCGTCTATGCCCTCGCGAATAACATAACTGTGCGGCAGATGGCCGACCTGTGGTGCCCGTACCTGACCATGGCCGAAGGCCTCAAGCTCGCCGCGCAAACCTTCACCCGCGACGTGTCCACACTGTCCTGCTGCGCGTCATGACCAGCCCCCACCGGCGCCGACCCAAGCGCCAGACGATGACGATCGGCGACCTGGCCCAGCGGACCGGCGTGCCCGTGAAGGTGCTGCGCCGACACGAAGACCTGGGCCTGATCTACACCCTCGGCCGCAGTCCTGCCGGATACCGGCTCTTCGACGAAGACGCCCTATGGTGCGTGGACGTCATTCGGACCCTGCGGGCGCTGGGCCTGACCGAGGCCGAGATCCAGCACCTCGCCAACAGCCACGCCGACGGCTGCCAGCTGGTCGGTCCGCAACTCGCCGAAATGCTGCACCGCGTCCGCGCCCGCACCGAGACCCGGATCCGCGAGCTGGAACAGCTGCGGTGGCGCGTGGAGAACTTCGAGCGTCGCCACCGTGCCGCCCTGGAGGGCCGGGCCGTAGCCAATCCGTGGGGTGCGAACCCGCGATCGAGCCAGCACGAGGCTTGACCCTCCCACCGGTGGTCGACCCTAGCGTCGGAACAACCGGCTCGAACGACGGATGCACCGCGCCGCCTAAGCAGCAAGTCGCGCGGCTGCGAGAAGGGACACTCAGATGACCACGAACCACTTCGCCACCGACCTCGCCGACAAGCTGTTCGGCACCGACGCCGCCACCACCGGCACCAGCTTGATGCGCGCAGCGCTGCGGCTGCTCGCGCACGGCGAACCCATCACGGTCACCCAGCTCGCGACGGCAGCCGACGTGAGCGCCGCCGCCGTGGAATCCGCACCCGCCGCACAGGACATCGAATATGACGACCAACGCCGCATCGTCGGTTGGGGTCTCACGCTGAACCCGACACCCCATCGCTTCACCGTGCACGGCCACCCGATGTACGCCTGGTGCGCGGCCGACACGCTGCTCTTCCCAGCCATCATCGGCACCGCCGCACAAGTCGAATCACCCTGCCCGACAACAGGTACGCCGATCCGCATGACAGTCGACCCCGTATCCGGTGTCACCGACCTCGATCCGGCCACCGCCGTCATCTCCATCCCCAGCCCGGACGAACTGGCCCTCACACGGGTACGCGCCACCATCTGCAACCCCGGCCGCTTCTTCGCCACCGCCGACGCCGCTCGCGACTGGCTCGCGCAGCACCCCGGCGGGACCGTGCTACCGGTCGCCGACGCCTATCACCAACTCCGCCCGATCAGCGAGCGCGTGCTGGGCGAAAGCGACACGCACCTCTGCTGCTAGCCCCGCGACCGCGGCGCTACTCGTCACGAGTGTGATCGCGCTGCTGATGTTGTGGGTCTTCCCGTGGCTGGAGCCGATGTTGCCCTTCAACGAGGTCGCGGTCGACGACGGCTGACTGTTCGCGTCGACGGCGGGTCAGCCCATGACCGACCCGCACAGGGCGAGGCCCGCTGTGGTGAACAATCCGGTGAGTACCGGGCCGGCGAGCAGCAGCGCCGCGACGGCCGTCAGCAGCAGGCGGCTGCGCCATCGCCGGACTGCGCCAGGCGGCGCGGCAAGCCGTTCGACCCGTGCCGGCACGCCGACGCCGGTCGCGCCCAGCGCCCCAGCTGGCAGGCGGCCGGGACTCGACAATGCGAGCAGGGCTTCGAGCACCGTGCGGGCGCCGTGGGAGCGCACCGCGACGTCGTCGGCGCACATCTCCAACAGCTGAGCGACCTGGCGCGCCCCGGTGGTGAACAGCTCGATTCTGGGCAGGATCACGGCCAGTCCGCGGGTGACCGCCACGAGCAGGTGGTGCCGCCCGGCCAGGTGCGCCCGCTCGTGAGACAGAACCGCGTCGAGCTGGCGTTCCCCGAGCGCGTCCAGCGCGGCGCTGGTGACCACGATGGCGTGCGGGCGGCCCGCGACGCAGTACGCCAGGCGCTCCGGCGCGTCGAGGACCAGCACGTCCTGACCAGGCACGCGGTGCCCGACGATGCGTGCCATCCGCGCGTGCTGGTGGGTGTGTGTTCGCGCGCTGAGCAGTGCTCGGGCGAGCTTGCCGGCCAGCACCACAAGGGCAGCTGCGGCGCCGATGGTGAGACCGAGCAGACCGAGCTGAACCGGGAAGCCGTAACGCCCGAGGGCGACATCCCGTAGCGCGGCGAAGCACGCGCTGAGGAGGTGGCCGGGGCGATTCCAATCGTTCACGAGTTCGACGGCCAGGAACCCGGCGGCGGTGACCCACGACAGCACGACGCTGCCGATCGTGATGAGCCAGACCGCCACGCCAAGACGGGGCGTCACTCCGGCGCGGGTCAGGCGGGCGAGCAGGCGTGGCCCGAACACTGCGACGGTGAAGCCGTACAGCACCAGGCAGACCGCGACGCTCATGGCCGTTCCTCGCCGTCGTCTGCGTCCGATGCACCGAATACACGCACGTGGCCCTCCCTGGCCTGTTGGGTCCGTCTCGGGGTACGCGCCGCGGCGACGAGGCGCGCCATCAACTACGCTACTACGGCGATTAGTAAGTTCAGGATGATACGAAACGGCGTTGTGGAATTTTCGTGAGTGGCCTCACCGATTTTGTCATCTCCGGCCCGATCCTGCTCGCCGCCCTGGTCGCGGTGGCCGCCGGGGCGGTGTCGTTCGCCTCGCCCTGCTGTGTTCCGTTGGTGCCAGGGTACTTGGCCTATCTGGCGGGCTTGACAGGCGCGGACGCGCCCCCTGTCGATGCGGACGACGCCAGAGCGCGGGCAGAGCGGTGGCGGGTCGCCGGGGCCGCCCTGCTGTTCGTGCTCGGGTTCACCGTCGTCTTCGTTGCCGCCGTGGTCACGGTGCTGGGCGCGGCCGACTTCCTGTTGGGTAACGAGGCGCTGCTGCAGCGCATCGGCGGAGTGATCACGATTGGCATGGGCCTGGTGTTCCTCGGGCTGGTGCCGATGCTGCAGCGTGACGTGCGACTGCACCGCCTGCCGCGCGGCGGCGTCGCCAGCGCCCCGGTCATGGGTGCCGTGTACGGCCTCGGCTGGACGCCCTGCTTGGGTCCGACGTTGACCGGTGTCATCGCTCTGGCCAGCGGTACGCAGGTGGGCTCGACTACCGCCAGGGGAATCGTCCTGGTGCTGGCCTACTGTCTGGGGCTCGGACTGCCGTTCATCCTGCTCGCGGTCGGCGCGCAGTGGGCGGTTCGCACGACGGGCTGGTTGCGACGGCATAAGCGAGCGGTCCAGGTCACTGGCGGGGTCATGCTGGTGGCCGTGGGTCTGCTACTGGTGACCGGGCTGTGGGGCGAGCTGGTGGCCTCGCTGCGTGGCCCCATCGCAGGGTTCACCACACCGATCTGACGGTCACGGTTGGCCATCCCAGTGCGTCCACCGGTGATCCCAGTGCGAGCCCATGAGGATTCCGCGATTAGGGCCGGTTCTCGTGCTGGTCTCGTGCGCGCAGGCTGTCCACCTCGGCCCGCAGCCGGGCGACTTCGTTGTGCTGGTCGGGGTTCTCGGTGCTGCCGACTGCCCGGCCACGCATCATGAACCACATCATCAGGCCCATGCCGACGGGGCAGGCGAGCAATGCGAGCAGGTAGAGCGAATCCATGGGGACTCCCGGCGTGATCACGTAGTTCTGGTTGCGCGGTCAAGGGTCTTGCGCAGCTTGCGCTCGGACAGCCTCCCGTGAGCGAAAAGCCGACCCTCCAACAGGACTCCCGGGGCGAACGACACCCCGGCTCCGTCGGCCAGCCTCCGGCCTTCGGTGGTGCGCAGGTCGATCTCGGTGACGTCGAGTGGATGGTCGCGCGCGACGCGTGCGAGCACATCCTTGGCGTGCTCGCACAGGTGACAGTCGGGCTGGGTGAGCAGGGTGACAGTGGTGCTCACGGCTTGCTCAGCCCCGCGGTGAGGTCGGCCAGCAGCGCCTCGGTTGGCAGGAACATCGTGTACTTCGGGGCACCGCCGTAGTCCGCGCGCCACCGGATCGTACCGTCCGGGCCGACCAGGATGAAGCTGTGCCCGTCGCGCTCCTCGCCCATCATCCCGTACTTGTTCGCCTCGTAAGCACGGGACACGGCGAGGTCCGGGTCGGACAGCACTGGCGTGGTGATGCCCTCGTCCCGGGTCTTGCGGGCGATCAGGTCGACGGGGTCGGTCGTGATGGACACGATCGTGTCGACACCGGCGGCCTTGACCTTCTCGGCGTTGCGCTCCAGGTCGGTGATCTGGTCCCAGCACGGCTGGCACATCAGGCCTTCCTGGAAATAGACGAGGACGTTCTTGCCCCGATAATCCTCGAGGCTGATGGTTCCTCCCAAGCTCGACGCGAGCTCGAAGCCGGGAGCCCGCTCACCCGGACCGGGATTGCCGACGGCGAAGGGGTACTGGCTGCTGCCTTGCGTCGCCGAGGTCGTGCCGTCGGCGGCACTTGGCTCGGACGACGACTTGTACACGATGAACAGCGTGACCAGGCCGGCGACGACCAGGAGGACGATGGCCCCGGCCCGGATGGCGTCCCTGCGTCGAGCCGGATCAGGGCGCCGGGCGGGCCGCACCGGCGTCCGCGAGGGCGCACGCCCCCGGCCGCGTCGGGTGGCGGTGCTACGACTCATCGATGGTGACCTCCGTGGTGGGTGGCTTCGGCGACTCGGCTGGAGTGCAGCACGAGGAGGACGCGGGTTTCGGCTTCGTTCGGCGGGCGCGGCGCAGCAGCACCACGACAGCGGCGAGCAGGATCACGGCGAATGCCCATCCCGGTAGCCAGGACAGCCGGTCGGTCACCCAGGACGCGGCGTGCTGGATGTCGGCGGACAGCCGGACCTGCCAGCCGCTGGACGGCATCGCGGTGCCGGTGAAGGCGAGGACGACCGTCAGGGCGCCCATTACGATCAGCAGCCCGCCGGCCAGCGCGTAGCCGAGCGGAAGCTCGCGATGCAACGGCCCCCAGCGCAGTTGTACCCGCCGCCCGTCCAACCAGCCGCTGGGTTTCTTCGCGGCGCGGCGGTCCCACAGGAAGGCCAGCAGCATCAATGGGGCGATCATGCCGGCCACGTAGGTTCCGGCGACGGCCAGCGCGGCGGGGAACGAGGCGGTGGCGCCCCCGAGTATGACGACGCCGGCGAGCACCGGCGCGCAGCACGAGCTCGCGGCTCCGGAGAAGACCCCGAGCCCGTAGACCGAACCAACGCCCCGGCCGGCCGGGGCGCCACCTCCGGGCACCGGCAGCCGCGGCCGCCAGCCGAGGAGGACCGCGAGACCACCCAGAATCATGGCGCCACCACCGATGGTGAACACGAGGGTGTGTTGCCCGACGATCGCGGCCGCGAGCGCGCTGGCGCCCAGCCCGATCGGCACGATCACCGTGGCCACGCCCAGCGCGAACACCGCTGTCGCGGCGATCGTGCCTCCCCGGCGGCGGAACACCGAGGACAGGTATGCCGGCAGCATCACCGATACGCAGCACGGCGCGAGCAGGGCGACCACACCACCGGCGAAGGCCGCGAGCAGCGTGGTGCCCAACAGGAGTTCCCGCATCGACCGCCCGTTCCCTCATAGCTACTAAGCAACTAAGTTGTTTAGTAGCATAGGGCATAGGGTAAGCCGGGGCCACCCGGTGGGGAGGAGCTCAGCTGCGACGGATCAGGACTCGCGCCCTGGTGTTGGTCCGCCGAGAGCCTGGCGCAGTTTGGCGGCCTCCACGGGGTCCATCTCGGAGAAGAACCTGGCCAGCACGGCCGTGCGGTCGGGCGTCTCGGACAGGATGTCATCGATGAGCCGTGCGGCGTACTCCTCGCGCGACGTGAGCGGCCAGTACTCGTAGGCGCGGCCGTTCTTCTCGCGTGCGAGCCAGCCCTTGCGGTGGAGGATCTCCATCACCGTCTGCACGGTCGTATAGGCCGATGACCGGGTCGGGCGTAGTGCCTCAACGACGTCGCGGACGGGAGCCGGGCTGTCGCGTGCCCAGAGTACTTCCATGATCGCGGCCTCGAGCTCGCCGAACTGCCGTGTCGTCCGCCGATCAGCCACGAGTGCTCCGTCCTTGTGTCAGGTCGTCGCGTCGCTTGAAGTACTCATCGCAATCGATCTCGCCCGCCGCGTAGCGTCGCCGCAGTTCGAGTTCAGCGGCGTCCTCCGCCGGCGCGGACCGCGTTCGGTCCGTGAGCGCACGAACGAGCCACCCGATGCCTACCGCCAACAGAACGAGGACAGCCAGCACGACCAACACCCAGAGCAGCATCCACCAGCCCATGCCCATCATGCCGTCCACCACGCGGATCATCTCCCTTCGACTAATTCACATAGTAGTCCGGTGTCGCCAGTTGTCAGGGCTTCGCCCGCGGTCGCGTACTGGAATGTCGACATTCAGTCCACGGATGCCGCGGCAGGTACGTCGACCGCTACTACTAAGCTGCTACGTAGCCAGTGATATCGAATTCGGGAAATGGACCGACAATGCCGGAGTTCCCTGTGTCCCGCCGAAGCCTGCTCACGGCGCTCGGCGGCGCAGCGGCCGCCGTCACGGTCGGCGGGGCATGGCTCGCGCTGCGCGGTGAGAACATGCCGGAGACCGGGCGCGTGCTGGCGTCGTCGGACGCCGTGCGGCGCACCGAGCAGGCCAGACAGAGCCGCGGCACCGGCCGCGCTGTTCGGTCGGCGCTGACCGCCGAGCAGGCGGATGTCGACCTCGGTGGCTACGTGGCGCGAACCTGGGCGTACAACGGCCACGTTCCCGGCCCCGCGATCCGGTGTAGCGCGGGCGACCAACTCGAGATCGATGTCGCCAACCGGCTGCCGGAACCGACCACCGTGCATTGGCACGGCCTGCGGCTGCGCAACGACATGGACGGGGTCCCAAACCTCACCCAGGCGCCGATCCGTGCCAGAGACAGCGTGCGCTACTCCTTCGTCGCGCCCGATCCCGGCACCTACTGGCTGCATCCGCACGTCGGCTTACAGCGGGAGCGTGGTCTGTACGCCCCGCTGATCGTCGACGATCCACACGAACCCGGCGACTACGACGCCGAGTTCATCGTCGTGCTCGACGATTGGATCGACGGTGTCGCCGCGACTCCCGACGACGTACTCAGGGCCTTGCGCGCGGGTGGCATGCAGGCGCGATACCAAACACCAGTACGGGTAGGGCAGATCGCGGACGCATCTGGTTCGTGGCAGTACCACGTGCCCGCGGCACTGGCCGACCCGCCACCCGGAATCGCCCCGGTGTCGGCGGCGTCGCGGCTGGCGAGCCACGTCGAGTTCCCGTTCTATGTGCTCAACGGGCGGCTGCCGACGGCGCCGCACGTGTTCCGGGCCAAGCCAGGCCAGCGTGCTCGCATCAGGCTGATCAACGCCGCTGGGGCGACGGTGTTCCGTCTTGCGCTCGGGGACCACCGGCTGGTCGTAACGCACACCGACGGATTCCCGGTCGAACCGGTCGAAGTCGATACTCTCCAGATTGCCTCCGGCGAACGTTACGACGTGGTCGTCACCCTCGGCGAGGGAGTCTTCCCGCTCGTGGCCGTCGCCGAAGGCAAGGGCGCGCAGGCACTCGGAGTGGTCCGCACCGCGGCCGGGCCGATCCCGCCGCCCACTGCGGCGCCCGCCGGGTTGTCCGGCCGACTGCTCGCCCTCACGGACCTGCGAGCGACGCCCGCGGCGCGTATCGACGACCAGCCTCCCGACGTGAGCCACACCGTGTACCTCACCGGTGACATGACGACGTTCGAATGGCGCATCAACGCCGAGACCTTCAACCATCGGCGTCCCTTCGACGGGATCACACCGATGCCCGTCCACGAGGGCGAACGGGTCCGGCTCGTGCTGGTCAACCAGACACCCATGTATCACCCGATGCACCTGCACGGGCACACGTTCACGGTACGTGCCCCTGCTGACAACCCCGGTCGGGGCGGCACCCGCAAGGACACCGTTATGGTCGGGCCTGGCGAGCGGCTCAGCGTCGACTTCACCGCGGACAACCCCGGCCAGTGGCTCATCCATTGCCACAACGCCTACCACATGGCGACCGGCATGGCCGCCATGCTGTCCTACCTGCGACGAGACCGATGAGCGACGCTCACGGCCGTGGAGCGCTCACTGGCACATCCCGCCCATCATGTCGCTCATCGCCGTGGCGGTGGCGATGCCGGACGCGGTGAGCAGTGCCGCGCCCAGCACGACAGCCACGACGACCCAGGTAAGCATGGGCACGCGCCGATGCGCCATGGCCCTGGGCGCCGGTGGATCCAGCGCGGGGAGGTCGCGGGTCAGCTCGTTGAGCTCATTGAGGGTGCGTGCGCGGTAGGCGGACGCTGCGCGCTCGGAGAACTCGTCCAAGTTCAGTCGTCCGTCGCCGACGTGCCGGCGCAGCGTTGCCACGACGCGATCGCGGTCCGCGTCGGACGCCCGGATCCACGGCTGGTCCATGAGAACTCGCGGGATCAGCCGTCGACCGGTGGCGTCGTGGGTTTGTGGCCAGCCACCCGACCGCTGGCGAGGGCGTCCTCGGCGCGCAGCACGCGAACCTCTTCCCGGAGCTCAGCGATCTGCCGGTCGAGCTCGGGGTCTTCGCGGGACACGCGGCAATGGCCCTGACCTCGTAACGTCGGCCGGATGCAGAAGAGGTACGCGAAAGCCATCGCGGCGACAACAACGAGGCCGGTCAACCAGAGAGGCATCAGGACTCACTCCGGGTGCGGTCGGCGGCACGCTCTGCTTTGAGCTGGTCGATCTCGGCACGCAGCAGGGCGATCTGCTGCTCCTTGTCCGAGCCCTGGTCGCAGCCCTGACGGTGACCACGCGCCATCATCCACATCATGACGCCCATTCCGACCGGGCAGGCCAGCACAGCGAGGCCCAGCAGCAGCGTCTCCATGGCTCCTCCTACGGCGACGTGGCGCTCAACGCCAAACCTTCCTACTATCTCTATTCGTAGATAGTAGCACTGCTGGACCGCGGACCGCTGTCAGCGGATGCTGGCGCTACGAACCACGGTTGGAGGCTTGTCATGTCGAGGAAGCGTGTTTTCCGGCGTGACGTCGTAGGAGCGGTGTTCGGGGCCGCCGGTCTGGTCGTGGCTGGCTGTGGAGGGCCCGATGGCGCGGACGATGCGACGACACCGCCCGCCGGGGAGCAGCCGGCTGGGAAACGGGTGATGGTCTCGCTGACGGACTTCCGGATCGAACTGTCCCAAGAAACTTTCACGCCCGGGACGTACACGTTCGTCGTGACCAACGACGGGAAGGCGCCGCACGCGCTGGACATCGAAGGCCCAGGCGTTGAGGAGAAACGCACCGAGACGCTCGACGCGGGCCAGTCGGCGAACCTCACCGCCACGCTGGGCGCCGAGACCTACGACTTCTACTGCCCCGTCAGCAACCACCGGGAAATCGGCATGGAGACCAAAGTCGCTGTGGGCGGTAAGGAAGCCCCGACCACCGGCGGCGGAAACAACGGCTACTAGCGGACCCCGGCCTGGCTGCGTGGGCAAGTACAGCCGGGCCAATCTGCGGCACCGCAGGCCCAACACGTTCGGCGCCCCGCGGGCACAGGTCGGAGGCGCAGCAGGCCCCGGTCTCAGCTCGCCGGCCTCCGCGCAGTCCAACAGCACCTTCAGTGTGCCGGTTCGACCTGCTGTCCACCGTGGTCGCCCATGGGCTGTCGCGGCTGATCGTCGCGGAGGCAAAGCCTGATTCACTGGCTCACGCCGGAGTCACGCGGGAATAATCTACTATGAGTCATAGTAGGATTGCTCATGCTCGTCCGACGGGGAAGGACTGCGACCGTGGGGAAGAAGCCACGCAAGAAGGCGGCTGGCAACCGATCGGCGCGCAAGATGTCTGCGCCCCGCGCTGGCCGGCAGCAGAACAGCACTGATGTGCCGCCGGCGCTCGCGCGCCGAACAGCTCCCGCCGCCTCCGCCAGCACGGCTCCGGGTGGTCTCTCCACCCTTCCCCGGACCGCACCTGCCCCTCAGGGGACGGCCAAGTCGGCGGGAAACCGTGCGGCGAGTCTGCGGGTGGACGAGGAGCAGCGGGCGGCCAAGGGCTGCCTGCCTGCCGCGCTCACCGACGTCGAACCGCAGGGGCTCGCGGCGACGTACTCGTTCGACGTGCCGGAATCCGGAGAGCCGTACTCGGTGGCGATCCGGTTCGCCGGAGCCCGCGTCGGTGTGCAAGGAAAGCCGGGCGCTCGCGACCGTTTCGAGCGCATCGAGAAGGTCGACGGGCTCGAACCGAGCAGCGGCCGGGTCGCGATCACTACCCGCGCGCAGAACATCAACGCGGGCGAGTGGAGGGTGGCCGCAGAGCCCGTCGAGGGAACGGGCGTGCCGGCGGGGAAGCGTTTGCCTCGACGGGTGATCGCCACGACGACGACCTTCGGCCAGCTGGCGCACGGACCCGGGGTGCGGCTCGTGGCATGGCCCGTGCTGGTCGGGTTGGGGGCGGTCGTCGCCGTTGTGCTCCAAGCGCTGCTGGCCGGCCGCGCGGGTATCAATATCGGGGCCGTGCTCGCGGTGTCGCTGATCGGCTGTCTGCTGGGATTCGTGGGCGGGAAGGTCTACTACCTCGTCTTGCACCACAAGCATCCCCGGCAGTTCCTCACCGCCGGCGCCTGCATTCAAGGCTTCCTCCTGGTTGCCCTCGGGGTGGTCGCGGCCGGCGCGGCGGTGCTGCGGATACCGATTGGAGTGCTGCTGGACGCCACGGCGCCGGGGGTGTTCCTCGGCATGGCGGTCGGCCGCCCTGGATGCTGGCTGACTGGCTGCTGTGCGGGCCGCCCGACCAGTTCACGGTGGGGCCTGTGGTCCTCGGACCGGCGACTGGCCACCCGTCGGTTCCCGGTGCAACTGGTCGAAGCCGCAGTGGCGTTGATAATCGGCGTGCTCTCGCTGATCGTCGTGCTCACGGTTGAGCCGCCGATCCCGGGAGCGATCTTCGTCGGCGCGACCGCGGCCTACACTTTCGGCAGGCAACTGCTGTTCCCGCTGCGCACGGAGTCACGCACGCGGATCGGACGGCTGGTCACCATGGCGATCTGCGGGCTCGTGCTCGTTGCCGCGGTGGGCGCGCCGGTCTTCGCGTGACGCCGGAGCGCCTCACTGCCCGCGTGCGGCGTCTTGCTGTGCCTTCGCGAGGCCGAGCAGCCGTACGACCGGCACGAGCTCCCGGATCTCACGCCGGCAGCGGGCACATCTACGTGAGTGCTTGGCGAACTCCGCACGCTCTCGCTCGTCGAGTGTGCCAAGCACATAGCTGGCGGCGGTGATCGTGTAGGGACACTCGGTGGTTGTACGCCCGCGCATGGCCCGCTCCCTTACGACCATGACAGAATAACCTACTATGCGTCTACGTAGATAGTATCGATGCCGGGCACTCAGATCGAGACGCCGTTGGCGCGCAGCCAGACCAGCGGATCGATCTTGTAGCCATTCTTGTGAACCTCTAAATGGAGATGCGGGCCGGTGGACTGGCCGCGGTTGCCGATCGTGGCGATCTGCTCACCGGCGGCGACGCGCTGGCCGACATAGACCAGGGTTTCGTTGATGTGACCGTACACCGTGATGATCCCGTTGTCGTGGCGCACGCGAACCCACAACCCGAACCCGCTCGCGGGACCGGACGAGATGACCACTCCGTCCAGCACGGACACGATCGGCGTACCGAGGCTGTTGGCGATATCGAGTCCGTAGTGGATGCTTCCCCAGCGTGGCCCGTAGGTGGAGGTGATCACTCCCGTCGTCGGAGCCACCACTCCGCTGGAGCCGGGGCGTGCCGGGTGATCGTGAGGCGCTGGGCGCGGAGCCGGTGGGTTAGCTGTCGGCGGCCGGTTTCGCGCCGCCGCGGCGGCTTCCTCGGCCGCCCGCCGGCTCGACTGCCAATCGGCGTACTCCTGCCGCTGGCCCTGGAGCTCGGCGAAGGTGCGCTGCGCTTGCGCGAGCCGCGCCTCGAGGGACTTCTTACGGTTCAGAAGCTTGGCGGTGCGCCGCTGGGCGGCCGTCTCGTTGGCCGCCGCGGCCTCGTACGCGTGCGTCGCGGCAATCTTGGCCTCTTCGGCCGCCTCCGCCCTCGCCGTAGCCTCCTGTGTTGCTGCCCGGGCGGCGGCATCGGCGTTGGCCTTGGTGGACATGGCTTGCCGCACAGAGTCGAGCGCGTTCAGCCGTGAGCTGCCGACCGCGTTGAGCATTGACGCGCGGGCCAGCAGATCTCGCGGACTGTCAGAGCCCAGGTAGGCACTGAGCGAGCCGATGGCGCTGCCCTGCCGAAAGCTGGCGGCGGCAAACTGGTCGAGCTGCCGCCGCGCCCGCTGGAGCTGCGTGATCGCTGCGTCGACCTCCGCGTGAGCGTTGTCGGCGGCTACCTGGGCGGCTTGAGCCGCGGCGCGGGTGGAGTGCACTCGCTGTTGGGCGGCGGTGACCTCGTCATAGCTGGCCGCTAGCTCGAGCTGGGCGGCGGTCAGTGCCGCGCTCGCTTCGGCGACCTGGTTGGCAAGACTGCCCACTCGCTCAGCGATACCGGTCGCCTCGTCACTGCTCGCCTGGAGTTCCTCGTCGCTGGGATTCGGCGGGGGAGGCGGCACGGCCACGGCGTCGGGGACCGTCGCCAGGGTGAATGCGGCGACGAAGGCCACGACGGCGCCGCGAGCCGTGAGGCCGCGCCCGATCATGTCGTCTCCCATCGACAGAACTATGCAACATAGTACTCACATGGATACTGCGGCAACATCGCTCTCTTTCGCAACACGAATCACTCGAATCGCATCGAGGGACCGCCGACCGCGGGGGCGAGCGGCTATGCTCGTCGGCGTGCGATTCGGCGGGATTCGACTGTCCACCGTGGCCGCCGCGGCGCTGATCGGCGTTGCCGGGTGCGGCTCGTCAGGAGTGGATACCGAGCCTCCGCCGACGTCAGCACCTGCGTCGAGCAGGTTGCTGGGGCCCGGCGAGTTCGCCGAGGCGGTCGCCGACCCCGTACGGACCACCATCAACGTCCACGTCCCCTTCGAAGGGGCATTGCCCGGCACTGACGTGATAATTCCGTTCGACCAAATCGAACGCCAGGCCTCCGAGCTACCGTCCGATCGCACGACACCGATCGCGGTCTACTGCCTGAGCGGCCGGATGAGCGCCGAGGCGGTGCAGACCCTGGAGAACCTCGGCTACACCGACATCGCCGATCTGAAGGGCGGCATGCGAGCGTGGCAGGCCAGCGGCCGCGCGCTCGCGCAGCCCTCGGCCGACCGTTGATGATTCCTCACGTGAACTCAGGCTGGTGTCGCACGAGCGGGTCGGCTACGATCCGCGCTAGTAGCGGTTGATCGCGTTCCCCCGCACGTCACCGCTGCTCGTGCGAGGCCGTCCGCTGAGGTTCCCTTCCCCTGCACTGGCCCGCGCCTTGCCGCCGGGCGGAGCCTGACCCCCAGGAGCTCCGCCCGGCGGCGATGCACACCGTGGCACATCATCCGTAACCCCCGTCACCCATAAGCGTTAACGACTTATCAGAGCCGGAGAACGCCGGCGGACGGGACCAGGGAGGTTGCCGTGGGCGGGATGATGTCGCCACACCGAGCCGCCACCGCATCCCGTGAATCCGGCCGATGGTGCCGGCGCGTCGCTCCGTTGGCGGCGGGTGCGACCGCTTCGAGTTGACCGTCGATGTGGACTCCGCGCGCTGGGACGCCAACCGGGGAGGCGTAGAGATCAGCATCTCCTGGCCGGACGCGTCAAATGACTTCGACTTGCACGTCTTTCGAACAGGACCGTGGCGAGCAGGTCGGACAGTCGATCGGCGACAATCCCTCCTCGGGAGTACCCGAGGAGCGGGTCGTCATCAGCGCGGCCAGCGGCGTGTACGACGTGCTCGTCAACCCCTACAGCGCGACCGACTCCGCCTACGACGGCCGAGCGGCCCTGCACAGCTTCAAGAAGACCGGCAAGCCGGGTGGCCCCGGCGGCGAAGTGCCGGACGAGCCGCTGTTCGATATCGGCTGCGAGCGGGGACTGGCCGGGCCGTTCCCGTGTCAGAACGTGGACCTGGCCGCGTACCTGCCGCTCTCGGCGATCGGCGACGCAGGCGCAGGAAACGACAGCTGGGGCTGGACCGACCCGCAAACCGGCCGGGAGTACGCCCTGATGGGCACCACCAGCGGCACCGCCTTCGTCGACGTCACCGAGCCGACAAAACCTGCCTATCTCGGGATGCTGCCCTCACACCAACCGGTGGAGACCCTGTTCGCCTCCTGGCGCGACGTCAAGGTCTACCGCGACCACGCCTACGTAGTCAGTGAGGAACCGTTGTACGGTATGCAGGTGTTCGACCTCACGCGGTTGCGCGGTGTCAGCCAGCCGCGCACCTGGACCGAGGACGCCCACTA
Source organism: Prauserella muralis (assembly GCF_003202285.1). Lineage (GTDB taxonomy): Bacteria > Actinomycetota > Actinomycetes > Mycobacteriales > Pseudonocardiaceae > Prauserella_B > Prauserella_B muralis. The sequence continues at coordinate 28,897 of NZ_MASW01000003.1, forward strand.
CCCGTTGTTCGGGGGCGCGCACAACGTCGCCATCAACGAAGACACCGGGTTCGCCTACGCGGTGGGCACCGCCATCTGCGAGGGCGGTCCGCACATGGTGGACATCCGGGACCCGCGCAACCCCGCCTTCACCGGGTGCGTGGACGAGGACGGCTACACCCACGACACCCAGGCCGTGGTGTACGACGGGTCGGACACCCGCTTCTCCGGTCGGGAGATCCTGTTCAACTCCAATGAGGACACGCTGACCATCGTCGATGTCACCGACAAGGCCAATCCGGTGCAGCTGTCCCGCACCACCTACGGGGCGGCCTCCTACACGCACCAAGGCTCGTTGACCGAAGACGGCCGGTACTTTCTGCTGAACGACGAGCTCGACGAGCAGACGTTCGGTTTCAACACCTCGACCTACATGTCGACGTCTCCAGCCTGACGGACCCGGCGCTGCGTGGCACCCACGTGGCGGACACCCCGGCGATCGACCACAGCCTCTACGTCAAGGGTTCGAAAGTCTACGAAGCCAACTACCGGGCCGGCCTGTGGATCCTGGACACCGCGCCCATCAACTCCGGCAAACTACACGAGGTCGGCTTCTTCGACGTCTACCCGGCCGATGACGCCGCCGAGTTCAACGGTGCGTGGAGCAACTACCCGTTCTTCGCATCGGGAACGGTGGTCGTGTCCGGCATCGAACAGGGCTTGTTCGTCCTGCGACCCAGCGGCGCGGCCTACGACTGACGCTTATCGCGGTCAGCCGACGATGCGCCGGGCGCCGATGAGATGCCCATCGCCCTCCATCGACCGCACGTCGACGAGCTGTCCCTCGGTCGGCGCGTCGACCATCTTGCCCTCGCCGACGTACATGCCGACGTGGTGGATGTTGCTGGGGTTGCCGGTGCCGTCGTCGTAGAACAGCAGGTCACCGGGGAGCAGCGCGTCGAGGGATACCGGTTTGCCCGCGCCCCATTGCTGGCGGCTGGTGCGGGGGATGGTGACGCCCGCCTGCGCGTAGGACCACGAGGTGAGCCCCGAGCAGTCGAACTCGCTCGGCCCGGTGGCGCCCCACTCGTACTCGGAACCCCGCCGGGACAGCGCGGCCTGGAGTGCGTCGTTGGCCGCGCCAGGAGGACCGAGGTAGCTCCCGGTGTCCTGAACCGTCTGGAGTTCGGCCTGCTCGGCAGAGCTAAGGTCGTCGAGCGCCGCCCGGACCTGCGCGATCTGCTCGTCGAGCTTGGCCTTGCGGTCCTCGAGGGTGCTCACCGCGCGTTCGGCTTCGGCTTCGGCCTTCCCCGCTCGTTGCTGCGCTTGCGCGGCGCTGGCACGGGCGGCGTTCGCTCGGTCCCTGATGCCGCTGAGCCGGTTCAGGGTCGCGGCGTTGTTGCTCGCGAGCACGCCCAGCGCCGACATCTGGTCCAGGAACTCCTGGCTGGAGTCGCTGGTGAGTATGGCGGACCATCGGGCGATGCGGCCGTTGCGGAAGCTGGCGGCAGCGAGGGTGTCGACTTCGTCCCGGAACGCCACCTCCGCGCGCTGTGCCTGCTGCAGTGCCTGGTTCGCCCTGGCGAGCGCGGCGTCGGCCTTGTCCAGCTCCTGCTGTCGGCGTGCGAGCTCGTCCTCGGCCTGGGACAGGTCTTCCTCGGCATCCGCCGCTTGTGCACCGAGCTCTTGATAGCGCTCCATGGCATCCGACGTGTCGTCTTGCGGCTGAGCACTGGCGGGAACCGGGGTCAGCGCAATCGTCAGTGCCACTAGGGCGACGGCGGTCTTGCTGGTGGCGAAACGACGTGGGTGCGCGGTCACGAGTGCTGGATCTCCTGGTGGTGTCGGCATTCCTCGCAGGACCGCCCCGCCGGTCCGCGGTCACAGTAGAGTAACGCCGCCGATCTTGTCCACTAGGGGTCCTAGTACTAGAGGCGATCAGAGAGTCAGCTCACGGTTACTGGGCGAGGTTCCAGCCGGTCGGAGCGGTTGAGCACATGCACGCCGACCGCACACATCCCCCCGATCCCGACGAGCACGGCCCAGGGCACCCACGTCACGCCGTTACCTCGCGCAAGATCCAGAGCCGCACCGGTAGCGAGGTTACCCACCGCGATGCCAACACCACAGATGGTGTTGTAAAGGCCGTAGTGGGTCGCGACGAAGCGGTCTCCGGCCAGCGTGACGATGGTGTCCATCTCGAACGGGAACACCACCACCGTGCCCAGCGTGAGCAGCGTGACGGACGCGGCCAGCGGCAGGAACGTCCAGGCCTGCCCCGATGGGCTGGCAGCCGTCACCAGCGGCGCGGTGAAGGCCAGGCCCATCAGCGCGAGCCCGGCGGTGAGGCAGCGGCCGTGGTCCCACCGGCGGCGGCACCAGGCGGTGATTCGCAGCTGTCCGACGATGGCAAGTATCCCGGATATTCCGAACAGGACGCCGACCTCGATGGTGCCCACGGTTTCCGAGGCGGCAAGCCTCCGCGTTTCCAGCGGCAGCGCCAGGTACACCTGAAACGACAGCACGTACGAGCCGATCATGGTGGCGGAGAACGCCAGGAACCGGCGGTTGGCCAGCGCCACGCGCCACCCGGTAAGCAGCGAATCGTGTGCCTCGCGCGAGCGGCGCTCCGGCAGCGACCGGATCTGCAAGATGGTCAGAACCAGGAACACGGCCGCGGCGACCAGGCAGGTGAGCTGGAAGGCGACGCCGGTCAGCGCGAGTCCGATCAGGGGGCCCAGGAGGATGCCCGACTGGTAGAAGACGTTGAACAGGGCGAAGGCCTCGACCCGGCGGTCGCCGGCGTCGGCGGCGACATAGGCCCGCACCGCCGGATTGAACAGGGCCCCGGCGAAGCCCGTGGCCACCGATGCCACGAGCAGGCCGGGGACGGAGTCGACGAGACCGAGCATCGCGAAGCCCCCGGTGCGCAGGGCGCAGCCGGCGACGATGAGCGGCTTGTAGCCGAAGCGGTCGGCCAGGCTGCCACCGAGCAGGAACATGCCCTGCTGCGAGAAGTTGCGGGCGCCGAGGATCAGCCCCACGAGCCAGCCGGCGAGGCCAAGGCCGAGCGAGAGGTGCGCGGCCAGGTAGGGCATCAGCATGTAGAAGCCGATGTTGATGGTGAACTGGTTGAGGGCCAGCAACTGCACCGGGCGGTCGAACGAACGGAACTGGCGCAGGACGTCGGTCATCGGTGGGCTCCGGCGTGGGCGGCGAGCGGGTTGACGACGGTCGTGCAGCGGGTCCAGCGTCGGACTTCCCGCTCACCCGGATCCGCGATGGTGTCCGGTTCGTCCGGGGGAGGCGCGTCCAGGAGCCCGTGTTCGGCGCAGAAGGTGTCGTTGTAGACGGTGTCGAAATAGCGCTGCGGGCCGTCGGGGAAGATCGCGGCGATCCGAACGTCGCTGGGCTGGGTACGTGCTAGCCAGCCCGCGACGAGGGCAACGGCACCGACGCTCCAGCCGCCGGTCGCGTACTGGGCGGCAGCCAACCGGCGGCAGGTTATGACGGACTCGGCGGGGCTGACCCAGTGCACCTCGTCGAACGCGGGGTAGTCGACGTTGCTTGGGTAGATGCTCGATCCGAGGCCGCGCATCAGCCGGGTGCGTGTGGGCTGGCCGAAGATGGTCGAACCGACGGTGTCGACGCCGACGAGCCGCAGGTGCGGATTGACCCGGCGCAACTCGCGTGCCACGCCGGCCGAGTGCCCGCCCGTTCCCACCGAGCAGACCAGTACGTCTATCTGGTCGAGCTGGGCGATGAGCTCGGTGGCCAGGGATGCGTAGGCGGCGACGTTGTCCGGGTTGTGGTACTGGTCCGGGCAGAACGATCCCGGGTTCTCGGTGAGCAATTGCGCGACGCGGTCGCGGCGTGCTTGTTGCCACCCACCGGTCGGGTGCGGTCGGTCCACGATGTCGACTCGGGTGCCGTAGGCGAGCAGGAGCCGGTGCACGATGGGCTCCATGCCGGGGTCGCCGACGAGCGCGACGGGATGTCCGTACACGATTCCGGCAAGGGCCAACCCGAGGCCGAGCGTGCCGCTGGTCGATTCGACGATCAGCCCGCCGGGGCGTAGCTCGCCGCGCTCGCGTGCGCGAGCGACCATGTGCAGGGCAGGGCGGTCTTTCATTCCGCCGGGGTTCTGGCCTTCGAGCTTGGCCCAGAAGCCCCTGCCGTCCTGGGTGAACGGCTGATCGATCCACACCACCGGCGTATTGCCGACGGTTTCCGCGCGACGGGCGCGCGTCTGGGCAGGACGAAGTAGGACAGGCGAACGCATGAGGTTCCATTTCTGTGGAGTGCTGAGTTGAGCTGGAGAGAGGCAGGGCGGGGCCCTGCGATCAGCTCCTCAACACGCACAGAGCGTGCAGCACATCGCGCCCCGAACAGTGCCCGGGAGCGCGCGATCGGATTCCCCGGCGCGGTGTTCGCCAGATTCCGCCAGCCGTGCCGAGCCCGCCGAGCAGCACCAGCGGCAGTGCGGCGGACGCAAGGTAGGCACCGTCGTGTGAGCGCGACGGGGCGAGATATTGAGGATGTTCTGATGGCTGCGGCTCTGTCTCGTGGCTGCAGTCGTCCGTCTGCTGCTCGTGGTGGTCGTGCGTAGCGGCAACAGCATGCGCTGGAACGACATGCTCGTGATCACCGATGCACGGCAACGCATGGAGCGCCAGGAACGCGATGAGCATACCGACCGCCAGCCCTAGATGGGCACACACGCGTGCACGCTTCGCGTTTTGCTGACATCTCACAGTTACTACAACGTACCGGCGACTGCGTCGGTTCAAGGGAGCCAGGCACGCTGTTCACCCGGTCGTGGGTTAGGCTCACCCTGTGTGGTGATGTAGCCGTTTTTCCTTGGAGGTAACGGTTTTTCCAGTTAGCTAGTCTACTAACCTGGATCGTAAGATCATCCATTAGGAGTGTGCGCTGAGCATGCTGCGGAGATGACGGGCCTGACGGAGACGAATCATCGGGAACGCTGATTGTCAGCGCTCGAAAGCCCCGCCGACGAGCCCCATGCCATCTCGCCTACTGCCCGTCCGACACCATGAGCGTTCTCGCGGGGGCCGCGGAGAGGGCGCATAGTCGTCGCCTCGGCAGCGCCCCGGCTGGGGACGGGGCGAGTGGTGGGCTACTCGATTCGGGTCAATCGTCGTTCAGTAGCGCGGCCAGTTCACTGCGGCCGGTGACGCCGAGTTTGTTCTCGACGCGGTAGAGGTGACCTGTACCGGACCACTCGAAACCGGGTGGGAGATTACTCGGCATCCGCGGCTTGATCGAGGCGGAGATTGCACTCCGGTCAGAGGGGTAGTCGCCACTGGTATGGGCTTCGTGGGTCGTCGCGCCAGATGATGTGTTCCTCTGGCGTTACCGTGAGTCCGAATCGCTTGAGGTTTCCTGGCGTGGTTTCGCACTGCGGTAGCTGCGGATCGAGGAACCATGGTGGCGGATGCTTCGACTCAATCGTCTGTGTTGTCCCGGATAGTTTGGCCTGGTCGGCTTGGTGGAAAGGCTGGGTGGCGGGGGTGAGGGCGGGTGCGAAGTGGCCTTGTGCGGTGTCGCCCTTACAGTGGAGCACCACGAGATGGCCGGGGCTGCCCAGCGGGGCGAACTCGGTGATTAGTATGCCTTCGAGCGGCAGGATCCAATTGCGGGGGATGGCTGGCACGGCGAAGTGGGAGAGGAGTCGGTCCGCGTCACCGTGGATGGTGTCGAGGGAGTCGACGAGTTCGGCCAGGATAGGGGCGTAGCCTGCGAGGTCGAGGCGTTGCCGCGCGGTCTCGACGCGACGTGCGTCGATGTCGACGGTGTGGACGTGGGAGCAGCCGACCCGTTCGTGGAGCAGCGCGGTGCCGTAGCCGGTGCCGGCGCCCACTTCGATGACGCTGTGGTCGTCGTGGATGTGCAGGTGTTCCAGTATGCCGAGCATGCGGTGGGGGTGTTCGTCGCCGATGATCGGGACCTGTTGGCCGTCGCTTTCGGTGAGGTCGGTGACGTGGTCGGTGTCGGAGTAGACCAACGCGAGCCACTGGTCCATGTCGTCGCCGGGCCTGGTGGGCTCGGTCCAGGTTCCGTCGGGGCGTGGGGCGAGTATGCGGGGAATGAAGTGGTGGCGTGGTGTGTATTCCACGACCTCCCACCAGGCGGGTGTGTGTAGGGCGCCGGATCGGCGGAGGCGGCGGGCGAGCCTGCGCGCGGCGGGTCTGCCTGCGTGGCCGGCGGTATCTCGGCCTGTCGCGGTTGTGCGGGGGCGGGTGGTGAGCCACGTTGACAGCAGGGCGTCGAGTTCTTCGGCGCTCTGCTCGTCGAGGGTGAGGTTCAGGGAGGTGGCGGGGGTGGCGCCGAGGGAGATGCGTACGCCGTGCTGGACGCTGGCGATGTCGATCTGGCAGTAGCGGTGGTCGACGTGGACATCAACGTCGACTGTCATGCCGTCCGGGAACGCGTCCACCATGGGACCTCCTGAGTGACGCTGGGTCCAGTTGATGCCTGGGCCCGCAGCAGGTGCGGGTCGGTGGCCTGCCTTGTCTGTGCCAGCCGCGCTGCACTCGACATCGACGCGATGAGCACATGAGCCCGTTCAGCCGTTGGTTTGACCGGTTCTCCCCATGGTGATGAGGCGAGTCAGTGTTGTCGCGACTTGTTCTGCCTCGTTCAGGGTCAGCGCGAACTCCCCGTTGCGGCAGAGATGTTCTTCCAGGTGCAGGCGCGGGGAATTCTCCCGGTATCCCTGGTCCATGCGCAGCTCGAGGCAGTGCGGTATGTGGTCGAACGTGTTGTCGCCGTTGATGACTTTATCCGCGGGCATGGTGGATAATTCCACGTGCCCGACGAGATCGCTTTGGTGTCGACGGTCTTCGATGGGCTCCCAGTCGTGGTGGAGCCGGTCGCACCATGCCGGGCATGGCTCAGTCAACCAAAAAGGACGTTCGTCCTCATGCTGTTCGTCGTCGGCTGATCCCGTCGTGGTCATCCGTGTGCTCCTCAGATGTCTAAGTCTGGTTGCGTTTCTTATTCGTTCGGTGTCCCGTCAGCCGGGGAGTCCGTTATCGGCCGGCGTGGCGTCGGCCTGTTTGCTCCGCGGTCATTGCCGCCCGCCATTGTGTTCGGATGCGCAACATTGCTTGGTCTTGTTCTCGACCGGCGCTCTTGTTCGGCACGCTGCCTGACTCTGGACTTTGAGTTGTGACGTGCACGTCCTCGTCGCCGGTGGCGACTGGCGAGGTCGTGACACGTTCGGGAGATCTGTGGTTGGCGCGAACAGGCCGAAGGTGGCGGAGGAGGTGTGGCGGCCGCAGAGATGGGCGACGTGCCAGGCCACGTGACTGACGCTGTCGGGCTCGGTGGGACGTCGTTCCCTGCCCACGAGGATGTAGCCGTCGGCGCTGTCGGCCACGACCTCAGGTATGCCTCCGAGAACGGCGAAGCCGAACACGATGACGTCCGCGCGCAAATCCTCGTCGAGGTTGTCGGCGAGCATGATTATTTGGCCGCTTTCGAGGTCTTTCTCGATGGTCAACACGGCCGCGCAGCCGCTGTCCTTCACCGACGGATGCTCGATGATGGCGATGCCGATTTCGGCGGCCACCCTGTGGAGACGGCCCGTGACTATCGCTGCGGGGACGGGCGCGTCGGGGTCACTGCTCGGGGACCAACGTGACGATGGCGGCTGGCAACGTCCACAGATCGGGCAGGTGCTTGACTGAGGGTCGTAGGTTAGTCGTTGCGCCATATGCGGTAGCTCGCTATTTCTTGTGATCGTAGCGGGTTGAACTTGGGAGCCGGGGAGGCGTTGATCCTCGTTGAACCCTCACGATGGCCTCGCATCGAGGTGCTTGAGCGCTTCGGTGCGGGATAGCGGTGAGAGGGCGGGATGGTTCTCGACGAACGACCTCACCCAGCCCGGCTCAATAGCTGCGTGTTTCTGAAGCGCCCAGCCGATTCCCTTGCGCAGGAACAAGTCGGAGTCATCGATGTTGGCCCGGATGCAGTACGCCAGCAAGCCACGGTCGGTGTCCGTTTTGGATCCGATCTGGCAGATGACCGCCGTTCGCCGCTTCCACCGGTCGGCGTCATATGCCCACGCGCGCATGACTGGTTCGACCCTGACGGGATCGTCTCGGAAGATGGGGCCGACGCGGTGGATGGCGATCTCGTCGACGAAGTCCCACCATGCTCCGGTGACGATCAGTTCCTCGTACAACGGCAACAGCTCCGCCGACTGCCAGCCCGCGTAGGCACCGTAGCCGGTGAGGTCGATCGCCAGGTACCGTTCCTCACGGTAGGTGGCGTCGCGCCACAGCTCACGCACCGCGGCCAGCCACTCGTCCCTGTCGGCGAGTAGGTGCTCGCCGAACACTTCGCGTGCGAGTCGTGCTCTCGCGGGCTTCTGCACGCCGCGAAACGGCATGTCGGATTCCATGTACCGCTGCATGTCCAGCGCTTTGGCCGGATCAGCCAGGTCCGCGAGCCCGACATATACGGCTCGCGCCAACGGAGATGGCATGGCACAGCTCCTCTGTCTTGGTCTGGGTTTCATGTCGCATTGGCGGGACCTGCTCCGCCGTGCCCCTCGAACGGCGGAGCCGACTCACGATCGCCCCTGGTTTTCGGGGCGCGGTGTCTCGGTCACGCCGTGATCGGGTCCCGTCGCCGTGTGTGCGATAGTCGTGTTCACCGTTGCTCCTCTTTTCCTCGCTGGTTCACGGTGTCGGTTTCGCGCTGATCGCTGAGGCGGAAGAGGTCAGTGATGATGAGCAGCAGCACCCGTGCGGCGAAGTCGAGTCGCGCGTGGTGGTAGGGGCGTTCGGCGCTCCGAAGCCGTTGCAAGGTGCCGATGCCCAGGTCACATCGTTGTGCGATCCAGGAGTCCTGGCAGGCTTCGCGGGCCGCTTTGATCGCGGCTGCTCGGTTCGACCAATCTCCGCTGGTGTCGCACGCCATTGCGGCATCGTGCATCCACTCGGGGCTCACCAGGGAGCCCAGCACTTCCCGCGCGGCCTGCCGATCGGCCTCGGGGTTGTCTAGTGCCTGCCACAGGAGCCACCAGTCCGCCATGCTCAGGGGCGAGTCGTCGCTGTCGCGGCTGAACGGACTGGTCACCGTGCTGCCCCCGACAGAGTTGCCGCACGGCGCAGCGTGGGCCGAGCGGTGGGGACCGTGTCTCCCGTGGCCGCGAGCCGATGGATGCTGCTCGTGTCGGCGCCGTGGCGATACCAGCCTGCCGGGGCCGCTCCGACCGGGCGCGGGGGGTCGATCGTGTCGCCGCGCCCGCGCCCTGGGCAGTGGTCGAGCGTTCGTGCTCGATGCGTGCGATGAGGTCCGCAACACCGACCCGGTCGGGGTTCCGTGGTTGTCGTCGGCAGCCAGCCCAGGCCAGCAGAATCCCATAGAACGCTGGCGGACTCAGTACCAGCGCGCCGTACCAGACGAGTGCTGTCATGGTGTCTCGACTCAGCAGCGCAGCGGCGCGTGGTTCGCTTGTTGCTCACAGGGCCACCAGTGCGCGGGCGTGAATTTGGAGTGCTGCGGCGAGCATCTCGGCGTCGGCGGGTCGCCAGCGGCTCTCCTCGGGGGTGACCCACCACGTCGTCCGCAGGCTGTGCTCGAGTTGCGACGGTGGAGCCACGATCACCTCACCGTCGGGCACAAACCTCGCCGTGCGCGAGTCGCACCGGGTCACGACCAACCGGGCATCGTGCGGCTGCATCAGGAAGTAGGCGCGCCGTTCGTCTGGCCGATAGAGCACGGGCCCTGGGTGTTCCCGAAAGAGCAATGTCTGTAGCACGTCGACCGCGATCGTGCGCGGAAGGGACAGCGCGGAGAACGCGGTTCCCGCGCGCAGTAACGCCGACGGTCGGAGCGCGTAGTCGGCGTGCCACCAACGCAGGACCTGTGTGACATTCGTGGTCGCCGCGCCCAGCCCCAGATACGGTTCGATAGTGCTGGTTTTCCGGCGCGTGCCTGGGACAACCCATTTGCGGCCGTCCCACACCGAGCCCGGCAACACGGGCCAGCCATGTCGAGCGTAGGACACCACCTCGCGTTCCTCCACCGAGCACCCGTCATCGTCTTCATATGCGTCATCCACGACGGTCATTACGACTCCTTTGTGCGTACGGGAGAGATCGATGGTTGATCGAATGGGTGGTTGACGACCCTGTCCAGCTCGCCTTCGCTTGCCGGTGGAAGTCCGGTAGCCGCGGGGAGAGCGCGGTAACAGACGGGCGGCCTCAGGAGGAAGCGCCTGGCGCCGGAGCCCAACGTCGAACGCCCCAGTCTTGGGGCGTGGAAGCGAGCGACTCGTACCGTGCGGCGAAGCCTGATCGGAGTACTGGCCGCGCACGCAGCTTTGAAAGGTGGACCGTTCATGCCAGGCACAGTAAGCAGCCCACGCCAGGGCCTCCAGAAATATTCGCGAATCTTCTTAAGAGGGATTAGGGTCTCGCGTGTGGGGAAACTACGAGCCAGTCTCTGGCTCGTGTGGAGCCAGATTGTCGATCACGCGGGTGATGATCGAGCGGGTCCGCCTGCCGTAGGTGGCCACCGTCGCGAGCGCTTCGAACACCTTGCCATACAGCTCGATCTCCTGGGATTGCGCCAGATTGAGTTCGGCTGAGTACGTTTCGATCGTTATGCACTCGCGATCCCGGATCCAGAAGGCGTGCCAAGGGCCGATGATGTACTCCGTGTCATCGCTGATGATGCCGAACTTGACGTTCGGTAGGGCGGAGAGCGACATCAGGCGGTCGAGCTGCGCCACCAGCACGTCGCGGGAGCACCGACGGCAGGGCAACGCCGCCTCGGTCAACACGAAATGGAAGCGCTTCTCGCAGTGGTAGAGGAGCTCCTGTCGCTGCATCCGGGCGTGTACTGCTTGGTCACGGTCATTGAGTGCCCCGAAGAGCGCAACCCCTTCTGCAACGTGTGCCCGGGCGTAGTTCGCCGTTTGTGACAGCCCGGGGATGGTGCTGGGCTCGAACACTTGAAACAAGCGGGTCTTGGCGTCCAACTCGCCGAGCTTGATCTGGTGCGGGCCGCAGGCCAGGTTTCAGCTGCGTTTGCCACTCGGCGTGCTGCTCTTCGAGGTTGTGGAGTGCGGTCAGGAACGCTTCCGCTTCCTGTTCCGCGCCGCACGCACGCGCCCAACCACGGACATCGTGCTCGGTCGGGATCTGGCGGCCAGTTTCGAGCTTGGAAACCTTGGACGGCGGCCATCCCAGTGCGTCCGCCAGCTGCACGCCGGTAAGGCCCGCTTGCTTGCACAGTCCACGAAGGCGCTCCCTGAGCGCAGCCTTCGTGTCCTGTTTGGCTGCTGCACCCGATGTCTTACCCGGCCGCAAATTGGTTCCGTCGCGTTGCGTAGTGCCACGCAGCGTCGCGCCAGTAGTTGGGCCGCACGACCTGGCTTGGGTCGTCGATGATCTCCGCTCCAAGGAACCGGTCGTCGTTGGTGAAGCGCATCAGCACCAGCAACCGCGAGTCGAACAGCCAGCAGTCGTGATTTGGGAGCCCTGCCGTGTCTGCCTGCTCGCGCCTGAGGTAGCGGATGTCTTCCGATCGGTGCGGCCAGTAGCAAACAGCGTGGGTGAATCACCAACGTTGGACTGTGGAACTCGCGGCCGGTGTGATGTGGGGTTGTTGCGGCGACTACTGAAACGATCCAGTACCTGGATGCCACGACGTTCGGCCTGCTTGTGCTGTCCCGCCATCGTGGTGGCCGAGCTCGCGTGGCAGATCGAGCGTCGTCGTCGGCGGTTCTCCACACGCCGTGAACTTCAGTTCGGTGTGGACTGCATTGGCAAATACCAGCTTGGGGTCAGCTGAACTCCGTCTTGTGGGTTCGCCGGTTAGTCTTGGCTTTTTCGATCAGGTCGTGATGGTCGGCGACCCATTCGACGGCGGGACGCAGCGCGTTCAGCAGTTGCCGGGCGGTGGCGGTGAGTGCGTAGGTTGCGGCTGGCGGAATGGTGGAAGTGTCGCGTTGGTGGAGCACGAGCCCGTCGTCTTGCATGGCGCTGAGGGTTTCACCCAGCACCTTGTCGGTGAGCTTGCTGCCGGGCCTGCGGTACCACTCATCGCCGACGTTCATCTTCTGGATGGTGTCGCGCAGCTCCGTGTAACGCATGGGTTTCCGGGCCAGCACGGTGAGGATGACCGGCTCCCATTTTCGGTTGAGCCAGCGGTAGAGGTCCCGCATGTGCTGCAGGTACTCGTCACTTCCTGGTTTCACGCCACCTCCCCGTACCGTTTTGCAGGCGCGCACCGGTGTGACGTGCTTCCCTCGGCTTCGTGACTCATCGGTAGGGGATCTGTGCCCTTGTGGGTGACAACCGCTGGGCGGTGTCCGTCGAGTGGCTACAGACTGAGGCGGACCGGGGCCACGGAGAGCGGTGGGATCGATGCACGTCGGTGTCGTGACGGTAGCCGCGGCGGTCGGGTTGCTACTGGGGCCGCTGTTGTCGGCGTGGGTTGATCGTGCGGCGCCGCCGCACGGCGGTTCGCCAGTGCGGCGGAGTGTCGTCATCGGACTGCTGACGAGTGCGCTCTTCGCGCTGTGTGCCTACCGGTATGGGGGCAGCGCGACGTTGCCAGCGTGGTGTTGGCTGTCGGCGACGGGCATCGTGCTCGCCCTGGTGGATGTGCGGCAGCGGAGGCTGCCGTTTCGCATGACCGCAGCGATGACTGCAGGTGGCGTGGTCGCGCTCGCGGTGGCGGCTGCCGTGGAGGACCGATGGACGGACTTTGCCGCCGCGCTGATTGCCGGACTGGCCGGCTTGGTGATCGCGGGGGCCGTCCAGTTGGCTGTTCCCGCGCACACCGGCGGGGGTGATACGGCCCTGGCCGGAGCTTTGGTCTTCTACCTTGGCTGGATCGGCTGGGCGGGTCTGGTCCGGGGGCTGCTGCTCGCCACCGGGCTGACGGCCGTGGTTGGGGCCGCCGTGTTCGTGGCTCGGCGTTGCTGGACGGCCAGCTTTCCGGCAGGTCCGTCCCTGATCGCGGGCACGATCGCAGGCGTCCTGCTCGCCTGATTTCACGCTTAGTGTCCGGCTACTTACTTTGCAGTAAGACAGCCCCCTGGTGCTACAGTCAGATCACTTTCGGTCACGGTGTTGTCACTGTGGCGGTATACGCATTGCGCCGGACGTGTAGGAGGCGCTATGGGGGCTGGTGGCAGGCGCGCAACACACTTGCGAATAGGTGCGGTTGTGACGACGGCGGTCGTCACGGTCTTTGTGGCTGGTTGCGAGGCCGCGTCCACGGTCGACGAGGCCAACAACAGCGCCACTGTCGCCGCTCCCACGACGTCTGCGCTGGCGGCACCATCGGGCGAGGATGAGCACGAGGCGGTGGTCGTCGCGTATGACGCGTTCTGGGCGCGGCATACGCAGATCCGCGACTGGCCAGAGTCCACGTGGGACAAGGAGCTGGGCGAGGTCGCGGTCGATCCCCAGTTGACTCGGACCTTGCAGGCGATGCGCTTCAACCGCAACAGCGGAATCACCACATACGGATCGGTGACTTCGCGGATCACGGAAGTGGAAGTCGATGGTGATCGGGCCACGGTGACCGATTGCCAGGACGCGTCGAGGTCTGGGCAAGCCGACATGAAAACGGGGGAGAGGAAGACGGTTGGTGTCCCACGAAACCCCGTCACGGCGCGCATGGTTCGCGATGCGGCCGACGGTCGCTGGAAGGTGGCCGAGATCCGCTATCCAGGAGGCGAGTGCTGATGCGGCCGCGGCATGGTCTGCTTCTAGCGGCAACTGGAACGGCGGCTGGGCTCCTTACATTGTTGGCGTCGCCGGTCGCTGCGGACACTCGTGATCAGGATGAGTCCGGCCAGGTGACCGTGGTGCCCGGGGACCAACTCGGCGAGATCGCGCCGCCCCGCGTGCGGATGGACGCGGCATACTCGCAGAGAAGTTCGTCCGCGGATAACTCAGACACCTCGCGCACGATCGGTGGTTCGGCGAACCGGCCGCGTTCGGGCCCTGTCTGCGTGTATGAGCCGTTGACCTGGGATGCGGCGGAAACCGACGGGCCGGGAACCGTCGAGGCGCTGCACGCGCTGTTCGGGTCGCAGTATGCCGGGTCGCGAGGCGGCGACGAGAGCCGGGCTTTCCGGCGGATCTGCGATGGCGTGGCCCAGGGATGGGTGACGGGCACGGGGATTCCCGGCGCGCCGGGCGGTACTGCGGTGGTCCTGCCCACGCCAGCCGAATTGGCCGCACGGGCACGCGAGGAGCTGGCGTTGCCGTTGCCCGTGCCGGGGAGGTCGCCGAACGTGCGGCTGGCTGATGGCCGGTCGGCGACGTTGGTCAACGAGCACACCTGGGTGTGGACCGATCCCGCGGCGTGGAGGCCGCAGCGGGAGCGGGTGCAGGTCGGCCCGGTGTGGGCCGAGGTGACGGCCACCCCGACACGGTTGACGGTCGATCCGGGGATGGGTTTGGCGGCAACGACCTGTGCTGGGCCGGGGACGCCGTATGACCGCGCGTACGGGATGCATGCGGCGAGCCCGGACTGTGGGGTGGTCTACGCCCGCTCGTCGTATGGCCTGCCTGGCGGGGTGACGACGGCGGAATACGCGATCACCTGGTCGGTGAGCTGGGTGGGCTCGACCGGCGCGTCCGACGAGGGAGGTGAGCTGCCGGACATGATGTCGCGTGCCACGGAGCGGTTCGCGGTAGCCGAGGCCCAGTCGCTGCGTTCACGCTGAGGTTGGCCTGTCTCGGCTTGTAACTGAATCTGGACAACGATTTCTGAGGGAAAGGAATACCTCAGTGGGTACTCCTGTGTCATTTTCGGCTCCGTCCCGGGAAACGGAGCCTGAGCCCGGGCGCGGACCATTGTTAGCAAAGGCTGTTCCGCGGGTGCCGCTGCGGCGCCGGTGGTGGCTGCTGGCGCTGTCGGTGGCGCTGGCCGCGGCTGGGGCGTTGAGTGGGTATCTCGTGATCGCTGCCGCGGACGAGCGGGCCGAGGTGCTGGTCGCTGCGCGTGATGTGGCGTGGGGAACGCGGCTGACCGACGCGGATCTCACCACGGCGATGCTCACCCCGGATGCCGCGGTGCCGATGATTCCTGCGGCGGAGCGCAGCCGGGTGGTGGGGCAGACGGCGATGGCTGCGCTCCCGTCGGGCAGCGTGTTGGCACCCGGGTACCTCGCCGAGCAGCCGGTGCCGGGGCCGGGGGAGTTGTTGGTTGGGCTGCGCGGTGAGCCGGGCGCGTTGCCCGCGCGGGGGCTGCGTGCCGGGGATCTGGTGGAGGTGGTCCCGGTGGCCGAGACATCGCCGGGCGCCTCCAGCGCCGAGGTATCCACGTCGGAAGCGGGTTTCCAGGCTCGTGTGACCGGGGTGGGCGCCCCCGACGCGCAGGGCGCGGTGACCGTGGACGTCGTGGTGGCGGCGACGATGGAGGAGCGCGCGGCGATCGCCGCGGCTGGGCAGGTCGTGTTCGTCCTCGTGGGCCCCGAGGGTTGAGGTGAGGAGCGTGTCATGGCAGTCATCGCGCTGATGTCGGCGAAGGCCGCGCCGGGCGTGACCACCTCGGTGGCCGCGCTGGCCTGGGCGTGGCCGACCGAGGTGCTGCTCGCCGACTGTGATCCGGCCGGCGGTGACCTCGCGGCCGGCTGGCTCGGGCGCTGGCTGCTCGCGGGCCAGCTGCGCGCGGATCGGGGAGTGCTGAGTTTCGCCACGGAGACCCGGCATGAGCGCGGCGGCAGCTGCGGCAGTCTCGATGGGCATGCGCAGCCGGTAGCGGTGGCACCGCATATTCGGCTGCTCGCCGGACTGGCGAGCCCCGCCCAGAACGCCTCGGTGGGCGCGGCGGGCTGGCAGCGGCTCGCGCAGGCACTCACCACGACCGGGCCGGGCCGGGATGTGCTGGTCGATCTTGGCCGCTACAGCCCCGCCACACCGCACGCCTTGCTCCAGGCCGCTGACCTAGTGCTGCTGGCGGTGCGGCCGCACGCTCGGCATGTGCTCGCCGCCCGACCAGCACTGGCTGAGCTGGCCCGGCAGCTCGAGCCGGATCGGCTGGGATTGGCCGTGTGCGCCACCACCGCGGCGGGCAGTCGTGACGTGAGGAACGCCTTGGGGTTTGCGGTGGGGCTGGAGCTGCCGCATGATCCGCGCGCCGCCGCCGTCCTCTCCGACGGCGAGTACGGCGGGCTACCGGCGGCACGCGCGCTGCTGCTGCGTGCCGCGCGACGCACGGCGCTGCGTCTGCATCGGACGCTGAACCTGCGGCCATCTCCGCCCTCCGCACCTGTCCCGCGAGTGCCGATCGTGACGGGAGGTCGGCCATGAGCTCGCCACTCGGGGCGCAGCGTTTCGAGGCGTCCACACCCCTATCGGGCAATGGGGCCAGCGGGGCACTGGATCCGCAGGTGGTGCGCGAGATCCGGGAGGCCGTGGCCGCCCGGCTCGAACACCCTGACGGCCCGCGGGCCTCGCAGCAAGACGAGCAGGCACGAACCCAACGAGTGGTGCTGGAGGAGGTCGCCGGCTGGATACGGCGCCGCGCCGAAGCGGGGTTCGCTCCACCGCCGGTGAGCGCGGAGCGCGCGCTGGCTCGCGCGGTGAGCGCCGCCCTGTCCGGGCTCGGCGTCATCGCCGACCTGCTGGATCGCACGGACGTGGAGAACATCCACATCCACGGACACGACGTGGTGTGGCTGGAGCGCCATGACGGGACCTTGGAGCGCTGGCCGTATCCGGTGGCCGACTCCGACGCCGCGCTCATCGACATGCTGGCCGAGATGTTCGCCCGGCTGGGCCAGACCTCGCGGGAATTCTCCCCCGCGCACCCCATCGCAAATCTGCGCCTGCCCGGCGGCGGGCCACTGGGCGCACGGCTGGACGCAGTCATCGAGGTCACCGACCGGCCCCGGGTCGCGATCCGCCGGCACCGGCTCGTCGGGACCCGCCTGACCGATCTCGTCGGCAACGGCACCCTGACGCAGATCCTGGCCGATTTCCTCGCCGCGGCAGTGCGCGCCGGCTGCAACATTCTCGTCACCGGTGGCCCCGCCGCGGGCAAGACCACGCTGTTGCGCGCCCTGTGCGCGGCGATCCCGACCCCGGAGCATGTGATCACCGTCGAAGAAGACTACGAGCTCGGCCTGCACATCGACGGCAATCGTCCGCTGGTCACCCCGCTGGAGGCGCGGCAGCCCAACGCCGAGGGCGTCGGCGAGATCACCCTGGACGACCTGCTGAAGCAGGCACTGCGCCATTCACCCCGCCGGGTCATCGTCGGCGAGGTGCGCGCCGGTGAGGTCGCGGCCATGCTGCGGGCGCTGGGCAACGGCGCCGCCGGAGGCATGTGCACGCTGCACGCCGGAAGCGCCGAGGCGGTCTTCGACCGCATCGCGTCGCTGGGCATGCTGGCCCACCCGCCTCTGAGCTCGGAGGCGGCGTTCGCGTGGACGGCCTCGGCGATCGACCTCATCGTGCACTTGACCAAAGTGGACGACCTTGACGCGTCCGGGCGAGAGCGCAGGCGGCGGTATGTCACCGAGGTCCTCGAAGTCGGTCCGGTGGGGGAATCCGGTCGTCCCGATGCGACCCGGCTCTTCTCGCGGGCGGGTTCCGGCGCGGCGCTGCCGGTGTTCGCGCCCACGCTGGCGCTCGCCGGTCGGCTCGCGCACCAGGGGTTCGCTCCCGCGCGGCTGCAGGATCCACCCGACTACCCGACGGAGGCGCCACGATGAGCACCCTTGCGATCCTGCTCCCGGGGCTGCTGATCGGCCTGGCGGTGGCGTGCGCGGTCGCCAGCGTGACAGCGCCCACTCGCGGGCCGCGCATCCGGCGCGCGAGGCGAGCGCGGGACTCCCGGATGTGGCGCCGTGCGGCCGGGGCGGTGGTGGCGGGCGTGGCTGCGGGCTTGCTGACCGGCTGGCCGGTCGCCGTCGTCGCGGCGGCGGCCGGGGCCGTGGCGCTGCCGCCGCTGTTGGCCCGCGACGATGCCCGCGCGGTCATCGACAAGTTGGACGCTCTCGCGGCCTGGGTCCGGCGGGTGGCGGACCGGCTGAACTCCGGCGCGGGCGGCCTGGAACAGGCCATCGCGGCGGCGGCACGCACCGCACCCAGCCCGCTGGCCGACGAGGTCCGCGCGCTCGCCGTGCGGGTCCGCACCCGGGGGCTGGAGCCCGCGCTGCGGTCGTTCGCCGACGACGTCGGCGACCCGGCCGCCGATGAGGTCGTGGGTGCGTTGATCGTGCGCGCTCGCGCCGGTGGACGTGGCCTGGTCGGTGTGCTGGAAGGCAAGGCCGACGCCCTGGCCGCCGCGGTGGGCGACCGGCGGGAGGTGGAGGCCGACCGAGCGAAGCCCCGGACCGACACGCGCATCATCATCACGATCACCGCCACTGTGCTGGCCGGGCTCGTCGTGCTGGCGGGCGAGTTCCTCGCCCCGTTCTTCGGCCTGCTCGGACAGCTGGTGATGGCCGCCAGCGTTGGGATCATGGCACTGGCCTGCTGGTGGATGCACCTGCTGTCCCGGGTCCAGCGGCGAGCCCGGCTATTCGCCAGCCACAGCGGTGCCAGCGGGGTGAGGAATCCATGACCGCGGTGTGGGTGGCGATCGTGCCGGGCGCTGCCGTCGGCGTGGCGGTCGCCTGCGTTGTCGCGGCACTGGCGCGACCGGCACCGATCCATCTGACTGCCGCCCTGACCAGACTCTCGCAGGACGACACCGCCGCGGGCGCGACCCGTCGGTCGCGGGCCGAGCAGGTCCTGGCCAGGCTGGCGGCACGGTCCGCGCGGTCCTCGAACCGGTGGTGGGGCATACCGGCTGCCGACCTCGCCGTCCTCGACGTGACCGCCGCCCGGTACCTGGCCCGGCGTGCCCGGTGGGCTGTGGGCGGTGCCGCATTCGGCGCCGCGTTGGCGATGCTCGCAACCGCCGCAGGGCTGGGCGTTCCACTCGGCTGGAGCGTCCCCGCGGCGCTCGCCGGGGCGGTCGCCGCGGCGATGGTGCCCCCGCTGGCGGTAGCCGATGATGCGGCGACCCGGCGCGAGGAGTTCCGCTCCGCCGTGATCGCCTACCTGGACCTGGTCGCCCAGGAACGGATGGCCGGGCGCGCAGCCGCGCAAGCCCTGAGCGAGGCCGCGGACGTGTTCGACGGATGGGCCTTCACCCGCATCCGTGGCACCCTCGCGCACGCGCAGCGGGCTGGACACCTCCCGTGGGAGGCCCTCACCCGGCTCGCCGACCGCATGAGCAGCCCCGAACTCGCCGACGTGGCCGACATCGCGTCGACCGCGGCCGACGGCGCCGCCGTCCACGCGACCCTGACGGCCAAGGCCACCGGGCTGCGCCGCGCGGCCCTCGCCACGGAAAAGGCCGCGGCCAACACCCGCAGCCAGCGGCTCACCCTGCCGGTCACGCTGCTGCTGCTCGGCTTCCTGCTGCTCGTGCTCTATCCCGCCGTCATCCGCCTGTTCACGACCTGAAGACACCCAGATAGGAACAAGGAGCACCACGATGAGTTTCCCCAACATCCAGCTCGGCAGCCTCACGCGTCGCGGCGTGGCCGCGCTCATCCTGTGGTCGGTCGCGACCGCCGACGTGCTCGCGGATCGGTGGCGTCGCGCGAGGGCCAGCGGCGACTCTGGGTCGGAGAACGTGGCCAAGGCCGTGCTCGTCGCGATCGTGCTGGCCACAGCGGTCGCGCTCGGGGCCGCGATCAAGGCTGTCGTCGCCCGCTACACCGCGCAGCTCCAGTAACGCGGACACGATCATGGGCGCCGTGCCTCGAGCCCGCGACCGACGTCTCCGGGACACCGGTTCGGAGACCGTGGGATTGGCGATCCTGTTCCCCCTGGCGCTGCTGCTGATCCTGACCATCGTGCAGGCGGGGCTACTGTGGCACGCGCGTAACGTCCTGTCCGGTGCCGCGCAATCCGGTGTGGACACTGGTCGAGTCCTCGGCGCTGGCACCGCCGACGCCCAGGATGCGGCGTTGTCGTTCGCCCGCCGTGCCGGTGCGGGAGTCGTGGACGATCCCGCGGCGGCTGCGGTCGTGAGCGCGGAGACGGTGCAGGTCAGCGTATCCGGCACGGCGCAGAAGGTCCTGCCGATCCCCGGTGTGCAGTTCCGCTTCTCGATGCGCGCCACGGCCGCGAAGGAACGGTTCACCGTCCCCGGAAGCGCACCATGACCTCATCTCGGCGGCGCGGCCACGACACGGGTTCGGTCAGCGTGGAGCTGGCCGTCCTGGCCCCGGCGGTCCTGCTGATAGGGCTGCTCGTGGTGGCCGCCGGGCGGATCAGCTCGGCCCAGCAAGCGGTCGACGACGCGGCTACCGCCGCCGCCCGCACCGCCTCCCTCACCCGGAGCGCCAGCGCGGCGAGCACGGCGGCGACGAACGCGGCCACCACCGTGCTCGGCGAACGACACCTGCGGTGCACCGACACGAGGGTGTCGGTCCATGCCGGAGGCTTCGCACCGCCACCGGGCCAGACCGGCGTCGCCCGTGTCGAGGTGCGCTGCCAGGTCGGGCTAGCCGACCTGGCCGGCGTCCCAGGGCTGCCTGGCAGCACGGTTGTCAGCAGCTCGTTCACCAGTCCCGTCGATCCCTATCGGACAAGCCCATGACACCCGTCACGACGCCGACACCGTCTCACGGTCGCGACGACCGGGGGACGGTCAGTGTGCTGATCGCCGTCCTCGTGCCGGCGTTGCTATTCATGCTCGCCCTGGTGGTCGACGGGGCTGGGCAACTTCGTGCCACGGCCCGCGCTGACGCGATCGCAGCGGAGGCGGCCCGCGCGGCGCAAACCGCGCTCGACACCAGAGGCGCGACCGTTGTCGTCGACCCGGCCGCGGCGGTCGCGGCGGCACACAGCTATCTGTCCGCGGCGGGGGAGAACGGTGAGGTCAGCGTCATCGGGCCGCGGACCGTCCGCGTGACCGTCACCATCGCCGCCCCGGCCGCGATCGGCCTCATCCAGTCGACCCACCACGCCACCGGCACCGCCACCGCGGAGCTCGGCATCGGCACGGACGAGAGAGCCCAGCCATGACCAGCCGTCGCCTCGCGCGCGGGCTGCGGACCGTCAGCGCCGCCGGGACTCTCGCCGGCCTGACCGTGGGCTATCCAGCGGCGCTACTCGGGCTCGGAGCTGACCCCCGTAGCCTCCTGCCGACGACCTGGCCACCCGCCGAGGAGTTCCTGTCCTGGGCGTGGACGGAACTGCGGTGGGCATGGCGGACGGGCGAGCTCGTGCTCGACCTCCTGCTCGCCGCGGGCTGGCTGGCCTGGCTCGTCCTGGTCTACCTGATCGTCACGGAGCTGGCCGTCCAGCTACGACAGGGAACCATGGCGGTGCACCGTCTCCCGGCGGTGTCGGCGCGGCGCTGGATCGCCGGCCTGGTCGCCTCGGTGATCCTGCTCGGCGCTGCCACCCCGGCCAATGCCGCACCAGGTCCAGCCGCCACGGTCGTGGCCACCGGGCCGCAGCGGCCGGACGCACTACCGCAGGCCGGTTTCCCCACCGCACCCACGGCCACCACCGCGCAGCCGCCACCCGAGCCCACCACCGGGCTCGCGCGCTGCCCCCGGCTCACCGTGGTCCACGGCGACACCCTGTGGGGCCTGGCCGAAACCCACCTCGGCGACGGCCGCCGCTACCCCGAGATCGTGGCACTGAACCGCCCTCGACTCACCGCCGGAGCCGACGTCCTGGAACCGGGCTGGGAACTAGCGATGCCCCCGGATGCCGTCAACCTGCCCGATCGGTCCGCGGCACCGTGCGTGGAGCAGCGCACGGTCGAGGTCCACCCCGGAGACACCTTGTCCTCGATCGCCGCCCGCGAACTCGGCGACCCCGACCACTGGCCCGCGTTGTACGCAGCTAACTACCGCCACCCCCAACCGGACGGCCGCGCCCTGCTCGACCCCAACCTCATCCTGCCCGGCTGGATGCTGATCATCCCCACCACGCCCGACCGCACGACCCCCAATACACCCCAGGACGAGCAGAAACGCGCCGACAACGAACGTGTCGACCCCGGCGCCACGGAGCAGCAGGGCGATCACCACGGTCAACCCGGCGACCCGCACGAACCGTCCCGCGACGCCGCCTCGACATCGCCGGTGCCGGAGAGCGACCCTCGTGCTGCACCCGATCCGCATCCGGGAACGGGCATCAGCGTAGGCACCGGCGCGTTCGTCGGGCTGGGCCTGGCGGCACTGATCACCGCGGCGCTCATGACGGTGCTCCTGTGGCGGCGTCGTACCTACCGACCGGGCAGCGGGCTACGCGACGAGACCCCCGCAGCGCCGGTGGTGCGCGCCCTACGCCTCGCCCACGACCAGGCCACCCTGCCGCGCGATCAGGATGGTGAACTGCTCTCGTCGGCGCCCGCCGGCGCCGTCCCAGCAGAGGCCGCCACTCGTGCCCGCGCGCACGACACGGCCACCGCAGTCCTATCGGCCGGTAACGACACAGTCCTCGGGATCCGGGACGGGCAGGCGATCGCCGTGGATTTGGCCCGGACCCGCGGGCTCGGCCTGGCAGGACCGGGAGCCGCAGCAGCGGCGCGGGCGCTGGTCGTGAACCTGCTCGCAGCCAACGCCAACGCCGACGCCACCGCGGCCCGCGTCGTCATCCCCGCAGACGACATCAGGAGCCTGCTCGGTGAGCACGACACCGTCGAACACTCCCCAAGCCGGCTGCGGATCGTCGCCAGCCTCGACCACGCCCTCAACGAGCTGGAAACCGAGCTGCTGACCCGCACTCGGACCGGCGGCCCGACAGCAGCCGACCGTTCCCCAAGCACGGTAGTGCTGGTAGCGACACCGGAAGCTCACGCCCAGCAACGCCTGCAGGCCGTCCTCGAGCACGGCGCCGAACTCGGCCTCGCCACCGTCCTCATCGGAGAATGGCCTCCCGGCGGGACGGTCTGGCTACGCGCCGACGGCACCGTGGAGACCACCAGCCACAACCTCATCGACATGCTCGCCGGCACCCGGCTGTTCACCCTGCCCAGCGCCGACGCCCGAGACCTCCTCGACCTGCTCGGCACTGCCGACCGAACCCAGGAACCCTCCGGCACCGGCGCGGCTGACCCTGACCAGTTCGAATTCCTTGCCGACCCACCAGACCCGGCCACCGAGCACTCTGCCCGGCCCGATCCCGCCCCGACGGCACCCCTGCCGACGGTCGAGGTCACCGTGCCCGAAAGTCCGGCACACCCACACGCCGAACATGCCCCGCACACCCTCGGCGCACCTGCTAGCAACGCCACCGACCCGGGCTCAGACGAGACGGCCATGCGCGTGTCCCTGTGCGTGCTTGGCAGGCTCCACCTCTACTGGTGTAACGGTCAGGACACCACGGACCTGATCGACGCCATCGCCCCGAAACAGCGCGAAATCCTGACCTACCTTGCCCTGCATTCAGGCGGGGCGCGCTCCGACGCCGTGACCGCGGCGATCTGGCCCGACACCCGCGGGCGACGGCCACGCAACACCTTCCACGTCACCGTCTCGCAACTCCGCAAAGGCGTCCGCGCCGCCACCGACGACCCACCGCACGACCTCATCGTCGTCCACGACGGCTACTACACCCTCAACCCCGACCTCGTCACGGTCGACCTCTGGCACCTCCGTGACGCCCTGCGCAGCTACCGCGACGCCAGCGACGAAGCGCATCGACACCAGGCGCTCGAACGCGTCGTCGACCTCAATCACGGCCCCCTGGGCGCCGACATCACCGCGGAATGGATCGAAGCACCCCGCGAAGCCCTCCGCCGCGAGATCCTCGACGCCATCAGCGCGCTGATCCGCCTCCAGGGCAAGGGCCGCGACGAGCGCAAACTCGCCCTCCTCGAACTGGCCCGCGGACTCGACGAATACAACGAGGCCATCTACCGCGACATCGCTCGCACCCTGGCCCGGCTCGGCCAACCCGACGCGATCCCCCGGACCCAGAAACTCCTCACCGACACTCTCGACGAGATCGACGAACGCCCCACCCGCGACACTATCGCGCTCATGCAATCTCTCCAGCGCGCTGCCGAGCCCCAGCCACCGGCGAAACCGGCCCAAACACAAGCCGCCGCGAAACGCAAAGCGGCACCCACCGCCCGGTCAAGCGAATAGCGGAAGAAATGCGCTATAATAGCGTCGCTATTCCGCGATCACGTTCTCTATTGAAGCGCAATCACATTGCTGGCGACATTTCTCAACGAATGCCATGGCCGTGCTTCAATGCCCTTTTAGGTCTCATTGCCACCGATATGACTGCGCGCCGATCTCCCTTCCGATCCCATTACCAATCCCCTTACGAATGGCCATACCTCCTAGACAAGTAGAGGCACGCCGACAGCCAGAGTGCAGGCCAGGGGAGCGCTGAACCCTACCAACGACACCCCGAACTTAAGTGCAAACAGGAAGGTGAACAGTACGGGATGGGTGCGGTGATAGAGGCGGGCAGGGGGGACGGTGGAGACGGTCGGAAGGTGTAAAACTGCTGGTAGATGACGTGCGTGCATCTGGAAGGCCGTACCTGAAGCCAGGCTTCAAGCCACCCAACTGACCGGCCAAGGACGTCGTTTCATCGGCCCGCTCTCCAGGCTGCCCTTCTTCCTTGCAAATATCCACAGTGGACATAACATCCGATCGTCCAAATGTCAGGTGCGCGTCCGGTTGTACCCATCGGTCGAACCAGGCGAAAAAAATCACAAACAGATAACGCTCTCTCAATAATAGTTGACGATAAAGCACAAATGAGGGAGTATATAAGTACAGCGGAACACGGAGACGGGAGAGACCGGGGAGGCCCAGTCACCCGATCAATACACGATCTGCTTCTCGCGATCTTTGATAGCCGAATATGCTGAAACCTCGTGGTGAATATGTGCGAGATATGGCACGTGCCGACCGTCATGGTGCGTGACCGATAGCGTCTCACCGCGTGCCCTAGTGCCGATTGACGTCACGAGCGCGATGGCTGAGAAGCCATGCGCGCGTGGATAGATCGGGCGGATTGACAATCCGGACGACGCGTAGCCCAGCGAAATCGCCGCTACGCTTGCAGCGCTAGGGGGACAACCGGTGATGTAGGTACGGGGTAGAGGCATGGTCGGTAAAGAGTGGCCCAGCGGTAACGCTGGATAGCGGCGGCAGTAGCCGCCGCAAGCGGACGGTCCTAACCCGTCCCGCCCGAATATGAGACTCGCCGGAAGATACCGACACCCGATATACCGGGTAGGCGACTAACCGTCACAAGCGGGGCAGGGAACGGCAGGCGAGCGCGGGTATCTCATCACCCGTAATGAGACCAAACGAGAGCGCGTCACCGGTGCGCGTTGTGAGAGGACGACGTACGGCAGGCGACACATACCAACGTGAGACGGTCGGGCACGGTCGGCAGGTAGAGCATGCGAACACGGTTCGCCACTACCGGCCGACCGTGCCCGTGCCGTGTCCGTTGGGACAAAGACATGTCAACCCTGGTTAAGAAACGGGAGGGATTATGTGCGCCATATTCCGCAACCGTAGCGATGGCTGGTGGAAACTGGGCGCAATCCTTGCGCACGGCGACGAGTTCGCGAACACGTCGGGCACGCTACGCGGCACGCGTCGCCCGACGGGTACCGGCAGGCTCCCAGCGCCGTGGGTCAAGCGCTTTCGCCACGACCGCGACGGTCACGGCGTAGGCCCAGGTATCGACTATGTCGTCTACAGCTACGCAACCCCCATAGCGTGGCATATCCCCGGCCAGGGGTGGACTGTGCCCACCGAAACCTATTCAGTGACGACGACCCGTCATCAGCGCGCCGTGAATCTGGCGATTTATCACCGCGCGGACGCAATGGCGGACGCTGCCTAATCGTCGAGTGAGCGTGAGTAAGGGTGAGCACGCAAATACGTGTGCTCGCCCTTAGTGTCAGCTATACCGCATTTCCACGTGAATTGGAATTCGACCCACGGGTGAAGTCTGCCCAAAATCAGAAAGGAATGGTTCGCCGATATGTGCATCGATCCTTTCCAATATCCCGGTCCCCGCAACGAATGCGAGGCCATTTCGTTCGCGAACGCCCACGGCTATGAGTGGGCTTACCTCGACACGATGCGCCGCGCTGGTCGCAATCCCCGACACGTGCCCGACGGCTGGCCATTCGCGTGGCTGCAATATTGCCGGTCCCGTCGCCGCAGCATGGCAATACGTGAGGCCTTTGACTATTGGCAGGAAAACGCAACATTACCGGGCTTGTCCTAGGGGTTTCGGTGACGCACGGCTAATCCGTGCGTTGGCCGTGACCACTGGGCCAAAAGAAACCGAAATGAAGTCATCGGAATTCAACACAGGGGAGAGGTGTGCCCACATGCAGTGCGACGTGTCCATTCGATACAACCAACTTGCGGGCGCATTGAGCGTTCCCGACGGCGGCTTTTCGATCATCCCTTCCACGGGCGCGAACGTCACACGCGGGTACGCGGTGTCCGTGCATCCCGAATGTGAGCGCGTACTCCCCGGGATCGTTCAGGCAAGCGATCTCGCACGATACGCCGACGAACACGCGGCGACGCTCGCATTGCCGGGCCGTGTGTTCGGTGGATGGCGAGATCCAGAAAGCGGCGCCGCGTTCCTGGACGTGTCCGTTGTCGTGCCAGAACTAGGCGACGCCCTGACGCTGGCGCAGGCACACGGCCAACTCGCGGTTTTCGACTTCTTGGCACTGACGTCGGTCCCGGTGACCTCGGTTCCGGCGGCCGCCTGATGCCGCGATCACAGCCAGAGGGAGGAGACGCCATGGCGAAACACGACATGACGTGCGAGGAACGGCAGGTCGCCGAACGTGCACAACGGACGCTCGCGGAAGCGCAGCTCCGATACGGCGTGCGCCTCCCCCGCGAAGCGCTGGAACACCTACGCGCCATGGCTCACGTGAACGCCGACGGAGGCAACGGCGTGTCTGGAGACGGGAGAACGCAATGAGCAATGATCGTGATGCGGCATACCGTATCGGCTGGGTAGCGGGCTACGGGCTCGGTATGGCCACACAGTCAAGCGACGCCACGCCCTACCACGATATGCATACGCCTTGGTCCAACTATGTGCCCGCGTGGATCGACGAGGCGGATAGCAAGCACACGGGCGAACAGCGCAAGCCCTTCGAGGCCTTGTTCCGCGCCGGATTCAACGACGGACTCACGCGAGCGAAAGACCACGGGGGAGCTGCCTGACGGCGGCGCGGCTGAGTGAGCAGGCAACACGCGAGAGGAGATCAGAGCATGGACTACTACGCCGCGCAGGTCGCCCAGCTCGGCGAGTCGGATCGCTACCGGCTCAAGATCACGAGCGACAACGGTGAGAGCAAGTGGCTGCGCATCACACCCGGCCAGCTCACGCGCATCGCGCGCATCCTGGCCGAGGGCGACGAGGAGGGCCACGAGACGACGGGTAGCGAGCTGACCGTTTACCTGGTCGGCGAGGACGACACAGCCGCCCGGGAAAGCATGGTGTTCGACGACCACGACACGGCGGAGCGCCACCGTGACGAGAACGAGCCCGGGGCAAAGGTCTACAGCGCAAGCGCAACGGTCGACTTCACCACGCTAGAGCCCGCGTGATCGACGGAGCCGCACGTCCCGTACGTGCGGTTGGCGGGCTTACACGAACGAGAGGACAGGGCGATGCACAGTGTGCCCATGATTAACGGACGGTGCTGGGAATGGAAGACGCCAAACGGCTGGGAATACCAGGCTATCTCCCTTAATGGTGTCGAATCGGTCCGGCTCTATTTCAAGACCCCGGGCGCAAAGGATTGGTTGTTTGGGCACGAGCGGCCGACCGAGGGCCGTTCGGCGAAATCTGTCGCTGAGGACATGTTCCGGTCTACAACACGTTCGGGATAGCTGTGGGAGCGAGGAAACAACAATGTCGACGCTAGAAAGCAAACCTGCGATGCCAAGGGTGGACGTTGAAATTCACTACGCGCACGGTGGCTTCATCATGCGGGACGACACGTATGGCGAGCAGGACGCCGACAGTGCGGCCGTCTTTGCCGATGACGGCACCTGCATTGTCGCGGTGAACCGCGCTGCACGTGGCGGATGGGCCATTGACTGTAGCGACTTCGGGCACGTGCTGACGCAATCCGCCTACCGCCGCCGCTTCACCACCGTCACCGACGCCGCCGACTACGTGGCTGCGCGGATGGGTGTGATCCTCTGCCCTGTGGACGCGTACGAAGGATCGGCCACCGCGTAATCGTCAGTTGCGCTTAGCCACTAGCCACTGAGCAGGCGAGCGGTTCCAACGGTGGTGTCCGTTGCGCGTCGAGGAGACGCGCACCGGACACCACCGTTGGAACCGGTCCACTCGGGCATACTCCGAGTCCTCTAAACACGAAGGGAAAGGCAGATGACGTCCAGCGACGTAACAACGGAGGACCTGACGCTCCAGGTTGAGGCCGCAGAACGAGAGTTGGCCAAGTACAAGTCTCGGGTTCGCGATCGCGTGATCAAGGCATACCTTTACCGTGACCTCAATTTCGAAGCAGCCAATGAGGAGCTTGAGGAATTAGGGCTGGAGCCGTTCGAGATCGAGGACGAGGCCTACGGGTGGGTCAAGGTTTCCTGGCCGGTGACGGTGCGGGGAGTTGCGGATCCCGACGAGGCGCGGCGCATAGTGTCCTCAGCGATCGGGGCGTGGCATCAGGCGGCGGATGAGGTGGCACGCACCGTTGCCGGAATGTCCTTCTCGGCCGGGGAGTCAGCCATAGAGGTCGAATACTTTCGATTCGCCAGACGGTGTCGGAGTGAACCAATGGGCAAAACAGCATCAGAGTTGAGCGCAAAGGCTGATCGCGCGCTCACGCGAGCGCAGCTCGCCGACCGGCATGAAGCTGAACGTCTGCGGGCATATGTGAAGAACCTGCGCCGAGAGGTGCTTCGAATGCGGCTATTCGAACATGGAAAGGCCATAGGGCGGCACAACGTGACTCTAGCGACCTTTCGCCAGTACCTACGGACTGTCAAGGGAGTATCGTCGTGACGACCGTTGAACCCGAACTTTTCTCGCTGACAGAAGACCAGCGCCGGGACCAGCTACTCAAGAAACTGGCGCGTACTCGGCAAGAGTTGGAGGCGTTCCGTGATGACGTGCGCCAGCGGATCATCGATCGACATGAGCGGGGAGGCTGGTGCCGCCAGGGAACCGAAGATGCCTTGGCGGAGCTGGATCTCGCGCCCTACGAACTTGTGTTCAGCGGCAGGTGCCGTGTCGAGGTGACCTTTACGGTTCGCGACGCGCCAAACGAGGACGTCGCGCACGAGTGGGTGCATAGCGCTATCAACGTGAGAAGCGACGACAGCGACGTCGAGATCGACAACTACGACACCTCCGTTGAAGAGATTGAGCGCGATTAGGTACATAAATGTCGACACCTAACCTTCCTGAATTTCCCGACGAGATCGGCGCCGACGAGCCGGTCGTGTCCTTCTCTATTATTGAGTGCCGAAGCTGTGGTGAGCGGTCGCCGATGGTACGCACGGACCCTTCTGATGGCTCCGACGAACATGCCTGGGACGCCGACCATATACAGCGCACGGGCCACGGCAGGTACTACGTATGGCGATTGTCTCGCCATACATCACGAACCTTTATCTTCTGACGCTTGCGTCAGAGCGTCGCCGGATGGCGACTGCGGCGGGCAACGTTGATTGAGGTGCTGACTTCCCCGAGTGGGGAGGCTGTCCGGAAAGGAGTCGCAAATGAGTTCCGACGACGTGCCGCGTGACGAGCTGGCAAGGGTGACCGCGACGCCGGACGATGTCCCAGCCGAGAAACCGGCTGACCTTATCAAGGTCAAGGACCTCGTAGACGGCGATGAGTTCTCAGTCGACGGCGGTCTGACCTGGTATATCTGTGCGGTCGTCCTTCCCGGGAACGTCGCGGTGTATATCAGTGATCGGCGCGACGACGACGCTCCGACAATTCGCATCGAGGCTGAACCAGAAGCGCTGATCCTCGTGCGACGACGCTCGACGGCGGCAGGCGCCAAGGGGTAAATCCGCCTACCCCACGCGAGGGCTTCGTTTGTCCTGTCAGGGGCGCCGCATTCCGAGGATGCGGCGCCCCTTTCTTGCACGACACATTGACATATTTGTCTCACGGGGCCAAATGCGGCGGCCATCGCATCGCAGGTCGTCGCGCAGGCTGCCCTCTTTTCAACCGACACCGCGCACCGATACCGGTGAGGCGCAGGGGAAGGACAACCAAAAATGACGAAGACAACGGTCCGCGCTAACAATGCGGGCGACCTGCTGGCGTCCATCCCGACGCTTGTCGGGTTCGCCCCGGCCAACTCGGTGGTGCTCATCGCGCTCCACGAGAACCGGCTCGGCGTGACCATGCGTGCGGACCTGCCGCCGACCCAGAACAGCGTCTCGTTCGCGCAACAGCTCGCCCATGGCCTGGAAGTTGCCGGAGTCGACGAAGCCATCGACGAGGCTGTCGCGGTGATGGTCGACGACACCCCGCATCGTGACCTCGTCGACCACCTCGTCGAGCAGCTGGCGGTACGAGGGATCATGCTCGAACACGCTTACCACGTCTCAGAGTTCGCTGCAGGTGCCCGCTGGCAGCACATATGCAACGCCGCGTGGCACGGCGTCCTACCCGATCCGAAGGCCACCGTGGCGGCGGCAACGTTGGCCGTCGCTAGCGGCGTGACGAGGGGCAGCCGCGAGCAGATCGAGGAGTCGTTCCGGTCGGACGACGAGGAAGCGATCGGGCGGCGGGCGGCGCTCCTGGACGGACTGGTGGGTCGCCCGCAGCCATCGCTCGAATGGCAGGCCGGCATCGTCCGCGCCGCGCTGCACAGGTCTCTGACCGGGCAGCTCACCCTGTCCGACGAGGACGTTGCCGCGCTGGCGTACGCGTTGACTGACCCCGGGGTGCGGGACGCGTGCCTCGCGACCGCGCTGCCGTCGACATCGCCGCTGGCGCATGCGGCAATGAACTTGTGGCGGGCGTTGACACGGATGACGCCCGCGCCGGAACGGGCCGAGCCTGCCGTCCTGGCCGGGTTCGCCGCGTACATGCAGGGCGACGGGGCGACCGCCACGATCGCACTCGAGGTGGCGCTGGACGCCAACCCGGACCACGTGCTCGCCGGTCTGCTGAGGCACGCCTTGGACACGGGCGTGCCCCCAGATCGCCTCCACCCTCTGGCCAGCGGCCCCTTCTGCGACCCCGGGGCGGTTGCCGCCGACGGTGAGCAGTAGCTCCCGCTCACCAAAATTTGTCCTTCCTTCTCCGAAGGGGGCCAAATTCTCTGGAATTTAGTCCACTTCCCTTTCCCACCAAGGAGATCATCATGCCTTTCTACGCTGTCGGCGCCCGCCGCATGGACGACCGGCCTGACCCCGGCGGCTGGCAGCTCGACGACCCGTCCGGAGGTGAGCGTCGTGTACACCGTTGACACCTGGACGCTCGCCAACGGCATGACCGCCCGCATCGTTCTCGACGAGCACGTCGAGTCGCCCCGCGAGTGGCACACCGTCGCGACTTTGGTCCAGCTCTCCGACGACTACCTCCAGCCGGACGAACCCAACCCACTCGCCGAGGCGCTACCGAGGGCCTGGCGACGCTGCGGCGACCTGGCGCTCGTGGAACGTTGTGCCCGCGCCTACCTCGACGCCGTCGCCATCGATTGCTGGGACGACGCCACGTCGAGCGGCCGCGTCCTCGGCGTGATCACCGCGCCCGACGCGACGCGCGAACAGCTGCCGGACCCGGCGGCCACCCTGCGGGCCGAACTGGACACCTACCGGCAATGGGCCGAAGGTTGCATCTACGGCGTGATCGGGTCCGCACCCGACGGCCACGACGCAAGCATGTGGGACTGCTACGACAACGACCCACCCGACTTCCCCTACCTGCACCACCTCGCCGACGACCTCGCCGACGACGTTGCCGCGCGGCCTCTCTGCGACACCACGTGCACCGGGGAGGTGACTGCGCCGTGAGCAACGCCGTCTATCAGGTCATCACCGACCGGATCGTCGCCATGCTGGAAGCGGGAACCGCACCGTGGCGCCAACCGTGGCACGCCGCCACCAGCTGGCCGCGCTCGATCCACGGCCACCGCTACCGAGGCATTAACGTGTTCCTCACCGTGGCTGGCGACCACATCTCACCCTACTGGCTCACGCGCAAAGAGATCCGCCGACGAGGCGGCCGCAGACGCGAGGGAGAGCCCGGCACCACTCTGATCTTCTTCAAGAAGATCGAACGGGAAGACCCCGAGACCGGCGAGAAGATCCTCATCCCGATCGCCCGCTACTACCACGTCTGGAATCTCGAACAGGTTGAAGGGATCGACGCACCCGTGCCGGTCGTCGCGCCGCGCGTGCACACCGCCGACGAGCGGCACGCCGCCGCCGAGGCCATCGTCGCGGGCTACAAGGACCGGCCCGAGATCGTCGAGGCTGGCCGCAAAGCCTGCTACCAGCCCGCGCTCGACCGGATCAAGATCCCGCCACGCGCCACCTTCACCTGCCTCGACGGGTACTACGCGACCCTGTTCCACGAATTGGGGCACTCCACGGCACACCCCAGCAGGCTCGACCGACCGATCGGCTACGACTTCGGCTCCCATCCCTATGGGCGCGAGGAACTCATCGCGGAGATGACGGCCGCGTTCCTGGCTGCCGAGTCCGGGATCGAAACCACTGCCGACAACTCCGCCGCCTATTTGTCGTCGTGGATCACCACGATCCGCGAAGACGTGCGCGCCGTCGTGGTCGCCGCCACTGCGGCTCACCGTGCCACTGACCACATCCTCGGCCGCGCTAACGACCACGCCGACCACCAAGCGGCATAACCCGACCCCTCGCGTCCCCGCCGACGACCGCGCCAGGAACCGGTCGTTGGCGGGCACGCGACGTCCGAGTACCGGGCGCACGGGCACCGACGACGAACAGGAACAACATCATGACCGACATCACCGTGCCTCCGATCCCGGCATGGCTGGCCCATCTGCCGACCGTCGGTGGTCTCGTCGTCCCGTGGATCACACCACGTACCGCAGACCGGCGATACCTCTTCGGCTCCGTAGACCGCGATCGTATGGGGCAAGCGCTGCTGCGCCGGTTGTGCGGCGTGTGCGGGCGCCCCCTGGAAGACCGGTTGGTCCTACTCATGCGGCTGTCCGATCTGCCACGGCGATGCACCAACGAACCGGCGCTGCATCCCCAGTGTGCCACCTACACCATCGCGGCTTGCCCGATGGTCGGTGGACGCCGTGACCACTACCGATCCACGCCGCTAATGGTGGACACGACCATAGTGCCGCCGTCGGATTCGGCTGCCCGCCAAGGCGCGCCAGCTGAACCGTGGTTCGCCGTATGGCTGGCCACCTATGCCGTCATCACCGACCACGGCAACCTCGCCGCGTCCTACGCCGCCACCCAGGCACTGCGCATTCGGCCCATCACCTGGCGACTGCCCGGCATCCCGTGACGACCACGGCTAGCCGCACCCACGACACGCAAACCCTGCCGTTCGCGCGCTGTGTGGCGCGCACGATTCGAGAAAGGTAAACACGCGATGAGTAAAGGCACCCTCGGGCACGAGTGCGGCACTCGCGGCTGTGATCGCATCGGCTGGGGCATCTCGATTATGGTGTCCCGCCCCAGTATCTACCGGTGCGCAGCGTGCCACGAATGCATCGACGCGCTCGCCCCCGAATGGATACCGGGGATGACCGACCGCGACGCCTACGAGGCCCGTAACCGGGCCATCGGGGAAATGGACGCGGCCACCCTGCGCCGGGATGCCGCCCCGATCCTGGCGCGCATCAACGCCGCACGGGAGGCCTATTTCCGGCTGGCCGACCTCATCGGTGCCACGGCCGCCGAGCAGGCTGTCACCGCGATCGTGGAGGCCGGGGACCGGGTGATCGATGTGACGGTGATCAACTGGTGGCGGCCTACCGCTGGCCCGAGTATCACCGCGCGATGGCCCCGGAACCGGCGCGGTACGCGTTCACGCACGCGTGGCCGATCACTGTCAACGGCCTGCGCATCGGCACCGTACGCCGAGTCCTGGTCGGACTAAACGAGCGTTACGTCGCTCACGATCTTGCGGGCGGCTCCATCCGCCCCGACCTTCATGCGGAGGATCAGCCGACCTTCGACTCCCCGCACGAGGCCGCGCGGGCACTCGCCGCCTACACGTCCCGGATGGGCTGGGACGACCAGACCTAAACCACTCACGGGTCCAAATACGGCGGCCCATGCATCGCGGGTCATCGCGCAGGCCGCCCTCATTTCCACCGACTCCGCGCACCGCGCAGGCGTCTTTCGCAGAAAGGCTGACATCCCGATGAGTAGACACGCCGACCACGACCCGGTCACGGCCGCGCGTACCCACGCCGACCGCGAACGCGCTCGCGCCGATGCGGCCGGGGGACTCGCCAAGTTGCAAGCCGCCAGCTTAGCGGAAATGGCACGCTATGCGGAGGAGCTGCGCTGCCAGATATCGGACCTCACCACCGACGCGCACACGCTGTGCCGCTGCTCGCCGTATCCCCCAGACGGATTGCGCTACGTCACCGAGCGCATGGCCCGCATGGCTGACACCATGGCGCGCGCGGCGGCCGGCTACGCCCGCGCCCGCGAGAGCGACATGGCCTACCCAACGATCCTGGCTGATCTCGAGGCCCACGGCTGGATCGCACGCCCCGATCACGAGCTCGATGGCATCCTGCCCCCGATCCCTATCACGGAATTGCGCAGAGAGAATCGCGGCTACCGGCGCGGCTGGAGCCGGGGAACGCAGACCCTGACGTTCTGGTTCACCGGTCCCTACGCGCTGGCCTATGCGCACGCCAGCGGACGGGGCCGCCTGCACGACACGACCGAGGTTCACGCTGTGATCACCTCGTCACCGGACGGAACGTTGCGCGGTGGTGAGGGCGCGAGGAGTCGCTGCGCGGCCGACCGCGTGCCATTCGACGCCAACTTCACCCAGGTTGCTGAGTACCTGCGCGCCGCTGGTTGGGGCGAGCCACGCAGCGTCGACCGGTGCGACGAACGCGGGATACACCGAGCCAACGGCCGAGGCACAAGCGCGGAATGGCATCGCCCCGGTGACCCCGACTTTCGGCTCAACGTCTGGGGCGTTGATGACGAGCCCGCCCACGTCCGCTACTGGGCGGGGCCGGTCACCGATCTGGGGCATCTCGAACGGATCATTCGCCACCGCTGACCAGGACGCGACGAGCGGAATGGACAACACCGTCCTGCCGCAGCACAGATGACGGAACCAGCAATCAAATCGATCGGATTCGAGGAGACACACTTTGTACACCGGCGACTGCCGAGTACGGCGGATTGACGTCGACTCGGTGCACGAACTCAACCTGGCCATGTTCGACAACATCCGAAAGGCGGGCTCGGCGGGTGCCGCGCTTGTCGAGTACTCCAAGGCGGTGCGCGGCGAGTCAGAAGACTTCCAGACCTTGATCGCCGACCTGATTGGAGATTTGCACCACCTCGCCGACGGTCTCGGCGTCGACATCGATGCCGCGATTGAGTCTGGCCGTGGCTACTACCTCACCGAATCCCAGGGCCAGCGATAGCCCTGTTGCCCATCATCTCAGCGTGGTGCGCGATCCAGCGCCCCCGCCGTTTTCTTTGCTCCAGGAGGACTCGTGTCCGAGGAACGTCTGCGCATCTCGTGGACTTTCATGCAGCAGTTCGAGATGACCACCACGAAGCAAGCACGTCGACTGTTCAGTGTGGAGCCCGCCGCCGAGCAGCGGTTGCCACGTACGGCATGGATCGAAGCGTGCCGACTCCAGGAACTCGTGGAGTCGGCACCTGTAGAGCGCCTCATCGATCTGATCAAGGAACACGCGCACGTGCTTGACGAGGCCATGTGCTTGATCGAGGACGACGAGGCCGAGCACACACGCCGGATCGACAACATCGAGATTGCCTAGCGACGCCGCTGCGAACTTTCACCGGTGCGATTCCCCGGTCCCCCGGAACTGGGGTCTGCGCGACCCGCCACATATTCCTGTCCCTTACCGCGCCCTGACACATGATTGACGCAACTTGAGGAGTCCTCATGAACGACGAGATTCGACGGGCACGGGCGTACCTGCTCCGCGTCGCGGAACCACCGGCTCCGGCCTTGGCGGAGTTCGTCGCCCAACACGGTCCGGCCACGGCCGCCGAGCAGGTCCGGCGGGGCGACGTCCCGGAACCCGTCGCACGCGAGACCGGCGTACGACGCGAACTTACCCTGGCCGACCGGGACCTGGACGAGGCCGAGCGGCTTGGCGCTCGCCTGGTGATCCCCGAAGATGACGAGTGGCCCACCGGACCGCTCGACTCTCTCGACCGGGCCGAACGCTGGGGCGCCGAGGGCATGGCCGCGCCGATCGCCCTGTGGGTGCGCGGGCCCGCGCGGCTGAACGAGGCCGCCGAGCAGGCCGTCGCCATCGTCGGCTCCCGCGCCGCCACCGAGTACGGCGAGCACACCGCCGGTGAGCTGGCCTACGCGCTGGCGGGCCACGGTGTCGCGGTCTTTTCCGGCGCAGCCTACGGAATCGACGGTGCGGCGCACAGAGGGTCCCTCGCCGCGGGCGGGGTCACGGTCGCGGTGCTCGGGTGCGCGCTCGACGCCGGGTATCCGGCGGGTCACGTCGGCCTGCTCAACCGCGCTGCTGAACGCGGGGCGGTTGTGAGTGAGTACCCGCCGGGCACGCCGCCCGCCCGGCACAGGCTGTTGGTTCGCAACCGGTTGCTCGCCGCGTTGACGGCGGGAACCGTTGTGGTTGAGGCGGGTGTGCGCAGCGGAGCCCGCAACACCGCCGCAGCGGCAGCCGCGCTGGACAAGCCGGTGATGGCCGTGCCAGGGCCGATCAGCTCGGCGATGTCGAAGGGCTGCCACGACCTCATCCGTACTGGCACGGCCACCTTGATCACCACTGCCGACCACATCATCGACGCAATCCGCTAACGGCGACCGCGACGACCACGCGGTCTTACCGGGACGGCCCCGGCACGCGCCATGGGAGCGCGTGCCGGGAGCCGTCCTCACATTGGTCGCGTCACTTCATTCATCCGTATGCGAAAAGGAGATTCGTCATGCTCAAATTCGGATACAACCGTGGGCTCCCGGACGGTACCGACACCGCGTGGGGATGCCGTGCCATCGTCGCGCAGGACGGGTTTGTCGATGTGCCCCCGGATCGCACGGACCTCGCCGGTCCGCGCGCCGATGAGTTGCTGTTCCACCTGCAGCACCACGTCGGTCACGCCTGGCGGGAGCGCGCCAGCGAGCTGTTGCGCGCGGGCGACATCGACATCCGCCGTGGGGGCGACGTCACCTTGTACGAAGACCACGCCGTCGTGATCAAAGCCAACACCAACGGCAGCGGCGGCTACCTCTACGTGTGCGCCTACCTACGTTGAGCCGAAGGGAGATCGTCACATGACCACGCGAACCCTGGGCTGCGCCGAGCTATACGGCCGGTTGCGCCACGTCGTCAACCAGATGGGTCCGCAACGGCGAACCCGTCGGTACACCGACGACCTGTTGCCCTCCTACTTCACCGAGGGCGGAGGACCGGCCGACTTGCACGGCCACGTGCTCCACGGCCTCGGCATCACCGCGGACACGGTAGGCCTCAGCACCCTGAACGTCGAGGGAGCCGAGGTCGCCTACCCGGGATTCGGCTTCACACTCACCGAGAAAGCAATCCGCCTCGCCCAGTTCTCCCAGGAATTCGAAGAGACCTGGACCTGGGGTGATGCCGTCGAGACCGCCACACGCCTGGCGCATCAACTCGACGACACCGCGGAGGACTGCAGACTCGGCGACTTTGCACTCCTTGCCGTACTGCGCCACGTCGCCGACCGGCACCCGCCGGAGATGACACCCCTGCCGGGTTGGCTGCCCTACGACACTCCGCTGTTCATCGACGGGTATCCGACCACGCTTCTGGGGCACGCTGCTGCCGATCTCCACGTGAACGCAGTCGATGCCTCGCGCCTGGGAGAAACCCGAGCCGTCGACCTCTTTCACACCCTCGGGTGGCAGCTCTCGCCCCGCGCCCAAGCGCTGGCCGACACCGTGCAACACCACGAATCCCACGGCGAGAGCTGGCCCAGTGCCGTCACCTCCACCGAACACACCTTTCTCGACCACCTCGACCGAGGGGAATGGGACCGATGACATCACACAGCTACGACCCCTACCGGCGCGCGATCACGTGCGCCCGCTTCGAACGCGCGGCCGCAGACCGCGACCGCCGAACTCCGCCGCCCACAACCCCGGCGGCGCGCCACCGTGCGGCGCGCGCCCAGCAAGCCCGCCTTGACAATGCCACCGAAATGGCACGCGCACTGCTCGACTTCGACATCGCCATGCGCGCAGGGCAGGCGCTTCCAGCGAACTGGCTCAGGGACACGCACTCGCGGTGAGCCCGCTGCGCTGGCCCTGTTTCTGACGATGCCGTCCCCTTTCCACGATTCGGAGAACGCACCATGACTGACCCTGACAGCGGGCCGCTGAACGGACACAGCCTCATCCGTGATGACGACCTGGCCTTGCTCTGGCTTTCCACCGCCAGCTTCGTGCTCCAGCAGCTCGGAGCCAGCCGCGTGATCATCCCGTCCGACTTCGAGCGCGTGGGGTGCGTGATCGTGCTCGCGCGGCTCTTCACGGAGCACAAGACGGTGCTGCCCGAGTCAGCGGCACCACTGATCGAACTCCTCGCCTCGGCTGCCATCGACCTGATGGAAGTCAGCGGCCACTAATTCGTCGCGCATGAGGCTCAAGAAATCTGCGAACCCGCACGCTTCCGCCCGCGTGCAGACGAAGGTCGCCAGTGGCGAGCGCGGAGGTAACGGCTGGTGGCCTGATTGGTCGCGCTGGGCGCCCCGCCACCTCGTCCTGATGACGATCTGACGCAATAGCTCGCGACGCCGCTGCGCCCGATCGGAGCTCGCCGCCAGCGACACCCCCGGAAACACCGGTACGCGATCCGCCTCGGCCGCACCCGCTGGCGAACGGACCCGCACGACCATCGACCTCACCATCGGCCCGTACCCGAGGCGCGCCGCCGCTGCCTGACCGAGCTCCGCGCGAGTTCACCCGCCGCGTAACTGCCATCCGGCGCAGGCCCTCGGGACCGAGCCCGCACCCGCTACAGCGCTGAGCAGTGCACGAGAGATACCGCGCTGGCGCTGATGAGCAAACCAATCCACGAAATCTGGAAAAACGAAGGGGGTCTCCTCATGCCCGAAACAACCAACAACGATAGGGTGCTGGACCTTTGGCTCGACGTAACCCGCGCTCTGAAAGGCGTCTCGCGGCAAATCGAGTGGGCCGAAGACGAGATACAGCAAGCGATGGAGCGGCACCCCTCAGAGCGTGACGTTCTATACCACAGCTTTCCTCTTCTCAATCCGACACACAAGCTCATGGCAACGGAGTTCGTGTACCGATCGCACTGCCGGGAGATCTTGGAACGTCTGGTCACGGGCGCGGACACGCGACCTGGCACGGCCGCCGAGGTGTGCTGCCTCTGCTGCGACATGAGCCTCCGCGCCCCGCTGAGTTCACCAGCCGCCGGTTTGTACCTTCGCATGTGGACTGCGGCATTCCCAGACCACCCAATGTTCGCAGAACCCAGCCAACACCACGAAGCGTTGGAAGGGTCGACGATCGACGACCTGGAGCGCACCGTACGCCGCAAGTTGAGCGTCAAGGACCGGACCCTCACCGATGTCACATGCACCGGTGAACACAACGGCGAGATCGTCCAGTGCAAGTACGCCGGTGCATGACGAACCGGATCAGTTCCAGACGGCTCTGGCCGGCCTCCACACAAGGAATAGCGATGAACAGTACGACGCTTCCCACACCCCCGCCACGTCCTTACCGCACCATCCGCGGTGTGGCCGCCAAATACCAGGTCACCTACTACGCGTCCAAGATGGCGCGGGACAAAGGCGCGAAACGTGATGCCGCCAAAGACGGCGATGTCGTCACGTGCGAGTTCTGGAGCGCGGACAATCCCCGCGATGAACTAAACCAGGGCTGGGCATGTGACCGCTCCGAGTACCCCGACTGGCGACGGGAACCGATGAACCCGTCGGACGTGCTGCCGCAGATTCACCAGCAGCTCGACCTCCAGCGAACGGCCTACTACAAGGCAACCCAGATTGCCGACTACGACCAGCGATGGCGGCTGTGGCGCGTGGCGGACGACGCCAAGCTGCGAATCACGCAGCTGCTCGCGAGGATCTTTCCGCCGCATGGCGCAGAGCCGTGGTGCAACCACGACCAGCCAACCGCGCACGAATCGCAGAACGCTCAACTGTGCGAGTGCGGGGCGATCCTCGTTGGCGGCGAGGTGTACCTGCCGACAGGGCTGCTCGCGCAGGGGGAGCGGAATCCGCAGATAGGTCGGCCATGACTCGTTGACCAGGTAAAACCGCCCGACCGGGCCATCGTAGAGTACGGTGCCCGTTCGCACCTCCAGGGATCTTCTTGGCCCGTTGGCCGGCACTGTACGGTATTGACGCCGGTCACGTGCGCAGCGTCGGAGGGGACGAGGTGGAAACGGAAGCCCAGGTCAGTCGGCACAAGAAGCGGATGGGTAGTTACCTGACGGTAACTACGTCTGACGGTACCGAGGTGGCGGGCAACACCCCTGAGAAGCTGGCAAAGGAGTGGTCGAGGTACGAGTTCGGAGATCGCTGGGGTGAGCTGTCTGACAAGGAACGGGCCGGCGACATCGCTGAGCGGCTGGACGCGATACAGGCTGCACTCGAGCCTCCGAAGGCGGAGCCGGCAGCCTTCACCGAAGAGCAGAAGGCGATCATCGCCCGCCTGAAGAGCTCACGCGCGCAAATTGCGGCGCTGGTTAGCAAGGTCGACAGCCTGCAACAGCGGCTCAGCGAGGAAGAAGCCAAGCTCGACCAGGCACAGAACGAACGGTGGAAAGAGGTCGAATCGGCTCTTCGAGAACAGATTCCACCTGGAGTAATCATAGATTCATCCGGTATCCCGAGCGCAACCTTCTATCGTCGGATCGATAAGCGCCGCGCATGAGCCAACGCGCCAGCGCAGCGCGGTGACCTCCATCTGGGGGGTATCGGTAGCGGGTGGGGCACATTTGCCATCCGGATCATGCCTGCTCGCCGCCTCACCGCCGCCGAGCTGGTGGTACTCCTCGGCCGATGGTGGACCGGCGACGACCGAACCGGAGCCGTCAACCTCGCCAAGCGTATCGAATATCTGGTGTGGCATGGGCAGCTCGGTGTCGGCGTGGAATTGCCGTCGCATCGCGACTTGGCGCGCGAGCTGGGACGGAACCGCAAACTCGTCGCCGCCGCCTACGGTCGGCTCCACGAGAGAGGAATTGTGTTCACCAATCGGACCGGCGGATCCTGGGTCCTGCACCGAGCGCCATCCGAGTTGACCACTGGTTCTCGAAACCGGTCGGTGAGCTGAGACCACGAAACGGGGAGGGACTCCATGAAGGCCCGCGCGGAGGTCGACACCGACCAGATCATCGCCGAGGTCGCCGCGGACTACGGGCTCGGCTGGGCGGACCCGCCGCAGTACGTGGTCGATGTGGGCGTACACGTGCTGCACGACGCGATGCCGCTGCTCAAGCGTGACGCGTTCCCCACCGGTTCGCTGTGGCTGAGGATCTTCACCCAGGCGTTCATCGAGTGGGCACGCGCCGAGCACCACCGGACCACCGCCGGGCAGAAGACGGCTCCCTGACCACCCCGGTATCCCCGCAGACGGCCCGGCCGTGCCTCCCGCGCGGCCGGGCCGTCGTTCGCATTCGAGACAGAGTCTGTCGCAATCCGGACACTGACGTCCTCGTACACCGGCCACCGCCTTCACTTGCCGCACGCGGACAGCTGCCTGGACGCCCGGCTCAACAGCCGTCGCTTCGGCGAGACCATCTCCCTCTCGGCTGTCACCTATGGCGGCGAGGTCACTGTCGAGTCCGATGAGCCGCGCCCGTTCTTCGCCCTCGTCGTACCGCTGTCCGGGACCGCGCTGCTGCGGCTCGGCGACGACGAGGTCCCGTGTCCGAATACTCCGGCGCGGTCGTGTCCCTGCCGACCGGTTCTGGATGAGCTGTGTCGCCTTGCATCTGATCTGGCGGTTTCTCGCGTGAGGTGGCGGTACGGCTCGCGGATTCTCACCGCAAGTGGCGGGGAGTCGTGGCGTCTCGCTCGGCCAGACGACCGCGCAGAGTGCGGTGCTGTCCCCGTCGGCCCGCCGAGACAAGGGGACGATCAGGACCCGCGGCCTCGCAACGAGACGCACCACCTTGCGAGGGCCGAAACCAAGTGACAAGGAGTGACAGATGTCCCATTTCCCTAAATCCCTGATCGGCTTGCTGGAACCGGACGGCCGGACGTTCCGGGCCCGCCTCTGCCACAGCGACGGCTACCCGACCTGCCAGGTGCCCGCGCTGGGTGTCGCCCTGCACAAGTACTACGACAGCGATCTCGACCGCTTGGTGCAGGACATCCTGCGCCACGACTGGGACTTCATCGCTCCAGACGAGGCGACCGTCGACGCCCAGGAATCCGCCCCCGGCAGCAGGAAGGCGCAGCCCTTCGCCGGGGTCGGCTACTACCTCACTGGATTCGACACGGCCCCTCGATCGGCACCCTCGACGAGAAGGTCGACGGCATGATCACCTGGCTGTACGTCCTCACCGGCAACCAGGTGCGCGTGTTCCACGCCGACGAGCGGTGGCA
Organism: Prauserella muralis; assembly: GCF_003202285.1. GTDB lineage: Bacteria > Actinomycetota > Actinomycetes > Mycobacteriales > Pseudonocardiaceae > Prauserella_B > Prauserella_B muralis. The sequence continues at coordinate 71,666 of NZ_MASW01000003.1, forward strand.
GGCATTCGGCGACTTCAGTGTCGCTGACCTGAAGCGCGTCGACTACGCCGCGCTGGCCCCTCGCGAGGCGGCCGTCTACAAGCGAACGCTCGCCCGCTAGCACTGACGACCCAATCCGCTGCAGGATAACGGGGGTAGGTGGCGGATTCTCAGCGAAGGTGGCGGGGGCAAGATCGCCCGTATGGTGCCGAGGAGACAGGAGAAACAGGTGGGACGATCCGGGCGCGGCGGAAGGGTTCGAGGCGGTGTTCGTCGCTGAGGACGGCGTCGAGCAGCGCGTGCCATGGGCCTTCATGCCGGATGTGCTGGCCGAGCTGGGTCGCGCGGTGCTGTCGTTCCCGTCGTACCGCAGCCAGCGGAACTACCCGGGCTGGTACTGGTCGGCCACGATGGGCGGCCGGATCGGGTTCGAGTCGTGGGTGGAGCGGGACCACCTGGTCGCGCTTATCTGAGGTGAGAATTGGTCTGAGTAATTCGTACGCCAAAGGGCGTGTCGAGCCAGCCCGAGCGTCATCGCCGTTTGTGAGCTCAATTCTTGTGCGATCCAGGATGAGGTCATATCTTCACGAGTGTGAATCTCGTCTGATCGAATATATTAGTACATGGAAATGTGGATGTGGTCGTAGTGGCATCCGGTTACGTTGGCCGGGTTGGGGCAGCCGTAGACATCGGATTGGTAGGGCACCCAGGTGGGGTTCTCGGCGGACCAGTACTGGCCTTGCCAGATCAGGTAGCGCACGCCGAAGTGTGCTTGGCGGGCGATGAGCCAGTTCGCTACGCCCCAGCCGCGTTCGACGTCCGCGGGGTTGTCCGGCTGGAAGAAGACGTCGCAGGCTTTGCCTTTCGGATGGTCGGATGAAGGGTTCCAGGAGTGCGGATCCCAGCAGGCGGCTCCGCCCGATGCCATGCCCTGGGCCTTGAGCACGCGGATGACTGCGTTGGTGCGTGGGGTGATGAAGCCGCCGTCGCGAGTTGGGTCCGGAATCGTCGCTCGCTCGATGGGCCATTCGGTCTTGAGCTCGCCGACCGGAGGCCGTGCTCGGTATGTTGTTGCGGTTTCGAGGACGTTGTGGACGTAGGTTTCGTTGTGGTTGTAGGCGAACAGGGCTCGTCGGAGGTCGCCGTCGCGAGCGCCGGAGTCGCACAGGTAGAAGGCGGCGGCGTAGATCGCGTCGTGGGGGTCGTATCGCGATGGTGGTGTTTGGCCTCCTGGCGGGAGCGTGTGGCGGGCGATAACCTCGTCGAAGGTTGGTTGGAGGAACTGCATGGGGCCGCCGGCACCCTTGTTGTTCTCGCCGCTGCGGACACCGGGCATGTTCGCTTGGCCATGGTTTGATTCGATCTTTCCGACTGCCGCGAGTACTGCCCAGTCGAGCCCGGGGCATACCGTCGCGGCGTACTGGTAGAGAGCTAGGTATTCGGCGGGTATCTCCGCCTTCGCGGTGGCGCTGGGCGCGCCCTCGCCGCCGCTGAACGTCTGCACGAAGGTTTGCGCTGCTGCCGCGACGAGGAAGATCACTACGGCGAGCATGGCCGCGCAGGCGCCAGCGAGTTTCCCCATCGCGCTCAGCGCCTTCGCCGGTACGCCGGCAGGGGTGGAGGCGTCGGCGTCGGTGGTGGCATCTCCGCACGATCAGGCAGGTCGATGGAGTCTCGTGCCGATGTTGTTGTATCCGGTGTTCCTGTTGACGATCGTGGCCATCGGGTGGAGAGGTCCGCGAGCCGGAGCCGGCCTTCGGTGGCTTTGCCTTGTAGGGGTAGCCAGCGAGCGGCGTTGGCGTCGAGGGCCTGTTCGGGCCGGACGAGGTCCGTCGCGGTGGTGGCGACGGGTACGCGCTCGCGGTGGTCCAGGGACCGGAGGGCGTCGGCGAGTATGCGCCGCGCCCCGGCCTCGCGCCGTGTGCTCGGCAGCCAGATCAGTACCGGGGTGATGATGCCTGTGTGCTCGGCGAGACGCTCGTATCCGGCGAGTTTGAATCCGAGACGTGGCAGGCGTTCGGTGCCGAAATCCCATTCGATGAACCACTCGACGTCTCGTCCGGCTTCGCGCCAGCGGCCGTATCCGTCGGGGCGCACGATGTCGCCCCAGTGGTGCGCGCAGCGGGCCGCGGACCACCAGGAGATCAGTTCTCCAATGCCGCGTTGGCGTGTTTGGCGGACCAGAGTGGTGAAGACGCTGTTGCATCCGACGGTGTGGGCGAGTTGGAGGGAGTACGCGCGGCCGATTTCGCGGTCTCGCCGGTAGTTGAGGTCGTGCGGGTCGATGCCGTGTTCGTGCGCGAGGAGGGCGGCTCCGGCGGTGTCGAGGACGTAGTGCAGGGGGTGCGATCCGCGGTCCCGGTGCGGTTGGAACCGATGGACCACACCCCAGCGGTAGAGGCTCATGAGCCGGAGGCTGGCCGCGCGCTGGCTGGGGAAGGCGAGGTCGACGATTTGATGTGTGGTGAAGACCTTGTGCTCGTATAGCATCCGCACGAGCCAGCGGTCGCGTGGGGTGAGATGACCGGCCAGCCAGGCTTGATGTTCGGCGCTGTTGACGACCCGAGGAGACGGTCGTTGCGGGCGCTGCCCTCGCAGCTCCCGCTGCGGCGTGGGATTGGAGACCGCCATGGAAACTCACCTCCTGGTAGTTGTGGAATAGGTCGGGTCAGGCCGCGCGGCGAGGATCGACGGCAGGCCGCACGGGGGGAGCGCCGCCACCGTGCTCGGTGGGGACGCTGGGGCGGGTGTTGATGCGGGCGAGTTTGCGGATCTGCCTGGCGCGTCCCGGGATGGCTTGGGGCAGTTTCTCGGTGCGTGCGGTGAAGGGTGCTGCTTCTTCGCCGGCCACGACGAGCCGTGCTGCGATGTGAAAGGCGCCCAGGTTGGCGAGGTCATGTTCAGACAGTCGTGGCTGGGTGTGCCTGGCGAGGTCTCGAGCGTCCTCGGGGGAGGCGTTGAAAATGATCTTTGTGCGGGCGTTGCTGGAGATGCCTTCTGCGAGTTCGCGAGGGAGTTGGCGGAGGTATTGGTGTGCGAGCACGATGGACATGTGGTAACCCCGTGCCTCGGCGAGCATGTCCTCGATCGGGTAGGCGAGGTTCAAAAAGCTGTGGCATTCGTCGATGTAGAGGGCGGCGTCGTGGCGTTGCCGCTGGGGGATGCGGGCACGGTTGGTCGCGGCCTGCCAGGCTCGGGCGACCACAATGGATCCGATCAGGCGCGCGGTGTCGATGCCTAACGCGCCTTTGGAGATGCGGACTAGACAGATTCCGCCGTCGAGCACGGTGTCCATGTCGATGGTGGACGGTCCGCCGGCGATGGCTGCGTGAACGAAGGGGCGCAGCAAGAGTCCGCGGATCTTGTTCATCAACGGGGCGACGACCTGGGATCGGCTGGCGTCAGAAAGTTCGTCGTACCACTTCCAGAAGCCGAGGAGCACGTCGTCGTCGATCTGGTCGAGGGCACGTTGCCGGAACGCGGGCACGGCGAGGAGCTTGGGCAGATCCGCGAGGGTGGGCGTGCCGGGTATTGCGCGCAGGGTGAGCAGGCCCGAGCGGAGGACGTCTTCGGTGCGGGGTCCCCAGCTCGCGGCGTATACGCGGGAGAAGATCGACACCAGGTGGTCGACGGTGCGCCCGGTGTCGGCGCCTTCCAGGGGATTGAGTATCGGTGGGCGAGCGCGGCTGTCGGCGTCGAACAGCGCGACGCGCTCGCCGAGCCGGGCTGGCAGCCGGGTCAGGACGTCGGTGATCAGGTCACCTTTGGGATCGACCACAACCAGGCCCCGGCCGGCGTTGGCGTCGGCCAAGATCATGCGCGCCATCAGTTCCGACTTGCCGGAGCCCGTCGCGCCGAGGATGTGCACGTGATGGCGAGCGTCGGCGGCCCGTAGTCCCACTGGCCGGGAGTGCCCGGAATCGGTCAGGCCGAGCGGTTTGATGTCCGGGCCGCTGGTGGGGATGCCGGGTGGGGGCGGGACGGCCCGGGCTCCCGCGCGCTGCAGCCCGGGAACCGCGTCATCGATGGGGATGTGCGCGAGCGTGGCGAGTTCGGGTATCGAGAGGAGATCGCCGGCGGGGAGGCGTCGTTCGTTCAGCACTGTCAGGGGGTGGCGCAGCCTGGCCCTGCGGTAGTAGTTGTGTTCGGTGAAGGTCGCGAAGGCGCTGGCGAGGGCGTGTGCTCGGCCACGCACGTGGTCCCGGATGGCCGCTCGCTCGGTCGCGGTGGCGTCGGTGGGCGTGGTGGTGGCGATGGCGTAGCGGATCCGGGTCTCGTACTGTGGTCCGCGTTGTTTGGTCACGATCGCCCGGTCTTGGGCGTTCCACGCGAGCGAGGTCTGGTGATCAACCACGGGATCTATGGGCGTCGCGCGGCGCGGGCCGGTGCGCGGGGTCAACAGGTCGAGGAGTCGGCTGAGGAGTCGTACCGGGCTGCCGGATCGTACCCGGCGGGCGGCGCGGCGGGCGCGGCGGACGCGGGCGCCGGTGACCGGGCGGGCGAGGATCTGGACTGCGGCCTGTTCGTGGGCGGCGAGTCCGGTCGGGGCGCCGAGGAGGGCGCGGATCGGGTCGGTGGGGAAGTCGTACCGAATGGGCAGGGCTTCGCTGCGCGCGAGCCGCAACTCGCCTCCGGCCGTGTGGATGCTCGTATCGGGTGGCGGGGTTGGCGGGATCGGTGGTGTTGCTGGTGTGGTACGGGTGTGGGCGCCGGGCCACGCCGCCTCGATCGCGCGCTCCACCATGCCCGGCGGCACGATCCCGGGCACCCAGATCTGCACGGTGAGCCCGGTGTTGGTGAAGAGGTATTCCCACGCGATGTGGGGCTGGCCGTGGAGGCGTCGCGCCCATCCTGGTCGAAGCAGGCCGACCACGTTGGAGTACAGGGCGCTGGCTCCGTCCGGGTCGACGCTGGGCGGGGCGAGGACGCGCACCACGCGCGCGTCCTTTGCCATCCGATCATGGCGGCGTCGCCGCCACCAGCGTTGGCCGGCGAAGGCGACGGTCGCCGCGAGTGCGCCGGTCGGTCCAACGATCGGTCCCCAGGACAACAGCCAGTGCTGGAAGGCCTCGACGATCGCGTGCAGCCCCGCGCCGGGATCGCGGAGGTAGTCCTCGAGTGGTGACGCCAGGTCAGGCACAGCCCGGCTGGCGAGCGTGGTGGAGTGGGAGAAAGGCATCGTAGCTCCCTGCGGTGGGCCGGCCGGTGGAACGGTGCACCTTCCTGGTGGACAGCGGCGGGTTGTCCGGAACGCGCGAACTAGCCGGCGTCGAGGTCGATGGAGGCGTGCCGCTCATCGCAGTTGTCGTCGTCGGGGAGGGCGAGCTCGACGTAGACGTCGTCGGAGTTCCGCTCGGACTCCGGCAACGTTGCGAGGAACTCTGGGGAAGTCGTGACCAGGACGTGTTCTTGGGGCGAGGCCAAGGATTGGAAGGCGACGCGCTGATTCCCTGTGGAGAGCAGCGCTTGTCCTTGATCGGCACTGAGGAGGAATTGCTTCTCCCCGGCTGAGAGGTTGAAGGTTGTCGCGACCTCGTCGATGGCCTGGGTTGCCTGCCGCAGGAGGATCTGGGTGGCGCTGTTGGAGACGATCGACTTGCCGAGCTCGCTGCCGAGTACGTCGCCGACATCCTGCGTCGCTAGCGTCAAGCCAGCCCAGTGCTTCCGGAAGGATTTTCCCATCCGGAAGAGGAACTCAGCGCCGGTCTGGTTCTGCAGGAGCAGCCAGCCCTCGTCGACCACGACGATGCGCGGACGCCGGATCGTGGGATGGGATATGTGGCGCCACAACCGGTCCAGCACCAGTAGCGTGCCGATAGGCTTGAGTTCGGGCGCGAGATCCCGCAGTGACCAGACCACGAGATGCCCCTCCGGGCGAGTCGTCGTCGGGCCGGAGAACAGGTCCGAGAAGCTGCCCTCCACAAAGGGGTGCAGTCGACCGGCCAAGTCCCGAGCGGTCGCGTTATCGGTCTGCGCAAGAGTGTGGGCGAGGTCGGCGAGCAACGGTGCACCACGTGCCCACGTTCGGGGGTCGGCGGTGATACCCGCTCGCTGGTAGGTGGCCGTGATGGCGCGGTCGAGCACGGAGCGCTCTGGTGCGGTGAGCTCGGTGCCCAGGAGTACCGCGGTCACCGTGTGCAGGAACAGCGACCGGCGGGTGAGCGCGTCACGCGGTGCCGTGCGCTGGCCGTCGGGGCGGGTGTGGATGGGCAGATCGAGCGGATTGAGCCGGACGTTGTCGGCGCCGAGGTGCACGTAGGTGCCGCCGACCGCCTCGCAGAGCCGCCGGTATTCGTCTTCGGGGTCGACGACATGGATTTCGATGCCGCGATACAGGTTTCGTAGGAGCTCCAGCTTGACCAAATAGGACTTTCCTGCTCCTGATCGCCCTAGGATGACGCTGTTGTGGTTGTCCAGGCCGGAGAACCGGTCGTGGTGCACCAGGCCCTGGCTACCGACGTTGAACCCGTAGAGCACCCCGGAGGGCGCGCTGACCGAGGCCGGGTCGGGCGGCGGCAGGTCGGGGGACACAAAGGGAAAACCGGCGGCGAGCGCGCTGGTATCCAGCGTGCGGCGCATGCCGATGAGGTCCAGAGCAAATGGGAGCGTCGAGACCCACCCCTGTAGCGCGCGATAGGTGGTGGGTTGGGCATCGAGCAGCAAGCTGGCGGCCAGCGAGCGCACGGCGCCGACCTCCTCGGCGAGCAGTGCTCGGCTGGGCGCGTGCACCGTGAGGTAGAGCCCGAGTTTGAACAGCTTGCCCTCACCGCGCGCGACCCGGGCACTGAGGTCGTAGGCGTCCTCGGTGGCCACTTCCACCGCGGGATCGTGCAATTGCCCCTTCTCGCTGGTGCGACGGCGGCCACTCTCAAGTTTGGCAAGCTGGCGCTGCAGCCGCGCGGCGGCCGTGACGGGGTCAACGGGTTCGATGTGCAGGCTGACATCCAGCCGCCCCGGGTAGGTCAATAGTGGCTGCAGCCACCCCGCGCGGACCTCACGGGGATAGCCGGTGATCGCGAAGGAGGCCACGTACTCGCCGCCAACCTCCAGGTACCGCGAGCTGATCGACAGCGAGTCCGGGGTGAACGCTGCCGCGCGGCCGGGCTGAGCGTCGGTCAGGGTGCCGCGGGCCTTTCGCCGCATGACGTCGATCACGGGTGCTCCCTCCCTTCGTGCGCGGGCTGGTCGGCGGCCGGGTCCGGCCAGGTGTCGCCGGTGGGTGCGGTGGTGATGACTTCGTCGGCGCCCGCCAGTTCGGCGGAGGGCGGGATCAGCGAGTCGGGCTTGCAGCACGCGGCCAGCACCGCGGTCGCCGCGCCGGCATCCAGCGGCGTAACGGCCAGCCCGGTCGCCGCCAGCATCTCGCTGGCCTCGGCCAGGCGCCTGGCCAGTCGGGATTCGGCCGCCTGCCGGGTCGCCTCGCTGACCGGCTCGGCCCTGTTGCGTGTCTTCCGCTTCGCCAGGATCGCGGCAAGCGGCGAGTGCCGGGTGAGCGCGTCGGAACCGGGTGTCGACCGCAGCGGTTCCCGCACCACCAGCAGCACCTGCCGGCGCAGCAGGGTGGTGGTCGTGCCGAGTTGGGTGAGGTAGTCGGCGTGCTCGCGCGCGGCGTGCTCCAGAGCGGGGTGGGGAAGGCCGCCGGCGTTCTCCCGTAACTCGGCGATTTGGCCGGAGAGATCGAGCCGCGCGGTGCGGATGAGCACCTGGATCGGGGCGGTCAGCGAATGCAGATACCGCGCGAACGACGCGACCAGCCCCTCCTGCTCCGCGGGAGTGCGCAGTTGGAAGTTGATCGTCGAGACGGCGAGAATCGCGGCGACCCCGTCCAGGCCCAGGTCGACGACCCCGGCCTCGGTGACCCCGTCGGCCGGTAACCGCAACGGGGCGGGCGCGATGTCAGCAGCCGAGTCGGCGGCGTGCTCGCCGTCGGTGCGGCTGCTGAGCCATGTAGGGGCGGGCCGGATGCCTTCGGGGGCGGCAACCCGGTGACGGGGACCCAGCCGCTGCCGGAGCGCGGCCAGCAGCAGCCGATCCAGAGGGAGCCCGTCGCGCCGCCCGAGGACGAGAGTGGCGGCCGTGGCGCCGAGGGGGATCGCGACGACGAGATAGCCAGCGAGCGGCACGAATGAACGAGTTACGGACCACAGGCTATACAGCAGCAGCCCCGTGACGCTGAGGATCAGGACCTGGCGGGCTGTAAAGTTGGCCAGCACCCGATCTTCCCGGTCCACATTGGAGGGTATGCGGATGTTGTGGCTCATGGCCGGTCACCTCCACGATCGGGCTGCGACGGTTGCGGCGGGGGCGGTGGGTGGAACCGCACCGGCGCCGGAGCCAACGGGTGGACATGGCTGCCGGGGAAGGGCGGCTCCGGTGTGGGCGGGCGGAACCGCGCGGCCAAGGGCGGGCTGCTGGCGCGGTGTGGGCGGGACGCGCTCGGCGGGGCGGGACGCGGAGACTGGAAGCGCAGGTGCGTCGGCACGGCCGCGGTCCGGATCGGTCGCGGGGGTTGCGGGTCCCGGGAGGACGCGCCCGGGGCCCGGAATTGCGGCGGGGTGGGCGGTGTGCTTGCGGCCCCGGCTGGCGGAGCTGGGAGGGTGCTGCGCGCGGAGCTGAATTCGGGCATGGCGGCTTTGCGGGTGGCGTGGCCGGCTGCGGATTCGCGGGGCGGGTCTTGGGGGACCGGCTGCACGAACCTGGGTTGTGCGGGCGGCGTGCGCGGCTTGCGGGCGACCCGGAGGCGTTCGGCGTCGCGTTGCTGGAGCAGACGGCGGTGCAGCGCGTGGGGAGTCGCCGCGATCCTCGGCTGCCGGGGCCAGGGCGGATCGGCGGCCGATGCGGACCCCGAGGCAAGGGACGGTGCGGCGGCTGTGGTGGCGGTCGCGGATTTGCCGAGGCCGGACTTGCCGCCGAGGAACCCGAGCGTCTTCGCGAACAGGTAGGTCTTGGCCAGTCCACCGAGCAGCGAGCGCCCGTTGCCGAACTGGGCGGCGCGCAGGGCCCAGAACGGAATCTTGAACAGGATGTAGAACAGCGCGAGCGCCGCGATGATCATGCCCAGGGCGCTGCTGGTGGAGAACAGTTCGGTCTTGCCGCTCTGGATTCCGCCGCTGAGGAACGTGCGGGTGGCAGTGATCAACACCAGTGACTGGGCGATTTGGATCGTCAAGGTCAGGCTGAAGGCGCGCCACCACCAGCGTGCGATGCCGTCGGTGTGCGGCAGGGCGTGGCATGCCAGAAACAGCGGGGCCGCGATGAGCAGCAGGAGCGTGATCACTACGCGGACGGCGTAGACGAGCAGCAGGCCGAGCCCGATGACCACCAGGACGATGGCGAGGATCAGCAGGAACAACCCGCCGGTGAGCGCGCTACCCACCGCCTCGCGCAGGTTCTCGCCGAGGGAGGGCGGGTTGATGTCGTCGCCCAGCACCGCCCGGGACAGGGCGTTGGCCAGCCGGATCATTTTGTCGGCGGCGAAGAGCGACAGGGCGGAGGCGACGAAGGCGACGACGAGGCGCGGGGCGATTTCCTTGATGCTGTATCGGGTCTGGAGGGTCTCGTGGGTCATCACGACGATGCCGCCGACGAGGACGAACAGGATGTAGCTGGCCAGGATGATCTGCCAGGAGTTGTTCCACAGCGCTCCGACACCGGGCAGTTGGTCGAGCGTGGGTGTGGTCAGAGCGGCATACCCGAGGAGGTCCAGGATCGGGGAGATGGCCGACTCCACGATGTCGGCAAACACGTTGTGCACGGCTCTGGCCAGGCACCCGGAGATGTTGGTGATCCCGCAATCCGGTGCGTCCGCACCAGCGGCGGGCCCGTTCTGCCGTGTATCCGGGGAGTCGGGTGCGGCGGTGGTGGGCTGCGGGATGCAGTCTTCGCCCACACACGGCTGGGTCGTCGTGGTCGTCGGCGGGGTGGTTGCCGGTGGCGTCGTGGCGGGGGCGGTCGTGGTCGGGGGCGGAGACGTCGTCGCGGGGCGCGACGGTGAGGGCGGCGGGATGGTCGGTATTCCGTCGGCGCAGATCGACGGTGGGTTCGGGCCCTCGCAGGGGCCGGGCTGCTGGGCTGGAGAAGGAGCCACACCGAGTCCGGCCGGCTGAGCCTGGGCGGCGAGCGCGAGGGAAGCCCCGAGGAGGAGCAGCAGGCTGGACAACAGCACCCAGGCCACGCGTCGACGGCGGCCTCGTCGGGCCCGGGGCGGCTGTGCGAATGCGCGCCGGGCACCGCCACGGGGGCGTGGGCCGACGGCTGCGCCACGAGCAGCGTGCGGCGGGGCCGGATCCGACGCCTGCGGCGGTCGGACCGAGGGAACACAGTCCGCGCGCACCGCGCTACGCCCCCACGATCCGGGCGAGGATGTCCACGACCAGCGGGGCCAGCGCGGCGAGCGCATAGCCCCAGCCGGCTGACCGGAAGGCCTGCTTGGCCTTCTCCACCTCGGATGGATCGCCCGCCGCGAGGACGTAGCGCACTCCGCCCACGGTGAGGAACACGGTGGCCAGCGCCGCCAGGATCCCCATCAGCCAGCCGCGCACGTTGTTGAGCACCTGGGTGACGCTGGAGGCCTGGGCCAGGACGTAGGCGGCTTCCGCGTGCGCGGCCGGCGCGGTGACGACCAGCAGCACCGCCACGAGCGCACCCAGGAGCCAGCCCCCGCGGCGACGTATCGCGCGTGGGCGGGTGGTCGCGGGCCGGGGCGGCGTGCCCGTGCGAGCGAGCGCGCCGCCCCGTGGAGATGACGGTGTCACGCGCATCGGCGCACCTCCGAAGTCCCGGTCGGTCGAGGTTCGCGGGGCGGTGGGTGGGATCTCCCCGCACCTCAAAAGGCGGGATTTCGGGGCCGGTTTTGGACACCAAGCGTGACGTTTTCTATGTCGAGGCTGGTCGTCCATTGCGACGACGCCCGCTTACGGCCCGTGACTGATCCGCGTGGGCGTCGGCTGGTGCGGGGCTCCTGGTCGGTGCGGTAGCGGCCAGGGCGGCGTCGGCGACGGGGTCGTCGTGAGTCGAGGCGACCGCGTCATCGCGGAGGTAGTCGACCAGTCGGGCTTCGGCCCGCTGTCGCATCTTGTACGCCGCCCAGTACGTGGTGCCGTGCGTCGCCGCCCACTCGGTGAGCGACACCTCGCCGACGCGGGTCGCCGAGATCACGTCCGCTTCGACCGGGGTCAGGACCTCGTCGCCGACCGCGCGCGCCAGAACGAGGTCGGGGTGTCCCCACGGCGCCTGGGGAACGATCGGTCCGAAGCCCAGTCCGGCGGGCATCGGCGCGTCCAGCGACTCTTCCAGGGCCGCCTGGCCGACTTGGCGGGCACGCCAGATGAGACGGTTGAGCACGCCGGAGTCGGCGATGTCGACCGTGGCCAGTGCCTCGAGGAACCCGCTCAACACGACGGCGTGCGCATCGGCGCGCTCGCCGCGGTAGCGGGCAGCCAGCCACCGGGCGGTCCTCGCGAGGGCCGGTAGCGCCATCCCGACGCAGGCGACGGTCCAGGTCGGCCCGTCACGCCGCGAACGCCGCACCATATGGGCCCACACGGCATCACGGGTCTCGCGGGGACAGCGGCGATTCAGCAGCCGGTCGCGCAGTTCGTCCAACGGCACCGGCCGGTTGGGCAGACCCCGAAAGCGGCGCCCACTCACCGACAGTGGACGCGGCCCCGTCACCAACCACGCAAATGAATTCCGGGCCGAATCCAACGGCAGCCACTCATGCTCTTCCCGGTCGTGCTGACGCTGGCTCTCGGCATTCCCGCAAATCATCAGATTCAACTCCCCAGAGGGTGCGGTCACATGGCCATCCGAGGAAATCCAATGTCGGCCGAAGAAATGATGAGCGAGGACATAAAGACGGCTGAACGGTCGATGAGAAAGGGCTTAAAGCGGTCCGCGTGATCGATTCAGAAATCGCGTGCGCAGATCTTCGATCGATGCCCGATGCGGCTGATCGATGGCTCTGTTAGCTGGAGTTTTAAGAGCCTTCTGGTGTGCTGATGCGATTTCAGTAGCGACTGGAGATGATGCTTTTGGGGCGGTGAGAGAATCTTCGTGATTGGGTGTGAATCGCGTGGCGGCGAGATCGTCACATATGCTGTGACCGAAACCGGGTATGTCGCCACCTTGGGAAGGGGTAACGGCAATGGCGGTTTTGTTGATTCCAGCCGGGCGATCTGGCGAGCCGCCGAGAAAGACAAGATCTCGGTGTCCAAAACAGGGGGGTTTTGACTGCCTTTTGAGGTGACCGCGCAAACCCTGCCGAGCCGCCTCACAGGGAGGCCGCCATGACACCTAAACCCGTCGACCGACGCCGCGACGCCACGCCGCGACCGGTGACCGCCGCGGCCGCACGTCACCGGAGCCGGGGCCGCCATCGGACCACCGGCTCGAGCCGAGCCCGGGCGCTGCCCCGGCCGACCCGACGCACGACCGTGTGGCCGTGCGCGGACGGCGAGCAACTCGCCGGCACGGCCCGCCTGGCCGGGTGGCTCGCACGCACCATCATCACGACCGTCACCGCCTACACCGTGCCGGGGCAACGCGTCCTCCTCCTCGCACCACCCCCGTCAGCGACCCGTCCCCGAACCGACTCGTCCGTGGGCGGATGGCGTACTCACAACCCGTACACCGGACTCCACGAGGCGGCCTGGACGGTGGTCCGTCTTGGCCGCAGCGTCGACACCGCCACCGCATCACCACCCGCCGCCACCGCCGTGACCTCGAGGCAGGCGCCCGAGTCCGGGTCCGGACGCCGCCCCGCACAGCTCGGACTGCACACCCCGATAAGCCCCGACCCGCACCGACGGGCCGAGCGCACCGAGCCGACCGGACGCGGCGAGGACAGGTTCCACTTGGTCATCACCGCGGTCCCACCACGGCCCCTCGACTGGGTTCGCACGACCGACTGGTCCCGACTCCTGACACCGTCCGGGACCCTCGCGATAGTAACCCATAGTAATCGCGAGGGGAGCCGGTTCATCGGCCCCGTCTCCGCGCTGGTGACTACATTCCGTCACTGCGGTTTGGGGTGGCTCGACCACGTCATCGTGCTCACGGCGCCGCCCCAACCCGCGGCGCAAACGGGCGCCGTGGGGCGCGCGAGCGGGAATCATGCCAACGCCGATGCGGTCGGCGGGGACGCACTGCTGGGCGGGCACCGTGGGGCGCACCATGACTTGTTGCTGCTCGTGGCCGACCCCGCAGTCGAGGACGATGGTCGCGGCGAGGCGTCGAGGAGCCACGCATGACCAACCGGAACCCTGGTTCCTTCGGCCCGGCTGTCTCAGTCTGGGCCTGCGGCGATGTCGACGTCCCAACACAGCTGTCCCGCCGCGGCTACTGCGCCGAGACACACGCGGACGCCGCCGCGCTACCCCCGGCCATCGCCGAGCACATCGTCGCCACCTACACCCGGCGAGGAGACATCGTGCTCGATCCGGACTGCGGTGCAGGCACGACCATCGCCGAGGCGCTCCGCGGCGACCGGCATGCCATCGGGCTGACGGCCGACCCGACCTGGTGGAGCGTGGCGCGCGCCAACATCGCGGCCGTCAAAGCCGCCGGCGCTGCCGTGGACGGGATGGTCCTCGTCATGCAACGCGGGCCCGCCACCGTTCCCAGTGCCCATGCCGCCGGGCTGGCCGACCGAATCGACCTCGTGGTCAGCGCCCTGCGCCCGGACACACAGCAAGACGATCAGTCCGCGGCGTCCGACGGCGCGGCCGCGATCGAGCGGTTCACCGACCTGCTGGCCGCGTGCCGACGGCTGCTGCGCCGCGGCGGTCACGTGGTCATCGCCACCGCCCCGATCCGGCGCGACGGCGAGCTACTCGATGTGTGCGGACCGCTCCAATCCGCAGCCCTGGCCTGCGGCCTGACGCCGATCGAGCGATGCGTCGCCCTCACCGCACGGCTCAAGCACGGCCGCGTGGTCACGCACGCATCCCTTCCATCGCGGCGTCAGCGGACCCCAACTCACGGTCCGAGCGGCCATCAGATCTGCCTGCCCGCGCATCACGACGTCCTTGTCTTCCGAGCCGACCACCCCGTCGAGGCCGGGGTGAGCCATCGCATCCCCGCACACGCCTCACCGTGGCGGTGGCGGCGCCGGTCCGCGCCGCGCGACGACGTCACCCCTCTCGCCGCCCTCGCGGCGTGACTTACCTCGGCCACAGCGCTTCACAGGGAGACCTCCTGCCATGTCTGCACGCCATCGTGACCGACCCCGCTGGCGCCGCGCGCTGCGCTGCCGGCGCAGGCTCGAAGCACCCGCCCGCCCGACACCCCCGCGCCCGGGCGACGTCAGCGATAGCTTGCGCGCCCGGGTCATCGACGACTACCACGCCATGACCAGCCGATGGGCGCGCGAGCGGATCATCAAACTCGTCCGCGCCGGCTATCACCTTGGTACCGTGCCGTACGGGTATCGCGCGATGCGAGCCATCCCCGCCGGTTCGATCCGCACCTTGCCCCGCCTCGTGCCCGACCCTGCCACGGCGCCCGTCGTTCCGCTCATCTATTGCTGGCGCCTCGACGAACGCCTGTCGTTGACCGGCATCGCCGACCGGCTCAACGCCGATCCCACCCGCTATCCACGGCCAGTCCACGCCGCCACCGGACACCCACGTCCGTGGACACCCAAGATCGTCCGCAATATCCTGACGAATCCTGTCTACATCGGACGGACGGTGTGGGGTCGCACCCGCGCCGGCCGCCCCGTCCCGGCCCAGCAATGGATCATTTCCGGGCCACGTGCACATCGCGCCCTGGTTGACGACCGCGCCTTCGAGCACGCAGCCGCCACCCTCGCCAAGCCGCGTGGGCGCAGGAGTGCAGGGGCGGGCGGCGTGACGTTTCCCAAGACCGCGATTCGCCGCTGTACCAGCCCGGGATGCAGCTGAGCGAATGCCCTTGACGACCTCGTCCGTTGACCTCCCACGCTGCTGTAGATGGAGAACCCGACCCGATGCTTAACCCGTACTATGAGGACGCCACCGTCACCCTGTACACCGGCGATGCCACCGATACGCTCGTCGGACTTCCTGACGCCTCAATCCATTGCGTGGTGACTAGCCCGCCCTACTGGGCCCTCCGTGACTACGGCACCGCACGCTGGGCTGGGGGCGACCCACGCTGCCGTCACTCAACCGGCCGTGCCAGCGGCGTTGCGCAGGCCGAGAACCGCAGTGCCGCCTACCTGGCGTCGGCCGCGCGTCGCGGCGGGCAGCCGCAGCGGTGCCGGTGTTGCGGCGCACGTCGCGAGGATCGTCAACACGGTCTGGAGCCCACGCCCGAGGGCTACGTTGCCCGGCTCCGAGGAGTCTTCGCGCAACTGCACCGCGTCCTCGTCGACAGGGGCACCGTGTGGTTGAACCTGGGCGACTCCTACTCCGCTGAACCCCCCGGCCGCACCCGGGACCCGATGCGGACCAGCACTTTGTCCGGTGCCACCGCCGCAGTGCCCTTGCGGGAATCGGTGCGCAGTGCCGGGGTACAGCGCACCCGTGTGCTCCCTCGCAAGAATCTGATCGGCATGCCCTGGCGTGTGGCTTTCGCCCTGCAACAAGACGGCTGGATTATCAGAAATTGCATCATCTGGCATAAGCCGAACGCGATGCCCGAATCTGTGCGGGATCGCCTGTCGAACCGCTACGAGATGATATTTCTGCTCACCAAACAACAGCGCTACTACTTTGATCTCGATCCTATTCGGGCGCCACTCGCGCGCCCGGAAGTCCTCGGCGAGGACCTTGTCATCGGTGGCTCCAACAAAGGACGTCACGCCGGGATCGACGCCACCATGCGTCGCCGGGGACACACCGTGTACGGCAAATACGCAGACCCCGCGCCGTTCCCTGGGAAAACTCCAGGCGAGGCCATGCGGCCGACCGGGATCCGGCACAATGCTGGCCACCTACGAGGCAAGAACCCGGGCGACGTGTGGTCCCTGCCCACCCGTCCGCTGCGCGACGCGCACTTCGCCGCCTTCCCGATCGACATCCCACTGCGCTGCATCGCCGCCGGATGTCCCCCCGGCGGTATCGTGCTCGACCCGTTCAGCGGAGCAGCCACTACGGGGCTTGCTGCTCATCAACTCGGCCGTTCCTACGTCGGCATCGACCTCAACCCCGAGTTCCACGACATCGGCAAACGTCGGATATTGCAGCAAACGCGACAACGCGGGCTCGACCTCGCACCCGAGCAGCGGGACGCCGCGGCATGACCGGGTCCAATGACGACTCTCGACCGCCGCAAGCAATGCCGTATCACCGCGGTGACGGGGTTACCCTGTACACGGGCGACGCGACGGCTGGAGTCGCCGCACTGCCGGACACCTCCGTGGACTGCCTCGTCACGAGCCCGCCGTACTGGCGCCTGCGGGACTACGTCCCTGACTCCCGGACCAGAGGACGACCCGGCTGTCGAATCCGGCCGGCGAGTCGACGCGGCCGGGAGCGGTGCAAGTGCCGGGATTGCGCGGTCCGCGCACATGCCCAGATCGGATTGGAATCCACCGCCGCCGGCTACGTCGCCGCGCTGCGCGAGGTGTTCACCGCCGCGCGCCGGGTCCTCACTGCGCGGGCCACGGTGTGGATCAACCTCGGCGATAGCTACTCCACCAACTCCGACGGCTACTGGTGCAGCGGACCCGGCCAGGCCCGCCAACCGCGTTACCGCCCGCCAGCGGACGTGCCCCATAAGAACTTGCTCGGCATGCCCTGGCGGGTCGCGCTCGCGCTGCAGGACGACGGGTGGATTCTGCGCTCGGCGATCGTCTGGCACAAAGCCCACGCCACCCCGACGTCGATTCGGGACCGGCTGGCCTGCCGCCACGAAACGATCTTCCTGCTCGTCACCCAGCCCGACTACTACTTCGACCTCGACGCGATCCGCCAGCCCTACACCGGCGATCGCGCACTCTCCCGGCGTGCCCACCGCGGCGGCAGGAAACCCAACACCGCCACAGGCACCTGGCCCCGCACCGCGGCCGACGCCCAACGCGGACGCAACCCCGGCAACGTGTGGACCATCACACCCGATCGCAGCCGCACCGGCCACCCCGCGCCCGCGCCCCTCGAGATCCCTCGGCGGTGCATCGCCGCAGGATGCCCACCGGGCGGGCACGTGCTCGACCCCTTCAGCGGCGCGGGCACCACCGGCCTGGCCGCCCGCGAGCTTGGACGCACGTTCACCGGCATCGATACCAACCCCGCCTACCACAAGATCGCCGTGCGCAGGTTTACCGAGCAACAGGTTGCGGCCCATGAAGGACGACGGGAGTGACAGCGATTACAGCTGAGGCCCACTCGTTTGGGGCCTCCGTTTTCCCGAAGCCGGCGCTATGCTTCCGGGCCCGAATGGGCGGCGATGCGCGGTACACAGCAGGACTCGCGCACCCGAGCTGGCGCTGGCTCGGCACAGAGCTGAGATGGAGGACGAGGACATGGCCAGCAGCAATCGTCTCGACCTCGCCGAAGCATCGCCAGGTTCGCGTTATCCCTTCGAGTGCGGCCAGCCATGACCGGCGCGGGCTCCTCACATCGAGCGAACAGCGCGGCTGGTCGGGGGCACGGCGAGGGCGGTCAGATCATTCCGTTCCCGCGGGGCGGCGATGGCGTCCCACTCGATGACGACCGCTGGGAGTTTCGAACTGAGGTGCATTGGGTGGGCGGCGCGGACGGCGAGTGGCTGCGCCGCGAGCTCGCCGGTGTGCTTCGAGAGCTTCTGACCTGGGCGCGAGACGATATGACCGGTGACTTCCAGAATGACGGGGAGGAGCAAGCCGCGTGACAATCAGCGAGTCGAATCCGCCGTCACCCGCAGTGGAATCCCGCGTCAGTCGCGCGGGGCTAAGCGATCTGGCGGTCTCGCCGTTCGGACTGCCTCTCGCGCTGCACGCGAAGGAAGTTCGCGTTGCGTGGGTCGGGCGTACCTCGACCGAGGAGAACCAGGATCCCCGGCAGTCCCTGTTGCGGCAGCTGGAACGCTCGAAGGTCTCGCTGCCAGAGTCGTGGTTTATTGTCTGCCATTTCTACGACGTTGAGTCCGGGCGGATGGAACTGGAACAACGTGGCCGCGCCACCGACTACGAACGCTTCGACATCCCCATTGCCCGCGACGGTGGCATCGCCGACTTGTTGACAGAAGCACAGCAGGCAGATCGTCGATTCGACGTGGTGATCTGCGAGTCGATGGCGCGGACCGCCCGCAAGATGTATGAAAGCCTGTCAGTCGAGCGAGCATTGGAGCGCGCCGAAGTACCGGTGTTCGCGGCCAATGAGCCGATCATGCTCTCCGGCGGTAGGGCACAGCAGATCCTCCAGCGGAGGATCAACCAGTCCGTGGCCGAGTACGAAGTCCTGAACATGCTGGAGCTGTCGTGGGGCGGCACCTGCACCCACGTACGGGAGGGCTACAACATCGGCAAGCCCTGCTATGGATACAGGGCGAAGAAGATCCGCCATCCCAACCCCGTCAAGGCGGAAAAGGGGCTGACCAAGACGCGGTTGGAACCCGACGGAGCGCGCGCCGAAACGGTCACGTTGATCGCCAAGTGGCGCTACCACAAAGAACTCGGGTACGACACCATCGCTGAGCGGCTCAACGCCGACCTGGATAAGCACCCACCGCCGGAACCGCCGGGCAAGTCTCGAGCGCGGGGCGCGTGGTCGAAGTCCAGCGTCGCGGAGGTCTTGAAGAATCCAAAGTACACCGGCTACCAGGTCTACAACCGGCGAGCCCGGCGCAGCCGGGGTGGCCGCAACAAGCCGAACCCTCCGGAGCTGTGGGTGTGGTCGGTCGAGCCAGCGCACGAGCCGTTGATCCCGAAATGGATGTTCGATGCGTTCAACGCCGCCAGTGGGCAGAAGACGGGCTCGCGCGACGGCCCCGAGCCGAACGTACACCGGTACACCCGCCGCACGTATCGGTATCGCAGCCGTGTGATTTGCGATTGTGGACGGCGGATGATGGGCCACCGTCATAAGCGGGGCTACACCTACTACCGCTGTTGGCCAACCAACAACAATCGAGGCCGCCCGGACAAGCACTCCGGGCATCCCCGCACGGTCTACGTCCGAGAAGAATCGATCAATGCCGTGGTCGAACAAGCCTTCAGCGAGTTCCTGTTCCATCCCGATCGGCGCACCCTGCTAATCGGAGACATGGACCGCGCCGAGGAGCGGGCGAGCCAAGAACGGGCGGAGCGGCGAGCCCGGCTGCAACGGCGCACGGCCGACTTGGCCCGTCGGCAAGACAACGTTCTCGGCCAAGCCGAGAACGCCGACCCGGCTGACCCGTTCACCCAGGGGCTTCGGGACAGGTACAACGATCTCCAAGCTGAACGACAGCTCGTCCTTGACGAGATCGCCGAACTCGACGCGCAGGATCCGGCCGAGCCCCGTCGGGCAAGTGACGCCGACCTGGATGTACTGGACGCGCTACCGCACCTCGCCCTCAACCTGAACCGCGCACCCGAGGGCCATCAGCAGCGGCTCTTCGAACTGACCAAGCTCCACGTACAGGTTCATTACCCGACCCACGAGGCCACACTCGTGATCACACTACCCAGAGAGGACCTAGAAATGATCTCCACTGTGGCGACCGCCCTGCAACGGCCGGCTCACCCGCCCATACGCGCATGCATCACTGCAAAACCGCAGGTAGAAGCGAGTGTGAATGCTGTACGTGCCCCCGGAGCGGCTCGTACAGGATGCACACGGAGTCCGCATCCGCTCAGCCAACAGGGGCGGCTCGCTCAGATAGCACACGGCGGACGATAAAACCGCTGGTCATTGAGGCACGTGTGCCGATGGTGATGGATCGTCGCAAGCAGGTGGACGTGCCGTGATCCGCTACTGTCGCAGGTTCGAGTCCCCGGCGGGGCGCCACGCAGATGGATAGCGGTCTGACCAGGGAGTTCTGACTGGCCGTTTGGTGATCGAGGGCAGTTTCTCGGTCGATCGACCCCGCGGGTGTCGATCTAAAACTGCAGGAGATGGTTGACACCCGGGCTTGTTGATCATAAGGAGTCCGGGTGAGTGAGCCTGTGTTCGACCGCGAGGCGCGTCGGCGCCTCGCGGTCTTGCGTCATGTTGAGGAAGTGTCCGGCAACGTCGCGATGACCTGTCGCTACTACGGCATCAGCCGACCGGCGGTCCGTATCGTTTCGTTCCGTCCAGGTAACTGGGGCTGGACCGTCGCCGGGGCCAAGGACAACGCGTTGAATTGCGCGCTCGGTCTCACGGGACCGCCTTCCTGGCTCCTGTGGGAGATCGACGCCGACGGTGGGACCGCCACCAGCGACCGCGGCCACACCGTACGGACCTCGCCGTTCCTCGGCGTGATCGGCATGCCACCGGATGAGCCGGGCAGGCACTCCACGATCCCGCCCCGATCCACTGCCGGTGGAAACATCGACTGCCGGGAGCTGACGGCGGGGGCGATCTTGTTCCTGCCGGTCCCGGTGCCCGGCGCGCTGCTGCACCTCGGCGACGGCCATGCCGCGCAGGGCGACGGCGAGGTGTCCGGCACTGCGATCGAGTCTCCTATGAAGGCGGAAGTGGTGCTCGACATCGTCGCCGACGCTCCGGTCTCCGGCCTGCACGCGGTGACGCCCAACGGTCGGATCACGTTCGGGTTCAACGTCGATCTCGATGTGGCGATGGCGGAAGCTCTCGCCGCGATGGTCACGTGGATGCAGTGGCTGTACGACGTCGACAGGGGCACAGCCACCGCACTCGCGAGTACGGTCGTGGACATGCGCGTCACGCAGGTCGCGAACGAGACTTGGGGCGTACATGCCGTCCTGGCAGCCGGTGCGATCACCTGACCTGGTCGGCGCGCCATTCGGCGCTGCGGGCTGATCTTGTAGTCGCTCGCCTTCAACACGTCGTCACGGTGCCGATGTAGGTGATGTAGCCGTCGGCGTCACGGCTCGCCACGTCACCGGTGTGGTAGTAACCGCCGCTCATCGCTTCAGCGTTGCGTTCGACGTCGGCCAGACCGTCCCTCGCGCAACGCGCTGCCACCTTGACCTTTCGCGCGGCGGAGGCTACCTTACCTATCGGCTATAGGTGAGCTCGTGGTTTTTCGCAGCTCGGCTGGAGGCGATGTAGTTGGCGGTTGAACCCAATACGTCACGGCTACCCGGCGAGCGGGTAACGGCAGAGGCCGCAAGAGACGTCCCCACCGCCGTCCGCGACAGCTACTTCCGGTCCTGGACCGTGGCCGAAACGTCAGGACTTGACGGATGTTCGTCACGGGCGTCTCAGCGAGGGGACGGCTTGCGCCAACCTGGGGCGCCATGTCTTGCGATAGGGCTCACTGAGCGGGTCTCACCCGGTGCCGCCCTGCGCGAAAAGGACCACACGACCCGCCGGCGGCAGCGGCGGCGGGCTGAAAAGGACTCACTGAATGATGGAGTGCGTCTGCCGAACTGGTCGTCCACGTCGGCGCGGAGCCCGCGGGAGGCTCGGCCGTCGCCTTTGCTGGAGAGACATGAACCTTGTCATCGTGAACGAGCCGAGGCCACGCGTGCGGGAGATCCGTCTGAACCGCCCCGACAAACTGAACGCTTTGAATCGCGAGCTGCGCGCCGAGCTTGCCGTCGCGTTGCGCGACGTTCGAGCCGACGAGGACGTGCGCGTGGTCGTGTTATCGGGGCAGGGCCGCGCGTTTTGCGTGGGCGCGGATGTGGGGGCGGGATCGGAGTACGGCATGGCCACTCCGGAAGACGAACGGCGCCGGATCCTCACCGGGTCCCTCGAGCTGTTCCTGGAGGTGTGGCGGCTCCCGGTCCCGGTGATCGCGAAGATCGACGGCTACTGTCTCGGTCTGGCCACCATTCTCGCTAACTGCTGCGACATCGTGCTGTGCGCCGGTACCGCCACCATCGGCTGGCCGATGCTGCCGCTTGGGGGCGGTCTGATCAGCCCGACCTGGGTCTGGCATGTCGGCCTGCACCGGGCCAAGGAGATGAGCTACAGGATCGGTTCGACGATCACCGGAACCGAGGCGCAAGCCTACGGCTTCGCCAACCACGCCGTGCCGTCCGGCGAGCTCGACGCGTACACGCTGCGGATGGCGGTCGAGATCGCCCGTGTCTCCCGCGACTTGCTGACGCTCAAGAAGGACGCGCTCAACCAGGTGCATGGGCGACTGGGGTTCGAGGACGCCGTGCGCGCCGGCGCCGCATGGGACGCGCTCGCCCACACCACCCGAGCTGCCGCCGACGTGCGCGCTCAGTGGCACCAGCACGGCCTCAAGGAGACCCTCGCAGCCTGGAAGGCGCCTGGACCACGCA
>NZ_MASW01000004.1 GCF_003202285.1 Prauserella muralis
CTAGGTCGTGTCCTGTAATTCATCGTAGCCAGAGGATGATGGCGGCGATGGTGAGTTCTGCCTGGTAGTAGGCGGCGCGTTTGGCGTAGCGGGTGGCTAGGTCGCGGAACTGTTTGAGCCGGTTGAAGCAGCGTTCGACGACGTTGCGCTGCTTGTACAACTCGGCGTCGAAGGCGGGCGGGCGTCCGCCCCGTGAGCCGTGCGCGGCGCGGCGGGCGATTTGGTCGTCGCGTTCGGGGCTGACGAACCGGATCCGGCGTTGCCGCAGGGCGCGGCGGGTCGAGGGGTGCGAATAGGCCTTGTCCGCGATCACCACCTCGGGACGGCGGCGCGGGCGACCAGGCCCGGTGCGAGCGACCCGGATCCCGTCCAGCAGCGGCACCAATTGTGGATTGTCACCAGCCTGCCCCGGGGTGAGCACAACCCGCATGGGCAGCCCGCGTCCCTCGACCACGAGGTGGATCTTGGTGCTCAATCCGCCGCGGGAACGTCCGAGTCCTTCACCGTCGACCGCGATCGCCTCGACGGAGGACGTGCAGCCCCCTTTTTCCGGGCTCCCGCAGCATGCTGGTGAGCCCGGACCACCGAGGAATCGACACTGATGACCCACTCCACGTCCCCGACAGCGTCGTCTTTGACGATCACCTCGTCCAGAATCCGCTGCCAGGTACCGTCCTTGGTCCACAACCGCAGCCGCTCATGGGCGGTCTTCCACGGCCCATACCGTTCGGGCAGATCACGCCAGGGCGCGCCGGTCCGAAGCTTCCACAGAATCGCATTGATCACCTGCCGGTGATCCCGCCACCGCCGCCCCGGCCCCGACACCGCCGGCAGCAGCGGCTCAATCCGCGCCCAGGCCCGATCCGTCAACTCACCCCGACCAACCACGGACAAGATCAAACCCCATCCGCAGCTAGATCATTTACAGGACACGCCCTAGTTGCCCATCGACCGGCGGATCTGTTCGAGCCGCTCGCGGGCGGCGCGGTCGCGCTCGGCCAGCTGTTCGTCGAGCGAGGCGGCCTCCGGCGTTCCCTCCGCCAGCTCGGTCGCGCCGTCCGCGGTGGCGATGCGGCGCTCGATGCGGTCGCGCACGTAGTCGAAGTTCGGCACCCCGGCCTCGGTGTAGTCGCCCTCGGGCACGTCCGGCGCCGGGTCGCCGTTCGGGTTGGTCTCCACCCCGCCATTGTGACAGCTCCGGGCCGCCAACCTCGTGTCCCGCGTGGCCGGCACCGAGCCGAAGGGCACCGTGGGTACCCGCTACGTACCCACGGTCACCTTCGGCTCGCCACCAGGCGCCCGGTGCCGCGAACCCGGCGACCGGCACACCTAGATCGTCGGCAGAGCGAAGCTGTCCCCGGTACACTCGATCCAGCGCCGCAGCCGCGCGTGCAGGTCCGACCGCACGGCCTGATAGGCGGGATCCAGCGCGTGGTTGGCGAGCTCGTACGGGTCCTCGTCGAGGTCGAACAGCAGCCACGGCTGCCCCTCCAGGCACACGTACTTCCAGTTGTCCCTGGTCACGATGCCCCGCCACGCGCGGTCGACGCTCTGCGGATGGCCGGGCGGCACTGGCAGCGACAGGTAGGCGTCCTCGGGTGGGCCGTCCCACGTGGGCGGACGGATGCCGGGCGTGGTGGCCAGCTTGCTGTAGTCGGTGCCCTCCATCTCCGGCGGCACGGGAAGGCCGCACAGCCCGAGCGTGGTCGGCGCGATGTCGACGTGGTTGACCGGCACGTCCGGGCGGTTGGAGTTCTGGTGTTCGCGACTGGGCCCGCCGATGACGAACGGAATCCGGATCGACTCCTCCCACGGCCCGGTCTTGCGCCACTGGCCGTGGGAGCCGTGCAGGTCGCCGTGGTCGCTGAAGAACACCAGGTAGGTGTCGTCGGTCAGCCCCAGCTCGTCGAGTGCCGCGCGGATGCGGCCGACGTTGTCGTCCACGCGTTCGATGGCGGCGTAGTACCCGGCCAGATCCCGCTGCGCCCGCTCGGTGACGGGCGCGATGCCCGGCACGTTGGGCCGCAACCGCACGTCGCCGGGGGTGTGCCGGGCCATGTCTCCGCCGGGCGCGGTGTAGGGATTGTGCGGGGGCTGCACCGACAGCACCGCGAAGAACGGCTGCTCCGGCCGGTCGCGCGTCTGCTCGCCGAGCCAGTCGAGCAGGATGTCGGTGAGGCCGTCGGTCTCGTAGCCGGGCACCCGGAAACGTTCCATCCCGTCGGCGGCGTCGAGGACCGGCAGGGAACCGGGCACGCGGCCCTTGTCGGTGTGCAGCTGGCAGTCGAAGGGGCGGTTGCGGTTCTCGTAGGCCCACCAGTCGGTGAACCCTCCCCTGCGCTCCGGCGGGATCAACCGCGTCTGGTCGTTGTCCCAGCCGGTGCCGAACCCCGGCCGGTCACCGTCCAGGTGCCATTTCCCGATGTAGCACGTCCGGTATCCGGCGTCGTTGAACGCGTGCGCCACGGTGCGCGCGTCCTCGGGCAGTGGGTCCCGGAACCCCGGCACGCCGTTGTGGTGCGGGTAGCGTCCGGTGACCATCGCACCCCGGAACGGGCAGCACAGCGGCGAGCCGGACACGGCACGCGTGAAGTTCGCGCCCTCGGCCGCCAGCCGGTCCAGGTGCGGCGTGGCCACGTTGGGATCACCTGCGTACCCGGTCGCCTGCGCGCGCAGCTGGTCGGTGACGATCCAGATCACGTTCTTCGGGCCGTCCACGGTCGTCATGGTCCTCCTCGATGCGGTTTCAATCCGGTTGCGCGATGCCCCAGCGGTTCAGCTCGACGATGCGTTCGCGGGGCACCACGCCGCACCGCGCCGACCATTCCGCCCACGCGTGTGCCAGCTCGCGCACCAGCCCGGGCCGCTGCTCCGCCAGGTCGTGCAGTTCCGTGGGGTCCTCGGCGAGGTCGTAGAGCTCCCAGTCGCCCGGGTACTCGCGCACGAGCTTCCAGTCACCGCGGCGCACGGCGGCGTTGCCCAGGTGCTCGTAGAACTGGCAGCGCTCGCTGTCCGCCGGGGCTCCGCGCAGCGAGCCGAGCATGCTCTCGCCCTCCAGCGGCAGGACGTTCCGGTCGAGGCCGGGGTACTCGGCGCCGGTGATCTCCAGCAGCGTGGGCAGCACGTCGGGCAGGTAGTGCGCGGCCTCGCAGCGCGTCCCGGCCCGGTCGCCGAGCCCGCGCGGCCAGTGCACGAGGAACGGCGAGGCGATCCCGCCCTCGTGGACCCACCGCTTGTGGAACCGGAACGGCGTGTTCGACACGTGCGCCCATTCCGGGCCGCAGAAGGCGAACGTGTCCTCGCCGCCGGGCGGATGGTCCGGCTGCCGCCCCACGCGCACCGGCCTGCCGTCGGTGGTCTCCGGAGGGATGATCCTGGGCCCCCTGTCCCGCCGGTCGCTGCCGAGGCCCGGTGGCAGCTCCTCGGCGCACCCGCCGTTGTCGGACAGGAACACGAACACGGTGTCGTCGAGCTCGCCCGTGGCCCGCAGCTCCTCGACGATGCGGCCGATCCCGCGGTCCATCGCCTCCACCATCGCCGCGTACACCTCCATCCGCCGCTGCTCGTAGCCGGTGTCCGCGGCGTCCTCCCACGCGGGCACCCGGGGGTCGCGCGGCGCGGCCTCGGTCTTCTCGCCGAGCAGGCCCAGCTCGCGCATCCGGGCGATCCGGCGCTCCCGCACGACGTCCCAGCCCTCCCGGTAGCGGCCCGTGTGCCGTGCGATGTCCTCCTCCCGCGCGTGCAGCGGGAAGTGCGGCGCCGTGTAGGCGACGTAGCAGAAGAAGGGCCGGTCCCCGTAACGATCGCGATGGTCGCGGACATAGCCCACGGCCGTGTCGGTGATCGCGTCGGTGTAGTAGAAGTCCGGGTCGTCCCTCGCCTCGTGGGACACGTCCCGCTCGTCACGGTGCAGCCGCTTCGGCGCGAAGTAGTTGCCGCCACCGTCGAGGGTGCCGTAGAAGTGCTGGAAGCCACGCCGGGTCGGCCACGCCGACGAGGGCCGCGCCTTCTCGTGGGAGAGGTGCCACTTTCCGCTCAGGTAGGTGACGTAGCCGCTCGCGCCGAGCACCTCGGCGACCGTGACGCAGTTCTCGCCAAGGCTGCCGGGGTATCCGCCGGGCCCGTCGTTGCCCGTCAGCACCCCGATGCCCGTCTGGTGCGGGTGCAGCCCGGTCAGCAGCGAAGCCCGCGACGGGCAGCACCGCGCGGTGGTGGTGAACCGGGTGAGCTGCACGCCGTCGCGCGCGAGCGCGTCCAGGTTCGGCGTGGGGATCTCGCTGCCGTAGCAGCCGAGGTCCGAGTACCCGAGGTCGTCCGCGAGGACGAGGACGACGTTGGGGCGCCGCTCGGTCACTGTGTTCCTCCTCCGAGTCGCCGGGCCAGGCGTTCGAACCGGCCCGGGGGCCACGCGATGTCCGGCGCGTGCCAGGACACCGGCGTCACCGGTGTGGTCGCGGCGAGGCGCCGCTCGAGGTCGTCGGCCAGCCGCGCTCGCCCGGTGTCGCGCAGATGGCTCGCGTAGCGGGCGGGGTCGTTGTAGTAGGTCGGTCCGGTTTGGAGCGTGGTGAGCATCGGGTCGGGCAGCGCGCCGGGGTGGCCCGCGTAGGTGTTCCACCACTGCGCCAGGTGGCCCCGCATCGTGTTGGCCAGGTCCGGCTCGGCCTCCAGCAGATCCCGGGTGAGGTGCGGATCGGCGGTGACGTCGAACAGCTGCTCCCACTCGGCGCGGAACGCGCCGGGGTGGTAGGTGCGGAGATAGAGGTGGTCGCGGGTGCGCACGGCGCGCTGGTAGGTGTGCGCGCCGTGGCCGAACACCAGGTACTCGCGGGAGCCGATCCGTTCACCCTGCACAGCCGGGGCGAACGACGCGCCCTGCCAGCCGTCCGGCACCGGGATGCCGAGCAGCTCGCACAGGGTCGGCGCCAGGTCGATGTTGTACAGCAGGGAGTCGCAGCGACGCGCCTGCTCGGGCAGCGCGTCGGTGACGCCGGGCCAGTAGACCACCAGCGGAAGCCGGTGGGTGGGTTCGTTGGCGAGCCCGTGTTCGGCATAGGAGCCGTTCTCGCCGAACGACTCGCCGTGGTCGGCGCTGACGATGATCGCCGTCTCCTGCGCGATGCCCAGCTCCTCCAGCGCCTCGAGCAGCCGGCCGAAGTACCGGTCCCAGTACATGATCGCGCCGTCGAAACCGTTGATCAGGTGCTCGAAGTCGGCACGGGTCCGGATCGCGTCGGGCATCGTGTCCGGCAGCGGCGACGTTCTCGGCCCGGCGAAGTAGTGCAGGTCGAGCGCGCTGCGCGGACCGTAGACCTCGGCGTGGGCGTCGATGGCCGCCTGGTCAGGCCACGCGGGCGGCGGCCCGGACGCCGCGGCCCGCTCGGTCCATTCCCGGCCGGTGAGGTAGCCGGTGTGCGGCTCCCAGTACGTCAGGTGCAGGTACCAGTTGTCCTCGTGCGCGTGCCTGCGCAGCCAGTCGATCGCGACCCGGTTGACGTCGTGCGCCTGTTCGTCGTTGATCTCCCCGGTCGCGCGGATCATCTCGCGGAAGTTGCCGCAGAAATGGTAGGCGCGGTGCCGCTCGGCGAACATCGACACGGCGGCCGTGTGATAGCCGTGCCGTTCGAGTTGCTGGCCGAGCAGCGGCCGGTGCGGATCGGGCCCATGGCCCGCGTCGAGCCGGAACCGGGCGGCCTCGCCGAAGTGGCCGATGACGCCGTTGGTGATGCCGAACTGGCCGCTCGTCAGCGCCGTGCGCGAGGGCAGGCAGGGCGAGTCCGAGCAGTAGTAGCGGTCGAAGACGACGCCGCGCTCCGCCAGCGCCCCCAGGTTCGGGGTGGTGGGCCGCTGGTAGCCGTAAGGCTGGGTGTGGTCGGCCCGCAGCGTGTCAACATCGACGTAGATGATCCTCATCGGCGTCCCGCCAGCTCCGCCATCTCCCCGGCGAAGTGGCAGGCGGCGAGCTGACCGGCCGGGGTCTCGGTCAGCACCGGTTCCCGCTCCACGCAGACGCGCCGCTCCGGGTGCGCCAGCGGGCCGATGGGACACCGGGTCCGGAAACGGCAGCCCGACGGCGGATCCTTCGGGCTGGGCAGGTCGCCGGTGAGCACGATGCGGTCCCGCTCGCGCGCCGTGGTCTCGGGCGCCGGCGAGGACGACAGCAGCGCCGTCGTGTAGGGGTGCTGTGGGGTGGTGTAGACGGTGTCCACGGGGCCCGTCTCGACGATCTTGCCCAGGTACATGACGGCGACCCGGTCGGAGAGGTGGCGCACGACCGAGAGGTCGTGGGCGATGAACAGGTAGCCGAGGCCGAGTTCGTCGCGCAGCGATTCCAGCAGGTTGATGATCTGCGCCTGGATGGACACGTCCAGCGCGGACACCGGCTCGTCGCAGATCAGCACCTTCGGCTCGACGGCCAGCGCCCGCGCGATGCCGATGCGCTGCCGCTGCCCACCGGAGAACGCGTGCGGGTAGCGGTCCAGGTGCGTGTCGTTCAGGCCGACCCGGCGCAGGAGGGCGCTCGCCTCGGCGGCGCGCTCGGGCCTCGGCACGCCGCGCATCTCCAGTGCCTCGTCGAGGGACTGCCGGATCGTACGGCGCGGGTTGAGCGAGGCGTAGGGGTCCTGGAAGACGTACTGCACCGCCGAGCGCAGGGCACGCGCGCCCCCGGGGGTGCCCGCGGCGGCGCCGCCGACGGTGACCTCGCCTGCCGCGGGCCGGTTGATGCCGACGATCGTGCGCGCCAGCGTGGACTTGCCGCAGCCGGACTCGCCGACGAGGCCCAGTGTCTCGCCGCCCGCGACGGACAGGCTCACGCCGTCCACCGCGTACACCGGTTCGGGCCTGCCGAACAGGCCCCTGCGGCCGGAGCCGACGTCGACCCGCAGGTCCCGGACCTGAAGCAGCGGCGCGCCACCGGTACCGGCACGGGCGCCGGCCTCGCCGGGCACGGCGTCCAGCGGCGGGATCGGCACACCCCGCCCGGTGACCCAGCACGCCGCCGACTGCCCCTTCCCGCCCTGGGGTGTCAGGCCGGGCACGGCCGTGCGGCACTGGTCCTCGGCCAGTCGGCACCGGGGGTGGAACGCGCATCCCGGCGGGAGCGCGGCCGGGTCGGGTGGCATCCCGGGGATGGCGGGCAGGCGAACCTGGGCGCCGGTGTCCAGGCGCGGCATCGCCTTGAGCAGGTCGGCGGTGTAGGGATGCTCCTGGCGGGCGAAGACGACCTCGACCGGGCCCTGCTCGACGACCCGCCCGCCGTACATCACCACGACGTCGTCGCACGTTTCGGCGACCACGCCCATGTCGTGGGTGATCATCAGCACCGCGATGCCCAGTTCGTCGCGCAGCCTGCCGAGCAGGCGCAGGATCTGGGCCTGGATGGTGACGTCCAGCGCGGTGGTCGGCTCGTCCGCGATGAGCAGCGACGGCGACCCGGCCAGCGCGATGGCGATCACGACCCGCTGCCGCATCCCGCCGGAGAACTGGTGCGGATAGTCGTCGATCCGGCGCTCGGCGTCGGGAATGCCCACCTGGCGCAGCAGGTCGAGCGCGCGCGAGCGGGCCGTCCGCTTGCCGGCCCCGTGCACGATGAGCGCCTCGGCGATCTGGTAGCCCACGGTGAGCACGGGATTCAGCGCGGACTGCGGGTCCTGGAAGACCATCGCGATCTCGCTGCCACGCAGGGCGCGCATGTCCGGCTCGGACAGCGCCAGCAGGTCGCGCCCTTCGAACTGCACTTCGCCGCCGGTGATCCGGCCCGGCTCGGGAACCATGCGCAGGATCGAGCGCGCGGTCACCGACTTGCCGGAGCCGGACTCGCCGACGACCCCGAGAACCTGGCCGCGGCGCACGGTCAGGCTCACGTCGTTGACCGCCCGCACGGTGCCCGCGCCGGTGACGAACTCGGTGCGCAAGCCGCGCACGTCCAGCAACGGGCCCGCCTCGTCGTGGCCCGTCTCGGTCATGATGCCCTGCGCGATCGCGTTCATTTCCGGAGCACCGCCTTGTTCAGCGCGTTGGACAGGAGGGTGAAGGCCAGCGTGAGCAGCAGCAGCACCAGGCCGGGTCCCATGACGTAGGCCGGGTGGACCTCGAGGTAGCGGGCGCCGGTGTTGAGCATGGCGCCCAGCGACGGGATGGGCGGCTGGATGCCGAGGCCGACGATGCTCAGCCCGGCCTCGATGAAGATCGCCACCACCATGTACACGGCGGCGTTGACCACGATCGGGTCGACGATGTTCGGCAGCACGTGCCGGGTCATCACCGTCCGGCGCCGCACGCCCAGCACCCGCGCGGCCAGCACGTACTCGCGTTCCTGCTCGATCTGCAGCCCGGCCCTGGCCTGGCGGCCGAACAACGGCAGCCCGATCACCAGGATGGAGGCGAACAGCGCCAGCCAGCCCGTGCCGATCACCAGCACGACGCTCATGCCCAGCACGATCCCGGGAAAGCCGAGGATGACGTCGAGCAGCCGCTGCATCCCGGCGCCCAGCCAACGCGAGAGCACGCCGGACAGGCCCATCAGCGTGCCGATGACCGCGCTCGCCGGCACGGCGGTCAGCAGCAGGGACAGGTCGGTCCGCAGGCCGTAGACCGTGCGCGCGAGGATGTCGCGGCCCAGTTCGTCGGTGCCCATCCAGTGGGCCGCCGACGCACCGGCGAGCCCGCCGCTGCCCTGCTCGTCGTAGCCGCCGGGGAACAGCGCCGGGGCCAGCAGCGCCAGCAGGACGAGCGCGCCAAGCAGCCCGGCTCCGGCCGCCCCGCGCGGCGTGCGCAGGGCAGCGAGATAACGCCGCAATGCGCCGTCACCGCCGCGGCGCGGTGCCGCGGACTCCGGGGTGCCGCCGGTGGTGTCGATCGTCGTCATGGTCGTCACACTCCCAACCGGACACGGGGATCGAGGGTGGCCATCGCGATCTCGGTCAGCAGCTGCACGACCACGGCGATCACCACCGCGCCGACGATGAGCACCTGCACGACGTTGTAGTCCGCGCTCTGCACGCTGGTCACCGCCAGCTGCCCGAGCCCGTTCCTTGCGAAGATCATCTCGATGACGACAGCGCCGGCCAGCATCTCACCGAACCGGATGCCGATCGCCACCACCGCGGGGCCGAGGCTGTTGCGCACCACGTGCCGCACCGCGATCCGCCGCCGCCCCACACCCTTCGCCACGGCGAGGTCGACATAGTCCTGCCGCCACGCGTTGTCCATCGAGGATTGCACGAGCATCGCGATGCTGCCCGACATCGGCACCGCCAGCGCGATCGCGGGCAGGATCAGGTACTGCAGCCCGATCACCGGGTCGTCCAGGACCGCCACCTCCCCGCTGATCGGCAGCACGCGGAACGTGACGCCCAGCAGGATCACCAGCAGCAGGCCCGCCAGGAACGGCGGCATCGCCAGCAGCGTGGTGTTGGTGGCATCGGCGGTGAACCGGGACCACCGCGACCGCGCCGACCCGGCGAAGACGCCCAGCCCGATGCCGACGACGATCATCAGCAGCGTCGCCGCGACCGTCAGCTCGACCGTGCTCTCCAGCCGGGCGCCGATCAGCTCCGACACCGGGCGGCGGAACTGCAGCGACTCGCCGAGCTGACCGGTGAACAGCCCGCCCATCCAGTCGAGGTACTGCTGGATGAGGGGCCGGTCGAGTCCCATCTCGATCCGGAGTGCCGCGATCTGCTCCGGGGTGGCCTCCGGACCCGCCGCCACCGACGCCGGATCACCGGGAGCCAGCCGCGGCAACAGGAAGGCCACCACGGTGGTCGCCAGCAGGACGAACACCACCGAAGGCAAACGCCGCACCAGGAAGCGCAACATCAGTGACCTCACTTCGCGAGGTAGGCAGCCCTCATCAGACGCCCGTACCGGCCGGTGACCATGTCGCGCACCGAGCTGGTCTGGACGTCGGTGAGCGGCGTGTAGGCGTAGGGAAGGAAGACCGCGTCGTCGAGCATCTTCTGCGAAAGATCGCGCAGCCGCGACGCGGTGGCGCTCTCGTCGGGGCTGTCGATGAGAGCCTGCGCGAGGCGCTGGTACTCCGCGTCGCGGTAGCCCTGTGTGTTGCCCTCCGGGCGCAGTTCGGCCAGCGCGTCGAGCATCAGGGCGGGCGGCAGCCCCGCCGTCGCGGACCAGATGAGGTATGCCGGACCCAGCTTGCCCGCGGATCGCTGTGGCTCGAAGTCGGCGATCGACAGCTCCCGCGGCGAGGGCCGCAGGCCCACGTCCGACAGGTTCCGTGCGAGGATCTCGTAGATCTTGCGGGGGACGGGCAGATTGTGCAGGTCGATCTGGAGCGACGTGCCCCTGGCCCCGGCCTTCTCGACGAGCTGCCGCGCCTTGTCCGGCTGGTAGCTGTAGGTGCCGGCCAGGTCCTTCGGGTAGCCGGTCACGTCCTCGGACCACGGCAGGGCGGAGGTGCCCGCGAGGCCGCCCATGACCTGGTTGTTGATGCGGTCGCGGTCGATCGCGTAAGCCACCGCGTGGCGCAGGTCGACGTCGTCGAACGGCGGCTGGGTGACGTCGAAGGCGACCCCGTAGAGCAGCCCGTGGTGGGCGTTCAGCAGGTAGGTCGAGTCGTCGACGATCGTCTTGGCGTCCTCGGTGGACAGTCCGTTGGCGATCTGGACCCGGCCTGAGCGCAATGCCGCCAGTTGCGCCGTCGAGTCCTTGATCACCGTGACCTCGACGCCGTCCAGGTAGGGAAGCCCGTCCTCCCAGTACGACCCGTTGCGCTTCATCACCAGGTCGGTGCCCGCCCGATACTCCGACCACAGGAACGGGCCGGTCCCGATGACCTCCGAACCGTCCTCGAGACCACGGTAGGTCTCGCGGTCGATGATCGGTGTCACGTCGAGAATGCTGGTCACGATCTCCTGCAGCGGACGTGGCGACTCGATCGTCACGGTGTGTTTCCCGGTCGCCTTGACCTGCCAGCCCTCCATCGCGCCCTTCAGCGAGGCGAGGCCGTCGCCCGCCATCTCTCGTTCCAGGCTGAAGACGACGTCGTCGGCCGTGAAGGGCCGTCCGGAGTGGAACTTCACGCCCTCGCGCAACGTGGCCGTGAATACCCGGTTCTCCTGGGACAGCGACCAGTCGGTGGCCAGCAACGGGATTTCCTTGCCGCTGTCGTCGAGGAGCAGCAGAGGCTCAAGGACGTTACGGGACCAGAAGATGTTGCCGGGACGGCCGGTGAAGTAGGCGCCGGGGACCGGCTCCGAGGCCACGGTCGTCACGAGCGTGCCGCCGCGGACCGGTTTCGTCGCCGCGCCGCCCTGGCCTGACTCCTGCACGGCCGAGCGGCAACCGACCACCGTGGCCAGTCCGAGGGCGGAGAGGCCGCCAAGGACCGTACGACGGGACACCGCCGAGCCGAGGGGGAATCGTCGTCCTGTGGGGTACATCGGTGGACCACCTCATTCACTTACTGGTCGCGGGAGGCCCCGCGAGCTGGGACAGGGTTGTCGCTCCCCCTGGATCCGGCCTGGGTGCCGGACGGCACGTCGACCGATGTCGTGGTGTGGAGATCGGCCGAGGAGAAGCCGACGTGGACGTCGAAGGTTCCCGGTTCCACGGTCCAGTCCCCCTGCCGCGGATCCCAGTGGCAGAAGGCACGCCACGGCACCGTGACGTCGACGTCGGCCGTCTGCCCGGGTCCCGCGTGCACGGGCGCGAACCCGGCGAGCCAGCGCGCGGGCCGGTCGATGGCCGAGCCGGGGCGCGCCAGGTAGACCTGGACGACCTGCTTGCCCGCCCGGTCGCCGGTGTTGCGGACGGTGGCGGTGACCACGGTCGCGGGCCGCCCCGGGTCGCCGGTGTTGCGGACGGCCTCCGGCGGCCGCACGCCGGCGAGTTCCCAGGTGGTGTAGCCGAGGCCGTGCCCGAACGGGTACGCGGGCTCGACGCCGTCCCGTAGCCACGCGCGGTAGCCGACGTGCAGGCCCTCGCGGTAGTGCAGGCGGCCGTCGACGGGCCGCGTGTCGAGAACCGGCACGTCCTCCATCCGCCGCGGCCAGGTCATCGGCAGCCGCCCGCCCGGCTCGGCCGCGCCCGTGAGCACGTCGGCGAGCGCGGCGCCGACCTCCTGCCCGCCGAACCACGTGACGAGCACGGCGGCGACGTCGTCGCTCCACGGCAGCAGCACGGGGGCTCCGGCGTTGACCACGGCCACGGTGTTCGCGTTCTCCCCGGCCACGGCCCGCACCAGGTCGTCCTGGCCCGCGGGCAGCGACAGATGCGCGCGGTCGAAGCCCTCGCTCTCGATCTGTGAGCTCGTGCCCACGACGACGATCGCCGCGTCGGCGGCGCGAGCGGCCTGCCGCGCCCGGCTCAGCTCCTCGGCCGGGGACCGGCGGGGACGCCTCGACCGGAAGGACAGGGTGGCGCCGGAGTCCGGGATGCGTTGCCGCAGCAGCAGTCGCACCGGGCGTCCCGCCACGAGTTCGAGGTCGAAGGTGCGCATGGGCGGCGTCAGGATGTCCGCGCCCGGCCCGTCGTGCTCCGGCGCGACGTATCCGTCGTGGAGTGTCCTGCCCTCGACCTCGAACGTGATCGTGCCCGCGCCACGGAAGCCCAGCTGCCAGGTGCCGGTGAGATCCGGGCGCATCGTGGCGGTCAGCTCCACGGTGGCGGCTCCCTCGGGCACGTCGCTGCCGAACCGCACCAGCTCGCCGGTCTCCCTGCGTTCGGTCAGCACCTCGTCGCCGGACTCGGTGAGCCACCGGACCCGTGCGGCCGGCTCGCCGGCCCGCGCGTGCAGCAACGCCGGGGGCAGCGCGCCGGGGTCACCGTCGAGGTAGCTGCCCGCGGTGTAGGTCACCTCGACCTCCGGAGGCAGCGCGGAGACCAGTCCGTCGAGTGGGGACACGACGTGGGCGGGGCGCACCTCGGCGCTGCCGCCGCCCTGGATGCGCGGATTCTCGGCCAGTTCGCCGATCACCGCGACCCGGCGGATCCGCTCCACCGGGAGTGGCAGGGCCGCCCGCGCGTTGTGCAGCAGCACGGTGCCGTCGGCCGCCGCCGTGCGCAGCCGTGCGCGCACCTCGCCGCCGCCCACCGCGATCGCGGGCCGCTCGGCGGCCACGGAATCGAGCGCTCCCACGCGAGCCGCCAGTCGCAGCAGGTTCCTGATCTTGGCGTCCAATGCGGACTCCGGGACGGCGCCGTCCTCGACGGCTGTGCGCAGTGCCTCGCCCCACGGTCCGTCCGGCCCCGGCATGGCCAGATCGAGACCGGCCGCCGCGGCGGCGAGCGAGCGGGTGGCCCGCCAGTCCGACACGACCACGCCGTCGAAGCCCCACCGGGTGCGCAACGGGTCGTCGAGCAGCGCGTGTTCCGTCATCGTGGTGCCGTTGACCGCGTTGTACGCCGCCATGACCAGCCACGGCCGGGCGCTCTGCACGATGTCCTCGAACGGCGCGAGATAGACCTCGCGCAACGGGCGCTCACCGAGCCGGACGTCGGCGGAGAAGCGTTCGGTCTCGGAGTCGTTGGCCACGTAGTGCTTGACCGTCGCCGCCACGCCGTGCTCCTGCAGCGCGCCGACAAGCGCACCGCCGAGCAGGCCGGACAGCAGCGGATCCTCGGACAGGCACTCGAAGTGCCGTCCCCCGACCGGGCTGCGGTGCAGGTTGATGGTGGGCGCCAGCACCACGTCGACGTCCTTGCGCCGAGCCTCGGCCGCGAGCAGCCTGCCCACGTCCGCGGCGCGGCCGGTGTCCCAGGTCGCCGCGATCGCCGTCGGGCAGGGCAGGCAGGCCGAGGGCGCCTCGTCGTCGGACGTGAGCCCGCGCACCCCTGCCGGACCGTCCGAGAGGATCATCTCCCGCAGCCCCACGGCGGGCTCGGCGTAGGTGCGCGAGTGCGCGGCACCGGTCAGCAACCGGACCTTCCGCGCCAGGTCGAGCTTGCCGACCAGGGCGTCCAGGTGCGCCTCGAGCTGGTGGCTCATTGCGCATCCCCCTCCGGGCGCCGGAACCGGTCGAGGTAGGCGGCCAGCACCCCGGCCATGTCGAAGGTCGGGTCCAGCAGCCACTGGACCTGGAGCCCGTCCATCACGGCGTGCAACTCGGCCGCGAACGTCGCGGGATCGAGTTCCGCGGGGAGCCTGCCGAGTCGCTGGTCGCGGCGGATGCGCCCGGCCGTGGCCTCGCGCACCCGGACGTAGCGGCGCCGGAAGAACTCGTGCGCCGGGTGGCCGGGCTCGATGCTCTCGGCCGACTCCACGGCGAACAGCCGCATCGACGCCGGGTTCTCCATGTTGTGGCGGCACAGCGACAGGACCGCGTCCACCACCGAGGCCTTGCGGAACATCTCCTGGATGAACTCGGAACTGTCGGCGTCGCGCCGTTCCAGCGCCGCGACCAGGAGTTCCTCCTTGCTCCGGAAGTGGTGCAGCAGCCCCGGCTGGGAGATGCCGACGCGGGCGGCGATGTCGGCGAGTGAGACACCGCGGAATCCGCTCTCTCCGAACATCTCGGTGGCGACGGCCAGGATCTGCTCCCGCCGCTCACCCGGCGGTCGGCGGTTACGCACCGACGGCGCTTCTGTCACGGGCTCCTCCTTGCCGCTCCGTGTGGTGGCGGTTACCTTACCGAGTACTCGGTAAGGTGCAAGGGTGAGATCGCGGTCTCACGCACCGAAAAGGCCTCGACGGGCTGCCGCCTCGGCGGATTCGCGCAGGTCGCAGGACTGAACAAGGAACGGAGATAACGATGACGTCTCGGCCGAACTTCCTGGTCGTGGTGGCCGACCAGCTGCGCGCGGATGCCGTCGGGGCGTTCGGCAACGCCCGGGCCCACACCCCGCACCTCGACGCGCTCGCCGCGTCCGGGGCCGCGTTCGGCAACGCCTTCGCGCAGCACCCGGTGTGCTCGCCCAGCCGCGCGTCGTTCCTGTCCGGCTGGTATCCGCACACGGCTGGCCACCGCTCGTTCGGCACTCCCCTGCGCGCCGACGAGCCCAACTTCCTGCGCGCCTTCCGCGCGAACGGCTACCGCGTGGCGTGGGTGGGCGACCGCGGTGACACGTTCGGCCCCGGCGCGACCGAACTGGCCGCCGACGAGCACGGGTTCGCGACACGGCCGACGAGCGGCCGCTGGGCGGACGGCCGGCGGACCGAGACCGAACGGCCTGCGCTGCCGGGAGGCGACGACGACGTGTGGGACCGGTTGTTCTACCGGGGACGGGTTCTCGACGCCGACGACGTCGACTTCGACGAGGCCGCCGTGCGCACCGCCGAGCAGTGGCTCGCCCGACCGCCCGAGCAGCCCTGGGTGCTGTTCGCACCGCTGGTGGCCCCGCACTGCCCGTTTCAGGCTCAGGAGCCGTGGTTCTCCCTGCACGACCGCGACGCGCAACCCGATCACGTGTCCGGCAGTGGCCCGGAACCCGCCTACCTGCAGGGCATCCGCGACTACTACGGCACCGACCGCGTGACACCCGAGATGTGGCGTGAGGTCGCCGCCACCTACCACGGCATGGTGTCGCGTTTGGACCACCACGTGGGCAGGCTCGTCGACGCCGCCCCCGAGAACACCGTCGTGGTGTTCTTCTCCGACCACGGCGAGTACCTCGGCGACTTCGGCGTGATCGAGAAGTGGCCCTCGGCGCTGCACAGCTGCATCACGCGCGACCCGGTCATTCTCAGCGGGCCGGGTGTGCCCGAGGCCGGGATGATCGAGGACATGGTGGAGCTGATCGACGTCTTCCCCACCTTGCTCGAGCTCGCCGGGATCGACGCCGGGTACCACCATTTCGGCCGGAGCCTGCTGCCGGTGCTGCGCGATCCCGCGGCCGGTCACCGGGAGTACGCGTTCAGCGAGGGCGGTTTCCTGGCCGAGGAGGAGCCGAAGTTCGAGCGCAACGGGTTCCCCTACGACCTCAAGGGCGCGCTGCAGCACGACCGGCCGCACGCCGTCGGCAAGGCCTTCGCGGTGCGCGATCAGCGCTGGACCTACGTGTGGCGGCTGTACGAGCCCGCCGAGGTCTACGACAGGGCCGCCGACCCCGACGAGGCGCACAACCTCGCAGGCCACCCCGAGGTGGCCCACGTCGAGGCGCGGATGTCCCAGGTCCTGCTGCGCTGGCTCGCCGAGACCGCCGACATACTGCCCGAGCGGGCCGACCCCCGGCTCCCCGACGTGGATCGGCCTGTGCCCGGCGGCCCCGTCACCGCTTCCCCGCCGCCCGCCCAGCCGGGCTGAGGCGGCCCGGCTGGGCGGGCGGCGGGCCGCTCGTGCTCAGCGCCGGGGATCCGGTATCGCCCTGATCGCAAGGAACCCCGTCGGCTCGCGGGACAACGACGCGTAGCGGTCGGGGTCGAGCCGGGCCGCCTCCGGCGCGGGCCTCGGCTCGAGCAGCCGTTCGAGGAGAAAGCCCGCCTCGTGCAGTTCCTCGCAGGTCCGTTCCAGCGGAGCCAGCCAGTACCGGACGCGCCAGCCGCGGCTCCAGACCTCCTCGATCACGCGGACGTCGAAGTAGCTGCCGCCCTGCCGCAGCCAGTCGCCCGTGGGGTGGGAGCGGGACAGTACGAGCGCCCCGTCCGGCCGCAGCACCCGGCGCAGCTCCCGCAACGCGGCAACCCTGTCGTCGACGTATTCCAGCGCGAGCGCGAACAGCACCCGGTCGACCGCGCCGTCGGGCAGCCAGTCGAGCCTGTCGCCGAGGTCGTGCACGTGGAACTCCCCCGCGGGAGCCCGCTCCCTGCACAGCTCGATCATGCGCGGGCTGTGGTCGAGCCCGATCACGCGGGCACCGCGGGCCACCAGCTCCGCGGCGTAGAGACCCGGCCCGCAGGCCACGTCAAGCACGCTGCGCCCGGCCATCTCGCCGAGCAGGCTCAGGCATGCCGGCCGGTCGTAGTGCGCGTTGTGGAAGCCGTCAGCGGCATGGTCGAGGAACTCGTCGGCGAACTCGTCGTACTGCGGATGCGAACCCACCACGTCGGTCATGCCGCCAGTCTGCCGCGACGGCCTCGACGGCGGACATCATCGGCGCCCACATCGTCACCCCGGCAACCGGCCTGCGGATGCCAGCGGATCGCCGCGCTCGTCGAGAGGGGTGACCGGGGCCGGCTCGTCGCTGAAATGCCCGACGATGACCAGCCCGGACGGCGAAACCCGCAGGACGGAGTCGCCGTCCGGCATCTCCTGGCGCAGGAACGCCACCTCGGGCGCCGCGAAGCCCAGCACCGTCACGAACATCCGGCCGGAGTCGCCGAACGGGTCGGTGGACCACGCGTGAGCAACCTTGTCGGTCCGGACGCCCGAGAAGTCGCCGACCAGGAAGTCGCCCGCGCCCCAGGCGTCCTCGTGGGGCTCGTCGGGCTCGTCGTCATCGGGCTCCCCGATCGAGGTGGCGTGCGTGGAGAACCAGGCGAGCAGCTCCCCCGGCGCCGCGCCGAGCTCGGCATGACTGGCGGCGGGAAGATCGCCGCCGCCCTCGCCCAGCCAGCACCAGTCACCGTCCTCCAGCCGCGCGCCGACCTCGCTGTAGCCGAACTCGCCGTTGTGCGACCGCACCACCTGCAGCACGGCACCGAACGCGCCGTGCTGCCACGTGGCCACCGCGACGCGTTCGGCCGGGTGCGTCGGCAGGCCCGGGGAGATCGGCTGCCGCCCGCTCAGGACGTCCTGGGCGAGTCGCCACACCGTCTCGCCCATCCAGCCCTCCGTCAGTACACCTCGGCCCCCACGACCGTCCTACCCGGTGGGCCCGGCGACCACAACGGCCCGCACCGCCCGGCTCACCGGCCCCGGTCACCGCCCGCGAGCAGACCGCGGGCCCAGACGGCGTCCAGTGCCCGCGCCGGCAGGAGGGTCTTCATCGCGGCGAGGGACCGTGCGTCCGACCCGACCAGGCGGCGGCTCGGCGGACGGCGGGCCGTCAGTGCCCGCTCGATGGCGGCGGCGACGGTCGCGGCGGGCTTCGTCTGCTGCTGCAGCCTCTGGCACAGGGTGCGCTGACCTGCCAGGTGCGCGGCGTAGAGCTCGCGATGCTCCGGGCTCATCCCGTCGGCGACCTCGTCGAGCAAGCCCATCATGCCCCGCCACGGATCGGTGTCGATGCACCCTGGCTCGATCAGCACGACGCGGACACCCCACGGGCGGAGCTCGACGCGCAGACTGTCGGCCAGCGCCTCCAGCGCGAACTTCGACGCGTTGTACACAGCGGACATCGGGATGGACACCCTGCCGTTGACCGACGACACGAACACGACACGACCCCGGCTCTCCCGCAGCCGCGGCAGCACGGCGCGGGTGACGGCGAGCTGGCCGACGACGTTGACCTCGAACTGGTGGCGCACCTGCTCGAGCGGAACCGTCTCGACGGGGCCGCCGACGGCGACGCCCGCGTTGTTGACCACGGCGTCCAGCCGCGGTGGCAGCACCGCGTCCAGCGCCGCCACCTGCTCCGCAACGATGATGTCCAGCTCCACCGGCGTGATGCGC
The DNA here is from genome assembly GCF_003202285.1 of Prauserella muralis. Classification (GTDB taxonomy): domain Bacteria; phylum Actinomycetota; class Actinomycetes; order Mycobacteriales; family Pseudonocardiaceae; genus Prauserella_B; species Prauserella_B muralis. Next base: position 18,450 of record NZ_MASW01000004.1, read on the forward strand.
GGCGAGGACGCGGCCAGATCCTTGGCGGCGACCTCGTCGCGGACCCCGGCGAACACCTGCCATCCGGAGCGCGCGAGATGCTCGGCACTCGCGTGCCCGATGCCCCGGCCCGCGCCGGTGACGAGAACGGTCCTGTCCATCACGGTCGCCCCCCTCACGCGACCGTGACGGAGTGCCTGCGGATGACCTGCTGCAGCAGCGGCATGATCTCCGCGAACGGCCGGTCCGCCGGGACGGTGGCGGCGAGGTCGGCGAACAGCCTGCCCGCGCCGTCGCCGGTGGTGAACGCCAGGAACCGCGCCGCGGCGCCGGTGACCTCGACGGTGTAGGCCGCGCCCGCGGGCACCGCCACCGTCGCACCGGGAGCGAGCTGGTAGGACCGGCCGTCCACGTGCACGGTGAGCGCGCCGTCGAGCAGGTACAGCGCGGCCGCCCACGGCGAGCGGTGCGGCGGCGCGGGCGGCGCCTGCGGGGCCTCCACCTCGAACACCTCGTAGGCGCCGCCGGTGGCCTCGGCGCCGACCTTCACGATGTGCACGCCGTCGATCATGACGTGCCGGATGCCCTCGCCGGGCGGGGTGTACTGCACATGTGTGGTCACGGTGACTCCCGGGTCCGTAAAACGCTGCCCAGTTGGTGGACCGAGTGTCGCGGCCCCGCGCGGCCGCGGTGCGAGTACCGGACTACTCGATGTGCGCCTGCCGCAGCAGCGCCGCGAGCTCGGCGCGGTCGCCGACGCCGAGCTTGGTGCCGACCCGGTACAGGTGGCCCTCCACGGTGCGCACCGACAGCACCAGCCGTCGCGCGATGTCCCGGTTGGACAGCCCCTGTGCGGCGAGCGTGACCACCTCGCGTTCCCGCGCGGTCAGGGGCAGCGGGCTCGCCGCTGCCGCCAGCGCCGGGGTGCGCGCACCTTCGCACGCCTCGGCGAGGTGGTGGGCGCGGGCGGCGGCCACGGCGGCCGAGCCGCGCAGGCCCCGCCGGGCGCAGGCGGTGGCGGCTTGCGCGGCGGCGTCGGCCGCGGCGAGCCGGTCGCCCATCGCCTCGTAGCGGCCGGCGACCGACAGCAGCGCCGCACCGTCCTGCTCGGCCAGCGCCTGGGCATGCGCCAGCGCCGTGGGCGCTCGCGGCCCCTGCACCCGGCTCACCAGCTCGCCAAGGCGGCCACCGGCGTCGCGATCGCCGAAGCAGACGCCGATGTTCAGCGCGAGCACCTCGTAGGCCGGTGCGTCGGCGTCGCGCGCGCAGTCTGCGGCCGACCGCGCCGCGGCGATCGCCTCGCGGGTCGCCCCTTCGGCGGCGCACACCCATGCCCCGGCCAGCACGACGTCGGGTTCGTGGAACCGGTACGCCGGGTGCCGCTCCGCGTCGAGCTCGGCCAGCAGGCGCCGGGCGGCCTCGGTCTCCCCGGCCAGTGCCAGCGCCTGGGTGAGGTGCAGGCGGCAGCGGAACCGGAACTCGTGGGTGGCCACCGCCCGCAGGCCCGCCCGCGCCTCGCGCAGCCACCGGACGGCGGTGCGCACGCGGCCGGCGGCCAGTGCCGCCTGGCCCAGGAGCACGAGACCCATCAGCTGTGGCGGCCCGGGCACGTCGACGCTGTCGGCCCGCCGTTCGCGTGCGATCGGCTCGATCTCCCGGACGTTTCCGCTCAGCCGCAACGCCAGGATGTGCGAATCGCTGATGCCGAAGCGCAGCACGCCGGCATCCGACGTGCGCGCCGCCTCGTAGGCGACGGGAGCGGCGCGCCGCACGTCGTCGACGCGGCCCAGCACCGCGGCCGCGGCCATGACACCCACGGCGGCCAGTGCCCTCACCTGCCCACCGAGCAGCGGGGAGTCCAGCAGCCGCAGCCCGCTGCCGAGCGCCGTGCGCGCGCGGGCCAGGGACGCGTCCAGTGCCACGCGCATCGCGGTGAGGGCCGCCCTGGCGGAGGCGTCGGTGGTCTCGGCGAGCGCAGCGGACAGCACCGCGTCGGCGGCCGCCTCGTCGCGCATCGTCCAGAACAGGTTCCCGGTTCGCACCAGCGCCAGGTGGGCCCGTTCCGGGCCGGCACCCGCCGACGCGTGGAGTTCGCCGAACACCTGCTCGGCCTCGGGCCCCTTGCTCAGCCAGGTCAGGGCGTAGCCGAGAGCCAGCTTCGCCTCCCGGCCCGCGCCCGCGTCCACGGCCGCCCGCGCGAGCCGTTCGCACAGGCCCAGGTCGAGCAGCCGCAGCGCCTCTCTGGCCGCGGACTCGAACAGCACCGGGTCGGGGGTGAGGTCGGAGTCGAGCGTCAGCACCGCCCTGCGGACGGTGTCGCCGGAACGCCGGCCACCCGTGCCGGCGATCGAGGTCGCGATCCGCCCCCGCAGCCTGCGCGCCCTGGCGACGCCCAGTTCGGCGCGGCGCACCTCGCCGTAGAGCGGGTGGGCCAGCCGGACGGGCAGGCGGCGGCCGTCGGTGTCAAGGCGCACCAGCCCGGCCGACTCGGCGTCCTCGATCGCGTCCGGGCCGGTGAGCCGCGCCAGTGCCGCGTGCCCGAGAGGCTCGCCCAGCGCCAGCAGGTCGAGCACGTCCCGCACGGGGCGCGCCAGCTCCCCCATCCGTTCCCGGACCAGTTCGGCCAGTTCCACCGACAGCTGCGCCTGGCCCCGCCAGCACCACAGCCCCTCGACGTGGCGCAGCCGGCCCGCGGCGAGCTCACCGTCGGCCAGGTGCCGCAGCAACATCGGGTTCCCGCCGGTCAGCGACCACAGGCAATGGACGGCCGCGCTCTCCACCGGCCCCTCCAGTGCCGCCTCCAGCAGGGCCGCGGTCTCCGGCTCGGACAGGGGCCGGATCTCCAGCCGCGGGACATGCCCGTCCTTCCACAGTGCCCGCACGGCGCCGGGCACCGGTTCGCCGGAGCGCAGCGTCGCCACGACCGTCGCGACCCGGCGTACCACCAGGTGGTGCACCAGCATCGCCGACACCTCGTCCAGCAGGTGCGCATCATCCACGCCCAGCACGACCCGGGCCTGGCCGCCGGTCAGCGCGTCGGCGGCGTGCCGCAGCAGCAGGGCGGGTTCGGCAGCGAGCTCGCCGAGCAGTCCGGCGAACGCACCGAGCGGCATCGTCCTGGCCGACGCGGTGCCGTAGGCCCAGCGCACGGTCGCGCCACGCTCGCGGGCCAGCTCCAGCGCCTCGCGCGCCAGGCGGGTCTTGCCCACGCCGGCGGCGCCCGAGAGCACCACCCCGGAACCGCCCGTGGCAGGCCACCGCATCGCCGCGGCCACGTACCGCAGCTCCTCGTCCCGGCCGGACAGCGGCCAGTCGCGCGCCACCGGAGCATCGTACTCGCGAACCGGCGCAGGTCAGGCGATGCGCAGGCGCCCGATGCCACGGCGCCCGGCCGCCGCGCCGCGGACTCCAGGCGCACCTAGCGGGCGAACCGGCTCGCGAGGTCGCGGTGCCGGTGGACGGCTTTGGCGGCGTCGTCACGGGGGATGATCGCACCGGGCATCCGGCTCAGTTGCTCGACCTGCTCGGCGAAACGCCGGTGCTCCCTGGCGGCGTGTTCGCGGCAGGGCAGGCAGGTGACGCTCTCCGGGTGAGGCGAAGTCATCGCGTAGGGCACCCGCCGTCCGCAGCCGGTGGTGACGACACTCGGCGCGTCGCGGGCCACGCCCAGCACCGCGGTGAACGCGGCACGGACGGCGCCGCCCGCCTCCACGACCTTGTCCTCGACGTGGATGTGCGGGTCGCTGTCGGTCATCGGTGTCAGCGCCTTCCGCCGGAGCCCTCCGGCCACCAGGCTAGCGGCGCCCGCGCGCCGCCGGGTGTCACTGCTCGTGCAGCCACTCCTGGATCATGACGTCCGAGGCGTGCACGCACATGATCCGCAGCACGCCGGAGCCGGTGTTGGTGAAGCCGTGCCACACGCCCGCGCCGACGACGGCGGTGTCCCCCGCCCGCGCGACCAGCGTCTCGCCGCCCGCACGGATCGTCGCCTCTCCTTCGAGCACGGTCCACGTCTCGCTGTAGGGGTGCCGGTGCAGGCCGGGCCCCTGGCCCGGCGTGTTCTCGACGAGGAAGAACGAGATCCCGGACCCGTGGGGGCGCCCCTCGAACCGCAGCGTGCGGCTCTCGCCGACGCGGAGCTCGTCGGCGGGGATGGCACGGGGGCCGGGCGTCGGACGCCCGTGTTCCGTGCTGTCCGTGCCCGTTGCGTCGACTGCGTGGGCTGTGCTGGTTCTGTGGGCGGCGACCTGCATGGCTTCGCTCCTTCGGGCCGTCGATGCGGTGGTGTCCGCATCGGGTGCCGCAAGGCTCTCGCGCGGCCGCGGAACCCGGCTAATGTTTCGGCGTGGACCGAAAGTTCGTGGAGTTCCGGCTCGCGCCCGACGACATCTCCGCGCTGCGCTTCGGCGTCTCCCCCGGGCACGAGCTGTGCCACGCCGTGCGGGCGCTGCAGACGCCGGGTGCCCATCCGCTGCAGTGGGGCTGGATCCACGCGGTCCGCGACGCCGTGCCCTCCGGCGCCTTCGACCTGTTGTGTGTCCTGATCGGCAGGGACGGCTACTTTCCCGACTTCCTGACCGCGAGCCCGGCCTGGGACATGACCGCCGACGACGAGGTCGCCCGGCTGCGCGAGGCGCCACTCGGGCCGATGCGCGTCGATCTGGGCAAGATGGTCGAGCGCTCGGCAGGCGCGCGACGGGAGGCGCTGCGCCGGATGCGCGAGCGGCCCCGCTCGGCACGGGCGATGATCGCCGACGCCTGGCGGGAGTTCTGGGACGCCGCGCTCGCCCCGCACTGGCCGCAGCTGGACCGCCTGCTGCGCTCCGACATCGCCGTGCGGTCGAGGCGGATGACCAGTTCCGGCATCGCGGCGATGGTGGGCACGCTGCACGACTCGGTCGACTGGCGGGGCGACGCGGTGCGCGTGCGGACGCGCCTGCACGAGGAGATCGTCGACTGCGCGGGCAGTGGGCTCGTGCTGGTGCCGTCGGTGCTGGCCCGGCGCTGCTCGGTGCTGACCGAGCGGCCCGCGCAGCCGACGTTGTTCTACCCCGCGCACGGCGTCACCGAGACGTGGTCGCGCGACGACGGAGCCGGCGAGGCCGCGATCGCCGTGGTGCTCGGCGCGGGCCGCGCACGGCTGCTCCACGTCCTGAGCGAGCCGTTGTCGACCAGCGAGGCCGCGGCCGCGGCCGCGCTGACCGTGTCCACCGCCTCCGAGCACCTCACCGCGCTGCGGCGCGCCCGCCTCGTCGACCGGCGGCGCGACGGCGCCCGGGTGCTGCACTGGCGCAGCCCGCTGGGCGAGGCGTTGCTCGCCGCCAACGCCTGAGCCGCGCCACCCGGCGGTGCCGGTGTCCGGGCCCGCGAGCGGCAGGCCCGGACACCGTGCTCACCGGATCAGGCGAGGTCGAACCGGTCGAGGTTCATGACCTTGTTCCACGCGGAGACGAAGTCGCGCACGAACTTCTCCTTCGCGTCGTCGCACGCGTAGACCTCGGCGAGTGCCCGCAGCTCGGAGTTCGAGCCGAACACGAGGTCCACCCGGCTGCCGGTCCACTTGACCTGGCCGGTCGCGCGGTCACGGCCCTCGAAGAACTCCGACTCCTCCGACGTCGGCTTCCACTCCGTGCCCATGTCGAGCAGGTTGACGAAGAAGTCGTTGGTCAGCGAGCCGGGCTTGTCGGTGAGGACACCGTGGGCCGAGTTGTCGTAGTTCGCGCCCAGTGCCCGCAGACCGCCGACCAGCACCGTCATCTCCGGGGCGCTCAGCGTGAGCAGGTTCGCCTTGTCGACGAGCATGTACTCGGCGGGCAGCGGGGCCGCCTTGCCGACGTAGTTGCGGAACCCGTCGGCCGGGGGCTCGAGGTAGGAGAACGACTCCACGTCGGTCTGCTCCTCCGACGCGTCCATCCGCCCCGGCGTGAACGGCACCTGGATGTCGAAGCCCGCGTTCCTCGCGGCCTGCTCGACGCCCGCGCAGCCGGCCAGGACGATCAGGTCGGCCAGCGAGATCCGCTTGGTGCCGCTCTGCGCGGAGTTGAAGGACTCCTGGACACCCTCCAGCGTGCGGAGCACCTTCGCCAGCTGGTCGGGGTTGTTGACCTCCCAGCTGCGCTGCGGCTCCAGCCGGATCCGCGCGCCGTTGGCGCCACCGCGCTTGTCGCTGCCGCGGAACGACGAGGCCGCCGCCCACGCCGTGGACACGAGCTCGGACACCGACAGGCCCGAGTCGAGGACCCGGCGCTTGAGGTCCGCGATGTCCGCGTCGCCGACCAGCTCGTGGTCGACGGCGGGAATCGGGTCCTGCCAGATCAGGGTCTCGTTCGGCACCTCGGGGCCGAGGTAGCGCTGCACCGGTCCCATGTCGCGGTGGGTCAGCTTGAACCACGCGCGGGCGAAGGCGTCGGCGAACTCGTCCGGGTTCTCCATGAAGCGCCGGGAGATCGGCTCGTAGATCGGGTCGACCTTGAGCGCGAGGTCGGTGGTGAGCATGTTCGGCGCGATCTTCTTCGACGCGTCGTGGGCGTGCGGGACCGTGCCCTCACCCGCGCCGTCCTTCGGCTTCCACTGCCAGCCGCCACCGGGGCCCTGGTACAGCTCCCAGTCGTAGCCGAACAGGTTCTCGAAGAAGCCGTTGCTCCACTGGGTCGGCGTGGTGGTCCAGGTGACCTCCAGGCCGCTGGTGATCGCGTCGGCGCCCTTGCCGGTGCCGTAGGTGTTCTTCCAGCCGAAGCCCTGCTCCTCCAGCGGCGCGGCCTCCGGGTCGGCGGCGAGGTGGGAGTCGGGGGCGGCGCCGTGGGTCTTGCCGAACGTGTGCCCGCCCGCGATCAGCGCGACGGTCTCCTCGTCGTTCATCGCCATCCGGCTGAAGGTCTCGCGGATGTCGCGCGCGGCGGCGACCGGGTCCGGCTTGCCCTCGGGGCCCTCCGGGTTCACGTAGATGAGGCCCATGTGGGTGGCGCCCAGCGGGTTCTCGAGGACCCGCTTCTCGCCGCCCGAGATGCGCTTGTCGCTGCCGAGCCAGGTGGTCTCGGCACCCCAGTAGACGTCGTCCTCGGGCTCCCAGGTGTCCTCCCGGCCGCCCGCGAAGCCGAACGTCTCGAAGCCCATCGACTCCAGGGCGACGTTGCCGGCCAGGATCATCAGGTCGGCCCAGGAGAGGTTCCTGCCGTACTTCTGCTTCACCGGCCACAGCAGCCTGCGCGCCTTGTCGAGGCTCACGTTGTCCGGCCAGCTGTTCAGCGGGGCGAACCGCTGCTGCCCCGCGCCCGCGCCGCCGCGGCCGTCGCTGACCCGGTAGGTCCCGGCGCTGTGCCACGCCATGCGGATCATCAGCGGGCCGTAGTGACCGAAGTCGGCGGGCCACCAGTCCTGGGAGGTGGTCAGGACCTCCTCGATGTCCCGCTTCACGGCGGGCAGGTCGAGGCTGTTGAACGCCTTGGCGTAGTCGAAGTCGGCGTCCATCGGGTTGGACACGGGCTGGTTCTTGGCGAGGATCTTGAGGTTGAGCCGGTTCGGCCACCAGTGGGTGTTGCCGACACCCTGGGTCGGGTGCGGCAGGCGGTCGCCGTGCACGACCGGGCAGCCACCCGTGGTGGACTCGGTGGTCTCGGACATGGACATCCCTTCAGACGGTCTCGATGTGTGTCAGGAACGGGTTGCGGTGGAGCAGGCAGGGCACAGGCCCCAGTAGACGACCTCGGCCTCGTCGATGGTGAAGCCGTGTGTCTCCGACGCGGTGAGACAGGGCGCGCTGCCCACGGCGCAGTCGACATCGGCGATGGCCCCACACGACCGGCACACGACGTGATGGTGGTTGTCCCCCACCCGTGACTCGTATCGCGCCACCGAGCCGGGCGGCTGGATCCGCCGCAGCAGACCCGCCGTGGTCAGCGCACGCAGCACGTCGTAGACGGCCTGGTGAGACACCTCGCCGAGGTTGTCCCGCACGACGCCGATGATCGACTCGGTGTCGGCGTGCGGGTGATCGTGCACCGCGGACAGCACCGCCAGGCGGGGACGCGTCACCCGCAGCGAGACGCCCCGCAGCATCCGCTCGAAGTCCGTGGTCGTGGGCACGGCACGGAGTGTGCCCTATTTTCTGGAATGAATCAAGAATCTGCCGGGATCGGTCCGGCATGTCACCCGGTGCGGCGACGGTCTCACCGCGGCGAGGCCAGGGCCAGCGCGCCGCGGATGGCCAGGTCACGCGCGGGCAGCCACCGCGTCGACCGGGAGAGCCTGCCCGCCCGCAACGACGCGGCCGCCAGGCGCCGGGTGGGCGGCCGCCGGAGCCGGTCGTAGCGCCGCAGGGCGGAGGCGAGGTCGTCGGCGCCGGCCACGGCCTCGGTCAGCACGACCGCGTCGATCATCGCCTGACAGGCGCCCTGGCCGAGATCCGGGGTCATGGCGTGGGCGGCGTCCCCGAGCAGCGCGACATTGCCGGTGGTGAAGCCGGGCAACGGAGCCAGGTAGTGCAGGCCGTGCCGCAGCACGCCACCGTCCTCGATGCGCTCCAGCACCCGGGGTATCGGGTCGTGCCAGTCGCCGAAGAGCCCGCGCAGCTCGGCCAGATCCCCGGCCGGGGGCCGGTAGTCCTCGGCGGCCCGCAGGGTCGCGTACCAGTTGGCGCACCCCGGGCCCTGCGGGGTGAGGCCGAACTTCCGGCCCCGCCCCCAGGTCTCACCGCCCGCTTCGAGATCCAGCGCCACGCTGCCGCGCCACGCGACGACCCCCGAGTAGCGGAGCCCGGAGCGTGACCCGAAGAGGGCGCCACGGACCGTGCTGTGGATGCCGTCGGCGCCGATCACCAGGTCGTACTCGGCCCGCAGCGCCGCCGGATCGGCGACGGCGACGCCATAGTGCACGATGCCGGGCGGAAGCGCTCCGGCGAGCAGACCGAGCAGCACCGGCCGGGACACCAGATACACCGGGTCGCCCTGCCGCCGCTGCACCCTGCCGACGTCGATGGTGGCGATCCTCGATCCGTCGGGCCTGCGGATCGCCCCGTCGGGCTGGCGCCGTCCTGCGGCGCGGACGGCCTCGCCCAGCCCCAGCCGGTCGAGCGCCCGCAGCGCCGTGGGCCAGATGCCCAGCCCGGTACCCGTCGTGGCCGGTCCTTCCGCGCGCTCGAACACGCTGACCCGCCACCCCGCCCGGATGAGGCCGCCCGCGACGGTGAGCCCGCCGATGCCACCACCCACCACTGCCGCCGTCCTCGCCATGAGCCCACCGTACTACAGATGTAGTGCCGATGACTACACGTGTAGTGTGCCGGGCATGTCCGACCGGGAGACGCAGCTGCTCGATGCCGCGATCGACGTGCTGGGCACCCGTGGCACGCGCCACCTCACCCACCGCGCCGTGGACGCGCGGGCGGGCCTGCCCCTCGGCTCGACCTCCAACCGCTTCCGCACCCGCGAGAGCCTGCTGGCCGGTGTGCTCGGGCGCATCCTCGATCGCGAGATCGCCGCCTGGACCACACTGGGGACGGTGGATCCGGCCGACCGGGACGGCTTCACCCGCTCCGCGGGCAGGCTGGTGCGCGAGCTCAGCACCGGCGGCCGGGTCCTGACACTCGCGCGCCACGCGATCATGGTCGAGGCGGCGGCCCACCCGCCGCTGCAACGCCAGATCGCCGACGCGCAACGGCGGCTGATCGCCTGGGCCGCGCCGCTGGTCGCCGCCCTCGGCTCGGCCGACCCGGAGCGGCACCTGCGGCTGCTGCTGGCCTTGATCGACGGGCTGCTGACCAACCAGCTCGCCCATCCCGACCCGGAGTTCGACCCGGAGACCGCGATCGCCACTCTGCTGCGCGGGATGCTGGGCAGGACGGCCGGCTAGCTAGCCCGCTCAGTCCACACCGAGCAGCGCCGCGGGGGTCTTCCGCCGCAGCTCGGATGCCGTCACGCCGGGCGCGGTGTCGACCAGCCGCAGGCCGTCGGGCGTCACGTCCAGGACCGCGAGGTCGGTGATGACGCGGTCGACGACCCCGGCACCGGTCAGCGGCAGCGTGCAGCGCTCGACGATCTTGGGGCTGCCGTCCTTGGCGACGTGGTCGGTGAGCACGACGACGCGCCTGGTGCCCGCGACCAGGTCCATGGCGCCGCCCATGCCCTTGACGAGTGCGCCGGGCACGGTCCAGTTGGCGAGGTCGCCGTTGGCGCCGACCTGGAGCGCGCCGAGCAGCGCGAGGTCGAGGTGACCGCCGCGGATCATCGCGAACGAGGTGGCCGAGTCGAAGAAGCTGCCGCCGGGGTTGACGGTGACGGTCTGCTTGCCCGCGTTGATCAGGTCGGCGTCCTGCTCCCCCTCGGCAGGGAACGGCCCGAGCCCGAGGATGCCGTTCTCGCTCTGCAAGGTCACGCGGATCCCGGCAGGCACGTGGTTGGCGACCAGCGTGGGAATGCCGATGCCGAGGTTGACGTAGTCGCCGTCGCGCAGCTCACGCGCCGCGAGCGCCGCCATCTCGTCACGTGTCCAGCCCACGATCAGACCTCCGCCCTCGGCCGCACGGTCAGCTTCTCGATCCGCTTGACCCGACCGGCCGCCGCGACCAGCCGGTCCACGTACACGCCCGGGGTCAGCACCGAGTCCGGGTCGAGGAAGGCGTCGGCCACGACGATCTCGGCCTCGGCGACGCTGACGCGGCCGCACGTGGCGACGAGCGGGTTGAAGTTGCGCGCGGCGTAGCGGTAGGTCAGGTTGCCCGCGCGGTCCGCGGTGTGGGCGTGCACGAGTGCCAGGTCGGCGACGATGCCGCGCTCCCGCACGTAGGTGACGCCGTCGAACTCGGCGTGTGGCTTGCCCTCGGCGACCGGGGTGCCGACGCCGGTCCTGGTGTAGAAGGCCGGGATCCCCGCGCCGCCCGCGCGCATCCGCTCGGCGAGCGTGCCCTGCGGGACGAACTCCACCTCGAGCTCACCGTCGAGGTACTGCTGCGCGAACAGGGTGTTCTCGCCGACGTAGGAGGCCAGCACCCTGCGCACCTGGCGGTTCTCCAGCAGCAACCCGAGACCGGCGCCGTCCACCCCCATGTTGTTGGACACGATCGTCAGGTCCCGCACCCCCGAGTCGCGCACGGCCTCGATGAGATCGTGCGGGTTGCCGGACAGGCCGAACCCACCGACGGCGATGGTGATGCCGTCGGCGAGCACGCCGGTCAGCGCCTCCGCGGCGTCGCGGTGAACAGTGGGCATGCCAGTCCTCCTCAGCGTCCGTTCAGTGAGCGTCGCGGGAAGTCAAGACCGGCGCGGTGGTTCGGTCAATGCCGCGGAATATCCAGGCGTCGATCTTCTCACCCGGTGAACGTCGCCGCGAGGGGCGTTCATTCAGTGAACGTAGGATCGGTGACCATGACGTCCACCCCCGTCCACCTGACCGGGCGCATCGCGGCGGTGTTGCGCGCCCTGTCCGGGTTCCAGGATCGCGGCGCCTCCACGTCTCAGCTCGCGCGAGCCAGCGGCCTGGCCAGGCCGACCACGCACCGGCTGCTGGTGGCGCTCGCCGACGAGGGTTACGTGGACCGCGACCAGGCCACCGGCCGGTGGTTCCTCGGCCCCGAACTGTACCTGCTCGGCGAGGTCGCGGCGCAGCGTTACGACGTCACCCGGCACGCCAGGGCCAGCGTGCACCGCCTCGCCGCCGCCACCGGCGAGAGCGCGTTCTTCTCCGCACGCCGCGGCGACGAGACCGTCTGCCTGCTCCGCGAGGACGGCGACTTTCCCATCCGATCGTTCGTGCTCTACGAAGGCGCCCGCTTCCCGCTGGGCGTGGTCTCCGCCGGGCTGGTCATCCTGGCCCTGCTGCCCGACCGCGAGATCGACGACTACCTGGCGCGCACCGACCTCACCGTCCACTGGGGACCGCAGCACGGCGCGGACGCTCTCCGGGAACGGATCGCCCTCACCCGGCAGCACGGCTATGCGGTGAACCCGGGTCTGGTGGTGGAGGGCAGCTGGGGGATGGCCGCCGCCGTGTTCTCCAGCGGCGGCACCCCCGCGTGGGCGCTCACCCTCACCGGCGTCGAGTCCCGGTTCCGCGAGCACCGGCGCCGCGAACTCGGGGCCCTGCTCCTCAAGGAGGCCCACGCCCTCACCGGGACGCTGCGACGGCGCTGAGCCATCGTTCAGGCTGTGCTCGCCGCAGGCGCCGCGGCCAGCGGCTCGAGGCCGCACGAGGCCGAGAACTCCTGCGATTCGATGCCGATCGCGGTGTTGGTGCGGGTCATCAGGTTCGCGACCGCGACGGTCGTGGTCAGCTCCAGCAGCCCGGCCGCGCCGAGCGCCTCCAGCAGCCGGGCCGACAGCTCGTCGGTGACAGCCGTCGGAGTCCGGGTCATCGCCTCGGCGTACTCGAGGACGTCGCGCTCCAGCGGCGTGAAGACGTCCGACTCGCGCCAGCGGGGCACCTCGCGCGCCTTGGCCACGTCGAGCCCCTCGTTGTGCGCGTGGAAGTAGCCCAGATCCAGGCAGAACCCGCAGCCGACCTGGCTGGCCACGGCCATGTGGGCGAACGACTTCAGGTCCGCGTCGCACCGGTCCCACGTCCGCATCCGGCGGGCCATGCTGAAGCTGAAGCCCAGCACCTTGCGGTGGTGCCAGGTCACCGCGAGCGGCTCGGGCACCTCGCCCAGCAGCTTGCGGGCCATGCGCTTGACCAGAGCGCCGTAGATGCCGGTGATGGTCGCGTCGGGGATCCTTGCCATGCTGTCCTCCTCCGGTTGCGCGTACTCGGCATCCAGACTCCGGTCCCGCCCCGGCTGTGACAGTCGGCTCCGAGCGAAATTCGGTCTCTTCCGGACGCGCGTGCGGGTACAGTCACGACCATCCGCACGTCGCCAGGCCTTCGGGGAACAACGCTGTTCAGCGGGCCGGCCGCGGCCGAAAGCCCCCGTCTTCCCACGAGGTGTGTCCGATGACCGACCCTGCGCCCAGCACGACCGCGACGCCCGAGCCCCCGCCCGCGGCGCCACGGGCGGGCCTGCTGATCGGGGTGCTGGTCGTCTCGGCGTTCGTCATGATCCTCAACGAGACGATCCTCAGCGTCGCGCTGCGCCAGCTGACCGGCGACCTCGGCGTGTCCACCACCACGGTGCAATGGCTGACCAGCGGGTTCCTGTTGACCATGGCGGTGGTGATCCCCACCACGGGGTTCCTGCTCGAGCGGTTCACCCCGCGCCAGGTGTTCCTCGCCTCGCTGACCCTGTTCAGCCTGGGCACCTTGCTCAGCGCACTGGCCCCCGGCTTCGCGGTGCTGCTCGCCGGGCGCGTCGTGCAGGCCTGCGGCACGGCCGTGATGATCCCGCTGCTGATGACCTCGGTGATGCGCCTGGTGCCCGTGGAGCGGCGCGGCGCGACGATGGGCACGATCACGATCGTCATCGCCGTCGCCCCCGCCATCGGGCCGACCATCGGCGGAGCGGTGCTCGCCTCGCTGGGCTGGCGGTGGATGTTCTGGATCGTGCTGCCGCTGGCCCTCGCGGCGCTCGCCCTCGGCGCGACCTGGCTGCGCCTCGACGGCGAGACCCGCTCGGTGCCACTCGACCTGCCGTCGGTGCTGCTGTCCGCGCTCGGTTTCGGCGGCCTCCTGTTCGGCCTGACCAGTTTCGGTGAGTCCGGGGGCGGGGAGCATCTGCTGCCGCCCTGGCTGCCCATCGTCGGCGGCGCACTCGCGCTACTGGTGTTCGGCTGGCGCCAGACCCGGCTGCAACGCCGGGACCGCGCCCTGCTCGACCTGCGCCCGTTCACCTACCGCAGCTTCGTGGTGGCGCTGACCTTGGCCGGGTTGCTGTTCATGTGCCTGCTGGGCGTCGCGGCGATCCTGCTGCCGCTGTACCTGCAGACGGTGCTGCGGACCGGCACCTTCGTCAGCGGCCTCGCCGTGCTGCCGGGGGGCCTGGTTCTCGGGTTGCTCGGCCGCCCCGTCGGCGCGTTGTTCGACCGGTACGGCGCCCGGCCGCTGGTGATCCCCGGCGCCACGGCGATGGCCGTGTCGCTGTGGCTGTTCACCGCACTCGGGCCCGGCTCGCCACTCGCCGCGGTCATCGGCATCCACGTCCTGCTCATGGCCGGGCTCGGGCTCATGATGACGCCGCTGATGACCGAGTCGCTCGGCTCGCTGCCCGACCACCTCTACTCCCACGGCAGCGCCATCCTCGCCACCCTGCAACAGGTCGCGGGGGCGTTCGGCACCGCCGTGTTCGTCACGGTGGCCGCACTCGGCAGCGCCACGACGGCGCCCAGTCCCGACGCCGACGGCCTGCATTCCGCGTTCGTGGTCGCCGGCTGCGTCGGCGTGCTCGCCGTCATCACCGCCCTGTTCATCCGGCGGCGGGTGGGCGAGACCGAACCCGAGCCGGTGGCCGCCTGAGCCGAGCGGCCAGGCCTCGCCGCCGATGAGTCTCGTGCTCCGCGCCGGTCGGTCTCGGCAAGAGCCGGATGTGGAGGCCAGGAGCGCTCGTCCCGGCGTTCCGCGAGCCGGGCAGTGTGGCCGGGGTGCCTGCCCTCGGCAAGGCGCCGTACAGCCGGACCCGCTTCCCGGTCGACGCCCGCTGACCGGCGGCGGCCACCGACCGGTCAGTGGGCGTCCAGCAGCTCCCTGAGCCGCGCGGCGAACGCGGCAGGCCGGCCGGGCATGCCGTACTCGTCGCCGAGGAAGCCGCCGTGGTGACTGGGGAAGATCACCAGCTCGGTGCCGAGGCGCTCGGCGATCGCGCGGCTGGCCCGCGCGGTCAGCTGCCCCTCGGACTCCGCGCCCGCCGCCAGGTGGATCGTCGTGGGCGCCGCCGCCAGTGCGGCGAAGTCGGGCTCGTACGTCGGAACGGTCAGCATGGAGGGTCCCAGCAGCGGGTCGTCCCGGTTTCCGTCGTCGTCGGTGGGCAGTCCGAACGCGGCGGGATCCGGCGCGGGCCGCTCGGACCAGTCCCGGGGCAGCTCGCCGGTGTGGCTGGTCAGCGCGATGAACTTGGCCATGGCCGCGCCCATGCCGTCGCGCTGGTAGGTGTCGTGGATGTCGCGGCACGCCGCCTCGAGCTGCTCGCGGTCGGGCAGCACCGACACGGTGGGCGGCTCGTGGGCCACGAGGATCCGGACCTGCTCGGGGTGCGCGGCGACCAGCGCCAGTGCGTTGATCGCGCCGCCGCTGCTGCCGAAGACGTTCACCGCGGGCAGTCCCAGGTCGTTGATCACGCGATGCAGGTCGTCGGCGTGCACGTCCGGGGTGAGCGGGGTGCTGTCGGTGCGCTGGCTGCGACCGGCATGGCGCGGATCGTAGGTCACCAGTGGCCGGTCGGTGAGGTACCCGGCCAGCGTGCCGAAGCCGGCCGCGTCCATCGGCGAGCCGAGGAGGAACACGGCCCGCTCGGCGGCGCCCGGAGCGGAGAGGTCACCGCGGATGTCGTACCGCAGGCGCGCGCCCGGTACGTCCAGGACGCGGGTTTCGATGCCAGACATGGGTCTCCTTCGCGATGGTGGGCCCGGCCGCCGGCCCAGGCCGGGCCGGCGAAGGGCGACGGGTTCGTCGCCGGGCGGGGCCCGGCCCGGCCTGCGGTCAGTGGGCGACGTCGTACACGAGCTTCTGGATGCCGTTGCCGTAGGACTCGCTCTCGACGAGCCGGAGGTTCTGCTTGTCCTTGTCGGTGTCGCTGAACAGCCGCTTGCCGGCGCCGAGCAGCACCGGGAAGACCAGCAGGTGGTAGCGGTCGATCAGGCCGGCGTCGGAGAGGTTGCGGTTCAGGGTGGCGCTGCCGTGGATGATGATCGGCCCGCCGTCGGTGTCCTTGAGCGCGGCGACGTCGTCCAGGGAACGCAGGATGCTGATGTCGCCCCAGTTCGAGACCAGGTCCTGCTCCCGCAGCGTGGTCGACACGACGTACTTCGGCATCGCGTTGTACCCGGGGAACTCGTCGGTCATGTCCGGCCACACCGGCGAGAACGCCTCGTAGCTCACCCGGCCGAGCATCATCGCCGTCGCCTCGTCCTGCTCCCGGCCCTTGAGCTCGTAGGCCTTCTCGTCGAACGCGATGTCGTTGAAGGTCCAGCCCGAGTTCCGGTAGCCCGGCTCCCCGCCGGGTGCCTCGACGACGCCGTCGAGCGAGACGAAGGCGGTGGTGATCAGCGTGCGCATGTACTGCTCCTTGGTTGGTTCGACGTGGTGTCGTCAGTGCGTCGAACGAAGGATGCCGGAAACGACACCGCACGCGGAGAAGTTTCATCGATCCGAGACCGCCTGCCCCCTGCCGTCCGCGGCGAGCCCACGGTGCCCCCGGGTACCTCTGCGGTACCCAAGGGCACCCTCGGCTCGCCGCGGCGGGTTGTCCACGGACCCCCCGTTGTCCACAGGTACCCAGAACGCCCGTGTTGCCGCCTGCCGTCGTGCGCCACCGTGGCCTGGTGGACAGAGCACAGGTGGATTGGGAAGACGTGGAGCTCGCCGCGCGCCACCAGATCCTGACGTGCGCCGAGCTGGAAAGCCTCGGCGTCACCAAGCGCATGATCTGGGCGCGCGTGCGCACCGGCGGCCCGTGGCGGCGCATCCTCCCCGGCGTGGTCATGCTGCGGAACGGGACCCCCACCCGCGCGCAGGCGCTCGAGGCCGCTCTGCGGTACGCGGGCAAGGAGGCGGTCGTCACCGGCCTCGCCGCAGCCCGGCTACACGGGCTGGAGAAGTTCTCCCCCACCGAGCAGGTGCACGTCCTGGTGCCGCACCGGCACCGCCGGACGAACAAGGGATACGTGATCGTCGAACGCACCACCCGGATGCCGCCGATCGTGACCAGGGGCGGTTTCCCGACCGCCGATGTCACCAGGGCCGTTCTCGACGCGGCCCGGCGGATGGACGAGTCGGCGAGGGTTCAGGCGCTGCTCGCCGAAGCCGTCCAGCGTGGCCGCACGACGCCGGACAGACTGCGGGAGGAGCTCGAGGCGGGGTCCGACCGCGGCTCGGCACTGCCCCGCGCGGCGCTCACGGCGATCACCGAGGGCGCCCGCTCCGTCGCTGAGGGATGGGGCATGCGCGTCGCCGCCCGCTCGGGCCTGCCGCCCATGCGGTGGAACGTGCGGCTGCGCACGGGATCGGGTCTGGTCCTTCCCAGCCCGGACGGGTGGATCGACGACGTCGCGCTCGCCATGGAGGTCGACTCCCTCGAGCACCACCTCGCGCCCGACGACTATCGCCGGACGCTCGAGCGGCACAACATCATGACGGCGCACGGCATCGTGGTGGTTCACGTAGTGCCGTCCCAGCTGCGCACGGAGCCGGACAAGGTCATCGCGCACCTGCGCGAAAGCTACCGGCACGCGGCCCGGCGCCCGCGCCCCGACATCGTCGCGCAGTGGTGACCGGGCCGTCCTTACCGAGCCCACGGTGCCCCCGGGTACACACGCGGTACCCAAGGTGCCCTTCGGCACGCGTCCCCGAGCCCAACGTGCCCCTGTGGTGATCGGGCCGTCCGCACCGAGCCCACGGTGCCCCCGGGTACCTCTGCGGTACCCAAGGGCGCCCTCGGCTCGTCCTCCGGACCCGGTGCGCGCGGGGTCACGGAGCCGCGCGACGGCCCGCGCGTTCCTCGGCGGCGTCGAGCGCGGGGGCCAGCGTCTCGAGTGCGGTGCGGAGCAGGTCGGGCAGGGAGCCGGACGGCACGACGAGCCCACCGGCCGGCTGCTCCGGGGCAGGCCGCACCCACTCGTGCAGGGCGACGCGGACCGCGGCGGCCACGCCCGCGGCGAGCACGTGGCTCGTGTGCGGGGCGGTCTCACCGAGCCGCTGTGCGATCGCGGCGGCGAGGGGTTGCTCGAAGGCGGTGGCGGTGTCGACGAAGGCCTCGCGCAGTGCGGGCCGGGTCGTGATCAGCAGCAGCGCGTCGCGGTCGTGCTCGCCAGGGTCGGTGTACTGCTCCACGATCGCGTCGGCCACGGCGTCGGCGAGGCGGACGCCGGCGGGCCGGGCGGCCACCGCCGCCGCGACCCGGGCCTCCCGTTCGGCGGTGACGGCAGCGACGATCGCCTGTTCGCGGCTGGAGAAGTAGTTGTTGTAGGTCCGCGGCGCGACCCCGGCGGCCTCGGCGATGTCGTCGACCCGGACGTTCTCGGGTCCGCGTTCGAGCGCCAGCCGCAGTGCCGCCTCCCGCAACGCCGCCCGCGTGGCCTGCTTGCGCTGCTCGCGCAGCCCGGTCCTGCTCGCCATCACCGGCCCAGCATCCCAAATGAAATGCGTGTGCGCAAACTTGCGTGCACGCATGTTTTGGCGTTAGCGTCGCGTCGTCACACCCGAACGGAAGGGACCAGACCCATGCGTGCCCACGGCATCACCTACGACACGGGCTTCCTGCGCGACGGAACGAGCAGCCGCGAGCACTTCCACCCCGACGTCGTGAAGCGCGAGCTCGCCATCATCCGCGACGACCTGCACTGCACGGCCGTCCGCGTCACCGGCGGTGACCCGGAGCGGCTGGAACTGGCCGCCACCTACGCCGCCGACCTCGGCCTGGAGGTGTGGTTCTCGCCGTACCCGCTGGAGCTGGACACCGGCGAGCTGCTCGCCCTGCTCGCCGACTGCGCCGAGCGCGCCGAACGCGTCCGGCAGCGGGGAGCCGAGGTCGTGTTCGTCGCCGGCGCCGAACTCAGCGTGATGAACCGGGGCCTGCTCCCCGGCGACACCGAGAACGACCGGCTCCGGGTGCTGCTGGACCCGGACGAACGGGATCGCCTGCCGGAGCTGGTGAGCGAGTTGTCCGCGCGGGTCAACGACGTCCTGCGCCGCGCGGTGGCGCTGGTCCGCGCGCGCTTCGGCGGCCGGGTCACCTACGCGTCCATCCCGCTGGAGCGCGTCGACTGGGCGCTCTTCGACATCGTCGGCGTCGACCTGTACCGGTCGGCCGAGGTCGCCGGCCAGTTCCGCGCGGGTGTCCGCGGCCTCGTCGCGCAGGGCAAACCGGTCGCGATCACCGAGTTCGGCACCGCCGCCTACCGCGGCGCGGGCGACCGGGGCGCCCGCTGCATGGAGATCGTCGAGTACGACAGCGACAGCGGCGAACCGGCCCGGCTGGACGGCGAGTACGTGCGCGACGAGCAAGGCCAGGCCGCCTACCTGCGCGAGCTGCTGGAGGTCTTCGACGCCGAGGGCGTCGACAGCGCCTTCGCGTTCCTGTTCGCGCTGGAGAGCTTCCCGCATCGCCCCGACGGCGACCCTCGCGACGACCTCGACCTGGCCAGCCCGGGCATCGTCAGGGTCCTCGACGACCGCTGCGGCGACACCTATCCCGGCCTGCCCTGGGAACCGAAGGCCGCCTTCACCGCGCTCGCCGAGCACTACCGGCGCTGAGGCGGCCTCCCGATCCGGTCAGGCCGGTCCCGGCTTCCGCCTCACCCTCCCGGGCTGACCAGGATCTTGACGTTCTCCTCCTTGTTGGTCACCAGCTCGTCGAATCCCCGCGGCACGATGTCGTCCAGGGCGATGCGGCCGGTGATGAACTGGTACGGGTCGACCTCTCCGCCTGCGATCATCGCGATCGTCGCGGGGTGGTCGCCCGCGTAGGCGAGACTGCCGAGCACGTTCACCTCGCGAAACACCAGGTCGTTGAGCGCGACCGCGGCCTCGTGGCCCCAGATGGCGACGTTGACGCACGTCCCGCCTGCCCGCGTGGACAGGATCGCGGACTTGAGCACCGCGTCGATGCCCGCGCACTCGAACGTCACGTCGGCGCCCCGCCCTTTCGTCAGCTCCGACACGGCCGCCACGACGTCCGTGGCCGACGGATCGAGCACATGGTCGGCCCCGGCGACACCCGCCTTGGCCTTGCGGACCTCCGCCGGCTCCACCACGATGACCTGCTC
The DNA here is from genome assembly GCF_003202285.1 of Prauserella muralis. GTDB lineage: Bacteria > Actinomycetota > Actinomycetes > Mycobacteriales > Pseudonocardiaceae > Prauserella_B > Prauserella_B muralis. Next base: position 38,264 of record NZ_MASW01000004.1, read on the forward strand.
GACCCCGGCCGCCCGTAGTGCGGCCGTGGTCACCAGACCGATCGGACCCGCGCCGAACACGGTGGCCGTGTGCCCCGGCCGGGCGCCGGACAGGCGCACGGCATGGTAGGCGACCGCCAGGGGTTCGACGAGCGCGCCGACGTCGGTGCCCAGCTCGCCCAGCGGATGGATCCAGCGGCGCTCGGCGACGACGAACTGGGAGAACCCGCCACCGCCGCCCGAAAGGCCGACGAACCCCAGCGTCCGGCAGACGTTGTACCGGCCCTGCTCGCACGCGTCGCAGCGCCCGCAGACGATGTAGGGCTCCACGACGACGCGGTCACCGGGACGCAGGTCTCGCACGCCCTCGCCCAGTTCCCGCACCACGCCGGCGAACTCGTGCCCGAGGGTCATCGGCACGGTCTCCCCGGTGAGGGGGTGCGGCGCGTCCCTCGGCGGCGCGAAGATGGGCCCCTCCAGGTACTCGTGCAGATCGGTGCCGCAGATGCCGCACCACTCGACCTCCACCTTCACCGTGCCCGGACGGGTCGCCGGTTCCGGGATGTCGTCGATCCGGATGTCGCCGCGACCGTGGAAGCGGGCTGCCTTCATGATGAGCCTCCTTGCTCTACAGACGGGGAATCAGGCCGGGACCGGGGCGGGGCGCGGCTCGGCGGCGGGCTCACCGGACGGCTTCGGCAGGCCGTAGGAGCCGAAGCCCACCACGTACAGCAGCGTCACCAGCGCGAACCAGTCCATGAAGCCCAGCGCGTTGCCGTGCAGGCCGCCCGCCACGGCCGGTTCGTGCAACACCGGGCCCGCGACGAACCGGTAGTAAACGACGAAGGTGACGACGGCGAGAACGAAGGTGACCACCACGCGCACGCCCAGGTTCACCGCCGGACCGAACCCGGTGGGCTTGTTGCCGAACCCGTTGGCCCACAGGATCATCCACGCCACCCAGCAGACGCCGAGCTGCGCGGGGAACTGGTGGACCGCCGCGCCGAGCTCGGCGACCGCCGACGACCCGAGGAGCAGCCTGCACACGGCCAGCAGCCCGAAGTACAGCGCCGTCCCGAGCGCGACGTTGCCCGCCACCGCCGTGACCGCGGCGCGGCTGCGGCCCCGCACCAGCCGCCAGGGCCAGTTCTGCATCGTGAGCCCAGTCACCACGATCGCGACGATGATCGAGTAGTACCAGCCGATCAGCGGGTCTACCTCGAGGATCGGCGAACCGGCCGCCGACACGGCGGGCAGGCCCAGGACGAGGTAGAGCACGATCGTCGGCAGCATGAGAAAGGCGATCTCGCAGAACCCGACCAGCGGCTGCTTCAGGCCAAGGTCGGTCCACGGCCAGTGCGACCAGTTGACGACCGCGAGCACCCACGTCGAGAATCCGAAGAGGACGAACAGTGCGGCCGTGAAGTAGCCGAGGCCGCCCTCGCGCGAGAACGCGAAGTCCGGGTCGAGGCGGCCGAGGCCCGCGGCGAAGGCTGCGGTGACCCCGATGGCGAACGCCGCCGTCGCCGCCGTGATCGCCACTCCCCTGGCCGGCTGCCGCAACCGGTCGAAGCCGCGGAACTCGAGGTTGAACCCCGCCCAGACGACGAACAGCAGGGCCCAGAACACGCCCGCGTTGAACGGCAGCGGATAGAGGTCGAACGGGCTCCACCGGGGATCGGCGAGCAGGTACCAGCCTGCGATCGCGAGGAGCAGTACGACGACGAGGTTACCGATGCCGTGCGCCAGCCAGCTGACCCGTCTCCGGGCGGGTGGGATGTCGGACATGACCTGGTTCGCTTTCTGTGCGAGGCAACGAAGAACGAGGCCCACACCGGCTCAGGACAGGTGGTGGACGTCCTGGAGGCCGTACACGGGCGTGGGCAGCCCCTCGTACCGCGCCTTGAGTTGCAGGGCGAGATACAGGGAGTAGTGCCGGGACTGGTGCAGATTCCCTCCGTGGAACCACAGCCCTTCCTGCTGCGTGGGCTTCCACATGTTGCGCTGTTCGCCCTCCCACGGGCCGGGGTCCTTGGTCGTGCCCGAGCCGAGGCCCCAGCACTTGCCGACCTTGTCCGCCATCTCCTGGCCGCACAGGTCGGCGACCCAGCCGTTCATCGAGCCGTACCCGGTCGCGTAGACCACGACATCGGCCTCCAGCTCGGTGCCGTCGGCCAGCACGACACTGGTGCGGGTGAGGTGGTCGACCTGGCCGTGCGCAAGCTTGATCTTGCCGTCGGCGACGAGCTCGGACGCTCCGACGTCGATGTAGTATCCCGAGCCGCGGCGGAGGTACTTCAGGAAGAGCCCGGACCCGTCGTCGCCCCAGTCGTGGTCGAAGCCGGCCTTCTCCAGCCGCGTGTAGAAGTCGGCGTCGCGTTCCCGGATCTTCTCGTAGATCGGGATCTGGAACTCGGGCATGATCCGGTACGGCAGCGACGCGAAGATCAGGTCGGCCTTCTCGGTCGTGATCCCCGACCGCACCGCGCGTTCGGAATAGAGGTCGCCGAGACCCAGCTCCATCAGCGAGTCCGACTTGACCACGTGCGTCGACGAGCGTTGGACCATCGTGACGTCGGCGCCGTGCTCCCACAGCGCCGCGCAGATGTCGTGCGCGGAGTTGTTCGAGCCGACCACCACCGCCCTCTTGCCGGCGTAGGCGTCGGGGCCGGGATGCTGCGACGAGTGGTGCTGCTCGCCGCCGAACACGTCCATGCCGGGAAACGACGGGACGTTCGGCTTGCCCGACATGCCGGTGGCGAACACGAGCTGGCGCGGTGTGAGCACGACCTGCTCGCCCTGGCGGTCGACGGTGACGTGCCACTGTCCGGCAGCCTCGTCCCACGAGGCCGCCGTGACCTCGGACCGCGTCCAGTACGGCACGTCCATCACCCGCGTGTACATCTCCAGCCAGTCGGCGATCTTGTCCTTCGGAGCGAACACCGGCCAGTTGTCGGGAAACGGCAGGTAGGGCAGGTGGTCGTACCAGACAGGGTCGTGCAGGCACAGGCTCTTGTACCGCCTGCGCCAGGAGTCGCCGGGACGATCGTTGCGCTCGAGCACCAGCGCGGGCACGCCGAGCTGGCGAAGCCGGGCACCCAGCGCGATGCCGCCCTGCCCGCCACCGATCACGACGACGTACGGCTGCCGCTCGTAGCCCAGCTGCGCCTGCTCCAGCGCGCGCTCCTCCGCCCACGAACGGCGCCCGGCGAACGGTCCATGATGGACGCCCGTGGGCCGCCGCTCGCCCAGCGGTTCCTCGAACCCCTTGAGCTCGCGCAGGCTCGTCAGCAACGTCCAGGCGCCGTCCTCCGTGAGCCGCAGGTGGCCCTTCGCCCGGCCGGTCGCGGTCTCGAACTCGATCCACGCCTCGGTCACGCCGTCGGCTTCGGCCGGTGGCTCGGTGGTGCGGAACCCGGACGGGTCGGTGCCGTCCAGGCACCGCGTGAGCAGGTCGGCGACCCCGTCGCGCCCCTCGACGGTCTTGAGGTTCCACGTGAACGACACCAGGTCCCGCCAGTAACTGTCGGCCGCGAACAGTGCCGCGGCCGCCTCGACGTCGCGGGCGGCGAGCGCGGCCTCGAACCTGCCCAGCCAGGCGTCGACGCGTGCCTGGGCGGTGTCCGCCAGCGCCACCGGCTCGATCGTCTGTGTCATCAACGCTCCCTGCGGTTCGGTCGTGCTGTTGTGCCGATCACACCCGCCGGCGAACGGCGCGGGCAAGGGTTGCAGCGAGTTGCACGGACCCCGTTTCCGGCTATGGCGGTCGTTGTCACCGGCCCCTATGCTTGGCTGGCTCGACGCAACGGTGCGGGAGGTGGTGAGCGTGCACAGCGCCGTCCCTCCGGGCCGGCACCTGCCCGGCTACGCCAGGGACCTGGTCCGGATGCACGAGGCCGTCATCGGCGGCAGCCGCCCGCCGCTGCGTCCCCGCGACGTGGTCTCCCGGTCGTGGTCGCGAATGTTGCGGCTCGGACTCACCGCCGACCGCAGGAACGCACGCGACTCGATCGGCGAGGACGAGGTCTCCCGACGGCGGCACGACTCACCCCTCCGCGACGTCATCGACGAACTCCGGCAGGTGATCGGGGCGATGCCCGACGCGGCGCACATGCTGCTCGTCGTCACCGACGCCGACGGCATCATCCTGTGGCGGGTGGGCACGTCGTCGGTTCGCCGCCGCGCCGACGACCTGGGGTTCGCCGAAGGCGCCGACTGGACCGAGGCGAAGGTCGGCACCAACGCGATCGGCACCGCGCTGGCCGAGGCCGCGCCGGTCGAGCTGCTCGCGGGCGAGCATTTCGAGCAGGAACAGCACCCGTGGTACTGCACAGCGTCGCCGGTCCACGATCCGCGCACGGGCGACCTGCTCGGTGTCATCGACGTCAGCGGCCCCGCCCTCACGCTGCATCCGGCGATCGGCGCCCTGGTCGAGGCGGGCCGCAGGCTCGCCGAGTCGGAGCTGTGGCGGAGTCACCAGCAGCGGCTCGACCGGCTGCGGCAGCAGGCCGAACCACTGCTCGCCGGCACCGCAGGTCCGGCCCTCGTCGTCGACGACAACGGCTGGGTCGCGCACGGCTCGGGCGTCGCCGTCGGCGACCGGATCGCCGCGCCGCAGGCCGGGCAGATCCTGGCGGTGCCCGGGCTCGGCGCCTGCCTGCCCGAACCACTGGTGGACGGCTGGCTGGTGCGCCCCTCGAGTCCGGGCCGGGCGCTGGTGCTCGACCTCGACCTTTCGCCCACCCCGCTGCTGCGGGTGCGCACCGGCGACACCGGCTGGCGCCGTCCGATCACCCGGCGGCACGCCGAGATCCTCGCGCTCCTGCACTCGGCCGGCCCGGGCGGGCTGTCCGCGGAAGCGCTGAGCCGGGCCCTGTTCGGCGACGCGGGGCATCTCGTCACGGTGCGGGCCGAGGTGTCCCGGCTCCGCCGTCTGCTCGGAGCCATCGTGGACACCCAGCCGTACCGGCTCGCCACCGGCGTGCAGCTGACGGTCCACCCCGGACAATGACAGTCCTCGGGCGGGGTGCCTGATCGGCGTGTCCGTGCTGGCCGGACTGGTCCCAGACCCTGTGTGCGCTGTGTGAGCGGGTCACGCCTCTGCGCTCACCGCTCTTGACTGTGACCGAGATGTCGGGTGTGATTGATGAAATTTGATATACAACGCCGTCCCGAGAAGAGGCGACAGACATGGAGAATCGGCGAGCTCGATGGCTGCTGGCGACGGTACTGATAATCGTGCTGCTGAACTTCCTGGTTCCGTACACCCTGCTCCGGGACGTGGACGCCTGGTACGGAAGCATGCTGTTCTGGCTGGTGTCCACGGCGATCGTGATCGGGATCAACGCGGTCGTCAGCTCCTCGTGGGAGGAGTGAGACCATGAGCGCAGCGACGATCTGGTGGGGCATCGCGATCTACGTCGTGTTCGCCAGCGTGACCGCGTACCTTTCGCGCCGCGGCGGGCACAAGAGCATGTCGGGCTACTTCCTCGGCAGCCGCAACATGGGCGGCTGGGTGTCCGCGATGAGCTACAGTGCGACCACCTACAGCGCCTTCATGCTGATCGGCCTGGCGGGCCTGGCCTACCAGGGCGGTGTCGGCGCACTCGGCTTCGAACTGATCTACCTGTGCGGCGTGACGCTGGTGCTCGTCTTCGGGCCGCGGTTCTGGCGCGCGGGCAAGACGTTCGGCTACATCACCCCGTCCGAGATGCTCGGCGGCCGCTACGAGAGCAAGGCGCTCGCCGTCGTGACCGCACTCGCGAGCTGCCTGTTCCTCATTCCCTACGCTGCCGTGCAACTGGCCGGAGTCGGCTACCTCCTGCAGGGCATGACCGGCGGCGCGATCACGTTCACCTCGGGCGCGATCCTGGCGACCGTGCTCGCCATCGTGTTCTCCCTCGCGGCGGGACTGCGCTCCGTGGCCTGGACCGACTCGTTGCAGGCGATCGTCATGGTCATCACCGCGACGGCCGTGGTGCTCATCGTCGTCAACCGGCTCGGCGGGTTCGGGGCGTTCTTCGGCACGCTCCAGCGGGACCACCCGGGGATGCTCAGCGTGCCCGGCACCGGGTTCTTCACGTTCAGCACGTTCCTCGGGCTGACCCTGCCGTGGGTGTTCTTCAGCATCTCCAACCCGCAGGTGAGCCAGCGGCTGTTCACTCCGCGCTCGATGCGGGACCTGCGGCGGATGCTGCTGGGCTTCATGGTGTTCGGCTTCATCTACACGCTGGTCGCCATCCTGTGGGGTTTCGCGGCGGCCATCCGCTTTCCCGGTCTGCAGACCGGCGACCTGGCCACGCCGACGCTGCTGTCGTCCGGGCTGGTGCCCACGGTGTTCGGGCTGCTCGTGATGATCGGCATCGTCGCGGCCGCCGTGTCCACCATCGACTCGATCCTGCTGACGCTGTCGTCGATGATCACCCGGGACGTCTACGCCACCGCGGGGAGGACGACCCCGAGCGACACCCGGCAGCTGGCACTCGGCAAGCTCGTCATCCCGGTCATCGCCGTGCTGGCCTATCTGTTCGCGCAGCTGCAGCTCGACCTGATCGCGATCCTGTCGGTGGCGGCTTCGGCGGGCCTGCTGGTCATGGTGCCGGCCATCGTCGGGTCGTTCTTCTGGCGGCGCGGCACCGCGGCGGGCGCGCTCACCAGCGTCCTCGCCGGCGGCGCGGTCGTCATCTACCTGGAGGCCACGTCGACGACGTGGCTCGGACAGGGCACCGGCGTGTGGGCCCTGCTGGTGTCGCTGGGCCTGTTCGTCGGCGTCAGCCTGGTCACGACGGCGCCCCGCGAGAAGGCCGAGCAGTTCCTGCGCATCACGAAGACGCGCCCCCGCCATGAGCAGGAGACCGGCGTGTCCCAGCCGGACCAGGCAAGCTAGCACCGAGCCGGTCGTCGTCTGGTGCGTTGGCTGGTGCGTCGTCGTCGCAGGAAGGTGTCGATGACGTGGTCGGGGTGTGCTCGGTGCTGGCTGGTGGGTCGCCTGCCGGATGGGCCGGGTGTCCAGAGTGGACTTCGCGGGCGTGGGTGGCGGATGGGGATCGTGAGATCGAGGATCGTCTCGGCGGGTGTGTGGTAGGTGCGCCCGGTGGGGGTGGTCACGATGCTGAGCCGGGTGCGGGGTACGAGCTCGACGGTCCAGCCGGGCTGGTCACGCAGATAGTGGTGGTGTTCGCACCGGGCGGCGAGGTTCGCGGGTTCGGTGGGCCCGCCTCGGTGGTGTTCGTGGTGGTGGTCGAGGTCGCTGCGGGTGGCGGGCCGGTGGCAACCCGGGTGCACGCATTCCCGGTCGCGGGCGCGGATCAACTCCCTCAGCGCGGCGTTGGGGCGGCGACCACGGGCCCCGATGCCGGTGACCACACCCTGCTCGTCGGTGATGACCTTGCGCAGCACGCTCGCCGGGTTGCTCATCATCTCGCGGGCGATCGCCGCCGGGATCGGGCCGTAGCCGTCGAGGTGGCAGCCGTGCTCGGTCATGGTCAGCGCCGTGGTGACCGGCATGTGCAGCGACACCATCGCCGCCACGGCGGGAGCCTGCGCGCCCGGGTCGTGGCCGAGCAGCAACGCGGCGGTCACGTCCGCCCGCAGCTGGTCCAGGGTGCGGGGATCACCCGTGTTGCGCTGGGTTCGGGCCAGCGCGTCGACCCTCGAGTAGGCGCTGGTCGCGACGTCGGCGGCAGCCGGGCCAGCAGCGTCGACATGCCATTCCCGCCGGGGACCAGCTCGAGCTTGCGGGCCTGCCGGGCCCGCCGCGCCCGCTGCACGACGGTGGCGGTGCCGAGTGTGTCCACCAGCCGGCGCGCGGCCCGCACGACCGGCTCCGGGTCGAGGACGCCGACCCGGCCCTGGCGCACCTTCCCGCACAGCTGCCGGTCGATCTCACCGGCGACGGTGCCGCCGACCAGCGCGGCCGCCTCGGCGACCCGGCCGGCGGTGCAGCCCTCGAACACGCCCTCGCGCAGCAACCCCAGTACCCCGGGAAGCCGGCGCAGCGCCTTCGCCCGGTCGATCCGGCTCCGGGCCTGCTGCCGGGACACCCGCAACTCCAACGCCACCTCGTCGGCGACATACCGGTCGCCGTCACGCACGACGTCCAACCGCGCCAAGGCCTCCGCCTCGAGGGCATCGGCGGCCGCTCTGCGCCGCCGCACGCGGCCAGCACCGCCACACACTCCTCAGCACTGGCCGTGCCCGGGTTCCGCGCGAACGCCGCCAGCACCGCACCGTCACGCAGCCGGGCATCCCCCGCCACCGTGCGCGCAGCGTCAGGCGGCAGGAACAGCGTTCCCGCCTCGCTCGTGTACTCGACAAACCTGGACACACCACGATCGTATCGAACACATGTTCGAACAGCAACAGGCGCGCGTGTGCCGTCGCCTGGACGGCGACTCACCCGGCACCGCGCCGGCGACCCGGCCAGCGGCGCATGGCCGGCACCCAAAGGCCGACGCGGTCGAGGCGACCACAGCCAGGTACACAGTGGACCGGCCGGCCTCGAGCACCGCATGATCGCCGGTCCGGTGGTTCGCGCGGAGATCCCTGTGCGGACGAATTGTCTGCGATGCCGACCAGGCTCGAGCCGGCATCAGCGCCTGGTCGAATACCGGGTCAGCACCACCCCGTCGGGAAACGTCCGGGTCTCCGCCAGGCTCAGGTTCACCCAGTTGTCCAGCGCCGTGAAGAACGGCGTGCCACCGCCCACCAGAACCGGATGGGTCACGATCACGTACTCGTCGATCAGCCCGGCCCGCATGGCCGCCCCGGCGAGGGTGGCACCGGCGATGTCCATCGTGCCGCCGTCGTCGGCCTTGAGCCTGGTGATCTCGGTGACCGCATCACCGGTGACCAGGCGGGCGTTGCCGTCGACCGTGCTGATCGTCGAGGAGAACACCACCTTCGGCATGTCCCGCCAGCGGCGGGCGTACTCGATCTCCGCCGGGGTGGCACCCGGCTGCTGGTCGGCGGTCGGCCAGTGGGAGCTCATCGTCTCCCACAGCCTGCGCCCGTACAGTGCCAGGCCCGTCGCGTCCACCCGGTCCGACCACCACTGGAACAGCTCGGCGCTCGGCACGCTCCAGCCGAGGTCGTCGCCGGGCGCGGCGATGTAGCCGTCCAGGCTCGTGTTCATGGCGAAGGTCAGTTTCCGCATGGTGTCAGCCTCTCGTGAGTCGATACTCAGCGGACAGACCAGCATGGCGCAGAAAACTCATCGGCAAGGCCACGCCGAGATCAACCCCGCCGACCCCCTGACGCAGGACACCCCGGCGAGGAGGCCGGTGCGGCTAGGACGTCACCACGGTGCCGCCGATGCCACTGCGCCCGGCCGGAGTGCCCACCAGTTCGACGTCGACCCCTGAACGGACGCGTTCGCCGAACACGGCGACGATCGCGTCGGTGACGCCGGAGACCAGCCCGGCCACGATCGCGTCCGCATCCGGCCGGCTGAACGCGGCCTCCTTGATGCCGAACGTCACCCGCGGCGACGGCGCCAGCGCAGGCCTGCCGCCGATGCCCCATCGGTGCGCAGGCAGGCCGACCAGTTGCACGACCGCGATCTCGCGTGCCCACTCTCCATACACGGCGACGACCGCGTCGGTCAGTGCCGCGATCAACTCGGTCTCACGACCGGCGAGGTCACTCTCGAGGACGTGAACGGTGAGGTGAGGCATGGAACCCCTAAGATGAGTTTGACAACAAAGAATCTTTGTTATCAAACGTAATGGCGAGGTTGAGACATGTCAACACCCGATCCCACGGACGACATCCGCGAGCTGTTGCTGTTGATGCCGCGGCTGGTCGGCCGCCTCAAACGGCTGCCGCTGCCCGACCAGCTGCGCTCGTTCGACCTGGCCCCGAGACACCTGTCGCTGTTGTCGCTGCTGCTGCTCGACGGTCCGCTGACCGTGTCCCAGCTGGCCGAGAAGCTGAGCGTGGCCCCGACCACCGTGAGCCTCATCGTGAGCGACCTGAACCGCAAAGGGGTGCTGGAGCGGCGCGAGGACGAGGCGGATCGGCGCCGGCGCATCGTCGACATCAGCGCCGAGAGCCGCCCGGCCATCTCCCAGTGGCTCTCCCCCGGTGCGTGCGCATGGCGTCGCGCCCTCGAACCGCTGACGGCCGCTCAGCGACGGATGGTCGTCGACACCCTGCTCGCCTACGAGGCCGCCTTCTTCGAGACAGCCGATCGACGGGGCGAACCGGGCTCGGCGTTCCGGGCACGCTAGGCGCGGCCCGCGCCTGCCTTCTTCCGGCCGCGCGTGGAACGGGAAGCGCGGGCGGCGGGCTCGGTGTGCCCGATCTCCGATTCGAGGTGCGTGGTGCCGAGAATGTGCTTCGCCGTGATCGCCGCCGCCTGCTCCGCGTCCCTGGCCGCGAGGGCATCCACCAGCTCGTCGTGCTGGCGCGCGGATTCGCGATGGCTGCGGGTGACGACGGGACCCGCGGGCATCGCCTGCCACAGCAGCCGCATCATCGACAGCAACATCGGCGACGCCGCGGACTCGTAGATCGTGAAGTGGAACTCGCGGTTGAGAGTCGCGTACCGCTCGTCGTCGTCCTCGGCGAGCGTCTTGATCTGCTCGTTGAGCCGCCGCAACGTCGCCACCTGCTCCTCGGTGATCGCGCGGGCGGCAAGGCGCGCGCCCAGCGACTCCAGCGCCGCGCGGATCTGCGCGTTGTCCTCCACCACGCCGCTGCGCGACTCCCGCACGGTGGCGCCGCGATGGGGATCGTTCACCACGAGACCCTCGGACTCCAGGCGGCGCAGCGCCTCCCGCACCGGGGTCTGGCTCACCCCGAACCGGGCGGCGAGATCGCGTTGCCGCAGCGGCTCCGACGGGGCGATCTCCCCGCTGATGATCAGCTCACGGAGCATGGCGCACACGATGTCGCTCTTGGAGGAATACTGCATGCCGGAGATTCCGCCGACGGCATTGGGGCGCACGACACGGTCTCCTCTCGCGGCTGGCGAAGCACCTCCCACAGGTTCCGTCATGGTATACCATCTGCGCTCGCCGCAGCCGGACCAGTGACCGTCCCGAGCGCGGCGAGCACCGAACCGGGATCCAGCGGCAGCCCGGTCATCGCCGGGCGTCCGATCGCGTCGCTGACCGCACTGGCCACGGCCGCACCCGCGCCGGTCAGGCCACCTTCCCCCGCCCCGCGGGCACCCAGCGGGTTCGTCGTCGCGGGCGCGTCCTCGCACAGCACGATCTCCACTGCAGGCACCTCGGACGCCGTCGGCATCAGGTAGTCCATGAAGGTGGTGCACTGCGGCTGTCCGGACTCGTCGTAGCGGAACTCCTCCAGCAGCGCGCCGCCGACACCCTGCGCCACTCCCCCACGCAGCTGCCCCTCCACCAGCGCCGGGTTGACGGCACGGCCGACCTCGTAGGCGACGAGGTACCGCAGCACCGTGACCCCGCCGCTGCCGGGGTCGACCTCCACCACACACACGTGGGCCCCGTACGGGTAGGTCATCCGGTCGACGGCGAAGCGGTGCCGCGCGGACAACCCGGCGGGCTCGCCGTCGCGCAGCCACGGGCTTCCCGGCTGCGCGGCGAGCCAGACCTCGGCAAGGTCGAGTGCCCGCGCCGTGGCGGCGCCCCGGACGCGCACCACGCCGTCGGCGAGCTCGACGTCCTCCGGTGCCGCCTCGAGCACCTCGGCGCCGAGCTCACGCACCCGCAGGGCGACGGCGCGGCCCGCGCCGCGCACCGCGCTGCCCGCGACCACCGTCGACCGGCTCGCCCACGAGCCCGTGCCGAAGGGCTGCAGCGTGGTGTCGCCGTTGACCACGTCGACCCGGTCGACCGAGACCCCGAACTCGTCGGCCACGATCTGCGCCAGCACCGTCTCGATCCCCTGCCCCAGGGACGTGCCGCCCGAGTGCACGCGCACCCGGCCGGTGCTGGTGATCTCGACGTCGGCCGTGTCGTGCGGGCCGAGACCGCTCTTCTCCAGAAACAGCGACAGCCCGAGACCCAGCAGCCTGCCCTGTGCGCGACCGCGGGCCACCAGCTCCCGCCAGCCGAGCTCGTCCACTGTGTCCAGTGCGCGGTCCAGCAGCCTCGGGTAGTCCCCGCTGTCGAGCACCAGCTCCGTGCCCAGTGTGTGCATCGCGCGCGTGTGCGGCAGCTCGCCGGGCGTCAGCAGGTTCCGGCGCCGCAGCTCGACCCGGTCCATCCCCAGCTCGGCGGCAACCAGGTCGAGCAGCTGCTCCCTGGCCGCGGTGCCCTCGAACCGGCCGGGCGCGCGGTAGGTGCCGCACGGCGTCTTGTTCGTCAAGGCCACCCGCACGCGTCCCGAGTACGCGGGGACGCGGTACGGGCCCGGCAACATCGACAGCGTCAGCTCCGGGACGATCACCCCGTGGGTGCGCACGTAGGCGCCGTTGTCGTGCCACACGTCGTCGCGCAACCCGAGGATGGTCCCGTCCCCGGCCGCGGCGACCTCCAGGCGATGCCGTTGCTGGCGCGAGTGGTTGACCGCCACCAGGTGCTCGGCGCGGTCCTCCACCCAGGACACCGGGCGGCGGAGCCTGCGGGCGAGCCACGGGACGAGGAAGTCCTCCGGGTAGAACTCGCCCCGGACGCCGAACCCGCCGCCCGCGTCCACCGCGTGCAGGTGGATGACGGATTCGTCCACATCGAGCAGCTGGGCGAGCACCCGGCGGTTGAACCCGGGCACCTTGGTGGCGCCGAAGATCTCGACGCCGCCGGTGGCGGGCACGTAGTCGACCGTCAGCGCCCGCGGTTCCAGCGGCACGCCGCTGTGGCGCTGCACCGAGAACTCCAGCCGCGCCACGTGCGCCGCCCCGGCGAAGGCGGACTCGACGTCGCCGTAGCCGAGGCCGAAGTCCGCGACGACCTCGTCGTCCCCGGACCCGGCGTCGAGCCGGGCGGGCAGCTCGTCGATCTCGAGCTCCACGAGCTCGGCGGCGTCCTCGGCGAGGTAGGCGTCCTCGGCGGCGACCACGGCGAGCGGCTCGCCCACGTAGCGCACCGTGTGCGACGCCAGCACCGGCTGCAGCCGCTCTCCCGGGTCGGTGCCCTCGACGTGCAGCCGCACCGGGATGCGCAGATCCGCGGGCAGGTCCTCGGCCGTGACCACGTCGATCACCCCGGGCTGCGCCCGTGCCGCCTCCGTCGCGATCCGGCTGACGGTGCCGTGGGCGACCGGCGAACGCACGACGCGGACGTGGGCCATGCGCGGAAACTGGACGTCGGCGCCGAACCGCGCGTGCCCGGCCAGCAGCCTGCGGTCCTCCTTGCGCGGAACCCGCCTGCCGATCTGCTCAGTCATGGGCCTTCGCTGCCTGTTCCCGCCGCCGGGCGGCCACCTCCGTGACGGCCTCGACGATGCCCTGGTATCCGGTGCAGCGGCAGAGGTTGGCCGAGACCACCTCGCGCACCTCCCCCGGATCGGCCGAGCCCCCGCCCGCCAGATAGGCCTCGGCGAGCATCAGGAACCCGGGAGTGCAGAACCCGCACTGCAGGCCGTGGTGGCGGCTGAAGGCCTGCTGCAGGTCGTTGAGCTCGTCGCCGTCGGCGAGGCCCTCGACGGTGCGGATCTCACGCCCGTCCGCCTGGACGCCGAACACCAGGCACGCCCGCACCGGCTCCCCGTCGAGCAGCACCGTGCACGCCCCGCAGATGCCGTGTTCGCAGCCCAGGTGCGTCCCGGTGAGACCGAGCTCCTGGCGGAGCGTGTCCGCGAGCGTCCGCCGCGACTCCAGCACCAGTTCGTGCTCGCGGCCGTTGACGGTCAGGGTGACCAGGTGCTGGTCCTTCATGCGGTGTCCTCCCGCTCTGTCCGGGTTCCGGTCGTGAGCACCCGCAGGATGTCGGCAGGGCGGACCGGGATGTGGTCGAGGTCGGCTTCGCAGTCCCGCAGCGCGTCGTTGAGCGCGGCCAGGACCGCGGCGGGGGCGCCGATGGTGCCTCCCTCGCCCATGCCCTTGGCTCCGGTCTCGGTGAGCTCGCACGGTGTCTGCAGGTGGTGGACCGCCACCGGCGGGATCTCGCTCGCGGTGGGAACGAGGTAGTCCATGAACGTGCCCGCCAGCGGCTGCCCCTCCGGTGAGTACGTCAGCTCCTCGTACAGGGCGGCGGCGATGCCCTGGGCCACACCTCCGCGAACCTGGCCGTCGACCACGGTCGGGTTGACGACGACCCCGCAGTCCTCGACCACCAGGTAGTCGACGACCCGCGCGTCGCCGGTGCCCGGGTCCACCTCCACGAGCGCGGCGTGCGCGGCGTTGGAGAACATCCCGGGAGGATCGGCCGCCCCGCGCGCCTCGAGCAGCTGGTCGTGGTGGCGGGACAGGGTGTGCGAGCGGAAGTGCACGGTCGCGGCGATCTCCTCGACCGCCACGCGCGCCTCGGGCACGCCACGCACCCGGGCGTAGCCGTCGGCCAGCTCGATGTCGCCGGGGCCGACCTCGAGCAGCTCACCGGCGATGGCCTTGAGCCGGCCGGCGAGCGTGCGCGCCGCGACCGCCGCGGCGCCGCCGCCGATGACCAGTGACCGGCTGCCCCAGGTGCCCCACCCGAAGCTCACGAGGTCGGTGTCGCCCTGGCGCAGCTTGACCCGCTCGGGGCGGATGCCGAGGCGGTCCGCGACGATCTGCGCGAACGTCGTCTCGTGGCCCTGGCCGTGCCCGCAGGTGCCGCTGGTGACGACGACGTCGCCGCTGGCGTCCATGCGCACATGGGACACGTCGAACCCGGGGGTCATCTGCATCCTGCGCAGCCCCATCGTGGCCGTGCCGTAGGCGGTGCGCTCGGAGAAGTTGACGAGGCCGATCCCCCGGCGCAGCCCGTCGCCGCCTGCGCGGCGTTCCCACCAGCCCGCGTCGGTGACCTCCCGCACGCAGCGCTCCAGCGCCTCGAGGTACGAGCCGGGTTCGTAGGTGATGCCGTTGGGCCCGGTGTAGGGGAACTCGTGCGGGGCGATGGTGTTGCGCCTGCGGATCTCGACGCGGTCGATGCCGAGCCTGCGGGCCGCCTTGTCCAGCAGGCGTTCCATCACCAGCACGATCTGCGGGCGGGAGACGCCGCGGTAGGGCGCCGTGGGCGGCTTGTTGGTGGCGACGCCCCTGGCCCGCGCGGCGTAGCGGCCCACCTTGTAGACGCCGGGCAGCTCGGTGGCCGCCATGAGCGGTTCGACGCCGCAGCTGAACGGGTACGCCGAGTAGGCGCCGACGCTGCAGACGATGTCCGCGTCCACCCCGACGAACCGGCCCTCGGCGTCGAAGCCCGCCCGGACGCGGTACTCCTGCTCGTGGCCGTGGAACGCGGCGGTGAGGTTCTCCTGCCGGTCCTCGGTCCAGCGCACCGGCACGCGCCACCGGGCCGCGACGGCGGCGGCGACCACCTCCTCGCGCCCGACGACGCACTTGAGGCCGAAGCCGCCGCCGACGTCGGGCGCCACGACGCGGACCTGCCGTTCGGCGATGCCGAGCGCCTGCGCCACCCCGGTGCGCACCTGATGCGGAACCTGTGTCGAGCAGTGCAGCACCAGTTGCTCGTCGCGGTCGCGCCATTCGGCGAGGCAGGCGCGCGCCTCCATCGGCGCCGCCGTCACCCGGCCGCTGCGGAACGTCTCCTCCAGCACCAGCGGCGCGCGGGCGAGCGACTCGTCGAGCAGGTCGTCGGCGAACATCTGCAGGTCGACGAGGACGCCGTCCGGCGCCTCGGGATGCACGGGGGTGCTCGCGGCGTCGGCGAGGGACAGGACCGGATCGCACTCCTCGATGTCGCACCACACGCGCTCGGCCGCGTCCTCGGCGACGTAGCGTGACTCGGCCACGACCGCGACCACCGGCTCACCGGCATAGCGGACCCGGTCGTGCGCCAGCAACGGCATGCTCGTCGGCACGAACTCGTCGCGCTCCAGCACCGCGGTCAGCGAGGGATGCCCGAGGTCCGCCGCGGTGACCACGGCGAGCACGCCCGGCACGGCCCGCGCGTCCTCGGTGCCGATCCCGGCGATCCGCCCGGCGGCGACGGGGCTGCGGACGAACGCGAGATGGTGCGCGTGCGGCCGCGGGATGTCCTCGACGAAGGTGGCCGCGCCGCGCAGCATCCGCGGATCCTCCCTGCGCGGCACGGGCGTGCCCACCCAGCGGCCTGCCTGCGGCTCTCCCGCCTGACCGCCGGTCACGACGCTCCCCCTCGGGGTCGCGGTCCTGCCGGTCCTGCCTGCGCCTCGGCGAGCGCCCGCCTGGCCAGCGTGCCGACCAGGTGCCTGCGGTAGCCATGGTCACCGTCGTCGGGTCCGGTGCCCGGCGTGACGGCCTCGGCGGCCAGGCGGGCGGCCTCCGCCCACGCCCGCTCGCCCGGCTCGGCGCCCTCCAGGTACGCCTCGGCCTCCGGCACGCGCAACGGCTCGTTGGCGACCCCGCCGAGCACCATGCTGACGTCGTGACACCGGTTGTCGGTGATGTCGAAGGCGACGGCCACCGCCGCGATCGCGAAGTCCCCCCGGCGGCGCGCGTACTCCAGCAGCGTGCCGTGCCGCCGCGGCCGCCGGAACCGCGTCTCGAGCACGAGCTCACCCGGCAGCGCCGCCGTGGTGAGGAATCCGGTGAACCACTCGTCGCTCGGCACCGTGCGCGTGCCGTGCTCACCGAGGACGACGATCTCCGCGTCGTACAACCGCGCGAGCAGGCACCACTCCGCGGTGGGGTCCGCGTGCGCGATGCTGCCGCCCACCGTTCCCCGCGAGCGGATCGGGAAGTGGCCGATCCACCGCGCGGCGCCCGGCAGCACCGAGAATCCATTGTGGACATCCGGCTCCGTGCTGAGCTCGACCGACCGGTGCCGCGTCAGCGCGCCGACACGCAGCACGTCGCCGTCGCGCCGGATGTAGTCCAGACCGGACACGGGATTGATGTCCACCAGGGCCGTCGGCCGCGCCAGCCGGAAGTTCATCATCGGCACGAGGGACTGTCCACCGGCGAGGATCTTGGCGTCCTCGCCGAGTTCGAGCAGCAGCTCGGTGACCTCTTTCGGGGTGTAGGCCCGGTGATACTCGAACGGTGCTGGTTTCACACTCGGCTTCCCTTCCGTGGTTGATATACCATATCGCAAGAATCAGGCCGCGCAAAGGGCACGAGCCCGCCAAGCCCTTCCTTGACACCGGCTCCGCGGACGATATTTGATATACCGCGAGCGAAGGGACTACACACATGGACCTCAATCTCACCGACCAGGTCGCTTTCGTCACCGGCGCGAGCAAGGGAATCGGCAAGCAGGTGGCGCTCCGCCTCGCCCAGGAGGGCTGCGACGTCGCCATCACCGCACGCGGCCAGGAGGGCCTCGACAAGACCGCCACCGAGATCCAGTCCGAGACCGGCCGCAGGATCCTCCCCCTGGCCGGGGACATGAGCCGCGACGCCGACGTGCAACGCTGCGTCGCCGAGACCCTCCGCGAGCTCGGACCGATCGACGTGCTGGTCACCTGCGCGGGCAGCTCCCCCGGTGGGCTGCTGGAGGAACTCACCGAGGAACAGTGGATGCAGAGCCTCAACCTGAAGTTCCTCGGCTACGTCCGGACGGTGCGCGCCGTGGTGCCGCACATGGTCGAACGTGGCCGCGGCTCCATCGTGCTCGTCGTCGGCAACGACGGGCTCAAGCCCAGCTTCTGGGAGATGACGGCAGGCGCCGCCAACGCCGCCGACCTCAACTTCGCGTCCTCGATCGCCGACCAGTACGGCCCCAAGGGCGTCCGCGTCAACACGGTCAACCCCGGGCCGGTGGACACCGACCGCTGGGACGGTCTGGAGAAGGCGTTCGCGAGGGACATGGGCGTCGACCAGGCGGAGGCCCGGCGCCGCGCCGAGGCGTCGATCCCGCTGGGCCGCATCACCCAGCCCGAGGAGGTCGCCGCCCTGGTCGCCTTCCTCGCCTCCGACGTCGCCGCCAGCGTGCACGGCGCGCACGTGCCGATCGACGGCGCCCAGCGCAAGGCCCTGATGGAACGCTGACGTGAGGCTCGCGCACTCGTTCGTCCTCCGGCGCCCGCCCGCCGAGGTGTTCGACGCGTTGCTCGACGTCGAACGCGTCGCGACGTGCCTGCCCGGAGCCCACATCTCCGCACGGTCGGCGGACGGCGGGTACGACGGCGAGGTCACGGTCACGCTGGGGCCGCTCACCGCCTGCTACGCGGCCACCCTGCACGTGCTCGACGCCGATCGCGAGCGGCTGCGGCTCACGATCCGGGCGAAGGGGCGCGAGTCACGCGGCGCCGGAGACGCCGACGCGTTCGTGCGCACCCGGCTCCGCGCGGCCGAGGAGGGCACCCTCGTCGAGATCGACACCGAACTCGACGTCCGCGGCAGGGTCGCGCAGCTCGGCCGCGGCGTGCTCGCCGAGACCGCCGACGACACCGTGCGTGCCTTCGCCGCCAACCTGGAGACACTGCTGGCGCAGGGCTTCCCCGCGGCCGGCGAGCCGGCCGCCGCCGGCGCCGGGTTGCCGGAAGCAGCCGGGGACGAACGCCACCCGTCGCGTGCGGTGCGCGCGCGGTACCTACCCGCCGCGGCGGCCGCACTGGCCGCGGTGGCGGCCTATCTCGGCGCGCGGCGGCTGAACAGCACCCGCCGCCGGCGATGACGCGAGAACAGGAGTGACCCGTGCCGTACGCACTCACCGACGACGAGGTCCGGCTCTACTACGAGGAGGCGGGCACCGGGCCCGCCATCGTGTTCCTCCACGAGTTCGCGGGCGACCACCGCTCGTGGGAGCCGCAACTGCGGCACTTCTCCCGCACCCACCGCTGTCTCGTGTACGCGGCGCGCGGCTTCCCGCCGTCGGACGTCCCGGCGCGGCCCGAGTCCTACAGCCAGGAGCGGGCGGTCGCCGACGTCCTCGCGGTTCTCGACGCCGCGCAGGTGGAGCAGGCGATCCTGGTGGGCAACTCGATGGGCGGCTTCGGTGCCCTGCACTGCGCGCTGCGGCATCCGGAGCGGGTGCGCGGCGCGGTCGTCGCCGGGTGCGGCTACGGCGCGCACCCGGACACCGAGCACACCTTCCGCGCCGAGTCCGAGACGATCGCGGCCGCCTTCGAACAGGAGGGCTCGGCCGGGATGGCGCGCTGGTACGGGGTCGGGCCCGCGAGGGTGCAGTACGAGGCGAAGGACCCGCGCGGCCATGCCGAGCACGTCCGCATCCTCGCCGAGCACGACCCGGTGGGCGCCGCGCTGACGATGCGCGGGGTGCAGAAGCAGCGGCCCTCGCTGTACGCCCTGCGCGACGAGCTGGCCCGGTGCGCGCCGCCGGTCCTGCTGATCGCAGGCGACGAGGACGACGGCGTGCTCGAGACCAACCTGATGCTCAAGCGCACCATCCCCCGGTGCGGCCTGGCCGTGCTCCCCCGGTCCGGGCACGTCACCAACCTCGAGGAGCCGGAGCTGTTCAACCGGCTGGTCGAGCGGTTCTGCACCGCCGTCGACCACGGCACCTGGCGCGAGCGCGACCCGCGGGCCTGCGGCGCCTCGACGACGGGCGCCCGGCCGTGACCGGCAGCGCACCGCTGACGGCCGAGCGCACGCGGCACGGCCTGCTGTGCCTGCGGCTGGACCGGCCGCACCGCCGCAACGCCGTCGACGAGGCCACCGTGACGGCACTGCTCGACGCTCTCGAGAAGGACCCCTCCGCCGCCGTGCTGCTGGGCAGCACGGACCCCACGATCTTCTGCGCCGGTGCCGACCTCGGCATCTCCGACACCGAGCGCGCCCGGTGCAGCGACCTGCTCTACGAGACCTACACCCGCCTGACGACCAGGCCAGGGCTGACGATCGCGGTGGTCGAGGGACCGGCCGTGGGCGGCGGGGCTCAGCTCGCCGCCGCCGCGGACCTGCGGGTGGCCGGTCCGGGCTGCCGGTTCCGCTGGGTCGGTCCCGGGCACGGCCTCGCCGTCGGCGCCTGGGTGCTGCCCAGCCTCGTGGGCCGGGGCCTCGCGCTCGAACTGACGCTGGGAGGGCGCTGGGTCGACGCGCCGGAGGCGTTGCGGATCGGCCTCGTCAACGCCGTGCACGCCGAGCCATGGGCCGCGGCGGAAGAACTGGCCGCGACGGTCACCGCGGCGGACGCCGACGCCGTCGCCCGGGTCAAGTCGGTCACCGCCAGGGGCGGGCTGCTCGACCGGCTCACCGCCGAGCGCAACGGGAACCGGGAGGGGTGGTCGGGATCGATACCCCGGTGAGCCACGCGGGTGCCGCGTGGAGCGAAGCGGCGTGGCGCACGCACGTTCCCGGCGCCGATCGGTCCTTCGTGGACGGTCTCGGCGACTCCACGCTGCCGCTGCTGGCGCAGGCGAGCGCGCGGCGTTTCCCCGGCCGGGTCGCGGTCTCCGTGGACGGGGACGCGGTGACCCACGGCGAGCTCGACGCCGACGCGGCGGCCATCGGGGGCTGGCTGGCCGAGCGGATCGAGCCTGGGGACCGGGTGCTGCTGCGTGGCCCGTCCTCGACCGGCTTCGTGCGGTGCTATCTCGGGATCCTGCGCGCGGGAGGCGTGGTGGTCCCGGCCAATCCGGCGGCCACCGGTGCGGAACTGGCGCAGCTGGCCGGCGACTCGGCGGCGGCGCTGGCCCTGTTCGCCGATCCGGGGGCCGCGCCGCCGGGAGTGCCGGTGCACGCGGTGCACGACGTGCCCCGGGGAGGGCCCCTGCCGGTGGCGCCGCGCGACCCGGACGACGTGGCGCTGCTCGCCTACACCTCCGGCACCACCGGAAAGCCCAAGGGCGTGCCGCTGACCCACCGGCAGCTGCTGACCTCGATCCGCGCCGCGATGGCGGCGTGGCGGTGGTCGGCCGACGACACGCTGGTGCACGCGCTGCCCCTGTTCCACCAGCACGGCCTCGGCGGCGTCCACGCCAGCCTGATCGCGGGATCGACCGCCCGGCTGCGCTCGCGCTTCTCCCCCGACGCGATCGTCGAGGCCGCCCACGGGGCGACGGTCCTGTTCGCGGTGCCGACGATGTACGAGAGGCTGCTCGGCGCACCCGGTGCCGCCGAGGTGCTGGGCGCGCTGCGGCTGTGCGTGTGCGGCTCGGCGCCGTTGAGCGAGCAGCTGGCGAACCGGCTCGCGACCGGCCTCGGCCGGCTGCCCCTCGTCCGGTACGGCACGACCGAGTCGGGGCTGGACGTGTCGCATCCCTACGGCTCCGCCCGCGCCGACACCGTCGGCGTGCCGCTGCCCGGGGTGTCGCTGCGCCTGGTGAACGACGAGATCCAGCTGCGCGGCCCTCAGGTGTTCGCCGGGTACTGGAACGACCCCGCCGCGACGGCGGAGGCGTTCACCGAGGACGGCTGGTTCCGCACCGGCGACCTCGGGCGCATCGACGAGGACTCGGGGCACCTGGTGATCCGGGGCCGTAGCAAGGAGCTCATCATCACCGGCGGGATGAACGTCTACCCCCGCGAGGTCGAGGCCGCGCTGGAACGCCACCCCGCCGTCGTGGAGGCCGCCGTCGCGGGCCTGCCACACGAGCACTGGGGCGAGCAGGTGACGGCGTGGGTGGTGCTGCGCGACACCGTGCCCGCCGAGGAGCTCATCGACCACACGCGCGCGTTGCTCACGCCGTACAAGTGCCCCAAGGCCGTCCTGGTGGTGCCGGAGCTTCCCCGCAACCAGATGGGCAAGATCGCCCGCTCCGCACTCGACACGCCCGCCGGTCACGCGCTGCGCCGCGCGGAACGGATCGCCGGGCTGGGCGCCTTCACCGAGCTCTGCCCCGGTGCGCGGGCGCTGGCGGGCACCCCGGTGGCCGTCAAGGACGTCGTCGATGTCGCCGGTCAGACCGTGCGCAACGGGACCCCCGGGTTCGCCCACCGCAGGCCCACCCGGGATGCCGAGGTGTGGTCGCGGCTGCGCGACGCGGGACATGTCCTCATCGGACGGACGCGGCTGCCGGAGCTCGCGTGGTCCGTGGTCACGCCCGGCTGCCGCAACCCGTGGGACCCCGCGCGCGACACGGGCGGCTCCAGCGGCGGCTCCGCGGTCGCGGTGGCCACGGGTGTGGTGCCGCTGGCGGTGGGCACCGACACCGGAGGCTCGATCCGCATTCCCGCCGCGCTGTGCGGCGTCGCGGGACTCCGCCCGACACTGGGCTCCGTGCCGACGCGCGGGGTCACACCGCTCGCGCCGTCGATGGACACGGTCGGGCCGATCGCCCGCACCGCCGCGGACTGCCTGCGTGCGCACGAGCTGCTCGGCGGCGCCGTCCGGCCCGCGCCGGAGGAGGTCGCCGGGCTGACGGTGGGCCTGCCGTCCGCGTTGTGGTCGGGCCGGGCCGACCCGGAGGTGGCGCGGCTGCTCGACGCGGCCTGCGCTGCGCTGCGCGCGGCGGGCACGCGGATCGTGGAGGTCGACCTGCCGCTGGCCTGCCGGCACGCGCGGCGTGCGGGCTACACCATCATGCTCGCCGAGTCGGCCCGGCAGTGGTGGGCGCGGTACCAGGCAGGCGAGGGCGGGCTGGGTCCGGCCGTGGCGCAACGCCTGCGCGCGGGCAGCCAGGTGTCCGCGGAGGACTACGCCGAAGCCCACGCCACGGCAGGCGCGATCCGTGACGAGCTGGACGCGGCCTTCGGCGAGATCAGCGCGCTGCTGACACCGACCGTTGCGGTGACCGCCGCACCGCTGGAGGCCGGCACCGTGCGGCTCGGCGACAGGGAGGACGACCGCGAGGCGGCCTACTACCGGCTCACGGCGACCGCATCGGTCACCGGGCATCCGGCCCTGACCGTCCCCGCGGGACTGAGCGCGGAGGGCCTGCCGGTCGGCGCGCAGCTCATCGGCCCCCGGCACGAGGAGGCGCTGCTGTGCCTGCTGGGCACGGTCATCGAAGGCGGGCCCGAGGCGGTCGCGCTCGCCCGGCAACGGGAAGGGCTCGCGGCATGACGCCACCACACCCGAGGGACCTGCTCGGCATCCGGGAGCTGCTCGACGACGAGGAACGCCAGATCGCCGACACGGTCCGCGCGTTCGTCGCCAACGAGGTCGGCGACGCCGCGGGCCGCTGGTTCGAGGAGGCGACGTTCCCCGAGCGGCTCGTGCGGCCGCTCGGCGAGCTCGGACTGCTCGGAATGCACCTGACCGGCTACGGCTGCGCCGGCACGAGCGCCGTGGCGTACGGGCTGGCCTGCCTGGAGCTGGAGGCCGCCGACAGCGGGCTGCGCAGCTTCGTGTCCGTGCAGGGCTCGCTGGCGATGTTCCCGATCTGGAAGTACGGCTCGCCCGAGCAGAAGCAGCGCTGGTTGCCGCCGATGGCCCGCGGTGAGGCCGTCGGCTGCTTCGGGCTGACCGAGCCCGACCACGGCTCCGACCCCGGCGGAATGCGCACCACCGCGCGCCGGGACGGCCCGGACTGGGTGCTCAACGGCACCAAGGCGTGGATCACCAACGGCACCATCGCCGACGTGGCGGTGGTGTGGGCCCGCACCGACGACGGCGTCCGCGGGTTCCTGGTCCCCGCGGGCACGCCGGGATTCACCGCGCGGACGATCGGGCACAAGCTGTCCCTGCGCATGTCGGCCACGGCGGAACTGGTGCTGGAGGACGTCCGGCTTCCGGACACCGCGGTCCTGCCCGGCGTCACCGGCCTGCGCGGCCCCCTGTCGTGCCTGACCGAGGCGCGCTACGGCATCCTGTGGGGCGCGCTCGGCGCCGCGCGGGCCTGCTACGAGTCGGCGCTGGCCTACGCGCGCGACCGCGTGCAGTTCGGCAGGCCCATCGGCGGCTTCCAGCTGACCCAGCGGAAGCTGGTCGGCATGGCGCTGGAGCTCAACAAGGGCCTGCTGCTCGCCCTGCACCTCGGCCGCCGCAAGGACGAGGGCTCGCTGCCCCCGGAGCTGGTCAGCTTCGGCAAGCTGAGCAACGTGCGGGCGGCGATCGACATCGCCCGCACGGCGCGCACCATCCTGGGCGCCAACGGGATCAGTCTCGAGTATCCGGTCATCCGGCACGCAGCCAACCTGGAGTCGGTGCTCACCTACGAGGGCACCGAGGAGATGCACACGCTGGTGCTCGGGCAGCTGCTCACCGGGCAGGCCGCCTTCCGCTGACGGCACCGCAAGGGGCTACCCGGCAGGGCGGCCGTGCGTGAGAATCATCGTCGACGGGGCCGGTTCGCACCGGTGCGAGAGTGGCCGACGTGACCGAAGGAGCTCATCGTGGAGCAGAACGCGCTGGTCGAGGTCGGCCTGCCGGTCGCCTTGTTCCTCATCATGATCGGCATCGGGCTGACGCTCACCTCGAGGGACTTCGCCAGGGAGGCCAGGGACCCGCGCGGGATCATCGTCGGGACGCTCGGCCAGATCGTGCTGATGCCCGCGGTGGCGTTCCTGATCGCGTACCTGCTGTCGCTTCCGGCCGCGATCGCCGTCGGCCTCGTCATCATCGCCGCGTGCCCCGGCGGAACGACCTCGAACGTCATCGCCTACCTGGCGCGGGGCAACGTCGCGCTGTCCATCGTGCTGACCGTGCTGGCCAGCCTGATCACGATCGTGACCCTGCCGATCGCCGCCAACCTCGCGCTCCGGTGGCGACCCGCCGCGTCCGGCGCCTCGATCGAGGTGCCCGTGCTGCGCACCATCGCCCTGCTCGTCGCGATCGTGCTGGTCCCGGTGGCGATCGGCATGGCGATCCGCGCCCGGTGGCCCCGGCGTGCCGCCGCGCTCGAACGGGCGGTGTCGCTCTTCGGCGGGGTGGTGCTGGCCGTCCTCATCGTGGCGATCGCCGTCTCGCTCGGCGCCGACATCTGGACCTACCTCCGGCAGGCGGGCCTGGCCGCCATCCTGCTCAACCTCGGCGGGCTCGCCGTCGGCTACGGGATCGTGCGGCTGGCCCGCCTTTCCTTCGAGAGCCGTCTCACGGGTGCGATCGAGCTGGGGATCAAGAACGCCACCCTCGGCATCCTCATCGCCGTCAACGTGATCGGATCCGAGGCGCTGGCGGTGCCCTCGGCCGTCTACGGCGTGCTCATGTACGTCTCCGCCATCGGCGTGGTGGTCTACGGCCGCCGCCGGAGCCTGCGGGCGGCCACCGCGGGCAGGGCGGTTCCCGAGTCGCCGTAGGCGCCCGACCCGGTCAGCCCGCCACCGCGAGGTACTTGACCTCGAGATACTCCTCGATGCCCTCGTCGCCGCCTTCCCTGCCGAGTCCGGAGTGCTTGACGCCGCCGAACGGGCCGGCAGGGTTGCTGACCAGTCCCTGGTTGATGCCGACCATGCCCGTCTCGAGCTGCTCCCCGACGCGCAGGGCGCGGGCGAGGTCCCGGGTGAACACGTAGCCGACGAGGCCGTACCGGGTGTCGTTCGCCGCCGCGACCACCTCCTGCTCCTCGCGGAAGGTGCTCACCGCCGCGACCGGCCCGAAGATCTCCTCCCGGGTGAGCCGCGCCGTGCCGGGCACCTCGGTCAGCACCGCCGGGGCGTAGAAGAACCCGACGTCACCGCGGGGGCCGCCGCCGTGCAGCACGGCACCGTGCGCCACCGCATCGTCCACCAGTGCGCCGACCTTGTTCCGCTGCCGGGCGTCGATCAGCGGGCCGACGTCCGTTCCCGGTTCGGTGCCCCGGCCCACCCGCAGGGCCGTCATCCCGGCGGTCAGCCGCTCGGCGTACTCCCCGGCCACCGACTCGTGCACGAACACCCGGTTCGCGGCCACACAGGACTGCCCCATGTTGCGCATCTTGGCGAGCAGGGTGCCCTCGATCGCGGCGTCGAGGTCGGCGTCGTCGAACACGATCAGCGGTGCGTTGCCACCCAGCTCCATCGAGGTGCGCAGCACGTTGTCCGCCGCCTGCCGCAGCAGCAGCGCGCCCACGTCGGTCGAGCCGGTGAACGACAGCTTCCGCAGCCGCGGGTCGGCCAGCAGCGGCGCCACCACGGCCGCCGGATCGGTGGTGCTCACCACGTTGAGCACCCCCGGCGGCAGCCCCGCCTCGGCGAGCACGTCGGCCAGCACGAAGCTCGCCAGCGGGGTCAGCTCGGCGGGCTTGAGCACCATGGTGCACCCCGCCGCGACCGCGGCCCCGACCTTGCGGGTGCCCATCGCGAGCGGGAAGTTCCACGGCGTGATGAGCAGGCTCGGCCCCACCGGCTGCCGGTGGGTGATGAGCCGCTGCCCGCCGCCGGGTGCGGCCCGGTAACCGCCGCCCACGTGGGCGGCCTGCTCGGAGAACCACCGCAGGAACTCCGCCGCGTAGGCGACCTCGGCGCGGGACTCCGGCAACGGCTTGCCCATCTCCAGGGTGATCAGCAGCGCCAGGTCGTCGGTGCGGGCGACGAGTGCGTCGAAGGCCCGGCGCAGGATCTCGGCACGTTCCCTCGCCGCCGTCGCCGCCCACCCGTCCTGGGCGGCGACGGCGGCCTCGAGCGCGGCCGCCGCGTCGCCCGGCCCGCCGTCGGCCACCGCGGCGGTCAGCGGCAGTTCCGTCGCGGGGTCGGTCACCTCGAACGTCCGGCCGGACGCCGGGGCGCGCCACTCGCCCGCGACGAACACGCCGGCAGGCACGCTGGCCAGCACCCGGCGTTCCGCCTCGGCGCCGGGCTCGGACGTCGTGGTCTTCTCGATGGTCGGCATGGTCGTGTCCCTGGGTGTGCGGGCGGCGGTCACAGCGCGGCGGTGAGGATGGTCTCGACGTCGCGCCCGCTGAACTCCTTCGGATGGTTCACGCTCACGATGTCGTCGAGGGCGCCGCGGGCGATGCCGGGGATCATGCCCGCGTCGACACCGAGCTCGCGCAGCGGCAGCCGCGCCCCGACGTCCTCGGCGAGGTCGCGCACCGCGCCGATGGCGACGGCCGCGTCCTGGTCGGGGTTGCCCGAGCCCGGCAGCCCCATCGCCTGCGCCACCAGCGCGTAGGGTGCCGCGGCCACGTCGGCGGACCACTGCATGACCCGGTCGAGCACGGAGGTGAGCGCGAGGCCGTGCACGGCGCCGGTGTGGTTGGTGACGCTGTGCGCGATGCCGTGCACCAGGCCGAGTCCGCTCAGGGTGAGCGCGAGCCCGGCCAGGTGCGCTCCCATGATGAGCCTCGACCTGGCCTCCAGGTCCGTGCCGTCGTCGACCGCGGTGGCCAGGCTGGAGCCGACCAGGCGGATGGCCTGCGTGGCGTAGGCCGCCGACACGGGGTTGGCGCCCTTGGCCGCCAGCGACTCGATGCCGTGCACCAGGGCGTCCATCCCGGTCGCCGCGGTGGCGCGCGGAGGCAGCCCGACGGTCAGCTCCGGATCCAGCAGCGCGAACCGGGGCCGCACGCTGGCATGTCCGATGTAGACCTTGCAGCGGCGGGCCGGGTCCTCGAGGACGCCGAACCCGTTGGTCTCCGCGCCGGTTCCCGCCGTGGTGGGCACGGCGATGACCGGCAGCCCGGGCCACGGCGGCTCGGCGGTGTAGTCGAAGTCCCTGGCGACACCCGTGTTCGCGGCCACGATGGCGATACCCTTGGCGGCGTCCAGCGCCGAACCGCCGCCCACCGCGACCACGGCGGCCGCGCCGAACCGGCGGGCCTCGGCCGCTCCCTCGTCCACGGTCCGCGTGGTCGGGTTGGGCTCGACGCCCTCGTAGCAGGCGGTCTCGATCCCGGCACGGTCCAGGATCGCCAGCACCTTGCCGAGGATGCCGGTGGCGCGCATGCCCTGGTCGGTGACGACGAAGGCGCGCCGGTGCCCGACGCGGTCGACCGCGTCCGGCAGGTGCTCCACCACCGAGGCCCCGAAGTCGATGTGGGCGTGGGGCTCGATCCGCAACGCGGTCCCCGCCGGCGTGTCGAACGACTCGTTCATGTCACCCTCCCACCGCGGCCCGCAGGTTCACGCCCGCCAGGTCCTCGTAGAGGCGTACCGGGATCATCTCTCCGGCCAGGTCGCCGTAGGTCGTCTTGGCGCGCCGGTAGATCTGCTCCACCAGCGCGGACAGCTCGACCGGGACACCGGCCTCGCGCGAGACGTCCACGGCCAGCCCGAGATCCTTGCAGGCCAGCGCCATCGCGAAGGACTCGTCGTAGTCGCCACGTTCGATGATGCCGACGAGATCGTGCTCCACGACGTTGGAGTTGGCCGGGCTCGCGACGAGGGAGCGCCGCAGCACGCCGAGGTCGACGCCGACCTTGACCCCCAGGGTGAGCACCTCGGCGGCGGCGACGAGGTGCGCGAACCACAGCAGGTTGACCATCAGCTTGACGGTGTAGCCGGCGCCGTGCCCGCCGACAAGGAAGATCCGCTCGGGATCGCCGAGGATCCGCAGCAGCGGCAGGCACCGCTCGAACACCGCGGCGTCGCCGCCCGCGAAGATCTGCAGCGTGCCGTCGGCCGCGCCCCGTGCCATGCCGCTCACCGGGGCGTCCATGCGGTGCGCGCCGCGTGCCGCGATGCGCTCACCGGGTGCGTGTGCCGCCGCCGGGGTCGACGTCGACATGTCCAGCCACACGGCGCCCGCGGGCAGCGCGTCGGCCGCCCCTGCTCCGAGCAGGACGTCGGCCACCTGGCGCGGCCCGGGCAGCATCGTGATGAGCACGTCGGCCCGCGCCGCCGCCTCCGCCGGTGTCGCGGCCCACGTCGCGCCCAGCGCGACGTGGCGTTCGGCCGCGTGTCCGTCCCGGTCGTGCACCACGAGCGGGATGCCCGCGCGGAGGATGTTGAGCGCCATGGGACCACCCATGTGCCCGAGTCCGATGAATCCTACGTTCACGACTGACCTCATTCGTCGCACGAGTAATGCCGGTGGTGGATCAGGACAGGTCGATCCAGGTGGTCTTCAGGGCGGTGTACTCGTCGATGGCGTGCAGCGACTTGTCCCGCCCCGATCCTGATGCCTTCACTCCGCCGAACGGGGCGAAGACGTCGGTGGCGTCGAAGGTGTTGACCCACACCGTGCCTGCGCGCAGCTCCCGTGCGACGCGGTGGGCGACGGTCAGCTCACTCGTCCACACCGAGGCCGCGAGGCCGTAGGCGGTCTGGTTGGCCAGTGCCAGCCCTTCCTCGATGCCGGCGAACTCCGCCACCGCCAGCACGGGGCCGAAGATCTCCTCCTGCACGGCACGGCTGCCGTGCGGCACCCGGTCGAGCACGGCGGGCCGCAGGAAGTACCCGCCGCTTCCGGGATCGAGCCGGTCGCCCCCGGTCACCTCGGCGCCGTCACGCCTCGCGATGTCCACGTAGGACAGCACGCGGTCGAGCTGGGCCTGGTCGACGATCGGCCCCATCGTGGTCGCGGGATCGAGTGGGTCGCCGACGGTGAAGCCGTGGATGACATCGACGACCCTGCCCAGCAGGTCCTCCTTGATCGCGCGGTCGGCGAGCAGCCGGGATCCCGCGTTGCAGGTCTGCCCCGCGTTGTAGCAGATGCCCCAGGCGATCGCCTCCGCCGCCGCGTCCAGGTTCGCGCTGTCGGCCAGCACGAGCTGCGGTGACTTGCCCCCGGCCTCCAGCTGCACCTGCTTGCCGTTGGACTCGCCCGCGTAGCGGAGGAACAGCTTGCCGACCTGGCCGGAGCCGGTGAAGGCGATCTTGTCGACGTCGCCGTGCCTGCCCAGCGCCTGGCCTGCCTCCTGCCCCGTCCCGGGCACGACGTTGAACACCCCGTCGGGCAGCCCGGCCTCGACGGCGAGCCTGGCCAGCAGCAGCGCCGACAGCGACGACTGCTCGGCGGGCTTGAGCACGACGCTGTTGCCCGCCGCCAGCGCGGGAGCGATCTTCCACGAGGCGATGATCAGCGGGTAGTTCCACGGCACCACGGCACCGACCACGCCCAGCGGCTCGCGGGTGACGGTGACCAGCGCGCCCGGCCCGCTCGGTGCCACCTCGTCGTAGTGCTTGTCCAGCGCCTCGGCGTACCACTGGATGCAGAACGCGGCCGAGGCGACGTCGACGCGGACGGACTCGGTGATCGGCTTGCCGACGTCGAGCGTCTCCAGCAGGGCCAGCTCCTCGGTGTGCTCGCGGATACGCCCTGCCCACCGCAGCAGCACCTCCTTGCGCTCGCGCGGCGAGAGTCCCCGCCACCTGCCGTCCTCGAAGGCTCGGCGAGCGGCCCGCACGGCGGCGTCGACGTCCTGCTCGCCACCGCGCGCGACGAGGGCGACGACGCTGCCGTCGCGGGGGGTGCGCGACTCGAACGTGGCGCCGGATGCCGCGTCCCGGTAGCCGCCGTCGACGAACATCCTGCCCTCCGGCGTGACGTTCTCGGCCGCCCGCAGCCAGTCGTCGTGGCGTCGCCGCAGCAGCGCGGTCAGGTCAGCGCCCATCGTCCGATGGCCTCCTCGTCCAGCTCGATGCCGAGGCCCGGCGCGTCGGGAACGGCCACACAGCCGTCGGCGTCGATCCACAGTGGTCTGGTGAGCATGAAGTCGCGGCGGCCGGGGGTCCATCCCGGCGGGTCGTAGGGGAACTCGAAGTAGGGCCCGCCCCCGACGCCCGCGGCGACCTGCAGGTTGGCGAGCACGCCGATACCGTTGGTCCAGCTGTGCGGTGTGAACTGGCGGTTGCGGTGCAGGGCCAGCTCCGCCGCGGTCCGGCTGCGGTGCATCCCGGTCGAGAGCACGCAGTCCATCTGGTAGATGTCGAGCAGGTCATGGTCCAGATGCGACAACACGTCGTCGAAGGACGGCAGCATCTCCCCGCCCGCGATCCGTACTCCTGCCGACCGCCGCAGCTCGCGGAGGCCGCGCGTGTCGGAGTACGGCAGCGGTTCCTCGACCCAGAACACGCCGAGCTCCTCGAGCCTGCGCACGGTGCGCGTGACGGTTTTGAGGTCGAGCGCCGGCTCGACGTCACCGGCCATCCGCCACGACTGGTTCAGATCGACCATGATCGTGAAGTCGTCGCCGAGCGCCTCGCGGACGGCGCGGACGCCGCTGATGCCGCCCTCGATGTCACCGCGGTCGATGCGGATCTTCATCGCGCGGAAGCCCTGTTCCCGCGCGAGCAACGCCGACTCGGCGCGGGCCTGCGGCGGCTTCAGCTCCGCGGTCGACACGTAGGCGGGGAGCCGGTCGGCGACGTTGCCGAACAGCGCGGCGACGCTGGTGCCGGTGACCTGCCCGATGATGTCCCACAGGGCGGCCTCGAGTGGCCAGAACCGGCCCGCGTGGAAGTTGATCGTCTCGATGGTCCTGATGTGGCGCATGATCCGCAGCGGGTCAGTTCCGACGAACAGGTCCTCGAACGCCTCGAAACCGGCCATGGTGTCCCCCGATCCGACACCGACGATCCCCTGGTCGGTCTCCACCCGCACGAGGGTGGCGTCGAAGTGCGTGCGCGGCACGGGGTCCCAGGCCGCATGGAACGGCGGGTCGAGGTCGAGACGGAGCCGGTCCAGCCGAATGTTGGTGATCTTCATCCTCAGTCCGCCGAGTAGAAGGGGTTGCGGGGGGCGTCGCGAGCGTGGAGCACGTCGTCGAGGGCAGGTTCGGCCCGCGCCCCCGCACGCAGCGCGGTGCGCACCGCCTCGCGGTTGTTGCGGTAGATCTGGTCGGGGTCCGAGGCGGCCGGGTTCACCCAGACCGCCGTGATCAGTGCCAGGTCGTCGACCTCGCCGGCCGGGATCACGCCGTCGGCCACGGCGTCGGCGACACCCGCCGCCACCCCGGCCTGCGCCGGTCCCCAGTGCAGGTGGCCGTGCTCGTCGCCGGTGATGGTGGCCTTGTTGACGAACAGCGTCGCCGGTTTGACCGGCAGCCCGGGCCGGATGATCGCGACGAACGGCTGGTGTCCCGCGCTCGGACCGGCCAGCGCGGTGGACCACGCCGTGCCGACCGCGCCGTTGCGGGGCCCGAGCACGGTGTTGATGTGTGCCGCGTTGGCGCCGTCGCCGACGAAGCTCTCGCCGATCTGCACTCCGGTCACAGCTGAAGTCACAGCAGTCCCTCCTCCTGCAGCCAGCGCTGCGCCACGTCCTCGGCGTCGAGGCCTTCGACGTCGACCTGGGCGTTGAGCTGCTGCATCGTCGTGGTGTCGAGCCGCTCCGCCAGCGGCCCGAGGATGTCGGCGATCTCCGGATGCTGTTGCAGCGTCTGCTGTTTCAGCGTCGGAGCGCCCTGGTAGACGGGGAAGAATCGCTTGTCGTCATCGAGGACGGTGAGGCCGAGGTTCGCGATCCGGCCGTCGGTGGCGAACACCTCCCCGAAGTTGCAGGCGTCGCCCTTGCCGGTCTCGGCGTAGATGACGCCGGTGTCGAGCGTCTTGATCTGCTGGCGGGGGACGTCGATGCCGTAGGTCCGCAGCAGGCCGCTCAGCCCGTCGTCGCGGGCGGCGAACTCGCTCTCGACGCAGATGGTGACGGCCTGCGGCTGCGACCGCGCCAGCTCGGCGACGTCCGACAGGGTCTTCAGGCCGTGCTGCTCGGCGAAGCCGGTCCTGACCGCGAGCGCGTAGGTGTTGTTGAAGCCGGCGGGTTCGAGCCAGGCGATGCCGTTCTCGGCCGCGTCGTTCCGCTTCACCGCCTCGTACTGCTCGGCGGGGTCACTGATCGGCGTGGTGTTGCCGAGGTAGGTGATCCAGCCCGTGCCGGTGTACTCCCAGTAGAGGTCGACCTCGCCGGATTCGAGTGCCTTGCGGGTGTTGACCGACCCGGTGATGCGTTTCGGCTCCGCGTCGGCGCCGCGGGCCTCGAGCAGCTGCGCCGTCATCGCGGCGAGGATGTCCTGCTCGCTGAAGTCCTTGGCGCCGACGACGAAGGACGTCCCGGCGAGCGGGCCTTCCCCGCCGGAGGCGTCACCGCCGCATCCGGCGAGGCCGATCGCGGCGGCGCCCGCGACGGCGAGGGTCAGTACTGTGCGCATGGACATGGCGCTCTCCCGATACAGGTGAGGGATTCGACGGGCGGGTGCGGATCAGAGCCCGCGGGGACGGACGGAGTGTTCGAGGACGCCGGCGAGCCAGTCGAGGGCGAAGGCGACCACGGTGGTGAGCACGGCACCGGTGAGCAGGATCGGCGTCCGGGTGGTCTTGATCCCGGCCACGATGATGTCGCCGAGGCCGCCGGCGTTGACGAACGTCGCCACGGTGGCGACGCCGACGGACAGCACGATCGTGGTCCGCAGCCCGGCGAGCATCACCGGGACCGCGAGCGGCAGTTCGATCTTGCGCAGCACCTGTCCCGGGGTGAGGCCCATGCCGAACGCCGCCTCGACCAGGCTCCGGTCGACCTGCTGGATGCCGATGATCGTGTTGCGCAGCACCGGCAGGATCGCGGTGACCACCAGTGCCGCGATCGCCACGGTCTGCCCGATCGAGAACAGCATCGCCATGATCACGAGCACACCGAGTGCGGGCGCCGCCTGGCCCATGTTGGCCGCGGCGAGGGCCACCGGGGTGATCCAGCGTGCTCGCGGGCGGGTGAGCAGGATCCCCAGCGGCATCGCGATCGCCACGATGAGCAGGGACGCGATGGCGGTGAGCTTGAGATGCCGCAGGGTGGCGTCGCCGATCGCGCCCGCGTCGAGCACGCGTGCCTCGATGCTGTCCAGCTCCTGGCCGCTGACCCAGAGATACAGGGCGAGCAGGACGACGGCCAGTGCGGCGGGCGTGACCAGGTGCCGGGCCAGCTGCCCGCGCGACCAGCGGCGGCCCGGCCTGGCCGCGGAGGACGTCCCGAGGGTGTCAGCCGACATCGCGACCCCCCGGCTGCCCCGCTCGTGCCCACAGCTCGCAGATCCGGGTGAAGTCGAGGCTGCCGAGTACGGCCCCGTCCCGGTCGGTGACGTGGATGCGGTCCCTGCCGTTGCGCAACATCGCGTCGATGGCATCCCGGACGGTGTCCTCACCGGACACCGAAAGGCCACCGGAATCGTCACCCGGCGGGGCCAGCGCGATGTGCCGCAGCGCGTCGTCCACTGTGGTCAGCCCGGAGCGGCGGATGGCCGCCGCCGACCCGACGAACCCGGCGACGTACTCGTCGGCGGGTGCGGACAGGATCCGCTCCGGCGTGTCGAACTGGGCGATGACCGAGCGCTCCCGCAGCACGGCGATCCGGTCACCGAGCCGCAGCGCCTCGTCGAAGTCGTGGGTGACGAACACGATCGTCTTCCGCAGCTCCCGCTGCAGCTTGTGGAACTCGGTCTGCAGGTGTTCGCGCGTGATGGGGTCGGTGGCGCCGAACGGCTCGTCCATGAGCATCACCGGAGGGTCGGCGGCGAGCGCCCTGGCGACGCCGACGCGCTGCTGCTGGCCTCCGGACAGCTGCCGCGGGTAGCGGCCGCGGTAGGCGGACGGGTCGAGGCCGACGAGCTCCAGGAGCTCGTCGACGCGAGCGGCGATGGTGACCGCCTTCCAGCCGAGCAGCCTCGGCACCAGCCCGATGTTCTCCGCGATCGTCAGGTGCGGGAACAGGCCGATCTGCTGGATGACGTAACCAATGCGCCGTCGCAGCTCGGCAGGGTCGAGCCGCAGCACGTCCTCGCCGTTGATCAGGACGTGGCCGCTGGTGGGCTCGATGAGGCGGTTGATCATCTTCATGGTCGTGGTCTTGCCGCAGCCGGACGGCCCGAGCAGCATCACCAGCTCGCCCGCGGCGATGTCCATGGAGACGTCGTCGACCGCGGGTTCGGACTGTCCTGGATACCGCTTGGTGAGCGCGACCAGCTCAATGCGCGCGCCACCCTCGGCGGGTGCGGACCGGCGGCCTGCGGGACGGGACACGACGGTGGAACTGGACTCAGACACGGAGGCCCCTTGAGGTCGTGAGTCGGCGGATGACGATGAAGGCGGCATCGAAGACCAGCGCGAGGGCGACGACGCCGAGCGTGCCCGCGATGGCCTGGTTGAGGGCGTTGGCCGCCCCCAGCCGCGCCAGCCCGGCGAAGATCTCGTGGCCGAAGCCGGGTCCGGCGACGTAGGCCGCGATGGTGGCGATCGCGAACAGCAGCTGCGCCGACACCCTGATCCCGGTGATGATCACGGGCCAGGCCATCGGCAGCTGGACGCGCCACATCGCCCCCGTGCGGGACAGCCCCATGCCGTCCGCGGCCTCGAGAATCGCCGGGTCGACCGCGCGCAGCCCGGCGACGGTGTTGCGCACGATCGGCAGCAGGGAGTAGAGCACCAGCGCCGTCACCGACGGCACCCAGCCGAGCCCGAGCACCGGGATCAGCAGGGCGAGCAGGGCCAGCGAGGGAATCGTGAGCAGGCCCCCGGAGGCGGCCAGTGCGACGCCCGACCAGCGCGGGCTCTGCCAGGTCAGCATGCCGACGCTCACTCCGATGAGGACGGCCAGAGCCAGCGCGACCACGACGACCGCGAGATGCTCGGCGGCCATGGTCAGCAGGTCGTCCCAGTTGAACTCGAGGTACTCGGCGAACGACACCCGCCCACCTCCTTTGGTGTGACGTCGGTGTTCAGAAGGTAGAACCGCGGTGTCATATGGACAATGATGGTTGCTCTGACGGCAACTGATGCGAACGGAGGGATGGCCATGGCCGCCCGGGTGAACGCCGCGGGACTGCGCCGCGACCTGGAGATTCTCGACGTCCTCGCCCACGAGGCCGGGCCCCGCGGCGAGCCGCTCGGCGTCACGAGGGTCGCCGAGCTCGTCGGCAGGGAGAAGTCGCAGATCTCGCGTGCCCTGTCCTCCCTCGCCGAGGAGGGGCTGGTGGAACGTGACGACCGCTCGTCGGGCTACCGGCTGGGCTGGCGCCTCTACGCGCTCGCCGCCCGCACCTTCGAGTCGCGGCTGGTCGCGATCGCGACTCCGTACCTGCGCGCGGTCGTGACGCGGGTGCAGGAGACGACCGTGCTCTGCGTCCTGCGCGGCGACGACGTGCTCACCATCGCGAGCGAGACGCCGCCGCACGCGTTCCGGGGCGTGGGCTGGGAAGGCGTCTCCGTGCCCGCCGCGGCGACCTCCGCCGGGCGTGTGCTCGTGTCCGACTGGGACGCCGACACGATCCGGTCCTTTTTCACCGAACGCAAGCTGGCGGCCGCGGGCGAGCATCCCGCCATCCGCACCCCGGACCAGTTACTGGCCGAGCTGGAGCGGATCCGCGCCCGCGGCTACGCCACGGTGGACGAGGAGTTCGAACACGGTGTCGTCGGGTGTTCGGCTCCCGTGCGCGACTTCAACGGCCGCATCGTGGCGGCCGTGAACATCACCGCACCGAAGACCCGGCTCGGCGAGCGGCTGGACGCGGCGGGCCGCTTCGTCGCCAACGCCGCCCAGCAGCTCACCAGGCGACTCGTGGAGTCGCGGTAGGTCGAGCCCACGGCGCCGGCGACGCGCAGGGTTTCGCCTAGTTCCTGATGCCGTAGCGCAGCAGTGTCAGGCCGTTGTCGAACAGGGTGGCCTCGACGGGCGTCAGGTCGTGCCGGTCCGCGAACACGCGCGTTCCCCTCCCCCGCGACACCGGGCAGACCAGCAGCCGGACCTCGTCGACGAGGCCTGCGCCCAGCAGCGAGTGCATGAGCGTCAGGCTCCCCCACAGCCAGATGTCCTTGCCGTCCTGCTCCTTCAGCTGCCGGACGGTCGCGGCCGGGTCGGAGGTCACGGTTGCGGCGGGAAAGTCGCCCCACGGGGCGTCGTCCAGGGTCGACGAGGCGACGAACTTGGTGAGGTTGTTGAGCTTCTCGCCGTACTCGCCCTGGTCGTCGGCGTGCGGCCAGTAGTCCTTGGTCTGCGCGTAGGTGTTCGCGCCGAGAATCATCGTGTCCACCGAGTCGATGAACCCCATCAGGCTCGTCTTGAACGCGGGGTTGGTCTTCTCGGAAAACGGCTCCACCGACACGAAGCTGAGCCCGCCGTCCTCCTCCGCGGCGATGTTGTCGGCGGTGACCCACTGCTGGACCACGAGCTTGCGCATGGCTGTCCTCCCGGTACGTGTGACGGTGCGGCCACGGTGGCCGCCTCTGCCCTGAGACGGAGCCACCACGACGGTCTCGACATCGCGGCCCACCTGTCTTCCCGGAAGTCCTCGCCGCGGGGATCACATGACGTCTGAAGCCGCCCGATCCAGACTCGCATCAGTACTCTTTATGCATGCTGACTCTGACCCAGCTCACCGTGCTGGCCGCTGTCGCCCGGCACGGTTCGGTGACCGAGGCGGCGAAGGAACTGCACTACACCCAGCCTGCGGTCAGCCACCACCTCGCGCGGCTCGAAGCGGCCACCGGCGCGAAGCTGATCCAGCGGGTCGGCCGCGGCATCCGGCTCACCCCCGAAGGCGAGCTGCTGGCCGCCCGTGCCGCCGAGATCGTCGGCCGGGTGGACGCCGCGGCGACCGAGCTGGCCGCCCGGGTCGGGTTGCGGGCCGGGCGGGTCCGGATGGCCGGGTTCCAGTCGATCCTGAGCACCATCGTGCCCACGGCCGCCGCCACGCTGGCCAGGGCCCACCCCGGGATCGAGCTGGGACTCGTCGACGTCCATCCGGTCGAGGCGCTGCGGATGCTGCGCGCGGGCCAGGTCGACGTCGCGTTGGTCTTCCGCTACGCCGACACGCCGCGCGACGAGGACGGGTTCCGGCTCGTCCATCTGCTCGACGACCCGCTGTACCTGGTGACCTACGAGCCCGGGCGCACCATCGCCGACCACCGTGACGACACCTGGATCGGCGGGTGCGCACGGTGCCAGGAGGAACTGACCAGCGTGTGCCGGGCCGCCGGTTTCACCCCGCGCATCTCCTTGGTCAGCGACGACATGGTCGTCATGCAGGCCCTGGTCGCCGCCCGCATGGGCGTCACCACCCTGCCCGGGCTCGCCCTCCGCGCGCATCGGACGCCCGGGATCCACACCACCGAACTGCCCGACAACCCTCGCCACATCTACGCGGTCACCTACGGCGACCCGCCCGACCCACCGGCCACCACCGCACTCCTCCACGCCATCCAGGCCAGCATCTGACAACACCAGCGCCTGGCGATCCCGGCGTTCACCGGCCGGTGGTTCCCCGTGGTCATCCGGCGGGAATCGACTCGGCCGTTTCCGCCTCGTCCGCTGCCCTGGGGGTGGCGTTGTCCGGGCCGCGCAGGGCGATGTAGACCAGCAGCGCGCCGGTGACGACGACGCCTGCCCACATGGCCTGCTGCCAGCCATCCACAAAGGACTGCTGGGCGGCCTGGACGATCTGTGGCGCGTGCGGGCCGGCGCCGGCCGCGACCTCGACGGCGTTGGCGACGCCTTCGCGGGCGGTGTCCGCCGCCTGTGGGGGGACGCCGTCGAGCCGGCCGTCCATCGCGCCGCGGTAGCCTGCGGCCACCAGTGCGCCCAGCATGGCGACGCCCAGCGCGGTACCGAACTCGCGGGTGATGTCGTTGAGCGCGGAGGCAACGCCCTGCTTTCCACGCGGCAACGAACGGGTGATCGCCTCGGTGGACGGCGTCATGGACAGGCCCATGCCGATGCCCATGGCCACCATGCCCGGCAGGATGGCCACGTAGCCGCCGTCGACGGAAACGAACAGCGCCATCAGCAGCAGGCCCACACCGGCAAGGGTGACGCCCGCGGCCATGGTCGACCGGGAGCCAACGCGGGCGGCGAGGTGGGGGGCCAGGCCGGACGCCAGCATCATCATCAGCGCCATCGGCATCATGGCCGCCGTCGACAGCAGTCCCGACCAGCCGAGCACCGCCTGGAAGAACGGGAACAGGACCACGGCGATGCCCGCCTGGACGCCGAACACCACCAGCAGTGTGATCGAGCCGCCAGCCAGGCCGCGCTCGCGGAACAGGCGCACGTCCAGCAGTGAGGCATCGCGGCGGTACCGCTCCCAGACGACGAAACCGAGGGCGGCGGCGAGGCCGACACCGAGAGCGATCAGCGTCACGAGGGCGGTCCAGCCGCGTTCGGGGCCCTCCTGCAGCACGAAGATGAGGCTGACGACGGCGATGGTGGACAGCAGCGCGCCGATGGTGTCGAAGGAATGTGCCGAGCGCTCACGGGAGTTGGGCACCGACCTCAGTGCCATGCTCAACGCCACGATGATCAGGGCCACCGGCAGCGCGAACAGCCAGCGCCAGTCCGCGACGTCGACCAGCAGCGCGGACAGGAACATGCCGAGGACGCCGCCCCCTCCGGCGACGCCGGTCCACACGCCGATCGCCTTGCCACGCTTCTCGTCGGGGAAGGTGGAGGTGATGACGGCGAGGGTGATCGGCATGATCATCGCGGCGCCGACACCACCGGCCGCACGTGCCGCGATCATGACCTCGGCGGCCGGGGCCAGGGCCGCCACGACGTTGGCGATGCCGAACAGGCCGAGTCCGGCGATCAGCATCGGCTTGCGGCCGAGCCGGTCGCCGACCGCGCCGAGCGGGAGCAGCAGCGCGGCCAGGGCCAAGGGGTAGACGTTGATGATCCACAGAACCGTGTCGTAGGACGCGCCGAACTCGACCGCCAGGTGGGTCTGGGCGACGTTGAGCCCGGTCACCGACGCGATGACGGCCATCAGCGCGATCGAGACGGCGATCAGGATGGTCCGCAGCTGACGCGCGTCCGGTGCGCCGTCCCCGCTCCCGGCCGCGGCGGCCCCCTGTGCGGGCTGGTTCGTTGTCATGGGTTCCTCTCCGTAAGGCAGTGTGGAGGTCGGCACGGGCATCCCCCCTCGTGCCGTTTCCGTCGGGTGCGGCCCGATTCGATCCGGGCAGCTGACGTCGACGTTAGGCCGGGCTTGCACAGAGGGCATATGACGTTGCTTAAGACGCAAGAAGAGAGTTCGCTGGACGGCCTCGTACGCAAACGCCTCCGCGCTCCACGGATGGCGCGCGCCCCCACAACCAGTCCTCACTGGGCCGCATCGGGAACGGTCGGCGCCGCCTGGCGGTGACCCAGCCTTCGACCGCGACGCCCGGCGCGGACACCGGCCCTTGCGCGCCCGGCAGCACGCGCGACACAAGCCTTGCCTATAACGCAAGACTGTGTGCTTACGGCGCATACCGCGGTTAAGGTGGCGGCATGGCGCACACATCCGGCCCTCACCAGGGCCACCCCGAGCACGGCCACCAGCACGACGCCGGCAGCGGACAGGCGGAGGTCCTCGACCTGGACGCCGACGTCCTCGCCGAGCACATCGCCGCCATCACCGAGTGGCTGCCCCTGAACAGCGAACCCCGGCAGATCGTGGACCTGGCCTCCGGCACGGGAGCGGGCACCTTCGCGCTGCTCGACCACTTCCCCGAGGCGCACGTCACGGCCGTGGACGCCGTGCCAGGACACCTGCAACGCCTGCGGGACAAGGCGTGCGCGCGCGGTGTGGGCGAGCACGTGCACACCGTGCTGGCCGACCTCGACGACGCCACGTGGCCCGATCTCGGAACGCCCGACCTGGTGTGGGCCTCGGCCGCGATGCACCACATGGCCGACCCAGGCCGCGCCCTGCGCACCGTCCGCGACCTGCTCGCGCCCGACGGCCTGTTCGCCGTCATCGAACTCGCCGGCCTGCCCCGCTTCCTGCCCCCCGGCGCTCCCGCAGGCCGGCCCGGCCTGGAAGACCGTCTCCACGCGGCGGCCGACCGCCTCCACGCCGCGCACGTGCCCCACCGCGGCGCCGACTGGGGGCCCATGCTGAACGCCGCCGGATTCACCGTGGCAGGCAAACTCACCGTCGCCGTCGACCTCGACGGGTCCCGCAACCCGGCGATCAGCCACTACGCCCTCACCGTGTTGCGGCGCATCCGCGCCGTCGCCGCCGCGGAACTCGCCAAGGACGACCTCGCCGCCCTCGACGAACTGCTCGACACCACCAGCCCGCACAGCATCCCGCGCCGGAAGGACCTCGTGCTGCGCACCGAACGCACCGTGTGGGCCGCGCGCCGCGACTGATGCGCCGGTAGCGGGGAAAGGGTGCACTGTCAAAAGTCCGGCACAGGACGGGATTCGCCCCAGCGGCAGGACCCTCCTCCCGCGCACTGTAGCTCGGACTGCTCATGTCGGGCCGGGACGACCGTTCAGCGTGAGGGCGGCTTGATGTTGTCGCGGGAGGGGAAGGCCGCCGGACGCCGTTCGGCGAAGGCACGGAGGCCTTCGCGGGCGTCGGGAGACGCGAAGGCCTTCTGCCCGTACAGGGCCTCACTGTGGAACGCCTGGTCTTGCGGGAGGTCGCCAAGCCGCAGGACCGCTTCCTTGATGGTCGCGAGGGCCGTGCCGCTCTTGCCCACCAGCCGATGCGCGCGCCGCAACGCCGTGTCGAGCAACTCGCCGGCCGGAACCACCTCATTCAGCAACCCGTACCGCAGCGCCTGCGCTGCGGGTATCCGGTCGCCCTCGAGCATCAGCTCCATCGCCCAGACGTACGGGATCTGCCGCGTCAGCCGCGTGAGCGTGCCACCGGCCGGCACGACCCCGACACCGCTCTCGGGAAAGCCGAACGAAGCGGTGTCAGCCGCGATCCGGATGTCAGTGGACAGCATGATCTCGAAGCCACCGCCCAGGCAGAGGCCGTTGACCGCGGCGATCACCGGCTTGAACAAGGTGGTGTGCTTCTGGTGCGCACCGTCCCACTCCGAGATGTCGAACCGGCCGTCGGCCAGGGCCGGGATCGACTCCGTGAGGTCGGCACCGACACAGAAGGCGCTGTCGCCTCGGCCGGTGAGGATCGCGACAGCGAGCGATTCGTCGTCGCGCACCTCGGTGAAGGCCGCAGCGAGTTCCTCGTACATCGCGAGCGTGAGCGCGTTGAGCTTGTCCGGCCGGTCGAATCTGATGATCGCCACCGCGCCGTCGCGCTCGAAACTGATCCCGCCCATCAGATCACGCCCTTCTCGCGCAGCTCGGCGATGCGCAGATCGTCGACGTCGGCGAGCGCCCGCAGAACGGTGTCCGCGTGCTCCCCGACCTTCGGTGCGAGCCCGCGCGGCTGGGTCGGCGTAACGCCCAGCTTGATCGGCGAGCCGACCATCCGCAGCTCCCCGAACTCGGGGTAGTCGACGCCGACCACCATGTCCCGCGCGGCGATCTGCGGGTCCTCGACCACCTCCCCGATGTCCTTGATCGCGCTCAACGGTACGGCGTCACCGACGATCTCCTCCAGCTCCGTCTTCGTCCTGTCCTCGAACCAGGTGTGCAGCAATGGCCGCACCCGCCGTTCGTACACCTCGGGAACGAACCGTTTGGCCATCGTGTCGATCTCGGGGTCCTCGGCGAGTTCGGGTTGTCCGAACAGGTGGCAGGACAGCCGCCAGAACTTGTCGGTGTACCCGCCGAAGAACACGAATCCGTCCTTGCACGGGTAGAGCTCGTAGGGCTTGACGAAGGGATGCTCGTTGCCCAGCGGTCCCGGCACTGTGCCGTCCACGGTGTATGTCACCACGGCGTTCTCGGTCAGACTGAGTACCGAGTCCTGCTGCGACACATCGACCATTTGTCCCTGCCCCGATCTCTCCGCGTGCCGGAGCGCGGCGAGCGTTCCGATGACGGCGTAGAGGGTCGCGGACAGGTCGCCGATGATGGTGCCCACCCGCGCCGGCGGCCGATCGGGGAATCCGTTCATCGACCACAGTCCGCCTGTGGCCTGGGCGCTGTTGTCGTAGGCAGGCCGCCGCCGGTACGGCCCTGTCTGCCCATAACCCGAGATCGCCGTGTAGACGAGGCGGGGATTCTCCGTGCGCAGCACATTGTAACCGACGCCGAGCTTGTCCATCGTTCCCGGCCGGAAGTTCTCGACGAGGACATCGGCGCGCCGCACAAGCTTCTTGAGCAGGTCCTTTCCATCCTGAGTGGACAGATCGATCGTGAGCCCGAACTTGTTGCGGTTGTACTGGGCGAAGAACGCGCTCAGTTCCTCGCCGGTGCC
The DNA here is from genome assembly GCF_003202285.1 of Prauserella muralis. Classification (GTDB taxonomy): domain Bacteria; phylum Actinomycetota; class Actinomycetes; order Mycobacteriales; family Pseudonocardiaceae; genus Prauserella_B; species Prauserella_B muralis. The sequence continues at coordinate 80,972 of NZ_MASW01000004.1, forward strand.
GGCCTGCAGCTTCGGCGGGAAAGCCCTGGCGTAGTCTGGTTCCTTCGGGTTCTCGATCTTGATCACGGTCGCACCGAGATCGGCCAGCAGCATCGAACAGAACGGACCAGCCACGACCCGCGTGATGTCGAGGACCACGATGCCGCGCAGCGCACCCCGGGACAGTCCACCGGGAAGCATCCCCGCGATCCCACCGTCGTCGTTGATCGTCATGCTTGCCTCTCATCCCTCGATGACATGTCAGCTGGTCGCCACATCCACCCGGACACGTGCCTCCAGCAGGGTTCCGCAGGAAGGACTGTAGAACTCGTCGATCAGCACGCGGCGGCCCTCGGTGCGCGGGCGGGCGCGGACACCGTGCTCGGCCAGCCGCCCGGCGGCGACATGCGTGACCTTCCGCGCCTCGTCACGCCAGTCGTCGCCGTCGCCGAGGCGGGCGCCACTGGCGGGCACGTACCAGCCCTCGGCGTCGCGGCGCGGCGCCGACGATCCGGCCGGGGACGTCGGCGGAACCTGTCGGGCGGGAGTGTCACCGCCGAGCCGTTCCCGGCGCAGCGCGGCACGGGTTCGCCGTGTGGTGGCCTCGTCGACGGTTCCGTCGGTGACAATCACGCCGTAGGTGCGCTGGGCGGTCTCCGCGGTGACGTAGCCGTCGCGGACATCGGCGGCGACGAGCTGTGGGTCGCGCAGCAACGGATCACCGTAACCGCCGCCACCGGCGATCCACTGCACCAGCACGTCCCCGGCGCGGATCGTGACCGACTGCTGGTTGATCGCCAGGAGCTCCTGTTCGGCCGCGCTCACCGTGTCGCGAGTGGGAACCTGGCCGTCGGCCAGGAGCCGGGCGACGTCCGTCCGGCGCCAGACCTCGTGGCCACTGCCGCCGCCCGGCAGACCGCCACCGAACCCGTCGGCGACCACCTGGGCGTTGGGCGCGAACACCGTCTGCGTGACCTCCTGGGCACCGTGCAGCGTCCACGCGAAGCGCAACCCGAGCCCGCCACGGTGGGCACCGTGCCCGGCACTTTCGGTGCTGAGCTGTTTCCACAGGTACAGCACCGGATACAGCATCTCGTTCATCTCGACGTCCGGCAGCATGTTGTTCACCTGCGTCATCATCCCGGCGCAGTCGAGCCCGTCGTGGTCCGGCTGCGCGCCCGCGCCCATGCCACCACCGTCCATGTTGAACAGCACGAAGTAGTCGCCGTCGTCGGTAGTGCCGGCCGAGATGCCGCCGGTCCACGAATCGCCCCACACACCCTGGGTGCGGTCGCGCACCGTGTCGTCATCGCTACGACGGCAGGCCTCGTTCATCAGCTTGGTGACGACGCGGCTGACGCGTGCGCCGGTGGTGAGGTGGCCGTTGCTGATCGGCGCCGGTGGCCGGGGGTTCACGATCGATCCGGGCTCGGCGATGATGTCGAACGCGGTCATCACGCCCTCGTTGAACGGGACATCCCAGGCGAGGATCGGAACGATCGCGGTCGCGACACTGCCGACCAATGCGCCGTAGCTGCAGTTGACGAACCCGTCGGTCTGCTCGCTGGAGCCGGTGAAGTCGAAGGTGATCTGGTCGTCGCGTTTGGTCATGGTGCACGCGACGCGGTAGAGCTCGTCAACGTGTCCGTTGTGCTCGGTCCACTCATCAGCGTGGTAGATGCCGTCTGGGATGCGCGAGATGCGGTCCCGTACGACCTGCTCGGCCAGCTGGAAGGACAGCTTCGTGTACTCGCGGAACCGCTCGAGCCCGAACTCCTCGATGCTGCCCAGCAGCCGCCGGATGCCGGTGTTGTTGCTCGCGACGAGACTCCGCACGTCGTTCCAGAAGAGCGCGGGGACACGCACGTTGTTGAGCAGGATCCGGCGCACCCACTCCACGGGCTCGCCCCGGTCGAAGATCTTGACCCCTGGCGGCAACCGGAGCGCCTCGGCATAGCAGTCGTGGGCACCGGGCGCGAACCCGCCCGGGGTCATCCCGCCGACGTCGATCAGGTGCGCCTGGGACTGCGCCCAGCCGATCAGCTCGTCACCGTGGAAGATTGGCGAGATCACGTTGGTGTCCGGCGGGTGGCTCGCGCCGGCGGTGTGCGGGTCGTTGCAGATGAACGCGTCCCCAGGAGCCAGCGTTTCGCCCTCGATGGCCTGCACCAGGTTCTGCACGGCGACGCTGCCGGAACCGATGTGGAACTGGACGTAATCGGAGTAGGCGTAGATGCGCCCGGCCGGGTCGAACAGCGCGGTGTTGAAGTCACCGGCCTCGGTGATCACCGGCGAGCCGGACGAGCGGATCATCGCGATGCCCATCTCCTCCACGATGGAGTCCAGGCGCATGCGGATCACTTCGAGGGTGACCGGGTCGAAGCCATCGGGCAGGGCGATCGGAGTGCTGGTCATGGTCGTCTCCTTCGACGAGTCGGGCGGGGTCAGCGGTCGGCGAGACGCAGCAGGAAGTCGCCGCCGCCGGTGAGCTCGACGGTGGCGCCGCCCGGCACGTACACCGTGGTGTCGGGCTCCTCCAACAGGCATGGGCCGTTCGCGCGGCCGAGCGCCCCGAACCCGCGGTGGACGTCGGCTTCCACACGCTCGCCCGTGAGCGGCTCGATCACTTCCCGGCGGGACAGCTCGTGCCGCTCCTCGCCAATGTCCGCGACCTGGTCGACGGTCTGCACGTCACTGCGACCGACGGCCCGCACGCGCGAGTTGACAAGCAGGATCTCCGCCTCGGTCCAGGCGGTGCCGGTACCGAACTCCTCCTCGTAGTCGGCGATGAACTGCGCGCGCAGCGCGTCCTTGTCCGCCTCCCCGAAGGTGCCCGCAGGCAGGCGTGTGGTCACCTCGAAAATCTGGCCCACGAACTTCATGTCCGCCTCGCGGTACAGCTCGCGCCTGCCCTCGGGTATCCCCTCGGCCTCGAACCACGCCTGGGCACGTTCCTCGAGCGCGGCGAACTCCTTGTCCAGCGTGGCGGCAGGCTGGTCCATCGTCCACGGACTCGTCTGCACCGCGGAGAACACCGAATCGGCGTGCATGAGACCATGCGCCGAGAACACCGCCGCGTTACGCGGGATCACGACCTCACGCACCCCGGCTTCGGCGGCGATACTCGCCGCGAACAGCCCGCACGCGCCACCGAAACCGACGAGGGTGAACTCGCGCGGGTCGTGACCGCGGTTGACGGTGATCTTGCGCAGAGCGTTGGACATCTGCGACGTGGCCAGCCGGTACACGCCTTCGGCGGCCGCCTCCTCGGTGATGCCCAGTGGCTCGGCCACGTGTTTGCGCAGCGCCTCCCGCGCCTGGCCCTCGTACAGCGGGACCGCGCCGCCGAGGTAGTAGTCGGGGTTGATCAGTCCGAGCACCAGCACGGCGTCGGTCACCGCGGGCCGGGTTCCGCCCTTGCCGTAGCACGCAGGCCCCGGCGTCGAACCGGCGCTGTGTGGGCCGACGCGCAGCAGGTTCCGGCCATCCACCCAGGCCAGGCTTCCGCCGCCCGCACCGATGGTCTCGATGTCCACGGCCGTCAGGCTCGTGGGCAGGCCGCCGATCTCGGCACGCGGCAACAGCCGGAACTCGTCGTCGATGATCGCCGCCGCGTCGAGGCTCGTGCCGCCCATGTCCGCGGTCAGCACTCGGCGGCGGCCGAGGTGCCTGCCCAGCAGACGCGCTCCGGTGACACCGCCCACCGGGCCGGAGTTGAACATCGAGATCGGCGCCTTGCCGGTTTCCTCCACCGACAGGAACCCACCGTGGACCTGCATGATCTGCACGCGAGCCCGCAGCCCTCTCCTCCGCAGTTCGTCGGCGAGGTGGTCGAAGTGCGACGCGACGATCGGCTTCACCGCGGCGTCCAGCGCGGTGGTGACCATGCGTTCGTATTCCCGGTAGACCGGGGTGAGCTCGCTGGACAGCGTGTACGGGACGTCCGGGTGGTGTTTGTCGAGGTAGTCGCCGATTGCCTGCTCGTGGGCGGCGTTGCGGAAGGACCACAGCAGGCAGACCGCGATCGTCTCGGCGCCCATCGCCAGCACTGCGTCCACGGAGGTGGCGATCGCGTCGCCGGTGAGCGGGACGAGCACGGTGCCGTGGGCATCGACCCGTTCCGGGACCTCGATGATCCGGCGGCGCTCCACGATGTCAGGTGGTGCCGTCATCTGGTGCGGGTCGCGCTCGTCGGTCCGCGCCGACCGGGCGATGCGCAGCGTGTCGCGGAAACCCTGGGTGGTCAGCAGCCCGACGGCGGCATACTTCTGCTCGTCAACGGCGTTGGTGACGATGGTGTTGCCCAGGACGAACCGGTCGACCGCGGAGAAGAACTCGGCTTCGGTCAGCCCCGCGCGGTCCTGCAGAACCCCCAGGGCGCCGAGGATCCCGGTGGTCACGTCCTTGGTCGAGAACGCCTTGCCCCGGATCGCGCGCCCGTCGACGATCGCCACGGCGTCGGTGAACGTGCCACCCACGTCAATTCCCACGTGAAGCGTCATGCTCGCTGTCTCCTTTGACTGCGTCGGTGCGGATCGTGGTGTGGACGCTACGAGCGCGCGGGTCCCCAGAGTATGTATCGTCCGCCCAGAATGCACGGTCCCGTCCTGGACCATCGGCATAGGAAGGCGAGGTGGTCGTCATGGCCGACACCATCCCGGTCGAGGTCGTCATCGGCCTGATGCAGGCGGCGTCGGCGGCGGAGGACGTCGATGTCAGCGGCCTGCTCGCGGACGTGGACCTGCCCGAGGAAGACACCACACGGATCGCCTACGAGGTGCGGCGGCTGCGCGCGACCTCGGACCGCTGGCGCCGCCGGGGCCAGGAGCTGGCGGCGCTGTTCTCGTCCGCGCGCGAACTCGCCCAGCTCCGTGACGTCGATGAGCTGCTCGGCCGCCTCGTGGAGCGAGCGCACGATCTGGTGGGCACCGACGTCACCTACCTGTCGGAGTTCGACGCGGAAAGCCGGGAGCTGCGGGTGCGCACCACCTTGGGGACCATCGCGCCGTCGTTCCTCGGCCTCCGGGTGCCGCCTGGGATAGGCCTGGCCAGCCAGGTCGTCGAAGGACGCCGTCCGTATTGGACGTCCAAGTACGCGGCGATGACCCAGGCGCCGCACGATTCGGCGATCGACGCCGTTGTCGCTGCGGAGGGCCTCGTATCGTTGCTCGGCGTCCCGCTGCTCGCCGGCGACGAGGTCATCGGTGTACTGTTCGCCGCGAACCGCGTCGAGCATGCCTTCGCCCCCGAGGAGATCTCGCTGCTGTCGGCATTCGCCGACCACGCCGCGATCGTCCTGCAGACTGCCCGCCTGCTAGCCCGCACCCAGGACCTGGCCGACGAGGCGCAGCGCGCCTACGCCGAGCTCACGCGGCACGTCGAGGCGATGGAACGGGCCAGCGAGGTGCACAGCGATCTCACCAGTCTGGTACTCGAAGGCGGTGAAGCGCCGGACGTCGCGACCGCGCTGGGCCGGGCGCTGCGCTGCCGTGTCACGCTCCTCGAGCCTGGACAGCTCGACGGGCCGGTCGCCGAAGCGGTCGATCAGAGCCGCCGCAGTGGACGGTGCGCGCCCGCGGGCTACGGCAGCTGCGCGGTCGCCGTTGTCGCCGGGCCGACGCTTCTGGGCGCTCTGCTCCTGGAGGAAGGCGAGGTCGAGTTCGGCCCGGTGGAGCGGCGCACGGCCGAACGCGCCGCCCAGATCACCGCGTTGCTCAACCTCAAGGAGGACGCCCTGGTCGAAGCCGAGCAGCGGGTGCGCGGCGACCTGCTGGCCGACATGCTCGCCGACGACCCGGACCGTCGCCACGACATCGCCGCCCGCGCCCGCGCCCGCGGTATCCGGCTTGACGAGTTCCGGTCGGCGGTCGTCGTCGCGGTGCCGGCCGAACTGCGCCGCGAGGCCGTGCGCGCGCTGCGGCGGACCGGTGGCCTGGTCGGTGAGCACACCGACCGAGTCGTGGCACTCACCGCCGACCCCGATCCGGCCGTGGCGAGCACGGTCATCCACTCCACGGTGAGCCGCTCGGTCCGCGCACCGATCCTGGCCGTCGGCGCGGGCTTCGCCGACGGCGACGACCTCCGCGCCCAGGTCGACGGGGCCTCGGCCTGCCTGCGCGTCCTGCCGTCGCTCGGGTTGAGCGACGCCGCGGTCACCGCCGACGAGTACCTGCCCTACACCGCCCTGTTCGGACCGGGGGAAACCCGCGTGACCGCCTACCTGCAGCGAGTGATCGGCCCTGTGCTGAAGTGGGACGCCGAGCACGCGGGCAAGCTCCTGCCCACACTGGCCGCCTACCTCGGCAACCGCATGAGCCCGGTCGCCACAGCCCGTGCCCTGCATCTGCACAAGAACACCGTGCTCCAGCGGCTGGAACGCGCGAGTGAGCTGCTCGGTGAGGATTGGCAGGAGCCCGACCGGCTGTTCCGGATCACCGTGGCCGTCCGACTCGCCGAGGTGACCAGAAGTCCATAGTGGCCCCAGCAGAATTGGATGATCGGTCCGTTCCGGGCCGGTGGCACGCGAACTAGCGTCCTCCCCGTATCGCGCCACAGCGAGGTGGGAGGAGCGCCATGCCGCGCACGAGTCGTATCCAGGGTCTGCGGGACCTCACCGTCGAGGCCCGGCGCAAGTCGGTCGCCGAGGCCGCCGGCGTCGACCCCGAGTCGATCGCTGCTTTCGACCCCGCTCATGGGCTGGGCCTCGGGCACGCCGACCATATGATCGAGAACGTGGCCGGGATCCTCGGCGTCCCGCTGGGTATCGCGACGAACTTCGTGGTCAACAGGGCCGAGGTCCTGGTGCCGATGGCAACCGAGGAAGCCTCCGTGGTGGCCGCGGCAAGCAACGCCGCCAAGATCGCGCGCGTGCACGGCGGATTCACCACGTCCTCGACCGCGCCGGTCATGCAGGCGCAGGTCCAGATCGTGGGTGTCGCGGACCCCGAGGCCGGGCGCGTCCGGCTGCTGGAGGCCCGGGAGGAGCTGATCGCGCTCGCGAACGCCCAGGACGAGAGGCTCGTCGAGTTCGGCGGCGGGGTCCGCGACATCGCCGTCCGGCTCGTGTCGTCGCGCGTCGGTACCTACGTGGTAGCGCACCTGCAGGTGGACGTGCGTGACGCGATGGGCGCCAATGCGGTCAACACCATGGCCGAGGCCGTTGCCGGGCGTGCGGCCGACATCGCGGGCGGGCGGCCCCTGCTGCGGATCCTCACCAACAAGGCCGATCTCCGGCTTTGCCGCGCCCGGGCCGTGTTCGACGCGGCGACGCTCGGCGGCGCCGAGGTCGTCGACGACATCATCCACGCCGCCGCCCTCGCCGAAGCCGACCCGTACCGTGCCGCCACCCACAACAAGGGCATCATGAACGGCGTCAGCGCCGTGGTGCTCGCCACCGGCAACGACACCCGCGCGGTCGAAGCCGGCGCCCACTCCCACGCGATCTCGGAGTCCGGGCGCTACACCTCGCTGTCGCGCTTCGAACGGGACTCCGACGGCAACGTGGTCGCCACCCTGGAGTTGCCCATGCCCGTCGGTCTCGTCGGCGGTGCCACGAAAGTGCACCCGGCCGCGCAGGCCGCGCTCACCCTGCTCGGCGTCCGTACTGCCGCCGAACTGGCGGAGATCATCACCGCGGTCGGCCTGGCGCAGAACTTCGCCGCGGTGCGGGCGCTGGCGACCGAGGGCATCCAGCGTGGCCACATGGCGTTGCATGCGCGCAACATCGCCACGACCGTCGGCGCCACCGCCGAGGAGGTGCCTGCCGTTGTCGCCCGGATCATCGCCGACAAGAAGGTCCACGCCGACCACGCCGAGCGAGTCCTCGCCGACCTTCGCGCCGGACGATGAGGGCCACGACAGCGAACGGCTCGCTGGCCTTCGGGAGGAGGTCGCGCCGCCACCCGGGCCGCCGGAACGGCCTCCAGCGGCCCGGAACGTCCGATCAGGACCGCAGCGGCACCGGATCGATGCTCTGGTCGTTCGCCGTCAGGTCGATCCCGTAGTCCTTGGCGAAGACCATGTAGGTGCTCTCCAGCACGTCCTCGGTGTGCTCGTTCAGGGTGTACACACGGGCCCCGCGCAGCCGGTTGCGCTCGGCACCGGACAGTCCGTAGGTGCCGAAGCCGGTGTTGCCGGCGTAACCGAGGAGCACGCCGTAGTAGTTGCCGTGGTAGGTGTTGACGTGGTCGTGCCCGCAGAAGACGCCCTTGACGTCACCGCGGGCGAGGATCGCGTTGAACATGCCACTGTTGAACGGCCCGGGGCACTCCTCCTCGTTGCGCTCACCGACGATGCCATGCCGGGCCACGGCGCGCGCGTGGTCGGCGTCGGTGCGGCCGTCGACGCTGCCGAACCACATGAAGCGGTACTCCCACAACGGAATGTGGATGAACATCAGCCCCGGCACCGTGCGGCCGACCTGCCGCTCGATCTCCACGGACCGCTGGAAGTACCAGGCCACCTGGTCCATCCGCAGCCAGTCCCAGGTGGGGTAGCCCGCGAAGTCCTGCCCGGCGATGGTGTCGGGCGCGTAGCGGCCGCTGTCGAGCAGCCACAGGTTGAACACCGGCTTGGTGCCCCGTGAACCGTGGATGAACAGGTTCATGTTGCCGGTGCCGGTGACGCCGCGCGGGCCCCGCTCGTTGACGTTGTAGGCGTAGGAACGGTAGAACTCCAGCATCGCGGGCTCGTCGAGACCGCCCTTCGCGGTGGAGTCCTCGTCGTGGTTGCCGTAGGTGATGGCCCACGGGATCCTTCGGTCCTCCATCGGCCGCACGACGTTGTTCATCGCCTGCCGCATCTCCAGCTCGCTGTCGCAGCCGCCGGTGATGTTGTCGCCGTTGAGGATGACCAGGCCAGGCCGCTGGTCGTCCAGCACGGCGTCCATCAGCTCCAGGGTGCGGCGGTCGATGCGCTCGTCGTCCTGGGTGTCGTTGAACTGCACGATCTTGTACGTGCCGTCGGCCCGGAAACGCAGCTTCCGGCTGGCCGGCGCGGGCGCCGCCGACGCGGCAGGAGTCGCGGCGCCGAGCGCCACGGTCGCGGCGCCCAGGCCGCCCAGCGCCATGAACTGGCGTCTGCCGACGCCGGCTTCGATCGATTCGGGGGTCGCGGAAAGGTCGGGCTGTTCGTTCATCGTCGTCCTTGGGTGTCGGTTCTCGGGCACGCGGACGTTATCGGCGGATCGCGACCGCACGGTGCGGCATGGCTAGCTCCATGCGGCGAAACCGTGAACATCTGGGCAACTTACGCCCGGTGCTCTGACCGTGCCGGTCTGCACCGAGCACCGAATACCCACTGCGGCCGTCGTCGCTCGGCGACCGCATCCGAGACGGACTGGGGCGTTTCAACGGCTGCTGTCGCTCAACAGCAATCGCTCGACGATGGCCTTGAGTGCTGACGCGTCGTCGGGCCCGAGCCGGTCCAGCAGGTGGCGACGGGTCGAGGCGTTCAGGGCTGGCACCGACGCCTCGATCGTGCGGCGACCCTCCGGTCGCAGCGCGACTTCAACGCCGTTCGCCACCTTGTCGCGCGCCACGTAGCCACGTTTCTCCATCCTGGTCAGTTGGTGCGAGAGCCGGGTCCGATCCCAGCCCAGGACGGCGGCGAGGGCGTTCTGCCGGAGGACGCCGCCCGATTCGTACAGACACACCAGGACGCTCAGCTCGGACTCCGAGAGGCCGGACGCTGTGGTCATGTCGGCGACGACCGCGGCGCGAACCGTCTCGTGCGCGCGCTTCCACAGCAGCCACAGCTCAGTGGCCTCCCCCGGGCCTACTGTTGACATATCAACATCACCCCTTCTAGTATTCGACCTTACAAGGCGACCCGCACGTAAGGACTTCTGCGATGCTCGATGCCCGACGGCACTACCTCAGCCTGCGCGCTGTGGCGCTTCTTCCACTCGTGCTGTTCTTCCCAGCTGTCATCGCCTTCTTCGTGAATCCAGACGTGGCGTGGGGGGAATACCTGGGCGTCTTCTTCCACCTTTCCATCCTCTTCCTCATTTCGCGCCTGGATGCGCCATCGTGGGCCAAGGCCGCCGGCTACGGCTGGGTGACTCTGGACGTGCTCGCCGGCATCCTGATGATCAACGACATCCCGTACGACACGGCCTGGGCAGTCCGGCTCGGCGGGCATGTGCTCGCCGGCGTGTGGATCGTGTCGAGTTCGCTGGTCAGTAAGGCCTGGCCGGTCACCGTCGTCGGCACGATCACGGGGCTCTGGCTCGCCTCGTATTCCTTTGTGGGGAACGTACTTCCTGAGTCGTTCCTCAGTCCGGCCGGCATCTGCATCCTGGTCTGGTTTGCCCTCGTGGCCATCTTTCACCGATCGGTGGAGGAGCGATCGGCGGCGCCGACGAGCCCAGCATCCGTGTAACGGACCTCGCGCCTGCCCCGGTCGGCGCGGTACGCCCGGAATCGCGGCGGCCGTGCCGGCCGTGACTGGCACCCGGAACCACCTGGCGGATCTCACGCCAGCGCCAGTCCGGCGCCGACGAAGCGCGACTGCGATCGCACCCGCAGAATCCTCCGTGCCACGCCTCTGCGAGTACTGTCCCGCCGCGGGAAAGCGCCGGTTCCGCCCGCGCGACCCCCGGTAGAACGACTCGTAACAGTACAGAAAGTCCTCACACTGTCAGACGGACGAAATCATCCGCATGGAGGTATCGATATGGCGGCAGGTCCTGCAAATCTGACTTCATGAGAGCTGCTACCAAGAGAAAGATTGGGCAGCTGTGGGGGTACCTACTTCTGGGGGTCGTAGGCTACGGCTGGTTCGGTGCTGACTTCTCACCACTTTGGATGCGGTCTTGTCCACACTCGTTCTGATCTACACGCTCTTTCAAGCACCCATGTGGTGCTGCGCGGTTACACGGAACGAAGAGCCATGCAGAAACAATGCTTATGGAATATTACTCGGATGCCATCTTCGTCAACATAAGTGGCAAAAGCTCAAAATGTCCATGCAGTTCAGCATGTGGGGTAAACTTGCTGGTCGCGTTCTATCCAACATTGGCGGGGTAGCTGCGTCGATTTCAGCGATCGCAGCCAGCGCATCAGCCGCGATCGCCCTGGCATCCCTGGCTCTGAACTAAGTATCCGGGCGTGAAGCCAGCGCTCACGCCCCCGAACGCGACCAGATCGGGTGGTGCTGGCGAACAAGGCCTACTCCGCGCGGGCCCACCGTGCTTCCCTGCGTGGCCGTCGGATACTGGCGACCATCCCGGTCAGGAGTGACCAGAAGGCGCACCGAACATCGCCGGGCGGCACACGCGGCAGGCCGTCCACCGGTGCACTTCCTGCACTGTCCACACGGGACCATGGGGGCGAAGACGACCATGTCGCCGACCTTGGTGCAGCTGTGGCGACCCCGTGGCACCGCCTCGTTCAACCGCGGCACCACACCGGTCGACCTCCCGGGCCGCGTCACGGTCTTTCGACCCGGCCGGGACCGTCGTCGCCCGCTGGGGCGCGTCGACCACAATGCGCGGCCGGGGACTTTCGTCGCTCCGCACGCGATCGCCGTGGACTCCGTGGGCGACGTCTATGTCGCGGAGGTGACCGGCACCTTCGGCGTCCAGGCCGGCCGGGTCCCCGCGAGCCTCGGCGACCACCAACTCCAGAAGTTCGTCCGAACCACCTGAGGCGGGAACATCATGCGACGCAACGACGGACATATCAGGACATCCCACGGCGGCGGTACGGATTGCGGGATCGGTTCCCGCGTCGGGCACGAGGGGATCGCGTGGGCGAAGCTGCGTGCACTCGGCGAGGGCGCGGCGATCGCGAGCGAGAGGTTGTGGCCCTGAGCAGCTGGCCGACGCCGTTCCGGCCGCGGAGATCCGCGCGATCTCGATACGAGCGAGGACAGGTTGAGCGCGCACCCGCAACCGGCGAAGTGCCAAGTCCGCCAGGAACCTTCATGAGTGCGGGTCAGGCCGTCGCTGGCGTCGTCATCGTACGTCGCGCACCAGGACTACGACACCGTTGGCGAGCGAGATCCACTCCGCCCGTGGACGGTGAGCGGTCTTGGCGGCCGGCGTGCGGCATGAGGTCAGCCGAGCCGGAACCGGGCTACCGCGCCACCCTTGGGCTCGACCCACATGTCGAGCACGAGATCCGCTTCGGATCCGCCGTTGAGGTAGCGACTGAAGTCGGTGACACCGGCTTCGGAGAGGATGTCGTCGTCGATGACGAGGTTGCCCGTGTAGGTGCGGCTGTCCCGCACCAGGATCGCGTGTGCGGCGTCTGCCATGATGGCCGCTGTGCGCGATCGGCGTGCCAGATCGCCGCCAATGACGTTGCGAACGGCAGCGGTGTCGATGGCGGTCCGGGGCCACAGCGAATTTGCCGCGATGCCGTCGTTGCGCAACTCCTCGCTCAGGCCGATGGTCAGAAGGCTCATCCCGTACTTGGCTATGGTGTAGGCGGTGTGCGTGGAGAACCATTTGCGGTCGAGCGAGATGGGCGGCGACAGGGTCAAGATGTGCGGGTTCTCCGACGCCCGAAGGTAGGGGATGCTCCGCTGAGACAGGTGGAAGGCGCCCCGCGTATTGATGTCACTCATCAGGTCGTACTTCTTCATGGAGATGTACCCGGTCGACGACAGGTCGATCGCGCTGGCGTTGTTGACAACCACGTCGATACCACCGAATGTGTCCGCGACCTCACGCACGGCGGCCTCCACGAACGCGTCGTCCCGGATGTCGCCCACGAGGGGGAGCGCACGGCCGCCGGCTTCCTCGATCGCCGCCGCGGCTGTGTGGATCGTGCCAGGTAGTGCGGGATGGGGCTCCGACGTCTTCGCCAGGAGTGCGACATTCGCGCCGTCCCGAGCAGCGCGTACCGCGATGGCCTCGCCTATGCCGCGGCTCCCTCCGGAGATCACGAGAGTCCTGCCTACCAGTGTCATCTGGCGCTCCTTGTCGTCAGAAGTTCCATGTTGGACTCGCCTCGTCACCACGGCGGACCCGATGCTGATCGAGGATGCGCGACCCGAGCTCGCCGAGTTCTCCGGCCAGGCCGGCCAGCCCGGCGTGCGCGATGGCGTGGTCTCGTTTGAGGATGCGTCCGCGCACGAGGACATGGCGTACGTCTCCGGCGTGTGCGAACAGTACGACCGCTGCGACGGGGTCCCGGACCCCCGAGAGGTGGACTCCGCGGCGATCGACCAGCGTGACGTCGGCGTCCTTGCCGGGGCTCAGACTGCCGATCCGGCGCTCCAAGCCGAGGAATCGCGCAGCCGCGGTCGTCGCAGCGCCGAGCGCGCTGAGAGCGGGGACGAGGGGTGGCTCATCGCGTTGCAGATCGTAGGCACGGCTGGCAGCCCGGCCCCGGGCGAGCATCAGCATCGTCCGCATCGCGGAGAGCAGGGAGGGGGCGACGTACGTGGCGACGTCCGTCGACAGCGCGAGCGTCAGACCGGGCTGGACGAGGTCGCGTCCGAACACGGGGAGTCCGTACCCGCTGAGCATCTCCACCTCCGGCGCGACGCTCAACCCCGCACCGTGGTCAGCGATCAGCGCCAGCTCGTCCTCGGTCAGATGGTTGCCATGCACGAACCCCATATCCGGGCCCAGAAGTCCAGACCGGACCAGTCCGGCGATCGTCCGGTGGTCCTCGTGAGACCACCGTGAGACTTCGCCTCCGCCGCCCGTCGCCGCCCCGATCCCGTCATAGATCAGGCGGACACCGAGTTCGCGCGCTACCGCGACGTCGTCCTCCATCACCCCCTGTGCGACGCAGTGCCGCGGGCGTGCCCCCATCGCCAGCGTGACGAGCGCGTCGTCGCCGTGCAGGATGTCTCGGAGCCAGCGGATCTCCCGTGGATGCCTCCGCTCGCTCGCGGCGTACCAGTTCTTGCTGTCGCCGTTCGGCGGCGTGTGAGCGAGGACCGCCCGGATCTCGGAGTCCTGGTGGCCTTGCACCGACGCCTCGAGATGATCGCGCGTCCTCCCGATGTGCGCCAGATCGGCGACAGTGGTGATCCCAGCCTCCAGCGCTACCAGATCGCCGACCAGCGTGGCGAGGCGTACGGCTTCGGGCGTGACGTGCTCGGCGAGCCCAGACTTCGTCAGCTGCCGATAGTCGCGGACCGTCATATCGGCCGTCAGGCCGCGGAAGAGTTCCAGCCAGGCATGGCGATGCGTGTCGATCAGTCCTGGGATGGCGATCAGCCCGTCACCGTCGAGGACGTCGGTCACGCCCTCCGGCATCGGTGACGGCGACTCGGCGACGTCCAGAATCCGGCCGTTATCGCCGATGAGAATGTCGCACCGGTCGACGATACCGAGCGACGGGTCCATCGTGACGGCCTGGACGCCGCCGATGAGCACTGACATCTAGCTGTCTGAAGCGCTGGTGACGCCGGTGAGCTGGTCGATGAACCATTCCAGGGCCGACGGATCGTCGACCGCGCTGAGCTCCAGGCTGGCCGCCGCATCATGGCCCTGGGCGATCCGCTTGAGAGGAACCTCCAGCTTCTTGCCCGTCCTGGTGCGCGGAATCGCCGGCGCCCACAGGATCTCGTCGGGCACGTGCCGGGGTGAGGCGTAGTCGCGGATCACGGCACGGATGCGTTCCCGCAACCGGTCGTCCATGCTGGTCTCTGGTGCCGGCACGACGTAGAGGGGCATCCAGTAGCCACCGCCGGGCAACTCGATCCCGAGCACCAGGGAGTCGGCGATCTCGGGCAGGCGCTCGACGGCCTGGTAGAGGTCCGCACTACCCATGCGGACTCCGTTGCGGTTGAGCGTCGAGTCCGATCGCCCGTGGACGATCACGCTGCCCCGGGACGTGCAGGTCACCCAGTCACCGTGGGTCCACACCCCCGGACGCCGGTCGTAGTAGGCGGCGCGGTATCGCTGCCCATTCGGGTCGTTCCAGAGTCCGATCGGCATGGTCGGCATCGGCTGGGTGATCACCAGATCGCCCACCGCGTCGACAACCGGACGATCGTTGTCGTCCCACGCCTCGAGTGCGACGCCCAGTGCCGGCGCCGAGATCTCCCCCGGCGTCACCGGAAGGCCCGGTGCCCACCCCGCCAGTGCCGTGACGACATCGGTGCCGCCCGTGCTGGAGACCAGCGGCATGTCTCCGAGCGCCGTGGCTGCCCATCGGGAGGTGGCCGCAGGCAGCGTGGATCCGGTGGAGCCGACGACCCGCAGCCGGCGCAGGTCGTAGTCCGTTCCCGGGCGGTGGCCTGCCCGCTCCGTCGCCATGAGGTAGGCGGGGCTCGTGCCGAGTACCGTCACGTCCAGCTCGGCCGCGGTGCTCCAGACGGTGTCCGCGGTGGGCCAGGCAGGGCTGCCCGAGTAGCACACGATGGTCGACCCGACGAGCAGGGCCGCCACCTGGATGTTCCACACCATCCAGGTCGGGCTGGTGTACCACCAGAAGACGTCGTCCGGTCCCAGGTCGTAGTGAAGCGCCATCGTCTTGAGGTGCTCCAGGGTCACGCCGCCATGGGAGTGGACGATGCCCTTGGGAAGCCCGGTCGTGCCGGACGAGAACAGCACCCAGAGCGGGTGGGAGAACGAGAGCGGGTCAGGCTCCCACGGTGCGTCGTGCTCGACACACGATGCCCAGGTCCGCGCGTCAACCCCGGCAACGGGGCCGGTGAGTACCACAGTGCACAGCTGGGGCAGGGCGTCGACCAGGGCACGTACGTCATCGCCGCAATCACGGTAGCGGCCACCGAACTGGTATCCCGGGCCGGTGATGAGCACGGCCGGATCGAGCTGCGCGAGCCGGTCGATGGCGGCGGGTCCGGGGTAGTCTTGCCCGACGACCGACCATGTCGCCCCGACGCTCGCCGCCGCGAGGAATGCCACCACCGCCTCTGGGCCGTTCGGCAGGTACGCCACGACTCGGTCGGCCGCGCCGACCCCGGCGTCCCGGAGAGTCGTGGCGAAGGCACCGACCTGACGGGCGAGTTCTGCCCGGGTCACCCGGGTTGGTGGCCCGTCCTCGGTCAGAGCGATCAGCGCGAGCGAGTCCGGTCGTGACTCGGCGGCGATACCCGTCTTGGCCGCGGCGGCATAGCTCAGTGTCTCTCCGGCGTACCACGTCCTCACCGGCATCCTGGTCGACTGCACCGCGGGCGCGCCGTGCCGGCCGAGGCCGGTCAGCGAGTCCCAGACGGCGTTCCAGAAGGCACCCGGCTCGTCGATGGACCAGCGCCACAGACGCCAGTAGTCCGACAGGTCGGTCCCGTGCCTTCCGTCGACGAACCGGGCGAACTCGGCGATGCGGGATCCGGTGGGATGAACCGAGGTCTTCATGCGCGGCGGCACCCGTCTGTTTCCGTGACGTCTGACGCTGCGATTATTCGGCGGTGAACACCCGTTGGGGATGGCGTAATCCGTGAAATGAGCTCGACCATGGTGGTTCGAGCCGACTGGTCTCAACCCGAAGTGTCCAGAAGCCGCTTGATCCTCAGCGCCACCTGAAGCTCGATCCGCCGGGTTGCCAGCGTGCCTCCAAGGATCTCCTCGATGCGGGCCAGCCGATTGCGGACCGTGTGCTCGTGCACGTTGATCATCTCGGCTGTCGCCACGTGGCTTCCGGCGCTGAAGGAAGCAAGGAGGGTCTCCCGGAGCCGGCGCGCGGCCGGCGTGTCCTCGGCCAGCTCACCCAGTTCCTTGGCGACGAACTTCTCAGCCGTCTCGAGGTCATCGACCAGCATCGACTCGAGGCTGACCTCCGAGTAGCGCAGAACCGCTGGGGGTTTCTGCCAGACTCGGCGCACGGCTTGGGCACGGGTCGCGTCGCGATAGGAGCTGCGGAACCCCTCGGTGCCCGCTCCCGGGTCACCGAGCGAGACAGTGACGCCGCAGCGCATGAGCTGCTCCACCAGCTCCGCGACCTGCGCCGGCCTCCACTGCTTCGGACGGCCGAACCACACCCCGACCGTCGCCGCGTCGAGCCTCGCCACCAGGGTGCTGACCGAGGGCAGCGCACCACGCACCCGTTGCGCGACCTGCGCCGCGACGGCGTTGGCCACTCCGGGGAACAGGCCGCACACGTGGTTGATCGACAGGTCGTACTGGAGGGTCATGAAGCTGTCCGCCGGGTGCACCGAGTCGTTGCCGGCGATGAGGTCGCGCACCAGGCCGAGGCGGAGCTGTTCACCGGTGCGGCGCAGCGACTGCTCATGGTCGGTGAAGCTCGTCGAGACGAGCCCCATGGCGAAGTCCTGGTACGTGAAGATGCGATCGGTCATGATGCGCATCGCCTCGGCCAGGTCATGGTCGGCCACGTCGGACGATTCTGCCGTGGCTGTCAGCCGTTCGCTCCAGTCACGCCAGAGGGTGAGCGTGCCCAGGCGGTACGAGCTCTGGAGAACACCGTGCGAGATGCCCAACTGCGCCTGGGTGCGAGCGAACTCGCGAGGGTCCTGCAGGTCGAGCAGACCGAGGTCGACGTCGCCGAGGACGTAGCCGTGGAGACGTCTCACGTTCTCCGAGACGCTCGACCGCAGCTGGTCTACGAAGCCCGCCTCGCCCTCGCGTTCGGCATAGATACGCGCTGACTCTGCGTCCACGATCAGCTCGATCGTGTCCGCGATGTTCCAGGAAGCGATCTCGGACCTCGCCCATTCCGGGAGATGTCCCGGCCACCCCAGCGGGCCGCCTGTGTGCCCCAGGGTCATCCTCCTCGTCTCAGCGGCTCCGTAGCGCCTCGATCGCTACGACCATGGTGGCGGATCCTGTCATGGGAAGCACAGCCGAAACCGCCTCGAGGATCTGCCGCTCGTCGGCGCCGGCGTCGAGGGCGAGGCGCATGTGCTGGCGGGCAAGTTCGGCTAGGCCCCTGGCACACAAGGCGGCGATCGCGATGAGCTGGCGGGCCGTCGACGGGAGCACACGCTCCTCGTCGGACCAGAAGAGGCAGTGGGCTACGAAGGTTTCGAACCTCCTCGCCAGTTCCGCGTCGAGCTCGGCGACCTTCGACCAGGTGCCCAGCAGTGCTGTCCCGTCAGCACGATGGTCGCGGCCGAGATCGGGAAGGCCCATCTCCGCGAATGGGACCAGGTCGCGCGGGCGGCCACCCTCAGGCATCTCCCCTGCGGGGTACGAGGAGTCGTTGGCGGTCTCGATCGCCCGGCAGACTCCGCCGATCGTCGACCATCCCTCCACCGGCGCGACGGCTTCGGCAGCTTCGATGATCACGCAGTCGGTGACACCCATGCGATAGAGGCGCCGCACGTGGTTCGGAGCGAAGTTGTGGTCGCGTCGAGCGACGAGCTGCGCGGTGGCGATGAGCTCGCGGAACTGCGGGGACAGCACCTGGTCATCGGCCGTCTGCCCGGCGTAGTGATGGACGTAGCCAGCACACTGGTGCATGAACTGGAGTGTGCGGGGACGCTCGAACGCGAGCAACTCGAACTCCCGGAAGATGTCTCCACGTTCGGACACCAGTTGGTCAATCAGCGCGGCCCCGGACCGCGGCTCCTCCTTCACGCGACCCGCTCCTTCGCCAGCCAGTCGTTCACCAGGGGCATCACCTGCTCGGCCATCAGCGTCATCGACGTGCGCCCCAACTCGGCGTCGACCCAGTCCAGGCCAGCGTACACAATCTCCCCGAAATCACCCGTCGTCTCGATGAGCTGGATGATCTGCTCGGCGACGTGCTGCGGCGAGCCGCAGATGACCAGACTGTCCAGGATCGACTCAAGCGTGACCTCCTCGTCGGGCTGGCTACGGCTGTGCTTGAACAACTCGAGACGACCGCCGTAGGTCATCTTCCGCAGCATCTGATCGTAGTAGAAGCGGTACGGGCTGCGAGCATCCTCGAGCGCGTAGCGGCGCGCGGTCCGGTCGTCGGCGGCGACGAAGATCGTGCGCGCCACCCGCCAGTCCGCCGTGTCGGCACGCTCCCCAGCCCCCGTCAGGTAGTTGTCCCAGTGGCCGCGGAGCCACTGCGGAAGGAGGAAGTTGGCCGACAACGGATGGAAGTCCCGCTGTCCCATGGCGATGACTCCCTTGGAGAAGGGAGCGACCACCGTGCCGACGATCTCCGGACGCGGCTGCTGCAGGGGCCCGCGGACGGCGCCGAGACCGAGGCCGGCGTGGTATGTGCGCGTGGTTCTCGCCGTGAAGAAGCCGTTGCTGGATTCGATGTCGTATGGCGCCTTGTCCTGCCAGATCCGGAGGATCGTGTCGATCGCGTCGGCGAACATTACGTTGCGGTCCTCGTCGAGGATGCCGAGGATCTCGGCATCGGAGGGCAGCGCCCCGGGGCTGACGCCGAGGATGAACCGCCCGCCGCTCAGGTGGTCCATCATGGCGGCGTTCGCAGCCACCAGTGCTGGGTGCATGTGGGACAGGTTGGTGGTGCCCGTCGCGAGCCTGATCTGCTGGGTGCTGTGAATGAGCGAAGCTTGGAAGATCATGCTGTTTGTGATGTTCTCCAGGCGATCAGTCAGGTGCTCGCCGATGAAGGCGTCGTGAAAGCCCAGGCGGTCGGCCAGGATTACCGCGTCGCGGTCGTCGGCAAGCGTCTCTGCCCAGGGTCGGGTATCTGGATGCATGGGCATCGCGAAGTAACCAAGTCGCATCGGGAACTCCATTGTCGTCAGGCGGCAAGGTCAGTAGATCCGAACGACTCCCGCGTGACCCTGACGTCGGTCGTCCAATTTCGCCTGCGAATTGCCGCAATCCGTGACGTCAGCGAGCAGCGGCGGAGCGCCTCGCGTCCTCGCTGGTGTAGCCGGTGGTCGGCGGGTTCCAGCTGCCGTCGGTGGCGGGGCGCTGACCGGTGCTCTGGGCGATGCGGTCCAAAATGCGCTCGCGCGAGTCGACCAGTCGCGCCACGAGCCCCGCGATGTCCACGCCGACCGGCCGGCCGGCCCGCTTGACCACGCGACCGGCGACGAGGACGTCGCGAACGAGCCCGGGATGTCCCGACCCCACGATGGCGCCGACCGGATGGTTCGCCGGGGCCATCGACAGATCGGAGATGTCCAGGACGATCAAGTCGGCCTGGGCGCCGACCCGGATCATCCCCAGGTCCTCGAAGCCGCAGGCGCGTGCGCCTCGGTAGGTGGCGAACTCGAACACGTCCGCGGCGCGAAGCGCGAGCCCTCGGCGGTCCGGTGCTCGGTCGTCGGCCGCGCTCGCCACACCGCGCTCGGCGACGAGTGTAGAGTGCAACGCTCGGAACATGTCGCCACCGACGGCGGCGCAGTCGTCGATCGACAGACTGGGCCGCACACCGGCAGCCAGCAGCCTGCCCGTGGCGGGCCAGCCGAATCCCATGTGGATCTCGGCGTCGGCACTGACCGAGGCGGACGCGCCCCGGTCCGCGATCATCCGGAGTTCATCATCGGCCAGTGTGTTGCCGTGGATCACGGTCGTCCGCTCGTCCAGCAGCCCGGCCTTCTCGAGCTGGCCGACGGGCCGGTTCCTGCCCCAGCCCGCCGAGCCACCGTGGACGCTGACGGGGATGTCCAGAGACCGAGCCGTGCGAACGTCGTCAGCGGTCGTCGCGAGGGAGCTGTACTGCGGCCCACGCAGGCCGAGCGCCGGCGTGAGGAGGTCGGAGCCGGCGGCCCGGACCGCGGCGGTGACCCGTGCGATCTCCTCGCCGATCGGCTCGTCGCTGTTCAACCCCCAGCCGCCGGCGTAGGCGAGCACTGAACGGCCGGGCACATCCAGCAGGCCGCTAAGGACGGCGTCGGCATGCTCCGGAGACGACACGCCGTGGGCCCAGTCCACCATGGTCGTCACACCGCTGAGGAGCGCCTCGGCCCTGCCCGCGACGACGGCCAGAGCCATATCCTCGGGCGTCATGTGCGGCTTCACCAGTCCGTGGATCGCGTTCGCGTACTGTGCGAGTGTCCAGTCCGAGGCGACAGATCGGAACGCCGCCTGCCAGTTGTGTCGATGGGTGTCGACGAACCCCGGGATGACCAGTGTCCCGTCGGCGGCGAGCAGCTCGACGTCGGGCGCCGCGATCTCGGGCTCGATCCGCGCGATGCGACCGTCAACCACGAGCAGATCCGCGACCACCGCCTCGTAGTGTGGTCGCTCTCCCCCGCCAGGTCCGAGGAGCACCTGTCCTCCGCGGATCAGGATTGAGCTGGTCATAGCGATCTCCCGCCTCACTGCGGTAGCCGGCTCGATCAGCGGCGCGATGAGGTAACCGTAGCCGGGCTCGGAGCCGCCGTCGATGTGGTATCGGGGCAGGAGGGCGCACGAGAACTCACGGGTTCGGACATGTTCACGACCCTCCTCTGCGGCGACGCTGGCTGGACCCGGTTCGAAGGAGCACCTATGACCGAGCCAGTACCACTGCGGTGCGTCCATGACATGCCGTCCGATTCGACGTTCAACCAGCACATCATGGTGCTCTGGGACGATGTTGCCCAGCTCACGCGAGGTGCGCTCGCAGTCAGTGTGGTGCCGTGGGGCGCGACGGGTAACTCCGGCACGATGCTCGAGAAGGCGCTGCGCGGGGATGTGCACTTCTATCCGGTTTCGGGGATGCCGCTCGCCAGTGTGTGTCCGCAGGTCGCGTTCGAAGGCATCCCGTACGCGTTCGACTCGGACGAGCACGCGATCGAGGTGTTCTCGGGCGTGCTGGGAGAACGGGTGCGGGCCAGCGTCTCGGAGATCGGGCTGCACGTGATCCCGGGTCTGTGGCCCCAGGGCCACAACCAGATTCCGGCGGTACGGGCGTCCCCGTTCGAGACGGCGGCGCAGATGCGCGGGTTTCGGATCCGCACTGCCAATTCTCCGTTCCTGGTGGACCTCTACGTCGCACTGGGCATGGACCCGCGACGGGTGCATCTCCAGGGAGTCCGCGCTGCCTTGGAAGAGGGGGCGGTGCAAGGCGTCGAGATGCCTCCACACGGGATCGAGCAGCTCGGCATCGCCGGTCTCCATCACTCGATGACCGTGCTTGACATCCGGTGGGCGACCTTCTGGATGACCGCGCACGGACCGACCTGGCACGCTCTGGACCCTCGCCTTCGCGACGTCGTCACCGATGCCTGCATGCGACACGCCAACGCCTACGCCGCCGACATCAGGAGGGAGAACCAGTGCGCGCTGCGAAGCTTCGAGCGGGTCGGCGTGGTCGGCGCGCTGGAGCACGCTGCCGTGCAGGACGTGCTGTCGCGAGCCGGGTTCTACCAGCGTTGGCGCGAGCGCCTCGGCGTCGACCGCTGGGCCCTGCTCGAGAGCGAGATCGGCCGAAGGCTCCGTTAGCCGACGCCGTCACAGCTCCATGCTCAGGCCACGCACGATCCTCGCCAGGTCGCCGGGCTGATCGATGCTCACGAAGTGGCCGGCGTCGGCCACGAGCTCGACTCTGCCGCGTCCGTCGAGGCACGCCTCGACGGCGGATGCGTTCGCCGCCGTCGGACCGCTGTTGCCGAAGACGGCGACCACAGGCGTCTCGATCGCCCGGACGGCCTCCGCCACGTCGTATCGACCGATGGCCCGCATCACGCCCATCATGGACCGACTGCCGGCCTTGTTGCGGTCGATGTTCCACCGAGCGAAGAGAGCGTCGGTGCTCGGGTGAACGAGGCGCCCGTCGACCGCGTCCCGGCTCATAGTGGGCACGGCGAACAGCCTCTCGACCGTCTCCCAGTTCGCCGCGAACCAGGCAGGTCCAGCGAACTGGAACTCGATGAGGCACAGACCCGCCACCAGGTCCGGCCGGTGGCGCGCCAGCGACATGGCGATGAACGCGCCGACCGACGTACCGACGACAAGTGCGGGCTCCACCTCGAGCTCGGTCAACAGCTCGGCGGCCGTGTCGGCATAATCGTCGATGGACAGATCCCAGGGGATTGGGTCCGAGTCCCCTTGACCCGGCATGTCCCAGGCGATCACCTCGTGGTCGGCTTCGAGCCGTTCGATGACCGCTGCCGACTCATGCCACGACAGGCCATTGCTGTGAAGCATCAGGAGCGGCCGCCCACCGCCGCTCAGCCGGACGTGAACCGTCCCGCCGCTCAGCCGGATGAATCGATGGCCGGTCTTCATAGTTTCCTCTCTGACGCGTGCAGGCCGGGACGGGGAAGGTCAGTCACGCTGGCTGGGATGCCACCGTGTGACACGTCGCTCGAGCACTCCGAAGACCTGGGAGACGGCGATGCCGAGAACGGCCGCGACGACGATGGTCGCCCACATCTCCGCTCCCTGACCCGACGTCTGATGGAAGAAGATCAGCTGGCCGACGCCAGCCGCGCCGGCGAGAAGCTCGACGCCGATGCAGACCAGCAGCGCCATGACCGCGGCGATACGCAGGCCGGTGCCGATGTAGGGCATCGCGGCGGGGACTGTGACGAAGCGAAGCACTTGGCGCCGGTTCATGTGCATCGAACGTGCCGCGTCCTTCGCCAGCGGTTCGACGTCGTGGACGCCGGACATGGTCTGCAGCAGGACCGGCCAGGTGCAGACCCAGACGACGAGTACGATCTTCAGGTCCGCGGTGACGCCCAGGATCAGTACCGCCAACGGAATCAACGCGATCGGCGGGACGGACCGCAGGAAATCAAAGGTGCCCTTGGTCGCCCCGTAGGCAAGGTCGGAGCTTCCGACCAGCGCGCCAAGTGCGACGCCCGCGACGGCGGACAGTGCGAGACCGACGAACCACGCTCTGACGGTGTCCCAGACCGCGAGTGCCAGCTCGCCGGTCGGTACCTCGGCCACCAGGGCCCTCAGTACCTCAACTGGCGACGGAATCGTGCCGGCACCGCCGACGTCGGCGGAGGCAAGCAGGTGAACGAAGCCCAGTAGGGCGGCCACAACGGCCGCCCTGCCGAGCCACACACCGCGGGCCGATGGTCCGCGCCGACGAGGTACGATGCGATCGACCAGAGTGGACATGGGAGGCTCCGTCACGCCTGCGGGTCCAGGACCCACTGGTCCGCTCGTGGAAGACTCGTGGCGAGACCGTTCTCGGTGAGCAGGTCACCCAGTTCGGCGAACTTGGCCACGGGAATTTCGTCGGTGAACTGGCCGACGTTCCGAACGTTGGCCGCGACGGCTGGGTCGATCTTGCCGTACTT
This sequence comes from Prauserella muralis, assembly GCF_003202285.1. GTDB lineage: Bacteria > Actinomycetota > Actinomycetes > Mycobacteriales > Pseudonocardiaceae > Prauserella_B > Prauserella_B muralis. The sequence continues at coordinate 104,981 of NZ_MASW01000004.1, forward strand.
CTCGAGCGCCGTACGAACCAGACCGGGATCCTTGGCCGCAGCGACGGCCGCCCTGCCGATCGCCCGCTGGAATGCCGCGAGCTCCTTCGGGTGTTCGTCTGCCCACGAGGCGGACGTCCAGTAGGCGAATTCTGGTGCGCCGGGCAGGATGTTGCCGATCGACAGCAACTCACGGAGCTTCAGCTCCCGGGCCTGCTGAAGGAACGGCTCGAGGCCCTGGCCGGCGTCGACCTTGCCCTCGTCGATTGCCTTGGGGATGTTCTGGACCGGCAGTTGGACGAAATCGACCTGGTCGGGATCTCCGCCGTCCTCCTCGACGGCGAGCCGGACCAGCGCCTCCTGGGCGCCGCCGATCGTGTTGAAGGCCACGGTACGGCCCTCCAGATCCTTGGCGCTGGTGATGGCCGGGTCCTTGTAGATCAGCATGTTCGAGGACTTCTCGAGGTCCTCGGTGAGCACGCTGCCTGCGTTGGCCAGGAGTTTCAACGGCGCGCCCGTGGCGATCGCCGGGATGACGTCGGCCGCGCTGGACGCTCCGATGTCGAGCTTGCCGCTGGTGACAAGCGGTAGCTGCACGGTCGCGCCCCCGTTGTTGATGACCAGCTCGACGGGAAGGCCCTCGTCCTCGAAGTAGCCGAGTTCCTGTGCGACCCAGGGCAGCGTGAAGTTGGCGAACGGCCCGACGTCGATTGACGTCTCACGGAGGCCGTCGGTGGATGCCGCTTGCGAGGATTCACCGCCACATGCCGCCAGCAACGCGAGGCCCATCGCGGAGACGACCGCGGCGGCTGTCGAGCGCCGCGACCGGAAACGTTCGATCATGATTCTCACTTCTTTCCTGTACGCGGACCGGGGGGAGGGCTCGTGGTCAGTAACGGCGAATCTCACGCAGGACTTCGCTGCGAAGCTCGCCGAAGCGATGGCCGGCGCGCGTCGAGAGCTGGTCGCGCGGCTGACCAAGGTCGACGTCGACCGAGCGGGCGATCGTCGCTGGCGCTCCCGAGAGCACGAGCACCCGGTCTCCCAGGTAAACGGCCTCATCGATGTCGTGTGTCACGAGCACCGCGGCGACACCGGTCTCAGCGCGGATGCGCAGCGTGAGGTCCTCGAGTTCGAACCGTGTCTGGGCGTCGACCGAGGCGAACGGCTCATCCATGAGCAGCACGCGCGGGTTGTCCACCAACGCCCGGGCGATGGCGACCCGCTGCTGCATGCCGCCGGACAGTTGCCAGGGGTACATGTCGCTGGTGCCCTCAAGGCCGACCTCGCCGAGGACCTGTTCGGCCCGGCGCGTCCGCTCGCTCCTGCCGACGCCGGCTGCCCGGAGGGGGAGCGCCACGTTCGCTCCTACACGCATCCAGGGCAGCAGCGACCGGCTGTAGTCCTGGAAGACAACAGACATGTGGCGCGGCGTCCCACCGAGGGCCGAACCGTGGGTCCGGACTGACCCAGTCGTGGCGATCTGGAGTCCGCCAAGGCACCGCAGGAGAGTGGTCTTGCCGATGCCGGACGGCCCCACCAGGCACACGATCTCTGCCGGCCGCACCTCGAAGGAGATGTCCGCGAGAACAGTCTTCGTCGGATAGGTCATCCGGAGGGAATCGACGGCGAGGACCGCCGTCGCCTCGGCGGGGTATGACGCGTCGGCAGCCATCAGCGCTTCCCCTTCTGTGCCTCGTAGTGCCATGCGAGCAGCCAACGGCGCTCGATCAGCCGCAGGACGCCGCTGACCGCGTAGCCGAGGACGCCCGCCGCCAGCGCGCCCGCGAAGGACGCGGCGATGTCGAAACTGCGCTGCGCCCGCGTCAGGTACAGGCCGATGCCTTGAGACGCTGAGAACATCTCGATCGCCACCATTGCCGTAATCGCGATACCGGTGGCCGTGTTGACCCCCGCCATGATCCGAGGAGCTGCCGCCGGGAGCCTGATCAGCCGGAACTCGAGCCATCGCGACATGCGCAGAGCACGGCGGGTGTCCCTGAAACCGGGTTCGAGACCGGCCACGCCATCGATGGTCGACAGCAGAATCGGCCAGACGGCCGACCACGCGATGAGGAGCACCTCGCTCAGCCGCCCGATACCGAAGATGGCGATGAAGGGCGGGATCAACGCGATGACTGGGGTGGACCGGAAGAGGTCCAGGATCGGCCCGAAGACCGCACGGCCGCCCCTGGTGAGGCCGAGGGGGTAGCCCACGCCGACACCAACCAGCACAGCCAGTCCGAATCCTTGGGCCAGCGCCGAGAGGCTCGGCATGAGGTTTGTCGTGACAGCCCCGCCGGCGAACCCGTCCCGCAGGTCGGCAAGGATCGCCGGCAACGGCGGGAAGTACAGCGCCGTACTGCCCCTAGACGTGAGGTACCAGGCCAGGAGAAGCCCGGCCGGTAGGACGAGCGGCACGATCAGGTGAAGCGCTCGGCGTGTGGTCCGGGTGACGATCACCGGCGCCGTTGTTCCTGAGGCGCCGGGCCGGGCGGAATCGCCGTCCGGCCGTGCTGGCGCAGGCGAGGCGTCGGCAAGGCCGCGCGGATCAGCCAGGGGTACGTGCCGCACTGCAGACCTCCTGTGTTCGGCGTCACCAGAACATCGGGATGCAATGCAAACACGAGCACCCGGGACGTCGGCTGCTGTTGGCCGTCAGATGTACAGGACGCTGTTCACGGATCCAGACAATTGGCCGCGCGCGGCCGCAACCGCGGACGCAACCCACACGTGATCCGAGTCCTGGCCGAACGAAGTTCTACGCGAACGTCATGGAGGTGGCCGCCGGGACATTCGAGAGTGGAGTCAAGCCAGTCACAGGAAGGAGTCGTCCCATGCCTGACATCACCCGGGACCACGTGGCGCACGCCGTGGCCGCAGCCGGCATCGACCAGGCGGCTTTTCGCGACGCGCTCTCCACATTCGCCAGTGGCGTCACCGTGCTGACGACGGTCGACGCCAGTGGGCAGAAGTACGGCATCACCGCCAGCTCGTTCACCTCCCTGTCGATTGACCCTCCGCTCGTGCTGATCTGTGTCGCCCGGTCCGCCTACAGCTACGCGGCCTTCGAGGAGTCGAGGCACTTCGGTATCTCGGTATTGCACGACGGCCAGGCCGACCTCGCCACGCGGTACGCCGTTCAGGGCGGGGCGAAGTTTCTGGACGACGAGTACGCGATCGATGGGAGGACAGGAGTGCCACTGATCCGCGCAGCGCTGACGACCTTGCTGTGTTCCACGCACGAGGTCATGCCCGGCGGGGACCACGGAATCCTCATCGGTGCGGTAGAAGACGTCGCCACCCACGCCGGCCTTCCACTCGTCAACTACGCCCGAGAGCTCACGACCGTCCAGGTTGGAGGCGGGTCCCGGACACACGCGTTCGGACGGTAGGGCGACCGTGACGAAGGGCGACGTGCTGCCTTCCGCCCGGGGCCGACGGATCCAGGCGCCTCGTCGGCGGTATACTGAACCCCCTCACACAGGACACTCAACCGCGCCACGGCACTGTCATGCGTCAAGAGTTGGCAGGGTCAATCTTGGTTTGGCTGGGCTCGGTACGTGTATGTTCAGCCTCCGGTTGGTGAGATTTTCACCGTTCGGGGTATCTGCAACAGCGCAGGTCACAGTGGTGGGGGCGGGCTCGTCTCCTCCCCACCGGTACGTCCTGGCGGGGTTCGCGCCGACGATGTTGGTCTCATTCGACACCGCTTCCAAGCCGAGTGCTCGCTCAGCCCGTCCGCTGTTTGGTGGCTTGGGCCAGACGGTAGGAGTCGGTGCCGGTCTCGAGGATGGTGCCGCCGAAAGTGAGCCGGTCGACGATGGCGGCGCAGAGCCGGGGATCGGTGAAGGTCTTGGTCCAGCCGCCGAAGGATTCGTTGGACGCGATCGCGACCGACGCCTTCTCCTCGCGCTCGGTGAGGACCTGGAAGAGGAGTTCGGCGCCTCGTCGGTCGAGTTGCATGTAGCCGAATTCGTCGATGCACAGAAGGTCCACGCGGCCGTAGCGGGCGATGGTCTTCGCGAGCGTCATCTCGTCGGCGGCCTCCACGAGCTCGTTGGCAAGCTGGGTCGCGAGTGTGTACTTGACCCGGTAGCCGCCCATGGCAGCCTCGGTGCCCAGCGCGATCAGCAGATGCGACTTGCCTGTGCCGGAGTCCCCGATCAGGCATAGCGGTTGACCCTTTTGCACCCATTCGCACTTGGCGAGCGTGTGCACAACGGCGGGATCGATGTGGGGTTGGCTTCGAAGTCAAAGGTCCGCAGGGACTTCTCGCGCGGGAACTTCGCCGCCTTGATCCGCCGCTCGGAACGGCGGCGGGCGCGATCGTCGCATTCGGCGAGCAGCAGTTCGGCGAGGAACCCGCGGTAGGACATCTGCTCGCGCCCGGCGCGGTCGGCGTACTCGGTGAACGAGTTCCGGATGGTCGGCATCCTCAGCATCCGGCATGCCTGGTCAATGGCGGCGTCGGCTGCCTCCTCGGTCATCCCTCGGCGTTTGGTGGTCACGGTGCGGCTCCTTCGTTCGGGGTGTCACGGCGGCTGGGCAGCAGCTGGTCGTACTTGTCCACGGTCGGTAGCGCCCGATCGTCGGCGGGCAGTTGGACACGCAGGCGGTGCTCGGTCAGCGAGCAGACCGCTGGTGCCTCCGGCGGTGCGTTGGTGCCGGTGTCGGGCTCGACGACCTGGTCGTCAGACACGTCGTCGTGTTTGCGCGCTTCGAGTGCGACGGCGTCGGCGGTGAGCGCGCCGGCCGATAGGGCGGTGGCAAGCCCGGCGACGACGCTTTCGTGCCGGAGGTGCCGTTGGAGCATCAGGACCTCGATCAGAGCGCGGGTGCCTTCGGCATCGCCGTGCGCCTTGCACACGGCGGCCCACCAGGCGTCGTGCACGCGTGTGAACCGTCCCACCGCACGGGCTTGCTCCAACGCTGTGGCTCCGCGCAATGCGCCCGGTTTGCGCAGGAGGACTTCCAGGTAATGGTCGAGGTCGACCCGGGTGCCGCCCTTGGTCATCAGCCGCTCGTGGCGGGCGATCTCGGTCTTGCCGTCGTAGACGACCAGGTCGCTTCCTGATGGTGCTCTCCGAGCGTCTGTCAAGCTCGATCGGACAGGCCCTGTTACAGGCCGCCATCGCAGCTCCCGGGAACACGGATCTCGATGAGGCAGTTCGGGCTGGCCGAGAAGATCGTCGACGTCGTCCTGCCCGGCATCCACGCCACCACGCCGTAAAGCTCCGATCACCTTGGCCCGGGCGCCACGGTTGTGTGGCCGTATGAGCAGGAATCCTATCCCGGCTCCGCCGGGCTGCTGTGCTGAACGAGTTCAACATGAACGACGTTCTGCCGCCCCGCGAGCCACCGGCACTTTATCTCCGCGCGAACGGGTTTCCGGCGGTGCGATCCCCTGTGGTTCGAAGCCGAACGAGCTCGCGAACTGCTTTGGCGCAAGCAGCATCTCGACGGAGAGGTTGTCTACCAGGCGCAGATAGAATCCGCCGGAAATCTCCGGCATTTCGGCGTCGAACGGATCCCGAGCCGCTCGGACGCTTCGCGCGCACGCAGGAGTTCGTCGCGGTCGCGGTCGCGGTACCCCATGGCGACGTTCATGAAGCCCTGACCGCTCAAGAGCGCGCCCGGGTCCGGAGCCTTCGGCTCGGGGGTGTCGTACTCCATCACCTCGAGGAGCACGTCGCCGGCTTGGAACCGATCCGCAGTCGCCCGACGACCGGGATGCGACTTGCCGAAGGCGGTGCGAAGATGGTCGCGCCGCTGCGCCCGTACCCCCGAATGCCGGGTAGCCTGACGCTACCCGGCCTGCTGGAATGCCCGAATCGCGGCCGTGCCGATGATCCGGTGCCCGTCCCTGTCGTAGGTGACCGGGGTGCCCTCCTCCTGAGGAATGTCCACGCGCAGTGATACGAGCGCCTTCTGACAGCTCCACTTCATGATGCTGAACAGCAGCTGGCTGATCTGGTCGTCGTCGAAATGCCGCCGCACGTCAGCGCGAAGATCCTCCCCCACCGCGCCCGGCATCATGATCACGGCATCGGCGAGCCGCAGCGCCGCCTTCCAGGCGTCCGGCAGGTCGCTGCTCTCGTAGCGGTCGATCTTCGCCGCCATCGGATCGTCCAGCTCGGCGTCCAGCACGCGCACCGACGCGCAGAGCCGGCAGTCGTGGTAACGAGCACAGCGCAGTCGTACGATCTCGACGATCCGCGGATCAACGGCGCCGCGGAGCTGCCTGCGCACCGTTGCCCGCGAGAACTCGTCGAACGTCCGCATCACTGGGCTCGCGCCCATCAGGTCGGGAGACACGCGGGGAGCCGTCATGCCACTTCCTCCATGGTGAGTAGGGCGCTAGCCACCATCTTGAGGCGCATCTCCACCTCGATGACATAGACCGCGCCGACGAAGGCACACACCTGCTCGGGGTTCAGGTGCGCGAGGAGATCGTTGATGTGCTCATCGGTGACCGCCGATACCGACATCGTGAACTGTTCCGCGAACGCCAGATGCGCCCGGTCAGCCGCATCGAACCAGGTGGAGTCCGGCCACCGGTCGAGCTGCGCGACCTTGTCCTCGGAGAGCCCGGCGGCAACCGCCGCCGGTGTGCGCGTGCGTGCCGCTGTGGGGTGCCCGAGCAGGGCGGCGAGTCGCAGGCGGCACAACTCGAGCCGGACCGGATCGGTCGACGTCCACGCGACCTCCCGCATCTCGTCGAGCTCACGAGCACTCTCCGGCTGCAGGTCTCGCAACCGCGCGTCAATAGTTGACCAAGTGTCCAGGGCCATGTTGTTTCCTATACTCGATAGGGGCAATCTAGCGGTGTCATCAAACACGGTCAAGCCGCGATCGCTGTGGCCATGACGGCAAACCGTCGCAGGAAGGGCTCATCATTTCCACGACAGCAGAGCCGCGCCGCCGACGCACCAGGTCCATGGGCGGCCGGCCAACTCACAAAGGCGTCTCGATCGACCGCATCGTCGATGCGGCAGTCCAGGTCCTCGCCGACCATGGTTATGAAGGGCTTACGACGGCGGAGGTCGCCCGGCGCCTCGACATCTCGCAGCCCACGCTCTACAGCCATGTCCGCAACCTCGACCAGCTCCGGTCGTTGATCGCGGTGCGCGGGATGCGGGAGCTGAGCCACCGGGTGAGGGTCGCGGTGCAGGGCAGGGAAGGCGACGACGCGATGCGTGCGATGGCCTACGCGTACCGTGGATTCGTACGCAACTACCCGGCCCTGTACATGATCCAGCAACGCGCACCGTCCACTCAGGAGTACTGGGACGCCGCACCGAAAGCGGCTCAGGCGGTTCAGGACGTGCTCCGCGGCTACGGGATCGACGACGAGCAGCTCCCGCACGTGCACCTGGTGTTCCGGACGTCGATCCACGGCTTCGTCGACCAGGAGATCAACAATGCGATCCCCGACGTCCAGAACATCGACGCCAGCTTCGATCTGTTCCTGCGGTTCCTCACCGACGGGATCAAGATGCTCGCCGCGGACACGTAGCGTCAGAACTTTCGCAACCCCGCCTCAACCAGCAGTGGCCTGATCGTTTCGTCGTAGCGCGCAATGCCATCGTCGTAGTCGGGGAACGAAACGGCCATGCCGGCCATCCCACCGTCGGCCATTGTCTTGATTCCCTCGAACACCTGCTCGGCGGTACCGACGAGCGGGAAGCCCCAGTTCCCGGCCGCGGTGCGTATCACCATCTGTTCGCGGGCCACCACGTCCACGCTACGCATCTTTCCCATCGACATCTCGATAAAGGTCTCGGTCGAATGGCGGTCGAGCTTCTCCTCGACGAGATACGTGAACTTCTTCCGTGCGTCAGCCTCGGTATCCCCGCACACGATATAGGCATGCCCGCAGAACTTCAGATCCGCGCCACCCGCCGATGCCGCCGTGGCCTTGGCCCGAGCCAGCATGTCCGGGAACTCCTCGAGGCTCGGATAGATCCCGAAATTCACGTCCGCGTACCGCGCGGCGAACGCCAACCCCGCGGGGCTGGACCCGGCGCTCATGATCACCGGTCGGCGCCGCTGCACGGGCTTCGGCTCCGAGACGACCTCCGTCCCACTGAGGAAACGGCCGTGGAAGTCGAACGGCTCCTCGGACTCGAATGTCTTCAGGAGGAAGTCCATCCATTCCGCGGCATACTCGTAGCGCTTGTCGTGCTCGATCTCCGGCAGGCCGAACATCGCGAACTCGCTCTGATTCCACCCGGCCACCACGTTCAACGCAAGCCTGCCCGACGAGATGTGATCGACCGTGGCGGCCATCTTCGCGACCATGACCGGATGGAAAAGCGGGATGTGCACCGTCGAGAAGAACTGAATTCGTTCGGTGACCGATGCGAGTCCAGCGGCGAACGTGATCGCGTCCCACATACGATCATACTGCGCGTGCGAACGAGCCCAGTTCTTCCAGTGCGCGATGGACAGGATCGCGTCGATTCCGGCCTTTTCCGCAGCTTTCGCGATGCGCACGGTCTCGTCCCAGGTGATCCGTAACGTGCCTTCGCCGTGAGTCAGGGTGGTGCCGCGAGCGGTGTTCAACGACAAGAGCACGAGCTTGAACATGTTCACGTCGTCGAGAATTGGCGTTTCGGAAGGCCGGACGACCGGGTCGACGATCTCGTGCGGGGCGGGCTCAAGCGTTTCGTTCGCTGATGTCATGGGGAATGCTCCTTCAGGCTTCGACTGCTCTGGTCTGCATCTCGGCGAAGCGCACTACTTGCTCCGCCAGCGCGACGAACTGCGGCTCGTTGCGCGCAATACCCTCCGCACCGTTCACGGCCACGCCGAGCGGCGTGGGCCAGCCGCGCAACGCATGCACAACCACACGCAGGCTGTGCAGGGTGGACACCGCGGCTTGCCATCCGTGTGCCACACCGATGCACCCGACGGCGCGGCCATCCAGGTACACACGCGCGTCACCGCGCAGGTCTTCCACGTAGTCGAGGGCGTTCTTGATCATTCCGGAAACGGCGCCGTGGTATCCGGGCGAAGCGATGATGATGCCGTCCGCGCTGCGAACCGAGGCGAGCAGGGCATGGGCTTGTTCCGTCCGCGCGCTCAGGTCCGGCTGGTACAGCGGTAGCAGCAACTCGGGCCCCGTCATCAGCTCGACGGTCGCGCCACGTGCCTCCGCGGCGGCAGCCGCCGTGCGTAACGCGATCTCCGAGCTGGACCCAGGCCTGGTCGATCCGCCGAACGCCAGTATCCGGACCGGTGTCGCGCTACGTCTGGCGTCACTGGGCATGGGAGTCAGCTCTCACCGAACGGAACCCGGGGGCTGGCGTCCGGTACCCACGTCAGTCGCTCCGGCCGGAAGACATCAAAGTGGCTGATGAAACCGGCGCTGTCCGCTGCAGCCTCCGACCAGGCCTGCGACTGCATGCCCTGCTCCTTCGCCTGCTCGGAGGCGAACTTCAGGACCACGACGGCGTCCGGAGACGGTGCCGCTGTGATCGGCCACTCGGCGGCGACGTCCTTGTTCAGGAAAGCCTCGTACCAGACCACTCCGGGCACTCGCCGCACGAGCGGTGCGTGTACATCGATGTAGTGTTTCCGGAACTCGGCGGGAGATGTCCCTGCCCACCGGTAGATGTTGAAGGCCAGGTACACGTCGCCCTCGTCGGCCATTGATCGTTCCTTCCTCTTCGGACTACTCGGCTTGGGACAGGTTCGGGAGCCACTCGACGAGTTCCGGCGCCGCGATCAGGGCCAGCACGACGAGCAGCGCCACGCCAAGGAACGGCATGGCATTGCGGAAGACGTCCTGCAGTTTGACCTCGTGTCCGAGGCTGATCTCCCGGTCCATCACAAGGCGATGAACGATGAACGTGAGCACGCCGATCGGCGGGGTGACCAGCCCGATCTCGGCCAGCAGGATGGAGAAGACGCCGTACCAGATCAGATCGACGCCGAACACCTCCAGAGCCGGCGCGACCACCGGGAAGGTGAGCAGGATGACCGAGGTGGGCTCGAGGAACATCCCGAGCAGCAGCAAGATCGCCACCAGCACCAGCAGGAAGGTGACGCGGCTCAGGTCGAGATCGACCAGCCACTGCGAGATCGACGTGGCGATGCCGCTCAGCGCCAATGCCCTGGTGAGCAGGTGAACGCCGATCAGAACGAGAAAGATGGTCGCCGTCTTGACGACGGCGTCGGCCACGGTGTCCCGTACGAACCTCGCCGCGGCACTGCGCCCTTCAGCATGCCGCAGCACCGCACCGAGGCCGATCACGAGCGCGACGAGTGCCCCCACGGCCGCCGCCTCGGTCGCGGTGAACACACCGGTGAACATGCCTCCGACCACCGTCACGACGACCAGCGCGGTCGGAACGACACCCTTCACCGACCTCAGACGGCTCGACCACGTGACGCCGGCCCGAGGCACGCGTGGCGCCAGTTCCGGGTTCATCGCCGAGCGAATCACGATCAGCAGTCCGTAACCCAGAGCCAGCACCAGGCCCGGCAGTAGCGCGGCCATCAGTTGCGGCCCCACCGGAGTCTGTGCCACGCCGGCGTAGATCACCAGCATGATGCTCGGCGGGATCAGCTGGCCGAGTGTGCCCGCCATCAGCACGGATGCGGTGGCGAAGCCCGGACTGTAGCGCGCTCGGATCATCTCTGGAACGGCGACACGTCCCAGCGCGTGCGCGATCCCGATCGAGCTGCCGCTCGCCGCGGCGAGCCCGGCGCCCGCAAAGGTGGTGGACACCGCCAGGCCTCCGGGCACGCCGCCGACCCACTGCTTCGCGGCGTCGAACGCTCCGCCTGCGATGCCTCCCCTGCTCATGGCGGACCCCATCAGCACGAACAGCGGGATGACCGACAGCTGCCAGGTCGCCGTCGTGCCGAAAACGGTGTGCGACAACGTTCCGGCGACGGCCGTCCAACCGGACAGCGCCCAGATTCCCACGGTCGCCGCGACCATCATGCAGATCGCGACCGGGACGCCGATCAGCATGAGCAGGACGACCAACGCGATGATCAGGGCCCCGGTGATCTCCCCCGGCGGCGGCGCCAGCACGAGGATCGACAGGATGGCGACGACCCCGAGCGCACCGACTCCGGCGGCGACCAACGGGAACCGACCACGGGACGACGTGCTGCGGTGTTCAGTCATCGTGGCCACGGCTACCCACCCCTGCCTTGTCGACGGTCGAGTCGCCGCGCGTCATCCGGTGAATGGTGGCGATGATCTGTAGGAGGTAGACGGCGAGCCCGAACGCCGCGGCGAACTTGATCGGCCAAAGGGGCGCCGCCATCGTGCCTGCGACCGTCTCACCGATCTCGATGGATGCCCGCGCACTCTCGTAGGCGAAGTACGTCACACCGGCGATCATGAGCCCACTGATCACGAGTGCGCCGACATCGGCGGCCTTCTTGGCGCGCGGCGGCAGCACGCCGGTCAGGACCGTGATTCGGATGTGGTCGTCAGCGGATTGCGCCGCGCCGGCGGCCAGGAATACGATCAGTGGCATCCACCACGAGCTGACTGTCTCCAGGGTGCCGGGAAGCGGCTCGTTCAGTATCGCCCGCCCCGTGACATCGGCGGTCACCTGGACGGCCATGACCAGGCAGGCCAAGCTCCCCACGGCGAGCATGAACTTGGTGATCTTGTTCGCGGCACGCAGCACGGTCACCACTCGCCTCGATCAGCTTGCGGAAGGATCGAACAGTTCGGACTTCGCCTTCCCGAAGAAGGGCCCGAGCTTCAGGTCGCCAGCCGACTGGTAGGCCTTGAGTATCCGCTCTGGCGTTCGAGTGGAGTCCGATCCGAACTCGTACCCGAGCTCGACGACGATCTTCTTCCACCGATCGAGCGAGCCGGCGAACTGCTCGTACAGGGGTTGGTTACTCGGTTCCCGCCGGAAATCAGCGATCGCCCGCTCCTGATGATCGGCCAGTATCGCGTCGAGCGAGCGCGTATCGTGGAAAAGGACGTCGTGTTCGCCCGTTGCCCTGTCCGCGAACCTCTTGTGGTCCTTGATGAACGTATCGAGGAATGTGGACCACAAGGTGTGCGTCGCGCCTTCGATCACGTCCTGCGCATCCCGTGGCAGACTGTTCCACCGGTCCAGGTTCATGACGATCGGGTTGGACATCAAGGTGGTGAAGACCGTCGGATAGTAGTGCTTGGCCACCTCGGACAAGCCGAGCGCATAGTATCCGGTGGGCACCAGGATCGCGCAGTCGACGACGCCCCGCTGGAGCCCTTCGTACAGCTCAACCGCCGGTAGGCTCACCGGCACCATGCCGAGCGCCTTGGCCTCGTCCTCCCAGATCTTTCCCGGAGCCCGCACCCGCAGCCCACGCGCGTCAGCGGCCGAGTCGATTTCCTTGGTGCACATCATGTCGTAGGACGTGCCGATGTACTGCGCGGTCAGGAACTTCAGGTTGTTCTTCTCGTATTCCAGGGCAAGATCGCCATAGTTCGTGTACGTCTCCTGCTGCGCCGCCGCGGCCTGCAGTATTCCGGCAGGAAACGAATTCTCAGGCAATGAGCCCAGGACCGTGAGCCGATCCGTCAGCGGCAGTTCCTGCGGATGAACGGAGGCGGTCAGATAGCCGATGTCGACCAGACCGGTCGAGACGGCGTCCAGCATTTCATCCGCAGGGACCAGGGACGAACTCTCGTGGATGTCGAAAGTGATCTTTCCGCCGGTCTTGTCCCTCACCTCGTCCGCGAACACCTTCGACATTCCGCGATCCGGACCGAAATTGGCAACGACGAGGTTCATTGCATCCAAATCGTCAATGGACCCCGACGCTCCCGCACCAGCGCCGGCCGAGCATCCCGCCAGTGCACAGACCGCGAAGACACTCAGCGCCCTGACCAGCATTCCCGCCGAAGGCCGTACTTTTCTGCTTTCGAGCATCGTCGCTCCTCAAACGTTGTCGGCCTCTCGGCCAGCAACCATGTGCTCACCGGTCAGCTGCTGCCTATTGGCAATAGGTACCTTATAGGCCTCCGGCGATCCGATGTCAAGACACAGGTGCGCTCTGCTCTAGACGTCCCTCCGCCGTCAACTTCGGCTCGACCAGGTCACCGACCCCCTCTTGACTTCATCCGGTACCGGCCACTACCTTCCTATTGACTATAGGTTGGGTCTCTTCTGGGCAGGGTAGGAGCCAATGACGACGCCGATCCCCGTATGGGAGCGTTACCCCGCAGCGCCGATAGACCAGGACAACGTCGCGCTCTACAAAGGCTGGCTACGCCACGAACTGACGCTCCCTCGTTGCGGCAACTGCGGGAAATGGCATGCCCCCAGCTATCCGTTGTGCCCGTTCTGTTGGTCGTTCGACCTCATCCCGACGCCGCTGTCCGGCCGGGGCACGGTGCATCTGTCGATCTTGCTGCATCAGGGTCCGTCCGCGAAGGGCGTGAGCTATCCCTACCCGGTCGTCACCGTCGAACTAGCCGAGCAGGCAGGGCTGAGGTTCACCAGCACGGCCGTGGAAGGCTGCGGACGCCTGGCCATCGGTACCCCGGTCGAACTCGCCTGGCTCGACCGGGACGGCGCCCCGTTTCCCGCTTTTCGCCCACGAGACGGAGCAACCCAGTGACCGGCAACCGTATCCAGGACCGCATCGCCATCGCGGGAGTCGGTTCGACAGGCTACACCCGCGACGGCAACCGTACCGCGCGATCACTGGCTGCCGAAGCCGCGGTGTCGGCCATCCGCGACGCCGGGCTCGACCGTGCGGACATCGGCGGCGTCATCTCGTCGGCTGGGGTGGGCAGCTGGACGATCGTGCCGCCCGGCGCCACCGAGATGGTCGCGATGCTCCGGCTACCGAACGTGACCTACTTCGGCGACGGAAACCCGGTGATCGTCAGCCCGCTGCTCGATGCCATGCACGCCATCTACTCGGGCACGTGCGACACCGTTCTGCTGTATCACTACAACTACCGGACGCCGTTCAGTTCCCGACGCGCCGCCGACGACCCCTTCCGCCGGCACATCCGCGGCTACGACAACCTCCCCCCAGAGAATGCCCGCAATGCGGCAGCGTACGCCGCATGGGCGAGCAGGTATCTGCACGAGAACTCCATCGACCGCGAACACCTGGGCCGCGTCGCCGTGAACAGCAGGACGAACGCCAGATCCAACCCGCTCGCCGCGATGCGCTCACCCTTGACGCTGGACGAGTACCTGGCCGCCAGGCTTGTGCGCGAACCACTGGGGATGCTGGACATGGACCTCCCGGTCGACGGAGCGGAAGCGTTCATCCTGACCACCAGCGAACACGCGCGGGACCTTCCCCACACACCGGTACTTGTCCACACCGCCGCCGAGGGCCTGGTCGACACGGCCAGCGATGAGGAACAACTCGCCTCGCTCGCCCATCACGGCCAGGACATCGTCGTCCGGCAGCTGCGAGCCCGCAGCCAGCGATCGCTGAACGACGTCGACGTCGCCTACGTCTACGACGGCTTCACCTTCATCACCTTGTCCTGGTTCGAGAAGCTCGGCTGGTGCGCCCCCGGTGAAGCCGGCCCGTTCCTCGATCACGCATGGCATGACGAGCAGCAGAGGCTGCTCGTCGACGGCCGGGTTCCTGTGAACCCACAAGGCGGGATGCTGTCCGAGGGAGGCACCCAGGGTGCCGGCTTCGTGCGTGACGCCGTCCACCAACTCCGCGGCACGGCGGGTGACCGCCAGATCGATGACCCCCGTACGGCGCTGCTCGCCATCGGTGGCTTCTTCTACAACTCGCAAGGCGCCGTCCTCATCCGGGACGACAACCGGTGAGTCCATTGCCAAGGAAGGGATCGACGCCATGAGTTCTCCCACTGACGACACCTCGTCGTTCCTGGGTGGCCTTCGTGTCCTGGAGCTCGCCGACGAGCTCGGCGAGTACTGCGGGAAGCTCCTGGCCGGCTTGGGCGCCGACGTGGTCAAGGCCGAACCACCCGCCGGCGAAGTCACCCGTGGCTACGGCCCGTTTCAGAACGACATCCCGCACGTCGACCGCAGCCTGTATTTCTGGCACTACAACTTCGGCAAGCGCAGCGTGGTGATCGATCTCGACACCGACGACGGCCGTGACCACTTCGCCGCGCTGGCCAAGGTCGCCGACGTCGTCATCGACACCCGCCGCCGTGACCATCTCGCCGACCGCGGCCTCGACTACCCACACCTGGCCGAGACGAACCCCGGCCTGATCTACGCGCGGATCAGCCCATTCGGCGACGACGGTCCGTGGGCGGATTACCACGGCAGCGATCTGGTACACCTCGCGCTGGGCGGGGTGATGATGAACTGCGGCTATGACCCCGACCCGCACGGCGTCTACGACACCCCGCCGATCGCCCCGCAGATGTGGCAGTCCTACCAGATCGCTGGCGAGATGGCCGTGATGTCAATCCTCGGCGCGCTCTCCTACCGTCTGCGCTCAGGCCGGGGCCAGCGGCTCGACGTCAGCGTCCATCAGGCCGTCAGCACGAACACCGAGACGGATATGCCGGACTGGGTCTTCCTCCGCCAGGAGCACAGGCGCCTCACCGGCAGGCACTCCATGCCCGCCTCCACCGTCCCGTCGTTGTCCATCACGAAGGACGGCCGGTACATCATGCCCTACCGGTCCTATCTCAGCAGCTTCGGCGCGAGCTGGGAAGGCGAGCTACGCCTGCTCCGCAAGTACGGGATGCAGTCCGACCTGGAGGAGCCGCGTTACGCGGACGCGAACTACCGAGTACAACCACAGGTGATGGACCATATCGCGCAGGTGACCGACAAACTGGTCGGCAGGCTGCTGTTCGACCGCGACATCTGGCGCGATGCACAGGCAGAGGGGCTGCCCTGGGCACCCATCCGGCGGCCGGAGGAGAACGTCGACGACGATCACTGGCGGGCCAGGGACACGTTCTACGATGTGCATCACCCGGAGCTCGGTGAGACGTACACCTACATCGGCGCCCGGTGGTACTGCCCGGAAGTACCCTGGAGACAAGGACCTCGGCCGCCGCTGCTGGGCGAACACACCAGCCAGGTGCTGGACGAGTGGACGCCGCGCACACCACTCCGGCCCACGCGTGTGCCGCGGCGCGACTCGGCGGCGGTCAGCAGCCGAGGCACACCCTTCGCGTTGGCGGGTGTGCGGGTCGTGGATCTGAGCTGGATGCTGGCGAGTGCGGGTGCTGGCCGGTTCCTCGCCGCCATGGGCGCGGAAGTGATCAAGGTCGAGCACGAGTCACGCTGGGACAGCATGCGATTCGGATTCGGCCTGTGCCCGCCTGGTGGGCGGGCACAGCGTGAGCGGGCGCACGAGCCGATCCCGACGCCGGAGGTCACCGACCCGAACCAATGCGGCAACTTCATGGAGGTCAACGCGGGCAAGCTGAGCCTGGCCCTGAACCTGAAGCACCCGCGCGGGCGGGAGATCCTGGAGGACTTGATTCGACAGGCGGACATGGTCACCGAGGGATTCTCGCCGGGGACGATGGAGCGCATGGGGCTGGGTTACGACCGCCTCCGCGAGATCAACCCGTCGCTCATCTACGTGCAACAGTCGGGATTCGGCCAGCACGGCACCTACGGCCAGGCACGCGCCTACGGCCCCACCGCCCAGGGCTTCTCCGGTATCACCGACATGTCCGGGCTGCCCGCGCCCTTCCCTCCGGCGGGCATCGGCTACTCCTACCTGGACTGGTTCGGCGCGTACAACATGGCCAATGCCATGCTCGCTGCCCTGTACCGCCAGGCCGTCACCGGTCAGGGTTGCCACATCGACGCTTCCCAGGGGGAGATCGGTATCTACCTCACCGGCACCGCGATCCTCGACCACGCGGTGAACGGCCGATCCTGGACCCGCTACGCCAACCGATCCCCATACAAGCCGGCGGCCCCGTGCGGGGCATACCGCACCCGTGGCGAGGACCGGTGGATCGCGATCACCGCGTTCACCGACGAGCAGTGGGCCGCGCTGGTGGCCGAACTCGGTCAACCCGCGTGGGCTTCGTGGCCGGAGTTCGCCACGCTGGCGTCGAGGTTGGCGCATCAGGACAAGCTGGATCAGCTCGTCGAGGAGGAGACCCGCTGCCGCGACGGCTTTGAACTGATGACAGCGCTGCAAGCTCGATCCGTTCCGGCCGGCGTGTGCCAGACCGCGCGGGACCGCTACGAGTCCGATCCCCAGCTGAGCAGCGACGGGTGGATGGTCGAGCTGGAACAGACCGACATCGGACGATGGCCGGTCAAGGAGGTCCCCGTGCGGATGAGCGAGACGCCCACCTACATCGGCGGACCGTACGATCGGTCCGGGCCCAGCTACGGAGAGGACACCGACTATGTGCTGCACACGATCCTGGGCCTGACCCGTGCACAGACGGATCAGCTTCGGGAAAGCGGCGCGCTGTGACCACCGCGGCGGTCCGGTTCGGCATGGCGGCCACCGACGTCGACACCATCGTCGACACGGCTCGCGACATCGAACGGCTCGGCTACGACTACCTGGCTGTCGGTGAGCATCTGTTCTTCCACGTACCGACCCCCAACGCGATGACGGCATTGGCGGCGGCCGCCGCCGTGACCCAGCGCGTGGAGCTGCTGTCCGCGGTCGTCCAGCTCCCGCTGTACCCGGCTCCCCTGTTGGCCAAGATGTCTGCCGTCATCGATACCATCTCGGGCGGCCGGTTCAACCTCGGCGTCGGCGTCGGCGGCGAGGAGCCACGGGAGTTCGAAGCGTGCGGAGTCGACGTGTCCTCCCGGGGGCGCCGCTCGGACGAGGCGCTCGAAGTGATGACTCGGCTGTGGACAGAGGAGGCCGTGTCGTATCGTGGTGACCACACCGTGCTCCGCGAGGTCACCCTCGACCCCGCGCCAAGCCGTAAGCCGCATCCCCCGATCTGGGTGTCCGGACGCAAGCGCGCGGCACTACGCCGAGCAGCACGTTTCGGCCAATGGTGGATGCCCTACATGTACACGCCGGAGATGTTCGCGAGCGGCGTCAACGAGTTGGCCGAGCTCGCCAACAACGCGGGGCGCGACGCGAAGTGCGTCCGGCCTGGGCTGTTCACCTTCATCAGCTGCCACGGCGACCGGGAATACGCCGTCAATCAGGCGGTGCGGCTGCTCAGCGACCAGTACCACCAGGACTTCAGCCACCTCGTGGAGAAGTACGTCGTGACCGGCACGCCCGACGATTGCATCGGCAAGCTCACCCAATACACCGAGGCCGGCGCCGAGGCGATCATCCTCGTACCGCTCGGTGATGCCACGGCCGTAGCGGAGATGCGGGAACGACTCGCCATCGACGTCCTTCCGGCCTTCCCTCGGGAGTTTCCATGAGTCCTAGCGAGTTCGTCGACATCGACATTCCCTACCTGCACTCCGAGTACCAGTCGACCGTGCTGCGAGCTCCCCAGAAACGACTGGTCGACCTGCCCCGGGACTGGTTCCACCATTCCCCGGGCCCGGTGTTCGGCCGCGTGCCGGTGCGACCCGGGGACAACGATCTGACAACGCAACACACGGGCAGGCCGCTCGGTCAGTTCATCGTCCTGTCTGGCCGCGTGCTGGACAGTGACGGCCGCGGTGTCCCCGACGCGCTCATCGAGGTCTGGCAGGCCAACGGCGCGGGCCGGTACGTGGACGCGGCAGACCCGGGGCTGATGCCGCTCGACCCGAACTTCACCGGAGCCGGCCGCACCCTCACCGACGCGAGCGGGCACTACACCTTCCGCACGATCAAACCCGCCGCCTATCCGGGCCGCTTTCGCGGGCTGTTTCGGCCCGCGCACATCCACGTGTCGGTGTTCGGCCCCGACCTGAGCAGCCGGATCATCACCCAATGCTACTTCGAGGGAGATCCGCTGCTGCGCGTCGATCCGATTGCGCGCTCCGTTCCCGACCAGCGAGGTCTGGATCGGTTGACGGCCAAGCTGAACTGGGGCAAGACCGAACTCGGCGACGTCGACGCCGCGCTCGCCTACGACTGGGACATCGTCCTGCGCGGACGCGACATGACCCCCCGGGAGCGGTGAGCATGTCCGGTGTCTGCAGCCCGTCGCAAACGATCGGCCCGCTGTACGGGTACGCGCTCATGTTCGACGGCAGCAATCAGACGATAGAGCCGGATGCGGCGGGTGCGGTCCGGATCATAGGGTCGGTCGTGGATGGCAGCGGTGCCGCCATTGCCCACCCGGACGCGATGGTTGAGATCTGGCAGGCCGAGCAATGGGCGCGGGCCAGGGCCGACGAATCCGGGGAGTTCGAGTTCATCGTCCGGAAACCGGCCGTCACCCGATTGCCGGACGGGCGGAAGCAAGCGCCCCACTTCACGGTGGCGGTGTTCGCCAGCGGCCTGCTCAAGCAGGTCGTGACACGGTTGTACTTTCCCGACGAGCAAGCCGCCAACGCCGACGATCCGGTGCTCGGGTACGTACCGCGGGGCGATCGCGAACGGCTCATCGCACAGGCCGTTCCGGGCGGCCTCAGGTTCGACATCCACCTCCAGGGGGCACAGGAGAGCGTCTTCTTCGCATTCTGAGCCACCCAGGTGGTCAGCGCCGCCGCGGAGCCGTCGATCGCCTCGACCATGGCGGCGACCGGCACGGTAAGGTTGCCAGATCTGGCCGTGCACCGACCAGACTGGCAGAGGCGACACGAAGGGGGTGCCCCATTCCCGCCAGAGCACGTTCCCGTGGCCGAGGTACCAAGTCCGTCGGCGGCCGGCCGGGCCACAAGGGCATCTCGATCGAGCGGATCGTCGACGTCGCTATCCAGATCCTGGAGGACCGGGGTTACGAAGGGCTGACGACGGCCGAAGTGGCACGGCGGCTGAGCATTTCCCAGCCCACCCTGTACAGCCATGTCGCCAACTTGAACGAGATCCGGTCGCTGGCGGCCATCCGCGGAATGGGCGAGCTGAGCGATCGGGTCAGGAAAGCGGTCCACGGACGGGAAGGCGACGACGCGTTCCGTGCGATGGCCTACGCATACCGGGGCTTCGTTCAGGACCACCCTTCCCTGTACATGTTGCAGCAGCGCGCGCCATCCACTCCGGAGTTCTGGGAGGCCGCTGACCAGGCCGCGCGCGCCGTCCGGGATGTGCTGCGAAGTTACGGCCTGCGCGAGGAGCAGGTTCCGCATGTCCATTTGGTGTTCCGGACGTCGGTGCATGGGTTCGTCGACCAGGAGATCAACAACGCCATCCCGGACGTACCGGACCCGGACACCAGTTTCGACCTGTTCCTGCGCTTCCTCACCGATGGCATCAAGCAGTTGGTCGCGGAAGCCGGCAGCCCTCGCGGTTGAGCTCGCGGCCGAGCGTGCGGAGCACGGCGTCGCGGATCTGTGGCGCCCGCGGGAGATAGGCGTCCTCCGCCACGGGACTGACCGCGATGGGCTCGAACGGTGCGGCAACGCGTTCAATCGGGGCGTCGAGGTGGTCGAAGGCCGCGCGACCGGTGGCGGCGGCGATCTCGGCGCCGATCCCGCCATCGCGGACAGCTTCGTGGGCGATCACGAGCCGGCCGGTGCGCCGGACCGAGGCGACGATGGTGTCCAGGTCCAGCGGCACCAGCGTCCTCGGGTCGATCACCGTCACCTCGATGCCGTCCGCGGCCAGCGCGTCCGCGGCGTGCAGCGCCTCAGGTACCAGCCCAGAGAGCGCAACGACGGTGACGTCGCGTCCCGTGCGGAGCACGGCGGCCTGCCCGAGCGGTACGGGCTCGACCGTGTCGGGGACTTCTTCCGACCGGAAGTAGAGCGTCTTGTTCTCCACCATCACCACGGGATTCGGATCCGCGATGGCGCTGGCCAGTAGGCCTGCCGCGTCCACCGCTCGGCTCGGCATCACGACCTTCAGCCCAGGTACGTGGCACAGCCAGCTCTCCAGACTCTGTGAATGCTGTGCGCCTGCCCGCTGACCGGCGCCGCCTTGGGTGCGCAGCACGAGCGGCACCGACAGCTGCCCGCCGGACATGAAGTGCGCCTTGGCCGCCATGTTCGCGAGCTGATCGAGCGCGAGCGTGAGGAAATCGATGTACATGATCTCCAGCACGGGCCGAAGCCCCGACTGGGCGGCGCCGATCGCGATACCGCAGATCGCGGCCTCACTGATCGGGGTGTCGCGCACCCGGTCCTTGCCGAACTCGTCGACCAGCCCACGGGTGATGGTGAACGGACCACCGGCGGAGACGTCCTCGCCAAGGACGAACACCCGCTCGTCGTCCCGCATGGCTGTGGCCAGCGCGGTCCCGATCGCCCTGGCATAGGTCGTGCGTGTCATGCGGCGTACACCACCGACGATGCCAGTTCGGGGGTCGGCGGCGGACTCTGCCGCGCCCACGCCACTGCCTCGTCGACCGTGCTCGCCGCATCGTCCGAGGCCGTCTTTGCCTCGTCCTCACCGAACCACCCCCGAGCCAGCGCGGCGCTCTGCAGCCGGGCAATCGGGTCGCGCCGCTGCCACTCCTCCGACGACAGGGCCTCCCGGTAGCGATCCGGATCGCCCTCATAGTGGCCACGCAGCCGGTGGGTCAACGCCTCCAGCAGTGCCGGACCGCCTCCGTCTCGGGCCCGACGCAACATCTCGCCGAACTGGGCCCAGATCGCCTCCGCGTCATTCCCGTCGACCGTGGCTGCCGGAATCGCCCAGGGCGCCACCAAATCGCTCACCCGCTCCACCGTGGTATGTGCCGACCGTGGGGTGAACTCGGCGAATCCGTTGTTCTCGCACACCAGAATCACGGGCAACCGCCAGAGCACGGCGATGTTCACCGACTCCGCGAAGATCCCTGATTGCGCGGCGCCATCACCGAAGAACACCACTGCGACGGCGTCCTCGCCCCGCATCCGGGCCGCCAGAGCGCTGCCGAGTGCCAGCGGCAACGAACCGCCGACGACGCCGGTCGCGCCGAACATGCCATGCTCGGTGTCGACCAGATGCATCGAGCCGCCCAGCCCCTGGCACAGCCCACCGGCACGGCCCATCAACTCCGCCATGGTCTCGGGCAGCGCCGCGCCCTTGGCGATGACATGCCCGTGCGGCCGGTGCCCACTGTAGACGACATCGGTGTCGCGCAGCTGCCCGCACACGGCGGCCGCAACCGCCTCGCCGCCGATGCTCAGGTGTATCAGCCCCGGCACTTCGTCGGCCCGTTTGAGCTGGGCGAGGCGTTCCTCGAACGCGCGGATGCGCCACATGGTGATCAGTGTCTGGCGTGCTTGCTCAGGAGTCACATCGCACCGGCCTTCACCCCGGCCACCTGACGCACGGCGGCGGCGATCTTGCCCTCGTCGGGCAGCACGTACTCCTCCATCGGCTGCGAATAGGCCAGCGTCGTGTCCAGCGCGGTGACCTGCACCACGGGTGCGCGCAGCGACGACAGCCCGTGCTCGGCGACCTCACCGGCGATCACGGCCGACACCGAAGCGTGCCTGGTCGCCTGATCCACCAGGACCAACCGGCCGGTGCGCGCTACCGACGCCAGGATGGTCTCGACGTCCAGCGGCGCGATGGTGCGGGGGTCGATGACTTCGACGTCAATGCCCTCATCGGACAGGCGTTCAGCCGCGGCGAGTGCCCGGTGCACGGTCCAGCCGGTGGCCACGACGGTGACGTCCGATCCCGGGCGTTTGATGTCGGCCACCCCGAACGGGACCAGATACTCGCCTTCCGGGACGGGGCCTCGTTCCAGCAGGAGCAGGAAGTGGTGCAGGTACAGGACCGGGTTGTCGTCCCGAACCGCCGTCGCCATGAGGCCCTTGGCGTCGGCGGGCGTCGACGGAAGGGCCACCTTGAGGCCCGGAACGCCCATGACCATCCCGTAGGGCGCGCTGGTGTGCTGACCCGCCCACCCGGCGGCGAAGCCGTAGCCTGC
The DNA here is from genome assembly GCF_003202285.1 of Prauserella muralis. Classification (GTDB taxonomy): domain Bacteria; phylum Actinomycetota; class Actinomycetes; order Mycobacteriales; family Pseudonocardiaceae; genus Prauserella_B; species Prauserella_B muralis. Next base: position 127,818 of record NZ_MASW01000004.1, read on the forward strand.
TTTGATCACGATCGGCGCCCGCAGTTGTCCGCCGGTCATGTAGTGGACGCGATTGGCCTCGTTGACCACTTGGCCCATCGCCACGAGCAGGAACTCGGCCATGGTGGCGTCGACCACCGGCCGCTTTCCAGCCAGCGCAGCGCCGGTGGCCATGCCGATCTCGGCGGTTTCGGAGATCGGCGTGACCCGCACCCGTGCGGAGCCGAACTCCTTGAAGGACTCGTAGTGTTCCTCGCCGACGGTCTGCCCTATCAGCAGGACATCCTCGTCCCGCGTCATCTCCAGGTGCAGTGCTTCGTTCATCGCGGCCACGTACGGCAGTTCACGGGTCATGATCGGCTCCTTGTTCGACACGCTCAGGCGTAGACGTGGTTCAGCGCCGCGGCCGGCTCGGGCAACGGGCTGTTCAGTGCGAAGTCGACCGCGGCCTGCATCTCGGCCTGGGCCTCGTCGACAATGGCGCCTGCCTGGTCGCCGGTGAGTACTCCGGATTCGATCAGCCGCGCCCGGAACCGCGGGACGGGGTCGCCGCGTTTGGCGGCTTCGTACTCTTCGACAGCGCCGTAGATCGCCACCGCCTCGTGCTCGGGATAGTGCAGCGGCACGCCGGGCGGTGCGATCGAGTTGCCGTGCGCCGAAAGGCGGTAGACGAGACTCTCGATCAAGGTCGGGCCGTCGCCGGCCCGGGCCCGGGCCACCGCGTCCGCCACCGTCTGCTGGACGACGAGCGGGTCGCCACCGTCGATGGTGGTGCCGGGCATGCTGTACGCCTTCGCCTTGGTCGCCAACGGCTCCCCCGCAGCGGCGTTCGCATCCTCCTCCTCGGTACGCACGGTGACGCTGAAGCTGTTGTTCTCCATGATGAACACCACGGGCAGTCGCCACAGAGCCGCGACGTTCAGCGACTCGTGGAACGCACCTTGCTTCGTCGCTCCGTCACCGAAGAAGGTGAGAACGACGTCGCCGCGCCCCCGCAGCTGCGCCGCGTAGGCCGCGCCGGCGCCCTGTGGGATGTTCTGCGCCACGATCGCCGAGGTCCCCAGGAAGCCGCGGGCGATGTCCGCCAGGTGCATCGAGCCGCCGTATCCGCCGCAGATTCCGCCGACGCGGCCGTAGATCTCGGCCATCAACGCCGAGGTGTCGCTGCCCAGCGCTATCGGATAGCCGTGGCAGCGGTAGGTGGCGATGGCCTGGTCGCCGGGCCGCATCGCGGCGATCGAGCCGACGATGGACGCCTCGGCACCGTCGGCGAGATGGGTGTGACCGCGGATGACGCCGGGATGGTCGGTGAACGTGCGCTTGACGCGTTCCTCGAACTCACGGATTCGCACCATCTGGCGATACATCGTGATCTGATGGCCGGTGTCGAGGGTCATGGCTGTCCTCCTGGGGATCGGGTGGGGCGGGCAGTAGCAACTCGATCGGGCGTTCGATCCGTGCGACGATGCCGGCCAGGAACCGGGCTGCCTCCGCGCCGTCGACCACCCGGTGATCGCAGGACAGTGTGAGGGTCATGGTGGGAACGGCGCCCTCGGCACCGGACACGGTGCGGATCGCGCCGACAGCCAGGATCGCGGCTTGCGGGGGCACGATTACCGCTTGGAACTCCCGCACGCCGAACATGCCGAGGTTGGAGACGGTGAACGTCGCACCTGCCAGGTCCTCTGGCGTCGCCGTGCCACGGCGCGCGCGGTCGACGAGTTCCCGGCTCAACGAGGCAAGCGCGGTCGGCGCACGTAGGTCGGCGTCGGAAACGACAGGTACGATCAATCCATCCGTGGTCTCGACGGCGACCCCGATGTTGATCCGTGGATGCAGCACTACCCCGCCGTCGGCGGCCGAGGCGTTCAGTCGAGGAAAATCGCGGAGCGCTCGCGCGGCGGCACCGACCACCAGGTCGGTGACGGTGGGCACGGGGCCGGCGAGCTCCCCCAGTGTCGACCGCAGCCCGGTCAACGCAGCTGCCTGGGCGTCGGCCGTCAGCGAGAACGTCGGGATGGACGCGGCATCCGCGAGCCGACGCGCGGTCGCCTGCTGGATCCGGGTCAGCGGCACCACCTGTCTTGGGGACCCGACGTGGGGCCCTTCTTGCCGTGCCGCTCCGGCGGCCTCGACGTCGGTTCGGACGATACGCCCACCGGGGCCGGTGCCGGACACGGTCGCGAGGTCGACGCCGAGTTCTCGGGCACGTTTGCGCGCCAGCGGCGAGGCGACGTGCCGATGTCGAGGTGGCGGCGGAGCCGGCGCCAGGGCGCTCGCCGTGGACAGCGGTGCGGGCGGCTCAGAGCGCGGCGCGACAGGTGACGCGGCGGCCGGGACGGGTGCGGACGGTTCGCCACCCTCCGGTGCTCCGGCGCCCTGGCCCCCGTTGCCGAGGCGGGCGATGACCTCGCCTACCGCGGCCGAACCGCCCTCGGGCAGCACGATCTCCAGCACTCCCGCCGCATGCGCCGTCAACCCGACGACCGCCTTGTCAGTATCGATCTCGGCGATCTCGTCGCCGACGACGACGTCGGTGCCGGACGCGCACAGCCACCGGACGACCGTGCCCTCGGTCATCGACTCCGAGAGCCGGGGCATGCGTACCTCGGTGACCGCCACGTTCCCCTGCCTTCCGGTTCGCCGTCACTGGCATGGGCAAAGGTAGTTCAGCCGTCGTGGTCAGGCCATCGCTTCCGCGCCGGCTTTCCTGGTGTTGCGCGCACGGAGGTCTCGGGGCGACAGTCCGTACTGTCGTTTGAACGCCTGGGAGAAATGTGTCGCGTCGGAGAACCCCCAACGGAACGCGATCTCGGTGACCGAACCACCGCCGGGATCGGTGAGGTCCTCGTGGGAGCGGGCCAGCCGGTAGCGGCGGATCAGCGCGGCCACCGTCTCACCACTGTCCTGGAACGCCGCATGTAATGTGCGCGGTGATACGGCCACCGCTCGCGCGACGGCGCCGGGGGTCAAACCAGGATTCGTCAGGTTCGCTCGGATGCACCGCCGCGCTCTGGCCCGGAGTGCCTCACGGCGAGCCGCTCGCGCATCGGGCAGCGTGGGCTCGAGAACGGACCGCAGTAGCTCCAGGGCGACCTGACCCGCGGTGGTCCGCATGCGTTCATCCATGGTGGGCAGCTCGGCGACCACCGCGTCGACGTACCGGACGATCAGACCGGCCCCGGGCAAGCGGTCCAAGCTCGGCAGCCCGTCCAGGTCGGCAAGGCGCGGGCAGGTGGCGAGTAAGCGCTCGCGCGGAAACACGAGCGTTGTTTTCGCCAGCGGCTCCGGGACGTCGAGGTGCACCGGTTGATGTCCGTCCCACAGCTTCACGGAACCGGCGGAGTGGACGACGGTTGCGGCGTGCGCATGACGGACCCGTTCGATGCCGCTGCGCAGGATCTGCACCCCGACGCGCTCGGAGCCCGCCTCCCCGGCCAGGTCGCCGCCGCGTCGCCCGGCGAACGGCGTGCACTGGCAGTCCACCAGGTCCATACCCCCCAGCCGGGTCCGGGCCACGGTCCCCGCGAACGGGCTGCCGGCGGGCAGCCCGATGTCGAACGTGACGTGGGTGGCCGCCAGCGCGCGCTGCCATTCGTCGGCGGCCCGGCGCCCCGGCGACCGCCGTACGATCCACTGATCTTGCTGGTCGGTCTCCATTGGTGGTCTCCTTTCACGACCTGGATCGGTGCTGTTCCCTCGCGATCTGGTGACCGGCGCGAAGCTTCCTGGGAGTGAGCGCACAGGACGGTCCTCGCGGGGTGCGGCGTTCTACTGTGGAGCGCACGACTAGGTGAGGCGGTGGTGAATGCGCATTACTCAACTTGATCTGTGGCTCGTCACCGTGCCCCATCCCGAGCCGGTGACCTGGGCAGGCGTCGTCGAACGCGAGGCGCGGTCTGTGCTGCTGCGGGTGCGCACCGACGAGGACGCGATCGGTCTGGCACAGGCGCGACTGCACGCCGCGTGGACGGGTACCACCCCACGACTGACCGCGCAGACCTTGGACGAGCTCTACGCTCCGCTGCTGCGCGGAGTGGATCCGCTGGCTGCCGAACGAACGCGGGCGGCGATCGATCGTGTCCGCGGCTGGTCTCCGGCCAAAGCACTTCTCGACATCGCCTTGACCGATCTGCGTGCGCGGCATGCGGGTCTTGCGCTGCGGACCTACCTCGGTGGCTGGTCGGACGAGGCCACGGTCGCGGCCGTGGTCACGCGCGGACCGCGGAGACAGCGGCTCGACGAGCTCGCTCGCGCCGTGGCACGGCACGGCTTCACCGCGGTCAAGGTCAAGATCGGTACCCATGTTCGCGAGGACATCGCGGTGGTGCGCGACATCCGGGCTACGTTCGGTTCCGATCTGGACATTCGGGTGGATGCGAACTCGGAGTATACACTCGCCGAAGCCGTGTTCGTCGCCGATGCGCTCGCCGAACTCGGTGTCCTGCATTTCGAGGACCCATGTCCGCTTGAACCTCGGGAGGTACGTCGGGAGATCTTTCGGCAGTCGCGGGTTCCGGTGCTCGCCGACCGCGTCCTGGACTCGGTTGAGTCGGCCCGGCAGGTGATCGCCGATGGCGCGCGGGCACTGTCCATCAAGGCGCAACGCCTGGGGCTGCGAACGGCCGACCGGATTCGTCAGCTCTGTGAGGAGCACGCTGTCCCGGCGGTCGCGGGCCTCAGCGGAGAGTCCGCCATCGGTGCGCTCGCCGGCCTGCAGTTCCACGCCGCATTCCGGCACTTCGGTTCGATTCCCGCAGAGGAGAGCCGGTTCGCTTCGATGGCCCATGACGTCGTGACCGGGATTCCGGAGATCCACGGAGGGAAGGTCGTGTTGCCCGCGGCCGCGGGCCTTGGCGTCGACCTCGACGCCGAAGCGCTCGACCGATTCGGCGTTCGCTACCCGCTTTGAGCCCCTCACAGGACGGCCACCGCGTTCGCTGGTGAGCCCACCCCGCCGGGCAGGTTCAACGGCACGGACACGAACAGGAACTCGAAGCGGCCGAGTTCCCGGCACAGCCCCAGTAGTCGTTCGAAGGTGAACAACTCGCCCATCGGCATGCCGAGTAACGGCAGCAGGCGCCGATGCAGCGATCCGTCGTCCGGACGGCCTGGCGCAGTCTCGACCGCCGGGTTGTCCGCGGTGACCGCACTGACGCGCCAGTCCCAGAGCAGTTCGGCGACCGCGCTCGACCCGGCGAGGCCGGGCCATCGTCCCTGGCCGCGGACATGAGCACGTGCGGCGGGACCGCCGCGTTGGTACTCGGCCAACCACCCAGTCCGCACGCACAGTACGTCGCCCGGCAGGATCTCGGTTCCGGCCTGCGCGGCCGCGCGGATCAGCCTCTCGGCGCCGATCGTCTCGCCGCGTTCGGAGACGTCGAGCAGGACGCCGCGGCCGATGATCCCGGCCTGCGCCCAGTGGCCGATTCCCAGCCGGTCGTCATCGCCGAAGTCTCCCTGGTGGCCGGTGAAGAACCCGAACTCGCGGGCGCGGACGTGCCGGAAACCGTCCCACTGGGTGGAGCACTGGGGGAAGAAACCGTCGAGGCGGTCGTCCAGGCTATTGCGCGTGGGCGAGGTGATGGTGTGCTGGTACCGGTCTCTCCCGAACAGCGGTGGATCGGGCTGGTCGAGCGGCAGCGACAGGTTCACGACACGGTGCTCGGTCACCGTAGCAAAGCCCCGCCGGCGTGCCTCAGGAGTGAGCTGGCGCAGGCAGCCGAGATTGTCGCCGGCGGGAAAGACATTCCAGGCGTGCCGGTAGTCCCCTGCCTCGTCGATCAGTGGCAGCTCCCGGTACTTCGGCACGTCCATCAGTGCCTCCCGGCCGCGGCCACGTCGGCGATCATCCGGACACAGTCATCGGCGGCGAGCTGTCCCGGAAGGCGCAGGATGGGCCGGTCCACTCCCCCGCGCCGGAACGCGCCCGCCTGGCGGAGAACCTCGGCCGGGCTACCGTGGAGAGTTGTGTCGCCGAGCATCTCGTCGGTCACCGCGGCGCGGGCCCGGTCCCTCTCACCGGCGTCCCACAACTGGCAGATCCGTTCGGTCTCGGCACCGAAACCGTAGCCGTCGAACAGGCGGCGGTAGGCGGTACCGTTGGCGGCGACGTACCATGCCAGCGTCGCGCGAAGGGGGGCGACGTCTACGGGGTCGCCGCCGACCAGCCCGTAGATGTAGCCGGCGACAGCGGGGCGGCGACGGCCGGCGGCCTCGGCGGCGAGGTCCAGCGCCTGGAGATGGCCGCCGCGTCCGGACCGCGATGGCCAGATCGGCAGCCATCCATCCGCGTGAGCCGCCGTGACGTCCAGGGTGCGCCGACTGTGGCCGGCGACGTACAGCCGCAGCCGGGAGCGGTCCGCGGCGATGCCGAGTGGGTATCCGGCCAGCGAGAACACCTCTCCGTCGGCGGGAAGCTTGCCGGTGGTGAACGCGGTGTCGATGGCACGGACAGTCTCGCCCAGCCGCGTGACCGCGCGCTGGAACGGCACCCCGAGGTAGCGCTCCACCAGCGCTCGCCCACTGGTCCCCAGTCCCAGGTTCAGCGTGCGTGGGCCCATGAGCTCGAGGAGGCTCGCCGCGGCCTGAGCCAGCGTCGCCGGGGCACGGCTGAAGACGTTGACGATCCCGGTGCCCAGCGCTATCCGGCGCGTCGTGAGGGCAAGTTCGGTCAGGATGGAGAAGGCGTCCCGACCGATGCTCTCGGTCACCCAGAACGCGCCCATGCCGGCCTCCTCGGCGGCGCGCGCGATCTGGACGATCTCGCCGCGCTCGCGTTCCCGGCCACCGACAGCGATGTCGAGGTCGGCGACCGTGGTCCCCGCCGCGCGGGTCATCGCCCACCATCCGATCGCAGCAACAGGGCGTCGGCGATGTGCGTGTTCCCGCTGGAGTCGACGATCACGGGGTTGAGCTCCACGGTCTCGAACGCTGCCAGCTCACCGTCGACCACGTCGCGCGCCAGCGCTTCGCACAAGGAGTGCACGGCCGTCTCGGCGCCGTCCGGTAGCGTCTCGAGCACGGCCCGCAGCCCGGACCGGTCGAGCAAGGACGCCCACGATCCAGGGTGCCAGGGCAGCGCCACGCTGGCGCCCGTTCGCACCGCCTCGACAAGCGTGCCGCCGACCGCGAGGGTGAGGAAACCGACGCCCATACTCCACCTGGTGGCAGCCATCAATTCGAAGCCGGCCACCTGTTGTTCGATGAGGAGTCCCTCGAAACGGTCGGCGAACCCGTGGGCGCGGGCGCTGTTCTCGACATCCTCAGCCGCGCACCTGACCGCGGCACTGTCCGGTATCCCGAGCTTGACCAGACCGAGTCGCGCCTTGTGGGCCACCTCGCGGACCACACCCTTGACGACGTACGGTCCGTCGCCGGGCAGCTCGGCCGTCGCCAGGTCACCGCTGCTGGCGACCCGGACGCCGCGAACCACGGGAAACCCGCGAGCGGCCAGCATGGCCTTGGCCGTCGACTCGCTCATCCACTCGGTGTCGTCCGCGCGCGTGCCCGAGCGTTCCTGTCGAACGGGCTCGGCCCGGACATGTCGAGCCCTCCGCTGGAGGATGCCGAGGGCTTCCGTGGCCCGGCGCAGGCTCCGCACGAGCCCGAGCCGCGGCGCGGCCGCCACCGTGCGGCTCACCCAGTCGGTCACCGCCTGATCCCCGATCGGCGTGAGCACCACATGCCGTCCAGTGCGCTCCGATGCCTCGGCCAGCGACGAGATCAGGTCGCGGTGCATGCCGCGGTGGCCCTCCTCATCGGGGAACGTGATCGGCAGAACGCAGAGCCCACCTCCGACGTGCTCGTCGCGTAACAGTGCTTCGTACAGTCGTCGGCGTGCGGGACCGTCCAGCCCGCGCGATGCGGTGAGGTCCATCGGGTTGCCGATGTGTCCGGACGCGGAGACCACATCGCCGAGCAGTGTCGCCGATGCTGCGCTGAGCTGGGGCAGCGTCAGACCGGCGTCGGCGGCGAGGTCGGCTGTCAGGGTGGCTGCACCGCCGGAGGACGTGATCACCAATGGCCCCTGAGCCAACCCGCGGTCCTGCAGATGGCAGGCCGTCACCAGCGTTTCCACGTCCGGCACGCGGGCGACGCCGGTGTCGGCGCACACCGCGTCGAGAAGGTCATGATCCCCGGCGATGGACGCGGTGTGCGACAGCGCGATGTCCCGGGCGAGACGGCTGCGGCCGGCCGCCAGCAGCACGATCAGCGTGCCGTTGCCAGCGGCCCGCAAGGCGATGTCGCGGAATCGCGCGAGGTCACCGATTCCTTCCGCATAACAGGCAACCGTTCGAGTCCCGCTGTCGTCGACCGTCCACTCCAGCCAGTCGAGCAGATTCGTCACAGTGCCGTTGCCCACGGACACGACCGTGTTCACCCCGACCCCCTCGGCGACGAAGCCGTCGAGGATCCCGGAAATGAGGGCCCCGCTGTGGCTGATGATCGACACATGTCCGGGCTGGACACCAGCCGGTATGGGCTCACAGATGGGCACCAGCCCGCTAGCGAAGCATGCGACGCCGATTCCGTTGGGTCCGACCAGCTCGACGTCGAGACGGGCACACAACTCGGCCAGTTCCGCGGTGCGGGCTGCCCCGACGTCGTCGGCTCGTTCGACGTAGCCGTCGGCGATCAGCACCACCTTGCGGCAACCGCGACCGGCGAGCTGTTCGATGGCATCCGGGACCCGTGCCGGGGACACACCGAGGATGGCAAGGTCAGGATCGATCGGCACGCTCGCCACGTCCGGATAGACCTTCTGCCCCAGCAACGTGCCGCCGTCGCGGTGCACCGGCAGGACCTCTCCCTCGAAGCCGTACCCGGTCAGGTTCCTGATCGCCATGGTCGCGTAGAAGCTGCGTTCAGACGCGCCGACAACGGCGACCGCTCGAGAGTTGCGAAAAAAATCAGCAGAGGGCTTCATCAGACCGCCTTCGACTATCCAAACGTGGGCTAGGGCGTGTCCTGTAAATGATCTAGCTGCGGATGGGGTTTGATCTTGTCCGTGGTTGGTCGGGGTGAGTTGACGGATCGGGCCTGGGCGCGGATTGAGCCGCTGCTGCCGGCGGTGTCGGGGCCGGGGCGGCGGTGGCGGGATCACCGGCAGGTGATCAATGCGATTCTGTGGAAGCTTCGGACCGGCGCGCCCTGGCGTGATCTGCCCGAACGGTATGGGCCGTGGAAGACCGCCCATGAGCGGCTGCGGTTGTGGACCAAGGACGGTACCTGGCAGCGGATTCTGGACGAGGTGATCGTCAAAGACGACGCTGTCGGGGACGTGGAGTGGGTCATCAGTGTCGATTCCTCGGTGGTCCGGGCTCACCAGCATGCTGCGGGAGCCCGGAAAAAGGGGGCTGCACGTCCTCCGTCGAGGCGATCGCGGTCGACGGTGAAGGACTCGGACGTTCCCGCGGCGGATTGAGCACCAAGATCCACCTCGTGGTCGAGGGACGCGGGCTGCCCATGCGGGTTGTGCTCACCCCGGGGCAGGCTGGTGACAATCCACAATTGGTGCCGCTGCTGGACGGGATCCGGGTCGCTCGCACCGGGCCTGGTCGCCCGCGCCGCCGTCCCGAGGTGGTGATCGCGGACAAGGCCTATTCGCACCCCTCGACCCGCCGCGCCCTGCGGCAACGCCGGATCCGGTTCGTCAGCCCCGAACGCGACGACCAAATCGCCCGCCGCGCCGCGCACGGCTCACGGGGCGGACGCCCGCCCGCCTTCGACGCCGAGTTGTACAAGCAGCGCAACGTCGTCGAACGCTGCTTCAACCGGCTCAAACAGTTCCGCGACCTAGCCACCCGCTACGCCAAACGCGCCGCCTACTACCAGGCAGAACTCACCATCGCCGCCATCATCCTCTGGCTACGATGAATTACAGGACACGACCTAG
>NZ_MASW01000005.1 GCF_003202285.1 Prauserella muralis
CCGTGCGGCGGCACGTCTCAGCGGGTTCCGCAGAGCGCGTGCTCGATCAGCTCGACGGTCGGGTCGGTCGTGAGCTCCGGCGCGCCCGGTTTCGGCACCAGCGAGTCGGAGTTGATCGACACGACGACGCTGCGCGTGCCGTCGGTGGTGACGCCGTTGCGGGTCTTGAAGCCGTGGATGTCGCCGCCGTGTGACCACGAGCCGCCACACGAGTTCGGAATCCACATCAGGCCGAGCCCGTAGCGCGCGCCCGGCCACGCCGGGTCGAAATACGGTGCCCGCACGGTCCTCGTCATCTCGGCCAGCTGAGCCGGGCGCAGCACGCGGCCACCGAGCAGGGCCCGCAGGAACCGGTTGCCGTCCTCGGTGGTGCTGATCATCGCGCCCGCCGCTCCGCCCCAGGTCGGATTGAGCACGGTCGTGTCCACCGGCTCGGTCCACGTGCCCGGGTCCTCCGGCCGGTCGAGGTCGGTGAGGAACCGGGCGTAGCCGACGGCGTTCGGGCCGGGGACGAACGGAAAGCTCCCGGGCGCGTAGGTGTGGCGCAGCCCGAGCGGTTCGATGATGCGGGTGCGGACCTCGTGCTGCCAGCTGTGCCCGGTCACCCGGTGGATGATCATCCCGGCGAGGATGTAGTTGGTGTTGGAGTACCGCAGGTCCTCGCCCGGCGCGAAGTCGGGCTCGAACCGCATCGCCCTCGCGACCAGGTCGTGCGGGCGGAAGGTCCGGAACCGGGCGCGCTCGAACTGCTCCCGGTCGAACAACTCGGGCATGGCACGCAGGTACTCGGGCAGACCGCTGGTGTGCTGGAGAAGCTGGCGCACGGTGATCCTGCTGCCGTCGTTGCCGTTTCCGGACACGACGCCGGGAAGCCAGCGCTCCACGGTGTCCTCAAGCGACAGTCGACCCTCGCCGACCAGTTGCAGCACTGTCGCCGCGACGTAGGTCTTGGTGAAGCTGCCGATGCGGAACCGCGCGTTCCACGGCACCGGGGTCTCGCGGTCGGCGTCGCCGAATCCGCTGCGGACGGTGACCTCCCCGCGCGGTGTGTCGAGCTCGGCCAGCACGCCCGGTGCGCCCTGGTCCAGCAGGGCATTCGCGTCCCGCCGCAGGGTGTCGCGGTCCGTGCGGGAGCCGCTGCCGGCGTGGGCGGCGCCCGCCGCCACGGTGCCCATCGCCATCGTCATCGCCATCATGAGCGCAGAAATCCGTTTCATGGCCGCCACGCTAGGCAGCGCACGGGCGCCCGTCGTCGCCCTGCGACGGCAACTACGGCTACCCCCGGTGGGGTAGTGGTCGATACCACTGCCGGTGGGTGACCCCCGGCTCGTCTCGGGGCTACCGTGAGCGGGTGCGGACGACTCTGCGACCGGCCCTGGTCGACGTGTTGCTGGCCCTCGTGCTCACGGGACTGAACATCGCCACGCTGCTGAGCTGGGAAGGACCACGCACCGGGCCGGCCTTCGCGCTCGCCGTGCTCATGGCGGCGCCACTCGCGCTGCGGCAGCGGACCCCGGTGGTGACCCTGACGGTCATCGGCGCCGCGATGGCCGCGTACAGCCTGCTCGGCCACGGCGACATCCCGGGCGGCGGGGTGGGGCTGCTCATCGCCCTGTTCACGGTGGCCACCCTGCGTCCGCGCCCGGTGGTGACGGTGCTGTGGCTGGCCACGGTGGCGGTGCTCGCGATCGTCTACACCGAGGCGGCGGAGCAGCTCGCCTGGCCCGAGTACGTCCAGGCGGGACTGATCGCGCTCGGCGCGTGGGTGCTGGGGGAGAGCACCCGGCGCTGGGGCCTGCGCACGCAGCGCCTCGCCGAGCAGGCCGCCAGGGCGGCCGCCGACGAGCGCGTGCGGCTGGCGAGGGAACTGCACGACGTCGCCTCACACCACATGTCGGTGATCTCGCTGCAGGCGGGCATGGCCGAGTACGTGGTGGACAGCGACCCGCGGACGGCCAAGGAGGCGATGGCCACCGTCGGCGACGCCAGCCGCGCGGCGCTGACCGAGATGCGCCGCCTGCTCGACGTGCTGCGCGTCGACGACACCGCCGCCGACCGGGACCCGCAACCAGGCCTGGCCATGCTGGACGGGCTCGTGGCGCGCACACGCAACGCCGGGCTGCCGGTGGAGCTGACCGTCACCGGCAGCGTCCGGCCACTGCCGCCCGGCCCGGACCTGTGTGCCTACCGGATCGCGCAGGAGTCACTGACCAATGTGCTCAAGCACGCCGGACCGGCCAGCGCGCGGATCGACCTCGACTACGGAGAACGGACGGTGACCCTGCGGGTGAGCGACGACGGCACGGCGGCACGGCACGGCCAGGTCCCGGCGGCGGCGCACGGCATCCGCGGCATGCGCGAGCGCGCGGAACTCTACGGCGGTGTGCTCACGGCCGGGCCCGCGGAGGACGGCGGTTTCCGCGTGGTGCTGCGCCTTCCGGTGGGGGAGCGGCGATGACGGTGCGCGTGCTCGTCGCCGACGACCAGGCTCTGATCCGGGCGGGGCTGGCCGGCCTGCTGCGGACCTCCGAGGGGCTCGAGGTGGTGGGCGAGGCCGCCGACGGGGAACAGGCGGTGGCCCTGGCCACGGATCTCGCCCCGGACGTGGTGCTGATGGACATCAGAATGCCCGTGCTCGACGGGATCGCGGCCACGCGGAGACTCCTCGCCGGGGCCGGCGACAGCCCGCCGCGAGTGCTGATCCTCACCACGTTCGACCTCGACGAGTACGTCTACGCCGCCCTCCGGGACGGCGCCGCCGGGTTCCTGCTCAAGGACACCCCGCCCGACCGGATCATCGCCGCGGTCCACACCGTCGCCGCGGGCGACATGCTGATCGCGCCGCACATCACCCACCGGCTGATCGAGACCTACGCCCAGCACCACGAAGCGGCGCTGGCCCGGCGCGACCTGGCGGAGCTGACCGCGCGGGAGACGGAGGTGCTGCGGCTGGTCGGCAACGGCCTGTCCAACGCGCAGATCGCGCGGCGGCTCGTGCTCAGCGAGGCGACCGTGAAGACCCACGTCAAGCGGACGATGGGCAAGCTGCGGCTGAGCAGCCGCGCCCAGGCCGTCGTGGTGGCCTACGAGACCGGCTTGGTCGTCCCCGGCGCCGCCGCTCGGCGCCTAGGCTAAGCCCCTTCGCCATTTGCCTAAAGGCATTAGGCTGCTGCATAATGACTGATGGCAGGAGGGAGACCATGGCACGGGCGGGGCTCAACACGGAGCGGCTGACGCGGGCCGGAGCGGAGCTGGCCGACGAGGTCGGCTTCGACCAGGTCACCGTCTCGGCGCTGGCCAGGCGCTTCGACGTCAAGGTCGCGAGCCTGTACTCCCACGTGGCGAGCTCGCAGGACCTCAAGACGAGGATTGCCCTGTTCGCGCTGGACGAGCTCGCCGGCCGCGCGGCGGAGGCACTGGCAGGCCGGTCCGGCAAGCAGGCCCTGGCCGCTTTCGCCGGCGTCTACCGCGACTACGCCCGCGACCATCCCGGCCGCTACGCCGCGACCCAGCTCCGGCTCGACCCGGAGACGGCGGCCGCGAGCGCAGGGCGCAGGCACACGGAGCTGGCGCGGGCGATCCTGCGCGGCTACGACCTGGCGGAGCCGGAGCACACGCACGCCGTGCGGCTGCTGGGCAGCGTCGTCCACGGCTACCTCAGCCTCGAACTGGGTGGCGCGTTCAGCCACAGCGCGCCCGCCCCCGAGCAAAGCTGGCCCCGGATCGTCGACGCCCTGGACGCCCTCCTGCGGAACTGGCCCGCGAGCTGACGCGGATCCGCGACGACAGGCAAAGGATCATGAACACCACATCCACCCTGGCCACCACGCCCCTCACCGCGGAGCTCCTGCGCGGCGCGCTCGACCTCGAACGCACCCCGCACGGGGTCCTGCCGCACCGGCTGCCCGCCCGTGCCCGGGCGCAGTGCGCCGACCCGCAGCTGGCCATGGCCGAGGCCGAGCCCTCCGGCGTGCGGCTGGTCTTCCGCACCCGCGCCACCGCGATCGAGCTCGACACGCTGCCGACCAAGCGCCACTACGCGGGCGCCCCACCCCGGCCCGACGGCGTGTACGAACTGCTGGTGGACCGACGGCCGGCCGGGCAGGCCAGCGTGACCGGCGGCAACACGCTGGTCATCGACCCGGCCACCGGCGCCGTCGAGAAGCGGCCCGGCCCGGCCGCCACCGTGCGCTTCGCAGGCCTGCCTGGGCGAGCCAAGGACGTCGAGATCTGGTTGCCCCACACCGAGATCACCGAGCTCCTCGCGCTGCGCGCCGACGCCGTGGTCGAGCCGGTGCCGCCCCCGCGGCGGCCGGTGTGGCTGCACCACGGCAGCTCCATCAGCCACGGCTCCGGCGCCGCGGGCCCCACCACCACGTGGCCCGCGCTGGCCGCGTCCGCGGCCGGGGTGGAGCTGGTCAATCTCGGGCTGGGCGGCAGCGCCCTGCTCGACCCGTTCACCGCCCGCGCCCTGCGGGACACCCCGGCGGACGTCATCAGCGTCAAGATCGGTATCAACGTCGTCAACGCCGACCTGATGCGCCTGCGCGCCTTCGGCCCTGCCGTGCACGGTTTCCTCGACACGATCCGCGAAGGCCACCCCGCCACGCCGCTGCTGGTCGTGTCGCCGATCCACTGCCCGATCCACGAGGACACCCCGGGCCCGGGCGCGTTCGACGCCGAGGCGCTGCGCGCGGGCAGGCTGCGGTTCCGCGCGACCGGCGACCTCGCCGAACGGGCCGCGGGCAAGCTGACGCTGCGCGTCGTGCGCGACGAGCTGGCTCGCATCACGGAGCAGCGGGCCGCCGACGACGCGAACCTGCACTACCTCGACGGCCGCCTGCTCTACGGCGAGCAGGACTTCGCCGAGCTGCCGCTGCCCGACGAGCTGCACCCGGACGCCGTCACCCACCACCGCATCGGCGAGCGCTTCGCCGCGCTGGCCTTCGCCGCGGACGGCCCGCTCGATCCCCGCACCGCCGTTAGCCGGAGCTGATGCCGGGCACTCTCGGACGATGACCTTCGAGAGGCCGGAGGACGATGTCGCACACCACGATGCCGGCCGGAGCGGGGGAGCGAACGGCGCCCGTCCGGCCTCCGCCGTGGGCGCGGCACGCGTGTCCCGGCCGAGACCGCGCGGGTGGGCCGAGATGCTGCTGGTGGGGCTGGGGTTCGGCGTGTTCCAGCTGCTGTGGGTGGCGGTGTCCGGGGAGGCGGCCGTCGCGGACGCCAACGCGGACGCGCTCTACCGCTTCGAGCAGGAGCTCAACCTGGCCGTCGAACCCTCGTTCCACGCCCTCGCCGACGGCGAGGGCGTTCTGGCGAGCGTCGCGGGCTACTACTACGTCGTCACCCACTTCGCGGTGACCGCCGGGCTGCTGGTGTGGCTGTGGTGGCGGCACCCCCGCAGCTACCCGCGCCTGCGCACGACCCTCATCGGCGTCAGCCTCAGCGCGCTGATCTGTTTCTGGGTGGTTCCCGTCGCCCCGCCACGGCTGGCGATGGCGGCCTCCCCGGACACGCTGGTGCAACGCGACGTGTTCGGCTCGGCCCACGCCGACGGCGGGCTGCTCAGCCTGGCCAACCCCTACGCGGCGATGCCGTCCCTGCACGTCGCCTGGGCGGTGTGGGCCGCGCTCGTGGTGAGCCTGGCCCGGCACCGGCTGCGGTGGCTGGTGTGGCTGTACCCGCTGACGACCACCGCGGTGGTGCTGGCGACCGGCAACCACTACCTGCTCGACGCCGTGGCAGGGTTCGTCCTCGTCCTCGCGGTGCACGCCGCACTGGGCCTCGGTGACGCGCGTCTCCTCCGCGACGTGCCGGTTGCTGGCACGCTGATACCCGCGAGTAACCGTGTCGCCGAGGAGGACCCCCGATGCGCCCACCGACCGCGCAGAGTTCCGTGGAGATCGCCGCGCCACCCGGCCTCGTCTACCGGCTGGTGTCCGACGTGCCGGGGCAGGGCCGCTGGGCCGCCGAGATCGACCGCTGCCGGTGGCTCGGCGGAGCCACCGGAGCGGTCGTGGGCGCGCGGTTCCGCGGCGTCAACCAGCACCGATCGCGGCGCTGGGCCACCACCTGCGTCGTGACCGAGGCGGAGCCCAGCAGGCGGTTCGCCTTCCGCGTCCAGGTCATGGGCGTGCCGTCGGCGTTGTGGCGCTACGAGATCGAGCCGACCGAGACCGGCTGCCGCGTCATCGAGAGCACCCGGAGGCTGACCCCCCGGATCACCACCCTCGCGGTCAACCGGCTGCTGCTGGGCATCCGCGACCGCGACGAGCACAACCAGCGCAACATCGAGGCCACCCTCGCGTCCCTGAGGCAGTACGCCGAGCTGGAGGCACGCGACGCCACGGCGCGCTGACCGCGGATCGCGGCGTCAGAGACGGTCGACGACCACGCGCATGCACTCGGTGCGCCCGCAGCAGGGCACCCCGCACTGCTGCTTGGCCGTCGGGCGCAGGCAGCCGACGCACAGCCCGTCGACCATCTTCTTCGTGGTCCGGACAACCTTGCCCCTGCGGTTGGCGACCCGGTCGGCGGACTTGTCGAGCACGCGAGCGGCCTCGGTCCAGAATCCCATCGTCCGTTCCTCCTCCTACCCGAGAACGACAGTGCGTGACACTACAGTCACTCACGGCGAAGGGGATCTCAAGCAGATCCACCTGAGGGGCTGACGGCAGGCGCTCCGCCACGGGGGTGAATCGCCCACCGCCCACGGCCGAAGCCGGGAAAGGGCTTTCGGTACGGCGACCTCCGGCTTAGACTCCCCGGCGACCATGGAACCCACCCGTTCGGATGACGCCATGCCCGCAGGTCAGCAGCCTTCGCCACGTTCGCGCCCGCCCCGCGAGCCGATCAGAAAGCCGGGGATCTGGGCCGGACTGGTCGCGATCGTGCTGCTCGGCGTCCCGTGGTACCTGCCACCCGGCGTGATCGAGCCCGTGGTGCTCGGGCTGCCGCTGTGGACGATCGTCGCGATCGGCTCGTCGATCCTGCTGTGTGCCTATCTGACCTGGGTGATCTCCGCCCACTGGAACATGGTGGAGGACGAGGAGGAGGCGGCGGCCGCCGACGCGGGCCCTGTCGACGAGGAACGGGGGCGCTGAGCCGTGGACAACCTGTCCTTCGGCGGCGCGGCGGGCATCGTCGTGCTGCTCGGATACGCCGTGATCATGCTGGGCATCGGGTTCGTCGTGGGCCGCAACCGGCCCGGCGCCCGCGAGAACATGAAGAGCTACTACCTCGCCGGGGGCAACCTCGGCATGCTGGTGCTGTTCTTCACCCTGTACGCCACGCAGTACAGCGGCAACACGGTGGTGGGCTACGCGCCGCAGGCCTACCGCGAGGGCTTCGTGTGGTGGCAGTCGGTCACGTTCTTCACCGCGATCATCGCCGGGTACATGCTCTTCGCGCCGAGGCTGTACGTGCTGGCGAAGAAGCACTCCTTCATCACCCCGACCGACTGGGTGCGGTTCCGCTTCCGGTCCACGCCGGTCACCCTGATGGCCACGTTCCTCATGCTGTGGGCGCTGGCGAACTACGTGCTGGAACAGCTCATCGCCATGGGCCACGCGATCGCGGGCCTGACCGGCGATACGGTGCCGTACCAGCTCGGCGTGGCGGTGTTCGTCGTCGTCATGCTCGCCTACTCCTGGATGGGCGGGATGCGCGCGGTCGCCCTGACCGACGTGATGCAGGGCATCGCCCTGCTGATCGGCATCATCGTGCTGCTCGTGGGTGCGCTCTACCTGGCGGGCGGCTCGATCGGCGACCTGACCCAGTACCTCGCCGAGAACGAGCCCGACGCGATCGCCGTCCCGCCGCTGGAGACGTCGGTCAACTGGTTCTCGATGATCCTGCTCGTGGGCATCGGCATCGCCCTGTACCCGCACGCCATCCAGCGGATCTACTCGGCCCGCAGCGAGCGCACGCTCAAGCGCTCGCTCAAGCGGATGGTGTGGATGCCGCTCATCACCGCCGGTGTCGTGTTCTGCATCGGCATGCTGGGCATCCGGCTCTTCCCCGGACTGTCCGAAGCGGACTCGGAACGGCTCGTCGGCATGATCGCCAACGAGGTGGGCTCGCTGAACGTCGTGTTCTACGTGGCCATGATCCTGCTGTTCGGCGGGGTCGTCGCCGCGATCGTGTCCACGGCGGACTCCGCGCTGCTCAGTTTCTCCTCGATCATCTCGCGTGACCTCTACGGCCGGTACCTGCGGCCGAAGGCGAGCGAGCGGCGTCAGGTCGTCGTCGGCAAGGTGGCCGGGGTGGTCGCGGTGATCGGCCTCCTGCTGCTGGCGTGGAACCCGCCCGCCACGCTCGTCGAGGTGTTCGTGCTGAAGATGGAGCTGCTCATCCAGCTGGCACCCGTCTTCGTGCTCGGGATGTACTGGCGGCGGATGGCGGCCGGACCCGCGTTCTGGGGCATGCTGGCGGGCGCCGCACTGGCCGGCGGCATGACGATCGCCGGCGAGGAGTCGGTGTTCGGTGTGCACGGCGGCATCGTCGGGCTGCTGCTGAACCTCGCCATCTGCGTCGTCGGATCACTGCTCGTGCCGCAGCGGCCGGAGCCCGCCGGCGAGCAACCGTCCGACACGGCGACGGTGCGGCCCCCGCTCGACGCCGCCGGCGCGGACTAGCGAACCGGCGGTTCAACCAGCGGCAGCGGCGCCGGGAAGTGGCAGGCCACCGGGTGAGCGGTGTCGCGGATCTCGAGTGCGGGCTCGTCGGCCCGGCACCGCTGCTGCGCCTTCCAGCACCGGGTGTGGAAGCGGCACCCCGCCGGCGGGTCCAGCGGAGACGGCACGTCGCCGGTCAGCACGATCTCCCCGCCGGGCGCGTCGTCCCGCCAGTCGTCCACGCTCGGCGCGGCCGACAGCAGCGCCTGGGTGTAGGGATGCGCCGCGTGCAGGAAGACCTGCTCGGTGTCGCCCGACTCGACGATGCCGCCGAGGTGCATGACCGCGACCCGGTCGGCGAAGTGCCGCACCACCCCGAGATCGTGGGTGATGAACAGGTACGCCACGCCGAGCTCGTCCTGCAACTGCCGCAGCAACGTCAGCACCTGCGCCTGGATCGACACGTCGAGCGCCGAGACCGCCTCGTCGCAGACGATGACCCTCGGCCGCACGGCCAGCGCCCGCGCGATCGAGATCCGCTGCCGCTGCCCGCCGGAGAACTGGTGCGGGTAGCGCGCCGCGTGTCCTGCGTTGAGCCCCACCCGCTCCAGCAGGTCCGCCAGCTCGGCGTCCCACCGGTCCTGCGGCACGAGCCCGGGGTGGATCCGCCACGCCTCGGTGATGAGCTCCCGCACGGTCATGTGCGGGTTGAGCGAGGCGTACGGGTCCTGGAACACCAGCTGCACCTGGCGGCGCACGGCCTTGAGGTCGCGGCGCGCCAGCCCCGTCACGTCCCTGCCGTCGAGCCGGACCTCACCCGCGATCGGGCGCAGCAGTCCCACCACCGTGCGCGCGACCGTGGACTTGCCGCACCCCGACTCACCGACGAGGCACACGGTCTGGCCCTCGTGCACCGCCAGGTTCACCCCGGCGACGGCGCGCACCTCGCGGCGCCTGCCGAACAGGCCCTGCCGCGTCCGGTACCCCGCGACCAGGTCGACGAGCTCAAGCACCGGCGTGGCCGACGGTTGCGCCACGGCTGACCACCTCCTCCGCGTAGTGACACGCACTCGACCTGCCGGGGGCGACCTCGCGCAGCGGCGGCTCCTCCGTGCGGCAGCGCTGCCGGGCGAACGGGCACCGCGGATGGAACGCGCAGCCGCCCGGCAGAGCCGCGATGTCCGGCGGGTAGCCCTCGATCGGCCGGACCCGTCGGTCGCCGTCGCGCGCCGACGGGCTCGCGGCCAACAGACCGAGCGTGTAGGGATGGGCGGGCGCGGGGTAGACGTCGGCGACGGCACCCGCCTCCACCGCCTGCCCCGCGTACATGACGACCACCGAACGCGCGGCCCTGGCCACCACACCCAGATCGTGGCTGATGATGACCATCGCCAGCCCGGCGCGCTGGCGCTGCCGCAGCAGTCGCAGGATCTGAGCCTGCACGGTGACGTCCAGCGCCGTCGTGGGCTCGTCGGCGACGAGCAGCCGCGGCTCGAGCGCGAGCGCCATGGCGATCATCACCCGCTGCCGCATCCCGCCGGAGAACTCGTGCGGATAGGCACCCGCGCGCCGCGCGGCGTCGGGGATGCCGACCTCGGTCATCGCCTCCACCGCGCGCCTGCCCGCGTCGGCCCGCCCGAGACCACGACGCCGGCGGAACATCTCGGCCACCTGGTAGCCGACGGTCAGCGAGGGGTTCAGCGCGCTCAGCGGATCCTGGAAGATCATCGCCAGCTCCTCGCCCCGGAGCCTGCGCACGCGGTCGGCGTCGGCGGCGCGCAGATCCGTGCCGTCCCAGCGGATCTCGCCCGCCTCGACGCGGGCCTGCGCGGGCAGCAGCCCCAGCACCGCCAGCGAGCTGAGGCTCTTGCCACTGCCCGACTCGCCGACGATCGCCAGCGTCTCGCCCTCGCCGACCGTGAACGACACCCCGCGCACCGCCCGCACGTCGCCGAACGCGACCACGAGCCCGGACACCTCCAGCAACGCACTCACCGGACCACCGCCGCACTGGCCTGCCCGGACCCGGACCTCGCCGCGTCGCCCAGGATGCCGACACAGACCACCACGAGCGTGAGCGCCACTCCCGGCACGGCGGCGATCCACCACGCCGAGGCGAGGTAGTCGCGGCCCCCGGCGATGGTGGAGCCCCACGAGGCCTGGTCGATCGGCACCCCGAGGCCGAGATAGCTCAGCGCCGCCTCGGCCACCATCGTCAGTCCCACCTGGACGGTCGCGGCCACCAGCAGCGGCTGCACGCAGGAGGGATAGATGTAGCGGGTCATGATGCGCACGCTGCCCGCGCCCAGCACCCGCGCCGAGTCCACGAACTCGCGGTTGCGCGCCGACAGCGCCGAGCCGCGCACCACCCTGGCGAAGATCACCCACCGGGTCACCGCCAGCGCGATGATGACGTTGGTCAGGCTCGGCCCGAGCGCGCCCGCGAGCAGGATCGCGAGCAGGATGCTGGGAAAGGCCAGCTGCATGTCGCCGACCCGCGAGATGACCGCGTCCAGCCAGCCGCCGTAGTACCCGGCGAGCAGGCCGAGCACCAGCCCGGTCAGCCCGCCGACCACGACCACGGTGACGGCCACCAGCAGCGAGACCCGGGACCCGGCGATGACCTGCGCCAGCAGGTCCCTGCCGAGCTGATCGGTGCCCAGCAGGGCGAACGAGCCGTCGGAGAGGGTGCTGCCCGGGGGCAGCAGCCGGTCGGCCACGCCGGTGGACACACTGTCGTAGGGCACGAGCAGCGGGCCGAACACGGCGACGAGCACGAACAGCGCCAGCACCCCGCCCGCGACCCTGGCTGCGGTCGTCTTCATACGGTCTCCAGCGTGATTCTCGGGTCGAGCCAGAAGTAGAGGACGTCGACCAGCAGGTTCAGTCCGATGTAGAACACGGCGATGAGCAGGATCGCCGCCTCCGCGACGGCGTAGTCGCGGTTGACGATCGACTCGATCATCAGCGAGCCGATGCCCGGCCAGGCGAAGACCTGCTCGATGATCACCGCGTCGGCGATGAAGTTGCCGAGCACGAGCCCCAGCACGGTCACCACCGGGGTCAGCGTGTTGCGCAGGACGTGCACGTTGAACACCACCTGCTCGGAAAGGCCCTTCGACCGCGCAGTGCGCACGTAGTCCTTGCCGAGCTCCTCCAGCGTCCCGTTGCGCACGAGCCGCGCGAGCCAGCCGAGGAACGGCAGCGCGAGCGTGAACGCGGGCAGCACCAGCGCCAGCGGGGTGCCGTCGGCGGTGGCGGGCAGGATGTCGAGCGTGCGGGCGAAGACGAGCACGAGCATGATGCCGACCCAGAACGACGGCAGCGCCTGGCCGGTGAGCGCGAGGTAGTTCACGAGCCGGTCGGCGAACCGGCCCGTGTGCCGTGCGGCGTACACCCCGAGGGGGAACCCGACGAGCAGCGTGAGCGCCAGCGCGTAGCCGGCCAGGGTCAGCGTGGCGGGCAGCCGTTCCAGGACGCCGGCGAAGGCGTCGCCGCCGAGCCGCCACGACTCGCCGAAGTCGAGCCGGACGACCTCGCCGAGATGGCGCACGTACTGCACCAGCAGCGGGTCGGCCAGTCCCAGGTCGGCCCGCAGGGCCTCCCGCTCGGCCTCGGTGGCCTGGCTGCCGAGGATCAGCGACGCCGGGTCGCCGGGAATCACGCGCAGCGCCAGGAACACGATGGTGATGGCGCCGAAGAGGAGAAACACCGACTGCCCCAGCCGGCGCGCCACGTAGATGATCACGTCAGTGTGCTCTTCCTGCCCGGCTCGACGCGCGCACCACCAGCTCGGCGGGCAGGTGCCGCTTCTCCGGAGCGGACTCGTCGTCGCGGGCCTTCATCCGCTGTTGCAGCACATCGACCGCGGTGGTGCCGATGTCGGCGGCCGGAAGCCGCACGGTGGTCAGCGGGGGATTGAGGTAGGCGGCGAACGGGTGGTCGCCGAACCCGCCGACGAGCACGTCGCCGGGGACGCGCAGGCCGGCCTCGGTGAGCGCCCGGTAGACCCCGAGCGCGAAGTAGTCGTTGCCGACCATGATCGCGTCCGGCAGGTCACCGCCGCGCACGATCTCCTGAGCCAGCCGGTAGGCGTCGGCGGGTTCCCACGGCAGGGCCAGCGACTCGTGACGCCGCGTGGGCACGGCGCGCACCGGCTCGTGGGGCTGGAGACCGGACTCGGCCAGCGCCCGCCGGAAACCCGCGGTGCGGTCCTCGACCGGGGAGATCGGCAGGTCCTCCTCCAGCAGGCACAGCGAGCGCGCACCGCTGTCGATGAGGTGCCGGGTGGCGACGTAGGCGCCGTGTTCGTAGTCGACACCGACGAAGTCGAGGTCGAGAGCAGGGAAGTCACGGTTGAGGCACACCAGCGGAACCCCCGACTCGTCGAGCCGGGCCCAGTGCTCGCCGTCGCTGCGGACGGGAACGACCAGCGCGCCGTCGACGCCCCAGCGCAGCAGCGTCTCCGCCGCGGCGCGGTCCCCGTCCGGGCTCTCCTCGGTCACCAGCAGCATGAGCGAGTAGCCGTTGACCCGCCCCCGCTGCTCGATGGCGCTGATGAGCTGGGCGTAGAACGGGTTCGACGGGTTGGTGATGACGAGGCCGAGGGTCATCGCCGAGCCGAGCACGAGGGAACGGGCCATGGAGTTGGGCACGTACCCGAGGCGCTCGGCCTCGGCCTTGATGCGGGCTCTGGTGTCCTCGCCGACGCTGTCCTTGCCGGTCAGCGCGCGCGACACCGTGTTGACCGACACCCCGAGCGACTTCGCGATGTCCTTCAGCGTCACCCGCCGTGACTCCACCATGCGTCTCTCCTCAGGTCGCCAGCGTCACGCCACGCAGATCCGGCTGGTTGCTCGGCACCGGCTCGAATCCCTCGACCGTGCTGCGCAGACCGTAGGTGCTGATGAGCGCGGCCGGGAAGATACCGACGGCGTCGTCCCAGATGATCTTGCAGGCCTGACCGTAGAGGCGGCCGCGGGTGCGCCGGTCGGAGTCCTGGTGCGCCCGGCGCAGGATGCCGTCGAGCCGCGGGTTGCGGTAGCCCATCCGGTCGGCCTGCGAGTCGTACAGCCTGCCGAGGGTGAAATCGGCATCGCCGGTGGTCACGGTGTTGATCTGCAGATCCATGTCGAACTCCTTGGCGTTGAGGCGCCGCAGCCACTCCGCCTTCTCCAGGTTCTGCGGCTCGACGGTGACGCCGACCTTCGCCCAGTCGGAGATCATCGCCTGCGCGAGCGCGTCGGCCAGCGGCCCGGTGTCGCTGAACCACATCAGCGAGGTGCGAAAGCCGTCGCCCAGACCGGCCGCGGCGAGGTCGCGCTTCGCGGCGTCGGGGTCGTGCTCGTACGGCTGCTGCGGAGCGTGCCCGAACACGGTGGAGGGAATCGGCGCCGTCATCAGCTCGGCGCCGTCGCCGAAGAGGTTGCGCACGGTCCCGGCCACGTCGACCGCCCGCCACATGGCCCTGCGCACCCGCGGGTCGGTGAACGGCTCGCGCCCGCAGTTGAACCAGGTGAAGTAGTAGGCGTAGCTGGGCACGGTCTCGAGCCGGATCTCGTCGAGGCCCTCCAGCTCCCGCAGCTGGTCGGGCGGGATCGGCCACAGCACGTTGAGGTCTCCGGTGCGCAGCGCCGTGATCTGGCTGGAGGTCTCCGGGATGAACGGCAGCGTGACGCGGTTCAGCTTCGGCGTGCCGTTCCAGTAGTCGACGGCGGCCAGCCGCAGCTCGTCGGAGGGGGTGAACGCCTCCACCCGGAACGGGCCGCTGCCGATCGGCTTGCGGAAGAAGCCCTCGTCGTTCATCTTCGCCGCGGGCAGGATGAACATCAGCGTCAGGTTCACCGGCATGGTGCCCAGCGGCTCGCTGGTGGTGACGCGCAGCGTCGTGTCGTCGGGAGCGTCCACAGTGGATACCGACGTCCACAGTGCCGACTGCGCCGTGCCGGCGTCCTTGACGCGTTCCAGGGACGCCTTGACGTCGCGTGCGGTGAGCTTGCTGCCGTCGTGGAAGGTCACGTCGTCGCGCAGCGCGAACACCCACGTGTTCGGGTCAGGCTGCTCCCACGAGGTGGCGACGTGGGGGACCAGCTTGTCGCCGTCGCGGCGGATCAGCGTGTCGTAGATCAGCCGCCCGGCCAGCAGTGTGCTCTCGTCGACACTGCTCGGGCCGTGCGGGTCGAGGTCGTTGATGGGCTGGGCGAAGGCCGCGCGCAGCGCCTGCTCGGCGGCGCCCTGGTCGCCGCCGCCGACACTGCAGGCGGCGAGGTAGGCGCCGGCCAGGCTGATGCTGCTGATCTTGAGGAAGTCGCGCCGGCTGTGCGTGCTCACCATGGTGGTCTCCTATGCTCATTCCTTGAGCGTGAGATAGATCTGAACCTTGACCGATCCTTCGTCCCCCTCGACGGATCCGCGGATCCGCAACCACTGGCCGAACTCCCGCACCGGCCAGGAGATCATGCCCTCGCCCTCACAGACCTGCGGCGGGTACTCGGCGTCGCACCAGTGCAGGCCGTCCGGGGAGACCTGCGTGGTCAGCACCACCCGTACCGCGGGGGAGGAGGCGCGCAACACCTGCACGAACCAGCGGGCCTCCGTGGCCCAGCCGGTCTCGTACGGCTCGGTGGCGAAGTCCCCTTCCAGGACCCGATAGCGTTCGAGCACCGCGGCTTGTGACTGTCGCATGAGGACCTACCAATCCACCGAGATCAGGACCGAGTCCAGGAAGAGGAAGTTCCGGACGTCGGTGTGGGTGCGGGTGCTGACGTAGAAGTTGAGCAGGTTGTCCAGCGAGTCGTAGCGCTCGGCGTAGGCGGGAACGGGCACGTCGCGCATGTCGTAGACGCGGTCGTTGACCTGCAGCTCGACGTTGCGCTGCCGCTCGGTATCGAGCTGCCAGCGCAGGTAGTGCCAGTTGACCTTGGTCGGCACCTCGTTGTAGCAGAAGGACTGTGGCTCGCCGAAGTAGCGCCAGTCGTCCGGGTTCGGCGCGGTGAAGTCGTCGGTGGCGGCGAGCTTCGCCTTGCCCTCCAGGTGCTCCCTTGGCGTCGGCTCGGGCACGACCGGATACATCCAGCGGCGCGTGAACCGGTTCTGCAGGTCGGTGTTCTGGTACCGGGCGACGCAGTGGTAGCGGACGCCGCGGTCGTCGCAGATGTCCGTGGCGACGGTGAAGGCGCCGAACTGCTGCTCCGAAGGGTGGATGTTGCCGTCCCAGTCGCCCGCTCCGGCCTTGCGGGCCGCGCCGTTCTCCTCCGAGGCCGCCTCGGCCTTGTAGGTGAAGTACGTCTCGAACTGCACGAGGCCCTTCTTGGCCATCGTCAGCCGCCGGATGGCCACCGCGGTGTGGCCTGCGAGGGGCCGGGTGGCGACCTTGAGCGCGTAGGTGCCCGTCATCGCACCGTGGGTGCCGACGTCGAAGAACGTGCAGGAACTCAACTGCGGCGGGCGGAAGTCGCGCATGTGGTCGTCGACGGTGTCGAGGTTGCCCTCGCCGTCGTGGTTGCCGATGAGCTCGGTCCAGCCGTGGGTGCCGGAGTTGAACTGGTCGAACACCAGAATGCGGGAGAGCGGGTTGTAACGGGACAGCGCCGGGTCGGCGTCGAGCATGGCCCGCCGCAGACTGCCGGCGAGCGGTGTCTCATTGGAGTAACCCAAGGTTTCAGCTCCTGAGGAGAGGCGTGAGCGCTCCGGTAGTTAACGTTCACGTGAGCGCTAATTCGAGCTGGGTGAACGTTAACCCTCCGGCTTGGCTGAGTCAACGGTGCCGCCTGATGAAAACGCCGGACCCTTGACAGTCGCTCCGCCGCGGACATAGATTGCCTGCTCGGCAGCTCCATTAACGTTAACTTTAACGTTAATGCTGCGTGTCTCTTCTCTCCCCGAAGACGTCATCAGCTGTTGGTTCCGCGTTCGCGCACACCGGGCACTGTGGCCCCGGACGAAAGGACCGATCGATGCGTGTGAAGTCAGTACTGACCGCCGCCGCGCTGGCGGTGGCCCTCACCTCGGCGCCCGTGGCGAGCTCCGCGGCCGAGCAGACCGCGCGGCCGTGCGGTGACGCCCCGGCCGCGCCGGTGGCCACCGGCGCGGTGTTCAACGACCCGGCGGGGGGAGACCCCACGGCGATCGTGCGGCAGATCTGCTCCCTGGTGCGGCAGGCGCCGAGCGGGTCGCGCATCCGCGTCGCCCACTTCGTGATCTCCGGCGAGGCCGGCCTCGACGTCGCCACCGAGCTCGCCGAGGCACACGAGCGCGGCGTCGACGTGCAACTGGTGCTCGACGGCTGGCAGGTGGACAACCCCGCCGTCGAGCTGTTGCGCCGCACGCTGGGCACCGACGAGTCCCGGCGGTCGTGGCTGCACGTCTGCACCGGCCTCTCGCCCGAGGGCAACACCGCGGCCTGCATCGGCACGAAGGGCCAGCACAACAAGTTCTACCTGTTCTCCCAGACCGGCGGCGAGTCCGATGTGGTCGTGCAGTCGTCGGCCAACTTCACCGACCTCAACTCGACGACGTACTGGAACAACGCCGTCACCCTGCCCGGCAACACCCGGCTGTACCGGGCGTACGACGCCTACTTCGAGGACCTGGCCGCCGAGCGGCGCACCGACGACTACGCGCGCACGACCACGACCGGCATGCGCGGCGGATCGGTGACCGCCTACTTCTTCCCGTTCGCGACCGGCGATCCGGTGCTGGATTTCCTCGCCGGGGCGGGGTGCGACACGCGCACCACCATCCGCATCGGCATGTCCGAATGGGACACCTACCGCATCGGCATCGCCGAGCGGCTGCTCGAACTGGCGCGCCGGGGCTGCCAGGTGCGTATCGTGCACGGCAAGCTCGACGCCGAGGTCCGGGACGTGCTCTCGGGGCATCCGAACATCGCCCTGCGCGCGCTCGACGACGCCGGCGCGCTGCCCGGCCGCATCCACTCCAAGTACCTGCTGCTGGAAGGCCGCCATGGCGGCGACCGGCACGCGCGATGGGTGCTCACCGGCAGTCCGAACTACAACCACACCTCGTTGCGGCGCAACGACGAGGCGATGATCAAGACCAACATCGGCTCGCTCTACGAGCAGTACGAGGACAACTTCGCCACCATGTACACCGCCGCCGGCTGAGTCCCCGCCCCAAGCTCCCCAATGCGGCATTCGCTCCACTGGATGGAGCGAATGCCGCATTGGGGAGATCTAACGTGACGAATGTGGCATTGGGGAGCTTGGGGCGGCGGCGTGTGCGGTGTGCTCGTGCCTGCGCCGGTAGACGAGTGCCGCCATCGCCAGCAGCATCACGCCGTGCCCGATGCCCATCAGCGCGCCACCGGAGACGACGCCGGCCCAGTAGGGCGGCAGCAGCACGACGAACGGCAGGTACATCGCCAGCGTCATCTCGACGATGGAGCCCCGGCTGTGGCGGCGGAACCACATCCAGCCCGCCATCGCGACGGCCATCTCGGTCGCCATCACCATGGCCCTGGCGTCGGTGTGGTCGAACACGGCCGACCAGCCCGCCGCGGAGAAGCCCCACCGGACGAGCGGGCCGAGGATCGCCATCCCGAGCCCCATCGCGATCGACATCTCGACGAAGTGCAGCACCGCCCTGCGAGTGACCGAACGGGTCGGTGCGGGCGCGCCGTGGTCGTGTTCAATGCGGGTCGGATGCCCATGGGAAACGCCGGCGGTTGTCATGGCTCCTCCAGAAATGGATAGCGGAACTATCTATAATGGGAAGCTACACTATCCATGTGGCGATGTCTACCGGAAGGAGCGCGAGCGCATGCGGATGGCGGAGCTGAGCCGGGAGTCGGGAGTCGCGGTGGCGACGATCAAGTACTACCAGCGGGAGGGACTGCTCCCGCCCGGCGAGCTGACGAGCCCGAACCAGGCCCGGTACGGCGCGGCGCACGTGCGCCGCCTCAAGCTCGTGCGTGCGCTGCTCGAGATCGGCGGGCTGTCCATCGCGGCGGTGCGGGAGGTGCTCGCGGCGATCGACGAGCCGGGCGTCTCCACCCACGACGTCCTGGGCGTCGCGCAGCACGGGCTGCCCGCCGTGAGGGCGGACCTGGGCGACGAGGACCGCGCGTGGGCGATGAAGCGCGTCGAGGCGATGGCCGCCGGGCGGGGCTGGGAGCTGCACCCGGAGTCGCCGCTGACCGACTCGCTCGTCGGTGTGCTCTGCGCGCTGCGCGACGTCGGGCACGAGTGGGTGCTCGACGCGCTCGACCGCTATGCCGAGGCCGCCGATCAGGTCGCCGGCGCCGACATCGACGCGGTCGCGCGCCTCGGCTCCACGGAGGCCATCGTCGAGGGCGCCGTGGTGGGCACGGTGCTCGGTGACGCCCTGCTCGCCACGCTGCGCCGCCTCGCCCACGCCGAGGTCTCGCGCAGGCGGTTCCAGAATCCGCCGCCGGTGCCCCGGCAGGAGGATTCCGGGCGATAATGCCCGGCATGGCCTACGATCCCGACCTCGCCGACCGCATCCGGGCCCTCGTCGGCACCGAGCGAAACCTCACCGAGCAGCGGATGTTCGGGGGCTTGGCGTTCCTCGTCAACGGCAACATGTCGGTGGCCGCGAGCGGTCAGGGCGGCCTGCTGGTGCGCCTCGGTCCCGACGAGGGCGACACCGTGACCGAAGGCGAGCACGTGCGGCCGATGGTGATGCGCGGCCGTCCGATGCGGGGGTGGTGGCAGGTCGACGCCGAGGCCCTGGACGCCGCGGGCGAGCTGGAGCGATGGGTCGGCCGCGGTCTCGCCTACGCGCGGTCGCTGCCGCCGAAGCCTGCCCGCGCCTGACCGCGCCGGTGGACAGCCGGGCGGCACGGGGCGATACTCCCGCCATGCCCAGCGTCGACCGGCGTGCGCACACTCGCCTCAGCACCGCCGAGGTGGCGGCGCGGGAGGCGTTCGCGTACTGGCGGGAGATGATCTGCGCGACGTTCGTGCGGCTCGCCGCCGAGCCGGTGTCCGACGCGGACTTCAGCGGCCGGATCGACCACGTGCCGGTGGGCGAGGTCGAGCTGTCCACGGTGGTCGCCTGTGGCCAGCACGTTCGCCGCACCCGTGGCCTGATCGCGGCGGACACCGGGGAGTTCCTGCTGGCCAGCATCCAGCTGCGCGGTGAGGGCCGCGTGGGGCAGGACGGCCGCACGGCGATCCTGACCCCGGGCACGATGGCCTTCTACGACAGCACGCGGCCCTACACGCTGCACTTCGACCAGCCCTTTCACCAGCTGGTGGTGCAGGTGCCGAAGAGCGAGCTGCTGCTGCGGGACAGCCGCGATCTCACCGCGCGGGCGCTCGGCCCCGGCACCCCGGGTGGGGTCGTGTCGTCGTTCTTTCGCTCCCTCGCCGAGGGCGCGGGTTCCGGCGCCGCGGAGCTGACCGTGCTCGTGCCGCACGCGATGGGCCTGCTCTCGGCCGCGGCGTCCTACGCGGGCCGCCTCGCGCCCGCCCGGCCCGCCGCCGACGCGTGGGCTCGCGAGCGGGTGCTCGGCTTCCTCCGCCGCCACCTGGCCGATCCGGCGCTCGACGCCGAGACGGTGGCCAGGGCCTGCCACGTGTCCCGCCGCACCGTCTACCGCCTGGCCGGTCCCGGCGGCGTGGCCGTCCAGCTCCGCAGGCTGCGCCTGGAACGCGCCAGGGCGCTGCTGCTGGCCGAGCCGCTGCGTCCGGTGGCAGGCATCGCGGCCGACTGCGGCTTCGACAGCGAGTCCGGCTTCTACCGCGCGTTCCGCGCCGCCACCGGGCAGACCCCGGCCGAGTACCGGCGCAGCCACGGCTCCGGCACAGCCGGACAGTGACGACGGCACACGCGGTCAGCCGCGCGGCCGCGCGGCCGGCGCATCGTGACACCACCACGGTCAACCGACGATCCGATGTGGAGGTCACCATGGACAGCACGGTGCGGGTGGCGGCAGTGCAGGCGGAGCCGGCGTGGCTCGATCTCGCGGCCGGTGTCGACCGGACCATCGACCTGATCGGGCAGGCGGCCGCGGGTGGCGCGCAGCTCATCGCGTTCCCCGAGACGTTCCTGCCCGGCTACCCGTGGTGGATCTGGCTCGACTCTCCCGCGGCCGGCATGGCGTTCGTGCCCCGGTACGCGGTCAACTCGATGACCCGCGACGGCGCCGAGCTGCGCGCCATCGCCGACGCCGCGCACAGGCACGGCATCCACGTCGTGCTCGGCTTCAGCGAGCGTGCGGGCGGCAGCCTCTACATGGCGCAGGCGTTCGTGTCCGGCACCGGCGAGCTGATCTCCGTGCGCCGCAAGCTCAAGCCGACCCACGTCGAGCGCGCGGTGTTCGGCGAGGGCGACGGCAGCGACCTGCAGGTCCACGACACGGCACTGGGCAGGCTCGGCGGGCTCAACTGCTGGGAGCACCTGCAGCCGCTCACCAAGTACGCGATGTACAGCATGGGCGAGCAGATCCACGTGGCGTCGTGGCCGAGCTTCTCCGTCTACCGGGGAGCGGCCACCGCGCTCGGGCCCGAGGTCAACACGGCGGCAAGCCTGATCTACGCCGTGGAGGGGCAGACCTTCGTCGTCGCCCCGTGCGGTGTCGTGGGCGCGGCGGCGCAGGAGACGTTCTGCGACAGCGACCTCAAGCGCCAGCTGCTGCCGCCCGGCGGCGGCTTCGCGCGGATCTACGGCCCGGAGGGCTCGGTGCTGGCGGAACCACTCGCCGAGACCGAGGAGGGCATCCTCTACGCCGACCTGAGCCCGGACCTGCTGGCCATCGCCAAGTCGGCGGCCGACCCGGTGGGCCACTACTCCCGGCCCGACGTGCTGCGGCTGCTGGTCAACCGCAACGCGGCCCCGCAGGTGATCGAGGCGCCGCCGGAGGCGCAGCCCGCCATGGAGACCTTCCCGCCCACGATGGCGCCGGCGTGAGCGCGCGGGCGACGGAGCAGGCGATCCCGCCGCGGCCGGCCGTCCCGGCCACCGGAGACCAGCACGTCGAGTACCTCGCCTGCCCTCCCCGGACCGGGCTGCGGCGCGCCGTGGGCTGAGCGGGGGCAGCCCGGCGTCAGCGTCCCGTCAGGGGGTGCTGCTGGGATCGGGACATGACGACACCGGAGGAGGGGCGGGGTGCGGCGGCGACGCTCGCCGACGCGGTGTGGGAGGCGGCCCGTGACGCCGCCGCCGGGCAGTTCGGGCTGCTCGTGTCCCGGATCGCCGCGCTGGGCGAGGCGGAGCTGGCGGCGCCGACGCGGCTCGAGGGCTGGTGCGTGCGGGAGCTGCTGGCCCACCTGACCCGCAACGTCGACGCCGTCCGGTCCGGCCTGGACGCGCCGTCCCCGCCCCGCGCGGAGATGGACCTTGCCGGGTACTACGACGGCGCGGCGCCGGTCGCGGCGGCGGTCCGGCAGCGTTCGCTCGACGACGCGGCCGGGCTCTCCGGACGAGCGCTGCGGCAGCGGTTCGCGGCGACGGTCGGCCAGGTCGGCGCCAGGCTGGCGGCGGTTCCCGGCGACCGGGTGGTGCGGGTGCGGCTGGGCAGCGTGCGCCTGTCGGACTTCCTCGTCACCCGGTGCGTCGAAGGTGTGGTGCACGGGCTCGACCTGGCCAGGGCCGTCGACGCCGACCCGGCGGGGTTCGTGCATCCCCCCGCGGCCTCGGCGTGCGTGCGGCTGCTGGCGGCCCGGGCGGCGCGACAGGGGCAGCCGGTGTGCCCGCCTGCCGTGACGGCACCGGTGGACACCGCCGTGATCCGGTTCGTCGAGCACCTGACCGGGCGCGCGACCGAGGGCGACCTCGGTGCGCTGGCCGCGGTCGCCCCGGTCCTGTGCTGAGGGCGGGGCCGCGGCCCGTCGCGGTGTTGTGCGCGGGGTCGGCCGTGCTGCTCATCGGCATGGGACTGCGGCAGGCGTTCGCGATGTTCCTGCATCCGGTGACCACCGAGCTGCACTGGTCGCGGGAGAGCTTCTCGCTCGGCATCGCCGTGCAGCTGCTGGTGTGGGGCTTCTCCCAACCGGTGGCGGGGGCGATCGCCGACCGCTACGGCACGGGGCGCGTCGTGTTCGGCGGCGGCCTGCTCTACGCCGCAGGGGTCGGACTGTCGGCGCTGGCCTGGTCGCCGGTCCACTTCGGATTGACTGTGGGCTGCATGGTCGGGATGGGCATGGGCGGCGCGGGATTCGCCGTCGTGCTGGCCGGGATGGTGCGGGCGATGCCGCCCGAACGCAGCTCCCTCGTCATGGGCATCGGCACGGCGGCCGCGTCGGTCGGTCAGTTCCTGCTCGTGCCACTGGCCGCCGGGCTGATCAGCGCTCGTGGCTGGGCACCCGCGCTGGCGTTGCTGGCGGTGGTGGCCGCGGCCATGTGCCCGCTGGGGTTCGCGCTGCGCGGCAAGCCAGCGGCGCGTGCCGAACCGGCGGGCGGCGGCGCGCTCGCGGCCGCCCGGCAGGCGTTCGCCCACCCCGGGTTCGTCATGCTGACGCTGGGCTACTTCGTGTGCGGCTTCCAGCTGGCGTTCATCGGCAACCACCTGCCCGCCTACCTGGAGGACCTGGGCAGCTCCGCGGCCGCGGGCGCCATGGCGCTGTCGCTGGTGGGGCTCTGCAACGTCGTGGGCTGTCTCGTCTTCGGCGCGCTCGGCGACCGCTATCCGAAGAAACATCTGCTGGCCTCGATCTACCTCGCGCGGGCCGTGGCCATCACCTGGTTCGTCCTGGCCCCGCCGTCCCTGCCGGGGCTGGTCGCCTTCGCCGCCGTGATGGGCTTTCTGTGGCTGTCGACCGTGCCGCTGACCACCGGGCTGGTGACCGAACTGCTCGGCTCGGCCCACCTGGCGATGCTCGGCGGGCTGGTGTTCTGCAGCCACCAGGTGGGCAGCTTCCTCGGCGTGTGGCTCGGCGGGCTGATCTTCGACCACACCGGCAGCTACACCGCGGTGTGGTGGGCCTCGGTGGTACTCGGGCTGCTCTCGGCCGCGCTGCATCTCGGCATCAGGCGGGCTCCCCGGACCGCCGTGGCGCTCGCCTGAGCGGGCGCGGACGCGGGCCACCGCACTATGACAGCTGTCATAGTCCCCGGGTACGATCCTCGGCGTGACCGTGCGGTTTCTGGTGCTGGGCCCGGTGGCGCTGCTGCGGGGCGACCGGGGCGAGGTGCTGCCCGGCCGCCGGGAGCAGGCCCTGCTGGCCGCGCTGCTGGCCCACCGCAACGCCGTCGTCCCGGCCGAGCGGCTCGCCTCGTGGGCCTGGGCGGGGGAGACGTCGCCCAGCCGCAACGCCCTGCAGGCGCGCATCTCCCGCCTGCGTGCCCTGCTCGGCCCCTCCGGTGCGGCACGGCTGGAGTACCGCGCGGGCGGCTACCGCCTGCTCGCCGCGCAGGGCGAGGTCGACGCCGACCGGCTCCACGCCGCGCTCGACGAGGCCCGTCTGCTGCTCACCGGTGGCAGGCCCGCCGAGGCCGGGCGAGTGCTCGCGGCGGCGCTGGCCCTGTGCCGGGGAACGCCGTACGCGCCCTACGGCGAGGCGCCCTTCGCGACCACGGCGGCGGCCGCGCTCGACGAGCAGGTGTGCGCCGCGCGCGAACTGCGGGCCCGCGCCGCGCTGGAGGCGGGCCAGCTGCAGCACGCGATCGCGCTGGGCACCCAGCTCGTGCGGGAGCGGCCGCAGCGGCCGGACGGGGCGCACGTGCTCATGTGCGCCCTGCACCGCGCCGAACGGCGGAGCGAGGCCCTGGCGGTCTACGACACCGTGCGCCGCGCGCTGGCCCGCGAGACCGGCCTCGAACCGGCGCCGGAGCTGCGCACGCTGCAGCGGCAGATCCTGCGGGAGGAGCGCGAGCGGGCCGCCGCCACCACGCTGCCCGGCCCCGGTGGCCCGCTGGGCGGCGACCCGCTCGGCACCGTCCGCTGGCTCGCCGCCGAGGGCGAGGTGGACGCCGCGCTGCGGCTCGGCGTGCGCTGTGCGTGGGGCTGGTCGCTGACCGGTGAGCGCGAGCAGGCCAGGGCCCTGCTGCACGAGCTGCTCGTGCTGCGACCCCGTCCCGGCGATCGGGCGCTCGACCTGCGGGCCAGAGCGTGGGCCGCGGCGCTGGGCGCGCACGGCCCCGAGGAGCACACCGCGCTGCGGCAGGCCCGCGACGCCCTGGCCGCACTCGCGGGCACCTGGACGGTGAGCGACGCAGTGGCCGCCGTGCTCGTCGCCGAACGCCACCACGAGCGTGGCGAGCCCGCCCCGGCACGGCGGCTGCTCGCCGACGCCACGCACGCGCTGGGCGCCCACCACGACGAGTGGGGACTCGCGCTCACCCGCCTGGTGCGGGCCAGGGGCCTGCTGCTCACCGGCGCGTGCGACGACGCCGAACGCACGGCGGCCGGGGCGCTGCGATGCTTCCACGCCCTGTCCGACCCGGCCGGCGAGCTGGCCGGTCTCGACCTGCTGGGCTACGCGAGCGAGGTCCGCGGCCAGTACGACCACGCCGCGCGGCATCACCTCACGGCCGTCCGCTACGCCGAGCAGGCGGGGTGGCCGCACGCGCACGGTATGCAGCTCGCGCGCCTGGGCAACGTGCTGCACCTGGCCGGCGACCAGCAGGGCGGCCGCACCCGGCTGCGGCAGGCGCTCGCGCAGGGCCGCCGCAGCGGGTCGGCGTTCGTCGAGGCCTTCGCCCGCAACGGCCTCGCACTGGTCGCCGCCCGCGCGGGGCAGCACATGCGGGCGGCACAGGCCCACCGCAGCGCGCTGCGCTGGTACCGCGACACCCGCTCACACTCCGGTGTCGCCTTCACCGCCGCCGCCCTGTCCCGGCTCACCCCGGACGAGGCCGAGGCCGCCGCCCTGTGCCGCGAGGCCTACGCCGCCGCCGTCACCACGGCCGATCCCCGGTCGGTGGCCTATGCGCTGGAGAGCGCGGCCGTCCGCGCCGCCTCGCCCGCCGAGGTGGCCGCCCTGCACGGCGCGGCGGCCGCCCTGCGCGAGCGCGCCGGGCGCCCGTTGCCCGCAGGCGAGCAGCCGGACCTGGACCGTGCCGTGCGGCGGGCCCGGCAGGTGCTCGGTCCGGCTTTCGCGCGGTACCGCGACGCCGCCGCCACGGCCGCCGACGGCGGCACCGGCCCCGGCGAGCTGCCGGCTCTGACCGCGGGCTCGTAGCCGGTGACAGGCGGCCGGCCGCGCCGCTCTACTTCGTGAGCCGCCTGCTGCCGCCGTGCCAGTCCTCCTCCATGCCCGTCTCGCCCGGCTCGACGCCGAACGCGCGCAGCTGCGGGCGTTCCCGCAGGCTGCGCTTCAGCTCCGCGAACCCGGGGAACGAGGCCAGCCCGACGACGTGGTCCCACAGCCGCACCGCGTCGTCGTCGCCCGGCAGCCTGCTGATGACGGGGCCGAAGAACGCCGTGCCCTCGGGCGGTCCGAAGTGGATGATCGGGGTGCCGACGTCCTTGCCCGTCAGCGACAGCGCCTCGTCGGTCTCGGCCTGGATGAGCTCGTCCCAGTCGCCGTCCTCCAGGGCGTCCGCGAGCGCCGCAGGCAACCCGGCCTGCTGCAGCAGCGGCTCGACGAAGGCCCGCTCGCCGTAGGCGGCGGTGTCCCGCCCCGCGGAGGAGGGTGCGTCGAACGTCTGCGTGCCGATCGCCTCGTACAGCGGCCCGACGGCGTCGCGGCCGTGCTCGGCCCTGGCCTTCGCCGCCACCCGCAGCAGCCGCAGACCCGCGGTGTGCCCGGCCTCGTAGCCCGCCGGGAAGTGCCGTTCGTAGTCGACGCCGGCGTTGACCAGCCGCAGTGAGATGAACCGCCAGTCCACCGTGTAGTCGCGTCGCGCGACGACCTTGCGCACCCATTTGCTGGTCATCCAGGCGAACGGGCACACCGGGTCGAAGTAGAAGTGGATGTCGGTGCTGCTCGCGCCGGTCACGGCAGATCGCTCCTTCCCGGCCCGGACTCCGCCCCGGACCCTCGGACCCGACTATAGGCGCCGGGCACCGAGGGGGCCCGGCGTGTCAGGCGTTGACGTCG
This sequence comes from Prauserella muralis, assembly GCF_003202285.1. Lineage (GTDB taxonomy): Bacteria > Actinomycetota > Actinomycetes > Mycobacteriales > Pseudonocardiaceae > Prauserella_B > Prauserella_B muralis. The sequence goes on from NZ_MASW01000005.1 coordinate 26,588, forward strand.
TGCTGGCTGTACACCGACTCGTGCCACGGGATGAAGAACCGTTTGAGCCCGTTGACGACGAAGTAGAGCAGCAGGCCCAGCACCGAGAGCAGGATGATGACCGCGAACAGGGCGGGGGCGTTCAGCTCGTTGAGGGTGCGCACGACGAGGTAGCCCAGGCCCTCGCTGCCGCCCAGGTACTCGCCCACGATCGTGCCGATGATCGCGAAGACGATGCCGACCTCCATGCCGGCGAACACGTACGGCATCGTGCTCTTCAGTTCCAGATGCCGGAACGTGTGCCAGCGGCTGGCGTTGAGGGCGCGCATGACGTCGCGCTGCCCGGACTCGACCGACCGGACGCCGAGCTGGACGTTGAGCATGATCGGGAAGAACGCGAGCATCGCCGACATGATGATCTTCGACGTCATGCCGAAGCCGAACCAGATGACGAACAGCGGGATGAGCGCCACCTTCGGCACCACCTGCGAGGCCACGATCATGGGCCGGAGGCTGTACTCCATCCAGCGGACCTTGCCGAGGATGGCGCCGACCGTGATGCCCGCGCCGAGCGCGATGAGGAAGCCGGCGATCGTCTCGGTGGCGGTGACCCTGGCGTGCGCCCAGGTCTCCGGATCCTGCACGAGGTCCACCAGGCTCGCCAGGACGGTGCCCGGCCGCGGAAGCACGAGCTCGGACATGTTGTTGACCCGCACGAACACATCCCACGCCAGGAAGAACACGGCCAGCAGCAGTGGCGTGCTGATCCAGGGCAGCCACCTGCCCATTCGCTGAGGAGACATGGCCGGCCTCATTCCTCTCCGTCGAGCGCGTGACGCAGCTCGCGCACGATCTTGCCGAACTCGGCCTCGGTCTCGACGTCGATGTCACGCGGCCTGGCGAAGTCGACGTGGGTGATGCCGCTGATGCGCCCCGGCCGCGGGGTCAGGTGCACGACGCGGTCGCCCAGGAAGACGGCCTCCGCGATGTCGTGGGTGACGAACACGACCGTGGCGTTGGTGGCGAGCGCGATCCGCTGCAGCTCCAGGTTCATCCGCTCGCGGGTGAGCGCGTCCAGCGCTCCGAACGGCTCGTCCATCAGCAGCAGCTTCGGGTGCGTCGACAGCGCGCGGGCGATCGCGACGCGCTGCCGCATCCCGCCGGACAGCTCGCGCGGGTAGGACTTCTCGAAGCCCTGCAGGCCCACCAGCTCGGCCAGCTCCCTGGCGCGTTCGCGCCGCTCGGCCTTGCCGTCACCACGCAGCTGCAACGGCAGCGCGATGTTGTCGAGCACCGAGTACCACGGAAACAGGTTCGCCTCCTGGAACACGACGCCCAGCTGCGACACCACCGAGGAGTCCACTGTGGAGCCGTCCCACAGGGAGCGTCCCTCGACGAGGATCTTGCCCTCGGTCGGGGACAGCAGCCCGGCCAGCATGCGGAGCAGGGTGGTCTTGCCGCAGCCGGAACGGCCGATGAGCGAAACGAACTCGCCGTCGGTGATGGTGAGGTCGATGTCGTCGAGGGCCTGGGTGGTGGCACGTTTGGTCCGGAACTGCTTGCCGACCCCGGTCAACTCCAGCTTCGGCGGTGCCGCCGGGGCGGGAGTCCCGGCTGCGGCGTCGAGCGTCTCGGCGTGGTGGGCGGACATCGGGCTCCTTGGGCTCAGGCCTGGGATTCGGGCAGCATGCTGTTGTCGAACCACGAGGTGGCGTCCCCGCCGGGCTTGGCGATCCCGGCCTTGGTCAGTTCCTCGTAACCGGCGAGCCAGGCGCTCTCGTCGGTGACGAGCAGGGGCTGATCGGGGTCGCCTCCGGTCCAGATCTCGCGCATCTCGCCGAGGCTCTTGCGGGCGATGGTGTCGTCGTCGAGCGTGGCGAAGGAGTACTTCTCGCGCAGCGTGGCGAGCGTCTTGTCGAAGTTCTCGTCGGCGACGTAGGCGGCCAGTGCGTCGTGGATGCCCGCCATGAAGCCCTTGAGCGCCTCGGGGTTGTTCTTCATGACCTCCCTGGTGCTGACGTAGACCTGGGTGTCCGCCTTGACGACGGTACCGGGGTCGAACACGCCAGCGTCGTCGTGTTGGGACTGCACGATGTTGGCGGTGTCGATGCTCACCGCGTAGCCGGCGATGCGGCCCTGCTGCACGAGCGTGAACGTGCCGGGGGTGAGGCCGGTGACCTGCTGCTGCGTCTTCGCCGGGTCGAGTCCGGCGTTGGCCAGCACCAGCGACACCACCTTGCTGCTGGTGCCGCCTTCCGAGGGCACCCCGATGGTCTTGCCGACGAAGTCCTCCGGCTTCTCCAGCGGGTCGTTCTTGCTGTAGACGATGCGCAACGAGGAGCCCCGGCTGAGGGTGCCGATGTTCACGATCGGCTGCTTCGACTCCGCCACGGCGGTCATCACGTCGATCTGGCCGATGCGGCTGACCGGACCGACGCCGGAGAGCAGCGTCTGCATCGCCTGAGGAGAGCCCTTGACGGCCTGCAGCTCCACTTCCACACCGTGCTTGGCGAAGTGCCCGCCCGCCACGGCGAGCAGCTCCGGCGACATCGACAGGGTCTCCAGCGGCAGCAGGCTGAGGAACGTCATCGCGCCCTCGCCGCCACCACCGCCCGCGGCGGGACTCGACCCACAGGCCGACAGCAACGTGGGGCCGGCGGCCACGGCGGCGGTGGCCATGGCGGAACGCCTCAGGAAGGCCCTTCTGGACAGTGAGGACGGGATCAGCGATTGGGTCGACACGATCTGTCTCCTAGTTCCCTTCGGCCGGCCACCACCCTGTGACCGGCTGGAGGGAGGTTGGCCCGATCCGGCGCCTCGCGTCAAGCGCGCGGTCAGTCCACACGAGCACCGGCGAGACCCGGTTCCGGCCGCCCCGACGGCATGGCGGGCGGCCGTGCGCAGGCGCCGGACGGCGGCATCCCGCGTGCCTCGTGCGGCGGTCCCGCGCGCCGGGCGCGCACTGCCGTTTTCCCGCGCTGGCCTGGGGAATCGGGTGTCCCGTGCCACCCGGGTTCGTGCGGCGGGACCGGGGTCCGGCACCGACCGGACATGCCCCGGCGCGCCACCGTGACCGACGGCGAGGCAGGCCCACCGGTATCGACGCCGTCTATGCACGGCATCGGAACTTTCACTTTCCCGCCACTGAGCGGAGATCTCTACTGTCGTCAGACATGAGGATCGTGGTTTCCCGGCTCGAGGACTTCCCGCCGGGCGAGCGCCGGATCGTGCAGGCCGGACGCCGCTCCATCGGCGTCTTCCGGGTCGGTGACAACTTCTACGCGCTGAACAACTACTGCCCGCACCAGGGTGGCCCGCTCTGCCTCGGCACGACGCAGCCGTGGGTCACCTCGGCCAGGCCGGGGGAGTTCGTGCTCGACGAGCAGGAGGCACTCGTGGCGTGCCCGTGGCACGGCTGGGAGTACGACCTCGCGACGGGCCAGTCGTTCCTCGGCCCCGGCGAGCCGCCGGCGCGGACCTACGACGTCAAGGTCGAGGTCGCCTCCGGCGAGGGAGAGCCCAAGGGCGGCCGCATTCCGGGTCCCTACGTCGCCGAGACGTACCCGGTGCACGTCGAGGACGCCTACGTGGTGGTGGAGACGACCAGCGGTTCTCGGCGCCGCGAGACACCGGGAGGTGAAGGGTGAGCAACACAGCAGTCGCCGAGGCGGCGGGCCGCACGGCCGGCAAGCCCGGCTACACGATCGTCGATGCCGACATCCATCCGTCGGCACCGGCGGCGGAGATCCGCGCGCGATTGACCGGCGACCACCTGGCGCGCTGGGACATGTTCGGCAGCAGGGTGCCGGGGCCGCCGGAGATCTACCCTCGCGTGCGCAACGCCGGTTTCCGGCTCGACGCCTGGCCCGAGCAGGGACCGCCCGGCAGCGACCTGAGGCTCATCCAGGACCAGCTGCTCGACGAGTTCGAGGTCGACCACGGCATTCTCATCCCGCTGCAGGGGCACAGCTGGGGCGCCGAGGAGCCGGAGTACGCGGCCGCGCTGTGCCGCGCGCTCAACGACTGGCAGCGCGACGCGCTGCTGGGTCCCGAGCCGAGGCTGCACGGCTCCATCGCGATCCCCATGGAGTCGCCCGACCTCGCCGCCGAGGAGATCGCCCTGCGCGCGGACGATCCGCGGTTCGTGCAGATCCTGCTGTCCACGGGCGGAGAACTCGGCTTCGGCCGCAGGCGCTACTGGCCGATCTATGCGGCGGCGCAGGAGGCCGGGCTGCCGATCGCCGCGCACACCGGCGGGCTGGAGCAGCACCGCGGCGCGGGCTGGCCCTCCTTCTACCTGGAGGAGCACGTCTGGAACGGCAACATGATGGCCGCGCTCATCCTGAGCATGGTGAGCGAGGGCGTCTTCGACCGGTTCCCGGACCTGCAGGTGATCTGCGTCGAGGGCGGCATCGCGTGGGCGGGCCCGCTGATGTGGGCGCTCGACGACGCCTGGGAGCGGCTGCGCACCGACGTTCCGCACCTGCGCAAGCCACCGTCGGAGTACGTCCGCGAGCACTTCTGGTTCACCACGCAGCCGATCGAGGAACCCGACGACCCCGGCGACCTGGAGATCACCCTCGGCCACGTCGGCATGAACGAGCGGATCATGTTCGCCTCCGACTATCCACATTGGGACTTCGACTCGCCGCGGCACGCGCCGCGCGTGTTCCCCGCCGCGTTGCGCACCGGGATCATGGGTGCGAACGCGTGCCGGTTGTACGGGCTTGCCGACCGGGCCGCGGAGGCGGTGCGATGACCGCCGCGGCTCCCGCAGGCACCGGCACGATCGACACCGACGTCCACTGCGCACCGGCGAGTCTGGCCGACCTGACGCCGTACTTCGAGCCCTACTGGCGCACCTACGTGCTGGAGGGCGGCGTGTCGCTGTCCGCAACACAGGGCCTGGCCTACCCGCCACAGGCGCCGACCACCGCGACCCCCGAGGCGCGGGAGGCGGGGCTCACTCCGGCCAGGACGGTCGGCGACCTGCGGGCACACGTGCTGGACCCGCAGGGCCTGCGGGCGGCGCTGCTGACGTGCACGGCGTCCTTCGCGTGCAACCGCAACCCGTACTACGAGGCGGCACTCACGCGCGCGGTGAACGACTGGATGATCACCGAGTGGCTCGACGCCGACGACCGGCTGCGGGCCGGCATGGTGGTGCCGACGCTGGACACCGAGGCCGCCGTGGCCGAGATCGAGCGGATCGGTGACGATCCCCGCGTCGTGCAGGTGCTGTTGCCCACCCGCACCGACGCCCCGTGGGGCAACAAGCGGCACCGCCCGCTGCTGCGGGCCGCCGCCGAGCACGGGCTCGTGGTCGGGCTGCACGCGTGGGGCCGGGTCGGCAACGCGCCCACCTCCAGCGGCCTGACGCACACGTACCTGGAGGACTACCTCGCCAACTCGCAGACGATCGTGCAGGCGCAGGTCGCCAGCCTGGTCACCGAGGGGGTGTTCGCCGAGCTGCCGGACCTGCGGGTGACTTTGCTGGAGTCCGGGTTCTCGTGGCTGCCGACCCTGCTGTGGCGGTTCGACAAGGACTGGAAGGGCGTGTGGCGCGAGGTGCCGTGGCTGGACAGCAAGCCGTCCGACGTCGTACGCGGGCACATCCGGCTGACCACCAACCCCGCTCACCTGCCGAGGCAGGCCACCCAGGTGCGGCAGGCGCTGGACCTGCTCGACGCGAAGGCGATGCTGCTCTACTCCAGTGACCATCCGCACGACCACGGCACCGGGCACGACCGGCTCGTCGCGGCGCTCACGCCCGACGAGCGGGACGCGATCTTCGCGGGCAACGCCGCGGAGTGGTACCGCCTCGGGTAGCGGATCCGGCGCGGCCCGGCGGCCACCCGGCCGCCGGGCCCGTCCTTGACAGCCGATCGGCGGCGGCCGCTAATAGAACCATGGGTTCGGGCCGGGGCAACGCCGCACGACGGCCGGCGTCGCTGGCCAGCCTGGATCTCAACCTCCTGGTGTTTCTGCGGGAACTGCTGCGCGAGCGCAACGTCACCAGGGCCGCCGAGCGCGTCGGCGTCAGCCAGCCGACCGCGAGTGCGGCGCTGGCCCGCCTGCGCAGGCACTTCGGCGACGAGCTGCTGGTGCGTTCGCGCGGCTCGTTCGTGCTGTCCCCGCTGGCGGCGCAACTGGCGCCCCAGGTGGAGCCCGTCTGCGCGAGCCTGGAGCGGTTGTTCTCCACCAGCGCGGAGTTCCGCCCCGCCGAGTCGGATCGCGAGTTCACCCTGTTGATGGCGGACTACGTGCTCGTCACGCTGGGCGAGCAGCTGTCGCGGGAGATGTTCAAGACCGCACCCGGCATCCGGCTGCACGCGAAGGTGCTGCAGAAGCTGCCCGCCGACATTCCGGAGGCACTGCGGCTCATCGACGGCATCGTCTCCGTCGGCAAGGCCGAGCTGCACGCACCCGGGATCCATTCGGTGGAACTGTTCCGCGACCGGTGGGTGTGCATCGTCGATCGCGACAACCCGGTCAGCGAGCGACTCGAACTGGCCGACCTGGAACGGATGCCGTGGGTCGTGCCGCATCACCCGGACGGCGGCTACCCGCCGAGCTCGCCGCTCGGGCCATTGATGGCGCGGCTGGCCACGCATCCGCGGGTCGCCGTGCGCGTCGACAGCTACCGCGCCACTCCCTACTTCGTGGCGGGCACCGACCGGATCGCGATCATGCAGCACCGCCTCGCCCGCCAGTTCCGCGGCCGCGCGGACCTGCGCGTGCTCGAATGCCCCGGAGATCCGCCACCCATCGTGGAGAAGCTGTGGTGGCACGAGGAACGGGAAACCGACGAGGGGCACCGGTGGCTGCGCGGCGTGGTGGAGCGTGCCGCCCGCCCGCTCGATCACCGCAACGCCCTCGCCGCCAGGACACGCCACGCCGCCTCGGCGTGAATTCGCCTGCGGCACAAGACATTTGACCGGTCTCCCGTCGCGACACCCTGCCGTCCGACTTCGGTCATTCGCTGCCTGCTCCGGTGTGCGACCGTCCATTAGCGTCGCCGATCGAGCCCGGAAAACCTTGCCCGGCAGGAGATGATCGACGTGACCTGTTCCTCGACGGCGACCACCGTGACCCGCAGGACGCGGGAGGTGGCCTTCGACGGCGAGCTCCGGATCGTGTCCCGGCGGGCCGAGGCCGACGGGGTCATCTCGCTGCGGCTGGCCACCGGAACCGGGGATCCGCTGCCGGAGTGGTCTCCGGGCGCGCACCTCGATGTGCTGCTGCCCACAGGGTTCGTCCGCCAGTACTCGCTGTGCGGCCCGGTGGAGGATCGCTCGACGTGGCGGATCGGCGTGCTGCGGGAGAGCGACGGCAGGGGCGGCTCCGCCTGGCTGCACGACAACGCCACCGAGGGTGGTCTGCTGCGGGTACGCGGGCCACGCAACAACTTCCCGCTGCTGCCCGCCCGTCGCTACGTGTTCATCGCGGGCGGCATCGGGATCACGCCGCTGCTGCCGATGATCGCCGAGGCGCAGCGCGCTGGCGCCGACTGGGTGCTGCACTACGGTGGCCGCACGAGCACGTCGATGGCGTTCCTGCCGGAGCTGCGCGGCCACGCCGGGCGCGTGCTCGTCCGTCCGGAGGACACCCAGGGCAGGCTCGACCTCGCCGCCGTGCTCGGCGAACCGCAACCGTCCACACTGGTCTACTGCTGCGGTCCCGGCGGGCTCATCGACGCGGTCCGGGACCGCTGCCGCGGCTGGCCCGCTGGCAGCCTGCACGTCGAGCGGTTCACCCCGGTCGAACCGCCCGAGGACGAGGTGGCGGACGGGCCCGCCACCGAGGTGGAGTGCACGCGTTCCGGGGTGACGCTGACCGTGCCGCCGGGGACCTCGATCCTCGAGGCCGCCGAGCGAGCCGGAATCAGCGTGCTGTCCTCGTGCTCGGAGGGCATCTGCGGCACGTGCGAGACCGAGGTCCTCGGCGGCGAGGTGGAGCACCGTGACTCCGTGCTCACCGACGAGGAGCGGGAGGAGGGGGAGACGATGATGATCTGCGTGTCCCGGGCCAGGGGCGGCCGGCTCGTCCTCGACCTCTGACGGCTGCCGCTCCAGGTGCCCGCGCGGGGGCGAGATGACCGTACGATCGGTCGTATTGTCCGGTGTGCGGTGTGGCAGGATGTGCGCCGATGACTGAGCGGGCGCGCCCGGCGCAACCAGGACGTACCGGGGCCGCGGTGGTGGACCGGCGGCTGCAGCGCGGCGCGCGGTCCCGGCGGACCATCGTGCGGCACGCCGTGCACGTCGCCTCGGAAGAGGGCCTCGCCGGGCTGAGCCTCGGCAGGCTCGCCACCGACCTCAGGCTCAGCAAGAGCGGGGTGCAGTCGCTGTTCGGCACCAAGGAGCGGCTTCAGGTCGCGGCCGTCGAGTTCGCCCACGACGCGTTCGCCGATGCCGTCGTCCGCCCGGCGCTCACCGCGCCGCGGGGTGCCGCGCGCCTGCGCACGCTGATCGAACGCTGGATCGCCTACGCCGAGGCGCCCCTGTTCACCGGAGGCTGTTTCTGGGCGGCCAACCTCGCCGACTTCGACAGCAGGCCGGGCCCGGTCCGCGACGCGCTGTTCCGGCACCAGCAGGACTGGCGCGACCTGCTCGCCACCGAGTTGCGGCAGGCCGCCGAGCTCGGCGAGATCGGCGAACTCGACACCGATCTCGCCGCGTTCCAGATCGACGCCGTGCTCGTGGCCGCCAACACCGCACTCCGGCTCGGCGAGGCCGACGCCGCGGGCAAGGTCCGCCGCGTCGTGGAGAGCTTCCTGACACCCGCCCGCTGAGCCGCGCGTCGACCCACCACGCACGGACCTTCGTCCGCGCAACGGCCGGCGTCCGGCCTGTCCTGCGTGCTGTCCGAACCGGGAGCGCTTGACGAACCGTGGTGGCACCGCCGACAATCGCGACTGTGCCGGACGATTGTCCGTCACGCGGACGACGGAAGGTGACGGCGGATGCCGGACAGGACAGCGCCCGCGGGCTCCGGCGACCGGGGACCGCTCGCCGGGCTGCTGGTGGCCGACTTCTCGCGCATCCTCGCCGGGCCCTACGCCACGATGCTGCTGGCCGACCTCGGGGCGGACGTCGTGAAGGTCGAGGGCCCCCAGGGAGACGACACCCGCAGCTGGACACCGCCCGCACGCGACGGGGTGTCGACCTACTACCTCGGGATCAACCGGGGCAAGCGCTCGATCGCCCTGGACCTGCGCGACGAGCACGACGGTGCGCTCGGCAGGGAACTGGCCCGCCGCGCCGACGTGGTGATCGAGAACTTCCGGCCGGGTGGCCTGGCGAAGTACGGGCTTGGCTTCGAGCAGGTGCGCGAGCGCAACCCTGGCGTCGTCTACGCCTCGATCACCGGGTTCGGCTCCGGCCCTGGCCGCGACGTGCCGGGCTACGACCTGATGGTGCAGGCGATCTCCGGGCTGATGAGCCTCACCGGTGACCCGGACGGCCCGCCGTACCGGGCGGGGATCTCGGTGTTCGACGTGATGGCGGGCAACCACGCCGCCATCGGCATCCTCGCCGCCCTGCGCCACCGGGACGCCACGGGCGAGGGGCAGCACGTCGAGGTCAACCTGCTGTCGTCGGCGCTGACCGGGCTGGTCAACCACAGCTCCGCCTACGTCGCCGGGGGAGAGGTGCCCTACCGGATGGGCAACGCGCACCCCAGCGTGTTCCCCTACGAGCCACTGCCCACCGCCGACAACGACCTGATCGTCGCGGCCGCCAACGACGGGCAGTTCCGCAAGCTGTGCACGGTGCTCGGCGTGCCGGAGCTGGCCGACGATCCCCGGTTCGCGCGCAACGCCGACCGCACCGCCAACCGGGCGCAGCTGCGGCCGCTGCTGGTGGAGCGGCTGGTCACCCGCGCCGCGAGCGAGTGGTTCGACCTGCTGGTCGAGGCCGGGGTGCCGTGCGGGCCGATCAACACCATCGACGGCGGGTTCGCGATGGCCGAGCGGTTCGGGCTCGACCCGATCGTCCGCGTCGGCGACGGCGAGCGGGCCGTGCCCACCACCCGGCACCCCATCACCTTCTCGGCCAGCTCCGTCACCTACCGGTTGCCACCACCCGAGCTGGACGAGCACGGAAAGCAGCTGCGCGCCTGGCTGGCCGCCGACGGGGAGGACGGGCATGACTGACGGGACCGACGGCTATCCCACGGCGCTCGGCGCCGCGGACCGCACGCGGATCACCCTGCTCGGCCAGGACCTCGCCGAGGACATCATGGGCTCGGTGGGCTTCGGGGAGCTGGCGTTCTGGCTGGCCGCCCAGCGCAGGCCGACGCCGGGGGAGACGCGCGTGTTCGAGGCGGTGCTGGCGGCACTGGCCGACCACGGCTTCACGCCCACGGCCATCGTCACCCGCCTGACGTATCTGTCGGCACCCGACTCGATCCAGGGCGCGCTGGCGGCCGGGCTGCTCGGCGGCGGCTCCCGGTTCCTCGGCGTCACCGAGGACACCGGAGCGTTCCTGCACGCCGTGCTGGCCGCACGGGACGACCCGCCCGCCGACGAGGCCGGGTGGGACGCGCTGGCGCTCGAGACCGTGCGTGCCCGCCGCGAGGCCGGGCAGTTCGTGCCCGGCCTGGGGCATCACCTGCACAAGGACGGCGACCCGCGCACGCCCCGCCTGATGCGCATCGCCACCGAGGAGGGCCTGTTCGGCCCGCACCTGTCGCTGTTCGCCGCGATCGGCCGGGTGCACCCGCGAGTGCTCGGCAGGACCCTGCCGCTCAACGGCGCCGGCGTGTGCGGCGCCGCGCTCGCCGACCTCGGGCTCCCGCTGGCGCTGCTGCGGGGCTTCGCGCTGCTCGCCCGCACCGCAGGGCTCATCGGCCAGCTCGCCGAGGAGATGCGCAGCCCCGTCGCGCGCGACATCTTCCTCGCCGTCGACTCGCACAACCGGCCCGTCCCGCCCCAGCCTGACACCAACGGAGGTTCTCATGGCTGAACTGGTCGCGGTGATCGCATCCACCCACCACCCGTTCTACTACCGTGCCAGCCAGTCAACGGGCCAGGACCGGCCCGACTTCGCCGACGAATGGGTCCGCAAGATCACCGCGTTCCGCGAGACGCTCACGCGCGCCAGGCCCGACGTGCTGGTGATGGTCGGCTCCGACCACTTCCACCAGCTGTGGCTGGACAACATGCCGCAGTTCCTGGTCGGCAAGGCCCCGTTCTACGACGCCAACTTCCACAACGAGGAACGCGAGTTCGGCCTGCCCAGGATGCTGCTGTCCGGGCAGGAGGACCTGTCGGCGTACCTGCTGCGCGAAGGGCTGGACGCCGGGTTCGATCTCGCCTTCTCCAACGAGCTGCGCATCGACCACTCGATCACCTGCCCGATCATCACCCTGCGCCCGCAGAACGACCTGCCGATCGTTCCCATCTACACCAACATCTTCGCGCCGCCACTTCCGCAGCCGAAACGGTTCGTCCAACTCGGACAGACCATCAGGGAGCTCGTCGAGTCGTGGCCCGAGGACAAGCGGGTCGCCGTGATCGGCACCGGGCACCTCTCGCTGGAACTGGGCGGTCCCCGCCAGTTCGGTGATCACGGACCCGACCCGGAGTTCGACCGCAAGGCGGTGGACTGGATCGCGCACGGCGACCTGGAGAAGTGCCTCGGCGAGGTGACGCTGGAAAGCCTGCACCTGCCGGGCAACGCCACCCACGGATTCATGGACTTCATGCTCATGATGGGTGTCGCCGGTGAGGGCCGGGCCGCCGACTACGTCGACACGCTCGACCTGTTCCACACCATGGAGGCCTACTTCACCTGGTATCCCGAGGGAGGCTCCCGGTGAGCAAGTACCTGATGAACAAGTTCCTCTACACCATCGACCGCGACCCCGCGCTCGTCGCCCGGTACAAAGAGGACCCCCGTGGCACGGTCGCCTGGTGGGAGACCGAGCAGGCGGGCCGGATCCTCAACTGTGCCGAGGCCGAGGCCACCACGTGGCTGCGGTTCTCCGACGAGGAGCGCACCGCGCTCGCCGAACACGACTACCCGACGCTGTTCGATCTGGGCGCGCACCCGTTTCTGACCCTGACGCTGTTCATCGCCATGTTCGAACACGACTACGCCGAGCCGCTGGCGTTCCAGCGCGAGTACGCCCGCCGGCTCGCGGGCAGGACACTGCCCTATCCCGACATCGCCACCTGAGGCCACCTGAGGCCACCTGACGCCGCGCCGAGAGTGGAGGCGTGGCCGGTCGTGGCTGCTCTCATCCAATGAGAACCCGCGTTGACCCTCTCGGGACGCCCTGGTTTGTTCACCCAGCCAGTTCGTCCGGTTTCACACGAGAGTGGGTCCCCATGACGCACCTGCCCTTGGACCACGCGGGTCCCCGGAACACCCGCGAAGCGCGGAAGGTGGCCGTCGCCAGCTTCGTCGGCACGGCCATCGAGTGGTACGACTTCTTCCTCTACGGCGCGGCGGCCGCGCTCGTCTTCGGCCCGCAGTTCTTCCCGTCCGGCGACCCGGTGCTCAGCCAGCTCGGTTCGTTCGCCACGTTCGCCGTGGGGTTTCTGACCCGGCCGCTGGGCGGGATGATCGCCGGGCATTTCGGCGACCGGATCGGGCGCAAGCGCATCCTCATCCTCTCGCTGCTGCTGATGGGCTCGGCGACCGTGGTGGTCGGGTTGCTGCCCACCTACGCGCAGATCGGCGTCGCGGCGCCGGTGATCCTCGTCGTGCTGCGGTTGCTGCAGGGCCTTGCGGTCGGCGCGGAGTGGGGCGGGGCGGCGCTCATGGCCGTCGAGCACGCCCCGCCGAAGCGGCGCACGCTGTACGGCTCGTCGACGCAGCTCGGTGTCCCGGCGGGCGCGATCCTCGCCAACCTGATGATGCTCGTGCTGTCGGCCACGACCGGCCCCGCGTTCACCGCATGGGGCTGGCGCATCGGTTTCGTCGCGAGCATCGTGCTCGTCGTGTTCGGGCTGGTGGTCCGGCGGACACTGACCGAGAGCCCGCTGTTCGCGCAGGCCGCCGCGCGCCGGGCCACCGCGAGGGTGCCGCTGGTGCAGGTGCTGCGCCGCTACCCGGCCGGGGTGCTGGTCGCGATCTTCGCCACCGCCGCCTCGCCCGCCATCGGCTACACCGTGCTCACGTTCATCCTGTCCTACGGCACCGAGCACGTCGGGTACTCACGCGACGCGCTGCTGGTGGTGATCATCGTCATCAGCGCCCTGCAGTTCGTGTCCACGCTCGTGCTGGCCGACGCCGCCGACCGCTGGGGCCGCCGCCGCACGATGGTCGTCGGCTCGCTGGTGCAGGTCGTGGCGGCGCTGGCGTTCTTCCCGCTGTTCGACACGGGTGTCGTGCTGCTCGCCGTGGTGGCGTGCGGGTTCGCCATGGTGGCCAACACGGCGCAGTACGCGCCGCTGCCCGCGGTGATGAGTGACCTGTTCCCGACGAACCTGCGCTACAGCGGGTCGTCGCTGGGCTACCAGTTCGGCAGCATCGTGGGCGGCTCGCTGGCGCCGATCGTGGCGACGGCGCTCTATGCCGGGACGCGGAACTCGCTGCTGATCGGTGGGTACCTGGCCGGGATGACCGTGCTGGCCCTGGTGGCGATCCTGCTGGCCCACACCGCCGCGCTCACCCACCGGGTCACCGACGCGGAGCGCCGGCTCGTGGCGAAGTGACCACGTTGGCTGTACCCCCGTGTGTGGTTATATATGGGGGTACAGTCGACGTGGTGCTGGGGGAAGGGGAACGGTCGCGATGCCGAAGATCAACGTGTACCTGCCGGACGAGCTGGCCGAGGGGGTGCGGGCCACCGGCGTGCCGGTGTCGGCGATCTGCCAGCGAGCACTGGAGCAGTCGGTGCGCCGGGTGAGCGCCATCCGCGCGACCGTCCTCGGCGACGTCGAGTCGGACGATCCGACGGCGCGGCTTTCGCAGTTCACCGACCGCACCCGCGCGGTCATCCGGCTCGCCGTCGAGCGGGCCCGGGCCGACGGTGCCCCCGAGGTCGGCACCGAGCACGTCCTGCACGGCATCCTCGCCGAAGGCGCCAACCTGGCCCTGCGCGTGCTGGCGGCCCTCGAGGTCGAGCCGGACCACGTGGAGCGCGCACTCGCCGCCGCGCCCGTGCCGGAGACGCCGCCGGGGGAGCGGCCTCGCGCGGCGCGCTTCAGCGGCCCCGCCGCCAACGTCCTGGAGCTCACCGTCACCGAGGCGCTCGCACTCGGCCACAACTACGTCGGCTGCGAGCACCTGCTGCTCGGCCTGGTGGGCGAGCCCGACGGCACGGCGGGCCAGGTGCTGCGCGCCCTCGGCGTGGACGCCAAGGGAACCCGGCGCGCCGTCGTCGCCGCACTGAGCGGCTACACGCACCTGCGGGCGCAGAGCGCAGGTCAGCCGGAGGTGGCCACGATGCTGGCCACGGCGGTCCGCGACCAGCTGCGTCCCGTGCTCGACCGCCTCGACCGGCTGGAGCGGCACGCCGGGATCGCCGGGGAGTGAACGTCCACCGCGGACGTCGCCGCCGCGGATGAACCGGCTCCGCCGCCGGCCCGTGTAGCGAGCATGACGACCGAGGTCCGCGACGACCAGAGCGCCCGCGATGCCCGGGACGCCGGGGGCGCCGAGGACGGCGCCCCCGGCGGCCGCCCGCGCCGGGCGCGGGCCCGGGTCGCGACGGCGCTGGCGGGTGTTGTCGTGTTCGTCGCGCTGGTCGCGCCGAACGGCACCGGCAACCTCGGCCCGGCCGCGTTCGCGCGGATCCCGGTCGAGGCGCTGGTCGGCGTCGCGGTCCTCGTCGTCCTGCCCGCCCGCCCCCGGCGGGTGACCGCCGCGCTGGCCGGCGTAGCGCTCGGTGGGCTCGCGGTGCTGCGGCTCGTCGACTGGGGCTTCCACGCCGTGCTCGCCAGGCCCTTCGATCCGGTCTTCGACTGGGGCATGTTCGGCCGGGCCGGCGAGTTCCTGACCGCCTCGCTCGGCGGTGGCGGCGCCCTCGGCATCACCGCCGCCGCGGGCCTGCTCGCCGTGGCGGTGCTCGTGTGTGTCCCGCTGTCCGTGCTGCGCCTGACGCGCGTGGCGGTGACCCGCCGGAGCACGACGCTGCGGCTCACCGGTGCGGCGGGGGTGGTGTGGCTGGTGTGCGCGGTGCTGAGCGTGGAGCTCACACCCGGCGTGCCGGTCGCCTCCGGCAGCGCCGCCGACCTGGCCTACGACCACGCCCGGCAGTTCGGCGCGAGCCTGCGTGACGGCGAGAGGTTCGCGCAGGAGGCCGCCGTCGACGACTTCCGCGCCACGCCGGGCGCGCAGTTGCTCACCGGCCTGCGTGGCAAGGACGTCGTCGTGGCCTTCGTCGAGAGCTACGGGCGCGACGCCGTGGAGGACCCGCAGTTCGCACCGGACATCGGCGCGGTGCTCGCCGCGGGCGGCGCCCGGCTGCGCGCGGCCGGGTTCGGCTCGCGCAGCGCGTATCTGACCTCGCCGACCCTGGGCGGCGGCAGCTGGCTCGCCCACGCCACGCTGCTGTCGGGACTGTGGGTGGACAACGAACAGCGCTACCGCACACTGCTCAACAGCGACCGGTTCACCCTCAACCGCGCCTTCCGCCGCGCGGGATGGCGCACGGTCGGCGTGATGCCCGGGCTCACGCGGGCGTGGCCCGAAGGCCGGTTCTACGGCTACGACCGCGTCTACGGCGCCGACGACCTCGGCTACCGGGGGCCGCGGTTCAGCTGGGCCACGATGCCCGACCAGTTCACGCTCGCCGCGTTCGAACGGCTCGAACGCGCCCGGGCCGACCGTGCCCCCGTGATGGCCGAGATTCCCCTGCTGTCGAGCCACGCGCCCTGGTCGCCGCTGCCCCGGCTGGTCGGCTGGGAGGAGCTGGGCGACGGCTCGGTGTTCGCGAGCATGGCCGGGCCCGGCGCGCATCCGGACGCCATCTCGTCGCGGGAGACCTCCCGGGTGCGCGACGACTACCGGAAGGCCCTCGAGTACTCCCTGACCACCCTGGTGTCCTATGTGGAGGCCCATGGCGACGACGACCTCGTGCTGGTGGTGCTCGGTGACCACCAGCCCTCGCCGCTGGTCACCGGTGAGCCCGGCAGCAGGGACGTGCCGGTCAGCGTGATCGCCAGGGACCCGCGGGTGTTCGAACGACTCGGCGGCTGGGGCTGGCACGACGGGCTCGAGCCGGGCCCGGACGCCCCGGTCTGGCGGATGGACGCCTTCCGCGACCGGTTCCTCACGGCGTTCGGCCCGCGGGGCGCGGGCGGGTCTTGACCGGCCTGCCGCGGCTGCCCACACTGGACCGACCGCTTGCCGGACGACTGTCCGCGCAGGAGCGAGGGACCTTTACTCTCGTTTTCCGGGAGTAAAGGTCCCTTGCTCACCGTGATCGGAGGGCGCTCATGGACCTCGGACTGCTGGTGCTGCGGCTGTTGCTGGCCGCGCTGCTGTTCGGGCACGGCACGCAGAAGCTGCTCGGCTGGTTCGGCGGGGCGGGCATCGCGGGCACCGCCGCCGTGTTCGAGCGGTGGGGCTTCGTCCCCGGCTCGCGCCTGGTCGTGCTGGCCGCGCTGACCGAACTGGCCGGCGCGGCCTCGATCGCCACCGGCCTGCTCACCCCGGGCGGCTGCGCGCTGGTGATCGGGACGATGGCCGTCGCGGCGGCCGCCACCGCGGGCAACGGGTTCTGGGCGCAGCAGGGGGGCTGCGAGGTGCCGTTCTGCTACGGCGCGCTGGCTGTCGTCCTCGCCGTCACCGGGCCGGGCTCCTGGTCGCTCGACGCGGCCCTCGGCCTTTCGGGGCTGGCGGGTCCGGTGTGGGGCGCCGCGGCACTCGCCGTGGGACTGCTCGCCGCGGGCGTTCCGCTGGCCGCGCGGGCGCGGGTGCTGCGGGCGCGGGCCTGACCGGGAGCTCTCAGTGGGTGGCGACGGTCTCGATGGGGCGCGCGCGCCAGGCGTCCCAGTCGGCCCCGATCGCGCTCGCGGCGTGCAGCAGCAGCGGCAGGTGCCGGCCGGTGAGTCGGTCCATGTCCGTCTCGGCCGCGTGGGCGTTGACGTTGACGGCCGCCACCACCCGGCCGTCGCCGTCGCGGATCGGGGCGGCCACCGAACGGATGCCGAGCGCCAGCTCCTGGTCGGTCGCGGCCCAGCCCTTGGCGCGGACGTCGCGGAGCACGGCGTCGATCTCGTCGCGCTCCGGCTGCCAGCGGGGCGTCAGTCCCGACCGGCTGGGTTCGGCCAGCACCCGGTCCAGTTCGCCGGGCGGCAGCGCCGCGAGCAGGACTTTGCCGAGCGAGGTCTGCAGCGCGGGGAAGCGGGTGCCGATCGTCACCGTCAGCGTCACCAGCTTCGGTACCGCGACGCGGGCGACGTAGACGATGTCGGAGCCGTCGAGCTGGGCGATCGAGCACGACTCGCCGGTCTCGCGCACCAGGTCCCGCAGATGCGGCCGGGCCAGGTCCCAGAAGTCGGCGGAGCCGATGTAGGCCATCCCCAGCTCCAGCACCCGCGGGGTGAGGGAGAACGCGCCGTCGGCGCTGCGCACGTAGCCCAGCTGCTCCAGGGTGATGAGGATACGGCGGGCCGTGGGCCTGGCCAGCCCCGTCGCCGTGGCGACCTCGCTGAGTGTCATGGTCGCGTGGCCGGGCCGGAAGCAGCGCAGCACATCGAGACCCCTGGCCAGTGCCTCGATGAACTCGGGATTGCCGTCTCGACGCATGGCCGCAGCGTAGCCCGCCGGACGGCCGTCCGATAATCGGCGCTCCACAGAAGGGGCGGGTTGACAACGGATCGGGCGGGGTCGAAAGTATGCGGCGAGGCGATGACCGTACAGCGGACTTGTGTTCGCTATCGTCCGCCGGGCGATGCGGCCGAGTGAGGAGTTCATCGATGAACGAGCGAGCCGAGTTCAGGCCAGGGCAGCCGGTGGTGTTGCGGGGCGGCACCGTCCTGCCGATGGACGGCACCCACCAGGTGCTCGGCAACACCGACGTGCTCGTCGTGGACGACCGGATCGCCGCCGTGGGACGTGACCTGGCGGTTCCCGACGGCGCCGCGGTGATCGACGCGACCGACGGCATCGTCCTGCCGGGCATGATCGACACTCATCGGCACATGTGGCAGACCGCGATGCGCGGCTACGGCGCCGACTGGACGCTCACGCAGTACTTCGTCTGGTACTACCTCGACCACGGCAGGCTGTTCCGGCCGGAGGACATCCATGCGGGCAACGTCCTCGCCGCCGTCGAGGCGCTCGACGCCGGGGTCACGACGGTGGTCGACTGGTCGCACGGTCTGCAGACCGTCGACCATGCCGACGCCGCCGTCGACGCCCTGCGGTCCGTGCCCGGCCGTCACGTCCTCGCCTACGGCAACATCCAGGCCGCGCCCGCCGAGTGGACCGCGGCGCCGGAGTTCCGCGACTTCGTGCGGCGCCGCATCACCGGCGACGACATGCTCGGCTTCCAGCTCGCCTTCGACGTCACCGGCGACCCGGAGTTCCCGGAGAAGCCCGCCTTCGAGGTGGCGCGCGACCTCGGTGTCGCGGTCACCACGCACGCCGGCGTGTGGGGCGCCACGAGCGACGACGGCATCCGGCTGATGCACGAGCACGGCTTCATGACCCCCGAGACGATCTACGTGCACGCCGCCTCCCTCTCTGCCGACTCCTACCACCGCATCGCCGCGACGGGCGGGTCCATCTCGGTCTCCACCGAGAGCGAGCAGAGCGCAGGGCAGGGCTACCCGCCCACCTGGGCCATCCGGGCCCACGGAATCCCGGTGTCGTTGTCGATGGACACGAGCGTGTGGTGGAGCGGCGACCTGTTCTCGGCCATGCGGGCCACGCTGGGCGCCGACCGGTCCCGGGAACACCTGGAGGCGCACAACTGCGGCGACACCGTGACGCACTGCGCGCTGCGCGCGGAGCAGGTCGTGGACTGGGCGACGCGGGGCGGCGCTCGCGCCCTCGGCAGGGACGGTGACCTGGGCAGCGTGGAGCCCGGCAGGAAGGCCGACGTGGTGCTGCTCAAGAACGAGCACTCGCCGGTGTCGTTCCCGGTGCTCAACCCGTTCGGGCACGTGGCGTTCCAGGCCCAGCGGGCGGACGTGCACACCGTGCTGGTCGACGGCAAGGTCGTCAAGCACGACCACCGGCTGCTCGGCGTCGACCTGGCCGCCGTGCGCCGCGAGGTCGAGCAGACGATCGACCACCTGCGCTCGTCGATGGGGGAGCAGGCGTGGCGGGACGGGATGAACCCGCAGATCCCGGAGACCAAGGTGCTCGACAACCCGTACACCTACACCGACTACCGCAGCTCCGCCACCCACACGGCGAGCTAGGGGCCGGGGCACGCTCAGCGCAGCCGGGCGAGCACGTCGGGGCGGTGACTGTAGAGCCGCGCGATGCCGCCGACGGTGAACTCGGTGAGCAGGTCGATCACCGCTTCGCGGTCGGGCGCGGCACCGGGCCAGGACAGGTTCACCAGCGCCTCGGTCATCGCGAAGTACATCGCCACCAGCGCGGTGTCGGCGCGGCCGGACTCGATGCCGTGTGTGGCCCACCGCTCGCGGCTGGCGGCCGTGTAGACCTCCGCGAGCCGGGAGCGCAGCCGCGTCAGCGCCGGGATGCCGGCCCGCTCGGCCTCCTGCAGCACCGGCAGCGCCTCCGGGTGGGCGGCGACGAAGTCGAACATGCTGGCGTAGTTCTTCCGGGCCCACGAGCGCAGGCCCAGGTCGGCGTCGCCGCTGCCGCGGGCCGCGATGGTGCGGAAGGCCAGCTCCTCGAGCTCGGCGACCGTCTGAGCGAACAGCGCGGTCTTGTCGCCGAACTGCTCGTAGACGGCCTGCCGCGTGAGTCCGGCGCCCCGGGCGATCTGCTCGATCGTCGCGCCCTGCAGGCCCTGGTCGGCGAAGGCCCGCCGCGCGGCACGCAGCACGAGCGCCCGCTGCTCCTCCACGGGCACCCGCCGCGGCCGCCCGGGACCACGCTGCCGAGGGGTTGACATCTGTACGACCTCACCTCGATCCTTTTTCCGACAACGATGTCGGAAATTGGCTCACCGGGGAGCATGATGCGTCCGCACCACCGGCGGCTCACCGCCCTGCTCGTGTCCATCATCGGTCTGCTCTCGCTGACCGTCGGAGCCGCACCGGCCGGCGCGACCGACTTCTATCTCCCGCCCTCGCCCCTGCCTGCGGGCGACAACGGCGACATCATCCGGCACGAACCAACGCGGTTCTTCCTCGACCCGGCCAAGCTCGTTGCGGCTCCCGCGAGCGCGCGGCGCATCATGTACCGCAGCACCGACACGCACGGCGAGCCCGTGGCCGTCACCGGCACCGTGCTCACCCCCACGGTGCCCTGGACCGGCGCGGGCGAGCGTCCCATCATCGGCTACGCGGCGGGCACCCAGGGCGTCGGTGACCGGTGCGCGCCGTCGAAGGCGATGGCCATGGGCACGGAGTACGAGGGGCCGTTCCTCTCCGGCCTGCTGGCGCGCGGCTACGGCGTCGTGGTGACCGACTACGAGGGTCTCGGCACGCCGGGCGTGCACACCTACGTCAACCGCAAGGCCGAGGCGCATGCCGTGCTCGACGCGATCCGCGCCGCGCAGCGCCTGCCCGAGGCCGCTCTGCCCGATGCGGGCCCGGTCGCCATCGCGGGCTACTCGCAGGGCGGTGGCGCCTCGGCGGCCGCGGCGGAGCTGCAGCCCGCCTACGCGCCGGAGCTGAAGCTCAAGGGCGCCTACGCGGGCGCTCCGCCCGCGGACCTTGCGGCCGTCGCCGGTCGTCTCGACGGGCACTCCGCGGTGGGCTTCCTGCTCTTCGCCGTGGCGAGCATGAACGACGCCTATCCCGAGCTGGACATCGCCGCCGTGCTCAACGACAGGGGCAGGGGCCTGCAGGAGCAGGTGGAGAACGAGTGCACGGCCGACGCGCTCGTCAACCACGCCTTCACGCGCACGAGGGACCTCACCCGGGACGGCAGGCCGATCACCGCCTACCTCGGCGAGGAGCCCTACGCCTCCGTGGTGGAGCAGCAGCGGATCGGCACCCTGGCTCCCCAGGCGCCCGTGCTCGTCACCCACAGCGCGACCGACGACATCGTCCCCTACGCCCAGGGCCGCGCCATGGCCCGCGCGTGGTGTGCCGACGGTGCCACGGTGCGGTTCCGGACCCTGGCGACGCCGAGCCACGTCGGCGGCTACGCCGCCTCCGTCCCGATCGCGTTCGCGTGGCTGGAGGGCCGCATCCAGGGGCTGCCCGCTCCGAGCAACTGCGGCACGTTCTGAGCGGCTCGCTCCGAGGCCGCGGCGGCCGTTCTCGATGACGCCACGCCCCGGCGACCCCGTGGGCGCGGTGGCGCGGCGCGGATCTCGCGCACCTGCTCGACGCCGGTCCGGCCCCGCTCACGCGGCCGCGGTCGCCGTGATCCGGCACCGCTTACTGTGGGGCCTTGCCCGACCCCGCTTCCGGCTGGGAGATCCTGACATGGCCAGTAAGTTCACCGAGCTTGCGATCGACTGCGCCGATCCTCACGCTCTGGCGCGATTCTGGTGCGCGGTCCTGGACTACGAGGTGCAGGGCGACGACGACGGTGTTGTCACGATCGGCTCCCCCGCGGTCCCGGAAGGCGGCAAGCGCCCCGGCCCGGTGCCACCGACGTTGACGTTCGCGCGGGTGCCCGAGGGCAAGACCGCCAAGAACAGGCTCCACATCGACGTCAACCCGACCGACAGGGACCCCGACGACGAGGTGCGTCGCCTCCTCGACCTCGGTGCCCAGCGCGTCGACGTCGGCCAGGGCACCGCGAGCTGGGTCGTACTCGCCGACCCCGAGGGCAACGAGTTCTGTGTCCTCGCGGACCGCCGCCCCTGACCGGCACCCCGCACGGGAACGCAGAGCTCGCGGCGCGGAACGCAGGACTCGCGGCCCGGAACGCAGGACTCGCGGCCCGGCCCGCGACAGATGTCGCGGTCGCCGGTGCCGTTGCGCACCGTTTCTTTCTGTGCTGCGGAAGCACGGTCGCCGCGACGTCTCCTCCCTGGGCATCGTGGAGCTGCCACGGCGCCCGCCGCCGGCCGCCCGACGACGCGCCGGCCCGACAGCGAGGAGATGACCCATGACGCTCGCCCCTCCCGGACCGCCACCGGTGTTGCCCGCGGACAACGCCCACCTCATCGGAGGCGACTGGGTGCCGGCCGCGAGCGGCGAGGTGATCGAGGTGCTCAACCCCGCGACCGGCCAGGTGCTGGCGCGCGTGCCCCGCGGCACCGCCGCTGACGTGGACGCGGCGGTGTCGGCCGCCACCGCCGCCTTCCCGGCATGGCGCGACACCAGCCCGTCGGCGCGGGCGGCGTTGCTGACCCGGTGGGCCGCGCTCATCGACGAGCGGGAGTCCGAACTGGACCAGCTGGAGTCGCAGGAGGTCGGGCGTCCGCACTGGGGGCCCACACCCATGGCCGGCATGCTGCGGTTCATCGCGGGACAGGCCGACAAGGTCAGCGGGCTCAGCCTGCCCGCCCACAGCCCGGACGTGCTGGGGCTGACCCTGCGCGAGCCCTACGGCGTCGTCGGCAGCGTGATCCCCTGGAACGCGCCGGGTCCCATGTTCGCCAACGACGTCGGCGCCGCCATCGCGGCGGGCAACACCATCGTGATCAAGCCCGCCGAGGACGCTCCGCTGACCCCGCTCGCGCTGGCCCGGCTGGCGCTGGAGGCCGGGATCCCGCCCGGTGTGGTCAACGTCGTCACCGGCTACGGCCCCGAGGCGGGTGCGGCCATCCCGGCGCATCCCGGCGTGGCCAGGATGAGCTTCACGGGCTCGCCCGCCACCGGCTCGGCCGTGATGGAAGCCTGCGCCAAGCGGATCATCCCGCTGCACCTCGAACTCGGCGGCAAGTCGCCGCAGGTGGTGCTCGCCGACGCCGACCTCGCCGCGGCCATTCCCGCCATCGTCCGCGGCATCACCCTCAACACCGGGCAGATCTGTGCCGCGGGCTCGCGCGTGGTCGTCGACCGCTCCGTGCACGCCGAGGTGGTGCGGGGTCTCGCCGAAGGACTGGCCTCGGTCACGGTCGGTCCGTGGTACGAGAACGTGCAGATGGGCCCGCTCATCAACGCCACGCAGCGCGAGCGGGTGCTCGGCTACCTCGACGCGGGCCGTCAGGAGGGCGCCGAACTCGTCGTCGGTGGCGGCGTGCCGTCGGGGGAGCGGTTCGACGACGGCTTCTTCGTCGAGGCCACGCTGTTCGACCGGGTCGAGCCCGGCATGCGCATCGCGCAGGAGGAGATCTTCGGCCCGGTGCTGTCGGTGATCCCCGTCGACGGCCCGGAGGAGGCGCTGGCCGTCGCCAACGGCACCGACTACGGCCTGGTCGCCTCGGTGTGGACCTCCGACGTCGGCAAGGCCGTGACCATGTCCCGCGGGTTGCAGGCCGGGCAGGTCGCGGTGAACGCCGCGCTCGGGGCCGGGCTGATCGGCGGCCCCTTCGGCGGCTACAAGCGCAGCGGCTTCGGCCGCACGATGGGCGCCGACGCCGTACTCAACTACACCCAGGTCAAGACGGTGTCGCTGCGAGGCACCGCATGAACGCCGCCACACGGAGTAGTCGCGGCACCAGCAGCACGAGCGGAAAGGACTGAGGCGCGGTGGCGGAGACAGTGCGGGCGGCGGTGCAGGCCGGGCCACGCCGGATCGAGATCCGGGAGTTCCCCCGGCCGAAGATCGGGCCGGACGACGGGCTGCTGCGGGTGGAGGCCAACGGCATCTGCGGCAGCGACGTCGAGATGTACAAGGGGCACATGCGGGCCGGAGGGCCGCCGTTCGTGCCAGGGCACGAACCACTCGGCGTCATCGAGGAGATCGGCGACCGCGCCGCCGAACGCTGGGGCGTCAAACCGGGCGACCGGGTGGCGCTGGAGGTGATCGTGCCGTGCCGCTCCTGCCACGCGTGCCTCACCGGCCGCTACCAGTCGTGTCCGAATCGGACGGTGGGCCACGGCGTGACCCCGGTCGACGTCGAGCCGGGCATCTGGGGCGGGCTCGCCGAGTACCTGTACCTGTCGCCGGGCGCGGTCCTGCACCCGGTCGACCGCACCCTGCCCGCCGAGCTGGCGGCCATGTTCAACCCGCTCGGCGCGGGCGTGCGCTGGGCCTGCCACCTCGGCGGCGTCCGGCTCGGTGACACCGTGGTCGTGCTCGGCGCCGGTCAGCGCGGGCTCGCCTGCGTGATCGCCGCCCGCTGCGCGGGTGCGGGCACCGTCATCGTCACCGGGCTGGAGGCCGACCGGCACAAGCTGGCGCTGGCCCGCGAGTTCGGGGCCGACCACACGATCGTCGTCGACGGCGACGACGCCGAGGACACCGTCGAGCGGGTCGGTGACATCACCGGCGGCGCCATGGCCGACGTGGTATTGGAACTGACGCCCATGGCCACGGCACCGGTCACCGACGCGCTGCTCGCCGCACGGCACGGCGGCCGCGTCGTGCTCGCCGGGCTCAAGGGCGGCAAGCAGGTCCCGCTCCAGACCGATCTCATGATCAACAGGGCGCTCACCGTCGTCGGCGCGTTCGGCGTGGACGCGACCGCCTACGCCCAGGCCATCTCCATCATCGAGTCGCGGCGCTTCCCGCTGGAGAAACTGCACACCCACACCTTCGGCCTCGACGACACCGCGCACGCGATGGAGGTGCTCGCCGGCGAGGTGCCGGGCGAACAGGCCGTGCACGTGTCCGTCCACCCGAACTCCTGACCGTTCCTGACCGCCGCCGACCGGAGGAGGCCTCCCGCCGTGCTCGTGGACACCCACGCCCACCTGCTGCCCCGCGACTACCCCGCCGATGCGCCGGAGTGCTTCCCGCGCATGGAGGCCGTCGACGGCGACACCGCAAGGACACTGCTGTTCGGCAGCGTGCGCTTCCGCGCCAAGGACGTCTTCTTCGACGCCGAGCGGCGGATCGAGCAGGCCGCGGCGTCGGGTGTGGACACCGAGGTGCTCACTCCCATGCCGCCGCTGCTGCGCTACGACCTGCCCGCGGGCGACGGGCTGTCGCTGGCCCGGCACGTCAACGAGTTCACCGCCACCCTGTGCGCCACCGACCCGTCCAGGCTCATCGGTTTCGGCATGGTGCCGATGCAGGACGTCGACGCCGCCACCGCGGAGCTCGCCGCGATCCGCGACGCCGGGCTGCGCGGCGTCGAGATCGCCTCCAACGTGCTCGGTGTCTCGATCGGCGACGAGCGTTTCCTGCCGTTCTTCGCCGAGGCGGAGCGGCTCGGGCTGGCGATCTTCGTGCACGCCATGCCGGTACAGATGGACCGGCTGCCCGCCTCCGCCATGGGCACCTACGTGGTCGGCATCGAGGGCGCGCTCGCGGCGTCGTCGCTCATCCTCGGCGGCACCGCCGACAAGTGCCCGGACCTGCGAGTGTCGTTCAGCCACGCCGCGGGCGGCTTCCCGCTCATGGTGCCGCGCGCCCAGTACTTCTGGAGCGGCACCTGGAACGAGGAACCCCCGGTGCCGGAGCGCGCCGTCGCCCACACCGACGGGCCGTCCCCGCTGGACTACGCCCGCCGCTTCTACTACGACACGATGGTGTTCGACCGGCGCGCCCTGCGCTACGTGATCGACCTGCTCGGCGACGACCGGCTGCTCATCGGCTCCGACTTCCCGGCGATGCCGCGGGAGGTGCCGGCCGCGCGCACGCTGCTGTCGCTGGAGCTCGCCGGCGAGGCGCTGGAGAACATCAGCCACCGCAACGCGCAGCGCTGGCTCGGCATGGAACTCACGTGACGGGAGGCAGC
Organism: Prauserella muralis; assembly: GCF_003202285.1. Classification (GTDB taxonomy): domain Bacteria; phylum Actinomycetota; class Actinomycetes; order Mycobacteriales; family Pseudonocardiaceae; genus Prauserella_B; species Prauserella_B muralis. Next base: position 52,364 of record NZ_MASW01000005.1, read on the forward strand.
AGCCCCTCCCTGACCGCGACGAGTGCCGCCTGCGTCCGCGACGACAGCCCCAGCTTGGCCAGCACGTGGCTGACGTGGGTGCGGGCGGTCCGCTCGCTGATGCCGAGCTCACCGGCGATCTGCCGGTTGGACATGCCCTCGGCCACCAGCACCAGAATGGAGCGCTCGCGGGTGGTCAGTGCCGCGAGCCCGCTGGCGGGGGAGGAGAGCTGGCGGGCGAGCCGCCCCGCCACCGCCGGGTCGAGGTGTACCTCGCCGCGCGCCGCCGCGCGCACGGCCGCGGCGATCTCGTCCGGTTCCGCGTCCTTGAGCAGGTAACCGGCCGCACCCGCCCGCAGCGCGGACTGCACGCGCTCGGTCTCGCCGAAACTGGTGAGCACCACGACCGCCAGCCCGGGATGGCGCTCCCGCACCGCGCCGATCGCGGTGATGCCGTCCATGCGGGGCATGAGCATGTCCATGAGCACCACCTGCGGCAGCCGCAGCTCGGCGGCCAGCCTGGCGAGCCGGTCGAGCGCGTCGGCGCCGTCGGAGGCCTCGCCGACCACGTGAATGCCGGGCATCGTGTCCAGGAACGCGGTCAGGCCGCGGCGCACGACGGCATGGTCGTCGACGACGAGCACCCCGATGCCGCCATCCGGCGCCTGCCCGTTCACGAGGCCGCCTCCAGCGGGGTCACCGGGATCCGGGCGCGCACCCGCGTCCCGCGCCGGGCGCCGCCGACCTCCAGGGTGCCGCCCCAGCGTTCGGCCCGCTCGCGCATCGAGACCAGGCCGATGCCACCGGAGCAGCCCGCGTCCGTCCCCGCCGGGCGGCCGAGTCCCACGCCGTCGTCGCATACCTCCAGCAGCAGCCACCCCGGCACCCGGTCGTCGCCCCGGTCGAGCCGCACCACCGCCGAGGAGGCCTGCGCGTGCTTGACCACGTTGTGCAGCGCCTCCTGCGTGATCCGGTAGAGATCCTCGGCCAGCTCGGTCGGCAGCTCCGGCAGCTGTCCGGCCTCGACCTCCACGTGCAGGCCGGTGGCGGCGTGCACCGACTCGGCGTGGGTGCGCACCGCGGACGCCAGGCCGCGGCCGACCAGCTCGGTGGGGTGCAGCTGCAGCACGAGGCCGCGCAGGTCCGCGAGCGCGTTCTGCGCCAGCTCCAGCAGCTCGTCGGCCACGGCGCCCACGCCGTCCGGGCCGCCGCCGAGTCCCGCGTCCACCTGGGCCCGCAGCGCCTTGGCCTGCATGCGCATCGAGAACACCTGCTGCACCACGGAGTCGTGCAGCTCGCGGGCCAGCCGGGCGCGTTCCTCGACCTGTGCGTCGTGCCGCGAGCGGGCCAGCAGGTCGGCCGAGTCGACGGCCATCGCCGCCTGGTCGGCCATCGCGTCCAGGAAGTCGAGCGTCTCGGGGCCCGGGTCCTCGCCGGGCGAGTAGTAGGCGTTGAGCACGCCCACCGCCCTGCCGCGCACCACGAGCGGCACGGCGACGAAGCTGTCCCACTCGGGCCCGCCCATGATGTCGTGCAGCGGCGCCCACGCCGGGTCGGCGAGCACGGCGGCCTTGCGGTGGGGCACGACGATGCGGCTGCGGGTGCGGAAGGCCTCGACGAACATCATGCGCGCGCCGAGCCGCCTGCACTGTTCCAGCCGCTCGGCGAAGTCCTCGGCGTCGGTGAACCCGGCCTTGCCGACAACGCGCATCAGCCCGCCCTCGACCCGCAGGATCTGCACGGCCGCGATGTGCGTGGCCTGCATGACCTCCCTGGCCACCACGTCGAGCGTCACGCTGAGTGACGCCGCGTCGGCGACGCTGGAGGCGGCCCTGGCGATCGCCGCGAGCCTGCGCTGGCCGCGCCGGGCGTCGTCGAAGGAGCCCGCGTCACCGGCCGGCCTGCCGCACTCCGGGCACCGGCCGTCCTGCTCCGTCGTCTCCACCGTCACGCCGACCCCTTCGTCCCCGCCGTGCGCGCGGGTCCCAGTCTCGTCAGCGCTCACGCCTGCTGCAAGCAGGCCGCCGCTTTCCGGCGCAACGACTCGCATCGAACGCGACAAATGACGTAGGACGCCTGGTGAGCGGCGCCGGGGTGTACCCGGACGGACAACGGGCTACCCCGCGGGGCGATGAATGCTTCCGGTGGCGCCCGAGGGCGCCGGATCATGGCGCTCGCGGGCGCGGCCGCCCTGTGCGTGCCCGCGCTGGTGCTGCGCTTCGCCGTCGGCCACGCCAGCCCCGTGCTGGGCACGTTCGTCTACGGGGCCGCCTTCATCGGCGCGGCACTGCTGCTGGTGTGGGGCACCGAACTGGCCGAGCTCGAGGTGCCGACCGGCGTGGCGCTGTCCGCGCTCGCGGTGGTGGCGATCCTGCCCGAGTACGCGATCGACCTGCAGTTCGCCTGGCGGGCGGGGGAGAACCCGGCCATGGCGCCGCTCGCGCTGGCCAACATGACCGGCGCCAACCGGCTGCTCATCGGCATCGGCTGGGCGGTGGTCGTGTTCGTCGGCGCACTCGGCTACCGCGCACGGCGCAGGCGCGGCGAGTACGACGACGCCGAGGGCGAGCAGGGCGGCGGCCCGTACGTGAGCAGGCTGCGCAGGCTCGCCACCGTCGACGTCGTCGTCCTCGGCGCCGCCTCGCTCTACATGCTGCACATGCCGTTCCGGTCGACGCTGAGTCTCGTCGACACCGCGGTGCTGCTCGCGATGTTCGGCTTCTACGTGGCGCGGATCAGCCGCGCGCCGCAGGAGGAACCCGAGTTCATCGGTCCTCCCGCCCTCATCGCGCGGGCGTCCACCGCGTGGCGGCGCACCATCGTGGTCGGGCTCATGACCTCGGCTGCCGCGGTGATCGTGCTGATGGCGCATCCGCTCAGCGAGTCGATCACCGGCACCGGCACGCTGATCGGGGTCGACAAGTTCCTCATGGTGCAGTGGGTCGCACCGCTGGCCACCGAGTCGGCCGAGCTGCTGCCCGCGTGCCTGTTCGCCTGGCGGCAGCTGCCCGACAAGGGACTCGGCACGCTGCTGTCGTCGAAGATCAACCAGTGGACGCTGCTGGTCAGCATGGTGCCCGCGGCGTTCGCGCTGTCCGCGGGCAGCCTGTCCGGCCTGCCGATGGACGCCGTGCAGCGGCAGGAGATCCTGCTGACCGCGGCGCAGTCGCTGTTCGCGCTGAGCCTGCTGATCGACCTGCGGATCAGCGTGCGGGAGGCCGCCGCGATCATGGCGATCTTCCTCGGTGACCTCACCGCGAGCGTGGTGCTGAGCGGGCAGGACACGATGACCGCGGTGCGGTTCGGCTTCTCGGCGCTCTACCTGGTTCTGGCGGCGGTGCGGCTGGCCCGCGCCCGCCGCGCGATCCCGGGGGTGCTGCGGGACGGGGTGCGAACGCACCCCCGGGAGCTGGTGGACGACGTGCGTGCCGTGGCCTGAGCGTCGCTCAGCCGCCGGACACGCGCCCGGGAACCTGCTTGCCGGTGTCGTAGGCGATCTGCAGGAAGTCCGAGGCGGCCACCACGGTCAGCAGGGTGCTCACCACGCGGGTGGCACGCGGGGCGGCGACCAGGCCCGCCGTCATGCCCGTCGCGATCCACACGCTCAGGCAGAACGGGCAGGTCAGCATCTCGCCGACCGCGTGCTGGGCGCCGTGGCCGCGCACCGACTCGTTGAGCTCCGCCATCCCGGCGGGCTCCTCGTAGTGGGCGAAGGGCGCCCGCAGCGGGCTGGTGACGGCGTCCTTGGCCAGCAGCCTGCTGGCCTTGTGCGTCGCCACCGCCACCCGCACCGTGTCGCCGGTGCTGATGCGCTGGGGCAGCCGGACGCCCAGCGCCCTGCCCGCGGCCGTGAGTGCCCCGGCGAGCCCGGCGTACGTGCCGAGCACGACCAGGTAGCCGCGCAGCGGCCGGTTCGCCTCTCCGGCGTACAGCCGGTGAACCCGTTGCCACGCCCGCGCGGCCTTCGAGGCGGCCGAGGCCGTCGAGGCGGTCGTGTCCTTCGATGTGTTCGAGGGGGATGTCAGCGCTGCCATGTCCGGGGGCTACCCGGTCCGGCGGGGCGCAACCCGCCCGGATGAGCACGGGCGCGATCGACCGGAACCGCTCCGAAACCGAATCGCTATTGACACGAATAGGTGACCGGCGTCACCCTATCGGGGCGCTGCGCCACGGTTAGCAATTGTTCGCCCGCGGTGAGATGAGGTTGCCGTATGACGGAAACCAGTGGGGCCGATTCGGAACAGTTCACGTTGCCGGGCAAGCATTTGCCGCCGGTCGAACTCGCGAATCTCCCGGAGCCGGTGCCCCTGCGCAGGATCACCGGCGCCAGTGTCATCATCCTCGCGACCGCCATCGGGTCGGGGGAGATGATTCTGTGGCCCTACATCACCTCCCAGATCGGATTCGTCTTCCTCTGGGCCGCCATCGTCGGATTCGGCATCCAGTTCTTCCTGAACATGGAGATCGAGCGGTACACGCTCGCCACGGGAGAATCCGCCATCACGGGATTCGCGCGATTCTGGAAACCGTGGTGGTGGTTGTTCATCGTCTTCGCGCTGCTGCAGAACTTCTGGCCCGGCTGGGCCACCGGCGCCGCGACGACGGTCTCGTTCGCGCTCGGCCTCGGCGAGGACGCGCCGGTCGTGCCGATCACGATCGCGGCGCTGGTGGCCATCGGCATCACGCTCACGCTCTCGCCCGTGGTCTACCAGTGGGTCGAGAAGATCCAGGGCGTGCTCGTCGCGCTCATCATGGTGTTCGTCATCGTCGCCATCCCGGTGGCCACCACGCCCGACGCCTGGGGCTCGCTGTTCACCGAGGGTATCGGTGACATCGGCTTCCCCATCGGGCACGAGGGGCTCAGTGCGGCGCTGCTGCTAGGCGCGCTGGCCTTCGCAGGCGCGGGCGGGGCGAACAACCTGGTGCAGAGCAACTACATCCGGGACAAGCGCATGGGCATGGGGCAGCGGATGCCGCGCATCGTCTCGCCGATCACGGGCCACGAGGAGGCCAGGCCGTCGCTGGGCTACCTGTTCCCGACCGACCGGGAGAACATGCGCCGGTGGAAGGGCTGGTGGAAGGTCGCCAACTGGGAGCAGTTCATCACCTTCTTCCTCATCGGCGTGGCGACGCTGGTGGTGCTGTCCGTGCTGGCGTACTCCACGCTGCCGGTCGGCCAGGTGGAGCAGGAGGACCTGGCGTTCCTGCTGCTGGAAGGGCAGGTGCTGCAGGACGTCGTCGCGCCGTGGTTCGGCACCGCGTTCTGGGCGGCCGGCACGGTGGCGCTGTTCTCCACCAACCTCGGCATCATCGACTACACGTGCCGCCTGGTCGCCGACCAGCTGAAGGTCAACGCTCTCAAGGACAGCCACTTCTGGTCGGAGAGCAAGATCTACGCCGCGTTCGTGTGGCTGATGATCGTCGTCGGGTCCGCGATCCTGCTCGCGGGTGTGGACCAGCCGTTCCTGCTGGTGGTCATCTCGTCGTCCATCGCGGGCGTGCAGATGTTCATCTACTCCGGCCTGCTGATCCTGCTCAACCGCAAGGGTCTGCCGAAGCCCATCCGGATCGGTGGCGTGCGGCTGGCGGTGCTCGCCGTGTCCTTCGTCTTCTTCGGGTTCCTCTCGGTGCTGCTGGTCCTCGACAACCTGGGCGGCTGAGGCTGTGCTCAAGCAGCTGTGGCTACGCGTGCTCGTGGCGCTGGTGATCTGGTTCGTCCTGCTGGCGCTGATGTGGGCGGTCGGCATCCTGGGCTGAGCGCGCTATTCTGCCCAGCGGCGCACAGTGGTGTGGATTCACGCGCTACCAGGAGGTGTGGACGTGGGCGCGCCGACGGGACAGGAGGGCTCCTCGCCGGGGATGTCGGAGCAGGAGGCCCGCCAGTACATGGAGCGGCTGCGGTCGGCTCCGGTCGAGCAGGTCGCCGCGGAGCTGATCTCCAGCGTGCTCAACGCGGCCCAGGTGAAGCTGGGCAGGCGGGACGCGCGGCTGCTGATCGACCTCGCCGCGATGATGACCGACCAGGTCCGCGAGTACGTCTCGGGCGACCTCGGCAAGCAGATCGACCAGGCGCTGGCACAGCTGCGCCTGCACCAGGTCAACGCCGAGAACGAGGCGGCGGGCCGGGAGCCGGAGGCAGGCGATCTGGACCGGGTTCCCGCCCCGCCCCGGGCCGCGGGGCAGGCGGCACCGGCCGAACAACCCCGCCCGGCGTCGAGGCTGTGGGTGCCCGGGCAGTGACCGGCCGGGCCGGTGCGGCCCGGAACGGCTCAGGACGGCGAGAAGCCGGTCTCGCGTGAGGGCGGGTCGGTCGGCAGGACTTCGGTGGCGTCCTGCTGGTCGATCACGTCCTGGTCCTCCGCGGCCGCGCGCTTGGCGTCCTTGATCGCCTCGCGGGCCTCGTCGAGCTTGCGCTCGTCCGGCTGCTGGCCGGTGGTGCGGCCTGGCCTGTCGTCCGACATCGCGCCTCCCTTCGACGGCAGCGGCTTCCGGCGTACCACCGCAGGGCGAGGCGCAAACGGAGCACTACTCCTGCCTGCGGTACCGGGCGAGGTAGCGCTCGTGCAGGTCGGCGTCGCGTTCCGCGCGCGCCGCGGCCCGCGTGCGCCTGGCCGTGCCGCGCGGGTAGCCGTACTTGCTCAGCCGGTGCTCGACGCTTTCCTCGGCGTAGGCGAGCGAGTAGAAGTAGCCGACCAGCGCGGCGAGCAACACCAGCGGCAGCCGGAGCCCGAGCGGTCCGGGCAGCAGCAGCCACGCCGAGCACAGCGGCGCGAGCAGCACGGTGCTGCGTGCCGCGTGCCGCCACATCCAGGTCCGTGCCGTCACGTCCCGCAGCACCCATTCCCGGTACGCCTGCGGCAGTCTGCCGCCGACCGCATACCACAGCCACTGCACCGGGCCGGGCCGGTCGCGCTCGCTCGCCATGTCAGCACACTAACAGTTAGGGTGCTAACTGAACTACGATGCCGGGATGGACGTCGATCTCGGCGAGGACCCGCTGGCGCTGGACCGGCAGGTGTGTTTCGCGCTGTCCGTGGCCTCCCGCAGCGTGATCGCGATCTACCGGCCGCTGCTCAGGCCGTTCGGCCTGACCCACCCGCAGTACCTGGTGCTGCTCGCCCTGTGGGAGAGGACTCCGCGCACGGTGAAGGATCTCTGCGACGTGCTGCGCGCCGAGCCGGCCACGCTCTCGCCCCTGCTGAAGCGCCTGGAGTCGCTCGGCTACGTCAGCCGCCGCCGGGGGACGGCCGACGAGCGCACGCTCACCGTGGACCTCACCGGCGCGGGGCACGCGTTGCGCGCGGAGGCGGAGAAGATCCCGTACCGGGTCGTGGAGACCCTCGGCATGGAGGTGGCCGAACTGGAGCGGTTGCACGCGGCGCTCGGCCGCGTGATCGCCGCCACCGGCCGAGCGGAACGGCGCTGAGGCTCACCCGCCCGCCCTGCCGGCGAGCACCACGGTCATCCAGGCGCCCATCAGCCGCACCGGAATTCGCCTGTGGACGGTCCACTGTGCCCGTTCCAGCTCGGCGATGCCGTGCTGTCCGTGCAGAACCGCCACGAGGCGCCCTCCTGGCCGGGTCACGCGGTGCAGTTCCGGCCACAGCAGGCCGCCGGAGCCCGCCAGCCCGCCGTGCGCGGCCACCTGCCGGTTCCACGGAGGGTTGACCAAGACCACGTCGGCCCGGCCGCGGGCGACGGGCAGGCGGGTGGCGTCCGCACGGGCGAGGCCGGCGCGCACGCGCGCCGCCGTGGCGTTGTGCCGGGCCGCCGCCAGCGCCGCCGGATCGAGGTCGAAGCCCTGGAACCGGCCGTCCGGCTGCCGGCGGGCCGCCTCGATCAGCAGCGTCCCGGCCCCGGCGCAGGGATCGAGCACGACCTCGCCACCGCCGGGCCCGGCAAGGCGGGCCATGGCGGCGGCGAGCGGAGGATGCAGGGTGCCGGGGACACCGCGGGTCTTGTAGGCCCGCCGGTGCAGGGGCGCGGTGGTGAGCCGGACGCCCAGCACGGCGGAGCCGTCGCCGAGCAGCAGCCGCCAGTGCTGCGCGGTGCCGGGAGGGCGCTGCCCGTCCCGCCGGGACACGTAGCGCGCACCGGCACGGGCGAGCAGCCCGCCCACGGCGTCCTCGGCGTCGAAGCGGCTGAAGGCCCGCCTGCCCAGCACGGTGGCGGTCACCGCGACGGCCCGGGCCGGTGCGAGGTGTGCGCCGACGGTCTCGCGCAGGGCGGCCCTGGTGTGCCCGGCGTCCGGCGCGGTCGCCACGACGACGATCGCGTCGTCGGCGGTGGTCAGCGCGGCGACGCGGTCGGGTACCGGGGCGGCGACCAGCACCTGCCGGTGTCCCGTTCCCAGCACGGCTCCGGCCCCGCGGGTGATGATCTCGGATGCGGTGAGGTCCTCGAGTCCTCGAAGGGTGCGCACGAGCACGTGCGCACCCGAGGGAACGCGATGCACGGTCGTCCTCTGACGTCGCGACTCGGGGACCGCCGGGTGGCGGCCCCCGCATCGCCGGCGGCGGGCTCGCGCCGCGCCGTCGAGCCGGCGGCGTCAGAGGAACAGGAACACCGTGAACACGGCCGGGAGCGTATCCGGGCGCGGCCCCGGCGACGAACTGAATATCGAGGTCGCGCGATAACCGGAGGGGCTGTTTACCGTCGGGAACGCAACCCTTACGCTACGTTCGACAGCCCAGCCGCCCCTTCCAGGTCCAGCGAGGTACGCATGCCCGATCCGGTGCCGCAGAGCGAGCGTGTTCCCGCCGGCGTCGACCCGAACATCGCCAGCATCGCGCGGGTGTACGACGCCTTCCTCGGCGGGAAGGACAACTACGAGATCGACCGCCAGGTGTTCGAAGGCGTCAAGGCGAAGGCGCCCGAGGCGGCCGACCTCGCCTACGAGAACCGCAGCTTCCTCATCCGCGTGTGCCGGTTCCTCGCGCAGCAGACCGGCCTCGAGCAGTACCTGGACTGCGGGTCCGGGCTGCCCACCGCGGAGAACGTCCACCAGGTCGTGCAGCGCATCAACCCGGACGCGCGCGTGGTGTACGTCGACAACGACCCCGTCGTCAGCGCCCACGGCCGCGCGCTGCTGGAGGAGAACGACTTCACGCACTTCGCCTCCGCCGACATCTTCAAGCCGCAGGAACTGCTGAACAACGAGGTCGTGGTCAAGCACATCGACTTCAGCCAGCCGCTGGCGTTCCTGCAGATGGGCACGCTGCACCACTACGAGGGCGCGAGCGAGGACCCGGCGAAGATCATGAAGGAGTACATCGACGCGCTGCCGTCGGGCTCCTACGTCGCCATCAGCCACTTCCTCGACCCGGAGAACGAATACAGCAGCGTCGCGCGCAAGATGGAGGAGGTGTTCCGGCACAGCCCCATGGGCAGCGGAACCTTCCGCACGCTCGCGGAGATCGAGGAGCTGTTCGACGGTCTCGAGCTGTGCGAGCCCGGCGTCGTCCGCTGCGCCGACTGGTGGATGGACGGGCCGAGGCTCAAGCCGCTGAACCAGGTGCAGCACTGCATCGCGGGCGGGGTCGCCCGCAAGCCCTGACCAGCGGGCGGCGGCGCCCCGGACTGGGGGCTCAGGCGAGCCGCAGGGTGTCGCCGCGCCGCAGCAGCCGGATCTCGGCGGGCAGCTTGCGGTCGGCGACCTCGGTCAGGAAGTTCGACAGCGGCGAGGTGAACAGGCCGTAGTCGTCGAAGTGCACCGGCACCACACCGGCCGGGCGCAGCCACTCGACCAGGTCGGCGCCCTGCCGGTCGTCCATCGACAGCCGCACCCCGAGCACTCGTGTCCCGCCGAGGTGCAGCACCGCCAGGTCGAGGTCGCCGAACCACGCGGCGATCTGCCGGAGCTCGTCGTGCAGCACCGTGTCGCCGCTGAGGTAGATCCGGCGCACGCGGGCATCCGGGTCCGGGCGGTACTCGAGCACGCTGCCCTGCACCGGGGGCAGCAGCCGGTCGAGCGGCGTCGCCGAGTGGCGGGCGGGCACGGCGGTCACGGTGAGGCTCGCGTCGCCGTCGGTGAGCCGCTGGCTCGACCACGTGCGCATGCCGGTGGCCTCGCGAAAACCCTGCCTGGCGAGCCTTCTCGCGGCGTGCCCGGTGGTCAGGATCGGGACGTCCCGGCTCAGTTCGCGCCGGGCGACGCGGTCGAAGTGGTCGCCGTGCAGGTGGGACAGCAGCACCGCGTCCAGCGGGGGCAGGTCGGCGGGCTGGGCCGCGGGCTCGGTGCGCCGCCGCGTCACCAGGCCGTGGCCGATGTGCACCCACTGGCCGCGGTGCAGGAAGTTCGGGTCGGTCAGCAGCGTGAACGGACCCAGCCGCAGCAGCGTCGTCGCCGTGCCGATGAACGTCAGCCCGTCGGCCCCGGGCTCCGGCGCAGCCGTCATCGTCGCCTCCTCTCCGGCGGCCCGACATCGGGCACGCGGCCGGGCCGCAACCGCGCGTGCACCTGGCCGGGACCCGGGCCCGAGCGCGCGGCCAGCGCGTCGGCGACCGCGCCCGTGGCGAACGCGTAGACGCCCTTGTGCGCCAGGTCGACCAGCAACTCGGCCCGGGGCCACGTCCAGGGTGGCGCGCCGACCCCGGTGGCGTTCTCCAGCGTCTGGTCGTTGGTCAGGCGGACGGCGAGGAACATCGCCGACGCCCACGGGCCGCGCAGCCCGGCGCCCGCCATCACACCCCGCAGGGTGCCCAGCAGCACGCCCTGCCCCGCGTGCATGGCGAGGTTGAGCCACCTCGGCTGCCGGTGCGGGTACTCGGCCCGCCCGAACAGCCGCTCCAGCGTGCGCGCGGGGACGTGCGAGTCGGGCCTGCCGGTGAGCCGCTGCTCGGCCTTCTCGGCCGCCGTCATCGCGGCGACTCCCACCGCGCCCGCGACGGCGCCCTGCGCGGCCGATCGCCACCACATGCGTGCCCCTTCCGTTCCGCCCCTGGTGGGTCCGTCCGCTGCGTACCCGGGCCCGGCAGGGGCAAACCGCGCTCGACACCCGTGGCGATCCCGTGTATGGTACCAATCAGTTCCGGAACTAGGAGGTTCTCAATGGCGGGGGACACGCTCAGCGCGGCGTTCGCGGCGCTCGCCGATCCGACCCGGCGCGCGATCCTCGACCGGCTCCGCGAGGGCGAGGCGTCGGTCGCCGAACTGGCCGAGCCGTTCGCGATGACGCCGCGCGCGGTGTCGAAGCACGTCGCGGTGCTGGAGGCGGCCGGGCTCGTCACGCGGGGACGCGCCGCGCAGCGCAGGCCGAGCCGCATCCGCGTGGAGCCGCTGGCCGACATCGACGACTGGCTGCACAGCTACCGGCAGCTCTGGCAGGGCCGGTTCGACCGCCTGGACGCCCGGCTGGCCCGGCAGCAGGGTGGCCGATCCACGGACACCACGGACACCACGGACACGGACACCACCGACGAGGGGAGACCGTCATGACCGACGCCATGCTCAACCACGACACACGCGACCGCGACGCGCGCACGATCACGATCGTCCGGGTCTTCGACGCGCCACGGGAGCTGGTGTTCGGCAACTGGGTGCGAGCCGAGGACGTCGCCGGCTGGTTCGCGCCCGACGGCTACACCGTCACCGGCTGCGAGCTCGACGCCAGGGCAGGCGGGCAGTGGTGGGTGGAGTACCGCTCCGCCACCGGCGAGACCCACCGCGAGTCCGGGCGGTTCCGGGAGATCGCCGAACCGGACCGGCTGGTGTTCACGCTCACCCAGTCCGACGACCAGGGCCACACCGGACCCGAGACCGTGGTGACCGTCAGCTTCGCCGCCACGGGCACCGGAACCGAGATGACGTTCGAGCAGACCGGCTTCCCGTCCACCGGCCTGCGCGACGGCAACGCCGAGGGCTGGGACGAATGCTTCGGCAAGCTCGACCGGCAGCTCGCCGAGACCGAGATCCGTCGCGAGTTCGAGGAATGGTTCGCGAGCGCGGCCGCGAAGGACCTCGACGCCGTGATGACGAAGATCGCCGACGACGCCGTGTCCTACGAGCACGAGGCGCCGCTGGTCCACACGGGAGCCGAGCGGATCCGGGAGGTGTGCCGCCACGGGTTCTCCGTGGCCGACGGCGACTTCCGTTGGGACATCCCCGACCTGCGGGTGATCGTGCGCGACGACATCGCCGTCACCTGGGGGCTCAACCGGATGCGCGTCGACGGCCCTGCCGGGCGGCACGAGTCGTGGTCGCGCGGCACGCGGATCTTCCAGAAGGTCGGCGGCCGCTGGCGGATGATCCACCAGCACGTGTCGTTCCCGTACGACCCGCGGTCGGGCCGGGCCGTGCTCGACGCGGCCCCCGCGGACTGACCTTTCCGGCGGGGACGTTCGGCCCTGGCCGCGGCGTGCGCGCGCCGATCCTGCGGCGCTTCCTCGAACTGGCGCCAGGCGGCCGGCCGCACCTGCCGGTGGCGCCCGGCGCGCCGCTCGCCGAGTTCGAGCGCATCGCCGCGCGGTACCCGGTGTTCCGCGTGCTGCCGTACCAGCCGGAGTGACCGGCTCGCTCAGCCGCCATCGAGGAACGTGAGCACGTCCCGCGCCACCGCGCGCCGGTGCGTGCTCACGTGCCCGAGGCCCGGGTAGATCCGCAGCCGCCCGTGGGGGATCAGCTCCGCGGTGCGGGCGAACCGGTCCCTGCCGTAGAACGCGTCGCGCTCGCCACCCGCGACGAGCGCAGGGGCGGTGATGGCGGCGAGCCTGGGCTCGCCGTCGAAGGCGTCCTCGGCCTCCAGCGTGGCTAGCAGGTCCGGATCGCCCGTGCCGAGAAGCCGGCTGCCCACCAGCCAACCCGCACCGGCGAGCAGACGACGGGTGGTGGCGCGCGTGCCCAGCCCGGCCAGCATCGCGGCGGCCGCCCTGCGCGGGTTGCCCGCGCGGAGCCACTCGCACGTCCGCCGCTGCAGCCTTTTGCCCTGGGGGCCGAGCCGGCAGGCCGCGGAGACCACGGCCAGGCGCCGCACGAGCGCGGGATGGTCGGCGGCCAGTTGCAGCGCGATGCTGCCCCCGGTGGACACGCCCACCACGTCCAGCGGCCCGTCGAGGCGCACGTGACGCAGCGCCTCGGCGTAGTCGCGGGCGAGCCCGGCGATCGTCACGGGCGCGGCTAGGCCCGGCCTGCGGTTGATCCACCATACCTGGCGGTGGCGAGCCAGCGGGCGCAGCTGCGCCAGCTGTGCGCGCAGGTCGGACCCCTCCGGCTGCCGGTGATGGGCCGTGATGCCGGGCAGGAACACCAGCGGGGCGCCGGACCCCACCCGCAGGTACGGCATGCCGCCGTGCAGGGCACCGTGGGCGAGGGCGGGTTCCGGCACGGTCGTCACTGCTCGATGGGAATGGAGACCTCGGTGCGGTACTCCTCCGGTGTGCCGGTCCGGTCCGGGCCGACCAGATAGACCTCCGTCGGCGGGCCCGCCGCGTGGTGCCCGTGCACGGCGATCCACTTGTCCAGGGCGGCGTAGGCGTCGCCGATCTTGTCGTACGGTCCCTGATGGACTGTCCTCACGCACCGGCCGGCGGACAGCTCGGCCAGTGGCGCGCCGTGACCGGGGCCGAGCCGTTCGGCGCCCGCGACCGGCACGCGCACCTCGAGCTCCACCGGTTGCTCCGGCGAGTACTCGCTCAGGTAGGCGACCTCGGGTGCGCCGGCGGGCGTGAGGCCGTACCGGCCCGCCGTGGCGACCAGCGATCCGATCGTGCTGCCGATCGCGTCGCCGAGCCGGTCCGCGTCGACCCGTTGCCGTTGCACGAACGCCGTTCTGTCGGGCATGTCGCAGATGGTGACGTCGTAGTTCATGGTCATTGCTCCTTGCCGGGGATGCCGGCCGCGTGCGCCGGCGCGGTGCTGGTGAGGATGCGGCGCAGCCGCGCGATGCCCGCGTGTGTGCCGAGGACGACAAGCACGTCGCCGGGGCACAGCCGCTCCCGCGGTGAGGGTGCGGGGATGACCGTGCCGTCGTGCACGACGGCGACGACCGTCGCGCCGGTCCGGGTGCGGGCGCGCGTGTCGCCCAACGTCGCGCCCGCGTGGACCGAGTCGGCGGGGATGTCGATCTCGGCGGCGGCCAGTCCCGGGATGTCCCTGGTGAGGTCCGCGAGCCGCTCGGACAGTTGGGGCACACCGAGGATCTCGATGACGGCGTCGGCCTCCGTGCGGGTGAGCCGGAACGCCGGTCGCGACGTCTCCTCCTCGCCCGGTGGGTAGGTCACGACGTCGAAGGCGTCCTCGTTGCGGGAGACCACGATGCCGACGCGGTCACCGTGTGCGGTGCTGAACTCGTACCGGATGCCGACACCGGGCAGAAGCGCTTCCGTGATCTCCACATCGCCCAGCATGCGCGGGGCCGTGCGCACCGGGATAGGGACTTGCGGCACTGGCCCGGGTCCGAAAGTCCATTGCCGCCGGAGTCGCCGGGCGCCGCGGCAGGGCGTCCCGACTGGCACTCAGCGCGGCTTGACCACGGTCAGGACCACCACGGAGTCCTCCAGCGCGTCGAGACTGTGCCGTTCGGGCGGGATCGCGATGAGGTCGCCGTGCAGGCCATCCCAGTCGATGTCCCCGGCGTGCAGCCGGATCCTGCCGCGCAGGACGAACAACGTCGCCTCGCCGGGGCTGTCGTGTTCGGCCAGTGAGCTGCCTGCCGTGAGCGCGAGCACGGTCTGCCGGAGCATGTGCTCGTGCCCGCCGTAGACGGTTTCCGCGCTGCGGCCGTGTGGCGCGCAGGCGGCACGCTTGAGCAGCTCACGGGCGAGGGCGTCGAGCGAGGACTTCCGCATCACCCGAGTGTGCCAGCAGCGGCCGGCGGCTGCGCGGCGTCATGGCCGCGGAGGCGGGCCGCCGCCACGATCTCGCCGGGTGTGGGTAGCCCGGCGTGCCTCGTCGCCGCGCGCCGCCGCGGTGATCGCCGCCACCACGTCCCGCAGCGCGGGCGGCAACTGCTCGCCCGCGCGGAGCACCAGCCGCAGCCGGCGGCCGAGGTTCAGGCCCTCGGTCGGCACGACGACCAGCTTGCCGCTGGCCACGTCCTCCGCGAGTGCCAGCGAGCTCAGCACGGCGGGCCCGATGCCCGCTTCCGCGGCGGCCTTGATGGCCGTGGTGGACGACAGCTCCATGATCGGTGCGGACCGGGACCGATGGCCGAGCCGCTCCAGCTCGTGGTCGAGCACATACCGGGTGCCGGAACCCGGTTCCCTGCTGATCAACGGGGTGGCCGCCAGCTCGGCCGCGGGCACCGGCCTGCTCCGCCGCGCCCAGGCGTGGCCGGGCGGCACGACGAGCAGCAGCTCGTCCTGAGCCAGCACCTGCGACTCCAGGCCTGCCGGGACGTCCGCACCCTCCACGAAGCCGAGATCGGCGCCGCCCCCGAGCACCAGCTCCGCCACCTTGGACGAGTTCACCACCTGCAGGCCGATGGCGGCCGCCGGCACGCGCCTGCGGACCTCGGCCAGCCAGCCCGGCAACAGGTACTCCGC
Source organism: Prauserella muralis (assembly GCF_003202285.1). Classification (GTDB taxonomy): domain Bacteria; phylum Actinomycetota; class Actinomycetes; order Mycobacteriales; family Pseudonocardiaceae; genus Prauserella_B; species Prauserella_B muralis. Next base: position 67,823 of record NZ_MASW01000005.1, read on the forward strand.
GATGGTCATGCTGCAGGCGAGCTGGATCCGGCTGGCCTGCTGCTCGCGCAACGCCGTGATGCCGGCGTCGAGCGCGGCCGCGGCGTCCACCACCCGCCCGGCCCAGTCGGCGATGACCGCACCTTCGTCGGTGAGCCGGGAACCGGTGGCGGAGCGCACGATGAGCGGCACCCCGATCAACCGCTCCATGTTGCGGATCCGGGACGCCGCCGCGGGCTGGGAGATGCCGTGTTCCCGCGCGGCCCGGCCGAGGCTGCCCAGGCGGGCGACGCTGAGCAGCAGATCGAGGGCGCCGATCTCGGGCACGTGCGACGGCAGCGGCACCGTCTCACCGTAGACCAAAGTCTGGTTTGGGGGTACCCAGAGCCAAGGCCGGTACCCGGGGTCCCGGCACCGCATTAGCGTCACGGTGCGTCAAGACATCCCGGAGGCGCCGATGCGGTACGGCTTCGCCATCGACCAGCGCACGTGCATCGGCTGCCATGCGTGCACGGTGGCCTGCAAGACCGAGCACGACGTGCCGGTCGGTCAGTTCCGCACGTGGGTGAAGTACGTCGAGTCGGGGGAGTTCCCCGCCACGACCCGGGACTTCGGGGTCCTGCGGTGTAACCACTGCACCGACGCGCCCTGCGTGACGATCTGCCCGACGCAGGCACTGTTCCAGCGCGACGACGGCATCGTCGACTTCGACAACGAGCGCTGCATCGGCTGCAAGGCGTGCCTGCAGGCATGCCCCTACGACGCGATCTACCTCGACGAGCAGACCCACACCGCCGCCAAGTGCAACTTCTGTGCGCACCGCGTCGACGCCGGGCTGGAGCCCGCCTGCGTGGTCGTGTGCCCGACGCACTCGATCTGGGTGGGCGACCTGGACGATCCCGGCAGCGGGATCGCGCGGCTCGTGGCCGGCAACCCCGTGCAGGTGCGCGCGCCGGAGCAGCACACCGGACCCAACGTCTTCTACCTCGGGGCCGATCGCGCGGTGCTCGACCCGCTCGCCGCGCCGACCGGCGACACCTACCTCTGGGCGCGCCCCGACGAGCACCGCAGGTCGGTGTCGGCGGACCTGCCCACCGACCCCGTGAGCAAGGCCCGCACCACGCTCAACACCGCACATCCCCGGCCCTGGGGCTGGCGGGTGACCACCTACCTGTGGACCAAGGCGGTCGGTGCGGGCGCCATGCTGCTCGCCGCGGTCGCGGTGCTGGCGGGCGCCGACCTCGGCGTGCTCGGCGACCTGGTGGCACCCGCGCTCGGCGTCGGCGGCGTCGCTCTCACCGGAGGTCTGCTCGTCTGGGATCTCAAACGTCCCGAGCGGTTCCTCTACATCCTGCTCAAGCCGAACCCGCGATCGTGGATGTTCTGGGGCGCCGTGGTCCTGGCCGCCGGCGCGGCGCTGTTCACGGCGTGGCTGGCCGTCGGCGTCCTGGCGGCCGCGGGCGTGCTGCCGTCCGGCAGCGCGGGCACCGTGCGCGCATGGCTCGCCGTACCGACCGTGCTCGCCGCGGCGATGGTCGCGGGCTACACGGGCTTCCTCTTCGGGCAGGCCGAGGGACGCGACCTCTGGCAGAGCCCGTTGCTGCTCTGGCAGCTCATCGTGCAGGCGGCGATGGCGGGCGGCGGCGCGCTCGCCGTCGCCGCGGTCACGGTGGGGCCGGTCCCCGGCGTGCGGACCCTGGTGCTGCCCGCGGTCGCGCTGGCGGCCGCCGTGCACGCGGTGATGGCGGTCGTCGAGTACACCGGGCGGCACGCCACGGCGCACGCCGCCGTCGCGGCACGCATGGTCGTCGCGGGCCGCTACGCCCGCCTGTTCTGGGGCGGGGGAGTCGGCCTCACCCTGGCAGGCGCGGCTCTCGCCGCGGCCGCCTGGGCGGGAGCGCCCGGGGCGACCGGGCTGGCCGCGGGTCTCGTGCTGCAGGCCGCGCTCCTCGCGCACGAGAGCGTGTTCGTCCGCGCGGGGCAGGACGTCCCGCTGTCGTGAGTTCTCGCCCACCCGTGGAAAAGGAGTCGCCCATGAGCGGGACGGAACCGTACCTTCCCGGCGCACGCAGCCACGAGCACCTGCGCAACTTCCCTCCGGTGTCCAGCTGGGACGACCACGTCGAGTACGACGCGAAGGCCCATCCGCGCAAGGTGGCGCGCTCGTACCTGCTCGTGCCCACCACCTGCTTCAACTGCGAGAGCGCCTGCGGGCTGCTGGCCTATGTGGACAAAAGCGATCTCTCGGTGACGAAGCTGGAGGGCAACCCCGCGCACCCGGGTTCGCGGGGCCGCAACTGCGCCAAGGGGCCTGCCACGATCAACCAGATCAACGACCCCGAACGCATCCTCCACCCCCTGCGACGCACCGGGGAGCGCGGCGGTGGCGGCTGGGAACGGGTCTCGTGGGACGAGGCGCTGGACGACATCGCGGGGCGCATCCGGGCGGCGATCGCCGAGGACCGCCACGACGAGGTCATGTACCACGTGGGCAGGCCCGGCGAGGACGGTTTCGCGGAGCGGTTCCTCACCGCGTGGGGCATCGACGGCCACAACACGCACACCAACATCTGCTCCGCGGGCGCGCGGTTCGGGATGTCGCTGTGGACCGGGTTCGACCGGCCCTCGGCCGACCACGCCAACGCCAAGGTCATCCTGCTGCTGTCCAGCCACCTGGAGACCGGGCACTACTTCAACCCGCACGCGCAGCGCATCATGGAGGGCAAGCAGTCCGGCGCCAAGCTCGTCGTCCTGGACCCGCGGCTGTCCAACACCGCCGCGCACGCCGACGTCTGGCTCACCCCCTGGCCCGGCAGCGAGGCGGCCATCCTGCTGTCCATCGCCTCCCACCTGCTGCGGACCCGGCGGATCGACACCGAGTTCCTGCGCCGGTGGCTCAACTGGCGAACCTACCTCGCCGAACTGCATCCCCTGGTGCCGCAGGACTTCGAGACGTTCCTCGACCGGCTCACCGACGACTACGCCCGCTACACCTTCGAGTTCGCCGCGGAGGAGGCACAGATCCCCGCCGACCGGATCGAGCAGCTCGCCGAGGTGGTCGCCGACTGCGACGGCAGGCTCGCCGCCCACGTGTGGCGCGGGCCGACCGCGGGCAACCTGGGTGGCTGGCAGGTCTCCCGGGCGCTGTGGTTCGTCCTCGCCCTGACCGGCAGTATCGGCACGCGGGGTGGGACGAGCCCGAACGGCTGGCACAAGTTCATCCCCCACGGCCCGGGCAGGCCGGAGGCGCACGAACGCTGGAACGAGCTCATCTGGCCGCGCGAGTACCCCCTGTCGACCAACGAGATGTCGTTCCTGCTGCCGCACTTCCTCGCCGAGGGCAGGGGCAGGCTCGCGGTGTACTTCTCGCGCGTGTACAACCCGGTGTGGACCAACCCGGACGGGTTCACCTGGATCGAGCAGCTGTCCGACCTGGACACCGTGGGCCTGCACGTCGCGCTCACGCCCACCTGGTCGGAGACGGCCGAGTTCGCCGACTACGTGCTGCCGATGGGACACGCGACCGAACGGCACGACACGCATTCGTACGAGACCCACGCGGGCCGGTGGCTGGGCTTCCGGCAGCCGGTGCGCCGCGTCGCGATGGACCGGCTGGGCATGGACTACACCGACACCCGCGACGTCAACCCCGGCGAGGTGTGGGAGGAGAACGAGTTCTGGATCGAGCTGTCCTGGCGCATCGACCCCGACGGCGAGCTCGGCATCCGGCGGTACTTCGAGTCCCCCTACCGACCGGGGGCAAAGATCACCGTGGACGAGTACTACCGGTGGCTGTTCGAGAACCAGGTGCCCGGCCTGCCGAAGAAGGCGGCCGAGGAGGGCATGGAGCCGCTGGAGTACATGCGCCGCTACGGCGTGGTCGCGCTGGACGACGACGTGTACCGCGGGGACGAGCGGCCGCTCGGCGACGAGCAGCTCGCCGGAGCGGAGGCCGGCCCCGGGGGCGTGCTGCGCCTGCCGGTGACCCCGGACTCGGTCGCGCCGGTCGTGGGGGAGGCCGGCGCCGTCGGGCTGCGGCACGAGGACGGCACGGCGACGGTGGGCTGGCCGACGCCCTCGCGCAGGCTCGAGCTGTACTCCACGACCATGCGCGACTGGGGCAGGGCCGAGCACGCCATCCCCGGCTACCTCCGCTCGCACGTCGCCCGCCGCGAGATCGACATCGAGGCCGGCGAGCTGGTGCTCGTGCCCACCTTCCGGCTGCCCACGCTCATCCACACGCGCTCGGGTAACGCCAAGTACCTCAACGAGATCTCCAACACCCACCCGCTGTGGCTCAGCTCGCTCGACGCGGCGCGGCACGGCATGGTCACCGACGACCTGGTGCGGATCAGCACCGAGATCGGCTACTTCGTGGCCAGGGTGTGGGTCACGGAGGGCATCCGGCCCGGGGTGTGCGCCCTCTCGCACCACATGGGCCGCTGGCGGCTGCATCCCGGCGAGGGCAGCCGGTGGGTCACGGGCATGGTGGAACTGTCCCATCCGGACGGTGAGCACACCTGGCTGCTGCGGCACCGCGGAGGCATCGAGCCGTTCACCTCCTCCGACCCCGACTCCAGCCGGATCAACTGGGAGGACCCCGGAGTGCACCAGAACCTCGCGTTCGCCGTGCACCCGGACCCCGACTCGGGGATGCACTGCTGGCTGCAGAAGATCCGCCTCGAGTTCGCCCGCCCTGGCGATCGCTACGGCGACGTGTACGTCGACACCCGCCGATCGGCGGCGGTCTACCGTGAGTGGCTGGCGAAGGCCCGGCCCGATCTCGGTCCCGGCGGGCAGCGGCGGCCGGAGTTCATGATGCGCCCGCTGGCGCCGAAACGCCGCGGCTACCGGGTGCCGGGATGCTGACCCGCAGCCGGGGCCGTTCCGCCGTTGACGACACCGCCCTGTGGAACGCCGTCGGGGCGGTGGAGGACCCGGAGCTGCACCGGGGCATCGGTGAGCTCGGCATGCTGCGCACGGCGCGCGGTGACCGCGCGGGAACGGCCCGCGTCGAGGTGGCCCTGACGACGGCGGGCTGCCCGCTGCGGGAGCACCTGCGCGAGGCGGTGACGGCCGCGGCGCTCACGGTGCCGGGCGTGCGACGGGCCGAGGTGGCCTTCACGACACTGTCCGCGCGGCAGCGGATGGAGCTGGCCCAGCGGTTGCGAGGCGAGCGCTCCACCCGGTTCGGCGCGCGGACGCTCGTCTACGCGGTCGCCAGCGGCAAGGGCGGTGTCGGCAAGTCCTCGGTCGCGGCGAACCTGGCGGTCGCGCTCGCCCGCCGCGGCAAGCGGGTCGGGCTGCTCGACGCCGACGTCTGGGGCTACTCGGTTCCCCAGCTGTTCGGCGTGCGACGCAACCCCGTCGCGCTGAACGGGCTGATGCTGCCACTGCAGGCGCACGGAGTGCGACTGATGTCGGTGGGGTTCCTCGTCGCCGACGACGCCCCCGTCCTGTGGCGCGGGCCGCTGCTGCACAAGGCACTGGAGCAGTTCCTCGCCGACGTCCACTGGGGAGAGCTGGACGTCCTGCTGCTCGACCTGCCGCCGGGCACCGGCGACATCACGCTGTCGCTGCTGGAGCTGGTGCCCGAGGCGGCACTGCTGGCGGTCACCACGCCGCAGCCCGCGGCGCAGGCCGTCGCCTCCAGGGTCGGCAGGCTGGCCCGGCAGCAGCGGATGCCCGTGGCCGGGGTCGTGGAGAACATGAGCACTCTCGTCTGCGCCGGCTGCGGTGAGCACACCGCCCCGTTCGGTGCGGGCGGCGGGCAGCGTCTCGCCGACGAGCTCGGCACCGAGCTGCTCGGCCGGATACCGCTCGACGCCGCGCTGCGCGAAGCGGGCGACACCGGCCTGCCCGTGGTGGCCGGTGACGCCAACGCCCCGTCGGCCGTCGCGCTCACGGAGCTGGCCGCCCGGCTGCCCGCCGTCCGGCGCGGGCTCGCCGGCCTGGCGCTGCCGCTGACCGTCGTGCGCTGAGCAGCCGTGACCACCGCGCGCAAACCGGCGCCGAGCCCGTCCCGGCGGCCCGGCGTGGCGAGGACCCTACTCGCCGACGCCGTGGCCGGCATCAGCGTGGCGATGGTGGGGATCCCGCAGTCGCTCGCCTACGCCGAGCTCGCCGGGATGCCCCCGGTCGCCGGCCTGTACGCGGGCGCGGTGCCGCCGCTGCTCGCCGCCGTCTTCGCGTCCTCGCCGTACCTGCAGACCGGGCCGGTCGCGATCACCGCGCTGCTCACGTTCGGCACGCTGAGCACCATGGCCGAGCCCGGCAGCCCGGAGTACGTCGGCCTCGGCCTGGCCCTCGCGTTCGTCGTGGGGGCCGTGCGCGTGGCGCTCGGGCTGGTGCGAGCGGGCTGGCTGGCGTACCTGATGTCGCAACCGATGCTGCTCGGCTTCGTGCCCGCCGCCGCGGTCCTCATCGCGTGCTCGCAGCTGCCGAAGGCGCTGGGTGTCTCCTCGCCCCCGGACCGCGGCAACGACATCCTCGAGGCGGCGTGGGCGGTGGCCCATCCGGGGCAGTGGGGCCTGCCCGCGCTGGCGTTCGCGGTGCTGAGCGCACTGGTCATCGTCGGAGGGCGGCGCCTGCACCGGCTGTTTCCCGGGGTGCTGGCCGCCGCGGTGCTCGGGATCGTGGCCTCGGCGGTCCTCGGCTACCGGGGCGCGGTGGTGGGCGCCGTGCCCGCAGGGCTCCCGCCGTTCACGCTCGACGACCTCCCGTGGGACCGGCTGCCGGAGCTGATCCTGCCGGGCGTGGTCATCGCGCTCATCGGGTTCACCGAGGCGGCCTCGATCGCCCGCCGGTTCGCCACCGAGGAACGGGTCCGCTGGAGCGCCGACCGGGAGTTCGTCAGCCAGGGGGTCGCCAACCTGACCGCCGCCGCGGTGGGAGGCATGCCATGCGGGGGCTCGTTCTCGCGCAGCTCGGTCAACCGGATGTCCGGCGCCAGAACCCGATGGTCCGGCGCGTTCACCGGGCTTGCCGTGCTGGCGTTCCTGCCGCTGGCCGGGATCCTGCGCCCGCTGCCGCTCGCCGTGCTCGGCGCGATCGTCGTGGTGGCGGTCGCCGGGCTCCTGCGGTTCCGGCCGCTGCTGCGGCTGTGGCGGCTTTCGCGTCCGCAGGCGCTCATCGCCTGGAGCACGTTCCTCGCCACCATGCTGCTGGCGCCCAGGATCGATCTCGCGGTGCTGGCGGGCATCGCGTTGTCGATCGTGGTGTTCCTGTGGCGCATGCTGCACCTCGAGGTCGACGTCGAGGCACCGGACGGCACGCTGACCCTGACCCCGCGCGGCGTGTTGTGGTTCGGCACCGCGCAGCGCCTGGACGCCGCGCTGCTCGACGCGCTCGCCGCCCATCCCGCGGCCACGCGGCTCGTCGTGAACCTCGGCGGGCTCGGCCGCGTCGACACCACGGGCGCGCTGGTGCTGCGGTCGATGCTGGACCATGCCCGCGAGGCAGGCCTGGAGGCCGAGGTGCGGGGTGTGCCGCCGCAGTCGAGGGCGCTCACCGAACGCATCCTGGGCCCGGACACCGGACCGCTGGACTGACGGTTTCGCCGCGCGCTCAGGTGGCGTGGGCCGCCCACAGCAGCGACGACAACAGCACGCCGAGGCCGTTGGTGGCCCAGTGCATGCCCGCCGAGGCCAGCACGCTGCCGCTGCGCCTGCGCAGTTCGCTGAACAGCACGCCCGCCACCGCGGTGAAGAGAACGACACCGGTGACGATGAGGACCTGAGCGGTGGGCCCGCTGCCGAGGACGTTGCCGAGCGCCTGGTTCTGCTCGCCGAGATGCAGCGACGGCAGGATGTGCCACAGCCCGAACAGCGTCGACGACAGGCCGACGGCCCAGACCGTGCCGAGCGGGCGCTTCAGCATCCCGAGCAGCACGCCACGGAAGGCGATCTCCTCCAGCAGCACGGTGTTCAGCGGGATGATGACGAGCGCGGTGAGCAGTGCCGAGCCGAGCGCCATGTCGTAGCGGACGTCGAGAAAGCTCGACGAGGTCCACGGCAGCAGGGCGCCGACCACGTACACCGTGGCGACCACCGCCACCGCGATCCCGCCGTAGAGCGCGCCCTTGCGCCAGCTCCGGCGGCTCAGGCCGAGGTCGTGCCAGGAAAGGCCGAGGCGCCGGGCGACGCCGACGAGCACCACGGCCACGGCGGGACCGGCGACCAGCCCGATGCCGGGTGGGCCGAGCTTGGTGATGAGGTGGACACCGACGAGGAGTGCCAGTACCAGTCCCAGGGCCAGGATCTGGCGGAGTCTTCCCGGAGCGGAGGCCGTCGGGGTGCCCGGGCTCGCGGTGTTCGGTGTGGCGTCGATACCCTCCAGGGTACGCGCGAGCGCGGGTTCGCGCCGCCTCAGCGGCGTTCCCGCAGCAGTGCCTCCAGCCGGGCCGTGTCGTCGCCGGTCCAGCCCGGCGGCGGCGCGATCGCCAGCCACGCGGTCACGGCCATCTCCCGGTACCGGTGGCCGAAGCCGGACGGCATGTCGTTGGCGAGGCCGAGGTCCGCGGTCAGCTGCGCGAACGTGATGAACGGGTACCAGCGCAGGCCTCCGTCGGCGGGCTGGGCTCCGCGCTCGGTGATCCAGGTCGGCTTGCCCACCAGCAGATCCGGTGACCACCAGACCACCGGGTCGGAGGCACGCTGCAGGTAGAGCACGCGCGGCCACATCCACGGTCCTGCGGGGCGGCCGAGGTCGGCCGCCCGGTGGGCGAACCGCACGGCGGCCCCGCCGCCGTAGACCGGCAACGCCTCCGGCGAGCCCGGGTCGCGGCCGCGCACGAGCTCGTGCCAGATCGGGCTGTTGTGGGGCGGTCCCACGAGCAGCACGCCGTCCGTGCGCGCCCGCATGTCGGTGAGGTCGCGGAAGGCGGCCTCCGCGCCGTAGGCCCCGAGGCTCTCCCCGAACACGAGCAGGCGCGGCCGCTCGGCCGGGGGCACTCGCGACCAGCGCGCGCGCACCTGCTCGAAGAGCTCCCGGCCCGCGGTCCGTGCCTGGCTGCCGTCCAGCACGAACGACAGCCAGCTGGGCAGGTACGAGTACTGGATGGTGGCCACGGCCGTGTCGCCGTTGTACAGGTATTCCAGGGCGGTCAGGAACTCGTCGTCCACCCACCCGGTCCCGGTGGAGGTCACGACGGCGAGCACCTCCCGGGAGAACGCGCCGGTGCGCTCCAGCTCGCGCACGGCGAGCGCCGCCGCGTCGCGGATCGACGGCGCCGACTCCAGCCCCGCGTACACGCGCACGGGCGTGCTCGCGGGGCGGCCGCTGAACCGGGCCAGGTCGGCGGCGGCGGGCCCGCTCGCGATGAACGCCCTGCCGTCGCGGCCCAGCGACTCCCACGGCACCAGCGAGGCGGGGCTTCCGGAGCGCTCGGCAGCGACCGGGCGCGTGACCCCCTCCGGGGTGAGATGGTTGCTGGTGCGGAAGTTGTCGTTCGCCACGGCGAGCAGGCCGTAGCCGACCGTGAGCTGAACCAGCGCCACCAGGATGGTCACCGCGATGGCCGCCGTGCGCCGCGCGGTCACCGGGCGCAACCGGCGGGCCAGCACGCGGCCGAACCTGCGTGCCGCGCGCCCGCGGACGCGGGCCACCGCCAGCAACTCCAGAAAGATCACGACGGCGATCAGCGGGACCGCCAGGTACGGCAGCGTGGCCGGCACGGGAAGGCCCATCAGCGCAGACAGCTCCCGCTGCCAGACCGCGCCGAGGTAGGCGAAGGACGCCAGCAGCGGCCCCGCGGTGTAGCCGAGCATCCGCCAGGCCAGCTCGCCCAGCCGGGCGTCGGCACGTCGCCGCCACAGCCGCCTGCCCACAGCGCCGAGGCAGACGCCCAGCAGGTATCCGATGCCCACGGCGAGCCCGCTGATGAGCCCCTGCAGCAGCCATGGGCGGGGCAGCAGCGACGGCGTCAGCGACACACAGTAGAAGCACAGCCCGAACACCGCGCCGAGAAAGTCGACGTGCTCGCGCAGCGTGGGGTGCCGTCGCAACGCAGCGGCTGCCGCGGCGGCCCGGCGGTCGGTGCGGCTCCACGGCGAAAGCAGCGGGGGCAGCGGTGTCGTCGCGATGTCCGGTTCCCGCAGCACCCGTCCACGGTGCCGGGCCGCGGCGGCTCCTGGTCAGGGCTGGACGGACCCTGCTGCTGGAGTCCAACGGCGCGGTGGCGGGTTCCTTCGCCCCTGCCGGGCGACGCGGTGTCCCGGTCAGTGTCGGCCCATGAAGACTGAGGTGAACGCGAGACGGCTGTGGGCAGGCGGCGCGGCGAGCGCGTGTGTGGCGGCGCTGGTCGCGGTGGTGGGCATTCTCATCGCGCGGGGCATCGCCCATGTCGCCGTGCTCGCACCGCGGGGCGAGGGCGTGTGGGTGGGCGCCAACACGATCACCTATGCCCTGGGCGCGGCCGGGGTGGCGCTGCTCGCCACGGCGGTGCTGCACGTGCTGCTGGTGACGGCGCCGAGGCCCCGGCTGTTCTACGGCTGGATCATGGTTCTGTTCACCGCCATCGCGATCGTGCTGCCGCTGAGCCTGTCCTACGACCTCGGCGCGCGGGTGGCCACGGCCCTGATCAACCTGGCGATCGGGTTCGCGATCGTCGTGACGCTGGAGGGGGTCGCCAGGGCCGCCCTGCTGGAGAGCCGCCCCGGCGACCGGTCGTCCTACGAGAACGACCCGTTCGGACGCCGCTGACCGGGTGCTGGTCAGCGACGGCGGAAGAGCCGTCGCACCGTGCCGGGCTCGCGCTTGCCGTCCTGGGCGCAGGAACAGCGCCGGGACATGGGGACGTCGCCGAGCACCTGCTCGACGTGCTGCCCGCAACCGCGGTAGGTGGGCTTGCCGCAGCGGGAACAGGTGGTGCGCTGACACATGGTTTCTTGGTTCCTTTCGTTCTCCGGGTGCGTTCAGGCCCCGGCAGGCAAGAGCAGCTGGGACCAGGCCCCGTATCCACCGATCAGGTCGGAGACGTCGGAGCGGCCTTTCGCGCGCAGCAGGCTCGCCGCGACAGAGGATCGCGTCCCGCCCGCGCAGTAGACGACGAGCGGTGCCGCCGCGGGCACCTGGCCGAGCCGCTTCGGCAGCTCGGCCAGCGGGATGTGCAGTGACCCGTCGATGCGGCCCCCGGCGAGTTCGCCGGCGTTGCGCACGTCGAGCACCACGGGTTCGACCTCGCCGCCGCGGGCCTGCCGCAGTTCGCGCGCGGTGAGCCGGCTCGCCCTGGTCAGCTCACCCTCCATGGCGGGGAACACGGCTTCCGGCTCGGGCAGGTGTCCGGCCACGGTGTCGAGGCCGATCCGGGCCAGGCGGACGACCACCTCCTCCTCGCGGCCGTCGGGAGCGACGATGAGAATCGGCCTGCCCGGCTCCAGCACCGTCCCCGCCAGCTCGGCGAACCGGCCGTCGGCGGGGACGTTCAGCGAGCCCCGCAGGTGTCCCGCCGCGAACTCGTGCGGCTCGCGTGCGTCCACGACGACCGCGCCGTCGGCCCGCAGGGCGAGGAACTCGTCGGCGGTGAGGGGGCGCAGGCGGCGGTCGGTGTCGAGCAGCTCCCGGCGCTTGCGGTTCAGCACGGCGTCGTAGCCGAAGTAGCCGGGTGCCGAGGGCTGGCCCTCGGTGACGATCGCGACGAAGTCCTCCTCGGTCATCGGGGCGCAGGCGTAGTTCATCAGCCGCTGCAGGCCGATCGTCGACTGCCGTTCGGTGGAGAGGTTCTTCCCGCAGGCCGACCCGGCGCCGTGGGCGGGGAACACGCGCACCTCGTCGGGCAGCGCCATCAGCTTGTGCTGGACACTGTCGTACAGCATCCTGGCGAGCTCGTCGGCGGTCGAGCCGAGCGAGGCCAGCAGGTCCGGGCGTCCCACGTCGCCGATGAACAGTGCGTCACCGGTCAGCACGCCGTAGGGCACGGAGTCCCCAGTGTGCTCGTAGACGAGGACGCTGATCGACTCGGGTGTGTGCCCGGGGGTCTCCAGGATCTCCAGCACCACGTCACCGAGGGGGATCCGTTCGCCGCCGGTCAGTGCGCGGACGTCGAACTCCGTTCCCGAGGCGCGGCGGCCGTAGCCGATCCACGCGCCGGTGCGTTCGGCGAGCTCCAGGTGCCCGGAGACGAAGTCGGCGTGGAAGTGGGTGTTGACGACGCCCTCGATGCGCAACCCGCGTGCGTGGGCGTCGGCAAGGTACTCCCCGACGTCACGGCGCGGGTCAACGACCACGGCACGTCCCGTGGTCTCGTCACCGATGAGGTAGGAAGCCTGGGACAGGCAGTCGAGGTAGTACTGGGTGAAGATCATGGTTTTCCTTCGCATGTCGTCCATACCCCCCGGGGTATATCCACGGTAGCGACATGCCCGGAAACGCGCAAACGAGGCCGGCTCGGCCGACGTACTGCTGGGGGAGGGCGCTCAGGTGCGGGTCAACGCGCACGACGCCTGCAGCATCAGCGCGTGCACGAACAGCTGGGGCAGGTTGCCGCGCAGCTGGTGCTGCACCACGTCGTACTCTTCGGCGTAGAGGCCGGGCGGCCCGCACGCCGCCCTGCTGCGTTCGAACCAGCCCCTGGCCTCGACGACTTCGCCCTGCTGCAGGCACGCCAGCGCGGTGAAGAACCCGCACAGCAGGAACGCGCCCTCGGCCGCATGAAGCGGCCTTTCGTCGTGCCGGAACCGGTAGACGTAGCCGTCCTCGGTGAGCTGCTCGCGCACCGCCTGCAACGTCGCGGTGCTGCGCGGGTCCTGCGCGGGCACGCCCCCCCGGATCGCCGGCAGCAGCAGCGCGGCGTCCACCCTGGGGTCGTGCGGGGAACGCTGCCAGCGCCCGTCCGGGTGCAGGCAGTCGCTCGCGGCGTCGGCGACGATCGCGTCGGCGAGCGCACTCCACGACGCGGCGTCACCGCGGCCCGGCTCCACGGCGGCGATCGCCCGCAGGCCGGACGCGCAGATGAGCCGCGAGTGGGCCCAGTGGTCGTCCTCCAGCTCCCAGACACCCGCGTCGGGCTCTCCCCAGCGCTTCTCGATCCCCGACACGGCCGTCTCCACGGCCTGCCACCGTGTGCTGTCCAGCCGGCCGCGCCTGCCCGCGGCCGCGAGCACCAGCAGCACCTCGCCGAGCGCGTCCAGCTGGAACTGGGCGCCTGCCCGGTTACCCGTCTTCGGCACCCCGCCCGGGTACCCGGGCAGCCCCTCGATCGGGCGCTCGGGCGGCACCGGGTCACCACTGACGGTGTACACGGGACGCAGCGACGCGCCGTCGGCCAGCAACCGTTCCACGAGCCAGTCCACGTGCCGGTCGAACAGCCGGTCGTCACCGGCGGCCGCGAGGGCCTGCGCGGCGTAGCTCTGGTCGCGGATCCACGTGTAGCGATAGTCGTAGTTGCGGCCCGCGCGGGCCCGCTCGGGCAGCGACGTGGTGGCCGCTGCGACCACACCGCCATGGTCGCTCGTCATCCCCCGGTGCACGGCATAGGCGAGCCGCGCGTCGCGGTCGCCGATGACGCCGTCGAGACGCGGCACCTCCGCGCGCCACTTGTGCTCGGTGACCTCCCAGGCCCGATCGGGATCCGGTGGCGGCCCCTCGAACGGCCGCTCGGAGATCTCCAGCACGAAATCGTGGGTGGACCCGCCGGGCACCGCCATCCGCGCCGCCAGGCCCGGTCCCGCGGCCTTGGCCTCGGGACAGCCCGACCAGCGCAGGTACAGCCCGCCGAGCCGCGCGTGCCAGACGCCGTCGTCCCGGGCCAGCTCCCGCATCGGCTCACGGCCGAAGTCGGACCTCGGGTCGAGCGCCACGTCCACCTCGGCGTCCCCGTCGAGGGCGTGCACCTGCCGCAGCAGCACCAGCCGCCCGGTGCCGCCCGGCAGGGCCATCGCCTCCCGGGACTCGATCGCGCCGCCGGACAGCCGCCAGCGCGACCGCCAGATCAGCGACCCGTCCTCGTAGAAGCCGCCGGGCACGAACCACGGATCGGCGGGACGGATCGTGTAGTGACCATGCCCGCCGAGCAGCCGCGCGAAGACGGACTCGGAGTCCCAGCGCGGCGCGCACAGCCACACGATCTCGCCGCGCTGCCCGATGAGCGCGCCGCGTTCGCCGTCGGCCAGCAGCGCGTAGTCGCGCAGGACATGCGGCCCCGGAGTCATCGCCGCTTCCCCCGCCAGGCCCGCGCGCCGGTCACCGTCGCCGCGGTGACGGCCGCGGCGACGGCGCCCACGGTGCCTGCCCGCGCCGCGCGCCGTGCGGGCGACGGCTCCGGCTTGCCCGGCAGCCCGTGTTCCCCCGAGCGGGCCATCCGCATCACCTGGGCGGTGTGCAGCGCCGTGCGTCCTGTGCCCGCGTCGGCGATCTGCGAGGAACACGAGAACCCGTCGGCCACGACCAGCGTGGAGGGGTCGGCCTCCCGGACTGCGGGCAGCAGCGCCTGCTCCCCGCAGTCCATCGAGATGTCGTACTTGCCGTCCTCGAAACCCCACGACCCGGCCAGCCCGCAGCAGCCGCCCTTGAGGTTCTGCACCGAAAGGCCCATGTCCTCCAGCAGCTCCCGCTCGGGGTCCATGCCACCGGTCGCGCGCTGGTGGCAGTGTCCCCACAGCAGCGCATCGCCGGAGGCCTCCGGCGGTTCGATGCCGAAGGTGCGGAAGAACTCCGGGAAGTGGTAGGCGTTGGCGGCCAGCCTCCGTGCGTCGTCGTCGTGCGGCATCATCCGGAACAGCTCGTCCTTGAACACGGCGAGGCAGCTCGGTTCCATGCCGACGATCGGGACGTCCTCTCGCAGGTAGGGACGCAGCTGGTCGAGCACGCGGGCGAGGTAGCGCTGTGCGAGGTCGAGGAAGCCGTAGTCGTAGAGCGGCCTGCCGCAGCACACGTGTGCCTGTGGCATGATGACGCGCCACCCGGCGGCCTCGATCTCCTCGACGCAGGCCACGCCGACATCGGTGTGCAGGTGGTTGTTGAAGGTGTCGGGGAACAGCACGACCGGCCTGCCGTGCGGGTTCGCCGTGCCGCCCCGGCGGCGGAACCACTCCTGCAGCGTCATCGGCGCGAACGCGGGCAGTGGCCGCTTCTGGTCGAGGCCGGCGACGAGCTTGGTCAGCCGGGACAGCACCGGGGTCTGCGTCGCGAGGTTGGCCAGCGCGGGCACGCGGGCCGCGACGCGGGAGGCCTGGTCGATGAGGCCGAGCGCGTACGCGTGCCGCGGCCGCCAGCGCCGCCACGAACGGTAGTGGTGGTGCCGGAACTCCGCCTTGTAGGTGGGGACGTCCACCTTCACCGGACAGTCGCTGGTGCAGCCCTTGCAGGCCAGGCACAGATCGAGCGACTCGGCCACGTCCTTGGACTGCCAGCCGTCGGTGATGACGTCGCCCTGCAGCATTTCGAACAGCAGCCTGGCCCTGCCGCGGGTGCTGTGCTTCTCCTCGCGCGTGACCTGGTAGCTGGGACACATGGTCTGCGTGGCCGTCGGGTTGCGGCACTTGCCGATGCCGACGCAGCGCAGGCCGGCGTGGGCGAAATCGCCGCGCTCCTCGCCGTAGAACATGGTGGTGTCGGGCCGCCACGGGTTGTAGTCCGTGCCGAGCCGCAGGTCCTCGTCGAGGGGGTAGGCGTCGACGACCTTGCCGGGGTTCATCTTGTACTCGGGGTCCCAGATCGCCTTGAACTCGCGCATCGCCTGCAGGAGCCGGGGCCCGTACTGCTTCTCGAGCAGTTCGCCGCGTTGCTGGCCGTCGCCGTGCTCGCCCGAGAGGCTCCCGCCGAAGGACACCACGAGGTCGGCGGCGTCCTCCAGGAAGGCGCGGTAGGTGCGGATACCGGAGCGGCTGCGCAGATCGAAATTGATGCGGGAGTGCACGCAGCCCTGAGCCAGGTGGCCGTACATGGCGCCGCTGAGGCCGTACTCGGCCATCTTCTCCTGGAGCGCGGCTAGGTACTCGCCGATCCGCTCGGGCGGCACCGCCGAGTCCTCCCAGCCGGGCCAGTTGTCCCTGCCGTGCGCGAACGCGGTGCCGCCGAGGCCGCCCTCGCGGATCTCCCAGATGTCCTCGCTGTTGCCGCCCTCCTGGACGCTCTTGGCGATGAGCATGCGGTCGTCGCTGTACTTCTTCTTGCGCCGCAGCCACTCCGTGAAGCGTTCGGCCTGGGTGAGCGACTCGTCCGCGGTGTCGGCGCCGAACTGCACGAGCAGCCACGCACCCTCGGGCGCGCCGGGGAGTTCCTTGATGTCCTCGGCGTGCATGTGCTGTTCCAGCTGGCTTTCGATCAGGTCGTGGTCCAGCGCCTCCAGCCCGATCGGCCGCCATTTCTCGACGATCTCGGTGACGTGTTCGGCGGCCTGCACGATGTCGTCGTAGCGCACGACGACCAGCGTGCGCTGCCGCAGTGCCGGGGTGAGCAGCAGCGTGGAGCGCAGCACGGTCACGCAGGTGCTCTCGGTGCCGACGAGCGCCCTGGCGACGTTGAACCCGCGCTCGGGCAGCAGTTCGTCGAGGTTGTAGCCGGAGACGCGCCTCGGCACCTCGGTCACCGGGGCGAACCCGCCGCGGATCGCGTCGGCGTAGCGGTCGCGCAGATCGCGCAGCTTCGCGTAGATCTCGCCCTTGCGCCCGCCCTCCGCGATGATCGCGTCGAGCCGGTCCTCCTCGTCGACGCCGACCCAGAAGCGCTCGCCGTCGTAGGTGACGATTTCGAGGGCCTCGACGTTGTCGCTGGTGCGCGGGCCGGGGCCGTACAGCTGCGACTGCACCGAGTGGATGCCGCACGAGTTGTTGCCGATGTTGCCACCGATCGCGCACCGCGAGTGCGACGACGGGTCCGGACCGAACACCAGCCCGTACGTGCCGGTGGCGATGTTGAGCTGCTCGTTGATCACGCCGGGCTCGCAGGTCACCTGCCGCCGCTCGGGGTCGCACTCGCCGATGCCGGTGAGGTACTTGGTGTGGTCGAGCACCAGCGCGTAGTTCACCGTCTCGCCGGACAGGCTCGTGCCGCCACCGCGGTTGAGCACCGGCGCGCCGAACCGGCTCGCCACCCGGTGTGCCGCCACCACGTCGTCGAGCGTCTTCGGCACGACGACACCGATGGGCACCTGCCGGTAGTTCGACGCGTCGTTGGCGTACATCGCCAGCGAGCCACGGTCGAAGCGCACCTCGCCCTCGACCTCGGCGCGCAGGGCGCGTTCGAGGGAACGGACATCGATCCGGACCCTCCCTCGCGGTGGGCCGGGTACGGCGGGGTCGGTTTTGGCCGGGACGTCCCGCACGGCCTGCCGAGCCGTGCTCGCCATGATGGTCTCCTCTCGGTCAGGCCGCGCGGGAGCCGTGGACCCGCAACGGTTCGAGGTCCGCCCAGCGCACCTCCAGCCCCAGGCCTGCCCGGCCGGAGTCCGGGCGCAGCGCCCCGCCCCGGGGGCTGAGGGTGCCGTCGAAGGCCGTACTCTCGCAGCGGACGTGGTCGTGGAAGTACTCGAGATGCCGCAGCCGCCGCACCGCGCAGAAGGCGTGGGCCGACACGGCGGGCGCGCAGTGCGCGGACAGGTCGATCTGGTGGACGCCGGTGAGCCCGGCCACCTCCAGCAACCCGGAGATGCCGCCGCAGCGCGTGACGTCGGCCTGCAGGCAGTCCACCGCCCCCGCGCCGAGAAGGTCGGCGAAGTCCCGCGGCACGAACGCGTACTCGCCCGCCGCCACGTCGAGCCCGCCGGGTCCGCGGTCGCGCAGCAGGCGCAGGCCGGCGAGGTCGTCGGAGGTGACCGGTTCCTCGAGCCAGGACACGCCCCACTCGGCGGCGAACCGGTGAGCCCAGTACAGGGCCTGCTTGCGGGAGAGCGCGCCGTTGGCGTCGGTGTAGAGTTCCGGCTCCGCGCCGATCGCGTCGCGGACCGCGGTGAGCCGCTTCGGATCCTCCGCGGGGAATCGCGACGTCTTCAGCTTCACTCTGCCGATGCCCTGCTCGACCCAGCCTGCGAGCTGCCCGGTCAGCCGGTCGAGGGGGTAGTTGCAGAACCCGCCGCTGCCGTAGACCGGCACCTCGTCGTGATGCGCGGGCAAGGCCCGGTACAGCGGGACGTCCAGCAGGCGGGCCTTGAGGTCCCACAACGCGATGTCCACGGCGGACACCGCCATCGCGCCCGCGCCGGAGCGGCCGGCGTTGCGGATGGCGGCCGTCATCCGATGCCAGAGGGCGGGCGGCGCGAGAGCGTCCCCGCCGCGCACGACCGAGCCCAGCTTCGACTCGACGAACGTGGCGGCGGAGACGTCGCCGTAGGTGTAGCCGGTTCCGGTGCGGCCCCCGCCGTGCACCTGGACGAGAACCATGGTCGTCGAGTCCCATTCCAGGGTGCCGTCGGACTCGACGCCGTCCGGCCCGTCGGTGGGCACCGAGAACGCGTGCACGTCGACGGCGTCGACGGGCACCGTCCCGGCGTCGGCTGCGTGGGCCATCACCGGTCGCGGCCGGGCAGGTTCTCGTAGAACTCGCTCAGCTTCTGGCGGAAGCCGCGGACCCCGACGCCGATCTTCTCCGGGTCGGACATCATGGCCTTGGCCGACTTCTTACCCTGCTCCATCTTGATGTGCGGGGGCAGCGGCGGGATCTCCTGGTCCACCTTGAACTCCAGCACGACGGGGCGGTCACTGGACAGCGCCTCGCGCCACGCCTGCTCGATGCCGCCGACGTCCTCGCAGTAGATGCCACGCATGCCGAGCAGTTCGGCGTAGCGGGCGAACGGCACGTCGGGGATGTACTGCGAGCCCATGAACTTCGGGTCGCCGCCCATGGCCCGCTGCTCCCACGTGACCTGATTGAGGTCCTGGTTGTTGAACACGCAGAAGATCAGCGGTGGGGAGCCGCCGAGCTGGTCGGCGTAGCGCTGCACCGTGATCATCTCGTTCATGCCGTTCATCTGGAAGGCGCCGTCACCGACGAACGCGATGACCGGGTGGTCCGGGTAGTCGAACTTGGCCGCGATCGCGTACGGCACACCGGGTCCCATCGTGGCCAGCGTTCCGGACAGCGAGGCGCGCATCCCGTTGCGCAGCTTGAGGTGACGGGCCCACCAGTTGGTCGCCGAACCCGAGTCGGCGGTGAGGATGGCGTCGTCGGGCAGCAGGGGGGAGAGCACCTGCGCCACCGCCTGCGGATTGATCTTGCCCTCGAAGTGCTGGCCTGCACGGTCTTCGAGCGTGCGGTTCCAGGTGCGCACGTTCTTCTCGATCCGCTCGCGCCAGCCGCGGTCCTCCTTGCGCTGCAGCAGGGGGATGAGCTCCTTCAGGGTCTCCTTGGCGTCGCCGACGACGTGGGCGTCCATGGGGTAGCGAACCCCGATCATGCTGCCGTCGATGTCGATCTCGACCCCGCGGGCGCTGCCCTCGTCGGGCAGCCACTCGGCGTAGGGGAAGCTCGTGCCGACCATGAACAGGGTGTCGCAGTTCATCACCATGTCGTCGCTGGGTTCGGAACCGAGCAGACCGATGGGGCCGGTGACGAACGGCAGGTCGTCGTCGAGCACCTCACGTCCGAGCAGCGCCTTGGCGACACCGGCGCCGAGCAGTTCGGCGACCTCGATGATCTCGCTCTCCGCATGACGGGCGCCCTGGCCGACGAGCATGGCGACCTTCTGCCCCTCGTTGAGCACCTCGGCAGCCTTGGCGAGCTCCTCCTTGTTGGGCAGCACCCTCGGCTGGCTCCAGCCGACGCTGGAGTACACGGCGCCGTGGGTCTTGGGTGGCGCGGGCTGGGCCTCCTCCTCCTGCAGGTCGACCGGCACGACGATGGTCGCGACGCTGCGGGTGGTGAGCGCGGTCTTGAACGCCCTGTCGATCACGTGCCGGACCTGGCCGGGATGCATGCACGACTGGATGAACTCCGACACGTCGGCGAACAGGCTCTCCAGGTGCACCTCCTGCTGGTAGTGGGCGCCTTGGGAGATCCGCTTCTGCTGGCCGACGATGGCCACCACGGGCTGGTGGTCGAGCTTGGCGTCGTACAGGCCGTTGAGCAGGTGGATGGCGCCGGGCCCGGACGTCGCCACACAGCAGCCCACCTCGCCGGTGAACTTGGCGTGGCCGCACGCCATGAACGCGGCCATCTCCTCGTGCCTGGTCTGCACGAACTGGGGGTCGCCCTCGGCGCGGTCGAACGCGCCGAGCAGGCCGTTGATGCCGTCGCCCGGGTAGCCGTAGACGCGGTGCACACCCCATTCCCGGATGCGGTCGACGATGTAGTCAGCCACCTGCTGCATTGCTGTTCCTCCGACTCGATGCGGGATGGTCCTCGTTCGAGTTCCCGGTGCAAAGGTTGTGAAACACACTGGTCGTGATCGATGCCCCGCAGTCGCGGCCGCTGTCCTGCAGTGGTGTGCTCGGTCCGGCGAGTCGCGTCCCCGGCACCCCGGCTGTGCAGTGGTGCGTTGACGTGGCGCGTTGCGGGTCCGAGCCGCTCATCCGCTGTGTCACCCGATGGTGTACTGGGTAGTCGAACTGGTGTTCGAGTACCGTCGAGCTTATGGGGGAGACACGGATATCGCAACGGGCTCAGAGCCTGGACAAGATTGCGTCGCTGCAACGGCAGCTCGGACGCATATCGGCCGCGCTGTACCGGCGCCTGAACACGTATCTGGAGGTGGTGGGGGATCCAGCGGATGCCGCCCAGGAACTTGCGCTGGTGCTGGCGGTCAGCGTTCCGCACGCTCGCCGTGAGCTGGCGGTCGCGGAGGCGCTGGCACGGCGCCTGCCGGAGACGTTCGCCGCGCTGCGCGCCGGGGAGATCGATGCCTACAAGGCACGCAAGGTCGTCGAACCGACCGCATGTCTGACCGACGAGCAGGCCAGGGCCGTCGACCGGGGACTGGTCGGCAGGCTCGAGGGCAAGACGCCGGTCAACGTGCGGCGAGCGGTGCAACGGGTCGTGCACAAGGTCGACCCGGCCGGTGCCGCCGCACGGGCCATGCGCAGGCGCGCCGACCGGCGTGTCGAGCTGCGCCACCGGGACGAGGCCATGGCCACGGTGGCGGCAGAGCTGCCTGCCGAGGTGGCCAGCGCCGTCTACGCGAGGATCGATCGTGCGGCGCGGGGTCTTCGCTGCAAACGGGAGTCACGCTCGCTCGACCAGCTCCGCGCCGACGTGCTGACGGACCTGGTCCTGGGCGGCCAGTGCGGAACCGAAGCGACCAAGGCGGAGATCTTCGTCTACATCGACTTCCGCACGCTGGCGCAGTTGAACAACGACCCCGCCGAGCTGGCCGGTCACGGGTCGATTCCGGCCTGGCTGGCGCGGCAGATCGCGCACGATCCGTCGAGCGTCTGGCGGCGCATCGTCACCGATCCGCTCACCGGCCGTCCGGTGGATGTGGGGCGGCAGCGGTACCGCCCGCCCGTGGTCACCGGCGAGTTCGTGCGCGTCCGGGATCGTGAGTGCCGCTTCCCGGGCTGCCAGCGGCCCGCCCAGTTCGGCGACGTGGATCATCACAGGCCCTGGGGCAAGCACGGCGGCACCAACCACCGCGAGCTCATCGGCTACTGCCGCCGCCACCATCGGCTCAAGGACAAGCCTGGCTGGGACTACGGGCTGGACGGGGGCACCGGAAGGTTGACCGTCACCACGCCGGGCGGGCGGACGTACACCAGCGATCCGCCACCCCTGCACGATCCTCCGCCCGGCTGAGCGGCGCACGCACTGGAGCGCTGCGGTGCGAGGACGTGCGGTGGTTCGTCGGTCTTCCGGGCGGTCGTCCGTGTGACCTACGCCCCTTGCCGTTGGTACCCCTGCGGGGTATATTTCCGGCGGCAGTTACCCCGAGGGGGTATAAGGGAGGAGATCGCGATGCGTGGAAACGTCACCGATCACGCGACGCCGGGGCAGCACGGTCGGGCGCAGCAGGGTGACCGCCGGCATGACGGTCACGGGCACCGCGGCCACGGGCACGGTAGTCACGGGCACAGCGGCCACGACAAGCACGCCGGGCACTCGCCGGCCATGTTCCGCGACCGGTTCTGGCTGTCGCTGGTGCTGACACTTCCGGTGATCGCCTACGCGGACATGATCCAGATGTGGCTCGGCTACACGGCGCCCGCGTTCCCCGGCGCGAGCCTGATCGCGCCCGTGCTCGGCACCGCGATCTTCGCGTACGGCGGATGGCCGTTCCTGGTGGGTGCGGTGGCGGAGATCCGCGACCGCGCGCCCGGCATGATGCTGCTCATCGGCATGGCGATCTCGGTCGCCTACGTGGCCAGCCTCGCGGCCAGCATCGGCCTATTCGAGGTGGAGGTCTGGTGGGAGCTGTCACTGCTCATCGTCATCATGCTCCTCGGCCACTGGATGGAGATGCGGGCAATCGGCCAGGCCCAGGGAGCGCTGGCGGCGCTTGCCGAGCTACTGCCCGACGAGGCGGAACGCGTGCTCCCCGACGGGACGGTGACCACCGTTCGCATCAGCGACCTGTCCGTGGGCGACGTCGTGCTCGTCCGCCCCGGCGGACGCGTACCCGCCGATGGCACGATCGTCGACGGGTCCGCGGATCTGGACGAGTCCATGCTCACCGGAGAGTCCACACCGGTCACCCGCGGGGAAGGCGAGCGTGTCGTCGCCGCGAGCGTGTCCACCGACAGCTCGCTGCGGGTGCGAGTGGATGCCGTGGGCGACGACACGGCACTCGCCGGCATCCAGCGGCTGGTCGCCGAGGCACAGGAATCGAAGTCGCGGACCCAACTGCTGGCCGACCGCGCGGCCGCGCTGCTGTTCTACGTGGCCGTGGCAGTCGCTGCGGTCACCGTGCTCGCGTGGGTACTGCTCGGCGATCCCGACGCTGCGCTCGTGCGCTCGGTGACCGTGCTGATCATCGCCTGCCCGCACGCGCTCGGCCTGGCCATCCCGCTCGTGACGTCGATCTCCACGGCGAAGTCGGCCCGCAACGGCATCCTGGTGAAGGATCGCCTCGCGCTGGAACGGATGCGCGACGTGGACGCCGTCCTGTTCGACAAGACAGGCACGCTGACCGAGGGCCAGCACGCCGTCACCGGCGTCGCCGCCGTGGACGGTGACGAGGACGGCCTCGTCGCCCTCGCCGCCGCCGTCGAGTCGGACAGCGAGCATCCGCTGGCGCGGGCGATCGTTGCCGACGCCGCGCAGCGCGGTGTCACGGTGCCCGCCGCCGGGACCTTCCGCGCCATGACCGGTCGCGGTGTCGAGGCCACGATCGACGGACGGCAGGTGTCCGTGGGCGGTCCGGCGTTGCTGCGCGAGAGCGGGGTGCGCATCCCGGAGGAGCTCGGCGAGCGGGTCGCCGCATGGCAGTCGAGGGGATCGGCCGTGTTGTACGTGCTCAGCGGCGAAGGGATGCTCGGTGCGCTGGCTCTGGAGGACCAGGTCCGTGCCGAATCCCGCGCCGCGGTCGCTGCGCTGCACCGCCTCGGCATCACGGTTGCCATGGTCACCGGCGACGCGACACAGGTCGCCGAGGCGGTGGCCGCGGACCTCGGCATCGACGAGGTGTTCGCCGAGGTGCTGCCCGAGGACAAGGACTCCGTGGTGGCGGATCTGCAACGGCGCGGCCACATCGTGGCCATGGTCGGCGACGGTGTGAACGACGCGCCTGCCCTGGCGCGAGCCGACGTGGGCATCGCGATCGGCGCCGGCACGGACGTGGCCATCGAGTCCGCCGGTATCGTGCTGGCCTCCGACGACCCCCGCGCTGTGGTGGCGGCGAGGACACTGTCTGCGGCGAGCTATCGCAAGATGATCCAGAACCTGTGGTGGGCGGCGGGGTACAACCTCGCCGCGATCCCGCTCGCCGCCGGCGCGCTTGCCTGGGCCGGATTCGTGCTGCCGATGGCGGTTGGGGCTGTGCTGATGAGCCTGTCGACCGTGGTCGTCGCGCTCAACGCCCAGCTGTTGCGTAGGGTCGACCTCCGGCCCGGCCGTGCGGCGGTCGGCTGAGCGGGCGCCGGCGTTCGGGTCCGGACCACTCCGGTCCGGACCCGAACCGCTGTCGCGGCGAGGTTGTCAGGAACGCTGCCTGACACGGAAGAAGTTGCTCTCCTCACCGCCCTTGCGGTGCTCCTGGTACACGAATTCCAGCTTGCGTTCGTCGAAGGTGGACAGCCACTCCTCCCACGACACGTGCTCGAGCTTCTCCCCGCCGTAGCCGGGGAAGTCGAAGCGGAGCCTGCCGAGGTGATCGTCGTAGGTGCTGCCCGGCACGCTAGCGGGAACCGCACCCCGCTGTTCGGCCCACGCCTTGATCTCGTCGTGGTCGGTCGTCACCAGAGTCTGTCCCGGGTACTCCTCGTGCGACATGTCGCCAATCTCCTTCCTGGTGTCGAAGAGGTCGCGGTAGCGAGTCAGCAGCGGCGAAACCAGGCGTCGCCCACCACCATGTCGTCGATGCCCTGCGACTCACAGAACCGGGTCAGATCGGACAGATGGTTGATGAACCCGGTGCCTTTGAAGTTGAGTGAGGTGTTGCACAGCATGCCGGTGCCGCGTTCCGCGGCGAACGCCGTCAGCAGCTCGTGCAGCTTCGCGTTGCCGGCCTGGCTCACCGTCTGAACACGGGCGGTGCCGTCGACATGCGTGACGGCACCGAAGCCATCGGTGCGGAACCGCCGGAAGTACAGCATGTGCGGGTCGGGGGTGTCGTCGTCGAAGACGTCGGCGAGGTCCTCGACGCGGCAGCACGGCGCGATCGGCCGGTAGTCCTCGCGTTGCTTGATGGTGTTGAGCCGGTCCTTCGTCGCCGGGTCGAAAGGCTCGGCGAGCAGCGAGCGGTTGCCCAAAGCGCGGGGGCCGATCTCCCACCGCCCCTGCACCCACGCGACGATGCGCCGCTCGGCCAGCGCCGAGGCCACGGCTCGCGGATCAAGGGGTACGCAAGACCACCGCGCCGGGTCCGGGGCTGTGTCCCATTCGAATTCCAGTCCGCTGTAGACGTCCCATTCGATGTGCGGGTCGCCGGTGCTGGAGCACCAGGCGTCGATGGCCGTGCCCAGCGCCGAACCCGAGTCATTGGTGCACGGTGGCACGAACACCGACGAGAAGTAGCCTTCGGATCGCCAGCGGGCGTTCCACTCGCAGTTGAGTCCGCACCCGCCGGAGATCCGCAGTGGAATGCCGGGCGGCAGTTCCTCCTTCGCGGTGAGCGAGAACTCGGTGAACAGGCGGTCGGACAGCACGGCGGCCGCTGTGGTGGCCACTTCGGATTCGACACCGGCGTTGTACACCGGCGAGTCGCGAAACGATTCCTTCGGGGCGGGGTAGAGCGTGGGTTGGCGCAGGATGCGCTCGACGGTGTCGGTGATCGCGTCATCCGTGTGGGCGGTGTCACCGAAGGCGGCCAGCGCCATGAGCTTGCCGCTGTCGGACAGGTCGGGCACGGCGCCGGTGTCCGCGAAGGTCGGGTCGGCGAGCGCGAAGAGGAACGCATACCGGGCCCCGGGCTGATCCAGCACCGGAATCTCCCGTTGCACCGTGTAGTCCTCACCGATCAGGTAGAACGCGCCGGTGACCCCCTCCCACACGAGCACGGCCTGCTCCCGGGGTGTTTCGCTGTCCGGGGCCATGCCGAGCGCCATCATGATGTGCGAGCGGACATGTGAGGACGAGAACAGCTCGACCTGCTCGCCGAGGAAGCGGGTGCTGCGCCGCACCGGGGCAGCGACGCCGTGGTAGCCGGCGCCGACGGGCAGCCTGCCGGACTGCCAGCCGCCGAGCGCGACCACGTCGGGTACGCGGTCCAGACGTTCGGCGACGTGCAGCATGGTGCTGGGCGTGAACGGCGAGTGGCGGGGAAAGGAGTCCTTCTCGGACTCCAGGGAGAACCTCAGGCGTCCGTCGTCGAGCACGGCGATGGCCCCGTCGTGTCCCGGTTTGCAGGCCGCTACGAGCATGCCCGCCGGGTACCCTTGCGTCCGGAGGGCAAACGGCAGCGATGCGGACGGTCAGCCGCGCCGCCGGGAGTCGTCGTCGAGCGGGTAGTCGCTGAGTCCGACCGCGCCCGTCGGGCTGGCCTGCTCGCCGCGGGAGGACGCTGCCGCCCGCCCCGGCTGGGCCGGCTGGTCGGGGGACTCGTCGCCGAGTTCGTCCTTCTCGTTCTCGGCGGGGGAGGTGCGGTTCGCTTCCCGCTCGGCGAGATGCTCGACGTACTCCTGCTGCGGATCGTTCTGCTGGTCCTGCATGACCTGGCGGGTACCCGGGCGGGGGCGGTGCCGAACGTCTGCGCCTTGTCGGGTTGTCGCTGCGGCGCCCGTCAGCCCTCGCGCGAGCCGATGGTCACGTTCGTCTGCTGGCGTTGCCCGTTCCGCACGAACGTCAGCTGGTGTTGCTGGCCGGGCTCGGCCCGCCGCAACGCGGACAGGACGTCCTCGACGTTGGCGATCTGCTGGTCGTCGAACCGGACGATCACGTCGCCCCTGCGCAGGCCTGCTTCGGTGGCGGGGCCGCCGTCGTCGACGCCGAGTACGAGCGCGCCCTGTTGGGTCTGCAGGCCCAGCTGGTCCCGGATCGCGGGAGTGATCCGGCCGAGCGACACCCCGAGGTAGGCGTGGGTGGCCGTGCCGTCCTTCAGCAGCTCGTCGGCCACGTCGAGGACGGTGGCCGAGGGGATCGCGAAGCCCAGCGACACGGCACCGGCCGACGGTGGGATGTAGGCCTCGTTGATGCCGATGACGCGGCCCTGCGCGTCCAGCAGCGCGCCGCCGGAGTTGCCGGGCGAGATCGAGGCATCCGTCTGGATCAGATCGACCAGCGACTGGGTCTGGCCCGCCGATCCGGGGATCTCCCGGTGCAGCCCCGAGATGATGCCCGCCGTCACCGAGTTCTGGAACCCGAGCGGGCTGCCGATCGCCAGTGCGCGCTCGCCCTGTCGCGGCAGCTGCGTCCGATACTCCGGAACCGGCAGGTTGCCGCGCTCGGTGCGGAGCACGGCGAGGTCGGTGACCTCGTCGGTGGCGAGCACCCTCCCGCCCGACTGCGTGCCGTCGGCGTAGACCAGGGTGACCTGGCGCTGGTTCTTGACCACATGCTGGTTGGTGACCACGACGTTGTCGCGCAGCACCACACCGCTGCCGAGGCCCGAGCCGGTGCGCACGGTGACGACACTCGGCTCGACCTGCTCGACCAGGTCGGCGTAGCCGGTGTCCTGCTGGCCCTGCGCCGGCGCGCTCGTCTGCTGCTGTGCCCGCGAATCCTGCCGGCCGCCTCCGTCCGCGGTGCATCCGACGGGGGCCAGGACCAGTGCGGAGGCCGCGGCCGCCGCGAGAGCGCGCTTCCACGACCGGGGTGACGAGTGGGGCGACATGCTGGACGACTACCCGAGCACCGACCGGGTGAATCCCCGATCGCGGCCGCGGCACATCACGAAGGAAAAACGCCCTGATTCGGACACCGGCGGAGAGGGCACTCCGATCGGGAACCCGTCGTGTGCCGCCCGGAGAGGAGCCGCCCGTGCGCCCGTTCGTTCCGGCAGCCGCAACCGCCGTCGCGCTGCCGCTGCTCGCGGCCTGTGGTGACACACCACCCACCGACCGGATGCCGCCGGCCCCGCCGAGCGTGTCGTCGACGACGACGCCGACCAGCCCGCCGGCGAAGCCCGGCGAGGAGATCACCGTGCGCGGCACCGTGGCCAGCGGTGTGGAGCCGAACTGCCTGGTGCTGTCGGCCGGCGGACGGGAGTACCTGCTGCTCGAGCCGGAGCCGGTGCTGAAGCCGGGCGTGCAGGCGGTGGTACGCGGTAGGACACACCCGAACCAGGCCACGACGTGCATGCAGGGCACCCCGCTGCGGGTGCTCGACGCCTGGCGCGCCTGAGCGCTGCGGCGGGCAGCGCCCGCGAGATCACAGGAGGAGATTGGCGATGAGTACCCCGTACGAGCCCGCCACGAGGACCGCACCGCAGGAGACCGTGGGCAGCTATCCGCGGTATGCCGACGCGGAGCGCGCCGTGGACTACCTGTCCGACCACGACTTCCCGGTCGAGCGCACCGTGATCGTCGGCCGGGGACTGGAGATGGTGGAGCAGATCACCGGCCGCTACACCGTCGCCTCGGCCGCGGGCAGGGGAGCGGCGACCGGTGCGGTGGTCGGCGCCCTGTTCGGCTGGCTGTTCGGCCTGTTCGGCTGGGTGGCGCCGCTGATCGGCGACCTGTGGCTGGCGTTGTGGGGAGCGCTCTTCGGCGCGGTGGCCGGGGCGTTGATCGGCGCCGCGTTCGGGGCGGCCGGACACGCCGCGACCCGCGGCAGGCGCGACTTCAGCTCGTTCCCCGGCGTCCGGGCAGCCAGCTACGACGTACTGGCCGACACCCAGGTGGCCGACCGGGCCCGCGAGGCGTTGCAGGCCGAGGGTGCGCCAGGCGTGGGGAACACCGGCCATGCGCGCTGACCCGCGTCGCCTGCTCGCCGCGCTCGTGGCCGTTGTCACCGGGCTGACGCTCGCGGCCTGCGGCACGGCCTCGCCGCGCACCGCCGACGTCGACGGCCTGGTCCAGCCTGCGGGCGGCAAGGACGTGCCCTACTGCGGTGCGCACATGCTGCGGGGGCGCATGGCGCCCGCGGAACCCGCCGACGGTGGCAGGCAGGCGATGCTGCGGCTGACCAACACCTTCGCCGGTGCCTGCGTGCTGCAGGGCTACGGCGAGCTGCGGCTCATCGGTCCCGAGGGGCAGTCGCTGCCGACCGCGATGCGGCGCACCTCGGGTGCGGTGCCCGATCCGCTGGTCCTGGACCCGGGCGAGCGGGCCGGGATGCTGCTGCGGTGGGGCACGACGGCGGCGCCGTCGGAGCGGGGTGCCGCGCAGTGCCAGCCGGATCCCGCCTACCTGCTGGTGTCGCCGGCCCACGACAACGACCGGTTCCGCGTGAACTGGCCGTTCGGCCCGGTGTGCCGCAACGGACTGTTCCAGCTGACCGCGTTCCAGCCGATCTGATGGCGGATCGCGGCCCGACCGAAGGGCACACCGGATGACTCCGACCCTCAGGCTGGGCACCATCGCGGGCGTGCGCGTGGGCATGCACTGGAGCGTGCTCGGCATCCTCATCGTGCTCGTCGTGGGCCTGGGTTACGCCAGCTGGCCCCGGGTCCTTCCCGGCTACCCCGCCTACGCCTACGCCGTCGCCGCCCTCGTGGCGGCGGTGCTGTTCCTGGCGTCGCTGCTGGCGCACGAGCTGGCCCACGCGGTCGTCGCGCGGCGCAACGGCATCGGCGTGGAGGGCATCACGCTGTGGCTGCTCGGCGGCGTGGCGCGGCTGCGCGGTGAGACCCGCTCGCCGGGGGCGGATCTGCGGATCGCCGGGGTCGGCCCCCTGATGAGCGTGCTGGTGGGCGCCGGATTCGGCCTCGTCGCCTGGTTGTGCGCCACCGTCGACGCGCCGTCGCTGGTGTCCATCGTCCCCGCCTACCTCGCGGTGATCAACGGCGTGCTCGCGGCTTTCAACCTGATTCCGGCCGCACCGCTGGACGGCGGCCGGATCCTGCGGGCAGCGCTGTGGGCGTGGCGCGGCGACCGCACCAGGGCCGCGGTGTGGTCGGCGCGCGCGGGCCGCGGCCTCGGCCTGGCCCTGGTGTTCCTCGGTGCGTGGCGGCTGCTGTTCGACGGCGCGGGCAACGGCCTGTGGTGGATCCTCATCGGCCTGTTCATCGCGAGCATGGCCGGCGCCGAGGAACGCCAGGCCGAACTCGGCTCCGCACTCGCCGGCGTCCGCGTCCGCGACGTCATGACGCCCGGCCCCGACACCGCCGACGGCGACGCCACCGTGTCGGCGTTCCTGCACGACGTGGCGCTGGTCCGCAGGCATTCGGCCTTTCCGCTGCTCGACGAGCACGGCAGGCTCCAGGGTCTCATCACGCTGAACCGGCTCAAGTCGGTGCCCGCGGAGTGGCGCGACACCACCCGGCTCGCCGACGTGGCGTGCCCGCCTGTGGACGTGCCGCTCGCCGAGCCGGACGAGCCGCTGTCGGACCTGCTGCAACGGCTCGGCGGCTGCACCGACGGCAGGGCACTGGTCTTCTCGGACGGTGAGCTGGCAGGCATCGTCTCGCCGAGCGACATCAGCCGCATGGTGACGCTGCGCGGCATCGGCGCGGGCCGGCAGGGCACCGGCGCCGACCTGACGGGTGAGCCCTACGTTCCGCCCGGCAGGCGGATGTGAGCAACGGGCGGGACACCGCCGCTCACCGGGCCGGGTCGATCACCGTCATGCCCACGGGCGAGGCGCCGTCCAGCGCGGCGAGCGCCGGGCCGGCGTCGGCGAGCCCGATCACGTCGCCGAGCAGCCGCTCCGGCCGCAGCGTGCCGTCGGAGATCAGCGCCAGCATGGCGGGGTACTCGCTGGCGGCCATCCCGTGGGAGCCGTAGAGCTGCAGTTCCCACGCCACCACCAGGTCCATCGGCAGCGGTGGGGTGGCCGCCTCGCCGAGCAGCAGCCCCACCTGGACGTGCCTGCCGCGCCTGCGCAGGCAGCGCACCGACGACACGGCCGTGGCCGCCGACCCCAGCGCGTCGAGCGACACGGCCGCGCCACCCCCGGTGAGCTCGCGGATCGTCGCCGCCGGGTCGGGGTCCGCCGCGGCGTCGACGACGGCTTCCGCGCCGAGGTCACGGGCCAGCCGCAGCGCCGAGGTCGCGACGTCGACGGCCGCCACCCGGGCACCGAGCGCGGCGCCGATCAGCACCGCGGACAGGCCCACCCCTCCGCAGCCGTGCACCGCGAGCCACTGGCCGCGGGTGAGCCGGCCGTGCGCGGTCAGCGCACGGAACGCGGTCGCGAAGCGGCAGCCCAGCGACGCCGCCGTCACGAAGTCCACCGAGTCCGGCAGCGCGACGAGGTTCGTGTCCGCGGCGTGGATCGCGACCCGCTCGGCGAACGAGCCCGGCCCGGTGAAGCCCGGCTGCGTCTGGTATGGACAGACCTGGGCCTCGCCCGCGTGACAGTGCTCGCATCGGCCGCAACCGCAGACGAACGGCACGGTCACGCGGTCACCGGGCCGCCACCGGGTGACCTCGGGTCCCGTCCGCGCGACGGTGCCGGCGAGCTCGTGGCCGGGAACATGCGGCAGCGGCACCGGATCGTGCCCCCTCCACGCATGCCAGTCGGACCGGCACAGCCCGGTCGCGCCGACGGTGAGCACCACACCATCGGCCGGGCACACGGGCTCCGGCACGTCGGCCAGTTCGGGAACGACCCCGTGGTCGGGGTAGACGACCGCCCTCACCCGCACGGATTCTGCCAGGCCCGCTCCGCTCACTCGGTGAACGGGTAGGCGCCCTGCCCGTCGGCGCCGCCGATGCGCACGCGTTGCCGGCGCACGTCGTAGGCGTCCGTCTCGTACCGGTACTGCGGCACGTAGACGTGGCCCCAGGTGTGTCCGGGCGCGCCCGCCAGCCTGCTTGGCACCTCCAACAGGCGGGCGCTCGCGCGCACTCCGGCGAATACGCCGCCGTCGTCGGCGTGGAACGCCGAGGCCATGGGCCCCTCGGCGGGCGAAAGGACGACCCTGGGGGCTCGCGCGGTGCCCTCCACCACCGGGTAGTCGTCGACACACGGGAACACGAAACCGATCATCTGGTCCACCAGTACCGGGCTGCGGGCCCGCAGAAACCGCGCGAGCGGGACGATGTCACGCACGACCGGCGCACTCACCGCCAGCCAGCCCTGTGGATCGGTGCTGCGGTCCTCGGCGAGCACCCGCACCCGGTCCGCCCCCTCGGGAACCGCGCCGCGCTGCACCGTGAGGTTCCGCCAGGGCCGGAAGTCTCGCCAGTCCTCGTCCCGGCCGTGCCGGGGGTCGTCGTAGGGCAGCTGCGCGGGCGCCGGGTCGCGGATGGCCACGGTGCCGAGCGGCCTCACCGTCGATCCGGGGCCGTGCGACTGTCCGAACTCGACGGACACCGTGTTGCCCTGTTCCGGCCGGCCCGCCAGCCACAACGACAGCAGCTGTTCCGGTGCCAGCGCGGGCAGCGCGAACCATTCGGTGGCGAGTGAGCCCGTGGTGACGGGGCCGCCGCGCAGGCTGCCCCACACGTGCGGGGTGGCCGAGTGCGGCAGGGCCCGCGGACCCCGGCGGGGCTCCGCGGGCATGGGCCGGCCGGGTAGCCCGCCCCCGGCGACGAACCCGTCGAGCACGGGCCGCGCGGCAGGCGCCGCCACCGGGTGGAGAGTCCCTCCCGCGGCAAGCGGCAGCAGTTCGACATGGTCCTCGAGCCCGCACCGCGGGCCGTTGGTGAGCCGGTCCCAGTTGTCGCCGCCGACGGAGTAGCTCGCGGCCATGGCCGACGGCGCCGCGAGGAAACCGCCGAGCAGCACGGCGACCGACGTCAGGGCGGCGAGCGTGAGCGCCGAGGCGGGCATCGCGGTCCAGCCCGGATTGCCCGCCGGGTGCCGGGTCCTCGCCCGCGATCTGACCACCAGGGGCCTCAGCGCCACGACCCCGCCCGCGGCGGCACCGGCCAGCAACCACAGCACCGGGTTGTCGAGCGGGAGGCCGCCGGGCCGCACCGGCGAGTCGGACCAGGGGACACCGTAGTCGGAGTGCGTGGGCCAGGCGTTGGGACCGACGAACGACAGGCCCGCGGCCAGCGCCACCAGGCCCAGCCCGGCGGGCCCGAGCACCCGGACCGCCCTCCGGGCGCCGGCCAGTCCGCCCGCGCGCGCGAGCAGTACCACGGCGACGGCCAGCACCGGGGCGCTGAGCCCGGCGAGTGCGCCGAAGTGGTGTGACCACTTGGTGGGCGTGAGCCACATCGCGGCGAATCCCGCGGTGAGGGCGCCGAGCAGCAACCCGGCGCCGGGCAGCCCGGCGGCGCGGTGGGTGCGGCGCAGGATGCCGGCCGCGAGCAGCAGCATCGCCACGACGGTCAGCAGCACGGCCAGCCGCTTGCCCGCGGCGCCGAACGTCGTCGTGCCGAGCAGGCCCTCGTAGCGCTGGATCTCCTCGTACCAGCCGAGGCTCGGACCCAGCTCGTCGCGGATCTCCGTGGCGCGGAACACGGCGCCGGCGGTCGAGTCGGCGAACAACGCGACCAGCCCCACCGAGCCGACCCCGAGCAGCATCGCCGCCCGCGCGGCGATCGCCCACCACGGCGCTCGCGGGCTGCCGGCGACGGTCCGCACGACCTTGGGTGCGAACAGCGCCACGGTGCACAGCACGACGACACCGCTGGGGGTGACGGCGATGGTCGACCCGGCGGCCAGTGCGGCCAGCCCGAGCCAGCCGAACGGCGCGGTGCTGTCCGGCCGGGTGGCCTTGAGCAGCGCCGCGAACGTGGCGGCGTAGCCGAGGGCGACGAATGCCTCGGGCCGCACGCCCAGGTTGAACGGCAGCCAGCAGGCCAGGAAGAACACGGCGGTGAGCAGGTGCAGCCCCAGCGGTCTGCGGGATCGGCACAGCGGGTGCACGATGCCCCTGCTGACGACGAGCCAGGTGAGCAGGCCCGCGGCGACGCTCGGCAGGCGCAGCACCACCGGCTGCAGACTGAGCTCGGAGACCTGCCTGACTACCTGGTGCACCAGGGTGAACAGTTCGGAGGCGTCGAACCAGCGGTAGTAGTTGGTCATGTCGTCGCCGTTGCGGGCGATCAGCGCGGCCCAGCCGTCGTCGTCGGCGACGGGGCCGATCACCGCCCAGCAGGCGAGCACTCCGGCCAGGCCGAGGTCGGCGAGCAGCAGCCCGGGCCGGACGCGTGGCGCCGGCACGCGCGTGGGCGGCGAGGCCGCCACGAGCAGCACCAGGCTGCAGGCGAGCAGGATGAGCGCGGCATGCACGAGGCTCGATTTGAGGTCGGTCGGGGAGGTGTCGAACCACGCGAAGGCCCGCGCCGTGACCTGGAGCCCTGCGGCCTGTTCCGGCGGCAGGTCCGTGTCGAGGACGAAGATCTCCGGTGCCGCGACCCCGGGCAGCCGTATCGGCGGGCGGTCGCCGAGCACCATGGTGGTCTGGTGGGCGTCGGCGTCGATCACCAGGTCGCACCGCGCGGCGGACGGTGGGGGCAGCGGCACCTGCCGCTCACCGAGCACCACCTGCAGCGCGCCTCGCTGCGCGGCGACGATCAGCCCGGGCCGGTCGAGCCCGGGCGGGGTCGTGGCGAGGATCGTGCTCCGCTCCGCGCCGGGGGCGAGCGCGGCCCGCAGGCCGGCGCAGGGCACGGTGGCGTGGAACGAGACCGGGCGGTACGGCGTGAGGAACGCGGTGGTCGGCGTGGCCGGCTCACCGGCGGCGGGCCAGTGCACGGTGGTGCGGTCGTTCCATACCGGAGCGAAGGGAAGTACTGCCGCGAGCACGAGCCCGGCCAGCCCCGTCACCAGCCCGAGTGCGTGGGCCGTCCGGGCGATCGACGCCCTGGGGCGCGACGTCGCGGGCCTGGCCGGAGCCTGCCGGGTCCGTTCGGCGTGGATCGTCACCGCACGGCTCCGTGCGTGGTGCGACGAATGAGTGCCACCCCCTCGGACCATGGACTGCGGGCGAGCCTGCCCGGATGCTGCGCTTCGGGCGGCGTTCGCCTGCTGTGTCGTGGCCGGAGACGGCGGTGTTAGCGGGGGAGACCGTACTGTGACGCCTCCCGGGCGGAGCCGGGGCTCAGCCCGCGCGGCGGTGCGGCGGGTAGGTCAGGGCGAAGTCGAGCGGCACGCGGCCCGCCGAGCGGATGCAGGTGAGCACGGCGGCGAGACTGGGCAGCCAGCGCTGGTGGGTGTCCGGCTCCACGATCCAGTGCGACAGGTCGTCGGGCCTGCGCTCGTCGGGCAGCGGGATGGTGGTGCCCGCCGTGAGCACGCGGACGCCGTCGGGCAGCGGCTGCAGGTCGAACGCGGGCGCGTCCGCCTCGACGAGCAGCAGCACGACGGAGCCGCGCCGGGTCGGCACGCTCAGCGCCGGCCCGGCGCAGCCCTGCCGGGACAGGCTGTAGAGCACCTGGTCCGACAGCGACCTCGGCACGAGCACGGCGCCGATCCCGGAGCCGGTGACCAGCACGGGCGCGCCGCCCTGCCAGCGCACCGGCCAGCCGAAGAGGCCGCGGTAGTCCGGCGTGCTGCACTCGTCCAGGCGTGCGGTGGGCTCGGGCATCAGGCTCTGTTCGGCGCGCATGACGGTTCCCTTCAAGCCCATCGCGGGCCACGTGGCGGCACTGCGTTGTCCGTACCCGCGGTACTCTAATGGCACTGCGTGCCGTTAGCAAGATGTCCTGTTAGGTTCTGCCCATGCCCGACGAGCCTTCCCGATCGCCCCGGCCCCGCGCGGGCCGGACCACCGCAGGCAGGCGCAAGCTGCGCCACGCCCTCACCGTGGCGGCGATCGAGAAGTTCCTCGAGCAGGGCTACGAGGCCACGACCGTGGACGAGATCGCCTCGGCGGCCGGGGTCGGCAGGCGGACCTTCTTCCGGTACTTCCGGTCGAAGGAGGACGCGATCTTTCCCAACCACGAGGAGGTGCTGCGCGACATCGAGCGGCTGTTCGCCGCGGCCGATCCCGCGCGCAACCCCGTGGAGGTCGCGTGCGCGGCCGTGGGGCTGGTGCTCGACTTCTACCTGGCCGACCCGGAGGTCTCGGTGAAGCGGTACGCGCTGACGAGAACCGTGCCGTCGTTGCGGGACAAGGAGGTCGCCAGCGTCGACCGCTACCAGCGCGTGCTGGCCGCCTACCTGCGGGCGCGGTTCGAGGCCGACGGCGACCCCATAGCCGACCTGCGCGGCTCCGTGGCCGCGGCGGCGGTGGCGGCAGCGCACAACCATGTGCTGCGCCGCTGGCTGCGCAGCGGCGGCACCGACGACGTGCACGCGCACGCCAGGGAGGCGTTCCGGCTCGTCACCGACGCCTTCTCCGAGCCGGAACGGCAGGCCGAGCGCGGCGAGCAGCCTGCGGACCAGACGGTGGTCGCCGTGCTGACCACCACCACGCCACTGCCGGACGTGGTGAGCAGGCTCAGCGCCGCCCTGCGCGGCACGGGCGCCGAGCAGGGCGCACCATGACCGGCCCCTAACGGCACGGCGTGCCGTTAGGGGCCGTGGGGTGCGGGCCGGGCGGTCAGGTGGCGCGGCCGCTGAGCTTGTCACGCATCCGGTCGATCAGTCCCGCCCCGGGGGCCAGGATGCGGTTGGCCGGTGGCTTGTCCGGCGCCTGCGGGTGCGGCCGGGTCGGGGCGGTGCGCTTGGCGTCGATGATCTTCTCGCCCAGCTCCACCAGCTCGTCCTCGGAGCAGGCCTCCCGCAGCTTGGGCAGCAGGTCGTTCTCCTCGTCCTCGACGTGATGGCGGATCGACTCCATGAGCTTGCCGAGCAGCTCGTCGAACTTGGGGTCGGTCGCCTCCAGGTCCTCCAGCTGCTTCATGAGCAGCTCCGCCTCGGAGTGCTCCTCGATCTCGTGATCGGCGACCTCGTCGCCGTTCGGCAGCCGCTTGCGCGCGGCCGGGTACATGTACTGCTCCTCGGCCACGGAGTGCCGCACGAGCTCGGTGATGACGTGGTCGGTCAGCTCCCTGCGCCTGCGCGGGTCGACCGTCGTGTCCTCGAGTTCGGTGAACACCTGCTCGACCTCACGGTGGTCGGCGATGATCACGTCGATCAGGTTCTGTCGCTGGGACGTCGTCATGGCGTCTCCTCGGTGGCGGGTCGGCCAGTTCGGTACGGCACCGGGATACCCCCGGCCCCGGGGGCGAAACGGCCGTGATTCGCCCCGCGGTGCGGCGGGAATTCCTCGGAGTGAGCTGAGCTGACCCGGCACGTGCAGCACGTGCGGTGAGGGAGGAGACATCGTGAGCCCGCGACACAGGACAAGCCACGACGAGCGGCCTGCCGCCGAGCAGCCGCAGGCGCCGATGGTGCCCGAGGAGCAGTACGGTCCGTGGAAGGGCATGCGGCCCCCGCACACCCACCCGTCGGCCGTGCCCGCCGACCGGTACCGCAGGCCCTCGCGCCAGGTGCCGTTCCGGGACGTGCTGGCCGGGTTCCCCAGCGCGCTGGTGTTCCTGGCCGGGGTGTGGCTGCTGGTATGCCCGTGGCTGATCGACCACCCGGTGGCCGCGGCCGGGTTCAGCCCGGCGTGGAACGACATCCTGACCGGCCTCGTGGTGGCCGGCCTCGGTGCGGTGCGTGCCGTGTCGCCGTTCCGCACCGCCTGGGCGGGCTGGCTCGCCGTGCTGGCGGGCGGCTGGCTGGTCGCCGCGCCGTTCGCGCTCGGCTTCGAGGAACCAGGACAGGTGGCAGGCGCGACCGGCAACGACATCGCCGCGGGCGGTTTCGTCGTCGCGCTCAGCCTCGCCGGCCTGGCGCTGGCGGCGTTCTGGCAACGGCGTGCGGCTCGGGAGACCGGAACGCGGAACTCGCGGGCCTGAACGCAGGACTCGCGGGCCTGAACGCAGGACTCGCGGGCCTGAACGCAGGACTCGCGAGCCCCGGCCGGGCTCGCGAGTCCCGCGACCGCCGCGTCGTCAGCTGAGGCCCTCCTTGAGCTTGCCGACCATGCCCTTGCCCCCGGTGAGGTGCGGGTCGCGCGGCTGCGGTTCGCCGTCGTAGCTGGCGAACAGCTTCGGGTCCGGCGGGGGAGCGGTCCCCGGGCCGCCCAGCGGCTCGGGCGACTCCACGATGCCCATCTCGTGGGAGCCGTCCGGGGCGGTGCCCCGAGCCCAGGCGCCCTGTGCGGAGTCGTTGCCCTCCGAGAGGTTCCACAGGCTCGTGGCGTGCTCGCGGTGCTCCTCGTCGAACAGCGCGCTCGGGGCGACGGTGTCCTCGATGCCGTCCTGCTTGAGCTGCTCGATCGCGGCCAGCCACATGTTCTGGTGGTAGGTGTCGCGCGCCAGGTTGAACTTCAGCATGTCCTTGACACCGGGGTCGTCGGTCATGTTGTACAGCCGCGCGGTCTGCAGCCTGCCCTGTGCCTCGGCCGCCACGTTGGCGCGGAAGTCGGCGAGCAGGTTGCCGCTGGCCACGATGTAGCCGCCGTTCCACGGCACGCCCTGGCTGTTGTTCGGCATGGCCCCGCCGCCCGCGACGATGGCCTGCTGCGGGTCCATCCCGCCGATCACCGCGGCTATCACCGGGTCCTGCACCGCCCGGGTGGTCTCGGTCGCGGGAGCGCCCTCGAGCAGCCGGGCCACCATGGTGGCGATCATCTCGACGTGACCGATCTCCTCGGTCGCGATGTCCATGATCAGGTCCTTGTACTTGCCCTCCATGCGGCAGTTCCAGCCCTGGAACAGGTACTGCATGGTCACGGTCATCTCGCCCCAGGCGCCGCCGACCAGCTCCTGCAGCTTCCGCGCGTACACGGGATCCGGCTGCTCCGGCTTCGCTTCGAACTGCAGCCGTTTCGTGTGTTGGAACATGAGTCTCCTACTCAGTGTGAGGTGGGCATTACGCCGCGAAGAGTTGCCTCGCACCGGCCGGGCAAACACCCGATCGGGCTTTTGTTTGCCCGATCGGGGGCCGGGTAGCCCGGCAGCGACCCATCGACCGAGAGGGGGTTCCCATGCCAGACCAGCGAGGCGAGGCTCACGTGCGCAGGCCGGTCCGCCTGGCGGCGCTGACGGTCGGCGCCGCGTTCCTCGTCGTGGGCGTACTGGGCTTCCTCCCCGGCGTCACCACGGACTACGGCGAGCTCGAGTTCGCGGGCCCGGACTCCGGGGCCCAGCTGTTCGGCCTGTTCACCGTGTCGGTGCTGCACAACATCGTCCACCTCGGATTCGGCGTGCTCGGTGTCGCGGCGGCCGCCGCGCCCGCCCTGGCCCGCGCCTACCTGATCTGGGGCGGTGGTCTGTACCTGCTGCTCGCGGTGTACGGGGCGGGCATCGACCGCTCGAGCCAGTTCAACGTCGTCCCGGTGGACGCGGCGGACAACTGGCTGCACGCCGGACTCGGCCTCGGCATGATCGCCCTCGGCGTGCTCACCACGGCGGCCGAGCGAGCGAGGGAGACGGCCGCACAGCGACGGCGATGACGACGTGGCGGCACCGCGCTCTCGCCCCCGCACGGTGGCTCCGGGAGGCGCTGCGCGCGCCGGGCCGGGAGCGCGAAGGACTGACCCAGAGCGCCAAGATGGCCGTGGCGGCCGTCGCCGCCTTCCTGGCAGGGCAGCTGGTCGACCCGGCGCAGTCGTTCATCGCCCCGTACGCGGCCGTGTTCATCATGAGCGAGACGGTGTACCGGTCGCTGACCAACGCGGCGAGCCAGGTGGCGGCGCTCGTGCTCGGGGTGGTCCTCGCCTTTGTCACGATCCAGCTGGTCCCACAGCAGATCGCCGCGCTCGCCGTGGCCGTGTTCGCCGGGATGCTGATCGGCCAGTGGGGCAGGCTGGGCGGCAGCGGCATCTGGGTCGGCGTCACGGCCCTGCTCATGCTGACCTACGGATCCGCGGGGAACGTCCTGTACCTGCTGTACCGCGTGGCCGAGACCATGATCGGCGCGTCGATCGGCGTCGCGGTCAACACGCTCATCCTGCCGCCGCTGCATCTGCGGGACACGCAACACGCCGTCGAGCGCACCAGCGCCGACATCGCCCGGCAGCTGAGCGACATCGCCGAGGGGCTGCGGCACGAGTGGACCGAGGACGACGCACGCGACTGGCTGCACGCGGCGCGCTCGATCGAGGCCGGCGCGCGCTACGCGACGGAGGTGGCCGGCCAGGCGCGGGAGAGCACCTGGCTCAACGTGCGCAACCTCTTTCCCGGCGTCCACGACCGCAGGCACAGTGCCGTCGCTCACCAGGCCGCCATCGCGACCCTCGGCGAGGTCGCCCGGCAGCTCGAGCACATCGCCGACGTGCTGCTCGCGACCAGCAGGCCCGGCAACCTGTCGCTGGGGCTGGACCGTGACTTCGCCAACGGCTTCCCCGCGCTGCTCGACGCGATGGCCGACGCCGTCGGCCGGTACGGCCGCCAGGAGAACCGGGAGGGACGGGGTGCGACCCGCCTGGCCGAGGCACTGCGGCGGATCCTGGACCACCATCACCGGCTCGCCGACGACGGCGAGCAGAGCATCCACCCGCCGGGTGCCGGGAGCGGGCGAGTCACGCTGCTGCTGGCCACCGAACGCGCCGTGCGCGCCATGCTGGAGGACTCCACAGGGGCGACGGCCGCCCGGTGACCAGCGGCAGCGGCAAGCGCTAGGAGCGGGACGCGGACGCCGTGGCGAGCGCCTCCTCCCGGCTCGCGGTCAGCTCCAGCACCTCGTCGAGCCCGGTCAGCTGCAGCGGCCGCAGCACCGTCCTGCTGGGCGCGACCACCCGGAAGGCGATGTCGCGTGCGGCGCACTCCTCGTGCGCGCTCATCAGCACGGTGAGCCCGGCCGAGCCGAAGAACGACACGTCACTGAGGTCGGCAACCAGCGGCCCCGGTGGCACGGCCCGGCCCGCGGCGGCGTGCAGCTCGGCGCGCAACGTGTCCACGGTGCCCAGGTCGACCTCACCCACGGCGGCCACCACGATCGTCGGCGTGTCGCCGGCGGATTCTGTCCTCACGTCCAGCAAGTCGCTCATGGCGAGTCCTCTCGCTACCCCTCGTGTCAACGGCAACGGCGGCGAGAGCCACGACCCGCGGGAAACCCAGCGGGGGACGAGCAACCACGGATACGGGAGCACCTCGCCGCGAACCGGCTGGTAGCTCAACCGTGCCCGAAATGTTAGCGCACGGAGTCTTCGCCCGCACAACCCCACCGCCGCCCCGGGTGTTCGCGATCACCCGGCACGGGCATCGGCCCGCGACGTTTGGAGCCGCGCGGCACCGGGTACGGCTGCGGCGCGGTAGGCCGACGGCGACGGGAGGGTGGCGTGCAGTTCCGCCAGGTGTTCGAGGACATCTTCCGGTTCGAGATCCTGCTGGCGGCCGGGGTGTTCGCGGCGATCGCCGCGGCGCTGCTGCTGGCGCTGGCGCTGAGCAGGAAGAAGTCGGGCGACCGGCGCAGGCGCGACTCCCATCCCCTTGTCGAGGGCGGGTACGCGCTCGTGCTCGCCGCCGTGGCCGGCGTCATCGTCTACATCACCGCCTCGGCTCACGACGAGGTCCGCGAGGCGAGCACCACCAACCGCACCGATCCCGCGCCCGCCGCCGAGGTGAAGGTCACCGCGTTCCAGTGGTGCTGGCAGTTCGACTACGCCCGCAACGACAAGACGGTCACCGGCGTGTGTTCCGAGAAGGACCGCAAGCTGCCCACGCTGATCGTGCCTGCCGGACAACCGGTGAAGTTCAACCTGACGTCGTCGGACGTGATCCACTCGTTCTGGATCCCCGACCTCGCGGTCAAGATGGACGCCTTCCCGGACCACACCAACAGCGTGACACTGACGTTCGACCATCCGGGGCGCTGGCTCGGCCGCTGTGCCGAGTTCTGCGGGCCGTACCACCCTTCGATGCACTTCTATGTCCGTGCCGTGCCGCCTGAGCAGTACGAGCAGTGGGTGCAGGCATGACGAGCCGCCTCACGGCGACCGAGCCACCGGGGCCGCAGCCGACCCACGAGCCGCCGCGGTCGTGGCTGGCCAGCACCGACCACAAACGCATCGCCATCCTGACGCTGGGC
Source organism: Prauserella muralis (assembly GCF_003202285.1). Classification (GTDB taxonomy): domain Bacteria; phylum Actinomycetota; class Actinomycetes; order Mycobacteriales; family Pseudonocardiaceae; genus Prauserella_B; species Prauserella_B muralis. The sequence goes on from NZ_MASW01000005.1 coordinate 109,286, forward strand.
ACCGCGCTGGTGTTGCTGTTCGCGATGGGCGGCCTGGCGCTGGCCATGCGCACCCAGCTGGCGCAGCCGGACTCCGACTTCGTGCAGAACGACACCTACAACCAGCTGTTCACCATGCACGGCTCGGGGATGATCTACCTGGTCATCACCCCCATGGCGCTGGCGCTCGGGCTGTATCTGGTGCCCCTGCAGGTCGGTTCCCCCACGGTCGCCGCGCCGCGCACCACCATGCTCGGGTACTGGCTCTACGTGCTGGGCGCGATCGCCGTGCTGTCCGGGTTCCTCACCGCGGGTGGCGCGGCCAAGGAGGGCTGGACGGCCTACACCCCGCTCTCCAGCGCCCGGTTCGCCCCGAACGTCGGCACCGACCTGTGGATCCTCGGCAACTTCGCCTCCAGTCTCGGCATGATCCTCATCGCGGGAACGGTCCTGTGGACGGTGCTGCTGAAACGCGCGCGCGGCATGACGATGCTGCGCGTGCCGGTGTTCAGCTGGGCCATGGTGGCGACCAACCTCATGGTGCTGGCTGCCTTTCCCTCGTTGCTCATCGCGCTCGGGCTGCTGGCGGTCGGCCGGATGAGCCCGGACGTCTTCAGCAGCAACGTCTGGAACATTGGCTACCAGCACCTGTTCTGGTTCTACGGGCACCCGGTCGTGTACGTGATGTTCTTCCCATTCGTGGGCGCGGTCGCCGAGGTGCTGGCCACGTTCGCGCGGAGGCGGTTCTTCGGCTACAAGGCGACGGTGCTGTCACTGCTGGCATTCGCGGCGCTGTCGATGAGCGTGTGGGGCCACCACATGTTCACCACCGGCCAGGTGGCCGACGACTACTACTCGCTGACGTCGATCGCGTTGCTGGTCCCCGCCGGGATCGAGTACTTCGCGATGCTGGGCACGATCATCGGTGCGCGGCTGCGCTTCAGCGTGCCCATGCTGTTCGCGCTGGCCTTCATCCCGCAGTTCCTCGTCGGCGGGCTCACCGGCATCATGGTCGCGACACCGGTGCTCGACTACCAGATGCAGGACTCCTACTTCGTCGTCGCGCACTTCCACTACACCCTCGCGGCGGGCAGCCTGTTCGGTTTCTTCGCCGGGTTCTACTTCTGGTTCCCCAAGGCCACCGGCATCATGCTCGGCAAGGGTCTCGGCCACGTACACTTCTGGCTGATGGTCGTCGGCATCAACGCCACGTTCCTGCCGATGTTCTGGCTGGGCATGGAAGGCATGCCGCGGCGCGTCGCCTCGTACCTGCCCACGGACGGCTTCGGCACGCTCAACTTCATCTCGACCGTCGGGTCCTGGGTGCTCGGCGTGGCGATGCTGGCGTTCGCGGCGAACCTCGTCGTGTCGATCGTGCGCAGGCGCACCCGCCGGGCGGCGGACAACCCGTGGGAGGCGCACACCCTCGAGTGGGCGACGTCGTCCCCGCCGCCGCCGCTGAACTTCGACGCCGCGCACCCGCTGCCGCCGATCACCAGCTTCACCCCGCTGCTCGACCTGCGGCGCAAGCACGTCAAGGACAGGGAGCCGACGTGAACCCCGCGCTGAAGCCCGTGCTCGTCGTCCTCGGCTGGGCGGCGTTCAACGCGGTCCTGGTGCTGCTGATGCTCGTCTACGGCGAGAACGCGTTGTTCATCGGCATGTACGGGGCGGCGGTCGGGCTCGCCCTGCTCGTCGCGGGCGCGGTGTTCCTCGGCAGGCGGGACCCGGCAGGGCAAGGCCGTCGCACGGTCGCCGTGGCCAGCCAGTCGGGTCTGCTGTTCGCGCTCGCCGCCGTGCTGGCCGGGGCGGGGCTGATCTTCGGCTACTGGCTGACCGGCTTCGCGATCATCCCGCTGCTGGCGGCGTTGGCCCGGCAACGCAAGGAAGTGCTGCCGCGGGGCGCCGCGCCCGCGGCCACCGAGGTGTCCACTCTGCACAGCCAGCGGCCGCAGGGTGGAGATGGTGGCCCGGTGGCCAAAGGGGTCAAGGCGGCCACGGCCACGGTCGTCGCGGCCAAGGCGGCGGGCTGGTGGCGCCGCCGGAGGAGGAGCTCCAGGACATGACGGGCGGGATCGTCCACATGGGAGCCATGGGGTTGCTGGTCTCCGTGGCGGCGCCGGTGCTCGTGCTCGCAACCCGGGAGCGGGTTCCGTGGCGGCGGGTGCCCGCGCCGCCCGCGGCGGTGTTGCCCGGCTTCGTCGTCCTGCACGGGATCGTCACGATCGTCCCGGCACACTGGCACCTTCCGGCGCCGGTGGACGGCCTGCTGCACGCCGTGCTGCTGGCGGGAGCCGTGGTGTTCTGGCTGCCCGTCGTCGGGCCACGCAGGCCGGGTGAGGCGGCACGCGCGGTGTATCTGTTCCTGGCGGGGCCGTCGCTGGATCTGGCCGCGATCTACCTGATCATCCAGGGCGACTCGGCCGGCGGGCTGGCCATGATCGTGGGAATGCTGCCGATCGGGCTCGCGGCCATGGCGGTGACCTGGCGCTGGATCACGGAGGAGGAGCGGCACGCATGGTGAAGGCCAAGCTCGCGGATGCGGTGGACCGCCGGTTCCAGGCCGCGAAGGGCCTGCGTCCCCGGGCGAACAAGGTGTTTCCCGAGCACTTCTCGTTCCTGTTCGGTGAGCTCGCGCTCTACAGCTTCGTGGTGCTGCTGATCTCCGGAGTGTACCTGTCGCTGTTCTTCGACCCCTCGATGGAGAAGGTCGTCTACGACGGGTCGTACACGCTGCTCGACGGGCTGCGCATGTCCCGTGCCTTCGAGACCACGCTGAACCTGTCGTTCGAGGTGCGCGGCGGTCTGCTGGTGCGGCAGGTGCATCACTGGGCGGCGCTGGTGTTCGTCGCCGCCATTCTCGTGCACATGCTGCGGATCTTCTTCACCGGAGCGTTCCGCAATCCCCGCGAGTCGAACTGGCTCATCGGCGTGTTCATGCTCGCCATCGCGGTCGCGGAGGGGTTCGTCGGCTACTCGCTGCCCGACGACCTGCTCTCCGGCACCGGCGTGCGGATCGCCTCCGGCATGATGCTGTCGATTCCCGTGGCCGGCTCGTGGATCCACTGGATCGTCTTCGGTGCCGAGTTCCCTGGCGACATCTTCATCCCGCGGTTCTTCACCCTGCACATCCTGATCCTGCCCGGCCTGCTGCTGGCGCTGGTGGCGGTGCACCTGGCCAGCGTGTGGTACCAGGAGCACACCCAGTTCCCCGGCAAGCGGGCCAAGGAGCGCAACGCGGTCGGCACCCGCACGATCCCGGCGTTCGCCATGAAGAGCACCGGGCTGGCCACGGGCGTGACCGGCGTGCTGCTGCTCATGGGCGCGTTCCTGCAGATCAACCCGGTCTTCAACTACGGCCCGTATCACCCGGAGAAGGTCTCGACCTTCGCGCAGCCCGACTGGTACCTGCTGTTCGTGGAGGGTGCGCTGCGGTTGTTCCCTCCGTGGGACATCGTGGCGTTCGGGTACCGGATTCCGGCCGCGTTCTGGCCCGCCGTGGTGTTGCCGGTGCTGCTGTTCACGATCGTGGGCCTGTACCCGTTCCTGGAGGCGTGGCTCACCAAGGACCGGAGGCACCACAACCTGCTGCAGCGGCCGCGGGACGTGCCCGTGCGCACCAGCCTCGGCACGATGGGCATCACGTTCTACCTGGTGCTGCTGCTGATGGGGATGGACGACGTGCTGGCGTTCCTCTTCGACATCCCGGTGACCCGCATGGTGTGGATCGGCCGGGTCGGCATCGTGGTGCTGCCGGTCCTGGTCGCCTGGGTCACCTACCGGGTGTGCCTGCGGTTGCAGCGCTACGACCGCGATGTGCTGGAGTCCGGAGTGCACGTCGGCGTCATCGAGCCGAACCCGGAGGGCTACTTCGTGGAGGTGCGCCAGCGGCTGCACGCCGAGGCGGGCGACGGCAGGCCCGTGCGGCCCCGCTACGACGGCAGCCGGGTGCCCGCGCTGCCCGGTGACGTGGAGATCCAGGCGGACGCCGAGCCCGCCCAGCGCGCGGGCCGCGACTGACGAGCAGGCTCAGGGCTGCTTGCCGAGCAGCCAGAAGGCGGGCCCGACGGGGCCGGTGAAGTCGCCGAGAGCGATGAAGTAGCCGTCGGAGTCGACGTCGATGGGCAGCTGCGGCAGCGGGCGGGTGGCCGGACCGAAGATCGGCTTGGCGTAGTCGGCCAGGTTGAACTGCGATTGGTGGCAGGGGCACATGGCCCGGTCCAGCGCCGTCTCGTACATGCCCACCGGGCAGCCGAGGTGCGTGCACACGCGCGAAAAGGCGTAGTAGTCGCCGTAGTTCATGCCCGCGCGCTCGGGCCACTCGGCCACGTCGGTGTCCTCGGGAAGCCGGTACAGGGTGGCCGGGTTGTCCGACTGTTCCATCACCTTCGCGAGCTTCTCCGGGTCGTCCGCCTCGGCCTCCCGGAACGGAAACACGACGAGCGAGGCCCCTGGCTCCAGATCGGCGGGCGTGACGAGCTCGACCTTCGTCGGCTCGGTCGCCAGTCGCAGGTACACCTTCTCACCGACCTGCGGCCGCCAGCCGGTGTGCCACAGGGTGTCCTTCGGCTCGGCGTGGGGGCCGGTCTCCCACGGATCACGCACGAAGGCGCCGAGGCCGACCACGCCGAGGGTCGTGCCGAGGATCCCGCCGCTGGCGAGCGCGGCCCTGCTGAACACGGACCGGCGGTTGAGTCCCGCGTTGTCGCGGGCGTCGTCGACGGTCGCGACGAAGACGCTGCGGTCCTCCTCGCTGGAGCCGTTCTCCAGGTGCCGCTGCTGGACCGCGACCTCCTGGGGCAGCAGCCGTTTGACGGTGAGGATGAGCGCGGCCGCGACACCGAGCACCGCCAGCCCGAGGAAGAGCCCGAGCAGCGGGGTGTAGAGGGTGTAGAGGTAGTGGTTCTCCTCGCCGGGCGGCACGTAGTGCCAGGGCCAGAACAGGAACATGCCTCCCGCCGCCAGCGCCGAGAGCCCGCCGCCGATCCAGCAGGTCAGCACCAGCAGGCGCGACCCGCGGCTCGCGGTCGCCTCCGGTCGCCCGCTGCCCCGGTACTCCTCCAGCTGGACGCCGTCGAGCTCCGCGCTGCGCCGCACCAGCTCGTCGCGCGAGCGACCGTCACCCTCCACCGCAGACCCTCCCGAGCCTCGCCGGACACATCTGGCCCGACGGGACTATCCGGAGGCGGACGCTCCGAAACCCCGCGGAGGGTGATCGGCGCGCCGGGCTCAGCGGCGGCGGGGCTTGCCGCCCCGCAGCGCGAGTGCGACCCCGCCCGCTCCGGCGGCGGTCGCCGCGGCGGCGACGGCGCCGTGGTGGTGCGACAGCCACAGCTGCGGGCTGTGCTTCTTGGCCTGCCCGTCGAACCGGCCGTGGGCGCCGAAGTCCTGGCCGGCCTCGTCGTCGAGCGGATGCCACAGGTTCGCCGGGCGCCGCGGGTCCTCGGGACGCTCCGTCTGCTGCGAGTCGTAACCGGTGCGGGCCAGGTAGCGGTCGAGCAGGCCGGGAGCGATCTTGTTGACGACCAGCGTGCCGACGGTGGCCAGCCCGGCCCAGTACTCGCGGCGGCGCGGGTGGTCGGCGGCGTAGACGATGGCGCGGGCGGCGACCTCCGGCTCGTAGATCGGTGGCACGGGCTGCGCCTTGTGCCGCATGCGCGACAGCGCCCAGTCGAACTGCGGGGTGTTGATGCCGGGCAGCTGCACCATGGTCAGGTGCACCTTGCTGCCCTCGTGCAGCAGCTCGCACCGCAGCGACTCGGTGAAGCCCTGGATCGCGTGCTTGGCGCCGCAGTACGCCGACTGCAGCGGGACACCCCGGTAGGCCAGCGCCGAGCCGATCTGCACGATCGTGCCGCGCTCGCGGGGCCGCATCAGGTCGAGCGCGACCTTGGTGCCGTGCACGAAGCCGTGGTAGGTGGCGTCGGTGACGCGGCGGAACTCCTCCGGCTCGATCTCGGTGAACGGTCCGAACACCGTGGCGAACGCGCCGTTGACCCACACGTCGATGGGACCCAGCTCGGACTCGATCGTGTCTGCCGCCGACCGCAGTGCCGGGTAGTCGGTGACATCGACGGGCACCGGCAGGGCCGTGCCGCCCGCCTGCTCGACGTCCCGTGCGGCGGCCCGCAGCCCCTGCTCGCCGCGGGCGATCAGCGCCACCCGGTCGCCCCGCGCGCCCAGCATCCGTGCGGTGGCCCTGCCGACCCCGGCGCTGGCCCCGGTGACGACGACGGTCTTCGGCGTGCGGTTGCTCATCGTGCCTCCTTGCTCGTTCACGTGTCGCCGTGCTCGCGCCTGCTCGTACCGGATACCCGGTACCGTGCCGCCGATGCGTCCTGCCTGGCGGGGATGGCTACGGGGTTCGGCGCCTGCCGGGCCCGCCGAGCTGGTCCTGACGCCGCTGTTCCGCGTCGCGCTCCGCGGTGCCTGCCTCGCCCTCGCCGGGCGGCAGGTTGTCGGGTGGCGGCATGCGCAGCAGCTTCGCGAACGGCACGTCGGTGGTGGAGTGCAGCACGACCGACAGGGCGATCGTGATGGCGACGAGGTCGAACACCGCCTGGCCGCCGCTGATGCCCGCGTGCAGGGCGTGCAGGCCGTAGACGGCCGAGGCGAATCCCTTCGGGCCGAACCAGGCGGCGGCCGCCCGCTCGGTGGCGGTCAGCCGGGTGCGCAGCATCGACAGCAGGATCGACGCGGGGCGGACGACGAAGATCGCGAGCAGCGCCACCAGCCAGGCGCCCCAGCTGAGGTCGCTGATGCGGTCCGGGGTGATGAGGGCGCCGAAGACGAGCAGCGCGGCGAACTTGGTCAGCTCGGAGAGCAGGTCCCCGAAGGGGTGGAAGTGCCTGGCCGCCGTGCGGTCGAGGGTGGCCAGCGCGGACCCGGCGGCGAACGCGCCGAGGTAGGGGTTGGCGTGGGTGAGGTCGCACGCCGCGTAGAGCACCACCGCGATCGCGAGCGGCCCCAGCGGTTGCAGGCGTGGCTCTGCCGACAGCAGGGGCAGCCGCCACGCCAGGGTGACCAGCGCGGTGATGGCGATGCCGAGGCCGAGACCCAGGACCAGCTCGAGCACCAGCTGCCCCGGATGGGGGCTCTGGTGCTTGGCGACCGCGATGAAGATCAGCACGAAGGGCAGGGCCAGGCCGTCGTTGAGGCCTGACTCGACGTTGAGCAGCCTGCGCAGGCGCAGCGGGATGTCCTTCCTGCCCACGATGATCGAGGCGAACACCGGGTCGGTGGGGGCGAGGATCGCGCCCACCAGCAGGGCCGTCGGCCAGTCCAGCCCGGCGAGGAAGTGCGCGGGCACGGCGACGCCGACCATGATCAGCGGCATGCCCAGGCCCAGTGCCCTGCCGGAGAGCCGCCAGCCCTCGCGGAGCGCGGCGAGGTTCGCCCGCTGGCCGTCGGTGAACAGCACCGTGTACAGGGCCAGGTCGGCGAGGGTCGTGGCGGCGCCCTCCGGGATGTGGACGACGCCGAACCCTCCCTGGCCGAGCAGGGCGCCCGCCAGCAGGAACAGCAGCGCCGTCGACAGCACCGTCCGGGCGGCCAGCCCGGACAACGACACGCTCAGCAGCAGGACCGCCCCGAAGGCGAGCACCAGCGCCACGGATCGTCCTCTCGTCCTCGCGCGCTGCCGTGCTCATCGGCGGGCCGGGCGACGACAGCGCGATCGGTGCCCCGGAGGTCCCGGGGCACCGATGGCGGGGCAGGGCGGGGTTACTGGCCGGCCTTCACGCCGGGCTCGCCCGCCTGGAACTGGATCATCTCCTTGGGCTTGGCGCCGGGGGCGTTGGGCTCGGGGCCCCGCTTGCCCATCGGCAGGACGACCCGCTTGTACGTGGCCTCCAGCACCATGGCGCTGCCCGTGTAGAAGGCCACCCCGGCCGAGGCCACCAGCGTCCAGCCCGCCGCGATCTCGACGCCGCCGAAGCCGCCGATCAGCCCGATCGCCAGCAGCGTCGAGCCGGCCGCCAGCGTGAGCAGCACCAGCGAGACCGCGAGGTTCTCGGCCATGGCGGCGAAGGCGCCGATCCACGTGATGGCCGCCAGCCCGATGAACCAGAAGCCGAACGCGGTCGCGGCGACGGGACTGGTCGCCGTGCCCGGCACGATGCCGAGCGCCACCAGCAGGTGGTAGATGCCGTAGGCGATCCAGAACGAACCCCACGCGCCGTGGATGCCCGTGGCCAGGGCGTCGCGGGCGCGGTAGGACCACATGCCGGCGAGGAACTGGGCGATACCACCGAAGGCGAAGGCCATGGGGGCCAGCACCAGTGGCGTCGTCGTGTCGTTGCCGTACCAGCCTGCGATGTTGGCGGCGACCATGAAGGTCGACACGGCGAACCCCCACAGGCCGAGCACCGATGGGGCCGCCACCGGGCTCAGGTTGATGTTGGTGTGCTCGCGCCAGAACGTGAACTCGTTGGCGTTGCCGTTACCGTCCGCGGCACGGGTCCGGCCGTCCGAGACGGCCGCGCTCCGGGTCATGGCGGTTCCACCTCCTTCAGGTGGTCGATTGCTGCGTGCATCAATCGCCTACCCGCCACCCGGGCGGGGCACTCTGCTGTTGCTCTTTCGTGATGTGACAGGACAAACCGGGATGTTTCGGGCGGGACCGTGACCGTCGTGTCGTCGCAGGGCAGGGGCGTCTGCCGCGGTGCGGGACGGTCGCGGAGAATGGGGGAGTTCCCGACGAAGGTGCCCTCCGTGTCAGCTGAGCAGGATCCGGCCGCGGCCGTGCGGTCGCGGCTGCGGGCCGACTGCGCGCGCTGCGCTGCCCTGTGCTGCGTCGCGCTGCCGTTCTCCGTCTCCGCGGACTTCCCGGTCGACAAGCCGGCGGGCGAGCCGTGCGGCAACCTGCTCGCCGACCACCGCTGCGGCATCCACGACCGGCTGCGCGAACGGGGATTCGCCGGCTGCACGGTGTTCGACTGCTTCGGCGCGGGCCAGCAGACCACCCAGGTCACCTTCGGCGGCCGCGGCTGGCGGGACGAGCCGGGCGCGGCCACCCGCATGTTCACCGTGTTCGGCGTCCAGCGGCAGCTGCACGAGCTGCTGTGGTACCTCGCCGAGGCGGTGCGGCGGCCGCAGGCTCGCCCTGTCCGCGAACGCCTGAACGGGGCGCTGACCGACGTCGAGCGGCTCACCCGGGGCAGTGCCGAGGAACTGGCGCGGCTGGATGTGGCGGCCGTGCGGGCCGACGTGAACACCCTGCTGCTGCGGGTCAGCGAGCTGGTGCGCGCGACCGTGCCCGGCCGCAGGCGCGAGCACCTGCGCGCCGACCTTGCCGGGGCCAGGCTGGCCGGAGCGCGGCTGCGGGGCGCGAACCTGCGCGGCGCCTGCCTGATCGCGGCGAACCTGCGGGGCGCCGATCTGCGTCTTGCCGACCTCATCGGTGCCGACCTGCGCGACGCCGACCTCGGCGGTGCGGATCTCACCGGCAGTCTCTTCGTGACCCAGGCCCAGGTCAACGCCGCTCGCGGTGACGCGGGCACCCGGATCCCGGCCGCCCTGACGCGGCCCGCGCACTGGTAGCGGAACGGCCGATCTTGACAGGCAGCCGTTTGGCTGCCTAAGCTGAAATGCAGCCAAACGGCTGCCTATCCGGGAAGGCGCACATGGACGAGGTGTTCAGGGCACTGGCCGATCCCAGCAGGCGCAGGCTCCTCGACAGTCTCAACGCCCGCAACGGGCAGAGCCTGCGCGAGCTGTGCGCGGGGCTGGACATGGCACGCCAGTCGGTGAGCAAGCACCTCGCCGTGCTGGAGGAGGTGCACCTCGTCACCACCGTGTGGCACGGCAGGCAGAAGCTGCACTACCTCAACGCCGCACCGATCAACGCCATCGCCGAACGCTGGATCCACCAGTACGACCGCGAGCGCGTGCGGGCGCTTGCCGACCTCAAGACAGCATTGGAGTCCGAACCGATGAGCCAGCCCGACTTCGTCTACACCACCTACATCCAGACCACGCCGGAACGGCTCTGGCAGGCACTGACCGACCCGGCGTTCACCCGCCGGTACTGGGGCCTGGCCTTCGAGACCGACTGGCGCCCCGGCTCGCCGATGGTGTGGGAGGAGGGCGGCGCCCGCATCGCCGACGCCGAGCAGGTGGTGCTGGAGGCACAGCCGCACCGGCGGCTCTCCTACACCTGGCACACCCCCACCGCCGAGTGGGCCACGCGCGCCGGGATCACCGACGACGTGCTCGCCACGCTGGCCGCCGAGCGCCGCTCGAAGGTGACCTTCGAGATCGAGCCGCTCGACGGCCAGGTCAAGCTGACCGTCGTGCACGACGGCTTCGAGCCGGACAGCACGATGCTGAGCATGGTCAGCCAGGGCTGGCCGCACCTGCTGTCCGCGCTGAAGACGTTGCTCGAGACGGGCGAGCCGCTGCCCGATCCCCAGCCGGCGGGCTGAGCCCGCCTCGCGGCCAGGGCTCAGGGGATGGCCAGCGCGGGCGCGTCCTGTCCGGGAGCCGGCGTCAGTGCCAGCCGGTTGGCGTCGGCGAGTTCCCACGCGGTCCGGCGCGGGGGCGCGCCGTCGAGCTGCCACTGCCCGAGCAGCAATGCCACCTTGGCCTGCATCTCGGTGCGCAGCCGGTGGAACGAGTCGGCCGGGTTGGCGCCGACCTGGCCCAGCAGCAGCCACCACGCCCAGGCGGCGGCGCCCGCGTTGGCCACGAAGTCGGGGATCACCGGTATCCCGCGTGCGGCGAGCATCGCCTCGGCCTCCGGCGTGGTCGCCGAGTTGGCCGCCTCCACGACCACCTTCGCCGCCACGTCCATCGAGTTGTCCGGCGTGAGCGCGTAGGAGATCGCGGCGGGCACGAGGATGTCGGCCTCGGTCGCGATGACCGCCGAGGAGGGCAGGCGCCGCACGTTCTCGGGCACGCGGGTGCGGTCGATCTCGCCGTAGGCGTCGCGCAGTTCGAGCAGTGCCGGGACGTCGAGCCCGTCCGGGTGATAGAGGGTGCCCGCCGCGTCGGCCACGGCCACCACGCGCATGCCTGCCTCGTGCAGGTACCAGGCCGCGCCGCCGCCCATGGTGCCGATGCCCTGGATGGCCACGGTCGTCTCCGGCACCGGCCAGGCCCACGTGCTCGCGGCGCCGAGGCAGGCCTGGGCCACGCCGTAGCCGCCGATCACGTCGCCGAGCAGCAGCCCGCCCGGCACCGGCGCGTCCAGCCCGGCCCGCACCCTCCGCAGCGTGCGCTGCGGGTCGGCCGAGCGGGTGATGGCGGCGTGGTAGGACTGCTCGAGGCCGAGGCGCGCGAACACGTCGTCGATGAGGTGCTGGGGCACGCCGAGGTCCTCGGCGGTCACCCAGTGGGCGTCCAGCCACGGGCGCATGGCCTGGCAGAAGCGTTCGAGCACGCCGACCGCGCGCGGGTCCTTCGGGTCGAAGTCGATGCCGCCCTTGGCGCCACCGACGGGCAGGTTGAACGTCGCGGTCTTCGCGGCCATGCCGCGCGCGAGGTCCTCCACCTCGGACTGGGTGCAGCCTGCCCGCATGCGCGTCCCGCCGGTCGCCAGCCCGGAGACCAACGTGTGCACGACGAGATAGCCGTGGGCGCCGGTGACCGGATCGGTCCACGTCAGTCGCAGCAACGGCTCGGCGTCGCGTACCGTCGCCGCGTTCGCCGCGGCCCGCGCCGGCACGGTCCGGCCGGACGGGTCGTGCATCGTGGTCACCTGGCCCACCTCCATCGCTTCCGATCGGGTCGTTCTCGAACCGGCCGCGGGCACGGCAGGACACCGCCGATGCCGGAAACGGCCGACGGTCTTTGCGTCGCTGCGGGATGCCCGGTGCGGGGTGCTCGGGGCCGGTACGTCCAGAGTGCGGCCTGTGATCACGCTGCGTCCAGTTAAGGATCATGCACGGTGACGTTCACGCTTCCTGCACAGCTGGAGGCGCGCCCGGAGAACACGGCCTAGTCTTGCGGCATGGAGCTGTCGTTGCATCGATTGCGGATGCTGCGGGAGTTGCATCGCAGGGGCACGGTCACCGCCGCCGCCGCGGCGCTGCACTACACGGCTTCCGCCGTGTCCCAGCAACTCGCGCAACTGGAGCGGGACGTCGGCGCGAAGTTGTTCGAGCGGCTGGGCAGGCGAGTGCAGCTCACCGATCTGGGCATGCTGCTCACCGAGCACGCCGAGGTGATTCTCGGCTCGGTCGAGCGGGCCACCATGGCGCTGGAGGAGGCGCAGGACGGCGTCGCCGCACGGTTGACCGCGGGAGTGTGGGCCTCCGTCGCCACGGGACTGCTGCCGCCCGCGCTGGCGGCGCTGGCGGCCGACCATCCGGGCATCGAGGTCCGAACCAAGGAGCTGGCCCCGGAGGAGACGGCGGGCGCGGTGCGCGACGGCTCCCTCGACTTCTCCTTCGTCATCGACTATTCGGACTATCCGATGCCGTGGGACCCGACACTGGCGCGCGTGGTGATCGCGGTGGAGCGCCTGCACGCGGCGGTGCCTGCGGGTTCGGTGCCCGCCAGCGCGGTGGAGCTGACGCAACTGGCCGACTACCGGTGGATCCTCGCCGGCCCGCGGTCCCATTTCGGCCGTGCCGTCCGGATCGCGTGCCAGCGGCACGGGTTCGAACCGAAGATCGACCACGAGGTGGGGGAGCAGGCCACGGCGCTGGCGATGGTCGCGGCCGGGCTCGGCGTCACCCTCGTGTCGGATCTCGGGCTGTCGCTGCGCCCGCCAGGGGTGGACATCGTCGCGCTCACCGAGCCGGTGATGCGCACCGTGTCCATCGCCCACCGCGCCTCGGCGGCCCGCAGGCCCTCGCTGCAACTGGTGATCGAGGCCGTGCGCGCCGCCGCCGCCGAGCAGGGCCTGGGTGCCAGCGGCGCGCTGCCCGTACCGGATTGAGTTCGTGAGCGCAGAGGCGAACCCCGGCGTGCGGTAGTCTCGGCGCGCACCAGCGGCGCGACCCCGGGAGGTGAAACCCGTGTCCGGCAGTGCAGGCAGGGTCCTCCCGCCGTGGCCGCCACACCGGACGGCCTGACGGCGGCGAGCGCCCGCGGCTCGTCCCGAAAGGCGCCCATGACCGCTTCACCGTCCGTGTTCCCCTCCCTGTCCGCCGTCGTGGCGACCCTGCGTGCCGCCGGATGCGTGTTCGCCGAGGACGAGGCGCGCCTGCTGCTCGCCGAGGCGCGGGAGCCCGCCGCGCTCGCCGAGCTGGTGGCGCGGCGCGCCGCCGGGACGCCGCTGGAACACGTCCTCGGCTGGACGGCCTTCCACGGGCTGCGCATCGTGACCGAGCCCGGCGTCTTCGTGCCGCGCAGGCGCACCGAGTTCCTCGTCGACGAGGCCGCGCGGCTCGCCCCGCCGGGCTCGGTCGTGGCCGACCTCTGCTGCGGCACGGGCGCGGTGGGCCTGGCACTGGCGACGGCGCTCGGCGCCACCCGGCTGCACGCCACCGACATCGAGCCCGCCGCCGTGCGCTGCGCCCGGCGCAACCTCGCGCGCGTCGGCGGCCACGTCCACGAGGGTGACCTCGACGCGCCCCTGCCCGCCGCGTTGCGCGGGCGGATCGGCGTGCTCACCGCCAACGTGCCCTACGTGCCGACGGCCGAGGTCGCCCTGCTGCCGCCGGAGGCGAGGGAGCACGAGCCGGCGATCGCCCTCGACGGGGGCGCCGACGGGCTCGCCGTCGTGCGCCGGGTGAGCGCCCTGGCGCCACGCTGGCTCGTTCCCGGGGGACGCCTGCTGGTCGAGACCAGCGAGCGGCAGGCGCCCGTCGCCGCCGAGACGTTCCGCGGCGACGGGCTGGAGCCGGCGGTGACGACGTCGGCGGAGCTGGGGGCCACCGTCGTCGTCGGCACCCTGCCCGCCTGAGCCCTCACGGTGGACGCCTTGCGCCGCTCGGTGCCGCCTGTTATGCATGAGTCATGCATGAGTGCCGCATCGCTCGGAGCCGGTGACGCGTGGGCGCGCTGCTCGCGCTCGCCTCGGCGGCCTGCTACGGGCTGTCCGACTTCGCGGGTGGCCTGCTGTCCCGGCACACGCACGCCACCCACGTGGCGCTGGCCGGGCAGGCAGGCGGCCTCGTGCTCGCGCTGGCGGCCACGCCGCTGGCGACGGCGGCGGCGGTGAGCCCGGCCGATGTCGGCTGGGGCTTGCTCTCCGGCGTCGGGACCGGCGTCGGGATGCTGCTGCTGTTCCGGGGGCTGAGCCGGGCGGCGATGAGCGTGGTGGTGCCGGTGAGCGCGGTCGGCGGGGTGGCGTTGCCGGTGCTGGCCGGGGTGGTCCTGCTGGGCGAGCGGCCCTCCCTGGCGGCCTGGGCCGGGATCGGCGTGGCGGTGCCCGCGCTGTGGCTGGTCTCGCGGCCCCGCGACGGTGGCTCCGGGCCCGTGGCGGCGGCCGGGGACGGTCTGCTCGCCGGCGCCGGGATCGCCCTGCAGTACCTGGCACTGGCGCAGGCGGGCCCCGCGTCCGGCCTCTGGCCGGTGGTCGCGGGCCGGGTGGCCGCGATCGGCACCCTGCTCGTGCCCGCACTGGCCGCCGCGCGCCGGCCGCGTCCGCCCGCGCGGGTCACGCTCGGCGCCGCCGCCACCGGCGCGGCCGCCGCGCTCGCGCTCGTCTGTTACCTGCTGGCCACGCGCCAGCAGCTCGTCGTCATCGCGGTGGTGCTGTCGTCGCTGTACCCGGCCATCCCGGTGCTGCTCGGCATCACCCTGCTCCGGGAGCGGCTGTCGTGGACGCAGACGGCGGGCCTCGGGGCGGCGGGCGCCGCGGTCGCCCTGCTGACGGCCGGGTAGCCGGCGCGCCGGCGTCCGGGCCCGCCACGGCCTCAGCGCGCGGCGAGATCGGCCTCGACGGCGGCGACGGCCTGCTCCGGGGTGACGTCACGGCCGAGCACCAGCCCGTCGCAGACGAGCGCCGTGGCGCCGGTGGCGGCGACGACCTGCCGGGCCGCGACGCGCCACGGCAGCCCGCGCCGGCGGGCGGCCCGCCACACCGCGGGCAGCAGCCACGCGGTGTTGCGCGGATCGGCCACCGTCAGCTCCACCTCGTCGTCGGCGAAGCGTTCCCGCAGCGCCCGGTACACCGCGCCGGTGCGCTCCATGTCGTCGCGGCAGTGCGCGTACGGGTCCTCGGCACCGGCCGCGCCCAGCACCCCGATCGCCTCGCCGTCGAGCCTGCCGCAGCAGCCCGATCCGCCCATCTGCTGATCCCACTGCCGGACCAGCACCACACTGTGCCGCGCCACGTCGCCCACCTCCCGTCGCCTTCCATTATCCGCCGGGTTGCGACCGTCGGCGGTGCCGCGGCGGCCCGGCCCGCGCTAGGCTCACCGCGCTGGGCTGGGGGTGGGGTATGGGAACGGTGGACGTGCGGCCCGCGCCACGGGACGGTGTGGCGCCGCTGCCGGGCTTCGCGTGGCGACCGGTCGGCCTCGTCGCGTTGGCGCAGCTCGCCGTGCTCACCGCGGTGTCCTGGCGGTACGGCTTCCACCGCGACGAGCTGTACTTCGTGGCGGCGGGTGAGCGGCCCGCGTGGGGCTACGTGGACCAGCCTCCGCTCGTGCCGATGCTGGCCAGGGCCGCCGGGGAGGTCCTCGGCGACAGCCCGGCCGCGCTGCGGGTGGTGCCGGGCCTGGTCGCGGCGGCGACGGTCGTGGTCGTCGCGCTCGTGGCCAGGGAGCTGGGCGGCGGCCGCGCCGCCCAGGTGCTGACGGCGGCGGCCACGGCGCTGTCGGCGTTCGTGCTCGTCACCGGGCACATGCTGTCCACCGCGACGCTCGACCTGCTGGTGTGGACGGTCGTCGGGTTGCTCGCGCTGCGGCTGCTGCGCACGGGCGACGGCCGCTGGTGGGTCGCCATCGGCCTGGCGGTCGGGGCAGGCCTGGCCGCGAAGTGGCTGGTGCTGCTGCTGGTGGCGGTGCTCGGGCTCGCGGTCCTGCTGGTGGGGCCGCGCAGCGTGCTGCGCAGCGGCTGGCTCGGCGCCGGTGTCGCGCTCGCCGCGGCGCTCGCCGCCCCGGTGGTGGTGTGGCAGGCGGCGCACGACTTCCCGCTGCTCACCGTCGCGGGCGGCATCAGCGAGGACGACGGCGCCGAGAACCGGATCCTGTTCGTGCCGCTGCAGCTGGCCTACCTGTCGCCGGTGCTGGCGCCGGTGTGGCTGGCTGGGCTCGTCCGGCTGTGGCGGCGGCCGGAGCTGCGGTGGGCGCGTGCCCTGGCGGTGAGCTACCCGCTGCTGTGCATCGCGCTGCTGGCGCTCGGCGGCAAGCCGTACTACTCGATCCCGCTGTTGCTGCTGCTCGTGGCGGCCGGGGCCGAACCGACGCTGCACTGGCTGCGGCGGGGCCCGGTCGCGTCGCGACGCTCGCTGGCCACCACGTCCGCGGTGGTGGGCGGCGTCCTGTCGGTGGTGGTGGCCCTGCCGGTGCTGCCGCCGGGCCTGCTGAACGGTCCCGTGCTCGCCATGAACAAGGAACAGGGCGAGCAGGTGGGGTGGCCGGAGTTCGCGGCGACGATCGCGCGGGCGTGGCGGCAGATCCCGCCGCCGGAGCGCGCCACCGCGGTGATCGTGACGAGCAACTACGGCCAGGCCGGCGCGATCGAGCGGTACGGTCCCGGCCTCGGGCTGCCCCAGCCCTACTCGGGGCACATGTCCTACGCGGACTGGGGCCCGCCGCCGGACACCCTGCGCGGCCCGGTGCTGCTGGTGGGGCCGGCAGGCGAGGACACCCCGGATGCCTTCACCGCCTGCCGGGTCGTGGCCTCCCACGACAACGGCCTCGGCGTCGACAACGACGAGCAGGGCACCCGCGTGCGCCTGTGCGCGGGCACCACCGCGCCGTGGTCCCGGCTGTGGCCGCGGCTGCACCACTTCTACTGACAAGCAGGGCCGGCCCGCCGCGGCTTGCGGCCAGTGGCGGTCAGCGGCCCTTCGGCATGACCAGCCACAGCACCAGGTAGGCCAGGACCTGCGGCCCGGGCAGCAGGCAGGACAGCACGAACAGCAGGCGCACCGTGTTGGGGTTCCAGCCGTAGCGCTCGGCCAGCCCGCCGCACACACCCGCGATCATGCGATTGCTGCGCGAGCGGGTGAGGCGATTCGTCGTCTGTGTCATGCCTCCACGATCCCGCGGCCCCCGCGGTCCCGCATCGGTGAGGTCCCTGACGCGGACCCGGAGATCAGCGCGGCCGGGTGCCGGGCGCCGGTTCCGCCGGTGGTGAGCCGCTTGGCGTAGCAGTGGTCCACGTACGGGCCCTCGGTGTACGGCTCGATCTCGGTGTAGCCGTGCCGCAGGTACAGGGCACGGGCCTCGACGAGGTCGGACCGGGTGTCCAGGCGCAGCGTGTGCACCCCCCGCGCGCGGGCCCGGGCCTCCAGCTCGCGCAGCAGCGCCGAGGCGATCCCGCGCCCGCGGGCGGCGTGGTGGACGAACACGCGGGTCAGCTCCCCGATGCCGCCCGGAATCAGCCGCAGCCCCGCGCAGCCGAGAACCGCGCCGTGTTCCCGCGCCAGGAGCAGCAGCCCGTCCGGAGGGACCAGGTCGTCGCTGGGCTCGTCCCGCAGCGCGGCGTCGACCTCCTCCGCGGTGGCCGGGCGACCGTGGTACCGCCCGGCGACGTCGCTGACGTAGTCGCGCAGCACGCGCCTCGCCTCGGGCGCCGACGGCGGGGTCTCGGCGATGGTCACGGCAGGGTGCCCGGTCATCGGTGGGCGCTCACCTCCGGTCGTGGTCCGCCGAGTCTGCCGGGGCGCCACGGCCCGGGGCGAGCCGTTTTTTCGCCTGCGGCTTCGCGGGACCGCTAGGGTGGCGGCGCCGAGGTGAGGAGGACGACGTGACCGACGCCCGGAGTTCCGACGACCGGCTGCGGGACAGCGTGGACAGGCCCAGCTCCGCCCGGGTCTACGACTACATCCTGGGCGGCACCCATCACTACGCCATCGACAGGGACTTCGCCGAGCGGCAGCTGGCGATCATGCCCGAGATGCGGCTGGCCATGCAGGCCAACCGGGCGTTCCTGGGCCGGGCGGTGCGCTACGCCGTGGACCAGGGCGTGCGGCAGTTCGTCGACATCGGCTCGGGACTGCCCACCGTCGGCAACGTGCACGAGGTGGCCGACGAGGCGGCGCCGGGGCAGTGCCGGGTGGTCTACGTCGACAACGAGCCGATCGCGCGGGCGCACGCCGAGATCCTGCTGGCCGACACCGCCGACCCGGACCGGCACCGGGCCCTGCTCGGCGACTTCTTCGACCATGCGCGCCTGTGGGACGAGATCGTCGCCACCGGCCTGATCGACCGCACCCGGCCCACCTGCCTGCTCGTGGTGGGCATCCTGCACTTCATGCCGCCCGAGCGGGATCCGGAGGCGTCGCTGGCGTTCTACCGCGAGCGGCTGGCGCCGGGCTCGCTGCTCGTGCTGTCCCACGGCTCCCGCCGCGCCGACGACGCGCAACAGCGTGAGGTGGAGCGCAACTACCAGCAGACCACCAACCGGATGCACCTGCGCACCGCGGAGGAGTTCCTGCCGTTCTTCGGGGACTGGACGCTGGCCGAGCCCGGCATCGTGCCCGCGGCGCGGTGGCGGCCCGACGCGGCCACGCGCTTCGCCGACGACCCGGACCGCGCGCCCGTGCTGGCCGGGGTGGCCCGCAAGGGCGGCGACGGCTCCGCGACGGCCTGAGGCTCAGTCCTGCCGGGTGCGGGCGCGTCGCCGTGGCCGGGCGGGCACCGGCGTCCGGGCCGGGATTCCTTCCGCAGGACGGAAGAACGGGGCGGGGGTGGCGACGTGCGCGGGGCGGACGAGGCATGATCGCGGGGTAGTCGGACCAGGAGGCCAGATGAGCATTGTCGGCACCCGCGTGGTCCGTGTCGAGGACGGCACGCTGATCACGAAGGGCGGCACCTACGTCGAGGACCTGCGGCACGAGGCGCTCACCGGCGCCGTGCACGCGACGTTCGTGCGCAGCCCCGTCGCGCACGCCCGCATCACGTCGATCGACACCTCGGAGGCCCTGCAGGCGCCCGGGGTCGTCGCGGTCTACACGGCCGCCGACATCGACCTCGCGCCGGGGCAGGCCGGGCCCGTCGCCCAGCCGTGGCTCGCCGACGGCGTCGTGCGCTACGTCGGCGAGCCGGTCGCGCTCGTGCTCACCGAGCAGCGTTACCAGCTCGCCGACGCCGCCGAGCTCGTCGACGTCGACTACGACCCGCTGGAGGCGGTCGCGAGCATCGACGCCGCGCTGGCCGACGAGACGCTGCTGTTTCCGGACCTCGGCAGCAACGTCGCGCAGGTCACCGGAGGCGAGTTCGACGAGCACGCGTTCGACGACTGCGAGGTCGTGGTCACCGAGACGATCGTCAACCAGCGCGTGGCACCCGCGCCGCTGGAGGTGCGCGGCGCCGCCCTCGCCTGGGGCGAGGACGACCGGCTGACGGTGTGGCTCTCCACCCAGAACCCGCAGCTGGCGCGCACGATCATCGCGCTGGGCCTCGGGGTCGGCGAGGAGCGGATCCGCATCGTGACCCCGGACGTCGGCGGCGGCTTCGGCGCCAAGATCGGCTCCGACCCGGAGCCGGTGGTGCTCGGGTGGGCGGCCAGGCGGGCGGGCAGGCCGGTGCGCTGGACGGAGACGCGCAGCGAGAACCTCACCGCGATGACCCACGGCCGCGCACAGCAGAACACGGTCACCATCGGCGGGCGCCGCGACGGCACCGTGCTGGCGTTCCGGCTCGAGGTGGTGCAGGACGCGGGCGCCTACCCGAGGACGCTGTTCCTGCCGACGCTGACCGAGCTGATGGCCTCCGGCGTCTACCACTTCCCGCGCGTGGAGACCAGCAGCAAGGGCGTGGTCACCAACACCACGCCGATCTCGGCCTACCGCGGTGCGGGCAGGCCCGAGGCGACCGCGGCGATCGAGCGCGCGATGGACCTGTTCGCCGCCGAGATCGGCCGCGACCCCGCCGAGGTGCGCAGGACCAACTTCATCCGGCCGGAGGAATTCCCGTACCAGACCCCCACGGGGGCCAGCTACGACACCGGCGAGTACGCCGCCGCCCTCGACCGCGTGCTGGAGGCGGGCGGTTACCACCAGCTGCGCGCGGAGCAGGCACGCAGGCGGGAGGCGGGCGAGCCGGTGGCGCTGGGCCTCGGGCTGGCGGCCTACGTCGAGATCACCGGCGGCGACGGCGGCGGCGAGAGCGGCCGGGTCGACGTCAACCCGGACGGCTCGCTCACCGCCTACACCGGCGCCTCGCCGCACGGCCAGGGCCTCGGCACCTCGCTGATGATGCTGCTGTCCGACCAGTTCGGCATTCCGCTGGAGCGCATCACCGTCCGCCACGGCGACACCGATGAGGTGCCCACCGGCGTCGGCACCTTCGGGTCCCGGTCGCTGCAGCTGGGCGGCTCCGCCGTGCGCCGGGCCGCCGAGACCGTGATCGAGCGGGCCCGCGCGCTGGCCGCCGAGATGCTGGAGGCCTCGCCCGACGACGTCGTGCTCGACACCGACCGGGGTGCCTGGCACGTGCGCGGCGCGCCGTCGAGCGCCACCGTCGGCTGGGCCGATGTGGCGGCCCGCGCCGGGGACGGCGAGTTGTCGGAGGACGTCTGGTACGACGAGGGCACGCCGACCTTCCCGTTCGGCGCGCACCTCGCGGTGGTGGAGGTGGACACGCTCACCGGCAAGGTCGTGCTGCGGCGCATCGTCGCTCTCGACGACGCCGGCCCGGTGGTGAACCCGCTGGCCTTCGAGGGTCAGCGGCACGGCGGGCTGGGCCAGGGCGCGGCTCAGGCGCTGCTGGAGGTGATGAGCTACGACAGCGACGGCAACCCCACCACGGCCACGCTCGCGGACTACTCGTTCATCAGCGCCACGGAGCTGCCCGACTTCGAACTGCTCCACATGGCCACGCCCACGACCCGCAACGCGCTCGGCGTCAAGGGCATCGGCGAGGCGGCGACCATCGGCTCCACCCCGGCCGTGCACAACGCCGTCGTGGACGCCCTGGCGCACCTGGGGGTGAGGCATCTGGACATGCCCGCCACACCGCTTCGGGTGTGGCAGGCGATCAACGACGCGAGGAAGGCGGACTGAGCGGTGCGGGTCACGATCGAGGTCAACGGGCGGACGGTGTCCGAGGAGGTCGAGGACCGGATGCTGCTCGTGCACTTCCTGCGCGAGCAGGCCGGAATGACCGCCACGAACATCGGCTGCGACACCACGTCGTGCGGCGCGTGCACGGTGCTGCTCGACGGCGAGTCGGTGAAGTCGTGCACGGTGCTGGCGGCGCAGGCCGACGGGCACGCGGTGACGACGCTGGAGGGGCTCACCGGCCCTGACGGCGACCTGCACCCCGTGCAGCGCGCGTTCCGCGAGCAGCACGGACTGCAGTGCGGCTTCTGCACGCCGGGGATGATCATGGCGTCGGTGTCGCTGCTGGCGCACAACCCCAAGCCCACGCGCGAGGAGGTGCGCACGGGGCTCGAGGGCAACCTGTGCCGCTGCACCGGCTACCACAACATCGTCAACGCGGTGGTCGACGCGTCCGGGCAGGAGGTCGCCCAGTGATCCCGGCACAGTTCCGTTACCAGCGCGCGAACACCGTCGAGGAGGCGCTCGCCGCGCTCGCCGAGCACGGCGACGAGGCCAAGCCGCTCGCGGGCGGCCACTCCCTGCTCCCGCTGATGAAGCTGCGGCTGGCCGCACCCGAGGTGCTGGTGGACCTCGCGCCGCTGGACGAGCTGCGGTTCGTGCGGCTCGACGGCGACACCGTGCGCATCGGCGCGCTGACCCGCCACCACGACCTGCACGGCGACGGCGTGCTGCGCGAGCATGCGCCGCTGCTGGCCCACGTCGCCGGCGAGGTGGGCGACCAGCAGGTGCGCCACCGCGGCACGATCGGCGGCTCGCTGGTGCACGCCGACCCGGCCGCCGACCTGGCCGCGGCGCTGCTGGCCTGCGACGGGACCCTGGTGGCCCGCGGACCGCGGGGCGAGCGGGAGATCCCCGCCACGGAGTTCTTCCTCGGCCCGTTCACCACCCCGCTGGAGCCGGACGAGCTGCTCACCGAGGTCCGGCTGCCTCGCCAGACCGGCCGTGGCTGGGCGTTCGAGAAGTTCACCCGGCGCGCCATCGACTGGGCGATCGTGGGCGTGGCCGTGTGCGGGCAGTCCGTGGGGCTGGTCAACATGGCGGGCACGCCGCTGCGGGCGAGCGCGACCGAGCGGGCGCTGGCCTCCGGCGCGCCGATCGCCGAGGCCGCCGAGCTGGCCGCCGAGGGCACCAGCCCGGTCGACGAGCCGCACGCCACCGCGGAGTACCGCCGCCACCTGGCCCGCGTCCTCACCGCCCGCGCCCTGGAGGCCGCGGCCGCCTGACCGGTGGTGCCCAGAGCTCCCCAATGCCACATTTGTTCCACTGGATGGAGCGAATGCCGCATTGGGGAGCCGGGTGGGCTCGCGGAGGGGTCGCCGGCATCTACTACGATCCCTTGCCCATGGCCTCCCCTTCCCACCGCGTGTACCTCCACATCGGTCTGCCGAAGACCGGCACGACCTCGCTGCAGGCCCTGATGTGGCACCACCGTGAGGCGATGGCCGCCGACGGCGTGCTCTATCCGGGTGCGGAGAGAGGCGAGCAGCACCGCGCGATCATCGACGTGCACAACACGCGGTACAAGGCGTGGAACGAGGAGCGCGTGCCGGGCGCGTTCGAGCGCGTCGTCGCGGAGCTCGAGAACACCGACAAGCCCGCGTCGGTCTTCTCCACGGAGCTGATGGCCCCCGCCAGCCCGGAGGAGGCACAGCAGGTGCTCTCCGCGCTGTCGTTCGCCGAGGTGCACGTGGTGTGCACCGTGCGCGACTTCGCCCGGCAGGTGCCCTCGGTGTGGCAGGAGAACGTCAAGACCCGGCACAGGACCACCTACGACGCCTTCCTCGGCGCCCTGCGCTCCGGCGAGCTCAACGGCATCACCCGGCCGTTCTGGGACTTCCAGGACCTGCCGAGGGTGCTGCGCACCTGGGGCGGCACCCTGCCGCCGGAGCGGGTCCACGTCGTGACGGTCCCGCCGCGCGGTGCGTCGTCGCGGCTGCTGTGGGAGCGCTTCGCTCCGGTGGTCGGCCTGGACCCGGAGAACTACTCCACCGAGGTGCCGCAGGAGAACTTCTCCCTCGGCATGGTCGAGACGGAGCTGCTGCGCAGGATCAACGTCGCGCTGGACAAGGACTTCCCGTGGATGCGCTACGCCACCACGGTCAAGGACACCTTCGCCGCCAAGATCCTGTCGCGCCTGCCCGATCCGTCGCCGATCCGGGTGCCCGCCGAGGACTACCCCTGGATCTGCGAGACCGCGCAGCGGTTCATCGACGACATCCGCGACCGTGGCTACCACGTCGTCGGCGACCTGGACGACCTCATGCCCGCGCCGCCGCGCGAGGGTGAGCCGGAGCCGTCCACCATGCCCGCCGACTCGGAACTGCTCGCCGTCGCGGTCAAGGCGCTCGCCCGCTACCTGCAGTTCAGGGCCGCACCCCGCGCCGCACCGCCGTCGGCGGTCCCGGCGCCCGTGCGCAGGCTCTCGCACACGCTGCGCGGGCTGTCCGAGCAGTACCCGCAGCTGATGACGGCCCGCCGGATCTACTCGAAGGCGAAGTCGCAGCTGCGCCGCTGACCACTCCCGGCTGGGCGACGCTCAGGGAGCGGTCCGCGTTGCCGGGCGCCCGTCCTCGGCGTCCGGCAGCGTGTCGAGCACGTCCGCGGCGATCGCGCGGGCCGAGGGTTCCAGCTCGGCGTTGAGCGTGCGGAACACATGCTGGGCGCGTTCGGCGGGCCAGTCGGCGGGTAGGTGCTCGCGGGGCAGGCGCGGGTCGCCTCGGATGGCCTGCAACCACTCGGTCTGCAGCAGCAGGTGCCGCGCCAGCGGGTCACCGGACTGCGTGGCGCGCTCCGGCGTCTCCCACCGGGCGAGGAACCGCCGGTAGCGCCCGGCCTGGCTGTCGAGGTCCCACGCGTCGCGCACCAGCTCGGCCACGTCGGTGGGCGGCAGCGCCCTGGCCTGGAACACCTTGATGTGCTCGTCGGCTTCCAGCCCCTCGAGCAGGGGCTCCACGTCGACGGTCGACGGCGCGATCCACAGCCCGCTCTGCAGGCTGCCGAACCCGGCCCACAGCAGGCGCGAGCGCAGGACATGCCGCTGCCGCTGCCACGACTCGGGCATCGAGAAGCCGAGCAGCGTCCACGTGCCGTCCCCGTGGGCGTTGACCGCACCGAGCCGCCAGACGCGGGTCTCGCCGTCCTGCAGGATCGCGGTGGAGCGCTCGGTGAGGCCCACGTAGACGCTGCGGCCCCGGCGCGTGCGGGTCAGCAGGCCGCGCCGCGCCATCCGGCTCAGCGTCGAGCGGGTCGCGTGCTCGGACACCCCGGCTCTGCTCAGCACGTCGAGCACGCTGGCGGTGGCGACGTGCACGCCGCGGCCGAGCACGTACGAGCCGAAGAAGGTGAGCAGCAGCGCCTGGGGACGCGGCGCCTCCGGGAGCTCGGAGAACTCCGCGGGCTCCGCGTCGGCCCCGCCCAGGGGGGCCAGCTCGGCGAGATCATCGGTCACGACGCCATCGTAAGCGCTTCGATATTGGGCAAGCCATTGACTGCCGTAGCGATAGTGCTTAACTTTCTGACGTCCCCAGCGGCCAGCAACGAGGCAGGGTTCCCGCGATGTCAGACACTTCAGCTCCCCGCCACTCCCGGACGCAGCTCCGGCGTGCGGTGCTGTCGAGCTACCTCGGCAGCGTCATCGAGTACTACGACTTCCTTCTCTATGCGACCGCGTCGGCGGTCGTGTTCAGCAAGGTGTTCTTCTCCAGCCTCGACCCGGTGGTCGGCACGGTCGCGAGCCTGGGCACGTTCACCACCGGCTACCTGGCCCGTCCGCTCGGCGGCGTGCTGTTCGGCCACTTCGGCGACGTGCTCGGCCGCAAGCGGATGCTCGTGATCACGATGACGATGATGGGCATCGCCAGCACACTGATCGGCCTGCTGCCCACCTACGACCAGATCGGCGCCTGGGCGCCGATCCTGCTCGTGCTGCTGCGCGTGCTGCAGGGTGTGGCGGTCGGCGGCGAGTGGGGCGGTGCCGTGCTGATGTCCGCCGAGCACGCCACCACCCGGCGCGGGCTGTGGGCCAGCTTCACCAACGCCGGCGCGCCCAGCGGCATGGTGGTCTCCACACTCATGCTCACCCTCGCCGCCGCCGTCACCACCGACGAGCAGTTCCTCGCCTGGGGCTGGCGGGTGCCGTTCCTGCTCAGCGTCGTGCTGCTCGCCATCGGGCTGTTCGTGCGGCTCAAGGTGGAGGAGACGCCGGTGTTCGCCGCCGCGCAGGACCGGACCCCGCGTTCCCTGCCGCTCGTGGAGGTGCTGCGCAAGCACCCGAAGAACCTGCTGCTCGCCGTCGGCGTCGGCTTCGGCGCCTTCGTCGCGCAGGGCACGCTCACCACGTTCCTCATCGCCTACGCCGTGGGTGCCGGCTTCGAGCGGCAGACCGTGCTCAACGCGCTGACACTGTCGTCGGTGGGCGCCGTGTTCGGCATCGTCGGCTTCTCGGCGCTGTCGGACCGCGTCGGCAGGCGCCCGGTGGTGCTCGGCGGCGCCGTGGCGACCGCCGCGGTGGCCTTCCTGCTCTTCCCGATGATCGACAGCGGCTCGGCGGTGCTGCTCACCCTGGCCGTCGTGCTCGGCCAGTCGGTGACGCACCCGGCGATGTACGGGCCGCTCGCGGCGCTGTTCACCGAGATGTTCGGCACCCGCAACCGCTACACCGGCGCGTCGCTGGGCTACCAGATCGCGGGGCTCGGCGCCGGCATCGGGCCCGTCGTGTTCGCCAGCATGACCGGCGCGGGCACCACGGCGATCTCGGCGGTGATCGCGGGCTGCTGCCTGCTCACCGTGGTGTGCATCCTCATCACGCGGGAGAGCCACCGCGCCAACCTCACCGACGAGCCGGTGGAGGCCGGGACGGTGGCCGGCCGCAGCGGCGTCACGCCTGGCTGATCGCGCGGTAGTCCGGCGCCTTCGAGACCAGCCCGCTCTCCAGGTGGAACCTCCTGGCTGTCTCGAAGGCGCCCCGGCGTACGGCGGGCGTGCGGGGGGCCTCCCGGCGCAGGATCGGCAGCAGGGCGTCCAGCGCGGCGGGCTTGGACTTGTCCAGGTAGCGCCCCAGCAGGTCCCGTGCCCGGGCCTCGTCACCGTGGATGACGTCCAGCGCGCGCTGGATCGCCCGCTGGAAGCCGGCCAGCTCCTCGCGTTTGCGATCCAGCAGCCGGGTGGTGCTGAACACGATGCCGTGCAGCGCGCCCCGCAGGCTCGGCACGTCGCCGCGGGCGGGGGAGAGGTAGATGCGGCCCACCCCGGTCGCCTCGGCCTGCTGCCCGATCGGCTGGAAGAACGCCAGCGCGTCCACCCGCCCGGACCGCAGGGCACCGATGGCCGCCGTCGCCGAGCTGCCGAGGTTCACGAGCGTGGCGTCGACGGCGGCATCGCGGCCGATGCTGCCGAACAGGTAGTTCACGAGCCCTTCGGTGCCGCTGCCGGGGCCCGTGATGCCGATCCGCCTGCCCACCAGCGCCCCGACTCGCTCGCCGGTGCCGGCCTCGTCGCCGGGCCCGTCGAACGACGACGCGACGATGAGGTCGACGTAGTACTCGGTCACCAGGCTGGACACGATCCGGGTCCCGTCGTCGATGCGGGCGAGGTTGAACGCGTCGGTGGTCACCCCGGCGCCGAGGTCGATGCTGCCGGACTTCAGCGCCGCGGCGACCTTGGCGCCCGTGCCGAGCCGGGGCCGTTCGCCCAGGGTGAGACCCGCGTCGGTGAAGAAGCCCTCGTGCTCGGCGATGAACAGCGGCAGGAAGGCCACGGAGTTGCTGATCTGGCCGATGTTGAGCACACCGGGCGGGGTCGTGGAGTGCCGCGTGGCGCAGCCCGCGGCCAGCAGCGGGCCGGCCGCGAGTCCTTTGAGTACACTGCGGCGGCTGGGGAACCGGCGCTCACTCATCGATCGGCTTCCAGCGGTTGACACGCTTGCCGAGCAGGCCCACCACGACGTTGAGCACGGCCGCGATGACGCTGAGCACGACGAGCGTGGCGAACACGCCCGCGGTGTCGAACTGGGCGGCGGCGTCGTTGATGAGGTAACCGAGGCCGCGGTTGGAAGCCACCAGCTCGCCGATCACCGCGCCGATCAACGCGTACGGGATGGCCACCTTCAGCCCGGTGAGCACGCCGGTCATCGACGCGGGCAGCACCACCTTGCGGGCGATGTGCCAGCGGTTGCCGCCCATCAGCCGCACCGCGTCGACGAGCCCGCGGTCGACGTCGCGCACCCCGGCCGCGGTGTTGAGGAACACCAGGAAGAACACCGTCGCCGCGGCCAGCAGCACCTTCATGTGCATCTCGATGCCGAACCAGACGATGAACAGCGGCGCCAGCGCCACCTTCGGGATGGAGTACAGCGCCATCACGAACGGGTCGAGCACCCGGTACACCAGCGACAGCGAGGCCAGCACGAACCCGGCCAGCGCGCCGGTGACCGCGCCGAGCGCGAAGCCGTAGACGATCTCCTGCACGGTGATCCAGGTGTGCAGCCACAGCGTGCCGTCGGCCGCCCACTCGCCGAGCCGTTCGGCGATGTCGCTGGGCTTGCTGATGAACGTGATGTCGATCCAGCGGTCGGCCGCCAGCTGCCAGAATCCCAGCAGCAGCACGAGCAGCGCCAGCCGCAGCGACCACACCGTGGTGGTGCTGCCGTGGCGCTGCCACCAGGTGCGCGGCAGCGCGACCCGCACGGGCCCCTCTTGCCTGCCCGCCGGGGTCAGCAGGTCGTCGGTGGTGCTCATCGGGCTCCCTCCCGCAGCGCGGCGGCCAGTTCGGTGTGCAGGGCGACGAACGCGGGGTCGACGCGCAGCGCGTCCGCGGAGCGTGGCCGGGGCAGCTCGACGGCGCGGTCCAGCAGGATGGTGCCGATCGGGCCGAGCACCACCACGCGGTCGCCGAGCAGGAGCGCCTCCTCGATGTCGTGGGTGACGAACACGACCGTCTGGCCGCCCTCGGCCCACAGCCGCAGCAGCTCCTCCTGCAGCTCGCGGCGCAGCTGCGCGTCGAGCGCGCCGAACGGCTCGTCCATGAGCAGGGTGGCCGGGTCTGCCGCGAGCATCCTGGCCAGGCTCGCCCTGCGCCGCATGCCGCCGGAGAGCTCGCGAGGGTAGTGGTGCTCGAAGCCGGCGAGCCCGACCCGCTCGATCAGGCCGGCCGCCACGCGCCTGCGCTCGGCCGAGGGCACGCCGCGGATCTCCAGCGGCATCTCGACGTTGCGCTGCACGCCCCGCCACGGCATGAGCGTGTCGGACTGGGTGAGGTAGCCGATCTCGGTGTCCGGCCCGGACAGCGGCCGGTCCTTGTAGCGCACCTCGCCCTCGCTGGGCTCGGTGAGCCCGGCCAGCAGGTTCAGCAGCGTCGACTTGCCACAGCCGCTGCGCCCGAGCACGGCGACGAAGCTGCCCTCCTCGATGCTCAGGGTGAAGTCGCGCAGCGCGACGGTGGCCACGTCGTCCTTGGCGAAGCGTTTCGTCAGCCCGCTGGTGTGCAGGAGTGCGGTCATCGTTGACCCCGTTCGTCGGTCTCGTCCTCGGCCCGCAGGCCGTAGGCGTCGTAGCTGAGCTCACCGGCCTGCCAGCGTGCGCGCAGGCCTTCCTCCGTGGACAGCCGCTGTCGCACGGACTCCAGTGCGGAGTCCACATCGGAGCGCGCCACCGCGGTGACGCCGTCGTCGTCGAGCACGAGCACGTCACCGGGCTCGATCGTGGTGCCGCCGATCTCCACCGGCACGTCGATGCTGCCGCGCTCGGTCTTGGTGGCGCCGCGTATCCGCCGCCAGCGGGTCCACACGGCGGGTCCACTGCGGACCAGGTCGGCGCTGTCGCGCACGGACGCGTTGACCAGCACTCCCGCGACGCCCCGCACGCGGGCCTGGGTGGCGAGCAGGTCGCCGAGCAGCGCGACCGGCCGCGGCTGCGGCATCGTCAGCACGAGAACCTCACCCGGCCGGGCGTGAGCCATCACCTCGTGCACGGTGCGGTTGTCGTCCTGCCCGCACAGCGCGATCC
Source organism: Prauserella muralis (assembly GCF_003202285.1). GTDB lineage: Bacteria > Actinomycetota > Actinomycetes > Mycobacteriales > Pseudonocardiaceae > Prauserella_B > Prauserella_B muralis. The sequence goes on from NZ_MASW01000005.1 coordinate 138,395, forward strand.
GCGCGGGACCGGCCACGGCGCGCCCGCCGGGCAGCGGTAGCCACTCGACGTCGAGCAGCCCGCGCCTGCCGTAGGCCTCGTACACGGTGGCGGTCCCGGCGGCGGCCAGTTCGTCCCATGCCGCGCTCACAGTGCGCCCACCACGTTCGGCAGCAGCCGCTGGAACGCCTCGGCCTGCCGGATCGCCGGGTCGCCGGTGACCTTGCGGGCGTGGTTGCCGCGCTGGTCGGCCCGCTGCGTGTAGTACTCCCGCAGGTACTGCTGCGCGGCCATGCATCGCATCGCGTCGGCCTTGCGGTCGAACACCGGGGTGATGTCGACGTAGACGCTCGGCGTGAACCCGCACAGCTCCGGCTGGTGTGGCTCGAACACGAGGAACTCCGACGGGGGTGCGGTGCGGAACCCGCTGGCCACTCCGGCTCCGGAGCTGAGCAGCCGCGCCCGCGCGACCATCGCGTGCGCCACGGGGTGGTCGGGGTTGAACGGGTCCCGCTCCGGGTGGGTGAGCACCACGTGCGGCGCGACGTCGCGCATCAGCTCGGCGAGCCGGTCGACGGATTCCTGCGTCGCGTGCAGGGGATAGTCGCCGAGGTCGAAGGCCTGGAACTCGGCGCCCACGGCGGCGGCGGCCTTGGTGGCCTCCTCGTGCCGGATGCGCTTGACGTTCTCCTCGGTCTGGCCTTCCTGCTTCCACAGCTCGCCGGACTCGCCGCGCTCGCCGTAGGACAGGGCCACGACGAGCGCCCTTCCGCCCGCCGCGGTGTGCGCGGCCACCGTTCCCGCGGCGCGCCACACGAAGTCGGCGCTGTGCGCGCCGACCACCAGCAGCCGTCGCTCGCTCATGCCTGGCTCCTCGCCGGTGCGTCGGCCAGCGGTGCGGCGCCGACGAGCCACCTGCTGTTGTGCACGGTCATCGTGCGGACCTCGGTGTCGGTGAACCCGGCCTCGAGCAGGCGGTCGGCCGCGATCGCGAGCCCGTCCTCCACCGGTGGGTTGAACGGCTGGCCGAGATCGCTGGAGACCACCGAGTGCTCGGGCCCGGCGTCGCGGATGTTGCCCAGCCACACGTCCCAGCCGACCTTGCCGGTGTAGGGCGTGGTGAGGCAGCGCTCCAGCAGGGCGCCCTTCGCGGCGAGGGCGCGCTGCCGTTCGATGCCGACGCGCTGGGAGGTGAACTCGGGGTGGGTCACCACCACGCGCCGCACGCCCTCCTCGGCGGCGGCGTCGATCACCCGGGCGATCTCGTCGGAGTGCAGGTGCCCGGTGGCCAGCACCATGTCGTGCTTGGCGATCAGCCGCAGGATCTGCCGGGTCGGCTCGTGGACCTCGCCGTCGGCGCCGAGCACGTCGACCGGGTCGGCGGCCATCCCGGCGTCACGCAGTTCCTCCTGGATCCTCGCCCACATCGGGGGAGTGGCGCCCTCCGGCTCGGCGGCCTGGCACTGCCGCTGGTTGGCACTGTCCACAGTGGGCATCCAGACGACCTTGGCGCCGCTGCGGCCCGCGATCTCGACGGCGATGGGGTTCAGCCCGCCGACGGAGGCGTTGAGGGTGACCGCGCCGAGCACGTCGGTGCCCGGCCGTGCGCGCCGGACCACCTCGGCGCGTTCGGCGGTGGGGACGTAGTGGGACTTCAGGACGAAGCCCGCCATGCCGACGGCGGCGAACCGCTCGGCGAGGGTGACGTCGTCGACGCGGCGCCGCATCACGTCGGGCGCGATGTGGACGTGCACGTCGTAGGCGCCCCGGACCAGGTCACGCGCGTGCGCGGACGGCTGGGGATGCTCGGTCATGTCGCTCCTTTGCGGCCATTATCGACGCCGAGATTGTTAACAATCTTGGCGCAGACGTCAACCCATCCGACGCCGGCCGCGAGCGGAGGCCGCCGCGGCTGGGGTTTCGTTACGGGAGGTGCCGCACGCCGCCCTCGGCGTTGTCGACCTCGCGCAACGCGGCGATGACGCTGCGCAGGTGGGCACGCGCGGCCTGTTCGGCGGCCTCGGCGTCGTGGGCGCAGATCGCCTCGATGATGGCCAGGTGCTCGGGCAGCGACACGGCAGGCCTGCCCGGGTGCATGGCGAGCTTGAACTGGTGGCGCACGCTCTGCGCGCGCAGCCGCTCCAGCACGCGCGAGGCCGTCTCCTGGCCGCTGATCTCCCGGATCCGGCGGTGCAGGGTCTGGTTGAGCCGGGAGTAGCCGAGCACGTCGCCGCTGGACACCGCCGCGCGCATGTGCGTGCCGATGGCCGTGAGCTCCCCGATCTCCGTCGCCGTCACCCGTTCGGCCGCCTTGGCCGCGCAGAGGCCCTCCAGCATCATGCGCACCTCGCTGATCTCGACGGCCTCGGCCAGCGACACGGCACGGACCCGGGCGCCGCGGTTCTGCACCCGCTCGACCAGGCCCTCGTTGGTCAGTTCGAGCAGCGCCGAGCGCACGGCCGCCCTGCTCGCGGCGAAGCGCGCGGACAGGTCCGCCTCCACGAGCCGCTGGTTGGGCACGAACTCACCGCGCACGATCGCGTCCCGGATCGCGTCCACCACCGGCTTGCCCTGCACGGGCCGCGCCGTCTCGCCCTCGGTCACCCTCGTCTCCCGGATCGCAGGTTGAACTATTGTCGCCAATTTTGTTAGCTAGTGTATCGGTGCGAACGAGAGGAGCCGGAAATGCGCGAGGACGCGCCGACCATCGCGGTGCTGGGGCTGGGCGAGGCGGGCGGCGCGATCGCCGGCGACCTCGTCGCCGCCGGGGCGGTGGTGCGCGGCTACGACCCCGCGGTGCCCGCAGGCGAGGGTGTCGCCGCCACGGCGGGCGAGGCCGACGCCGCCGCGGGAGCGGACCTCGTGCTCAGCGTCAACAGTGCCTCGGCGGCGGTCGGCGCCCTGCGGGCCGGGATCGGCGGCCTCGGTGCGGGCGCGCTGTGGGCGGATCTGAACACGGCCTCGCCCGGGGTGAAACGGGAGCTCGACCGGATCGCCGCCGAGCACGGCACCACCTGCGTCGACGTCGCGATCATGGCACCCGTGCCGGGCCGGGGCCTGCGGGTGCCGATGCTGGCCAGCGGCCCGGACGCGGCACGCGTGGCGGCACTGCTGGAGCCACTCGGCGCGTCGGTGGGCGTGCTCGACGGCCCCGCCGGGCTGGCGGCGAGCCGCAAGCTGCTGCGCAGCGTCTTCTTCAAGGGGCTCGCCGCCGCGGTGGTGGAGGCGCTCGAGGCAGGCAGGGCGGCGGGCTGCGAGGAATGGCTGCGGGACAACATCGTCACCGAGCTGAGCGCCGCCGACTCCTCCACGGTGGACCGCCTGGTGGGCGGGACGCACCGGCACGCCGTGCGCCGGCAGGCCGAGATGGCCGCGGCCGCCGACATGCTCACCGAGCTGGGCGTGCCGCCCGCGGTGACCGGCGCCAGCCGCGACCTGCTCGCGCGGCTGGCGGGCTCCCGCGCTGACCACGCCGCGGGCTGACCGCAGAACTCGCGGGCCTGAACGCAGGACTCGCGGGCCTGAGCGCAGGACTCGCGGGTCAGCCCGCCACCGGGATGCTGATCTCGGTGCGGTACTCGGCGACCCGGTCCGTCTCACCGGGGCCGACGAGGTAGGTCTCCGTCGGCGGTCCCACCGGCCGCTGCCGGTGTTCGACCACCCACTCCTCCAGCGCCCGGTACGCCGCACCGATCCCGTCGTAGGCGCCGTGGTGCACGGTACTGGCGCAGCGGCGCGGCGGCAGCGTCACGAGCGGCGCCTGGTGGCCGGGCCGCAGCCGCTCGGCGCCGGCGACCGGCAGCCTCGCCTCGATCAGCAGCGGCACGTCGGGCGCGAACGCGCTCAGATACGCCACCTCGGGTGGGCCGGAGGGGATGAGCCGGTGCCGTTCGGCCCGCGGGTAGAGCGACGCGGTCAGCGTGCGGATCGTCTCGTCGAGGGTCTCCAGCCACGTCTTGCCCCGCCGGGCCAGCGCGGTGCGGCGGGGCGTGTTGTGCAACGTGACGTCGTAACGCATGCGGTGGCGCCTTCCACGATCAGCTCTCCTCGTCTCCTGACGTGGCCCTCCGGCCTGCCGGCAGTCGCACGTCAACATATCGAGGCAGGCGGGACGCCACGGCGCTCGCCTGAATGGCCTCACGAGATCACCGAGATGGCGGTGAACCGCGGCCGTGCGGCCGCACGTGTGTCCGAGAGCCCGGGAGGTTCGGCCAGATGGGATCGGGCATGAGATGCGGCCGAGCGGGTAGCCGGGCCGGGTGACCGGCAACGAGGACACCACGACCAGCACCGTCCGCGTCGGCCTGCTCACCGATCCCGGGCTGCCCACCGAGGTGGCGGGCACACTCGCCGGCGAGCTGCCGGGGGAGCTCACCGAGCGGGTCGGCGGCGGCATCGCCTGGCACGTCGACCACCGGCAGGAGCCGATGACGCTGGACGACGACGGCGAGGTGCCACTCGCGCGGATCGCCCAGCGCATGCGGGCCAAGCACGGCTGGGATCTGCTGCTCTGCGTGACCGACCTGCCGAGGCGGGTGGAGTTCCGGCCGGTGGTCGCGGAGGTGAGCACCCGGCACGGGATCGCGCTGGCATCGCTGCCCGCGGTGGGCGCGATCCGCCTCCGCCCGCACCTGTGCGACACCCTGGTCCGTCTCGTGGCGGAGCTGCGCGAGCGCGGCGGCGGGCGGCCACGGGGCACGGCGCGCGGCCTCTTCGCGCCCGCGCGGTGGCTGGACAATCCCGACGCCGACATCGACGCCTCGCTGGCGCTGGTGGGCGTGCGCGGGCGCCTGCGGCTGCTGTTCGGCATGGTGCGCGACAACCGGCCGTGGCGGCTGGTGCCCCAGCTGTCCAGCGCGTTCGCCGCGGCCGTGGCGACGGGCGCCTTCGGCGTGTTCTTCAACAGCATCTGGACCATGGCCGACGCGCTCAGCGGCTGGCGGCTGGCGCTGGTCAACCTGCTGGCCGCCACGGCGATGGTCACGTGGGTGACCGGCTACAACGGACTGTGGGAGCGGCCGCTGGGCACCGAGGCCAGGGCCAGGGCGGCGCTGTACAACGCGGCGACGATCACGACCGTGTTGCTCGGCGTCGCCTGCATGTACGCGGTGCTGTTCACGGCGACCACCCTGGCGGCGCTGGCGGTGATCACGCCGCCGTACTTCGAGCAGACCCTGGGTCACCCGGTCGGCTTCGGCGACTACCTGCAGCTGGCGTGGCTGGCCAGCTCGATGGGCACGGTCGCGGGCGCGCTCGGGTCCAGTCTGGAGTCCGCCGACGCGGTCCGGCAGGCGACCTACAGCAGGCGCGAGCGCGAACGGCGGGAGCGCCTGGCCGAACAGGAACGCGAGGAGAAGGAGACCGGCGAGTACGAGTGAGGTGAGGTCAGCCGTCGAAGAGCCTGCCGACGTGGTAGCGCAGCACCTCCATGGCGTCGTCGGGGCCGCGCTGCCCGACGAGCACGCTCGTGCCGAGCCCGTGGTTGACGGCCAGCAGCCGGGCCGCCTCGGTGGCCGGGTCGCGGTCGGCGGCCAGCTCGCCGCTCGCCCTGGCGTGGCGCAGCACGCCGGTCAGCTCCCGCTCCAGGCGGGCGGGCCCCGCGACGAACGGTTGCCCGGCCAGTTCCGGATCGGTCATGGCCAGCACCGCGTAGGACGTCCAGACCAGGTGGAAGGCGCGGCTCCGCTCGTCGGTGGGCAGGGCCTCGGCGAGGAACGCCTCGACGTAGGCGCGGGCGGGCACCGGCCGGGGCAGCGCCGCCAGCCGTGCGGCCCATCGCGTCCGGCTGCGCTCCTCCAGCAGGAGCAGCGTGCCGTGCAGCAACTGCGCCTTGGTCTCGAAGTAGTACTGCACCAGGCGCAGGGACACCCCGGCCTCCGCGGCGACGGCGCGCAGGGTCACCGCGTGCAGGCCGTCGCGGGCGGCGACGCGGACCAGCGCGTCGGCGATCCCGGCGCGCCGCTCGGTGTGGTCGACCGTCTTCGGCACGGCACCTCCTTCATGGTACACATGTATCATATCAGCGGGACGGGTCGCGGTGAGACGGGAGCTGCCATGACGGAGCGCAAACCACCCGGTGTCAGTTTCGAGTCCTGGGTGGACAAGCAGATTCGCGAGGCGCAGGAGCGGGGCGAGTTCGACAACCTGCCGGGCGCGGGCAAACCGCTGCCGGGTGCCGGCGGCCGGGTCGAGGAGAACGAGTGGCTGCGCGACTTCGTGCGCCGCGAGGGCGTCTCCACCGAGGCCTTGCTGCCGACGTCGCTGCGGCTGCGCAAGGAGGTCGAGCGGTTGCCGGAGGCGGTGCGCGGCCTGCGCACCGAGGGCGAGGTCCGCGACGTCGTCGCAGGCCTCAACCGCCGGATCGCCGAGTGGATGCGCACCGGGACCGGCCCGCGGATCCCGCTCGGGCTCGTCGACGCCGACGACGTGGTGCGGCACTGGCGCGCGGGCTGACCCGCGCCGGTCGTGCTCGGGCCTTTCGCCGGTGGCGAAAACCCCAGGACGCGATTTCGCCGGTGGCGAAGCCGGGCCGTGAGCACTGTGGACACTGCCGTCGTTGCCCTAGCGTCGCCGGGAGATCGACCGGCGAGAAAGGGCGGCAGATGGCGCAGACGGCACAGGCAACCACCCCGTCCGGGGTGACACTGACGGACTCGGTGTCCGAACGGCTCATGGCGCAACGGATCCTCGTGCTGGGGCAGGAGGTGACCGACGACATCGCCAACCGCCTCACGGCCCAGATGCTGCTGCTGGCCGCCGACGATCCGCACGCCGACATCGCGCTGTACATCAACTCGCCGGGCGGGTCCATCTCGGCGGGCATGGCGATCTTCGACACGATGGAACTCGTCGCCTGCGACGTCGCCACGTACGGGCTCGGGCTGGCGGCGTCGATGGGGCAGTTCCTGCTGTCGGCGGGCGCTGCTGGCAAGCGGTACGCGCTGCCGCACTGCCAGGTCATGATGCACCAGCCCACCGGAGGCGTGGGTGGCACGGAGTCCGACATCGCCAGCCAGGCGGCGATGCTGCGGCACAGCAAGCGCGAGATGGCCGAGCTGATCGCGGCGCACACCGGGCAGCCGGTGGAGCGCATCACCGCCGACGCCGACCGCGACCGGTGGTTCTCGGCCGAGGAGGCGCTCGACTACGGCTTCATCGACAGGGTGGTCTCGCGGGCGGGCCAGCTCCGGTGAGTCCGCTGTAGACGAAAGGCGGGTGAGCCACGGCGCCCTCGCACACCGCGCCGGGCGGCGGCGAGCCCACGGGCACCCTCAGTACGCAGCGTGCACCGACGGTGCCCTGGTGCGCCGCCGGACCGCGTTGCCTCTCGCCCGGCACTAGGCTGGCGGGCGAGGAGGTGCGTATGACGGACGAGACCGGGCAGGCGCGGGTGGTGCGCAACGAGGAGCTGGCCCGTTACGAGCTCTGGGTCGGCGACGCGGTCGCCGGCTTCAGCGAGTACGCCGACAGTGACGGGCGCACGGTCTTCCGGCACACCGAGATCGACGACGCCTTCGCCGGGCAGGGCCTGGGCAAGGTGCTCGCGGCCGGGGCGCTCGACGAGGCGGTCGGCCGTGGCCGGGTGATCGTGCCGGTGTGCCCGTTCATCGGCTCCTACGTGCGCAAGAACCCCGGCTACACCGAGCACGTGCGGTGGCCGGAGGGCACCGCGGGGGAGTGACTCGCGCGGGTGGCCGCCCGGCGCGACCTCGCCGGGCGGCCACCGTCGGGGACGCCGGCGGCTCAGGCGTGCAGCGCCTCCTTGAGCGTGGCGGCGGCCTGCGCGATCGCCGCTGCGGCGGCGTGGGTCTCCCGCAGCGCGTTGAGCATCACGAAGTCGTGGATGACCCCGGTGTAGCGCACGGCCACCACGGGCACCCCGGCCTCGCGCAGCCGCGCCGCATAGGCCTCGCCCTCGTCACGCAGCACGTCGGCCTCGGCGGTGATCACCAGTGCCGGCGGCAGGTCGCGCAGCTCGTCCAGGCTCGCCAGCAGTGGTGAGGCCGTGCTCTCGGTCCGCTGGGCGTGGTCGGGGATGTACTGGTCGAGGAACCAGACCATCCCTTCGGCGCGCAGGAAGTAGCCCTCGCCGAACCGGCGGTAGGACTCGCTGTCCATGCGCAGGTCGGTGACCGGGTAGAACAGCACCTGGTGGCGGAAGCTCACCGTGCCGCGCCGTGTGGCGAGCAGGGTCACCGCGGCGGCCATGTTGCCGCCCGCCGAGTCGCCCGCGATGGCGATCCGCCGCGGGTCGAGCCCGTGCTCGGCGCCGTGCTCGGCGACCCACACGGCCGCCGTGTAGTTCTGTTCCACGGGCACCGGGTACTGGGCTTCGGGTGAGCGGTCGTACTCGGGGAAGACGACGGCGGCGTTCGCGCCCGCGGCCAGTTCGGCGACGAGCCTGCCGTGGGTGTGCGCGTTGCCGAAGACCCAGCCCGCGCCGTGCAGGTAGACGATCACCGGAAGCGGGCCGGTGGCGCCGCGGGGCCGGACGATGCGGAGTCTGACCTCCCCGGTCGGGCCACCCGGGATGATGAGGTCCTCGACGTCGGTCTCGGGCGCGGCGATCTCGCCCGCCTGCACCTCGTCGACCGCGGCGCGGCCCTCCTCGATGGGCAGCTGGTAGAGGTACGGCGGCGCCTCGGTGGCCTCGGCGAAGGACAGGGCGGCGGGCTCGAGGGCCAGGTTGTGCGGGTTGGCGGTCATGGCGATCTCCTTGTCGGTTGCGGTCCGGCCGGGCCTGGGTTCGGGTTGACGGCGACCGGTACATCGCACACAACCATATTGTGCACAATTTAATTGCCTAACATGGGATAGCTCACTTCGTCTTGCGCCGGGGACGGCCCCCGGCGACGATGGCGTGTTGATCGCCGGCGGTGGACGGACAGGAGGCGCGCGATGGCGGCACAGGAGGCCGGGCCCCGGCTGGACGACCAGGTGTGCTTCGCGCTCTACGCGGCCACGCGTGCGGTCACCGCGCTCTACCGGCCGCTGCTCGACGACCTGGGGCTGACGTATCCGCAGTACCTGGTGATGCTGGCGTTGTGGGAGCACGACGAGCTGGCCGTCAACGAGCTGGGGCGGCTGCTGCACCTGGACTCCGGAACGCTGTCGCCCCTGCTCAAGCGGCTGGAGAAGCTGGAACTGGTCGAGCGGCGGCGGCGGGCCGACGACGAGCGCTCGGTGCGGGTCACGGTCGCACCCGCGGGCCGCGCGCTGCGCGCGAAGGCCGTCCCGCTGCCCGGCGTCGTGGGCGAGGCCATGGGCCTGGACGAGCGGCAGCTGGACGAGCTGCGGCGGACCCTGCGCGGCGTCACCGAGTCGGTCAACGACTACCGGGCCACACTCGGCTAGAGTTAGTTCACATATTTACTAACTTGGCCGGTGCGGGAGGGGTGCATGGCCGCGGACGAGGACAGCGGGGACGCCGCCGAGCTCGACTTCTGGTCTTTCGTCGACCTCGCCAAGCGCAGGCTTGCCGACGAGTACGGCTTCCGGCACCAGCTCGCCACCGAACTGCTGCTCACGCTGAACCGGGCGGCCAACATCGTCACCTACGACCTCGAGGCGTCCGTGCACCGGCCCCGGGGGCGGTCCTGGTCGGGCTTCCGGCTGCTGTTCGTCACCTGGCTCGCCGGGCCGCTGGAGGCCAAGAAGGCCGCCGAGCTCACCGGGATGAGCAGGGCGGCGGTGTCCAACCTCGCCAAGACCCAGGTCGCCGACGGCCTGCTCGAGCGCATGCCCGCCGAGCGGGACGGCCGCTCGGTGCTCCTCTCGCTCACCGAGCGGGGCAGGCAGGAGATGGTCGAGCTCTTCGCCGAGCAGAACGAGCGCGAGTACGAGTGGGCGACCGTGCTCACCGAGGCCGAGCAGCGCATTCTCGTGATGCTGCTCGACAAGCTCGTCACCAACCGCGACCAGTTCGACGTGCGGGGGCGGAACTGAGCCGCGCCGGCTCTTGACAGAGTTAGTAAATGTATTAACTATATGAGGCAGGCCTGCCCGCGGCCCTCGACCAGACAGCAAGGAGGCAGTCATGGCGTACTACCGCCAGGTCGGCACCGTGCCCCCGAAGCGCCACACGCAGCATCGCAACGACGAAGGCGGGCTCTACTACGAGGAGCTGATGGGCGAGGAGGGCTTCTCCTCCGACTCGTCCCTGCTGTACCACCGCGGGCTGCCCTCGGCGATCGTCGACTCTCAGGTGTGGGAGCTGCCCGACCAGGCCACCACCGCCAACCACCCGCTCAAGCCCCGGCATCTCAGGCTGCACGAGTTGTTCGCCAAAGAGGCCTGGGCCGAGACCGACGTGGTCACCGGGCGCAGGCTCGTGCTCGGCAACGGCGACGTCCGCATCTCCTACGTCGTGTCCACCCAGGACTCGCCGTTGTACCGCAACGCCGTCGGCGACGAGATCGTCTACATCGAGTCCGGCCAGGCCACCGTGGAGACCGTGTTCGGAACCCTGGAGGCCGGGCAGGGCGACTACGTCGTCATCCCGACCTCGACCACGCACCGCTGGCTTCCGCACGGGGAGGGGCCGCTGCGCGCCTACGCCATCGAGGCCAACAGCCACGTCGCGCCGCCCAAGCGCTACCTGTCGCGCTACGGCCAGCTGCTCGAGCACGCGCCCTACTGCGAGCGTGACCTGCACGGGCCCACCGAGCCGCTGCTGCGCGAGGGCACCGACGTCGAGGTGCTCGTCAAGCACCGCGCGGGCGGAACGGTCGTCGGCACGCGCATGGTGTACCCGGCCCATCCCTTCGACGTGGTCGGCTGGGACGGCTGCCTGTACCCGTACACGTTCAGCATCCACGACTTCGAGCCGATCACCGGCCGCGTGCACCAGCCGCCGCCGGCGCACCAGGTCTTCGAGGGCCACAACTTCGTGGTGTGCAACTTCGTGCCCCGCAAGGTGGACTACCACCCGCTGTCCATCCCCGTGCCCTACTACCACTCCAATGTGGACTCCGACGAGGTCATGTTCTACTGCGGCGGCGACTACGAGGCCCGCAAGGGCTCCGGCATCGGGCAGGGCTCGGTCTCGGTGCACCCCGGCGGCTACGCGCACGGCCCGCAGCCCGGCGCGTACGAGCGCAGCATCGGCGCCGAGTTCTTCGACGAGCTCGCGGTCATGGTCGACACCTTCCGCCCGCTCGAGCTGGGGGAGGGCGGCCTTGCCTGCGAGGACAGCGGCTACGCGTGGACGTGGGCCGGGCGGGGGCCGCGGGCGTGAGCGCAGTGCCCGCCTTCGCCAGGCAGCTGTGCGACGACGCGGCCGTGTTCCCCCCGGGGCTGCTGCCGCTGGCCGACGCGGTGCCCGCGCACCGGGCCCACCGCGCGGCGGCCTACGCCGGCGCGGTCGGCCCGCTGGTGCTGGCCGCGCCCGCACTGCGGGAACTGGGTGGGCTGCTGGATTCCGGGGAGCCGCTGGAGCTCGCGGTCACCGCGCCGTCCGGGCCGGAGCAGGCGGCCGCGGCGCTGAGCGCCGCCCGCGGTCTGCCGGTGGCGGTGCGGGCCGTCGAGGTCGCCGTGCCCCCGGAGCTGGGGGTGCCGGAGTTCTTCGCCGCGCTGGACGGCGTCGAGGTGCAGGCGCCGGTGTTCGTCGAGGTGCCGCGCGACGCGCGGCGGCCCGCCGTCCTCGCCGCGTGCGCCGAGCGCGGCCACCCGGCCAAGTTCCGCACCGGCGGGGTCACCGCGGAGCTGTACCCGGACGAGGCCGAGCTGGCCGCCGCGGTCGCGGCGGCCGTCCGGGCGGGCGTGCCGTTCAAGGCCACCGCCGGGCTGCACCACGCGATCCGCAACACCGACCCGGAGACCGGGTTCGAGCAGCACGGATTTCTCAACCTGCTGCTCGCCACGGACGCCGCGCTCGGCGGCGCCGACGAGGCCGAGCTGGCCGCCGTGCTCGCCGAGCGCGACGCCGGGTCCGTCTCCGCCCGCGTGCGGGAGCTCGGCGCATCGCGGACCGCGGCGGCACGCGCCGCGTTCGTGTCCTTCGGAACGTGCAGCATCACCGAGCCGCTCGGCGAGCTCGCGGACCTCGGGCTGGTCCCGGCCTCGCTGCTGCGGCGGGGAAGGGGTTGACGCATGAGCACCATCGACATTCCGGCCGGGTCCGGGTTCGGACTGGCCAACCTGCCCTACGGCGTGTTCTCCCCGCCGGGCGCGCCGCCCAGGGTGGGCGTGCGGGTCGGCGACTCGGTGGTCGACCTGGCCGCCCTGCTCGGCGACGACGTGTTCGCCCGGCCGTCGCTCAACGCGTTCCTGGCCCAGGGCCGGGCACGGTGGGCCGAGGTGCGGGAGCGGATCACCGAGCTGGTCTCCGGCGACGTGCCCGGCGCCGCCGTCCACCCGCTGAGCGCGGTGCGCCTGCACCTGCCCTTCGAGGTCGCCGACTACGTCGACTTCTACGCCTCCGAGCACCATGCGTCGAACCTGGGCAGGCTGTTCCGCCCCGACGCCGCGCCGCTCATGCCGAACTGGAAGCACCTGCCCGTGGGCTACCACGGCCGCGCCGGCACGGTCGTGGTGTCGGGCACCGACATCGTCCGCCCCTGCGGGCAGCGCAAGGCACCCGACGAGGACAGCCCGACGTTCGGCGAGAGCCGCAGGCTCGACATCGAGGCCGAGCTTGGCTTCGTCGTCGGCACCGGCTCGCCGCTGGGCACGCCGGTGGCCTGCGCGGACTTCGCCGAGCACGTGTTCGGCGCCGTGCTCGTCAACGACTGGTCGGCCCGCGACATCCAGGCCTGGGAGTACGTGCCGCTGGGGCCGTTTCTCGGCAAGAGTTTCGCGACGTCGGTCTCGCCGTGGGTGGTGCCGCTGCTCGCGCTGGAGGCGGCACGCGTGCCGACGCCCGACCAGCACCCGCGGCCGCTGCCCTACCTGGCCGAGACCGAGCCGTGGGGCCTGGACATCGACCTGTCCGTGGAGTGGAACGGCGAGGAGGTCGCGCGCCCGCCGTACCGGGAGATGTACTGGTCGCCCGCGCAGATGCTCGCGCACCTGACCGTCAACGGCGCCACGTGCCGCACCGGGGACCTCTACGCCTCGGGCACGATCTCCGGCCCCGAGAAGCACCAGCGCGGCGCGTTCATCGAGCTGACGTGGGGCGGCAGGGAGCCGGTGACGGTGAAGGGCGAGCAGCGCACGTTCCTGCAGGACGGCGACGAGGTCTGCATCTCCGCGACCGCCCCTGGCGCCGACGGTGGCCGGATCGGCTTCGGCGAGGTGCGCGGGCGGATCCTGCCCGCCCGTCCACAGTAGAAACAGGACAGAAGCGGACATCGTGCCCCACCCCGGGCGGGCCGCGCGTCCTGGCGCGCTGAACAACACGGTCGCCGCGTCACCTCCGGCGGGTGGCCTGCGCGCGGGGCGCTGCCCGGTTGGCATCATGAGGCAGCCGACCGAGCCGAAAGTGGGGTCCGTGCCGTGGGGAAGAAGCTGCCTGCCGTCGTGCGCGACGTGCCCGGTGCGGGCGGGGTCCGCGAGGCGAACGCGGCGGCCGTGCTGGGCGCCGTCCGCGTCGGTGGCCCGCTGTCCCGGGCGGCGATCGCCCGGCACACCGGCCTGAGCATGCCGACCGTGAGCCGCCAGGTCGCGGCCCTGATCGACCTCGGCCTGCTGTGTGAGGTGGCGGGGCAGGCCGAGACCAGGGCCGTCGGAAGGCCCACCGTCCCGGTCGACCTCCACGACGACCTCATCGCCGCCTGCGGCGTGCACGTCGGCATCACCACCACGACGTACGGACTGACCAACCTGCGGGGCAGCCTGCTCGGCAGCGAGCGCATCGCGACCCCGCCAGGAGCGCCGGAGAAGGTGCTGCGGCACATCGCCGGGGAGGTCACGGCGTTTCTGGCGCGCTGGCCGCAGCGCCGCATCATCGGCGTGGGGTTCGCCATCGGTGGCCAGGTCGACGCCGAGCGCGGGCTGCTGGACCACGAACGGCTCGCCTGGCGTGGTGTCGCGGCGCGCACCGTCCTGGAGCAGGTCACCGGCCTGCCGGTGTACCTCGACGGGCACGTGCCCGCCATGGCCGCCGCCGAGTTGCTGTTCGGCGCGTCCGGGCGCGCCGCGAGCTCGCTGTACTTCTACGCGCGCGAGATGGTGGGCGTCGCCGTCGCCACCCACGGCAGGCTGCACCGGGGGCCGGGGCAGTCGGGCAGCATCGCCCACCTGCCGGTGGGCACCGACGTCGCCTGCACCTGCGGCCGCACCGGCTGCCTGGAGGCGACCGTCGCCGAGAGCGCCGTGCTCGGCCGCGCCATGCGGGCGGGCGTGATCGGCACCGCGGACATGGGTCTGCTGCGCGGCGCGGCCGAGGCCGGTGACCCGGAGGCCGACCGGATCCTCGCCGAGCGGGCGCGGGCACTGGGGCGGGCGGTCGGGCTCGTCCGCGACGTGGTGAATCCGGAGCTGGTCGTGCTCGGCGGGCAGGCCATCACGGACGCCCCCGGCTACCTGGAGGAGCTGCTGCGCAGCTTCGCCGAGACGACCGCGCTGCCCGGCACGGGCATCGTGGAGGTCACACGGTTCGGCCCTGACGTGCAGGCGATGGCCGCGTGCACCGGTCTGCTCACCCAGCTCTACGACCACCCGCTGTCCGTGCTCGGCGCCTGAGGCACTTCTTTCCCGGCGTTCCGAAGTGGACGCCGGCGCGGCGATCGCCGCCCGGGGCGTGGACCGTGTTGCCGGATCCGCCGGTGCGGGGGGATCGTTGGCGGCCGATACCGCCGACCGTCACCCGGCGGAGGTCCCGAACGCATCCGGCGCACCCCGAGGAGCTCCCATGCCCCGCATACTCGCCCTGTCCGGCAGTCCCTCACCCACCATCCGCACGGAGGCCGTGCTGACCCATCTCGTCGGCCGCCTTCGGGCGCAGGCCCACCGGGTGGCCCTCACCCCGGTGCGCGAGCTGCCGCCCGGCCCGCTGTTGTCGGCCGACACCGCGCATCCCGACATCGCCGCCGTCGCCGGCGCCGTCGGCGCGTCCGACGGCATCATCGTGGCCTCACCCGTCTACAAGGCGGCCTACAGCGGACTGCTGAAGTCCTTGCTCGACCTGCTCCCGCAGTACGCCTTCGACGGCAAGATCGTGTTGCCGCTGGCCACCGGCGGCAGCCTCGCCCACGTGCTCGCCATCGACTACGCGCTGCGCCCGGTGTTGCAGTCCCTGGGCGCGGAGCATGTGACGTCCGGCCATTTCCTGCTGGACCGGCACATCCGCGTCACCGGGCACGGTGTGTCACTGGATCCGGAGGCGGAGGCCCCATTGCGGTCCGCTGTGGACGGTTTCTCCGTGGCGCTGCACCGGCGCGCGCGGCTGGCCGTCGCCTCCTGACTCCGCCACGACGCCACCGTCGAGTGCCCCGACCGGTCCGGCCACCCTGGGCGCTCAGTCGATACAGAACTCGTTGCCCTCGATGTCCTGCATGGGGATGCAGGAGTCGGTGCCGTCGTACAACGTCCGCACGTGGACCGCGCCGAGCGGCACCAGCCGCGCGCATTCGGCCTCGAGCGCGGCGAGGCGCTCCTCACCCACGAGCCCGGTGCCGACCCGCACGTCGAGGTGGACCCGGTTCTTGGCGGCCTTGCCCTCGGGAACACGCTGGAAGTACAGCCGCGGGCCCACCCCTGAGGGATCAACGCAGGCGAACCAGGAGTCGCGCTCCTCAGGAGGTTGTGCCTGCTGGAAGTCATCCCAGGAGGCGAAGCCGGCCGGTGGCGGCGGGATGACGTAGCCCAGCACCTCGCACCAGAAACGAGCGAGGCGTTCGGGTTCTGCGCAGTCGAAGGTGACTTGGAACTGTCTGGTCGCTGACATCGGGTGCACCGTATCGCGAGCCAGGCGGCCTTCGCCGCCCGTTTTGCAGGTCGGCCCGCAAGCAGGTCGTGGCCCGGGCGGGGCGTCAGCGTGCCCTGCGGCGGGCGAGGAAGTAGGAGATCCAGAACGCGGCGGCGGAGGCCAGCATCAGCGCGGCGAGAAACCACATGATGGCATCGGGCTCGAAGGCCACCAGCATCACCGCGAACAGCGCGAGCGCCAGCACGGTGAGGACCGCCATGGCCCTGATGCGCTGCTTCGGGATGTGCGTCACGGTCCGTTCGCGTTCGTCGGCCATGGTGCCATCCTGCCAGGTGGGACACCCGGTTGCGCTTTCCGTATGCTCGCGGTCGGCGATCATGAGCACGGGGGTGGACGTGGAGCTGTCGCAGACGTTCGGGTGGCGGGACCGCACGGTGGCGTGGGATAGGTTCGGTACGGGACCCGCGGTGGTGCTGTGTCACGGCACCCCCTGGTCGGCGCAGCTGTGGGCACCGTTCGCCAGGGCGCTGAGCCGCGAGTTCACGGTGTACGTGTGGGACATGCCCGGCTACGGCCGGTCCTCGAAGGAGCCCGGGCACGCCGTGGACCTCGGCACCCAGGGCGAGGTGTTCGCCGGCCTGCTCGCCCACTGGGAGCTCGCGCAGCCGCACGTGATCGCCCACGACTACGGCGGTGCCGTGTCGCTGCGCGCGCACCTGCTGCACGGTGCCCGCTACGCCTCGCTGGCCCTGGTCGACGTGGTGGCGCTGGCGCCGTGGGGCTCGGAGTTCTTCCGGCTCGTGGCGCAGCACGCGGACGTGTTCACCGCGCAACCGTCCACAGTGCACCAGGGTGCGCTGGAGGCCTACATCGGCACGGCCAGCCACCGCGGGCTCACCGCAGGGCAGCTGGCCACCCTCACCGCGCCGTGGCTGACGCCCGAGGGGCAGCGCGCGTTCTACCGGCAGATCGCCGAGGCCGACCAGCGCTACACCGACGAGATCGAGGGCCGCTACGGCGAGCTGGACCTGCCGGTGGCCGTGGTCTGGGGTGCCGAGGACACGTGGATCCCCGTGGACAGGGCGCACCGGCTCGCCGGCGCCATCCCCGGAGCGCACCTGGAGATCATCGAGGGTGCGGGCCACCTCATCCAGTACGACGCGCCCGTCGAGCTGGCGATGACGCTGCACCGCTGGCTGGCCGCGCGCGTGTGAGCCCTGCGGGCGCGGCCTGTCAGACCTGCCAGTCGCGCAGCACCGCGCCGGTGTCGCCGCCCGGTTTCGCGGGCGGCGCCGGGGTGGCGACGGCGGTGCGGGAGAACCGCGGCGCCGGGGCCGCCTGCAGCACCCCGTCGACCTCCAGCAGCGTCTGCCGCGCGGCGATGTGCGGGTGCTCGGCGACCTCCTCGAGCGACAGCACGGGGGTGACACACGCGTCGGTGCCGCCGAACACCTCGGTCCACTCGTCGCGCGTGCGGGTCAGAAACGCTTGGCTGAACGCCGCGCGCAGCCGCGGCCAGCCCGCGCGGTCCAGCTGGGCGGGCAGCTCCGCGGCGTCGAGACCGAGGCCGTCCAGCAGCTGCGCGTAGAACCGGGCCTCCAGTGCCCCGACCGCGACCCAGCGGCCGTCGGCGCACACGTAGGTGTCGTAGAACGGGGCCGCGCCGTCGAGCAGGTTGGCGCCGCGCTCGTCGCTCCATCCGCCGTAGCCGCGCATGGCCCACACCATCTGCAGCAGCACGCTGGCGCCGTCGACCATCGCGGCGTCCACGACCTGGCCCTCGCCGGAGCGTTCCCGCTCCCACAACGCGGCCAGCACCCCCGCGACGAGGAACATCGAGCCGCCGCCGAAGTCGCCGACCAGGTTCAGCGGCGGCACCGGCGGCTCGCCCGGCCTGCCGATGGCGTGCAGGGCGCCGGTCAGCCCGAGGTAGTTGATGTCGTGACCGGCCCGCTCGGCCAGCGGGCCGTCCTGGCCCCAGCCGGTCACCCGGCCGTACACCAGGCGCGGGTTGCGCGCGTGACAGTCGGCGGGCCCCACACCCATCCGCTCGGCCACCCCGGGGCGGAAACCCTCCAGCAGCACGTCCGCCCCGCCCGCGAGCCGCAGCACGAGCTCCCTGCCCTCCGCGGTCTTCAGGTCGGCGGCGACGGAGCGGCGGCCGCGCAGCAGCTGGTCGGGTCTGCCGCCCGCCAGGTCGAGCCCGCCGGAGGGCCGCTCGACGCGCACCACGTCGGCGCCCAGGTCGGCCAGCACCATCGCGGCGTGCGGGCCGGGCCCGATCCCGGCCAGCTCGACGACCCGCAGTCCCGCCAGTGGTCCCGCCACGATGCCCGTCCCCTCTCGTCGCCCGACCGCCCCGCAGCTGCCGGTGCCGGGCACGTGACGGCGATCGTGCCGCTGCGTGTCCGGCGCCGCGCTTTTGGCGACACCCTACAAACTCTCGACCCGGTGCGTGGCGGGTCCCCGCATTACCCGACCGGCCGGTAACGAGCAGGGTAGGGCATGGTGCAGGCGGCGGTCCGCGACCCGGGCGTCGCCTTTCGTCTGTCGTCGTGTGGATTGGTGAGGTTGTCGGTTTTGTTCAGTCGTGTCGCGATCGTGAACCGCGGTGAGGCCGCCATGCGGCTGATCCATGCCGTGCGGGACCACAACGCCGGTGGTGGACCGCGGGTGGAGACCATCGCCCTCTACACCGACGCCGACCGCACGGCGACGTTCGTCCGGGAGGCCGACCACGCCTACCTGCTCGGCCCGGCGTCCGCGCGCCCGTACCTCGATCTGGAGGTGCTCGAGCGCGCCTTGGTGGAGACCGGCGCCGACGCCGCGTGGGTCGGCTGGGGATTCGTCGCGGAGGACCCCGCGTTCGCCGAGCTGTGCGAGAAGCTGGGCGTCACGTTCATCGGCCCGAGCGCCGAGGCGATGCGCAAGCTCGGGGACAAGATCGGCGCCAAGCTCATCGCCGAGGAGGTCGGCGTCCCGGTGGCGCCGTGGAGCAGGGGAGCGGTCGAGACCGTCGACGCCGCGCTGGCCGCGGCCGCCGACATCGGCTACCCGCTCATGCTCAAGGCCACCGCGGGCGGCGGCGGGCGCGGCATCCGGGTGGTCACCGGCGAGGACGAGCTGCGCGACGCCTTCGAGCGCACCAGCGCCGAGGCCGCACGCGCCTTCGGCAGCGGCGTGGTGTTCCTGGAGCGGCTGGTCACCGGTGCCCGGCACGTCGAGGTGCAGGTGATCGCCGACGGCCAGGGCACCGCGTGGGCGCTGGGCGTGCGCGACTGCTCGGTGCAGCGGCGCAACCAGAAGGTCATCGAGGAGTCGGCGTCGCCGCTGCTGAGCCCGGAGCAGACCAGGGAGCTGAAGGCCTCCGCCGAGCGGCTGGCCGTCGCCGTCGGCTACCGCGGCGCGGCGACGGTGGAGTTCCTGTACCACCCCGGCGAGAAGCTGTTCGCCTTCCTGGAGGTCAACACCCGCCTGCAGGTGGAGCACCCGATCACCGAGGCCACCACCGGCGTCGACCTGGTGCGGGCGCAGCTGCACGTCGCGGCGGGCGGCACGCTGGAGGGCGAGATCCCCGGCGAGCTCGGCCACGCCGTGGAGGCGCGGCTCAACGCGGAGGACCCCGACCGCGACTTCGCCCCCGCGCCCGGCCGCATCGCCCTGCTGAAGCTGCCCGCCGGGCCGGGCATCCGGGTCGACACCGGGGTCAGCGAGGGCGACGTCATCCCCGCCGACTTCGACTCGATGATCGCCAAGATCATCGCCTACGGCCGCGACCGCGACGAGGCACTGGCCCGCCTGCGCCGCGCCGTCACCGAGACGACCGTGCTCATCGAGGGCGGCAGCACCAACAAGAGCTTCCTGCTCGACCTGCTCGACGCGCCCGAGGTCATCGAGGCCAGCGCCGACACCGGCTGGATCGACCGCGTGCGCGCCGAGGGGAGGCTGGCCAGCACCCGCCACTCCGGCATCGCGCTGGCGGCCGCCGCGATCGAGGCCTACGAGGACGAGGAACGCGCCGAGCGGCAGCGGCTGTTCTCCACCGCCTACGGTGGCCGCCCGCAGGTCCAGCACGAGGGCGGGCGCCCCATCGACCTGAAGCTGCGCGGCACCACCTTCCGGGTCACCGTCGCGCGGACCGGGCCGCAGCGCTTCCGCATCGGCATCACCGACGCGGGCGAGCTGCGGCCGGTGGACGTCGAGCTGCAGCGCTACGACACGCGCTCGGGCCAGATCGTCGTCAACGGCAGCCGGTTCCGGCTCGTCACCGGGACCTACGGCCCGATCCACCTGGTCGAGGTCGACGGGGTCGCGCACCGCATCAGCCGCGACGAGGGTGGCGTGGTGCGCTCGCCCGCGCCCGCGCTGGTGGTCGCCACGCCGGTGGAGATCGGCGACGAGGTCGAGGCGGGCGCGCCCGTGCTGGTGCTGGAGAGCATGAAGATGGAGACCGTGCTGCGCGCGCCGTTCCGCGCGACGCTGCGCGAGCGGGGTGTCTCCGTCGGCAGCCAGGTGGAGACCGGCGCGCCGCTGCTGCGTCTCGAACCGCTGGCCGACGACGCCGCCGCGGCGGCGCCCGCGGCCGCGGCGAGTGGCGTGGACCTCGCCCTGCCCGCCGAGCCCGCCGGGCTCACCGCCGAGCGCAGGGCGCGGCGCTGCCTGGCCGAGCTGCGCGGCAGGCTGCTCGGTTTCGACATCGACCCGCACGACGAGGGCCGCGTGCTGGCCGACTACCTCGCCGCCCGCGCCGAGCTCGTCGCCGCGGGGCACCGGCCGGTCGAGGAGGAGGCCGAGCTGCTGCGCACCTTCGCCGACCTCTCGGAGCTGGTCCGCAACCGGCCCGCGGGGGAGGAGACCAAGGCCGAGACCCGCGTGCACAGCCCGCGGGAGTACTTCCACACCTACCTGCAGAGCCTCGACGTGGAGCGCGCCGGGCTGTCGGAGACCTTCCAGCAGCGGCTCGCGCGGGCGCTCGGCCACTACGGCGTCGAGGACCTGGAGCGCGGACCGGAGCTGGACGAGGCGGTGTTCCGCATCTTCCTCGCCCACCAGCGGGCCGCCTCCGACGTCGGCATCGTCACCGCGCTGCTGCAGCAGTGGCTCACCGAGCCCGCGCCGGCCAACTCCGTGCGCGAGGCGGTGGGCCAGCTGCTGGAGCACCTCATCGTCGCCACCCAGCTGCGCTTTCCCGCGGTCGGCGACCTGGCGCGCAGCGCGGTGTTCCGCTGGTTCGCCCAGCCCATGCTGCGCCGCAACCGGGCCGAGATCTACGCCAGGGTGCGCGCCCACCTGCGGTACCTGGACGAGCACCCGGACGCGGCCGACCGCGACGAGCGCATCGCGGAGATGGTCGCCAGCCCCGAGCCGCTGGTGCGGGTGCTCGGGCAGCGGATCGGCAGGCCCGGCGCCGACCTCGGCCCGCTGCTGGAGGTGCTGAGCCGCCGCTACTACCGCAGCCGCGGGCTGGAGAACGCCGCCGGGCGCAGGGTCGCGGGCCGCGCGTGCTTCACCGGCGAGTACGAGCTGGAGGGCGAGCGGCTGCGGCTGGTCGCCACCGCGGGCGACTTCACCGAGCTGACCGCCGCGCTGCACGCGGTCGCCGAGGTGGCCGCCGACGCGCAGGCCCCGGCCGTGCTGGTGGCCGACGTCTACCTGACCTGGGACGAGCAGCCCGGCGACGCCGACGCGATGGCCTCGGCACTGCGCGAGGTGCTGGCGGGCGTGCCGCTTCCCGGCAGGGTCCGGCGCGTGACCACGACGGTCGCGGGCCGCAGCGGCGCCGCGATGCACCACCACTTCACGTTCCGCCCCTCGTCGACGGGACTCGCCGAGGAGCGGCTGATCCGCGGCCTGCACCCGCTGATCGCGCAGCGGCTGGAACTGCGCCGGTGGCAGAACTTCGACCTCACGCGGCTGCCGTCGGCCGACGAGGAGGTCTACCTGTTTCGCTGTGTCGCGCCGCGCAACCCCTCCGACGAGCGGCTCGTCGCCATGGCCCAGGTGCGGGACCTGACGCCGCTGCGCGACTCGGAGGGCCGCGTGCTGGCCCTGCCCGCGGTCGAGGGCACCCTGGACGCCTGCCTCGACGCCATCCGCACCGTGCAGGCGCGCCGCCCGGCCAAGAAGCGCTTCGACACCAACCGGATCCTGCTGTACGTGTGGCCGCCGAGCGAGCTGACCCTCGACGAGCTCAAGGCCATCGCGCGGCGCGTCGTGCCCACCACCGCGGGAGCGGGGCTGGAGGAGGTGCTGTTCCTCGGCCGCCAGCGCGACCCGGAGACCGGCGAGCTCACCGACATCGCCGTGCGCATCTCCTACCACGCGGGCTCCGGGATGCGCCTGACGATCGACGAGCCGCCGACCGAGCTGATCCAGCCGCTGGACGACTACGGCCAGAAGGTGCTGCGTGCCCGCCGCCGCGGCACCGTGTACCCCTACGAGCTGGTCGGGCTGCTCGCCGGACGCGGTGGCGAGTTCACCGAGCACGACCTCGACGACACCGGGGCGCTCGTGCCGGTCGAGCGGCCGAAGGGCCGGAACAAGGCCGGCATCGTCGCCGGGGTGGTGCGCACCCCGACGCCGCGGCACCCGGAGGGTGTCACCCGGGTGGTGCTGCTCGGCGACCCGACGAAGGCGCTGGGTGCGCTGTCCGAACCCGAGTGCGCGCGGGTGATCGCCGCGCTCGACCTCGCCGAGCGCCTGCGCGTGCCGGTGGAGTGGTTCGCCCTGTCGGCGGGCGCGCGGATCGCGATGGACTCCGGCACCGAGAACATGGACTGGGTCGCCGCCGCGCTCAAGCGCATCGTCCACTTCACCCAGGACGGCGGCGAGATCAACATCGTGGTGGCCGGGATCAACGTCGGCGCCCAGCCGTACTGGAACGCCGAGGCGACGATGCTGATGCACACCAAGGGCATCCTGGTGATGACGCCGGACTCGTCGATGGTGCTCACCGGCAAGCAGTCACTGGACTTCTCCGGCGGGGTGTCGGCCGAGGACAACTTCGGCATCGGCGGCTACGACCGGGTCATGGGCCCCAACGGGCAGGCGCAGTACTGGGCGCCGGACCTGGCCGGTGCGCGGGACGTGCTCATGGCGCACTACGACCACAGCTACGTGGTGCCCGGCGAGCAGCGCCCGCGCCGCGCGCAGACGACCGACCCCGTCGACCGCGACGTATCCGGCTTCCCGCACAACGTGGTGGGCAGCGACTTCACCACGGTCGGCGAGATCTTCTCGCGCGAGGCCAACCCCGACCGCAAGAAGGCCTTCGACATCCGCACGGTGATGCGTGCCGTCGCCGACCAGGACCACCCGGTGCTGGAGCGCTGGGCGGGCATGGCCGACGCCGAGACGGCCGTGGTCCAGGACGTGCACCTCGGTGGCTGGCCGGTGTGCCTGGTGGGCATCGAGTCGCGGTCGGTGCCGCGGCGCGGCTTCCCGCCGACCGACGGCCCGGACACCTACACCGCGGGCACGCTGTTCCCGCGCTCGTCGAAGAAGGTGGCGCGTGCCATCAACGCCGCGAGCGGCAACCGGCCGCTGGTGGTGCTGGCGAACCTGTCCGGCTTCGACGGCTCGCCGGAGTCGATGCGCAAGCTCCAGCTGGAGTACGGTGCGGAGATCGGCAGGGCGATCGTCAACTTCACCGGCCCGATCGTGTTCTGCGTGATCTCCCGCTACCACGGCGGCGCGTTCGTGGTGTTCTCCAAGGCGCTGAACCCGAACATGACCGTGCTGGCCGTCGACGGCTCGTTCGCCTCGGTCATCGGTGGCGCGCCCGCCGCGGCGGTCGTGTTCGCCGGGGACGTCAACGCCCGCACCGACAACGACGAGCGGGTCCGTGAGCTGCAGGAGCGGCTGGCGGAGGCGAGCGGCGCGGAGCGGGCCGCGTTGAGCACCCGCCTCGCCGACGTGCGCGCGAGCGTGCGCGCCGAGAAGGTGGGCGAGGTGGCCGCCGAGTTCGACGGCGTGCACAGCATCCAGCGCGCCGTGCGGGTCGGCTCGGTCGACGCGGTGATCGCACCCGCCGACCTGCGCCCGGAGATCATCGCCGCCGTCGAACGGGGACTGGCGGCGCGGTAGCCGACGCGGGCCCATGACCCGCGGGCGCCGGCTGGTCCGCCGGTGCCCGCGGGCCATGGTGTGCCCGGGGGACGAGGGTCACGACGAGGCGACCCGCTCGGGCTCGCCGTCGTCCTCCCCGGCGAGGGCGTTGATCCGCTTCTCCTCGCGCACCGACCGGATGGCGGCCGTCAGGCCCGCCGCCCAGAGCACCCCGACCGCGGTGAGCACGGCCGCCGTGAGGCCGGGCGCGACCCCCGCGGAGGTCAGCAGCGTCCGCGCGTTGGTGAACACGATCAGCCCGCCGGCGCCCGCGCCGAGCACCCGCGGGGGCAGCCTGCGCACCAGCCACGCGGCGACCGGCGCGGCCAGCACGCCGCCGATCATCAGGCCGGCCACCACCGTGTAGTTTAGCTGCTCCTCGCTGGAGAGGCTGACCAGGAAGCCGATGCTCGCGGCCAGCGCCACGATGAACTCCGAGGTGTCGACCGAACCGACCACCTTGCGCGGCTCGAGCCTGCCCGACGACAGCAGGGTCGTCGTGGCCACCGGGCCCCAGCCACCGCCGCCGCTGGCGTCGACGAACCCCGCGACCAGGCCGAGCGGCGCGAGGAAACGGGCGCCGGGTCGCGTGCTGGTGATGAGCCTGCCGAGTTTCAGGAACGCGAACCGGATCAGCACGTAGAGGCCGAGCACGAGCAGGATCGTGGTGATCCAGACCGAAGCCGACTCGGTGGACAGCGAGGTCAGCACGTACGCGCCGAGGACGGCGCCGACCGCGCCGGGCAGCGCCAGGATGCCAACGGTGCGCCAGTCGATGTTGCGGAACCGCCAGTGCGCCACCCCGGACGCCAGGGACGTGCCCACCTCCGCCAGGTGCACGGCCGCCGACGCGACCGCGGGCACGGTGCCCGCCGCCACCAGGGTGGTGGTGGCGGTGACGCCGAACGCCATGCCCAGTGAGCCGTCGACGAGCTGGGCGAGGAACCCGGCCAGACCGAACAGCAGAAGAGTGCGCATACGGACCTCGGTTTCGCGAAAAAGGGAAGCGGTTGTCGTTGATAACCTCACCCGCCGGGTGAATTGCTCGCCAGCGAATCCGATCGTGACAGAACGGTGCCGCTCGGGTCCACCGTGTCCCGTATTTCCTGGCCTGCGTGGGACGATGCGGCCGGATGGCGCATTTGTTTCTTTCTGGAAGAAAGCGCAGACCGGTGGGCGTTTCCTTCGTCAGCTCCGCCTTTTTTGGTTTCTCGCCGTTAGCAATGCCGTGAAAGAAAAGGGCGGGCACCGCCGTGTGATTCGCGCCTCAGGCCCGGCGTCCGGTTTCCGCGTGGCCCAGCTCGGTGAGCCTGCCCGTCAGAAACGCCCGCTCGGGTTCGGTGCCGCCGAGGTCCAGCGCCCGCCGGTACGCCAGCGCGGCCTCGTCCCGGCGGTCCAGCCTGCGCAGCAGGTCGGCCTTGACCGCGGGCAGGTACCGGTAGGCCGCCAGCCGCCCGTCCCGCTCCAGCTCCGCCACCTCGGCGAGCGCGGCCTCGGCGCCACGGACCATCGCCACCGCCACGGCCCGGTTGAGCGCGACCACCGGCGACGGCCACACGGCCAGCAGCGCGTCGTAGACCACCAGGATCTGCGGCCAGTCGGTGTCGGCGTAGGTGGGTGCGGCGGCGTGCAGCGTCGCGATGGCGCCCTGCAGTCCGAACCGGCCGGGTCGGCCGCCCCGCAGCGCCCGCACCACCAGCTCGTCGGCCTCGGCGATGTCGTGCGCGTCCCAGGCGGAGCGGTCCTGATCCTCCAGCGGCAGCAGGCGGCCGTCCGCGTCCGTGCGGGTGGCGCGGCGGGCGTGGTTGGCCAGCAGCAGCGCGAGCAGGCCGGCCACCTCGCGTTCGGCGGGCAGCAGCGCGTGCAGCAGCCGCGCCAGGTCCAGCGCCCGCGTGGCGAGGTCGGCCCTGGTGAGCGCGGGCCCGGCCCGCGCCGTGTGCCCGGTGGTGAACAGCAGATGCACGACGGTCAGCGCCGCGTCGAGCCGGGCGGGCAGCTCCTCCCGCGGCGGCAGCCGGAACGGGATGCGCGCGGCCGCGATCTTCTTCTTGGCCCGGGTGATCCTGGCCGCCATGGTCGGCTCGGGCACCAGGAACGCCGCGGCGATGTCGGCGGTGGCCACACCGCAGGCCAGTCGCAGCGTGAGCGCCACCTGGGCCTCCCGGGTCAACGCCGGGTGGCAGCACAGCAGCACCAGCCGCAGCCGGTCGTCGGCGACCACCTGGCCGGTGCCTGCCTGCTCGGCGGGCACCGGCTCGACGAGCAGGCGCAGCTTCGACCGCAGCGTCCTGGCCCTGCGCAGCGCGTCGAGCGCGTTGTGCCGGGCCACCGTGGTGAGCCAGGCGCCGGGCTTCGCCGGCACGCCGCCGCGGCCCCACTCCTCGAGCGCGGCGGCGTAGGCGTCCTGGACGCACTCCTCGGCAAGGTCGAGGTCGCGGGTGAGGCGCACCGTCGCGGCGAGCACCGCCGTCCACTCGCGACGGTGCGCCTGCTCCAGGGCCTGCCGGAGGGTCGTCATTCCTCGAGCAGCGGCCGCACCTCGACGGCGCCGTCCATGATGGGCAGCAGCGTGCCGATGGCGATGGCCTGCTCGAGGTCGGCGGCCTCCACCACGAAGAACCCGGCGAGCACCTCCTTGCTCTCCAGGAACGGCCCGTCGGTGACCAGCCCGTCCTTGTGGATCGTGCGGGCGGTGGCACGCGGCTGCAGGGCCTGTTCGTGGACGACCCGCGCGCCCATGGCGGCGATCTTCTCGCCCGCGCTGAGGTTGGCCTCCATGACCTCCGGCGGGATGTCGGCCACGTCGCCGGGGAGTTCGGCCTCGTAGATCAGGATCGCGTACTGCGGCATCGCCGGCCCCGTTCCCTCGTCCCGCTCGCTCACCAGTTGCCCGTCTCCGGTCCCATCGCACCGTAGCCCAGCTCGCCCGCCCGGCAGTAGCGGGCGACGACGGCTCCGGTGCCGAGGGCGGTGCAGTCGCGCAGGGCGAAGGCGGCGGGCAGGGTGCCCGCCCCGAACAGGCGCTTGCCGCCACCGACGAGGACGGGCAGCGTCAGCAGGTGCAGCTCGTCGACGAGGTCGTGGCCGAGCAGGGTCTGCACCAGCTCGCCGCTGCCGTGCACCTGGAGCTCGCCCTCGCCGTCCCGCTTGAGCCTGCCGACGGCTGTGCCGAGGTCTCCGGTCAGCAGTGTCGCGCCGGACCAGGTCAGCTCGCGCGGGGAGCGGGAGGCGACGTACTTCGGCAGGGCGTTCATCCTGGCGCCGATCGGGTCGGCGGGGCCGGCCAGCGGCCACGAGGCGGCGAAGATGTCGTAGGTGCGGCGGCCCAGCAGCAGGGCACCGGCCCTGCCGACCACGTCGGTCATGAGCCGTACCGCCTCCTCGCGCAGATACGGAACGGCCCAGCCGCCGTGCTCGAAGCCGCCGTCGCGGTCCTCGCCGGGGCCGCCGGGGGACTGGACCACCCCGTCCAGGGAGAGGAACGCGGTCACCATCAGTGTGCGCATGTCGGGTCCTTTGCCGTCGTGCTCGGTGGCGCCGGGTGGCGCCCTTGCCGAAAGACGGCGAACGGGACGCGCGGGAATCGACAACGAACGGCCCCAGGTGTGTCCGGGGTCTCACCTCGGGGCCGGGCGCCGCTCAGGCGGCGAGCGCGGGCGCGCGCAGCAGCGCCTCGCCGGAGGCGGTCAGCACCGCCGGCACCAGCGTGCCGACCGGCCCGGGTCCCGAGGGCCGGACCAGGCCCTCGTGGGTCAGGTGGTGGGCGGTGTACTGGTCGCAGCACGGCACGCCGTCGATGAACAGGTCGGGCTCACTGCTGCAGCGCAACTGGGCCCGGCCGGCGGCGACCGCGCGGAGCATGGCCAGTGATCGGTGGCTCGTGGCGAACATGGCAGGCCCCTTTCCGGTCCGATACCCCTACGTCGAACGCGGCGCCGCGAATTCGACATCGTGGCTGGGACTGTCCCGCGCTCGGACGGGTTCCCCTAGGGGCCTTGTTCCCTGCGCGCGCGGACGTAGGACTCGATCCCGTCGAGGACGCGGTGCACCCCGAAGTCGAGATCGAGGCCGATGCCGCTGTCCGGAAGGCCGGTGGGCTGGAACACGCCGTCGCCGATCAGCGCGGTGAGCGCCGGATAGCGGTCCGGATCGACGAACTCGCGCAGGGCGGCGTCGTAGCCCGCCTCGGACTCCTCGGTGGTGAGGCCCGCCCTGGCGCGCCCGGCCGTCATGTCGACGGCGAATCCCGCGAACTGGCGGACGGCGGCCAGGAGCAACAGGGTCGCCGAGATGGCGTCGCCTCCGGTCAGCCCGGCGCGGGTCAGCGGCCGCAGCGCCGCCTCGAACCACGCGAGCTGGTGGGGGCCCGCCGGCGGTGTGCTGAGCTGTGCCCGCAGCGTCCACGGATGGCGCAGGTACAGCTCCCACAGCGCGTGCACCCAGGCCTCCAGCTCGGCGCGCCAGTCGGCCGGGTCTCCGGTGTAGGGCGGCGGATCGCCGGCTGCCTTGTCGGTCATGAGCTCGACCAGCTGGTCCTTGCCGGAGACGTAGCGGTACAGCGACATCGTCGTGTAGCCCAGCTCCGTGGCCACCCGCTGCATGGACAGCGCGTCGAGGCCTTCGGCGTCGGCGAGGGAGATCGCCGCCTGCGCGATCTGGTCGAGAGTCAGCTTGGGTTTCGGGCCTCTGCTCGGCCTCTGCCCGCCGCGCCACAGCAGCTCCAGCAACTCCAGCCGTGCCCGGGGGTCGTTCGCGTCCGCCATCAGCTCCTCGTTCGTCGTGCTTGACGACCATCCTAAAACTGTGTATCACTTACACAAAACAGTGTAGGAGATACGCAGTTATGGAGATGTGGTGAACGGCGAACACGCGATCGAAGTGACGGGGCTGCGCAAGGCCTACGGTTCCGTCCCGGTGCTGGACGGCATCGACCTGAGAGTGGAGCGCGGCAGCATGCTGGCGCTGCTCGGGCCCAACGGCGCGGGCAAGACCACGACCGTGCGCATCCTGAGCACGCTGCTCCGGCCGGACGCCGGCACGGCGCGCGTCCACGGCTTCGACGTCGAGCGGCAGGCGGGCGCCGTCCGCAGGTCCATCGGCGTCACCGGTCAGCACACGGCCGTCGACGGGCTGCTGACCGGCTACGAGAACCTCGTGCTGATGGGCAGGCTGTTCCGGCTGCCCGGCCGTGCGGCACGGAGCAGGGCCACGGAGCTGCTCGAGCGGTTCGGCCTCGCCGAGGCGGCATCCCGGCAGGCCAAGACCTACTCGGGAGGCATGCGGCGCAGGCTCGACCTCGCCATCAGCCTCATCGCCGCACCGCCCGTGCTGTTCCTCGACGAGCCGACCACCGGGCTCGACCCGCGCAGCCGCAACGCCGTGTGGGAGACCGTGCGCGAGCTGCTCACCGGCGGGGTGACGGTCCTGCTGACGACGCAGTACCTGGAGGAGGCCGACCAGCTCGCCGACCGGGTCGCCGTCGTCGACGGCGGCCGCATCGTGGCCGACGGCACCCCGGCACGGCTGAAGCAGCAGGTGGGCGCGGAGCTGCTGGAGCTGGCCTTCGCCGACCCGGGCGCGTTCCACCTGGCACGGGAGATCCTCGGCCAGGACGGCCCGCGTGCCGACGAGCGCGCCCTGCGGGTCAGTGTCGCGGTCGAGCACCCCAAGGACGTGCGGCGGATCCTCGACCTGCTCGCCGAACGCGGCGTCGATCCCGACCGGCTCGGCGTGGAGAAGCCCACGCTCGACGACGTCTTCCTCACCCTCACCGGAGCGCACGCGGGAGGTGGGCAGTGAACACCGTGAACACCGTGAACACCCCGGTGACGCGCGCGGGCGAGGCGCGCTGGGCGCTGTCCAACGCCGGTGCCCTCGTCGGCCGCAGCCTGCGGCACATCACCCGCAGTCCCGAGCAGCTGATGCTGATGCTGTTCCTGCCGACGATGCTGCTGCTGATGTTCCGCTACCTCTTCGGCGGCGCGATCGCCACCGGGGGAATGTCCTATGTCAACTACGTGATCGCGGGCAACATCGCGGTGAGCGTCACGTTCAACGCGACGGCCACGAGCGTGGCGGTGGCAGGCGACATGCTGGAGGGGATCGTCGAACGCTTCCGGTCCATGCCCGTGTCCAGCCCTGCCGTGCTCGTCGGGCATGTCGCCGCCTCGCTGGCGCGCAACCTCGTCTCGATCGCGGTGATGGTCGGCGTCGGGCTGCTGGCGGGCTTCCGCCCGGTCGCGGGGCCGGGGCAGTGGCTCGCGGCACTGGGCCTGCTCGTGCTGTTCACGCTGGGCGTGTCGTGGATCGCCGTGCTGCTCGGCGTGCTCGCGAAGACGGTGGAGGGCGCCAGCGGCCTGTCCATGCCCCTGGTGTTCGTTCCCTACGTCAGCAGTGCGTTCGTCCCGCCCGGCACCATGCCGGAGGCCCTGCGGGTGATCGCCGAGAACCAGCCGGTGACGCCGATGGTCGACGCGGTGCGGGCACTGTTTCTCGACCAGCCCGTCGGCGACAGCGCCTGGCTCGCCGTGGCGTGGTGGGGTGGCCTCACGCTGGTGGCCGTCCCGCTGGCGGGCGTGCTGTTCCGGCGCCGGTCCGCCCCCGGGAGCCGGTGATCGTCCCGGCCGCGGCCTGCCGCCGCGTCAGGGCCGCGGCCGCGCCGCCGTGGCGACGAGGACGTCCCTGGTGAGCTCCAGGTGGCCGCGGTGCTGGGCCAGCTCCTCGTACACGTGCTGCAGGGCGCCCGCCTGGGTGGTGCCGGGCACGGCGTCACGGTAGGCCGGGGGCGGCTCGTGCCGCAGCGGCGCGGCGGCGTCGGCGGCGGCGACATCGGCCCGCAGCTGGGCCTTGGCTGCCGCCACCCGCCGCACCAGCTCCTCCACCGGGCCGGTGGCGGTGAACTCGGCGTCGCGGTCCCGGTGCACGGTGCGGCCGGCGACCAGATGACCCGCCCAGTACTCCGCCACGCCGAGGCAGTGCGTGACGATGGCGTACGGCGAGTTGGCGCCGGGCAGGCCGGGCCGCGTGTTGGCCAGGTCATCACCCAGCCCGGTGAGCACCTCGGCCATGCCGTCGAGCGCGCGGTCGGTGAAGTAGAGGTACTGCTCCTCGGTCAGCATGCGCGTCATCGTCACATGGGCCCGCGGGGGCCGACAGGGACATCCGTCGCGTCGAGCACGAACGCCGCCACACCGCCCAGCGCCACCAGCAGCGCCAGCGCGCCGACGCCGATGCCGAGCCGGGCGAGCCCGGTGAGCGGGCCGCGGCGCAGCGCCAGCGCGCCGAACACGATCGCGAGGACGCCGACCGGCAGCACCGCGAACCACAGCGCGCCCAGCACGAGCGCGAACACCACCGTGATCCAGCCGTAGGGCTGCGCGTCCCGGAACCCGGGCAGCACCAGCAGCCACGCCACCCACGTGGAGACGGCGAGCACGAGACCCACGGCGGCGATGGCCACCGAGGCCGGCGCCAGCCCGGACCGGGGCAGGCCTCCGGACCGATCGTCCGGTGTGGACACCCGGCTCACCTCCCTTCGCGACGTCCGGCCGTGGCGTCGGCCGCCCGGCGCCGGATGGTACCGGCAGCCGGCGCCGGGCCGGACCGCGTACGACCGGGCCCAAACCGGTTGTGACACCGCCACGCCGGATGCCACGATCAGGCGGGCGGCGCGCGGGCGCGCCGCGGAAAGGAGCCCGGTGACCCGGCCGGAACATCCCTTCGACACGGTGACCGTCGAGGAGCTGCGCGCGGGCGGCAGCGTCAAGTGGACCTCGCACGGCGACGCTCTCGGCGCCTTCATCGCCGAGATGGACTTCGGCACCGCGCCCGCCGTGCGCGACGCGCTGCGCGAGGCGGTGGAGCGGGCAGCGTTCGGCTACCTGCCGCGGCGGCTGTCCGACGACCTGGCCCTGGCCTGCGCCGCCTGGCACGCCGAGCGGTACGGCTGGAACCCCGCCGCCGAGTGGATCCACCCGCTGCCCGACGTGCTCAAGGGCCTCGAGGTCGCCCTCGACCTGCGCTCGCCGCCCGGGCGCCCGCTGATCCTGCCGACGCCGGCCTACATGCCGTTTCTCACCGCGCCCGCGCTGCTCGGCCGGGACCTCATCCAGGTGCCGATGGCCCGCGCCGGCGACGCCTACGAACTCGACCTCGACGCCCTCGGCGCCGCCTTCCGCGCAGGCGGCGACCTGCTCGTGTTGTGCAACCCGTGGAACCCGGTCGGGCGGGTGTTCACCGAGTCCGAACTCGCCGCCGTCGCCGACGTGGTCGAGCGGCACGGCGGCCACGTGTTCGCCGACGAGATCCACGCGCCGCTGACCTATCCCGGCCACCGGCACGTGCCCTACGCCTCGGTCTCCGACGCCGCGGCGCGCCATGCGGTGACGGCGACGTCGGCGTCGAAGGCGTGGAACCTGCCCGGCCTCAAGTGCGCCCAGCTGATCCTCACCAACCCCGGCGACGCGGCTCGCTTCGCCGAGACCGGGTCACTGGCCACCCACGGCGCCAGCACGCTGGGCGTGATCGCCGGCATCGCCGCCTACACGGCCGGACGGGCCTGGCTCGACGACGTGCTCGGCTACCTCGACGGCAACCGGCGCCTGCTCGCGACGCTGCTGGCCGAGCACCTTCCCGGCGTCGGGTACACGATGCCCGAGGGCACCTACCTCGCCTGGCTGGACTTCACCGGCCTCGGGCTGGGCGACCACCCGGGCGCCGTCCTCCACGAACGTGCCGGTGTCGTGCTCGTGGACGGGCCGGAATGCGGCGAGCCGGGGCGCGGGCACGCGCGGCTCAACTTCGCCACGCCCCGGCCGGTTCTGGAGCGGCTCGTCACCGGCCTCGCCGGGGCGGTCAGCACGGCTGGCTCCCGGCCATGACCGCAACCGGCAGCACGGTCGACGGCCGCGCGGCCGTCCAGCGCAGGACGATCGTGGTGCTGTCGATCGCGCAGGTGCTCGGCGGGCTGGGCGTCGCCATCGGCGTGGCCGTCGGCGGCCTGATCGCCGCGGACGTCGCGGGCACCGAGGCCGTCGCCGGGCTCGCCCAGACCTGCGGCGTGCTCGGTGCCGCGCTGGCCGCGGTCCCGCTGGCGTGGCTCACGCGCAGGCACGGCAGGCGTGCGGGCCTGGTCAGCGGGCTGCTGACCGGCGCGCTCGGCGCCGCACTCGTCGTGCTCGCCTCGACGGCACGCTGGCTCCCGCTGCTGCTGGCCGGGCTGGTGCTCTTCGGCGCCGCGACCGCGGCCGGGCTGCAGGCCCGCTACGGCGCCACCGACCTGGCCGTGCCGGAGCGGACGGCGCGGGCCCTGTCGGTGGTCGTGTGGGCCACGACCGTGGGCTCCGTGCTCGGGCCCAACCTCACCGACCCGGCAGGCAGGCTCGGCGTCGCGCTCGGTCTTCCCGCCCTCACCGGCCCCTTCCTCGTCACCGTCGTCGCGTTCACCGCGGCCGCGGGCGTGCTGTTCGTGCTGCTGCGGCCCGACCCGCTGCGGCTGAGCGCGGCCGGCCCTGCCGGCGGTACGCGGCCCGGCCCCGACGGCGGCGGTGTCGTCGCGTCGCTGCGCGACATCGTGGTGCGGCCACGGGCGCTCGTCGGCCTGTGCGCCATCGCCTCCTCCCACGTGGCGATGGTCTCGGTGATGGTGATGACGCCGGTGCACATGCACCACGACGTGTCGCTGTCGCTCATCGGGTTCGTCATCAGCGTGCACATCCTCGGCATGTACGGGTTCTCACCGCTCACCGGCTACCTCGCCGACCGGGCGGGGCGGCTGCCGGTGATCGTCGCGGGCACGCTGATCACTGCCGCCGCGGGCGTGGTCAGCGCGACGGCACCCGGCCACGACGCGGTCCGGCTCGGCATCGGCCTGTTCCTGCTCGGGCTGGGCTGGTCATGCGGGCTGGTCGCGGGATCGGCGCTGCTGTCCGAGTCGGTACCGGAGCGGACCCGCACCGCCGCGCAGGGTGTCTCGGACCTCGTCATGAACGGCTCCGCGGCGATCGGCGGCTCGCTGGCGGGTCTGGTGGTGGCCCTGTGGTCGTACGGCTGGCTCGCCACCGGCGCCGCGGTGCTGATGCTCGCGGTCGGGGTGTTCTCGGTGCTGCACACCCGCCGCCGGACGGCGGTGGCGCCGTGATCCTTCCGGCCGCCGTCGCCCGCGGCGTCGCCCGCGGCACCGTCACCCTCGCGTTCCGCCGCTGGGCGAGACAGAACGTGCGGCAGGGCGACACCCTGACGACACCGGCCGGAGTCATCGCCATCGGCGCGGTCACCACCGTCGATCCCGCCGCGATCACCGACACCGACGCCGCCAGGGCGGGTGCGTCGTCCGCGGGCGCCGTCCTGGCGGCGTTGCGTGGCGACGCGTCCGACCCCGTCTTCCGGATCGAACTCAGCTGGGCGGGGCCCGACCCGCGCGTGGCTCTCAGCGCCGACGACACGCTCACCCCGGCCGACGTCGCCGCGATCGCCGACCGCCTCGGCCGCCTCGACCGGCGGTCCGCACACGGGCCGTGGACCCACGACGTGCTGCGCCTGATCGCGGCCCAGCCCGGGCGGAGGGCCGCCGAGCTGGCCGCCTCGCTGGGGCGCGACCGCGACCGGCTCAAGCTCGACATCCGCAAGCTGAAGCAACTCGGCCTCACCCACAGCCTGGACGTCGGCTACCGGATCTCCCCGCGAGGCGCCGCCTACCTCGCGGCGCTCGACGCGTAGACCCGGCGCTGTCACGTTCGGCGCCTCGGTCTCGTCACCCGGTCGGACATGGCAGCGAGAGCCGGGGAGGCACGATGATGACGGCGACCATGACACAGCAGCACACGGCGCGGCAGGCCGCGGTGACCGCGATCACCGCGCTGGCCGGGCTGGCGACCGTGGTGGCCGGGGTGTGGGCGCTGGCCGACACCGGCTCGTTCGCGGCGTTCGCCGGGTTCGACGAGCACGTCCACTTCCTGCACGACATCGGCGCGTTCCAGCTGGGCCTGGGCGCGGGCCTGCTGCTCGGCCTCATCTGGTCGGACGCGCTGGCCACCGTGCTGGCCGCGTTCCTTGTCGGCAACACGGTGCACGTGGTGAACCATGTGGTCGACCTCGACCACGGCGGCAGCCTCTACCAGCCGTGGGCGCTCGGCGTCCTTTCGGTGCTGGTCGCCGTGGCGCTCGGGCTGCGACTGCGGCTGCTCGGGCTGGTCCCGGGGGTGGTGGGCACGGCCACCGTCGCCGAGCTGGCGCCGTTCGTACGGCAGAAGACGATCAGCATCACCACCTACCGCAAGGACGGCAGGCCCGGCAGCAGCCCGGTGAGCATCGCGGTGGAGGGCGACCACGCCTTCGTCCGCAGCTTCGAGAACTCGCTCAAGACCAAACGGCTGCGGCGCAACCCGCAGGTGGAGATCGCGCCGTCGAACTGGTCGGGCAAGCGGATCACGGGGCAGCCGGTCACCGCCCGCATGCGGCGGCTCGACGGTGCGGAGCACCGGCACGCCGCGGCGGTGCTGCGCCGGAAGTACCCCGTGCTGCACGGGGTCGTCGTACCGTTGTTCCATCGCGTGCTGCGCGCCAGGACCGGGCGTACGGTCCACTTCGAACTCCGCGTGGATTGACCGGGTTCGTGCTCTTGACGTGCGGCGCGGCGGTCTTCAGTATCAGTTGATCTCCGCGCAGCGCCGAAGGGAGTGAGGAATGGCCCGGCCCGGTTCCGGCGATGGCGGCTTCGTCCGCGTGCTCGGCAGGCTCGACGTGGTGGCGATCGCGTTCGGCGCCATGATCGGCTTCGGGTGGATCGTGCTCACCGGCGGCTTCCTGGAGGACGCGGGCAGCCTCGGCGCGGCGCTGGCGTTCGTGCTCGGCGGCGTGGTGGTGGGCCTGGTCGGCCTGACGTACGCGGAGCTGGTCTCGGCCATGCCCGAGGCGGGCGGCGAGCACAACTACGCCCTGCGGGCGCTCGGCGCGCGGCCCGCGTTCATCACGTCGTGGACGCTGGTGCTGGGGTACGTGTCGGTCGTGGCGTTCGAGGCCGTGGCGCTGCCGCAGACGCTGCTCTACCTGGTGCCCGAGCTGCCGGTGGGCCGCATGTGGTCGATCGCGGGCTACGACGTGTACGCGAGCTGGGTGGCGGTCGGCGTCGCGGGCGCGGTCATCATCACGGTGCTCAACTACGTGGGCGTGCGGCCCGCGGCCGTGTTCCAGACCATCGCCGTGCTGTTCCTGCTCGCCGTCGGTGTGCTGCTGACCGTCGGCTCGGTCACCGGCGGCTCGGCGGCCAACCTGGAGCCGCTGTTCTCCGGCGGTGTCTCCGGTGTGCTGCTCGTGCTCGTGGCCACGCCGTTCCTGTTCGTCGGCTTCGACGTCATCCCGCAGTCGGCAGGGGAGATCAACCTGCCGCCCCGGCGCATCGGCACGCTGCTGGTGATCTCGGTCGGCCTCGCGGTCGCGTGGTACGTGATGATCATGGTGACGGTCGGCTCCGGGCTGGCCCACGGGCGGCGGGCCGACGCCGAACTGCCGACGGCCGATGCCATGTCCGCGCTGTGGGGCAGCCCCGCGATGGGCACCGTGCTGGTCCTCGGCGGCATCGCGGGCATCCTGACCAGTTGGAACGGGTTCATGCTCGGCGCGAGCAGGCTGCTGTTCGCGATGGCGTCCTCGGGCATGCTGCCGCGCTGGTTCGGCCGGATCCACCCCCGGTTCGGCACGCCGGCCAACGCGGTGCTGTTCATCGGGGCGCTGTCGGTCCTGGCGCCGCTGTTCGGCAGGCAGATGCTGGTGTGGCTGGTGGACGCGGGCAGTCTCAGCATCATCGTGGCCTACCTGCTGGTGGCGCTGAGCTTCCTGGCGCTGCGCCGCCGCGAGCCGAGCATGCCGAGGCCGTTCCGGGTCCGGGCCGGACGGACCACCGGCGTGCTGGCGGTGCTGCTGAGCCTGGGCACCGGTGTGCTGTTCCTGCCCGGCATGCCCGCCGAGCTGATCTGGCCCGCCGAGTGGATCATCGTCGGCGCGTGGTGGCTGGCCGGAGTCGCGCTCGTGCTGCGCGTTCCGCGGGTGCGGCCCGGCGCCGATGCCGAACACCGCCTCGCCGAACAGGTCCGCAGCCGCTCCTGAGGGCCCTCGCCCGCGAGTCCTGCACTCAGGCCCGCGAGTCCTGCACTCAGGCCCGCGAGTCCTGCACCCAGGTCCGCGAGTTCTGCGCTCAGGTCCGCGAGTTCTGCGCTCAGGTCCGCCAGATGTGCGGGCAGGTGCGCGCGCGGCGCGCACGGAATCCCGATTCGCACGCGTCCCGTGGTCCCGTCGCCATCTCCCCAATGTGGCATTGGTGGCGTTCAACGCCACCAATGCCACATTGGGGAGACACGGCTGCCACGCGCCGGACGCGAGAGCACCGGGTCGCGGTTCCGGCCGGGATGGCAGTGCAGGTGAACCCGAGCGCAGAACTCGCGGGCAGGAGTGCAGGACTCGCGGGCAGGAGTGCAGGACTCGCGAGGTGGGTGCGGGGGATAGTCACTGACAAAACGCGACAAGTTTTCGCGTAACCCTTGCGGCCGCGCGGCCGGGTTCGCCATATTGGTTTGGACCAGTTCGCCGACGAAGGGTCCATACCATGCTTCGCCGCAGAACCTTCCTCGCCGGCCTGGGGGCCACCGCGCTGACCGTGCCCGCCGCGACGGCGTGGGCGCGGACGGCAGCGCCCGCACCCCTCTCGCTGACGATCGTCAACGACTCCGGTGAGTTCGCCAACGACTCGATCTGGGTGTACGTGGTCGGCACCGACCTCGTGAACAACGTCCAATGCAGAGCGACACCCGACGGCACGGCCGTGCCGGTCTCGGTGTCCGACAACGGTTCCGACGGCTACACCGACTACGCCATGCCGCTCGCCGCGAGCGGCGCCACCACCCTGCACCTGCCCACCATGTCCGGCCGCGTCTACTTCGCACTGGGCAGCAAGCTCAAGTTCAAGGCCGTCGCCGACGGCAACGGCAGGCCCGCCCTGCAGTACCCGGCGGGCTGGGTCGAGTCGGACCCGAACTTCGGCGTGCTGCACGACTTCGTGGAGTTCACCCACGTCGCGCCGGGCACGCCCGACCTGCGGCCTGGCATGTACTGCAACACGACGATGGTCGACCAGTTCAGCGTGCCGCTGGCCATCCGGCTCGACGGCGCCCGCTCGCAGACCACGGGCACCCTCGCGCCCGGTGGCCGGGCACGGATCTTCGCCGACGTGGCCGCGCAGCAGGACTTCGGCTCCCTTGTGGTGGACGACGTGCGGGTGATCGCGCCAGGGCACGGCCTCGACGCGGGCCGCTTCCGCCGCGACTACTTCGACGCCTACATCGACCAGGTGTGGAACCGCTACCGCGGGACCGACCTGCGGATCCAGACCGAGGGCGGCGGCTACACCGGCCACGTCGACGGCAGCGGGCACTTCGTGTTCACCAAGGACACCGGCGAGGCCACCAGGCCCATCCCGCGGCCGTCGACCCGGGACGTGTTCTTCTGCGACGGCGCCCTCGCCGCACCCAACGACGGGCTGACCGGCCCGGTCGCCGCCGTGCTCGGCGCGGGCTTCAACCGCTCGATCCTGCACGAGCCGGGCACCCAGCCCGGCACCGACCCAGCCGCCTTCTACCGCAACCCGGTGACCAACCACTACGCCCGCATCGCCCACTCGGCGACCGTCGACGGGCGCGCCTACGGCTTCGCCTTCGACGACGTGGGCGGGTTCGCCTCCTACGTCGAGGACCCGCAGCCCACCTCGATCACGGTCACCCTCACCCCCTTCTGAGGCACACGGAGATCCCGATGACCCGACTGTTCAGCCTCGCCGCGGCCGTGCTCGCCGGCGCGGCACTCGTGCTCACCGGCACCGCGACCGCGGCGCAGGACCGACAGCAACACCAGCAACCACACGAACCCGGGGCCGCGGCACTGCCGGGCAAGCAGCTCACCGGGTACTGGCAGAACTTCGTCAACGGCGCCACCCCGTTGCGGGTGGCCGACGTGCCGGACGCCTACGACGTCATCGCGCTCGCGTTCGCCGAGGCCGACCCGGCGCGGCCGGGGGCGGTGACGTTCGGCGTCGATCCCGGCCTCTCGAACGCGCTCGGCGGCTACACCGACGCCGACCTCGCCGCCGACATCGCGGCCAAGAAGGCCGCGGGCACCTCGGTGGTGCTCTCCATCGGCGGCGAGCGCGGCAACGTCGACTTCTCGAGTCCCGCCGCCGTGAGCAACTTCGTCGACTCGTTCGCCGCCATCGCCGGGGAGTACGGCATCCAGGGGCTGGACGTGGACCTGGAGCACGGCTTCGACGTCGGCAACGTGGCCAGCGCGATCCGGCAGCTGCGCGAGCGGCTGGGGGAGGACTTCCTGCTCACCATGGCGCCGCAGACGCTCGACGTGCAGCCGGGCGGCACGTACCTGCGGCTCATCGACCAGGTCGCCGATCTCGTCACCGTCGTGCACACCCAGTACTACAACTCCGGGTCGATGAACGGCTGCCACGGCCAGGTCGTCCACCAGGGCAGCGTCGACTTCATCACCGCGCAGGCCTGCATCCTGCTGGAGCACCTGCGGCCGGAGCAGGTGTCGCTGGGCCTGCCCGCGAGCCCGTCGGCGGCGGGCAGCGGCTACGTCGCGCCGGACGTCGTCACCGCGGCGCTCGACTGCCTCACCAGGGGGCAGCGGTGCGGTTCCTACGTGCCCGCGCAGCCGGTGCCCGGCCTGAGCGGTGTCATGACGTGGTCGGTGAACTGGGACGTCGCGGACGGCCGGTCGTTCTCCGGCCCGGTGCGGGCGCACCTGGACTCGCTCGGCTGAGCAGCGCGAGAGCCCTCGGCGTGCTGGCCGCCGGTGCCGGTGTGTTGGCCGCCCGCGTCACGTGGGTGGCCAACACACCGACGTGCGTGGCGGACGCGGCCGCCGGTGAGGCGGGTGCTTGCCCTGCGGCCACCCGGACGGGTACAGTCTGCAAGCGCTTTCACGGAAAGCGCTTTCTCCTGCCGGCCGGAACTCTGACTCAAGGGTGAGCGTGATGTCGAAGCCGCGATGGTCCTTGCTCGTGATCGGCGCCCTGGTCGCGGCGCTGGTTCCCGGTGTCCAGGCGGCGGCCCGGGACGACGGGCCGATCCTGGACCCGATCCCGCACGACCCGGTGACCTCCGGCCTGGGACTGACCGTGACGGAGTTCGCCCGGTTCCCCAAGTCCGAGCCGACGCCCGCGCCCACCGACCCCCGCCTGATGCGGCACGCCCGCATCAACCACCTCGGCGAACTGCCCGACGGCTCCGGGCGCACCTACGTTCCCGACCTCAACGGCTCGCTGTACCTGCTCGGCGCCGACCGCCGGCCCCGGGCCTACCTCGACGTCAAGGCCTCCTTCCCGGACTTCTTCTCCGGCAGGGGCCTGGGGCAGGGCTTCGGGTTCGTCACCTTCCACCCCGGGTTCGCGCGCAACGGGATCTTCTACACGGTGCACACCGAGTCCGGTGCCGCCCTCGCCACCCCGACGACCCACCCGGGGCAGCCGGGCACCCGGTTCCACGGGGTCGTCACCGAATGGACCGCCGACGATCCCGCGGCCGACGTCTTCCACGGCAGCCGCAGAGAGGTGCTGCGGCTCGGCTTCGCGACGCAGATCCACGGCATCCAGCAGATCGGCTTCAACCCGACCGCACGCCCCGGCGACACCGACCACGGCCTGCTCTACGTCGCCGTCGGCGATGGCGGCCTCGGCGTGTCCAGCACCGAACCGCAGGAACTGTCCACACCGCACGGCAAGATCCTGCGCATCGACCCCGCGGGCGACGACGGGCCCACCGGCAGCTACGGGATCCCGGCGGCCAACCCGTTCACGGACACCCCCGGCGCCCTCGGCGAGATCTTCGCCTACGGCATGCGCGATCCCCACCGGTTCAGCTGGGATCCGCAGGCGGGCAACCGGATGTTCCTCGCCCACATCGGCCAGCACGCCATCGAGGCGGTCTACGAGGTCCGCTCCGGGGACAACCTCGGCTGGAGCGAGCGGGAGGGCACGTTCCGCTACGACCGTGCCGACCGCTGCCGCCTGTACCCGCTGCCCGCCGACGACGAACAGTACGGCTACGTCTATCCCGTGGCGCAGTACGACCACAACCCGCCCGCGGGCTGGAACTGCGACGGCGACGTGGGCCGCGCCATCAGCGGTGGCTTCGTCTACCGGGGCGAGGCGGTGCCGCAGCTGCGCGGCAAGTACCTGTTCGCCGACCTGGTGGACGGCCGCGTGTTCTACACCGAGGCGGCACGGATGCGCCGCGGCGCCGAGCCCGCGACCATCCACACGCTCAAGATCTACGACCAGGACACCCAGCGCTGGACGAGCACGGCCGAACTGGCCGGGGACAGCCGAGTCGACCTGCGCCTCGGCCGCGACGCCGAGGGCGAGCTCTACCTGCTGTCGAAGGCCAACGGCACGGTCTGGAAGATCACCGGCACCAGGCCCTTCGCCGGGTGCAGGCCCTCCGGCGCGACGGTCGGCGACGTCACCGCGGCGACGGACTGGGCACCGGTCACCCCGGCCAAGTGGCGTTTCCCCGGGCGGGAGGTCGTCCTCGCCGAGGCGGGCACGCCCCGGCCGGGGCCCCGCAGGCCCTTCGAGTACGCGGTGCTCACCACCGGCCCGGAGTACACCTCCGTGCGCGTGGACGCCGAGGTGCGCCTCGACACGCCGGTGGAGGTCAGCAACCGCGACGTGGTGCTCGTGTTCGGCCACCAGTCCGACACGCGGTTCTACTACGCACACCTGTCGAGCGACAACACGATCTACCCCCACAACGGGATCTTCGTGGTGGACGACGCCGACCGGCTGCGCATCGACGACCAGTGGGACGCCCGCCGTTCACGCGGCGCCGCCCCGGCCGTGAGCGACACCCAATGGCACCACGCGCGCGTCACGCACTGCGCCGCCACCGGCGAGATCGCCGTCTACGTCGACGACATGCGGCATCCGTTGATGACCGCCGTCGACAGGACGCTGTCGGCGGGGCGGGTCGGCTTCGGCTCGTTCGACAACATCGGCAGCCTGCGCGAGCTCACCGTGACCGGCGGCGTCGCGTAGGGCTCAGCGGCCGCAGGCGAAGCCCGCCCAGTCCTGCGGCGGGACGCCGAGCCGGACGCGCTCCAGGTCCGCCAGGATCTCCTCCAGCGCGCCCGGCTCGGCCAGGTAGCCGAGCACGGCGCGGTGGAACGCGTTCGTCATGGCGGGCGGCATCAGGTCGCTGGCGTCGTAGCAGAGCACGTCGGCCGTGGTGAGGATCCTGGCGACGGACCGGCTCACGCGGTCGGTCTGCGCGGCGGCCGACACCGCCCTGTTGACGGTGAACACCGCGCCCTGCTCGGCCCGTGGCCAGAGCCGCTGGGCGTCGTCGGAGGCGAGGAAGCGCATCAACTCTCTCGCCTGCGGCGTGCTCCGGAACATCGTGGCCAGGTCGGCCGACACCTCCCACGCCCGTGCGGTGCCCGCCGTGGGGCCGGGGGTGGGGAAGAACGCCAGCCGCGCGCCCGCCTTCCGGTAGTCGCTCACCACCGACGAGCCCTGGTGCTCGAGGAAGCAGCCCGGCGGGTCGGCGAACATCGTGTCGTTGGCCTCGGTGAAGTCGGTGAGCAGCGCACCACCGCGGCCGCCGTGCACGGCGCCCTCGGCGAGCACCAGCTCGCCCCACGCCTCCCACGCGGCGCGCACCTCGGGCGCGGTCCAGGGCAGCTCACCGGCGGCCCAGCGCTGGTAGACCCGCGGGCCCGCCCTGCGCAGCAGGATGTCCTCGATCCAGTCGGTGCCGGGGAACCCGGACGCCGCCATGGCTCCCATGCCGAGGCACCACGGCGTCCGTCCCTCGGCGGCGTGGGTGCGCGTGAGGCGCACCAGCTGTGACCAGGTGGCGGGTGCCGGGCCCTGCAGCATCGCGGGGTTGTACCAGACCATGCCCTTGAGCGTCGCCTTCACCACCACCGCGTAGGGCCGTCCCGTGCCGGCCTGGGCCAGCTGCAGCCACTGTGGACTGTAGGAGCGGCGCAGCGTGTCCGCCAGCTCGGCCACATCGGACAGTGCGCCCTGCCGCTGGTAGTTCACCAGCTCGTTGGGACTGGGCAGCACCGCGACATCCGGTGGCGTCCCACCGCGCACGTCGACTGCGAGCACCGCGCTGAGCGAGCGGGTGCCGTGGTAGTCGTAGGCGATGCCCGTCTGGCGGCGGAACTGCTCCAGTATCTCCCGGAACGCCGCGCCCTCGGCACCCGTCCACGGCCCGATGATCGTCACCGCCCCCGCGGTGCCGCAGCCGGTCGTCAGCGTCGCCAGCGCGGCGAGCACCAGCAGCAGTGCCCGCCCCGGCCGCCTGCGTCCCGGTCTCATGTCAGGTGAAACCGGTACTCGTTGATCCGCGCCTGGAAGCCGGTCACCACCAGGGCGGCGAGGCCCGCCGAGCACAGCACGATCAGCCAGCGCAGCATCGACGGCCACAGTGCCGCGGCGAGGGCGCTGTCGGCCCGCTCGCCCGCGACGGTCAGGTCGTGCTCGGCCGCCGAGGCGCGCGGCGGAGCCGATCCGCTCGGTGTGGCGGCGAACTCGGCGACGGCCGGGCCGCAGCCGATGCTCCAGCACCGGCCGGTGACCAGTGCGGCGACGAGGCGCCGGTCGGCGGCGGTCGAGGACTGGACCCGCTGCTGCCAGGCTCCGACGTCCTCCCGCAGCTGCACCGCCCCGGCCTGCGCCTGGGCCTGCGCGGGCAGCGTGAGCGCGGTGAGCGTGGCGACGGCGAGGAGCAACCCGGTCGCCGCCAGCAGATGCGGGTTCAGCGTGCGGCGGAAACGCCGGCGGAAGTACAGCTGCACGGCGACGAGCGCCGCGCCCAGCACGAGCACCGGCACCACCCACACCGCGACCGTGGCCGGGTGCGTCCAGCCGGTGGCGAGCTGCCGGTCGAGCGCGTCCAGCTGCGCGGCGCGCAGCCTGCTCAGGTGCGCCAGCATGCCGTCGGAGCCGTGCAGCAGCTGCGCGGCGTACCAGACGTCGGTCGCGGCGGCCACCGACTCGTCGCCGGAGCGGTATCGCACGTCCGCCTGCGCCATCCAGCTCGTGTAGGACGCGAGCAGTCCCTGCACCAGCTGGAGCTCGCGGCGGCTCACGGGACCCGCCGCGTTGTGCTCGCCCGCCTGCGCGAGGCTCTGCCCGGCCACGCCGAGCTGGGTCTGCGCGAGCTCACCGGAGCCGCCCAGCCGTGCAGGGCCGTCGTCGAGCGCCAG
Organism: Prauserella muralis; assembly: GCF_003202285.1. Taxonomy (GTDB): domain Bacteria; phylum Actinomycetota; class Actinomycetes; order Mycobacteriales; family Pseudonocardiaceae; genus Prauserella_B; species Prauserella_B muralis. Next base: position 182,562 of record NZ_MASW01000005.1, read on the forward strand.
CACCGCCGCCGTGTTGGCCCGCACCAGCGACTCGTAGGCGGAGGCGGAGCCGAGGATCGCGGGCACCGCCTGCGCCCGTGCCGTCTCGACGGTGTCGCGGACCCCGGTGAACGCGGCGAACGACGTCACCGCGACCAGGGCGACGCCGACGAGCAGCCAGCCGCGCAGCAGCCGCAGCCGCCGCCCGGTGGTGCTGCGGCCCTCACCCACCCGGACGGTGGCGAGCAGGGCGGTGCCGAGCTGCGCGGCGATTCCGTGCCTCACAACCGCGTCCTCGGCCGTACCGCGTGGGCGAGGTCGATCAGCACCCCGTGGCTGTCCGGGTCGCGCGCCTGCCGGGTCAGGGCGTGGAACGACTGCTCGAGCAGCAGCCGCAGCCTGCGTTCGCGCTGCTGCTGCCGCAGCTGCCCAGCCTTCTCCAGCGCCACCTCCCGTACCTCGGTGGTCAGCCGGTCGCGGGTGGGGCCCCAGCCGGGGGTCTCCTCGTCGTCGAGCGACAAGGTCGGCAGGCGGTCGAACGCCTGGCGCAGGTCCTCGACCGACGGCAGGCCCGCGGGCAGCCGCCCGGCGAGCACGCGCACCGCCGCGATCCGGGCCGCCGCGGCGTGCAGGGACACATCGGGGACCTGGTCGAGCGCGGCCACCGCGCCGGGCCGGTCACCCTCGGCCAGCCGCAGCCGGGCGAGCCCGAACGCGGCACCTGCCTGGCTCCGGTCGCGCAGCCACACCGCGCGGTAGAACTCGGCTGCCTCGGTGGCCCTGCCCTGGTACTCGGCGCAGTAGCCGAGGGCGAGCTTCGGTGCCGCCTCGCCGGGCAGCGCCCGGTAGACGCGGTCGAAGCAGGCCTCGGCGGCGGTGGGCCCGGTGGCGGCGAGGGACACCAGGCCGCGGTGCCAGGCCAGGCGCCAGTCGTGCTCGGCGGCGTCACCGAGCGCGGCCTCCGCCTCGGCGAGGCAGGTCCACGCGCGGGCGGGGTCGGCGAGGTCGAGGTGGGCGCGGCAGCGGGTGAGCGAAAGCTCCGCCGACTGCCAGGGCACGCCGGAGAGCTGGCCGAGGAGCCTGCGGGCGTCGGGTGAGCGCAGGTCGGCGAGGAAGGCGGCGGCGACGTCGGCCTGGTCGATCCGGGGCGGGGGCAGCAGCACGGCGGCCGCGGCGGGGGAGGGCAGCCCCGGGGCGAGCAGGGGCGGTCGGTACTGGCGGGCGGGCCGGGCGGTCCACCGGTCGAGAGCGGGCACGGTGCCGAGCCCGGCGTCGAGCAGTGCGGTCGTCTCGGCGAACACGGCCGACGGCGCGGGGCGCGCTTCGCCGTCGCGCAGCGACTGGATCTCGCGCAGCACGCCGTCGAGCGTGGCGGCCATGTCGGCGGCGGAGGCGAAGCGCTGCGGGAACGCGGCGGTGGCGCGGTCGAGCGCGTGCCGCAGCGAACGCACCCCGAAGCCCGTGCCGCCGTCGCCGGGGCGGGCCGCGGCGTCGGCACTGGCGTCGAGCAGCTCGGTCAGCGTCCTGCCGAGGGTGTGCAGGTCCGCGCGGACGGTGACGCCGTGGTCGCGCAGCTCGTCCTCGCCGACCTGGTAGCGGCGGGTGAAGGCCAGCGGTGTGCTGTCGTCGCCGACCCTGCGGGTGGCGCCCAGATCGATGAGCGTGACGCGGTGGCCGCCGTGGATGACGTTGTCCGGCTTCAGGTCGCAGTAGAGCAGGCCCTGGCCGTGCAGGTAGTGCAGTGCGTCGAGCAGCTCCTGCGCGTAGCCGATGACGTGCTCGGCCCGCAGCGGCTCGCCGAACACCTCCTCGCCCGCGGCGAGCCTGCGCAGCAGCTCCCGCAGGGACAACCCGGCGACGTACTCCATGACGAGGTAGCCGCGGGACTGGCCGGTGTACGGGTCGGCATGGCGGACGTTGCCGAAGATGCGCACGATGTTCGGGTGGTGCAGGGCGGTCAGCACGCGGCGCTCGGCGTCGGCGAGCCGCGTGTCGGCCGGGTCGATCATGCCCTTGACGGCGACGTGCATGCCGTCCAGTTCCAGGTCCCTGGCCAGATACACCCAGCCGAGGCCCCCGTGTGCCAGGCAGCCGAGCACCTCGTACTTGCCGCCGAGGACGTCGCCGGGCCGCAGGGCGGGCTCCGGATCGGACGGCTGCGGGGTGACCGGCTCGCGCGGCGCGGGCACCTCCACGAACGGCAGCCGCACCTCGGCCTGCTCCGACCACGGCAGCCTCGGCACGCCGAGCAGCTCGCCGCCGAGTGCCTCGGTGGGGGCGTCGCCGCGTGCGGACGAGCCCGCGGCGGGCGTCGTCGGGTCCGGGGTCGTCGCCTCGCTGCGCGGCATGTCGATCGACCCTACCGAACCGGGGCGGGGCGCAGGGCCGCTTCCCGGCGATCGGGGCCCGGGTGTCCCGGCGCTGGAGGGCCGAAAGGCCCTTCGGTAACCGGGCAACCACCGCGATTCTGACCGTGGCACATCACGAAGGAGGCCACGATGACGCACCCGGCTCACACCACCACCTGGCACGTCGAGATCTACATCGACGAGCACGAGGACAAGACCAGGGCGGAGGCGCGGTTGCACACCAGCGCGGACACCCACCTCACCGGGCGGGGCCTCGCCCGGCGCAACCCGCGCGACACCGACGTGCCCGAAATCGGCGACGAGCTCGCCGTCGCCCGTGCGCTGGCCGACCTGGCGCACCAGCTCATCGAGGCGACGGCGGGCGACATCGAGGCGGTCACGCACAAGCCGGCTCACCTCACGAGCTGACCGTGGCCACCCGTCGCGTCCGGCTCGCACTCGTCGCCGGGACCGTCCTTGCGGTCGTGGCGGTGCTCGTCGCCGTGCTGTTGTTGTTCGGAGAAGACGACTCCCCGCGGACGCCGCCCGCGGCGCCGCGCGGCCGGGCGGCGCTGGGTCTCGCGGTGAAGATCGACAACGTCGACCTGGCGCGTCCGCAGACCGGGCTCGCCTCGGCGGACGTGGTGTACGTCGAGCCGGTCGAGGGCGGGCTGACGCGACTGGTCGCGGTGTACTCGGCCCCGCCCGCCGTCGCCGGGCCGGTGCGCAGCGCCCGCGAGACCGATGTGGAGCTGCTCGCCCAGTACGGGCGGCCGGCCCTGGCCTTCTCCGGTGAGGCGCCACAGCTGCGCGGGCTGCTCGATCGCTCGCCACTCGTGCTCGCCTCACCGCAGGAGGCGCCGTCGGCGTACTTCAGGGACGCCGCGCGGGGAGCTCCGCACAACCTGTACGTGCGTCCGGGCCGGCTGCCCCGCGGCGAGGGAAAGCCGGTCTCCGACGTGCTGGCGTTCGGCCCCGCTCCCGCCCGGGGCACCCCTCGCGACTCGTACGAGGTGCGGTATCCGGCGGCGGCGGTGCGGTTCGACTGGGACGGCGCGCGCTGGACGGTGACGATGAACGGGACGCCGTTACGCTCCACCGAGTCCGGGCGCCTCACCGCGGCGTCCGTGGTCGTGCAGCGGGTGGCGGTGCGTCCGGGGCGGGTCACCGACGCCGCCGGTTCGGCGTCCCCGGTCGCGCGGACGGTCGGCAGTGGCCAGGCCGTGGTGCTCCGCGACGGCACGCTCTACCCGGCCCGCTGGTCGCGGCCGCGGCCCGCCGACGGCACCCGCTTCACCACCGGCTCCGGAGCATCGCTGCCGCTTGCCGGCGGGGTGGTGTGGGTGCTGCTCGTACCCGGTCGCTGACCCGCCGGCTCAGTGCGGCGCGATCTGGGCGTAGTGACCGTCGTAGCGGCGGTAGAGCACCGAGCCCCTGCCGGAGCCGGTGTCGGCGAAGAACGTGAACGGCAGGTCGGTCTCGTCGAGCCGCCGGGCCGCCTCGGCGGGCGTCAGCTCCGGCACGGGATGGACGTTGACGGTCAGCGGCACCGACTGCTCGCCCGCCGGCGGCGCCGGCGACGAGAGCCGGGCGAGCCGGTATCCGGTGGGGCCGACGCGGTACACCACGCTGTCCTCGCCGGTGCCGGCGTCGGTGAAGAGGTAGCAGTCGTAGTCCATCAGGTCCATGGTCAGCGCCGCCTGGTCCGGGTCGCACTCGGCGAGCCGGTACTCCTTGCGGCGCACGATCTCCCGCTGACCCGCGGGGCGCGCGAGCGGCAGCGGGCCTGCCGGGGCGACGCCCGTCCACGGGCGGGCCCTCCTCGGTCCGCTCAGCTGGGCCACCTGGTCGCGCAGCCGGGCACGAAGCTGCCCGGCCGCCTCGGTGAAGAACGCCGCCGCGACCTGCGCGCGCACGAAGCGGCCGTCGACCTCCAGGTTCGCCTGCGCCAGCGCCGGGACCGGTGCGCTGGGCCGGGTGAACGCGGTGAGCTTGACGCGGGCCGATCCCAGCCGGCCGGGCAGTCGCCGCGCGAAGCCGGCCAGCTGCTTGCGCACGTACTCCCGCGCGCTGTCGAGCACCTCACCCCGGGTCTGCACCACAAGCCCGCATGCCAGAGCCTGCCTGCGCATCCGCATCGTTCCTTCCCTCGAACCGCGGTGGTCATCGCGACCACCGGCGACGGCGGACAGGGCACAAGGTCCCCGGCGGCCGCCGCGGACCCCGGCCGTGCCCGATTCTCCCAGTCCGGGCCCGCGTGCGGGCGACGGCGCGACGGCAGCGAGCCGGCGCTCAGCCCTCGCCCCGGTGGGGCGTCACCCCGGCCTCCTCGTCCAGCAGCGCGATCACCTGCGCGTCGGTGACCTCGGGGAAGTCGCGGTAGGCGTGGCCGACGGCGCGCATCCACACGCGCGGGTTCGGGCACACGGTGTGGTCGGCGGAGGCGGCCAGCTCCTCCAGGACGTCGGCGGGCGCGACCGGCACGGCGAGCACCACCCGGCCTGCGCCGCGGGCCCGCAGGACGCGCAGCGCCGCCCGCACCGTCGCGCCGGTGGCGACGCCGTCGTCGACGAGCACCACCGTGCGGCCGGTCACCGCGAGCGCGGGCCTGCCCCGGCGGTAGCGGGCCGCGCGGCGGTCCAGCTCGGCGAACTCGTGGCGGGCCGCGGCCTCGACGTCCTCGTGGGACAGCCCGAGCCGTTGCTGCAGCCCGGTGTTGGTCACCAGCACGCCGCCCTCGCCGACCGCCCCGACGGCCAGCTCCGGCTGCCGCGGCGCACCGATCTTGCGGACGAGCAGCGCGTCCAGCGGCGCCCCGAGCGCGTCGGCCACCTCCCTGGCGACCACGACACCGCCCCGGGGAAGTCCCAGCACGATCGGATGCCGTTCTCGCAGGAACCGCAGCCGTTCGCCCAGCTCGCGGCCCGCGTCGGCGCGGTCGTCGAACCGCATCGCGCACCTCCGGAAAGGTCGGGTCCTGTCGTGCCCCTCGATGCTCGCGCCCGCACGCCGCGGCGGTGAAGGGCCGAAGGTCCCCCTTGCGGCAGTCGGGCGGGCCGGAAGTCCGCCACGACGAGGGACCAACGACCCGCGAGCAGGGACCTACGACTGCAGTGCCGCGCCCGCGCCGCGCCCTACCGTCGTCGGTACCAGGACAAGACAGGAGAGAACCATGAGCACTCAGGGCTCTGTGACAGGAAAGGTCGTCGTGGGGATCGACGGCTCCGAGGCGTCGACGCAGGCGACGCGGTGGGCGGCCCGGCTGGCGGCCCAGCGGGAACTGCCGCTCTACATCGTGCACGCCTACGGCCTGCTCGGTCGTTACTACGGCGAGCTGCCGATCTCGTCGGGCGTGTTCGAGGCGGTGGAGGACGAGGCCAAGACGCTGGTGTCCGCGGCGGCCGAGGCCGCCCGAGCCGAGGCTCCGGGCGTCGAGGTCGAGGCCGTGGTGATCGACGAGCCACCGGTCACGCTGCTCATCAAGCTCTCCCGCGAGGCACGGTTCGTCGTGCTGGGCGCCTCCGGTCTCGGCGGCTTCGCCGGCATGCTGGCCGGTTCCACGGCGGTCGGCCTTGCCGGCCACGGCGAGTGCCCGGTGGTCATCGTGCGGCACCGGGAAGGCCAGGAACAGCCGCCCGCCGACGGCCCCGTGGTGGTCGGCGTCGACGGCAGCCCGGTCAGCGAGCGGGCCATCGCGGCGGCGTTCGAGGAGGCCTCGTTCCGGGGCGCTCCGCTGGTGGCGGTGCACGCGTGGCTCGACGTCGAGTACGAGAGCGCCTTCAACCGGGCGCGGGTGTTCTTCGAGGGCGGCCCGCTGCAGCAGGACGAGGAGCGGCTGCTCGCCGAGCGCCTCGCGGGGTGGCAGGAGAAGTACCCCGACGTCGCCGTCGAGCGGGTCCTGGCCAAGGACCGGCCCAAGCACGAGCTGCTGGAGCGCTCGGCCACCGCGCAGCTGGTCGTGGTCGGCAGCAGGGGCCGCGGCGGTGTCGCGGGCATGCTGCTCGGCTCCACGAGCCAGACTCTGCTGCACCACGCGCAGTGCCCCGTGATGATCGTGCGCCCCGGCAAGAACAGGGACTGACCGGCGATGCGTGCGCTGCGGCTCACCGCGTGGCAGTCCGAGCCGGTGCTGGCCGAGGTCGAGGAACCGGTGCCCGGTCCTGGCCAGGTGGTGGTGCGCGTCGGCGGCGCCGGCGCGTGCCACTCCGACCTACACCTGATGCACGACTTCCGGCCGGGGATGCTGCCCTGGGGCCCGCCGTTCACCCTCGGCCACGAGAACGCGGGCTGGGTGCACGCGGTCGGTGCCGGGGTGAGCGGGCTCGACGTCGGCATGCCCGTCGCGGTGTACGGGCCGTGGGGCTGCGGCAACTGTGCCCGCTGTGTGCTCGGCGCCGAGAACTACTGCGAGAACACCGCCGCCGCCCCGGTTCCCGGTGGTGGCGGGGGGCTCGGGCTCGACGGCGGGATGGCCGAGCTGATGCTCGTGCCGCACGCCCGCCACCTCGTGCCCCTTCCGGGCGGCCTCGACCCGGTGGTGGCGGCCCCGCTGACCGACGCCGGCCTCACGCCGTACCACGCGGTGCGGCGGTCGTGGTCCAAGCTGCCGCCGGGCTCCACGGCGGTGGTGATCGGCGTCGGCGGACTGGGGCATCTGGCCGTGCAGATCCTGCGGGCCACCACGGCGGCGAGGGTGATCGCCGTGGACACCCGGCCGGAGGCGCTGTCGCTGGCCACCGGTCTCGGCGCGGACCTCGCCGTGCCTGCTCAGGAGAGCGCCGCCGGCGAGATCAGGGCTTTCACCGGCGGGCGGGGAGCCGACGTGGTGCTCGACTGCGTGGGCAGCGACGCCACGCTCACCCTCGGCGCGGCGTGCGGCCGCCCGCTCGGCGACCTCACGATCGTCGGCCTCGGCGGCGGCACGCTACCCGTGTCGTTCTTCGCGCTGCCCTACGAGATGTCGGTGCAGACCACGTACTGGGGCAGCAGGCCCGAGCTGGCCGAGGTGCTCGACCTGGCGGCCAGAGGGCTGCTGCACACCACGACCACGACCTTCCCGCTCGCCGAGGCCGCCGACGCCTACCGGCAGCTGGCTGAAGGGAAACTGACCGGCCGCGCTGTCGTCACCCCTGCGACGCCCTGAGAGCGCGGCCTCGGCGAAACCCCGGGTTCCCCTGTGGAGCCCGGGGTTCTCGCGTTGCGCTCCGTCGCCGGAGGGGCCGTTGTCCTGCGGTGGAAGGGACGAAGGACCCTTCGCCCTCGCCGCACCGGCAACGACAGTGAGCTGCGTGCCGACGACACGAGGAGGCCGGTGACATGGGGCGGGACCACAGGGATCCGACGGCGCTGACGAGGCTGTGGCGGCGGCTGGGTCCCGGCCACAACCCGCTGACGCGCGGCAGCGACCGCGTGGAGGGGCTGGCGCTGGTGCTTGCCCTGCTCCTGCCTGTGCTGACACTGCCGTTCGCGGCGGCCCTGGGCTCGGACACCTACGCGCGCCAGGCCGAGGCCGCCCGCGTGCAGGCGAGCACCCGGCACGAGGCGACGGCCGTGCTCGTCGAGGACGCGCCGCCCGCCGACCCGGCGGCCAATCCGGGCGGCAGCAGGCAGAGCGTCAGTGCCGCGGCCGAGTGGCGGCTGCCGGACGGCAGCGTGCGTGCCGGTGACGTCGTCGTCGAGAGCGGCGCCCCGGCCGGCACGGAGGTCGGCATCTGGCTCGACGTGCACGGCAGGCAGGTGAGCGCCCCGCTGTCACCGGGCGCCGTCGCGTGGAACGCGGTCGCGGTCGCGGTGACCGTCTGGCTGGGTGTCGTCCTGTTGTGCGCGCTGGGTTTCGCGCTGACGCGCCGCCTGCTGGACAGGCACCGGTACGCGCGCTGGCAGCACGAGTGGAACAGGCTGGAAACCGAGTACCACGGCTGAGGGTGACCATAGTGGACGGTCAGTGACCACTGTGGAGCACACGGAACGCAAGGACCGGCTCGAGGATCGCAGGCGAAAAGGGGTGGATCCGCGGCAGCGGACCCACGCCTTTTCGCGCTGGTCAGCGTCGCGGCCTGCCGTGCGTGGCGACGAACGGGCGGACGGTCAGAGCGGTCTCGATGTCGGCCGCGACGGCGCCGAGCAGCTCCTCGGTCAGGTCGGTGAGCGCGCGGACGAGGGCGAGCTCACTCGCGATCTGGGGCACCGCCGGGACGTCGAGTCCCGAACTCGCGAGCCCGACACCGTCGAAGTGATTGCCGTGGTCGTCGCCGAGGCGCACGGTGGCGCGGGTGGTGCCGTTGGTCTCTTCGAGGACGACGGACATCGTCCAGGGGGCCATCTGTGCCATCTCTCTCCTCCGAACCGCCGTATCACTGTGACAGTCGGAGGGGAGGTGTTCCTAGGGCACTTCGTCCCTTCCCGTGGCCGTTGACGGAGCGTGACGGGGACGGTCCTGCCGGTCTCGGGCCGGCATCCGCTACGGATGCGGTTGTTGCCGCGACGTGAATGTCGAAGGTCGGGCGGATGACATCCGGATGTGGTGGGGCCCGCACACCGTACACAGTGGAACCGCGGGATCGCCCAGAGCACGGAGACGTAAATGTGGTGATCATTGTACGCCCCTGGCGGCATCTTCGCCGGATGGGAACAGGTGGGGTGTCACACGGTAGGGCGCAATGTGCGTGCCGTACCCGGCACGCGGCTGTTTCACCTGGTAGCGGCCCGTACCGTGGGCGGGCTCGCCGGCCGGCAGGGGACTGACAAAAGTGTTGCGCGCGTGCACAGAGCAAATAAGATCGTTCGCGGTGGATGAGGTAGCCAGAATGGCGGGGCCGGGCGGTCCCGGACGCGGTGTCAGCCGGGCTCCGGAAAGAGGGGGCGGCCCGGCGATGTCCGGCACCGGCAGGCCGCCACGGCCCGCGCGCGAGCGGGCCGACGCGCCCGGCATTGTCCTCTCCCGACGAGGTGTTGCCCCTCGTCGCGACGCTGCCCGACAATGGTGCTTCCCTGGCTTCGGCCGGACTGAACGAGGCGGCCCGCATGTGTGCGTTCGGCGAGTTTCCCACCGCGCGATGGCTGCACGCGCCGCCTGCCGGCGGCCTGGCCTGGACCAAGTGCGGCCCGGCCACCGGCTTTCTCGCGCACCGCTGCCCAGACCGGTACCCCTGCGTCGTGTTGGAGGCGTGATTGAGACCCGCGGAACAGCCGATCCGGGACGGCACGGTCCCCGGGAGCGGCGAGAGGGCAGAACGGCCACCGCCACTGCAGAGGGTCCTCGCCACGGCGCGCGGCGAGAACTTCCCGGTCGCCATGCGGCTGCTCCCGGCGGCGCACCGGCGGCACCTGCTGGCGCTGTACTCCTTCGCCAGGATGGTCGACGACATCGGCGACGAGGCGCCGGGTGACCGGATCCGCCTGCTCGACACCGTCTCCGCCGAACTCGACCGGCTCTACGCGGGCACCGTGCCGCCCGGCCCGCTGTACCGCGAACTGGCCGCCACCATCGCCGCCTGCGGGCTGCCCCGGGAGCCGTTCGAGCGGCTGATCGACGCCAACCGGCAGGACCAGGCGGTGCGCCGCTACCGCACGTTCGACGACCTGCTGGCCTACTGCACCCTCTCGGCCGACCCGGTCGGCAGGCTGGTGCTCGGCGTGTTCGGTGCCGACACGCCCGAGCGGCGCGTGCTGTCGGACCGGATCTGCTCCGCGCTGCAGGTGCTCGAGCACTGCCAGGACGTCGTCGAGGACGCCCGCGCGGGCCGCATCTACCTTCCCCTGGACGACCTCGACCGGTTCGGTGTCGGCGAGGACGACCTGCTCGCGCCCAGGGCGAGCCGCGCCGTGCGCGCGCTCGTGGGCTACGAGGTGCAGCGGGCGGTGCAGCTGCTCGACGAGGGCACCCCGCTGGTCGGCACGCTCACCGGTGTCGCCCGCGTCGCCGTCGCCGGCTACGTCGCGGGCGGCAGGGCCACGGCGGTGGCACTGGCCGACGCCCGGTTCGACGTGCTGGTCGCCACCCCGCGGCCGTCGCGGGCCAGAACCGTCGCGGAGTGGGCCTCGCTGCTCGTCGCCGGGGGTGCGCGGTGAACCCGGCCGAGGCGTACGAGCAGTGTGAGCGCATCACGCGCGAGCAGGCCCGCAACTTCTCCTACGGCATCCGCCTGCTGCCGCCGCCACGCCGCAGGGGGCTGTCGGCCGTGTACGCGTTCGCGCGCAGGATCGACGACATCGGCGACGGCGACCTGACCCGTGAGGCCAAGCTGGAGGCGCTGGAGAACGCGCGCAAGGACCTGCACGGCCTCGACCAGCCGGGAGACGACCCGGTGCTCGTCGGGCTCGCCGACGCCGCCGACCGGTTCTCGCTGCCGCTCGGCGCCTTCGACGAGCTGATCGACGGCTGCCGTGCCGACGTGCTCGGCACGAACTACGAGACGTTCGGCGCCCTGCACCACTACTGCCGGTGCGTCGCCGGGTCGATCGGCAGGCTGTCGCTGGCCGTGTTCGGCAGCGAGGAGCCCGAACGGGACGCGCAGACCGCCGACGACCTCGGCATCGCGCTGCAGCTGACCAACATCCTGCGCGACGTGCTGGAGGACCGCAGGAACGGGCGGATCTACCTGCCCGCCGAGGACCTGCGCTGGTTCGGCTGCACCCTCGAGCTGGACCCCGCGGGCGCGCTCGCCGACGACGAGGAACGGCTGCTGTCGCTGCTGGAGTACCAGGCCGCCCGCGCCGAGGAATGGTACGCGCGGGGCCTGAGGCTGCTGCCCGCGCTCGAGCCGCGCAGCCGGGCCTGCTGTGCGGCGATGGCCGGGATCTACCACCGGCTGCTGCGCCGGATGGCCCTGCGGCCGCGTCTGGTCCTGCGCGGGCGGACGTCGCTGCCCACCTGGGAGAAACTCGCCGTCGCGGCCGGCGCACTCGCCGGAGCCCGGCGATGACCCCGCACGTGGCCGTCATCGGGGGCGGGCTGTCGGGGCTCACGGCCGCGTGCGAGCTGGCCGACGCGGGACTGCGCGTCACCGTGCTGGAGTCGCGCGGCAGGCTCGGCGGCGCCACCTTCTCGTTCCAGCGCGACGGGCTCACCGTGGACAACGGCCAGCACGTGCTGCTGCGCTGCTGCACCGAGTACCAGGCGCTGCTGCGCCGCCTCGGCACCGAGGACGGCGTCGACATCCAGCGCCGGTTCCGGATGCCGATCCTCACAGCCGCCGGGGAGGTCACCGAGCTGGCCCGCACCGGTGGCCCCGCGCCGCTGCACCTGGCCGCGGGCCTCGCGCGGTACGGCGCACTGCCCCCGCTCGACCGGCTGCGCGTGTTCCGCGCCGCCGCGGCGCTGCGCCTGCTCGACCCCGCCGACCCCCGCCTGGACGAGCACAGTTTCGGCGACTGGCTGGCCCGGCACGGGCAGAACGAGGCGACGCTGCGAGCGCTGTGGAACCTCATCTCCGTCGCCGCGCTCAACTGCGAGGCCGGTGAGGCGTCCCTCGCGCTGGCGGCGATGGTGTTCCGCACCGCGTTGCTGGACACCGCCGACGCCGCCGACATCGGCGTGCCCCGGCTGCCGCTGGAGGAGCTGCACGTCCGGCCCGCCGAGAAGTACCTGCTGGCCCGTGACGCCGACGTGCGCACCAACAGCCCGGTCCGCGAGATCGGCCGCGACGGCGAGGCGTTCGACCTGCGGCTCGACGGCGAGCGGCTGCGCGCCGACGCCGTGGTGGTGGCCGTGCCGCCCGAGGCCGCCGCCCGGATCTGCCCCGCCGAGGCGGGGCTGTCGGCCGAGCGGGTCGGCGGGCTGGGCGCCGCGCCGATCGTCAACGTCCACGTGGTGTACGAGCGGCCGGTCACCGACCTGCCGTTCGCCGCCACCGTGGACTCGCCCGTGCAGTGGATCTTCGACCGCACGGACGTTGCCGGGCTCAGTGGTGGCCAGTACCTGGCGATCTCGCTGTCGGCCGCGCACACCTGGCTGCACACGCCGGTGTCCGCGATGCGGGAGGTCTTCCTCGCCGAGCTCGGCCGGCTGCTGCCCCGGGCGGCCACGACACCGCACACCCGGTTCTTCGTCACCCGCGAACGGCGGGCCACGTTCCGGCAACGACCGGGCACCGCGCGGCTGCGGCCCCGCCCGGAGACCCCGGTGCCGGGGCTCGTGCTCGCCGGCTCGTGGACCGCCACCGGGTGGCCCGACACGATGGAGGGAGCCGTGCGAAGCGGACACCGAGCAGCCGAACTCGTCGCCACCGGGATCCGGGGAGGTGCCGCGTGACCGCGACCCTGCCCTCCGAGGTCACCGCCACGCAGGCGCTCGTCCAGCCAGCCCTGCGTGAGGCGGTCGGCGAGCTGCGCCCCGCGATGCGCCGCATCGTCAGCTACCACCTCGGCTGGACCGACGAGCACGGTGAACCCCGCTCCTCGGGCGGCGGCAAGGCACTGCGGCCCGCGCTCGCGCTGCTCGCCGCCCAGGCCGTGCGGGCGGAGCCGGAGGCGGCACTGCCCGGCGCCGTGGCCGTCGAGCTGGTGCACAACTTCTCGCTGCTGCACGACGACGTCATGGACGGCGACACCGAGCGCAGGCACCGGCCGACCGTGTGGCGGCTGTTCGGCACGCCCGCGGCGATCCTGGCGGGCGACGCGCTGCTCACCCTCGCGGTCGACGTGGTGGAGCGCGCGGGCGACCCGGCCGCCACCCGGTGCCTCACCGGGTCGGTGCACCACCTGATCGAGGGGCAGAGCGCCGACGTCGACTTCGAAGGGCGCCTCGACGTCGGACTGCAGGAGTGCCTCGACATGGCCGACGGCAAGACGGGCGCGCTCATGCGTTGCGCCGCGCAGGTCGGCGCCCTGCTGGGCAGGGCGAGCCCGGTGGCCGCGCAGCTGCTCGCCGATTTCGGCGGCAACCTCGGCATGGCCTTCCAGCTGGTCGACGACCTGCTCGGCATCTGGGGCAGCCCCGAGGTCACCGGCAAACCCGTCCTCGCCGATCTTCGCGTGCGTAAGAAGTCGGTTCCCGTGGTAGCCGCCCTTGATTCCCGTACGGCGGACGGGGCGAGGCTGCGGGAGCTGTACGGCCGGACGGATCCGCCCACGGAGGAGGAACTGCACACGATGGCAGAGCTGATCGAGCGATCCGGTGCGCTGGCCTGGACCAGGGACCGGGCGCAGCGGTACGTGGCGCAGGCGCAGACGTGCCTCGACCGGCTGCACCCGCCGCCGCCGATCCACGCCGCGCTGACCGACCTCACCCGCTTCGTCCTCGAGCGTGACCGATGACGACCTCGGCGGAACGAGACCTGGCGCTGACGGAACCGGCGGCGTCCGTGCCGCAGCGGGCGCGCGAGGCCGCCGACCGCGCCCGCGCGTACCTGCTGTCCCTCCAGCACGCGGAGGGCTGGTGGAAGGGCGAGCTCGAGACGAACGTGACGATGGACGCCGAGGACCTCATGCTGCGGCAGTTCCTCGGCATCTCCGACGAGCGGGTGACCGAGGAGTCCGCGCGCTGGATCCGCTCCTGCCAGCGGGCGGACGGCACCTGGGCCAACTTCCACGACGGGCCCGCCGACCTGTCCACCACCGTCGAGGCCTACACGGCCCTGCGGATGGCGGGCGACCCACCGGGCGCCGAGCACCTGCGGCGGGCCAGGGAGTACATCCTCGACCACGGCGGCATCGAGGCGACCCGCGTGTTCACCCGCATCTGGCTGGCGCTGTTCGGCGAGTGGTCGTGGGACCGGCTGCCGGTGCTGCCTCCGGAGCTGGTGCTGCTGCCGGACTGGTTCCCGCTCAACGTCTACGACTGGGCGTGCTGGGCGCGCCAAACGGTCGTGCCGCTGACCGTCGTCGGCTCCGCGCGGCCCCGCCGCCCCCTCGGCGTGAGCGTGCAGGAACTGCGCACCGGCACCCCGGTTCCCGAGCCGGACTCGCTGCTCACCTGGGCCGGTGCGTTCCAGCGGCTGGACTCCGTGCTGCACCGGCTGGAGAAGGTGCCGGTCAAGCCGCTGCGCGGCCTCGCGCTGGCGAAGGCCGAGCGGTGGATCCTCGACCGTCAGGAGGCCGACGGCGGGTGGGGCGGCATCCAGCCGCCGTGGGTCTACTCGATCCTGGCGCTGCACCTGCGCGGGTACGGCACCGATCACCCCGTGATCCGCAAGGCGCTCGACGGGCTCGACGGGTTCACCGTCCGGGAGCGCACCGCCGACGGCTGGGTGCGCAGGCTGGAGGCGTGCCAGTCGCCGGTGTGGGACACCGCGCTGGCCATCACCGCGCTGCTCGACTCGGGCCTTCCCCCCGCAGATCCGGCGCTGGTGCGGGCCGCCGACTGGATGCTGGCCGAGGAGATCCGCACCGAGGGCGACTGGCAGGTGCGCAGGCCACAGCTGCAGCCCTCCGGCTGGGCCTTCGAGTTCGCCAACGACCACTACCCGGACACCGACGACACCGCCGAGGTCGTGCTCGGCCTGCGGCGCGTCGAATACCCGTACCCCGAGCGGATGCGCGAGACGCTGGACAGGGCGACGGCGTGGCTGACCGGCATGCAGTCGCGCGACGGCGGCTGGGGTGCCTTCGACGCCGACAACACCCGGACGCTGTGCGAGAAACTGCCGTTCTGCGACTTCGGGGCCGTGATCGACCCGCCCTCGGCCGACGTCACCGCCCACGTCGTCGAGATGCTCGCCGCGCGCGGGCTCGCGCACACCCGGCCCGCCCGGCGCGGCGTGCGCTGGCTGCTCGACCGGCAGGAGGCCGACGGGTCCTGGTTCGGCCGCTGGGGCGCCAACCACGTCTACGGCACCGGCGCCGTGGTGCCCGCGCTGATCGCCTGCGGCCTGCCCGCCACCCATCGGGCGATCCGCAGGGCCGTCGACTGGCTCGCCCGGCACCAGAACCGCGACGGCGGCTGGGGCGAGGACCTGCGGTCCTACACCGATCCGGCGTGGATCGGCAAGGGCACCTCCACCGCGTCGCAGACGGCGTGGGCGTTGCTCGCGCTGCTGGCCGCGGGCGAGCACGGCACCATGGTGGAGCGGGGCGTCGACTGGCTGGCACGCACGCAGCGGGCCGACGGCGGCTGGGACGAACCACAGTTCACCGGCACCGGCTTCCCCGGGGACTTCTACATCAACTACCACCTGTACCGGCTCGTCTTCCCGCTCACGGCGCTCGGCCGATACGTGGAGGTGACCACACATGAACCGACAGGATGACGGCAGCGAGCTGGTCGTCGTCTCGCCGCTGCTGCTCGAGGCCAGCAGTGTCCGGCGCGGACTCGCGGGAGGCTGTGTGGTGCGGGCGGGGCCGCACGCACGCAGAGCCGCGCGGGTGGAGGCCGCGCTGAGCGAGCATCCCACGGCACCGGTGGCCGTCGCGGGCGTCTCCGGCGCGCTCGTGGACGGCCTGCGGCCAGGGGACCTGGTGGTCGCCAGCGAGGTGCGCTCCGCCCAGGGCACCCATCCCTGCCGGTCGGCGCCGCTGCTCGCGGCGGCGTTGCGACAGTCCGGTTTGACCGTCCACGTCGGACCGATCGTGGAGACCGACCACGTGGTGTGGCAGCCGGAGGGCGCGAGGCTCGCGCGGGACGGGGCGATCGCGGTGGACATGGAGTCGGCGCGGCTGCTCGACATGATCGGCTCCCGGCCCGCCGCCGTGGTGCGGGCCGTCGTGGACACGCCGAGCCGGTCGCTGCTGCACCCGGCGACCGTGCCCGGCGGCATCGCCGCCCTGTCGTCGCTGCGCAGGATCGGGCCCGCGCTGCGCCGGTGGGCCGCGGCCGCGGGTGACCGGCGGGTACTGCTGGCCGGGCCCCGGTCGTTCTGCGCCGGCGTCGAACGGGCCGTGGAGATCGTGGAGCGGCTGCTGGACCGGCACGAGCCGCCCATCTACGTGCGCAAGCAGATCGTGCACAACTCACGCGTGGTCGGCGAGCTGGAGCAGCGGGGCGCGGTCTTCGTCGACGAGCTGGACGAGGTGCCGGAGAACGCCACGGTGGTCTTCTCCGCGCACGGCGTCTCGCCCGCCGTGCGGGAGCAGGCGGAGCGGCGCAGGCTCGACGTGGTCGACGCCACGTGCCCGCTGGTGTCCAAGGTGCACGGCGAGGCCAAACGGTTCGCGCGGGACGGCAACACCGTCTTCCTCATCGGCCACGCCGGGCACGAGGAGGTCGAGGGCACCCTCGGCGAGGCACCGGAGCAGACGGTGCTCGTGGAGCGGCCGGAGGATGTGGCCACGCTCGACGTGCCCGACCCGGACAAGGTGTCCTATCTGATGCAGACCACGCTCGCGCTGGACGAGGCGGAGGGCGTGGCCGACGCGCTGCGGGAGCGCTTTCCCGCGTTGCGCGGGCCCGGTTCCGACGACATCTGCTACGCCACCACGAACCGGCAGGACGCCGTGCGGGTCGTGGCCAGGGAGTCGGATGTCGTGCTGGTGGCCGGGTCGCCGAACTCGTCCAACTCGCGCCGTCTCGTCGAGGTGGCGCAACGCGAGGGCACGCCTGCCCACCTGGTGGACAACGTCGACGAGATCGACCTCGGCTGGCTGGCGGGGGCGCGCACCGTGGGGCTCTCCGCGGGAGCCTCGGCGCCGACCGTGCTGGTCGACGAGATCGTGGACGCCCTGGCGGGCCTGGGCGCCGTCGAGGTGGCCGAGCGCACCACCGCGACCGAAACCGTGAACTTCAGCCTTCCCAAGGAGGTGCGTCATCGATGAACATGCCCGTCCATCAGGCGGTCCGGGTCGCTCGGCACATCGTCACGGAGAAGTTCGTCAAACGGCGGGAGAAGTTCCCGCTCATCATGGAACTCGAGCCGATCCTGGCGTGCAACCTGGCCTGCGGCGGGTGCGGCAAGATCCAGCACCCGGCGAACATCCTGAAACAGCGGATGCCGGTCGAGCAGGCCATCGCGGCGGTGGAGGAGTGCGGCGCGCCGATGGTGTCGATCGCGGGCGGCGAGCCGCTCATGCACCCGCAGATCGACACGATGGTCAACGAGCTGATCAAGCGCAAGAAGTACGTGTTCCTGTGCACCAACGCCGTGCTGCTGCGCAAGAAGATCGACAAGCTCGACCTCAAGCCGTCCAAGTACTTCGCCTTCGCCGTGCACGTCGACGGGCTGCGCGAGCGGCACGATGCCGCGGTGGACAAGGAGGGCGTGTTCGACGAGGCGGTCGAGGCCATCCGCGAGATGAAGCGGCGCGGGTTCCGGGTCACCACGAACACCACCGTGTTCAACACCGACACCCCGCAGACCGTCATCGACGTGCTCGACTACCTCAACGACGACCTCAAGGTCGACGAGATGATGATCTCGCCGGCGTACGCCTACGAGAAGGCGCCCGACCAGCAGCACTTCCTCGGCGTTGAGGAGACGCGCGAGCTGTTCCGGAAGGCCTTCGCGAACGGCAACCGCAAGCGCTGGCGGCTCAACCACTCGCCGCTGTTCCTCGACTTCCTCGAGGGCAAGGTGGACTACGAGTGCACCGCGTGGGGCGTGCCGCTGTACACGCTGTTCGGCTGGCAGAAGCCCTGTTACCTGATGGGCGACGGGCACGCGAAGACCTACAAGGAGCTCATCGAGGACACCGACTGGGAAGCCTACGGCCGGGGCCGCGACCCGCGCTGCGCCAACTGCATGGCGCACTGCGGCTACGAGCCGACGGCGGTGATGGCGACCATGGGCTCGCTCAAGGAGTCCCTGCGCGCCGCGCGCCGCTGACCCGGGCCCCGCGAGTCCTGCATTCAGACCCGCGAGTTCTGCGTTCCGGTGACGCGAACGCAGAACTCGCGGGCTCCAGTGCAGAACTCGCGGGTCAGCCGAAGCGGCGTTGCAGGGCGTCGGTCAGTACCGGGGCGGCGCCGCGCAGCCGCGCGGGAAACCGCAGCCACCGCGGCACGAACACCTCGGCGCGGTTGCGCTCCACGGCGCGCACCAGGGCGCGGGCGACGCGCTCCGGCGGCACGGGACGCGGCGTGCGCCGCTCGTAGGGCACGCCCCTGCGGTCGAAGAACGGCGTGTCGACCACGCCCGGCACCACCACCGACACACCCACCCCGCACCCGGCGACCTCGCCGCGCACGCTCGCGGCGAACGCGGCGAGCCCGGCCTTCGTGGCCGAGTAGACGGCCTCGCCCGCGACGTGCATGTTCCCGGCGATCGACGACACCAGCACCAGGTGCCCTCGGCCGCGCGCCAGCATCCCCGGCAGCACGCCGCGCACCAGCCGGATCGCCCCGAGCAGGTTCACCTGCACCAGGCGCTCCACATCGGACGGTGCCATCCCGGCGACCGGACCGGCCCAGCCGATGCCGGCGTTGCACACGAGCAGGTTCACGGCGCCGGCCTCGGCCAGCACGCGCCCGGCGGCGTCCGGCTCGGCGAGGTCGGCCGCGCACACGCGCGCACCGGTGCGCGCGGCCACGGCGGACAGCGCGGCGGCGTCCCTGCCGACGACGACCACGTCGCACCCGCGCCGGGCCAGCAGCGCGGCCGTCGCCGCCCCGATGCCCGACGAGCCGCCCGTCACCACCGCGGTGGTTCCCGTGCCGATCACTGGGTCTCCTTCCGTTCCTCCGCCTGAGCCGCCTGCGGTGCCCGCTGGCTGAGCAGCGCGATGCCGGCGATGGCGGTCGCGAGCCCGGTCACCTGCCCGGCGATCGGACCGGCCCCGCCGGGCAGCGTCTCCCCGAGCCACAGCGCGCCGACGCCGATGCTGACGAGCGGGTCGAGCGCGACGATCACCGCGAGCGCGGGCGCGAGCGCGACCCCCACGCGGAAGGCGTTCTGGCTCAGCAGGAAACCGGCGACGCCGCACACCACCACGAGGTAGAAGTGCCAGTGGGTCAGCAACGCCACGATGCCGCGTCGCAGGTCGTCCGCGGCGAGCTTGGTCAGGCCCGCCGTGACGCCGTAGAGCACGCCGGTGGCCGTGGCCAGCGCCATGACTCGCGCGCGGCCGGTGAACCGCACGGCCACGGCCAGGCACGCCGCGATCAGCACGGCCAGTCCCGCCGCGAGCGGCAGCACGTCGCCGAGCGACAGGGTGCCGTGACCCGGCTGTGGCCGGGCCACCACGAAGAACACGGCCAGCCCGGCCACGCACAGCGCGGAGCCCGCCAGCACCATCCGGTCGGGCCGTTGCCTGCGCAGTGCGCTGCTGCTGTACACGGCGAACACCAGCGACGTCACCAGCAGCGGCTGCACGAACACCAGGGGAGCGGTGCTCAACGCCAGCCACTGGAACACGATGCCCGCCCCGTTGGCCACGAGCGAGGCCAGCCAGAGCGGCTGCCGCAGCAGCCGGAACACCAGTCCCCACTGGACGGTCCCGCCGCCCTCGATGCGGCGCGCCGCGCGGTGCTGCAACGCGCCGGTGAGCCCGAACGCCGCGGCGGCGAGCAGGGCCGCGGGCAGCGCGACGCCGAGGACGGTGTGCTGACCACTCATCGGCTGCCAGGGTCAGGTGGCCAGGTCGGCGAACACCGCGTCGGTGCGCTTGGCGAGCCGGTCGACGACGGGTGCCAGCGCCGTGGTGCCGGTGTAGACGAGCAGGATCCACTCGCCCCACGTCATCGCGCCCCAGGCCAGCCCCGCCCCCGGCGCGAGCGCGAGCACCGGGTAGGCCTCCGACATCACCGAGCCGTGCCAGCGCACCTCGCGGCGCGGCCCTGGCATCACCGTGCCGATCGCGTTGAACCACGTGCCCCGGTACATGCCCTTGGCGACCGAGGCGTGCAGCCGCGCGGGCAGCCGTCCGCTGAGCCGCACCACCGTGTGCGCCGCCTCGGGCACGCCCGCCTCGGTCCGCTCGCGCATCACCTCGGCGACCCGCCGCGCCCGCTCCCGCACGTCCATCGGCCCCACCGGCAGGTCCATCGACACCGCTCCCGTGTGGTTGCCCGCCGAGCGCAGGCTCTCGGTGCCCCGCACCGACCACGGCACCATGAGCCGGAACCGGGCCGAGGGCTGGCTGCCGAGGACGTCGTGCAACGACTCGGCGAACACGGTCTTGAGCAACTCGGCCGGGGTCACGCCGAGGGCACGGGCGGCCTGCCGCACCTGCCTGCCGGGCAACCGCACCAGCGCGTGGTGGCGGGCGGGGCCGGTGATGGGCCCGTCCAGCGGCGTCGGCGGCGCGCTCCCGGCGCGCGCGAGCCACCACAGGCCCGTGGCGACGCGGCGGGCCTCGGGCCGAAAACCACCGCGCGAGAGCCTCGCCGACGGCCTGGTCGCCCAGGACAGACTCGCGGCGTTGTCGGTGTCGGACAGCAGCGCCTGCAGCACCGTCATCCCGTCGCCGAGTGCGTGGTGCAGCTTCACCAGCAGCGCCCGCCGCCCGCCGGGCAGGCCGGTGACGAGCCTCGCGGCGCCGACACCTCCCTGGCCGGGCAGCGGCGTGGAGAAGAACTCGTCGACGGCGGCGGGCAGGTCGTCGGCGCGCGCCTCGTCGACCAGCGACAGCGGGTCCACCCCCGCGGGGACCCAGCGGGCCCTGCGCAGCAGGCCGCCGCGGCGCAGCCTGCCGTCGATGCCGGGCACCGTGGCGAGCATGCGCGCGGCCTGCTCCCGACTCAGCGGCGGTCCCGGCTCGAACACCAGCGCCGTGCCGACGTACTGCGGCACGGCCGGGGTGTCGGCGTGCAGGAACAGCGCGTCGGGTGCGGGCAGGACCCGCCCGTGGGCCGCGGCCGTCGTGGCGGCGACCGTGCGCAGCCCGTCCTCGAGCCGGTACGCGCCCGCGTGCCGCAGCGCCGCGTCCTCCAGCGCACGCAGCCGCGCGGGCTCGGCCCGGAACGCGCGCAGCGTCGCGGCCAGGTCTCCGGGACGGGCGCACACCCGCGCCAGGCCCGCGTCGGCCATCAGCTCCGCGTTGGTGTGCCCGTGCCCGGCGATGGGCCTGTGCATCAGCACCGCCCGCCCGCAGGCCAGCGCCTCCAGTGCGGTGGCGCCGCCCGCGTTGGTCACCACGACGTCGGCGGCGGTCATCAGGCCCGCCATGTCGTCGACCCAGCCGAGCACGCGCACGCGCGGCTCGCCGGAGAACGTCGCGGCCAGTGCGCGGCGCAGGCGGTCGTTGCGGCCGGCCACCACCACGACGTGGATGCCCGGGTCGCCGTCGAGCAGTTCCCGCACGGTGTCGCCGGAATGGCCGAACGCCAGCGATCCGCAGGACACGGCCGCCAGCAGGCCCTCGGCGGGCAGCCCGAGCCGCGCGCGCGCCGACGTGCGGTCACCGGGCCGGAAGGCACGCGGGACCGGGGGAGCCGACACCGCCACCGGCGCGCCGGGCACGCCTCGCCTCGCCGGGGGCACCGCCACCTCGTGCATCACCAGGTTCAGGTCCAGCCCGTCGTGCACCCACGACGGGTGCGGCGCGAAGTCGGAGATCCACGCGGCCGCGGGCACCGAGAGACCCCGGTGCCTGCGCAGCCACTCCAGCCCGGTGCTGCCCATCGGGTAGGTGGAGACGACCAGGTCGGGCCTGATGCGGTCGAGATGCGTGGCGAGCCTGCGCCCGCTCCACGCGCCGATCACCCGCTTGGCCGCTCGCGCGAACCAGCCGTGATGCCACACCGACGCGTAGAAGAACTCGTACAGCCACGGCAGCCGCTCGACGCTGGTGGTGTAGATCCGGCGGAACGCCGGGCCGGTGCCGGGCCCCATGGCGTCCAGCACGTCGACCCAGTGCACCTCCACGCCGGGCCAGAGCCGCTCCGCCGCCTCCTGCAGGGCCCTGCCGGTGGCGTTGTGCCCCTCGCCCATGTCCGCGGACACGATGAGCAGTCGCCGCGGGGAAGTCGGCTCCGGTGTCGCGGACGTGGTCACCACCGCCAATCGGTACGGCTTTCGGCGTGCGGGCAGCGGGAATCGGGCCCTGCCGGGTGGAGTACCCACCGGGAAGGATTCAATCATGAACGCCGCGGTCGCCGCTGATGTGGACACCCTGATCGTGGGAGCCGGTCCCGCGGGTCTGCAGCTGGGTCACCTGCTCGCGGGGGCCGGCCGCGACTACGTGATCCTGGAGGCGGGTCCACGCGCGGGCGGCTTCTTCGAGCGGTTCCCCCGGCACGGCACCCTGCTCTCGCTCAACAAGCGGCACAACTACTTCGGCGAGCCCGAGTACAACCTCCGCCACGACTGGAACTCGCTGCTGTGCGACGAGCCGGGGCTGCGCTTCGGCGACTTCTCCGCCGAGCTGTATCCGCGCGCCGGCGACCTCGCCACCTACCTGCGCACGTTCGCCGCGCGCACGCGCCTGCGCATTCACTTCGGAACCAGGGTGGTGCGCATCGGCAGGGCCGCCAGCGGCTTCCGCGTCACCACCGCCGCGGGCCGCGACTACTCCTGCCGCCGGGTGGTGCTGGCCACCGGCGCGGTCGCGCCGTGGGTGCCCGCCGAGATCGACGGTATCAAGTGGGCCGCGGGCTACGAGGACCACCCGCTGGATCCGGCCGGCTACCGGGGCGCCCGGGTGGCGATCCTCGGCGCGGGCAACTCCGCGTTCGAGGTCGCCAACCACCTCGCCGGGCACGCCGCGCTGATCCACCTGATGACCCGGCGGCCCGTGCGGCACGCCTGGAACACCCATTTCCCCGGCGACCTGCGGGCGATCAACAACACGATCCTCGACATGTACCAGCTGAAGTCGCTGCACGCGACCGTCGGCTTCCGGCCCGTCTCCATCACGCCCAAGCCGGGTGGCGGGTTCACGGTCGTGGCCGAGGAGGACTATCCACACTGGACGACCCCGGGCACGGGCCGGGTCACGCTGACCTACGACCACGTCATCCGCTGCACCGGCTGGCGCTACGTGGACCCGGACCTGTTCGAACCGGACTGCCTGCCACGCCTGAAGGGCCACGGCAAGTTCGCCGAGCTCGACGGTCACTGGCAGACGAGCGTGCCGGGCCTGTTCGTGATCGGCACCGCGATGCAGGCCCGCGACCGCACGGCCGCGTCCAGCTTCATCCACGGCTTCCGCTACAACATCCGCACCCTGTTCCGGCTGCTGGAGGAACGCGACCACGGCGTGCCGCTGCCGGGGCGATCGTTCGGTCTGGGCACCGAGGCGGAGCTGGACCGGCTGGCGGCGTGGCTGATCACGAGGGTGAGCACCACCTCGGCGCTCTACCAGCAGTTCGGGCTGCTCGGCGACGCGCTGCTGTTCCGCGACGGCCGCGTGCGGGTCCTGGAGGAACTGCCGGTGGAGCTCGCGCTGGGCAGGCGCGAGGCCGCCGCGTGCGCCGACGTGCTGCTGGTGACGCTGGAGTACGGTTTCGGCAACTACGATCCGGCGCTGGACACGCTGGAGTTCGTCCACCCCGCCGATCCGGCACGGCCGGAGTGCAGCGCGTACCTGCATCCGGTACTGCGCTGGTACCACGAAGGCACACTGGCCGAACGCCTCGACCTCACCGAGTCGCTCGTGGTGCGCTACGACGTCTACGACTACGAGGAGAACTTCCCGCGCGCCCACCACAACCGGGTGGCGAATCTGCTCAACCGGATCAGCCGGAGCACCACCCGGGTCCTGCCGGAGCGGCAGTACAGCCCGGGCACCGAGACCACGGCGTTCCGGCCCTGGCCCGCCCCCGCCCGCGACGGCGGGCGTCCCGCGCCGCGGGCCCGCTGTCACTACGCGAACTGAGCGTGTTTCAGGACGGGATCCGCTGCCTGCGTGCCATCAGCCCCAGCGTGAGCAGCAGCCGGTCGCGCGGCTCGCCGACCTTGCGCCCGGTGACCGACTCGATCCGCTGCAGCCGGTAGATCACCGTGTTGCGGTGACAGTAGAGGCGCTGCGCGGCGTGCGTGGGAGAGCCGCCGCAGTCCAGCAGGGCCTCCAGCGTGGCGAACATCGACTCGCGCTCCGGCTCCGGCAGCCCCAGCAGCTCACCGAACGCCACCTGTTGCAGACGTGGCACCAGATGCGGGCTGCCGACGAGCAGCGCCTCGGGCAGCCGCTCGTCCAGCAACGCCACGCCGGGCTCGGGCAGCGACCGCGCCGCGGTCTGGGCGAGCACGTAGGCATCGCCGACGTCGGCGAGCCGGTACACCACCGGCGAGGCCCCCACACGCCCGAAGGCCGCGGGCCGCAGCGCGTCCAGCACCACCGACGGCGCCGCGTCACCGAGCGTGACCAGCCCCACGACGTCGGAGGGCCGCACGTGCCACACGGACACGATGCCGTGGGCCGCCAGCACGTCGCGCGGCGCGCGCAGCGGCTCGTCGCCCGGCGACTCCACCGGCGCGGCCACGCACAGCATCGGCCCGCTCGTGGGTAGGCCCAGCGCCGTGGCGGCCTCCTCGGCGAACTCCGGGTCGCTGCCGCGGCCCTCCAGCAGGGCGGTGAGGAAGGCGTGCCGCCTGCTCAGCTCCTGGCTGCGCAGCCGCGCCTCCTCCAGCCGGTAGGCGTCGACCAGCGCCGCCGAGCTGGAGTCGATCACGCGCCACACGTACCCGGCCGCGTCCAGCAGCGCGTGGTCGTAGTAGCCGCCGAAGCGTTCCCGTGACGTGGCCAGCAGGCCCTCCCAGATGACCCGCCCGCCGAGCCGGTAGGCGCGCAGTACCGCCTCCAGCGGCACCTTCTGCCGGGCCCGGACACGTCCCGTCTCGATCGAGGTGTCCTGCGGGTCGTCGCCCTCGGGCACCACGTCGCCCAGCGACTGCAGGCCGCGCTGGATGTTGCCGCGCAGGTTGTCGCGCAGCTCGTCCGGGTTCGCCATCCCCAGTTGCGCGTAGGCGGGCTCCCGCTGCAGCACCATGATCGTCAGCCGGTCCGCGAGGCTCTCCAGGTTGTCGATCAGCACCCGGCTGAGCGTGTGCAGCGCCTCCCTGGCCGGTCCCGGGCAGTCCGACTCCGGTCCCACCGCCGACAGTCTCATCCGCCGACCATGGCACGGATCGCGACGCGGAGTCCAGTGAATCCGGGCGCTGCGCCCACAAATCGGCGCGATCTTTGGGCGCGACGCCTATGGCCGGGTTTGGGCGGGGCGCATCAAGCTAGGGGCCTTCGGGGAAGACACGGCAAACCCCGGCGAGCCAACGAAAACCCAACGGCGGGAGGACGTGGTTGTGACGGTGCCGGACACATCGCAGACCCGGCTCGCGGAGTCCCGCTCCGGCGCCGCGCCACTGTTCTCGGCCACCGGGGTCACCGTACGCTTCGGTGGGCTCACCGCACTGGACGACGTCACGCTCGACGTGCTGCCGGGCGAGGTGCACGGCGTCATCGGGCCCAACGGGGCGGGCAAGACCACCCTGTTCAACGTCTGCTGTGGCTTCGTCCGCCCCGGCGCGGGCACCCTGACCTGGCGTGGGCAGCGGCTCACCGGGCTGCGCCCGCACCAGCTCGCCGGGATGGGCATCGCCAGGACGTTGCAGGGCCTTGGTCTGTTCGGCGGGCTCACGGTGCTGGAGAACGTGCTGACCGGTGCGGACCGGTTCCGCCGCACCGGGTTCGGCTCGGCGCTGCTGGCGCTGCCCCGCGCCCGCGCCGACGAACGCGCGCTGACCGAGCGGGCGCTGGCCGCCCTCACCGAGGCCGGGGTGGCCGAGTACGCGGGCCGCTATCCCGGCAGCCTGCCCTACCCGGTGCGCAAGCGGGTCGCGTTCGCCCGTGCGCTCGCCGCCGACCCGGAACTGCTGTTGCTGGACGAGCCCGCCAGCGGGCTCGGGGCCGCGGAGCTGACCGAACTCGGCGAGCTGGTGCGGGCACTGGCCGGGCGCATGTCGGTGATCCTCGTCGACCACCACATGGACCTCGTGATGACGGTGTGCGACCGGATCACGGTGCTCGACTTCGGCCGGGTGGTGGCCCAGGGCCCGCCCGCGCAGGTGCGCGACGACCCCGCCGTGATCGACGCCTACCTCGGCGAGGAAGCGAGCAGGGGAGGCGACCATGGCTGAGGCCGAGCTCGAGGTGCGCGCGCTGACCGCGCGCTACGGGGCGGTGACCGCGCTCGACACGGTGAGCCTGCGGGCGCGGCCCGGCGAGATCACGGCGGTGCTCGGCGCCAACGGCGCGGGCAAGACCACCCTGCTGCGGGCCGTGTCCGGGCTGGTGCGCGGCAGCGACGGCAGCGTGCTGCTCGGCGGGCGGGAGCTGGCCGGCGCGCCGGCGGAGCGCATCGCCCGCGCCGGCGTGGCACACGTGCCGGAGGGCCGCGGGGTGATCACCGAGCTGACCGTCGAGGAGAACCTGCGGCTGGGTGAGCTGCTGGGCACGACCCGGCGCAAGCGGCGGCGGGTACACCGGCTGGACGGGGTGTACGAGATGTTCCCCGCGCTGGGGCAGCGCCGCCGCCGCGAGGCCAACTCGCTGTCCGGCGGCGAGCGGCAGATGCTCGTGATCGGCAGGGCGTTGCTGTCGGAGCCGGAGGTGCTGCTGCTCGACGAGCCGTCGCTGGGGCTGGCGCCGCGTGTGGTGGCACAGATCTTCACGCTGATCCGCGAGCTGGTCGACCGCGAGGGCCTGACCGTGCTGCTCGTGGAGCAGAACGCGCGCAGCGCCCTGTCCATCGCCGACACCGGGTTCGTGCTCAACCTCGGCCGGGTCGTCGCGAACGACAGCGCGGCCGCCCTCGCGGCCGACGCCGAGCTGCGGCACTCCTACCTCGGGTTCTGACCGGTCTGGAGGACGTCACCGACGATGCAACAGTTCCTCAACGTCACGCTGGGCGGGCTGGCGCAGGGCGCCATCTACGCGGCGTTCGCGCTCGCGCTGGTGCTGATCTGGCGCGCCACGCGGATCATCAACTTCGCCCAGGGCGCGATGGCCATGTTCACCACGTACCTGGCGCTGGTGCTGATCGAGAGCGGGCAGTCCTACTGGACCGGCTTCGCGGTGGCGCTCGCGGGCGGGCTGGTGCTGGGCGCCCTCGTCGAACGGGTCGTGATGCGCCCCGTGGAGGGCGGTCCCGAGCTCAACGCCGTGATCGTCACGCTCGGCCTGTTCGTGGCACTGCAGGCGCTCGCCGCGATCCTGTTCGGGGCCACGTTCCAGTCGTTTCCCGCGCCGTTCGGGCTGCGCGGCTTCACCGTCGGCGGCACCACGATCGCGTTCACGCCGTTCAGCGTGTTCGTCATCGGCTCGGTCGTGGTGGTGATGCTCGGGCTCGTGGCGCTGTTCCGGTTCACCGACCTCGGGCTGCGGATGCGCGCGTCGGCGTTCAGCCAGGAGGTGGCGCGGCTGCTGGGCGTGCGGGTGGGCCGCATGCTCACGCTCGGCTGGGCGTTCGCCGCCGTGGTCGGTTCCCTGGCCGGGCTGCTCATCGCGGGCGGCAACCTGGTGCACCCGGCCTACATGGACGCGGTGATCGTCTACGGCTTCGTGGCGGCGGTGCTCGGGGGGCTGGAGAGCCCGGCGGGTGCCGTCGCGGGCGGGCTCATCATCGGTCTCGCACTGTCCTATGTGAGCGGTTACCTCGGCAGCGAGCTGGTGACGCTGGCCGCGCTGGCGATCCTGGTGGCGGTGCTGCTGGTGCGGCCCCACGGGCTGTTCAGCCGGGTCGCGGAGAGGCGGGTGTGATGCGCGCGCTGGTGCACAGGGTGCTGCCCTCGTCGGTGCTGCTGCGGCACGTGCTGGCCGTCCTGGCCGCGCTCGTGGTCGTCGTGCTCGTGCTGGAGACGACGAGCCAGTTCCGCAACTCGCAGTTCGCCACGATGTCCTACTACGCCATCGCCGCCGTGGGGCTGACCGTCCTCACCGGACTCAACGGGCAGATCTCGTTGGGCCACGGCGCGCTCATGGCCGTCGGCGCCTACACCACGGCGCTGCTGCTCGCCGACGGCGCGGTGCCGTTCCCGCTGGCGATGCTCGCGGCCACGGCCGTCACCGCGCTCGTCGGGGTGGTGGTCGGCGCGGCGGCCGCCCGCCTGCACGGCCCCTACCTGGCCGGGGCCACGCTGGCGCTGGCGGTGGGCGTGCCGGGGCTGGCCATCTACTTCGACGGGCTGCTCGGCGGCGAGCAGGGGCTGCGGGTCAGCTCGCCGCGGCCGCCGGACTGGCTCGACGACGCGCTGTACTTCCTCACCGCCAACGACCTCACCGGCGCCAAGTACCTCGCGTATCTCGGGTGGGGCACCTTGCTGCTCGTGCTGCTGTTGCTGGCCAATCTCATGGCGGGCCGCTACGGCCGTGTGTGGCGCGCGGTCCGCGACGACGAGGTCGCCGCCGAGCTGGCCGGGCTGCGGCTGGGCAGGCTGCGGGTGCTGGCGTTCGTGGTGAGCGCGGCGTGCGCCGGGCTGGCCGGGTCGGTGCTGGCGATGGTGGTGCGGCTGGCGGCGCCGAGCGGGTTCACGATCGTGCTGTCGCTGTCGTTGCTGACGGCCGTGGTGGTCGGCGGGCTGGGCAGCCTCACCGGGGCGCTGCTGGGCAGCGCGCTGCTGGTCTTCCTGCCGCCCGCGGTGACCAATGTGGGCACCAGCGCCGGGCTGACCGGGGTGCAGGCGGCGCAGCTGGCCCCGTTCGTCTACGGCGTGGTGCTGGTGGTGGTGATGCTGGTCGCGCCCGGCGGGGTCATGGGCCTGGTGCGGAGCTGGAGACGTCGGGGACTTCGACAAGGAGGAAGCAGATGAGCAGGCCGGCAAGACATCGGGGTCTGGTGGCCGGGGCACTGGTGGCGATCGCCGCACTGGTGGTCTCGTCCTGTGGCGCGGGAGGGCGTCCCGAGGACGGTGAGGGCGGTGGCGGCGGTGGCGCGTCGGACGTGGGCGTCACGGCCGACACGGTGAAGGTGGGCGCCCACTTCCCGCTGACCGGCGTGGCCGCGCCCGGCTACAGCGAGATTCCCACGGGCGCGAAGGCCTATTTCGAGTACGTCAACGCCAACGGGGGCGTGCACGGCCGCACGATCGAGTACGTCTTCCGCGACGACGCCTACAACCCCACCAACACCAGCCAGGTGACCAACGAGCTGGTGTTGCAGGACGAGATCTTCGCGATGGTCGGGGGCCTCGGCACGCCCACGCACAGTGCGGTGCTGGACTTCCTCAACGGCGAGGGCGTTCCCGACCTGTTCGTGTCGTCGGGCTCGCTGCTGTGGGACCAGCCGGAGCAGAACCCGATGACGTTCGGCTGGCAGCCCGACTACGAGGTCGAGGGCAAGATCATCGGCCAGTACGTCAAGCAGAACATGCCGGACGCGAAGGTGGGCCTGTTCCTGCAGGACGACGACTTCGGCGAGGACGGGGAGAAGGGCGCGCGGGCCTACATCGACGACCAGATCGTGGCCGCCGAGCGGTACGCCCCCGGCAACACCGACATCGGCCCGCAGATCGCCGCGCTGCAGGCGGCGGGCGCCGAGGTGATCATCGGGTTCAACGTGCCGTCGTACACGGCGCTGAGCCAGCTGACCGCGCTGCGGCTCAACTACAAGCCACAGTGGATCTACAGCAACGTCGGCTCCGACCCGGCGCTCGTCGGGGCGCTGCTGAGCCGGTTCTCCGAGGGCAAGGTCACCGACGCGAGCCTGATCGACGGCGCCATCACCACCGAGTACCTGCCCGGTGTGGAGGAGTCGGACGACCCGTGGACGCGGCTGTGGCAGAAGGTGTGGGACGCCCACGGCGGCGAGGGCAAGCTCACCAACTACCGCATCTACGGGATGTCGCAGGCGTACACCTTCGTGCAGGCGTTGCAGGCGGCGGGCCCGGAGCCGACGCGCGAGGGCATCGTGGAGGCGCTGGAGCGCGTCGGCGGTGAGCTGCGTGGCCCGGCGTTCGTGCCGTACCGCTACTCGGCCGACTCGCACGCCGGGCTCTCCGGGGTGAAGGTGGTGCGCATCTCCGGTGACGGCACCAAGGACCTCGGCCCGGTGCAGGTGACCGACAACGGCGACGCCGACATCACCGAGCACACCGAGAAGCACGCGCCCCCGCCGCCGGACGGGATCCCGGACGTGCAACCGGTGGGCTGACCCGCGAGTCCTGCGTTGGTGCCCGCGAGTCCTGCGCTGGTGCCCGCGAGTTCTGCGTTGGACGATGTGCGTCGCGGACCAGGTCTGCGCCGCGGCGGGGACTGGCGGGCCTGGACGCAGGACTCGCGGGCCTGGGTGCAGGACTCGCGGGCGTGGGTGCAGGACTCGCGGGGTCAGCTCAGGCCGAGGGCGGCGGTCAGCAGGCGGGCGGCGCTGCCGCCCGCCTCGATCGCGGTGTCCAGCGCGGCCGGCACGTTGAGGTCGTCGGCGAGCAGTGCGCGCAGGCGCTCGATCTCGGCCTCGCTCGCCTGCACGGGCCTGCCCGCCGCGCGGTGCAACTGCTCCAGCCGCGTGGCGGCGGAGTCGAGCACCGCGGGGGAGTAGTCCCAGCTCTGGCCCCATGCCCTGTCGGTGATCGCCAGGCGCAGCACCGGCGCGGGGTGCGTGGCGAGCAGCTGTTCCACCAGCACGAGGTTGCCCGCCGACTTCGCCATCTTGACGCCGTCGGCGGTCACCGTGCCCACGTGCAGCCACGCCCGCGCGTACGGGGCCGTGCCGGTGACGGCCTCCGCCATGGCCGAGTGGTACGCGTGGTGCGGAAAGCGCAGGTCGGCGCCGCCGGCGTGCACGTCCACGCCGACACCGAACACCGACATCGACATCGCCACGCACTCGGCGTGCCAGCCTGGCCGCCCCGGCCCCCACGGCGAGTCCCACGCCGGGTAGCCCGGCTCGGCGGCCTGCCACACGGCCACGTCGAGCGGATCGTCCTTGGCCTGCTCGTCCGGCCGCCCTCCGTACTCGGCGGCCAGCAGCAGCGCCTCCTCCCGCGTCACGCCCGCGCGCTCGGCCACGCCGGAGCCGCGGAAGTACACGCTGCCGCCCCGCACGTACGCCGCGCCGCTGTCCACCAGGGCCGCCGCGAGCCGGATGACCGGCTCGATGTAGCTGTGCGCCCTCGGCTCGAAGTCGGGTGAGCGCACGCCGAGCGCGGCCATGTCGCCCTCGAACCGGAACTGCTGGAATGCCGCGACGTGGTCGTAGGGCGATCCGGCGGCCCTGGCGGCCTCCACGAGCACGTCGTCGACGTCGGTGACGTTGCGGCACAGGATCGGCTCGACGCCGAGCGCGCGCAGTGCCCGCGTGAGGGTGTCGACCCAGACGAACGTGGCGGCGTGACCGAGATGCGTCACGTCGTACGGGGTGATGCCGCAGGCGTAGATCCGCGCGCGGTCGAGCAGGGGGATCCGCCTGCCGCCCAGCGTCACCGCGGTGGCCCCGGCCGCGGGGCGCTTCCTCGTCATGGTCTCGAACGTCATGCCGCCACGATCCAGCATCCGGCGGCGCGATGCGACTCCCTTGACCGGCGATTCGCCGCGCCCGTACGCTCGTGCCGGAACACGAAGACTGTGCCGTGTAACGGCACAGCTGCTGTGAAGACCCTGCGGAGGATTGCGGAGAACTATGGCGTTCGCGCTGCAACACCTCACGGTCCTCGACCTGACCCAGGTGATGGCCGGGCCCTACTGCTGCCAGCTGCTCGGCGACCTCGGCGCCGACGTCATCAAGGTGGAGCCTCCGGGCTCCGGCGACGCCACCCGTGCGGCCACCGGGCACCGGCTGCCGCACGGCGAGAGCGCCGCCTTCCTCGCCGTCAACCGCAACAAGCGCGGCGTCGCGATCGACCTCAAGACCGAGCAGGGCCGGGAGGCGTTCCACCGGCTGGTGCGCTCCGCCGACGTCGTGGTCGAGAGCTTCCGCCCCGGCGTCGCCGCCAAGCTGGGCATCGACTACGAGACGCTGCGCGGCGTCAACGACCGTCTCGTCTACGCCTCCATCTCCGGTTTCGGGCAGACCGGCCCGTACGCGCAGCGCCCCGGCTACGACCTCATCGCGCAGGCGATGTCCGGCATCATGAGCGTCACCGGCGACGCCGGCGCGGAGCCGGTCAAATGCGGCGTCCCCGTCGCCGATCTCTCCGCGGGGCTGTTCTGCGCGGTGGGCATCCTGAGCGCCTGCCTCGCCCGCGAGGTCACCGGTCAGGGCCAGGCGGTGGACACCTCGCTCTACGACGCCGCGCTGGCACTGTCGGTCTGGGAGACCGCGGAGCTGTGGGCCACCGGCGAGGCGCCACGGCGGCTCGGCTCGGCTCACCGGGTCAACGCGCCGTACCAGGCTTTGCCCACCCGCGACGGACACCTCACCATCGGTGCCAACAACCAGCGGCTCTGGCAGCGGCTGTGCACGGTGCTGGAGCGCACCGACCTGCTCGCCGACGAGCGGTTCGCCACCAACACCGACCGCGTGCATCGCAGGGAGGAACTGGCCGCCGAGCTGAGCCGCACGCTCGCCCGGCGTGACACCGCCGAGTGGGTCGAGGCACTGCTCGCCGCGGGGGTGCCCGCGGGGCCCATCCACGACTACCGGCAGTCCTGCTCCGATGAGCACACGCTCGCCCGCGAGATGGTCGTCGAGCTGGACCATCCGGTCGAGGGCAGGGTCCGCTCGCTCGGCATCCCGGTGAAGCTGTCCGCCACGCCGGGCCGCATCCGGCGGGTGGCGCCCGGGCTCGGGGAGCACACCGACGAGGTGCTGCGGGCCGCGGGCTGCACCGACGACGAGATCACGGCACTGCGCGGGCAGGGAGCCGTCGGATGACCGGCCAGCTGCTCATCGACGTCACGCCGCCGGTCGCGACCGCGACGTTCAACCGGCCCGAGGCCCGCAACGCGATGACGTGGCAGATGTACGACGGGCTCGTCGAGTTCTGCGAGCGTGTCGACGCCGACGAGCGCGTCCGGGTC
The DNA here is from genome assembly GCF_003202285.1 of Prauserella muralis. Classification (GTDB taxonomy): domain Bacteria; phylum Actinomycetota; class Actinomycetes; order Mycobacteriales; family Pseudonocardiaceae; genus Prauserella_B; species Prauserella_B muralis. The sequence continues at coordinate 215,585 of NZ_MASW01000005.1, forward strand.
GCGGTGTTGCGCGGCGCGGGCGGCAAGGCGTTCGTCGCGGGCACCGACATCGGCCAGTTCCGCGACTTCACCGGCGCCGCCGACGGCCACGCCTACGAGGCGCGCATCGACGGTGTGCTGGCCCGGCTCGAGGACGTGCGCGTGCCCACCGTCGCCGTCATCGACGGCTACGCCACCGGTGGGGGGCTCTCCATCGCCGCGGCGTGCGATCTGCGGATCTGCACCCCGGCGGCGAAGTTCGGCCTGCCCATCGCCCGCACGGTCGGCAACTGCCTGTCCATGGCGGCCTACGCCCGCCTGGTGCAGCTGGTCGGCGCGGCGCGCGCGATCCACCTCGTCTACACGGCCGGATTCGCCGACGCGGAGGCGGCCGCGGCGTGCGGGCTCGCCTCCGAGGTGGTCGCGGCGTCCGATGTGGACGACAGGGTCGGCGCCTTGTGCGCCCAGCTGGCCGCGCAGGCGCCGCTGACGATGCGCGCGAGCAAGGTCGCCATCCGCAGGCTGCGCGAGCACGCGTTGCCGCCGGGCGAGGACCTGGTGGCGATGTGCTACGGCAGCGAGGACTTCGCCGAAGGTGTCGCGGCGTTCACCGAGAAGCGCAGTCCACGGTGGCAGGGGCGGTGACGCGCCGTGGCGCGCTCACGCCGGGCGGCGGTAGCCGAGGGTCGCGCTGATCCGCTGCGCGGCCTCGATCACCAGCGCGCCGTAGGACTCCCGGGTGCCGGCGGGCATCCTGCTGCCCGGCGCGGAGATGGAGATGCTGGCGACCGGCTGGGCGTTGTGATCGAAGATCGGCGAGGCGACGGCGGCGATGTCGGTGCGCCACTCGCCGACGTTGGACGCATAGCCGCGCTCCCGCACGCGGTCGAGCTCGGCGAGGAAGGCGTCCCAGTCGACGATCGTGTTGCCGGTGAAGCGTTCCAGGCGCCCGCCCAGGATCTCGGCGACCTGCTCCCGGGGGAGCCAGGCCAGCATGGCCTTGCCGTTGGAGGAGCCGTGCAGCGGCACCGCGCTGCCGAGGGCGATGACGGCGCGGATCGGGTGGTCGGTCTCGACCCGCTCGATGAGCACGGCGCGGTCGCCCTCGCGCACCATCAGATGCGAGGTCTCACCGGTCTCCCTGCGCAGCTCCTGCATCGTGGCGGCGGCGGCGTCACGCACGCTGAGGTCGGCGATGGCGCGCTGCCCGATGTGCAGGGCGCGGGTGGTCAGCACCCAGCGGGTCACCTCGGCGCCGTCGGGACAGATCCACCCGGCTGTCCACAGTGTCCGGAGGGCGCGCTGCACGGTGCTCTTGGGCAGCCGCAGCCTGCGAGCCAGCTCGCCGACGCCGGCGGGCTGGGCGTAGGCGACCTCCTCCAGCACCCGGAAGGCGGAGAGGACGGTGCGCATTCCCTCGCTCATGGCCGCAGTCTAGCCGCCGGGGACGCCGCGGTCCGCCGGCGCCGCCGGGGGCGGCACCGGCGGCCGGTCCGAGTCTCAGAGCCAGCCGGGCACGACGAACAGCGCACACGTCAGGATGGGGGCGAGGGCGATCATGCTCATGCCCCAGACCATGAGCCTGCGGAACACCAGGTCGCGCACCTCGGCGGGGCTGCTCGCCACCACGAGCGCGCCGCTGGTGGAGAACGGGGAGGAGTCCACCACCGACGAGGAGATCGCCAGCGCGATGATCATGCCGACCGCGCCGACCTGGCCGGTCTGCAGGAACGGCACGGCCAGCGGGATCAGCGCTCCCAGGATGCCGGTCGTGGACGCGAACGCCGACACGCCACCGCCGATCAGGCAGATGACGAACGCCGCCAGCAGGGGCACGCCGATGCCCGCGACGCTGTCGCCGAGGAACTCGATGGTTCCCGCGCGTTCCATCAGCCCCACGTAGGTGACCACGCCACAGATCAGCAGCACGGTCGGCCAGGCCACCTCCGCGACGCAGCCCTTCGTCTGTCCCGGCGAGAGCAGGCAGATGACCGTCGCGATGCTCAGCGCCAGCAGGCCCACGTCGAACTCCAGTGCCAGCGCGCCGACCGCGAGCACCACCAGCCCGGCGAGCGTGATCGCGCGCTGGCTGTTGAGCGTGGTGACCGTGCCTGCCGCCGTGACGTCGGGCCGGGTCGCCGTGGCGGTGCCGCCACCGCCGTCCGCGGGGACCGGCGTGCCGCCGCCCGCCGGTCCGGGCGAGCCGCCTTCCGCGGCCTCGTCGCCGGGCCCGGCGACATTGGTGTCGATGCGCCTGCGCAGCAACTGCTTGCCGCCGAAGAGGAAGAACACCACCACGCTGAGCAGGGTGTTGAACAGAAAGGAACTCAGCCACAGCAGCACCGGGTTTCCTGGCAGCCCGCTGCGTTCGACCACGCCGTTGGTGATGCTGCCGAAGATGCTGATCGGCGAGAAGCCGCCCGCGCTCGCGCCGTTGATGATGAGCAGGCCCATCAGCAACGGGTTGATCTTGTAGCGGGTGGCGAAGTTCAGCCCGATCGGCGCCATGATGGCCACCGCGCCGGGGACCACCGCGCCGACCATCGTCAGCAGGCTGGTGACGGTGAACATCACCCACGGGATCAGCGCGATTCTGCCTTTCACCGCGCGGACTCCGGCGTGGATGAGCCAGTCGACCGTGCCGTTGTGCTTGGCGATGGCGAACAGCATGGTCACGCCCACGAGCACGACGAAGAGGTCGCCGGGGAATCCGGAGAACAGGTCGTCCTCCGACTCGCCGTAGATGAACGTGCCGATCAGGAACGTGCCAAGGAAGGCGACCGCTCCCATGTTCACCGAGCGCAGGGTCGCCAGCAGAAAGATGAGGACCAGGCCGATGATCGAATAGATTTCTATGGACATGTGGCTCCTCGAGGCAGACGTTGGCTCGCGGGCACTGGGAGATTAAAGATTCCGCAATGCGAAAGCGATGTCTCGCACCGGGAAAGTATGGCGCGCGACACAGTGCCCGTCAAGAAGGCACCGACAGTTCCAGTGTCCTGAATAGACTGTGGAGAATCCGATGGCAGCACAGCCGATCGGCCGGCACTTCCTGCAAATTCCCGGCCCCACGAATGTTCCCGACGAGGTGCTGCGCGCGATAGCCGCACCCACGATCGACCACAGAGGACCGGAGTTCGCCCGGCTCACGCGCGAGGTCCTGGATGGTCTGGGGCCGGTCTTCGGCACCACGAACCCCGTGGTGGTCTACGCCTCCTCCGGCACGGGGGCCTGGGAGGCCGCGCTCGTCAACACGCTCAGCCCGGGCGATCGGGTGCTGGCCTTCGAGACCGGGCACTTCGCGACGCTCTGGCGGGACATGGCCGAGGCGCTCGGGCTGCGGGTCGACTTCGTGCCCGGGGACTGGCGCCGCGGCGTGGATCCGGACACGGTCGCCGAGCGCCTCGCCGCCGACCGCGAGCACACCGTCAAGGCAGTCTGCGTCGTACACAACGAGACCTCCACCGGCGTGACGAGCCGGATCCCGGAGATCCGCAATGCCCTCGACCAGGCGGGCCATCCCGCGCTGCTGCTGGTGGACACCATCTCCTCGCTCGGCTCCATCGACTACCGGCACGACGAGTGGGGCGTGGACGTCACGGTCTCCTGCTCGCAGAAGGGCCTGATGCTGCCTCCGGGGCTTGGCTTCAACGCCGTCAGCGACAAGGCGCTGCGCGCCCGCGAGTCGGCCAGGCTGCCACGGTCCTACTGGGACTGGAAGCCGATCCTGGAAGCCAACCGGCGCGGCTTCTTCCACAGCACACCGGCCACCAACCTGCTCTACGGCCTGCGGGAGGCACTGCGGCTGCTCGACACCGAGGGACTGCCCCAGGTGTTCGCCCGGCACCGGCGCCACGCCGAGGCCACCCGTGCCGCCGTGCGCGGCTGGGGCCTGGAGGTGCTCTGCGCCGACGAGCGAGAGCACTCCGCCGCGCTCACCGCCGTCGTCGTTCCCGAAGGGCACGACGCCGAAACGATCCGCGAGCTCATCCTCGACCGCTTCAACACCTCGCTCGGCGCGGGACTCGGCAGGCTCGCGGGCACGGTGTTCCGCATCGGCCACCTCGGCCACTTCAACGACGCCGCCCTCATCGGCACGCTCGGCGGCGTCCAGCTCGGGCTGCGCCTGGCCGGTGTGCCCGTCGGCGAGCACGGCATCAACGCCGCACTCGACGTGCTCGGCAGGAAGGAGACCGCCTGATGGACGACCTTGAGCGCAGGCTGCGCGCCGACGTCGCGGGCGAGGTGGCCTTCGACGACTACACGCGGCACCTCTTCTCCCGTGACGCCAGCATGTACGCGATCCGGCCGGCCGGCGTCGTGTTCCCCCGGGATGCCGACGACGTCGCCGCCGCCGTCGCGGCCGCCCGCGACCACGAGGTTCCGGTGGTACCCCGGGGTGCGGGCACGAGCCTCGCGGGCCAGACCGTCGGCGCCGGGCTCGTGCTCGACCTGTCCCGCCACCTCACCCGCATCACCGACCTCGACCCCGAGTCGCGCACCGCGACCGTCCAGCTGGGGGTGGTGCAGGACCAGCTCAACCGGGCCGCGGCGCCCCACGGCCTGATGTTCGGCCCGGACACCTCCACCAGCAACCGCGCCACCCTGGGCGGCATGATCGGCAACAACTCCGCGGGCAGCGGCTCGGTGCGCTACGGCATGACCATCGACCACGTGCGCAGTCTCGACGTGGTGCTCTCCGACGCCACCACCGCACGGCTCGGGCCGGTCGGCGAGGACGAACTGGCGCGCAGGGGGCGCGCCGCGACGCTGGAGGGCGCGCTGTACCGGGAGCTGCCGGCGCTCGTGCAGGCCCACCGCGACGCCATCGAGAAGGGCTTTCCGGCGTTCTGGCGGCGCGCCACCGGCTACCGGCTCGACCGGCTGGCCGGGCCACCGCCGTTCGACCTCGCCAAGTTCGTGGTCGGCGCCGAAGGCACCCTCGTGGTCGGCACCAGCGCCGTCGTCGACCTCGTCCCGAAGCCCCAGCACACGGTGATCGCCGTCGGTCACTTCACCTCCACCCAGGCGGCGATCGCCGCCACCGAGGACGCGCTGGCGTGCGACCCGGCCGCCGTGGAGCTGATGGACCGCACGATCCTCGACCTCTCCCGCGAACGCATCGAGTACGCCTCCCTCGGCACGATCCTCGAGGGCGACCCCGACGCGCTGCTGTTCGTCAGCTTCAGCGGCGACGACGAGGCCGACCTGCTCGGCAGGCTGCGCAAACTCAGCACGCTGTGGCGCAGGCACGGGCACGGCTACCACACGCTGGAGGCCGTCACCGCGCAGCAGCAGGCGTCGCTGCTCAAGGTGCGCAAGTCCAGCCTCGGCCTGCTCATGGCCGCCAGCACCGGAGCCAACCGCCCGCTCGCGTTCGTCGAGGACACCGCCGTCGACCCGCGCCACCTGCCCGAGTACACGGCCCGCTTCGCCGAGATCCTCGAGCGGCACCAGCTGCGGGCCGGGTTCTACGGCCACTGCTCGGTGGGCTGCCTGCACATCCGGCCGTTCGTGGACCTCACCAAACCCGGCCAGGTGGAGACGATGCGCGCGGTGGCCGAGGAGGTCAAGGACCTCGTCACCGCCTTCGGCGGCGTGAACTCGAGCGAGCACGGCGACGGCCTGGCGCGCAGCGAGTTCAACCGCGAGATCTTCGGAGACGAGCTGTACGAGGCGATGCGCGAGGTCAAGCGTCTGTTCGACCCGCACGGCATCCTCAACCCCGGCAAGATCGTGGACGCCCCGCCGATGACCGACAACCTGCGCGACCCCGCGCTGCCGGAACCGGGGCCGCTGCGCACGAAGCTGTCGTTCGAGGTGGTGGGCGGCATGCGCGCGGCCGCCGACCGGTGCATGAACATCGGCCTGTGCCGCAAGAGCGCCACCGGCGCGATGTGCCCGTCCTACATGGCGACCCTGCGCGAGGAGGACTCCACCCGAGGGCGGGCCAACGCGCTCGTCAAGGCACTGTCCGAACCGGACCCGCGCGCGGCACTTGGCGACGAGCGGCTGCACGAGGTGCTCGACGCGTGCCTGATGTGCAAGGCATGCAAGAGCGAGTGCCCGCTCGGCGTCGACATGGCCGCGCTCAAGAGCGAGGCGCTGGCCCAGCGTCACGAGGTGCACGGCACACCGCTGCGCTCGCGCGTGTTCGGAGCCATCCGCACGCTCAACCGGCTCGGCGCCGCCACCGCACCACTGTCCAATGTGCCCGCAAAAGTGCCCGCCGTGCGGCGGCTGCTGGAACGCCGGCTCGGCATCACCGCGGCGCGCCCGCTGCCCCGCTTCGAGCGCGCGCGTCTCGGCGCCTGGTTCCGCAGGCGGCGCACCACACCGCGGCCCGCGCCGCTCGGCGAGATCCTGTTCCTGGCCGACTCCTTCACCACCTACAGCGAGCCCGCCGTCGGCAGGGCCGCGGTCGAGCTGCTGGAACGCGCGGGCTACGCCGTGCGGCTGGTCACGCGCGGCTGCTGTGGCCGCTCCAGCCTGTCGAAGGGGCTCGTCGACGACGCCCGGCGCAAGGCGGGTGCGCTGGTCGGGCTGCTCGCCGCGAGCGAGGCGCCGATCGTCGGCTGCGAGCCGTCCTGCGTGCTAACCCTGCGCGACGAGACACTGTCGCTGCTGCCGGACGATCCGGCCGCGCGCGCGGTCGCCGGGCGCGTGCGCCAGGTCGAAGAGGTGCTCACCGAGGCGATCGACGCCGGACGGCTCACGCTGGACTCCGGGACCTGGCCCGCGGGAAGGCGCATCCTGTTCCACGGCCACTGCCACCAGAAGGCCGAGGTCGGCACGGCAGCCACGGTCGGGTTGCTGCGCCGGATCCCGGGCGCGGAGGTGGCCGAGCTCGACGCCGGATGCTGCGGCATGGCGGGCTCGTTCGGCTTCGAGGCCGAGCACTACGCCCTGTCGATGACAGTGGGGCAGGACCGGCTGTTCCCCGCGGTGCGGGCCGAACCCGCCTCGACGGTCGTGGCCGCCACCGGCGTGTCGTGCAGGCAGCAGATCGCGCACGGCACCACCCGGCAGGCGCTCCATCCGCTGGAGCTCGTCCGCGCGGTCCTGTCCGAACCCGCGTCGTGAGCCACCCGGCGGCGAGCCGAAGGGCACCGTGGGTACCCAGGATGCACCCAAGGTCACCTTCGGCTCGGCCGCGGCGGGCCCACGACCTCGCGGGCCAGCGCCACCAGCGCCGGGATCGCCGGATGGCCCCGCGTGCGCCGCCAGGCCAGCACCAGCGGAATCGCCGGAGCGTCGGTGAGCGGCACGTACGTCACGCCTGGGTAGTGGTGGATGCTCGCGGTCGCCGATGTGGTGACGCCCACCGCCCTGCTGGCCGCGATGGCCGCCAGCCAGTCGTCGGTGTTGGCCACCGTCAGCGACCGCGCGGGCCGGATCTCCGGCGGCCACAGCTCCAGCGTCGTCGTGCCGGAGACGGGGTTCACGGCCACCGTCTGGCCGGTGAGGTCGGCCAGGATCAGCGAGTCGCGGGCGGCGAGCGGGCTGCCGGTGGGCACGGCCGCGAGCCGGTCCTCCACCAGCAGCCGCTCGGTGACCAGGTCCGCGCTGGTGGACTCGCCCCGCAGCAGCGCGGCGTCCACCTTGCCGCTGGCCAGGCCCGCGGTGCGCTCGTCGATGCGCATCAGCTCCAGCGGCGTGTCCGGGTGCTCGTGTTCCCAGCGGCGCAGCAGCGTGGCCGTGTGCCCGCCGGCCGCCGACCACGCGTGCCCGACCCGCAGCGGCCACGGGCTGAGCCGGGTGGCGTCGAGGGCGTCGTCGGCCGCCGCCACCACGGCGGCCGCCTTGTCGCGGAACGCCACGCCCTCGGTGGTCAGCGACAGATGGTGGGTGGAGCGGTCGACCAGCCGCACGCCCAGCCGGTCCTCCAGCTGCCGCAGCGTGCGCGACAGCGCGGGCTGGGTGAGGTGCAGGCGCTGCGCGGCACGCGTGACGTTGCCCTCCTCGGCGATGGCGAGGAAGCAGCGGAAGTGGCGCAGCTCAATGGTCATGCCCGGCAAGCATAACCCGAGCTGAATCGGCATTTCACGGATGCGCGAGGCCTTTCTAGTGTCGCGGGTATGGCGAAGCTGGACACGGCAGGACGGCCCGCGGTCTCCGCGCCGGGCCACGGCGCGCCGCTGGGCTCGGTGGCACTGGTGCTGGGCGGTGCGCTGTCGCTGCAGTTCGGCGCGGCGGTGGCCGCGTTGCTGTTCGACCGCGCGGGCTCGCTCGGGGTGGTGACGCTGCGGCTCGGCTTCGCGGCCGTGCTGCTCTGCCTGCTGCTGCGGCCGCGCGTGCGCGGCTACTCGCGCGCCGACTGGGCCGCAGTGGCGGCGTTTGGGCTCACGCTCGCCGGCATGAACACGCTGTTCTACCAGGCGATCGAGCGGATCCCGCTGGGCCCGGCCGTGACGCTGGAGGTGCTCGGCCCGCTGGTGCTCTCGGTGGTCGCCTCCCGCAGGCCGATGAGCGTGCTGTGGGCGGTGCTGGCACTGGGCGGCGTGTTCCTGCTCGGCAGGGGCGGCTTCGCCGAGCTCGACGGCGCCGGGGTGGCCTTCGCGCTGTGCGCCGGGGTGCTGTGGGCGACCTACATCGTGCTCAGCGCGCGGGTGGGCAGCCGGTTCCCCAAGGCGGACGGGGTCGCGCTCGCCCTGGTCATCGGCGGGCTGGCGACGCTGCCGCTGGGCGTGGCCGCCTCGGGTGCGGCGCTGCTGGACCCGCTGACGCTGGTGCTCGGCGCCGCGGTGGCCGTGCTGTCCTCGATGCTGCCCTACACCCTCGAGTTGCTGGCGCTGCGCAAACTGGCCGCGTCCACGTTCGCCGTGCTCATGAGCCTGGAGCCGGCGCTGGCCGCGCTGGCCGGGTTCCTCGTGCTGCGGCAGGGCCTTTCCCCGCTGCAGAGCCTCGGCATCGCCCTGGTGATCGCCGCGAGCGTCGGTGCGGTGCGGATGCGTAAGGTCGGCGGTCGTGAGCGAGATGCGCGAGTTGCTGAGCGAGGCGGCGGCGAGAGCGGCCCGCTACCGGGAGACGCTGGCCGAGCGCCCGGTCGGGGTGCCTGTGGACCGGGAGGCACTGCGGACGGCGTTCGGCGGCCCGTTGCCCCAGGCGCCGACCCCGGCCGGTGAGGTGCTGGCCCAGCTCGACCGCGCCGCGGCGCCGGGCCTGATGGCCACCGCAGGGCCTCGGTTCTTCGGGTTCGTCACCGGCGGGGCGCTGCCCGCCGCGACCGCCGCCGACATGCTGGCCGTGGGCTGGGACCAGTGCGCCTTCAACCCGGTGCTCTCGCCCGCGGCGGCCGCCGCCGAGGAGAGCGCGGGCACCTGGCTGAAGCAGCTGCTCGGCCTTCCTGCCACCGCCTCCGCCGGGTTCGTCACCGGGGGCCAGGGCGCGAACACCGTCGGGCTCGCCGTGGCCCGGAACCAGGTGCTCGCCGATGCGGGCTGGGACGTGGAGCGGGACGGCCTCGCCGGTGCGCCGCGCGTGCGCGTCGTGGCGAGCGCCGAGCGGCACGCCACGATCGACCGCTCGCTGCGGCTGCTCGGCTTCGGCACCGCGGTGGTCGAACAGGTGCGCGCGGGTGCCAACGGTGCGATCGACGTCGAGGACCTGGCCAGGGTGCTGCGCGACGGCAGCGGCCCGCTGATCTGCTGCCTGCAGGCGGGCAACGTCAACACCGGCGCCTGCGACGACCTGCGGGCGGCGTGCGAGCTGGTGCACGCCCACGGGGGCTGGGCACACGTGGACGGCGCGTTCGGGCTGTGGGCCGCGGCGAACCCGGCCACCGCGGCGCTCGTCGACGGCGTGGAGCTGGCCGACTCGTGGGCCTGCGACGGGCACAAATGGCTCAACGTGCCCTACGACTCCGGCTTCGCGTTCTGCGCGCGGCCCGAGGCGCACGCGGCGGCCATGTCCTACAGCGCGGCCTATCTCGTCGGCTCCGGCGGCAGCGCCGCGCTGGCCGACTTCACGCCGGAGTCCTCGCGCCGCGCGCGGGGCTTCGCCGTCTGGGCCGCGCTGCGGGAGCTGGGCCGCGACGGCGTCGCCGAGCTGGTCGACCGGTGCTGCCGGCTCGCGCGCCGGTTCGCCGGCGCGCTGGCCGCCGGGGGCGCCGAGATCGGCAACGACGTGGTGCTCAACCAGGTGCTGGCGCGCTTCGGCGACGACGCGCGCACCGACCGGGTCGTGGAGGGCGTGCAGCGCGACGGCACGTGCTGGCTCGGCGGCACCACGTGGCGCGGCAGGCGCTACCTGCGCATCGCGGTGTCCAACCACTCGACCACCGAGGCCGACGTCGACCGCTGCGCCGAGGCCGTGCTCGATGTCGCGGCGCGGGTTCAGGACGGGTAGCGCTCGGCGTGGACGACGGCCTCCAGCGGCAGCCGTTCCCGCCAGCCGTGCCGCTCCAGGTCCGGGACCTGCTCCAGGTGCGTCACCGGCCCGACGCACAGCCACGCGACCGGCCGCACCGCGGCCGGGATGCCGAGCAGCTCGCGCAGGAAGTCCTCCCGGTAGAAGCTGACCCAGCCGACGCCGAGGTCCTCGGCGGTCGCGGCCAGCCAGAGGTTCTGGATCGCCAGGCACACCGAGTACAGGCCCGCGTCGGCGATCGCGTGCCTGCCGAGCACGGCGGGGGAGCCGCGCCGCGGGTCGTAGGTGACCACGATCGACAGGGTCGAGGAGAGGATGCCCTCGACCTTGATCCGCGAGAACGTCGTGGCGCGCTCACCGTCCAGCTGCGCGGCGAAGGTGTCGCGCTCGGCGAGCACGTGGTCGCGGAACCGGCGGCGCGTCGCCTCGTCGCGCACGAGGACGAAGTCCCACGGCTGGCTCAGCCCGACACTCGGCGCGGCATGGGCGGCGGACAGGACGCGATGCAGCACGTCGTCGCCGATCGGAGCCCCGGTGAACTCGGCGCGGACGTCCCGGCGACGGCGGCACAGATCGTAGAAGGATGCGGTGGACACACCCCGACCCTAGAGGCGGCTGGGCGGTCACCACTCCCGGCGTTTGAGGCCCACCAGCACGCGGTCGACCAGATCCGGGTCCGGACCGGCCTGATGCCGCCCGTGCTGCTGCGGCTGCGGAGGCCGGGCCTGCTCGGGCGCGGGCTCGGGCACCTGCCTGCGCCGCTCGCCCCGGTGCGGCAGCCGCACCGAGTCCGCGGTCACGCCCGTCGGCAGCGGCAGCTCGCACCACACCAGCTTGCCTCTGCCCTCCAGCGGGACGGCACCGGTGCGCCTGCCCTCCAGCCGTGGCGCGCCGGAGTGGGCACGGGCCACCTGGTCGTCCTCCACCTCCACCACCAGGCACTCGCCCGCGATGCGCAGCCGCACCGTGACGAAGCCGGGGGCACGGGAGTCGGTGCTGTCGACCACGGCCTCCACGAGCTGCCGCGCGGCGTCCACCGCGTCGTCCCGCATGTCCGCGAGCGACCACTCGATGAGCGAGAAGTGCACGAACATGTCGGTGCAGTTGACGGCGCTGGGCAGTGCGACGAGCCGAAGGTCGTCGACCTGCGCGGTCTGGGAATTCACTGAGGTTCCTTCCACGGTCGCGTCCCACGCGAGCTGCAAGCTCCGCCCGGAGGCCGTATCTTGCCAAGCGCGCCGACGGCGTGTCGATGCAGGGTGGGTGCGCGGCGCGTCACCGTCCGCGACCGCCGCGGTCCGCGGATAGGGTGGCCGTGCACCGAGTCTCCGCATCGGAAAGGCGCCCGTGAACAGCAGAATCCAGGTCCTGCTCGGATCATGGTCCTGGCCGGAGCGGCGGCGTCTCGCCGAGCTGCTCCGCAGGGAGACCGTCGGGGGAGCGTTGCTGCTCGCGGCGGCGGTCGCCGCGCTGATCTGGGCGAACTCTCCGTGGTCGGAGGCCTACGAGGCCCTGCACGAGGTGCGGATCGGGCCCGAGGCGCTGCACCTGAGCCTGACCCCGGCCGAGTGGGCGGCCGACGGGCTGCTGGCGATCTTCTTCTTCGTCGCGGGGCTGGAGCTCAAACGCGAGTTCGTCGCCGGTGACCTGCGCGATCCCCGGCGGGCGCTGGTGCCCGTGGTCGCCGCGTGCGCCGGGGTCGTCGCCCCGGCCGTGATTTTCGTCGCGTTCAACGCCGGCGCGGGTGGCGACGCGCTCGAGGGCTGGGCGGTGCCGACCGCCACCGACATCGCCTTCGCGCTCGCCGTGCTCGCGGTGATCGGCCGCAACCTGCCCTCGGCGCTGCGGACGTTCCTGCTCACGCTCGCGGTGGTGGACGACCTCATCGCGATCATGATCATCGCGGTCTACTACACCGACGAGCTCGTGTTCGTTCCGTTGCTGCTGGCGACGATTCCGCTGGCGCTGTTCACCTATCTGGTCCAGCGGCGCGTCCGTTCGTGGTTTCTGCTGCTGCCACTGGCGGTGACGGTGTGGGCGCTCGTGCACGCCTCGGGTGTGTACGCGACGGTCGCCGGCGTGCTGCTGGGATTCGCGGTTCCGGTGCTGCGCCGCCACGGGGAGGGGCCCGGCCTCGCCGAGCACTTCGAGCACCGGTTCCGGCCGCTGTCGGCCGGGTTCGCGGTGCCGGTGTTCGCGCTGCTGGCCGCCGGGGTGGGCCTCGGCGGGCTCAGCGGTGTCGCCGCCGCGCTGGGCGACAGCGTCGCACTCGGCATCATCGTGGGACTCGTGGCGGGCAAGACGATCGGCATCCTCGGCGCCACCTACCTGATGGCCAGGATCACGAAGCTGCGGCTGCCGCCGCCGCTGGCGTGGATCGACGTCGCCGGTGTGGCCGTGCTCGGCGGCATCGGCTTCACGGTGTCGTTGCTGGTGGGGGAGCTGGCCTTCGGGCAGGGCAGCGAACGCGACGAGCACGTCAAAGTCGGTGTCCTCGCGGGAAGTCTGGTCGCGATCGGCATCGCCGCGGTGATCCTGCGAGCCCGCGACCGCGTGCACCGCAAGGCGTGCGAGGCCGAGAACCTCGATGCCGACGGCGACGGCATTCCGGACGTTTCCGCAGGATCCGTTGACGGAGAAGAGAACCCGGGGTGACGCGCAGCGACGAAACGCGGACCGGTTGTGGACAAGCGAGGGCTTGTCTGCTTGCATAGCCTGCGTCGGTCAGGGGGTGACCGATCCACCAGGCCCGTACGCGACGAGAAAGTAGTGAACTGCATGGCGAGGCGGGCAAGAGCGCGCGAGCTGCTGGACCGCTCACGAGTGCTGCTCGACCGTTCCCGGGTCGCGGCCGCACAGTTCCTCGACCCACCGGGGCACGCGCCGCCGGTGCGCAGGGCCATCGAGGCGGCGCCTGCCGCACCCGCGGGGGCCGGGCAGGCCGACGCCGGACAGCCGGAGCGGGGCGCGCCCGAGGAGGCGCTGGTCGACATCTGCGCCAGCATCGCGCTGCGCGACCTGAACCTGGTCGACTCCCTGCTGTCGCAGCTGGAGGAGATGGAGAACAAGGAGGAGGACGAGCGGCGGCTCGGTCAGCTGTACCGCCTCGACCACCTCGCCACCCGGTTGCGCCGCAACGCGGAGAACCTGCGCGTGCTCGCGGGCCGTGACGCCAGCGACACCGCGGCGGGCACGTCCTCGCTGGTCGACACGGTGCGGGCCGCGATGTCGTCGATCGACCAGTACTCGCGGATCACCATCGGCCGCGTCGTGTCGCTCGGCGTGGTCGGCTTCGCCGCGGAGGACCTCAGCAGGCTGCTCGCCGAACTGCTCGACAACGCGGCCAACCAGTCGCCGCCGAACTCGCCGGTGCGCGTCAGCGCCCATCTGACCGAGCACGGCAGCGTGCTGGTCCGCATCGAGGACGAGGGCATCGGCCTTCCCCCGGAACGACTGCGGGAGCTCAACGACCGGCTCTCGCACGCGCCCGTGCTCGACGACGACGCCGTGCGGCACATGGGACTCGCCGTGGTGCGCAGGCTCGCCGGGCGGCACGACATGCGCGTCTCACTCGACCGCAGGGTGCCGCACGGCACCACCGCGACCGTGCTCGTGCCCTCGTCGCTGGTGGCGGAGCTGCCCGAGGCGAGCTGGTCCGGCACCCAGACCGTCGTCTTCGCCCAGGGCACCCGGCCGGTGGCCGGCGCGGTGCCGGAGCAGGCGGCGCCACCCGCCGACGACGGGCAGCAAGGGCTCTTCGACGACGCGCAGCCCGGCAGCGTGAGCGGGGAGCTGCCGCGCCGCAACCCCGGCAAGGCGGCCACCGCCACGGAGGCGATGCCCCGGCGCAGGCCCGCCCCGGCACCGCCCACGGTCGGCGGGACGACACCCAGCGGCCTGCCGCGCCGCGTCTCCCGTAGCCTCAAGAGCCCGTCCGGAGAGCAGGCGCGCGACGCCGCCTCCGCACCCACCGGGGAGCAGGACGAGCCCGACACGGCGGGCCACGACCAGCTTCTCGCCGACCTCGACGCCTTCAGCGACGGCGAGCAGGCGGCGAAGGACGGGCAGCAGCTCAGCAGTGGTGAAGCGGACCCCAGCTCTGAAGGAAAGCAGTGACACCCGACATCGACAACACCCAGACCCAGAACTTCTCCTGGCTGATCAACGATTTCGTCCGCAAGGTCCACGGTGTCACCCATGCGCTGATCATGTCGTCCGACGGGTTCCCGCTCACCGCGTCGGACGCGGTGAGCAACGAGGACGCCGAGCAGCTCGCCGCCATCGCCAGCGGGCTGCTCAGCCTCGCCCGCAACAGCGCGACGCTGTTCGACAAGGGCACGTGCGAGCAGATCATCATCCGGCTCACCCACGGGTACTTCCTGTTCATGGGCATCGGGGCCGGAGCGGGGCTCGCGGTGCTCACCGGCCCGGACTGCGACATGAAGGTCGTCGCCTACGAGATGACCCAGTTCGTCACCAACGCCGGCCATGCGCTGACTCCCGAGATCCGTGCCGACCTGCGACGCGTGCTGACGGCCCGGCGGGCGCAGGCCTGACGGGGCGAGGATGTGATCCCAGTGTCCAATGAGAACTCGTCGGCGTCACAGCCGAAGATGCGCAGCAAGCGCATCCGGCCGTACGCGCTGACCGGGGGCCGGACAAGGCCGCGGTACGACCTGCTGGTCGAGACGCTGATCTCCGTGCCGAACTATGATCCCAGCCTGAGTGACTCCCTGATGCCGGAGTCACGGATGCTGTACGAGCGGGCGCGCACGCGCGTGTCGATCGCCGAGCTGTCGGTGCTGCTGACCATCCCGCTCGGCGTGGTCCGCGTCCTGGTCAGCGACCTGGCGACGCAGGGGGCGATCTACATCCACCCCACCGCGCACGCGTACCAGCACGACGTGAACGTACTCGAGAGGATCCTCGATGGACTCAAGCGGCTACCGGTCTGAGCCAGCGGCCGTGCCCTCCGAAGGAGAGACCGACGCCGGCCTGCTCACGGTGTCCGCGAAGATCGTCATCGCGGGCGGGTTCGGGGTCGGCAAGACGACGTTCGTCGGCTCGGTCTCGGAGGTTCCGCCGCTCAACACCGAGGCCTGGATGACCGAGGCCGGTACCGGCGTCGACGACGTCCCGCCCGACGGCACCAAGTCGACCACCACCGTCGCGATGGACTTCGGCAGGATCACGCTGCACTCGGACTTGCTGCTGTACCTGTTCGGCACGCCCGGGCAGGCGCGGTTCTGGTTCCTGTGGGACGACCTCTCCCGCGGTGCGCTCGGCGCGATCGTGCTCGTCGACACCCGCAGGATCGACCAGTCGTTCGCGGCCATCAACTACTTCGAGAACGACTCGGACCTGCCGTTCATCGTCGCGGTCAACTGTTTCGACGGCGAGCTGGCGCACGATCTGGACGAGGTCCGCGACGCGCTGGCACTGAGCCCGGACGTTCCGCTGATCACCTGTGACGCCCGTGATCCGGCCTCCACCGCGCAGGCGTTACGTGAACTGGTCACGTATACGTTGTCGCTCGCGGAACTGTCGGAGCCGGGAAGGGTACGCGCACATGCCTAGGATCCTCATCGTCGGTGCGGGGCAGTCGGGTCTGCAGCTCGCATTGACGTTGCGGGAGCACGACTACGACGTCACGGTGATGTCGGCGCGCACGCCGGAGGAGATCCGCAAGGGCCGGGTCCTGTCCACGCAGTGCATGTTCCACGACGCGCTGCAGCACGAGCGCGATCACGGGCTGAACCTGTGGGAGGAGCAGACCGTGCGGGTGGAGGGGCTCGGCGTGTCGATCGCGGGCCCCGACGGCAGCAGGGCCATGGACTGGGTGAGCCGCCTGGAGAACTACGCGCAGTCGGTGGACCAGCGCGTGAAGATGGCGGGCTGGCTGGAACTGCTGGAACAGCGCGGAGGCCGGGTCATCATCCACGGCGTCACCACCGCGGACCTCGACGCACTGTCCACGATGTACGATCTGGTGATCGTCTCGGCGGGCAAGGGCGAGCTGGTGCAGCTGTTCGACCGCGACCCGCGGCGTTCGCCGTACACGAGCCCGCAGCGTGCGCTGTCGCTGGCCTACGTGCACGGCCTCGCACCACGCCCCGAACACCCGGACTTCGCCGCCGTGCGGTTCAACATCATCCCCGGCGTCGGCGAGCTGTTCATGATCCCGGCGTACACGCTCAGCGGCAACTGCGACATCCTGTTCTTCGAGGGCATCCCCGGCGGTCCGCTCGACTGCTGGGACGACCGGCCGGGGCCGCAGGAGCACCTGGACCGCCTGCTCGGCTTCATCCGCCAGTACCTGCCGTGGGAGTACGAGCGGTGCCACGGGGTGGAGCTCACCGACGACCGCGCCACGCTGGCGGGTGGCTACACGCCGGTGGTGCGGCATCCGGTGGGTGAGCTGCCCTCGGGTGGCACGGTGCTCGGCATGGCCGACGTGGTGGTGGCCAACGACCCGATCACCGGCCAGGGTTCCAACAACGCGGCCAAGTGCGCGGCCGTGTACCTGGATTCCATCCTGGAGCGCGGCGACAAGCCGTACGACCGGGAGTGGATGACCGACACGTTCGAACGGTACTGGGACTACGCCCAGCACGTGACACAGTGGACGAACGCGATGCTGCAGCCGCCACCGGAGCACGTGCTGCAGATCCTGGGGGCAGCACAGACCAACGAGGCGGTGGCCAGGCGGTTCGCCAACGGCTTCACCGATCCCTCGGACTTCCAGCACTGGTTCCTCGACCCGGAGAAGGCGGCCGCGTACCTGGCCAGTGTGTCGCGCTGACACAACTGAATCACTAAGGGGAAAGACGCTTCATGCGCAAGATCCTGATCGTGGGGTCGGGCCAGTCCGGCCTGCAGCTGGCCCTCACTCTGCAGGCCCACGGCTACGACGTCACGATGATGTCGGCCCGCACGCCCGACGAGATCCGGGCCGCGCGGGTGATGTCGACGCAGTGCATGTTCCACGACGCGCTGACGATCGAACGATCCCACGAGCTGAACCTGTGGGACGACGTGGCGCCGGCGATCACCCACCAGGGTCTGTCGTTGGCCGGGGAGAACGGCGAGCGCGCGCTCAACTGGGCGGGCGAGTGGCCCGGTCCCGCCCAGTCGGTGGACCAGCGCGTCAAGATGGCCGCGTGGCTGGAGCTGTTCGAGCAGCGCGGCGGCAGGGTCATCATCCACGGCGTCACCACGGCCGACCTCAACGGCCTCGCGCGCATGTACGAGCTGACGATCGTCGCCGCGGGCAAGGGCGAGCTGGTGCAGCTGTTCGACCGTGACGCGGAGCGTTCCACCTACACCAGGCCACAGCGCGCGCTCTCGGTGTCCTATGTGCACGGAGCCAGGCAGCGGCCGGAACGCCCGCCCGGCTCGGTCGACGTGTGGGTGAACATCATCCCGGGCATCGGCGAGAACATCAACATTCCCGGCTACACGCTGAGCGGGGCGTGCGACATCGTCTACCTGTCGGGCATCCCCGGCGGCCCTTTCGACGCGTTCGGCGACCGGCCCGGCCCGCAGCAGCAGTGGCAACGGCACCTGGAGCTGCTGCGCGAGCACGTGCCGTGGGAGTACGAGCGGTTCCGCGAAGCGGAGCTGACCGACGCGCGCGGCACGCTGGTCGGTGGCTACACGCCGGTGGTGCGGCACCCCGTCGGTGAGCTGCCGTCCGGATACCCGGTGCTGGGCATGGCCGACGTGGTCGTGGCCAACGACCCGGTGACCGGGCAGGGCTCCAACAACGCGGCCCGCTGCGCCCAGTACTACCTCGAGGGCATCCTGGCGCGGGGCGAGGCGCCGTTCGACCGGGACTGGATGCGTGCCACCTTCGAGGCGTACTGGGAGCACGCCCAGTGGGTCACGAAGTTCACCAACCGGATGCTGGAGCCACCGCTCGAGCACGTGCAGGCGATCCTGGGCACGGCGCAGACGAACCAGACGGTCGCCGACCGGTTCGCCAACGGGATGAACAACCCGGCGGATCTGGCCGACTGGTTCTTCGAGGCCGACAAGGCGCAGGCCTACCTGGAGAAAGTCGCAGGTTAGGGCTCGCGCCGTCACCGAGGGTGCCCGTCCGCTCTCCGGACTCAATGTTGACGGACGTCACAAATGTGCGTCACGATGACGGAGTCGCCTTTGCAGTGGAGCACGGGAGGACGCGGTGACGGCTGGACCGGTGTACGTACAGTCCGAGGCCCTTTCTCCGGTCGGGAAGGCCAAGGAGCAGAAGCAGACCGCCTGCGCCCGGGTGCTGGCCGTGCTGTCGGCGTTCTCCTCCTCCGGGGGCGCGCCGCTGTCGCTCACCGACATCAGCAGGCGCGCCGGTCTGTCGCTGACCACCACGCACCGGCTCGTCGGTGAGCTCACCGAGTGGGGCGCGCTCGAACGCGACGAGCGGCAGTACCGCATCGGCATCCGCGTGCTCGAGCTCGCGGCGTCGTCCACGCGGGGCCTGGAGCTGCGCGAGGTCGCGATGCCGTACCTCATGGACCTGCACGCCGCCACCAGGGAGAACGTGCACCTGGCCGTGCGCGCCGGTCTCGAGGTCGTCTACGTGGAGCGGCTGCACGCGCCGGGCGGTGTGGAGCTGCTGAGCAAGATCGGCGGGCGGTGGCCGCTGCACGCCACCGGCACCGGCCTGGTGCTGCTGGCCTTCGCGGGCTACGACGTGCAGGAGCAGGTGCTCAGCGGCCCGCTGCAGCGCTTCACCGGCAAGACGATCTGCGACTCGCGCACGCTGCGGCGCGTGCTCGCCGACGTCAAGCGCACCAAGGTCGCCATCACCGAAGGGCAGATCACGCCCGGCGCGGTGGCGATCGCCAGCCCGATCCACGGCCCGGACGGCGAGGTCGTGTCCGCGGTCGGCGTGGTGGTGCCCACCGAGGGGTTCGCCCCGCGCGGCAGCGAGAAACCGCCCGCGGGAGGCTGGAAACAGCACACCATCGTGCCCGCCGTCGTCACCACCGCCCGCCGCATCTCCCGCGCACTGGCATCCACAATGGACTGAGCAGGCCGCTTCCGTGGTGTGGAAGCGACCTTGTGGCCGTCGTGCGCTGCTCGGACGATGAGCAGGCCACGAGGCCGTCCACGGGGAGCCGACACATGAACATCGCGGAACTGCTGACCGACGACACCCAGCTGATCGGCGGCGAATGGGTCCCCGCGCGCAGCGGCGAGACGATCGACGTGCTCAACCCCGCCACCCAGGAACCGCTGCTGCGTGTGCCGCGCGGCGGGGCCGCCGACATCGCCGACGCGGTGCGCGCCGCGGCCGAGGCGTTCCCGCGCTGGCGCGACACCAGCCCCGCCGTGCGCGCCGATCTGCTGTACCGGTGGGCCGAGCTGGTCGGCAGGCACGAGCGGGACCTCGACACGCTGGAGTCGATGGAGGTCGGCAGGCCCCACTGGGGGCCCTCGCCCCTGCGTCGGATGCTGGTGTTCATCGCGGGCCAGACCGACAAGGTGTCCGGGTTGTCGCTGCCGACGCACAGCTCCGACGACCTGGCCCTGACGCTGCGCGAGCCGTACGGGGTGGTCGGCAGCATCATCCCGTGGAACGCGCCGGCGCCGATGTTCGTCAACGACGTGGCGCCCGCCATCGCGGCGGGCAACACGATCGTCGTCAAACCGGCCGAGGACGCGCCGCTGGCCGTGCTCGTGCTGGCGCGGCTGGCGCTGGAGGCCGGCATCCCGCCCGGTGTGGTCAACGTCGTCACCGGCTACGGCCAGGAGGCGGGCGCGGCGCTGCCCGCGCACCCGGACGTGCGGCGGATGAGCTTCACCGGCTCGCCGCGCACCGGCGCGTCGGTGATGGCGGCGTGCGCCGAGAACCTCACCCCGCTGCATCTGGAGCTCGGCGGCAAGTCGCCACAGCTGGTGCTGCACGACGCGGACCTGACGCGTGCGGTGCCGGCGATGGTCCGCAGCATCACGCTCAACACCGGGCAGGTGTGCGCGGCGGGCTCGCGGGTCGTGGTGGAGCGCAGCAGGCACGACGAGGTGGTGCGGGCGCTCGCCGAGGGCTTCGCGAAGGTACGGGTGGGCCGCTGGGACGAGAACGTGGACATGGGCCCGCTCATCAACGGCAAGCAGGAAGCCAGGGTGCTGGACTACCTGGAGATCGGGCAGAAGGAGGGCGCGCACCTGGTGCTGGGCGGGCGCAAGATCACCGGAGCCCCCTACGACCGTGGGCACTTCGTCGAGCCGACGATCTTCAGCGACGTGGAGCCCGGCATGCGGATCGCGCAGGAGGAGATCTTCGGCCCGGTGCTGGCGGTCATCGCGGTCGACGACGAGGCGCAGGCGCTGGAGGTGGCCAACGGCACGCCGTACGGGCTCGCGGCGTCGGTGTGGACCGCCGACGTGGGCCGGGCGGCCCGGCTGGCCCGGGGCATCGAGGCGGGGCAGGTGGCGGTGAACACCTCCGGCTCGTTCGGGGTCATCGGCGCGCCGTTCGGCGGCTACAAGAACAGCGGCTACGGGCGCACCATGGGCGCCGACGCCGTGCGCGACTACACCCAGGTGAAGACGGTGACGATCAGCGGGGCCGAGCGGCCCTGAGCGCAGGACTCGCGGGCCTGAGCGCAGGACTCGCGGGCCTGAGCGCAGAACTCGCGGCCCTGAGCGCAGGACTCGCGGGCCTGAGCGCAGGACTCGCGGTCAGGTGGCGGGGCGCAGCTCCTGCCTGCGCTTGATCGCCCGGAACACGTGGGCCCGCAGGTGGGCGAACTCCGGCAGCTCCTTGGTCTCCACCTGGTCCCGGGGCTCGGGCAGGTTCACCGCGAGCACCTCCTGCACCGTCGTCGGCGGCTGGGTCAGCACCACCACCCGGTCACCGAGATACACCGCCTCGTCGATGTCGTGGGTCACGAACACCACGGTCACGCCGTAGTCCTTGCGCACGCGCAGCACCAGGTCCTCCAGGTCGGCGCGGGTCTGGGCGTCCACGGAGGCGAACGGCTCGTCCATGAGCAGGATCTCCGGCTCGTAGGCCAGCGCCCGCGCGATCGCGACCCGCTGCTGCATGCCGCCGGAGAGCTCCCACGGGAAGTGGTCGATGAACCCGGTCAGCCCCACCGACTCCACGGCCTCCTCCACCAGCCGGGTGCGCTCGGCCTTGCCGAGGCGCTTGTGCCGCAGAGGCAGCGCGATGTTGTCGCGCACCGACAGCCACGGCATCAGGGAGCGGCTGTACTCCTGGAACACGAAGCCCACCTGCTCCGGCGGCCCGGCCACGACGTGCCCGCGCAGGCTGACACTGCCCGACGTCGGGGGCAGCAGGCCCGCCATGCACCGCAGCAGTGTCGTCTTGCCGCAGCCCGAGGGGCCGACCACGCAGACGAACTCGCCCTCGGCCACGGTGAAGCTCAGCTCCGCCAGCGCGCGGGTGGTGCGCTCACCCTCGCCGTAGGTCTTGGACAGGCCGTTCACCTCGAGCATGCGGAAGCCTCCTCGGCGGTCGTCATCGCAGCGCGCTCGCCAGCGCCGCCCGGTGCCACCTGAGCACGCGCCGCTCCAGAAGGGCAAGTGCCGCGTTGAGCAGGTAGCCGAGCACCCCGAGCAGGACGATGCCCGACCACATCTCCGCGATCGCGAACGAACGCTGCGACTCCAGGACGAAGTAGCCGATGCCCTCGGTGCTGGCGACCATCTCGCTGATGACCATCAGGATCAGCGCCAGCGACAGGCTCGTGCGCATGCCCGCGAACACCTGCGGCAGCGCGGAGGGCCAGACGATCCGGCGAAGCCGCTCCAGGCCGCCGATGCCGTACACCCTGGCGGTGTCGAGCATGGTCGGGTCCACGCCGCGCACCCCGTCGACGGTGTTGAGCAGCACCGGCCACAGGCACACCACGGCGATGACGAACACCTTCATGGCGTCGCCCACGCCGAGCACCAGCATCCCGAACGGCAGCAGCGCGGGCGGCGGCACCGCGCGGCCGAACTCGACGAGCGGACCCGCGACGCGGCGCGCCACAGGGGACAGTCCCAGCGCGGTGCCGATCGCCACGCCCGCGACCACGGCGATGCCGAACCCGGCCGCCAGCCGCGCGAGGCTGGGCACCACGTCGCTGCCGACCCGCTCGAACAGCCACGTGTCGGCGAACGTCGTCAGGATCGTCGGCAGCGCGGGGAAGTAGAAGCTGTCGGCGCCGACCGACCACACCCACCACCCGGCGAGCACGGCCAGCGGGACCCCGGCCTCCAGGGCGATCAGCAGAATCCTCCTGCGGCGCGCCGGGTTCATCGCGCACCTCGCTGCGACGGATGCCAGTGCAGCACCCGCCGCTCGGCGGCGGCGAACATGCTGTTGAGCCCCCAGCCGATCAGGCCGGTCACGATGATGAGCGCGTAGAGCAGATCGGCGGCGCCGCCCACCCGTGCGGCGTTGATCTCCCTGCCGAGCCCCGGCGAGCCGATCACGAGCTCGGCCGTGACCGCGAGGATCAGCGCCACCGACGAGGAGATGCGCAGCCCGGTCGCCACGTACGGCACGGCCCCGGGCAGCACCACCCGCGTGATCCGCTCCGCCCGCGTCAGCCGGAACGCGCGGGCGGTGTCCACCGCCACCGGGTCCACGTCCTGCATGCCGTACAGCGTCTGGATCAGCAGGGGCCAGAACGCGGCGAACACGGCCAGGAAGACCTTGCTCTCCAGCCCCGCCCCGTAGACGAGGATGGCCAGCGGCACCAGCGCCACCGACGGGATCGGGCGCAGGAACTCGATGACCGCCCGGAACGCGCGGTAGCGCACGACGCTCGTGCCCAGCAGCATGCCCGCGGGCACCGCCAGCAGCGCGGCGATGCCGAGCCCGAGCACCCAGCCCTGCAGGGTCTGCCCGGTGGCCAGCCAGAACCACGGCTCGCCGAGCGCGGCGAACAGCGCCGTGAACATCTCCGTCACCGGCGGGAAGTACCGCTGCGGCAGCAGTCCCGTGCGGGAGGCGAGCTCGGCCAGCACCAGCACGGTGGCCACGCCCGCCCACGTCTGTGCCCAGCGGCCGAGGCCGCGGCGGGTCCGCAGGGCGTGCGCCATCAGCTACCGCCGGGGGTCCAGATCAGCTCGTCGAGGTTGGGTTTCTCCTCCAGCAGCCCGTACTTCTGGCTCAGGTCGCTCATCAGCTCGATCGACGGCCGGTTCAGGTCGGTGCTCCACTGGCCGAGCCGCACCTCGCCGAGCAGCTCCTGCGGGATCTTGGTGTAGTTGCCGAGCGTCGTGCGGACCTCGTCGGGGTTGCTCGCGGCGTATTCCAGCGACTTGTTCATCGCGCGCGTGAACCGCTCGACGACATCGGTGTTGGCGTCGAGGTACTGCTGGGTCGTGAAGTAGGTCGCGACCGTGAGGCTGGCCTCCGTCTCGTACAGCGGCGCGACGATCGACCGGGCCCCGCTCTGCCGGGCCACGGTGTCGAACGGCTCCACCACGTAGATCGCGTCCACCTGGCCCTGTTCGAGCGCGGCGTTGGCGTCGGGGAAGGGCACCTCGACGAAGTCGAGCCTGGCGATGTCCACGCCGTGCTTCTCCAGCGAGGCCTTCGCGGTCACCTCGGTGATGTTGCGCAGGGTGTTGAGGCTGATCCGCTTGCCCTCGAGATCCTTGGGCTCGCGGATGTCGCTGTCGGCACGCACCCAGATGTGCGACCAGGAGTCGTCCTCGGTGGCGGCCTCCTGCACACCCTGGGCGATCATGCGCACCGGCAGCCCGCGGCTGCCCGCGATGAGCAGCGAGGTGGTGTTGGAGAACCCGAACTGCAGGTCGCCGCTCTGCACCGCGGGCAGGATCTCGGCGCCGCCCGCGAACTCCTGCGGCTCGACCCGCAGTCCTTCGTCGGCGAAGAAACCCTGCTCCCGTCCCAGGTAGAGCGGGGCCACGTCGGCGATCGGGATGACCCCGACGCGAACGGTGGTGGGGCCGGAGCCGCCGTCGTCACCGCCGTCTCCGCCACCACCGCCGCACGCGGCCGCGGCGGCGAGCAGGGTGGTCGCGGCGAGGGCGAGGAGCGTCCTGCCCCCGCGGCGGGCGTGTGCACGTGCCTGGATCATGGGGCACTCCCTTGTGCCGTGCGCTGGTGGCCAGGTCTGGCGAACGCAGACAGTCTGTCACTCACGTGGGCGAGCCGTATAGATCGCCTGCGTCGCGATTCGATCTCCGTCCCCCGCTCCGTATAACGACCTATACGGCGGGTCCTTGGTGCCGGGGGACCGGTGGCCCCGTGACGAGGGCAGTTCGTCCCTACCCGCGGCGAGACGCAGCCAGGAGCGTGGACGCAGAACGAACAGGAGGCGTGTGATGCACGTACTGGTGACCGAAGCGTACTTCGGCGACTCGGCGGGCACGGTGCGCCGGCTGCGAGAGGCCGGATGCCGGGTCAGCACCTGCCACACCGAAGCGGGGCTGTGCAAGGCACTCGCGCCCGGTTCCCGCTGCCCGCTCGACGTGCTCGACGGGGTGGACCTGCTGGTGGACGTGCGCTCGGTGGGCGACGAACTCACGGCGCGCGAGTTCGGCACGGTCTGCGCCGTGCGCGCCCGCGTGCCGGTGGTCGTGGTCGGCGCCGACCCGGACCGCAGGCCGACGCTGCCGATCGGGCTGGAGAGCAGGGTCCTGCCGGTCCGGGGCAGGCAGCTGGCCGCGACCTGCCGCAGCTGGCAGCGGGCCCACGAGGCGAGCGGAGGACACCGGTCATGAGCCAGGCGCCCGGCAACCGCCCCATCGTCGTGGGCGTGGACGACACCGACGACTACTGCCACGCACTGCACTGGGCCCTCGACGAGGCCCTGCTGCGCGGCTGCCCCCTGCGAGCCGTGACCGTCTGGTCCGTCGAGCCCGCCCACGACTTCGTCTGGACCGCCGCCGGCGCGCTGCGGGACAGGCACGAAGCCCGGCTCGCCGACATCGTCGCGCGGGCCACCAAGGACCGCGACGCCGTGCCCGACATCGAGACCACCGTGGTCGAGAGCGCGCCGGCCGATGCGCTCGTCGACCTCGCCCGCGGAGCCGCACTGCTCGTGGTCGGCAGGCACCGCGGCCAGTACCTCCGCAAGGCGCTGCTGGGTTCGGTCGGCGCCGCCTGCGCCAAACACGCCCCGGTTCCCGTCGTCGTCGTCCCGCCACCGCTCGCGCCAGGAGAGTCCCGATGAACGAGCACACCACCGAGCCCGCCGTGCGCACGGTGATGACCGCCGCGCCCCACACCGTCGGCCCCGACGCCGACTTCAAGACCATCGCCGGCCTGCTCGCCGGGAAACGGATCAGCGCCGTGCCCGTCGTCGACACCGAGGGTGGCGTGCTCGGCGTCGTCTCCGAGGCCGACCTGCTGCACCACGGCGACGGTGGGACCCGCCACCGGCTGCTCACCGGCCGCGGCCACCGCGACCGGCAGCGCAAGGCCACCGCCCTGCGTGCCCGCGAACTGATGACCACGCCCGCGATCACGATCGGCGCCGACGAGCCCGTCAGCGCCGCGAGCCAGGAGCTGCGCAGGCACAACCTGCGCAGGCTGCTCGTCGTCGACGACCGGAACCGGCTCGTCGGCGTGGTCGCCCGCCGCGACCTCATCGGCGCCTTCTCCCGCTCCGACGACGACATCCGGCGCGCGGTCGCGGTCGACGTGTTCGCGCGCGTCCTGCTCGTGGAGCCCGACGCGGTCGGCATCGCCGTCGAGCGCGGCGTCGTCACGCTGGTCGGGCAGCTGCCGCGCAAGAGTGACACCGAGCTCGCAGGCCGGATCACCCGGTCGCTGGCCGGGGTGATCGAGGTGCGCAACCGGCTCGGCTACGTGTGGAACGACCACCCGGACGGCCGGCGCGTGGGGTCCCGCTCATGACCGCGACCCTCGACGGGGCCGCCGCCCTCGCCCGGCGCTGCCTGCTGGCCGACGGCAAGGTGGTCCTCGTGCGCGAGCTGGCGCCCGCCGACGCGGCCGAGGTCGCCGCGCTGCACCGGCGGCTCGGCGAGCGGGACGCCCGGTTGCGCTTCCTGGGCCCTGTACCCTCCACTCTGGACACTCTGGCGGCCAGGATCTCCGGCGAGGCCGCGGGTTCCGGTCACGCCGCCGTCGGCGCCTATCTTGCCGGCGCGCTGATCGGCGTCGCGCACCACGAGGCGCTGGCCGACCCCGCCGTGGCCGAGATCGCGCTGGTCGTCGACGCCCGGGCCCAGGCCACCGGCGTGGGCACCCTGCTGCTGGAACACCTGGTCTCGCTCGCCCGCGGGCACGGCATCACCCGGCTGCTCGCCGTCGTGTCGGCCGAGAACACCCGGATGCTGCGCGTCCTGCGGGACTTCGGTCTGCCCATGACGGTCACCGGCCACGGGCCCGAGCGCGAGGTGACACTCACCCTCGACGGGGGTGAGGAGTACCTCGACAGCCTCACCGCCCGCGAGCGGGTGGCCGAGGTCGCCAGCCTCCGTCACGTTCTCGAACCCGCCTCCGTCGCGGTGATCGGCGCGAGCAGGCGGGCCGGCGCCGTGGGCAACGCGGTGCTGCGCAACCTGCTGGACGCGGGTTTCGCCGGGCCGCTGCGGGCCGTCAACCCGAAGGCGGACGAGGTCCTCGGTGTGCCGTGCGCGGCCACGGTCGCCGACCTGCCGGAGTGCCCCGAGCTGGCCGTGATCTGCGTCCCGGCCGCCGCGGTGCCCGCCGCGGTCGAGGACTGCGGGCGGCGCGGCGTGCGCGCGCTCGTCATCGTCACCGCCGGGCTGGGCGAGGACGGCGCGCGGGCCGTGCGCGCCTCGATCCGGCGCTACGGCATCCGCGTCGTCGGCCCCAACTGCATCGGCATCGCCAACACCGACCCGGCGGTGCGCCTGAACGCCACGTTCCTGCGCGCGCCCGTGCCCGAGGGCGACATCGGCCTGATGACCCAGTCCGGCGGCATCGCCATCGCGCTCTCCGAGCTGCTCGGATCCGTCGGTCTTGGACTGTCCACTGTGGTGTCCGCTGGCGACAAGTACGACATCAGCGGCAACGACCTGCTGCTGTGGTGGCAGGAGGACGAGCGGACCGCCGCCGCGGTGCTGTACCTGGAGTCCTTCGGCAACCCCCGCAAGTTCGGCCGGTTCGCCCGCGCACTGGCGCGGCACAAGCCGGTGCTCGCGGTGCGCGGGGCCAGCACGGCACTCGCCCAGCGAGCCGCCGCGTCCCACACCGCCGCGGGCGCCACCCCGGCCGTCAGCAGGGACGCGCTGTTCGAGCAGGCCGGGGTGATCGCGGTCGACACGCTCACCGAGACGCTGACCGTGCTGGCCGCACTGCGCTGGCAGACCCTGCCCCGGGGCAACCGGGTGGCGATCGTCAGCAACGCGGGCGGCGCCGGGGTGCTGGCCGTGGACGCCTGCGCACGCCACGGGCTGGTGCTGCCCGAACTCGGACCGGAGACCACGGTACGGCTGCGCGCGCTCCTGCCCGGGCAGGCCAGCATCGCCAACCCGGTGGACACCACCGCCGCGGTGCACCCGCTCGCGTTCGGCGCCTGCGTGGACGCCATCGCCGACGACCCCGGAATCGACGCGGTCGTCGTCGCGGTCACGCCCACGGCCGTGGGCGATCCCACCGAGTCGCTGCGGCAGCGGGTCGCCCTGCGTGGCAAGCCGGTCATCGTCGTGCGGCCCGGTCAGCTCGCACCGGTCGAGCCACTGGTGAGCGGGCCGGACGGGCCCGGGACCGCCAGCTACGCCGACCCGGAGACGGCCGCGCAGGTGCTCGGACACCTCGCCCGCTACGCCGCGTGGCTCGCCGAACCCGCCGGGTCGGTGCCCGGCCTGCCCGGCCTCGACACCGCGCGGGCCAGGGAGATCGTGGACGCCGCGCTCGCGGAGCCCGGCGGTGACGGCTGGCTGAGCCCGGCGGCGACCACGGAGCTGCTGCGCAGCTTCGGCCTGCCCATGGTGGAGGCCGGATTCGCCAGGGACGAATCCGAGGCCGAGGAGCTGTTCGCGCGCTGCGGGGGCCCGGTGGCGGTCAAGGCGAGCGCCGAGGGCCTGCTGCACAAGAGCGCGGGCGGGGGCGTCGAACTCGGCGTGGCCGACCCGGTCGCGCTGCGGGCGGTGTTCGGCCGCTTCCGGGAGCGCTTCGGCGCCGCGCTGCGCGGCGTGGTGGTGCAGCCGATGGTGCCGCGTGGCCGGGAACTGCTCGTGGGCATCAGCGCCGACGAGGTGTTCGGCCCGCTCGTCGTGTTCGGGCTCGGCGGCGTGGACACCGACCTGATCGCCGATCGCAGTGCCCGCCTCGCGCCGCTCACCGAGGCCGACGCGGGCCGGCTCCTGCACGGCCTGCGCTGCTCGCCGGAGCTCGTGCCGAGCCTGCCCGAGGGCGCGGTCCGCGACGTGCTGCTGCGCGTCGGGCAGCTGGCCGTCCGGGTGCCCGAGATCGCCGAGCTGGACCTCAACCCCGTCGTCGTGACCGGTGGCCGGTGCCTGATCCCCGACGCACGCGTGCGGGTGCGCAGGCAGGCAGGCGCCGACGCGCACCTGCGCAACCTCAAGCACTAAAGAGCCGACCGAACACAGAGAGGAACCGACATGGACCCGACGACAACGGCCACCCGCCGGCCCATCGTGGTGGGCGTCGACGGTTCACCCGCCTCGCTCGACGCCGTCCGCTGGGCCGCCCGCGAGGCCGTGCGCGGCGACCTGCCGCTGCGCCTGCTGCACGCGTGCGACCTGCCCCCGGTGAACCCGCACATCGCGGCCTCGCCGCCCTACGGAGTGGTGTGGGCCGAGTCGGGCCGCCGGTGGCTCAGCGACGCCGCGGAGCTGGCCGCCACGGAGGCGCCCGGCGTCGAGGTGGACTGGGACGTCCACTTCGGGCCCGCCGCCGACACGATCGTGGACGAGACGGCCGACGCGGCACTGGCCGTGGTGGGCTCGCGCGGCTTCGGCAGCGTGCGCAGGCTCTTCGCCGGGTCGGTGGCGGTGGCGGTCTCCACGCACGCGAGCTGCCCGGTCGTGGTGGTGCGCGAAGGCACGGCCGCGGCAGGCAACGGCCACGTGGTGGTCGGCGCCGACGGCTCCGCGCTCAGCGAGGCGGCGCTCGGCTATGCCTTCGAGACCGCGGCCGCCCACGGCGTGCGGCTGATCGCGGTGCGCGCGTGGCGGGACCCATGGTCGGACGCCCCGTGGGCCGGGCTTCCGTCCCAGGGCGAGCTCGACGAGCTCGAACGCAAGGAGACCCAGTCCCTGCACTCCGACCTGGCGGCGTGGCGGACCAAGTTCGGCGAGGTCGAGGTGAGCGAGCTCGTGGTCCGCGCGGGCCGGGCCGCGGAGGCGCTGCTGGAGGCCGCCGCGCACGCCCGGCTGCTCGTCGTGGGCAGCCACGGCCACGGCGTCGTCGCCGGGACCCTGCTCGGCTCGACGGGCCAGGCGTTGCTGCACGCCGCCACCTGCCCCGTGGCGATCGTGCGCCCGCGCGGCTGAGCGAGCACGGCGAACGGGCCCCCGACCGGGAATCCGGCCGGGGGCCCGTTCGCCGTGCCGGGTGCCGTCAGCGGGTGGCCTCCAGCAGCAGGCGCCGTTCGGCCGAGCCGATGGCGGCCCGTGCGGCCGCGACGCTGTCGGTGTTCACCGAGATCGACGTGATCCCGAGCCGGACGAGGTGCTCGGCGAACTCCGGGTGCGTCGACGGCGCCTGCCCGCACAACGACGACGTGATCCCGGCGTCCCTGCAGGCCCGCACGATCCTGCCGATGGCATCCAGCACCGCCGGATCGCTTTCGTCGAACAGTGGCGCGCACACCCGCGAGTCCCGGTCCACACCCAGCATCAGCTGCGTGAGGTCGTTGCTGCCGATTGACACCCCGTCGATGCCCATCCGCGCGTACTCGGCGATCCAGTACACGACCGAGGGCACCTCCGCCATCACCCACCGGTGCAGGCCGCGCTGGCGGCCCAGCGCGCTCGCGTCGATCAGCTCCAAACAGGCCTCCAGCTCCCAGCGGGTCCGCACGAACGGCAGCATCACGTGCAGGGTCGGCGTCTGCTCGCGCGCGCGGGCCAGCGCGCGCAGCTCCAGCCTGAACAGTCCCGGATCGTCGACGTAGCGGAAACAGCCCCGGTAGCCGATCATCGGGTTGTTCTCCACCGCCTCGAACCGCTCGCCGCCGGACAGGGCACGGAACTCGTTGGTGCGGAAGTCGATCGTGCGGTAGATCACCGGCCGGGGCGCGAACGCACGGCCGATCCGCAGCAGGCCCTCGGTCATGGCGGCCACGAACGGCTCGGCGCCGTCCTCGGCCAGCACCGCCCGTGGGTGCCTGCCGCCCAGCGCCTCGGTGAGCAGGAACTCCGCGCGCAGCAGCCCCACCCCGTCCACGGGAAGGGCGGCGGCCCGCTCGGCCTGGTCCGGGAGGGCGAGGTTGACGTAGAGCCGGGTGCCGAGTGACTCCACCGCCTGCCCGGCCGCGGGCTGAGCCCGCGGCCGGGCGGTTGCGGGCGGGCGGGTGCCCGCGCGCACGGTGCCCGCCGCGCCGTCGACGGTGACCTGCTGCCCTTCCTTCAGGTCCCTGGTCGCGGTGTGCGTGCCCACCACGCACGGCACACCGAGTTCGCGGGCGACGATGGCGGCGTGGCACGTCATGCCGCCCTGGTCGGTGACCAGCGCGGCGGCCCGCCGGATGGTGGGCACCCAGTCGGGGTTGGTCATCTCGGCGACGAGGATCTCGCCGGTGCGCAGCCGCTCGCCGTCGGCGGGGGAGCGCAGCACGCGCACGGGGCCGGATGCCACACCCGGTGAGGCCGACAGGCCCGTCAGCAGGACCCCGTCGGCGGGCTCCTGTGCGGGAAGGGTGGTGATGGGCCGTGTCTGCACGATCCACGTCTGCCCGTCGGAGGTGACCCATTCGATGTCCTGCGGGCACCCGTAGTGCTCCTCGATGCGCAGGCCGAGCCGGGCGAGCTCGACGGCCTCGGCGTCGGTGAGCACCGGTGGCTGCTCGCCGCCGTCCAGCTCGACCCGCCGCTCACCGCCGCCTTCGGCGCGCACCAGTTCGTAATTCTGGTGACCGAGCCGGGTGTGCAGCAGGGCGGCGTCGGGCTTGGCCAGCACGTAGGTGTCCGGCTCCACGGCGCCGCTGACCAGGACCTCGCCCTGGCCCAGCACGGCCTCGACGACGATCTTGCTCCGGTCGCCGGTGGAGGGGTCGGCGGTGAAGAGCACCCCGGACCGCTCGGCGGGCACCATGCGCTGCACGACGACCGCGATGGCGGGCTCGTCGCCGATGCCCTGCTCGCCGCGGTAGGCCAGCGACCGGGCGCCGAACAGCGACTCCCAGCACGACAGCACCGCGGCGACCAGGTCGTCCTCGCCGACGATGTTGGTGAGCGTCCGGTTCATCCCGGCGAACGACGCGTCGGGGGAGTCCTCGGAGGTCGCCGACGAACGGACGGCGACGGCGGCGCCGGCACCGAGCCGCCGGTAGGCTTCGCGGACGGCACCGGCGACGTCCCGGGCGACGCCCGCCTTGCGGACGAGCCCCTGGAGCCGCTCGGCGTCGGCGGCCACGTCGCGGCCGGTGGCGGCGACGGCCGCGCGCAGCTCGGCGCGGACGCCGCCCGCCTCCATCGAGGCGAGGTAGGCGGGCGCGGTGACGACGAAGCCGGGCGGGACCGGCAGGCCGGCGGCGGTGAGCTCGCCGAGGTTGGCGCCCTTCCCGCCCGCCACGGCCGTGTCGGTGACGCCGAGAGCGGACAGCCAGGCGACATGGTTGGGCATGGGACCTCCCGGGGTTCGGGAGCGGCGGGGACGGCCCGCGCACTGGCGCCCGGACCGTCCCGCCGCTCTCGTGGTCAGTCGTGGTTGACCTTGATGTGCTTCACCGGCTCCTCGGGCTCACCGAGGCCGACGGTGACGGTGAGGATGCCATCGGTGTAGGTGGCCTCGATGGAGTCCTCCTGCGCTCCGGCCGGCAACGTCACCGTGCGGCTGAACGAGCCGTAGCGGAACTCCGAGCGGCCCTTCTCGGCCTTCTCCTCGGAACGCTTCGCCTCGATCGTGAGCAGTCCGTTGTGGACGGTGATGTCCACGTCCTTGCTCGCGTCGACGCCGGGCAGCTCCGCGCGGAGCACGTAGCGGCCCTCCTCGACCTTGTCCTCCACGCGGATGGTGTGCAGGTCGAAGACCGGGCGCATGGCCGCCAGGGACGGGAACATCTCGAACAGGTCGGTGAAGTCGGGCAGCAGTGAACGCGGCTGCCTGCGTGCGGGCGCGGTCATCGCGGCTCCTTTCCTCGGTCGTGAATCGCTGACACCACCGATGACACTCCGCTGCGCCACGCGCGCGTAGGGACCTCGGGCCGAGCCGGGCAGGACCAAAGACCCTTCGCGGCGTGGCGCCGTGGGCGCAGGCTCGGTCGCAGAAACCGGAGGCGGGAAGGGAAGCGGGCCATGGAACGGACGGCACGGCGGGCGTTGGGTGCGTGGCGGCGGGTGTGGCCCGGCGCCGGGCCTTTCGTGCGCCGGGAGGACCGGATCGACGCCGCCGCGCGGCTGACCGCTCTGGTGTGCGCGCTGCTGGCCGTTCCGCTCGCCGCGCTGCTCGGCTCGTCGGCGCACGCACGCCAGCTGGAGCTCTCCGCGGGGCAGCTGGCCGCGAGCCGGCCCGCGACGGCCACCGTGCTCGCCGACGCGCCGCGGCGCAGGATCTCCCCGGTGGCCAGCGGATCGCAGTGGGTCGACGTGCCCGTGCGCTGGCAGGTGGCCGGCGCCGAGAAGCGGGGCGTGCTCCGCGTGCTGGAGGGCACCACCGCGGGGAGCAGGCGGCAGATATGGCTCGACCGGGACGGCAACCTCACGGCGGTGCCCGTCACCGCGTCCGACGCGGCCAGGGTCGGTGTGGGGGTCGGCCTGGCCGGCTGGCTGGCGGCGGTGCTGACGCTCGCGTGCGGGTACGGCCTCGTGCGTGCCGGCACCGACCGGCGCCGTCTCGCGGCCTGGGGCCGTGAGTGGGAGCGGGTCTCGGGGGAGTGGAGCACAGCATGACCGGCCACAGTGGATCGAAGTGCCGGCCGGACGAGGAGGACATCATGCACGCAGCGGACATCATGACGCGACCGGTGGTGACGACGTCACCGGATGCTCACGTCACCGACGCGGTCGTGTTGCTGACCGAGGGCGGATTCGCGGGGCTGCCGGTGGTGAACGAGGACGACCAGGTGGTCGGCATCTTCACCGAGGCCGACGCGCTGCGCAACGGCAACGGCTCCGGCCAGGGTGCCGCCGCCCGCGTCCGGGACGTGATGACCACGCCGGTGGAGGTGGTGCGACCGGTCACCGAGGTGGCCGACATCGCCCGGCTGATGCTGCGGGACGGCATGCGCTGCCTGCCCGTCGTCGACGAGGGCGTGCTCGTGGGCGTCGTCAGCAGGCGCGACGTGCTGCGGCCGTTCGTGCGCCCGGACGACGCACTGGCCACGCACGTGCGGAAGGTGCTCGACGACTACGACGGCCACCGGGACCGGTGGCGGGTCGACGTCACCGGCGGCATCGCCACGGTGAGCGGCGTCTTCGCCGACGAGGCCGAGCGTCGCATCGTCGGCGCGCTGGTGCGCACCGTGCCCGGCGTGCTGCGCGCCGACCTGCAGCCCCTGTAGCGGCGGCCGTTCCCTCGGCTCCCGGCGCGGTTGTCACAGCTGTTACCTGGCCGTGCTCGCTGTGAAACGTGCCACTGCTAGCCGCCGCGCCTGCGTCGCCTCCGGCCGTGTTCCCGCACGTCACGGCCGCTGACGCCGCGCCGCGCCCGGCCTCGTTCGGGTGGCGCGGCGTCGTCGCGTGTTGAAACACCGGGCCGCCATGGCCGGATAATCGGGTGTACGCGCAGGCTGAGTCGACGGCAGCTCCGGCGAGAGCGCCGCGCTGAAGGGGGTCGGTGACGCATGGGTCCGTCCGGAGGCAGAGCGGCGCGGTTCTGGCGGTGGCTGCATCCCGGCCGCAACCCGCTCTCCCGGCCGGGAGACCGCCTCCAGGCCCGCCTGTTCGTGGTCCTGCTGCTGCTGGTGTTGCTGGCCGTTCCCGTCGCCGCCTCCGTCGGCAGCGAGACCTACGCGGGCCGGATGGAGGTCGCCGAGCGCGACGCCGACGCCAAGCACAGGGCGACCGCCGTGCTCCTGGCCGACGCGCCGGTGAGCATGGGCGTCGGGGAGCTGGAGACCACCCCGGTGCGGGCCCGCTGGCAGACCCCGGACGGCACCACGCGCACCGGTGAGGTCGCCGCCTACCGCGGCAGCACCACCGGATCGAGGATCCCCGTGTGGCTCGACGACGAGGGCAACCTCACCACGCCGCCGGTGACCACCGCGGCCGCGGCCACCGACGGCGTGAGCGTCGGCATCTCCGTGTGGCTCGCGGTGGCCGGCGTGTGCGCGGCGGTCTTCGCGGCCGTGCACGGCGTGCTGCACCGCCTGCGCCTCGCCCAGTGGGCCCGCGACTGGGCGAGGGTCGAACGCGAATGGACCCGGCACTGAGCCGGGCCCATTCGGCCGCACCGTGGCTGCCGGTGCTGCCGGGGATTCAGAGCAGCCAGCGGTTCTGGTTGACCATCGGCAGGTGCGCCCACTGGCGGCCGAAGCCCCACGTGTTGCCGGCGTACACGGCGGCCAGCACGATCAGCACCAGCGCGTAGAGGATGTGGTAGTCGAGGATCGGGTTGGTCGACATCGACGGCTCGCCCGCCTCGGTGAACCGGTCGAGCGGCCACTCCGCGGCCCACATCAGCAGCATCATCGCGGTGCCCGCCACGGCCGACAGCCGCAGCCCGACACCCAGCGTGACGGCGATGCCGATACCGAGCAGGCCCAGCATGAACAGCCAGTCGGCCCAGCCCGCGCCCGCCCACGAGCGCAGCGTCTCCGCGAACGGCCCGACCTCGACCCGGCTCAGGAAGCCCTCCGTCGGCGAGCCGCCGTTGATCCAGGCGGCCTCCGAGGCGGTGGCGTAGCCCCAGCCGAAAGTCTTGTCGAGAAACGCCCACAGAAACACCAGGCCGGTGGCGATCCGCAGCACGGCGATCAGCTTGCCGGCCGTGGTCGTCATGACCGCGCCGTGCTGCGGCGCGGTGTCGGACGCGGTGCGCGCGCCCAGCTGTCCGGCGTCGCCGATCCGCGGTCCCTCTTTGATGGACATGGTGCACTCCTTCTCCTGTACTTCCGCCTGACGTTGACGTCGAGTCCGAGTCTGTTGCCGTGGCGGGCGCGACACTGGAGTCGAAGTGCTCACGATGGCGGGGCGATGGTCACCGGCACCGCCGTGGCGCGGCGGCGTAGAAGTCGCATGAGGACGAACGACACGAGGGGAGACACCCATGAGCGGGCCCGCAGCGCGCATGCACGCGTGGCACGTCACCACGCCGGGGCCCATCGCCACCGGGCCGCTGACCTACCGGGACGACCCGGTGCCCGTCCCCGCGCCGGACGAGCTGCTGCTGCGGGTGCTGGTGTGTGGCGTGTGCCGCACGGACCTGCACGTAGCCGAGGGTGACCTGCCCGTGCACCGCCCCGGCGTCACCCCGGGGCACGAGGTGGTCGGCGAGATCGTCGCCCTCGGCGCGGAGGTCACCGCGGGTTTCGCCGCCGGCGACCGGGTGGGCGTGGCCTGGCTGCGCGGCACGTGCCGGCGGTGCCGGTACTGCACGCGCGGGGCCGAGAACCTGTGCCCGCACTCGACCTACACGGGCTGGGACGCCGACGGCGGCTACGCCGAGTACACCACGGTGCCCGCCGCCTACGCCCACCCGCTGCCCTCCGGCTACGCCGACGCGGAGCTGGCGCCACTGCTGTGCGCGGGCATCATCGGCTACCGCGCGCTGCGCCGCGCCGCGCTGCCGGCCCGCGGCAGCCTCGGCATCTACGGCTTCGGCGCGAGCGCGCACCTCGCCGCGCAGGTCACGCTGGCCGAGGGCGCCCGGGTGCACGTCATGACCCGCAGCGCCCAGGCCCGGCAGCTGGCGCGCGACCTCGGCGCGGCGTCGGTGCAGGGTGCCGCCGACCCGCCACCCGAGCCGCTGGACTCGGCCATCCTGTTCGCGCCCGTCGGCGACCTCGTTCCCCCCGCGCTCGCCGCGCTCGACCGGGGCGGCACGCTGTCGGTGGCCGGCATTCACCTCAGCGACATCCCGCCGCTGAACTACCAGCGCCACCTGTTCCAGGAACGCCAGCTGCGCAGCGTCACCGCCAACACCAGGGCCGACGCCCGCGAGTTCCTCGCCTTCGCCGCGCGGCACCGGCTGCACGTCACCACCACGCGCTACCCGCTCGACGGCGCGAGCCGGGCGCTGGCCGACCTGGCGGCCGATCGGGTGAACGGGGCTGCCGTGCTCGGCTGAATGCGGCCGATTGGCCGTGCCCTGCTCCCGGGTAGCACTGTTGTAGTGGACAGAGCCCGTGAGGAGGTGGCGCGTGCCGAGCAAGCCGATCCGCCAGCTGCTGGCCGCCGTCGGCGTGTTCGCCGTGGTCGGCGCCGGGGTGGCCGCGCTGCTGGTGTTCGGCGGCGAGGACGAGGCAGCGCGGCCACCACCGTCGCCGACCCGCACACCCTCCTCGTCGCCGAACCCGCCGCCGCCCCGCGACCCCGTCCTCGTCGTCAAGATCGACAACGTGCAGGCGGCGCGGCCCCACACGGGGCTCGCCGCGGCCGACGTCGTCTACGTCGAGCCGGTGGAGGGCGGGCTGACCCGGTTCGCCGCGGTCTACTCGTCGCGGCTACCGGGCGTCGCCGGACCGGTGCGCAGTGCCCGTGAGACCGATGCCGAGCTGCTGGCCCAGTACGGCAGGCCGACGCTGGCGTTCTCCGGCGCGGCGCCCGAGATCATGCCGGTGCTGCGCAAGGCGCCGCTGAGGATCGTCACCGAGCGCGGCAGGCCGGGCGCCTACTTCCGGGACGGGGCGCGGCCCCGGCCGCACAACCTGTTCGTCCGTCCGGAGCGGCTGCCGATGGGCCACGGGCCGGGGCCGCAGCGGGTGCTCGACCGCGGTCCCGCGCCACCCGGTGGAGCTCCCGTCGGCGAGCGCACGGTGCGCTACCGGGGAGCGTCCTACGGGTTCCGGTGGTCCGGGGATCGCTGGCTGGTGTCGCTGAACGGCACACCGTTGCGGTCGGCGGGCGCCGGGCAGGTGGGGGCGGCCACGGTCGTGGTGCAGCGCGTCGCGATCCGCGAGGGCCGCAGGGTCGCGGACTCGGCGGGCTCGATGTCGCCGGTCGCGAAGACGGTCGGCACGGGGCAGGCGAGCGTCCTGCGGGACGGCAAGGTCTACCCGGTGACGTGGTCGCGGCCCACGGCCCGGCACGGTACGACGTTCACCAAGCCCTCGGGCCAGCAGGTGCCGCTCGCGCCGGGGCGGGTGTGGGTGCTGCTCGTGCCGCGGTAGCCGCGCTCACGCGCTGAGCACGCGCAGGGCCGCGGCCAGGGACTCCTCCGGCGAGGTCGTGGTGTCCACGGTCGTGGCCTCCGGCCACACGTCGGCGTCGGCCGACATCGCCGCGGCGATTCTCGGGTCGGCGTCGGAGATCCCGCCGTGGCGGGAGCGGATGCGCCCGGCGGCCACCTCGGCCGGTGCCGCGCAGCGCAGCGCGACGAGTTCGCTGTGGACGGCCCGCGCGGCCTCGGCCGCCCTGGCCCGGTCGCCCGCGCGCACCCACGACGCGTCCAGCACCACCGACTCGCCCTGCGCCAGCAGCTCCCGCGCCCGGTGCAGCAGCTCAGCGTAGGTGCGCTCGCTGTGCTCGGGGCGTAGATGCCGCCCTGGTAGCCGGCCGCGGCGTGCTCGTGCGGCGAGCGGCCCGCGAGTTCCTTGCGCAGGCGGTCGCTGGCCAGCAGCACCGCGCCGAGCCGGTCGGCCACCCCGCCCGCGAGGGTCGACTTGCCCGTTCCCGGAAGCCCGCCGACCAGGATCAGCCGGGGCCGGCCCGTACGCAGGTGCTCCAGAGCCAGCCGGGCGTAGTCCCTGGCCTCGGCGGCGGAGTCGGCGTCGCCCTGGGTGGCCCGCAGGCAGGCGACCTTCGCGCGGACGAACGCCCGGTAGGCGACGTAGTGGTGGCGCAGCGACGCGGGAGCCGGATCGCCCGCGAACTCGGCGTAGCGCTCGAGCAGCCGCTCGGCGAGCCACGGTGCGCCGAGTCGTTCCAGGTCCATCGCCAGAAACGCGATGTCGTCGAGCCCGTCGAGCCAGCGCAGCCGGTCGTCGAACTCCAGGCAGTCGAGGACCCTGGGGCCGTCGTCGAGGCAGAAGATGTCGGCGGTGAGCAGGTCGCCGTGCCCGTCGAGCACCCGGCCCTCGGTGATGCGCCGCTCGAACAACGGCTCCCGCCCGGCCAGGAAGTCCAGCGTCAGCCGTTCGATCTCGGCGGCCTCTCCCGCGTCGAGCACGTCCAGCGGACGGACCTGGTCGAAGCTGTCGCGCCAGCGACCGCGGATGGCGTCCCTGCTGCCCTGTGCCGAGATCTCCTCGCCACGCTCGGCGCCACCGTGGAAGACGGCGACCATCCTGGCGAGCCGGTCGACGACGTGCGTGACGTCCTCACCGGACTTCACCAGCGTGGCCAGGCGCCGTTCCTGCGGCATCCTCCGCATCACGACGAGGAAGTCGGCCGGCTCCCCACCGTCCACACCGGACACCTCGGACACCCCGAGGTACACGTCGGGGGACAGCCGCCGGTTCAGCTCCACCTCGCGGTGGCAGGCGACGCGCCGCTTCTCGGGCGTGCTGAAGTCGAGGAATCCGAGGTCCACCGGTTTCTTCAGCTTGTACGCGCGGTCGCCGAGCAGGAACACCACGCCGATATGCGTTTCGTGCACCGCGGCGTAGGGCGGCGGCTCCATCAGTCGTTCCCGGGCTCGGGGCGCGCGATCATCACGGGGCACTCGGCGTTGTGGATGAGCGCCTGGCTCGTGGAGCCGAGGAGCATGCCGCGGAAGCCGCCGCGGCCCCTGCTGCCGACGACCACCAGCTGGGCCTTCGCGCTCCATTCCAGCAGTTCGTGCCGGGGGCGGTCCTTGACGAGCACCCGCTGCACGGCGACGTCGGGGTACTTCTCCCGCCAGCCGGCGAGCCGCTCGGCGAGCCTGCGCTCCTCGACGTCGCGCATGGGCTCCCAGTCGAAGTACATGCGCGCCTCGCTGAACACGTCCGCGTCGGCGTCGCTGAAGGTGTGCACCGCCACCAGGTCGACGCCACGGAAGCACGCCTCGTCGAAGGCGTAGCCGATGGCGCGCTCGGACAGGGGGCTGCCGTCGATGCCGACCACCACGGGCCGCCGGTCGTCGGCGGGCACCTGCGGGTAGTCGCCGCGCACCGACACCACCGGGCAGTGCGCGTGTGTCACCAGCGCCAGCGTGGTGGAGCCGATCAGCAGGCCGGCCAGGCCGGTGTGGCCGGAGGAGCCGAGCACCATCATCCTGGCCGACCTCGACGCGTGGATCAGGGTCGGGATCGGCGGGTCGGACTCGAACCGGGTGTGGATGTCGATGTCGCCGGCCTCCTGCGCGACGCGGCGCGCGGTGTGCAGGAACTCCCAGCGCTGTTTGCGCTGCTCCTCGACGAACGACTCCGGCGGGGGAATGCTCTCGCCCACATAGAGGTCGGGGAAGCCGGCGGCATGCACGAGGTGCAGCGGCGCGTGGTGACGGGCCGCGGTGTCGGCGGCCCAGCGGACGGCGCGCAGCGACGCCTCCGTGCTGTCCACACCGACGACGATCGGTGCGTTGCCCTGGCTGGCGGTGGTCATGGCCTCTCCTGGGTCGTGGTGTTCCTTTCTTCCCACGGTAGGTCTGCGCGCACCGGTGCGCCGGGGTCGTTCGTCCCCTCGTCACGCGCCGGTGTGCCCTGGCGGGCGGGGCCGCTGGGATGTTGATGTCGTCGGTGTGACGATCGTGATCGCCGGGGGCGGGCTGAGCGGGCTGTCGCTGGCCGCCCACCTGACGCGCCAGCCGCCCGCGGAGCCGGTGCTGCTCGTCGACGACGGCAGTAGACCGGTCACCGGCGCGGGCTGGGCGTGGTGGTCCGAGCGCCCGGGGCTGCTCGACGGCGCGGCGTGCCGCAGCTTCGACCACGTGCGGGTGCATGCGGGCGGGCGGGAGCGCGTGCTCGGACTCGGCCGCTACCGCTACCGCTACGCACGCGGCGCCGACCTCGCCGCCGCCGTCGGCAGGCTGACGCGGGCCGTGCCGGATTTCGCCGCGCGCCGCGGTCACGTCGAGGCCATCACTTCCGACGCAGGCAGGGCCCGCGTCCTGGTCGACGGGACGCCCATCGCCGCCACCTGGGTGTTCGACAGCGTGCTCGGCCCCGGCGAGCGGCCCCGGGAGGACGCGCGGCTGGTGTTCCGCGGCTGGCATGTCCGCACCGAGCGGCCCGCCTTCGACCCGGAGGTGCCCACGTTGTTCGATTTCCGCACCGCCCAGGACGGCGCGGCGAGCTTCGTGTACGTGCTGCCTTTCGGCGAGCGGCACGCGCTCGTCGAGCACACCGCGTTCGCGCCGCCAGGCACCACCGCCGACGTCCCCGCGCAGCGGGCGGCGCTCGCCGAGTACCTCACCGGGGTGCTCCGGGCGGGCGCCTACCACGTCGTGGGCGAGGAGGGCGCCGCGTTGCCGTTGTCGGCCGCGCCCGTGCGCCGCAGGCACGGTGCCGTGCTCACGATCGGCACCGAGGCCGGCCTGGTCAAGGCCAGCACCGGCTACGCCTATGAGCGCATCCAGCAGGACAGTGCCGCGATCGCGCGGTCGCTGGCCGTCCACGGCCATCCGTTCGCCCTGCCGAGGCCCAGGCCCCGGCACCGGCTGTTCGACGGCGCGCTCCTCGACGTCGTCACCCGCCACGCGGGCCAGCTGGAGAAGGCGTTCGCCGCGTTGTTCGACCGCACCTCGGCCGAGCCGGTGCTGCGTTTCCTGGACGAGCGGACGTCGGTGGCGGAGGAGGCCGCGCTGTTCGCCTCGATGCCCGCGCCCGCCTACGTGGCGGCGGTCGCGAGGAGGATGCGTGCGTAGTCGCGATGTGACCCGATGGCTGCCCGGACTGGTGCAGTACCGCGGCTACCGGCGCGCGTGGCTGCGCGGCGACCTGCTCGCGGGGGTGACCGTGGCCGCGTATCTGGTGCCGCAGGTGATGGCCTATGCCGACGTGGCGGGGCTGCCGCCGGTGGCCGGGTTGTGGGCGGTGGTGGGACCGCTCGCCGTGTACGGGCTGATCGGCTCGTCGCGGCAGCTGTCGGTGGGCCCCGAGTCCACGACCGCGCTGATGACCGCCGTGGCCCTGGCACCACTGGCCGCGGGTGACCCGGCGCGGTACGGGGCCCTGGCCACGCTGCTGGCGCTGCTGGTGGGTGTCCTGTGCCTGCTCGGCGCTCTCGCGCGCCTCGGTTTCCTCGCCGATCTGCTGTCCCGGCCGGTGCTGGTCGGCTACCTGACCGGCATCGCCGGGATGATGATCGTCAGCCAGCTGGGCACGGTGACCGGGGTACCGGTCAGCGGCGACGGGTTCCTGCCCGAGCTGGGCTCGTTCCTGGCCGGCGTGCATCGGGTGCACTGGCAGACGCTCGCCCTCGCGGCCGGGGTGCTGGCGCTGCTGCTGGTCCTGGCCCGGCTCGTGCCACGGAGCCCGGGCCCCCTGGTGGGCATTCTGGCCGCCACCGTGGTCGTTGCCGCCTTCTCCTTGCGGCAGGCGGGTATCGCCGTCGTCGGGGAGGTCCCGCGCGGGCTGCCGGTGCCGGGCCTGCCGGAGCTCGCGCTCGGCGACCTGGCCGAGCTGTTGCTGCCCGCTGTCGGCA
This sequence comes from Prauserella muralis, assembly GCF_003202285.1. Taxonomy (GTDB): domain Bacteria; phylum Actinomycetota; class Actinomycetes; order Mycobacteriales; family Pseudonocardiaceae; genus Prauserella_B; species Prauserella_B muralis. Next base: position 257,705 of record NZ_MASW01000005.1, read on the forward strand.
TCGCCATCGTCGGATTCTCGGACAACGTGCTCACCGCCCGCGCGTTCGGCAGCCGCCGCGGCGAGACGGTCAACGCCAACCAGGAGTTCGCCGCCCTCGGCGTGGCCAACGTGACGTCCGCGCTGCTGCGCGGCTTCCCGGTGAGCAGCAGCGGCAGCCGCACCGTGCTCGGCGACGCCGTGGGCAGCCGCACCCAGTTGCACGCGCTCGCCGCGCTGGCGATGGTGCTGCTGACCCTGCTGGTGGCGGGCCCGGTGCTCGCCGCGTTCCCGACGGCCGCGCTCGGCGCCATCGTGGTGTACGCGGCACTGCGGCTCGTGGATGTCGGCGAGTTCACCCGGATCGCGCGGTTCCGCCGCAGCGAGCTGCTGCTGGCACTGGCGACCACCGCCGCCGTGCTCGGGCTCGGCGTGCTGTACGGCGTGCTCGCCGCCGTCGGTCTCTCCATTCTGGACCTGCTGCGCCGCGTGGCCCGGCCCCACGACGGGATTCTCGGCTACGTGCAGGGCGTGGCGGGCATGCACGACGTGGACGACTATCCGTCCGCCCGCTGGGTGCCCGGGCTGGTGATCTACCGCTACGACGCGCCATTGTGCTTCGTCAACGCCGAGGACTTCCGGCGCAGGGCGCTGCAGTCGTTGGAGGTGCCCGGCGGCGACGTGGAGTGGCTGCTGCTCAACGTCGAGGCCATGGTGGGCGTCGACAGCACCGGCATCGAGGCCCTGCGGGCCCTGCACGCCGAGCTGCGCGAGCGTGGTGTGACGCTCGCGCTGGCCCGGGTGAAGCAGGACTTGCGGGACGACCTCTCCCGTGCGGGTCTCGTCGCCGAGATCGGCCAGGACCGGCTGTTTCTGACGCTGCCGACCGCGGTCGTGACCTACCTGCGGGAGTACGCCGCGCGACACGGCCGCCTCCCCGACGGCGTGGTGCTGCCGGAGCCGTCGACGCAGGCCGTGCGGCCTCGCGACGTCAGCGGCTGACGAGTGCGGCGAGGTCGATCATCCGGTTGGCGTAGCCCCATTCGTTGTCGTACCAGCCGAACACCTTCACGACGTTCTCGGTGGCCTTGGTCAGCCCGGCGTCGAACACGCACGAGGCGGGGTCGCCGATGATGTCGCGGGACACGACCGGGGCGTCGGTGTAGCGCAGGACGTCCTTGAGGTATCCGGCGGCCGCGTCGGCGAACGCCCGGTTGACCTGCCCGACGGTCACCGGCGTGTCCAGCTCCACCGTCAGGTCGGTCAGGGACCCGTCCTCCACCGGCACCCGCACGGAGATCCCGTCCAGCTTGCCGGACAGCTCCGGCAGGACCAGCCCCACCGACCGCGCGGCACCCGTGGTGGTGGGTACCAGGTTCACCGCGGCGGAGCGTGCCCGGCGCAGGTCCTTGTGCGGCTGGTCGAGCAGGGACTGGTCGTTGGTGTAGCTGTGGATCGTGGTCATCAGGCCACGCCGCACGCCGAACGCCCGGTGCAGCACCTGCACCATCGGCGCCACGCAGTTCGTGGTGCACGAGGCACCGGAGATCACGTCGTGGCGGGCGGGGTCGTAGTCGTCGTCGTTGACGCCCATCACGATCGTGGCGTCGACACCCTTGCCGGGTGCGGAGATGATGACCTTGTCCGCGCCGGCGGCCAGGTGTGCCGAGGCCGCCTCGCGCGTCCGGAACCGGCCGGTGGCCTCGATGACGACGTCGACGTCCTGCTCCGCCCAGTTCAGCTGGGACGGGTCTGCCGCGTTGCTGACGTGAATGTGGTGGTTGCCGACGCTGATCACCTGGTCGTGCACGCTGACCGGGCCGGGCAGGGTGCCGTAGGTGGAGTCGTACTCCAGCAGGTACGCCAGCGTGCGTGGGTCCGCCACGTCGTTGACGGCCACCACCTCGATCGGGTTGTCGGCGCGCGCCAGGGCGCTGCGCACGATGTCGCGGCCGATCCGGCCGAATCCGTTGATGCCTACCAGTACAGTCATGCCGCGATGCTGCGCGTGTGCTCCCGCGCCGGGACAGGGCCGAAGTGCCCCAGGGGCGGTGACCAACGATCACTGGCCGCAGTGCGGGTTCCCGGGTGGACTGGAGAACGTGCCTACCACCGAGCGAACAGAGCAGGTCAGCTCGCACCACGACCTTCCGGTGCACGAGGTGGTGCTGCTGCTGGAAACCGATCCGGCAGCCGGGTTGAGCGAGCCGCAGGCGCGGGACCGCAGGAGCAGGTTCGGCCCCAACACCCTGCCGCAGACACGCAGCGCGGGCCCGCTGCTGCGCCTGCTCCGGCAGCTGCACCACCCGCTGATCTACGTCCTGCTGGTGTCCGGCGTAGTGACCCTCGTGCTCGGCGAGCGGGTCGACTCCACGGTGATCTTCGGGGTCGTGGTCGTCAACATGATCGTCGGGTTCGTGCAGGAGTCCCGTGCCGAGGCAGCGCTCGACGCGTTGCGCGCCATGGTGCGCACGGAGGCGAAGGTCATCCGCGACGGCACACAGCGCACCGTGCCTTCGGCGGATCTCGTGCCCGGCGACCTGGTGGTGGTCGAGGCGGGCGACCGGGTTCCCGCCGATCTGCGGCTGGTGCGGCCCGCCGAGCTCGCCGTCGACGAGTCCGCGCTCACCGGCGAGTCGCTGCCGGTGACCAAGGACGAGGCGGTCCTGCCCCCGGCCACCGCGGTGGCCGATCGGCACAACATGCTGCACTCGGGCACGCTCGTCACCAGCGGCACCGGGGTCGGCATCGCGGTGGCCACCGGTGCGGAGACCGAGCTGGGGGAGATCCACCGGCTCGTGGGCAGCGCCGACTCCCTCGAGACGCCGCTGACGCGCAAACTGGCCTGGTTCAGCAAGGTGCTCACGGTGGTGATCCTCGCGCTCGCGGCCGTCTCGTTCGGCGTCGGCGTGGCCAGGGGTGAGAGCCCCGTGGAGATGTTCACGGCGGCGGTGGCGCTCGCGGTGGGTGCCATCCCCGAGGGACTGCCCGCCGCCATCACGATCACGCTGGCCATCGGAGTCGCCAGGATGGCCCGCCGCCAGGCGGTGATCCGCAGGCTGCCCGCCGTGGAGACGCTCGGTGGCACCACGGTGATCTGCACCGACAAGACGGGCACGCTGACGGAGAACCAGATGACCGTGTGTGCCGTGTGGACTCCGGGTGGGTCGTACGAGGTGAGCGGCGCGGGCTACGCCGCGGACGGCGCCGTCCTGAGCGAGGAGGGGACGGTGATGACCGCGGAGGCGGCACCCGCTCCGCTGCGCTCCACGCTGCTCGCGGGCGCCGCCTGCAACGACGCCGCGCTGACCAGCCGGGACGGGCGCGTCGAGGTGGTCGGCGACCCGACCGAGGGAGCGATGCTGGTGCTGGCGCGCAAGGCCGCGCTGGCCGGTGTTCCGGCGCGGGTGGCGACCATCCCGTTCAGTTCCGAGCGCCAGTACATGGCGACGTTGCACGAGGACACCGGTAGCTACGTCGTGTTCGCCAAGGGCGCGGTGGAGCGGATTCTCGGGTTGTGCACGGCGCAGCTCGGGCCGGACGGCGTCACCCGGCCGCTGGATGCCGCCGCGGTGCAGCGGGAGGCCGAGACCCTGGCCGCGCAGGGCTTGCGCGTCCTCGCGACGGCCATGACCCGGGTCGGCGACTGCGGGGCCTTCACCGAGGACGCTCTGCGCGGGACTCTGGTGTTCACCGGCCTGCAGGCGATGCTGGACCCGCCGAGGCCGGCCGCGGCCGCGGCCGTCCGATCGTGCCGCGACGCGGGGATCGCCGTGAAGATGATCACCGGTGACCACGCCGCCACGGCCACGGCCATCGCCCGCAGGCTCGGCCTGCTCGACGTCGGCGGCGGGGTGTTGACCGGCGCCGAGCTCGCCGCACTCCGCGACGAGGAGTTCCCGGCGGCCATCGAGCGGACGGCGGTGTTCGCCCGCGTGTCGCCGGAACAGAAGCTGCGGCTCGTGGAGGCACTGCAGGCTCGCGGCGATGTGGTCGCGATGACTGGTGACGGCGTCAACGACGCACCCGCGCTGCGCCAGGCCGACATCGGTGTCGCCATGGGCAAGAGCGGCACCGAGGTCGCCAAGGAAGCCGGTGACATGGTGCTGACCGACGACGACTTCGCCACGATCGAGGCCGCCGTCGAGGAGGGCCGGGGCGTTTTCGACAACCTCACGAAGTTCATCGTGTGGACGCTGCCCACGAACATGGCCGAGGGGCTGGTGATCCTCGCCGCGATCCTGGTGGGCTCGGCGCTGCCGATCCTGCCCACGCAGATTCTCTGGATCAACATGACCACCGCCGTCGCGCTCGGCCTGATGCTCGCGTTCGAGCCGAAGGAGCGCGGGATCATGCTGCGAGCCCCGCGCGACCCGCACCGGGCGCTGCTGACCCGCGGGCTGATGCTGCGCATCGGGCTCGTCTCGGCGCTGCTCGTGGGCGGTTCCTGGTGGATGTTCCAGTGGGAGCTCGGGGCCGGTGCCAGCCTGGAGCAGGCGCGGACGGCGGCGTTGAACCTGTTCGTGATGGTCGAGCTGTTCTACCTGTTCAGCTGCCGCTCGCTGACGCGCTCGATGTGGCGGATCGGCCTGTTCAGCAATCGCTGGATCCTCGGGGGTGTCACGTTCCAGATCCTCGGGCAGCTCGCGATCACGTATGTGCCCGTGATGCAGCGCCTGTTCGAGACCGCGCCGATCGGTACCGACACGTGGCTGCGCGTGCTCGGGGTGGCGTTGTTGGCCTCGCTGGTCGTGGCGATCGACAAGCGCCTGCGCCGCGAGATTCTGTGAGGTGCCCTCGCGCCGACGGCAGGTCGTCATGGGGCGGCCTCGGTCCTCCGGACTGCGTTGCCGCGGAGTGTCCCGGTGTCGCGCCAGGGTGAGGGTGGGGGCCGGGGGCGGTGCTGCCACGCCTCGACGATGCCGTGGGTCGTGTTGCGCAGGGGTCTTCGTCCGGGGTCCAAGCGTGCAGGGGGCAGGCCGCTGTTCGCGGGTGCGCCAGTCCGGGTGGCCCTCGGTATCGGCCGGGCGGGGTGTCGCGAGCGGCCCGAACAGCCCCTCCAGGGTGGTGGCGGTCTCCGGGTCGAGGAAGCCGGAGAAGACCATCTCCCCGCGGCGGTTGCGGCGGTAGCGAAACGCCCGCTGCGGCTCCGGCGGGTCGGCCGGCGGCCGATCGTCGGTCTGCCAGCAGGCGATCAGCCTCCGCCCCGCGGCCCGCACCGCCTCCGGCCGCGCCTGCACCGCCAGCTCCAGCAGAATCCGCTCCGCCTCGACCCGCTCCTGGTGCGACAGGGATTCCGGGCAGCGGGTGAACACCCGCCCGATCTCCCGCACCTGCTCCACCCCGACCCGCCCGACCGCCAGCGCCACCTCCTGCCCGACCAGGGCCGCGGCCAGCTCCCCGTCGGACACACGCCACCCCTCAACCGAGGCGGCGCTGGCGCTGGTGGTGATGGCAGTCGATGTCTGGGACACCTCACCATGGTAGCGCGATACTCGAACATATGTTCGTACACGATCGAGTGGTGCTGCGGTCAGCGCCGGCCTTGCGTGACAGTGCCGCGGCGAGGCGATCTACAGCGCTGCCAGCTCGAAGGTCGCCGAGGGGGTGTCGCGGCCACAGGTCCGGGCCATGTGCCACGCCAGGTGTCCCACACCGCCGCGTGCGGCGGGCAGGCGTGTCCTTCCGATCGCCAGGTAGCCCTCCGGTGCCGAGCTCACGGCGCTCGGCGCGGCGGCGAGCACCGCGATGCCGAACGCCAGCACGTCGGCGCGCAGGTCGTCGTCGAGGTCGTCGGCCAGGCCGAGCAGCCCGCTCCCCGAGGTCGCGCCCACGGTGCCAGCGAGCCCAGGGCAGGCGTCGGCAGGCACGTCGAACACCTGGATGCCCGCCTGCAGGGCCACCGCGCACAGCCGCGCGGCGGGAGTCGTCAGCAGCGGATCGTCCAGCGGACTGTCCCCGCCCGCGCCGGTGACTCCGGGCCGCATGCCGATACCGCACACCGGGCAGGGCCTGAGTCCGGCTGTCTTCTGTCGTTCGTTCATCGCGAGCTCCCTGACTCCGCGTTCAGTCGGCGAGACCGTGCACGACGTCGGCCAACGGCCGGCGAGGCGTCGCCGGCAGGGGGTCGGCGTTCACGGCTGCCCAGCCGACCCGCACGATCATCTGCGGGTAGCTGCCGTCACCGAGCACCTCGGTGCGGACAAGCTCCCGGGTACCCACCAACTCCAGGGGTTCAGTCAGCGGACAGCAGGCCAATCCGAGCTGGGTGGCCGTGAGGAGCACGTCGCTGGTCGCCTCACCCGCGCGCAGCTGTGACATGCGGTCGTCGGAGGCCGTGCCCAGCACCAGCAGCACGGAGACGTCCTCCTCGGACAGGGAGCCCTCCGGCTGTGCCAGCCTCGGGTCACTGAAGCGCCGGGTCGCGGGCTCGTCCAGCAGCCTGGTGGGCGCGGTCGCACTGCGAGCGGGCACGCCCTCGGGCGAATCGTGCCTGCCGCTCCAGACGGCGAGTTCCATGAGGTACGACGAGTCGGCCTCGTGGGTCCGTGCCGCGGTGGAGATCGCCTCCAGCAGCCGGTATCGGGCCTGCGGCTCGGTGATGGCCTCCAGCACGGCGCCTTCGGCCGCGGCACGCTCGGCCAGCCGGCTGATCCGCGACGTGGGCACGTGCCACGAGCTGTAGCGGCGCCGGTCGGTCCTGCGGCGGGGGATCGCCGCGGCCGCGGCGACGTCCTCCGCGGCGGTCTCGCGCCGGGACAGCTCCACCGCCGCGAGATGATCCGGCTCGGCGGGGTTGGGCAGCCGGTGCACCCGGCACGACCAGCCGAGGGCGGCCAGCCCGACGCGCAGGTGATGCAGCGCCGCGCCACAGCTGAGCAGCAGATCGCGGCCCTCGGGGTCCGTCTGCGGCAGCTGCCTGCTGCGGTCGGCGTCGAGGTGGATCGTGCGGTCGCCGACCCGCCACAGCCACGGCTGCGAGTTGTGCACCGACGGTGCGCGAGTGGCCAGCGCCAGCGCGGCCCGGATCGTCGGCTCGTCGGGAAGTCCTCGTGTCATGCCAGTCACGATGCGCCGCGCGCGGTCCCGCGGATAAGGGCTGTAGGTACCCGGGCGGGAAGGACTTCCGGCCCACGCGCGAGAGGGCCCGGCGCGGCCACCATGGAGTCAGTGATCGGGACAGGAGGACGACGACATGACCGCGACCGGTAACGCCCCGATTCTCGTCGGCGTGGACGGCTCCCTCTCGGCGCTGCACGCCACGGAGTGGGCGGCGCGGGCCGCGGCACTCCGGCACGCGCCGCTCACCCTGGTGGCGACGATGGCGACCCCGGCTCCGTACGGCGCCGGAGTCGGCCTTCCGCCGACCTACTTCGACGACCTGGAGCAGGAGGGCAGGCGCCGCCTCGGCGAGGCCGCCGACGCGGCCAAGCACGCCGCGGGTGAGGCCGCCGGCCTCGTCATCCACACCGAGTACCACCTGGGCAACCCCGTTCCCGTGCTGCGGGATCGCGCCAAGGCGGCTCGGATGCTCGTGCTGGGTACGCGCGGCCTCGGCGAGTTCACCGGCACCTTCGTCGGCTCCACCGCCGTGTCGCTCGTGTCGCACGGGTCCTGTCCCGTCGTCGTGGTGCGCGGCAGCGGACCCGACGCCCGGCCACCCGCCGACGGCCCGGTGGTGGTCGGTGTCGACGGCTCGCCCGCGAGCGAGGGGGCCGTCGCGGCCGCGTTCGAGGAAGCCGCTCTGCGGGGCGCCCGGCTCGTCGCGGTGCACGCCTGGAGTGACGCCGCCGTGTCCAGCATGTTCGGCGTGCCGGAGGTCCCCTGGGACGAGATCGAGACCAGCGAGCGTGTCGTGCTGGCCGAGCGCCTCGCCGGATGGCAGGAGCGCTACCCCGAGGTGGACGTCGAGCGCGTCGTCACACAGGACCGCCCGGTGCGCAGCCTGCTGCACCACGCCGCACAGGCACAGCTGCTGGTCGTCGGCAGCCGGGGCCGCGGCGGGTTCAGCGGCATGCTGCTCGGCTCCACGAGCAACGCGCTCGTCTACACGGCTCCCTGCCCGCTGCTCGTCATGCGCGGGCGCAGGGACGGATGACCCGGCGTTTGCCCGGTCCCGAACACGGGAAAAACCCACAGGAAGGCAAAGGAGACAAGGACATGAGCAAGATCGTCGCGGGTGTGGACGGCTCCCCATCAGCCGTGAATGCGGCGGTATGGGCCGCGACCGAGGCCGCCCAGCGCCGGGAGACGCTCCGGCTCGTGCACGCCTTCGTGGTGCCCGTGCATGGCTACCCGGGGTTCCTGACGACCTTCCCCGAACTGCGGGAGGGGCTGCGGCACCAGGGGCGCACCTGGCTGGACGAGGCGAAGGCCGCCGCCGAGCAGGCGGCGCCCGGCGTCGAGGTGGAGACCGAACTCGTCGAGGGGGAGGCCATCGCCACCCTGTTGCACGAGTCGCGCCAGGCCAGGGCGGTCGTGCTCGGCTCGCGGGGTCTCGGCGGCTTCACCGGCATGCTCGTCGGTTCGGTCGCGGTGGGACTCGCCGCGCACGGCCACTCGCCCGTCATCGTGGTGCGCGGGCCCCGGCCCGACGACGCGCCTCCCACCGAAGGGCCCGTCGTGGTCGGCGTGGACACCTCCGACGCCAGCAACGCCGCGCTGAGCTTCGCGTTCGAGGAGGCCGCGATCCGCGGCGTGGGCGTGGTCGCCCTGCACACCTGGAACGACGTGACCCTGGAGGCGACCGTGCGGATGTACCCACTGACGGTCGACCCCGCCGACATCGACGCCGAGGCGAAGGCCGTGCTCGACACCCAGGTGGCCGTCTGGCAGGAGAAGTATCCCGACGTGCCCGTGGAGACCGTGGTGACCCGCGGCCGTCCGGTGCGCACCTTGCTGGAGCGCGGCGAGCACGCGCAGCTGATCGTGGTCGGCAGCAGGGGCCGCGGCGGGTTCAAGGGCATGCTGCTCGGCTCGACGAGCCAGGCGCTGGTGACCCACGCGCCCTGCCCGGTGGCCGTGGTGCGCGGGGACGGCGAGCAGGCAGGCGTGGTCGCGCAGGCCCGGCAGGGGGACGAGGTCAGCTGATGCGCGCTGACGAGGTGATGACGAGGCCGGTGATCACCGTGCTGCCGGAGACGCCGGTCAGGCGGGCGGCCACGTTGCTCGCCGAGCACGGGTTCACGGCGCTGCCGGTCGTCGACACCGACGACCGGCTCGTCGGGATCGTCACCGAGGCCGACCTGGTGCGCGACCGCGTGCCCCCGGACGCGCGTTCCGGCGGTGCGGGCGGGCGCGCGGCGCCGCCGTCGACCGTGGGCGAGGTGATGACCAGCCCGGCCGTGTCGATGAGGCCGGGCGCGGACCTGGCGGACCTGGTGTCCGCGTTGCTGGACGGCCACTTCCGGGCAATGCCCATTGTGGATGGTCACCAGCGGCTGGCGGGCATCGTCACCCGCCGCGACGTGGTGCGTGCGCTGTCGCGCGACGACGCCACGATCGCCAGGGACGTCCGGCGCAGGCTCATGATCTACGGCGGCGCCGACCGGTGGACCGTGGACGTGCGCGACGGCGTGGCGACCATCTTCGACGAGTACGACAACGCGACCGACCGGCACGTGGCGACGCTGCTGGCGGAGTCGGTGCCGGGTGTCACGCACGCGGAGACCACCTACCGCGCAGGCGAGTGAGCAGTCGAGCGCAGGACTCGCGGGCCTGAACGCAGGACTCGCGGGTCTGAGTGCAGGACTCGCGGGCTGGTGGTGGGTCAGCGGTGGGTCAGCAGGGCCACGAGGTCGCGCCAGCTGACGATGCCGACCACCTGGCCGCCGGCCACGACGGGCACGCACCGCCTGCCCGCCTCGAGCATCACGGCCGCCACCACCGGCACCTCGTCGTCGGGGCCCACCGCCGTCGCGTGCGGCGCCATCAGGTCGGCCACGGTGCGCTCCCCGGCCAGCAGGACGCCGTCCTCGGGCGTGCTGCCGCGTCCGGTCTGGGACGCGAAGTACGACCGCGCGAGGTCGGCCTCGGTCACCAGCCCGAGGAGCCGTCCGTGCCGGTCGAGCACGGGCAGTGTGGTGAAGCCGTGTTCCCGCATCACCGCCGCCGCCTCCGCGGGGGAGGCGTCGGCGGTGATGGCGACGACCGGGCTGCTCATGACGTCGCGGATGCGCATGATGGGCTCGCCTTCTCCTTGAAGTCCTCGGGTCGTCTCCGGATCAGCCCGCCAGCCCGGCGGGGATGACCACCACCGGGCACCGGGCGTGCCGCACGCACTCGGCGGAGACGCTGCCCAGCAGGATCTCGGCGAGCGCGCCGTGCCGGTGCGGTCCCAGCACCAGCAGGTCCGCCTCCGCGGACGCCTTGATCAGCTCGCTGGCCGGGTCGCCCGCGACGACCGTCTGCTCCACGGCCACCCCGGGCTCGGCGGCGGCCGTGACGGCGCCGCGCAGGTACTCCCGCGCCCCGGCCTCGTCGGTGACCGGCCTGCGGCCGTGTGGCTGGAAGGCGAACGAGGTGCCCGGCAGCAGGTCGTCCGGCTCGCGCACGGCGATCGCCCGTACCCGCCCGCCGTGCCGTGCGGCCTCGGTGACGGCCCAGCGCAGGGCCTGCTCGGCGGACGCAGAGCCATCGACGCCGACGACGATCGTGCGCCCGTTGTCCTGTGCGGTGTCCGACATGGTGTTCTCCCGGAGAAGGTCGCTGTGGTCCGGCTTCGATGCTCCGCCGCCGACGGCCGCGGGCGTAGGGCCCTAGGTCACGCGCTGCGCGCCAGAGGGACCTGGCGGGCGCCCCCCAACGGAACGGCGGGCAGCGCGGGGAACTCGTCCGGGCGATGGCTGACGATCACCGCCGCCCTGCCCGTGGTCAGCTCCGTGAGGTCCGCGGCGAGCACGTCGGCCGTGGCCGCGTCGAGATGCGCCGTCGGTTCGTCCAGCAGCAGCACCGGGCGGTCGGCCAGGATCGTCCTGGCCACCCCGAGCCGCTGCCGCTCACCACCCGAGACGGGGGTGCCGTGGGCGCCGAGCGCGGTGTCCAGCCCGTGCGGCAGGGCCGCGAACCAGCCGCCGAGCTGCGCCGCACGCAGGGCGGCGACAAGCTCGGCGTCGGTGGAATGCGGCGCGGCGAGCCGCAGGTTCTCGCGCAGTGTCGAGTCGAAGAGATGGCTCGCGGGGCCGCACCAGCCGATGCCCGCGCGCACCTGCGTGCCCGCCAGTTCGCGCGCGTCGGCGCCGCCGACGGTGACGCGGCCCCGCGCCGGGTCGAGGCAGCGCATGAGCGCGGCCAGCACCGTGCTCTTGCCGGACCCGGAGGGCCCGGTCAGCACGATCCTGCTGCCCGGGGACACGGCGAGGCCGACGTCGCGCACGGCGTCCGCGCCCGCACCCGGCCAGCGCACCGCGAGCCGCTCCGCGGCCAGGGGCGTGGCCGCCGGGACGGGGCGCGGCCGGGCCGGCTCGGTCGCCGGGGCCGGGGTGTCGCCGAGCGAGGCGAGCCTGCGAGCGGCGTGGCCCGCGCCCAGCAGCCGCTGCGCGTTCTCCGGCAGCATCGCCACCAGCTCGGCGCAGGCCAGCGGGGTCAGCGCGAGCACGGCCAGCCCCGGCCCGCTCAGCTGGCCCGCACGCAGCGCGGTGATGCCCAGCACCGTGCAGGCCACCATGGTGCCGCCGATGGCCAAGGTGGAAAGCCCCATCCCGAGCCCCCTGGCCAGAGCCGAGCGGCGCAGGGCGGCGGTGAGCCGGTCGCCGTCCCGCCGCACCCGGGCGTGGCGGGCCCCGACGGCACCGAACGCCACCAGATCCGGTGCCGCGTCGAGCAGTTCCACCGTCCCCGCGGCCACCTCCGCCCGCAGCAGGCCGGTGCGCCGCTGCGCCGCCCTCGCGGCGAGCACGGACAGCGCCGGCGCGGCGAGCCCCGCGGCCAGCAGGCCCGCGGCGAGCGTGAGCCCGGCCGAGGGCAGCAGCAGCCCGAGCCCGGTCGCGGCGCCCGCGCCGACGAGGGCCGAGGCCGCCACCGGGATCACGCCGCGCACCAGCACGTCCTGCTGGGAGTCCACATCGGACACGAGCCGGTCGAGCAGTTCGCCACGCCGCAGCCGGGCGGTCGCGGCGGGGCCGAGCCGCACGAGCGACGTCCACACGCGCACCCGCAGGTCGGCCAGCGCCCGCAGCGCGGCGTCGTGGGAGACCAGCCGCTCGACGTAGCGCAGCACGCCCTTGCTGATGCCGAACGTGCGCACCGCGACGATCGCCACCGTGAGGGTCAGCACCGGGGGGTGCAGCGCGGCGGTGGCGATCAGCCATGCCGAGGTCGCGGTCAGCGCGACACCCGAGCCGAGCGCGCCCGCGCCCGCCGCGGCGGCCAGCGCCAGCCGCAGCCGGTAGGGCCGGATCGCGGCGGGCAGCCAGCCCCAGCGGCCCCGCGCCTGCCCCGCGGGTGCGGGCCGGTCGCCCGGCTCCTCCTCGCGCGGTGAGCCGGGCGCGCGTGTCCTGGCGCCGGGCACCGCGTCCGGCCGGGCCGGGGCCGGCGCGGCGTCCTGCGGGGACGGCGGCCGCAGGGTCACCACGCGGTCGCACGCCCGCAGCACCGCGGGCCGGTGCGTCACCACCAGCGCGGTCCGCCCGGCGAGCGCGCCGGGCAGTGCCGCGAGGATGGCGTCCTCGGTCTCGGCGTCGACCCCCTCCGTGGGCTCGTCGAGCAGCAGCAGCGGGCGGTCGAGCACGAGCGCCCGCGCCAGCGCCACCCGGCGCTGCTGGCCGGTGGACAGGGCGGCGCCGAGCTCGCCGACGGCCGTGTCCAGCGGCACGTCGAGCGCCGCCGCCTCGGCGGCGGCCAGCACGGTGGCCCGGCTCGCGTCCGGCGAGCCGAGGCGGATGTTGTCCTCCACCGTGCCGGAGACGAGCCGGGGCCGCTGCGGTACCCACGCGATGCGGCCGAGCCAGGACTCGGGGTCCACCTCCGGGAGGGAGATCCCCCCGGCTTCGACGGTGCCCGCGCCGGGACGCCTGCGGCCCAGCACCACGTCGAGCAGCGTCGACTTGCCCGCACCGCTCGGCCCGGTGATGCCGACGACCTCGCCGCCCGCGACGGTCAGCGAGAAGCCGTCCAGGATCGGGCCGCCGCGGCCCTCCACGCGCACGCCGGCCAGCCGCAGCCCGGTGCGGGCCGGGTCGGGCGCGGGCAGGTTGCCCTCGGGCGCGCCCTCGTCGGCGAGGACCTCGAAGGCCTCCTCGGCGGCGGCCAGTCCCTCGGCGCTGTCGTGGAAGCGGGCGCCGACGGCGCGCAGCGGCAGGTACACCTCGGGAGCCAGGATCAGCACGACCAGCGCGGTGTGCAGGTCGAGGGTGCCGGAGACCAGCCGCAGCCCGATGGACACGGCCACCATCGCCACCGACAGCGTGGCGAGCAACTCCAGCACCAGTGCGGACAGAAACGCCACGCGCAGGGTCCGCATGGTCTGGGCGCGGTAGCGTTCGGTGACCCGCCGGATCGTCGCCGCCTGGGTTCCGGCCCTGCCGAAGGCGCTCAGCACGCCGAGTCCGGCGACGAGGTCGAGGAAGTGGTTGCCCAGCAGCGCCAGCGTCCGCCACTGCCTGCGGGTGTCGCGCTGGGTGTACAGGCCGATGAGGATCATGAAGATGGGGATCAGGGGCACGGTGACGGCGACGACCACCGCCGCGACCCAGTCCTGCAGCAGGATCCACGCGGTGACCGTGGCCGGGACGACGGCGGCGACGAGCAGCTGCGGCAGGTAGCGCGCGAAGTAGCCGTCGAGGCCGTCCAGGCCGCGGGTGGCGATCGTGGCCAGCTCGGCGGGGGACCGGCCGCCCGTGCGCGCCGGGCCGGGACGCAGCACGTGCGCCATCAGCTTCGCGCGCAGCTCGCCGATGACGGAGGCCGACGCCCGGTGCGCGGCCGACTCGGCCGCCCACGCCAGCGCCGCCCGACCGGCGACCACGGCCGCGAGCAGCGCGACCGGCGCCGCCAGCGCCGCCAGGTCCGCTCCGCCGAGGAAGGCGTCGGTGACGATCCCGGCCAGCAGCCCGGCCTGGGCGATCACCAGCGCGGCGGTGAGCACGCCCACCGCCGCGCAGCCGAGCACGAACGGCCTTGCGGAGCGCGCGTGCCGGAGCAGCCGGGGGTCGAGCGGCCTCACGGCTGCCTCGCGGGCAGGCCCGCCGAGGCCGGGATCGCCGCGCGGCCGATCCGCTTGCGGAACACCCAGTAGCTCCACGCCTGGTAGATCAGCACGATCGGGGTGAACGCCACGGCCACCCACGTCATGATCGTCAGCGTGTACGGCGTGGACGCCGCGTTCGTCGTGGTCAGCGTGCCCGCGGCGGCGGTGATCGAGGGCAGCACGTTGGGGTACAGCGAGCCGAACAGGGCGACCGTGGTGGACACGATGGCCACGGCCGTGCCGGTGAACGCCCAGCCGTCGCGGCCCTCACGGGTCGCGACGAGGCTGCCGACGAGCCCGAGGGCGGCGACGGCCACGGGCGCCAGCGTCCACGCCTTGCCGAAGTCGGCCTGCGTCCAGATCAGGAAGCCGCCCGCGGCGAGGATGGCGGCCAGCCCGAGCGGGAGCACGAGCGCGCGGGCCCGCTCGCGGATCTCGCCCTCGGTCTTGAGCGCCAGGAAGATCGCACCGTGCAGGGTGAACACGCTCAGCGTCGTCAGTCCGCCCAGCAGGGCGTAGGGGTTGAGCAGGTCGAAGAAGGAGCCGGTGAAGTTGTGGTCGGCGTCCAGCGGCACGCCCCGCACGATGTTGCCGAACGCGACACCCCACAGCAGGGCGGGCACGGCCGAGCCGCCGATGATCGCGTAGTCCCAGCCCCGCCGCCACCGGGCGCTGTCGATCTTGCCGCGGAACTCGAACGCCACCCCGCGCAGGATGAGCGCGACGAGGATCACCAGCAGTGCCAGGTAGAACCCGGAGAACAGGCTCGCGTACCAGAGCGGGAACGCGGCGAAGGTCGCGCCGCCCGCGACGAGCAGCCAGACCTCGTTGCCGTCCCACACCGGGCCGATCGTGTTGATCATCACGCGGCGGTCGGTGTCGTCGCGGCCGAGCACGGGAAGCAGGGAGCCGACCCCGAAGTCGAAGCCCTCCAGGACGAAGTAGCCCGTCCACAGCACGGCGATGAGGATGAACCAGATGTCGGTGAGCGCCATGATGTCGATGTTCCTTTTCGGACGCTTCGGTCTAGTAGGCGAAGACGGGTTGTTCGGGCTTGGTGTCGCCGGAGGGCTCGTCCGGCACCTGCGGCTCCAGCTGGGGCGGTCCGGCCTTGGCGTAGCGGTACATCAGGATCCCGTCGACCACCGCGAGCACTCCGTAGAGGACGGTGAACACGACCATCGAGGTGAGCACCGACCCCGCGGCGACCGAGGGGGAGACGCCGTCGGCGGTGCGCAGCACGCCGTAGACCACCCACGGCTGCCGGGCCATCTCGGTGAAGATCCAGCCGACGCTGTTGGCCACGAACGGTGCGGCGATCATCGCGATGGCCGCGCGGTAGAACCACCGGCCGCCCGGCAGCCGTCCGCGCCGCATGGCCCACAGACCCGCGATCGCCAGCAGGCCCATGAGGAAGCCGAAGCCGACCATGACGCGGAACGACCAGTACGCGATCGGGACGTTGGGGGTGTAGTCGCCGGGCCCGAACTGCTGCTCCGCCTGCCGCTGCAGGTCGTTGATGCCTTCCACCCGGCCGTCGAGGGCGCCGGTGGCCATGAACGACAGCACGCCGGGCACACGGACGCTGAACAGCTCCTCGGAGCCGTCGAGCGAGCCGATGGTGAACAGCGAGAACGACGCCGGGCCCGCCGAGTCGTACAGTGCCTCGGCCGCGGCCATCTTCATCGGCTGCTGCTCGGTCATCACCCTGGCCTGGAGGTCGCCGCTGACGACCACGCCGACGCTGGAGACGAGCATGAGCCACAGCCCGAACAGCATCGAAGGCCGGTACACCGGCACCTCACGCCGCTTGCGCAGGTGCCACGCGCTGATGCCGACGAGCACGGCCGCGGCGGTGAGGAAGCTGGCGAACATCGTGTGCGGGAACGTCACCAGCACGGTGGGGTTCGTCAGCACCGCGCCGAAGTCGTTGAGCTCGGGCCTGCCGGTCGCCTCGTTGATCGTGTAGCCGACGGGGTGCTGCATCCACGAGTTCGCGGCGAGGATGAAGTACGCCGAGAGCATCGTGCCGATCGAGGCGGCCCAGATCGTGGCCAGGTGCACCCGCTTCGGCAGCCGGTTCCAGCCGAAGATCCACAGTCCCAGGAACGTCGACTCCATGAAGAAGGCGAGCAGTCCCTCGATCGCGAGCGGCGCGCCGAAGATGTCGCCGACGAAGCGGCTGTAGTCGCTCCAGTTCATGCCGAACTGGAACTCCTGCACGATCCCGGTCACCACGCCCATGGCGAAGTTGATGAGGAAGAGCTTTCCCCAGAACTTCGTCATCCGCAGGTAGTGGTCCCTGCCGGTCCGCACCCACATCGTCTGCATGATCGCGACCACGAGCGAAAGGCCGATGGTCAGCGGCACGAAGATGAAGTGGTACACGGTCGTGATGCCGAACTGCCAGCGGGCCAGATCGAGCGCGTTCATGGAGGTTCTCCCCTGTCGGTCCCAGTCCGGATCCAAGATCGGGCAAGCACCGCGTCACGGTTAGGGCCGAACGTCCCCGGCCGGAGGGACCGTTGGGCACCGCGGGCGAAGTGGGGACCTAAGGCCCTGCCCTCGCGGGACGACTGCCGCTGCCGGCAAGCGGGTATCCCCAGCACGCTGGATGCCGAAGGCCCACCGTGTTCTGGAGGTCGTGATGACCGGCATCACCGCGCAGGCGGATGTGCTCGGCGACGCCGCGCTGCGTGCGGCGATCCGGGCGCCGTCGCCGCACAACACCCAGCCGTGGCGGTTCCGGGTCGGCGGGGAACGGATCGACCTGCTGCTCGACCGCGACCGGGTGCTGCCCGTCTGCGACCCCGGCGCCCGCGAGGCGACGCTCGCCTGCGGCGCGGCGTTGCTGAACATGCGGCTCGCGGTGGCCGCGTCGGGCCGGGCGGCCACCGTTGACCTGCTGCCCGACCGGCGCGACCCGGACCTGCTCGCCAGCCTGCACCTCGGTGCCGAGCAGCGGCCCACGCCGGAGGAGCGACGGCTGGCGGGCGCGGTGCCGTTCCGGCACACCAACCGGCGGCCGTTCCTGGACCGCCCCGTGCCGGTGGCGGCCCGGCACGCGCTCACCGGCGCGGCGGCGGCCGAGGGTGCCACACTCGTGCTGCTCACCGAGCCGGGCAGCTTGGACACCGTCGCCGGGCTGCTGCGCAGGGCCGACCGGATCCAGACCGACGATCCGCGGTTCCAGGCCGAGCTGCGCCGGTGGACCCACGGCGGCGAGCGCACCGATGGCGTGCCGCGCTCGGCGGGCGGGCCGCGCGCCCTCGACGGCGGCCTGCTCACCTTGCGGGACTACGGCTGGCACGACGACAAGCGGCGCCGGCCCTTCGAGAACGCCCCACTGGTGGGCGTGCTGACCACGCACGGCGACACCCGGCTCGACATCCTCCGCGCCGGGCAGGCCATGCAGCGCGTGCTGCTGGCGGCGACCTCGGGCGGCCTCGCCGCGTCGTTCCTGTCACAGCCGATCGAGGTCGGCACGACCAGGGAGGAGCTGCGGCGGCTGCTCGGTCCCCACGAGCACCCGCAGACCGTGCTCCGCTTCGGCTACGGCTACCCGGGCGCGCCCACGCCGCGCAGGCCGGTCGCCGAGGTCAGTGACCGGGAGGAGGACCGGTGACCGCGACACTTCCGGCGAGAGCCGCCGCGCACGTCTGGTCGGCGCAGGAGAAGAGCGTGCTCGTGCGCGCGGCACTGCACACCGACTCCTGCGGCGTCGGCAGTCCATGGACGGTGGAGGTGCACGAGCAGCGCGTGGAGATCTACGAGCGGTTCCGCGCGGCGAGCTGGCTGCACGACGGCGCGGGCCGCGACCGGGTGCTCGCGTGCGGCTCGGCACTGGCGGGGGTGGCCGTGGCCATGCGGGTGCTCGGCTGGCTGCCGGAGACGGTACTGCTGGGCGACGCCGCCCGGCCGGATCTCGCGGCCTGCGTCACCGCGCGGGCCAGGCTCCGCCCCGGAAACACCGACGCGCGCCGGTTCCAGGCGTTGTTCGACCAGCGCAGGCACCGGCACACCGTCGACCCGGCGACGCTGCCGGGCGACGTGCTCGACGAGATCGTGCACGCCGGGGCGGCGCGGGGTGTGTCGCTGGTGCCGTTGTCGTCGTTCACGCCCGCCAGCCGCAAGCAGACGCTCGACCCCGGGCTGCTGGTCGTGACGGCCGCGGACGGGCGCAGGGACCAGATCCTGGCCGGAGCGGCCATGCAGCAGGCCACCCTGGCGGCCAGGACCAGGGAACTCACCACCGCGCCGCAGATCGGCCCGTTCCAGTTCCGCGAGTTCCGGCAGCGCGTGCTCCGCAGCTGTGGCCTCAGCGGCAGCCCGCAGCTGTTGTTGCGCCTGGGTACCTGACCGGATCGTTTCCGGTGCACGTTCCGGCAGGTAGGCCGCTCATGCAACATGTGAGTAGGCTGGAACGATCAGACAGTGTGACCGTCGCCCGATGGGAGACCGGATGTCGGCCCACGTGACACCCGCAGGCGCTCCCGGCGAGCCGCCGATGCCCACCAACGCACTCGCCGGGCTGCGGCTCGACGAGCTGCTGCACGAGGTGCAGGAGCGGCTCACCGAGATCGTCAAGACCCGCGACCGGCTGCAGGGTCTGCTCGACGCCGTGCTCGCCGTGGCGACCGGGCTGGAACTGGACTCCACACTGCAGCGGATCGTGCAGGCGGCGGTGGACCTCGTCGACGCCCAGTACGGCGCTCTCGGTGTGCTGTCCGACGACGGCTCCGGGCTCTCGGAGTTCGTCTACGTCGGCATCGACGAGGAGACCAGGGCGCAGATGGGGCATCTGCCCGAGGGCCGTGGCCTGCTCGGCGTGCTGATCGAGGATCCGCGCCCGGTGCGGGTCGCCGACCTGGCCAAGCACCCGGCCTCGGTCGGCTTTCCGCGCAACCACCCGCCGATGCACAGCTTCCTCGGCGTGCCCGTGCGGGTGCGGGACAAGGTGTTCGGCAACCTGTACCTCACCGAGAAGCGGGGCGGGGCGGAGTTCACCGCCGACGACGAGGTGGTGCTGCAGGCACTGGCGGCCGCCGCGGGCGTGGCCGTGGACAACGCGCGCCTGTTCGAGAAGTCGCGGATGCGGGAGCGCTGGCTGGGCGCGGTCGCCGAGATCAACGGTGAGCTGCTCGGCGGGGCGTCGGTGGACGCCACGCTGCGGCTGATCGTGCAGCGGGTCCGGGAACTGGCCGCCGCCGAGGACGCGTTCATCCTCCTCGCCGACAGTGAGGGCTCCGACTGGGTGACCGTCAGCGTGGTGTCGGGCGAGCGCAGCGACGGGCTCGTGGGGCTGACCGTGGACACCCAGGGCGACTCCGCTGTCGCCGACGTGCTGCGCACGGGAGAGCCGCGCCTGCTGCCGGATCTGGCCGCCGCCATGCCGGAAGGCCCGAAGATCGGCTCGGCGGGGTTCGGGCCCGCCGTGGCCGTTCCGCTGACCAGCTCCTCGGGCGCGGGCGGCCTGCTCGTCACGGCGCGGCCCAAGGGGGCGGCCGCCTTCGCCGCCGACCAGCTGCCGATGCTGTCGTCGCTGGCCGACCAGGCGGCGGTGGCCCTGGAGTTCGCCGACAAGCAGCGCAACCAGCGGCTGCTGGACCTGCTGGCCGACCGCGACCGCATCGCGCAGGACCTGCACGACCATGTCATCCAGCGGCTGTTCGCCACCGGCATGAGCCTGCAGGGCACGCTGCGCCGCATCACCGACGAGCACGCCCGCGGGCGGGTGCAGCAGTCGGTGGAGCAGCTGGACCGCACGGTCCGCGAGATCCGCACGTCGATCTTCGACCTGCACACCACCGGTGCCGACCGGCCGGCGAGCCTGCGCAGGCGGCTGCTCGACGTCGTGGCCGACCTGACCACCGACGCGACGGTGTCGCCGTCCATGCGGATCTCGGGCGCCGTCGACACGTTCGTGCCACCACAGATCGGCGAACACGCCGAGGCGGTGCTGCGGGAGGCGCTGAGCAACGCGTTGCGCCACTCCGGCGGCGACGAGATCGCGGTGGCGGTGGAGGCCGACGCCGACACACTGGTCGTCGAGGTGGCCGACAACGGCGTCGGGATCGGCCCGGACGTGCGGCGCAGCGGCCTGGACAACATGGTCCGCAGGGCGCGGCAGTGCGGCGGCGACGCGACCACCGACGACGCGCCGGGCGGCGGCACCCGGGTGCGCTGGCAGGTGCCGGTGCGGTGAGCCCGGCGGGTGGCTACTCGCCGGGGTGCTTCGGCCCGCCGGACCTGCGCAGCTCGGTGGCCAGGACCGCGGCCTGCGTCCTGCGCTGCATGCCCAGCTTGCCGAGCAGGCGGGAGACGTAGTTCTTCACCGTCTTCTCGGCGAGGAACAGGCGCTCGGCGATCTCCTTGTTGGTCAGGCCCTCGCCGATGAGGTCGAACACGGCTCGCTCCTGCTCGGACAGGGCCGCGACCGGGTCGGCCTCCACCCGCTCGCGGCGGATGCGGTTCATCAGCGCCGCGGTGGTGCGGCTGTCCAGCAGGGAGCCGCCGGAGCCGACGGTGCGCACAGCCGAGATCAGGTCGGAGCCGAGCACCTGCTTGAGCACGAACCCGGACGCTCCGGCCATGATCGCGTTGAACAGCGCCTCGTCGTCGGCGTAGGACGTGAGCATCAGGCAGCGCATGTCGCTGCTGCGCGACAGCAGCTCCCGGCACAGCTCGACGCCGTTGCCGTCGGGCAGGCGCACGTCGAGCACGGCCACGTCGGCACCGGAGGCGGGCACGCGGGTCAGGGCCTCGCTCACTGACGCCGCCTCCCCGGCGATCTCCATGTCGGGTTCGTCGGCCAGCAGGTCGGCAAGACCCCGGCGCACGATCTCGTGATCGTCGACGAGGAACACACGGATGGTCACGCCTCACACGATAACGCGCACCCGGTGCCCGCCACATGATCCGCAAGTCTCGTGGACGGAGGGGCTTTGTGCCCTAGCCCCAGGGGCCGTCGGCATGGCTGGCTGTTCGGCAGGCCAGAAGTCCCTGCGGGAAAGGACTTCCGAATCGCGAACCGGAGCCACGATTCGGGGATTGTGTCGGGTATGGAGAGCACGCACGTATGGTCGACCGGCGAGACCGACGTCCTCGCGAGGGCGGTGGTCCGCGCCCCGTCGGTGCACAACACCCAGCCCTGGTCGCTCGACCTCCCGGACGGGCAGGCGCTGCTGTCCGAGCGCACCGACCTCGCGCTGCCCTACCATGATCCGCTCGGCCGTGACCGCTCGCTGTCCTGCGGTGCGGCGGTGGCGAACCTCGAGCTCGCGATGCGCGTGCTCGGCGCCGGCACTCACGTGGCGTTGCTGCCGGACGAGCACCAGCCGGACCTGGTCGCACGGCTGACCGCCGAGGGCACCCGGGTACCGAGCGACACCGACCTGCACCGCTACTCGGCCATCGCGCGGCGGCGCAGCTACCGGCACGCCTTCTCCGGCCAGCCGGTGTCGGACTACGACCTCAAGGACCTGCGCGCGGCCTGCTCGGCCGAGGGCGTGCAGCTGCGGGTGCTCAGCACCCGCGACGAGCTGGTGGTGCTGGCCGACATGCTGGAGTACGCGGGTGCGGCGCTGCAGCGCAACCACGCCTACCAGCGGGAGCTGGCCCTGTGGACGGTCCGCGACGAGCGCGCCCACCGGCACGGCGCGGGCATCGCCCGTAGCGCGCTGCCCGCCTCCAGCCTGCCGTGGGCGGGCATCGTGCGGCCCGCCACCGCGCTGCCGGACCGCGAGACGCTGGCCTCGCGGCTGCAGGAGGAGACGGTGCTGGTGTTCCTCACGGCGGGCGACTCGCGGCTCGATCATCTCAACGCCGGCATCGCGATGGAGCGGACCTGGCTCGCCGCCGTCGACCTGGGACTGGCCGCCGCCGTGCAGACGCAGCCGCTGCACCTGTCCGAGGCGCGGTCGAGTTTCGTCGAGCGGCTGGGCCTGCCCGGCTATCCGCAGGTGCTCATGCGCGTGGGCCACCCGCTGGCCGCGGTGCCGCAGAGCCCGCGCAGGCGGGTGGCCGAGGTGCTGGACGCCCCGCGGGACTGACCCGGGACCGAGGCGGCTCACCCGCGCCTGCCGTTCGGCGAGCGCGTGCGCCGCGTCGCGAACACGGCGGCCTCGGTGCGCCGCTCGAAGCCGAGCTTGTGCAGCAGCGACGAGACGTAGTTCTTCACCGTCTTCTCGGCGAGCACGAGCTCCGCGGCGATCTGCCGGTTGGTCAGCCCCCTGGCCACCAGGTCCAGCACCCGCCGCTCCTGCGGGCTCAGCGACTCGTAGCGCGGGTCCGGCTCGTGCTCGCCCCGGAGCTTGACCAGCATCGCCTCGGTCAGCTGCTCGTCGATCAGCGAGGCGCCCGCGGCCACGGCCCGCACGGCCGACACCAGCGCGGCGCCCGAGATCTGCTTGAGCAGGTAGCCCGAGGCGCCCGCCATGATCGCCCCGAACAACGCCTCGTCGTCGGAGAACGACGTGAGCATGAGGCACGCGGGCGGCGGGTCCACTGCGGTGCGGATGTCGCGGCACACCGTCACGCCCTCGCCGTCGGGCAGGCGCACGTCGAGGATCGCGACGTCGGGGCGCACCTGCGGGGTCCGGGCCAGCGCCTCAGCGGCCGTGCCCGCCTCGCCCACGACCCGCAGGTCGGGCTCGGCCTCCAGCACGGTGCGCAGTCCCGTGCGGACCACCTCGTGGTCGTCGAGCAGGAACACCGCGATCGTCATGACCGTCCTCCTGGTCTGGGCAGGGACACCGTCCAGTTGAGCACGGTTCCGCCACCGGCAGCCGGGGTCAGCGTCAGCCGCCCGAGCCAGCGCGCGGCCCGTTCCGCGAGGTTGGCCAGGCCGCTGCGCCGCCCGGGCCGAGCGGGCATCCCCGCGCCGTTGTCGGTGACCGACACCGACAACGTGCGGCCGCCGCGGTCGAGCGCCACGGTCACCGACACCTCGGTGGCCGCGGCGTGGCGGGCGGTGTTGCTCAGCGCCTCCCGGAGCGTGGCGACGACGTCGGGGCGCACCGCCGAGGGCACGGCGGTGTCCAGTGGGCCCTCGAAGGAGATGCGGGGCTCGAACCCGAGCGCGGGGGAGGTGTCCAGCACCACCCGCAGCAGCTCGGAGCGCAGCCCGCCCGGTCCTTCGGCGGGGTCGGTGTCCTGCAGCGAGAAGATGCTGTTGCGGATGTCGCGGATCGTCCGGTCGAGTTCGTGCACGAACCCGCTGACCTGCTCGGCGATCCGCGGGCTGCTGGTGAGCCTGCCGAGGCCCTCCAGCCCGAGGCCGATGGCGAACAGCCGCTGGATCACCAGGTCGTGCAGGTCGTGGGCGATGCGCTCGCGGTCCTCGAACACCGCCAGCCGCTCGCGGTCCCTGGCCGCCCTGCCGAACTCCAGCGCCAGAGCCGCCTGCGCGGCGAACGTCTGCACCAGCTCCACCTCGTCGTCGCCGAACGGCGGCGCGTCGCCGACCTTGGCCACCAGCAGCACGCCGAGCGTGTTCGACCCGACGGTGAGCGGGACGGCGACGGCCGAGTCCAGCTGCGCCACGATGGCGGGCAGCCGCGCGTCGGTACGCTCCTGCTGGTAGTCGGCCACATGGGCGCCGTAGTCGCGCACGACGATTGCCTTGCCGGTGGTGAAGGCCTCGCCGGTGGCGGTGCCCTCGGTGGACACGCTCAGCCCGGTGATCGGCTGGGGCACCGCGCCCGCCGTCTCCACGATGTCGAAGACGAGCGTGCCGGGACGGTCCTCGTCGGGGCGGGCGATCGCCCCGACCGTCGCTCCCGACACGGCACGGGCCCGTTCGGCGATCAGGCGCAGCGCCGCCTCGGGGTCCTCTCCACCGAGCAGTGTCGCCGTGACCTCCTGTGACGCGGCGAGCCAGCGTTCGCGCAGCCGGGTCCGCTCGAAGAGGGTGGCGTTCTGGATCGCGACCCCCGCCGCGGCGGCCAGCGCCACGACGACGTCCTCGTCGTGCTGGGTGAACTCGCCGCCGCCGCGCTTGTCGGTGAGGTAGAGGTTGCCGAACACGGTGTCGCGCACGCGGATCGGCACGCCCAGAAACGAGCGCATCGGGGGGTGGCCGGGCGGGAAGCCGGACGCGGCGGGGTGTTCGCGCAGGTCGGGCAACCGCAGCGGGCGGGGCTGGTCGATGAGCAGGCCGAGAATGCCCTGGCCGGTGGGCAGCGGCCCGATGGCCGCGCGGGTCTCGTCGTCGGTGCCGACGCCGATGAACTCGGTGAGCCCGCCCTCCGGTCCGATGACCCCGAGCGCGCCGTAGCGGGCGTCGGCGAGGTCCCGCGCGGCGAGCACGATCCGGTGCAGCACGTCGGGCAGGCTGAGGTCCTGGGCGACGCTCACCACCCCGTCGAGCAGGCGGCGGACGCTGGCTTCGCTCACCATGCCCCCATAGGGCCGACGCTGTTGTGCTGGAAGTCTAGGCGTCCCGGCGGGCCACCGATACCGTCCGCGCTCAGCCGAGCCTGCGGCCGGTGACCACCTCGATCGGGATCCGCAGGAAACGGTCGTCGGTCCGGGGCCGCCACGACAGGTCGGGCAGGGCCGCGGCCACCGAGCCGTTGCGCAGCTCGGCGGCCCTGCCCAGCACGGTCACGTACCAGCCGCTGGCGAGATCGGGTGCGAAGATGTCGGCCTCGAAGGCCACCACGTTGCCGTCCGCGGCGGCGAACAGGGCGCTGCCCGCGGGCGCACCGCACAGGACGTCCTCGTCGCGCAGCACGAACCGCACCGGTTGCACGGCGGGAAGGCCACGCCGCGTGTAGACGACCCTGCCGACGTTGACCGCCGACAACAGGGCCACGCACTCGTCGCGCCGCAGCACTTCGAGCCCGAACGAGTCCAGCATCGCGCCCATCCCGTGAAGCCTCCAGATCCCCGCCTCACCGTGCAGCGAGCGCGCCCGTGCCGGTAGGGCCGTTCGGCCCGGCACTTTCGCCCGGATCCGCCGCGGCCGGTCAGAAGCGGCGCTTGGCCTCCGCCGCGGCCGAGCCGGCCATGAGCTTGTCGAGCAGCCCGATCAGGGTCGCGCGCTCGTGCGCGTCGAGCGTGTTGGCCCAGGCCTGCTCGCGCTCGTTGTGGGCCCGGTAGTCACTGGTGATCGTCTCGCGGCCGGCCGCCGTGAGGGTCAGCTGCACGGCGCGCCGGTCGTGCTCGGCCTGCCTGCGCTCGACGAGCCCGCCGCGTTCGAGGGTCTTGACGAGCGCCGACACCGCGGCGCGGCTCATACCGGACAGTTCGGCGACACGTTTGGCCTCGAGCGGGCCCGCCAGCCACAGCACGAACAGCACGCGGAAACCGGGCCAGCTCAGCCCGCGCGGGCGGTGCACCGCCGACTCCAGGTCGTAGACCAGCGCGCTGGTGAGCCGGTGCAGTGTGAGCACCAGCCGCATCGCCTCCGGGTCGATGCCCTCCAGCTCGGTGCTCGTCCTGGCGATCGCGAAGTCGACGAAGGACAGGTAGTCGAGCTCGCCGTCGGCAGGCTGGGCTGTCATGGGCTCAGGTTAGCCCTTGCCGTCGGGACCAGATCGGCGCTACGGTACTGCCACAACCAAGTAATCAAAGCTTTGATCGTTCGTGGGAGGCGCACCGTGGCGCAGAAGGCTTTCGCATCCTCGGCGGATCTGGGGGAGAAGGAACAGACGCTGGAAGTGCTCGCCGACGGCGTGTACGCGCTGACCGCGGAGGGCGACCCGAACGTGGGGGCGATCGAGGGCGAGGACTTCCTGGTCTGTTTCGAGGCCATGGCCACCCCGGTCGCCGCCGCGGAGTGGCTGGCCCGGCTGCGCGAGCACACCGACAAGCCGGTGCGCTACCTCGTGCTGTCGCACTACCACGCGGTGCGCGTGCTCGGCGCGTCCGCCTTCGACGCCGACGTCATCGTCGCGCACGAGAACACCCGCGCGCTGGTGGCCGAACGCGGCAAGGAGGACTGGGAAAGCGAGTTCGGCCGCATGCCCCGGCTGGCCAAGCAGGCCGACTCCGTGCCGGGGCTGACCTGGCCCACCCTCACCTTCTCCGACCGGCTCACCATCGACCTCGGTGGCGACCGCGGCGACCTCGTGCTGCAGTACTGCGGGCGCGGGCACACCGAGGGCGACATCGTCGGCTGGCTGCCCCGGCACCGCATCCTCTTCGCGGGCGACCTCGTCGAGGCGCAGGCCGCGCTCTACACCGGGGACGCGTTCCACCGCGACTGGGCCTCGGGCACCCTCGACCGGGTCAAGGCGTTCGGCGCGGAGGCGCTCGTGGGCGGGCGCGGCGCGGTCAGCAGGGGGCGCGAGGAGGTCGACGCCGCCGTCGAGCAGACCCGCCACTTCCTGCGGGTGATGATCGACGAGGTGAGCGCCGTCCACGAGCGCGGCGGCACGCTCAAGGAGGCGTTCGGCCGCACCCACGCCGCCCTCTACGACCAGTACGGGCACTGGCCGATCTTCGAGCACTGCCTGCCCTTCGACGTCTCGCGGCTGTGGGACGAACTCTCCGGCATCGAGCGGCCCGTGATCTGGACGGCCGAGCGGGACCGCGAGGTCTGGGACCAGCTGCAGGACTGAGCGGACGAGACGACATGACCTCCGTGACACCGGGGACACCCCGGACCGGACCGGGCGGGGGCGGCCCCGTCGCCGTGATCGGCAACGGCCCGGTGGGCCAGACCACCGCGCTCCTGCTGGCCCGCTGGGGCATCGACGTGCTGCTGCTGGACAAGCGCCCCGCGCGGGACCTCGTCGGGTCGAAGGCGATCTGCCAGCAGCGCGACGTGCTCGACATCTGGGAGGCCGTCGGCGCGGGCAGGCGCATCGCCGACGAGGGCGTCACGTGGACCACCGCGCGGACGTTCTACCGCGACGGCGAGCTGTTCGCCTACACGCTGGCCGAGGCGGGCAGGCCCAGCTTCCCGCCGTTCGTCAACATCTCCCAGGCCCGCACCGAGGAGATCCTCGACGAGCGCATCGCGGCCGAGCCGCGCATCGACGTCCGCTGGGACCACGAGGTGACCGGCCTGACCCAGCACGCCGACGGCGTCGAGCTGACCTGCGGCGATCGCACACTGCACGCCTCCTACGCGGTGGCCTGCGCGGGCGCGCGGGGCGACGACCTGCGCGCGCTGCTCGGCGTGTCCTTCGCGGGGGACTCCTTCGACGACCGGTTCCTCATCTGCGACATCCGTACCGACCTCCCCGGCTGGAGCACCGAGCGTCGCTTCTACTTCGATCCGGCGTGGAACCCCGGACGGCAGGTGCTGATCCACCCGTGTCCCGGCTCCACGTTCCGCATCGACTGGCAGGTGCCCGGCGACTACGACCTGGCCGCCGAGGAGGCCGACGGCCGTCTCGACGAGCGGATCAGGGCGATCATCGGCGACCGTCCCTACGAGATCGTGTGGAAGTCGGTGTACCGGTTCCACTCCCGCGTTGCCGACCGGCTGCGCTGCGGCCGCGTCCTGCTCGCGGGCGACTGCGCTCACCTGGTGGCACCGTTCGGGGCGCGCGGGCTGAACTCCGGGGTCGCCGACGCCGAGAACGCCGCGTGGAAACTGGCCTTCGTGCTCCACGGCTGGGCACCACCGTCCCTTCTGGACTCCTACCACGCCGAACGGCACGCCGCGGCGCGGGAGAACCTGGACGTCACGAGCGCGACGATGCGGTTTCTGGTGCCGGGCACCGCCGCCGACCACGCCCGCCGCCGCGCGGTGCTCGACCGCGCCGTCACCGACCCGGCCGCCCACCCCGAGGTGGACTCCGGGCGGCTGGCGGAGCCGTTCTGGTACGTCGACTCGCCGCTGACCACGCCCGACGCGTCGCGGCCCTTCGCGGGCAGGCCCCCGCGCGGGCAGGTGCCGCCCGCGGGGCCGGGCATGATCGTGCCGGACAGCCCGGTCACCGTGGCGGGGCGGCAGGGCAGGCTGCGGGAGATCGCGCGTGACGGGGTGCTGCTGCTGGCCGCGCCCGGCGCCGACGTGGCCGCCGCGCAGCGGGCGGCCCGGGAGCCGGCCGCGCCGGTCCGGGTGCTGCGGCTGGCGGAGATCGACCCGGCGGGTGAGCTCACCGAGGCGCTCGGCGCCCGCGCCGGCGAGGTGTGGATCGTCCGGCCCGACGCCCACGTCGCCGCCGTCGCCGCGGGCGCGGACGCGATCCGCCCCGCCGTGCGCCGCAGCCTCGGGCTCAGCGGGGGAGGCGGCGCCAGACGGCCCGGGGCAGCAGGCGCATCAGCGCGAACACCGGGCGCAGGATCGGCGGCACCCACACCACCGCCCGGCCCTGCCGCAGCGCGCTGACGGTGGCGTCGGCGACCTGCGCCGGAGTGCTGGAGAACGGCGCGGGCGTCATGCCCTCGGTCATCCTGCCGATGACGAAGCCCGGCCGCACCAGCAGCAGTCGCACCCCGCTGCCGGCCAGCGCGTCGGCGAGGCCGCTGGCGAAGCCGTCCAGCCCGGCCTTGGCGGAGCCGTAGACGTAGTTGGCCCTCCGCACGCGCATCCCGGCGACGGAGGAGAACACCACGAGGGTGCCGCTGCCCTGCGCCCGCAGCAGGTTCGCCAGGTGGGTCAGGACGCTGACGTGCGCGGTGTAGCCGGTGTGGACGACGGCGAGGGCGTGCGCGGTGTCGCGCTCGGCGCGCGCCTGGTCGCCCAGCACGCCGAACGCGGTCACCACGACGTCAACGGGCCCGTGGCCGGTGACGATCTCGGTGAGCACGGCCTCGTGGGCGGCCACGTCGTCGGCGTCGAACTCGACGCGCGTCACCGTGGTGGCGCCCGCCTCGCGCAGGGCCGCCTCCTCGGCGTCCAGGTCGTGGCTGCGCCGGGCCGCCAGCACGAACTCCCGCGCACCCTGCCGCGCGAGCCGTACCGCGACGGCCAGGCCGATCTCACTGCGCCCGCCCAGGACGGCGACTGTTCCGGTCATGAGGACGCAGTCTGCTGGACGGGGGAGCAACCGGCGGCAGGGGGGCGGCACCGCGGCGGGTCGTGGCCGAGCCCAAGGTGACCTTCGGTACACATCGGGTACCCAGGGTGCCCTTCGGCTCGCCCGCCCGGCGCTAGATGGGTGCCGGGATCGTGCACAGCACCTGAGCGACGCCGTGCTCGTCCAGCTCGCGGGCCGACTGGCTGGCCACCACCCGGCCGTTGACGCGGATCTCGCAGGTGACCGGCCGGTCGGCGGTGGGGGTGCGGCTGGCGGCGGCCACGGCGATGCCCAGGTAGCTGGTACCGCCCGCGGGTTCGGTGAAGGCGTGGCGGAACGGCTTGCCGCCGAGCGCCACCTGCGTGCGCGCGTCGCCCCGGGCCACCCGCATCAGCGTGTCACCCGGTCCGGTGACGGTGACGTCGACGCGGTGCGGCTGCCCGCGGTCCTCCTGCTGCGGCCGGTGCTGGTGCTGCGGTGCGGCCGCGGCCCGGTGCGGGGGCGGAAACGCTCTGCTCGCGACACCGGCGGCCAGCACGGCCACGGCGACGAGGGCGATGAGCAGCACGCGCCGCACGGGGGCTCCCTTCGGACGGGCGAGGGGTTCACGGATTGTCGCACGTCCGTTACCGCCGAGGATGCGGGAGGGTCAGGGCGTCCACGTCAGCGTCACGACGTCGTCGCCGGACGAGCCGAGGTCGCGGATGCCGCCGCCCGCACGCTCGCGCAGGGCCTCGGCCACCTCGCCCGCACGCTCCCGCGGCAGGCACAGCCGCCTGCGGGTCACGTCGACGAGCGTGCCGAAGTCCGGATGCTCCGCCGAGCCGGAGCGCTCCCGCCGCCAGCGCTCGACCGTCGGCGTGATGCCCAGCTCGGCCAGCACCGCGACGGCGTCCTCCGCGGTGGGACCCTGCGGGCGGGCGAGGCCGTGGAACCGCAGCCACAGATCGTTGAGCGAGGTGAGGGGATGGGCCGCGGCGAGCTCCACCACGACGAGCCTGCGCGCGTGCGCGGTGAGCGCGGTGAGGAACTCCGTGATGGCGGGGGCGTTGTAGACCACGTGGTGGCACAGCACGACGTGGGCGGGCTCGGTCTCGCCTGCCACGTCCGGCCACGTGCCGTGCACGGTGACGGCCTCGGCGCCCAGCCGGGCGGCGCGGTGCGCGAACTCGGCGAGCAGCGCGGCGTCGGAGTCGACGGCGGTGATCCGGGTGGCCCGCGCGGCGAGCGGCAGGCTCGCCGCCCCGGCGCCCGCGCCGACGTCGAGGACCGTGCCCGGCCGCGCGAGCGCCCGCCAGGCCGCCGGAAACGACGCGCCCTCCGGCTCGGCGACGAGCGCGTCGGCCCGGCGGGTGAACACGTGCCGCGGCAGCACCCACGGCGAGTCCTCGGCGGCCGCGAGGATCGGCTCCGGAATGCGCCACGCGCGCAGCTGCTCCGCCCAGTGCTCACTCGCGGTCATCCCGCTCCTTCCCGGAGCCGCCGCCCCGCGGTCGCTACCATCGGGCCATGCCCGACCGCCTGTACTTCCGGCAGCTGCTCGCGGGACGCGACTTCGCCGTCGGCGACCCCGTCGCCACCCAGATGCGCAACTTCGCCTACCTGATCGGCGACCGCGAGACCGGTGAAGCGGTGGTGGTCGACCCCGCCTACGCCGTGGGCGACCTGCTGGACGCGCTGGCCGCCGACGACATGCGGCTCACCGGGGTGCTGGCCACGCACCATCATCCCGACCACGTCGGCGGCGAGATGATGGGCTTCTCGCTCACCGGCATCGCCGAGCTGCTGGCCCGCGAACAGGT
Source organism: Prauserella muralis (assembly GCF_003202285.1). Lineage (GTDB taxonomy): Bacteria > Actinomycetota > Actinomycetes > Mycobacteriales > Pseudonocardiaceae > Prauserella_B > Prauserella_B muralis. Next base: position 288,591 of record NZ_MASW01000005.1, read on the forward strand.
GCCGGTGCACGTCGCGCGCGCCGAGTCCGAGTGGGTCCGGCGCACCACCGGCGTGTCCGAGACCGACCTTGTCGCCCATGATCACGACGAGCGGCTCGACGTCGGTGCCATCGGCATCCGCCTGCTGCACACGCCCGGCCACACGCCGGGCAGCCAGTGCTTCCTCGTGGACGGGCGCCTCGTCGCCGGCGACACGCTGTTCCTGGAGGGCTGTGGCCGCACCGACTTCCCCGGCGGCGACGCCGACGCCATGTTCCGGAGCCTGCAGTGGCTGGCGGGCCTTGCCGGCGACCCCGTGGTGTATCCGGGGCACATGTACTCGGCCGAGCCGAGCGCGGCCCTGTCGCGGGTGCGCGAGCAGAACTTCGTGTTCCGCCCCCGGTCGCTGGAGGAGTGGCGGGTGATGTTCGGCGGCTGAGCCCACGCTCATGCCCTGCCCAGCACCCGGTCGATCCTGATCTCGATCACGACCCGCTCCGGGTTGACTCTCGGCTGCCGCTGGTAGCGCCGCGCGTAGCGGTCCTCGGCGTCGCGCACCGACTCCGGGTCGTCGCGGACCACGGCCGTGCCCTCCAGCGTCGACCAGCGGCGCCGGTCCACCTGGCACAGCGCCACCCGCGCGCCGTCCGCGCCGCCGCGGCGCACGTTGCGGGCCTTGACGCTGCCCCGCGAGCAGATCACGCGCGCGATCGCGAACGCCTCGTCCACCGTCACCCCCACCGGCACGACGTGGGGACCGCCGTCGGCCCGCAACGTGGTCAGCGTGCTCAGGTGCCGCTCGCTCCAGAACTCGATCAGCGCATCGCTCGGCATGCCGCCAGCCTAGGAGGTCCTCACCCATGACCTGACTCGCCTCGAGTACCGGGCACGGGCAGTGGGACGGTGTGGCGGTGCCGGCGAAGGTTGGATTCCGGGGCGCTGTTGTCCCGGCGGCGTCGGTGGTGTGGTCGTCGGTCCGGTGGCCCGGGCGCCGCCGCCGCGCCGCGGCCAGCACCGCCACACACACCTCAGCAGCCGCGCGACCCGGGTTGCGGGTGAACGCGGCCAGCAGCTCACTGTCGCGCAGCCGCACCACCTCACGGGCGGCGCGCGCGGCCTCGCGGGCAGGAACAGGGTCCCCGCCTCGCTGGTGCGTCTCACGAACTCGGCCACACCACCACCCTACCGTGATTCGAACACACGTTCGATTACACGATCGAGTTATCTGACCAGCGTGTCCGGTGGCACGGCCAGCGCCACAGCACGGACTGGCGCGTCGGTCGCGCAGTCCATACCTGATCTGCGGCCGTGGTCAGGCCTTGTAGCCGAGCAGTGCGGAGAGCTCGCGGGCACCCGCGGTGACCATCTCGGCGAGTTCGCCGCTGCTCTGTTCGCGGAACCGCATCTCCGGGATCGTCAGGCACAGGCTGCCCACCGCGTAGCCGTCGGGGCCGAGGATCGGCGCCGCCAGGCCGCGCGAGCCCGGGATCTTCTGGTTCTTCGTGTAGGCGTAGCCCTGCTCGCGGATCTGGGCCAGCTCCCGGCGCATCGCGACGGCGCCGGGCATCCGTTCGCCGGTGACCGGTGAGGGCTCGCGCTCGGCGAGGATCGCCTCGACGTCCTCGGGCGGCAGGAACGCCAGGATCGCGCGCCCCGAGGACCCCCATGCCACCGACACCGGTGTGTTGAGCTCGATCCGGTAGGACAGCGGGTTGGGGGAGGTGTGCTCGGCGGCGAAGGTCATCCGCCGTTGCCCCGGCAGGTAGATCCCGAGCAGGCACGCCTCCTCGCTGCGCGCGACCACCCTGGCCATCACGGGCCGCGCGAGGTTCACCAGGCTGCGCCTGCTCACCAGCAGCGCCCCCAGTCGCTGGCACTCCCGGCTGGGCCGCCAGTGCCTGTTCACCGGGTCGCATTCGACCATGTCCTCCTGCGCCAGCAGGTCCAGCAGACGATGGACGGTGGGCCTGGGCAGCCGGACGTCCTCGGCCAGCTCGGCGACGGTGACGTCGCGGTCGGCCTCGATGACCGCCCTCAGCAGCGCCACGGTCCGCGCCACGGTTCCGGTCGGCGGCGTCTGGTCGTCTCGCACAGCGAATGACCGTACCACTCAGCAGACACTCTCCGCGGCGGCTCGGCGGTGCAGTCGTCGTTGACACGCAGCGGGCCAGACCTTAGCGTGTCCGTCAATGCGTCCGGTGAACGATGCGAATGTCCACTGAGCGGACAACGCCGGAGCTGAGTTTGAGGAGTCGATGAGATGACAACGCTGTCTTCCGCCCAGATCGGGCGAGCACGGCGAAAGACCGCCGTTGCCGCGGGCATCGGCAACTTCATGGAGTGGTTCGACTTCGCCGTCTACGGTTTCTTCGCCTCGACCATGGGCACCGTCTTCTTCCCCGGAAGCGATCCCACGGTCGGCCTGCTCGCCTCGCTGGCGGTGTTCGGCGTCGCGTTCTTCTTCCGCCCTGTCGGCGGGTTCGTCCTCGGCTCCCTCGGGGACCGCCGCGGCCGCCGGTTCGCCCTGTCCTTCTCGGTGCTCATGATGGGCGCCACCACCACGCTCATCGGCGTGCTGCCCAGCTACGCCCAGGTCGGCGTGCTGGCCCCGGCCCTGCTCGTCGTCCTGCGCTGTGCGCAGGGCTTCTCGGCGGGCGGGGAGTGGACCGGCTCGGCCGCGTTCCTGCTGGAGACCACCCCGCGCCACCGCAGGGGCGTGTTCGGCAGCATCATCTCCGGCACGGCCGCGCTGGCGACGCTGGCGGGCAGCGGCGTGGCGCTGCTGCTGGAGTCCGTGCTCACCGACGAGCAGATGACGACGTGGGGCTGGCGGCTGCCGTTCCTGCTCGCCGCGCCGCTGGGCCTCATCGGCCTGTACGTGCGGCTGAAGCTGGACGAGACCCCGGTCTTCCAGGAGCTCAAGGCGCTCAACAAGGTCGCGGAGAGGCCGCTGCGCAACGCGGGCAAGCGCGATCTCAAGCCGATCCTGCTGACGCTGGCCATCGCCGCCGTGCAGGGCCTCGGCTTCTACTACCTGGCCACGTACGTGGTCAACTACCTGACGCAGACCGTGGAACTGGCCCGTCCCGCGGCACTGGGGCTGAGCGGGCTCGGGCTGGCCATCTACGCCTGCCTGTGCCCGGTCGCCGGAGCGATCTCGGACCGCTACGGGCGGCGCCGCGTCAACCTGGCGGGCAGCGTCGGCTACGTGGTGCTCGGCCTGCCCGCGTTCGTGCTGATGGGGCAGGGCGGGTTCGTGCCGGTGCTGCTCGGGCTGCTGCTGCTCATCGTGCCGCAGTCGCTGGTCAGCGTCACGACCGTGGTCATGCTCGTGGAGCTGTTCCCGGCCGCCACGCGCTCGGCCGGCAGCGCCACCGGATTCAACATCGCGCTGGCGTTCATCGCCGGCCCCGGCCCGTTCATCGCCAGCGCCATCGCCAGCGCCACCGGCAGCAGCGTGCTCCCGGCCTCCTACCTCGTGCTCGTCGCGCTGCTGGCCACCGTGTTCCTGGCCAGGCACCTGCCCGAGACGGCGGGCCGCGACATCAGCGCCGAGGCCGGCGAGCAGCAGGCGCAGGCCGCGCCGAAGGCGGTCTGAGTGGACGCCTACGAGGTGCTGGCCGTGCGCTACGCCACGCGCGAGACCGTGGCCAGCCAGGTGTATCTCAACCACCACGTCTACGCGGAGCCGGACCGTCCGATGAGGATGGACTACTTCTTCTGGGTGCTGCGCAACGACGTCCGCACCATCGTGGTGGACACCGGGTTCACCCCGCAGGTCGGCGACCGGCGTGGGCGCACGACCACCTGCGGTGTGCCGGAGGCGCTGCGCCGCCTCGGCATCGACCCCGCGGCCGTCGGCCAGGTGGTCGTCACGCACGCCCACTACGACCACGCGGGCAACCTCGGCCTCTTCGGCGCCGCCGAGGTGCTCATCAGCAACGCGGAGTTCGAGTTCTGGACCGGGCCCTACGCGTGGCGGGTCCAGTTCGGGCACTCGGCCGAACGGGCCGACGTGGAGGAGCTGGCGCGCCTCGCCCGGGCGGGGCGGCTGACGCGCTTCACCGGCCGCCACCGGCCCGCGCCGGGCGTGGAACTGCAGGAGGTCGGCGGGCACACGCCGGGCCAGGTGATCGCGCTCGTGCGCGCCGCCGGGGGCACGGTGGTGCTGGCCTCCGACGCGGTGCACTACTACGAGGAACTCGACCGCGACCGGCCGTTCGTCGCGGTGGCCGACCTGCGCGCGATGTACGCGGGCTTCGACCGGATCCGCGCGCTGGCCGAGGACGCCGTGCTCGTGCCCGGCCACGACCCCGAGGTGCTGACCCGGTTCCCGCCACTGGACCCCGCCGACCCCGGCTTCGCGGTCCGCGTGGGCTGACACCGGCAAGGAAGGAAGCGAGGACGAGATCGTTGGAAGGCTGGGAAGGCTTGGAAGGCAAGGTCGCGGTGGTCACCGGAGCCGCGAGCGGGATCGGCGCCGCCAGCGCGCGGCGGCTGTCCGCGCTCGGGGCGCGCGTGGTGGCCGTCGACGTCGACGCCGACGGGGTGCACGGGGTCGTGGCCGGCCTGCCGGGGCCGGGCCTGGCGGTGCCGGGCGACGTCTCCCGCGAGGAGGACGTGCGGCGCTACGCGCAGCGGGCCGTCGAGGAGTTCGGCAGGCTCGACCTGCACCACCTCAACGCGGGCATCGTCGGCTCGTTCGCCCCGCTGCCCGAGCTGACCGCGGACGACTTCGACCACGTGCTCGGCGTCAACCTGCGGGGGGCGTTCCTGGGCGTGCGCGAGGCGTTCCGCCGGTACCGGACGCAGGACGGCGGGGGCGCGATCGTGCTCACCGCCTCGATCGCGAGCCTGCGCGGCAGCCATGACCTGCTGCCGTACCAGGCCTCCAAGCACGGCGTGCTGGGTGTGCTGCGCGGTGCGGCGATGTACGGCGGCCCGCTCGGCGTGCGGGTCAACGCGGTGGCCCCCGGGCTGGTGCCCACCGGCCTGTTCAGCGACGCGGCCGCGGCGGCGGGCGGCGGCGACGACATGCTCCGCCGCGGCACCACGGTGCCGCTGCGGCGCACCGGGACGCCCGACGAGATCGCGTCGGTCGTGGTGTTCCTGCTCAGCGACGACGCCGCGTACGTGCACGGCGAGGTGATCTCCGCCGACGGCGGGTCGGCGATCGTGAACACGGTGCGGCCCTCCGGCGGAGCCGGGGCGTGGGACACCACCGCCGTCGACGGGCGCCCCGATGCCGGGGACCGCCCTGCGGAAGGAGTGCGATGACGATGACGACGCCGAAGGTCGGCGTGATCGGGCTCGGCAACATGGGCGGGCGGATCACCCGGCGGATCGTCGAGGCCGGGACACCGGTGCTCGGCTACGACCCCGTGCCGCACCGGGCGGCCGGTGCGGGCGCCTCGGGGGCCGGGTCGGTGCGCGAGGTGACCGAGCACGCCGATCATCTCCTGCTGTCCCTGCCGGACAGCACCGTGATCGAGCGCGTCGTGCTCGGCGACGACGGGCTGCTGGCGCACTGCCGGGCCGGGCAGATCGTGGTGGACCTCAGCACCGCGGCTCCGTCGTCGACGGTGCGGCTGCACACCGCCCTCGCCGAGCGCGGTGTCGAGCTCCTCGACGCGGGCATCTCCGGCGGAGCCGCGGCCGCCGAGAAGGGCACGCTCACACTGATGGTCGGTGGCGCGGCCACCGCACTGGACGCCGTCCGCCCGACGCTGGAGCCGTTCAGCGACACGGTCGTGCACCTCGGCGGCAGCGGCACCGGGCACACCGCCAAGGTGCTCAACAACTTCCTCAACGCCGTCAGCCTCGCCGCCACCGCCGAGGTGATGGTGGCGGGGCGCAAGGCCGGACTGGACCTGCACCGGCTGCTCGACGTGCTCAACGCGGGCAGCGGGGTCAACTTCGCCACGCTCAACCGGTTCCCGCACATCGTCGACGGCGACTACCTCGAGGGCGGGCTCACCGGCACGCTGATGATGAAGGACGTCGCGCTCTACGCCGACCTGCTGCACGAGCTCGGCGTTCCCACCCTCAACGTGTCGGGGCCGCTGGCCAGCTTCGGGCTGGCCAACTCACTGGGTTACGCGGACCAGATCAGCAACCGCGTCGTCGACGCCATCGGCGACGTCGCCGGGGGCGTGCGGCTGCACGAGGCAGGGGAGGGCGGCGAGTCGTGAGGATCATCCGTGGCCGCGCGCCGGACGCGCGGACCGAGCAGCGCGGCACCACGTTCGACGGCACGGTGTGGGCCGATCCGGTCCTGCCCGCCACCGACGGCGTGACGATCAACACCATCTACTTCACCCCCGGTGCCCGCACGCACTGGCACCGGCACGAGCACGGCCAGATCCTCCAGGTGACCACGGGAAGCGGCTGGGTGTGCAGCGAAGGGCAGCCACCGGAGCGGCTCGGTCCCGGCGATGTCGTCTGGGTGCCGCCCGGTGAACGGCACTGGCACGGCGCGGGGGAGCACAGCGCGCTCGCGCACGTGGCCATCTCGCTGGGGCGCACCGAGTGGGAGGAGCCGGTCAGCGAGCAGGACTACCGGGCCGCGCAGGCCCGGCGGCAACGATGAGGACGGGGATGTCGCAAGTGGACAACGAGACACGGCTGGCCGAGGGCCTGCGGATGCGCAAGGCGGTGCTGGGCGAGGAGCACGTCGAGCGCTCGATGGCGAAGGTCAGCGAGTTCGGCAGGCCGGTGCAGGAACTGGTCACCGAGTACTGCTGGGGCGCGGTGTGGACCCGCGACGGCCTGGAACGCCGCACGCGCAGCCTGCTGAACCTGGCGATGCTCACCGCGCTGAACCGCATGCACGAGTTCGGGGTGCACGTGCGCGGCGCGGTGCGCAACGGCTGCTCGCGGCAGGAGATCCAGGAGGCGCTGCTGCAGACGGCCGTCTACTGTGGAGTCCCGGCGGCGCTGGAGTCGTTCCGGGTTGCCGAGCGCGTGCTCGGCGAGCTTGCCGCCGAAGGGGTCGAGGTCCCGTGACCGGTGCAGCGCTGGCGCCCGGCGCGGTGCTCGGGTTCGTGGGGCTCGGCAACATGGGGGCGCCCATGGCGCGCAGGCTCGTGCGGGCGGGCTACCTCCTGCGGTGCCACGACGCGGACGCCGCCGCGCTGGCCACGGTCTCCGGCGCGGGGGCGACGCCGGTGCCGGACGTGCGGGCGGTGGCCGAGGGCGCCGAGGCGGTCCTGCTGATGCTGCCCAGCTCCGACGTGGTCGAGCGGGTGGTCTTCGCCGACGGGCTGCTGGCCGCGATGGCGCCGGGCTCGGTGCTGGTGGACATGGGTTCGTCGCGCCCGCACTCGACGCGGGAGGTGGCGGCGCGGGCCCGAGAGCACGAGGTCGCGTTCGTGGACGCCCCGGTGTCGGGTGGGGTCGCCGGGGCGCGCTCGGGTTCCCTGACGATCATGGCGGGCGGCCGGGACGGGGACGTGGCGCGCGTCGAGCGGGTGCTGGCCGAGCTGGGGGAGCGGGTGCTGCATGTCGGCGGCGTCGGGGCGGGGCACGCGCTCAAGGCGCTCAACAACCTGATGTCGGCCACGCACCTGCTGGTCACCTCGGAGGCCGTGCTGGCGGGGGAGGAGTTCGGACTCGACCCGAAGGTCGTGCTCGACACCGTCAACACCTCCAGCGGGCGCAGCGGTTCCACCGAGACCAAGTGGCCCAGGTACGTGCTGACCGGCAGCTACGACTCCGGCTTCGGCGCGCGGCTGATGGTGAAGGACATGAGGATCGCCGTCGAGCTGGCCAGGGAGTCCGGCTGGCCCGCGCTGCTGGGTGAGCACGCGGTGCGGTTGTGGTCGCGGGCCGCCGAGGAGCTGGATCCGGGCGCCGACCACACCGAGATCGTCGAATGGCTGAGGAAGAGGCACACCGAGCAGGGGGAGGAACCCGCATGACCGCCACCGAGCGGCCGCCGCTCACCGCGCGCCAGGAGGAGCTCAAGGCCAGGTTCATCGACGTGCGGGGCGGGTGGGGCGATCCGTGGGAGTCGATCCTGCGGCTGGACCCCGGATTCCTGGAGGCCTACCTGGAGTTCTCCGCCGTGCCGTGGCGCAAGAACCACCTCGACGACAAGGTCAAGGAGTTCGTCTACATCGCCGCCGACGCCGCCGCCACTCACCTCTACACGCCCGGCATCCGGCAGCACATCCGCGCAGCACTCGCCTTCGGTGCCACGAAGGAGGAGGTGATGGAGGTGCTGGAGCTGACGAGCACGCTCGGCATCCACGCCGCCAACATCGGCGTGCCGCTGCTGCTGGAGTTGCTCGAGGAGGCCGGGCTGCGGGACGGCCCCGCCGAGCTGTCGGAGCACCAGCGCAGGCTGAAGGAGGAGTTCACCGCCAGTCGCGGGTACTGGCACTCGTTCTGGGACGGGCTGCTGGAGCTGGACCCGGAGCTGTTCGAGGCCTACACGGAGTTCTCGTCGGTGCCGTGGCGCACCGGGGTGCTGGAGCCGAAGGTGAAGGAGCTGATCTACTGCGCCTTCGACGCGGCGGCGACGCACCTGTACGTGCCCGGACTGCGGCTGCACATGCGGAACGCGATCGGCTACGGCGCCACGGCGGGCGAGATCCTGGAGGTGCTGGAGATCGTCAGCGTCATCGGCATCCACGCCGCCACGGTGGCCGCACCGATTCTGGAGGAGGAGGCCGCCGCGGCCGCGCGGGACTGAGCGGGCCTCACCGCGGCGCGATGTAGGCGTCCGGGTCGGCGATGATGGTGCGCACGGCGGAGGCGGCGGCGCCGCGCACCGCGGCTTCGGTGCCGAGGGCCGAGCGCAGCACCGACACCGGCGACCACGGTGCTCCCATCACCCGGCCGCTCAGGTGGCTGGCCAGCGGGTCGGCCAGCCACGGATGGAGCCGGGCGTAGGTGCCGCCGAGCACGACGGCGGGCACATCCAGCAGGTTGAGCACGCTCGACAGCGCGGCGCCGAGCCAGTCCGCGGCGCCGCGCACCGCCGCCGTCGCCGTGCGCTCACCCGCCTCGAGCCGCTCCACCAGCACGTCGAGGTCGGGTGCGGCCGCCCGGTCGAGGATGGCCTCCTGGCCGGCGAGGCGTTCCAGGCAGCCCCGCGCGCCGCACGAGCAGCGCGGGCCACGGGAGCTGACGGCGAAGTGGCCGAGCTCGCCGCCGAAGCCGCGGGTGCCGTCGAACAGGGCCCCTTCGATGACGATGCCCGCGCCGATGCCGATCTCTCCGGACACGTGCACGAAGTCGCGGAGCCCGTCGTGGCCGCCCGCCCACAGCTCGGCGAGCGCGGCGTAGTTCGCCTCGTTGCCGACGAGCACGCCGTCGCCCGGCAGCGCGCTGCGGCGCCGCAGCTCCGCGGGCAGGTCCACGTCGCGCCAGCCGAGGTTGGGCGCGAGCCGCAGCAGCCCGCTGGAGGTCTCGACGAGACCGGGCACCGCGATGCCCACCCCGCCGACGTCGACTCCGCGTGCGGCGGCGTCGCCGAGCGCGGTGTCGACGGCCTTCGCGACGCGGGTGAGCACCCGGCCCACGGGCTGGGATCGGTTGTCGCAGGGCCTCGTCCGGTGGTGGTGCACCGCGCCGGTGAGGTCGACGAGGCAGGTGGACACGTAGTCGACGGCGATCTCCACGCCGAGCCCGTGCGGGCCCCGTGGCGACAGTGACAGCGACGTGCCGCGCCTGCCGGGGCCGTCGCGTCGCTCCGGGCCCGCGTCGGTGAGCAGTGAGGCGGCGACGAGCCGGTCGACGAGGCTCGACACCGTGGCCTTGGTCAGGCCGGTGCGCGCCGCCACCCCGGCCCGCGAGATGCCGGGCGACTCGGCGATGGCGCCGAGCACCAGCGCGGAGTTGTGCCTGCGGACGGTGTGCTGGCCAGCCGGTCGTGCGTGCGTCACCGGAGCGATCCTAATGGTTCACCGGCTGAACGAAAGTCTTGACCGGCGTCGGTGCCCGCCGATAAGTTCAGGCACCAAACTTATTTCCGTTCTGGAGGACACCGTGGTCGTGCAACCCGTTCGCGAGGACAAGTTCAGTTTCGGCCTGTGGACGGTCGGCTGGCGGGCCGTGGACCCGTTCGGCGACGCGACGCGTCCCGCGCTGGACGCGGTGGAGGCCGTGCACCGGCTGTCCGAGCTCGGCGCGTGGGGCATCACCTTCCACGACGACGACCTGATCCCGTTCGGCAGCGGCGACTCGGCCCGCGAGCAGCAGATCAAGCGGTTCCGGGCCGCCCTCGACGACACCGGCCTCGTGGTGCCGATGGCGACGACCAACCTGTTCAGCCATCCCGTGTTCAAGGACGGCGCGCTCACCAGCAACAGCCGCGACGTGCGCCGCTTCGCGCTGCGCAAGGTGCTGCGCAACGTCGACCTCGCCGCCGAGCTGGGCGCCCGCACCTACGTGCTGTGGGGCGGCAGGGAGGGCTCGGAGACCGACGCCGCCAAGGACGTGCGCGCCGCGCTCGACCGCTACCGGGAGGGCATCGACACCATCGCGCAGTACGTGCTCGACCAGGGCTACGACCTGCGGCTGGCGCTGGAGCCCAAGCCGAACGAGCCGCGCGGCGACATCTTCCTGCCCACCATCGGGCACGCGCTGGCGTTCATCTCCCAGCTGGAGCACCACGAGCTGGTGGGCGTGAACCCGGAGACCGGCCACGAGCAGATGGCCGGGCTCAACTTCGTGCACGGCATCGGCCAGGCGCTGTGGCAGGGCAAGCTCTTCCACATCGACCTCAACGGCCAGCGCGGTCCCCGCTACGACCAGGACCTGATCTTCGGTCACGGCGATCTGCTGTCGGCGTTCTTCCTCGTGGACCTGCTGGAGCACGGTGGCTACGACGGCCCCCGGCACTTCGACTACAAGCCGCTGCGCACCGAGGACATCGACGGCGTGTGGGCCAGCGCGGCTGCCAATATGCGCAGCTACCTGCTGCTGCGCGAGCGGGCCCGCGCCTTCCGCGCCGACCCGCGGGTGCAGGAGGCGCTGGAGGCCTCCCGGCTGCCGGAACTGGCCCAGCCGACGCTGGCGCCCGGCGAGAGCCCGGCCGACCTCAAGGCCGACCGCAGTGCCTTCGAGGACTTCGACCCGGAGGCGGCAGGCCGGCGGGGCTACGGCTTCGCCGCACTGTCCCAGCTGGCCTTCGAGCACCTGGTGGGCGGAGCCTGAGCCCCAAGCTCCCCAATGCCACATTTGTTCCGCTCAGTGGAGCGAATGCGGCATTCGCTCCATCCAGTGGAGCGAATGCCGCATTGGGGAGCTTCAAGGTGCCACCCGGGGCGAGCGCGGGCGCTTCAGTGCAGGGTGCGCGACAGGGCCAGCGCGGTGGTGCGCACGGCGGGGGCCACGCGCTCCACGCGCATCCGGTTCGTCCAGCCGGACAGCGAGATCGCCGCGAGAGCGACGCCGTCGGCGCCGCGCAGCGGGCTGGCCGTGCACACCACCCCGACGCCGGATTCCTCGCGGTCGTAGGCCAGCCCCTCGTCGCGGACGGCCGACAGCTGGCCGCGCAGCAGGCCGGGCGCGGTGATGGTGCGGGTGCTGATCCGCGGCAGCCCCGCCGAGATCACGGTGTCCACAACGGACTCCGGTGAGAACGCCAGTATCGCCTTGCCCACGGCCGTGGCGTGCGCGGGAAACCGCCCGCCGATGCGCGACGGCAGCCGCGGCGCGTCCGGCCCGCGCAGGATGTCCAGGTACACCACCTCGGTGCCCTCCAGCACCGCGAGGTGCACCGTGTTGCGCGTGGCCTCGCGCAGATCGGCCAGGTACGGGCGGGCGGCGTCGACGAGGCCGCGCTGGCGCACCGCCAGCTGGCCGATCTCGAACAGCTTGAGCCCGAGCCGCAACCCGGTGCCCTCGCGCTCCAGGAGGCCGTGGGTCACCAGGTGCCCGGCGAGGCGGTGCACGCTCGACTTGGGCAGGCCCGTGCGCCGGGCCAGCTCCGACACGCCGAGCGTCTCGTCGCCCGGTGAGAACGCGGTGAGCAGGGCGGTCAGCCGTGCGGCCGTCGCCGCGTCGTTCCGGTCAGCGGGACACATACGTTGATAGTGCACCACGTGGTGGAGCAGCGTCGTGTCCCATGAGCGAAGCCCGAGCGGTGGCCGCGATCGTCGGCCCCGGAAACATCGGCACGGACCTGCTCGCCAAGCTGCGCCGCAGCGAGCGGATCGACGTGCGCTACATGGTCGGCGTCGACCCGGACTCCGACGGACTGGCCAGGGCGGCGAAGCTGGGCATCGAGGCCTCCGCGGAGGGCGTGGACTGGCTGCTCGCGCAGGACACGCTGCCGGACCTGGTGTTCGAGGCGACCTCGGCGAAGGCCCACCTGGCGAGCGCGCCCCGCTACGCCGACGCCGGCATCCAGGCTGTCGACCTGACCCCGGCCGCGGTCGGCCCGTTCACGTGCCCGGTGGTGAACCTGCCGGCCCAGCTGGACGCGCCGAACCTGAACATGATCACCTGTGGCGGGCAGGCGACCATCCCGATCGTGCACGCGGTCGCGAGCGTGACCCCGGTGCCCTACGCCGAGATCGTCGCGTCGGTGTCCTCCCGCTCGGCGGGACCGGGCACCCGCGCCAACATCGACGAGTTCACCGAGACCACGGCGCGGGGCCTGGAGCGGGTCGGCGGCGCGGGCACGGGCAAGGCGATCATCATCATCAACCCGATGGAGCCGCCGATGATCATGCGGGACACCGTGTTCTGCGCGATCGACCCGGACGCCGACCGCGACGCCGTCAGCGAGTCCGTCCACCGCATGGTCCGCGACGTCCAGGCCTACGTGCCCGGCTACACGCTCAAGGCCGACCCGCAGTTCGACGACCCCCGGCCGGACTGGAACGGCCGCGCCCGCGTCGCCGTGTTCCTGGAGGTGGCGGGCAACGGCGACTACCTGCCGACCTACGCGGGCAACCTGGACATCATGACCGCCGCGGCCGCCCAGGTCGGCGAGCTGCTGGCGGAACGGATCATCGCGGGAAGGGCGGTGCGCGCATGAACGAGACAGTCCGGCTCGTCGACACGACGCTGCGCGACGGCAGCCACGCGATGGCCCACCAGTTCACCGAGGCCCACGTGCGCGACACGGTGCGCGCGCTGGACGCCGCGGGCGTGTCCCTGATCGAGGTGACCCACGGCGACGGCCTCGGCGGCTCGACCTTCAACTACGGCTTCTCCCTCGTCGACGAGCGCACGCTCATCGCGGCGGCGGTGGACGAGGCGACGCAGGCGAGGATCGCCGTCCTGCTGCTGCCGGGGCTGGGCACGGTCACCGACCTCAAGGCCGCCGCCGACCTCGGCGCGGGCGCGGTGCGCATCGCCACCCACTGCACCGAGGCCGACGTGTCCATCCAGCACTTCACCGAGGCGCGGAAGCTGGGCCTGGAGACCGTCGGGTTCCTGATGCTGGCCCACATGTCCGAGCCCGAGGCGCTGGCCAAGCAGGCGCGGATCATGGTCGACGCGGGCTGTGAGTGTGTCTACGTCGTCGACTCCGCGGGAGCGCTGATCCTGGAGGACGCCTCCGAGCGGGTGGCCGCACTCGTGGCCGAGGTCGGCGAGGCGGCGCAGGTCGGCTACCACGGGCACCAGAACCTCAGCTTCGGCGTGGCCAACTCGGTGCTGGCCTACCGGGCGGGCGCCCGCCAGATCGACGGCTCGCTCGTGGCGCTGGGCGCCGGTGCGGGCAACTCGCCGACCGAGGTGCTGGCGGCGGCCTTCGAACGGCTGGGCATCCCCACCGGCGTCGACAAGGACGTGCTGATGGAGGCCGCCGAGAACGTCGTCAAGCCCTACATCACGCGGCTGCCGGTGATGGACCGCTCGTCGATCGTGCAGGGCTTCGCCGGGGTGTACTCGAGCTTCCTGTTGCACGCCGAGCGGGCCGCGCAGCGCTACGGCGTTCCCGCGCACGAGATCCTCTACCGCGTGGGCGAGCGGCGCTACGTCGGCGGCCAGGAGGACATGATCATCGACATCGCGCTGCAGCTGGCCGCCGAGCGGGCGGACGGCTAGGAGTGCGGCGCGGGGTAGCCCGCGGAGCTGAGCACCAGCCGCACGCAGTGCGCGACGAGCCGCTCGCGGCCGACGTGCAGCGTGCCGCCGAGGTAGGCGGTGAACAGGTTGGTCAGCCCGCCGACGAGGGCGGTCGCGGTCATGGCGCGCTCGCCCTCGTCGAGGCTGTCGGAGAGCTGCTCGCGCACGAGCTCGGCGAACATGGGGACCCGTTCGACGCCGCGCCTGCTCAGTGCGGGGTCGGTCAGCGGCGCGAGCAGCAGCACGTTGCCCTTGCGCGGGTCGTCGATGATGAGCTCCACGAACGCCGTCACCGCGGCCTCCGCCCGGACCCGCGGCTCCGCCGTGCCTTCCGTGCCCGCCGTGACCGCGTCGAGCAGCGCCTGGTGCGCCTCGGCGACCACGCCCTCGTAGACGGCGAGGATGAGCTCGTCGCGGTCGGCGAAGTTCTCGTAGAAGTAGCGCTCGGTGAGCCGGGCGTGCCTGCACACCGCGCGCACGCTCACCGCGCCGCTGCCGCCGGTGCCGAGCAGGTCCAGCCCCGCGTCGAGCAGTTGCCTGCGCCGCGCGGCCTTGCGGTCGGTGAGCGTGGTCCCGGCCCAGGTGCGGCCCGCGGCAGGCATCGGATCGGCCCCTCCCGGTTGACTACGGATGTTGTCAACCCTAGCCTGACAACGGTCGTAGTCAGTTTGCGGGGGTGGAGCATGTCGCAACCGGAGCCGCTGGGGCCGGACTCGCTGACCTGGAAGTACTTCGGCGACTGGCGCGGGCTGTTGATCGCCCTGTGGGCCGGGTCGATGCAGAACATGCATCCGCAGCTCGGCGCGGGAGTCGAACAGCACTCGCGGTTCTTCGCCGAGCGCTGGCAGCGGCTGTTCCGCTCGCTGTACCCGATCGGGGGCGTGGTCTACGACGGGCCACGCGCTCACCGGACCGCGCTGGAGGTCCGCGGCTACCACGACACCATCAAGGGCGTCGACGCGCGCGGACGCCGCTACCACGCGCTCGACCCGGAGACCTTCTACTGGGCACACGCCACGTTCTTCGTCTCCACGTTGCTCATCGCCGAGAACTTCATGGGCGGGCTCACCGAGCGCGACACCCGCAGGCTCTTCGACGAGCACCTGCGGTGGTACCGGATGTACGGCATGAGCATGCGTCCGGTGCCGCGCACGTGGGAGGAGTTCGGCGACTACTGGCACCGCATGTGCACCGAGGTGCTCGAGGACAACAAGGCCACCCGCGACGTGCTCGACCTGACGCGCATCGCCAAGCCGGACCCGCTGCGCCTGCTGCCCGACGCGGTGTGGCGGCTGCTGCGCATCCCGCTGGCCAAGGGCTTCGTCTGGCTGACCGTCGGCCTGTACGACCAGCCGGTGCGCGCGCTGCTCGGCTACCGGTGGTCGCGCCGCGACGAGCTGGCACACCGGGCGTTCGGCAAGGCCGTCCATGCGGTGTTCTCCCTGGTGCCGTTCGAGCGCCGCTACCACCCGAGGGCCCGCGCGGGCTGGCGACGCGCGCTCGGCAGGGCGCCCGCCGACGCGCCGCTGGTGCACACCCCGGCGCGCAACCTTCCCCCGGAGAGCGAACGGCACCGGCCGACGCACTACTGTCCACCCGTCGAACCGAAGGAGATGGCGTGAAGCTCGGTTACCACATCGGCTACTGGTCCTCCGGCCCTCCGGAGGGCGCGCTCGAGGCCATCGTGGAGGCCGAACGGCTCGGCTTCGAGTCGGTGTGGACCGCCGAGGGCTACGGCTCCGACGCGCTGACGCCGCTCGCCTGGTGGGGCGCCGCCACCTCCCGCGTCACGCTGGGCACCAACATCGTGCAGATGTCGGCGCGCACGCCCACCGCGACCGCGATGGCCGCCATGACGCTCGACCACCTCAGCGGTGGCCGGTTCGTGCTGGGACTCGGCGCGTCCGGGCCCCAGGTCGTCGAGGGCTGGTACGGCCAGCCGTACCCGAAGCCGCTGGCCCGCACCCGCGAGTACGTCGACATCGTGCGCAAGGTCGTCGCCCGCGAGGCGCCGGTGACCCACGACGGGCAGCAGTACCAGCTGCCGCTGCGCGGCGGCACCGGCCTCGGCAAGCCACTCAAGTCCACCGTGCATCCGCTGCGCCCGCACATCCCGATCTACCTGGCCGCCGAGGGGCCGAAGAACGTCGCGCTGTCGGCCGAGATCTGCGACGGCTGGCTTCCGTTGTTCTTCTCCCCGAAGACCGACGACTTCTACCGCGCGGCACTGGAGGAGGGCTTCGCCCGGCGCGCCGCACGGCCGGAGACCTTCGAGGTCGCGGCGTCGGTGCCGGTGATCGTGCACGACGACGTCGAGCAGGCCGCCGACCTGATCAAGCCGTCCCTGGCGCTCTACATCGGCGGCATGGGCGCCAAGACGGTCAACTTCCACCACGACGTGTTCGCGCGCATGGGGTACGCCGACGTGGCCGACAAGGTCCAGGACCTCTATCTGGCGGGGCGGAAGAAGGAGGCGACCGCGGCGATCCCGACCCGGCTGGTGGAGGACACCGCGCTCGTCGGCCCGCCGGAGAAGATCCGCGACGAGCTCGCGCGGTGGGAGGAGTCGGTGGTGACGACGATGCTGGTGCGCGGCGACACCGCGACGCTGCGCCGGGTCGCCGACGTGCTCTCCTGACAACCCCGGGCCGCCTCGGGCCCGCGCGGGCGCGGGTGACACGATCTGCCCACCTGTCGGCGTGATCGGCGCGAGGAGAATGATGGCGGCACTGGGCACGAGCACGCGGCTCGGCTACTCGCTCGGCTCGTTCGTCACGGGCGCGTTCGGCACCGTTCCCGGGCTGCTGTTGCTGCCCTACCTCACCGACACGATGGCCGTCCCGGCCGCCGCGGCCGGGGCGATCGTGCTGCTGCCCAAGGCGTGGGACGTGCTGTTCAACCCGATCGCGGGCCGCATCTCCGATGCCGGGCTGGCCAGGCGCGGCACCAGGCTGCGCTCGATCGTGACCGGCGGGCTCGTGCTCGCCGTGTGCTTCGCGGCGATGTTCGCCCACCCCGGTTTCGGCAGCGTCGCGGCCGACGCGGCCTACGTCGTCGTGGTGTTCTTTGCCTGTGCCACGGCCTTCGCGTTCTTCCAGGTGCCGTTCAACGCGCTGCCGGCCGAGCTGACCGAGGGCTACCACGAGCGGACCCGGCTGACGTCGTGGCGCATCGCCGTGCTCGCGCTGGCCATCCTGGTGTCGGGCGCGGTGGCCCCGGCGATCGCGAGCGCGGGAGGGGGCGTCGCGGGCTACCGGCTCATGGGCGTGTTCGTCGGCGTGCTCATCGTCGGCGGCACGATCGGCGTGTACCTCGGCATCCGCAGGGCGCCACGGGGCAGGCTGCTGCAGCCGTCGCCGACGTGGCGGGCGCTGTGGGTGACGATGCGCGTGTGGCGCTCGTTCCGCTGGCTGCTCGCCGTCTACTTCGTGCAGGCGCTCGGGGTGGCGACGCTGCTCGCGGGCGTCAGCTACGCCGCCCGCCACGTGCTCGGCGACGCGGACCTGCGGTCGCTGCTGTTCGCCGGGTTCGTCGGGCCCGCCCTGCTCGTGATGCCGGTGTGGGACCGGCTGGGCCGCACCGGCGGCAAGCTCGCCGGGTTCCGGGTCGCCTCGGTGGTCTTCGCGGTGGCGCTGGCCGGGCTCGCCTTCGCGCAGGCACTGCCGCTGGCGGTGGTGTTCTGCCTGGTGGCGCTGGCCGGTGTCGGCTACGCGGGCATCCAGGTGTTCCCGCTGGCGATCCTGCCGGACCTGATCTCGGCGGAGGAGACCCGCACCGGCGCGACCCGCGCCGGCGTCACCGCCGGGGTGTGGACGGCCGCCGAGACGCTGGGCCTCGCGCTCGGGCCGGGGCTGTTCGGGCTCGTGCTCGGCGCGGGCGGCTACGTGTCCAGTGTGGACGCCTCGGCGGCGCAGCCGGACAGCGCGGTCACCGCGATCGCGCTCGGCTTCTCCGCGCTTCCCGCGGTGCTGATCCTCGCCGGGATCCCGTTGTTGCGCCGCAGCGTGCTGGAGGGCGAGACCCGGAGAGTGGAGGATGCCGCATGAGCAGCGCCGACGACGTGCTCGCCGAGCTGCGTGCGCTGCGCGCGCACGACCTGCCGACACACGGCGGGCGCACGCTCGCCTACGTCTACGACAGTGGCCTTGCCGGGCTCGACGAGCTGGGCGCGGGCGCGCACGCCCTGGCGTCCTCGGCCAACGGGCTGGACCCCACGGCGTTTCCGAGCCTGCTGCGGATGGAGAACGACCTCGTCGCCGCCGCGGCGCGGCTGCTCGGCGGCACGGCCGACACGGCAGGCGCGGTGACCTCGGGCGGCACGGAGTCCTGCCTGCTGGCGGTGCTCGCCGCCAGGGAGGGCCGCCGGGACGTCGCCGACCCGGCGATCGTGCTGCCGTCCACCGCGCACGCCGCCTTCCGCAAGGCAGCGCACCTGTTCGGTGTCCGCGCGGTGCACGTGCCCGTCGATCCGGTGACCTTCCGCGCCGATCCGGCGGCGATGGCCGCCGCGATGGACGAGCACACCGTGCTGGTCGTCGCGAGCGCGCCGTCGTACGCGCACGGCGTGGTCGACCCGGTCGGCGAGATCGCCGCCGCCGCGGCCGAACGGGGGGTGCGGATGCACGTCGACGCGTGCATCGGCGGCTGGGTGCTGCCGTACCTGCGGCAGCTCGGCGTGGACGTGCCCGCGTTCGACCTCTCCGTCGCCGGGGTCACCAGCATCTCGGTGGACCTGCACAAGTACGCCTACTGCCCGAAGGGCACCTCGGTGCTGCTGCACGCCGACGCCTCGTTGCGGCGAGGGCACTACTTCGCCAGCGCCGACTGGCCCGGCTACACGATGCTCAACACCACCGTGCAGTCCACGCGCTCGGGCGGCCCGCTGGCGGCGGCCTGGGCGGTGCTGCGGCACCTCGGCGACGACGGCTACCTGCGGCTCGCCCGCGACACGCTGGCCGCGGTGCGGGAGATCGCCGACGGGGTGGCGCGCCTCGACGGCCTGCGGGTGCTGGGCACGCCGGACTCGACGCTGCTGGCGCTCGCCACCGAGGGCGCCGAGGCCGGCTTCGACCTGTTCACGGTGGCCGACGAGATGAAGGCGCGCGGCTGGTACGTGCAGCCGCAGTTCGCCCACGAGACCTCGCCGGTGAACCTGCACCTGACCGTCACCGCCGCCAACCGGGGCAGCGAGGCGCAGTTCCTCGCCGACCTGACGGCGTCGGTGGCGGCGGCGCGGCAGGCGGGGCCCGTGCGGGTGGGTGCGGAGCTGGAGGAGTTCATCGCGGCCCTCGACCCGGACGCGCTGACGGCCGAGCAGTTCGCGGGCCTGCTCGCGGCGGCGGGCCTCGGCGAGCACGGCGGCGGGGCAGCCGGTGCCCTGCCGGACCGGATGGCCCCGATCAACGCCCTGCTCGCCGTGGCACCGGCCCGGCTGCGGGAACGGCTCCTGCTGGAGTTCCTGTCACAGCTCTACCGCCCCTAGCGTCGTGGGCAGGCAGCCGCCGCGCCGAAGGTGCCCTCGGGTACCTGGTGCGTACCCGAGGGCACCTTCGGCGCGCCGCCGGGCGCCGGTCGGACCCGGGTCAATCGCGGTGCGCGACGGCGACGATCGTGCTCGCGTCGAGCGTGTCGAGCCCGGCCTCGGCCAGCCCGGCCACGAAGCGGGCGCGGACCCGCTCCAGCGCGTCCGGCGGCAGTCCCGCCACGAACGCCCGCATCGCGGCGCCGAGGTAGAGGGTCCACGCGTCGTCGGGGTGCAGCGGCTGGGTGAAGCTCACCTGCTGCACCGTGATGTCGCGCAGTCCGAGCGAGCTCAGCCAGTCGCGCACCTTCGCGGGGGTGTCCACCCGGTCGCTGGCGTTGACCCGCTCCCCGTGCTCGGCCAGCTCCGGGCGTTCGGGCAGCGCGGCGTCCCGGCCGATCGGCACGATCCTCGCCATGCCGCCCTCCAGCCAGGACGACACCACCAGACGGCCGCCGGGGCGCAGCAGGCTCGCCAGGTGCCGGGTCCCGGCGTCCATGTCGGGGAAGAAGAACACCCCGTAGCAGCACTGGACCACGTCGTAGGGCCCGCCGGTCCACGACAGGACGTCCGCGGCGGTGAACCGCAGCTGGTGCAGCCCCAGTGCGGCGGCCTCCTGCCTGCCCTGCTCGACGAGCCCCTCGGCCACGTCCACGGCGTCCACCGTGCCCGAGGGCCCGACCGCCAGCGCGGCGGGCACGGCCGAGGCGCCCGCACCGCAGCACGCGTCGAGCACCCGCTCGCCGGGTGCGGGCCTGGCGACCGCCGCGGTGATCGCGCCGAGCGGCCGCCACAGCCGCGCCGACCAGTCGGCGAACTCCGCCCGCGCCGCGCTGAACACCCCGGCCGCGAACTCGGGGTTCACCGGCCGAACCGCCGGAAATGCGGCACCAGCCTGCGCGGCACGAGCATGCGCTCCCCGTCGACCACGATCGGCACGAGGTCCGGCGGCGTGAGCCTTGCCCACCGCGCGCGGCGGGACCGGGTGTTGGACCGCGACATCCTCCGCTTGGGCACCGCCATCAGCGACCACCTGCCCGGCGGCCGTAGCGGCGGTGGAACTTCTCGACCTGGCCCGCGGTGTCCATGATCCGGCGGGCGCCGGTCCAGAACGGATGCGACCACGCGCTGACGTCGACCAGCACCAGGGGATAGGTGTTGCCGTCGGTCCACTCGATGGTGCGCTCGGAGGTGACGGTGGACCGCGTCAGGAACGCGTCCCCCGTGGAGGAGTCCTGGAACACCACCGGATGGTAATCGGGGTGCAGGCCTTTCTTCATTCCGTTTCTTCCTTTCCTGGAGAGGCGTTGACGTCGTGCGTGCCGCCGAGCTCACCGTCCTCGCAGGGATCGGTGTGCCACTCGCCGAACGGGTCCGGGTAGCGCGTCCAGGCCGCGGGTCCCGCGGCCAGTTCCTCGTCCGTGAGCAGCGCCGCGTTGAGCGTGGCCTCGATGTCGCGCGGCTCGGCCTGGTGGGTCACCACCACGAGCTCCTGGGCACGGTCGCCGAAGCGCGGATGCCAGCGCAGCGAGGCGAGGGTGCGGCGCTCGGGCGAGACGTCCTCCCACGCGGGAGCGCCCGGCGAGTCCAGCCAGGCCCCGGCGTGGCCGATGCCCAGCCCGCCACCGGCCGACTCGACCCAGAACGCCGCGTCCGGCTGGCTGGCGACCCAGGCGCGGCCCCGGGTCCGGACGACACCGTCGAGCAGCACGTCGATGGCCTCGTGCAGCCGTTGCGGGTGGAACGGGCGCTGCGCGAAGAACGGCAGCACCGCCACGCCGCAGTCGGCGTGCAGGGGCGGCTCTCCCCGCAGCAGCGCGCCGTGCACGTCGGTGGGCTCCCCGCGGCGCGCGTGGGCCGGCACGGCGCTCCGCAGGGTGGCGGTGTCCACAGCGGACGCCTGGAGGATCGGCACGGACGGCGCGACCCGTTCCAGCACGGCGCCGGTCCTGGCGGCGGTCCACGCGTCGGGTGCGGCGCCGGACAGCACCAGCACGTCGGCGAACTCGACCTGGGACAGGGCCACCTGGGCGACGGTGCGTTCGTCGTCGGCGGCGGCGCGCAGGCCCCGGTCGGCCATCGTGTCGTCGCCGGTGGCGTCGGCCAGCCACGATCCCGCGTCCACCGCGGTGACGACGGCCTCGATCTGCACGTCGTCGATCACCGGCCGGTCGCCGACGATCAGGTGGTGCACCGCCCAGCACACCGGCTCGGGCTCCATCGCCTCGTCCAGGTGCACCACGATGCGCCGCACCTCGGGCCTGCGAGCCAGCGTGCGCAGCAGCGGCAGCAGGTCCTCCCGCAGCGTGCAAGACACGCAGCCGTGCGCCAGCTCGAGGGTGGTGAGCGACTCGCGGGGGCCGAGCCGCAGCCTGCGCAGCACGACGCCGGAGCCGATCTGGCGCAGGTCGTGGTGCACCACCGCCGTGCCGCGGTCGTCACCACGCAGGCGGCCGGCGAGGTCGGAACCGGCGTCGGGGGAGAGGCCGGCGATCAGGACGAGGGGCACGCGGTGCTTGTCGGTCACAGCCATGTACTGTAAATGAAAACGATAATCACTAGCAATCAGGGAGGGCTTGTGTCCGCTGTTTGCCAGGTCACCGGCCGGAGGCCGGGTTACGGCAAGCAGGTGTCGCACTCGCACACGCGCACGTCGCGGCGCTGGGAGCCGAACCTGCAGACCCGGCGCTACTGGGTGCCCAGCGAGGGTCGCTGGGTGCGCCTGCGGGTGTCGGTGAAGGGAATGAAGACCATCGACAAGCGCGGCATCGACGCGGTGGTGGCCGAGCTGCGCGCCAAGGGGGTGCGGCTCTAGACATGGCACGCAACGACATCCGGCCGATCATCAAGCTGCGCTCCACGGCCGGCACCGGCTACACCTACGTGACCCGCAAGAACAAGCGCAACGATCCCGACCGCATGGTGCTGCGCAAGTTCGACCCCGTGGTACGCCGCCACGTCGAGTTCCGGGAGGAGCGCTGATGGCGAAGAAGTCGAAGATCGCGCGCGACGCCCAGCGGCGGGCGATCGTCGCCCGGCACGCCGGGCGGCGGGCCGAACTGAAGGCGCTCGTCCGCTCGCCGCACACGGCACCCGAGCAGCGGGCGGCGGCGGTGTCGGCCCTGCAGGCCATGCCCCGCGACGCGAGCCCGACCCGGCTGCGCAACCGGGACGCCGTCGACGGCAGGCCCCGCGGGTACTTCCGCGCGTTCGGCCTGTCCCGGATCCGCCTGCGCGAGCTGGCCCACCGCGGCGAGCTGCCCGGCGTGACCAAGTCCAGCTGGTGACGAGGAAGGGAGCCGACCATGAGCAGGCGTGAGCCGCGCGTCGCCAAGCGCAAGCGCAACCTGCTGCGGGCCAACGGTGTGCGGGAGGTGGACTGGAAGGACACCGCCCTGCTGCGGCAGTTCATCTCCGACCGGGGCAAGATCCGCGCCCGCCGCGTCACCGGGCTCAGCCCGCAGGAGCAGAAGCAGGTCGCCACCGCGATCAAGAACGCCAGGGAGATGGCGCTGCTGCCCTATCCCGCCGCGCGCCGCGGTGCGTGAGCCGGCGGGCCGCGGCGCGCGAGCCCGCGCGGGCGGCCGGCAACGAGGAGCTGCTCACACTGCCGCAACCCTGACCGCGCACCCTCCAGGGGCGGACGGCATGCTTGGCGCATGGCGGAGGAGCAGCACTACCTGGTCGGACTGGATCTGGCGGGCCGGAAGGTCGTCGTGGCCGGCGGCGGCACGGTCGCCCAGCGGCGACTGCCCCGGCTCGTCGCCGCGGGGGCCGTGGTGGAGCTGATCTCCCCGGAGACCACGCCGTCGGTGAGCGCGATGGCCGACGCGGGCGAGATCACCTGGCACCGGCGCCGCTACGCCGCCGGTGACCTCACCGGAGCCTGGTACGTGCTGGCCTGCACCGACGACCCTGAGGTCAACGCCGCGATCTGCGCGGACGCCGAGCGGGCGCACCTGTTCTGCGTGCGGGCCGACGCCGGGCAGGAGGGCAGCGCGGTCACTCCGGCCGCCGGGGAGCACGACGGCCTGCTCGTCGGCGTGCTGGCGGGCGGGACCCACCGCCGCTCCGCCACCGTCCGGGACAACGTGCTCGACGCCCTGCGCACCGGTGTCGTCGCCGACCCGGGTGCCGGCGGCGGCGAGGGCGAGCCGCTGCTGCCCGGCGTGGCCCTCGTCGGCGGCGGGCCCGGCGACCCGGAGCTGATCACCGTGCGGGGCAGGCGCCTGCTCGGCAGGGCCGACGTCGTCGTGACCGACCGGCTCGCGCCGCGGGAGCTGCTGGACGAGCTGCCGCCGCACGTCGAGGTGGTGGACGCGGCCAAGATCCCCTACGGCCGCGCGGCCAGCCAGGACGTGATCAACAGCACGCTCGTCGACAACGCGAAGGCGGGCAAGTTCGTCGTCCGGCTCAAGGGCGGCGACCCCTACGTCTTCGGCAGGGGCTTCGAGGAGGTGCTGGCCTGCGCCGAGGCCGGGGTGCCGGTCACGATCGTGCCCGGCATCACCAGCGCGTTCGCCGTGCCCGCCGTCGCGGACATCCCGGTGACCCACCGCGGGGTCACGCACGAGGTCGTGGTCGTCTCCGGACATGTGCCGCCCGGCCACCCGCAGTCGCTGACGGACTGGGACGCGCTCGGCAGGCTGCGCGGCACGATCGTGCTCATGATGGGCGTCGAGCGGATCGAGCAGTTCGCCGACGCGCTCGTGGCGGCGGGCCGTCCCGGGGACACGCCGGTGGCGATGATCCAGGAGGGCACCCTGCGCACACAACGGGTGGTGCGCTCCACCCTCAAGGGCATCGCGGCCGACGCCGCCGAGGCGGGGATCAAACCGCCCGCCGTCACCGTGATCGGCCCCGTCGTCGACCTCGCTCAGCGTCCGTAGCAACGGCCGACGAAGGCGCTGATCTGCCCGGTCAGGCGGGTCGGCTGCAGCCGCAGCTCCACCGGGCTCGTGGCCTTCACGAACTCCGCGTCCGGCAGGTCCTCGGCCAGCGAGCCCGCGTCGCCGAAGGGGTGCACCGGGTCGCCCTCGTGCCCGATCACCAGCGCTGGCGTGGCGATGCCGCCGCGGACCGACTTCGGCGGGGCGATGCGGCCGAAGAACACCCCGTGCAGCAGCGCCGCCATGGCCTCGGGACGCTGGTCGAGCGTGTCGGTGACCACGTCGACCCACTGGTTGCCGTGCGGCACCAGCCGCGCGAGCGCACCCACGGCGCGCACCGCGATCGGCACGAACCGGGCGGCGAACAGCAGCGGGCCGAACGTCAGCAGGCCCGCCACCAGCGCGTTGTCCAGTACCGGCATCTCGACGACGAGACCGCGCACCCGCTCGGGCGCCACCACCGCCACCTCCAGTGCCACGTTGGCGCCCAGCGACGTGCCGCCGACCACGGCCCGCTCGATTCCGAGGTGATCCAGCAGCGCCAGGGTCTGGGCGGCGAAGTCGGGCATCGAGTAGTGCCACGACTCGCCGGGCCGGTCCGAGTCGCCGTGCCCGAGCAGATCCAGGGTGACCACCCGGTAGCCGTCGGCCGCCAGCGCGCGGGCCAGCGGCGCGTGCATGCGGCGGCTGAACATGATGCCGTGCGTCAGCACCACGACCTGCGGCCCCGCGCCGAACTCGGTGTAGGCCAGCCGGTGGCCGCCGAACTCGAACGAGCCGGCCAGTTCGATCGGGCGCGCACCCCTCGAGCCCGGGGGGATGGAGGGGCGCGCAGGGTCCAGCCCCTCGTCGAACGCGGTTGCAGTGCTCATCGCGATCGCGGTCCTCTCACTCGCCGGACTACCGCCAGGCTAATGGGTGGCCCGTGGTTGGCACGGCGTCAACCACGTGAGTCAGGATGACAGCCATGACACATTCCGCCGAGAACCTGACCGATCTCGTCTCGCTGCGGGTGGACCGCGAGGGGCACGTGGCCGAGGTGACGCTGCTCGGGCCGTCCAAGGGCAACGCGATGGGACCCGACTTCTGGCGCGAGCTGCCCCTGGTCTTCGGTGCACTCGACGCCGACCCCGAGGTCAGGGCGATCGTGCTCACCGGCAGCGGCAGGAACTTCTCCTACGGCCTCGACCTGCCCGCGATGCTGCCGAGCTGGGCCGAGTACCTCGGCGGTGAGGCGCTGGCCGGGCCGAGGACGACGTTCCTCGGCGAGGTCCGCAGGCTGCAGGAGGCAGTGAGCTCGGTCGCGGCCACCCGCAAGCCGGTGATCGCCGCGGTCTCCGGCTGGTGTATCGGCGGTGGCGTCGACGTGATCGCCGCCGCCGACGTCCGGCTGGCCAGCGCCGACGCGAAGTTCAGTGTGCGCGAGGTGAAGGTGGCGATCGTCGCCGACCTCGGCAGCCTGCAGCGGCTGGGCGCGATCATCGGCGAGGGGCATCTGCGTGAGCTGGCGCTGACCGGCCGTGACATCGACGCCGCGCGGGCCGAGCGCATCGGTCTCGTCAAC
This sequence comes from Prauserella muralis, assembly GCF_003202285.1. Classification (GTDB taxonomy): domain Bacteria; phylum Actinomycetota; class Actinomycetes; order Mycobacteriales; family Pseudonocardiaceae; genus Prauserella_B; species Prauserella_B muralis. Next base: position 314,575 of record NZ_MASW01000005.1, read on the forward strand.
GACGTCCACCCCGACCAGGAGGCCGTGCTGGCAGCCGCCCGGGAGCTGGCCGCCGAGATCGCTGCCAACCCGCCGCTGGTGGTGCAGGGTGTCAAGGACGTGCTGGCGGCCAACACCGAGGAGCAGGTCAGGGCGGGCCTGCGGTACGTCTCGGCGTGGAACGCGGCATTCCTGCCCAGCAAGGATCTCCAGGAGGGGGTACAGGCCTTCCTCGAACGACGCGATCCTCACTACACGGGCGAATAGACGAACCGACCGACCGAGCAGAGGACGAAGGGGACATCGTGGGCAACGACGCTGCGGCGGTGCACAAGGCCTTCCGGGATGCGCGGGACTTCCTGCTCACTCACCGCGAGGACTACGACACGGCGTACGCGAACTTCGCGTGGCCGGAGTTCACCGAGTTCAACTGGGCCCTCGACTGGTTCGACCGGATCGCGGCCGATCCGGCCAACGCGCAGCGGTACGCGCTGTGGATCGTCGAGGAGGACGGGTCCGAGAGCCGCTGGACCTTCCCGGAGATGGCGCGCCGGTCCAACCAGGTCGCCAACTGGCTGCGCGGACACGGGGTGCGGCGCGGCGACCGGCTCATCCTCATGCTCGGCAACCAGGGCGAGCTCTGGGAGACGATCCTCGCCGCGATCAAGCTCGGCGCCGTGATCATCCCCGCGTCCACCCTGCTGGGCGCCGCCGACCTGCGCGACCGGGTCGAGCGGGGCGGCGCCCGGCACGTGGTGGTGCGTTCCGCCGACGCGGAGAAGTTCGCCGACGTGCCCGGCGGCTACACGCGGATCGTCGCCGGTGAGCCGGTCGAGGGCTGGCTGTCGTTCTCCGATGCCTACGCCGCCGACGACGCCTTCACCCCGGACGGCGCCACGGCGGCGAGCGACCCGCTGCTGCTGTACTTCACCTCGGGTACCACCGCCAAGCCGAAGCTGGTGCAGCACACACACGTGTCCTACCCGGTCGGGCACCTGTCGACGATGTACTGGATCGGCCTGGAGCCCGGCGACGTGCACCTCAACATCTCCTCGCCGGGCTGGGCCAAACACGCGTGGAGCAACGTCTTCGCGCCGTGGAACGCCGAGGCGACGGTGTTCCTCTACAACTACACGCGCTTCGACCCCGGCGCGCTGCTGGCGCAGATGCAGCGCTGCGGCATCACCAGCTTCTGCGCGCCGCCGACCGTGTGGCGCATGCTGATCCAGGCCGACCTCACCGCGCTCGCCACCCCGCCCGCCAAGGTGGTCGGCGCGGGGGAGCCGCTCAACCCCGAGGTCATCGAGCAGGTCCGCAAGGCCTGGGGCGTGACGATCCGGGACGGCTTCGGGCAGACCGAGACGAGCGTGCAGATCGCCAACACCCCCGGCCAGGACGTCAAGCCCGGGTCGATGGGGCGTGCCGTGCCCGGCTTCACCGTCGCGCTGGTGGACCCGGTGAGCGGGCAGCGGGCGAGCGAGGGCGAGATCTGCCTCGACCTGGCGCACCGGCCGACGGGGCTCATGGTGGGCTACGCCGACGACGAGGAGCGCACGGCCACGGCCTTCGCGGGCGGCTTCTACCACACCGGCGACGTCGGTTCGATCGACGAGAACGGCTACATCACCTACGTCGGGCGCACCGACGACGTGTTCAAGGCCTCCGACTACCGGATCTCGCCGTTCGAGCTGGAGAGCGTGCTGCTGGAGCACGAGGCGGTGGCCGAGGCGGCCGTGGTGCCCGCTCCGGATCCGATCCGGCTCGCCGTGCCCAAGGCGTATGTGGTCCTGGCGAGCGGCCACGAGCCGGACGCGGCGACGGCCGAGAGCATCCTCGCGTTCTGCCGCGGGCACCTGGCGCCGTACAAGCGGATCCGCCGCCTGCAGTTCGCGGAGCTGCCGAAGACGATCTCCGGCAAGATCCGCAGGGTGGAGCTGCGCGGCCAGGAGCAGGAGCACGGCGAGGCCCGGCCCGAGGGGGAGTTCCGCGAGGAGGACTTCCCGGGTCTCAAGGGCTGACGGCGCGCCGGTCCGCCCGGTTGCTACGCAGCGTAGCAGCCGGGCGGACCGTTCGCGTCCGGTGTGGACGGTCGATGACCTGCGGGTGCGCCGCCCGGCGCGATTGGCCGGGTGAAGTTTCGCCTTGCGGGTTAACAGTTTGACTCCGTCGGCCGATGGTCCGGGTGACGCGACGAACGGCTCGTGTGTAGGGCCGCCGCAGCTGGTTACCCGACTATTGACCACCAGAGCCGAACACAGAGAGCAATGAGTACGCAACGAGACAACGGGAGCGGATCCCCCGCAGCGACCGAGGCGGCGAGCTCGCCGCCCACCACCCCGTGCACCGTCGTCTGGAGCCAGGGCAGGCCGTACGTGCTGGAGAGCGCGACCGGCCGTCCTCGCTGGATGGGCACCGACAGCCACGGCCGCCCCCAGGCGCTGACCGGCGAGGACCTGCGCCGCAGGGGCTGGAGCTACCGCAGGCGGTCCTGACCGTCCCCGCGGCCCGCACCGGATACTGTGAGCAGGTGACAGACGCTCGGCCGATCAGCACCGGCAGCGAGGCGCCGCCGTCCCTGGCCCGGCAGGCGCTCATGGTGCCCAACCTGCTGTCGATCCTGCGGCTGGCCGGGGTGCCGCTGTTCCTCTGGCTGTTGCTCGGTCCCCAGGAAGACGGCTGGGCGCTGGCCGTGCTGGTCTTCAGCGCCCTGACCGACTGGCTCGACGGCAAGCTCGCCCGCTGGCTCGACCAGGCCAGCAGGCTCGGCCAGTTGCTCGACCCCGCCGCCGACCGGCTCTACATCGTCGCCACCCTCGTGGCGTTCCTGGCCCGCGAGATCGTGCCGTGGTGGGTCGTGGCCGCCCTGCTCGGCCGCGAGCTCGTGGTCGGCGTCGCACTGCTCGTGCTGCGGCGCCACGGTTTCGCGCCGCCCGAGGTGACCTACGTCGGCAAGGGCGCGACGTTCAACCTGATGTACGCCTTCCCCTTGCTGCTGCTCACCCAGGGCGACTCCACGGCGGCCGAGATCGCCCGGCCGTTCGCCTACGCGTTCACGACCTGGGGCGGGGTGCTCTACGTGTGGTCGGGCGCGCTGTACGTCCTGCAGACGGCGCGCGCGGTGGCGCTCCGGCGCCGCGCGGGCGCCCCCTGAGGCCGGCCGCGTGGTTTGTCGGCGATGACAGGTTTCCTTCCGCTTCGCGCCGTGTAGCACTGTGCGAAGATGCCCAGCACGAAAAACCGCGTGCGGACCAGGAAAGGGGTACGGAGTTGACCACTCCGGAAGAGCTGCGCTACACCGAGGAGCACGAGTGGGTCGCCGTCCGCGACGGGGACACGGTGCGCGTCGGGATCACCGAGTACGCGCAGGACCAGCTCGGCGACGTCGTGTTCGTCGACCTGCCCGACGTGGGCCGCCAGCTCGACGCGGGCGACGTGTTCGGCGAGGTCGAGTCGACCAAGAGCGTCTCCGAGCTCTTCGCGCCGCTCGACGGCGAGGTGGTCGCCGTCAACGACGCCGTCGCCGAGTCACCCGAGCTGATCAACAGCGACCCGTACGGCGAGGGCTGGCTCATCGAGCTCAAGCTGACCGACGCGGGCACCGTCGAGGGGCTGCTGGACGCCGAGGCCTATCAGCGCGTGACCGACGGCTGATCGGGGGAGCCCGGCAACCCGTGCCCGACCAGGCACGGTACGTTGGCAGCACCACGTTTTCGATGACGACTTCTCAGTGCGTAAGGAGAGCTCAGGTGAGCACGAACGACGGGCCCGGCGTTCCCCCGGAGCAGTCTCCGGAGCGGACCTCCGTTTTCCGGGCCGACTTCCTGTCGGAGGCGGAAGGCCAGGAGGCGCCCGCCGTGGAGCCGCAGGACACCGGCGTCGACGCGCTGCCGTCGGGCTCCGCACTGCTCGTGGTCAAGCGGGGCCCGAACGCGGGTTCGCGCTTCCTGCTCGATCGTGACACCACGAGCGCGGGCCGGCACCCCGACAGCGACATCTTCCTCGACGATGTCACCGTGTCCCGCCGGCACGCCGAGTTCCGCCGGGAGGGCGGAGAGTTCGTGGTGATCGACGTGGGCAGCCTCAACGGCACGTACGTCAACCGCGAGCCGGTGGACCAGGCGGTGCTCGCGGGCGGGGACGAGGTCCAGATCGGCAAGTTCCGCCTCGTCTTCCTCACCGGCCCCGGCCACGGGGGTCAGGGGGAGCGGTGACGGCTGCCGGGCGGCCACAGCGGGACGGGTTGAGCATCGGGGCCGTGCTGGCGCAGCTGCGCAAGGACTTCCCGGACGTCACCATCTCGAAGATCAGGTTCCTCGAGTCCGAGGGCCTGGTCCAGCCTGGCCGCACCCCGTCCGGCTACCGGCAGTTCTCCCCGGCCGACGTCGAGCGGCTGCGCTTCGTGCTGGCCGCGCAGCGCGACCACTATCTGCCGCTGAAGGTCATCAAGGAGCAGCTCGACGCCGCCGACAGGGGAGCGGAGCCCTCCGGCGCGCTGCCCCGCCTGCCGCGCAAGCTGGTGCCGTTGGGCGACCCGCTGACCAACGGCGAGGCCAAGGCCATGCCCGGTCCCGACGACTTCGCGCCCGCCCGCGAGTTCCGGCTGACCCAGGAGGACCTGCTCGGCGAGGCGGGGATCGACGCGGCGCTGCTGACCGAGCTGCACCAGTACGGCCTCGTCCGGCCCGGTGCGGCCGGCTTCTACGACGCCGACGCCGTGCAGATCGCCAAGACCGTCAAGGCCATGACGGATTTCGGTATCGAGCCGAGACATCTGCGGGCGTTCCGCGCCTCCGCCGACCGCGAGGTCGGCCTGCTGGAGCAGATCGTCTCCCCGGTGTACCGGCACCGGGATGCCGAGGCGCGGGCCCGGGGCGACGAACTGGTCCGCGAACTCGCCGCGCTGTCGGTCACGTTGCACACATTGCTGGTCAAGGCGGGCATCCGGGGTGTGACCGGCGGGTAGCATGAGCACGAAGCGAGTTCGTTTCGTGAGTCAGGTCCGTGACGCCGCACTTCGATGTCCCGCCACCGCCCCGAGGATGCCGTACGGTGAGAGCCAGGCTCGCGAACCGGGCCGGCACAAGTAGTTTCGTAGCGAGCACAGCGCCCAGATGACGGGTAGCGTCGACGGTGTCGATGCGAGATCCTCGTGACAGCGCTGCAGCCCGCGCGCAGGAGAGGGAGGCGAAGCCCGATGAGCGAGATGCGCGTCGTCGGCGTACGGGTCGAGCTACCCGCCAATCAGCCGATCTTGTTGCTGCGGGAAACCGAGGGCGAGCGGTACCTGCCGATCTGGATCGGCTCGGTCGAGGCCACGGCCATCGCGTTGGAGCAGCAGGGCGTCCGCCCGGCTCGTCCGCTGACCCACGACCTGCTGAAGGAGGTCATCGGCGCACTCGGCCGGGAGCTCCAGCAGGTCATCATCACCGATCTCCGCGAGGGCACGTTCTTCGCGGAGCTGGTCTTCGACGGTGATGTCCGCGTCTCCGCCCGGCCCAGCGACTCCGTGGCGCTCGCGCTGCGGGTCGGGGTGCCGATCCACGCGGAGGACGCGGTGCTCGAGGAAGCCGGGCTGATCATCCCGGACGAGCAGGAGGACGAGGTCGAGAAGTTCCGCGAGTTCCTCGACTCCGTCTCGCCCGAGGACTTCCGCGGCGCCGACACCTGAGGCGGCGCGTCACGCACGCGCCGCCTTGCTGAACAGGTCGGCGAGCTGCCGGCCGTAGGTGTCCAGGTCGAGCTCCGGTTCAGCGGCGAGCCGGAGCGCCACCCCGTCGATCGCCTGCCGGATCGCCAGCGCGAGCACCTCGACGTCGAACGCACCGAACACTCCCTCTCGTTGCCCCTGGGCCAGCTGCCGTTCGAGACGGCCCACCCGCATGTCCCGCCACACCGCGTCCAGCAGCGGTGGCCCCTCGGTGCTGCGCGCGTTGGTGCCGATCTCCAGCAGTGCCCGCGCCTGCCGGGGGTGAGCTCCGAGGAAGGCCACCTCCGCCCTGATCCAGGTCCGGAGCATGTCCACGCGGTCCCGGGTTCCCGCCAGCCGTTCGGTGAGGAAGGAGTCCTGGTTGTCGACGATCGCGCCGGCGGTGGCCAGCATCAGCTCGTCCTTGCCGCGGAAGTGGTAGGAGATCATCCGGGTGCTGCTCAGGCCCGCCCGCTCGACGATCTTGGCGAACGACGTCCGGCCGTAGCCCAGTTCGGCGACCGTGTCGATGGTCGCCTCGATGATCTGCGCCCGGCGCGCCTGTTCCGTGACGGTCAGTCCGAGACCGCGGCCGAGCTGCTCGTGATTTACCTGCATGAGTAAAAAATAACATGGACAAGTAATCCGGGTCCACCTCGATACCCTCGACATCGGCTTGAGGGTCCCCGCGCGTCGCGTTGACCGGCCCTGCGAGCGGGCATACCGTCGAGGGGAGATGAATCGCGCTGGTGTGATTAGGCCGGTCCACGCGGCGGCCGGCGGTGCGATCGTCCTACCGGTCGATCCCATTCCGGGGATCGGCGGTCTTGTTTCGCCGGCCGCGCGGCCGGGCGAGAGGAGGCATGGCGTGGTCGACGAGAGCCCGGTCAGGGCCGCCGACGGCGAGCAGGGTGAGCAGGGCGAGCTCTTCCCTGACGCCTCGCTGCCGGACGAGCTGGTTGGCTACCGTGGTCCCGCTGCGTGCCAGATCGCCGGGATCACCTACCGGCAGCTCGACTACTGGGCCAGGACCAAGCTCGTCCAGCCCAGTATCCGCACCGCGCATGGCTCGGGCTCGCAGCGGCTCTACTCGTTCAAGGACATCCTCGTCCTCAAGATCGTCAAGCGGCTGCTCGACACCGGCGTCTCGCTGCAGAACATCCGGGTCGCGGTGGATCACCTGCGGGAACGCGGCGTCCGCGACCTGGCGCGGGTGACGCTGTTCTCCGACGGCACCACCGTCTACGAGTGCACCTCGCCCGAGGAGATCGTGGATTTACTCCAGGGCGGGCAGGGCGTGTTCGGCATTGCCGTCAGCGGGGCCATGCAGGAGATCAGCGGCACCATCCACGAGTTCCCCGCGGAGCGGGCGGACGGCGGCAGTCTCGAACCCGTCGTGCGGGACGAGTTGTCCGAGCGCCGCAGCGCCCGCCGCACCGGTTAGCACCGCGGTCGTGCCGAAGGGCACCTTCGGTACGCGATGTGCACCCAGGGTGCCCTTCGGCTCGCCGCCGGGTCAGGCAGGCACCTTGTCGAGGAACCCGTAGACGCTGCTGATCCTGTCGTCGCCCTCGGCGACGATCACGTCGAAGCCGATCGCGAGCGGTTCCATGCCCTCCGGGCCGAGGTGCCAGTGGAACCGGGCGAGGTCGTGGTGGCCGTCCACGGCGCCGCCGAGCCGGAACGACAGCCCGGCGAACTGCGCCTGCGCGCCGCCGACGAACTCGTCGATACCGGCCCATCCGGACACGCTGCCGACCGGGTCGGTGAAGGTCGCGTCCGGGGTGAACAGGCGTTCCACGAGAGCCCGGCGCTTGTCGGCGTCGGTGGTGTTCCAGATCTCGATGTAGCGCTCGGCGAGAGCCGTGTAGTCGGGCATGGCAGATCCCCTTCTCGGTCATCCGTGATGTATAACGCCCTATACGGACGGGCTGTGGGGCGTCTGCCGGAAACACTGCCCGCCGCCGCGCGCCACGTCGATTACGCGCCAGGTAATGGCCCGGACGAGGAGGCAGGCCGTAGCGTTCGACGCGTGACCACCGTGACCACCGCCCGCAGGCCGGTCGGCGAGCTCCTCCGGGAGTGGCGCGACCGCCGCCGCATCAGCCAGCTCGACCTCGCACTGGCGGCCGAGGTGTCCACCCGGCACCTGAGCTTCGTCGAGACGGGCCGGGCGCGGCCGAGCAGGGAGATGGTGCTGCGGCTCGGCGAGCATCTGGACGTGCCACTGCGCGAGCGCAACCAGCTGTTGCTCGCCGCGGGCTACGCTCCGGTGTATTCACAGAGCCCGTTCGGCGACCCGGAGCTGTCCACCGTGCGGGAGGCGGTGCGCAGGTTGCTGCGGCGGCACGAGCCGTTCCCGGCCGCGGTCGTGGACCGCGGCTGGAACCTGGTGGACGCCAACGACTGCATCGCGTTGCTCACCGACGGGGTGGCGCCCGAGCTGCTGGCTCCTCCGGTCAACGTCCTCCGCGCGACGCTGCATCCGGACGGGATGGCCCCGCGCATCGTGAACCTGGGGGAGTGGCGAGCACACCTGCTGGGCAGGCTGCGCCGGGAGGTCGCGGCGACGGCCGACCCCGCACTGGCCGCCCTGCTGGCCGAGCTGCGCGACTACCCGTGCGCCTCGCCCGCACCGGAGGTGGAGATACCCGGTCCCGGCGACCTGCTGGTGCCGCTACGGCTGCGGCACGGCCAGGGCGAGCTGTCGTTCTTCAGCACGGTCGCCACCTTCGGCACACCGCTGGACGTGACGCTGGCGGAGCTGTCGATCGAGTCGTTCTACCCCGCCGACGACCCCACGGCGGCCGTCCTCCGTGCGCTCACGGAGCGGACAGGCCCGCCTTCGTGAATGCCGCCCGCTGGGCGGAGTCGAGCAGGAACGCCCGGAACGACTGCGCCGCACGCTGCTCGACGTCGTCGATGCCGTCCTGGGCGAGACCCACGTAGGGGTAGTCGCCCCCCTGGCCGGAGGCCACCGACTCGGGCTGCGAGCCGATCAGGCCGGGCTTCGCGGAGGACAGCCGCTCCACCGCCGAGGAGGACTCGGGCACCCACGCGGCCGCGCTGCCGTCGACGTACGACCGGCCGGTCTTGCCGAGCAGCTCGTCGAGCACGCGGTCGGCGGGCACCGCCTGGACGTCGACGCGGACGCAGTGGCCGTGCACGACCTTGCGGGCGTCGTTCCACGACTTCGCGGCCGCGGCCACCGGCGTGGTGACGCCGGGGTCGGCGAGGACCCGGATCGCGGCGTCGCCCTCCGCGCAGTCCGACGCCTGGGCTTCGGCGCGCGTGGCGAGCACTCCGTCCGCCCAGTTCCAGCCGAACCAGCCCGCCGCGACCAGCGCGGCGAGCACCGCGCAGGCGATGGGCCACGCCGCGACGCGCCTGCGGGTCCTGCCGATCGCGCGGTGCGTCCCCGTGGTGGTCGTCGTGGCGCTGTCCCCGCGGTCCTCGTCCCGTTCGGTGCGAGGCGTGGCGGCCGCGGCCCGCGGAGTGTCCTGCGGGCGGCTGCCCGCGGGACGCCGCCCCTCCGCGCCTGCCTGCCGCCGCCCGGGCCGCTGCTGCGTGGCCTGCGGGGACGCCGCCCGTCGGCGGGCGGGCCGCGGTCCCTGGCTCGCCGGGCGCGCACGGCGAGCCTGCGCGGTCGTCACCTCACCGGCGTTTCCGGTACGCGGGATCCACGGCTGCTCACCGGTGGCCGGGTTCGGGTGGGGGTCCCAGCCGGGCCCGGCCTGCCGCGGCGTGCGCACGCCGTCCCAGCGTCGCTGGGAGGCGTCCTCGGGGTGTGACCGCGGTCCGGGGTTGTTCCGGAAAAGGCTGTCAGCAGTGGGGTCCTGGTCCTCGACCCGGCTGTGCCGGCCCATTCACGTCCTCTCCGCCCGCGGAGCGTGTGCCCACGCTCCGTCTACGAAATCAAAACGTTATCACTCTATCAGGCGAGTGTGGGGTGGGGATGTGATGACCGTCAGGCAGATTCGGTCCGCTGCGCGGCCTCGTCGAGCAGGAGGCGATAGTGCCGGATCAGGCGCTGCCGCAGGGGAGCCGCCCTGCGGGCGAACGCCGCCTGTGCCCTGGCGTACTCGGCCCGGCCCTTGGCCGTCTCGACGGGCACGGGGGAGTGACCCAGTGACGACAGGTCGTAGGGACTGGCGCGCATGTCGAGCAGCCGGATGTCGGCGGCCAGCTCGAAGCAGTCGCCGAGCAGCTCCGACGGCACGAACGGGCCGAGCTTGTACGCCCATTTGTACAGGTCCATGTTGGCGTGCAGGCAGCCCGGCTGCTCCAGGCCGGGCTGGGTCTGCCTGCTCGGTTGCAGGACATTGCGAGGCCGTGCCGCCTCGGTGAAGAACCGGAACGCGTCGTAGTGCCCGCAGCGCACCTCCAGCGACTCGACGACGGCGTCCGTGCCCGCCGAGCCCAGCCGCAGCGGCAGCTGCGCGTGGCGGACCTGCCCCGGCGGCTGGCGGTACACCATGGCCCACTCGTGCAGGCCGAAACAGCTGAGCCTCGGCGAACGACCCGCCGTGGCCTCCAGCAGGCCGAGGACGTACCGCGCCAGGCGGACGTGCTTGGCGGTGAAGGCAGCCGGGTCCAGCTCGACCCCGCCGTCGGTCTCCCGGTAGCCCTTGCGGTCGAGGAACCGGCGGGCCGCGGCGCCGCCGAGGACGACGCCGGGGCCCGGCTGCCAGCGCTCCAGCTGTGCCGGCGGATGCGAGTAGTAGGTGAACAGGAAGTCGAGCACCGGGTGCCTCTCGCCGCGGCTGCGGCGCCGCTGGTGCGGCGCCGTCCACCGCCGCATCCGCTCGACGTGGGCGTCCTGCCTTGCCCGCCACTGCTGTTCGGTGAGCCGCATGAGCTACCTGGTGACGTGTGTGCCGTCGCGCACGGTGCCGACGTACTCCTCGACGAGGTCCTCCAGCGTGACCATGCCGGTCACCGCGCCCTCGGCGTCCACCGCGCGTGCCAGGTGGCTGCCCTCCCTGCGCATCGCCGACAGCGCGCTGTCCAGGCTCGCGTACATCGGCAGCTCGGTGAGGCTGCGGGTCTTGGTCACCGGCACCGTCGTCGCCGGGGCGTCCCCGAGGAGGTCGAGCACGTCCTTGACGTGGATGTAGCCGCTCAGCTCACCGGACGCGGCCCGCACGGGGAAGCGGGAGAAGCCTGTCGAGGACACCGCGCGCTCGACGTCGCCGACGGTGGGCGAGGCAGGCAGCGTCGTGATCCTGTCCACCGGCACGAGCACGTCCGCCACGGTCTTCTCCACCGAGGACAGCGTCTGGCTGAGCCTGCGGTGCTCGGACTGCTCCAGCAGGCCCTCGCGGCGCGACTCGCTCAGCAGCTCCGCCAGCTCGTCGGAGGTGTAGCCGGTCTCCAGCCCGTCCTTCGGCTGGATCCTCATCAGCCGCAGCACGCCGTTGGCGAGGCCGTTGAGCAACCAGATGAACGGGTTGACCAGCCGGACCCACGCCACGTGCACCGGCACCAGCCACAGCGCAAGGCGCTCGGGCTCCGAGATGGCGATGTTCTTGGGCACCATCTCGCCGATGAGCACGTGCAGCAGCGTCATCGCGGCCAGGGTCACGGTGAACGCCACGGCGTGCACGACGTACTCCGGCAGCGGCACGCCCAGCGCGTGTACCGCGGCCTCCAGCTGGTGCGCCACGGCGGGCTCGCCGAACTGCAGCAGCAGCAGCGAGCAGATCGTGATGCCCAGCTGCGCACCCGCGAGCATGAGCGAGACGTTCCTGCCCGCGTTGATGACGATCCTGGCGCGGGTCTTGCCCTGCTCCAGCAGCGCCTCCAGCCGGTCGCGGCGGGAGGAGATGAGCGCGAACTCGGCGCCGACGAAGAAGGCGTTCAACAGCAGCAGCACACCGATGAGGCTGATGGCGAGCCAGTCGTTCACGGGTTCACCTCCCGCCGCTGCACGTTGACCTCGGCGATGCGGTGGCGGTCCATGCTGGTCACGACGAGCCGCCAGCCGTCGATGTCGATCGCGTCGCCGACGTCGGGGATGCGGCCCAGCCGTTCCAGCAGCAGGCCCGCGATGGTCTCGTAGTCGCCCTCGGGCATGCGGAAACCGGTGATCTCGAGCACCTCGTCGTCCCGCAGCTGGCCGGAGACCATCCAGCTGTCGGCGGTGAGCTGTTGCGCCGCGGGCTCCTCCCGCTCGTCGTGCTCGTCGCGGACGTCGCCGATGATCTCTTCCACGACGTCCTCCAGCGTGACCAGCCCCGCGGTGCCGCCGTACTCGTCGACGACGAGCGCGAGCTGGAACCGGGAGTCCCGCAGCCGGTCGAGCAGCGTGTCGCCGGGCAGCGACTCGGGCACGGTCGGCACCGGCCGCATCACCGACGCGACCGGCATCCTGGCCCGCTCGCCCGCGGACATCGTGAACGCCTGCTTGACGTGCACGGCGCCCTGGACGTCGTCCAGATCCTCGCGGTAGACGGGAAACCGGGAGAAGCCGGTGCGCCGGGACAGCTCCACGAGGTCGCCGACGGTGTCGTCGAAATGCAGGGCCTCCAGCCGCACGCGTGGGGTCATCAGCTCGCCCGCCGTGCGTTCACCGAAGCGCAGCGAGCGGTCGAGCAGCTGCGCGGTGGCGACGTCGAGGGTGCCCGACTCCGCGCTGCTGCGCACGATCGAGCCGAGCTCCTGCGGGGAGCGCGCCGAGCGCAGCTCCTCCTGCGGCTCGATGCCGAGCTTGCGCACCACCCAGTTGGCGCTGTTGTTCATCAGCGTGATGAGCCAGCGGAACAGCGCGGAGAATCGGGAGTGGTAGCCGGCCACGGCGCGCGCGGTCTGCAGCGGCCGTGCGACGGCCAGGTTCTTCGGCACCATCTCGCCGATCACCATCGACAGCGTGGTGGCCAGCAGCAGGGCGATCACCAGCGACGTGCCCGCCGCCGCGGTGTCCGAAAGCCCCATGCCGGTGAGCGCAGGCCGCACGATCCGGCCGAGCAGTGGCTCGGCGACGTAGCCGGTGACCAGCGTGGTGAGCGTGATGGCGACCTGTGCGCCGGACAACTGGAACGACAGGGTGCGGTGGGCCTTGAGCACGGTCTTCGACCGGCGGTCACCGACCTGCCTGACGTTGGACTCGACGGTGCTGCGTTCGAGTGTGGTGAGGGAGAACTCGGCGGCGACGGCCAGGCCGGTCCCCACCGTCAGCAGCACCACGAAGACGACCCCGAGAACCGTCAGCAGCACGTCCATCAGACCGCACCGCCGTCAGGGCCGGAAGGAAAGCTGAAGCAGCCGGGTTCGCCACCCGGCCAACTACTGTCACCAGGTGACTGCGCCTCGCGCACGAAAGGTGTCACTCCTTGTCGAGAACAGGAACGGGAAAAGAGTGGCGCTATCTTAACCAGGTCAAACGCCGGACGCGTCGATCGTGTTCCCCCGGTTATCCGGCGGCAAGGCCGCGGTGCCTGCGTACGCTCTCCTCGACCAGGTCGAGGACCGGTTCCAGGTCGTCGGCGGGCAGGCCCATCGCCAGGTGTGACACCAGGCCTTCGAGGACGAGTTCGAGGTAGGCGGCGAGGACCTCGATGCTGATGTCGTCCCGGAGGTTGCCCGCCTGCCGCTGCCAGGCGAGACGCTTGCGGGTCGCGGTGGTCAGCTGCTCGGAGCGCTCGGCCCAGCGGGCGCGGAACTCCGGGTCCGTGCGCAGCCGCCGGGAGACCTCCAGCCGCGTGCCGAGCCAGTCGGCAGGGTGCTGGCTGCGGCCCGACAGCAGGTCGCGCATCACCTGGACGAGGCCCTGCTCGGCGACGACGTCGGCCATCCGGGCGGCGTCGTCCTCGGCGAGCGCCAGGAACAGCGACTCCTTGTCGCGGAAGTGGTGGAAGATGGCGCCCCGGGACAGGTGTGTCGCTTCCTCGAGACGGCGCACCGTGGCACCCTCGTACCCGTGGCGGGCGAAACACGCCCGCGCGCCGTCGAGAATCTGGCGGCGGCGCGCGTCGAGGTGGTCCTGGCTGACCCGTGGCACCCTCCGATCTTGACACCTCGTCCCCCGAGTCTGCAATCCGTACGTACGTACTGAGATCCGCCCGGCGTCCCGGCCCGCTCCTGCGGCGGCGCGCCACATCCGGGAATACCGGACGAATCCGCAGGTCAGCCCGGCGAGAACCTGCGACTGTCGGACCCCTTGTGTAGCGTCGCGAACGACGGAGCTCCTCGCGAATGGCGGTGGTGTCATGACAGCGGTCCGCGTTCCCCCGCACCCGACGAGTCCCGCACCGGACGGCAGGAGACAGGCGGCGGCCGACGTCGCCGCACGGGTGGTGTCCAGCCGCGCCGAGGGGGAGGCCTACGTGGCGTCGGTGTGCTTCAAGCACGGCCCTCCGAGACTGACCGGCGTCGAGATCGAGTACCTCGTGCACGACGCCGCCGACCCGGCCCTCCCGCTCGACCCCGGACGGCTCGCCACAGCCCTCGGCCCGCACACACCCCGCACTCTCCGGCCGGACAGCCCGCACCTTCCGCTCCCCGCGGGCTCGGTCCTCACCCTCGAACCCGGCGGCCAGGTGGAGATCTCCACCGCCCCGCAGCCCTCGCTGCGAGAACTGGCGAACGCCGCCGGCGCCGACCTCGCCTACGTCACCGACCTGCTGGCCATGGCCGGCCTGCGGCTCGGCTCCCACGCCATCGACCCGTTCCGCAGGCCTGCCCGGTTGCTGGCCACGGAACGGTACGCCGCGATGGAGCGGCGGTTCACCCCCATCGGCCCCGGCGGGCTCACGATGATGTGCAGCACCGCGGCACTGCAGGTGTGCGTCGACGCGGGAGAGCGCTCCGGCCTCGCCACGCGGTGGGCGGCCGTGCACGCCGTCGGGCCCGCGCTGCTGGCGCTCTTCGCGAACTCCGCGCGGCACGCGGGCACCGACACCGGCCTGGCCTCGGCGCGCTGGCAGGCCGTCATGGACACCGAGCACGCGCGCACGTACGCGGCCGGGCCCGAGCCCGACCCTGCCGCCGCGTGGGCAAGGCGGGCGCTCGACACACCGCTGATGGTGGTGCGGCGCGACGAGGGCCCCTGGGACGCCCCGGACGGACTGACGTTCGCCGACTGGATCGAGGGCAGCGGCCCGGCCGGGGTGCTCGATCCGCCGACGACCGCCGACCTCGACTACCACCTCACCACGCTGTTCACGCCGGTCCGGCCGCACGGCTACCTCGAGGTGCGCTACCTCGACGCCCAGCCACCCGGCGCGTGGCTGCACCCGGTGGCGCTGCTGACCGCGCTGATCGACCGGCCGTCCACAGCGGACAAGGCACTGGAGCTCTGTGAGCCGGTCGCGGGCCGCTGGGCCGACGCCGCGCGGCTCGGGCTGGCCGACCCGGAGCTGGCCAGGGTCGCCCGTGCCGTGGCAGACCTGGGCTGCGCCGAGCTCACCAGGGCCGATCTGCCCGCCGACACGATCGCCGACATCGCCTGCGGGGTGCAGCGCAGGCTGCGGCAACCCGCACGGCCGCACCGGAAAGGGAGGGGAGCATGACCAGGGCCGAACCGAACGACCTGGCCGGCGCCGAGTCGCCGAACCCACTGCTGGAGCTGGGGCCGCAGGACCTGCGAGCCCACGCCGCCGAGACGCTCACCAGGGCACGGCAGCGCTCGACGGCGCTCACCGACGCCGTCGACGACGAGGAGCTGGTGCGCCAGCACTCCAAGCTGATGTCACCACTGGTGTGGGACCTCGCGCACATCGGCAGCCAGGAGGAGATCTGGCTGGTCCGCGACGTCGGCGGCCGGGAGCCGCTGCGGCCGGACATCGACGACCTCTACGACGCCTTCCAGCATCCGCGCGCCGACCGACCGGCGCTGCCGCTGCTGGGCCCCGGCGAGGCCCGCGCCTACGTGGGTGAGGTCCGGCAGAAGGCGTTCGACGTGCTCGAGCGGGCGCCGCTGGAGGGCCGCATGCTGACGCGGGCCGCGTTCGCGTTCGGCATGATCGCCCAGCACGAGCAGCAGCACGACGAGACCATGCTGGCCACCCACCAGCTGCGCCAGGGCGATCCCGCGCTGCACGCCCCCGAGCCGCCGCCGCGCCGGGCCGGGGACGTCGCCCCCGAGGTGCTCGTGCCGGGCGGGCCGTTCGTGATGGGCACGTCGGTGGAGCCGTGGGCACTGGACAACGAGCGGCCCGCGCACGCGGTGCACGTCGACGCCTTCGTCATCGACACCTTCCCCGTCACCAACGGCCAGTACGCGCGCTTCGTCGAGTCCGGAGGCTACGAGTCGCCGCGGTGGTGGAGCGAGCCCGGCTGGACGTACGTGCGCGAGCACGGGATCACCGCGCCACGGTTCTGGAAACGCGAACCGGACGGCTGGTGGCGGACGCGCTTCGGCCGCTACGAGCGGGTGCCCGCCGACGAGCCGGTGGTGCACGTCTCGTTCCACGAGGCCGAGGCCTACGCCGCGTGGGCGGGCAAGCGGCTGCCCACCGAGCGCGAATGGGAGAAGGCGGCCCGGCACGACCCCCGCACCGGGCGTTCGCTGCGCTACCCGTGGGGCGACGAGGAGCCGACGGCCGAGCACGCCAACCTCGGCCAGCGCCACCTGCGGCCCGCGGTGGCAGGCGCCTATCCGCGGGGTGCCTCCCCGCTCGGTGTGCACCAGCTCATCGGCGACGTGTGGGAGTGGACGAGCAGCGACTTCACCGGCTACCCCGGATTCACCGCGTTCCCGTACCGGGAGTACTCGGAGGTCTTCTTCGGCCCGGACTACAAGGTGCTGCGCGGCGGGTCGTTCGGCACCGACTCCGTGGCCATCCGGGGGACCTTCCGCAACTGGGACTACCCCATCCGGCGGCAGATCTTCTCCGGGTTCCGGTGCGCGCGGGACCCACGCCCGGACGAGGTGGCGTGAGCGGTGTGCCGGCACCTGGCCTACCTCGGTGAGCCGGTCTGTCCCGCGGAACCGGTCTTCACCGCGGGGCACTCGCTGCTCGCGCAGTCCTACGCGCCCCGCGACATGCGCGGGGGCGGCACCGTCAACGCCGACGGCTTCGGGCTCGGCTGGTTCGCCTCCGACGGGCGGCCCGTCCGCTACCGGCGCCCGAGTCCGCTGTGGACGGACGAGTCGTTGCCGAGGCTCGCCGAGACCGTGCGCTCCGGTGCCTTCCTCGGCGCCGTGCGCTCGGGCACGGCGGGCATGCCGGTGACGGAGGCCGCCTGCGCGCCGTTCGCCGACGAGCACTGGCTGTTCAGCCACAACGGCGTGGTGCGCGGCTGGCCGGGATCGGTGGCGGGCCTGGCGGAGAAGCTGCCGGTGGCCGACCTGCTGCGGATCGAGGCGCCCACCGACTCGGCTCTGCTGTGGACATTGCTGCGCGAGCGGCTGCGGGAGGGAGCCGATCCCGTGGACGCGGTGGCCGGCCTGGTCACCGACGTGGAACGGGCCGCGCCGGGGTCGCGGCTCAACCTGCTGCTCGTCGGCGCGGACGTGCTCGTCGGCACGGCGTGGACCCATGCACTGTCGGTGTGCGCGAAGGACGGCGGCGCGCTGGTGGCCTCCGAGCCCCACGACGCCCACCCGGCCTGGCGGCCGGTACCCGACAGGCACCTGGTGGTGGTGCGGAGGGGCAGGCCGCCCACGGTGGAGCCGCTGTCCGCCGACACTGCTTTCTCTCGACCCGGATCGGAGTGAATGTGAGCGACGTGGATCTCGACGTGCACCACAGCACCGAGGACGTTACCGAGGCGCTGCGCGAGGACGTGCGAGAAGGGCTGTCGGCGGCGCAGAAGTGGCTGCCGTCCAAATGGTTCTATGATGCGCGGGGCAGTGAGTTGTTCGAGCAGATCACCGCGCTGCCCGAGTACTACCCCACCCGCGCCGAGCGGGAGGTGCTCGCCCGCGAGGCCGGGCAGATCGCCGCCGTCACGGGTGCGCGCACGCTCGTGGAGCTGGGGTCGGGCTCGAGCGAGAAGACCCGGCTGCTGCTGGACGCGCTCGGCGACGCGGGAGCGCTGGAGGCCTTCGTGCCGCTCGACGTGTCGGCCTCGGCGCTGGCCGAGGCGGCCGAGGCCATCGCGGGCGACTACCCGGGGCTGGCCGTGCACGGCGTGGTCGGCGACTTCACCGAACATCTGGGCCTGTTGCCGGGGGAGCGGCCCAGGCTGGTGGTCTTCCTCGGTGGCACGATCGGCAACCTCGCGCCGCTCGAGCGCGCCAAGTTCCTGCGCTCGGTGCGCGACGTGCTCTCCGAAGGGGAGTGGCTGCTGCTCGGCACCGACCTGGTGAAGGACCCGGACACCCTGGTGCGTGCCTACGACGATGCGGCAGGCGTGACCGCGGCGTTCAACCGCAACGTGCTGCACGTGCTCAACCAGCGGCTCGGCGCGGACTTCGACCCGGAGGCCTTCGAGCACGAGTCCTACTGGGACAGCGGCAACGAGTGGATCGAGATGCGCCTGCGGGCCAGGGAGGCGGCCACGGTACGCATTCCGGGGGCGGGGATGGAGGTGAGCTTCGCCGCGGGCGAGCACGTGCGCACGGAGATCTCGGCCAAGTTCCGGCCCGAGGGCGTGCGGGACGAGCTGGCCGACGCCGGGTTCGCCCTGAAGCGCTGGTGGACCGACGCCGAAGGCAGGTTCGGCGTGTCACTGTCGCGGGCGCAGACCGGCGCGGAGCCCCGTCCGTGATCGAATAGAGCCATGCGCAACCCTCTTCCCGCGGTGGCCAGGGCCCTGGGCACCCGGTCCTGGCTGCTGCGGCTCGCCACTGTCGTCGTGTGGGCCGACGCCCGCCTGCACCGGCTGACGCGGGGACGGGTCAGTCTGGTCGGCATCGCCGGGCTCCCGTCGCTGCGGCTCACGACGCTGGGCAGGCGCAGCGGGCTGCCGCGCAGCAACAACCTGCTGTACTACCCGGATGGTGACGAGTACGTGGTCACCGGTTCCAACTGGGGCAAGCCGAACGATCCCGCGTGGACGTTCAACCTGCGCGCGCACCCGGACGCGACCGTCGAGGTCCGCGGGAAGGCGCTGCCCGTGCGTGCCCGGGAACTCAAGGGGCGGGAGTACGACCTGATGTGGCGGGCGCTGCTGGAGTTCTGGCCCGGCTACGGCATGGAACGCGCCGTCGCACAGCGGGACCTGCCGGTGTTCGTGCTCACCCCGGATGGCTCGCAGCCGGACGAGTGAGGTTCATACCAGCCGATCGTGTGGCGCCGCAGCCGCCTTCGCTGTGACATCCTTCGCAGTGATCACGCGAGGACACGGTCGGAGGGGAACGGGTGCGCAAGCTCAGGCGTGCGGCGAAAGGCAGTGTGGCGCTGGTCGGTGCTCTGGTGGCGGGTGCCGCGCTCGCCGGGGCTCCGGCCGCCTCCGGTGAGGTGGCGGCCCCGCCGACGGTCTCGTGGGGTCAGTGCGGCCCGGAGGTGTCGGTGCCCGCCGACTCGGCGAGCAAGTACAGCTGCGCGACCTACCGGGTGCCGATCGACCACGACAACGCCGCGCTCGGCACCATCGACCTCACGTTGCTGCGGCGCGCCGCCGACAAGCCGAAGGAGAAGATCGGCTCCCTGTTCCTCAACCCCGGCGGTCCCGGCGGCCCCGGGCGGGATCTGCCGCTGGCCGCGGAGCACATCTTCGAGCCCGCGGTGCTCGACCGGTTCGACATCGTGGGCTTCGATCCGCGCGGGGTCGGCGAGTCCAATCCGCTGCGCTGCTTCACGACCACGGAGGACGCCTCCGAGGTCCACGCCAGGATGGTGCCGGTGCCCAGGACCCGGCAGGAGATCTCCGACGCGCTGAGCACCTACCGCGACTACGGCGACTTCTGCGCCCGCAACGCGGGATCGCTGCTGCAGCACATGTCCACTGAGGACGTCGCACGCGATCTGGACCTGCTGCGCGGCGCGGTCGGTGACGCCACCCTCAACTACGTCGGCTTCTCCTACGGAACCATGCTCGGCGCCGTCTACACCAATCTGTTCCCCGGCAAGGTCCGCACGATGGTGCTCGACGGCAACGTCGACCCCGCTCTGCGGACCAGCAACGGGCTGCGCTACGACCGGGAGCGTGCACAGGGCTTCGAAGCGGCCCTCGACGCGTTCCTCACCCGCTGCGCCGAGTCGAGGCCGCGGTGTGCCTTCGGGGACGGCGACCCGAGGCGGAAGCTGGACGAGCTGGCCGCGAGCCTGCGGGACAAGCCGGTGACGCTGCCGGACGGCACGCGGATCGACTTCGGGTCGTTCGTCAGCGGCGTCGGCGGGGCGCTGTACGCTCCGGCCGCCTTCCCCGGGCTGGCCGAGGATCTGCAGGAGCTCTACGGTGTGGTCCGGCCGCCGGAGGGCAGCGGGCCGAAGACGGTGCGTGCCGGTGACCTCGACACGCTGCTGGACCCGGTCGCCAACGTCCGGCACGACGTGCGCCCGGACAGCGCCTACACCTCGGACGACTCGTACTTCGCGGTCAACTGCGCCGACAAGCGGTTCCGCCACGACTCGGGCAGGCTGCCCGAGATCGCGGCCGAGTGGGAGCGTGAGTCGCCGCTGTTCGGGCGCTACCAGGCCTTCGCCGACCCGGCCGCGTGTCCGCTGTGGACCGGCGGCACCGAGTCGTACCGTGGCCCGTGGAACAAGCCCACGGAGAACCCGGTGCTCGTGATCGGCAACTACTACGACCCGGCCACGCGCTACGAGTACGCCAAGCGGATGGCCGACGAGCTCGGCTTCGCGCGGCTGATGTCGGTCAACGCCTTCGGGCACTGCATCCTCGGTGACGCAGGCAGCGTGGACCGGGCCGTCGCCGACTACCTGGTGAACCTCACGGTGCCGCCGGCCGAGAAGGTCTACCAGCCGGACAAGCAGCCGTTCGCGGCCGAGTGAGCGGGGCCTATCCGAACACGCTGCGGCCGATGAGCGCGAGCGCGCTCGCGGCGGCGACGGTCAGCACGGCCGGGCGGATCCGCCCGCCGTCGAGGAGCCTGCGGGCGGGCCCGGACAGCAGGAACCCGGCGAGCAGGAACGGCAGCATCCACGCGGCGAACACCAGGTGGCGGACGTGCAACTCGCCCGCCACACCGAGCCCGGCCAGGGAGATGGCCGAGCCGATCGCGAAACACGCGGCCATCGTCGAGCGGATGCGCGCGCCCGCGGCGTGCTGGTAGAGCAGTGCGATGGGCGGGCCGCCGATCGAGGCGGCCGTGCCGAAGGTGCCGCTGGCGACGCCCGCGACGAGCAGCGGGCCGGGTGCCGGGTGCGGCCGCCACGAGACCAGGGACAGCACCACGCAGGCGAGCACCGAGATCCCGACGATCGCGGCGAACGGTCGCTGCGCCAGCGTCGCGACGGCCAGCACACCGAGCGCGGTGCCCGCCACCCGGCCGAGCATCGCCCAGCCCACGCCCCTCCAGTCGACATCGCGGTGCTCGCGCACCACGGCGAGCAGCGCGTGACCCGAGGCGAGCAGGATGAGCGGCACCGGCACGAACGCCGGCTCCACGAGCGCGAGCAGCGGCGCCGCGATGAGGTTCATCCCGTAGCCGACCGCACCCTGCACGAGGGCTCCGAGCACGATCGTGAGCCCGGAGAGCAGGATCGCGAGGGTCACGGCGCCTCCTCACCCGGCAGCCTGCGACCCGTTCCCCACGCAGGCCGCGGGGAACGGGTCGGAGGCCACACGAGGCAGGGGATCAGGAGGTCATCTTCCGCAGGACGTACTGCAGGATGCCGCCGTTGCGGTAGTAGTCGGCCTCGCCCGGAGTGTCGATGCGCACCACGGCGTCGAACTCGGCCGTGGAGCCGTCGGACCGGGTGGCCGTGACCCTGACGGTGTGCGGTGTCCGGCCCTCGTTGAGCTCGGTCAGGCCGGCGATGTCGTAGGTCTCGGTGCCGTCGAGGCCCAGCGACTTGGCCGACTCACCCTCCGGGAACTGCAGCGGCACGACACCCATGCCGATCAGGTTCGACCGGTGGATGCGCTCGAACGACTCCGCGATCACCGCCCGCACGCCGAGCAGCCGGGTGCCCTTGGCCGCCCAGTCGCGCGAGGAGCCCGAGCCGTACTCCTTGCCGCCGAGCACCACCAGCGGAATGCCCGCGGCGGCGTAGTTCTGCGCGGCGTCGTAGATGAACGCCTGCGGAGCCCCGTCCTGCGTGAAGTCGCGGGTGTAGCCGCCCTGCACGTCGTCGAGCAGCAGGTTCCGCAGCCGGATGTTGGCGAACGTGCCCCGGATCATCACCTCGTGGTTGCCGCGCCGCGAGCCGTAGGAGTTGAAGTCCTTGCGCTCCACGCCGTGCTCGGTGAGGTACCGGCCCGCGGGCGAGTCCGCCTTGATGGCGCCGGCGGGGGAGATGTGGTCGGTGGTCACCGAGTCACCCAGCAGCGCCAGCACGCGGGCGCCGGAGATGTCCTCGACGGGCGCGGGCCGCGCCGCCATGCCCTCGAAGTACGGGGGCTTGCGCACGTAGGTGGACTGCGGGTCCCACTCGAACGTCTTGCCCTCCGGCGTCGGCAGTGACTTCCACCGCTCGCCGCCGTCGAAGACGTCGGCGTAGTCCTTGGTGAACATGTCCTGGGTGATGGACCGGTCGATGGTCTCCTGGATCTCCTGCGGCGTGGGCCAGATGTCGCGCAGGAACACGTCGTTGCCGTCGGCGTCCTGGCCGAGCGGCTGGGTCTCGAAGTCGAAGTCCATCGTCCCGGCCAGCGCGTAGGCGATCACCAGCGGCGGGGAGGCCAGGTAGTTCATCTTGACGTCGGGGTTGATCCGGCCCTCGAAGTTGCGGTTGCCGGACAGCACCGACACCACCGTCAGGTCGTTGTCCTGCACGGCGGCCGAGATCTCCTCGGGCAGCGGGCCGGAGTTGCCGATGCAGGTGGTGCAGCCGTAGCCGACGAGGTGGTAGCCCAGCTTCTCGAGGTAGGGCCACAACCCGGCCTTCTCGTAGTAGTCGGTGACCACCTGCGAGCCGGGCGCCATCGACGTCTTGACCCACGGCTTGGCCGTCAGGCCCTTCTCCACGGCGTTGCGCGCCAGCAGTGCGGCGCCGAGCATCACGGAGGGGTTGGACGTGTTGGTGCACGAGGTGATGGAGGCGATCACCACGGCGCCGTGGTCGAGCACGAACTCGCCGCGGTCGGCGGCCGAGACCTTCACCGGCTTGCTCGGGCGGCCGGACGCCCCGTTGGCGGCCGAGTGCGCCGGCACGGCGTCCTCGTCGGCGAAAGACAGTGACGGCGAGTCGCTGGCCGGGAACGACTCCTCCGAGGCCTCGTCCATCTTGGTGTGCGGGACCGGGTAGTTCTCCTCGACGTAGTCGTGCAGCGACTTGCGGAACGAGGACTTGGCGTCGGTGAGCTCGATGCGGTCCTGCGGTCGCTTCGGGCCCGCGATCGACGGGACCACAGTGGACAGATCGAGCTCGAGGTACTCGGAGTACTCCGGCTCGTGGCCGGGGTCGTGCCACAGGCCCTGCTCCTTGGCGTAGGCCTCGACCAGGGCCAGCTGCTCCTCCGAGCGACCCGTCAGCTTGAGGTAGCGCAGGGTCTCGTCGTCGATCGGGAAGATCGCGGCGGTGGAGCCGAACTCGGGGCTCATGTTGCCGATCGTGGCGCGGTTGGCCAGCGGCACGGCACCCACGCCGTCGCCGTAGAACTCGACGAACTTGCCGACCACGCCATGCCTGCGCAGCATCTCGGTGATGGTGAGCACGACGTCGGTGGCGGTGGCGCCCGGCGGGATCTCACCGGTGAGCTTGAAGCCGACCACCCGCGGGATCAGCATCGAGACCGGCTGGCCGAGCATCGCGGCCTCGGCCTCGATGCCACCGACGCCCCAGCCCAGCACGCCAAGGCCGTTGACCATCGTGGTGTGCGAGTCGGTGCCCACGCAGGTATCGGGGTAGGCCTGGCCGTTGCGCGCCATCACCGTGCGCGCGAGGTACTCGATGTTGACCTGGTGCACGATGCCGGTGCCCGGCGGGACGACCTTGAACTCCTCGAAGGCGTTCTGCCCCCAGCGCAGGAACTGGTAGCGCTCGCGGTTGCGCTCGTACTCGATCTCGACGTTGCGCTCGAAGGCGTCGGCGCGGCCGAACACGTCGATGATCACCGAGTGATCGATGACCAGCTCGGCGGGCGCGAGGGGGTTGACCTTGTCCGGGTCGCCGCCCAGCTCGGTGACGGCCTCACGCATCGTGGCGAGGTCGACCACACACGGCACGCCGGTGAAGTCCTGCATGATCACCCTGGCTGGGGTGAACTGGATCTCGATCGACGGGTCGGCCTGGGGGTCCCAGTCGCCGAGCGCGCGGATGTGCTCGGCGGTGATGTTCGCGCCGTCCTCGGTCCGCAGCAGGTTCTCGAGCAGGATCTTCAGGCTGTACGGCAGACGCTGGGAGCCTTCGACCTTGTTGAGGCGGAACACCTCGTAGGAGGCGTCACCCACCTTCAGCGTGTCTCGAGCGCCGAAGCTGTCCTTGCTGGCAGGTGCAGTCACGTCTAACTCCATGCGGCGGTTCGTTCGGGTATGAGGGCGAGTCTCGCGCACCCCCGTCGCGCCCGCAGAGGTGGGCTCGTTGACGCCCTGCTCGCCACAAACAGTACGCGTGTCCTTTTTTCGATTCAAGGGGAGGTGCCGCGAGGCCCGGCACCTTCACCGTGGTACCGGGCTCCGCGACGTGCCGCGCTACCCGGCGGACTCGAGGAACGCCTTCAAGTCCTCGGGTTGCATGCTCCGCAGGAACGTCATGCCCAGTTCGGTGAACGTGCGGAACGGGCTGACGTAGTGCGCGCCGTCGACCTCGGTGGTGACCACACCGAGGCCCTGCCGCATCACCCCGGCACCGAGGTTGGCGACGGCCTGCCGCGCCGCGGGCGGGATCGAGTCGTCGGCCTGGCCTGCCGCCATGGAGGCCAGCTGGTCGCCGCAGACCCGCTCGGTGGCGCCGTCGATCGTCGCCTGGTAGCAGTCGCCCTCCTTGCGCAGGGAGACCGTGCCCTGGCCGGGAATCTGCAGCTCCAGTGCCGTGACGGTCGCCCGGGTGCCGCCGGTCACCTCGCTCGTCTCGGTCTCCAGGCTGGTGATCTTCACCCCGCTCGGTTCCGGGTCACCCGCCGCGCGCAGCAGCACGGGGCCCACGTCGTGCAGCACGGCCAGCTCGTCCGGCGGCAGCAGCTCGATCACCCTCCGCAGGTCGCCGTCGAGCGCGGCCTGCACCGTCTGCTGGACGGCGGCGTTCGGCGAGTCGGCGCCCCTGGCGGGCAGCGGCTCCCTCGGCCACGACAGTCCCTCGGCACGCAGGCCGTAGTCGGCGATGCTGTAGAAGAGGCTCGGGTACCACTCGCCGTCCACCTGGACCGTGGCGATACGCACCGGCTCGCCGCCGGCGCGCACCATCTGCGAGATGTCGAGGGTCCTGCTCTGCCCGCCCTGCGGGAGGCCCTCCACATCGGCCTCGTCCAGCAGCGCGTCGAGATAGTCCTCGGTGAACGGCATGGCGGCCACGTCGGCGCTGACGGTCAGCGTCCCGCCGGTGAGCTTGGTGATGGTGAGGTGGTCGTTGACGCGCTCGGCCTGCTGCTCGTCGAAGCGCAGGTCGCGGGTCGTGACCTCGAGGCCGGTCAGCGCCTTCGGGTCGGCGTCCGGCTTGAGCACGCCCAGGCGCTTGAGCTCCTCGGTCGACTCCGCGACCGGGTCGGTGAGCAGGGCCGCCTCCGCGGGCGCCAGCGTGCTGAGCAGCCCCACGACGTCGCCGCCGCTCAGCGCGTTGGCGAGGTTCATCGCCGCCTCGTTGGGCGTGGCCGCGCCCGAGGCCGCCGAGTCGCTCTGGAAGAACGCGAACCAGGTGCCCACGCCCCCGACGGCCACGACCAGAGCCACGACGAGCCCGATCACCAGCCCGCGGCGGCTGCGGCGCGGCGGCGTGGGCGGCACGGGGTAGGCGCCCGGCGGCGGGCCGTACCCGCCGGGGCCCTGCGGTGCTGCCGCGCCCGGCCGCGTGGCGTACCCGGGCTGGGCGCCGTACGCGGGCGGGCCCGGGTACGGCTGCTGCTGCTGCGGTCCCCCCGGGTACTGCTGCGGCGGCCCTGGCGGCGGGTAGCCGCCGGGCTGCTGGGGCCACTGGTCTCCAGGGCCTGGCTGGGTCACGGTCACACACCTGCTCTTCCGGTGTCCTGGTCGTCCCGGCGCGCGGTGCCGAGCACCGTGAGCGCGCCGAGCAACGCGATGGTCATGCCTGCGGAGGTGACGGCAGGGCCCGTGGGCGTGACGCCCACGACCTCGCTCGCACCGGGGCCTTGGACGAGCACGACCACCCCCACGGTTCCCACGAGCAGGGCCAGCACGGCGGCGAGCGCCGCTCCGGTCCGCCGCCACCCCAGCACCAGCAGGCCCACGCAGGCCACGGCCAGCAGCGGCACCGTCAGCCACGCCCGCAGCAGCGCGCCCGCGAGCGCGTCGTCGCGCAGGACGAGCTGCTCGGCGATGCCCACGGCCTGGTAGCTGTTGCGCTCGGCCGCCCCCGACCGCAGCCACGGCAGGAAGGTGCCCGCGACCGCTGTCAGCAGACCCGCCGCGCAGGTCCCGGTGGCGGCGGACCGCGCCGCCGAGCGGGTGAGCGTCATCGGTGTACCCCCAGGTGTCGAGTGTCCGCCTGCCGATCCTCGCCGAGCCCTCCCGTGACCCCTCCGGTATCCCCCGGTACGGGGAAATGTGGCAGAAGATGCCCGGGTTTCGCCTGTGACATGTGGTGACGCTGTGGTGCAAGTGGCACAGTCTGATTGGACCAAAAGGGGAGGTGGAGGCTGTGCCGAACACGCGCATCGCGTCGCGCCGGCCCGCCGCGACATCCCGGCTCGCGGTGGGGACGCGCCGAGGGCTGGCCATCGGGGTGCTGGCCATGGTCGCCCTGCTGGGGACCGCCGGCGCCGGTGTGGCCGTCCCGCCGCCGCCGCCGAACCCGAGCGACTCGGAGCTGCGCGAGAGCCGCGAGGCCGCCGACGCCAAGGCCAGCGAGGTCGGCCAGCTGACCAGCCGCCTCGCGGAGGCGGAGTCCCGGCTGGCCGCGCTGCAGACCCAGGTCGAGCTGAAGATGGAGGAGGCCAACAAGGCCCGCGTCGACATGCTCACGGCCCGCGACGCGGCCGCCGAGGCCGAGCGCGAGGCGCAGGCCGCGCGCGTCGAGGCCGACGCCGCGGGTGCCGCCATCCGCAGGGCAAGGGGCCAGCTCGACCGGTTCGTCGCGGGCAGCTACCAGCAGGGCAGCACGATCGGCTCCCTCAGCGCCTACCTCGGCTCCGAGAGCCCGGACGACCTGCTGTCCAGGGCCCAGCTGCTGGAGGCGGTCAGCAGCAGCCAGCTCGACGCGCTCGAGGCGATGCAGCGGGCCCAGGTCGAGAAGTCCAACAAGGACGCGGCCGCCCGCAAGGCGCTCGAGGTGGCCAAGCAGCGCAGGGCCGAGGCCGAGCAGGCCAAGATCGCCGCCGACGAGGCCAGGGCCGCCGCGATCCAGGCGCGCGCGGGCCAGGCCTCGCGCACCAGCGAGCTGGAGGCCGAGAAGGAACAGGTCGAGCAGCAGCTGTACGAGGCGCAGTCGCAGGTCGACGGGCTGGAGGGCCAGCGCGCCCGCTACCAGAACTGGCTCGAGCAGAAGCAACGCGAGGAGGAGGAGCGCGCGCGCAGGGCCGCGATGGCCGCCGCGGCCAACAGCGGCGGATCGTCGGCCCCGGCGCCGGAGTCGCGGCCCTCGCCCTCGGCGAGCGCGACGGTGGAGGGCGTGATCGCGCGGGCGATGTCCCAGCTCGGCGTCACCTACGCGTGGGGTGGCGGCAACGCGTACGGCCCGACCTACGGCATCCGTGACGGCGGGGTCGCCGACAGCTACGGCGACTACATGAAGATCGGCTTCGACTGCTCCGGCCTGATGATCTACGCCTTCGCCGGGGTGCAGGCGCTGCCGCACTACAGCGGCTACCAGTACACCGCGGGGCGGCAGGTGCCGCTGTCGCAGATGCGGCGGGGCGACATGCTGTTCTGGGGGCCGAGCCGCGTGCACCACGTGGCGCTCTACCTCGGCAACGGGCAGATGATCGAGGCGCCCTACTCCGGCGGCTACGTCCGCATCGCGCCGGTACGCTACGGCGACATCATGCCGTACGCGACCCGACTGATCGGTTGACCGCCGCGCTGGCGGGCATCGTGCTCGCCGGTGGTGCCGCACGCAGGCTCTCCGGCGCGGACAAGCCCATGCTCGTGGTGGGCGGGACGACGCTGCTGCAACGCGCCGTCACCGCTCTGCGCGACGCCGCGGACATCGTGGTGGTCGGGCCCCGCCGCGACGCGGTCGGCGGCGTCCGCTGGTGCCGGGAGGACCCGCCGGGAGCCGGTCCCGTGGCGGCACTCGCGGCCGGGCTGCGCGACGTCGGCGCCGAGCAGGTCGCCGTGCTCGCCGCCGACCTGAGCGGCGTCACGCCTGACACCATCGCCCGGCTGCGTGCCGCCCTGGGTCCCGGAGCCGACGGTGCCGTGCTCGTCGACGACGAGGGGCGCCGGCAGTGGCTGATCGGCGTCTGGCGGACGGCGGCGTTGCGGGCCGCGCTGCCGGAGGAGCCCGCGGGAGCCTCCCTGCGCGCCACCCTCGGCGGGCTGTCCATTGTGGAGGTGGCGGCGGTGCCGGGAGAGGCCGCCGACGTCGACACTCCCGGCGATCTGCCTCCGGGTTGGCGGTGACGGCACCTTCACAGGGGTCATACCGGGCGGGCGGTTTGCTGGAACACACGGTCGCGATCAACCGTGCCCGGCCCAGCGGGTACGGTCACGCAACGTGGAGCGAAGCTCACCAGCGAGGAGGTTAGGTGTGACCGAGCCCGGCTACTCCGACGGCGCGGCGGCCCCGGCGCAACCGGGCACCCCGGCACGGGACGCGCAGCTGCTGGAGCGCACCGTGTTCGAGGTCAAGCGGGTGATCGTCGGACAGGACCGGCTCGTCGAGCGGATGCTGGTGGGTCTGCTGGCCAAGGGGCACCTGCTGCTGGAGGGTGTGCCCGGCGTGGCCAAGACGCTCGCGGTCGAGACCTTCGCCCAGGTGGTCGGCGGCTCCTTCTCCCGCGTCCAGTTCACCCCCGACCTGGTGCCCGCCGACATCCTCGGCACCCGCATCTACCGGCAGGCCAGCGAGAAGTTCGACGTCGAGCTCGGCCCGGTGGTCGCCAACTTCGTGCTCGCCGACGAGATCAACCGCGCGCCGGCGAAGGTGCAGTCGGCGATGCTGGAGGTCATGGCCGAGCGGCACGTCTCGATCGGCGGCCAGACCTTCCCGATGCCCGACCCGTTCCTGGTGCTCGCCACGCAGAACCCCATCGAGAACGAGGGCGTCTACCCGCTGCCGGAGGCCCAGCGCGACCGGTTCCTCTTCAAGATCGTCGTGGAGTACCCGACGGCGGAGGAGGAGCGCGAGATCGTCTACCGCATGGGCGTGACCCCGCCCGAACCGCACGAGGTGCTCAGCCCCGCGGAACTGGTGCGGCTGCAGGGCGTGGCCGCGCAGGTGTTCGTGCACCACGCGCTCGTCGACTACGTGGTGCGGCTGGTGCTGGCCACCCGCACGCCCGGCGAGCACGGCCTGACCGACGTCGCGGGCTGGGTGTCCTACGGCGCCTCGCCCCGGGCGAGCCTGGGCATCATCGCCGCCGCGCGGGCGCTGGCCCTCATCCGGGGCCGCGACTACGTGCTGCCGCAGGACGTCGTGGACGTGGTGCCCGACGTGCTGCGCCACCGGCTCGTGCTGTCCTACGACGCGCTCGCCGACGGTGTGCCGCTGGACCACATCATCAACCGCATCCTGCAGACCGTGCCGCTGCCGCAGGTGTCGGCCCGGCCGCAGGGCGGGACGGGACAGCCGGTCGCGGCAGGTGTGCCCGGCAGGTAGTGCCCGGTCATGAGTCCGATCAACGACGCGGGCGGACCCCGGCCCAGCTGGGCGCCGCCGATCCTGCGGGGCGATCGCCTCGACGCGGGCCTGCGCACCCTGGAGCTCGAGGTCCGGCGCCGCCTCGACGGCCTGCTGCAGGGCAACCACCTGGGCCTGGTGCCGGGACCCGGTTCCGAACCGGGGGAGGCCCGGCCGTACCAGCCCGGCGACGACGTGCGGCGGATGGACTGGGCGGTGACGGCCCGCACCACCACCCCGCACATCAGGGAGAGCATCGCCGACCGCGAGCTGGAGACGTGGGTGGTGGCCGACCTGTCGGCGAGCCTCGACTTCGGCACCGCCCTGTGCGAAAAGCGGGACCTGGTCGTGTGCGCGGTCGCCGCGGTCGCCCACCTCACCGGTGGCGGCGGCAACCGGCTCGGCGCGCTGCTGTCCAACGGGGCCGACACGGTCCGGCTGCCCCCGAGGGGCGGGCTGGCCTACGCGCGCAACGTGGTGCGTAAGGTCGCGGAGCTGCCGCGGGCGGCCGAGGGCACCCGTGGTGACCTGACCGAGCTGATCGAGCAGCTGCGCCGCCCGCCGCGCCGTCGCGGGCTGGCTGTGGTGATCTCCGACTTCCTGGGCGACACGACGTGGGAGCGTCCGCTGCGGGCGCTGTCGGCCCGGCACGACCTGGTCGCCATCGAGGTGCTCGACCCGCGGGACGTCGACCTGCCCGAGGTCGGCACCGTCGTGCTCGCCGACCCGGAGACCGGCAGGCAGCGGGAGGTGACCGCGAACGCGCTGCTGCGCAGGGAGTTCGCCGCCGCCGCGCAGGCGCACCGCGCCAAGGTCGCCAGGGCGGTGCGGCAGGCTGGCGCCGGGCACCTGGTGCTGCGCACCGACTCGGACTGGATCGCCGACATCGTGCGGTTCGCGGTCGCCCGCAAGCGCGGCTGGTCGGGGGCCGCCTCGTGAACGTGACCGGGTTCAGCTCTCCGTGGTGGTTCCTGCTGCTGCTCGTGGTGGCCGCGGTCGTGGTCGGCTATGTGCTTGCGGCGCGGGCCCGCCGCAAGCGCACGTTGCGCTTCTCCAACCTGGCGATGCTGGAGCGGGTGGCTCCCCGCGGGCAGGGCTGGGTCAAGCACGTGCCCGCCGCCCTGCTCGTGGTGTCGCTGCTGCTACTCACGTTCGCGCTGGCGGGGCCGACGGCCGAGCAGAAGGTGCCGCGCAACCGGGCGACCGTGATGCTGGTGATCGACGTGTCGCTGTCCATGGAGGCCACCGACGTGCAGCCGTCGCGGCTCAAGGCCGCGCAGGAGGCCGCGCGGTCGTTCGCCGCGGGGCTGACCCCCGGCGTGAACCTCGGGCTGATCTCGTTCGCGGGCACGGCGACGGTCCTGGTGGCGCCCACCACCGAGCGCGACGGTGTGGTCAAGGCCATCGACAACCTCAAGCTCGCCCAGTCCACGGCCACCGGCGAGGGCATCTTCGCGGCGCTGCAGTCGATCGAGAGCTTCTCGGCGGTCGTCGGCGGCGCCGAGGGACCGCCGCCCGCGCGGATCGTGCTCATGACCGACGGCAAGCAGACCGTGCCGCAGGACGAGTACGCGCCGCGTGGCGCGTTCACGGCCGCCGGGGTGGCCAAGCAGAAGGACATCCCCGTCACCACGATCTCGTTCGGCACCTCCCACGGCACGGTGGAGATCGAGGGCAAGCAGGTGCCCGTCGAGGTCGACGACGAGTCGATGCGGGAGATCGCGCGGCTGTCCGGCGGCGACTTCTACAAGGCGGCCACCGCGGGCGAGCTCAAGGAGGTCTACGCCAGCCTCGGCGAGCAGATCGGCTACGAGACCAAGAACGTCGACTCGAGCAAACCGTGGGTGCTGCTGGGCACCATCGCGCTCATCGGAGCCGCGGGAAGCTCGCTGTTCATCGGCCAGCGGTTGCCGACCTGAGCCCTGGCCCCGGCGGCCCGCCTCGCCGGGTCAGGCCCCGGCGAAGCCGTGCTGGCGCCACGCCTCGTACACCACGATCGAGGCGGTGTTGGTGAGGTTGAGCGAGCGGGACGTGGGCAGCATCGGCAGCCGCAGCCGGTCGGTGACCCTCGGGTCGGCCAGCACCGGTTCGGGCAGCCCGGTCGACTCGGGGCCGAACAGCAGCACGTCGCCCTCGGTGTAGGCGACGTCGGTGTAGCGGCGGGCGGCCCTGGCGGTGAAGGCGTACACCCGGGCCGGGTTCAGCGCCTTCCACGCTGCCTCCAGGTCGGCGTGCACCTCGACGTGGGCGAGGTCGTGGTAGTCGAGCCCGGCGCGGCGCAGGTGCTTGTCCTCGAGGGTGAAGCCGAGCGGCTCCACCAGGTGCAGCTCACAGCCGGTGTTGGCGGCCAGCCGGATCGCGTTGCCGGTGTTCGGCGGGATCTCGGGCTGGTAGAACACTACCCGGAACACGGTATTCGATCTTCTTCCGTTCACTCGTCGGTCGCTCACGCGCCCCGCGCAGGCCATGTGGGGAAACAACCATCGTGCCTGGTTCCCGAATCCCCACCCCGGAGGTGTCCATGGTCGCGCGACCCCACCCTGTCTCCCGCAGAAGGTTCCTCGGTTGCGGCGGCGCCGGAGCCGCGGCCGTGCTGCTCGGCACCGGCGCGTGGAACGCCGCGGGCAGCTTCGCCGCGCCGGCTGGCCAGACTAACCCGTTCACGCTCGGCGTGGGCTCGGGAGACCCCGTGTCCGACGGCGTGGTGTTGTGGACCCGCCTCGCTCCGGACCCGTTCGCCGAGGACGGCACCGGCGGCATGCCGCGCAGGCCGGTGCGCGTCGAGTACGAGGTGGCGGTCGACGAGCGGTTCCGGGGCGTGGTGCGCCGCGGCAGCGTCGTGGCCACCCCGGAGCTGGGCCACTCGGTGCACCCGGAGATCCGGGGCCTCGCACCGGACCGCGAGTACTTCTACCGGTTCCGCGCCGGGTCGGAGCTGTCCATGGTGGGCCGCACGCGGACCACGCCGGCGGTGTGGGCGCAGCCGAGGGAGCTGAACTTCGCGTTCGCCTCCTGCCAGGCATGGCAGGACGGCTACTACACCGCCTACGACCACATGGCCGACGAGGACCTCGACCTCGTCGTGCACCTCGGCGACTACCTGTACGAGTACAGCGTGGCCCGCAACCGGCGGGGCGTGACCACGGACCCGAAGTTCCACACCGAAACCGTCGACCTGGCCCGCTACCGGCTGCAGTACGGCCTGTACAAGGCCGAGGAGCCGCTCCAGCGCGCCCACGCCCGCTTCCCGTGGATCATGACGATCGACGACCACGAGGTGGAGAACAACTGGGCAGGCGACGTCTCGGAGAACGACGAGGACCCGGCGACCTTCCGGCAGCGCAGGGCCGCGGCGTTCCAGGCGATGTACGAGCACATGCCGTTCCGGCACGCGCAGCTGCCGTCCGGGCCCGAGGTGCACCTGCACCGCAGGCTCTCCTACGGCAGGCTGGCCGACTTCACGATCCTGGACACCCGCCAGTACCGCGACGACCAGCCGTGCGGCGACGGCGCGTCGGCGTCCTGCACCGAGCGGCTCGACCCGGACCGGACCATCCTCGGCGCCGAGCAGCGGGACTGGGTGCTGGAGGGCTTCAGCCGTTCCCGGGCGCGCTGGCAGGTGCTCGGCAACCAGGCGCCGATGGGGCAGACCGACCGTGACCCCGGCCCCGCCACGGAGGTGTGGCTGGACCCGTGGGACGGCTACGCCGCCGAGCGCGACCGCGTGCTCGCCGAGGCGCAGGACCGTGGGGTGCGCAACCTCGTGGTGATCACCGGTGACCGGCACCAGAACTACGCGTGGGACCTCAAGCGGGACTTCGGCGACTCCGGTTCCGCCACGGTCGGCAGCGAGTTCGTCGGCACCTCCATCACCAGCGGCGGCAACGGCGCGGACATGACCGACCAGGGCCGCGCCTTCCTCGCCGCCAACCCGCACCTGAAGTTCTTCAACTCCCAGCGCGGGTACGTCCGGGTCAACGTCGACCGGCACCGGTGGCGCAGCGACTTCCGCGTGCTGCCCTACGTCACCACACCCGGGGCGCCGATCAGCACCCGCGCCAGCTACGTCGTGGAGGACGGAAGGCCCGGCGTCCAGGAGGCGTGACCGGCGCGCCTCCCCGCAAGCTCCCCAATGCCACATTCGTAGCGCTCAACGCTACGAATGCGGCATTGGTGGCGTTCAACGCCACCAATGCCGCATTGGGGAGTTCGGGGGAGTGGTGGGGTGGGTCAGGCCGTCGCGGCGTCGCGGGCCTTGACGAGCAGGTCGCGGATGTCGTCGCCGGGCCGGGTCGGCCGGTAGGCCGTGGTGTCCACCCACACGTAGCGGTTGCTGCCCTCCAGCACGAGCTCGGCGCCCCGGTGGATGCGGATGCCGAGCACGAGCGAGGTGGTGCCGATGTGCTCGATGGACAGGCTCACCACGAGTTCGTCCTCGAACCGGCACGGCCGCAGGTAGCGCAGTCCCGTCTCGGCGACCACCATGTCGACGCCGCGGTCGGTGATGTAGTTCGTGGAGCCGAACACCACCTTGTAGAACTCGAACGCCGCCATGTCGGCGTAGGCCAGATAGTTGGCGTTGAACACGATGCCCTGCTGGTCGCACTCGTGGTAGCGCACGGTCAGCGGCATCCGCACCACCGGCGCGTGGTCCTGATCAGCCATGCAGCGCACGGTACGCGGCCGCGGCACCCGGATGCAGCGGGACCGGCCCGGTGCCGATGAGACTGCGCACGTCGAGGTACTGCGTGCCCGCGGCCTGCGCGGGCACCAGATTCGCCGCCCTGCCCACCAGCACCCGCGTGACCGCGCCCGCGACGTCGGCGGGCAACCTCGGCGCGCACACCAGCAGGTTGGCCACGCCGATCGTCGCCACCGGGCCCACCCCGGCGTAGGCGCCACCGGGAACGTCCACCCGCTGGTACACCGCTCCGTAGCGGGCGCGCAGCGCGGGCAGCACACCGTCCAGCGGCAGCAGCGCTATCGGCACGGTCCGCGCCAGCTCGGCCAGTGCCGGGGTGGGCACGCCGCCCGACCACAGCAGGCCTTCGATCCGCCCGGTGCGCAGCGCGGCGACGGCGTCGGCCAGTGGCAGGTGCCGCACCCGCGCCGTCAGGTTCGCCTCGGCCAGCAGCCGCCGTCCGGCCACGGCGGCGCCCGACCCGCCCGCGCCGAGCGACACCCGCCGCCCGGCGAGGTCGGCGACCGTGCGCACCGGCCCGTCGGCGCGCACCACGAGCTGCAGGTAGTTCTCGTAGACGCGGCCGATGGCCCGCAGCGGGTGCACCCGCGTGAACGGGTCGCCTCCCGTGACGGCCGCCTGCGCCACGTCGGCCAGCGTGAGCCCCAGGTCGGCCCTGCCGTCCTCGACCCGGCCGATGTTCACCACGCTGGCCTCCGTGGCGACCGCCCGGCAGCGCAGGCGTGGTTCGACGCGGGTGATCTCGCCCGCCAGCAGCTCGGCGAAGGCCAGGTAGAACCCGCCGCGTTCCCCGGCCGCGATGGTCACCGGCCGCTCGGAGCCGTGGTAGTGACCGCCCGTCGCGCAGCCGGCCAGCGCGCCGGCGAGGCCGGCGAACCCGGCCAGTGCGGTCCTGCGGGTGAGCGTCACGGGTGCGCCCCCGGCAGCAGCAGGTGCACGGCCAGCCCGTGCGGGGTCACCGGTCGCAGCTCCAGACCGCCGTCGCGGGCCGTGAGCAGGCTCGACGCGATGGCGAGCCCGAGGCCGGTGCCGCGCGGCGCCGCCTCGCCACCCGCGCGCCAGAACCGCTCGGTGGCCCGTGCCAGTCCTTCGGCGTCGAGGCCCGGCCCGTCGTCGGCGACCACCAGCCGCACCCGCCCGTCCTCCCGCGTCGCACGCAGGGTGACCGTGGCGCCGTCGCCCGCGTAGTGGATGGCGTTGTCCAGCACCACGTCCAGCACCTGCGCCACGTCCGGCTCCGGCACCCCGGCAGGCAACGGTCCACCGCCGGGGTGCACCAGCCGGACGCCGGCCAGCTCGGCGGAGGGCTGCCAGGCGTCCACCCGGTCGGCGATCACGCCCCGCACGTCGCACGGCTCGGCCCGCTCCCCGCCCGCGGCCAGCCGGGTCGCGGTGCTCTCCGCCACCGCCAGCGCGAGCAGCCCGTCGGCCAGTGACTCGAGGCGCTCGACCTCGCCGACCGTCGCCTCGTAGGCGCGCCTGCCCTCGTCTCGCACCGCGGGCGCGAGCGAGTCGACCCGCAGCCGCAGTGCCGCCAGCGGGTTGCGCAGCTGGTGCGAGGCGTCGGCGACGAGCCTGCGCTGCTGCTCGGCCGACTCGGCCACCGCGTCGGACATCCGGTTGACCGAGACCGCGAGCGAGCGCAGCTCCTTCGGGCCGGCCTCGGCGGGCACCTCGGCCCTGCGGCCCGCGCTCACCGCCCGCACGCCGCGCTCCAGCGCGTGCAGCGGGCGCACCACCCACCGGGCGAGCAGCAGCGCCAGCAGGACGAACCCGACCGCGGCGGCCAGCGCGCCCGCGGTGATCGCCGCCCAGCTCCGGCCGACGTCGGCCGCGGCCGCCTCGACCGAGGCGCGCAGCACCACCGCGCCCGCCACGCGCGTGCCGGTGCCGACGGGACGCGCCAGCAGCACCGACCCGGACGACCACGGGGTGAGGGTCGCGGGCCGGGGCCCCGGCTGGTTGCGCAGCGCACCCTCCACGAGCGCGGGCACGCCCGCATCGCGCACCGACAGCCCCGCCTCGGCCAGCGGGCGGCGGCGGGCGTCCACCACGAGCACGCCCTCCCCGTACAGCTCGGCGTAGCGGCGTGCCTCGGCGGCCAGCGCGGAGGCGTCGCCGGAGTCCACCGCCTGCTGGGCGAGCACGACGAACCGGTCGATGTCGCCGTCCCGGCCGATGAGCAGCTGCTGGGTGCGCTCGGCGGCGGTGCTGGCCAGCAGCGGCGCGGCGAACGCGGCGACGGCGGCCAGCGCGAACCCCGCGAGGACGAGCGAAAGCCGGGTGCGCATCCTCAGCTGCCCAGCCGGTAGCCGAAGCCGCGGATGGTCGCGAGCAGGCCGGGCCTGCCCAGCTTGGCGCGCAGCTGCGTGATGTGCACGTCCAGCGAGCGCGACACCGCCAGGTAGGCGTCGCCCCACACCTCGTCCATGATCTGCTGCCTGCTCACCGCCGTGCCGGGCCGGGCGGCGAGCACCGCCAGCACCGCGAACTCCTTCGTCGTCAGCGGCACCTCCGCGCCGCCCGCGACGACCCGGCGGGCGCCGAGGTCGATCTCCACGTCGCCGACCCGCACCGGCCCGCCGTCTGCCTGCGCGCTCGCGCCCGCGCGGCGCAGCACGGCGTCCATCCGCGCCAGCAGCTCGGCGAGCCGCACCGGTTTGGCGAGGTAGTCGTCGGCGCCGAGCCGCAGTCCCCGCACGACCGAACGCTCGTCGCCGCGGGCGGTGAGCACCACGATCGGCACCGGCGACACCTGCCGGATCTTGCGCAGCACCTCCAGCCCGTCGGTGTCGGGCAGCCCGAGGTCGAGCAGCAGCAGGTCGGCGTCGCGGTGCCGGGTCAGCGCGTCGGAGCCGCGTGCCGTCCTGGTGACGCTGTGGCCGTGGGTCTGCAGGCTCTCGGCGAGCGCGCCCGCGACGCCCTCGTCGTCCTCGACGAGCAGTACCCGCACCCCGCACCTCTCCCGCTGTGTCGAACGCCATCCAGGGTTACCTGACAGTATCCGTGCGGCCCCCGCGACCCGAGCGCGCCGAACGGATAACCTCACGGCGGCAACTGCGAGGAGTTCGGCACGAGGAGTGTGACGTGGGACGGTCCGTACTGGTCACCGGGGGCAATCGCGGCATCGGGCTGGCGATCGCGCGCGGGCTCGCCGACGCCGGGCACCAGGTGGCGGTGACGCACCGGGGCTCCGGCGCACCCGAGGGCCTGTTCGGCGTGCAGGCGGACGTCACCGACTCCGAGCAGGTCGACGCCGCGTTCAAGCAGGTGGAGGAGCACCAGGGCCCGGTGGAGGTGCTGGTGTCCAACGCGGGCATCACCGACGACACGCTGCTGATGCGCATGAGCGAGGAGCAGTTCACCCGGGTCGTCGACGCGAACCTGACCGGCGCCTACCGCGTCGCCAAGCGCGCCTCCCGCAACATGCTGCGCGCCAAGTGGGGCCGCTTCGTGTTCATCTCGTCGGTGATCGGCCTCTCCGGCGGCGCGGGCCAGGTGAACTACGCGGCCAGCAAGGCGGGCCTGGTCGGCATCGCGCGCTCGCTGACCCGGGAGCTGGGCTCGCGCAACATCACGGCCAACGTCGTCGCCCCCGGCTTCATCGTCACCGACATGACCAACGAGCTCACCGACGAGCAGCGCGCGGCGGCGCTCGCGCAGATCCCGGCAGGCCGCTACGGCGAGCCGGAGGACATCGCGAACACCGTGCGGTTCCTGGCCTCCGACGAGGCCGGCTACATCAACGGTGCCGTGCTGCCGGTCGACGGCGGCCTCGGCATGGGCCACTGAGACCGACACCCGATCCACGACGTTTCTGGAGGACTTCTTGTCCGGACTGCTCGAAGGCAAGCGGCTGCTGATCACCGGCGTCATCACCGACGCCTCCATCGCGTTCCATGCGGCCAGGGTCGCGCAGGAGCAGGGCGCGCAGGTGGTGCTCACCGGCTTCGGCAGGCTCTCGCTCGTGGAGCGCATCGCCAAGCGCCTGCCCGAGCCCGCGCCGGTGATCGAGCTGGACGTGCAGAACACCGAGCACCTGGACACGCTGGCCGACCGGGTGCGCGAGCACGTCGACGGCCTCGACGGGCTGCTGCACTCGATCGCGTTCGCGCCGGCGAGCTGCCTGGGCGCACCGTTCCTGGACGCGCCGTCGGAGGACGTGGCCAAGGCGGTGGACGTGTCGGCGTACTCGTACAAGGCGGTCGCCAAGGCCGTGCTGCCGCTGCTGTCGCGCGGTTCGTCCATTGTGGGCATGGACTTCGACGCGCGCGTCGCCTGGCCCGCCTACAACTGGATGGGCGTGGCGAAGGCCGCGCTGGAGTCGGTGAACCGCTACCTGGCGCGCGATCTCGGCGAGCGCGGCATCCGGGTGAACCTCGTGGCGGCGGGTCCGGTGAAG
The DNA here is from genome assembly GCF_003202285.1 of Prauserella muralis. Lineage (GTDB taxonomy): Bacteria > Actinomycetota > Actinomycetes > Mycobacteriales > Pseudonocardiaceae > Prauserella_B > Prauserella_B muralis. The sequence goes on from NZ_MASW01000005.1 coordinate 353,250, forward strand.
ACGATGGCGGCGAAGTCGATCCCCGGCTTCGAGGAGCTGGAGAACGGCTGGGGCGACCGCGCGCCGCTCGGCTGGGACACCACCGACCCGACCCCGGTCGCCAGGAGCATCTGCGCGGTGCTCTCGGACTGGCTGCCCGCCACCACCGGTTCCATGATCTGGGTCGACGGCGGGGTGCACGCCACCGGCCAGTGACCGGACGCGGCAGGGCTCACGGGACGGGCGCGGGAGCAGCCTCCGGCACCGCGCGCCGCTCCAGCAGGCGGGCGGCGGCCACCGCGGCGAGCGCGGCCACGGCGAACCCGGCGCTGACCCAGGCCACGCTCGGGTAGCCGAGGCCCGCGTCGATGGCAAGGCCGCCCAGCCACGGCGCCACGACGATGCCGGTGTTGAACGCGGTGACGTTGGTGGCGCCCGCCAGCGTCGGCGCCGCGCCCGCGAGGGTGAAGACCCGCGTGTTCAGCGACGGGTTGGTGAGGAAGCCGAGCAGCCCGAGCAGGAACACCGCGGGCACGGTCAGCACGGCGCTGGAGGCGCCGAGGGCCAGCGCGGCGAGCACCACCAGGCTGGCGATGAGTCCGGCAGCCAGCGTGGCCAGGGGACGGCTGTCGGCGAGCCGCCCGCCGACGGCGATGCCGATCAACGCTCCGAGGCCGAAGACCGCGAGCACCACCGGGACCCAGCGCGATGCCAGGCCCGTGACGTCGGTGAGCAGGGGAGCGAGGTAGCTGAACGTCGCCATCGTCGTCGCGCACGTGAGCGCGGTGATGCCCAGGGCGAGCCCCAGCGCGCCGCGGCGGTAGGCGCGGAGCTCGGCCCGCAGGTCCGGCCGCTGGGCGGCGCCGCCCGCGCGGGGCACGAAGGCGAGCACCCCGGCGAGCGCGAGCGTGGCGAGCGCGGCGACCGCCCAGAACGCGGCGCGCCAGCCGCCGCTCTGCCCGAGCGCGGTGCCCAGGGGCACGCCGAGGACGTTCGCGGCGGTGAGCCCGCCTGCGACCACGGCCATCGCGCGGCCCCGGCGATCGGCGGGCACGAGGCTGATGGCGGTGACGGCCGCGACAGCCCAGAATCCCGCGCAGGCCAGGGCGCACAGCACGCGGGTGGCGAAGAGCAGCCCGTAGCCCGGCGCGAGCGCGCCGATCACGTGGCCGAGGGCGAACACACCGAGCATGCCGAGCAGGGTGAGCTTGCGCGGCAGCCGGAGGGTGGCCGCCGCGAGCAGCGGGGCGCCGACGAGCATGCCCGCGGCGAACGCGGAGACGAGCAACCCGGCGTCGGGGATGCTGACGCCGAGATCGGCCGCCAGCGGTGGCAGCAGTCCGGCGATCATGAACTCCGACGTGCCCAGGGCGAAGACGCTCAGCCCGAGGACGAGGACGGCTGGTGGCACGGCGCTGGCCTCCTTGTTATGGATCGAACGGTTCAATATGTGGGCAGGGGTACGGGCCGGAGTGCGGCCGGGCCGGGTTCAGAGGGCTTGCAGCGCCACCGCGGCGACGTTTTCCAGTGCCGCGCGGCCGGATCCGTTACGCGACATCACGCGCAGGCCGCTGATCGTGGAGTGCACGAACTGCGCGAGCGCGAGGGGATCGGCGTCGCCGTCGATCTCGCCGGCGCGCTGGCCTTCCAGGACCACCTCGCGCAGCGCCTCGACGAACGTCGCGGTGTCGCGGCGCAGGTCCTCGGTGATCTCGGCGTCGCGCCCGCCGAGTTCGGCCGCCGTGTTGACGACGAAGCAGCCCCGGCGTCCCGGCGTGCACTCGTCCTCGACGACCCTGGCGAGCAGGTCGTGCAGGCGCTGCCGGACCGGGCCCTGCTGCCGCAGCAGCTCGATGTTGCGCCGCGTCGCCTGGGACATGTACTGGCGCAACGACTTCTGGAAGAGGGCGTGCTTGCTGGCGAAGGCGTTGTAGATGCTGCTGCGCGACAGCCCGGTCGCCTCGCACAGCTGTTGCGTCGACGTGGCCTCGTAGCCGTTGTCCCAGAACAGGTGCATGGCACGCTCGACGGCGGCGTGCTCGTCGAACTCCCGTGGCCGCGGCATGGCGTCACCTTATCAGGTTATGGACTGATCCATCCAAAACGATGGCCCGGATCTGCGTGGGGGCCGCCACAGGGCGAAGATGGAGACCGTGAACTACGACGCGCTGCTGTGGCTGTCCTTCGGCGGGCCCGAGGGCCCGGACGACGTGATGCCGTTTCTGGAGAACGTGACCAGGGGCAGGGGAGTGCCGAGGGAGCGGCTGGAGGAGGTCGCCGAGCACTACCGGCATTTCGGCGGCGTCTCGCCGATCAACCGGCTCAACCGGGAGGCCATCGCGGCGGTGGAGAAAGAGCTGGCGGCGCAGGGCATCGCGCTGCCGGTGTACTTCGGCAACCGCAACTGGGAGCCGATGGTCGAGGACACCGTCGCCCGCATGGCCGCCGACGGCGTCCGCCGGGCGCTCGTGTTTCCCACCAGTGCCTACGGCGGCTACTCGGCCTGCCGCCAGTACGACGAGGACATCGAGCGTGCGCGGGCCGCCCACGGCGAGGGCGCGCCGGAACTGGTGAAGCTGCGGCAGTTCTTCGACCACCCGCTGTTCGTCGGGGCGGTAGCCGATGCCGTGCGTGCCGCGCACGCCGAGCTGGGGCAGGACACGGGCGCGCGCACGGTGTTCACCGCGCATTCCGTTCCCACCAGCGCCGACGCGGCGTCCGGCCCGCCCGGCTCCGGAGGGCACCGGTACTCCCGGCAGGTCGCCGAGGCCGCCCGGCTCGTCGCTGCCGGGGCCGGTGTGGACGGCTACGACGTCGTGTGGCAGTCCCGGTCCGGCCCGCCGCAGGTGCCGTGGCTGGAGCCCGACATCGTCGACCACATCGACGCCCTGCACGCCGACGGTGTCCGCGCCGTGGTGGTGTGCCCGGTGGGGTTCGTCTCCGATCACCTGGAGGTGATCTGGGACCTCGACAACGAGGCTGCCGACCGGGCCCGCGAGCTGGGCATGGGTTTCGCCCGCGCCGCGACCCCGAACGGCGACCCGCGTTTCGCCGAGCTCGTGGTGGAGCTGGTCACCGAGCACACCGCGGGCGCGCCCGCGCGCAAGCTGTCGGACTTTCCCGCGGCCGGATGCACCGTCAACGGCGCCCCGTGCGCCGTGGGCTGCTGCGAGCCGGTCCGGCGCCCCTCGCGGGCCGGGTGAGCGGGCGCTACGACGACCGGTTGGCCTGATCGGCGAACGTGCGCACGGCCTCGTTCACCGCGGCGCAGCGCGCCGTGCGGATGGCGTCGGCAAGGGGCCGCAGCGCGTCCGCGCGGCGGTTGACCGCCGACGCCGACAGCGCGCCGCCCGGTTCGTCGGCGTGGGCGAGCCTCAGGATGGCGCCGACCTCCTCGGCCCGCTGCAGCACCCGTAGCGAGCGGGCAGGCATCCCGGGCGGCCAGTCCGGCCGTGGCCGGGAGCGCAGCGCCGCCGACAACTCGGCGCGCACGCCGGGCCGGTCGCTGGCCACGTCGAGCGTCTGCAGGGCGCCCGCGCTGTCGCGGATGGCGTCGGTGAGGCCGTGTTCGGCCTCGGCGAGCGACACGTGCTCGGGCGCCGGCTCGTTCGCCAGGCCGTAGACCGTCCAGCGCACGAGTCCCTCGGCGATCGGCTGGGGCACCAGCCCGTGCCGCAGCCCCGTGAGCACCACCGCCTCACCGGCACGCACGGCCGCCTCGGTGAACGGGCCACCACCACCGAGGCCGCGGACGTCGCCGGGCACGGGCAGCACGAGCCGGGCGCCGGTGGCGCCGGACCCGCGCAGCACGGCCAGCAACCGGGCGGGCGCCGCGGGCACGTTGCCGGTCACGGGCAGGTCGAACGACTCGCCCGCCGCGGCATCGGCGGCCACCACCTCGTGCGCCTCGCCCCACGCGAGCAGGGCGTCGAGCGCGTTGTCGGCTGCGGCGGCACCGTGCAGCCACGCCGAGGACCAGACGGCAAGGGTCGCGCTGGGACAACACACAGCGATCGAGAGTACCTGGAGCAGGTCCACGTCGACGTCGGCCGGATGTGTCAGTAGCGTCGAACACGTGACCGCTTCGCCACCCGCACCGCCGTCGGACCTGCCCCGCACCGCAGGCGCCCTGCGCGCCGCGGGCCACACGCCGCGCGGCATCCGCACCGAGATCCACGACAACCTGCTCGGCGCCCTGCGTGCGGGCGAGAACCCGTGGCCGGGCATCGTCGGCTTCTCGCGCACCGTGCTGCCCCAGTTCGAACGTGCGCTGCTCGCGGGCCACGACGTGGTCCTGCTGGGCGAGCGCGGCCAGGGCAAGACCCGGCTGCTGCGCACCCTGGCCGGGCTGCTCGACGAGTGGACCCCGGTGATCGAAGGCTCCGAGCTGGCCGAGCACCCGCTCGCGCCGATCACGCCCGCCTCCCGCCGGCGCGCCGCCGAGCTCGGCGACGACCTGCCCGTGTCCTGGCTGCACCGCAGCGAGCGCTACACCGAGAAGCTCGCCACGCCCGACACCTCGGTCGGCGACCTCATCGGTGACGTCGACCCGGTCAAGGTGGCCGAGGGCCGCAGCCTGGGCGACCCGGAGACGATCCACTTCGGGCTCGTGCCGCGTGCCCACCGGGGCATCGTGGCCATCAACGAGCTGCCCGACCTGGCCGAGCGCATCCAGGTGGCGCTGCTCAACGTCATGGAGGAGCGCGACATCCAGGTTCGCGGCTACACGCTGCGGCTGCCGCTGGACGTGCTGCTCGTCGCCACCGCCAACCCCGAGGACTACACCAACCGGGGCCGGATCATCACGCCGCTCAAGGACCGCTTCGGCGCCGAGATCCGCACCCACTACCCGCTGGACGTCGCCGCCGAGGTCGACGTCGTGAAGCAGGAGGCGCACCTGGTGGCCGAGGTCGGCGACCCGCTGCTGGAGGTGCTGGCGCGGTTCGTGCGCAACCTGCGCGAGTCCGCGGTCGTCGACCAGCGCTCCGGCGTGTCCGCCCGGTTCGCCGTCGCGGCCGCCGAGACGGTCGCCGCCGCCGCGCTGCGCCGTGCCGCGCTGACCGGGGAGCAGCCCGCCGTGGCCCGTCCGGTGGACCTCGACGCGGTGCCCGCCGTGTTGCGCGGCAAGCTCGAGTTCGAGCCGGGGGAGGAGGGCCGCGAGATCGAGCACCTCGTGCACCTGCTGCGCCGCGCGATCGCCGAGACCGCGCGCGAGCGCTTCGCCGGGCTCGACCTGCGCCCGCTGGCCGAGGCCGTGGCCGACGGCAACCTCGTGGCCACGGGCGAGCGGGTGCCCGGCAGGGACGTGCTGTCGGCACTGCCGGAGCTGCCGGTGCTGCACGAGGTCGCCCAGCGGGCCGGGGTGTCGGCCGACGAGCCGCCGGGCCGCATCGCCTCCGCCGTCGAGCTGGCGCTGGAGTCGCTGTACCTGGCGCGGCAGCTCGCCAAGGACGCCGACGACACCACGACGGTGTACGGGCCATGACCTCCCTGCCCGAGGGCTACAGCTACGGGCCGTACCACGACGGGCCCGACCCGCTCGCCTCGCCTGCCGACCTGCGCGAGGCGATGGACGAGATCGGCCGGGACGTCATGTCCGGGTCGTCGCCGCGCTCGGCGCTGGAGGAGCTGCTGCGCCGCGGCACCGCCCGCACCGCCGGGCTCGACGAGCTGACTCGCCGGGTGTGGCAGCGGCGCTCGGAGATCCAGCGCAGGCACTCCCTCGACGGCACGCTGCAGGAGGTGCGGCGGCTGCTCGACGAGGGGCTCGACGCCGAGAGGGCGGCACTGTTTCCCGACCCCTCCGACGACGCCCGGTTCCGCGAGGCCCAGCTGGACGCGCTGCCGCCGGGCACCGCCGCCGCCGTGCGCGACCTCGCCGGCTACGACTGGACCTCCGAGACCGGCAGGCAGAACTACGAGCGCATCCGCGAGCTGCTCGGCCAGGAACTGCTGGAGTCGCGGTTCGAGGGCATGAAGCAGGCGCTGCGCGGCACCACGCCCGAGGACGTCGAGCGGGTCAACCAGATGCTGGCCGACCTCAATGCGCTGCTGTCGGCGCACGCGCAGGGCTTCTCCGACGTCGACGAGCGCTTCGCCGAGTTCATGCGCCGCCACGGCGAGTTCTTCCCCGAGAACCCGCGCACCATCGACGAGCTGATCGACGTGCTGGCCGCGCGCTCGGCCGCCGCGCAGCGCATGCTGAACTCGATGACGCCCGAGCAGCGGGCCGAGCTGGCCGAGCTGTCGCAGCAGGCCTTTGGCGACCCGCGCCTCGCGCAACAACTGTCCACTCTGGACTCCCAGTTGCGGGCCCTGCGGCCGGGTGAGGACTGGACGTCCTCGGCGCGGTTCCGGGGCAACGACCCGCTCGGCCTCGGCGAGGGCGTCCAGGCGATGACCGACCTGGCGGAGCTGGACGCGCTGGCCGAGCAGCTGTCGCAGGCCTATCCCGGTGCCCGGCTGGAGGACATCGACCTGGAGGCGCTGGAGCGCCAGCTCGGCGACGACGCCGGCGTCGACGCGCGCAGGCTCGCCGAGCTGGAGCGTGAGCTGCGCGCGCAGGGGGTGTTCGAACGGGCTCCGGACGGCTCGCTGCGGCTGTCACCGAAGGCGTTGCGGCGGCTGGGGGAGACCGCGCTGGCCGACGTGGTCCGCACGCTGCGGGGCCGCACCGGCGAACGCGACACGACCTCGGCGGGCGCGGCGGGTGAGCCGACCGGCTCGACCAGGGCCTGGCAGTTCGGCGACACCCAGCCGTGGGCGGTGTCGCGCACCGTGCGCAACGCGGTGCTGCGCACGGCCACCGAGGGCAGCAGGGGTTCGGTGCGGCTCGACGTGTCCGATGTGGAGGTCGTGGAGACCGAGCACCGGTCGCGGGCGGCGGTGGCGCTGTGCGTGGACACCTCGTGGTCGATGGTGCAGGAGGGGCGCTGGCTGCCGATGAAGCGCACCGCTCTGGCGCTGCACCAGCTCATCTCGACCCGGTTCCGGGGGGATGCGCTGCAGCTCATCACGTTCGGCCGCCACGCGGCGCCGGTGGAGCTCAGTGAGCTGGTGGGGCTGGAGGGCGCGTGGGAGCAGGGCACCAACGCCCACCACGCGCTGCTGCTGGCCGGGCGGCACCTGCGCAGGCATCCCGACGCGCAACCGGTGGTGCTGATGGTCACCGACGGCGAGCCCACCGCGCATCTCGAACCGGACGGGCACGCGGAGTTCGACTACCCGCCGAGTCCGCGCACCCTGCTCAAAACGCTGTCCGAAGTGGACAGGATAGCGAAGCTCGGCGCGGCGCTGACCGTGTTCCGGCTCGGTGACGATCCCCGGCTGGCGCGCTTCGTGGACCTGCTCGCCCGCCGGTCGGGCGGCCGCGTGGTCACCCCCGACCTGGACGGCCTCGGCGCCGCCGTGGTGGGCGACTACCTGCGCACCCGCCGCCGCTGAGCCCGCCCCCCCACGCTCCCCAATGTGGCATTCGTAGCGCTGAACGCTACGAATGCGGCATTGGTGGCGTTCAACGCCACCAATGCCACATTGGGGAAACGCAAGCGCTCGGGAGCCGATCCGAAAGCAGCTACTTTCGTTACCTTCCCGTTGCTTGATCTTTTGGTTTCAGAGTGACTACCGTCACGCCGCACCAGGTGAACGGCCACCCGGGGGTTGGAGCGGTGAGGCAGGCGATGGCGGCTGTCAGCGAGTACGAGCGCGAGCAGGAGATCCTGCGCAGGCTCGAGGCGTCCGCGCGAGTCACCGTCGCCGACCTGGTGGACGTGTTCGACGTGTCGGCGGTGACCGTCCGCAAGGACCTCGACCTCCTGGAACGCCGGGGTCTGCTGCGCCGCATCCGGGGTGGCGCGGTGAGCGTCACCAACTCCGACGAGGGCGCCTTCGCGCTGCGCCTGCGCCACGCGCGCCGCGAGAAGCTCGCCATCGCCCGCGAGGCCGCCCGCCTCGTCGACGACGGCGACGTGATCGCCCTCGACAGCAGTACCACCTGCTACTACCTGGCCGCCGAGATCGCAGGCAGGCGCAACCTCGTGGTGGTCACCAACGGCCTCACCACCGCCATGCTGCTGCAGGAGCAGTCGAACGCCACCGTCGTGCTGCCCGGCGGCGTGATCCGCAGGGCATCGTCGTCGCTGGTCGGGCAGCTCGGCGACGTGCTGGAGGGCCGCGGCGCCATCCGCAAGGGTTTCTTCGGGCTACGCGGGCTGTCCACCGTGTACGGCCTGCTGGAGCTCGCCGAGGACGAGGCGTCGGCGAAACGCTCGCTGGCCGCCGTGTGCCTGCAGCGGTTCGGCCTGTTCGACTCGGGCAAGGTCGACCGCTTCGCCCCGTACCCGTTCGTCGCCCCCGCCGACATCACCGGGCTGATCACCGACGACGCCGTGGCGCACAGCACCGTGACCGCGTGGCGCGAGATCGGTGCCGAGGTCCACGTCGTGACCCCGGACGAGCAACCATGACGCCCCCATCCGCCCGCCGTTCGAGGAGGATTCCGTGACCCGTTCCCGCCGCCACGCAGGCCGCGCCGTGAAGGTGCTCGCCGGCGCGTCCGCCGCACTGCTCGCCCTCGCGGGCTGCACCCAGAAGAACACCGGCGGAGGTTCCGGCGGCGACGGCGGAGGGGGCGGCGGTGACGCGGTGCGCGTCGCGTTCGTCCCGAAGATCCAGGGCATCCCGTACTTCGAGGCCATGAACACCGGCGGCAAGCAGGCCGCGCAGGACATCGAAGGGCTCGAATGGGTCTACAACGGACCGACCAGCGCCGATCCCGCGTCGCAGACGCAGATCGTGCGGACGCTCATCCAGCAGCAGGTGGACACCATCGTCGTCGCGCCCAACGACCCGAACTCCATGGCGCCCGTGCTGCAGGAGGCCAAGAACCAGGGCATCACCGTCATGACCTCCGACACCGACGCGCCGGACTCCGTCCGCGAGGTGTTCGTCAGCCAGGCCAGTACCGAAGGCATCGGGCAGGCGCTGACCGACCAGCTGATGGAGGCGATGGGCGGTTCCGGCAAGTACGCCATCGTCTCCTGCGGCGAGACGGCGGAGAACCTCAACTCCTGGATCGAGGTGCAGAAGTCGTACACGGCCAGCAAGTACCCGGACGCCGAGATCGTGGACATCGTCTACGCCGGTGAGGACCAGGCCAAGGCCACGGCGATGGCCAAGGACCTGATGAACGCCAACCCCGACCTCAAGGGGCTGGTGGGCGAGTGCACGACGTCCGCGCCGGGCGTGGCGCAGGCGGTGGCCGAGGCCGGCAAGATCGGTGAGGTCTCCACCGTCGGGCTGGGCACCCCCAACAGCATGGCCGAGTACCTGAAGTCGGGCGCCTCGAGCGCGAGCGTGCTGTGGGACGTCGAGAAGCTCGGCTACCTCACCGCGTGGGCCGGCTACCACGTCAACCAGGGCAACGACCTGTCCGCGGAGCTGAAGAACGCCTCCGAGCTGGAGGGCGTCAGCTACGACTCGCAGTCCAAGGTCTTGCTGCTCGGCGACCCGCTGGTGCTGACCGAGCAGAACGTCGACGACTACGACTACTGATGGCCGCACAGCAGGGGGACGTGCTGCTCGACGTCGAGGGGCTCAGCAAGAGCTATGGCGCCGTGCGGGCGCTCGAGCAGGTGAGCGTGCGGGTCCGGAAGGGCAGCGTGCACGCCGTGGTCGGGGAGAACGGGGCCGGCAAGTCCACCCTGATCAAGATCATCTCCGGGGCGGAGCGGGCCGACGCGGGCACGCTGCGCTTCGCCGGGGAGCCGGTGACGGTGCCGGGCACGAACCAGGCGATGGACCTGGGCATCGCCACCGTCTACCAGGAGCCGCAGCTGTTCGCCGACCTGACCGTGGCCGAGAACATCTTCCTGGGCAGGGAGATCCGCCGCGGCGGCCGCATCGACTGGCGGGCACAGGCCGAGCGCGTCCAGACACTGCTGGACGAGCTCGGCCTGCCGAGGCACTACGCGCGACGGCAGGTGGGCGAGCTGTCCGTGGCCGCCAAGCAACAGGTCTCCATCGCCAAGGCCATGGCCCGCGAGGCGCGGCTGCTCATCCTCGACGAACCGTCGGCCATCCTCACCGACAACGAGATCGAGATCCTGTTCGATCTGGTGCGCAGGCTCGTCCAGCGCGGCGTCGCGGTCATCTACATCAGCCACCGGCTCGACGAGCTGTTCCGCATCACCGACACGGTCACGGTCATGCGTGACGGGCAGGTGGTGGGCACGTTCGGCACCGAGGACCTGTCGGTGCGCCAGATCGCCGAGCTGATGGTCGGCCACGAGCTGGACAACGGGCGCACCCACCGCGACCCGCCTGCGGGCGAGCCCATGCTGAGCCTGCGCGGCCTCGGCAGGGGTGAGGCGTTCCGCGACGTGGACGTCGACGTGGCGGCGGGGGAGATCGTCGCGCTGTACGGGCTGGTCGGCAGCGGCGCCGACGAGATCGCCGCGACGCTGTACGGCATCAAGCCCGCCACCGCCGGTTCGATCACCATCGGCGGCACGCCCGCGCGCATCCGCAGCCCGCGCGACGCGCAGCGCCACCGGCTGGCCATGCTGCCCGCCGACCGCAAGCAGCACGGTGTGTTCGCCATCCAGGACGTCGCGTTCAACATCACCACCGGCCATGCCCGCGGGTTCCGCCGGTTCGGCTTCCTCATGGACCGCGCCAGGGAGAACCGGGTCGTGCGGGAGCTGATGGAGCGGCTCGCGGTCAAGGCACCCGGGCCGCACACTCCCGTCGATGCCCTCTCCGGCGGCAACCAGCAGAAGGTGGTGCTTGCCAGGCAGCTCGTCGACCGGCCCTCCGTGCTGGTGCTGGAGGAGCCCACGCAGGGCGTCGACGTCGGCGCGAAGGAGGAGATCCACCGCCTCGTGGCCGACCTCGCCGCGCAGGGCACGGCGGTGCTGGTGGTCACCGCGGACCTGCCGGAGGCACTGCGCGTGGCCGACCGGATCGTCGTGGTGCGGCAGGGCACCACCACCGTCGAGTTCGACCCGGGCGCCCGCCAGGCCGACGTGCTGGCCGCCGCCGCGGGCGAGCTCAGCCAGGAGGGAGCGGGATGACCGCGCTCGACGAGCGGCCCCGGACACCGCGGCGCGGGCCCACCGGAGCGCTGGGCGGCCGGATCACCGGCCAGGAGCTGGTCCTCATCGGGGTGATCGCCGGGCTGTGGCTGGTGCTCGGCCTGGCGACCGACACGTTCTTCCAGGCGGGCACCCTCGGCAACCTCGCCTACGTGGTGGCGCCCATCGCGCTGGTCGGCATCGGCATGACGGTCGTCATCGCCAGTGGCGGCATCGACGTCTCGGTGGGCAGCGCCGTCACGGTGGTCACCGTCATCGTGGCCAAGCTGGTGCGCGACCAGGGTGCGTCGTTCGCCGTGGCGCTGCTCGTCGCGGTCGGGGCCGGCGCCCTGCTCGGGCTCACCAACGGCCTGCTGATCTCCCTCGGCCGCGTGCACGCCATCATCATCACCTTCGGCACGCTCAACCTGTTCCGCTTCATCGCGCTGCGCATCTTCGACTCCGAACAGGTCGCGGGCGTGCCCGGCACGCTGGCGTTCCTCGGCGGCGGCGGAGCGGGCCGGACGTGGAACGTCCCGCACGCGTTCCTGCTGATGCTGCTGCTGGCGGCGATCACCTGGTGGTTCATGCGCAACACGCCGAGCGGGCGGCACTACTACGCCATGGGCGGCGACCGCGCCGCGGCCCGGCTCGCCGGGGTGAACGTGCGCAGGCAGGAGATCCTGGCCTACGTGCTGACCGGCGTGCTCGTCGGGCTCGCCTCCACGGTGATCATCGGCGGCGGCGGGCTGATCGGGCAGAACGTCGGCGTCGGTATGGAACTGCAGGTGATCGCGGCCGTGGTCATCGGCGGCACCAGCATCATGGGCGGTCGCGGCACCGTGCTCGGCACCGTGCTCGGCGCGCTGCTGGTGGGCACCGTCAGCTCCGGCGTGACGATCCTGCACTGGCCCAGTCAGCTGACCAGCCTGTTCGTCGGCGTGTTCATCCTCGTGGCCGTTGGCACCGACGTGCTGCGTGAACGGGCGAGGAGGCGCGCATGAGCACCACCCGGACCGGGCAGGCGCCGGGGCGCGCCGGCAGCGTGCCCGCGCGGCTGCTGCGCGCCCTGGTCACCCAGCGGCTCGTGCTGCTCGTCGTGCTGCTGGCCGGGCTGATCGTCGTGATGAAGCTGCTGGAGAACGGTGGCTACCTGCTCGCGCCGTACAGCAGTGACTATCTCGCCGCGGCACTGATCGACGCCGTCCCGCTCGGCCTGCTCGCGCTGGCGGAGCTGGTGGTGATCGTGTCCGGGCGGGGTGGCATCGACCTGTCCGTCGGCTCGATGGTGAGCCTGACCGGGATGACGTTCGGCTTCGCGGTGGGACAGTGGGGCTGGCCGTTGCTGCCCGCCGCGCTGCTGGCCCTGCTGGCCGGCGGGCTGCTCGGCGCCGTCAACGGGTTCTTCGTCGCCGCGCTCGGCTTCCCGCCGCTCATCACCACGCTGGCGACCTACTACGCCTACAGCTCGCTGGCGCTGGTGAGCAACGGCAGCGCGCCCATCTCGACACCACGCATCCAGGAGCTGACGTGGCTGACGCAGCCGGTGGAGCTGCCGCTGTTCGGCCGGTACGTGCCCGACTTCCCGATGGGACTGTTCCTGTTCGCCCTGCCGGTGATCGTGCTGCTGTGGCTCAACGTCACCCGTGGCACCTACGGCCGCCAGCTCTACGCGATCGGCACCAACGACACCGCGGGCCGCTACGCGGGCGTGCCGGTGGCGTGGGTGCGCTTTCGCGCCTATCTGGTGTCCGGGCTGATCTGCGGGCTGGTCGCCATCGTCAACGTCTCGCAGTTCGCCTCCGCCCGGCCCGACGCGGGCACGGCGGGCAACGGCATGGCGCTGCCCGCGATCACGATCGCGGTGCTCGGCGGGGTCGCCATCACCGGCGGCATCGGACGCGTCGTCGGGGTGGTCGTGGCCACGGTGCTCGTGGTGTGGCTCAACGCCGGGATCCTGCTGTCGTTCGAGGGGTCCGAAGGCTCGCAGTACCAGCTGCTCGCGCTCGGCGGGGTGCTGGTCTTCGCCGCCGTGCTCAACGGGTTCGCGACCCGGCGCTACGGCGGCACGTCGTGACCGGGGCGGCGGTGGGCGTGAGCAACCCGGTCGGGGTGCACGGCCTGGTCTGGGTCGGAGGCTGGTCGCCGGAGCAGGCGCGGCGCGCGGTGGCGGGCTCGGCGGAGGCGGGGTTCGACCTCATCGAGCTGCCCGCGCTGGATCCGGCGTCGTTCGACGTCGCGCTGACCTCCCGGCTGCTGGCCGAGCACGGACTGTCCGCGGTGGCGAGCCTCGGGCTGGACGACGCCACCGACGTGTCCAGTGAGGACCCGGACGTGGTGCGGGCGGGCAGGCGCCGACTCGGCCACGCGCTGGCGCTGGTGCGCGATCTCGGCGGCGACTATCTCGGCGGGGTGGTGTACTCCAAACTCGGCCGCTACACCGCGCCGGTCACGGCCAGGGGGTGGGCCCACAGCGTCGAGAGCATCGCGTGGCTGGCCGACCGCGCCCGCGAGTCGGGCATCACCGTCGGCGTCGAGATCTGCAACCGCTACGAGACCAACGTGCTCAACACCGTCGAACAGGCCTTGGCCTTCATCGCCGAGACCGGGCGGTCCAATGTGGTCGCCCATCTCGACACCTACCACATGAACATCGAGGAGCGCTCGATGCGCGAACCCGTGCTGGCCGCCCACCGTGCGGGCCTGCTCGGCTACGTGCACGTCGGCGAGAGCCACCGGGGCCGGCTCGGTACCGGCACCGTCGACTGGGACGCCTTCTTCGGCGCCCTGCGCGAGGTCGGCTACCCGGGCGCCATCACGTTCGAGAGCTTCTCCTCGGCGGTGGTCCATCCCGCGCTGTCGTCGGCGCTGTCGATCTGGCGGGACACGTGGGACGACGGCATGCTGCTGGCCCGCGAGGCACGGGAGTTCCTGCGGCAGCGGCTCGGTCAGGACGGCTGAGCGCGGCGCGGGGTCGCGACGATCCGCGCGCCCCTGGCGGGCACCAGGGTGATGTTGCGGGCCTTCGGCCGCTCCGGCGCGGGGCGATCGGGCGCGATGTGATGACGGCTGAGCACGGCACGCAACACGATCGTGGCCTCCAGCAAAGAGAACCCGGCACCGAGGCAGCGCCGCACGCCTCCGCCGAAGGGGAACCACGTGCCCGCGGCCGGGCCGCCGTCGAGGAAGCGCTCCGGGCGGAAGGCCTGCGGATCCGCATGGTGGGCCGCATCGCCGTGGACCAGCGCGATCGACGGCATCACGGTGTGCCCCGCGGGGATACGGTAGCCACCGATCTCGATGTCGCGCGTAAGCTTGCGCGCCACCTCGGAGATCACCGGGTGCAGCCGCATGGACTCCTTGGCCACCGCCTCCAGGTAGGTGTCGTCGCCCTCGTCGGCGGCGCGGGTCGCGGCGGCGAGGAGCCGCGGGTCGCGGGCCAGCTCGTGCAGCGCCCACGCCAGTGCCGTCGCGGTGGTCTCGTGCCCGGCCAGCAGCAGGGTGATGAGCTGGTCGCGCAGCTCCGCGTCGGTGAGCCCGTCACCGTCGCCGGGCGCGGTCAGCAGCCGCGACAGCACGTCGCGCCGCTCGGCCAGGTCGCCTGCTGCACGCCGCTCGGCGATCTCGGCGTAGAGCAGGTCGTCGACGCGGCGCTGGGTGAGGGCGTAGCGGCGCCACGGTCCGTACCGCTGCAGCCGGGGGTTGTGCCAGCCGAGCAGGTCGACGGGCCCGACGTCGACGATGCGCCGCAGCAGGGTGCGCAGCTCGTCGAGCCGGGGGCCCTCGGCCACCCCGAACACCACGCGCAGGATGATCTCCAGCGTCACCGCCTGCATCCGGGTGTGCGAGGAGAACGGGGTGCCCGGCGGCCAGCGCCGCGCCTCCCGCGTGGCGAGGTCGGTCACGAGGTCGCGGTAGCCGCGCAGCGCGGCGCCGTTGAACGCGGGCATGAGCAGCTTGCGGGCCCGCAGGTGCACGTCCTCGTCGGTGAGCAGCACCGAGTGCGCGCCCATGGCGGGTTTGAGGATCACGTTGCCCTCGCCCGCGTGGAAGATCGCCGCCGAGCCGCCGAAGACGGCCCGGATGTGCTCGAGGTCGGCGAGCTGCACCACGGAGCGTTCCGGATAGATGCGCAGCTTGACGACATCGCCGTAGCGGCGGCGCAGCCGGGGCATCCAGCGGTGCCGGAACGAGCCGAACAGCACGGTCTGCACGGCCAGCGGCAGGCGCGGACCGGGTGGCGGCTGGGTCGCGGTGACCTGCTCGGTGCGGACGGCTGGCGGTGCGGCGTCGGTCGTCATCGGCCCTCCCCGGATCTACACGTCCGTTTTATACGCGCGTAT
Organism: Prauserella muralis; assembly: GCF_003202285.1. Classification (GTDB taxonomy): domain Bacteria; phylum Actinomycetota; class Actinomycetes; order Mycobacteriales; family Pseudonocardiaceae; genus Prauserella_B; species Prauserella_B muralis. The sequence continues at coordinate 368,644 of NZ_MASW01000005.1, forward strand.
AGATCGTGTGTCCACCCCCGCGATCGCACGGGTACGCTGAGCGCGTGAGCCATCGGGACGACCTGCTCGCCGCCGCGCGGCGGCTGCTGGAGGAGCAGGGGTACGCGCACATCACCACGCGCGACCTGGTGGCCGCCTCCGGCACCAACCTCGCCTCGATCGGCTACCACTTCGGGTCCAAAGCCGGCCTGCTCAACGCCGCCATCGGCGAGGTGTTCGAGGAGTGGACCGAGCAGCTGGCCGAGCTGGCCATGGCCGACCCCACCGCCTCGCCCGTGGAACGCGGGCACGTCGCCTGGGCGGCGATGCTCAACAGCCTGGCCAGCAAGCGCAAGCTGCTGCTGTCCTACGTCGAGGCCCTCGCACAGGCCGAGCGGGTGCCCGACCTGCGGGAGCAGTTCGCCGAGCAGTACCGGCGCTGCCGCGCCCGCGTCGCCGAGCTGGTGGCCGAGTCGCTGGGCGACGGCACGCCCGCCGAGGACCCCCGCTGCCGCGCGGTCGCCAGCTTCGTCATCGCGATCTGCGACGGGCTCTCCGTGCAGTGGCTGCTCGACGCCGACGGCGCGCCCACCGCGGAGGAGCTCATGGCCGGGCTGGCCGCGATGTGGTCGGCGTCCTTCCCACCAGCCGGGAAACCGGGGGAGCAGCGCGCTTAGGGTTGGGGTATGCAGACTTGGTCCTCGATTGCCGTGCCCCGTGTCCCCGGAACGCCCCGCCCGCTGCGGCTCTTCGACACCGCGAGCGGGCAGGTGCGGCCCACGGCGCCGGGCAGGGTCGCGAGGATGTACGTCTGCGGCATCACCCCCTACGACGCGACCCACCTCGGGCACGCGGCGACCTACCTGGCCTTCGACCTGGTGCACCGGCTGTGGCTGGACGCCGGGCACGAGGTGCACTACGTGCAGAACGTCACCGACATCGACGACCCGCTGCTGGAGCGCGCCGAGCGCGACCAGGACGACTGGGTAGTGCTCGGGATGCGCGAGACCGCGCTGTTCCGCGAGGACATGGAGGCACTGCGCGTGCTGCCGCCGCAGGACTTCATCGGAGCCGTGGAGGCGATCCCGGAGATCCTGGAGGTCATCGGCAAGCTGCTCGCCTCGGGCGCGGCCTACCGTGCCGACGACCCCGAGTACCCCGACATCTACTTCGACCGCTCGTTCACCGGCCGGTTCGGCTACGAGTCGCGCTACGACGCCGAGACCATGGCCGCGTTCTTCGGCGAGCGGGGCGGCGATCCCGACCGGCCGGGCAAGCGCGACCCGCTCGACGCCCTGCTGTGGCGGATGGCGCGGCCGGGGGAGCCGTCCTGGGAGTCGGAGTTCGGGCTGGGCAGGCCGGGCTGGCACATCGAGTGCAGCGCCATCGCCGCCAACCGGCTCGGCCTCGGCTTCGACGTCCAGGGCGGGGGCTCGGACCTGGCCTTCCCCCACCACGAGTTCAGCGCCGCGCACGCCGAGGCGCTCACCGGCGAGCACCCGTTCGCCCGGCACTACGTGCACGCCGGGATGATCGGTCTCGACGGCGCCAAGATGTCGAAGTCGAAGGGCAACCTCGTGTTCGTGTCGCGGCTGCGGGCCGACGACGTCGAGCCCTCGGCCATCCGCCTCGCGCTGTTCGCCGGGCACTACCGCAGCGACCGGGAGTGGACTCCGGAACTGCTCGGTGAGGCGCAGGCCCGGCTGGCCCGCTGGCGCCAGGCGGCGGCCCTGCCCTCCGGCCCGGCGGCCGAGGACACCATCGCCCGCGTGCGGGACCACCTCGCCGACGACCTGGACACCGCGCGGGCGCTGGCGGCACTCGACGCCTGGGCCGCCGAGGCGCTGCGCGGCCAGGGCGCCGACTCCGCCGCCCCCGCCCTGATCCGCGACACGGTGGACTCCCTGCTCGGCGTGGCGCTGTAGCCGTCCCTTGCCGGCGGATCCGTCAGCGCGTCCTCGGCAGATCTGTTAGTGCGTTGCTCGCGGTTCTGTTAGCGCGCTGTTCGCCCTGCCGCTGCCGGCCATGTGGCACCACCGCGCGTGACCGCGGCTCAGCCGAGCGCCAGTTCGGTGCCCTCCCATCCCCGCCGCAGCCAGCGGTCGTGCGAGGCCACCACCACCGCGCCGGGGGCCTCGGCCAGCGCATCGGACAACTCCTCCGCCAGCGCCAGCGAGATGTGGTTGGTCGGCTCGTCCAGCAACAGCACGTCCGGCGGGTCGGCCGCCAGGATGGCCAGGGCGACGCGGCGCCGCTGGCCGACCGACAGCGCCCCCACGGGACGGTCGAGGTCGCGGGGCGCGAGCAGGCCGAGCGCGTGCAGCGGCGGCGCCTGCGCGCCGGCCGCGGCGGCGTAGAGCTGCCGGGGTGAGCGGCGCGGGTCGGCGAACTCGACGTCCTGCTCCAGCAGACCCACTCCGATCCCGGGCGCGCGATGCACGGTACCCCTGGCAGGCGCGAGCCGCCCGGCCAGCACGGCGAGCAGCGTCGACTTGCCCGCGCCGTTGGGGCCGGTGACCAGCAGCCGGGCCGACGGCCCGACGTCCAGCGCGCCGAGCCGGAGCCTGCCGGGCACCTCCACGTCGCGCACGGACAGGGCGAGGCCGTCCTCGGGCGGGCGCCCGGTGAGCCTGGCCGCGAAGCGCAGCGGCTGCGGCGGCTTGCGCACCTGGGTCCGTTCCAGCTCGGCCAGCCGCTGCTGCGCGTTGCGCACCCGGCGCGAGATCTGCCGCTGCACCCGCCCGCCCTTGAAGTCGTAGGCCATCTTCGCGTTGTCGCGCGGCCCCCGGTGGTGGTTGATGTCGCGGGCGGTGACAGCCACGTCGTGCCGCAGCCGCCTCAGCTCCTCCTGCTCCTCGGCGTAGCGTTGCTCCCAGCGGGCGCGCTCGGCCCGCTTGGCCTCCAGGTAGTCGGAGTAGCGGCCGCCGTAGCGGGCGGGCCCGCCGAGCGCGGGATCCAGATCGACGATGTCGGTGCACACCGCGTCCAGGAACACCCGGTCGTGCGACGCGAGCACCACCACGCCGGTCAGCGCGGACAGGTGCCGCTGGAGGAACTCCATCGCCGCGTCGTCGAGGTGGTTGGTCGGCTCGTCGAGCAGCAGCGTCTCCGGCCTGCGGATGAGCAGCGCCGCGAGCGCGAGCCGGGCCCGCTGCCCGCCCGAGAGCCCGCCCAGCGGGCGGAACGGCTCGATGTCACCGAGCCCGAGTCCCGCGCACACCAGCTTGGCGCGCCGGTCGGCGTCCCACAGGTCGTGCGCCTGGGCCCACTCCAGCACGCGCCCGTACTCGGCGAGCGCCGCCTCGTCGCCGGGCTCCTCGGCAAGCCGCTCGGTGAGCGCGTCGAGCCGGGCAGCGGCCGTGCGGAACTCGGCCAGCGCGTCGTCCACGACGTCGCCGAACCGCGCGGAGGCGGCAAAGGGCAGCTCCTGGCGGAGGAACCCGACGTCCCCGCCGCCCTCGATGGTGCCCGCCTGCGGCTCGTCGAGCCCGGCCAGCAGCCGCAGCAGCGTGGACTTGCCCACGCCGTTCTCGCCGACGAGGCCGAGCCGGTGCCCGGCACTGGCGGTGAGATCGAGACCGGAGAACACGACGCGGTCGCCGTAGCCGAAGGCGAGATCGTGAACACGCAGATGCACAGCAGAACTCATGAAGCGACACCGACCCCAGGTAGCGAAAGGGACACCCGCCGGGCGATCGCCTCGGGCGCGGGTGAGGGCTCGGTGTCAGTGCTTCATGATGCCGCCAGGCTAGCGCGGGCCCGTCGCGGCGCGCCACCGGTTTTCTCGGACGCCCCGACGCGCGGGATACCGTGGACGGCGTGCCGAACCTGTACGCCACCAGCGACCTGCACGTGACACACCGCGGCAACGCGCCGCACGTGGAGAGCATCCGGCCGCAGACGCCGCAGGACTGGCTGCTGGTGGCCGGCGACGTCGGCGAGCGCATGGGGGCCGTCATCGACACGCTGGCGACCCTGCGCGACCGGTTCGCGACCGTCGTCTGGGTGCCCGGCAACCACGAACTGTGGACCACGGCCAAGGATCCCGACCAGCACCGTGGCCAGGCCCGCTACGACGAGCTGGTGCGCCGCTGCCGCGAGATCGGCGTGCTCACCCCGGAGGACGCGTTCCCCGTGTGGGAGCACGGGCCGCGCCCGCTGACCATCGCGCCGCTGTTTCTGCTCTACGACTACAGCTGGCGCACACCCTCCGCGCACGGGCAGCCACTGGAGGAGGCGATGCGCCAGGCCAGGGACGCCGGCATCGTGTGCACCGACGAGTACTTCCTGCACCCGGAGCCGCACGACAGCCGCGCCGCGTGGTGCGCGCAGCGGCTCGAGCTCAGCGAGAAGCGGCTCGCCGAGATCCCCGCCGACCACGGCACGGTCCTCCTGTCGCACTGGCCGCTGCACCGGCACCCCACCGAACCGCTGCGGCATCCCGAGTTCGCCATGTGGTGCGGCACCGACGAGACCGCCGACTGGCACGTGCGCTTCCGCGCCGAGATCGCCGTCTACGGCCACCTGCACATTCCCCGCACCACCCACCGCGACGGCGTCCGCTTCGAGGAGGTCTCCCTCGGCTATCCCCGCGAGTGGCGCAACCGCTCCCGCGGCGCCGTGCCCGTGCGCCGCGTCCTGTAGGCACCGCCGCGCAGCGCGAGCGCCGCCGGGGCCACCAGCACCAGCAGCGCGGCGGGCAGCAGGAAGCCCAGCGCGGCACCGTGGTGGTAGGGCGCGGTGAACAGCGCGGGCGCCGCCGACATCCCGAGAAACCGCATCGCCTGCACGATGGAGATCGCGCCGCCCCGGCCCCGCTCCTCACCGGCGAGCACACTGCTGTTGACGCCGACGATCACCAGCTGCGCGCACACTCCCGCCAGTGACCACGTCGCCGTGGCCACCGCCGCCGAGCCGCTCAGCCCGGTCGCCGCCACCAGCACCGCACCGCCCAGCAGCCCGGAGGCCGCCGCCCAGCGCGCTCCGTAGCGGTCGCACACCGCGCCGACCAGCCGGGCGGTGAGGAAACCGGCGATGCCGAACCCGGTGAGCGCCACCCCGCGCAGGCCCGCGCCGAATCCGAAGGCGTCCTGCAGCCGCAAGGCCACCAGGAACGTGATCCCGGACAGCGCCGCCCAGCCGACCAGCGCGACCAGGCCCGGCAGCACGATCGAGCGGCGCCACGAGTCCCGCAGCCGCGCCGGGGCACCCTGCGGCGGTGTGTCGGGCGGCAACGGGCACGCCGCGAGCACCGCCGCGACCACGGCGATACCGACGAACGCCCACCGCCAGGACGCCTCGGCGGCCAGCCCGCCCGCCAGCGGCCCCGACGTCTGGCCCAGCGCCTGCATCGCGCCGAACAGGCCGAGCACCCTGCCCAGCCGCTCCGGCGGCGTCGTGGCGCTGAGCTTGGCCATGAGCAGCGGCATCGTGAACGCGTTCGCCGCTCCCTGCAGCCCGCGCGAGCACTGGAACAGCCAGAACCACGGGGCGAGCGCCGCCGCCAGCGACGACACGGCATACACCACGTAGGCGACGCGCACCGTGCGGGCGGGGCCCCACCGCTCGCCGAGCGTGCCCGACACCAGCATCAGCGCGGCGAACGGCAACAGGTACACCGTCAGCGACGACGCCGCCGCGGCGGCCGACACGCCGAAACTGGAGCCCAGCTCGGGTAGCACCGGGGCCACGACGCCGCCGCCGAACGGGCCCAGCAGCGCGCCGACGTACAGGGCGGACCGGGTGCGCCGCGACCCGCCTGCCCCCGCGCTCAGCGGCCCGTGGAGCCGGGGCCGCCCGGCCTGCGGCGCCTCAGGTAACGCTCGAACTCGGCGGCGATCTTGTCCCCGCTGGCCTCGTCCAGGGTGATCTCGGCGTCGCCGCGCTCCTCCAGGGTGCGGACGTAGTCGCTGATCTCCTCATCCTCGTTGGCCATCTCGGTGACGGTGCGCTGCCACTCGTCGGCCTGCTCGGGCAGCGCGCCGAGCGGGATCTCCACGTCCAGCACGTCCTCGAGCTTGTGCAGCAGGGCCAGCGTGGCCTTCGGCGACGGCGGATGCGACACGTAGTGCGGCACCGCCGCCCACACCGACACCGCGGGAACGCCGTGCTGCACGCACACGTCCTGCAGCACGCCGGTGATGCCGGTGGGCCCCTGGTAACGGCTGCGCTCCAGCCCGTACCGGGAGGCGGCCTCGGCGTCGTAGGCGGTACCGGTGACCGGGACCGGGCGGGTGTGGGCGGTGTCGGCCAGCAGCGCGCCCAGCGTGACGACGGTGGACACCTCCAGCTGCTCGATGTGCTCCAGCAGCTCGGCACAGAACTTGCGCCACCGCATGTTCGGCTCGGGACCCTGCACCAGCACGATGTCGCGGTCGAGACCCTCGGGGCGGCAGACCGACAGTCTCGTCGTCGGCCACTCCACCCTGCGGGTGACGCCCTCCACCAGGCGCACGGTGGGCCTGGACACCTGGAAGTCGTAGTAGTCGTCCGGATCGACCTCGGCCAGTGGCTTGGCGTCCCAGTTGAGCTGGAGATGCTCGAGGGCCGTGCTCGCCGCGTCGCCCGCGTCGTTCCAGCCTTCGAACGCGGCCACCATCACCGGTTTCAACTCGGGCCGGCCGTCTGTCGCTTCGTCGGAGGGCGTGCTCACACAGCCCAGCCTACGACCCTCCGGCGGCGAGCGCGTACGCCGTAGGCTGGGTCCATGCCCACCCCTTTCACCTCGCCGTTGCTGGACGCGCTCGCGACCCGCGTCGTGGTCGCCGACGGCGCGATGGGCACCGCGTTGCAGGCGCGGGACCTCACACTCGACGACTTCGCCGGGCTGGAGGGGTGCAACGAGATCCTCAACGTGACGCGGCCCGACGTGGTGCGCGCCATCCACCGCGGCTACCTGGCGGCAGGCGCGGACGCGGTGGAGACCAACACCTTCGGGGCGAACTTCGCCAACCTCGCCGAGTACGGCATCGCCGAGCGCATCTTCGAGCTGGCCGAGGCGGGCGCCCGGCTGGCCAGGGAGGCCGCGGACGAGTTCGCGACCGCGCAGGCGTCCCGGTTCGTGCTCGGGTCGGTGGGGCCGGGCACGAAGCTGCCGACGCTGGGCCACGCGCCGTTCGCCACCCTGCGCGACGCCTACCTCGAGGAGGTGCGCGGGCTGCTCGCCGGCGGCGTCGACGCCGTGATCGTCGAGACCACCCAGGACATCCTGCAGACGAAGGCGTCGATCATCGCCGCGCACCGGGCGATGGCCGCCGAGGGCCGCCGGGTGCCGATCATCGCCTCGATCACCGTCGAGACCACCGGAACGATGCTGCTGGGCACCGAGGTGGGTGCCGCGCTGACGGCGCTGGAACCGCTGGGCATCGACGTGATCGGCCTCAACTGCGCCACCGGCCCGGCCGAGATGAGCGAGCACCTGCGGACCCTGTCCCGGCACGCCAGGGTGCCGCTGTCGGTGATGCCCAACGCCGGCCTTCCGGAGCTGGGCCCGGACGGAGCGGTCTACCCACTGGGCCCCGAGGAGCTGGCGGAGGCACTCACCGGCTTCGTCGACGAGTTCGGTGTCGGTCTCGTCGGCGGCTGCTGCGGCACCACCGACGAGCACATCCGGCAGCTGGTGGCGGCGCTGGCGCGGCGGCGGGCGGCGCGCCGCGACCCCACACCGGAGCCGGGCGTGTCGTCGCTGTACCAGGCGGTGCCGTTCCAGCAGGACGCCAGCGTGCTGGTGATCGGCGAACGCACCAACGCCAACGGCTCGAAGGCGTTCCGTGACGCCATGCTGGAGGGCCGCTACGAGGACTGCGTGGAGATCGCGCGGGCGCAGACCCGCGACGGCGCCCACCTGCTGGACCTCTGCGTCGACTACGTGGGCCGCGACGGCGCGGCCGACATGGCCGAGCTGGCCGGGCGGCTCGCCACGGCCTCGACCCTGCCGATCATGCTCGACTCCACCGAGCCCGAGGTGCTGCGTGCCGGGCTGGAGCGACTGGGCGGGCGGTGCGTGGTCAACTCGGTGAACTTCGAGGACGGTGACGGCCCCGGCTCCCGCTACCGGCGGGTGATGGAGCTGGTGCGCGAGCACGGCGCGGCCGTGGTGGTGATGTGCATCGACGAGGAGGGCCAGGCGCGCACCGCCGACTGGAAGGTCCGGGTGGCCTCCCGCACCATCGACGACCTCACCACCAACTGGGGCATGCACGTCGGCGACATCATCGTGGACTGCCTGACCTTCCCGATCTCCACCGGGCAGGAGGAGGTCCGCCGCGACGGCATCGAGACGATCGAGGCCATCCGCGAGCTGAAGCGCCGTTACCCGGGCGTGCGGACCACGCTCGGCATCTCCAACATCTCCTTCGGGCTCAACGCCGCCGCCCGGCAGGTGCTGAACTCGGTGTTCCTGCACGAGTGCGTCGAGGCGGGCCTGGACACCGCGATCGTGCACGCCTCGAAGATCCTGCCGATGGCGCGCATCCCGGACGAGCACCGGCAGGTCGCGCTCGACCTGATCTACGACCGGCGCCGGGAGGGCAGCGACCCGTACGACCCGCTGCAGGAGCTGATGCGGCTGTTCGAGGGCAAGACCGCGGCCTCCAGCCGGGCCTCCCGGGCCGAGGAGCTGGCAGGGCTGCCGCTGTTCGAGCGCCTGGAGCGGCGCATCGTCGACGGCGAGCGCAACGGCCTGGAGGCCGACCTCGACGCGGCGATGGCGGAGAAGCCGCCGCTGGAGATCATCAACGACACGCTGCTGTCCGGCATGAAGACGGTCGGCGAGCTGTTCGGCTCCGGCCAGATGCAGCTGCCGTTCGTGCTGCAGTCCGCCGAGGTGATGAAGGCCGCCGTGGCGCACCTGGAGCCGCACATGGAAAAGCAGGACTCCGGCGGCAAGGGGCGCATCGTGCTCGCCACCGTCAAGGGCGACGTGCACGACATCGGCAAGAACCTGGTGGACATCATCCTGTCCAACAACGGCTACGAGGTCATCAACCTCGGGATCAAGCAGCCAATCACGGCGATCCTCGACGCGGCGCAGGAGAACGGCGCCGACGCCATCGGCATGTCCGGCCTGCTCGTCAAGTCCACGGTGATCATGAAGGAGAACCTGGAGGAGATGAACTCGCGTGGCGTCGCGCAGCGCTGGCCGGTGCTGCTCGGCGGCGCGGCGCTGACCCGCACCTACGTGGAGAACGACCTGTCGGAGGTCTACCAGGGCCAGGTGCGCTACGCCCGGGACGCCTTCGAGGGCCTGCGGCTGATGGACGGCATCATGGCCGTCCGGCGTGGCGAGGCCCCGGTCGCCGACCCGCAGGAGGAGGCCAGGCGCGCCGAGCGCAGGGCCCGCCGCGAGCGGTCGCTGCGCATCGCCGAGAAGCGCAGGGCCGCGCAGGCCGAGCAGGAGCCGCTGCCCGGCGGCCGGTCCGACGTCGCCACCGACGTGCCGGTGCCCGTCCCGCCGTTCTGGGGCACCCGCGTGGTCAAGGGCATCCCGGTGGCCGACTACGCGAGCTACCTCGACGAGCGCGCCACCTTCCTCGGCCAGTGGGGACTCAAGGGCGTCAAGGGCGGGGCCGGGCCCACCTACGAGGAACTCGTCGAGTCCGAGGGCAGGCCCCGGCTGCGGTACTGGCTGGACCGGCTCGCCACCGACGGCATCCTCGCCCACGCCGCCGTGGTGTACGGCTACTTCCCGTGCGTGGCCGAAGGTGAGGACGTGGTGGTGCTCAGCGAGCCGCGCCCGGACACCGGCGAGGTGACGCGGTTCACCTTCCCACGGCAGAAGCGCGACCGGCGGCTGTGCCTTGCCGACTTCTACCGGCCCCGCGACCTGGCCGCCTCCGCCGGCCAGGTGGACGTGCTGCCGCTCACGCTGGTGACGATGGGTCAGCCGATCGCCGACTACGCGAACGATCTGTTCGCCCGCGACGCCTATCGCGACTACCTGGAGGTGCACGGCCTCGGCGTGCAGCTCACCGAGGCGCTGGCGGAGTACTGGCACCGCCGCGTTCGCCAGGAACTGCGTTTCGCGACCGGCTCCGCCGTTTCCGACGAGGACCCCGCCGATATCGAGGAATTCTTCCGCCTCGGTTACCGTGGCGCCCGGTTCTCACTCGGTTACGGGGCGTGCCCGAATCTGGAGGATCGCGCGAAAATCGTGGATCTGCTGCAGCCGGGCAGAATCGGCGTGAAATTGTCCGAGGAATTCCAGCTGCATCCGGAGCAATCCACCGACGCCATTGTCGCCCACCACCCCGAGGCCAAGTACTTCAACACGTGAGGAGAGACCGTGACTGAGCCGTCCGCTGTGGACGGTCCCGCCGCCGTGCTGTGGGACATGGACGGAACGCTCGTCGATTCCGAGAAGCTGTGGGATGTCGTGCTCTACGAGGCGGCGGGCTGGCTCGGCGGCGAGCTGGCCGCCGAACAGCGGGCCTCGCTGGTCGGTTCGAACATGGACACGACCGCCCGGTACCTGCTCGCCCACACCGGCAGGACGGTGACCGACGGCGCGATCGGCGAGGTGTCGGAGTGGATGCGCCGCCGCACCGCCGCGCTGTTCTCCGACGAACTGCCGTGGCGGCCCGGCGCGCGCGAGGCGCTGGTGTCGGCGCGCAGGGCCGGGTTGCCGTGCGCGCTGGTGACCTCCACCGAGCGTTCGCTGACGGAGCTGGCGCTGAACACGATCGGCCGCGAGTTCTTCGCCGTGACGGTCTGCGGCGACGAGGTGGACGGCCTCAACAAGCCGCATCCCGAGCCCTATCTGCGGGCCGCCCGGCTGCTCGGCGCCGACCCGGAGTCCTGCGTGGCGGTGGAGGACTCCCCGGTGGGCGCCGAGTCCGCGGTGGCGGCGGGCTGCACGGTGCTGGTGGTGCCCGGCGAGGTGGCCGTGCCGCCCGGCGTGCGGCGCACGTTCCGCACCTCGCTCGTCGGCGTGGACGCCCACACGCTCGCCGAGCTGGCCCGCGCGGTCTGACGGGCTCAGGGCAGCAGTTCCTCGCCGATGTCGGCCTGTTTGGTGCCCACGAGCGCCACGTAGTGCAGCGGGTTGCCGCGCACGTCGAGCCGGTGCCGGTAGCGCTCGGTCGCCCGGACGTGCAGCACGCCCGCGTCGCGGCACGCGGTGATGAGCCGGGCGAACCCGGAGGTGTCGTCGTCGGAGAGGAACCGGTCCTTGATGGTGAAGGCGATCCAGCCGCCGTCGGCGACGAGGTTGAACGCGGCGCGGAACGCCCGCGGTGGGATGTCGGCGTAGCCCAGCGCCGCGACGCACGACAGCGCGTTGAACCGGCACGCCAGCAACGTGTCGTGCTCGGCGGGCGACAGGGCCGTCAGGTCCGCCACGTGGTAGTCGTCGTAGACCTCGGGCCGGTCGCGCAGGGCCGCCTGTTTCGCCTCGGGCAGGATGTCGACGCCGACGAGGAAGCCCGCACCCACGGTGCGCAGCTGCTCGCCGACGAGGCCGTTGCCCGCGCCCAGATCCAGCACCCGCAGCGACGAGGCGGTGACGCCGTCCTGCTGGATCTGCTCCTTCAGGAGCTTGCCGACGACGTCGGGGGAGCGACAGTCCAAAATGTCATGGAAAAGCTGCTCGTAGAGTCCCGGAACCGCGAAGATCCGGTCGTAGTCGTGGAAGCGCATGCGCCGCCACTCGCCGTCGAGCAGAACGGAGCAGTACTCGGAATCCTGGTCGAACACGTCCGCCCGCTCGGGCAGCCGGATTTCGAGTTTCGTGCGATGCCGGATGGAAGGGCCGTCGTTTCCGTCGGGTAACTTCCTGTTGGCCATATCACAACCTTCCCGTGCTCGATTCGGTGCTGGGCCTTGCCAATTCAGCAAAGTGCATTCCGCGGGCCAAGTCAACCGATCCGGTGAGCAGCATGGGCCGCGGCGAACCCGGAGGCCAGCGGGTTACCGGCAGATGGAAGGATTCAGGCTCGTGAAGACCTTCGACGAGCTGTACGCCGAGCTGGCCGAACGCGCACGCACCCGTCCGGCGGGTTCCGGCACCGTCGCGGCGCTGGACGCCGGGGTGCACGCCCAGGGCAAGAAGGTGCTGGAGGAGGCGGGCGAGGTCTGGATCGCCGCCGAGCACGAGTCCGACGAGCGGCTGGCCGAGGAGATCTCGCAGCTGCTCTACCGTGTGCAGGTGCTGATGCTGGGTCGGGGAGTCTCGATCGAGGACGTGTACCGCTACCTGTGAGGGAGCGGGCAGGAAGAGGAGAGGGAGTCATGCTGCGTGTCGCGGTGCCGAACAAGGGGGCGCTGGCAGGTCCGGCGTCGGAGATGCTCGGTGAGGCCGGGTATCGCCAGCGGCATGAGCAGCGCGACCTGACCGTCCTGGACCCGGTGAACGAGGTCGAGTTCTTCTTCCTGCGCCCCAAGGACATCCCCATCTATGTCGGCTCCGGCGAGCTGGACCTGGGCATCACGGGGCGCGACCTGGCGCTGGACTCGGGCGCGCCGGTGGAGGAGGCGCTGGCGCTCGGTTTCGGCGGCTCGACGTTCCGGTACGCGGCTCCGGCGGGCCGGGACTGGAAGACCGAGGACCTGCGGGGCAGGCGGCTGGCCACGTCCTACCCGCGGCTCGTGCGGGACGACCTGGCCAGGCAGGGCATCGACGCCGAGGTGATCCGGCTCGACGGCGCCGTGGAGATCTCGGTGCAGCTCGGGGTGGCCGACGCGATCGCCGACGTGGTCGGCTCCGGCCGGACGCTGCGCCAGCACAACCTGGTGGCCTTCGGCGACCCGATCTGCGTGTCGGAGGCCGTGCTGGTGCACCGGGCGGGCAGTGAGGAGTCGAAGCCGGCGACGCAGCTCGCGGCCCGCCTGCAGGGCGTGGTGTTCGCGCAGCAGTACATGATGCTGGACTACGACTGCCCGCGGGAGCTGCTGGAGCAGGCCATGGCCATCACGCCGGGCCTGGAGTCGCCGACGGTGGCGCCGCTGGCACACCCCGACTGGGTGGCCGTGCGGGCCATGGTGCCGCGCAAGCAGGCCAACTCGATCATGGACGAGCTGGCCGCAGTGGGCGCCCGCGCGGTCCTCGCCTCGGACATCCGCTCCTGCCGCCTGTAGCTCCCCAATGTGGCATTGGTGCCGCTCAACGTGACCAATGCGGCATTCGCTCCATCCAGTGGAGCGAATGCCGCATTGGGGAGCTTGGGACTTGGGGGAGCGGGTCAGCGCGGGCGGGGGCGTTTGGGGAGCAGGTCGTAGAGCTTGCGGCGGGAGCCGTTGTCGTTGGCGCTGCGCGTGTCGGACACCTCGGCGATGAAGTCCTCGAAGATGAACTCCTGCTCCGCCTGCGGGGGCGGGCCGGTGACGTGGTTGCCGGTGATCGAGTCCAGCACCTGGGCGATCTGCCGGAACGCCACCGCCTGGATGGTCTGCGGCGCGAACGTCGTCACCGGGATGCCCCTGGCCGCGGCCTCGTTCATCACCACGCCCAGCGGCACGTGGGGCAGCACCGGGATGCCGAACTCGTGCAGCTCGTTGAGCGCGGCCACCGCGTAGCCCGAGATCGGCCTGCGATACAGCCCGGGAACCAGCCCGTAGTAGGCGATCGGTTCCCGCTGCACGGCCGACTCGACGTAGCTGATCTGCTCGCGCATCAGCCGCAGGGCCCGGATGCTCGTGCGATCGGGCTGCACGGGTACCAGCAGGCCGTGGGTGGCCACCAGCGCGTTGTTGGTGAGCACGTCCAGCGCCGGCGGGCAGTCGATGATCACGTGGTCGTAGTTGGCGAACTGGATCACCCGCGCCAGCTGCCAGCCGGGCACCCGGAACTGGTCGAGCCTGCGCACCAGATCGAACATCCCCGGCGCCGTCGGGATGACGTCGAACGCGCCGCCCGCGCCGATGTTGCTGCGCGGGTGCGACACGATCAGTTCCTCGACCGGGCCGCGCCACGTCTTCGTCAGGGCCTTGGCGAGGCTGGGCGCCTCCGGCGGGGCCTCGGGCAGCCCCAGCAGCTCCGTGGTCGCGTGACCCTGGGGGTCCAGGTCGATGAGCAGCACCCTGCGGCCGCGCTCCGCGAGCGCGGCGGCGGCGCCGACACTGAGCGCGGTCTTGCCGACCCCGCCTTTCTGGTTGACCACCGAGGTGATCTGCACTGTGCGCCAGCTCCCGGTCCTCGTCGTTTGCGAGCAGGTTAGTAGATCAGCGACAGCCACGCAGGGACGCGTGTCTCGCGCGTTTCACCGCCGCCGGACGAGCAGGGCCTGCGAGCCGTTGGCCACCTGCCCGGCCGCGTCGTGCAGGGTGCTGCGCGCCGTGCCCACCCCGTGCGGGCCGATCACGGTGGCGGCGTCGAGGCCGATCCACTCGCCGGAGGGCTCCCGCTGGACGTGCACGGTGAGCTCCGAGTTGATGAACAGCCAGGCCCGCCAGTCGAGCCGGTTGGACACGCCGTTGCCGGAGTCGGCCACGGTGAACAGCCGCTGCAGCGGGCTGGGTTTCTCGCCGTCGACGAGCGGCACCCGCTGCCGTGCCCAGACCGTGGCCGGACCCGGCCGGGCGATGTCGGCATCACCGGCCGAGCGCCACTCCATCGCGTCGAGATAGCCGCTGCCCCAGCCGGAGGGCCACGCGGCCTGCGGGCAGTCCTCGGCGGGTGGCAGCGCCGGCGCCGAGCCCGCGGCCTGCTCACTGGTGTCGGCCGTGGCCAGCCGCCACGCCGCCGCGCGCGCGACCGGCCTGCCGCCCGCGGTGAGTTCGGCCGACAGCAGCTCCACCGAGCGGCCGGGCCGCTCCGTCACCGCCCGCACGGCCAGCTCCGCCAGCGGGGCGGGCCCCAGGATCTCGATGGTGACCCTGGCCAGCATCGTCTCCCGCTCGGCCGGCAGCTCCTCCAACGCCCTGACCAGCAGCGCCGAGGGCGGCCCGAAGTGCTGCGCGTCCGGCGACCACGGCCCGGACGTGTGCTGCGTCGGCTGGAAACGGCCGCCGCCCAGCGGCAGGTAGAAGGCATCGGTCATGAATGGCTCCTCGGTGCCGGCCGGAGACGTCCCGGATCGGCGTTCGTCGATTCTGCTCCACCGGCCCCCGTGGTGGTACACGGCAAGCGGGCTCGCTCGGTGGGGAACACGCGCGCCGGGCGAGGGATTCCCTCAGTCCGCGCGGTCGAGCACGGACTCCTCGCCCGGATCGGGTTCGGGCCAGCCCGGGTACTCCGGCGGGGTGCCCCCGAACGAGGGGCAGCGCGCCTGGTGTGAGCACCAGCCGCACAGCTTGCTCGGGTTCGGCCGGAAGTCCCCGGTCCTTCCCGCCTTGAGGATCGCCTGCCAGATCGCCTCCAGCGTCCGCTCGAAGCGCACCAGCTCCGCCTCGTCCGGCGTGTACGCCAGCGCCTGCCCGTCGGTGAGGTACATCAGCTTCAGCTGCCGCGGCACGACGCCGCGCAGCCGCCAGAGCACCACCGCGTAGAACTTCATCTGGAACATGGCCTTGGCCTCGCCGATCTGCCTCGGCGCCGCGCCCGTCTTGTAGTCGACGACCCGGATCTCCCCGGTCGGAGCCACGTCGAGCCGGTCGATGTAGCCGCGCAGCAGCACACCGGAACTCAGCTCTGTCTCCACATGCAACTCGCAGGCCTCCGGTTCGAGCCTGCGAGGATCCTCCAGTCCGAAGTAGGCATCGACGAGCTCGCCGGCCGAACGCAGCCACGACTCCACCTCGCCGTCGTCGTCGCCCTCGAACAGATCGGTCCACTCCGGACAGTCGGAGGCGAGCTCGGTCCAGACGGGCTCGAGCAGCTCCTTGGCGCGCTCCGGCAGCCGCTGTTCGCGGGGCAGCGCGAACAGCCGCTCCAGCACGGAGTGCACGAGCGTGCCCCGCACCTGCGCCTTGGTGGGCACCTCGGGCAGCCGGTCCACGGCGCGGAACCGGTAGAGCAGGGGGCACTGCTTGAAGTCGCTGGCTCGCGACGGCGACAGGGCGGGGCGCCGCACGGGGACGGCGTCCTGCGCGGGGTCGGTGGTGGCCGGTGGTTCGGCGGTCGCTGTCGTCCTCGTCGCGTCTGCCATGCCCGGGAGCGTAGCGGTACGGTCCGACAACTCCGGGTAACCCGGTGGGCGGGTGGCGCGAAACACCCGGGCCCGGCACACGAGCGTCCCACACCCGACGTTCTACGCTCACCGGGTGGACGCGACGAGCGAGTACTCCCGGTCCACGTCCCGGCGCTCCCGGGCCGTGGACGGTGGCCTGCTGCTCTTCCGCGTCGACGGCGTGCCCGTGCTGCTCGCACCGTCCTGGTGGATCGGCTCGCTCATCATCGTCGTGCTCTACCAGCCGCTGGTCGGCAGGCTCCTGCCCGAGGCGAGCGCGGTGATGTCGTGGGCGCTGGCCGCGGCCTTCGCCCTGCTGCTCGGCCTTTCGGTGCTCGCTCACGAGCTCGGGCACTGCGTCGTCGCCCTTCGTCTCGGCATCCCGGTGCGCAGGCTGCGGCTGTTCCTGCTCGGCGGGCTGTCGGAGGTGGCGCGAACGCCGCGCAAGCCCGGCGAGGAGGGCCTGGTCGCGGTGGCGGGCCCGGTGGTGTCGGTGCTGCTCGCCGTGTTCTGCGGGCTGCTGCTGCTCGCCGTGCCGCCCGGCGGCCCGGTCTGGCTGCTCGTCGCGCAGTGCGCCGTGGCGAACCTGGCCGTCGGCCTGTTCAATCTCCTGCCGGGGCTCCCGCTGGACGGCGGCAGGCTCCTGCGGGCGGGTGTGTGGGCGGTCACCGGAACGCGCACCAAGGGCACGAAGGCGGCCGTGTTCGGCGGCGGCCTGGTGTCGGTCGGCCTGCTGGTGTGGGCGCTGTGGGGGCTCGCCGACGGCAGCGAGGACCGCTGGCTGCGGCTCGGCGTGTGCGTCGTGACGGCGTGGTTCGTGGTGCTCGGCGCCACCAGCGAGGTCGCTGCCGAGGGCAGGCGCAGCTGGCCGGAGGGCCTCAGCGTGGGCGAGGTGATGCGGCCGGTGCTGCAGCTGCCCGCGGAGAGCCCCGTGTCGGCGGCGCTGGCGGCGTCGGCGGGCAGGGGAGTGGTGCTGGTCCGCGCCGACGGGGTCGCGGCGGGACTGCTCGACGAGGCGGCGGCCGAACGGCTCGCGGGCGGCACGCCGAACGCGCCCGCAGAGTTGGCGGCGCAACCGATCCGGGCCGAGACCGTGTTGCTGCTCTCGGAGCCGGGCGAGGACATCGCCGAGCGGGTCCGCGAGGTGCCGACCTGGCAGTTCCTCGTGGTCGACGACGAGGGCAAACCGGCAGGGGTGCTGCACAGGGAGGACCTGCGGGCCGCGCTGTCGGCGCGCGGGAGGCGGACCGCCTGACGCGGCGTGGCGCGCGTCTGCGACGATCTCGTGTCGGCGTTCGTCGTGAGCAGGAGGTTCGGTGTCAGCAGGGCCGTTTCGTGCCGGTGACCGGGTGCAGTTGACCGATCCGAAGGGACGGCACTACACGATCGTGCTCGCCGAGGGCGCGGAGTACCACACCCATCGCGGGGCGCTGGCGCACGACGAGCTCATCGGCAAGCCGGAAGGCTCCGTGGTGACCTCGGCGGGGGGCACCACGTACCTCGCCCTGCGCCCGCTGCTGCCCGACTACGTCCTGTCGATGCCGCGGGGCGCGCAGGTCATCTACCCGAAGGACGCCGCACAGATCGTGATGTGGGGCGACGTCTTCCCCGGAGCCAGGGTGCTGGAGGCGGGCGCCGGTTCCGGCGCGCTGACGTGCTCGCTGCTGCGGGCCGTGGGGCCCGGGGGCAGCGTGACCTCCTACGAGGTGCGCGAGGACCACGCCGAGCACGCGGTGCGCAACGTCGAGCGGTTCTTCGGCGAGCGGCCCGCGAACTGGACGTTCGAGATCGGTGACGTGGCCGCGCACCGCGGCGAGGTCGACCGGGTGGTGCTCGACATGCTGTCGCCGTGGGAGGTGCTGCCCACGGTCGCGAAGAACCTGGTGCCCGGCGGAGTGCTCGTGGTCTACGTCGCGACGGTGACGCAGCTGTCGGCGGTGACGGAGGCGCTGCGTGAGCAGCAGTGCTGGACCGAGCCGCAGTCGTGGGAGACGCTGCTGCGGCCCTGGCACGTGGTGGGGCTCGCGGTGCGCCCCGACCACCGGATGGTCGCGCACACGGCGTTCCTGCTCACCGCACGGAGGCTGGCCGAGGGTGTGACGACGCCCCGGCCGCGCCGCAGGCCCAGCAGGGGCTAGTCACCCCGCGGGCCCGCGGCGCGCGGGGGTGGTCAGCCGGAGATGCACCAGCCACTGGACTTCTTGCTCGCCGAGTAGTCGCCCTCGCTGGTCCGGCCGCCCGCCGTGACCTTCATCGGGATCGTGGCGGTGTCGCCCGTCACCGTCACGTCCCCGTTGCGGGCGAAGTTCGCGTCCTGCGGCATCTGGCCCATGTCCACCGAGTCCGGCTTGCAGGCGACCGCTCGTGCCGCGTCCTCGTCGCGGTTGTTGAGCGCCTCGACGGTCCTGTCAGCGAGGTCCTCGACCGCGGCGATGTCGTCGGAGGACGCATCCCCGCCGGAGTCACCGGAGTCGCCGGAGCCGGGAACACTGACGGAGGGGTCCGGCACGCTCTGGCCGGGCACCTGGCCGCCGGGCTGGCTCGTCGAAGGCGACCCGGACTGGTTGCCGCCCTGGGCGTCGGCCTTGTCCTCGTCGTCGCCGCCCAGGAACAGGATCAGGGCGATCACGCCGCCGATGACGGCGACGGCGGCGATGGAAAGGCCGACGATCAGGCCGGTCTTCTTCTTCGGCGGAGGGCCTCCAGGGCCGCCGGGGCCTCCAGGGCCGCCGGGGAAGCCGCCCTGCTGCGGCCCGTACGGGCCGGGTTGGCCAAATTGTTGCGTTGGTCCCTGCCCGGGAAAGCCGCCCGGCTGCTGGTGTGGTCCACTGGGTGGGAACGGCCCTCCCGGTGGGCCCTGCGGGCCGGGTCCGCCCCACGGGCCCGGCTGCGGCCCGTACGGCCCTGGCTGCCCCGGCTGCCCGGGCTGGCCCGGCGGCTGCGGTGGGTAGGTCATCAACTGCCCCTTAGCGGTCACTTCCTGCGGAAACCCCAGGTCCACGAGGTGGACGAGGCACCGATCGTAACGGGCGTGCCACGGCGCCCGCTGGCGTCTCGCGCGAACGCCCGGTATGTCCGGATCGGAGACCGTGCACGCGGCGGAATTCGCGTCCCTGAGCGGGTTCCGAGTCAGCGGCCGGACGTGTGGGTACTCCCTCGCAGCCGCGCGACGCGCCGATCCTGTGATGCGGATAGGGCTTTTCATGTCGGTGATCGCCGGTACCGTGGATAAAAAGCATTCCGAGGAGGTGCCGAAATGCAACACGACCTTCCCGGAGGTCGGCACGAGGAGGCCGACTCTTCAGAACCGAGTGGGACCGGACCGGCGGGAGGCCCGACGAGCGAGCAGGCGCGGCAGATTCGTTTCCTCGAGGAGGAAGTCACCCTGCTCCGCCGCAAGCTCACGGACTCACCCCGGCAGAACCGAGTGCTCGAGCAGCGGCTCGCCGAGGCGACCGAGCGCGTGAGTCAGCTCACCGAGCGCAACAACAAGCTGGTCGAGACGTTGCGCGAGGCACGGAGCCAGCTGCTTGCCCTGCGGGAGGAGGTCGACCGGCTCGCGCAACCGCCGAGCGGGTACGGCGTGTTCGTCGCCGCCTACGAGGACAACACCGTGGACGTCTACACCGCGGGCAGGAAGATGCGGGTTTCCGTGTCGCCCGCGGTGGAGCTCGAGTCGCTGCGGCGGGGGCAGAGCGTCCGGCTGAACGAGGCGCTGACCGTCGTCGAGGGCGGCGGCTTCGAGAGCACGGGCGAGGTGTGCGCCCTGCGTGAGGTCCTGCTGCCCGACGCCGAGGGCGGCAGCTCGCGGGCGCTGGTCGTCGGACACGCCGACGAGGAGCGCGTGGTCTGGCTGGCCGACCCGCTCGCCGAGCAGACGCTCAAGCCGGGTGACTCCCTGCTGGTCGACTCCAAGGCCGGCTACGCGTACGAGCGGGTGCCGAAGGCCGAGGTCGAGGACCTGGTGCTGGAGGAGGTCCCGGACGTCCGCTACGAGGACATCGGTGGTCTCTACCGGCAGATCGAGCAGATCCGCGACGCGGTGGAGCTGCCGTTCCTGCACTCGGACCTCTACCTGGAGTACCAGCTCAGGCCGCCGAAGGGCGTGCTGCTCTACGGTCCTCCCGGTTGCGGGAAGACGCTCATCGCCAAGGCCGTCGCCAACTCGCTGGCGAAGAAGGTCGCCGAGGCGCGCAGCGGCGGCGACGCGGCGGACGCCAAGTCGTACTTCCTCAACATCAAGGGTCCGGAGCTGCTCAACAAGTTCGTCGGCGAGACCGAGCGGCACATCCGCATGATCTTCCAGCGGGCGAGGGAGAAGGCGTCGGACGGTACCCCGGTCATCGTCTTCTTCGACGAGATGGAGTCGATCTTCCGCACCCGTGGCAGCGGCGTGTCCTCCGACGTGGAGACCACGATCGTGCCGCAGCTGCTGTCGGAGATCGACGGCGTCGAGGGGCTGGAGAACGTGATCGTGATCGGCGCCTCCAACCGCGAGGACATGATCGACCCGGCGATCCTGCGGCCGGGCCGCCTCGACGTCAAGATCAAGATCGAGCGGCCGGACGCCGAGGGCGCGAAGGACATCTTCTCGAAGTACCTCACGCCCGAACTGCCGATACACGCCGACGACCTGCTGGAGTTCGGCGGCGACCGGCAGGCCACGATCGACGCGATGATCCAGCACACCGTCGAGCGGATGTACGAGGAGACCGACGACAACCGGTTCCTGGAGGTCACCTACGCCAACGGTGACAAGGAAGTGCTCTACTTCCGCGACTTCAACTCCGGCGCGATGATCCAGAACATCGTGGACAGGGCGAAGAAGTCGGCGATCAAGTCGGTGCTGGAGACCCAGCAGCCCGGTCTGCGGGTGCAGCACCTGCTGGACGCGATCGTGGACGAGTTCGCGGAGAACGAGGACCTGCCCAACACGACCAACCCCGACGACTGGGCGAGGATCTCGGGCAAGAAGGGCGAGCGGATCGTCTACATCCGCACGCTTGTCACCGGCAAGAACCAGGAGTCCGGCCGCGTCATCGACACGGCGACCAACACCGGCCAGTACCTCTGACGGCAGGGGAGTTCGAGACGGGGGCCGTTCCGGGCGCGACGCGCGGGAACGGCCCCCGTTCTCATGCCCGGTCGTAGGTGAGCACGAGCGTGCCGCTGTCGAGCGTGCGGGTCCCGGTGAGCGTGAACGGGGTGGGGGAGAACCCGGCGCTGAACAACGGAACGCCCGCGCCGGCGACCACCGGGTAGACCTTGAGCACCAGCCGGTCGATCTCCGGCAGTAGCGAGCCTGCCAGGCGGGCGCCGCCGATCAGGTAGATGTCCCTGCCCTGCTCGGCCTTGAGCGCGCGGACGTGCTCGGCCACGTCGCCGCTCACCAGTTCCACGGCCGGATCGGGTTGCTCGGCCAGTGTGCTGCTGACGACGTACTGACGCAGGTGGGGGAACGGGCTGGTCACGCCGATGCGCAGCGCGGGCTCGTAGGTCGCCCGGCCCTGGATGCCGACGTCGAAGTGCCGGTTGGCCGCGGTGACGCCCAGTTGCTCGCGCACGTGCGTGGGCAGCGTGTCGGGGAACTCCTCGGAGATGAAGCCCACGACGTCAGGGGTGACGGGAAAGAAGTCGGCGCTGCCGTCGGGGGCGGCGATGAACCCGTCGAGGGACATGCCGACGTAGTACACGAGCTTGCGCATCCGGATCTCCGTCAGTCAAACCACTCTAACCGTAGTGCTGTGAATGTAGTACTATGTCCGTAGTGGTGTCAACGGAGGTTCGGGAGGCTCGGGATGCGGCACAATCCCGCCAGGAGAGCAGCTCTGCTCGACGGGGCCATCGAGGTGCTCGCCAGGGAGGGCGCCCGCGGGCTGACGTTCCGGTCGGTGGACACGGAGGCGCAGGTCCCCCACGGCACGGCGTCCAACTACTTCGCCAACCGCGACGACCTGCTGATCCAGGTCGGACACCGCTGCTACGAGCGACTGGAGCCGGAGCAGGACGTGGTGGCGGCGGCGCTGGAGGGCCCGCGGGACCGCGGCCGGGTCACCGAGCTGATGCGCGACATCGTGGAGCGGTTGAGCGAGTTCCGTTCGGGCTACCTCGCGTTGCTGGAGCTGCGGCTGGAGGCCACGCGCAGGCCGGAGCTGCGCAGGCTGCTGACCGAGCGGATCCGGGCCGACGTGGAGGCCAACATCGACTTCCACGACCGGGCCGGGCTTCCGGGCGACGCGACCACGGTGGTCGTGCTGTACCTCGCGCTGAACTGGCTGGTGCTCGAGCGGCTGACGCTGCCGGGCGTGTTTCCCGAGCGGCCGGGCGAGGACCTGATCGCCGCCGTGGTCGAGCGCCTGCTGCCCGATCCGGCGCGCGAGTCAGATGTATAACGACCTATACTGCGCGGCATGACTGATGCGTCTCCGGAAACCCTGCACGCGCCGATCACCGCGGCCGACATCCTGGCCTGGCTGGAGAATGCCGCACTCGCCGTGGCGGCGGGGGAGGTGCCGGCGGACGAGCTGATCGCCTTGCTGGGGGAGCTGCGGCAGGCCTCGACGGCGTGTGCCAATGCCTCGGACTGGGCGTTGCTCGCCGCCAGGGAGGCGGGGGCGAGTCTGCGCCAGATCGCGCCCGTCTTCGGCAAGGGCTACGTCCGCGCGCCCGCGGCCCGCCTGGAGAAGCTGCACCGCGAGGTGCTGAGCTCCGAGCAGTTCCTCGAGCTCATGCGCCGTCGTCACCAGGATGTATAACGACCTATACGGCGCGGCTATGGGCGACGTGCCCGCCGCCCGTTACCGTGACCTTCGATGAACAACATCGCACGGACGGCGGTGGGCCTCGCCGCTCTCGGCAGACCTGCGTACATCAACGTCGGCAGGGTGGGGGAGCTGCCTGCCCAGCGGAATGTCGGCGCCATGCGGGCGGCGACGCATGCGGTGCTCGACGAGGCGTACGCCCGCGGGGTGCGGCGCGTCGACGCCGCCCGTTCCTACGGCAGGGCCGAGGAGTTCCTGGCGGACTGGCTGTCCGCGCGCGGGCACGGCGACGTGGTCGTGTCCAGCAAGTGGGGCTACGCCTACGTCGGCGACTGGCGGCCGGACGCCTCCGTGCACGAGGTCAAGGAACACTCCCTGGCGCGCTTTCGCGCGCAGTGGCGGGAGACGACGGCGCTGCTGGGCGGCGTGCTGTCGCTCTACCAGGTGCACTCGCTCACCGCGGACAGCCCGCTGTTCACCGATGAGCCGCTGCTGGAGGCGCTCGCGGGCCTCGCCGACGAGGGCGTGCGGGTCGGCTTCTCCACCTCGGGACCCGCGCAGGCCGACACCATCCGCAGAGCGCTGACGCTGGAGGTCGCGGGCAGGCGCGTGTTCACCGCCGTGCAGTCGACGTGGAACCTGCTGGAGCCCTCGGCCGGGCTCGCGCTGGCCGAGGCGCACGACGAGGGTGTGCTCGTGCAGCTGAAGGAAACCCTGGCCAACGGCAGACTCGCCGTGGAACCGCCGCCGGCCGTGGCCGCGCTGGCGAGGACCCGGCGCGTACGGCCGGACGCCATCGCGCTCGCCGCGGCCTACGCCGAGACGTGGGCGGACGTCGTCCTGGTCGGCCCCGCGAGCGTGGCCCAGCTCGCCGCCAACCTGGCGGGCGCCGAGCTGGAGCTCACCGACGCCGAGCTCGAGACGCTGGCCGAGCTGCGCGAGAGCCCGGAGGCCTACTGGGCCCGCCGCTCGGCGCTCGCCTGGCGATGACTAGTGTCTGGGCCCTGCCCGGAGCCGTTCGAGGGGACAAACAGGGGTGCGTCCAGCACGCAGGGTGATCATCGTCGCGGCGTTCACGGTGGCCGGCCTGACCGGCTGCGCCGATCGGCCGAACGACCTCGACACCTACTACGACGAGACGACGACCAGGGCCGCGCAGCCCCGCAGCGCGCCGTCCGCCACGGCGTCCCGGCCGGGGACGGAACCGGCGCCTGCCTCGCCGACCGTCGACGAGGTGGCGCTGGCGGAGACGGCCGGTGCCGCCGTGCTCACCGCCGAGGACGTGGCGGCGGAGGGCGTGCGGCCGGCGGCGCCGGCTCCGGTCGCCTCCGGCTGTCTCGCCGAGGTGCCTCGCGGGCTGTCGCCTGCGGGCAGCCGGGACGCCCGCTGGGAGTATCCGACGGGCTCGGCTCTGGAGCAGCTGGTGAGCGTGTATCCGGACGCCCGCGCGGCCGACGTGCTCGCGGCCCGCGTGCGCTGCGCGGGGCAGGAGCTGGCCGTGCCCGCGCAGCCCGGCATCGACGGCCAGAGCGCCTGGTGCGAGGGCGCGACCTGCGCCGTGCTGCTCGCGGGCGGCACGGTGCTCTCCGGCATCCAGGTGACGGCGGGCGACGCGCAGCGGGCGGCCGAGGCCGTGCGGCGACTCGCGCCGGTGGCGGCGGCGCGCCTGGCCGACAGCGCGGCCAGCCCCTGATCCGCGTCCGGCTACCTCTGCCTGCGGAACCACTCCAGGATCGCGAGCCTGCCGTCCGGGACCAGGGGACCGTCCGGGTCCTCCGCCCACTCGCGGAGCCGCTCCAGCGGCAGCCACTCGCCGCCGACGATCTCCTCCGGCTGGTGGACGACGGGGCCGTCCCAGCGCACCTCGAACGTGAAGTCGTGGCAGCGGATCGGCGGACGGCGGAACACCACCCGGAACAGCGGCCGCAGCGGGACGTCCCGGATGCCCAGCTCCTCGGCGAGCTCCCTCGCGGCGCACTGCTCCGGGGTCTCGCCGCTGGCGACCACTCCGCCCGCCCAGCAGTCGCACGCGGACGGGAACACGTCCTTGTCCGGCGCCCTGCGGTGCACGTAGACCCGCTCGCCGTCACCGGAACGGACCAGCACCATCGACGCGGCGTGCCACAGCCCCCGTGCGCGCATGTCGGCGCGGGTCGCGCTGCCGGTCACCGCGCCGTGCTCGTCGTAGATCGCAACAAGCTCGTCACCGCCCACCGGGGGATGGTCGCACGATGCACCGTAGGCTGGAGGACATGCGGCGGATCATGGGAACCGAGGTGGAATACGGGATCGCGGTCCCGGGCGACGCGACCGCCAACCCGGTGCTGACCTCCACCCAGGTGGTGCTTGCCTACGCGGCGGCCGCGGACATCCCGCGGGCCCGCAGGGCGAGGTGGGACTACGAGGTCGAGTCCCCGTTGCGTGACGCGCGCGGCTTCGACCTCGCGGGGCCGGGCCAGCAGGGCCACGACCCGGACGTGGAGGATCTGGGCGCCGCCAACGTCATCCTCACCAACGGGGCCCGGCTCTACGTCGACCACGCCCACCCGGAGTACTCGGCGCCGGAGGTCACCAACGCGCGCGACGGCGTGATCTGGGACAAGGCGGGGGAGCGCGTGATGGAGGAGGCGGCCATCCGGGCCGCCACCGTGCCCGGGCAGCCGCCGCTGCAGCTCTACAAGAACAACGTAGACGGCAAGGGCGCGAGCTACGGCACGCACGAGAACTACTTGATGGCCCGCTCCACGCCGTTCACCGCGGTGATCGCCGGGCTGACACCGTTCTTCGTCTCGCGCCAGGTCATCACCGGCTCCGGCAGGGTCGGCATCGGCCCGCAGGGCGAGGAGCCCGGCTTCCAGCTGTCCCAGCGCTCTGACTACATCGAGGTCGAGGTCGGCCTGGAGACCACGCTCAAGCGCGGCATCATCAACACGCGCGACGAGCCGCACGCCGACGCGGACAAGTACCGCAGGCTGCACGTCATCATCGGCGACGCGAACCTCGCCGAGTACTCGACGTTCCTCAAGCTGGGCACCACCGCGCTGGTCATCGACCTGATCGAGGCGGGGGTGCGGTTCGACGACCTCAAGCTCGACGAGCCGGTGCGTGCCGTGCACCAGATCAGCCACGACCCGACGCTGAAGGTGAAGGTCGAGCTGGCCAATGGCCGCAAGTACACCGGGCTCGACCTGCAGTACGCCTACCACGAGATGGTGGCGGCCCACCTGGAGCGGGAGGGCGCCGACGAGCAGTCGAAGGAGGTGCTGCGGGTCTGGGGCGAGGTGCTCGACGCGCTGGCGAGGGACCCGGCCGAGTGCGCCGACCGGCTCGACTGGCCCGCGAAGCTGCGCCTGCTGGAGGCCTACCGCGAGCGCGACCAGCTCGGCTGGGCCGCGCCGCGACTGCACCTGGTCGACCTGCAGTATTCGGACGTGCGCCTCGACAAGGGCCTGTACAACCGGCTGGTGACGCGGGGCTCGATGAAGCGGCTGGTCAGCGAGGAGGAGGTGCAGGCGGCGATCACGACCCCGCCGTCGGACACGCGCGCCTACTTCCGTGGCAGGACGCTGGAGAAGTACGCCACCTCCATCGCGGCCGCCTCGTGGGACTCGGTGATCTTCGACGTCGGCAAGGAGTCGCTGGTGCGGATCCCGACCCTGGAGCCGCTGCGGGGCACCAAGGCGCACGTCGGCAAGCTGCTCGACGAGGCCGCGACCGCGGAGGAACTGGTCGAGGCGCTGACCAGTTCCGAGTAGGCAGCCGGGGGCCGGGAAGATCACCGGAGGCCAACGAAACCCCCGAACGTCGGGGGCTCTAGGTAGGCTAGGACGTACCAGCCACACCGGGAGGCGAGTATGGCTCAGGAGAAGGTAGAGAAGCACGGCGGCGGCGACTCCGACGAGGATGTCGAGGCCGGCGCGCCGGCAGGCCAGGAACGCCGCGAGAAGCTCGGTGAGGACGTCGACACGATTCTCGACGAGATCGACGACGTGCTCGAGGAGAACGCTGAGGACTTCGTGCGTGCGTACGTGCAAAAGGGCGGTGAGTGAGCGGGGTCGGCCGATCCCATAAGCTTGCTGACCGGATTGCAGTCCCGCACCCTTCGTCGATGGGAACTACGAGCACGCATGGAACACACTCCGCGCAACTCGGGCTTCGCGCTGCCCCACGCCTACCTGTCGTCGACGACCTCGTCCTTCGTGGACTTTCTGCGCGTGCAGGCGCCTGACCTGCTGCCGAGCAAGCGCCCCGAGGGCGGCTTCGCGCCCGGCAGCGGGCTCGAGCCGCCGCACGGCACCACGATCGTCGCGTCGACGTTCAACGGCGGCGTGCTGATCGCCGGCGACCGCAGGGCCACCAGCGGCAACACCATCGCGTCGCGTGACATGGAGAAGATCCACGTCACGGACGCGTACTCGGCCGTCGGCATCGCGGGCACGGCGGGCATCGCGCTGGAGCTGGTCCGGCTCTACACCGTGGAGCTGGCCCACTACGAGAAGATCGAGGGCGTCTCGCTGTCGCTCGACGGCAAGACCAACAAGCTCGCCAACATGGTGAAGGGCAACCTCGACGTCGCGATGGCGGGCCTGGCGGTGCTGCCGCTGTTCGTGGGCTACGACATCGACGCGAGCGACCCGAAACGGGCGGGCCGGATCGTGTCGTTCGACGTGACCGGTGGCCGGTACGAGGAGCACGCCGGATATCACGCGGTCGGCTCGGGCTCGCCCTATGCCAAGTCGGCGCTGAAGAAGCTCTACGACCCCGAGGCCGACGCGGAGTCGGCGGCGCGCGCGGCGATCGAGTCGCTCTACGACGCGGCCGACGACGACACCGCGACCGGCGGGCCGGACCTGGTGCGCAGGATCTACCCGACCGTCGTCACCATCACGGCCGAACACGGCGCTGTGAAGATGCCCGAGGAGGAGACCTCGGCGATCGCGCAGACCGTCGTCGAGAACCGGGCCGAGCGGCCGGGCAGGCTCGGCTAGCGCCCGGACCGGCGGAGAAGAAGCCAGACCACCCTCGATCAGCACAGAGCGGAGCCAACGCCAGTGACGATGCCGCTGTACGCCTCGCCCGAGCAGTTGATGCGCGAGCGTTCCGAGCTTGCCAGGAAGGGCATTGCCCGGGGCCGGAGCGTCGTCGTGCTCAAGTACCGGAACGGGGTGCTGTTCGTCGCGGAGAACCCGTCGCCGACGCTGCACAAGGTCTCCGAGATCTACGACCGGATCGGCTTCGCCGCGGTCGGCCGCTACAGCGAGTTCGAGAACCTGCGCAAGGGCGGGATCCGCTACGTCGACCTGCAGGGTTACCAGTACGACCGCAGGGACGTCAGCGCCCGCTCGCTGGCCAACGTGTACGCCCAGACGCTGAGCACGATCTTCACCGAGCAGCTCAAGCCGTTCGAGGTGGAGCTGTGCGTGGCGCAGGTGGGCGCGAACACCGACGAGGACGAGCTGTACCGGCTCACCTACGACGGCTCGATCGTGGACGAGCCGAGGTTCATCGTGATGGGCGGGCAGGCGGACGCCATCAGCAGCAAGATGAAGGACACCTACGAGGCCGGCATGGAGCTGGCGGCCGGCCTGCGCGTGGCGGCGGAGGCTCTGCGTGCCCCGTCGAGCAACAGCTCCTCCGGCGGCAACGGTGACGGCGAGCCCGGCAAACTGGAGGTCGCCATCCTCGACCGCGATCGGCCGGGGCGGAAGTTCCGGCGGATCACCGGTGCGGCCCTGGACGCGCTCATGCCTGCCAAGACCGAGAAGGCCGCGTCGTCGGAGTCCGCCGAGCCCTCGTCAGGGGCCGAGGGCAACGGCGAGGAGCCCGGAAAGTCCGACGAGCAGGGCGGCGGCTCCTCGGCGGAGTAGCTGCTCACAGCCGGTAGATCGTGAGGGCGCTGGGCCGGGAGCGGAACCGGAACAGGGTGCCGAGCGGGCCGACCTCGCCGTCGGTGGCGACCCGGCGGTTGCCGTCGAGCAGTTCGACATCGAGTGCGGGCAGGTCGTACTGCCGGTAGACATGGCTGGCGTGGAGCGTCTTGGTCAGCACGGCGAGGACGAACCGGGCGCGTGAGTACGGCACGTCGGCGCGCAGATAGCGCACGTCGAGCAGGCCGGTGTCGAGTGCGGGGCGGCGGGACGGCCAGAATCCCTTGGGCGCGTAGGTGCCGTTGCCGACGAACACCATCCAGACGAGGCGTGGCTTGCCGTTCAACCGGACCCGCAGCGGGCGCGCGCGGCGCAGGGTGCGGATCGTCGCGATGGCCGCCGAGGGCCATTTGGGGTGCCGCTGCTGGATTTTCTCGCGCAACCGCACCATCTCGGGGTAGCCGCCGAGGCTGGCCGTGTTGACGAACCAGCGGCGCACCCGCTGGCCGTTGCCGGTGATCTCCACCTCGCCGAGGTCGATGCCGACGGCGGCGCCCGCCTCGGTGGCGGCGTCGGCGGCGGGCATCGAGCGGACGCCGACGTCGCGGGCGAAGTGGTTGAGCGTGCCGGCCGGGATGAGCGCCAGGGGCAGCCCGAAGTCGGCGGCGACGGCGGCCACCGAGGCGACGGTGCCGTCGCCGCCGGCGACGCCGAGCGCGCGCACGGAGCCCTCGCGGCGGCGGATCTCGGCGGTGAGCTGGCCTCGGATGTCCACGCCCTGGTCGGGGTAGAGCAGGGTGGCCTTGGGCCAGGCGAACCGGACCTCGGCGGTGGGGTCGACGTCGGCGTTGCCGGAGCCGGGGTTGACCACGGCGAGCATGTCCTCGCCGTCGCGCATGACGGGTGCCTCGGCGCGGTGCGCGGTGCGGCCCGGTGTGTCGGGGTGCAGGGGCCACCAGTGTTGGGTACCCAGACCTGCGGCGACGCCGAGCAGCGCGCCTGCGCCGACGTCGCTGGGCCAGTGCACGCCGGTGTGCACCCGGGAGTAGGCGACGGCGGCGCCGAGTGGCGCGAGCAGGGCTCCGGTCAGGGGCGATTCCATCGTGACGGCGGTGACGAACGCGGCGGCGGAGGCGGCGTGCCCGGACGGGAACGACGACGAGGTGGGCCGTTTGAGCAGCCTGCGGTGCTCGGGCACGGCCTCGGCGGCGGGTCGCCTGCGCGGGAACAGCGGCTTGCCGAGCAGGTTCGCGGTGGCGCTCGCGCCCGCGATGGCGGCCACGCCGCGCAGCGCGCCGCGCCGGGTGGAGCCCTTGCGGGTGGCCAGCACGGCGGCGACCGCCCACCAGAGGCGTCCCTTGTTGGCGGAGCGGGACAGCCTGGAGAGGGCGGCGTCGGCGCGCGAGGGCGGCAGCGCGGCGCTGCGGGCCATGAGCCTGCGGTCGCCGGTTCCCACCTGGCGCAGGCGCGTTCTGACGTGGGTCAACACGGTGTCCAACGGTACCGACACTGTCTCGACGCCGATTTCCTTCACCGTACTGCGGCGGTTAGCGCCTACCCTTGAAGGATGCAGCGGCGGATCTTTGGGATCGAAACCGAGTTCGGGGTCACCTGCACCTTTCACGGTCAGCGCAGGTTGTCCCCCGACGAAGTGGCGCGGTACCTCTTCCGGCGAGTGGTGTCGTGGGGTCGGTCCTCGAACGTGTTCCTGTCCAACGGTTCCCGGCTCTACCTCGACGTGGGCTCGCATCCGGAGTACGCGACCGCCGAGTGTGACGATCTGACGCAGCTGGTCACGCATGACAAGGCCGGCGAGCGGATCCTGGAGGACCTGCTGGTCGATGCCGAGCGGCGGCTGGCCGACGAGGGGATCGGCGGGGACATCTTCCTGTTCAAGAACAACACCGACTCGGCGGGCAACTCCTACGGGTGCCACGAGAACTACCTGGTCACGCGGGCCGGGGAGTTCTCGCGGATCGCCGACGTGCTGCTGCCGTTCCTGGTGACCCGGCAGCTGGTGTGCGGTGCGGGCAAGGTGCTGCAGACGCCGCGGGGCGCCGTGTACTGCCTTTCGCAGCGTGCCGAGCACATCTGGGAGGGTGTGTCGAGCGCGACCACGCGGTCGCGGCCGATCATCAACACGCGTGACGAGCCGCACGCCGATGCCGAGCGTTACCGCAGGCTGCATGTCATCGTGGGCGACTCGAACATGGCCGAGCCGACGACACTGCTGAAGGTCGGTACGGCGAACCTGGTGCTGGAGATGATCGAGCAGGGTGTCCAGTTCCGGGACTTCACGCTGGACAACCCGATCAGGGCGATCCGGGAGATCAGTCACGACCTGACCGGGCGCAGGCAGGTGCGGCTCGCGGGCGGGCGTGAGGCCTCGGCGCTGGAGATCCAGCGTGAGTACCACGCCAGGGCGGTGCAGCACGTGCAGACCAACGGCTCCGGGCCGACGGCCGAGCGGGTGGTCGAGTTGTGGGGCCGGGCGCTGGACGCGGTCGAGCAGCAGGACTTCTCAAAGATCGACACCGAGATCGACTGGGCGATCAAGCACCGGCTGGTGGAGCGTTACCGCAGCAAGAACAACCTGGACCTGTCGGATCCGAGGGTGGCGCAGCTGGATCTGGCCTACCACGACATCCGGCGGGGCCGCGGTGTGTTCGACCTGTTGCAGCGCAAGGGCCTGGTCAAGCGGGTGACCGACGACGGGGAGATCGAACTGGCGAAGGATACCCCGCCGCAGACCACGCGGGCCAAGCTGCGCGGCGACTTCATCGCCGCCGCGCAGGCGGCCGGGCGGGACTTCACGGTCGACTGGGTGCACCTCAAGCTCAACGACCAGGCGCAGCGCACCGTGCTGTGCAAGGACCCGTTCCGGGCGGTCGACGAGCGGGTGGAGCGCCTGATCAACTCGCTCTGAGCCCGCCGTCGCCCGGGTGTGCCGGCCGACACGCGGGGTGAGCCTCAGACCTGGACGGGTTTCCGTGGGTCTCGCGGCGCCGGTGGTGGCGTCTCGGTGAGGCCGATGCGGCGGTGGAGCCTGCGCAGCGGGCCCGGTGCCCACCAGGCGGCGCGCCCGAGCAGGCGGAGGCTTGCGGGAACCAGCAGGCCGCGGACGATGGTGGCGTCGACGAGGATGGCCAGGCCGGTGCCGATGCCGAACATCTGGATGAAGCTGACTCCGCTGGTGCCGAAGGCGAAGAAGCTCACCGCAAGCAGGACGGCGGCCATCGAGACGATGCGGCCCGTGCGGGACAGGCCGTCGACGGCCGCGTGGACGGTGCCGACCCCGTGGTCGTGGGCTTCCTTGATGCGGCTGAGGACGATCACCTCGTAGTCCATGGACAGGCCGAAGGCGATGCAGAACAGCAGCATGAGCATGCTGGTGTCCAGCGGCAGCGGGGTGAAACCGAGCACCGAGGACAGCCAGCCCTGCTGGAAGACCAGCACGAGCACGCCGAAGGTCGCCGAGAGGGCCAGCATGTTGAGCACGAGGGCGCGCAGCGGCTGGACGACGCTGCCGGTGAACAGGAACAGCAGCACGAACGTGGTCAGCGCGATGAGGCCCAGCGCGAAGGGCAGCAGGTCGGCGATGGCGGTGGTGCTGTCGAGCAGCACGGCGGCGTCACCGCCGACGAGTGTGTCCACGCCCCGTGGTGGGGGCAGGTCCCGGATGTGTTCGACCACCTGGCGCGCGGCCTCCGAGCGGGACTCCTCGGCGGTGAGGACGGTGTAGTGCTGGCCCTGGGCGGCGGGCTGCACGCCGGTGACGCCGGGCACGGCCGCGAGTCGTTCGGCGTAGTCGGCGGCGTCGGCCTGCTCGACGGGGCCGGTGGTGACCACCTGCACGGCGCGCGTGGTGTCACCGGGGAAGTCCTCCCGCAGGGTGTCTCCGACGATCCGGCTGGAGGCGGAGGTGGGCAGCACGCGCTCGTCGGGGGTGCCGAACTCGACCCGCAGCAGCGGGGCCGCGGCGAGCACGAGCAGCAGTACGGCGGGTGCCGCGATCAGCAGCGGCCTGCGGGCGGCGGTGCCGGCGACCCGGCCCCAGAAGCCGGACACGGTGGTCGGTGCGTGGCGCCGCCAGGGCAGCGCCCCGGCGTTGACGCGCGGGCCGAGGACGGCGAGCAGGGCGGGCAGGGTGAAGAGCGCGGCCAGCATGGCGATGAGCACGACGCCGATGCCCGCGTAGGCGAAGGAGCGCAGGAAGTACTGCGGGAACAGCAGCAGCGCCGACAGCGCGGCGGCCACGGTGATGGCGCCGAAGGTGACGGTGCGGCCCGCGGTCTGCACGGTGCGGACCACCGCGTCGCGGGTGGCCAGGCCTGCGCCGAGCTCCTCGCGGAACCGGCTGACCATCAGCAGCGCGTAGTCGATGGCGAGGCCGAGCCCGAGGCCGGTGGTGAGGTTGATGGCGAACACGGACACGTCGGTGAGCGAGCCGAGTACCGACAGTTCGGCGAACGTGCCGAGGATGGCGATGCCGCCGATGGCCAGCGGGAGCAGGGCGGCGACGACGCTGCCGAAGACGAGCACGAGCAGCACGAGGATCAGCGGGACGGCGATCGATTCGGCGATCAGCAGGTCGGTGCCGACTTGGTCGCTGATGTCGGCGCCGACGGCGGCGCCTCCTCCGAGGTCGACGCGGATGGGACCGTCGGTGCCGCGGTAGCGCTCGGCGAGGTGCTCCACGGCGCTGCGGCTGTCGCCCGCGTCGCCCAGGTCGTCGGCGAGGCGGGCGGTGACGAGGGCGTGGTCGCCGTCGGGCGACCGCAGCGGTGGGGCGCCGGTGCTGAAGTACGAGGTGACGCCGGTGAGTGCGGGTTCGGCGGAGAGCCTGCCGGTGAGGCGTTCGCCCGCCGCCCTGGCGGCGGGGTCGTCCACGGTGCCGGTGCCGGCGCTGACGACGAAGACGAGGTCGGCCGGGCCGTCGAAGCGGTCTTCGAGGGCGTCGGCGGCAAGGCTGGATTCGGCGGCGGGGTCGGCGAAGCCTTCCGCCTGCAGTTTGCCGAAGGCGGTGAAGCCGAGCGCACCCGCGCCGGCCAGGACGAGAACGGTGACCGCCAGCACCGCGCGGGCGTGGTCCGCGGCGAACCGGCCGATACGAGCGAACATGGCAACCCCAGTCATCGATGTTGACGCATGTAAACTTGGCAGGCGTTAACTTGCCACCGATGTACACGGGTGTCAACATTGCGCTGTGAGTTCCTCAGTTTCTGTTCGAGCCGGCTATCACCACGGCGACCTGCGCAACGCGCTCATCGAGGCCGCGGCGGAACTGGCCCGCACGGGCGGGCCGCAAGCCGTGACCATCCGCGCGGCCGCCAGGGCGGTCGGCGTCACGCCGACCGCCGCCTACCGGCACTTCTCGGGCCACGAGCAGCTGCTCGACGCGACCAGGGACGAGGCGATGCTGCGCATGTCGCAGGCGATGAACACGGAGCTGGCCTGCCGCCCCGAGGACACCGACCGTGTCACCAGGGCCCTGCGCGACCTCGCCGCGATCGGGCGTGGTTACCTCAACTTCGCGCTGGCTCAGCCGGGCCTGTTCCGCACGGCGTTCTGCCTCGACGCCAAGCCGCTGCCGCCGGTGGACGAGCAGGTCAACGACGGCCCGTTCCAGAAGCTGCTCACCGTGCTCGACGAGCTGGTCGACTGTGGTTACCTGCCCGCCGAGCGGCGTCCGATGGCGGAGTTCGCCGCGTGGTCGCTGGTGCACGGGATGGCCACGCTGCTGATCGACGGCGCGCTGAGCGACGCGGGGGAGGACGTCCGCAAGGAGGTCGTCGTGCGGTCGATGACCATCTTCGCCGAAGGTCTCGGCGGCGCAACGCTGACCCCCGAGCTGCGCGCGGCCGTGGCCGACGCCGCCCGTGGATGACGTGCGCGTGTCTGGCCGACACCTGCCCCGCGCCGCAGGGTACGCGAGCTAGGGTTGGCAAGGTGTCGACCGCCCGCGCCGAGCGCCTGGTCAACCTGGTGCTCGCACTCCTGTCCACTCGGCAGTACCTGACCGCCGAGCGGATTCGCGGGATCGTGCCCGGATACGCCGACGCCGCCACCGACGAGGCGTTCTCCCGCATGTTCGAGCGGGACAAGACCGAGCTGCGCGAGCTGGGCATCCCGCTGGAGACCGGGCGCAACTCCGTGTTCGACTCGGTCGAGGGCTACCGGATCGCGCGCCGCGACTACGAACTCGGCGAGATCGACCTGGCCCCCGACGAGGCGGCCGCCGTGGCGCTCGCCGTGCGGCTGTGGGACTCGCCCGAGCTGACCGGGCAGGCGCAGGGCGCGCTGGTGAAGCTGCGCGCGGCCGGGGTGGAGGTCGACGAGAACCCGTCCACGCTCGTGGAGCCGCGGGTGCACACCGAACCGGCGTTCGCCCCGCTGCTCGCGGCGGTGCAGCGGGGGCAGGTGGTGCGCTTCGACTACCGCCGCTCCGACTCTCCGGAGCGGCGCTCGCGCACGCTGGAGCCGTGGGGCGTGGTGTCGTGGAAGGGCCGCTGGTACGTCGTCGGGCACGACCGCGACCGCGCCGCGCCGCGCTGCTTCCGGCTCTCGCGCATCATCGGCGCGGTGAAGGCGGTCGGCAAGCCGGGCGCCGTGACCCGGCCTCCGGACGTCAACCTGCTGGAGTTCGTGGCGGGCACGACGCCGCACGATCCCTCGCCCGCCGCCACGGCGCGGCTGTGGGTGGCCGAGGGCCGGGCCGCCGGGGTGCGCAGACACGCCCGCGTGGTGGGCCGGATGACCGTCGGCGCCGACGACGGCGACGTGGTGGAGATCGACCTGTTCTACCCGGAAAGCGCCGCCGACTGGATCGCCGGGCACGGCCCCGACGTCGTCGTGCTGGAGCCGGACGTCCTGGCCAAGGCGGTGCAGGACCGGCTGGAGGCCGTCGTGCACGGGGAGCACGGATGAGCGGGTCGACCGAACGGCTGCCCCGGCTGCTGGCCCTGGTGCCCTACCTGCTCGCGCGGCCGGGCATCAAGATCGAGCAGGCCGCGCACGACTTCGACGTCAGCGCCAGGCAGCTGCGCAAGGACCTGGAGCTGCTGTGGATGTGCGGGCTGCCCGGCTACGGGCCGGGCGATCTGATCGACCTTTCCTTCGACGGCGACACCGTGTCGGTGACCTACGACGCGGGCATGAACCGGCCGCTGCGGCTCACCGGCGGTGAGGCCAGCGCGCTGGTCATCGCGCTGAAGGCGCTCGCCGAGACGCCGGGCGTGGTGGACACCGACGCGGTGCACAGGGCGATCGCCAAGATCGAGGCGGCCGCGGGCGATGCCCGGCCCTCCGGGGTCGTGGTGGGCCACGCGGTGCGCGAGCGGGAGGCCACCGCCCGGACCCGGGAGACGGTGCGTGCCGCGTTGCAGGCGGGCCGCGCGCTGCACCTGCGCTACTACACGGCGTCCAAGGACCAGGTCACCGAGCGCACCGTCGACCCGATGCGGCTGCTCATCGTGCAGGCCAACAGCTACCTCGAGGCGTGGTGCCGGCGCGCTCAGGCGGTGCGGATGTTCCGGCTGGACCGCATCGACCGGCTGGAGGTGCTCGACGAGCCCGCCCGGCCGCCCGCCGACGCCCGGCCGACCGACGTCTCCGACGGGGTGTTCACCCCCGACGAGAGCTACCCCGACGCCGAGCTCGTGCTGGATCCCGACACCCGATGGGTCGCCGAGTACTACCCGTGTGAGGAGCTCGCGGAGCTGGACGGCGGGCGGTTGCGCGTGCGGATGCGCTACGGCGACGAGTCCTGGATGGTGCGGCTCGTGCTGGGCCTCGGCGGCGGCGTCCGGGTCGAGAAGCCCGCCCAGCTGGCGCAAGCTGTCCGACAGCGGGCAGCCGACGCGCTGGCGCGGGCGCGTCACCTGCCCGTCACCTTGCCCCAGTAAACTCCTCGACGTGTTGTATGTGCTGAGCGTCGGGCTCGTTGCGCTCGGGATTCTCGTTCTCGGTATCGCCGCTGTCCGGATCGTGCGGGCCTTGCGCACGTACAGCCGGACGGCGAGCATGGTCTCGGCGAGTGCCCACGATCGTCTCGGCCTGCTGCGCGCGCGGTCGGCGGCGCTCAAGGTCGCCGTCGGCGAGCGGCGTGTTCGCTCGCGCACAACGGATGCACAGCCAGTACGATCGATCGTGAACGAGTAAGGGAGGCCACTGATGGGTGCATTGCAGCCGTGGCACTTGATCATCCTGGTCCTTGTCGTGGTTCTGCTGTTCGGCGCCAAACGGCTTCCGGACGCCGCGCGGTCGATCGGCAAGTCCATGAAGATCTTCAAGGCCGAGACCAAGGACATGCGCGGCGAGTCGGGCGAGTCCGACACGTCGGCCACCGACGCCGAGACCCGGCAGCTGACCGCGTCCTCCTCCGCGTCTTCCTCGACGGCCGCGCAGGCCGACGACAAGGACCAGCAGCTTGCCGATCTGCAGCGCCAGCTGAACGAGCTGAAGAGCCAGCAGCCGAACGGGACCGCGGACCAGGCCCAGAAGAACGTCAGCTGAACAACGGCCGTTTGGTCGCGAGAGAACGGAATTCTCCGTGACGGACTCCTCCGACAAGCGCCGGATGCGGCCGGGTAAGCGGCGGATGCGGAGCCGTCGGTACAACCCCGACGGCACGATGACGCTCATCGAGCACATCTACGAGTTCCGCCGTCGTCTCGGCTACGCGCTGCTGGCGATCATCGCCGGTGGCATCCTCGGGTTCCTGTGGTTCAGCAACCGGGTCGGTCCCATCCCGTCGCTCGGCGACCTGGTGACCGGCCCGTACTGCGCCATTCCCGCCGATCAGCGGTATCCGCGGGGCGAGCAGTGCCAGCTGCTGCAGACCGTGCCCTTCGAGGCCTTCATGATCCAGTTGAAGGTCGGCCTCACCGCGGGCGCGGTGCTGTTCGCGCCGCTGTGGCTCTACCAGCTGTGGGCGTTCATCGCGCCGGGGCTGTACTCGAAGGAGCGCAAGTACGCGCTGACGTTCGTCGGGTTCGCCAGCGTGCTGTTCGCGGCGGGCGCCGTGCTCGCCTACCTGATGGTGCCGCACGCCCTGGAGCTGCTGACCAACTTCGGTGGCGAGGCGTTCGCCACGTGGTTCACCGGTGACAAGTACATCTCGTTCGTGCTGTCGCTGCTGCTGATCTTCGGGGTGAGCTTCGAGCTGCCGCTGCTGATCATCATGCTCAACCGGGTCGGCGTGGTCCGTTACGACACGATGAAGAAGTGGCGGCGGGGCATCATCTTCATCCTGTTCGTGTTCGCCGCGTTCGTGACGCCCGCGGACCCGTTCTCGATGATCGCGCTGGCCGGTGCGCTGACGCTGCTGTTCGAGCTGGCCCTGCAGGTCACGCGCCTGCACGACCGCAAGCGCGACCGGCAGCGGCAGGACGAGGGCTGGGACCAGCTCTCCGACGACGAGGCCGCGCCGTTCGAGTACACGCCCAGCACGGTCGAGGACGAGCCGCCCGCCAAACCCAGCGCGGCGAGCAGCACCGACGACGTGACCTGATCCGGCCATGGGCGTGCATGCGGCGCTGGCCGTGCATCCCGCGTCGGGCAAGGGTGCGGCGGCGCGGATCGCGGGCAGTGTGGCCGCGCGGCTGCGCGAGCACGTGGACCGGCTGGACGTCCTCAGCGCGAACACGGTGGAGGAGTCGCGCGCGCTGATGACCGATGCGCGCGCCGCGGGGCTGGACGTGCTGGTGGTCGTGGGCGGTGACGGTGCCGCCCACCAGGCCGTGCAGTTCTGCGCGGGCACCGACGTCGCGCTGGGCGTCGTGCCCTCCGGCACCGGCAACGACTTCGCGAGGGCGCTCGGCGTGCCCGCCGATCCGCTGGCCGCGACCGAGACGATCGCGGCCGCGCTGGCGCAGGGCCGCACGCGCCGGATCGACCTCGGCCAGGTCGGCGGCACCTGGTTCGGCACCGTGCTCTGCGCGGGCTTCGACGCCATGGTCAACGAGCGCGCCAACCGGATGCGCTGGCCGTCCGGGCGGCGCCGGTACGACCTCGCCGTCGTCGCCGGACTGGCGGCACTGCGTCCACGGCCGCTGGTCGTGCGCACCGAGTCGGACCGGCTGGAGCTCGACGCCACGCTCGTGGCCGTGGGCAACACCGGCTGGTACGGGGGAGGGGTGCCGGTCTGCCCGGACGCGCGCCCCGACGACGGTGTTCTCGACGTGACCGTGGTGGGCAGGGCCACGCGGAGCCAGCTGCTGCGCATGCTGCCGACGCTGCGCACCGGGCGGCATCTGCGGCATCCTGCGGTGCGCACCCTGCGCGCGAGGGAGGTCAGCCTGTCGGGCAGCGACTGGCCCGCCTACGCCGACGGCGAGTCGCTCGGCAGGCTGCCGGTGTCCATCCGTTGTGCGCCGGAGTCGCTGACCGTGCTCGCCTAGCCTGCGCGCCCGTCCGAGCCCACGGTGACCTTGGGTACCTCCCCGGTACCGAAGGTGCCCTTCGGCTCGGCGCCGGACGGATCATCCCTCGCTGAGCGCCCGCCAGTGCAGCCGTTCCCGCTGCGCTTTCGGCAGCCGGGCCACCACGAGGTCGTAGGAGTCCTCGATCATGTCCCGCACCAGCTCGTCGGGCACGGACCCGTCGAGCACGACGGTGTTCCAGTGCCGCTTGTTGAGGTGGTAGCCGGGCGTGATGGCGGGGTGGGTTGCGCGCAGCTGCACGGCCAGCTCGGGCTCGCACTTGAGGCTCACGCGCAACGGCTCACCGCCCAGCGGGGCGATCGCGAAGATCTTGCCCGCGACCTTGAACACGCTGTTGCTCTCGTCGAACGGGAACTCCTCCCGGGCACCCGTGAACGCCAGGCACGCCGCCCTCAACTGTTGCGGAGTCACCCACCCAGCCTAAAGCTCCCCAATGCGGCATTCGCTCCACTGGATGGAGCGAATGCCGCATTGGTTCCACTCAACGTGACGAATGTGGCATTGGGGAGCTCCCCCCACCGCGGTTGGCTACCCGCCGCATGCGAGGACCTCGGGCGATGTGGAACCCTGGCGCCGTGGACTCATCCACTTCTCCCACGCCTGCCGAGGCCTACGCGGCCGCCCGGCGCCGCGGCAGGTACCCGCAGCTCGCCCGGTTCGCGGCCGAACTGTCGTTCGAGTTCGACGACTTCCAGGTGCGCGGATGCGAGGCGCTCGAGGACGGGCACGGCGTGCTCGTGTGTGCGCCCACCGGCGCGGGCAAGACCGTCGTCGGCGAGTTCGCCGTGCACCTGGCGCTGGCCGAGGGCCGCAAGTGCTTCTACACCACCCCCATCAAGGCGCTGTCCAACCAGAAGTACGCCGACCTGACGGCCCGCTACGGCTCCGGCAAGGTGGGCCTGCTCACCGGCGACACCGCCATCAACGGCAACGCCCAGGTCGTGGTCATGACCACCGAGGTGCTGCGCAACATGCTCTACGCGAACTCCTCGGCGGTGAACGATCTCGGCTACGTGGTGATGGACGAGATCCACTACCTCGCCGACCGCTTCCGCGGAGCGGTGTGGGAAGAGGTTATCCTGCACCTGCCCGAGTACGTGCGGTTGGTGGGCCTCTCGGCCACCGTGAGCAACGCCGAGGAGTTCGGCGAGTGGCTGGTGGCCGTGCGCGGCGACACCGCGGTAGTCGTCGACGAGCACCGGCCGGTGCCGCTGTGGCAACACATGCTGGTCGGCAACCGGCTGCTCGACCTGTTCGCCGGGGAGGAGTACGGCAAGCGCGGCGAGGCCAAGATCAACCCCACGCTGCTGCGCAAGGTCGAGGAGCTGGGGCGGATGCACGCGCCCGCCGGGCTCCGCGGCCCCCGCAACCGCCGTGGCGGGCCCCCGCAGCGCGGCCCGCGCTACCGGCCACCGTCCCGGGTGGACGTCGTGGAGCGGCTCGACCGCGCGGGGCTGCTGCCCGCGATCGTGTTCATCTTCTCCCGCGCGGGCTGCGACGCCGCCGTCGGCCAGTGCCTGCACTCGGGGCTGCGCCTCAACACGCCCGAGGAGATCGCGGAGGTGCGCCGCGTCGTGGACGAGCGCACCCGCGACCTGCCGGAGTCCGACCTCGGCGTGCTCGGCTACTGGGAGTGGCGCGAGGGCCTGGAACAGGGCATCGCGGCCCACCACGCCGGGCTGCTGCCCGCGTTCAAGGAGACCGTGGAGGAGCTGTTCGTCCGGGGCCTGGTCAAGGTCGTCTTCGCCACCGAGACCCTGGCGCTGGGCATCAACATGCCCGCCCGCACCGTGATGCTGGAGCGGCTGGTCAAGTACAACGGCGAGGCCCACGTCGACCTCACGCCGGGCGAGTACACCCAGCTCACCGGGCGCGCGGGCAGGCGCGGCATCGACGTCGAGGGGCACGCGGTCGTGCTGTGGCAACCGGGCGTGGACCCCCGCCAGGTCGCCGGGCTGGCCTCCACCCGCACCTACCCGCTGCGCTCGTCGTTTCGGCCGGGCTACAACATGGCGATCAACCTGGTCGGCCAGTTCGGTTCCCAGGAGGCCCGCGAGCTGCTGGAACAGTCGTTCGCCCAGTTCCAGGCCGACCGCTCGGTGGTCGGCATGGCGCGCCGCATCGAGCGCAACAAGGAAGCCCTCGCCGGCTACGCCGACGCGGTCCAGGGCGACTTCGACGAACTGCTGTCCTACGCCGAGCTGCGCAAGAAGATCTCCGA
The DNA here is from genome assembly GCF_003202285.1 of Prauserella muralis. Classification (GTDB taxonomy): domain Bacteria; phylum Actinomycetota; class Actinomycetes; order Mycobacteriales; family Pseudonocardiaceae; genus Prauserella_B; species Prauserella_B muralis. The sequence goes on from NZ_MASW01000005.1 coordinate 409,954, forward strand.
CCGGGAGAAGCTGCTCGCCAGGCAGAACTCGGCCGCGCGCCGCGCCAAGACGGCCGAGTCGCTGGAGCGGCTGCGCAAGGGCGACGTGATCTCCGTGCCCGCGGGGCGCAGGGCCGGGCTGGCCGTGGTGGTCGACCCCGGTCTGGACCCGGTGCACGAGCCGCGGCCCGTGGTGGTCACCGAGGACCGCTGGTCGGGGCCGCTGTCGGTGGCCGACTTCCCCGCGCCGGTGGAGCCGCTGGGCCGCGTCCGGCTGCCCAGGCACGTCGAGCTGCGCTCACCGAAGACCCGGCGCGACATCGCCTCGTCACTGCGCAACACGGGCATCGACCGGCCGCAACGGCAGCGGCGCCGTTCCGGCGCGGGCGACGATGCGGAGCTGGCGTCGCTGCGGCACGAGCTGCACACGCATCCGGTGCACAGCCTGCCCGAGCGGGAGGCGAGCCTGCGCTGGGTGGAGCGCTACCAGCGGCTGGCCGCCGAGACCGCGCAGATCGAGCGCAAGGTGTCCGCGACGACCCACTCGCTGGCCAGAGCCTTCGACCGGATCCGGGCACTGCTGGCCGAACGCGGCTACCTCGGCGACGAGCGCGACGAGGTGACCGAGCACGGGCGCATGCTGGCGCGGATCTACAGCGAGTCGGACCTGCTGGCCGCCGAGTGCATCCGGCAGGGCGTGTGGGCCGGGCTCACTCCGCCGGAGTTGGCCGCCGTGGTGTCGGCCCTGGTGTACGAGGCGCGGCGGGACTCGGCGGCCGAGCCGAGGCTGCCGCAGGGTGGCGTGCCCAAGGCGTGGCTGGAGACAGCGCGGATCTGGACGGCCCTGGTGGACGACGAGCGGCGGCACCGGCTCGACACCACCCGGGAACCCGACGCCGGGTTCGCCTGGCCGGTGTACCGGTGGGCGCGGGGCGAGTCGCTGGAGAAGGTGCTCACCGCCGCCGAGGCCAACGGCCAGGAACTGTCGGCAGGCGATTTCGTGCGGTGGTCGCGGCAGGTCATCGACCTGCTCGACCAGCTCAAGGACGTGCTGGGCAAGGACGACCCGGTCGGCGGGGCGGCAGGCAAGGCGGTGCGGTCCCTGCGCCGTGGTGTGGTGGCCGCGGGCGAGGTGTGACACCGGCGTGCCCTTTGCGTGTGCCGCGGCGCGCTCTGTGGTTGGATCGCGACGACGCCCACGACACCGTGGCAGACAACGGATAGCTGGATTGGCGGAGGCAACACGATGAGCACGCCGTACGGAGGCAACGACCCTCAGCAGTGGGGGCAGCAGCCGCCTTCGGGTCCCCCGTCCGGTGGCTTCCCGAGCCAGGGCGGGTACGGGCAGCAGCCTCAGTACGGACAACAACCCGGTTACGGCCAGCAGCCGGGGTATGGCCAGTCCCAGCCGGGATACGGCCAGCAGCCCGGCTATGGCCAGCAGCCCCAGTACGGGCAGCCCGGCTACGACCCGGCGCAGTACGGGCAGCAACCGCAGTACGGGCAGCAACCGGGCTACGGCCAGGCCCCGCAGGGCTACGGGCAGCAGCCCGGTTACGGCCAGCCGCAGTACGGGCAACAGCCCTACGGCCAGCAGAGCCCCTACGGCGCGCCGCCGCAGCCGGAGGGGGAGAAGAAGTCCGGCAAGGGCCTGTGGATCGGCATCGGCGCGCTGGTCGTGGTGGTCGCCGCGGCCGCCGTGGTGCTGTTCTGGTGGCCGGGGCTGCTGGTGACCAAGGTCTTCGACAACGCGCAGGTGCAGCGCGACGTCCAGCGCATCCTCACCGAGAGCTACGGTGTGGAGGGCGTGCAGAGCGTGAGCTGCCCGGAGAACCAGGAGGTCGTGCCGGACACCACGTTCCAGTGCACGGTCACCGTCAACGGCCAGCAGCAGAACATCACGCTGGAGATCGTCGGCGAGGACGGGCGCTACAAGGTCGGCAAGCTCGAACCGCAGTAATTCGGTGGCACCCCTTGCCGGTGATCCGACAGCATCGGCACCCATGACCGACCACGTCACCCGGGTGCTGCGCGAGGACGAACTGCGTGCCGCGAACACCCTGTTCCGCGCCACCCTGCACGTCGGGCCGCCCAGCGACGACGAGTGGGACCGGCTACGTCCCGCCTACCAGCCGGGACGCACCCTCGGCGTGTTCGACGACGCGCTGATCGGCACGGCCCGGTCTCTCGACGCGGAGCTGACCGTCACCGGTGGCCGCGCCGTGCCGCTGGCCGCCGTCACCGGCGTCGGTGTCCGCGCCGACCGCACCCGGCGCGGCGTGCTCACCGAGCTGATGCGCGCGCAGCTGGCCGACCTCACCGAGCGCGGAGTCGTGGCGGCCACCCTGCACGCCAGCGAGGGCCTGATCTACGGCCGGTTCGGCTACGGCGTGGCCACGGTGGCGCGAGCCTGCACCGTGCGGCGGCGGCTCGCCCGGCTGCGCCCCGAGGTGCCCGCGGGCGGCGAGGTGGAGCTGCTGGGCGCCGACGACCCTCTCGGCAGCCTGCGGGAGACCTACGCGGCGCTGCCGCGGCGGGCCGGGATGATGAGCCGTCCCGAGCCGTGGTGGCGCGGCGCCGAGGTGTACCTGAGGCGGGGTGACGAGCCGCTGGTCGCCGCCGTGCACCACGGCACGGGCGGCCCCGACGGGTTCGTGCTCTACCGCGTGTCCCGCACCCCGGGCGCGCCGGCGACGCTGCGGGTGATCGATCTGCACTACGCCGACGCGGAGGCGTTCGCCGGCCTGTGGCGCTTCCTGCTGAACGTCGATCTGGTCGACGACATCGAGGTGGAGGAACGGCCGGTGGACGAGCCGGTCGAGCTGCTGTTCACCGATCCGCGCGCGTGCCGGGTGACCGCCGCGGGCGACGAGATCTGGCTGCGGCTGGTGGACGTGCCCGCCGCACTCGCCACCCGCGAGTGGCATGGCGAGCCGCTGGTGGTCGAGGTGGACGACCCGATGCTGGCGGGCAACACCGGCCGGTATCACGTGGGGCCGGGCGGGGCGCGGCGCACCGAGGAGCCGCCGGATCTGCGGCTGGGTGTCGACGCGCTGGCCATGGTCTATCTCGGTGCGTGGCGGCCGTCGGCGCTGGCCCACGTCGGGCGGGCGTGGCTCGCGGGCGAGGACGCCGCGGCACGGGCCGACAGGTTGTTCGGCGCACGCACGCAGGCGTGGTGCGGTACCTTCTTCTGACCTGTTGCACGATCAACTTGTCGGGGTGTCCGGTCTTGCGGGTACGCGCTGTGGTGTTGCTGCTGCTGTCGGCTGTGCTGCTGCTGGGGGCCTGCGACGACAGCAGAGGCAGGATCGACCCCGGGGACCCCACGACGCCGGCCGGCTCCACCGCGACCGCGGCGCCGAGCACGGCGAGCAGCGCGAGCGAGGCACCCGCCCCGACGACCTCGCTGTCCCGCGTTCCGCGGCTGTTCGACCCGCAGTCCATGCAGCAGTCGGTGCAGCAGGTGCTCAGCCAGGCCTACGGCATCGAGGGGGTCGAGTCGGTCAGCTGCCCGGCCGGGCAGCGGGTCGAGGTCGGCACGACGTTCGACTGCAGTGCCCGCATCGACGGGGAACAGAAGCTGGTCGCCATCACCGTGCGCACCGCCGACGGGCGCTACGAGGTCGGCCGGCCCCGGTAGCCGGTCACGACTGCGCGGGCAGAGCCGCCAGCAGCCGCTTCACCGAGCCACCCAGGTTCCAGCGCTGCGCCAGCTCCTCCACGCGCTGCGGGTCGGCCGGTGCCGAGGGCACCCGGTCGTCGCGCGAGAACACCACCGGCGCGTCCGGCGCCACCCTGACCACGGTCGGCGCGGCGACGAGGTAGTCGGCCGCCTCGTTGAGGCGCACCCGCGTCTTCAGCGGCAGCTGCGGGTCCTCCTGCCGGGCCGCCTTGACCAGGGCCTCCAGCGAACCGAACTGGCTGATGAGCTTGGCGGCGGTCTTCTCGCCGATCCCGGCGACGCCCGGCAGCCCGTCCGACGGGTCGCCGCGCAGCATCGACATGTCCGCGTACGCCGGACCCGCGGTGGGCTCCGGCACGCCGTAGCGGGCTGCCACCTCGGCGGGGCCGAGAACCTCCGCCTTGGCCCAGCCCTTGCCGACGTAGATCACCGACACGGGCGTGGGGTCGCTGCGCACCAGCTGGAACAGGTCGCGGTCGCCGGTGATGACCTCGACCGGGTCGACGGCCTCGCGGGCGGTCAGGGTGCCGATCACGTCGTCGGCCTCGAAGCCCGCGGCCTCGGCGGTGGCCAGCCCGACGGCCTCCAGCAGCTCCAGGATGATCGGCACCTGCGGCGTCAGGGTGTCGGGCACCTCCTCGACGTCCAGGCTGCCCGCGGGCTGGGGCTCGGCGACGCGGTGCGCCTTGTAGCTGGGCAGCGCGTCGACCCGGAACTGGGGCCGCCAGTCGGCGTCGAGGCAGGCCACGAGCCGTGCCGGGCGGCGGTCGGTGAGGATCCGCGCCACCGTGTCGGCGAAGCCGCGTACCGCGTTCACCGGGGTGCCGTCGGGCGCGGTCATCGAATCGGGCAGCGCGAAGTAGGAGCGGAAGTACAGGCTCGCCGCGTCGAGCAGGGCCACAGGTGCGGTCGTCACCCGCCTAGCGTGCCATGCTCGGTGGGTGACGTTGGTGCAGAACCCGGTGTTCGCGAAGCTGTTCCTGCGGCTCGGCGCGCGCAACGAGGCGCGGGGGCTTGCCCGGCTGCGGCAGGAGCTGCTGGCCGGCCTGGCCGGCACGGTCGTCGAGGCAGGTCCGGGCACGGGACTGAACTTCCCGCACTACCCGGACACGGTCGTCCGGCTCGTGGCCGTCGAGCCGGAACCCACGCTGCGCGCGGCGGCCACCGACGCGGCACGCCGGGCTCCGGTGCCGGTCGAGGTGGTCGAGGGCACGGCGGAGCGGCTGCCCGTCGCGACCGGCACGGCCGACGCGGTGGTGATCTCGGGGGTGCTGTGCTCCGTGCCGGACCCGCGGGCCGCGCTGGACGAGTTCCGCCGCGTGCTGCGACCGGGCGGGGAGCTGCGGTTCCTGGAGCACGTGCGGGGCACCGGGGTTCGCGGCCGCTGGCAGGACCTCGCCGACGTGGTGTGGCCCCGGCTCATGGGCGGCTGTCACCCGAACCGGGACGCGCTGGCGGCGCTGCGCGAGGCGGGCTGGCAGCCGGTCCGGCGGCGTGAGCTGACGTTCCCGCCGGGAGCGCGGGTGTCGGTGGTGGCACCCCGCGTCCTGGGTGTCGCCCGGGTCGCCGACACCGGCGACCGGTGACGGCGGCCGAGCCGGATCGTGTCCTAGGCTCATGGTCATGTCCCGCCGATCCCTGCACACACCAGCTCCCGACGCCGCCAGCCTGCGCGCCCGCATCGACCGGGCCCGCGGGGCCGCCGCCGACGCGAACACCGACGCGCTGCTGATCGCCCCCGGGTCGGATCTGCGCTACCTCATCGGCCAGGCGGGCGGCTCGTTCGAGCGGCTCACCACTCTCGTGATCCCGGCGGCCGGTGACGGCGTGCCCGCCCTGGTGCTGCCGAAACTGGAGGCGCCCGGCTACGCGGACGTCCCGACCGACGAGCTCGGCGTCGACGTGCTCACCTGGGTCGACGGGGAGGACCCGTACCGCCTCGTGGCGGGCCGGCTCGGCAAGCCCGGCCGCGTGGCCGTCAGCGACACGATGGCGGCGCTGCACGTGCTGGGCCTGCGGGACACCGTCGGCGGCGAGCAGCGGCTCGCGGGCCCGATCCTGCGCGAGCTGCGCATGCGCAAGGACGCCACGGAGATCGCCGGGCTGCGCAAGGCGGGCCAGGCGATCGACCGGGTGCACGCGCGGATGGGCGAGTGGCTGCGGGCCGGGCGGACCGAGGCCGAGGTGGGCGCCGACATCGCCGCGGCGATCGTGGAGGAGGGGCACACGGCGGCCGAGTTCGTCATCGTCGGCTCGGGCCCCAACGGCGCCAGCCCGCACCACGACGTGTCGGACCGGGTGATCGAGCGCGGCGACATCGTGGTGGTCGACATCGGCGGACCGATCCCGGAGGGCTACAACTCCGACTCCACCCGCACCTACGCCGTGGGCGAGCCGCGCGACGCCGATGTCGCCGGGACCTACGAGGTGCTGCAGCGCGCCCAGCACGCGGCGGTGGCGGCCGTGCGGCCGGGGATCAGCGCTCAGGACGTCGACGCCGCGGCCCGCGACGTGATCGCCGAGGCGGGCTTCGGTGAGTACTTCATCCACCGCACCGGCCACGGCATCGGGCTCGACGTGCACGAGGAGCCCTACATCGTCGGGGGCAACGACCTGCCGCTGGAGCCGGGGATGGCGTTCTCCGTCGAGCCGGGCATCTACCAGGCGGGCCGGTGGGGGGCGCGGATCGAGGACATCGTCGTCGTCACCTCCGACGGCGTCGAGCCGCTCAACGCGCGGCCGCACGAGCTCGTCGTGCTCGACTCATGACCGGACCGGTGCTGGAGCCGCTGGACCAGGCGATCGTGCGGGAGCTGGCGGCCGACGGCAGGCGCAGCTTCACCGACCTGGCCGAGCGGGTGGGGTTGTCCGTGTCGGCGGTGCACCAGCGGGTGCGCAGGCTGGAGCAGCGCGGCGTCATCCGGGGCTACACGGCCAAGCTCGACGGCGAGCAGATCGGGTTGCCGCTGACGGCGCTGATCTCGCTCACCCCGAACGACCCGGCCGCGCCGGACGACTACCCGCAGCGGCTGGAGCACATCCGCGAGATCGAGTCGTGCTACTCGGTCGCGGGCGACGAGTCCTACATCCTGCTGGTGCGGGTCGCCTCGCCGCTGGCGCTGGAGGACCTGCTGCGGCGGATCAGGGAATCGGCGAAGGTCTCCACCCGCACCACCGTGGTGCTGTCGACGCCGTTCGAGGGCCGTTCACCCACCCTGTGAGGGGCTTACAGCGGGTACGATAAAAGGTATGGCAACACGGAAGGTGACGCTGTCGCTGGACGCGGGAGCGCTGGAGTTCGCGGAGCGGGCGGCCAAGGCCCACGGTGTGTCCGTGTCGTCGTGGCTGTCGAAGGCAGCGCGCCGGGAGGCCGTGCGCACCGGCTACCGCCCGCACGGCGCCGCGCAGGCCGAGGGCGCGGCCCGGCACGACGAAGCGGAGATCGCGGCCGCGCTGGAGGACCTGCGTGCGGAGGGGTGAGGTCTGGACCTATCACCCTCCCACTCAGCCGGCGCGAGCGCGCGCGGTGCTGCTGCTGTCCTCGGACGGCGTGAACGAGTCCGAGCGGCCCTGGCTGCTGGGCACCGAACTGCTCGAGAAGGACCCGCAGGACATCCTCGGCGTGGCGATCGACGCCCGGTTCTGGGTGTCCACGCTGAACCTCACCCGCATCTACCGGCCCTGGCTGGACCGCCGCATCGCCGAGATCGGCGCCGACGTGCAGGAGCAGATCGACAGCGCCCTGCGCGCCGCGCTGGACCTCTGAACCCGGGGATGCGACACAGGGCACGTTTCCGCGCCCCCGCACGGGGAAGACCGTGCTGGTGCCCAGAGACGTCGGCGCCGAGCTGCGGCGCACTGCCAGGGAGACCTTCGGCTGGCCCGAGCTGCACGACGACCAGCTGACCGCGATGACCCGCCTCGTGGAGGGCCGCGACGTGCTCGTCGTGATGCCGACCGGTGCGGGCAAGTCCGCGATCTACCAGGTGCCCGCGATGGTGCTGGACGGGCCCACGGTGGTGGTCTCGCCGCTGACGGCCCTGCAGCGCGACCAGGTCGGGCAGATCGCCGACAGCGACGCGCCCGACGCGGTGGCGGTGAACTCGGCCCAGCCCGCGCGCGCGAGCGACAACGCGTGGGAGGCCGTGGGTGACGGTGACGCCGAGTACCTGTTCCTCGCCCCCGAGCAACTGGCGAAGGAGGAGGTGCTGCGCTCGCTGGCGCGGCTGCGGCCGAGCCTGTTCGTGGTGGACGAGGCGCACTGCGTGTCGGCGTGGGGCCACGACTTCCGGCCCGACTACCTGCGGCTGGGCCAGGCCATCGAGCGGCTCGGCCATCCGCGCGTGCTCGCGCTGACGGCGACCGCAGGCGGCCCCGTGCGGGACGACATCGTGCGTCACCTCGGCCTGCGCGATCCGGTGCGGGTGGTCTCCGGCTTCGACCGCCCCGGCCTCTACCTCGCCGTCTCGGCCGTGGCGGCCGAGGAGGACAAGTCCGCGGCGCTGCTCGACTGGGTGCGCGAGGCCGCGATGCCCGGGCTCGTCTACACCGCCACCCGCAAGGACAGCGAGCGCTATGCCGGCGAGCTCGCCCGGCACGGGCTGCGCGCGGCCGCCTACCACGCGGGAATGAAGGCCGCCGACCGCAAGCGGGTGCACGACGACTTCCTCGCCGACCGGCTCGACGTGGTCGCGGCGACGTCGGCGTTCGGGATGGGCATCGACAAGCCGAACGTGCGGTTCGTGGCGCACATGTCGGTGCCCGAGTCGCTGGACTCCTACTACCAGCAGATCGGCCGCGCCGGCCGGGACGGCGCGCGGGCCGACGCGCTGCTGTTCTACCGGCCGGAGGATCTGGGGCTGCAGAAGTTCCTCACCGCGCGGCGCCTCGACGCCGAGGGCATCCGGGAGGTCGCGCAGACCCTGCGGGACAACGGGGAGGCGGCCACGCCGCACGAGGTCGACGCGGAGGTGGACCAGTCGCACCGGCGTGCCATGAACAACCTCAACCTGCTGGAGCAGAGCGGGCAGGTGGAGGTGACGGCACAGGGCCGGTTCAGCTACGACGGCGACGACCCGGAGCGGGCCGCCGAAGACGCGGCGGAGGTGTCGCAGCGCCGCAGGCAGCTCGACCACTCGCGGATCGAGGTGCTGCGCCAGTACGCCGAGGCGCGCTCCTGCCGCCGCCAGTTCCTGCTCGGCTACTTCGGCGAGGTGCTGGAGCGGCCCTGCGGATTCTGCGACACGTGCGACGCCGGGACCGCCGGGGAGGAGCTGCCCGCCGATGACGCCTTCCGGCCGGGCACCGCCGTCCGGCACGCCGAGTGGGGCCCCGGCCAGGTCGTGCACCGCGCGGCGGACACGGTGACCGTGCTGTTCGAGCAGGTGGGGTACCGGTCGCTGTCGGTGCCCACGGTCCGTGAGCGCAGCCTGCTCACGGAAATGTGAGCCGGAGCGGCCACGCCGGCAGGCTCCCCAATGCGGCATTCGCTCCACTGGATGGAGCGAATGCCGCATTGGGGAAGTTCAACGTGACGAATGTGGCATTGGGGAGCTTGGGGCCACGGCGTCAGGGTTGGGTCGGGGAGGGGGCGGCGTGCAGGTTGCCGTCCTCGCCCTCCAGGCAGGCGGCCCTGGCGTCGTTGGTGCCGAGGAACTCGCTGAGGCAGCGGCCGAGTTGCGCGTGCCCCCGGGCGTTGGGATGGAACGACTCCTGGGTGGCGTGGCTGGCGCGCTCGGCGTCGGTGAGGTTGTCCCAGTCGACGGTGAACCGGGTGAACCACTCGCTGCTCGCGTCCGCGCCACCCGAGCACGCCTCGTGCCCCTCGCCCGCACGGGAGAGGTCCAGAAAACGGACGCCGGTGGCCTCGGCCGCCTCCCGCAGCCCTTCCGAGAGCTGCACGGCGCCGGTGTTCTTCACCCAGCGCAGGTCCTCGACCCGGAACGGGCAGCCGTTGAGGTTGCGCAGGTTCTCCGGGATGCCGGGGCTGATCGGCGCGGCGTAGGACTGCAGCACCAGGTCGTAGTCCTCGCGGTCGTAGCCCGCCTCGCGCAGCACCTGCTGGATGTCCTCCAGCGCCGCCGTCACCTTCGGCACCATGGCGTCGATGCGGGCCTGCCAGTCTTTCTTGATCCGCTCGCTGCAGGGGGCGCCCTCGGCCATGAACCACGCCGTGAAGCACTCGGAGATCAGCCGGGAGAAGTGCGGATCGTCGTTGGCGCCCACCGCGACCACGACGGCGCTGACCCGGTGGTCCTTGACCAGCTCGGCCAGCTGCCCCGCCTGGGACGGTTCGGTCCACTGCTTGACGTCACCGAGGCCGACCTGCGCCGACGGCGCGCCGGAGCAGCCGAGGTTCACCGACTCGACGATGCTGGTGAGCTTGATCCGGTGCACGAGCGCGTGCGGGGAGCGGTGACACCAGTTGCCGTTCTTGCCGTCGGTGCCGGGGGTGTAGTCACCCGCGCCCTCGCCGGAGATGGTGCTGTCGCCCAGCGACACCACGGTGAGCGGGCCCCGTCCGGGAGGGCCGGGCCGCTCGGAGGGCTGCTGGGGGTTTCCGCCGGTGAACACGAACATGCCGACGAGCACGGCGATGGCGGCGAGTGCGGTCGCGGCGAGCCACCAGCGAAGTCTGGACATCCCCGCCGAGTCTACAAAAATCGGTGGCGAGCTGCGGGGCAGCCGTGCCTAGAGTGACCGGGTGCGCGACCAACAGCAGGTGCTCATCTTCGACGCCGACGACACGCTCTGGGAGAACAACGTCCTCTTCGAGCGCGTGATCGACGACTTCCTCGACTGGCTGTCGCACCCGACGCTCGACCGCGACGAGATCCGCCGGATCCTCGACGACATCGAGCGCGCGAACTGCGCCGTGCACGGCTACGGCGGCACCGTGTTCCTGCGCAGCCTCGCCGACTGCCTGACCCGGCTGCGGGAACGGCCCGCGACGCGGGAAGAGCTGCGGCGCATCGACGAGCTGGCCGCGGCGTTGATCGAGGGCGACGTGGAGCTGATTCCCGGTGTGGCCGACACGCTCGACGCGCTGGGGCAGCGGCACGAACTGCTGCTGCTCACCAAGGGCGACACCGCCGAGCAGCAGCGCAAGATCACCGCGTCGCGTTTGGAGCGTCATTTCGCCGGTGTTCACATCGTCGCGGAGAAGACCGTCGAAACCTACGCCGAGCTGGCGCGGCAGCGCTCGCTGCCCGCCGAGCGGACGTGGATGATCGGCAACTCGCCGAAGTCCGACATCCTGCCCGCCCGCCAGGCGGGGCTCGGGGCGGTGTTCATTCCCAACGCGAACACGTGGGTGCTCGAGCACGCCGAGATCCACGCCGAGGACACCCGGCTGCTGCGCCTGGACACGTTTCCCGAGCTGCTCCACCACTTCTAGTCCGTATTCGTCCACAACGGACACTGTCACGCGGCGGTGAGGACGCCGTCGGCCAGCCGCAGGGCACGGTCGGCGATGGCGTGCACCCGCGGGTCGTGCGTGGCCACCACCACGGCCGCGCCCTCGTCGGCGCAGCGGCGCAGCAGCGCGAGCACGGCAGGGACGGTCCCGGCATCGAGATGCGCGGTCGGCTCGTCGGCGAGCAGGACCCGGGGCCGGCCGGCCGCGGCGCGAGCGAGCGCCACCCGCTGCTGCTGCCCGAACGACACCTCCTGCGGATAGCGGGAGGCGAGCCCCGCGACGCCGAGGTCGGTGAGCAACGTGGCGACCCGCTCGTCCACCTCGGCCGGGGCGAGCTGGTCGCGGCGCAGGCGCAGGGGCAGGGCGACGTTCTCGGCGACCGTCAGCTCGCCCGCGAGGCCGAGCGCCTGCGGCAGCACGGCGCAGAGATGCCACGGCGGCTCCCCGGCCACGGGCCTGCCGTCGAAGAGCACCGTGCCCGCGTCGGGGTGGTCGAAGCCGCACAGCAGCGCCAGCAGCGAGCTCTTGCCCGAGCCGGACCGGCCCGACACCGCCACCAGCTCGCCGGCGTGCACGCTCAGCTCCAGCCCGCGCAGCACCTCGACGGCGCCACCAGGGTGGTGAAACCGGCGCCGCAGGCCGCTGACCCGCAGCGCGGCGTCCCCGTCAGCCGCCGGCACCGTCGACCACCTCCTCCAGTCTGCCGTCGCGCAACCGCGCCACCCGTGCCGCCAGCCCGATGAGCCGTTCGTCGTGGGACGTCACGAGCACCGCGAAGTCCTGGTCCACCAGGTACCGCAGCGTGTCGAGCACCTTCTCGGCCGACGCGTCGTCGAGCTGGGAGGTCGGCTCGTCGGCGAGGATCACCGACGAGCGGCGGGCAAGCGCGCAGCCGAAGGCCAGCCGCTGCTGCTGCCCGCCGGACAGTGCCGGGACCCGCCAGGGGCCGGTCCCGGACAGGCCCAGCGGGGCCAGCAGGAGCTCCGGGTCGCAGGGGTGCCCCGCCGACTGCGCCGCGGCACGCAGGTTGTCGCCCACGGTCAGGTGCGGCAGCAGGTTGTCCGCCGGGTTCTGAAAGATCAGCCCGAGCTGCTCGCGGCGCAGTGCGCGGCGCCGCCGATGGGACAGGGCGCCCGTGTCGAGACCGGCGAAGGTCAGCTCGCCCCGCACCGGGCGGTCGAACAGGCCCAGCACGCGCAGCAGAGTGGATTTGCCGGAGCCGGAAGGGCCCGCCAGGACCGTGAGCCCGGTGCGGGGGATGTCCAGTGTCACCCCGGCCACGCCGGTGACGGTCCCGGCGGGGGTGCGGTAGTCGACGCCGATGTCGCGCAGGCGAAAGATCGGGGGAGGTTCACGCACGCAGCAGCTCCGCGGTCCTGGCGAGGCGCACCGAGCGCATCGCGATCCAGCCGGCCAGCGCCACCACCAGCACGCCGACCACCAGCACGGACCCCACGAACGGGGCCAGGTTGGGCAGTCCGGAGCCCGGCGGCAGCCACCGGGCGGGGTCGAACCGGCGCACCGACACTCCGGCCACGGTGATCCCGGACACCACGCCGGTGAGCACAGCGAACGCGGCGAGCGCGCCCACCTCCACGAGATGGCTGCCCAGCAGCGCCCTCGGCCGCAGCCCCATCCGCAGTGCCAGCACCCCGGCCAGCGCGTTCTGCCTGCGCCGCACCTCCACGGCCACCAGCAGCGCCAGCACGGCCACGACGCCGAGCACCGCGCCCAGCACCGTGACGAACGAGAACGTCCAGCCCACGAGGTAGAACGGCAGCGCGTCGAGCGCGGTGGCCCTGCTCACGGCGTTCGGATGCGCCAGCCCCGCCTGGGCGAACGCCTGGGTGACCGTGCTCAGCGGCGCCGAGGACAGCACGGTCCAGCGCGGGATCGAGTCCAGCTGCTCCGCCGACAGCGAGGCGCGGGAGACGACATAGCCGGGCTGCGAGCCGATCAGCGGGAACATCTCCAGGTCCGCGACGGCCCGGGCGTCGGGAAGGCCGGGCAGCTCGGTGCTCTGCCCGGGCGTGTGCCCGATCCGCAGCGCCGGAACCGTCCCGGCGGCGCCGCCGCCGAGCCGGTCCAGCAGCGCCCGCGTCTGCTCGGCGGGCAGGTGGCCCGTCCACGCCGCGTCCTGGAAGGTGGCCGGGTCGACGACCAGCACGACACTGCCGGTGCCGGTCAGCTGACCGACCACCGTGCTGCGATGCCGGATCGGCTCCGGAAGCGGCACCTCGCCCCTGCCGACCGTCGGCTCGGTGTCCACCCGGGTGTCGGCGCCGACGAACATGCCGGACTTGTCCCGCAGCGCCTGCTGCTGCCCGGCCGCGATCGACGTGCCCACGGCGAGCGTGCCCACCGCGAGCACCCCGATGACCAGCACACCCGTCACCGGCGCCCGTGCGCCGGCCAGCCTGCGGATCGCCAGCTGCAGCGGCGGCCGCGACCACAGCCGCACCCGGTGCGAGGCGCGCAGGGCCAGCCACGCCACGCGCGCGGCGAGCAACCCGACCGTCAGCACCACCGACACCGGGTAGGTCAGGGCGATCGGATCGACCTGTGGCAGCGGGTCGGCGGCGCCCGAGGTGCCCCCATAGGCGGAGAGCCTGTTCCAGCCGAGCACGGCGAAGCCCGCCGTCGCCAGCTCCCACGGCAGCAGCGCGAGCAGCCGCAGACCGCGCCGCCGCTGCGCGGCTCTGCTGAGCTGGAACTCGCGGTGGACGCGCACGGCGACGACACCGGCGAGCAGCAGCACCGACAGCGCCAGCACGCCGAGCCCGGCGGCAGCGGCCAGCCACGGGCGGTCGGCGTCGAGTGGCCCCGGAGGTCCATACCAGGGCAGCAGCACGCGGGCCAGCAGCATCCCGGCCAGCCCGCCGCCCAGCAGTGGCAGCCCCAGTTCGGCCACCGCCAGTGCCCCGAGCGCCACCGGCCCCGAGCCACGCGCGCACAGCAGCCGCACCTGCGCGTGCCTGCGCTGGTACCACTGGAGGCCGACCGTGCCGACGCCGGCGCAGCCGACGAGCACGCTCAGCACCGCCAGCGGCAGGATCGAGAACGCCACGTTGCCCTCGGCCTGCTGGGCGATCTCCGCCGACCGCTCGAACGGCACCCCGCCGGGCAGCACGTCGCCGAGACCCCGACGGGTGAGGTCGTCGCGGACGGCGGTGATGAGCGCCTCCGACCGTTCGACCCGATCCTCCGCCTGCGCGAGCGTGGCGGGTGGCGGAGCCTCGAAGGTGATGCTGAGCCGTTCCAGCACCGTCGTCTCGGTGGTCGCCGCGTCGAACGCGGCCCGGTCGGTCGCGAAGATCACCGAGCCGGTGAGGGTGTCGACCAGCCGGTTCTGCACGGCGAGGTCCTGCACCGAGCACCAGTAGCGGGGCGCCGGGTTGTAGAGGTCGGCGTAGATGCCGGTGACCGGGGGCAGGGCGCCCCGCTGGCCGCGCGTGCCGAGGCCGATGTGCTCCGACCGGGCCAGATCACGCCCCATCCACAGCCCGCTCGCGCGGCTGCCCTCCAGCAGCCGCAGGTGATCCAGACCGCCGTCCCGGTAGGCCAGCCGGGTCCGGTAGGTGGTGCCGTTGAACTCGGTGTCGCGGTTGACGCCGGTGAACAGCGACACCACCGGCGTGCCGAAGCCGTGCTCGGCGGCATGCCGCTCGACGGCGCCCACCAGCACGGGCACCTGAGACCGCTCCACCCTCGGCTTGGTGAAGACCGGCCCGTAGGCGTCGGGACACACCTTGTCGGTCTGGTAGCGCACGGTGGCGCCCGCCGCGGCGGAGGAGTGCAGCACCGCCGCGGCGGCGAGGAAGCACGTCAGCAGCGCCGTCACCGCGGCGACGACGAGCGTGAGTGGACTGGACAAGGCCGCCCGCGGCGCCCGGCGCCACGGCAACGTCAACGGCGTCGTGATCGCCCCCCAGAGCCTGCGCATGGCTCAGCACGCTACCCGACCGGGTGAGCGCAGGGAGGCCCTTCGCGGGGCGGCAGGTCGTGCCCGCCCCGCGAAGGGCCAGCCTCCCGGGGCTCAGGCGCCGTGGTCGGACCACCACCGGCGGCCTGCCGCGGGCAGCGTCGAGATGGGGTCGTAGTACGGGTAGCGGCGGCGCAGCGCGTCCGGGTCGTCGTGCTCGATGCCGGTGCGGTAGTTCTTCGTCCAGTACGAGATGCCCTTCTCGCGGTCGTACTCGGCGAGCTGGTGCACCCAGCGCTTGCCGACGTAGGGCACGTCGCACACGATCCGCGGCGTGGCATAGCCGGGCAGGTAGCCCATGATCGCGTGCTGCAGCTCCTGGGCCTCCCACACGGCCAGCCGCCAGTGCTCGGCGTTGGGGATCATGTCGCACAGGTAGAAGTAGTAGGGCAGGATGTTCGCCTCGCCCTGCAGCGCGAAGCACAGGTCCAGCAACGCCTCCGGGGTCGCGTTGACGCCGCGCATCAGCACGCCCTGGTTGCGGACGTCGCGGACGCCGACCTCCAGCGCCGTGCGGGCCGCCTCGGCCACCAGCGGCGTCACCGACTGCACGTGGTTGACGTGGGTGTGGATGGCGAGGTTCACGCCACGCCTGCGTGCCGTGCCCGCCACGCGGGCCAGTCCCTCGACCACCTTGGGTTGCAGCCAGTGCTGCGGCAGCCCGGCCAGTGCCTTGGTGGCCAGCCGGATGTCGCGCACCGTCTCGATGTCGAGCAGCCGCATCAGGAACGCCTCCAGCTGGTGCCACGGCACGTTGGCCACGTCACCGCCGGAGACCACCACGTCGCGCACGCCGGGCGTGCGCCTGAGGTAGTCGATCATCGCGTCCTGCCGGTCCACCGGCTTGAGCGTGAGCTTGTGCTTGTCCACCTGCTCGGTGGAGTTGCCGACCAGGTCCATGCGCGTGCAGTGCCCGCAGTACTGCGGGCACGTCGACAGCAGCTCGGCCAGCACCTTGGTGGGGTAGCGGTGGGTCAGGCCCTCGGTCACCCACATCTCGGCCTCGTGCAGCGAGTCGCGCTCGGAGTGCGGGTGGCTCGGCCACACCGGGTCGCGGTCGCTGCGCACCGGAAGCATGTAGCGGCGGATCGGATCGGCGTAGAACGCGTCGGTGACCTTCTGCGGGTCGGTGCCCGCGTGGGGCGCCATCGTGTTGAGCATCTGCGGCGGCAGCAGCATCGACATCGTGGCCATGTCGCGCTGGTCGGCGGCGAGATCGTCGAAGAACCGGTCCTCGACCAGATCGCCCAGCACCGCGCGCAGCTGGCGCAGGTTGCGCACGCAGTGCACGCGCTGCCACTGGGCGTCCCGCCACTCGGCCTCGGTGACGTCCCGCCAGCCGGGGAAACGGCGCCAGTCGGGCTCGACCAGTTCCGCACGGCGGTAGTCGTAGGGCTGGTCGTGCAGTTCGGTAGCAGGTTCCTGGGTCGCAGTCACTTCTGCTCCTCCGGTTGGGTACGGCGTGAAAATATCCTGTCATACTCAGCCCAGAACGCAAATCCTCCCGTAGCTGAGGGCCTGGCAGACTCGGTGCCGTGAGCACCAGCAACACCACGCTGCTCGTCGGCGGACGCATCTACTCACCGGCCTCCCCGGACGCCACCGCTCTCGCGGTCACCGACGGCACCGTCACGTGGGTCGGCCAGGACGGTCCCGGCCGCGCGCTGCACCCTGGCGCCGAAGTGGTCCCGCTCGACGGCGCCTTCGTCACCCCCGCCTTCGTCGACGCCCACGTGCACGCCACCGCCACCGGCCTGCACCTCACCGGGCTCGACCTCACCGGCGTCACCGACGCCGCCGGGCTGCTCGCCGCGGTGGGCGCGGCCGCCACCCCCGGCGAGGTGCTGCTCGCCCACGGCTGGGACGACTCCGCCTGGACCAGCCCCCGCCTGCCCAGTCGCACCGAGCTCGACGCCGCCGCCGGGGGAGCCGCCGTCTACCTCAGCCGCGTCGACGTCCACTCCGCCCTCGTCTCCACGGCGATGCTCGACCTGGCTCCCGGGGCCCGCGCCGCCGAGGGCTTCTCACCCGAAGGGCCGCTCACCGGCCAGGCCCACCACCACGTGCGGGCCGCCGTGCGCGCCGCCGTCACCCCCGCGCAGCGCCGCCGCGCCCAGCAGGCCTTCCTGCGCGCCGCCGCCGCCGCGGGCATCGCCGTCGTCCACGAGTGCGCGGGCCCCGACATCTCCGGCGAGCAGGACCTCACCGACCTGCTGGCGCTCGCCGCCGAGGGCGGCACCTGCGACGTCGTCGCCTACTGGGGCGAGCTGGGCGCCGTCGACACGGCCAGCAGGCTCGGCGCCCGCGGCCTGGCAGGCGACCTGTTCGCCGACGGCGCCCTCGGCTCCCACACCGCCGCGCTGCACCAGCCCTACGCCGACCGGCCCGGCACCACCGGCCTGCGCTACCTCGACGCCGCCGCCGTTGCCGACCACCTCGCGGCCTGCACCGAGGCCGGGCTGCAGGCCGGCTTCCACGTCATCGGCGACGCCGCCGTGGCCGAGGTCGTCGAGGGCTTCCGCCTGGCCGAGAAGACCCTCGGGCAGCGCGCGCTCGCCGGCGGCAGGCACCGCCTCGAACACGTCGAGATGATCGACGCCGACCAGGCCCGCGCCCTCGCGGGCTGGGGCGTCACCGCCTCCATGCAACCCTTGTTCGACGCGGCCTGGGGTGGCCGGGACGGCATGTACGCCACCCGCCTCGGCGCCGACCGCGCCTCCGGGCTCAACCCGTTCGCCACCCTCGCCGCGCACGGCGTGCCGCTGGCCTTCGGCTCCGACGCGCCCGTCACCCCGCTCGACCCTTGGGCCGCCGTGCGCGCCGCGGTGCACCACCGCACCCCCGGCGCCGGCATCTCACCCCGCGCGGCCGTCAACGCCCACACCCGCGGCGGCCACCGGGCCGCGGGCGCCAACGACCCCAGCATCGGCAGCCTCGTCCCCGGCGCCCCCGCCCACTACGCCATCTGGGACGCCGCCGAACTGGTGGTCGCCACCCCGGACTCCCGCGTGCAGCGCTGGTCCACCGACCCCCGCGCCGGCGTGCCCGGCCTGCCGCCACTCGAGCCCGGCGCGCCGCTGCCGCGGTGCCTGCGCACGGTCCGATCGGGACAGGTGATCCACGACGAGTTCACCCGGACCCCGTAAGGTTGAGCAGGTGACGACCGCGGCCAAGGCGCCACCCGCCGACCCGCCCGACGAGCCCGCCACCCGGCGGCGCTCGCTGTTGCCCGTCCTCGCCCGGCTGGGGCTCAGCGCGGGCTCGGGGGCCGTGCTCTACCTCAGCTTCGCCCCGCGCCCGCTGTGGTGGCTCGCGCCGCTCGCCTTCGCCGGGCTCGGGCTGGCCCTGCACGGGCGCCGGTCCTGGGGCAGCGCGGGCTACGGCCTGGTGTTCGGGCTCGTGTTCAACCTGCTGCACCTGCGCTGGATCCAGGACTTCCTCGGCACCGACTTCGGCCCGGCACCCTGGCTCGGGCTCAGCACGGTGCTGGCCGTCTACATCGGAGCCGCGTGCGCGCTCATGCCGTGGGTGTCCCGCCTGCCCGCCCCACCGGTGTGGCTGGCGCTGGTGTTCCTGCTGCAGGAGTTCGCGCGCTCGTACTGGCCTGCCAACGGGTTCCCCTGGGGTCGGGTCGGGTTCAGCCAACCCGAGGGCGCCTACCTGTCACTGGCCTCGGTCGGCGGCGCGCCCCTGGTCGGCTTCGCCGTGCTCGTGTCCGGCTTCGGCCTCGCCTGGCTCATCGTGCGCGTGCGCGAGCACGGCCCGCGCATGCCCCGCGCCTGGCTCGCGCCCGCACTCGCCGTGCTGCTACCGCTGTGCGCGGGCCTGGCCGTGTGGCCGACCGTGGGCACGGCCGCGCAGACCGGCACGCGCACCGTGGCCGTCGTGCAGGGCAACGCACCCAACGTCGGGCTGGGCCTGCTCGGCCGGCGCGAGACCATCCGGGCCAACCACCTCGCCGAGAGCCGGCGGCTCGCCGAGCGCATCCGCTCCGGCGACGTGGCCCGGCCCGACCTGGTCGTCTGGCCGGAGACGGCCACCGACGTGGAAGGCGGCGACGATCCCGCCGTCGACGCCGCGGTGGACGCCTTCGGGGCTCCCGCGCTCATCGGCTCGCTGTACGAGGCGCCGGACGGCAAGACCGAGAACGCCGTCGTCGCGTGGCGGCCGGAGGCCGGTCCGGGACAGCGCTACGTCAAGCAGGAACTGGTGCCCTTCGCCGAGTACGTGCCGATGCGCACCATCGCCAGCTGGTTCACCCCGTTCGTCGGCAAGACCAGGGACATGCGCTGGGGGAGCGGGCCCGGTGTGTTCGACATCGCGGGCACGCAGGTAGGCACCACCATCTGCTACGAGGCCGCCTACGACTACCCGGCCCGGGACGCGGTCAACGCCGGCGCGCGACTGCTCGTGGTGCCGACCAACAACGCCTGGTACGGCGACGGGGAGATGACCCACCAGCACCTGGCGATGTCGCGCATGCGGGCGGTGGAGCACGGCAGGGCGGTGGTGGTGGCGGCCACCAGCGGGATCAGCGCGATCGTCGCCCCCGACGGCAGCGTGACCCAGCAGACCAGCACCTACACCGCCACCTCGCTGGTGGCGCAGGTGCCGCTGCGGCAGCAGACTACGCTGTCGGATCGACTCGGTGCGTGGACCGGGTACGTGCTGGTCGGAGCAGCTCTCGCCGCGGTGCTCACCGGCCTGGTGCTGCGACGGCGAACGACATGACAAGAGAGGGAGCTCTATGGCGGAGGGGACACAGCGCAGGGACGAGACCGACCCGGTGCTGGTGATCATCCCGACCTACAACGAACGGGAGAACCTCACGCCACTGCTGCGGCGGCTGCACGCCGCCCTGCCGCAGGTGCACGTGCTGGTGGTCGACGACGGCAGCCCCGATGGCACCGGTGAGCTCGCCGACGAGCTGGCCGCGGCGGACGAGCGCATCAACGTGCTGCATCGCACCGAGAAGGCCGGGCTCGGCGCCGCCTACATCGCCGGGTTCCGCTGGGGGCTGGCGCGCGACTACCGCACGCTCGTCGAGATGGACGCCGACGGCTCGCACGCACCGGAGGACCTGCCCCGGCTGCTCGACGCGCTCGGCGACGCCGACCTCGTCATCGGCTCCCGGTACGTGCCCGGCGGCGCGCTGGTCAACTGGCCACTGCGCCGGGAAGTCCTTTCACGCGGCGCGAACCTCTACTCGCGGATCCTGCTCGGCGTGGGCGTCAACGACATCACCGCCGGTTTCCGCGCCTACCGGCGCGAGGTGCTCGGCAAGCTCGACCTCCACGACGTCGCCTCGGCGGGCTACTGCTTCCAGATCGACCTGACCTGGCGCACCATCCAGGCCGGCTTCGACGTGGTGGAGGTGCCGATCACGTTCACCGAGCGGGAGATCGGGGAGTCCAAGATGAGCGGCGACATCGTCCGCGAGGCCGCCCTCCGCGTCGCCGTGTGGGGCCTGCGCCGCCGCGCAGGCCAGCTGCGTCGCCTGCTGGGCCGCTGACCCTCGCCCGGCCCCGAGCCGAAGGGCACCCTGGGTGCACAGGGTGTACCCGCGGGCACCTTGGGCACGGCGCCTGCGCGCCGGGCTGCCTTCGTGAGCACGGCGAGAACAGGCCAGAGCCCCCGTGGCGGGAGGTCACGGGGGCTCTGGCCGTTCGGTGGGAGCGGAGAGTGGCCTTGGGGGCTACGCGCTGCGGGTGCCCCGGCGTCCCTTCAGCTCGGCGAGCCGCTCGTTGAGCAGCTCTTCGAGCTCGGGAATGGAACGCCGCTCGAGCAGCATGTCCCAGTGCGTTCTCGGAGGCTTGACCTCCTTGGGCTCCGGCTGCCCGCCGTCCACGATCTCCGACTCGCTGCCGTGCAAACGGCACTCCCACACGGTGGGGATCTCGGCGTCGTCGGAGAACGGCACCTCGAACTCGTGGTTCTTCGGGCACGCGTAGCGAACGGTGCGCCGAGGGGCGAGGTCGTGATTGCGGTCGGTCTCGTAGCTGACCGCTCCCAACCGGCTTCCACGAAGAACACGGTCGGCCATGATGGGTCCTTTCAGTCGACTCCCGGGCAGGAGCCAGGGCGATGCTCACCCTGTGCAACGACAGGCCGGTCCGTTGAATTCCCAACAAACCATGTCGTTACTCACGTTGGGCTGCGTCACCCTCGGGAACAGCTTTCTCTAGTGGGAGACGATCGGCGCCTCCCTGTGACGCGCAAATGCCTCTCTTCTTGGGGATATCCCCCAGTCGGGCTAGAGCGAGTCGCCACTCAGGTCAGCCGGAACTGGCCCTGCCGGAACTCCGCCGGTCCCGGTTCGCCGCTGCGGAAGTGGCCACGCCAACGTACCCGGTAACGGAGTGTAGCGGAGTCGGTCCGTGCGCGTGTCGGCGGCAAATTCACCTCAGCGGTGGACGCCCCGCGCGCACACCGTGTCCCGGATCGGCGCGTGGAATCGCCCGGAGCCGTGCCGCCCTTCCCGCCCGGGTGGTCACCGGTTCACCGGCGGAACCTCTGCCGGAGCAGCGAGATCCAGCTCTGCTGGGCCCCCGATCTGGCCCGGCGACCGAGTTCCTTTCCGGGTAATGCGTCCAGCAGCAGATCGAGGTCGGCCGTGTAGACGGCCAGCTCGATCTGCCTGCCGGCAAGGTGCCCCATCAGTATCGTGTCGTCCTGGGTCGGCCCGCCGCGCTGATGCGGACGCCGCAACCGGGTGACCACGAGGTCCGTGAGGTCCATCGGGCCGCTACTGCCGCGCTCGTCGACCCACACGGTCCGGTCCGAGCCGAGGGCGATGGTGCCCCAGGTCCACGGAGGCGGGTCGCCCTCACCCCGGCCCCAGGCGCGGACCCGCAGCTTCGCCGGACGCCCCTGGGCCACCGCCCGATGCCGTTCCCGGGACCTGCTGCGGCGGGCGGCGCGCCGGAGGGCAACGAAGCCGATGAGAATCAGGAAGAGCACCACCTCGGCGGCCACCTCGCCGTACGGCATCCCGGCCCCACCCGTTCCGCTCGACCCGCGTCTCAGAGCACCGACGGCGCCGTGTTGCCCGCCGCCGCGATGGCCCTGCGCACCGGCACCAGCGCCACGAAGATGAACCCGAGCACGAAGAAGACGATGAGCGCGATGATCGCGTACCGGAACGAGCCCGTCGCGTGCCCGACACCGGCGAACAGCAGGGGACCGAGCCACGACGTGCCCCGCTCGCCGATCTCGTACAGCGAGTAGTACTGCGCTTCCTTGCCCGGCGGGATCATCTGGCTGTACAGCGAGCGCGACAGCGCGTTGGTTCCGCCGAGCACCAGCCCGATCCCGGCGGCCACGGCGTAGAACTGGAACTGCGCCCGCTCCTCGATGAAGAACGCCGCGGTGATCACCACGATCCACACCACGAGGCTGCCCAGGATCGTCTTCTTCGCGCCGAAGCGGCGCGCGATCAGCCCGTGCGCCATCCCGCCGAGGTAGGCGACGAACTGGATCACCAGGATCGTGGCGATCAGCACCTCGTCACTGAACCGCAGCTCCTCCTTGCCGTACTGCGCCGACACGCTCACCACCGTGGAGATGCCGTCGGTGAACACCAGGTAGGCCCCGAGAAACGCCAGCGTCAGCGGGAACGCCTTCGCCGCACGCACCGTCGCGCGCAGCTCGGCGAAGCCGGCCGTGACCACCGACAACCCCCGCTCGCCGCCGTGCGGCCGCTGGTGCTCGTGCAGCCTGCGCAGCGGAATCAGCGTGAACAGCGCCCACCAGATGCCCGAGCTGAGGTAGCAGATCCGCACGGCCGTCGACTCACTGACACCGAACGCGTCGCGGCTGAGGTAGAAGGCGAGCTGCACGGCCAGCGCCACGCCGCCGCCGAGATAGCCGAACGCCCAGCCGCGGGCCGAGACCTCGTCACGCTCGTCCGGGGTGGCGATGTCCGGCAGGAACGAGTAGTAGGTGACGATCGAGGCGCCGTAGCCGATGTTGCCGATCACGTACAGCACCAGGCCGAGCTCCCAGCGGCCCTCCGCGACGAAGAACAGCAGCGCCGAGGCGGCCGCGCCCAGGAAGGCGAACATCCCGAGGATGCGCTTCTTGTACTGGCTGCGGTCGGCGATGGCGCCGGTGATGGGCAGCACCAGCACCTGGATCACCGTGGCCGCCGCCAGCAGGTAACCCCACAGCGAGCCCGCGGGGAAGGCAAGGCCGAACAGGCTGATGTCGCAGTTGACGAGGTTGTCGTCGGCACCGCCGGCGTCGACGCAGGCGTTGGGGCCGTTCCTGGCGACGTCGGCCTTGGCCGCGTCGGCGGCGACCGAGCTCATGTAGAGGGCGCCGAACACGGTGATGACGGACGTGTAGAAGGTGGAGTTCGCCCAGTCGTAGAAGTACCAGCCGCGCTGTTCCCGCTTGCGGTCGCGGACGTCGGCCGCCGGAACGGGCCCCTCCGGCGTCGTGGTCATGCCAGGCTCCTCGGGCCTCGATCGACAGGGTGAGCGGAGAGTACTTGCCGGGCCAGGCCACACCGCAGCAGGGCAGGCCGATCGTGTCCGTTTCGGTGCCGACGGCACGCCGCCCGCGCGGAACCCGGCGTGTCGCTCATAACGTCCCCCATCTGTGGTATGAGATACTGACGTTTTTGCTGTGACTCTTGTGACTCATTGTCCGGTTTGCTTACTGTGCAGCCATGGACAGACGGTGGGCCGGTACGGTGACGCGGCTGGTCACGAGAGTGCTGCTCGTGGCGGTGGCCGTGCTCGGGGTGCAACTCGCGACGAGCGCGCCCGCGGGCGGCGACCCGTCGTGGAGTGAGTGGGCCAAGCTGCGCATGTGCGAGTCCACGAACCGCTATCAGGTCAACACGGGCAACGGCTACTACGGTGCCTACCAGTTCGACCTGCCCACCTGGCGCAGCGTCGGAGGCCAGGGCAGACCGCATCAGGCCAGGCCTGCCGAGCAGGACTACCGGGCCCTGTACCTGTACCGGATGCGCGGCTGGCAGCCGTGGGAGTGCGCGGGCAAGGTCGGCCTGCGCAACGACCGCGACGCCCGCAGCAAGCGCAAGCCGACCTACGCCGAGTCGGCCTACATCGGCGGGGGAGGGCAGGCGAAGCCCACCGCGCCGAGTGGCCCTGGCCGCAAGCCCGCGTGGCCTGGAGTGGTCTACGCCTACGGCGACTGCGCGCCGCAGCTGCGGGCCTTCCAGCTGCGGATGAACGCCTTTGGTTACGACTTCCAGGGCACCGGGTGCTACTACCAGGAGACCAAGCGGGCGGTGCTTGCGCTGCAGCGCGCGAACGGCATCAGGGACTCCGGACGACTCGGACCGAAGACCTGGCACGCCGCCTGGGAGGGCAAGGCGCCCCGCTGACCCGCCCGGATTCCTGACCCTGCTCGCCAGGTCGCGCGTCTGCGGCGAGCCGAAGGGCACCCTGGGTACCCACGGTGTACCGAAGGGCACCTTGGGCTCGGCCACGGCGTTGAATGGTGCGGGGCGCTAGCTCGCCGCGCCGGTGCCGGTTCCCGGCCACGCTCCGCGCTCGACGAGCACGTCGCGCAGCAGATCCGGCCGGTCGGTGACGATGCCCTGCACACCGAGATCGAGCAGCGCCCGCATCTCGTCCTGGTCGTTGATGGTCCACGTGTGCACCTCGACACCCGCCTTGCGCGCGGACCGCAGGAACCCCTTGTCCACAATGGTCATCGGCCCCTGGGTCACCGGGACCTGCGCCATCGCACCCCGGCTGAGGAAACCCAGGCGGAGGAACGGCACCCAGCCGTTGGCCCACAGCACCGCCACCGAGCGCGGACCGAGTGAGGTGATGAGCCTGCCGCCGCCGAGCTTGCGCAGCCGCGCGAGCCGCGCGTCGGAGAACGCCGCGGCCGCGACGCGGTGGAAGGCGTCGGTGCGCCGCAGCACGCGCAGGAACGGCTCGACCGCGTCGCCCGCCTTGACGTCGACGTTGAAGAACGCGTCCGGCAGTTCCTCCAGGACGTCCTCCAGCCGCGAGATCGGGGCCGTGCCACCGACCTTGGCCCTGCGCACCGCCGACCAGGTCTGCCGGGCGATCGGTCCGGTGCCGTCCGTGGTGCGGTCGAGCAGCGCGTCGTGGTGCACGACGACGACACCGTCGGAGGTCGCGTGCACGTCGGTCTCCACGTAGTGGTAGCCCTCGGCGACCGCGCGCCGGAAGGCGGGCAGGGAGTTCTCCAGACCGGCCAGGTCGCCGACGTGCCAGCCCCGGTGCGCGAACGCGCGCGGCAACGGCGTGGCCAGGTACGGGTGTGGCGAGAGCACGTCTCCAGTGTGCCTGCCCGGCGTGGCCCCGGCATGAGCGCAGGATGGCGGGCTAGGGTCTGGCGGGTGAGCGAAGTGGCAGAGCAGACCAATCCGTCACGTGACGAATTGGCGCAGCTGCGGAAGCCGGTGCCGAAGCACTGCGGGTGGTGCGGCCGCAGGCTCGAACAGGGTACGACGGTGGGGCGCAGGCGCCGCTACTGCGGGCAGTCCTGCCGCCAGCGCGCCTACGAACGGCGGGCGGCCGTCCAGCGCACCGGCCTGCCCGAGGACGCTGTGGTGCTGTCCGACACCGAGCTCGCGGTGCTGCAGGACCGGCTGTTCCAGCTGCGGTGTGCCGCCGAGGACGTGGTGACGGCGGCCGAGGACGGCGCGGGCGCGGGCGAGCTGCGCCGGATGGCCGCCGAACTGGCTCGCTCGGCCAGGGAACTCGAACAACTCCGCTGAACCCCGCCGGTTCGACGTCCAGCCAGTCCGCCACAAAACGTCACGGTGACGAAAACAGAGGCCGGGTACGGTGGCGGGGAAGGGCTCTGCCGTGCCACCGCGCACCGCGTTCCGCGTGGACACGGCGACTTCCATGTTGCTGATGACCAGGCGGCAGTGCGGGGCGCGAGCCGCCACGTGTGCATCACGGCAGTGAGAGCCAAGGGGCCGGGCGCGCCGCAAGCCGTCGCGACCCGGCGACGACCTCCTGCAGGTGCGTCACCGTGGCGCCGATAATGTACATTATGTCAAGTAAGCCTGGACCTGGCTCCCCGCGCTACGCTCGCTCGAACACGAGGTCGAAGTCCTTGCGCCAGGTCGCTCCGCGATCGTCGGACGCCTCCCAGCGGCCTGCGATCCGGTCCGGCCCCACGTCGGCGACGAACCGCTGGAACATGTCGGGATCTTCGCGGCTCAGGCACCACCGCGCGCCGTCGAACGTCATGGCGTACACCCGGCAGGTTCCCCGTTCGTCGTGGTACAGCGCCGTGTAGGCGTCACGCACGTCGCTGCGGCCCAGCACCAGCACCATCTCGCTCGTGGCCTTGCCGACCTCGCCCGCCATCGTCCAGCGGAACACCACGAACGCGTCGCCGAGCCACTCGCCCGTCGCCGACCCTGGCACCTCGCGGCCGGGCGGCTCGAGAAACCACGCGTCGCGCAGCGTCGCCCGCCACGATCCGACCAGGACGTCCAGCCGTTCCATGGCCTCGTTGCGCATCGTCGCCTCCTCGAAAACGCGAACATGGCTTCGTTCTGCAGCGAATACGGCCAGAATGGACCCTGATCGCACCAAGGAGAACACGATGGCCAAGTACCTGCTGTTGAAGCACTACCGGGGCGCGCCCGCATCCGTCAACGACGTGCCCATGGACCAGTGGACGCCCGAGGAGTTTTCCGCCCACGTGCAGTACATGCGGGACTTCGCCGCGCGGCTGGAGAGCACCGGTGAGTTCGTCGAGTCCCACGAGCTCTCCCCCGAGGGCACATTCGTCCGATACGACGGCGAGGGGCGGCCGCCGGTCACCGACGGCCCGTTCGCCGAGACCAAGGACCTCATCGCCGGCTGGATGGTGATCGACGTCGAGAGCTACGAGCGGGCGCTGGAGCTGGCCGGTGAGCTGTCCGCGGCGCCCGGTGCCGGCGGCAAGCCGATTCACGAGTGGCTCGAGGTGCGCCCGTTCTACGGCGTGACCCCGACCGCCACGGAGTGACCGACCGTGGACCAGGCCCTGCTGCGCGCCCTCATCCCCACCGTGATCGGCGTGCTCGTCCGCCGCGGCGCCGACTTCGCGGCAGCCGAGGACGCCGTGCAGGAGGCGCTCGTCGAGGCGATCCGGGTGTGGCCGGAGAACCCGCCGCGGGACCCGAAGGGCTGGCTGGTCACCGTGGCGTGGCGCAAGTTCCTCGACGCCGCCCGGGCCGAGGCCTCCCGGCGGCAGCGCGAGGTGCGTGTCGACGCCGAGCCCCTGCCCGGCGAGGGCGAGGCGGTGGACGACACGCTCCAGCTGTACTTCCTGTGCGCGCACCCCTCGCTGACGCCGGCCTCGGCCGTCGCGCTCACCCTGCGCGCGGTCGGCGGCCTGACCACGCGGCAGATCGCGCAGGCCTACCTCGTGCCCGAGGCGACCATGGCCCAGCGGATCAGCAGGGCCAAGCGCACCGTCTCCAGCGTGCGGTTCACCCAGCCCGGCGACGTCGGCACCGTGCTGCGCGTGCTCTACCTCGTGTTCAACGAGGGCTACTCCGGCGATGTCGATCTGGCCGGCGAGGCGATCCGGCTCACCCGCCAACTGGCGGCCAGGATCCACCACGAGGAGGTCGCGGGGCTGCTGGCGCTCATGCTGCTGCACCACGCGCGGCGCCCGGCGCGTACCGCTCCCGACGGAAGCCTCGTGCCGCTGGCCGAGCAGGACCGCAGCCTCTGGGACACCCGCCTGATCACCGAGGGCGTCGACGTGCTCCAGGCAGCGCTCGCCCGCGACCGTCTCGGCGAGTTCCAGGCCCAGGCGGCCATCGCCGCACTGCACGCCGACGCCCGGACAGCCGAGGAGACCGACTGGGTGCAGATCGTCGAGTGGTACGACGAACTGGTGCGGATTACCGGCAGCCCGGTGGCCCGCCTCAACCGGGCGGTCGCGGTCGGCGAGGCCGACGGCGCCCGAGCAGGCCTGGCCGCGCTGGAGGGGCTCGACCCCGCCCTGCCCCGCTACAGCGCCGCGGCGGCCTACCTGCACGAGCGTGACGGCGACCTGGTCACCGCGGCGCGGCTCTACGCCGAGGCCGCCCGTGCCGCGCCCAACCTCGCCGAACGAGAGCACCTCACCCGGCAGGCCGCCCGGCTCAACACGGGGCTGCGCCGGTGACCGGGTGCTACCGGCCGTCCCGCCGCTCGTAGGTGCGGCGCACGCTGGTGCCGTTGCTGAGATCCGCGCCGTAGACGTGCAGGGTGACCGCGACGGTGTCGCCGGTGTTGCGGACACGGTGGATGTCGTCGGGCGGGGCGACGCCGCTGACGGATCCGGCGGGCCGGTGTCTCTCGCCGACCTCGACCAGGCGGTCGCCGTCGATGTCGTACAGGGTCTCGGTCTCGGTTCCCTGCAGCACCGCGAACGAGCACCACACCAGGTGGTCGTGGATCTCCGTCACCTGACCCGGGCGCCATACCACGGCGGACACCGAGAACGACGCCTCGGCGTGCAGGGTGTGGCGGGTGTAGCCGTCGGGTGAGCCGGCTCGTTCGGCCGGGGTGAGCAGGTCGGTGCCCGGTGCCGTCTCCTCGAGGACGGTGGCGACCTGCCGGGCGATCGCCTGCGGCGGTGACTGCCGCCGGGCGTGTGGGCGGATGCGCTCGACCAGCTCGGCCAGGCCGGGCCTGGGTGGCGTGTCGGTGGGGGTGGTCAGTTGTTCGGTCATGCCTCGATGCTCGTCCGGCGGCGGCATGACGTCCAATGCCAATCGAGACCGTGTGTGATAAGCGGAGTTGATGCGTCCGCGTATTCGTGCGCAGAGGGTGAGCGGTTTGTCTGCCAGACTGGGCGCATGCGCGCTGACCGGCTCGTCGCGACCCTGCTGCTGATGCAGGCGCGCGGACGGGTCACGGCGGCGGAGCTGGCCGAGGAGCTGGAGGTGTCGGTCGCGACCGCGCGGCGCGATCTGGAGGCCCTGTCCTCGGCGGGCGTGCCGGTGTATCCGCAGCCGGGCCGCGGCGGCGGATGGTCCCTCGTCGGCGGCGCCCGCACCGACCTCAGTGGACTCACGGCCGGCGAGGCGCAGGCGCTGTTCCTGCTCGCCGGTCCGGCCGCGACGGCCTCCCCCGCGGTGAAGTCGGCGCTGCGGAAACTCGTGCGCGCGTTGCCGGGCACGTTCCGCGCGGACGCCGAGGCCGCGGCCGAAGCGGTGGTGGTCGACCCCTCGCGCTGGGGCCAGGGCCCGCGGACGGAGCGGCCCCGCGTGGTCGAGACCCTGCAGGATGCCGTGGTGCGCAGGCGCAAGGTCCGCTTCGGCTACGCCAACCGGTCGGGCGTGCGCAGCGAACGGCTGGTGGACCCGTGGGGCCTGGCCGACAAGGACGGCACGTGGTATCTGCTGGCGGGCACGGACTCCGGTCAGCGCACGTTCCGCGTCGATCGCATCAGCGCCGCCGAGGTCACCGCGTTGCCCGCCGATCGGCCCGCGGAGCTGGAGCTGTCCGAGCAGTGGCAGCGGGTCGTGGACGAGACGGAGCGGCACCGCTCGCTGGTGTCGGCGACGATCCTGTTTCCCGCGCGGTTTCTGCCGGTGCTGCGGGACCACTTCGGACGGCACTGCGCGGTCGAGGAGGACCTCGGCGACGGGCGGCTGCGGGTGCGCGTGGCGGCGCACACTCCCCTGTCGGTCGCCGAGCAGCTGGCGGGCTGGGGTGCGCACGTGGAGGTGCTGGAGCCCGAGGCGGTGCGGGCGGAGCTGGGCCGGATCGGGGCGGAGCTGGTCGCCCGCTACGCGTAGTAGCCGTCGACCGGTGTGCGGGCCTCGTCGTGCAGGGCCGGTCCCTCCGCGGGCACGGCCGGGAAGTCGCCGCCCGGCTTGAGCGCCAGCAGCTGTTCGGTGGACAGGGCGAAGACCACCCGGCCCAGGCCGGAGCGCTGGATGGCGCCCGTGCACATGCCACACGGCTGGCAGCTGGTGTACATCGTGGCGGCGGCCGCCTCGGCCGGATCCAGCTCCCTGGCCGCCCACCTGGCCAGTTTCAGTTCGGGGTGCGCGGTGATGTCGTCGTCGGTGAGCGAGCTGTTGCGCTCCTCGGCCAGCACGCGCCCGTCGGCATCGGCCAGCAGTGACCCGAACGGCGGGTTGCCTCCTGCCCTGGCCTCCCCCGCCAGCGCGATGGCCCGGCGCAGCAGTCTCTCGTCCTCGGGTGTCATGGCCGCTCCCCAGCTGTCGTGGTCAGCTCAGGGTACCCGCGCGGAAGGTGACCTGGGCCACGCGTGGACCCGGGCCGCTACTGGCCGGTAGACAATGGCGGGGTGCCTGCAGTGGCGGGAGGAACCGTGGAGCAACCGTTGTTCGGCTCGGTCGACGAGGTCGTCGAGCGACTCGCCGGAGCCGGATACCTGGCGTCGACCGCCGTGGCCACCACGGTGTTCCTCGCCGACCGGCTCGGCAAGCCCCTGCTGGTCGAGGGCCCGGCCGGGGTCGGCAAGACGGAGCTGGCGCGGGCGCTGGCGGCCGCCACCGGCAGCGCGCTGGTCCGGCTGCAGTGCTACGAGGGCATCGACGAGTCCCGCGCGCTGTACGAGTGGAACCACGCCAAGCAGCTGCTGCGGATCACCGCCGCCAGGGACGAGCACTGGCAGGACACCCGCGACGACGTGTTCAGCGAGGAGTTCCTGCTCTCGCGGCCGCTGCTCACGGCCATCCGCAACGCCGAGCCCACCGTGCTGCTCATCGACGAGACCGACAAGGCCGACGTCGAGATGGAGGGCCTGCTGCTGGAGGTGCTCGGCGACTTCCAGGTCACCGTGCCGGAACTGGGCACCATCACCGCCACCCGCAGGCCGTTCGTGTTGCTGACCTCCAACGCCACGCGGGAACTGTCCGAGGCGCTCAAGCGGCGCTGCCTGTTCCTGCACCTCGACTTTCCCGAGCCCGAGCTGGAGCGCGACATCGTCACCCTGCAGGTGCCGGGCCTCGACCAGCGCCTGACCGAGTCGCTGGTCCGGGTGGTCGGCGCGCTGCGGGGGATGGACCTGCGCAAGGCCCCCTCGATCGCGGAGACGGTCGACTGGGCGCGCACGCTGCTCGCTCTCGGCGCCGAGGTGCTCGACGAGCAGGTCGTGCACAGCACGCTCGGCGTGTTGCTGAAGTACCAGTCCGACCACCGCAAGGCGGCGGCGGAGCTGCGGCTGGACCGCGTGCTCGGCTCGGCGACACCGTGAGCACGGGCGCGCGGCTGGTGGAGTTCGTCGGCGCCCTGCGGGAGCGCGGGATCGGCGTCGGCCCTGGTGAGACGGTCGATGCCGCCGCGGCGGTGGACGTGCTCGGGCTGGCCGACCGCGGGCAGCTGCGGGAGGCGCTGGCCGCCACGGTGCTGCGCCGCTCGGGCCAGCGGGCGGTGTTCGACGCCGTGTTCGACCTCTACTTCCCCGCCGCCGTGGGGAGGTCCGAGGCCGCGTCGCCGCCTGCGTCCACTGTGGAGGAGCTGCGCGAGGACCTGGTGCGGGCACTCGCCGAGGGAGACGAGGAGGCGCTGCGGGCACTGGCGGCGAGTGGGGTCGACGCCTTCGGCCGCTACGGTTCCTTCGGTGAGGCCGGCCAGGGCGGCGACGGCGGTTCGGGTGGCGGCGGCCGTGGGCTGAGCGGCTGGTCGGCCCACCAGACGCTGTCCGCCGTGCGCCCGGACGCGTTGCTGGCCCGGGTGCTGGCCGCGATGCGGCAGTCCTCCCCCGGCGCCGGTGCCCTCGGCGCCGCGCTCGCCGAGGGCGAGGCCCGCGCGCGCCTGGCCACCTTCCGTGAGCAGGTGCAGGCCGAGGCCCGTCGCCGCACGGCCGAGCTGCGCGGCCGGGACCGCATCGCCCGCCACGCCGTGCCGCCGCAGCTAGACCTGGTGAGCTTCACCAGCGCGACCCGTGAGCAGTTGGCGCAGCTGCGCCGTACGGTGCGGCCGCTGTCGCGCAAGCTCGCCACCCGCCTCGCCGCGCGCAGGCGCAGGGCCGGCCGGGGCCAGATCGACCTGCGCCGTACGGTGCGGCGGTCGCTGGCCACCGGAGGGGTGCCCCTGCGTCCCGTGTTGCGGCGCCGGCGGCCCGGGCGGCCGGAGCTGGTGCTGCTGTGCGACCTTTCCGGTTCGGTGGCCGGGTTCGCCCAGTTCACGCTGCTGCTGATGCGGGCACTGGGTGACCAGTTCAGCAAGGTCCGCAGCTTCGCCTTCGTCGGCCTCACCGACGAGGTGACCGAGCTGGTGGCCGCGGGCGAGGCCGAGCCGGACGAGCTGGCCACCCGCATCCTCCGGACGGCGCGGCTCACCAGGTGGGGCATGAGCAGCGACTATGGCGAGTCGCTCGGCACGTTCATCGAGGGCTGGCCGGACGCGGTGGGCCCGCGCACGAGCGTGCTGATCCTCGGCGACGCGCGCACCAACGGCGCCGACCCCAACCTGGCGGCCCTGCGCCGGATCGCCGAACGGGCCCGCCACGTGCACTGGCTCAACCCGGAGCCGGAGGCGCTGTGGGGCACGGGCGACTCGGCCGCACTGCGTTACGCCCGCATCGTGCCGATGCACGAGTGCCGCAACGCCCGGCAGCTGGCGCAGCTGGTGGCCGAGCTGGCCCCGTGACCGCTCACCGCGCTGGAAGGGCTGGCGGGCGCTGCCGTGCTGGCCGGTGACGCTCGGCGGGCGGCGCGCCTGCTCGGCGAGGCGGCGCGGCAGCGGGCCGAGGTCGGTGTGCCGTTGCCGCCCGCCGAGCGGGACGATGTGAACCGGATCGCCGCCGCCGTGCGGGCGGCGCTGGGCGACGAGGCCGAGGAGCTCGGGGTTAGCCCTCCGGGTTGAGCGCGCCGGCGTAGCGGGCGCGCGCCAGCTCCAGCTCCTCGGGCGTGAGTTCGATGTCCAGTGCGCGCAGGGTGGCGTCGAGGTCGGCGGGGGCGACGGAGGTGGTGTCGCTGCTGCCGTCGGGACGCTCGACGACGAGCTGGTCGCCGATGAGTTTGCGGCTGCGGCCGGGCTCGAGCCGGAACGCGACGAGGCGGCCGGTGAACGGCGAGTGCGGGTGGGTGGCGACGTAGTGGTTGAACACCTCGTAGTCGATGGGCCGCTGCGGGGTCTCGTCGAAGGCGTGCACCGGCTCCCAGCCCTGCGGTGTCTGCTTCTCCAGCGTCCACACCCGGCCGTCGCGCAGCAGCCGGTGCGGCCAGCCACCCTGGTCGACCACGGCCCCGTCGCGCAGTGGCATCGGGTAGAGCACGCTGGCGCCGAAGCCGACGTCGGCGAGGAAGTCGGTGCCGTCGGCGTGCACGACGAGGTTCATGTGGGTCTGCGGGCCGGACTTGTGCGGCTGCACTCGCGCCGTGCAGCGGGTCACCCGGTAGCCGAGCCGTTCCAGGGCGGCGGCGAAGAGCAGGCCGTGCTCGTAGCAGTAGCCGCCGCGCCGCCGGTGGACCAGCTTGCCGGTGATCGCGCCCAGCTCGAGGACCGGTGAGCGCTCGAGCAGCGGGTCGATGTTCTCGAACGGGATGGTGCGCACGTGGGCTTCGTGGAGGGCGTGCAGCGCCTCCGCCGAGGGTCTGGCGTGCGGCTGTTCGATCCTGGCGAGGTAGGCGTCGAGGTCGAGGTCGGCGACGTGCCAGACGTCGGTCTGTGGTTGCGATGCGGGTGTCGTCACGGTCATGCGTGGAGCCTCACACCTCCAGTGTGCTCGAGGTCAAGCCCCGGCACATTTATGTAGTTGCAGTACACAACTTTTTTCCGTAGGCTGGAGACGAACCCCGTTCGTCCGAGAGGAGCCGTCCCACGTCCGCGCCCGCCATGACAGCCACCGCGCCCGCGGCACCCGCCGAGCCGATGACCCGCCGACAGGTCCGCCGAGCCTTCTCCGGCCTGCTGCTCGCCCTGCTCGTGGCGATCCTGTCCTCCACCATCGTCTCCAACGCCCTGCCGACGATCCTGGCCGACCTCGACGGCACCCAGAGCGAGTACACCTGGGTGGTCACCGCGATGCTGCTGACCTCAACGGCCACCACCCCGATCTGGGGCAAGCTGTCGGATCTGTTCAGCAAGAAGCTGCTCTACCAACTGGCCATCGTCATCTTCACCGCGGGTTCGGTGCTCGGCGGCATCGCCCAGTCGATGCCCGAGCTCATCGGCTTCCGGGCGTTGCAGGGCGTGGGCATGGGCGGCCTGCAGGCGCTCATCCAGGCCGTCATGGCCGCGATGATCGCTCCGCGCGAGCGTGGCCGGTACTCCGGCTACATCGGCGCGACCTTCGCCGTCGCGACCGTCTCCGGTCCCCTGCTGGGTGGCGTCCTCGTCGACTCACCGCTGGGCTGGCGCTGGTGCTTCTGGGTCTGCGTGCCCATCGCCGTGCTCGCGTTCGTGGTTCTCGGCAAGACCCTGCACCTGCCGGTCGTGAAGCGTGAGGTCAGGATCGACTGGGTGGGCGCCACCTTGCTCGTCGGCGGTGTCGCGCTGCTTCTGGTGTGGATCTCGCTGGCGGGCAAGGACTTCGCGTGGCTGTCCTGGACCACGGCGGCCTTCGTGGGCGGGTCACTGCTGATGCTCGGCCTGGCCGTGTTCACCGAGACCCGCGTCAGCGAGCCGGTGATCCCGCTGCGCCTGTTCCGCAACCCCGCGTTCGGCCTCACCGTGCTCGGCACGCTGGCCGTGGGCACCGGCATGTTCGGCGGCGCCGTGTTCCTGGCGCAGTACTACCAGATCGCGCGCGGCTACTCCCCCACCCACGCCGGGCTCATGACGCTGCCCATGGTGCTCGGGCTGTTCCTCTCCTCCACGATCACCGGGCAGATCGTGTCCCGCATCGGGCGCACCAAACCGTTCCTCGTCGCGGGATCGATCCTGCTGCTCGCCGGGCTGGGCCTGCTCAGCACCATCGACCACGACACCAACCTGGTGTGGATGGGTGTCTTCCTGGCGCTCATGGGCGTCGGGGTCGGCGCCCTCATGCAGAACCTCGTCCTGGTCGCCCAGAACACCGTCGGCATGCGCGACATCGGCTCGGCCACCGCCGCGGTCACCTTCTTCCGCACCCTCGGCGGCTCGGCGGGCGTCTCGGCGCTCGGCGCGGTGCTGGCGAGCCAGGTCTCGGGCAACATCACCGCGGCGCTGTCCGCGCGGGGCATCCCGGTGGGCGGCGCCGTCAACGACGGAGGCGGCACCCTCGACCTGGCCGCCCTGCCCGCACCCGTGCGCGAGATCGTGCGCGCCGCCTACGGCGACGCCACCGGCACCATCTTCGGCATCGCCGCGATCGTCGCCGTGGTGACCCTGCTGGCGGTGCTGCTGCTCAAGGAGAACCCGCTGCGCGCCACCCTGGACCTGGAACCGGCGCCGGAGCCCGCCGCGGACGGCGCCGAGCGCGGCGACCGCGCCGCCGGTCCCGCGGCCGAGGCGCCGCCGCTGGCACTGCACGGCGTGATCCGGGCAGGCGACGCCCGCGCCGCCGACGTCTCGCTCACCCTCACCGACGCCAGCGGCGCCCAGGTCGATCTGCAGCGCACCGACAGCAGCGGCCGGTACCTGGTGACCGCACCCGCCCCGGGGCGCTACGTGCTCATCGCTGCCGCCGAGCGGCTCCAGCCCGTCGCCTGCACCGTCGAACTCGGCGCCACCCCGGTGCGCCGCGACCTCGAGCTGGCCGGGGCCGGCTCCCTCAGCGGGCGGGTG
This sequence comes from Prauserella muralis, assembly GCF_003202285.1. Classification (GTDB taxonomy): domain Bacteria; phylum Actinomycetota; class Actinomycetes; order Mycobacteriales; family Pseudonocardiaceae; genus Prauserella_B; species Prauserella_B muralis. The sequence goes on from NZ_MASW01000005.1 coordinate 445,662, forward strand.
CGCACCTCGCACGGGCAGCCGGTGGGCGGCGCCACCCTCGTGCTCACCGACGCCCACGGCGACGTGCGCTCCACCGGGCTCAGCGGCGGGGACGGCTGGTACCGCTTCCCGGACATCGCCCCCGGCACCTACACCGTCGCCGTCACCGCCCGCGGGCACCGCCCGCTGGCCGTGCCGGTCGCCCTGGCCGACGGCGAGCACGGTGGCTGCGACCTTCACCTGCGGCCCGCAGGCCACGTCAGCGGTACCGTGCGATCCGAGCTGAGCGGGCGGCCGGTGCCCGAGGCCCAGGTGAGCCTGCTCGACGCGGGCGGCCACGTCGTCGGCGTCGCCCTCACCGACGCGGCGGGCCGCTACCGGTTCACCGACCTGGACCCCGGCGAGTACACCGTCGTCGCCAGCGGCTACTCCCCGTCCACCGCCACGCTCACCGTCGCGGGCGACGGCGGCACCGAGGGTGACCTGGCGCTGCGCCACGGCGAGCCCCGGCGCCGCTGCGCCCGCTCCGGTTGCCGGGAGCACGAGGCGGGATTACCGTCTGACACGGACGGTTGAGCCTCGAGCCGTGCCGGATCATCTCCGCCGCACCCGGCGGGACGGGCCCGGCCGGCTCGTCCCGGCCCCAGCGCCCGTCTCTCCGGGGCAAGCCCGGGAGCAGGCACATGACACAGCCTCGCTACAGCAGCTCGACAGCCGTGGCCGGCATCGACGGCTGCGGCGATCTCGCCGAGCAGGGACTCGGCGTCTATGTGCACCGGGTGGCCGCCGCGGCCGGGGTCGGCCCCGAGGCCACCTGCTGGGAACTGGCCGACCGCGAGGCGACCGCGTACGTGGCCCTGGACGGCTCGCCCGCCGGCTTCCCCGGCCGGGACGCCGCGCTGCTGTGGGACGACGTGCGCGGCTGGGCCGTGGTGCTGGAGGCCGGCTCCGATGCGGACCCGCTGATCCTGGCCTACCTCGGCGGCACCGATCCGCTGCCACCACCGGAGACCGTCGCCGGCTTCGCCAAACAGGTGCTCAGCGGCGGGCACCCCCCGCCGGGCCGGACGCGCCCGCCCCGCCACCACCGCCGCGACCTGCGGGCGCGCCTGCGCGGATTCCTGCCCGCCCGGTAGCGCGAACCCGCACGGAATCTCCGCACCGGCGGTGTCCTTCTCGGGCATGCTCGTTCGTCGTCAGGGTGTGTTCACCGAGGAGGTTCACCGTGCGATACCTGTTGCTCATCTGCGGCGACGAGACGGCGGCCGAGCACGCCGAGGACGGCTGCGAGGGCTGGTCGGAGGAGATGCTCGACCGGGGTGTGCTCGTCGGCGGCGGCGGACTGCGCCCGCCGACCGACGCCACCACCGTGCGCGTGAGAGACGAGGAACTGCTGCTCTCCGACGGGCCGTTCGCCGAGACCAAGGAACAGGTCGGCGGATTCTGCCTGATCGAATGCGCCGACCTCGACGAGGCTATCGAGATCGCGGGCAAGCACCCGGCCGCCACCTACGGGTCCATCGAGATCCGGCCCATGCTTGCCGGATGACCGCCGAGGTCCGGCGGGCGGTCGACGCCGCGTTCCGCGACGAGTGGGGCCGGCTGGTGGCCGCCCTCATCCGCAGCACCGGCGACTGGGACCTGGCCGAGGAATGCGCCCAGGAGGCCTTCGCCCACGCCCTGCGCACCTGGCCCCGCGACGGCATCCCGCAGCGGCCCGGTGCCTGGCTCACCACCACCGCCCGTCACCGGGCCGTCGACCGGCTGCGCCGTGAGACGGTCGGCACCGCCAAGCTGCGCGAGGCGGCGCTGGTGATCCCCGAGCCGGGCCCCGGCGACGGCGGTGTCCCCGACGACCTGCTCCGGCTGATCTTCACCTGCTGCCACCCCGCCCTGTCGCTGGAGGCCCGCGTCGCTCTCACCCTCCGAACGGTCGCCGGGCTCAGCACCGCCGAAATCGCCAGAGCACTGCTGGTCGGCGAGGCGGCCATGGCCAAACGGCTCACCAGGGCCAAGGCCAAGATCCGCCACGCGGGCATCCCCTATCGGGTGCCGCCCGCCCACCTGCTGCCCGAGCGCACCCCGGCCGTGCTCGGCGTGCTCTACCTGCTGTTCAGCGAGGGCTACGCGGCCAGCGTCGGCGCCCACCTGCTCCGCGGCGACCTGTGCGACGAGGCGACCCACCTGGCCCGCGTGCTCGCGGACCTCCTGCCCGGTGAGCCGGAGGTGCTGGGCCTGCTGGCGCTGCTGCTGTTGCACGACGCCCGCCGCGCGGCCCGCACCGAGCCCGACGGCCAGTTGGTGCCGCTGGAGGACCAGGACCGCACCGCCTGGGACCGCGCAGCCATCGCCGAAGGCCTGGCCGTGCTGGACCGGGCACTGCACCACCGCGCGCCCGGCCCATACCAGGTGCAGGCCGCCATCGCCGCCTGCCACGCCACCGCGGCCGACGCCGCCGACACCGACTGGGCCCAGATCGCCGCCCTCTACGGCTGTCTCACCCGCTGGCGGCCCTCGCCGGTGGTGGAACTCAACCGCGCCGTCGCCGTCGGCATGGCCGACGGCCCGGCCGCCGGGCTCGAGCTCGTGGCCGCGCTCGAGCGCACCGGCGCTCTCGCCGGATACCACCTGCTGCCCGCGACTCGCGCCGACCTGCTGCGCAGGCTCGGCCACCACGCCGACGCGGCCGCGGCCTACCGCGCCGCCCTCGAGCTGGCCCGCACCGACGCCGAACGGCACTACCTGCGCCGCAGGCTCGCCGAACTCACCCGATCTCCCGGAGGTAGCCACCGATGACCGGCACCGGAACCGACATCCGCACCCACGTCGCCGCCCAGCGCCACGAGCTGGCCGATCTGCTGGCCGACCTGCCTGAATCCACCTGGGACACGCCGTCGCTGTGCGCGGGATGGCGGGTACGGGAGGTCGTGGCCCACCTCGTCCTGCCGTTCCGCTACTCGATGCCCCGGTTCCTGGCCAGCCTGCTGCGGGCACGCGGCAACTTCGACCGCATGGCCGACCGCTGCGCCCGGCGCGACGCCGCCGCGCTCAGCACGCACGAGCTCGTCGCCGTCCTGCGCGACAACGCCGAGCACCCGTGGCAGCCACCCGGCGGCGGCCCGGCCGGCGCGCTGTCCCACGACGTCATCCACGGCCTCGACATCACCACCGCACTCGGCCACGGGCCGGCCCTGCCGCCCGAGCGCGTGCGGCTCGTGCTGGACAACGCCGGGCCCCGCCAGGTACGCCACTTCGGCACCGATCTGAGCGGTGTCGAACTGCGCGCCGACGACCTCGACTGGCGCTACGGTTCCGGAGCCCCGCTCACCGGCGCCGCGCAGGATCTGCTGCTCGTGCTGTGCGGGCGCAGGCTCCCGCCGGGCAGGCTCGCCGGGGAACCCGCGCCACGCTTCACCGCCACCTGATCAGCCGGCGGCGGCGCCGAACCACGCCGGCAGGTGGCCGACCAGGTCCCGCTGATCCTCACCGACCCACGCCACGTGGCCGTCCGGCCGCAGCAGCATCGCCGGCACCTCGAGCTCCTCGCTGACGTCGACGACGTGGTCGACCCGGTCCTGCCAGCCCGCCACCGAGAGCCGGCCGGTCTGATCCAGCAGCAGCCCGCGGCCGGTGCGCAGCTGCTCGTAGAGGCGGCCCCGCTTCAGCGGCACGTCCCGCATCCGCCTGCCGAGCAGGTCATGCCCCTCGCCGAAGTCGTAGCGGATGCCGGTCGCGATGATCTTCTCGGTCAGGTACCGGTTCACCTCCTCGAAGTCCATCAGCTCCGACACCAGCCGCCGCACCGCCTGCGGCCCCGGCTCGGTGGACATCAGCGTCATCTGCGCGCGCGTGTTGTCCAGCACGGCCGCGGCCACCGGATGCCGTTCCGAGTGGTAGGTGTCCAGCAGACCCTCCGGAGCCCAGCCCGCGACCTCCGCGGCCAGCTTCCAGCCGAGGTTGAACGCGTCCTGGATGCCGAGGTTGAGCCCCTGCCCACCGACCGGAGGGTGGACGTGCGCCGCGTCCCCCGCCAGCAGCACCCGGCCCACCCGGTAGCGCTCGGCCTGCCGGGTGGCGTCGCCGAAGCGGGAGAGCCAGCGTGGTGAATGCACCCCGAAATCGGTGCCGGCGACGGCATGCAGCCGCTGCCGGAACTCCTCCAGAGTCGGCGGGACCGCGCGATCCTCGGCCACCCCCTCCGCGGGCACGACGACGCGATACACCCCCTCCTTGCCGGAGGGGCCGACACCGAAGCGCTTCTCGGTCTCCCGTACCTCGGCCACCACGGCGGCCACCGTCTCCGGCGGCGCGGTCACCTCCATCTCCCCCAGCAACGTCTCGACCTGCGAGGGCTCGCCGGGAAAGCCGACACCGAGCAGCTTGCGCACCGTGCTGCGGCCGCCGTCACAGCCCACGAGGTAGCGGGCCCGCAACGTGGTCGGCGCCCCGCCGGCCAGTTCGACGGTCACCCCCTCGCCGTCCTGGTCCAGCCTGACCAGCTCGCACCCGCGCCGGACGTCGGCACCCAGCTCGGCGGCACGGTCGGCCAGCAGGCGGTCGGTGCTGGTCTGCGGGATGCCGAGCACGTAGCCGTGCGCGGTGTCCAGACGCTCGGGCGCGGGCTTGGCGATGCCCGCGAAGAAGCCCCCGAGCGGATACTTCCGGCCCTCCGCCAGGAACCGCTCCAGCAGACCGCGCTGATCCATCACCTCGATGCTGCGCACGTGCAGGCCCAGCGACCGGACCAACCCGGGCGGCGTCACGTCCTTCTCCAGCACGACCACCTCGACGCCGTGCAGCCGCAGTTCCGCGGCCAGCATCATGCCGGTCGGTCCGCCGCCGGCAACGATCACATCGATCACGACAATCCCCCGTTCGATCCGGGCCGGCTGTCGGCCCAGGCCGGAGATTCTGCGGCACGGCCCGGGCCTTGCCGCAAGACCCGGGGTGCGCTATATGTTGAAGGTGGCAGGGAGCCAGCACTCTCCCTGCCGTTGTCGTCTCCGGGGTCTCCGGCTCTTCGGTCCATCGTGGACGAACGGCCCCGCTGCCCGCGCTCACGCTCCGGCCGCAGGCTCCTCCGCGCCGGACGGCGATGCGGGATCACCGGCGTCCTGGTCCGGGGCGTCGGTGGCGCGGTCGGCCAGCAGCAGATCCACCCGCGCGTGTGCCTTCGCCAGCTGGTCCTCGGTCTCGGCGAGCCGGGCCCGCCCGGCGGCCCGGTCGGCCTCCGCGTGCTCGGCTCGCGCCTCGGCGAGCGTGCGGGCGGCCTGCTCGGCGGCCAGCCGCTCCCGCGCCCGGTCCAGCTCGCCCCGCGCCGCCGCCGCGTCGGCCCTGGCCTGCTCGGCTTCGGCGCGGGCCCGCTGCTGCTCGGTCTCGGCAGCCGCCAGCCTGGCGAGCGTGGCCTCCAGCCGCTCGGCGGTCAGTGCCTGCTCGGCGGTCAGTGCCCGCAGCTCCTCCCTGGTGCTCTCCAGCTGCCCGGCCACACTCGTGCGCTCGGCCAGCACCTCGTCCAGCCGCCCGCGCGCGACCCGCAGCTGCTCGGCCAGGTCGTCACGGGCCTGCGCGCTCGCGGCGGCAGCCGACTCCGCCGCGCCCCGCGCGCGTTCGTGCTGCGCCACCCGCGACCACGCGTCCCGCTGCGCCTGCTCCGCCTCGGCCGCCACCCGCTGTGCGGCCTTCTCGGCCTCCGTGCGCGCCGCGCGGTCGTCCCGGGCCTGCGCCAGCGCCCTGTCCCTGGCCCGCTCGGCCTGCTCGGCCCGGCGCACCGCGTCCTCGGCCTCCGCCCTGGCCGCGGCGGCCTGCTCGGTCGCCTCCCGCACCTGTGCCAGCGCACCCTCGCCGGCCGCGTCCAGCCGCGCGGTCATCTCCCGTAGCGCCTCCAGCACCGGCGTCGCGACCGGGCCGAACGCCTCCGCGGCCCGGCGCAGCTCGCCCAGCGGGTCCATCACCGCCGCCGTCTGAGCCGCCCTGCGCTGCCGCGACGCCGCGTCCGCATGCGCCTTGCAGCAGTACGACGACGGCCGCCCGCCCTTGCGCCTGCCCTGCTCGTCCACCGCGGGCGGTGGCAGCGGATTGTCACAGCCCTCCAGCGCGCACACCGGCTCCCCGGCGGCGGCCTCCGGCGCTCCGGCCTGGCCCATCACCTCGTTCGTCACGGCATCAGTTTCGCGCACGCCGTCGCATAACCAGTTTCGCGACACGCGCAACAGTGAAATCAGGGCACGCATAGGCACCGTGATAATGCCTCTTATAACGGTGGCGTCGCCGCACCGGGCGGGACCCGCCGGGCGTGGGCCTGTCGGTGGCGGCGAGCGGCGCCGTGAGCCCGCGCGGGCTCAGCTGCCGGTGCGGCTGGTCACCACTCGGTGACCAGCGGCGTGCCGGGTTCGCGCTGCCGCCAGGCCTCGGCGAGGCGGACGAGACGGGTGGGGGCGGCGATGCCGCGCACGGTGGCGATCCTGCCGCCCGCGAGCTCGAACGCCACGGCGCCGATGACCTGCTCGCCGAGGACGAAGAGGATGGCCGGGTCGCCGTTGAGGCGCGCGTAGTGGATGGCGGGCGTGCCGCCGGCGAAGCGCCTCTTCGCGGCTGTCGGCGTGAACCCGGCCCGCGCCACGGCGGCGATGCGCCGCGGGGTGTCGTACTCCAGCAGCGTCTCGGTCAGGCCCGCGCCGTCGGAGATCGCGGTCGCGTCGTCGGTGAGCAGCGCCACCAGCCGTTCGGCGCGGCCCGAGGACGCGGCTGCCAGGAACTCCTCCACGATCCTGCGGGCCGACGCCGGGTCGACGTCACCACCACGGCGGCGCGCGCCGGTGATGCGGCGCCGGGCCCGGTGCAGGTGCTGCTGGCTCGCGGCCTCGGTGATGGCGAGGATCCCGGCGATCTCGGCGTGGCTGTAGGAGAACGCCTCACGCAGGACGTAGACGGCTCGTTCCAGGGGCGACAGGCGTTCCAGGAGCATCAACACGGCCAGGGAAACCGATTCACGCTGCTCGGCGGTGTCGGCCGGGCCGAGCATCGGGTCGCCGTCGAGCAGCGGTTCGGGCAGCCAGGCGCCGACCGTGCGCTCGCGGCGGGCCTGCGCCGAGCGGAGCCGGTCCAGGCACAGGTTGGTGACCACCGTGGTGAGCCAGGCCTCCGGGACCGTGATCCGCTGCCGGTCGGCGGTCTGCCAGCGCACGAACGCCTCCTGCACGGCGTCCTCGGCGTCGGTGGCCGAACCCAGCAGCCGGTACGCCAGGGAGGCCAGCCGGTGCCGGCTGGCCTCGAACCGATCGGTGTCGAAGCGATCGGCGGCGGTGCGCTCCACGTCAACCACCCTAGAACCCGGCCGCTACGCGCTCGCCCGCTCGACGGGCACATCCCCCACTGCGGCCACGCGGCGCCTGCGCTGGGGCAGGCCGAAGGTCGGGTGCCAGATGGTCCACAGCGCGATCCTGTTGATGCCCTCCTTCACCAGCGCTGCCTTGCGGCCGGCCACATACCTCGGCTTGGCCTGCCCCCGCTCGTCGACCGGCTGCAGGATCCCGTCCCGCCGCCCGAGCGGGATGTGGTTGCCCGAGTAGACGAGTTTGACGGTGGTGATCTCGCGGCCGGTCAGCCGTCCCACGATGGCCTCGAAGGCCTGCCGCCCGGTGTAGCCGGCGGATCCGCAGGACATCGGCAGCGGCCTGCCGTTGTCGCCGATGGCGTGGACGCTGTCGCCGACGGCGTAGACCTGGGGGTGCGAAACCGACCGCATGGTGCGGTCGACGACGATCTGACCGCTCTCGGTGACCTCGAGGCCGCTGGCGGCGGCGAGAGGGTGCACCACGAACCCGGCCGCCCACACGGTGGCGTCCGAGACCAGGACGGTGCCGCCTGCGCAGCGCACCCCCGTCGCCTCGACGGCCTCGACGCTGGTGTGCTCCAGGACGGTGATGCCCAGCCGGTCGCAGATCCGCCGCAGGTGGCCGCGGGCTCCGGGCGCGAGCCGGGCGCCCAGCTCGCCGCGGGCGATCAGGGTCACCGCGAGACCGGGCCGGGCCTCGGCGATCTCGGTGGCCGCCTCGATGCCGGTCAACCCGTCGCCGACGACCAGCACCTTCCCGCCCTCACCTCGGTCGAGGGCGTCCAGGCGCTCGCGCAGGCGCAGTGCCGAGGGCCTGCCTGCGATGTCGAAGGCGTGTTCGGCCACGCCGGGCACGCCGCGGTCGGCGACGCGGCTGCCGAGTGCGTAGACCAGCGTGTCGTAGCCGAGCTCGCCGCCGCCGTCGGCGTCGGCCACGGCGACGACCCGGCGCTCGGGGTCGACCACGGTGGCCCGGGCCACCCGCAGCCGGATGCCCGTGCCCGCGAAGACGTCGGCGAGTTTGGGGGCCGTGACCGGGTGGCCGGCCGCGAGCTCGTGCAGCCGCAGCCGCTGGACGAAGTCCGGCTCGGCGTTGACGACGGTGATCTCGGTGTCCGCCGGGGACAGCCGGTGGGCCAGGTTCCCGGCCACGTAGGCCCCGGCATAACCGGCGCCGAGAACGACGATGCGGTGCTGGTGCTTCATGGGTTCCTCCTCGGTGCGCGTGCTCCCGGTGACTTGAGCGGGATGGCGCCCCGATTGCTGACAGCACCACGTATGGCGCGGGTCACAGTGAGCACCGCGGCGCCGCGACGGCGCGACGCGGGTCACGGAGCGGCCAGGGCGCTAACCTTCGCGGGTGGCCGTTGTGGACTGGTTGCTCGACGCGGACCCCGGCCTGCGCTGGCAGGTGCTGCGAGACCTGATGGACGCGCCACCGGGTGAGGTCGCCGCCGAACGCTCGCGCGTCGTCGCCGAGGGCTGGGGCGCCCGGCTGCTGGCGCTGCGCGACCGCGACGGCCAGTGGGCGGGCGGCGCCTGCTTTCCCGCGGGCTTCGACTTCGACTTCTCGGCCGGTCAGCCGTGGACCGCGACCCTGCCGACGCTGACGTTGCTGCGCGAGCTGGGCGCCGACCCCTCCGCCGCGCCGATCCGGGAGACCATGGCGCTGGTGCGGGACAACTGCCGGTGGGAGCACGCCGGGCAGCGGTTCTTCGACGGCGAGGTCGAGCCGTGCATCAACGGGCGGACCGTCGCACTCGGCGCCTACTTCGGCGTGGATGTCGACGGCATCGTCACCCGCCTGCTCGGCGAGCAACTCGCCGACGGTGGCTGGAACTGCGAGGCGGAGAACGGCTCGCTGCGTTCGTCATTCCACTCGACCCTCTGTGTGCTGGAGGGGTTGCTGGAACACGAGTGGGCGACCGGCGGCACGGCGGCGTCGGCCACGGCGCGATGGCGCGGTGAGGAGTACCTGCTGCGGCGGAGGCTGTTCCGGCGGCTGAGCACGGGCGAGGTCGTCGAGCCCGCGTGGCTGCGCTTCTCGTTCCCGTGCTGGTGGCACTACGACGTGCTCCGCGCGCTGGACTACTTCCGCGCCGCGCGGCGGCCTGATCCCCGCCTGGCCGAGGCGATCGGCCTCGTGCGCTCGGCGCGGCGGCCGGACAGGTCCTGGCTGCTGGAGAACACGCACCGGGGCGCGGTCCATTTCGCCATGGAGGACGGGGACGGCAGGCCCAGCCGGTGGAACACGCTGCGGGCACTGCGGGTGCTGGACTGGTACGAGCGCGGCGCGCGCTAACCGTCCCTGCGGCGGGCGCGCGCGGCCGCCGAGCGGGGCGGTTCGGCGCGCATGTGGTCGCGCACCCTGGTCATGACGTCGCCGAGTGCCCGCACGTCCTCACCGGACAGGGGCGCGAACAGCAGGCGCCGGGCCACCTCGACGTGGCCGGGCAGCACCTGGTCGACCCGCTGCCTGCCGGCGTCGGTGATGGTCACCAGGGTGGCCCGCTCGTCGTCCGGGCTGGGCCCGCGCGTGACGAGCCCCGCCTTCTCCAGCAGCCCCGCCTGGTAGGTCAGGCCGCTGCGGCTGTAGACGACGCCGTCGGCGAGTTCGGTCATCGTCAGCTGTCCCTGCGCGTCGGTCAGCCGCGCCAGCAGCTGGAACTGCACGTAGCTGAGGTCGCCGTCGGCGCGCAACTGCTGCTCCACCGCGTGCTGGAGCAGGCTGACGGACTCCATGAGCACGAAGTAGGTCGCCAGTTGCTCCGGTCCGAGGCCCTCGGTGTCGGCCATCCGCCCACTGTATCGCTGTGAATTCGAAGTATTCCCGGACCCGGCCGTGACCATCGTCATGCTCGCACCACTGGTGCTTCGAATTCGAAGCAGCGTACTGTCGGCCCCATAGTTCGAATTCGAAGCAACTCGGAGGTAGTGACATGAAGGCGATCCGGTTCCACCGCTACGGCGGCAGTGACGTCCTGGCCTACGAGGACGCGCCCCGCCCCGTGCCCGGCCAGGGGCAGGTCCTGGTGACCGTGGCGGCCACCTCGTTCAACCCCCTCGACGCGGCCCTCCGCGCCGGCTACCTGCACGACGTGTTCCCCCTGGAACTCCCGCACGTGCCCGGCATCGATGTCGCCGGGACCATCGCCGAGCTCGGCCCCGGTGTCGAAGGCTGGGCGGTCGGCGACGCGGTGATCGCGTTCCTGCCGATCAATGCCGACGGCGCGGCCGCCGAGCACGTGCTCGCGCCCGCGGAGGTCCTCGCGGCGGCTCCCACCACGGTCCCGCTCGCCGACGCGGCCGCCCTGCCCGCCGTCGGCCTCACCGCCTGGCAGTCCCTGTTCGAGCACGCACGGCTGCGGGCCGGGCAGGCGATCCTCGTCAACGGAGCGGGCGGGGCGGTCGGAGGCTACGCCGTCCAGCTCGCCGCCTCCGCCGGCGCCCGCGTCGTGGCGACCGCGAGCCCCCGCAGCGCCGAACGGGTGCGGGGCGACGGCGCCGAGCGCGTCCTCGACCACACCGCCACGCCCGTCACCGAAGCGGCAGGCGAACGGTTCGACGTCGTGCTGAACCTCGTGGCCACGACCCCCGGGGACACCGCCGCCCTGACCGGCCTCGTCGCCGACGGCGGGGTGCTCGTCAGCACCACCACCCCAGGGCCCGAGGACCCCACCCGCGGAGTGCGCAGCGTGCGCGTCCTCGCCCGCAGCGACGCCGCGCAGCTCGCCGAACTGGTGACCCGCGTCGACGAGGGACGGCTGGCCGTCCACGTCGCCGACCGGCGCCCGCTGACCGACCTCGCCGCCGTGCACGACCGGGCCGCCGCCGCGGGCCTGCCCGGCAAGACCGTCCTGCTCCCCGCCTGAGCACCGCACCACAGACACCGGAAAGGAACACCATGACCACCGCATTCGACCCGGTCGACCTGGCCGGCCGCAAACTGGCCAACCGCATCGCGATGGCCCCGATGACCCGCAGCCGCGCCTACGGTCCCGGCGGCGCTCCCACCGAGGCCACCGCCACCTACTACGCCCAGCGCGCCACCGCGGGGCTGATCGTCACCGAGGGCATTCAGCCGTCGGTGGTCGGCCAGGGCTACCCCGACACCCCCGGCCTGCACTCCGAACAGCAGGTCGCCGCGTGGCGCGCCGTCACCGACGCCGTGCACGCCCAGGACGGCGTGATCTTCGCCCAGCTCATGCACACCGGGCGCATCGGGCACCCCAGCCTGCTGCCCGACGGGCTGGTCCCCGTCGCGCCCTCCCCCTTCCCGGCACGCGGGCAGGTCTTCACCCGCCAGGGCCCGCAGGACTTCGTCACCCCGGCCGGGCTCGACGCCGCAGGCATCGGCAGGACCATCGACGACTTCGCCCAGGCCGCGCGCAACGCCATCGCCGCGGGCTTCGACGGCGTCGAGATCCACGGGGCGAACGGCTACCTGCTCCACCAGTTCCTCGCCCCCAACACCAACCGGCGCACTGACGCCTGGGGCGGTTCCGTCGAGGGGCGCGTCCGCCTCACCGTCGAGGTGGCCACGGCGGTCGCCGACGCGATCGGCGGTCACCGCACCGGGCTGCGCATCTCGCCCGGCAACCCGTTCAACGACATCGCCGAGACCGACCCGGCGGACCGCGAGGCGACCTACACGACCCTGGCCGCCCGGCTGGCACCGCTCGAGCTGGCCTACCTGCACCTCGCCGAGGGCCCCGACCGGGACCTGACCGCCCGGCTGCGCGCCGGCTGGCCCGGCACGCTCGTGCTCAACCCGTTCACCCATCCCGAACCCACCGGGCCGGAGGCGCTGGACCTCGTCGCGGACGGCACCGCCGACGTTCTCGCCTTCGGAGCGCTGTTCCTGGCCAACCCGGACCTGCCCCGCAGGCTCGCGGCCGGAGGCCCCTACAACGTCCCCGATCGCGCCACCTTCTACGGCGGCGACGAGCGCGGCTACACCGACTACCCGGCCCTGCCGGACTGAGTGGCACCCGCGCGCGAATCCGGTGTCCCGGCCGCGACCCGGCGGCCGGGACACCGCGCTTGGCGGGTCAGCCGGTGGTCGGGAAGTGGAACGCGGCGGCCTCCGCCGAGCGCGTCACATGCGGCCACCGGGTGGTGACCACCTTGGCGCGCGTGTAGAAACGCACGCCCTCCGGACCGTGGATGGGGCTGTCGCCGATGAGCGAGTCCTTCCAGCCGCCGAACGAGTAGTACGACATCGGCACCGGGATGGGCACGTTCACCCCGATCATCCCGACCTTGACCTCCCGCTGGAAGCGGCGCGCGGCCTCACCTCCGGCCGTGAAGATCGCCGTGCCGTTGCCGTAGGGGTTGTCGTTGATGACCCGGATGGCCTCGTCCACGGTGTCCACGCGCACGATCGCCAGCACCGGGCCGAAGATCTCCTCCCGGTAGGCGGCCATGTCCGGGGTGACCCGGTCCAGCACCGTCGGGCCGACGAAGAAGCCGTCCTCGTGCCCCTCGACGGTCACCCCGCGCCCGTCGACCACCACGGTGGCGCCCTGCTCGGCGCCCTGCGTGACGGCCGCGACCACCCGCTCCCGGGCGGCCCTCGTGATCACCGGGCCCATGTCGCTGGCCGGGTCCTGCCCGGGGCCGACCTTCACCTCGCGAGCCTTGCGCTCCAGCACCTCCACCAGCGCGTCCCCTGCCGCGCCGACCGCGACCCCCACGGAGACGGCCATGCACCGCTGCCCCGCCGAGCCGAACGCCGCCGCGGTGAGGTGGTCGGCCGCGAACTCCAGATCGGCGTCGGGCAGCACCACCGCGTGGTTCTTCGCCCCGCCGAGGGCCTGCACCCGCTTGCCGCCGGCGGTGGCGCGCTCGTGCACGTACCGGGCGACGGGGGTCGAGCCGACGAACGACACCGCCGCGACGTCCGGGTGGTCCAGGATCGCGTCCACCGCCGTCTTGTCACCGTTGACGACGTTGAACACGCCCTCGGGAAGGCCTGCCTCGGCGTAGAGCTCGGCGACGAACGCCGACGCCGAAGGGTCCCGCTCGCTGGGCTTGAGCACGAACGTGTTTCCCGTGGCGATCGCGATCGGATGCATCCACAACGGCACCATGATCGGGAAGTTGAACGGCGTGATCCCCGCGACCACCCCCAGCGGCTGCCGGAAGTTGTGCACGTCCACGTCGCGCGAGACCTGGTCGGAGAAGCTCCCCTTGAGCGCGTCGGCGATGCCGCACGCGTACTCGACGACCTCGCGGCCGCGCACGATCTCGCCGCGCGCGTCGTCGACCACCTTGCCGTGCTCGCTGGAGATCAGCCGTGCCAGCTCGTCCTCGTGCCTGACCAGCAGCTCCCGGAAGGCGAACATCACCTTCGTGCGCTGCGCCAGCGACGAGTCACCCCACGAGTCGAAGGCCTTGCTCGCCGCGGCCACCGCCGAGTCCACATCGGCGGGCTCGGCGAGCAGCACAGCGGCCTGCTGGGCTCCGGTGGCCGGATCGTGGACGGGCGCCGTGCGGGTCGATCCCGCCGCCGTGGCGGCGCCGTTGATCCAGTGCTCGATCGTTTTCACGCTGCTCCTACAGGTAGTGACGCTGGGACCGCTTGGCGGCGGCGTAGGTCTCGTGGGCCTTGCGCGTGGAGTCCAACTCGGACACTTCGCTGACCGGCACGTCCCACCACGCCGAGCCGGGCGGGTTGGGTCCGAACGGGTCGGTCTCGACGTGCACGACCGTGGTCGTGGAACCGGCCTTCGCCTGGGCGATCGCCGCCGTGAACTCGTCCACGGTAGACGCGGTGAGCACGGTCGCGCCGAGGCTGGCGGCGTTGGCGGCGAGGTCGACCGGCAGCACGGCGCCCTCCAGCAGGCCGGACTCCTCGCTGCGGTAGCGGTAGGACGTGCCGAACCGCTGCGAGCCCAGCGACTCCGACAGCGAGCCGATCGAGGCGAAGCCGTGGTTCTGCACGATCACGATGATCACCTTGAGCCCCTCGGAGACCATCGTGACGATCTCCTGCGACATCATCAGGTACGAGCCGTCGCCGACCAGCACCACGACCTCGCGGTCGGGCGCGGCCAGCTTCGCCCCGACCCCGGCGGCCACCTCGTAACCCATGCAGGAGTAGGCGTACTCGACGTGGTAGGCCTTGGGGTCGCGGGCCCGCCACAGCATCTGCAGGTCCCCCGGCATCGACCCGGCCGCGTTGATCACCACGTCGCGGTCGTCGAGCGCGGCGTTGAGGGCGCCCAGGATCTCGGTCTGGGCGGGCTTGGGCCCGTGCCCCAGGTGGAAGCACTCCTCGGCCGTGCGGTTCCAGTCCTCGGCGAGCGTCCGCACGCGGGTGCGGTAGGCATCGTCGACGTGCCAGCCCTCCAGCGCCGCGTGCAGCGCCCGGATGCCGCGCCGCGCGTCGGCCAGCAGCATCTCGGCGGAGTGCTTGGCCGCGTCCAGCCGCGCCACGTTGAGGTTGACGAACGTGACGCCGGGATTGCCGAACACGGTGTGCGAGGCGGTGGTGAAGTCGCTGTAGCGGGTGCCGATGCCCAGCACCACGTCGGCCTCGGCCGCCAGCGCGTTGGCCGCGGAGGTGCCGGTGGAGCCGAGGCCGCCGACCGCGCACGGGTGGTCCCACGGCACGGCGCCCTTGCCCGCGTGGGTGTCGGCCACGGGAATGCCGGTCGCCGCGGCGAAGCCCCGCAGGTCCTGCTCGGCCTCCGAGTAGACGACGCCGCCGCCCGCCACGATCAGCGGTGCCGAGGCGCCGCGCAGCAGCGCGACGGCGCGGTCCAGGGCGTCGCGTTCCGGCTCGGGACGGCCCACGTGCCACACGCGGCGGCGGAAGAAGTCCTCCGGCCAGTCGTAGGCCTCGGCCTGCACGTCCTGGGGCAGCGACAGGGTCACCGCGCCCGTCTCCACCGGGTCGGTCAGCACGCGCATCGCCGCCAGCGCGGCCGGGATCAGCTGCTCGGGGCGGGTGATGCGGTCGAAGTACTTCGACACCGGCCGGAACGCGTCGTTGACGGTGACGTCGCCGCCGCGGGTGTCCTCCAGCTGCTGCAGCACCGGATCCGGGTCGCGGCCGGCGAACATGTCGCTGGGCAGCAACAGCACGGGCAGCCGGTTGGTGGTCGCCAGTGCCGCACCGGTGATCATGTTCGTGGAACCCGGGCCGGTGGAGGCGGTGCAGGCGAAGGTCTGCAGCCGGTTGCGCATCTTGGCGAACGCCGTCGCCACGTGCACCTGGCCCTGCTCGTTGCGGGCGAGGTAGTAGGGCAGGTCCGCCTCGCCCGTGCGGGCGGCCTGCAGCAGCGCCTGCCCCAGCCCGGCGACGTTGCCGTGGCCGAAGATGCCCCACACGCCGGGGATCAGGCGCTGCTCGACGCCGTCGCGCTCGGAGTACTGGCTGGCGAGGAAACGCACCAGCGCCTGCGCCGTGGTCAGTCTCATCGCCGCCTCCCTGCGGTGCCGAAGGGCAGGCGCGGGTCCACGTCCTGCGACTCCCACGTCTGGCGCACCCAGCCGTGCGCGGGGTCGTCACAGATGAGCCACGCCCGCTCCTGCCCGGGGCCTGCCATCACGTTGAGGTAGTAGAGGTCGTAGCCGGGCGCGGCCATCGAAGGGCCGTGCCAGCCGTGCGGGATCAGCACCACGTCGCCCGTGCGAACCTCGGCCAGCACGTCGATCGGCCGCTCGGCGGTGCCGTACACCCGCTGGTAGCCCATGCCGTCGCGGCCCACCTCGAAGTAGTAGATCTCCTCCAGCACGCTCTCGCCCTCGCGGGCCTCGTCGTGCTTGTGCGGCGGGTAGGACGACCAGTTGCCGCCCGGCGTCAGCACCTCGCACACCAGCAGCTGGTCGGCGTCGAAGGTGTGCGGCAGGCAGTAGTTGTTGACCTGGCGGCTGCAGTTGCCCGCGCCCCGCAGCTCCACCGGCACGTTCTCGGCGGGCCCGTAGCGGGCGGGCAACCGCCGCTGCGTCCTGGCCGAGGGCAGCGCGAAGCGGCCGGTGCCCGTGATCGTGGCCTCGGCGTCGCAGGGCAGGTAGACGAAGTCGGTGACCGCGTCGAACACGCCCGTGCGCCCGGCAAGGGTGAACGTCTCGCCGTCCACGCCGACCGTGCCGCTGCCCGACAGGGGCAGCACGAGCGTCTCGGCGTCGCCGGTGGCCACGGTCCGCGTGCCGCCGTCCAGTTCGAGCACCCGCAGCCCCGAGTGGCCCCAGCCCGCCGACTCGGGTGTGACCACCAGGCTGAACGGTCCGTCGGCGGTGCTTCCCGCCTCGCGATACAACGTCATAGCAACCCCACTGCCGTGTCGACTGCCTTGGCGACATCGCCGTCGTGCGGATAGAGCAGCGACCGTCCCACCACCAGACCCTGCACGGTAGGCAGGGCCAGCGCCCGCTGCCAGGCGGCGAACGCCGCGTCCGGGTCCTTGACCTCCCCGCCGAGCAGCACGGCAGGCAGGGTCGAGGCCGCCAGGACCCGCTCCATGTCCTCGACCACCGGCAGCTTGAGCCAGGTGTAGGCCGAGGTGCGGCCGAGGCCGGAGGCGATGGTGATGGAGCGGATCACCGCCTCCGGGGACAGGTCGTTGCGCAGGCGCCCTTCGGTCCAGGTGGACAGGAACGGCTCGACCATCGCGATCAGCCTGCGGTCGGCGAGCGCGTTGACCGCCAGCGCGGTGTTCTCCAGCACGCTCGGCGTGGCGGGGTCGTCCAGACAGATGCGGGTGAGCATCTTGCCGCCGTCGAACCGCATCCGTTCCAGCGCCTCGGCGTCGTAGCAGGCGAAGCGGTCGTCGATCTCGAAGCTCGAGCCGGCCAGCCCGGTGCGGTTCATCGAGCCGATCACGGTCTTGCCGTCGAGCACCCCGAGCAGCAGCAGGTCGTCGACGACGTCGGCGGTGGCCAGGACACCGGTGACGCCGGGGCGTTCCAGGGCGAGGCAGAGCCGCTCCAGCAGCTCGCCGCGGTCGGCCATCGCCAGCGGGTCGCCGCCGACGGCGGTGGCGCCGCGGGCCGGGTGGTCGGCGGCGATGATCATCGTGCGGCCCTTGTCGTTGAACGGCGACTTGGCGCGCACCCGGTTGGCGGCCGCCTCCGCGACCGCCTCCGGATCGTGGACCCGTTTCGCGACGATCCGGCGCACCGTCGTGGCGCGCGACTCCCGGTCAGACACCGCCCGTCTCTCCCAGCTTCCGCAGTACCTCGTCCTCGGTGGGCATCGCGTCCGAGCAGGCCAGCTCCCCGGCGACGATCGCCCCTGCGGCGTTGGCGAAGCGCATGATCCGCCCGGTGTCCCAGCCCGCCAGCAGCCCGTGGCAGAGCGCGCCGCCGAACGCGTCGCCCGCGCCGAGGCCGTTGACGACCTCCACCGGGACGGGCGGCACCTCCACCGAGCCCGTGTCGTCCACCGCCAGCACGCCCCGGGGGCCCTGCTTGACCACGGCGAGCGAGATGCCCCTGCCGCGCAGTTCCGCCGCCGCCTGACGGGGCTCGCGGGTGGCGACCGCGGTCTCGCACTCGTCGAGGTTGCCGACGGCGACCGTCACGTGGTCGAGCGCCTTGCCCACCCACTCGCGCGCCTGCTCCCGGGAGTCCCAGAACATCGGCCGGTAGTCCAGGTCGAGCACGGTGATCGCGGTGCGGCCGCGGGCCTCCAGCGCCGCGAGCGTGGCCGAGCGGCTCGGTTCCTGCGAAAGGCCGGTGCCCGTGACCCAGAAGATCTTCGCCGCCCGGATGGCGTCGAAGTCCAGGTCGTCGGCGGAGAGGTCGAGGTCGGGCGCCTTCGGATAGCGGTAGAAGTAGAGCGGGAAGTCGTCGGGAGGAAAGATCTCGCAGAAGGTCACCGGCGTCGGCAGGTGCTCCGCCGTGCCGACGAACCGGTCGTCGACGCCGTAGCCGGTGAGGGCCCGGTGGAGGAAGCGGCCGAACGGGTCGGCGCCGGTCTTGGTGACCACCGCGCAGTGCAGGCCGTGGCGCGCGGCCGCGACGGCGACGTTGGTGGCGCTGCCGCCGAGGTACTTGCCGAACGAGGTGACGTCCTCCAGTCCGACACCGGTCTGCAGGGGATAGATGTCCACCCCGATCCGGCCCATCGTCACGAGGTCGAACCGTGCGGTCATCGTCGTCCCTCCTGCGGTGCACCTGTCTGCGGGGAGCAGGTGTGCAGTCCGCACCCTGCCAAGCCTCGCGGACTTTTGTCAAGACATAACGACATTAGGTGATCAGGACTCTTCGGGCCCGTCGGGTAGGCTCATCGGATGAACTCGAGTCTCCCGGTCCAGCCCCAGGCCGGTGCCCGGAGCTGGGATCCTGCCCGCGACATCGTGGTGAACCCGGACAGCCCCGAGCCGCTGTACTCGCAGATCGCGAACCAGATGCGGGCCGCGATTGAGGACGGCAGGCTGCCCGCGGGCGGGCGGCTCGACAACGAGGTCGAACTGGCCGCGCGGCTGCGCCTGTCCCGGCCGACCATCCGCCAGGCCATCCAGTCGCTGGTCCACCAGGGGCTGCTCGTGCGCAAGCGCGGCGTCGGCACCCAGGTGGTGCGCACCAAGGTCGCCCGGCCGCTGCGGCTGAGCAGCCTGTTCGACGACCTCGCCCACCTCGGCAAACAGCCGGAGTCGACGGTGCTGCTCAACCGGGTCGAGCCCGCCGGTGCGGAGGCGGCCGAGCTGCTCGAGGCCCCTGGTCTCGACCGCGTCCGGCGGCTCAGGCGCGTGCGCTCGACCGGCGGGGAGCCGCTGGCGGTGATGAACAACTACCTGCCCGACGGCATCATCGACCCCACCGACGAGGAGCTGCGCGAGAGGGGCCTCTACGAGCTGCTGCGGGTCGCCGGGGTGCGGCTGCACGCGGCCCAGCAGGCCATCGGCGCCCGGCTGGCCACCGCCGAGGACGCCGGCCTGCTCGACGAGGAGCCCGGCTCGGCGCTGCTCACCATGCAGCGCACCACCTACGACGACACCGGCCGCGTCGTCGAGTACGGCTGGCACGTCTACCGCGCCTCCCGCTACACGTTCAACCTGTCGCTGACGAACGGTCCGCAGTAGCGGTGGGCCCTGGCGGCCACCGCACGCCAGGATGGTGGGCGCGCAGGTTCACCGCCGCGAGCGCCACCGTGCGCTCGATCCGGCCGCGCCGCGTCTGCGGCCGCTTCGCCGCGGCGATCCAGGCCAGGATCAACCTGCGCGACGACGGCGGGAAGGCGGCGAAGTGCTCGCCTGCCACGGGGTCGTTTCCCAGGGCCGCCCGCAGATCCTCCGGCACCGTGAGTGCGTCGGCCTCGGGCACCGCCTCCCAGGTGCCCGCGGCCTTGGCCGCCTCGATGGCCCGCAGGCCCGGCTCGGCCATCAGGCCACGGTCGATCATCCGCGCGGCACGCTCCCGGTTCACCCTGCTCCAGGTACTGCGTGCCCGGCGCGGGGTGAACCGCAGCAGCGGGCCACGCGCGTGGCTGTCGATCCAGCCGAAGCACAACGCCTGCTCGATCGCCTCGTCGTAGCGCGGCCCCGGCGCCCCGGTGTCCCGCCTGCGCACCGCCAGCCAGATCTCCCGCTCGGTGGCGCAGTGGCGGGCCAGCCACGCGCGCCACTGCGCCACCGAGTCCACCTCGAGTGCCGGCATGTCACTGCCCCCGCGTGGCCAGGACGTCGAGGTAGTGCTGGTTGAACATGAGGCCGAGCAGGTTGCCGAACGGGTCGCGCACCGAGGCCGTCACGAACCCCGGACCCCGCTCGACCGGCCCCTCGTGCACCGTGGCGCCGTGTGCCACCAGCCGCTCGACGGCGGCCTCGATGTCGTCGACGTGCCAGTTCGCCAGCGCTCCCCCGATCTCGCGAGAGTGGCCCTCCGGCGCGTACCTGCGGTCGAGGATGCCGAACTCGTGCAGGTAGTCGCCGAGCCGGAACTCGACGTAGGCAGGCGGACCCTCGACCGGGCGCACGAAGTACGGCCGCATGCCGAACAACTCGGCGTACCAGTCGGCGGCCGCCCGCACGTCGTCGGCGAAGAAGGTGGTGGTGCTGAGTCCTCGCAACATCGGTTCTGTCCCTTCGTTTCCGGTGTGTCGATGAGAACCATGCTGCCCGCCAAAGTGCTCACGGCCTGACCACTTTCCGGGACATGCTATTTTGGGCATCTGCCCAAGAACAGGGGGGAGTCGATGGAGATCGTCGCGCGCAAGGGGCCGCCGACCGGGGTGGCGAGGCTGCTGTTCCGGCTGCCCGTTCACGTCTACCGGCTCGGCCTCGGCAGGTTGTTCGGCAGCAGGCTGATGCTGCTCACCCATCGGGGCCGCAAGACGGGCAGGCAGCGGCAGGCCGTGATCGAGGTGGTCGGCGGCGACGCCACGACCGGCTACCTGGCCTGCTCCGGCTTCGGCCGGGGCGCCGCGTGGTACCGCAACGTGCTCGCCGAGCCGCACGTGACCATCCAGGTCGGCAACCGCAGGCTGCCGGTGCGCGCCGAACCGCTCACCGAGGAGCAGGGCGCCGAGGCCATGGCCGCCTACGCGCGCAGGCACCCTCGCGCCGCCCGGAAGCTGTGCCGGCTGCTGGGCTTCGCCGTCGACGGCTCCGCGGCCGACTACCGCGAGGTCGGCCGCCGCCTGCCGTTCGTCCGCTTCGTCCCGGGGCCGTGAGTCCCACCGCACGCGGGCGCCAGGCCCGCGAGAAACTGCTCACCGCCGCGGTCCAGCTGGTCGGCGAGGTCGGGTGGAACGCCGTCAGCACGCGCCTGCTGGCCGAGCGCGCGGGCGTGCTGCCCGGGGTCGTGCACTACCACTTCCCGTCACTGAGCGCGCTGCTGCGCGAGGCCGCCGTCGGTGTGCTGCGCGACGTGCTCGCCGGGGTGCGGCCCGCGCTCGACCGCGCGGCGACACCCGAGGACGGGCTCGCCGCCCTGTTCGGCCTGCTCGACGACCACACCGGCCACGACCCTGCCTCGCTGGTGGTCGTCGAGGCGTACCTGGCGGCCACGCGCGATCCCGAACTGCACCGGGCGCTGCGCGAGCTGGTGACCGAGTTCCGCCGCGATGTCGCCGCGTGGCTGGCCGCCCACGGGCACGACCGCCCCGAGCAGACCGCCTCCGTGCT
Organism: Prauserella muralis; assembly: GCF_003202285.1. Classification (GTDB taxonomy): domain Bacteria; phylum Actinomycetota; class Actinomycetes; order Mycobacteriales; family Pseudonocardiaceae; genus Prauserella_B; species Prauserella_B muralis. The sequence continues at coordinate 467,052 of NZ_MASW01000005.1, forward strand.
GGCCGCCACCGTGGACGGCATCCTGCTGCACCGCCCGCTCAACCCGCAGCTCGGCACGCAGGATGTGCTGCCGGTGCTGCGCAAGCTGCTGGCCCCCGGCTGAGCGGCGGCGGCGTGTCCCCGCTCGCCGTCAGACCGCCGCCTGCGCCTGCGCGGCCCGCTCCAGCAGCAGGGACCGCTCCCGCTCGTTGCGGGTCAGCGCCGCAGCGCGCTCGAACTCCTCCCGCGCCTCGGCGTGCCTGCCGAGCCTGACCAGGAAGTCGCCGCGCACGGTCGGCAGCAGGTGGTACTTCGCGAGCGAAGGCTCCGTGACCAGCTGGTCGACCAGCCGGAGCCCGGCCTCCGGGCCGAACGCCATCGCCAGCGCCACCGCGCGGTTGAGCTCCACCACCGGCGACGGCGTCACCACCGCCAGCCGCTCGTAGAGGGCGGCGATGCGCTCCCAGTCGGTCTCCTCGGGAGTGCGCGCACGCGCGTGGCAGGCGGCGATGGCTGCCTGCAGTGCGTACGGGCCCAGCTCGTCGGTGAGCGCCACCGCCCGCTCCAGCGCGGCCAGGCCACGCCGGATGAGCAGCTGGTCCCAGCGCCCGCGATCCTGCTCCAGCAGCAGGATCGGCTCGCCGCTGGCGGTGGTCCGGGCGCGGGCGCGGGAGGCCTGGATCTCCATCAGCGCCACCAGGCCGTGCACCTCGGGCTCCTTCGGCGCCAGCTGCGCGAGCACCCGCCCCAGCCGCAACGCCTCCGCGCACAGCTCCGGGCGCATCCAGTCGTCGCCTGCCGTGGCCGAGTAGCCCTCGTTGAAGACCAGGTAGATGACCTCCAGCACCGACGACAGCCGCTCGGCCAGCTCGGCGCCCTGCGGCACCTCGAACGGCACCTGCTTCTTCGTCAGGGTCCGCTTGCCCCGCACGATCCGCTGCGCGATCGTCGGCTCCGGCGCCAGGAACGCCCGCGCGATCTCGTCCGTGGTGAGCCCGCCGAGCAGCCGCAGCGTCAGCGCCACCCGCGCCTCGGTGGACAGCACCGGATGGCAGGACGTGAACACCAGCCGCAGCAGGTCGTCACCGATGTCCTCGAGCTCCGGCTCCGGCTGTGTCGAAGCCTGCCTGCTCTCCAGGTCCCGGCCGATCTCCTCGACCTTGCGTTCCAGCCGTTCCTGCCTGCGGAACTGGTCGATGGCCCTGCGTTTGGCCACGGCCATGAGCCAGGCGCCCGGGTTGTCCGGCACGCCCGACTCCGGCCATTGCTCCAGCGCCGCCACCAGCGCGTCCTGCGCCAGTTCCTCGGCGACGCCGATGTCGTGCACCATCCGCGCGAGCCCCGCGATGAGCCGGGCGGACTCGATCCGCCAGACCGCATCGATGGCGCGCCGGGCGTCGGTAGCTGCCGTCACAGCGCCAATCTAGAGCAGCGGGCGCCGTGCCGGTCAGGGTTCGGTGCGGGTCAGTCCTGGCCGCGCTGCGCGGCCATCTGCTCGCGGAGCCTGTCCTCCTGCTCCTGCAGCTCCGGCGTGAAGTTCTCGCCGAAGTCCTCGGCCTCGGCCACCCTGCGGATCTCGATCTCTCCGCCCGGCCCGAACGGCACGCGGCGCGCCCATTCGATCGCCTCGTCGAGCGACTTGACGTCGATGATCCAGTAGCCGGCGATCAGCTCTTTCGTCTCGGTGAAGGGGCCGTCGACCACGGTGGTCTGGCCCTTGCCGCTGAACTGGACACGGGCGCCGAGACGGCTCTCGCGCAGACCGTTGCCGTCGAGCATCACGCCGGCCTTGACCAGTTCCTCGTTGAACTTGCCCATCTCGGCCAGCTCCTGCTCCGTGGGCAGCGTGCCGTCCTCGGACTCGGGTGAGGCCTTGACCAGCATCATGAACCGCATTGTGGATCTCCTCGTCTCGGGTACCGGGCCGCCCCGTTGCCGGCCCGCGTACACACGCGTCGAACATGCCCCCGACGAATCGACACGGTCGGGCCATCTTTTCCGACTCTCTCGCGCCGCGACAAGGCACAATCAGCGCACCATGATCGACACCCCCGGATCCGCCGAACTGACCACCCGGTCGGATGAGCGGGCGGCGCTGGCCGAGGCCGTGGAGCTGCTGCCCGCGCTGCCCCCGGCCGACCCGATGGACCGCTACGCCGTCCGGCACGTCACCATGCTGTGGCTGAGCGTGGACAAGAGCGAGCACACGCGCCGCGCCTACTACGCCGACCTCGCCGCCTGGCTGTCGTGGTGTGCGCGGACCGGGCTCGACCCGCTGCGCGCCCGCCGCGCCGACGTCGACGCGTGGAAGCAGACGCTGACCGTCACCGGCCGCGACGGCCTGCCCCGCCCCGCCGCGCCGTCGACCGTGGCGCGCACGCTGGCCGGGGTGTCGAGCTGGTACCGCTACCTGCAGTCCAACGACGTCACCGACACCAACCCGATCGGCGCGGTGACCAGGCCCAAGCGGGCGAAGACCTCTCCCCTGCCCGCACTCGACGAGCACTCGACGGCCACGCTGCTCGACCACGTCGAGAGCAGGGCACGGCGCAACGACACCGAGGCGTCCTGGCGCGACGCCGCGCTCGTCGCGCTGCTGTTCTACACCGGACTGCGCGTCTCCGGCCTCACCGGTGCCACCGTGGCCGACCTCGGCACCGACGCCGGGCACACGATCCTGCGCTACACCGGCAAGGGCGGGCAGCGCGACCTCGTGCCGTTGGTGGCGCCCGCCGTGCGCCCGCTGGCCCGCTACCTGGCGCTGCGCGGCGACCGCGAGGGCCTGCCCCCGGAGCGGTTGACGGGGCCGCTGCTGGCCACCACCCCGCACCCGCACGATCCGCGCAAGCCCGGCGGGAAGCCGTTGCGGCAGCGGGACGTGTGGCAGGCGTTGCGCCGGTTCGCACGCCAGGCGGGCCTGCCCGCCGCGGGCAGCATCTCCCCGCACACGGCGCGGCGCACCACCGGCACCCTGCTGCTCGCGCACAACGTGCCCGTGCAGAAGGTGCAGGACCTGCTCGGCCACGCCGACATCCGCACGACGCGCGACCGCTACGACGCCCACCGGCACAAGCTGGACAGCTCACCGGCGCACACGCTCGCGCAGATCCTCGCCGAACACCGCGACGGCTGACCCGCCAAAGCCACCCCCTGCCGAGCCACCCGCAGCCGATGTCGTGGGTCCGCGGGCGAGCCGAAGGGCACCGTGGGCACGCATCGGGTACCCGAGGTGCCCTTCGGCTCGCCGGCGGGTCACCCCGCGCGGGCGGACCGGGTGGGCCGGCACGGTGCTAGCGCGGCGCCGTCGCGCCCAGCACCACGCCGTCGCTCTCCAGCAGCCAGCTGCCGCACACGCACCGGCGGTAGCTCACCTGGCCCCTCGCCATCGGATGCACCGAGGCGGCAGGCGTCGGCAGTTCGGTCACGGGCCACCCGCAGCGCGGGCAACGCTGGTCGTCCATGCCGCCATCGTGGTGTAATCTCTTAATGGACTTCAACCCTTACGGCGGCACGGCGGCCCGGGTCGCGGCCGCGCTGGTGAACGCCGCCCCCGCGCCCGCCGCCGACCTGGTCGCGATCATGCGCGGCGAGGGAATGCGCATCACTCACCTCACCGGCAGCCAGGCGCGGGGCGTGGCCGCCTGGGCGCAGCGGCTGCGGCCCGTGTTCGAGGAGACCGACCTGCATCGCCGCGTCGAGCTGGTCAACACGCTGCTCGCCGACTCCGCGTGCAGGCCCTACATCTCCCGGCACGACGGCTACCCGCCGCACATCCACTACTCCGGGCACCACGACGACCAGCTGCGCCGCGTCGAGGCCTACACCGCGGGCGGGCTGGCGCACCTGGTGTGCGACGACGCGGGCCGCATGGGCCGCTGTTCGCGCGAAGGCTGCCCGGTGGTCTACGTCGACACCTCCCGCAACGGCAGGCGCCGGTTCTGCTCCACCCGGTGTGCGACCCGCGTGCACGTCGCCGAGCACCGCGAGCGCCAGCGCGTGTGACGGGCCACAGCGGCGGCGTCGCTAGAGTGCCGGTCATGATCCACCGCTTCGTCGCCCTGGGAGACTCGTTCACCGAAGGCGTCGGCGACGACGACCCCGCCTGCCCCAACGGCGTGCGCGGCTGGGCCGACCGTGCCGCCGAGCAACTGGCCCGGCACGATCCCGGCCTCGCCTACGCCAACCTCGCCATCCGCGGCAGGCTGCTGCCGCAGGTGCTGGCCGAACAGCTCGACCCGGCACTGGCGATGCGGGCCGACCTGGTGACCCTCTACGCGGGCGGCAACGACCTCATGCGGCCGAGGGCCGACGTCGACGCCCTCGCCGAGGCCTACGACGTCGCCGTCGGCAGACTCGCCGGCACCGGTGCCACCGTCGTGCTGTTCACCGGCGTCGATGGCGTGGAGGACCCGCTGTTCCGGCGGATGCGCGGGCGCACCGCCATCTACAACGAGCATGTGCGACTCATCGCCGCCCGCCACGGCACGCTGCTGGTGGATCTCTGGGCGATGCGGGAGCTGCGCGACCGGCGGCTGTGGTCGGCCGATCGCATCCACCTCAACTCGCTCGGCCACACGCTCGTCGCGGCCAGGGTGCTCGCCACGCTGGGTGTCGAGCACACGATCACCCCGCCCGCGCTCGGGCCCCGCCCGGTGGTCACCGCGGCGCAGCGGCGTGCGCAGAACCTGCACTGGGCGCGGGAACACGCGATGCCCTGGATCGGCCGCAGGCTGCGGGGCGAATCCTCCGGCGACACCCTCACCGCCAAACGCCCTGCCCTGTCCCCCGTCACCCTCACCCGGTGAACGACCGCCGCGGACGGTGCGGCAAGCGAACCGAGCCGAAGGTGACCTTGGGTGCATCCTGTGTACCCAAGATCACCTTCGGCTCGTCGCCGGGCGACCTCCGGGCGGGAGCCGGAACGGCGGGCGTCAGGACAGCTCGGCGAGCAGCGCCACCAGGCGCGTGGTCACGCCCGAACGCCAGCCTCCGCCCATGATCCTGCGTGCCGTCTGCTCGAACTCGTCGTCCGGGTCGAAACCCTCATGGGAGACGAACAGCCGGGTGCCACGGCCCTCCGGTTCCAGCCGCCAGGTCACCGTCCACGTCTCACCCCAGCTGATCTTGAGCAGTCGCTCCGGATCCACCTCCAGCACCTCACACGGCACCGGCCCGCCCGCGAACCCGGCCGCGGGCTTCGGATCGGCGTGCAGGTGGAACCGGTGTCCTGCCACCGGCTTGATGTCGTTCGGCATCAGCCACCGCGCCAGCAGGTCCGGTTCGGTCAGCGCCCGCCACACCGCACGCGGCGGGTGGGCGAGGAACTGGTCGACGTGGACGGCGGTGACGTCCTCGCTCACAACGGCTCCTCGTCCAGCAGATCACGCAGCCCGGCGAGCTTCTGTCGCCAGAACCGTTCGTAGGGCGAGAGCCAGTCCGACACCATGCGCAGTGGCTCGGCCTCCAGCGAGTAGAGCCGGTAGCGCCCGCTCCTGCGCTCGCTGACCAGCCCGGCCTCGCGCAGTACCCGCAGGTGTTCCGACAGGCTCGGCCTGCGCATATCGAAGTGCTCGGCCAGCTCCTGCACCGGTTTGGGCCCGTCGAGCAGCAGCCGCAGCACATCGCGCCGCACGGGGCTGGACAGTGCGGCGAACACCTCGTCGGTCTGGGCCATCACCCGCCATTATTCACCCGGGGGCGATCGCCGAACGCACTCGGCTGCAGCAGTGAGATCTGGTTGCCGTCGAGGTCGGTGAAGGCAAGCTGCCTGCCCCACGGCATGTCCCGCGGCTCACTGGCCTCCACACCGGACTCGGTGAGCCTGGCGAACGCCGCGTCGACGTCGTCGGAGTGGAACTGCAGGTGCACCGGGCCGCCGAACGCCCGGCCGTCGACCTCGAAGTCGACCAGCACCACGCCGCTCTCGGCGCCCTTGGGGGCCACCATGACGAACTGCCCGTGCGGCCCCGCGAAATCGGCCTGCAGGTCGAAGCCGAGTGTGTCGAGATAGAAGCTCTTCGCTCGCTCGTGATCGGCGACAGGCACCGACACGAACTGCAGTTTGGTGATCGTCATGCCCTCGATAATAGGTAGGAAATCTCCTACCTGTCTAGAGGCGGTTCGACGAAACAGGGGTGCCTCCCGCGCCATGGCTGCGGGAGGCACCCCTGATGCGGCGAGCGGAGCCGCCGTCACTGCTGCCGCGGCGGACCGCCGAACGGCGGACCCTGCGGCGGGTACTGCCCGCCCTGCGGCGGGTTCTGCGGACCCGGCTGCGGCGAGTACGGCCCCGGCTGCTGCTGCGGAGGCTGCTGCGGCTCCTCCGCGGCCTGCTGCGGCGACTGGGGCGGCTGCGGTGGCTGGGCGGGCGGCTCACCGCGCAGTGCCGACAGCGCCGACGGGGCCGGCGACGGGGACGAGGTGAGCGGGCCGGGCACCTCCTGGCGGGCCACCTTCTCGGCCTCCCGCACCGCCTCGGCGACCTTCGGGTCGGGGGCGGTGTCGAACCAGCTGGCCACCTCTTCGTCGTCCAGCCGCGGCATCTCGGTGCGGTCGTCCTTCGGCGGCTCGTAGCGGAACACGCCGTCCTCGCCGGGGGCGCCGAGCTGCCGGGCGAAGCCCTCCAGCGCCTTGCCGTAGTCGCTGGGCACCAGCCACACCTTGTTGGCGTCGCCCTGCGCCATCTGCGGCAGCGTCTGCAGGTACTGGTAGGCCAGCACCTCCGGCGTCGGCCTGCTGGCCTTGATCGCCGCGAACACCTTCTCGATTGCCTTCGCCTGGCCCTGCGCCTGCAGGTAGCGGGCGGCCCGCTCACCCTGCGCCCGCAGGATGCGCGACTGCCGCTCCGCCTCCGCGGCCAGAATCGCGGCCTGTTTGGACCCTTCGGCCGCGAGAATCTGGCTCTGCTTCTGGCCTTCCGCCGTCTTGATCGCCGACTCCCGCTGACCCTCCGCGGTGAGGATCATCGCGCGCTTCTCGCGGTCGGCGCGCATCTGCTTCTCCATGGAGTCCTGAATGGACGGCGGAGGATCTATCGCCTTCAGCTCGACCCGCGCCACGCGGATGCCCCACCGGCCCGTGGCCTCGTCGAGCACACCTCGCAGCTGCTGGTTGATCTGGTCCCGCGAGGTCAGCGTGTCCTCGAGGCTCATGCCACCGACCAGGTTGCGCAGCGTGGTGGTGGTGAGCTGCTCGACACCGACGATGTAGTTGGAGATCTCGTACACCGCCGCCCGCGAGTCGGTGACCTGGAAGTAGACGACCGTGTCGATCGAGACCGTCAGGTTGTCCTGTGTGATCACCGGCTGCGGGGGAAACGACACCACCTGCTCGCGCAGGTCCACCCGGGCACGCACCTTGTCGAGGAACGGCACCAGGAAGTTCAGGCCGGGCGAGGCGACGGTCTTGAACCGGCCGAGCCGCTCGATCACCGCCGATTGTGCCTGTGGCACCACCATCAGCGCCTTCGCGACCGTGACGACCACGAACAGCGCGAGGATGGCGACAACAATTATCGCTGTCGTCGACAAAACACACTCCCCTTATCTGTGTAGCTTCGTGTTCCCGGCCATCACGGCTCTGCCGACACGACGGCGGTCGCCCCCGCGATCTCGACGACCGTCACCGTGGTACCAGGCTCAATGACGTGGCCCTCCGCGATGCTGCGGGCGGACCACACGTCTCCGGCCAGCTTCACCTGTCCACTGTGCGAGTCCACAGTAGACAACGTCAGTGCCGATGCCCCGACGAGGGCGTCGGTGTTGGTCTTGACTCCCGGTCCGGAGAGGAAGCGGCGTTTCAGCGCGGGTCTGGCGAGCACGAGCAGGCCGATCGAGGCGACGGCGAACACGGACACGTCCACGAACACGTTGCCGGACAAGGCGGCCGAACCCGCACCCGCGAGTGCCCCCAGGCCGAGCATGAGGAGGACGAAGTCGCCGGAAAGGACCTCGGCCACGATCAGGCCGACTCCGACGATGAGCCAGATGAGCGCTGCCATGGGCCCATGCTCCCAGATCGTCACCGGTTCCACCGAGAAGATCACTGGACGTGATCCATGCGTGACCTTGCCGGGGAATGATCACTCGTCCTCGGCCGTCACGAAGTCGATCAACCGTTCGACCGCGCCGATGAGCGGCGTCTCCAGGTCGCGGAAGCTGCTGACGGCGGCGAGCACACGCTGCCAGCCCTCGTACGGCTCGCCCCAGCCGAGCGCGGCGCACACGCCGTGCTTCCAGTCCATGCCCCGTGGCACCGAAGGCCATGCCTTGATGCCCAGCGACGTGGGCTTCACCGCCTGCCACACGTCGACGTAGGGATGGCCGGTGACCAGCACGCCCGGATCGTCGATCCGCTCCACCAGTCGCGACTCCTTGCTGCCCGGCACCAGGTGGTCCACCAGCACGCCGAGCCTGCGGCCGGGACCGGTGCCGAACTCGGCGATCCGCTCGGCGAGCACGTCGACGCCCTCCAGCGGTTCGACGACCACGCCCTCCACCCGCAGGTCGTGGCCCCACACGCGCTCGACGAGTTCCGCGTCGTGCCTGCCCTCGACCCAGATCCGGGAGTCACGGGCCACCCGGGCACGCAGCCCGGCCACCTTCACCGACCCGGACGCCGACACCTCCCTGGCCCGCTCGGCAGCAGGCCTGCGCGCGGGCACCAGGGTCACCGGCCTGCCCTCCAGCAGGAAAGCGGCCGGCCCCAGCGGGAACACCCGGCGGTTGCCGTGCCGGTCCTCCAGCACCGCGCTGCCGTGCTCCAGCCGCACCACCGCGCCGCAGAAACCGCTCGCCGGGTCCTCGACCACCAGACCCGGCTCGGCGGGCACCTCGGGCACCTTCTTGCGCCTGCGCGGGCCGCTCAGCACGTCGTCATAGGAATGGGAGCGCACGGCAGCCGAACCTAGCGTTCCCGCGCGCCGCTGGCGTCCCGACGCGCCGGAGGTCCTCAGCCGGCCTCGCCGAGGCGCCGCTCGACCCCGTCGAGAATGCGCGCGAGACCGTAGGCGAAGCTGTCGAGGTCACCGTGGAAGGCGCCGGCGGCCCACACCCTGCGGACCTCGGGAAACTCCGCGGCCGTGACGTAGGTTTCCAGCAGCGGCTCGTGCCCGGCCCACCACTGCCGCTCGCTGACGCCGGTGCGCCGTTCGAGCTCCACGGCCTCCAGCGACCGGCGGGCCATCCCCCGCGTGTAGTTGTCGATGACGTCGACGGTGGCCACCAGCTCGTCCTCCGGGAGCCCGGTGACCGCGAGGCAGCGCAGCGCCGAGTCGAACCGGCGCAGGGTGTGGGGACCGAGCGGGTGCCTGCTGGAGGCCTGCAGGGTCCACGGATGGCGGTGGTAGACCGCCCAGTCCTCCGTGGCCCACGCCTCGGTCCTGGCCCGCCACGAGCCCGGCACCGTGTGCGGCAGGGCGCCCTCGGCGTCCACCGCGTCGAGCATCAGGCTCACCAGCTCGGCCTTGGCGGGCACGTACGTGTAGAGCGACATGGTGCCGACACCGAGGTGGTCGGCGACCTTGCGCATCGACAGCCCGGCCAGCCCGTCGGAGTCGGCGATCGCGATGGCCGCGCGCACCACGGTGTCCACGTCGAGCCCCGGCTTCGGACCGCGCCGCGATCCGCCGACGGCGCGCCACAACAGCCGCATGCCGCGGGTCAGGTCGCCAGGGCCGTCGGAGTCGCTCATCGGAGGTGATCATAGGACTGCGTGCGCTGTACGGAGTAGGCTGGCGACAACATCGTACGATGTACCGAGTTTGGGGGCTCGCATGACGATTCTGGTGACCGGCGCGACCGGCAACATCGGCCGGATGGTGGTCGACGAACTGGCAGACGGCGGCAGGCCGCTGCGCGCGCTGACGACCAACCCGGCCAAGGCCGCGCTGCCCGACGACGTCGAGGTGTTCGAGGGCTACCTCGGCAGGCCGGAGACCCTGAAGCCCGCACTGGAGGGCGTCGACCGGCTCTACCTGGCGCCCAAGCCGGAGACCGCGGAGACGGTCGCCGGGCTGGCCAGGCAGGCGGGCGTGCGCCACGTGGTCGCCCTGTCCTCGATCCTGGCGGGCGACGCCGACGACGAGTACGCCCGCACGTTCGCCGTCATCGAGCAGGCCGTGCGCGACGCCGGGCTGGCGTGGACGTTCCTGCGCCCCGGCGCGTTCATGGAGAACACGCTCGACTGGGCGCCGTCGATCCGTGCCGAGAGCGTGGTGCGCGCGCCCTTCCCGCACGCCACGGACACGCCGATCGCGATGCGCGACATCGCACAGGTCGCCGCCCTGGCACTCACCGGCACGGGCCACGAGGGCCACGCCTACCGGCTGAGCGGCCCCGAGGCGCTGACCATCCCGCAGCAGGTGCGCGCCATCGGCGAGGCGCTCGGGCGTGAGGTGCGCTACGTCGAACTGAGCAGGGAACAGGCCAGGCAGCATTGGATCGGCGAGGGCGTGGAGCCCGACGTCGCCGACTGGCTGCTCTCCGGCGGCGACGACATGCGCACGGAACCCGAGCCCGGGTTCCGGCAGGCCACCGGCCGGACCGGCACCACCTACGCCGAGTGGGCCCGGCGCAACGCCGCGAAGTTCCGCTGAGCGCGAACACCGGGGTGCCCAGCGCCGGACGTGCTCAGAAGAGCGGCCACGGGATCGCGCGCCAGTCCTCGGCCGGCGCCGGGAACACCCCGTCGGCGAGCAGCGCGTCGGCGCGGGCCGCCACCGCGCGCACCTCGGCGGGCGTGAGCAGCTCGGCCAGCGCCTCGCCCAGGTCGTGGTCGACCGCCCAGCGCAGCTTCCGCAGCTTGTCGATCGCCTCGCCGGGCAGCGGCTCCCCCGCCCAGCCCCACAGCACGGTGCGCAGCTTCGGGTCGGTGTGCAGGCAGATGCCGTGGTCGACGCCGTAGACCCGGCCGTCGGCACCGTGCAGGACGTGGCCGCCCTTGCGGTCGGTGTTGTTCACCACGACGTCCAGCACCGCCAGCTCGCGCACACCAGGACTGTCGGCGTGCGCGAGCACCGCGGGTTCCCCCAGCCGGTCGTGCGCGTGCAGCACGACCCGCCAGCCTTCGGGCAGCTCCTCCGGCGCGCACACGTCGACGAGGTCGTCCTCGGCGGTCTCGACCCACAACTGCACCATGCCCTCGCCGAACGGGCCGTCACGCAGCACCGTCGGCGGCACGCTCGCCAGCTCCGCCGCCTCCGCGATCAGGTACGTCGCGACCTCGCGGCCCGCCAGCGTGCCGTCGGGGAAGTCCCACAGCGGGCGCTCGCCCCGCACCGGCTTGTACACCGCGTTCGCGCTGAGCCCGTCGAGCTCGACCGAACAGAACAGCGTGACGTTGGACGCGTCAACCAGCCGCCCCTCCACGTCGAGACGCCCGCGCGCGACGAGTTCCTTCGCCGCGGGGTCGGCCGGGTCGAGGTGTCGGGCAGGCACCGCCGTCAGCTCTCGTCCTCGTCGGCGGCGTCGGTGAGCTCGGTGTTGCGGCGGTAACCGTTCTGCCGCGGGCAGATGTGGCCCGCCGGGTCCAGCGGTTCGCCGCAGAGCGGGCAGGGCTTGCGTCCGGCGTTGACCACCCGGTCGGCGCGCGCGGCGAACGCCCGCGCGGCCACGGGGCTGAGGAACACCCGCACCGCGTCGGGGCCCTCCTCGGTGTCGTCGAGCACGACCGTCTCGTCGACCTCGCCCTCGGTGATGGCCAGCAGCTCGATGACCACGGCCTTGCTCTCGGCGTCCCAGCCGAGGCCCATGGTGCCGACCCGGAACTCCTCCTCGACGGGGACGTCGAGCGGGTCCATGTCGAGCAGGTCGTCGGGCACCTCCTCGGGCACGTCGGCGCCGAAGCGGCTGGCGATCTCCTCGAGCAGCGAGCTGAGCCGCTCGGCGAGCACGGCGACCTGCTGCTTTTCGATGGTCACGCTGATCGTGCGGGAGTTCTCCGACGCCTGCAGATAGAACGTGCGGTCGCCGGGTTCCCCGACGGTTCCGGCGACGAAGCGGTCGGGTTGACGGAAGACGTGAATGACACGAGCCATGGCACTTACGACCCTAAGCCAACTTCCAAGATCAGGCTCGTCCGGGGCGACCGGTGAGTCCCGGACGCCGGGAATAAGGTGGCGCCATGCCCCGCACCACACCCTACGGAAGCTGGACGTCGCCGATCCGGGCGGCCGACGTCGCCGCCGCCGCGGTGACGCCGGACTGGCTCGATGTCGTCGACGGCGACGTGTGGTGGGCCGAGGCGCGGCCGGCCGAGGGCGGCAGGGTGGCGCTGGTCCGCGACACCGGCGAGGCCGTCGAGGAGGTGCTGCCCGCGCCGTGGAACGCGCGCAACCGCGTTCACGAGTACGGCGGGCGGCCCTGGCTGGCCGTGGGCGGGGTTGTGGTGTTCACGCACTGGGACGACCAGCGGGTCTACGCGCGCGAGCCGGCCTCCGGTGAGGTCCGTCCGCTGACCCCGGAGCCCGCCGAGCGGCACGGCGTGCGCTACGGCGATCTGCGGCCGGGTCCCGAAGGGGAGGTGTGGGCGGTGCGGGAGGCCAGCACCGGACCCCGGCGCACCGACGTCACCCGGGACCTGGTGGCGATCCCGCTCGCCGGGGGCGAGCCGCGTTCATTGGCGGCGAGCCATCACTTCCTCACCGCGCCACAGCTGTCGCCAGACGGGCGGCACGCGGCGTGGCTCGGCTGGAACCATCCGGCGATGCCCTGGGACGGCACGCAGCTGTGCGTGGCCGAGGTCGGCGCCGACGGAACCTTCGGGGCGCACCGGGTGCTCGCGGGCGGCCCGGACACGGCGGTGTGCCAGCTGCGCTGGGAAGGGCCACGGACACTGCTCGCGCTGGCCGACCCGGACGGCTGGTGGAACCTGCACCGCGTCGGTCTCGACGGCCACGTCACCAACCTGGCGCCGGTGGAGGCCGAGCTGGGCGGTGCGCTGTGGAGGCTCGGCGCGCGCTGGAGCGCGCCGCTGGGCGGCGGGCGGCACGCCGTGCTCGACGCCGGGCGGCTGGCGGTGCTCGACGAGGCCACCCGGTCGCTGACGCCGGTGGCGCCCGAGCTCACCGCGTGGTCGCCGTCGCTGGCGGTGAGCGAGGGAGGCGTCGTGGGCATCGCCGCGGGGCCGCGCCGCGACACGGCTGTCGTGCACGTCGATCTCGCCGACGGCACCCTCACGGAGCTGACCGCACAGCCGCCGCTGCCCGCCGCCGGGTACCTGCCGACGCCGGTCGAGCGGGTGTTCCACACCGCCGAGGGCGAGCCGATCCCGGCCTACGTCTACCCGCCGGCCAATCCGGACCACGCCGCGCCCGGCGGCGAGCTGCCGCCGTACCTCGTGCACGCCCACGGCGGCCCCACCGGACGGAGCCACCCGGTGCTCTCGCTGGAGTTCGCCTACTTCACCAGCCGGGGCATCGGCGTGGTCGCCGTCAACTACGGCGGCTCCACCGGCTACGGGCGGAGGTTCCGGGATCGGCTGCGGGAGCAGTGGGGCGTGGTCGACGTGCAGGACTGCGCGGCGGTCGCCGAGGCGCTCGTCGCCGAGGGGATGGCCGACCCGGAGCGGATCGCCGTCCGGGGCGGCAGCGCGGGCGGGTTCACCGCGGCCGCGTCGATGACCACCGTGCGCACCTACCGGGCCGCGACGATCAAGTACCCGATCCTGGACCTGGAGCCGTGGACCGGGCAGGGCGGCGAGACCCACGACTTCGAGTCGCGCTATCTCGACGGGCTCGTCGGTCCGCTGCCGGACGCGGCCGACCGGTACGCGCAGCGCTCCCCCATCAACCACATCGACACGCTCGCGGGTCCGGTGCTGCTGTTGCAGGGGCTGGAGGACGAGATCTGCCCGCCGGAGCAGGCGCAGCGGTTCGTGGAGTCGCTGCGAGGCACTGGGCTGGCGCACGCGCACCTGACCTTCCCCGGCGAGCAGCACGGCTTCCGCCAGGCGGCGACCATCGTGGCCGCGCTGGAGGCCGAGCTGGCCTTCTACGGTCAGGTGTTCGGCTTCGCCGCGCCCGGCGTGCCGCCGGTGGATCTGCGGCGATGACCCGGCTGCCCGTGCTGCGGCGCGGCGACACCGTGGCGCTGGTGGCCCCTGCGGGCCCGGTCAAGGCCGAGCTGCTGGAGGCAGGGGCCGCGCGGCTCGCCGCGCTGGGCCTGCGGGTGGAGGCCGACGACGGCGTGCTCGCGCGCCACCCTCGGTTCGGTTACCTCGCCGGCGAGGACACCCACCGCGTGGAGGCGTTCCAGCGGGCATGGCTGCGGCCCGACGTCGCCGCCGTGTTCGCCGCCCGCGGCGGGTACGGCTGCCAGCGGATGCTCGACCTCGTGGACTGGGCCGCGCTGCGGGCCGCCGGACCGACGCTGTTCTGCGGGTCCAGCGACACGACCGCGTTGCACGCCGCCGTGTCCGTCCATCTCGGACTGCCGAGCTTATTCTGCCCGATGCCGGCCTCGACGCACTTCGACGCCGTGGCGGCCGCACATCTGGAACAGGCGCTGTTCGCGCCGCCCGCTGGGCGTGTGCTCACGGGCCCGGACGCCGAGACGCTGGTGCCGGGCCGGGCGGAGGGCACGCTCGTGGGCGGCAACCTGAGCCTGCTGGCCGCGGGGCTGGGCACGCCGGAGCAGGTCCGGGCCGAGGGTGCGCTCGTGCTGCTGGAGGACGTCGGTGAGCAGCCCTACCGCATCGACCGGCTGCTCACGCAGTTGCTGCGCGCGGGCTGGTTCGCCGGCGTCGCCGGGATCGTGCTCGGCTCGTGGACCGGATGCGGGCCGCAGGACGACGTCCGTGCCGTGCTGCTCGACCGGCTCGGACCGCTCGGCGTGCCGATGGTGGCGGGTTTCGGGTTCGGTCACCACCAGGGTGCGCTGACCGTCCCGCTCGGCGTGCGGGCCGTGCTCGACGCCGGCGCGGGGACCCTTAGCCTGACGTGATGCGGTTGCCCCAGCAGCAGGCCAGGCACCGGTTCTCGGCGGCGCGCGTGGCCCGGCTCGCCACGTGTGGCGACGACCGCGTGCCGCACCTGGTGCCGGTGACGTTCGCGATGCCGGACGACCATCGGATCGTGTTCGCCGTGGACGCCAAGCCCAAGACCAGCACCAACCTGCGGCGGCTGCGCAACATCGCCGCCAACCCGCACGTGTCGCTGCTCGTGGACCATTACGCCGAGGACTGGACGGCCCTGTGGTGGGTGCGTGCCGACGGCGTCGCGACCGTGCTCACCGGGGACGCCGACCGGGGGCGGCCGCTGGCCGCGCTCGCCGCCAAGTACCCGCAGTACTCCGGCACGCCGCCACAGGGTCCCCTCGTCAGCATCGCGGTGACCACCTGGCGCGGCTGGTCCGCCGGGTGACCGGACGCCCGCCCGCGCGGGTCAGCCGGAACGGGGTCAGTCGGAGCGGGGAAGGCGCCGCCAGGCGGCGATCAGGCCCAGCGGGTCGGGCCGCAGCAGCGAGGCGGCGCCGTAGAGGCTCGCCGCGACGACGGCGGCGATGAACCACCAGTCGTAGAGGCTCTGCTCCCCCGTCGGGTAGTAGACGAGCACGAGGAACATCGAAACGCCCACGACGGCGGCCAGGTGCAGCCGCCGCCACGGGAACGCCGAGAGGATCACGAAGCCCCACGTCAGGTACCACGGCAGGGTCGGGGGCGCGAGGATCGCCACCGACAGTAGCGCGAACGCCATCCGCAGGATCGCCTCGGTGCCGCCGTGCCGCGCCAGCCACCACTGCCGCACCACGAACGCCGCCAGCAGTGCCCAGCCGATGAGGCGCGCGACGGTGATGAACGGCGACGGCTGCACGTCCACCACCACGTTCACCATGGTGTAGATGATCTCGCCGACCCCGCTCGGGAAGTTCAGCCAGTTGACGATCAGCTGCGGGGCCTGCAGCCCGGTGATCCAGCCGAGGTTGAACGAGCCCAGCGACACCCAGGTGCCCGCGACGAACACCGCGCCGAAGATCCCGAGTGAGGGCACCACCGCCCTGACGAACCGCCTGGGCAGGCTCCTGTCATCTGGCAGGTGGTTGGCCCAGACCCACACGAGGAACGGCAACGCCACCGCCGCCGTGGGTTTGATCAGCATCCCCACCGTGACCAGCACGATCGCCAGCGCGTGCTTGCGCTCCAGCGCGGCGAGCACACCGATGGTGAGGAAGCCGAGCATGAGCAGGTCGTTGTGCGGGCCACCGACGAGGTGGATCACCGTCATCGGGCTCGCGATGGCCAGCCACATGGTGACCGGCAGGTTGCCGCCGAGGTGCCGCACCAGCCGCGGCAGCGCCCACAGCATGCCGGCCAGCCCGGCGAGCAACAGCACGCGCGTGACGATCACGCCCGCGATCATGTTGTTGCCGGTCACCGACACGATGCCCTTGGCGACGAGCAGGAACAGCGGACCGTACGGTGCCGGAGTGGTCTGCCACAGCGGGTGGACGTTCTGCACGACGTCCGGCAGCACGTCCAGGGCCGCGGGGCCGTAGGCGTAGGGGTCGAGCCCGTGCAGCAGCTGCGCGCCCTGCCCGAGGTAGGAGAAGACGTCCCTGGTGAACAGCGGTGGCGCGACGAGCAGGGGGCCCATCCAGCACAGCGCGGCGACCACGATCGGCCTGCTGCCGATGCGGCGGGCCAGCACGTAGCGGCCGAGCCGCACCCACGCCCACACGACCAGCCCGAAGCCGACGTACAGCAGGGCGGTGGCCAGCGCCTTGCCGTGCCCGAACCGGATCCACGACAGCGGGCCCGTTCCCAGGACCGGGTCGTTGACCAGGACGCCGCCCGCGCCGAGGGAGGCGAGCATCAGGACGACGCTGCCGACCACGCCGAGCGCGATCGTGCGGTACGGAAAGCGCGCGGGCTCGCCGACACCGGGGTTCTCCGGTGTCTCGGAAGGCCGGTCCACTGTGGTACCGGCGTTCGGCACGGGGTCGGTGGTGGTCGCCATACTGAGCTTCGAGGTTACACATCGCGTTCACGCGCTTTCGCCGTACCCATGGACAACGCCGCCGAGCAGAGGCACGCACCGTGCCCGAGGTGACCTTGGGTGCATGTTGTGTGCCCACGGTGCCCTCCGGCTCGTCGCCGGACGCTAGGTTGGCGGCCATGCGGATCATGATCTCGGCCGACATGGAGGGCGCCACCGGCGTCACCTGGACCGACGACGTGGTGCCCGGAACCGAGCAGTGGCAACGCTTCCGCAGGCTGTTCACCGGCGACGTCAACGCCACCGTCGCCGGGCTCTGCGCCGGCGGGGCCACCGACGTGCTCGTCAACGAGGCGCACTCGTCGCAGCGCAACCTGCTGCTGGAGGAGCTGGACCCCCGGGCGAGGATGCTCACCGGCAGGCACAAGCCGCTGTCGATGATGGAGGGCATCGACAGCGGCGTCGACGGGGTGGTGTTCCTCGGCTACCACGCGGGCGCCGGCTGCGACGGCGTGCTCTCGCACACCTACCTGCCCAACCAGATCACCGGCGTGTGGCTCGACGGCGCCCCCGCGGGTGAGGGCGGGCTCAACGCGGCGCTGGCGGCCGAGTACGGCGTGCCGGTGCTGCTGGTCAGCGGTGACGACAAGGCCTGCGCCGAGGCCGCGGAGTACGCGCCGGACGCGGCACGCGTGGCGGTGAAGGAGTGCGTGAGCCGCTACGCCGCCATCTGCCTGCCGCCCGCGGTGACCTGCGCCCGGCTCACCGAGGCGGCCACGAGCGGGATGCGGCGAGCCGGGCGCGCCGAGGCCGCGCGGGCGGCGCACCGGATCGAGGTCGAGTTCGACGCCAGCCACCTCGCGCAGGCGGCGGCCGTGGTTCCCACGGTGGAGCAGACCGGCGTGCGCACGGTCGGCTTCGACGCACCCGACATGACCGAGGCGATGAAGGCCTTCAAGGTGGTCACCGCCATCGCCGACGGCGCGGTGCAGGGCAAGTACGGCTGAACGGTTGCTCCCGTCGGGTTAACGTTCGCCTCGCGGCAACGGGGCGGCGGGCTTACCGTCGACGGTGGTGAGCTACTACGACGGATACGGCGAGGGGCACCGCGAGCCCGGCACCCCGAAGGTCGCCGCGCGCACGTTGTGGGCGGGCGGGCTCGCCACCGCGCTCGTCGCCGCACTGGCCGGGGTGGTGGCCACGCTCGTGGTCACCGGTGTGTTCGGCATCCCGGTGATCGCGCCCAGCAACGCCCAGGGCGGTATCGACTACATCGGTGCCTTCTGGCTGGCCGGCTTCGGCGCGGTGGGCGGGCTGCTGGCCACGGCGGTGGCGCACCTGCTGTTGCAGGTGGCACCGCGGCCCATGGCGTTCTTCGGCTGGATCATCGCGCTCGTCACCGTGGCGCTGATGGTGTGGCCGTTCACGGTCGGCGAGCAGCTGCGGGTGCAGATCGCCAGCGCCGCCGTCTACCTGCTGCTTGGCATCGTGATCGGCTCGCTGGTGAGCAGCATGTCCACCAGGGCGCTGCGGCCGCGCACCGGCGCCTGACGGCCCGGCACGCCACTAGGGTGAGGCTGTGGCGCCCAGTGAGTTCTTCACCTCTTTCGAGGACGGCGATCCACATCCGGGCACGGGGCAGCGGCTGCGCGTGCACGTCGGCGACGGGCCCGTCGACCCGCTCGCCGCGCTCCCGAAGGCAGGCAACACCGGCGCGCGGGCACTGCACTACGCGACGTCGGTGGCGGGCCAGGCCCGGGCGGGGCTGTTCGCCGTCGACGTGCCGGTCACCGCCGACACCGAGCTGTCCTACGTCGTGCTGCCCGAGTCCGACGGCGCCCCGCCGTCCTACCGCAGCACCCACGTCACCGTGGACGTCGAGTTCACCGACGGCAGCACACTGAGCGAGCTGCTGCCCCCGGCGACCGCGCGGGCGCAGGGCGAGTCGAAGCGGCTCTACGTCGACCAGTGGAACCTCGTCCGGCACCGGCTCGGTGACGTCGCCGCGGGGCGCACCGCGCGCGCCCTCGTGCTCGTCACCGACGCGCCCGGCGAGGGCGAGCTGACCGGCTGGCTCGACGACCTGCGCCTCGGCGAACGCCCGCTGCCACAGCGAGAACCCGTCGACCAGGTGCGCACCACCCGCGGCACGCACTCCGGCCGACGGTTCTCCCGCGGCAACTGCCTGCCCGCCACGGCGGTGCCGCACGGCTTCAACTTCTGGACGCCCGTCACCGACGCCGGGGCGCTGGACTGGCCGTACCGCTATGCCGATCGCGCCATCCAGGCGTTCGCGCTCAGCCACCTGCCCAGCCCGTGGACCGGCGACCGGAACACCTTCCAGGTGATGCCGGGCGACGGCGCGGTGACGGCGGGCCGCAAGGCCAGGGCACGCGGCTTTTCCCACGCCGACGAGACCGACGCGCCCCATCACTACCGGGTGCGGCTCCACGGCGGGATCACCGCGGAGATCGCACCGGCCGACCATGCGGCGATCCTGCGCTTCACCTTCCCCGACGACGACGGCTGGCTGCTGTTCGACAACACCCGCAACCGGGGTGGCCTGCGCCTGCATCCCGCGCGCCGCACCGTCACCGGCCACACGTGGGTCCGCAGCCGCGCCTCGGCGGGCGCGCGGCGCATGTTCGTGCACGGCACCGTAGACGAGCAACCGATCGACGGGGCCACGCTGCGCCGTCCGCCGTGGCGCACCGTCACCGGCTACCTGCGCTTCGCCGCGCGCACGGTGACGCTGCGCCTGGCGACCTCGCTGCTCAGCCTCGACCAGGCGCGCCGCAACCTGGACGCCGAGGTCGGCGTGCCGCTGAGCTTCGACGACGTCCGCGAGCGTGCCCGGCAGCAGTGGGCGGCGCTGCTCGGCAGGGTCGAGGTCGACGGCGCGAGCGAGGACGAGCTGACCACGCTCTACTCCTGCCTGTACCGCATGTACCTGTACCCGAACTCCGGGCACGAGCACACCCCCGGCGGCGTGCGGCACGCCAGCCCTGCGGTCCGCAGCCGCAGGCCGAGCACCCGCACTCGTACCGGCGCGGCCGTGCGCGAGGGCACGATCGCGGTCAACAACGGCTTCTGGGACACCTACCGGACCACGTGGCCCGCCTACGCGCTGCTCACGCCCACCGTCTGCGGGCAGCTGCTCGACGGGTTCGTCCGCCACTACACCGAGGGCGGCTGGATCCCGCGCTGGTCCTGCCCCGGCGCGGCCGACGCGATGGTGGGCACCGGCTCGGACGCGGTCTTCGCCGACGCCTACCTCAAGGGCGTGCGGGGCTTCGACGTGCGCGCCGCCTACGAGGCCGCGCTGCGCAACGCGACCGTCACCCCGCCCGGACGTGCCGTGGGGCGCACGGGTCTCGGCGAGTCGATCTTCCTGGGCTACACCCCCACCTCGACGCGGGAGGGGCTGTCGTGGACGCTGGAGAACTGCGTCGGCGACTTCGCCCTCGCCCGCTGGGCGCGGGCGCTCGGCGAGGACGACGACGCCGAGTACCTCGCGGGCCGGGCCCAGCGCTACGTGCACCTGTTCGACGCGCGCATCGGGTTCTTCCAGGGCCGCACCCGGGGCGGTGACTGGCGGTGCGAGCCCGGCGCCTACGACCCGGCGGTGTGGGGCTACGACTACACCGAGACCGACGGCTGGAACATGGCGTTCAGCGCGCCGCACGACGGCGAAGGGCTCGCGGCCCTGCACGGCGGGCGCGCGGGGCTGGAGTCCGGTCTGGACACCTTCTTCGCGACCCCGGAGACGGGCACCCGGCCCGGCTCGTACCGCAGGGTGATCCACGAGATGACCGAGGCGCGGGACGTGCGGCTCGGCCAGTACGGGCACGCCAACCAGCCCTCGCACCACATTCCCTACGTGTACCTGCACGCGGGCGCGCCCGCGAAGACGCAGCGGATCGTGCGCGAGGTGCTGCGCCGCTGCTATCTCGGCAGCGACCTCGGCCAGGGCTACCCCGGCGACGAGGACAACGGCGAGATGTCGGCCTGGTACGTGCTCAGCGCGCTCGGGCTGTACCCGCTGGCGGTCGGCAGCCCCCGCTACGCGATCGGCTCCCCGCTGTTCCGCCGCGCCGTGGTGCACCTGGAGAGCGGGGGCGACCTGGTGGTCAACGCACCCGGCAACAGCGAGCGCAACGTGTACGTGCAGCGGTTGTGGGTCAACGGCTCCGCGCACGACGTCCCGTGGATCGACCACGACGTCCTGGCGGCCGGTGCCGTGCTCGACTTCGAGCTCGGGCCCCGGCCCTCGGCGTGGGGCGCGCCCGCCGGGCGGCCCCGCCGTCCCCGCCCGCCCACCGACCTGCCCGGCACGGCCCGCTGCTCCGACGGCACCGACGTCGCCCGGCTGCTCGACGACACCACCGCCACCGAGGTCACCTTCTCCTCGCCCGCCCCGGTCGTCGAGCACACCGCGCACGGCGCGGGCGGCGCCGTCAGCGTCTACACCCTCACCTCGGCGAGCACGGACGGCGACCCTCGCGACTGGACACTCGAGGGCTCCGCTGACGGTCTGACGTGGACGGTGCTCGACCGGCGCGCGGGCGAGACGTTCCGCTGGCGCAGGCAGACCCGCCCGTTCCGGGTGGCGCAGCCGCGCCCGCTGCGCCATCACCGGCTGCGGATCACCGCGGGCACCGGCCCGCGGGTGCGTCTGGCGCAGTGGGAGCTGCTGGCATGATCGCCGCGCCGCTCGACCGGCTGCGCGCCTCCGATCCCGGTCTCGTGCGCAGCAGGCTGGCCACCATGGCCGTGCTCGGCATCGCGGTCGCGGCGGCCGTGCTGGTGCCGCTCGGCCTGCCGTTGCCGGTGGTGCTGGTGGCCGCGATCGCGGCGATGATGTCGGCGTTCACCGTCAACGACCCCGAGCCGCGCGGGCAGGCGGTGACGCTGGCGCTGGGCTTCGTGGTGGGTGCCTGCGCACTGACGGCCGCCAGTTACGGCCAGGCGGTGCCGCCGGTGGACGGCGTGGTGTTCGTGTTGCTGATCTTCGTGGCGGTGTACGCGCAGCGGTTCGGCCCGCGTGGGATCGCGCTGGGGTCGCTGAGTTTCTTCCTCTTCTTCTTCGCCATGTTCCTGCAGACGCGGGTCGAGCAGGTGCCGGTGCTGCTCGGCGCGCTGGCCACCGGGCTGGCCGCGAACGCGCTCGTGCGGTTCGCGCTCCTGCCGCGCAGGGCCGAGCGGGAGCTGCTGAGTGTGCGCAGGGCGTTCCGGGCGCGGCTCGGTGCCGTGGCCAGCGCGGCGGCGAGCCACCTCGCCGCCGAGGGCTCTGCACGCTCGGCCACCCAGCTGCGCAGGGCCAATGCCCGTCTGCACGAGGCCGTGCTGCTCATCGAGGACGTCGCGGGCGACGTGCTGGACGCCCGGGCGGCGGCGATGCTGCGCAGAAGGGCGATCGAGGTGGAGCTGGCGGCACAGTGGATGACGATCAGTACCCGGCGCACCTGTGCGCGGGAGCTGTCGCCGCGGGTGCGCGACGAGCTGGTGACGCGGCTGCGGCGGTTCCGCTCGCTCATCGAACGTGACCCGCGTGAGCTGCCGGTGATCAGCGACACCGAGGAGTTCAGCAGGCTGCTGGTGTCGGGCAGCAGGCTCGCCGAGCGAGCCGAGCCCGGCGACGACCTGCGCGGGGCCATCGCCGAACTGGCACTGGCCGACGTCAACGCCCAGCGCATCGCCGAGCGCGACTACTCCGCCGAGACCGAGCACGCCGAGCAGCCACCGGAGGAGCCCGAGCGGACCCGGGTGTTCGCCTACGACAACCGCACGCGCAGCGCCATCCAGGCGGTGGTCGGTGGCGGGCTGGCCGTCGCCGGCGGGGAGCTGGTGGCGCCGCAGCGCTGGTACTGGGCGGTGCTGACGGTGTTCGTCGTCTTCCTCGGCACGTCCAGCGCGGGCGCGACCCTGATCAAGGGCGCGCGGCGGCTCACGGGCACGATCGTCGGCATCTTCGGCGGGGCGCTGTGCGCGCTGCTGGTGGCGGGCAACACCCCCGTGACGATCGTGCTGGTCCTGGCATGCGTGTTCGGCACGGCGTTCTTCGCGCGTGCCTCGCAGACCGCCATGGCCTTCTTCATCACCACCATGCTCGGCCTGCTCTACAGTCTGCTCGGCACGTTCAGCCTGGAGGTGCTGGGCGTGCGACTGGCCGAGACGGCCGTCGGCGCCGCCGCGGGCATCCTCGCGGCCGTGGTGATCGTGCCGGTGCGCACCCGCACCGTGCTGCTGGACGACGTCGCGGCCGCGCTGGAGGAGGTGCGGCACTTCACCACGCAGGCCGAGGCGCTGCTGTCCGGCCGGGAGAACGTCAACGTCATCGAGTGCTCGCGGGAGGTCGACCGCGCCGTCGAGCGATTGCGCGCGACCGTGGAGCCGCTGACTCACCCGATCAACCTGCGCGGCGCTCGCCGCGACTACGGCTGGTACGTGCTCAACACGCTGGAGGCCATCGCCTTCCGTGTGCGGCACATCGCCGCCCGGGCGCAGCCGGGCCTGCTGGCTCTCGACGACCGCCTCGGCGTCCTGAGCGGACGGATCACCGGAAACGTGGACGTGCTGCTTCGGGTCATCCGCTCCCCCGGCCACCACGTGCTCGCCGAGGCGGGCGAGGACGCGCGGGGTGACATCGCCGACACCGCCGACACCGGGGAGGCCAGGGCGGTGCTGTCCAGCCTCGCCAAGCTGGACGAGGCCGTGCTGGCGCTGGGCAGGGCCTTCGACATCGGCGCTCAATCGGTTCAGGTGAGGCGACGCACCCGTCCGGACGCTCGTCCGGCCGATAGCATCCCCGGTACAAGCACGGAACCCATCAGCAGGAGAACGTTATGACCCAAGCCCCTGTCAACGTCACCGTCACCGGCGCGGCCGGCCAGATCGGCTACGCGCTGCTGTTCCGCATCGCGTCCGGTCAGCTGCTGGGGCAGGACAAGCCGGTGAGGCTGCGGTTGCTGGAGATCCCGCAGGCGGTGAAGGCGGCCGAGGGCACCGCACTCGAGCTGGAGGACTGTGCGTTCCCGCTGCTGAACGGCATCGACATCTTCGACGACCCGAAGCAGGCGTTCGAGGGGGTCAACATCGCGCTGCTGGTCGGCGCCCGCCCCCGCACCAAGGGCATGGAGCGTGGCGACCTGCTCGAGGCCAACGGCGGCATCTTCAAGCCGCAGGGCGAGGCGATCAACGCGGGCGCCGCCGACGACGTGAAGGTGCTCGTGGTCGGCAACCCGGCCAACACCAACGCGCTCATCGCGCAGTCGCACGCGCCCGACGTGCCCGCCGAGCGGTTCACCGCCATGACCCGGCTCGACCACAACCGGGCCATCGCCCAGCTGGCGAAGAAGCTCGGCGTCGCGGTGTCCGACGTCACGAAGCTCACCATCTGGGGCAACCACTCGGCCACCCAGTACCCGGACATCTTCCACGCCGAGGTCAAGGGCGAGAACGCCGCCGCGGCCGTGAACGACCAGAACTGGCTGGAGAACGAGTTCATCCCGCGCGTGGCCAAGCGCGGCGCCGAGATCATCGAGGCCCGCGGCGCGTCGTCGGCGGCCTCCGCGGCCAACGCCGCCATCGACCACGTCTTCGACTGGGTCAACGGGACCCCGGACGGCGACTGGGTGTCGATGGGCATCCCGTCCGACGGCTCCTACGGTGTGCCCGAGGGCCTGATCTCGTCGTTCCCAGTCACGACGAAGGGCGGCACCTACGAGATCGTGCAGGGCCTGGAGATCGACGAGTTCTCCCGCACCCGCATCGACGCCTCCGTCAAGGAGCTGTCCGAGGAGCGCGACGCCGTCACCAAGCTCGGCCTGGTCTGATCCGCCGCCCGCCGATGGGGAGGCGGGAGTCTACTCCGCCTCCCCACCGGCGGGCGCGGCGCTCGGCCCGCTCGTCCGGACCGCCGAGCCACCCCGCCGCGCCCTTGGCCGCCTCGACCGGCCCGCTCGCCTGTCCCCAGAGTGCCGCAGTCACGTGTCCCGAGTGCAGAACTCGCGGGCCTGAGTGCAGAACTCGCGGGCCTGAGTGCAGGACTCGCGGGGCTTTCAGGCTCCGGTGAGGCCTCGGCGCCGCAGCAGGGGCTCGATCTCCGGATCGCGGCCCCGGAACGCGCGGAACGCCTCCATCGAGTCGACGCTGCCGCCCCTGCTCAGCAGTTCCCGGCGGAACGTCTCGCCGTTGGCGCGGGTCAGCCCGCCGTGCTCGCGGAACCACTCCACCGAGTCGGCGTCGAGCACCTCGCTCCAGATGTAGGAGTAGTACCCGGCGGCGTAGCCGCTGGAGAAGATGTGCGCGAAGTAGGTGCTGCGGTAGCGCGGCGGCACCGTCTCCAGTGCCACACCCGCCTTCTCGAGTGCCTCCGCCTCGAACCGGGCCACGTCGTCGACGTGCTCGCCCGCGCCGAGGGTGTGCCACGCCAGGTCCAGCAGCGACGCGGCCAGGTACTCCGTGGTCGCGAACGCCTCGCCGTACTGGCGCGACTCCTCCAGCCGCGACACCAGGTGCGCGGGCAGCGGCTCGCCGGTGCGGTGGTGGCGGGCGTAGTTGGCCAGCACCTCCGGCCACAGCGCCCACATCTCGTTGACCTGCGAGGGGAACTCCACGAAGTCACGCGGCACGTTCGCCCCGGAGAACGTCGGGTAGGTGACGTCGGAGAGCAGGCCGTGCAGGGCGTGACCGAACTCGTGGAACGCGGTGGTCACCTCGTCGTAGGTCAGCAACGCCGGCTCGCCCGCGGGTGGCTTCGCGATGTTGAGGTTGTTCACCACCACCGGGCGCTCGCCGAGCAGCCGGGACTGCTCCACGAAGTTGTTCATCCACGCACCGCCGCGCTTGGAGTCGCGCGTGTAGTAGTCGCCGAGGAACAGGCCCAGCGGGCCGCCGTCGGCGTCGCGCACCTCGAACACCCGCACGTCGGGGTGGTAGACGGGCAGGTCGTGCCGCTCGGTGAAGGTGATGCCGTAGAGCCGGTTGGCGGCGTAGAACACGCCGTCGCGCAGCACCCGCTCCAGCTCGAAGTAGGGGCGCAGCTCGGCGTCGTCGATGTCGTAGCGGCGCTTGCGGACCCGCTCGGCGTAGAACGCCCAGTCCCATGGCCGCAGCGTGAAGTCCTCACCGGACTCGGCGATCTCCCGCTGCAGCTCCGCGGCGTCGGCCTTGGCGTTGGCGACGGCCACGGGGGCCAGCCGGTGCAGCAGGCCGAGCGCGGCGTCCGGCGTGCGCGCGGTCTGGTCCTCGATGACGTAGGACGCGTGGTGCGGATGGCCCAGCAGCGCGGCGCGTTCGGCACGCAGGGCGGCGATCCGCGCCAGCACGGCCGAGGTGTCGTGCTCGTTGCCGCGGGCGCCACGCGAGGTGGCGGCGCGGTGGAGCCGTTCCCGCAGTGCCCGGTTGGCCAGCGACGCGAGGGCGGGCTGGCCGGTCGGCAGCACGAGCTTGAGCAGGTACCTGCCCTGCTCGCCGCGTGTGGTGGCCGCCTCGGCGGCAGCGGCGATCGCGTCCTCGGCGAGCCCGTCCAGCTGCTCCGCGGAGTCGACCAGCACGGCGAGGTCGTTGGTGTCGGCGAGCAGGTTGTTCTGGAAGGTCGTCGACAGCGACGACAGTTCCTCGTTGAGCTCGCGCAGGCGCCGCTGCTCGGCCTCGGGCAGCCCGGCGCCTGCGCGCTGGAAGTCCAGGTGGTAGCGGCGCAGCAGCCACGCCGACTCGGGGTCGAGGCCGAGTGAGCCGCGCTGCTCGTACAGCGTCTCGATGCGGGCGAACAGCGTGGGGTTCAGGTGGATCGCGTCGGCGTGCGCGGCCAGGCGTGGCGCGATCTCGGTGTGCACCCGCTGCCGGGCGTCGGTGCTGTCGGAGGCCACCAGGTTGAAGAACACCGACGACACCCGGCCGAGCAGCCTGCCGGAGCGCTCCAGCGCCACGATCGTGTTCTCGAACGTCGGCGGCTCCGGGGACGCCGCGATGGCCTCGACCTCCGCCGCCTGCTCGGCCATCCCGGCCTCGAAGGCGGGCAGGAAGTGCTCGTCGGCGATCGCGCCGAACGGCGGCAGCCCGTAGGGCAGCTCGCTCGGCGCCAGCAGCGGGTTGTCGTCGGTCACGAGCGGTCCTCCCTTCCCGTGGTGCCCCCGACGTCGGCGTCGGAGGACAGTGGCTTCTTCCTGCCGCGGCGCCGCTTCGGCTCCGGGGGCACGACCCCGGCGAGGTCGCCGCTGTGGTCGTTGACGCGCAGCACGAACGGGCGGGTCTCGGTGTAGCGCACCACCGACAGCGACGCCGGGTCGACGACGATGCGCTGGAAGCCGTCCAGGTGCTGGCCGAGCGCGTCGGCGAGGATGGACTTGATCACGTCGCCGTGACTGCACAGCAGCCACACCGCGTGGTCGCCGTGCTCGGCGGCGATGCGCGCGTCGTGCTCCCGCACGGCGGCCACCGCGCGGGCCTGCACGGCCGCAAGGCCCTCCCCGCCGGGAAACACCGCCGCGGACGGGTGGGCCTGCACCACCCGCCACAGCGGTTCCTTCGCCAGGGTCTTGAGCTCCCGGCCCGTCCACTCCCCGTAGTCCACTTCGGACAACCGGGGCTCGGAGCGGCGGTCGAGGTCGCGGGCCTTGGCCAGCGGGGCGAGCGTCTGCTTGCAGCGCAGCAGCGGCGAGCACACCAGCTCGGCCAGCGGCACCCCGGTCAGCCGCTGCACCAGCGCCTCGGCCTGGGCGCGGCCGGTGTCGTCCAGCCCCACCCTGGGGCTGCGCCCGGCCAGGACCCCGGAGCCGTTCGCCGACGAACGGCCGTGCCTGAGCAGGATGACGGTTGCCACGTGACCAGACTACGGGTTACGGGCTCGGCACCGGCCCGGCGTCCGGGTCGAGGACGCCGGTGAACACCAGCACGTACAGCAACACGCCGAGCGCCACCCGGTAGATCACGAAGGGCAGGAAGCTGTTGCGCTTGATGTAGGACATCAGCCACGCGATCACCAGGTAGCCCACACCGAACGCGGTCACCGTCGCCAGGATGGTGGGACCCCAGGCCGGTCCCTCGCCCTCGCCGATGCTGGCCAGCTGGTAGCCGCCGGATGCCAGCACCGCGGGCACGGCGAGCAGGAACGAGTACTCGGCGGCGTCCGCGCGCCGGTAGCCGAGCAGCCGGCCGCCGGTGATCGTGCCACCGGAGCGCGACACGCCCGGAATCAGCGCCAGCGCCTGGAAGAAGCCGAACCACAGGCCGTGCCGCACGGTCAGGTGGTCCAGATCACGGTCCTGGCGGCCGAAGCGGTCGGCGAGCAGCAGCAGGATGCCGAAGAAGATCAGCGTGGTGGCGATCAGCCGCAGGTCGCGGAACGCGTGCTCGATCTCGTCCTCGAACAGCAGGCCGAGCACCCCGATCGGGAGCGTGCCGACGATGATGAGCCAGCCCATCCTCGCGTCCGGATCGTGCCGGTACTCCCGTTTGTACAGTGACCGGAACCAGTGCGTGAGGACGCGGCCGATCTTCTTGCTGAAGTACAGCAGCACGGCCGCCTCGGTGCCGATCTGGATCACCGCGGTGAACGCCGCGCCCGGGTCGTCCCAGCCCGCGAACGCGGCCACGACGCGCAGGTGCGCGCTGGAGGAGATCGGCAGGAACTCCGTCAGCCCCTGGACCAGGCCCAGAATCAGTGCCTCGAACCAGCCCATCACGCGGCCCCGGACAGCTCGAGCGCGGCCACGGCCGTGCGCAGCGCCCCGGCGGCGCCGTCCGGATCGGGCAGGTAGGGCGCCACGGTGAGCGTGGTGACCCCGGCCTCGGCGAAGGCGGCCATCCGCTCGGCGATGCGCTCCTTCGGCCCGAGCAGCGAGGTGGCGTCGATGAACTCCAGCGGCACCGCCGCCATCGCGCCCTGGTAGTCCTTGGCCAGGTAGCGCCGCTGCACCTCGGCGGCCTGCTCCTCGAAGCCCATCCGGCACGCCAGCCGGTTGTAGAAGTTCTGCTCCCTGCTGCCCATGCCCCCCACGTAGAGGGCGGCGTAGCCACGGACGGCGTCGGCGCAGGCCTTCCAGTCCTCGCCCGGGACCAGCGGCACGGTCGGCGCGATGTCGAAGCTCTCCAGGGTGCGGCCCGCCTTCTCGGCGCCCGCCCGCACGTGGGCCAGCTGCTCGCCCGCGTGGGCGGGTGAGAAGAACACCGGCAGCCAGCCGTCGGCGATCTCGCCGGTCAGCTCCAGGTTGCGGGGCCCGATGGCGGCCAGGTAGGTGGGGATCGTGTCGCGCACCGGGTGCACGGTCAGCGCGAGCGCCTTGCCGGGCCCTTCGGGCAGCGGCAGCTGGAAGTGCCTGCCCTCGTAGCGGACCCGTTCCCGGCGCAGGGCGAGGCGGACGATGTCGACGTACTCGCGGGTGCGGCCGAGCGGGGACGCGAACCGGACACCGTGCCAGCCTTCGGACACCTGCGGTCCCGACACGCCGAGGCCCAGCCGGAACCGGCCGCCGGACAGCGAGTCGAGGGTCGCCGCGGTCATCGCCGTTGCCGCGGGGGTCCGCGCCGGGATCTGCAGCACGGCGCTGCCGACGTCGATGCGGGAGGTCTGCGCGGCGATCCACGCCAGCACGGTCGGCGCGTCCGAGCCGTAGGCCTCGGCGGCCCACACGACCGCGTAGCCGAGTTCGTCGGCGTGCTTGGCGAGCGCCAGGTTGGACGCGTCGTTGCCCGCGCCCCAGTATCCGAGATTCAGTCCCAATCGCACGGTCGCCGACACTATCGGGCGGTTGATCACGACCTCACGCGCCCGGCCAACCACCCCCCGACGAGGCGCTTTGTGCCGCTGTGTTGAATTGGACCATGGAACGTCGCCCGCTCGGCAGCTCCGGCCTGAAGGTGTCGCGCATGGCGCTCGGCACCATGTCCTGGGGCACCGTGACCGACGCCGAGGAGGCCGCCAACCAGCTCGTCGCGTTCGTGGACGCGGGCGGCACCCTGGTGGACACCGCCGACATCTACGCCGAGGGCGAGGGCGAGCGCATCCTCGGCTCCCTGCTGGGCGACCTCGTGCCGCGCGAGGATGTCGTGCTCGCCACCAAGGCGGTCGCCCGGCGCACCGAAGGCCCGTTCGGCGGTGGCGCCTCCCGGGGCGCTCTGCTCACCGCGCTCGACGGGTCGCTGCGCAGGCTCGCCACCGACCACATCGATCTGTGGCAGCTGCACGCGTGGGACGGCTCGGTGCCGATCGAGGAGACCCTCTCGGCGCTCGACCACGCCGTCGACAGCGGCAAGGTCCGCTACGTCGGCGTTTCCAACTACGCGGGCTGGCAGCTGGCGACCGCCGCGTGCGGGCTGCGCCGGTCGAGGCTCGTCTCCACCCAGGTCGAGTACTCCCTGCTGGAACGCGGCATCGAGCGGGAGGTGGTGCCCGCGGCAGAGCATCACGGCATCGGGCTGCTGCCGTGGGCGCCGCTCGGCCGGGGGGTGCTCACCGGCAAGTACCGCACGGGCACGCCCGCGGACTCGCGCGGCGCGTCACCGGACTACGCGGGCTACGTCGAGCAGCACCGCACGGAACGGGCGAGCCGCATCGTCGAGGCCGTGACCACCGCCGCCGACGGGCTCGGGACCTCGCCGCTGGCGGTGGCGCTGGCGTGGGTGCGCGACCGGCCCGGCGTGGTGGCGCCCGTGGTCGGCGCCCGCGACACCGGTCAGCTCTCGGGCTCGCTGGCCGCGGAGGAGCTGACTCTGCCCACCGCCATCCGCGCGGCGCTCGACGACGTCAGCGGGCTGGAGTTCGGCTATCCGGAGCGGTGGCCGAGGTAACGCCACGGGGCTGGCGGCAGCGTCGCTCACCGGCGGTAACGTGGAGACAACCTGCCCGTCCCTCTCTGCGGAGGATCCAAACTCGTGCGTCGGGTCGCCGTCGTCGCCGCGGTCGCGGCAGTCCTGCTCACCGGCTGCTCCTCCACCGGCGGTGGTGACGAGCTCCAGGTGGTGGAGGACCCGGTGGCGGCGGTGGCGGCCACCTCGCCGTCCCCGCAGCGGGAGCCTGCCGGGACGGTGCTCGCCCAGCGCGGTGAGGTGACGGCGATGGCCACTGCGGGGCGCACGCTGGCGGTCGCGCTCGCGGAGCCGCCGTCGGTGCTGCTCTACGACCTGGACGCGCCCCGCGCCAAGGCCGTGTCGGTGCCGCTGCCCTCCGCCGTGGAGGAGCTCACGGCCCACGGCGACGAGGTCCTGGCCACGCTGCCGCGTTCCGGCGAGGTGGCGCGGATCGCGGTGCCGTCCGGCACGGTGCGCACGGTTCCGGTGCGCGGCAGGCCCGCGGGCGTGGCCGTGGGCGAGGACGGGCGGCTGCTGGTGGCCGTCCGGGACCGCAAGGCCGTGGAGGTGCTGGAGGGCGGCCGCGTCACCAAGACGATCACCAGCGACCTCTACAGCGCCGACGACGTGCTGACCACCGGGGGCAGGGCGGTCGTGCTGGACCGGCTGCGCACCGCGGTGTTCGACGTGGACGTCGAGCAGGGCACCGTCAACGAGGGGCTGCGCGCGGGGATGGGCGCCACGAACGCGGTCGTGGACTCCTTCGGCCGGGTGCTGGTCGCCGACACGCGCGGCGGCGGGCTGCTGGCCTTCTCGACCGATCCGCTGCTGCTGCGCCAGCGCTACCCCGTCGCGGGGGGCATCTACGGCATCGCCTACGACGCCAGGCGCCACCTCGCGTGGGTGACGCTGACCGGTCGCAACGAGGTCGTCGGCTTCGACGTGCGGGGCGGTGAACCGACGGAAAAGTACCGGCTGCCCACCGTTCGGCAGCCGAATTCGGTTACCGTCGACGAACAGACGTCACGGGTCGTCATCGGCTCAGCAGCCGGGGAAGGGATCCAGGTGATCACTCCATGACGAATGTGGAAGCGGTGGTCGACGAGGACTGGGAATACCGCCGGGTGCAGCTGCCGCCGGGCGTGTCGCGGGTCTCCGCGACGGTGCAGTTGTCCATCCAGGCCGAGTTCTCCGGATGGGAGCTGTCGAACGTCAGGCTCTACTCGGACGGCACCCGGAGAGTGTGGCTGCGCAGGCGGCGCACGCTGGCCGCGGCGGGCCTGCCGGGCCTCATGACCTAACGGACCGGACGAACCGCTCCCCCGTCGCACGCAGGTAGTCCCGCAACTCGGCGGGGGCGAGCACAGTGAAGTCGGCTCCCACGGCGGTGAGCACGAGAGCCGGCCATTCGAAACTGTCGACGTTCATCTGCAGGCGGCAGGCCTGCTCGCCACGCGGCCGCACGGTGCCCCAGTGCGACACGACGCGCTCGACCGTCGCCGCCGGGGCCTGGATCTCCACCTCCACCCGGTACTGCGTGGGCACGGCCGCGAGCTGTTCCCGGACGAACGCGGCCGCGTCCGGCGCGGGCAGCTCCCGCTGACGGAACCGCGCGCCGGTCGGTACCGGATCCCGCAGCCGGTCGACGCGGAACGTGCGCCAGCCGTGCCGCTCGGCGTCCCACGCCACCAGGTACCAGCGCCGCCCCAGCGACACGAGCCGATGCGGCTCCACCAGCCGGGACGACTCCTGCCCGTCGCGGGCGGTGTAGGCGAAGCGCAGCCGCTCGTCGTCGCGGCAGGCCTGTGCCAGCACCGTCAGCGCCGTCGCGTCCACGGTCGGGCCGCCGCCCAGCGGCGCGGGCACGGTGTAGGTCTGCAGCGCGTCGAGCCTGCGCCGCAGCCGCGGCGGCATCACCTGCACCACCTTGGACAGGGCTCGCACCGAGGTCTCCTCGATGCCGTCGATCCCGCCGCTGGCCGCGCTGCGCAGCCCGACCGCGATGGCCACCGCCTCCTCGTCGTCGACCAGCAACGGCGGCATCGCCGCGCCCGAGCGCAGCTGGTAGCCGCCTGCCACGCCCCGGCTGGCGTCGACCGGGTAACCCAGGTCGCGCAGCCGGTCGATGTCGCGGCGCAGGGTCCGGTCGCTGACCTCCAGCCGTTGCGCCAGCTCGCTGCCCGGCCAGTAGCGATGCGTCTGCAACAGGGACAGCAACCGCAGCATCCGCGCACTCGTGTTCGCCATGGGATCCACATTGCCTTCTATTGAGGTCAGAAACTGGCCGCAAGCAACCCTAGCGTGAGTCCCATGACCGAGACGATGATCCGCACGAGCGGTTTGACCAGGCACTTCACCGTGAAGAAGCAGACGGTCGAGGCGGTGCGCGGGCTCGACCTGCACGTGGGCAAGGGCGAGCTGGTGGCGCTGCTCGGGCCCAACGGCGCCGGGAAGTCCACCACGCTGCGCATGCTGACCACCCTGCTGCGGCCCACGGCGGGCACGGCCGAGGTGGCCGGCCACGACGTCACCGCCGACCCGCGCGCGGTGCGGTCGGCCATCGGCTACATCGGCCAGGGCAACGGCGCCGGGCACAGCCAGCGGGTCCGCGACGAGCTGCACAGCCAGGGACGCGCGTACGGCATGAATGCCGCGGCGGCACGGACGCGGGCCGCCGAGCTGATCGGCTCGCTGGACCTGGAGGCCTTCGCCGACCGCGTCGTGTCCTCGCTCTCGGGTGGCCAGCGCAGGCGGCTCGACATCGCGATGGGCCTGATCCACGCACCCGAGCTGCTCTTCCTCGACGAGCCGTCGACCGGGCTGGACCCGCAGAACCGCGCCAACCTCGCCGAGCACGTCCGCCGGCTGCGCGCCGAGCACGGCACGACGATGGTGCTCACCACGCACTACCTGGAGGAGGCCGACCAGCTCGCCGAGCGGGTCGTGGTCATCGACCACGGGCGGGTGATCGCCGACGACACCCCGGAACGGCTGAAGTCCGCGTACGCGGGCGACCGGATCACCCTGCGCTTCGACCATGATCGTGACGCCGCCAGGGCCAGGACCTGCGTGCTCGGCATCGCCGACGGCGCCGTCACCGATCTGACCGGCGCGACGCTCCAGGTGCGCCTCGACGGCGGGGCCGAGCTCGCGCCGAAGCTGCTGCGGGCACTGGACGACACGCTCGTGCCCGTCGCCGCCGTCGAGGTCGCCAGGCCCACCCTCGACGACGTGTTCCTCAACCTCACCGGCCGCAGCCTCCGCGAGGAAGCCGCCACCGGGTCCGAGCAGAAGCTGGAGATCGCCGCATGAGCACCTTCGTGTCCGACACCGCCACCGTCTTCAGCCGCGAGCTGCGGCCGGTGCTGCGCAACCCGTTCTCGGTGATCTTCTCGATGCTGCAGCCGCTGGTGTTCCTGGCGCTGTTCACGCCGCTGCTGCCGGACGTGCTCGGCAGCGACGGCTCGGCGCTGCAGTGGTTCGTGCCCGGCATCGTCGTGATGTCGTGCCTGTTCGGCACGTCGGCCACCGGCTCGAATCTGCTGTTCGAGATCCAGACCGGCTCCCACGAGCGGATGCTGGTCTCCCCGCTCGGGCGGCCCTCCCTGATCGTCGGCAGGGCGCTCAAGGAGATCGTGCCGATGTTCGTGCAGACCGCGATCATCGTGGTGGCGACCATCCCGTTCGGCTTCGAGCTGCACCTGGCCGGCGCCCTGCTGGGCCTGGTCATCCTCGCCGTGTTCTGCGTCGGCCTCGGCGCCCTGTCCTACACGCTGGCGCTGGCGTCGAAGAACCAGGAGTGGATGTTCTGGGCGGTGCAGCAGACGCTGATCTTCCCGCTGCTGCTGCTCGCCGGGATGCTGTTGCCGGTGGACAACGGCCCGGCCTGGCTGCGCACGGCGGCCGACTTCAACCCGCTGACCTACGTGGTGGACGCCGAGCGCGCACTGTTCAACGGGGAGATCCTGTCGGGCACCGTCGCCGGTGGCGCCGTCGCGGCCGTTGTCGTGGCGGCGCTGGGCCTGCTCGTGGGCACCAGGGCGATGCGCAGGGTCAGCGCCTGACCCCGCCCGGTGCCGGCCGCCCATGTCGGTGTGTTGGCCGCCTGCGGCCGACCCGGCGACGCGAGCCGCCAACACGCGCGTCACCCGCTTGCCCGGGTCCGTGCCTGCGCCACGAAGGCACGGACCCTGGCGGTCTCCGCGGCCCGCCGCCACACCAGGCCCCACTCGAGGGGCGGCGCGTCGGTGAACGGCAGGAAGGCCAGGGTGGGCCGGGCGAAGTAGGCGGCGGCGTGGGCGGCCACCGGGCACACGCCGTCCCCGGCCGCGACAAGGGCGAACACCTCCTGCACGGTGGCGGCGGCGGGACCGCGCGTGATCGGCGCGCCCGTCGGGGTCAGCCACGGGATGTCCGCGGGCTGTGCGGCAGCCGTGGGCCACGCGGCGTGCAGCACGGTGTCCCTGGCCAGGTCCTCCAGCGACACGGCCCGGCGGCGGGCGAACGGGTGCCGCGACGACACGGCCAGCAGCAGCGGTTCGGTGTGGACCACCGGGCCCGTTTCGAACCCGGCGACGTTCACCGGCAGGGCCGTGACCAGCACGTCCGCCTCGGCCCGGCGCAGCGCGTCGAGCGGGTCGGCGAACGGCGCCTCCCGGACCCTGACCCGGCAACCCGGCAGGCGCCGCCGGAACCGCTCCAGCAGTTCGCCGATGAGATCGGCCACGGCGGGCGCCTCGAACGCCACCCGCAGTTCGCCGTCCGTGCCACGGCCCGCGGCGACCGCCGTGGCCAGCGCGGTCTCGATCTGCCGGTGCGCGGGCAGCAGGTCGTCGCGCAGCCGCCGCCCGATCGGCGTCAGCTCCACCCGCCTGCTGGTGCGGTCGAACAGCGGCGCCCCGATCTGCCGCTCGGCCTGTTTGATCGTCTGGCTCACGCGGGCCTGGGACAGGCGCAGACGCTCGGCGGTGCGGCCGAAGTGCAGCTCCTCGGCCAGCGTCAGGAAGACCTCGATGTCCCGCCGCTCCATGCCCCACCCCTGCCTCGATAAGCCTCGCTTATGGATTGTGGCACGATCCGTCGTTGTTCGGGTCCCGCGCACCGGCGACGGTGGACGCATGACGACATCGCACGCCTCCGCCCCGACGCTGATCCGCGCCACCGGCGCCGACGAGCTGTCCGACGCTCCCGGCAGCGTCATCACGCTGCTGGCCGACTCGGACACCACCGGGAGCGCCCTCACCACCAACAGGGCCGCCCTGCAGCCGGGAGCCGCGGGCGCACCACCGCACTTCCACACCCGCGCGACCGAACTGCTCTACGTGCTCGGCGGCAGGCTGCAGGTTCTCGCGGGCGAGGACCTGCACACGCTGGAGGCGGGCGAGGCGATCTCGCTGCCGCCCGAACTGCCGCACGCCTTCGCCCCCGCCGAGGATTGCGCCGCCGAGCTGCTCGTCGTGTTCAGCCCGGGCATGGACCGCTTCGACTACTACCGGCTGCTGCACCGCGTGCACCGGGGCGAGGCCGACCCCGCCGAGATCGCCCGCTCGGCCGAGCGGTTCGACAACCACTACGTCGACAGCCCGGTGTGGCGGGAGGCGCGGGCGCGTGTTGGCCGTTCGTGATGTGTGTTGGCCGTCCGTGCGCACTCGGACAGCTCGCCGGCGACACAGGCGGCCAACACACCGGGCGGGATCACGCCGTGAAGTGCACCCCGGTGAACCTCCGGCGCCATGCGCTCACCTCGGCGCCGACCGCGCGCGGATCGGAAGCGGGGTCCAGGCCACGGGCGAGGAACGCGGCCAGCGCGGGCATGT
Source organism: Prauserella muralis (assembly GCF_003202285.1). Classification (GTDB taxonomy): domain Bacteria; phylum Actinomycetota; class Actinomycetes; order Mycobacteriales; family Pseudonocardiaceae; genus Prauserella_B; species Prauserella_B muralis. Next base: position 503,568 of record NZ_MASW01000005.1, read on the forward strand.
CCGCCTCGGTCATGCCGCGCCGGACGATCTCCGGCGTGCCCAGCCGCAGCCCGTTGAGATCTCCCTCCACCGGCTCGGCGGGCAGTCCGATGCCGCACGCGAGCAGGTTGGCCTCCCGCAGCCTCCGGGCGGCCGCCTGACCTCCGCCGTAGCGGCCGGCGAGGACGGCGAACTGATGCGACGTGGTGGCACCGCGCTCGGCGGCGAAGACGGGCACCCCGAGCGCGGTCAGCTCCGCGGCCAGCCGCCGCGCCGTGGCCACCATGCACTCGGCGTAGGACCGGCCGGCCACCTGCCAGTCGAGCAGCGTCACCGCCAGCGCCGCCGTCGTGCCCGCGTCGAAGTTCGCCGTCAGCCCCGGGTGGGCGATCTCCTCCACCCGTTGCGCGAGCCCGGGGTCGTCGGTGAGCAGCAGCCCGCCCGCCGGGCCGCCGAGGCTCTTGTAGGTGCTCATGGTGAGCAGGTCGGCGCCCTCGGCCAGCGGTGAGGGCCACTGCTCCCCGGCGATCATCCCGCACAGATGCGCCGCGTCGAACAGCACGCGCGCCCCCACGCCGTCGGCGATGTCACGGATCGCGGCCACCGGGTGCGGGAACAGATTCAGGCTGCCGCCGATGGTGATGAGCGCGGGGCGCACCTCGGCGGCCAGCTCCCGCAGCGCGCCGACGTCCACGGTGTAGCCACCGGCGGCGACCGGTGCGGGCACGATCCGCAGGCCGTACAGCCCGGCCGCACCCGCGTCGTGGTGCGTGACGTGCCCGCCGACGGCGGCGGGCGGCGCGATGATCGTGTCCCCCGGCCGGCAGGTGGCCAGGAACGCGTAGAGGTTCGCCAGCGCGCCGGACCCCACCCGCACTTCGGCGTAGCGGGCGCCGAACACCTGCGCGGCCAGCTCGGCGGCGATGATCTCGATCTGCTCGATGGCCTCCAGGCCGGTCTCGTACTTCTCCGCCGGGTAGCCGAGGGAGGGCCGCGAGCCGAGCCCGGCCGACAGCATCGCCTCGGCCCGCGGGTTCATCACGTTGGTGGCGGGATTGAGGTTCACCGCCTCGGCGTCGTGGATGCGCTGGTTCTGCGCCACCAGCCGGTCGAGTTCGGCGAGCGTCTCGAGCGCGCCCCGCCCCGCCGTCGCCTCCGCGACCGAGCGGACCCGCTCGTCGCTGTGCGGCGGCAGCCACGGCCGGGAGGCGAGGGAACGGGGCATGGGCGTCTCCTTCGGGATCTACGGCGCGACCTCGCCGTAGGGTACGAGCCGCACCGGGCCGAGCAGGCCGCAGTCCCGGCAGCTCACGCCGCCGCCGTCGACGTCGGGTCGCTGCCCGGGCGCCAGTACGGCACCGGTTCCGGCGTCAGGTGCTGTGAGCGTGGAAATCGCTGGCCGCGTCACCGGGCGCGCCGGTAGGCTGATCTTGGCTCCTCATCCCTTGCAGCCCACTGCGCGTCCCGCCGACGGCACGAGCGCCGGCCCGGACGCGGTCCCTCTCACCCGTACGACTCGAGGAGCCGCTTGTGTCCGCCCCTGCCATGCCGCGGAAGCTGACCGCGATCACCCGCTCGCCCGTTCGCGACCTGCTCACTCTCACCCAGCGCCCCGAGGTGATCTCCTTCGCGGGCGGGTTGCCCGCGCCGGAGCTGTTCGACCTCGGCGGCTGGCAGGCCGCCTTCGGCCAGGCATTGAGCGAGGCCGCCGGCAGGCGCAACCTGCAGTACGCGCCCACGGAGGGTGACCCGGCCCTGCGGGCGGCGGTGGCCGCCCGGCTCACCCGCCGCGGACTGCCCACCAGCGCTGACGATCTCCTCGTCACCACCGGCTCGCAGCAGGCGCTCACTCTGCTCGCCTCCGCGCTGCTCGATCCGGGTGCGGTGGTCGCCGTGGAGGAGCCGACCTACCTGGCGGCACTGCAGAGTTTCCAGGCGGCGGGTGCGCGGATCGTGCCGGTGGCGAGCGACGCCGACGGACTCGATCCGGATGCGCTGGCCAGGGTGATCGAGCGGGAGCGGCCCACCCTGTTGTACCTGGTGCCGACCTTCGCCAACCCGACCGGGCGCACGCTCACCGCTGAACGACGGCAGGCCGTTGCCGCGCTCACCGCCACCCACGGCGTGTGGGTCGTGGAGGACGACCCCTACAGCGAACTGCGGTACCAGGGCCCCGCGCTCCCGCCGCTGGCCGCGGCGCCGTCGGCGGGCGCGCACGTCGTCTACGTCGGCAGCTTCTCCAAGATCGGCTCTCCGGGTATGCGGCTCGGCTGGCTGCGGGCGCCCACGTCGCTACGCCCCGCGCTGACCGTCGCGAAGCAGGCCGCCGACCTGCACACCTCCACAGTGGACCAGGCCGCGGCCGCGATCTACCTCGCCACTCGCGATCTCGACGCGCACGTGGACACGCTGTGCGCCGCCTACCGGGCACGCAAGGACGCGATGGTGGCCACAGTGGACGATGCCATGCCGGACGGCACCGAGCGCACCGATCCGGGCGGCGGCATGTTCGTGTGGCTGCGGCTGCCGAGCGGCGTCGACGCCGAGTCCCTGCTGCCTGCCGCGCTGGAGCGTCATGTGGCCTTCGTGCCGGGGGTGCCGTTCTACGCGGGCACGCCGGACCGCACGACGCTGCGGCTGTCGTTCACCACGCACACGCCGGAGCGGATCGCCGAAGGCATCGGCAGGCTCGCCGGGGCACTGCGCCGGTCGTGAGCCGTCAACCGGCCAGGGCCCGGTAGTGGTAGGCGCACGCCTCGGTGAAACCCATCCGCGCGTACAGCCGTAGCGCTGGGTCGTTGTCCCGCTCGACCTGGAGGTAGAGGCCGCGGCAGCCCAGCCCGGCCGCCCAGTCGGCGAGGACGCCGACGACGGCGCGTCCCGCTCCCCTGCCGCGTGCCGGCGGCAGCGTGGCCATGCCGAACAGCCCGGCCCAGCCGTCGTCGGCGACCGCGCGGCCCACGGCGATCACCGTGTCGCCGCCGAGCACGCAGACGAAGGCGCTGGGCAGGCGCACCCTGCTGAGCAGATCCCGCTCGGCGCGCGGATCACCACCGTGGCCGTGGACCTCCTGCCAGGCCTCGAACCAGGCGGGGGCGGGCGTGCCGCTCACCTCCACCCGCAGCCCGGACGGACGCGGGCGCGTCCGGACGTCGGCGGTCCGCGCCGTCTGCAGGGACATCGGGCCGGTCCGTCGGTAGCCGCGCCCGGCCAGCTCCGGGTCGAGGCCGTCCGGGCAGGCGCCGGGGGTGATCTGGAACCGTGCCAACGCGCCGAAGCCCGCGTAGAACGCCTCGGCGGTCGCGATCCGGCGCGGGAGGTCGGCCGGGTCGGCCCGCCCGTGCGGCAGGACCGTGCCCAGCCACCACGACGCGGTCGTGGTGTGGCGCAGCCACCAGTCCCCCACCCGCTCGACGTGCTCGGCGGGCAGCGCCCTGGCGACGCGCTCCTGCAGGCTCCGCACCAGATCCGGGCTCCGTGACGCCGACGGCACCGGCATGACTGACTCCTCCTCGCGCCCGCTCGGTCACGGAGAACATTCTTCCGGGCCGCGGGACTGTGATGCTGCCGGGCATCGACCGCGGCGGCCTTGACAACCATTAGAACGCTTGTTCGAATCGTGGGGTCAGTCAGGGGAGTGCACGTGAACCAACCAGCTCGGATGCCCTGCCGGTGGTGGCGGCGGGACGTCAGCTCGACACCGACCCGGCCGGTCTGGACGCCCGCCGATGGGCCGCCCGAGGCCTTCCGGCCCGTGGACCCGCCGCAGTGGGTCTGGGTGAACCTGCGCCCGGCGTTGCGCAGCGACCCGTTCTCGTACTACGACGACGCGCCCGACGGGTTGCAGTATCGCTACGAGGTCAAGGGCCTGCTGCGAGGCTGGATGCCTGCCGTCGACGGCGCGCCACTCGGAGTGGTGAGCTACCAGTTGCTGACCGCCGACCAGCAGTGGCGCACGGTGGTGACGGCGTTCGTCCCACAGCACCTGATCCGCTACCGCGCCCGCACGGGCAGGGAACTGCTCTGAGTCAGACCACGACGACCCGGAACGCGTGCACGCACCACGGTCCCTCGTAGCTGGTCATCCAGAGGTTGGTGGAGTAGCCGTCGACCTGCCGGCCGCCTGCCGTGCCGCGCAGGTAGACCTGGACGGAGTCGATGCCCGCGGCACGTCCGTCGATCGTCGGATCGATCCGCAGCTCCGGCCGGTGGCCGATGAGCTCGTCGACGTCCGCGGGTGTGCTGATCCCGTCCGCGCACAGCCTGCACTTCGCCGCGGCCGCGTCGCCGGAGTTGACGTCGTCGAGGAAGGTCTGCATCGCGGCCAGTGCGACCCGGTCGACCGGCTTTCCGCCCGCGGTGGGACCGTCCTGGCCCGCCGGGCTGCTCGGCGGCTCGCCGGTGGGTAGCCCGGCGGTCGGCTGTCCGGTGGTCGGTTCGGCGGAGGACGAGCTGACAGGCCGTGCCGGCAGTGGGCCTGCCTGGTTCGTGGTCTCCTCGCCGAGGAGGAACCCCGGTGCGACGAATCCGGTGATGCCGAGGGTGCCCAGCGCCAGCGCCACCATCGTGACCACGGTGGCGATCGCTCCGGTCTTCTTCCGCGGTGGCGCGCCGAAAGCGCCGTGCTCTCCGCCGTACTGAGTGGACGGACCGTGACCGCCGTAACCGGGACCGGGCTGCGTGGGCATGCCGTAGGGCTGCTGCCCTCCATACGGCTGGTGTCGATGACTCATCCGGCCCCCGCCTCGTCGTTGGCACCTTCGACGGCGAGCGGGCGGGCATCGTTCCCGTCCCATCCTGGCACGTGTCAGTCCGGCAGCAGCGGCACCGAAAGGCCCTGGTCGCGGCCCAGCAGCGCGGCGCGGGTGACGGCCGCCGAGCCGAAGCGGTTGCGCACCGAGTCGAGTGCGGAGTCCAGCCTTCCTGCCGCGTGCTCGTCGAACGGCAGCACCAGCTGCACGGCATCGTCGTTGTCCAGGTTGGACAGCGAGACACCGATCAAGGTGAGCCCCTCGCGGTCGATCAGCGGCCGCACCGTGGCCAGCAGCCCCCGTGCGGTGGCCAGTATGGTCTCGGTGCCTGCGGTGGCCTCGGTGAGCGTGTGTGACCGGGTGGCGCGGGTGTAGTCGGCGAAACGCAGCCGCAGCACCACCGTGCGGCACACCCGGTGTGCGGACCGCAGCCTGCGGGCGAGCCGGTCGGTGAGCCCGGCGAGGATGGCGTCCAGCTCGTCCGGCGAACGGTAGCGGCTGCCGAGTGCCCGCTGCGCGCCCATCGACCGGCGCCGCCTGCCCACCTGCACGGGCCGCGGGTCGCGGTTGTGCGCCAGCGCGTGCAGGTGCCTGCCCGCGCCGCGGCCGAGCATCGACACCAGCTGGGCCTCGGAGAGCGTCGCGACCTGCCCGACGGTGGTGATGCCCCGGTCGCGCAGCTTCGCCGAGGTGACCCGGCCGACACCCCACAGCCGTTCCACCGGCAGGGGATGCAGGAACGCCAGCTCGCCGTCGTGGGGCACCACCAGGAGCCCGTCGGGCTTGGCGACGCCACTGGCCACCTTGGCGAGGAACTTGGTCCTGGCCACGCCGACCGTGATGGGCAGGCCGACCCGTTCGGCGACGTCCCTGCGGAGCCGGGCGGCGATCCGGCTGGGGCTGCCGGAGATGCGGGCGAGCCCGCCGACGTCGAGAAACGCCTCGTCGATCGAGATGCCCTCGACGATCGGCGTGGTGTCGCGGAACACCGCGAACACCGCCTTGCTGGCCTCGGAGTAGGCCGACATCCTCGGCGGCACCACCACCGCGTGCGGGCACAGCCGCCGTGCCTGCCCGCCGCCCATCGCGGTGCGCACGCCGTAGGCCTTGGCCTCGTAGCTGGCGGCCAGCACGACTCCCCCGCCGACGATCACCGGCCGCCCGCGCAGCCGGGGATCGTCGCGCTGCTCGACCGACGCGTAGAACGCGTCCAGGTCGGCATGCAGGATCGGACCCTCGGTCGACACGAACACATGTTCGCATCGGGCACCGACAGTTCCGTCACCTCGCCGGTGTCGTCACCTGCGGAAGCGGGCGACGACCTCCTGGATAGCCGGGCCCGTCGCCGAGGCGGCCTGCGCCCAGGACTCGAACTCGAGCGTCGCGGCGAAGTCCCCGGTCTTGGCGATGCCGACCGCGGACTTGATGTCGCGGGCCAGCGCCGGATCGAGCTCGGCCCACCGGACGGCCAGCTCGGTGGCCCTGGCCAGCGGGTTGTCGGCGAGCTCCAGCGCCACACCCTCGCGGACGGCCGTCTCGCCGTCGAGCGCACCGCCGTCGAGCAGCAGCGCCAGCGCCTTCTGCGGTCCGAGCGCGTCGACCAGGAAGTACGTGCAGCCTCCGCCGGGGTGCAGACCGATGCGGGAGAACGTGGCCGCGAAGGACGCCTTCGGCCCCGCGATCCGCACGTCGCACGCCATCGCGAGGTTGAGCCCGGCGCCGACGGCCGCGCCCTGCACGGCGGCGACCGTGGGGATCGGCAGCTCCCGCAGCCGCAGGAAGCTGTCGTAGACGCGGTGCAGGTGGCTGCGGATCTCGCCGACCGGCCGGTCGGCGGCGGAGCCGAACAGGGCGGGCAGGTCGGCGCCCGCGCAGAACGCGCTACCCTGCCCGGCCACGACCAGGGTGCGGGCGCCGGGCGAGGCGCCGACCTTCGCGATCGCCTCGCCCAGCTCCGCGCACATCGCCTCGTCGAGGCAGTTGCGCCGGTCCGGGTCCGTCAGCGTCAACGTCCACCGGCCCGCGTCCTCGGTCAGCTCCACCTTGCCCATGCCGCTCCCTTGGCTCGCCTGCGTCCCGGCCATCGTGCCAACCGCGTCCGCCGTCGACGCGGGTGGTGCCCGTGGCGGCGGTCCAGAAGGAGAAACCGCGCACCCTGCGCGGCGAGGGTGGCCCAGCGTGTCCCCGGATACGCGCGGCCCTGTTCAGGCCACCCCGCGGGCCTGCCGGCTGGTTGTGTTGGTGCCGCAAACCTGTACCGACTTCGAAGGGCAAGCGAACATGTCAGCAGTCATCACCACCAGCCCGCTGGCCGGCCGTGTCGCTCTCGTCACCGGAGCCTCCAGCGGCATCGGCGAGGCCACCGCGGAACGGGTGGCAGCACTGGGCGCCAAGGTCGCCGTGGCCGCCCGCCGCAAGGACAACCTCGACGCCCTCGTGGCCCGCATCGCCGCTGCGGGCGGCACCGCGCTGGCCCTCCCGCTCGACGTCACCGACCGGGATGCCGTCACCGCGGCCGCCGAGCAGATCACCGACCAGCTCGGCCGGGTGGACCTGGTGTTCAACAACGCGGGCGTCCAGCTGATCTCCTCGATCGAGGATCTGCAGGTGGACGACTGGCAACGCCAGATCGACCTCAACATCACAGGCGTCATGAACGTCATCGGCGCCTTCGTGCCCCACCTCACCGACGCCGCGGTGGCGGGCGACCCCGCTGACCTGATCACCACGTCCTCGATTGCGGCGACCCGGGTCCTGGAAAAGTTCTCGATCTACTCCGGGACCAAGGCCTACGTCAGCCAGCTCACCCGGCTACTCCGCGTCGAGCTGGGCCGCAAGATGGTCAGGGTGGCCACGATCGAACCGGGCATGGTCGACACCGAGTTGCCCGACCACGTCACCGACCCCGACGCCAGCACGCTGATGGCCGACCTGATCCACGACATCGACGTCCTCAGCCCGGCCGACGTCGCCGAAACCGTCGCATTCATCGCCTCGATGCCCCGGCACGTCAACCTTACCGAGATCACCATCCTGCCCACCGCCCAGGCTGTCTGAGCGGCTCAGCGGGGATTGGTCACGGCGTATCCTCTTCACCGGCGGCTGCCGGCGGGGTGTGCAGGACGCGCTGCCCGGCCACGGCCAGGATGCGCGCGCCGGGCGGCTCAGCCGTAGACGACGCGGGTGGTGCCCGTGGCGGCGGTCCAGATGATCGAGCCGTGCTGGAAGTCGCTGCGCCTGCCGCCGCTGACCGCGTACTCGTCGGTCACCGGATAGCCGAGCCTGCCGCCTTCCCAGCCCAGCGACGCCCACCGGGTGAGGATCGCCCCGTGCACCTCGTGCGCCCCGCCGGCCGGGCTCCAGTAGATCGAGCCGCCCTGGAACTGGTTGAAGCGGCCGACGCCGTCCGGGCAGCGTCGCTCGTCGGTGCGCGGGAACCGCAGGAACCCGTTGACGGTGCGCAGGCCCGCGTACTTGCCCATGATCGCGCCGTGCACCTCGTGGGCGCCGGTGTCGCGGTGCCAGTAGATGCGGCCGCGCTGGAACCACTGCACCGCGCCCGTGCCCGCCGTCGTGGCCGTCAGCTGGCCGGTGCGGGGAGCCCGCAACGCGGAGTTGCCCGCACCGAGCGCGGAGTACTTGGCGCCGATGGCGCCGCTGGTGACCGACCGGTTCGGTGTGGTGAAGCCGTAGCCCATGCCGCGCAGCGTGGAGATGATCCGCGGCAGCGCGGCGGTGTCGGTGGACTCGTTGCTCAGGTGCATCACGATCGTCGTGCCCGGAACCGTGTAGCGGCGCACCCGGTCCAGGATCGTCTCCACGCTGGCGCCCTGGTAACCGGTCGTGTCGTAGGTCCAGTCGTAGCTGATGTAGTAGCCACGGGCCGCCAGGTCCCGGTTGATGCCCGCGTCGAGGTAGCCGTCCCGGTACGGGGCACGGAACCAGCCGCCGGAGGTGTGGCCGATCCGGTTGAACGCGGCTTCGGCTCTGTCGAGCTGCGACCACCGTTGCGCCCGTGTCAGGTCCGTGAAGTACGGGTGGTCGTAGCTGTGGTTGATGAGCTTGTGCCCCGCGGACAGCAGCGCCCGCGCCTGCGCCGGGTACTTCTCCACGTACCGGCCGGTGAGGCCGAATCCGGCGGTGATGCCGTTCTGCCGCAGGATCCGCAGCACCGTGGTGGGGTCGCCGGGACTCCACCAGTCCGCGTCAAAGGTCAGCGTGACCACCTTCCGCGTGGTGTCGGCGGCGCGGGTGAACACCTGCGCCGAGCCGGGAGCGGCGTCCACCGCCTGTGCCGCGGGGGCCAGTGTGCCTGCCAGAAGTGCCACCGCCGCGAGAACCCCGCCTCGCCGCAGCATCCGTGCCCCGTGCATCGCCATCACTCTCCTGTCAGCCCGCCGACAAGCTCAGCGTGCGTTTCCGCAGCCTGTTGAGCTGGGGCCGAAGGTCGCTGGTGCGCGTGCCGAAGGTCCCGCGGTGGGGCCTGCACCAAGGCCGATCCGGGTGCGGGCGGGCTTACCGGTGGCGCCGGCCGTGCCCAGACTCGGGTAGGTGTCCATCGACAACGCCACGACCGCCAGGGGCAGCGACTACTCGCGACTCGCCCGCCGGATCTCCGAGGCGGGGCTGTTCCGCCGCCGCCCGCTCTACTACCTCCTGCGCTTCGGCCTCGTCGGCGCCGCCTACGCCGGTGGCCTTGCCCTGTTCCTGACCCTCGGCGACTCCTGGTGGCAGGTGCTCGTGGCGGCCGGGTTCGCCGTGCTGTTCGGCCAGGTGGCGTTGCTGGCGCACGACCTGGCGCACCGCCAGGTGGTCCGCACGCGCAGGCCCACCGAGATCGCCGGGCTGGTCACCGGCAACCTCGCCATCGGCCTGAGCTACGGCTGGTGGATGGACAAGCACACCCGCCACCACGCCAACCCCAACCACGAGGAGCTCGATCCGGACGTCGCGCCGGACATCCTGGTGTGGTCGGGCAAGCAGGCTCGCGAGAGCGCCGGGCTCGCGCGGTTCGTCGGGCGGTGGCAGGCGTACCTGTTCTTCCCGTTGCTCGCCCTGGAGGGGCTCAACCTGCACGTGTCCGGGTTCCGGGCGCTGGCGTCCCCGAGGCTGAGGCGGCGCGGGGCCGAGGCCGTGCTGCTCGTGACGCACGTGCTCGCCTACCTCGCCGTGCTCTTCCTGGTGCTCTCCCCCGGCAAGGCTCTGGTGTTCCTCGCCGTGCACCAGGGGCTGTGGGGGCTCTACCTGGGTTCGATCTTCGCCCCCAACCACAAGGGCATGGTGATGCTGCGCGGTGACGAGCGGCCCGACTTCCTCCGCAGGCAGGTGCTCACCTCACGCAACGTGCGCGGCGGCCGGTTCACCGATGTCGCGCTCGGCGGGCTGAACTACCAGATCGAGCACCACCTCTTTCCCAGCATGCCGTCGCCGCACCTGCGCCGGGCACAGCCGATCGTGCGGGACTACTGCGCGGAGATCGGCGTCCCTTACCACGAGACCGGCCTGCTCGCCTCGTACGGCGAGGCGCTGCGGCACCTGCACAGCGCGGGCGCGCCCCTGCGCCAGGACCGCAAGACCGCTACCCGCTGACCAGCCGTTCCCGGATGTCGGCCGCCGCGTCGTGCAGGCATTCCAGCAGCAGGCGCGCCGTCGGGCCCGGTGTGCGGTCCCGGGGCAGGGTGACGCCGACCCTCCTGCTCACCGACGGCAGCGTCGAGGGCAGCAGGGACAGCTTGTCGTCCTCGGCGGCGACCAGCATGGGCATCGCGGCGATGGCGTCGGTCTCGGTCAGCAGCGTGTGCAGGATGGGGTTCGACGTGCACTCGACGCGGTCGGCGGGCAGCGGCACGCCCTCGGCGAAGAACACGTTCTCGATCTCCCGCCGCAGCGCGGTCTCCCGCACCGGCAGGATCCACGGGTACCCGAGCAGGTCGGCGATCGAGGGCGCGGGCAACTCCTGCGCCGGGTGGCCCGTGCGGGTGACCAGCCGGATGGCCTCGTCGTAGAGGCGCACCTGGCTCAGCCGCGCGTCGTCGGCGGGTGGCGCGAGCCTGCCGACCATGAGGTCGATCCGCCCGCCGAGCAGGTCCAGGTGCAGCACGTCCGGGGTGGCGTCCTTGACGACGACGGTGACGTGCGGCCGCTGCCGCTTGAGCCGGGCGATGGCCCTCGGCAGCAGAACGGTGGTGCCCGCCAGGTGGGTGCCGACGGTGACCGTGCCGACCTTGGCCTCGCCGAGTTCGGCGACGTGCTGGCCCGCCTGCCGGATCTGGGCCAGCACCGCCCGCGCGTGCTCGACGAACGCGCTGCCGTAGATGGTGAGCTCCACGCCGCGCGGTCCGCGGTCGAACATCCGGGCGCCGAGGATCGTCTCCAGCTCCCGCAGGCCGCGGGTCACCACCGGCTGGGTGACGTGCAGGTGCTCGGCCGCCCGCACGACGCTGCCGTGCTCGGCGATGGTCGTCACCATCACGAGGTGGCGCAGTTTCAGCCGTCCGTCCAGCAAGCCGTCGGGTTCCATGCCGGTCACCGTATGTCCGCACCGCTATGCCGGGGAAACCCTGACGTCACGAACGGCTATCGGACGCCATGCCCGCCCGGGCATGGCGGCGAGCGGAAATGTCATTGGTCCGGCATGCCCGGCTGCGAAACCATCAAGGGTGGCGCATTCGTCGACGCCGCCGAACCAGCCGAGCGGAGGACACGGCCGTGAACGACATCAACCCGGTCATCAACTTCCCGAAGTGGATCGCCGAGAACGAGCACCTGCTCAAACCGCCGGTGAACAACAAGCAGCTGTTCGCCGACGCCGGCAACTTCATCGTCATGGTGGTGGGCGGCCCCAACCAGCGCACCGACTACCACGTCGACCCCTACGAGGAGTGGTTCTACCAGTACCGCGGCACCATGCACGTCGACATCATCACCGACGAGGGCCCGCGCTCGATCCGCATCGGCGAAGGCGAGATGTGGCTGCTGCCCGCCAACGTGCCGCACTCGCCGCAACGCCCGGAGGCGGGCTCCATCGGCCTCGTCGTGGAGCGCATCCGCGAGGAGGGCACGCTGGAGAAGTTCCAGTGGTACTGCCCTCGCTGCCATGCACTGGTGCACGAGGTGGAACTGCAGGTGCGCAGCATCGTGGACGACCTGCCACCGGTGTTCGGCCGGTTCTACGCCGACGAGCAGGCCAGGACCTGCCCGTCCTGCGGTCACCTGCACCCCGGGAAGGGCTGACACGGTGGCCGACACGACGGTCATCGACGTCCACACGCACTACGTGCCCCGCGGCTGGCCGGACCTCGGCGCCGGCCTGCCGTGGCTGCGCCTCGACTCCGAACGGGAGGCCACCATCATGCTGCGCTCGGCCGAGTTCCGGCGGATCCGCAGCACCTCGTGGGACGCCGAGGCGCGGCTGGCCGACATGGCCGCCGACGGCGTGGACGTGCAGGTGGTGTCCCCGACGCCGGTGTTCTTCAGCTACACCCGCCCCGCGGGCGAGGCGGCCAAGGTGGCGCGCATCTTCAACGACCTCGCCCTCGAGATCTGCGCCCCGGCGCCGGAGCGGTTCCTGCCGTTCTGCCAGGTGCCGTTGCAGGATCCGGACGCCGCCTGCGCGGAGCTCGACCGCTGCCTCGCCGCCGGGCACCGCGGTGTGGAGATCGGCAACCACGTCGGCGACGCCGACCTCGACGACGACGGGGTGGTCACGTTCCTGCGGCACTGCGCCGACGCCGGCGCCCCGGTGTTCGTGCATCCGTGGGACATGCCCAGTTCGCCGCGGCTGGAGCGGTGGATGGCGCGCTGGCTGACCGGAATGCCCGCCGAGACGCACCTGTCGCTGCTCGCCCTGATCCTCGGCGGTGTGTTCGACCGGCTGCCGCGCTCGCTGCGGCTGTGCTTCGCCCACGGCGGCGGCTCGTTCCCGCTGTGGGTAGGCCGGATGGACAACGCCTGGCGGTGCCGCCCCGACATCGTGGGCACCTCCGAGTTCCCGCCGTCGCACTACCTCGATCGCTTCAGCGTCGACAGCGTCGTGTTCGACGAGCGCGCGCTGCGCCTGCTGGTGGACACGATGGGTGACGAGCGGGTGCTGCTCGGCAGCGACTACCCGTACCCGCTCGGGGAGCGGCCCGTCGGCGCGGTGGTGCGCGGGGCAGGGTTTCTCACCGAGCGGCAGCGGCACCGGCTGCTCGGCGGCAACGCGGCCACCTTCCTCGCCGGCGACTGACGGGCCGTCGCCACCCCGCCCGGGGTGTCGGAGATCGGCCATCCGGGTAAGCCGGAGCGCCGATCGAGGGAGGTGCTGGTGAGCGGAGCCTGGCCGCTGGGCTGGAGCATCGCCATCTTCGTGGTCGCCGCCGCGGCAACCGTGGCCTGCGGGGTCAGGCTCACCGCATTGGGTGACGCGCTCGCCGACCGCACTGGCTGGGGCGAGGCGCTGTTCGGGGCCGTGTTCTTCGGGTTGGCCACCTCGCTGTCGGGCATCGTGATGACCGGTGTCAGCGCGGCCGCGGGCAACGCCGAACTGGCCTACGGCAACGCCGTGGGCGGCATCGCCGTGCAGACGCTGGCGATCGTCGCGGCCGACGCCGCCTACCGGCGGGTGAACCTGGAACACGCGGCGGCGTCGGTGTCGAACCTGATGTTCGGCTCGTTGCTGACGGTGCTGCTCAGCTGCGCGCTGCTCGCGGCGTTCAGCCCGGACGTGACGGTGCTGGGCATTCACCCCGCGTCGGTGGTGATGGTGGCGTTGTATGTGGGCGGGCTCAAGCTCATCCAGGACCAGCACACGCCGATGTGGCGTGCGGTGCGCACCCGCGAGACCAAGCAGGACACTCCCGAGGAGCACGGCAAGCTGGACGGTCGCCGTGGTGCGTCGCTGTGGGCGGAGTTCGCGCTGATCGCCGCGGTGGTCGTGGTCGGTGGCTGGGCGGTCGCGCGCGCCGCGGAGGGCATCGTCGCCGCGACCGGGTTGTCGGCGGGCCTGGTCGGCGCCCTGTTCATGGGACTGGCCAACGCCTTGCCGGAGACGGTGACGGCCGTCGCGGCGGTGCGCAGGGGCGCCATCACGCTCGCCGTCGCCGCCGTCATCGGTGGCAACAGCCTCGACGCCCTCAACCTCGTCGTCGGCGACATCGCGTTCCGCGAAGGCTCGCTGTTCCACGCCGCGACCCGCGACGAGCTGTTCCTCACCGGCTCCGCGTTGCTGATGACGACGGTGCTGGTGAGCGGGCTGCTGGTGCGGCAGCGGGGCGGCTGGTGGCGGCTCGGCTTCGACGGGATCATCCTCGTCGCCGTCTACGTCACCAGCGTCCTCGTCCTCGCCTTCTGACCACCTCGCCGAAAGCTCCCCAATGCCACATTCGTAGCGTTCAGCGCCACCAATGCGGCATTCGTAGCGTTGAGCGCCACCAATGCCGCATTGGGGAGCTTGGTGGGGCCGGGCAGGATGGGGCCATGAGCACGTTGATCGACTGGCCGGTTCCCGATCCGGTGTTGCCGCCGTCCGTGGACCCGGCGCTCGCCGACGCCGCCGTCGCGGCATCGCGGGCCTACGCGCGGGCGCGGCTGGCCCACACCCGCGCCGAGCTGGCCGACGAGGTCGCCGAGGGCGCCGACGGCACGCCCACGATGCTCGTCGACCGGCTGGTGGAGGACGCCATCGCCGAGACCGCGGAGCGGCACCGCGTGAACCTGCTCAGCGAGGAGGCCGGGTTCGTCGACCGCGGCTCCGCGGTGACGCTCGTGGTCGACCCGATGGACGGCTCGGCCAACGCCGCGGCCGGTGTGCCGCTGTGCTGCTTCGGCGGGGTGCTGGCCGTCGACGGCCGCGCCACCGAGGCACTGACCACCTGGCTGGACACCGGCCGCGCCTGGCACGCCGTCGCCGGAGAGCCGACGCCCTACCGCACCACGGGCCGCGCGGCGGCCGCCGGGGCGTCGGTGAGCCTGCTGCGCCCCAAGCCGGGCAGCCGCGACCCGTGGTGGCGGGTGGCCACGCAGGCCGGCCGGGTACGCATCCTGGCCAGCACCGTGCTGGAGTCGGCGCTGGTCGCCGAGGGCGCCATCGACGCCTTCTGCGACCCCGGTTCCGACACTCACCGGATCGTGGATCTTGCGACCGCACTGGTCACCGTCCCGGCGGCGGGCGGCGCGGTGCTCGACGCGCTCGGCAGGCCGCTCGAGCTGGACCCGGACCTGACCCGCCGCTGGTCGGGCGTGGTGGCGGCGAGCCGTCCGCTGGCCGACGAGCTCGCCGCGCTGATCGCCGGCTGACGGCGGATCACGCCGCGCGACCCTAAGCTGCACGGCATGGCGAAGTACTTCGACGTGCACCCGGACAACCCCCAGCCGCGCGCGATTCGGCAGGTCGCCGACATCGTGCGCGCCAACGGGCTGATCGCCTACCCCACCGACTCGTGCTTCGCCCTCGGCTGCAGGCCGGGCAATCCGGACGGGGTGGAGCGCATCCGGCAGATCCGCCGCCTCGACGACCGGCACCACTTCACCCTGGTCTGCCGGGACTTCGCGCAGCTCGGGCAGCTGGTGCACATCAACAACGCCGTGTTCCGCGCCATCAAGGCGGCCACACCGGGCAGCTACACCTTCATCCTGCCCGCGACCCGCGAGGTGCCGCGCAGGCTGCTGCATCCCAAGAAGAAGACGGTCGGTGTTCGCATCCCCGACCATGTCACCGCGCAGCTGCTGCTTGCCGAGCTGGGTGAGCCGCTGCTGTCCAGCACCCTGCTGCTGCCCGGCGAGGAGGAGCCGCTGACGCAGGGCTGGGCGATCAAGGAGGAGCTCGACCACGTGCTGGACGCGGTGATCGACTCGGGTGACTGCGGCACCGAGCCCACCACCGTCGTCGACTTCTCCTCGGACGAGCCGGAGGTCGTGCGGGTGGGCGCCGGTGACCCCGCCCGCTTCGAGTGAGGAGGATCCGCCGCCCATGTCCGAGACCTTCACCGGTTACGACGCGCTGAGCTTCGACTGCTACGGCACGCTGATCGACTGGGAGACCGGCATCGCCTCGGTGATCGGCCCGTGGGCGCGGCGCTTCGACCCCGCGCTCACCGACGAGCAGGTGCTCACGGCCTACGCCGAGCAGGAGGCGCGCGTGGCCAGGGAGCATCCCGCGATGCTCTACCCGGACGTGCTGGCGGAGGCGTTCCGCGCCACCGGCGCCCAGCTCGGTCACCCGGTGAGCGACGAGGACGCGCGGCGTCTCGGCACGTCGGTGCCCGACTGGCCGGCCTTTCCCGACTCGCACGACGCGCTGGTGGCGCTCGGTGAGCGCTATCGGCTGATCATTCTGTCCAACGTGGACCGGGAGAGTTTCGAGGGCAGCCGCAGGCGGCTGGACGTGCGCTTCGACCACGTCGTCACCGCACAGGACGTCGGCACTTACAAGCCCGCGCAGCGCAACTTCGACGTGCTCACGCGCTACGCCGACGAGCACGGCCTGCGGCTGTTGCACGTGGCGCAGAGCCTGTTCCACGACCACGTGCCCGCCAAGCGGGCCGGGCTGCCCGGCGTGTGGATCAACCGGCGGCACGACCGGCCGGGCTGGGGCGCGACACCCGACCCGCGTCAGGACGTCACGCCGGACTGGGAGTTTCCGTCCCTGGCCGCGTTCGCCGCCGCCGCGACCCGGTGAACATATACCCGAGGGGGTATAGTGACGGCATGGAACTCGGAATCAGCATCCGGCTCGCCACGTCCTTCGCCGAAGCCGTCGAGCGCACCAGGGCGGCGCTCGCCGAGCAGGGCTTCGGCGTGCTCACCGAGATCGACGTGCGCGCCACCCTGAAACAGAAGCTCGACGAGGACATGGAGGACTACCTGATCCTCGGCGCCTGCAACCCGCCCCTCGCCCACCGGGCGCTGGGCGTCGACCGGCAGATCGGGCTGCTCCTGCCGTGCAACGTCACCGTCCGCGCCGACGGGGAGGCCGTCGTGGTCGAAGCGCTCGACCCCCAGGTGATGGTCGAGGTCACCGGGCGACCCGGGCTCGGGCCCGTCGCCGACGAGGCCAGCCGCAGGCTACGGGCCGCGCTCGACGAGCTCCGCGCGTCCGTGCCCACGGCCTGAGACTGCGCCTACGCTCGCGGACGTAGGCCAGGAACACGCTTGCCGGCCGACGACGCGACCCGGTGCCGCGCCGCACGATGGGCGGCATGAACAGTCCCGTCGAAACCACCGCGCTGACCAAGCGCTACGGCGACCTGACCGCCGTCGACCAGCTCGACCTGACGGTCCGCGCCGGTGAGGTGTACGGCTTTCTCGGGCCCAACGGCGCGGGCAAGACCACGACCCTGCGCATGCTGCTCGGCCTCATCCGTCCCACGTCGGGCTCCATCCGACTCCTCGGCCGCGACCCGGGCGCGGGCCACCTGGACCGGGTCGGCGCGCTCATCGAGGGTCCGTCCTTCTACCCGCACCTGTCCGGCCGCGACAACCTCAGGGCGCTGGCCTGCCACGCGGGCGTCGGCGCGTCCCGCGTCCACACGGTGCTGCAGATCGCCGGGCTCACCGACCGCGCCAAGGACCGGTACAACACCTACTCGCTGGGCATGAAGCAGCGGCTCGGCCTTGCCGCCGCGCTGCTGAAGGACCCGGAGCTGTTGATCCTCGACGAGCCGACCAACGGGCTCGACCCGGCGGGCATGGCCGACATCCGTGCGACCATCCGCAGGCTCGCCGACGACGGCCGCACCGTACTGTTGTCGAGTCACCTGCTCGGCGAGGTGCAGCAGATCTGCGACCGCGTCGGCATGATCTCCGACGGCAGGCTCGTCGCCGAGCTCTCGGTGTCCGAGCTGGCGTCGGCGGGACTGCGGATCGTCGCGAGCCCGCTCACCGAGGCCCACGAGTGCCTCGGCGCGCTCGTGGGCGCCGACCACGTGCACAGCGACGGCGAGGCCCTGTATCTCGACGCGCCCGGCGACGCCGCGGCGCGGATCAACGCCGAGCTCGTCCACTCCGGACTCGCGGTGCACGAGCTGCGCGTGCGCGAGCCCGATCTCGAACAGACCTTCCTGGAGCTGACCGGAGGTGGCCGCCGTGCCGACTGACATCCGCGCCGAGATCATCAAACAGATCCGCCGCCCCGCACACTGGCTGCTGCTGGCCGTCGCCCTCGTGCTCACACTTACCTTCGCCTACCTCATCCCCTACCTCGGGCTCAGCGGCCGCACCGAGGGCCCGGGCAGCGCACGCGGGCTGGACGCGATGCTGCCCGCCGAGTTCGTCGGCAGCACCGTCGCGGGCACCCCGGTGTTCCTCGGCGCGCTCGCCGTGATCTTCGGTGTGCTGGTGGCGGGCAGCGAGTACGGCTGGCAGACGTGGAAGACCGTGTTCACGCAGGCGCCGTCGCGGCCGCGGGTGTTCGCCGCGAAGGTCGTCGTGACCGCTGCCGGAACGCTGCTGCTCGTGGTGACGCTGCTGGCGGCGGGCGCGGCGGCCAGCGCGGCCGTCGCCGGGCTGCAGGACGCGCCGCTCGACTGGCCGTCCCCGGGCGAGCTGCTCACGGGCGCGGCCGCGGGCTGGCTCATCACGACCATGTGGGCGATGCTCGGCGTGTTCCTGTCGGTGGCGCTGCGCGGTGTGGCGCTGCCGATCGGGCTCGGCCTGGTGTGGCTGCTCGCGGTGCAGAACCTGCTGTCGGCCGTCGCCGCACCGCTGCTGGACTGGATCGCCGACCTGCAGCGGGCGCTGCCGGGGCCGAACGCGGGCTCGCTCGTGGCGGCCCTCGGCGCGCCGGAGGGCGCACCGGGTGTGTCGGCGCTGACCGGCGCAGGCCACGCGACGCTCGTCCTCGCCGCCTATCTCGTGGGGTTCACGCTGCTCAGCGGATGGCTGCTGCACCGCCGCGACATCACCTGAGACGCCCGGCGTTGCGGGGCCCGCGACGTCACCGCGCCGACGCGCCGGTGATGTTGCGGGCCATCCCCCCGAAGACGACGGCATGAAACGGCGAGATCGCCTTCCAGTACAGGTGCCCGGCCAGCCCGCGCGGCACGAACAGCGCCCGCTGCCGGTACACCGAGCCGCCACCCTCCCCCGGCTCGACGGACAACTCCAGCCAGGCCCGCCCCGGCAGCCGCATCTCCGCTCGCAGCCGTAGCAGCCGGGGCCGCTCCAGCCGCTCCACCCGCCACCAGTCCAGCGCCTCGCCCACGTGCAGCCGCCGCGGATCACGGCGGCCACGGCGCAGCCCGGCACCGCCTGCGAGCCGGTCGATCCAGCCACGCACCGACCAGGCCAGCGGAAAGGAGTACCAGCCGTGTTCGCCGCCGATCGCCTCGATCACGTCCCACAGCCGCTCCGGCGCCGCCCCGGTCCGCTGCTCGCGCACGTCCTCGTACAGGGTGCCGCCGGACCAGTCCGGATCGGTCGGCATCGGATCCGACGGCGCACCCGGCGTCGCCGCGTCCGACCAGCGGGTCGGCACGTCGGCGCGGCGAACGCGCGCCAGTGCGAGCTCGATGGCCTCCTCGTAGTGGGTGAGCCCGCGCCGCGGGTCGGGGATGTAGTCGGCGATCGCGCGGTCGTGACACACCACCTCGTGCACCAGCGACTCAATGAGCGGCACGGCGATCGAGCGGGGCACCGGCGTCACGAGGTTCACCCACTGCGCCGACAGCCACGGCGTCAGCACGGGCACCGGCACCACGATCCGCCGATGCAGCCCCGCGACCACGGCGTAGCGGCGCATCATGTCCAGGTAGGTCAGCACGTCCGGCCCGCCGATGTCGAAGCCGCCGCTGATCCTGCTGGGCATGGCCGCAGCGTGCACGAGGTAGTGCAGCACGTCGCGCACGGCGATCGGCTGGATCCGGTTGTGCACCCAGCGCGGGGTGACCATGGCGGGCAGCCGCTCGGTGAGATAGCGCAGCATCTCGAAGCTCGCCGAGCCCGAGCCGAGGATCACCGCGGCCCGCAGCACCACGGTCGGCACGCCGGAGTCGAGCAGGATGCGGCCGACCTCGGCACGCGAGTCCAGATGGCCGGACAGCCGCCCGGTGTCCGGGGTGATGCCGCCGAGGTAGACGATCCGGCCGGCGCCCGCCTCGCGGGCCGCGCGGGCGACGATCCCCGCCGCCCTGCGATCGATGTCGGCGAAGTCACGCTGGTTCAGCGAGTGCACCAGGTAGTAGACGACGTCCTGACCCTCCACGGCGGCGGCCACGCTGCCGTGGTCGGTGACGTCGCCGCGCACCACCTCGGCCCGGCCGGCCCAGTCCACCTCGGCCAGCTTCTCCGGGGTGCGCGCGACGGCACGCACCGCGTGCCCGGCCGCGAGCAGTTCGGGGACGAGCCTGCCTCCGATGTAGCCGGTGGCGCCGAACACCACGCATCGCAACACCCGGGGCCTCCCTTTCGCGCGAACGGACCCACTGGGCTCAGCTAACCACCGGCCACGGCGGCTCGCTCGTCGTCGCGGACCACCAGGTGGGCGACGTTGCGGCGCTGACTCCGTTGCCCGACGAGCCGAAGGGCACCGTGGGTACGTGCGGTGTACCCACGGTGCCCTTCGGCTCGTCACCGGTGCTTGCTGCGCCAGGCGGGGATGCCGAGCGCGATGAGCCGCAGCCGCTTCTCGGCGGTGTGCATCGTCTCCTCGTCGCGGCCCGGCCCGCTGTCGAGCAGTTCCAGAACGGTGTCGAGCATGGCCGTGACGATCAGCTCGGCCAGCATGTGCAGGTCCTCGGTGCTCCAGTCGCGCAGCGCGTCGAGCCGCGCGAGGTCCACCGCCAGTTCGCGGGAGAGCAGCTTCAGCTCGACCTCGATGGCCCGCCGCACCGGACCGGTGCCTCCGTAGCGCTCCCTGGTGACGAACCGGAAGTGGTCCTCGTGGGCACGCACGTGCCGGGCCAGCGTGCGCACCGACGAGCGGATCACGCCGGTCGTGGTGCTCGGCTCGGTGCGGGCGGCCCGGATCATCGTGCGCAGCGTGCGCATCGACTCCTCCACGAGCGCGACACCGAGGTCGTCCATCGACGCGAAGTGCCGGTAGAACGCGGTCGGCACGATCCCGGCCCGCTTGGTCACCTCACGGAGGCTGACGCCGGAGAACCCGCGGTCGATCAGCAGCTCCAGCGCCGCGTCCAGCAGCGCCCGCCTGGTCCGCTCCTTGCGCTCGTGCCGAGCGCCCTGTTCCGCCCTCACGGCGTTCAGCGTACGTCCGTCCACGTTGTCGGCCACCTCACATTGCGTCCCGTGGCGCCGTCGCCCACCATTGAGTGTACACGCGTTCACTACTGGAGGCGGTATGGCACGGCTCACGGCCCTCGCCGAACGACTGCTCACGCCGCACGGCCTCGACCGCTACCTGGAGCTGATCGACCCGATGCTCGTCCGCCGCGAGATTCGCGGCGAGGTGACCGACGTCCGCAGGCAGACGGCCGGCACCGCGACGCTGACCCTGCGGCCGAGCCGGGCGTGGCCGGGCTTTCGCGCCGGACAGCACGTGCGCGTCACCGTCGACATCGACGGTGTGCGGCGCACCCGCTGTTACTCCCCCGCGTGCTCGCAGTACGGCGGGCTGCTGGAGCTGACCGTCAAGGCCGAGCCGCACGGTCTGGTGTCCCGGCACCTGCGGGACGCCGCCGTGCCGGGCATGGTCGTCGGACTGTCCGAACCGGACGGCGACTTCGTCCTGCCTGCCCGGCGGCCCTCCCGCGTGCTGCTGATCAGTGGCGGCAGCGGCATCACGCCGGTGCTGTCGATGCTGCGCACGCTCGCCGACGAGAACCACGACGGCGAGGTCGTGTTCCTGCACTACGCCCGGCAGGCGAAGGACGTGCCCTACCGCGCCGAACTGGCCGCGCTGGCCGAGCGGCCGAACATCACCGTGGCGCTCGCCTGCACCCGGTCGGACGACGGTGACCTGCGCGGCCGCTTCAGCGCGGAGCAGCTGGGCGCCGTGGCGCCGTGGTACCGGCACGCGCCCGCGTACGCCTGCGGCCCCGCGCCGCTGCTGGAGGCGGTCGGCGCGCACTACGCCGCCGAGGGCCTGAGTGAACAGTTGCACACTGAAGCGTTCACCGCGGCCCTGACCGTGCCCGATCCGGCGGCCGCGGGCGGGCGCGTCCGCTTCACCCGCAGCGGCGCGGAGACCGAGAACTCGGGCAGGCCACTGCTGGAACAGGCCGAGGAGGCGGGGCTGCGCCCCGAGCACGGCTGCCGGATGGGCATCTGCCTGTCCTGCACCCAGCTCAAGGCCAGCGGCACCGTGCGCGACATCAAGACCGGCGCCGTCTCCGGCGAGGAGGACGAGCAGATCCAGCTCTGCGTCTCCGTGCCGGTCGGCGACGTCGACATCCACTGCTGACGACCGACGACGAGGAAAGAGACCCGCCATGACAGGACTGCAGGACCGGCTCACCCCCGAGCAGGTCGAGGAGTTCGGCCGCGAACTGGACGAGCTGCGCCAACGCATCGTGGACGACCTCGGCGAGGACGACGTCGCCTACATCAAGCGGATCATCAAGACCCAGCGCGGGCTGGAGGCCGCGGGACGTGCCCTGCTGTTCGCCGGGTTCTTCCCGCCCGCCTGGCTGGCCGGGGTCGGCGCCCTGTCGCTGTCGAAGATCCTCGACAACATGGAGATCGGGCACAACGTCATGCACGGGCAGTACGACTGGACCCGCGACCCGGCGCTGAGCTCGCAGCGCTTCGAATGGGACAACGTGGCCCCGGCCGAGAACTGGCGCCACTCGCACAACTACATCCACCACACCTACACCAACATTCTCGACAAGGACCGCGACGTCGGTTACGGGATCCTGCGGATCGACCCCGACCAGAAGTGGCACCCGTACTACCTCGGCAACCCGGTGTACGCGGTGCTGACCGCCCTGTTCTTCCAGTGGGGCGTGATGCTGCACGACCTGGAGGTCGACCGGCTCGTCAAGGGCGAGCGCACGTGGTCGGAGTTCGCCGACGTGCGCGCCCGCATCGTGCGCAAGGCCGCCCAGCAGCTCGGCAAGGACTACGTGCTGTTCCCGCTGCTCACCGGGCCGCTCGCGCCGCTGACCCTGGCGGGCAACGCGTCGGCGAACCTGGCGCGCAACCTGTGGGCGTTCGCGGTGATCTTCTGCGGCCACTTCCCGTCCGACGTCGAGAGCTTCACCGAGGAGGAGACCGAGCGGGAAAGCCGCGGCCAGTGGTACCTGCGGCAGATCCTCGGCTCGGCCAACCTCACCGGCGGGCCGCTGTTCCACGTCCTCACCGGCAACCTCTCGCACCAGATCGAGCACCACCTCTTCCCGGACATCCCGTCCCGGCGGTACCCGATGATCGCGCCGCAGGTGCGGGCGATCTGCGCCAAGTACGGCCTGCCCTACCACACCGGGCCCCTGCACAAGCAGCTGTTCTCGGTGGCCAAGAAGATCGTCCGGCTGGCCTTGCCCGGCAGCGGGCGCGCGGCGGATCCGGAGCCCACTACGCTGGAGCGCGACCGGGACCTCAAGGCGGCGTAGGGCGGACACATGGTGGGTCGGTTCGAGAGCGGCAAGGACACCGTGCAGGTGCTGACCGAGTCGGCGGCCACGCACATCGGCAACATCGCCGGCATTCTGACAGGCGCGGTGCGCGACGTCGCCAGGGAAACGGGTGACTGGCTCACCGACCTCATCGAGATGCGCGAGGCCGCGGCCAGGGCACGCGACGACGAGACGGGCCGGCCCGCCGACTGACGCCCGCGAGTCCTGCGCTCAGGCCCGCGAGTCCTGCGTTCACGCCCGCGAGTTCTGCGCTCAGGCCCGCGAGTCCTGCGCTCGCGCCGCCTCTATCTCTTCGCGCGTATATGATCGGGCTGTAATGTATCGGCGCATGGACGTGTTCGAGGCGGTGGCCGAGCCGAGCAGAAGGGCGCTGCTGGACGCCCTCGCCGAGGGTGAGCGGTCGGCGGGCGAGCTGGTCGCCACACTGCCGCAGCTGACCCAGCCCGCGGTGTCACGGCACCTGCGGGTACTGCGCGAGGTCGGCCTGGTCGAGGTGCGGCCCGACGCGCAGCGCCGCATCTACGCCCTGCGGCCGGACGGGCTGGTCGAGATCGACCGCTGGATCGGCCGCTATCGCCGGTACTGGGCCCGGCACCTCGACGCGATCTCCGAGCACCTCGCCGCCGCCCAGTCACGGGAGGAGCCGGGCGGTGAGTGAGCACGACGGTGAGCTGACCATCGACGGCGAGCAGGCCGTGCTCACGTTCGTCCGCCGCCTTCCCTACCCCGTCGAGGCCGTGTGGGCGGCCATCGCGGACCCACGGCACCGGGCGGCGTGGTTCGGCGAGACCACCCTCGACGGCCGCGCCGGCGGCACGATCGACATGGTGCCGAAGGAGCCGCCCACGCCGGACGCCGACAAGCGCATGACGGGCCGGATCCTCGTGTGGGAGCCGCCGCACGTGCTGGAACACGAGTGGAGGCAGGCCCTCGTCGGCGACAGCGTCGTCCGCTACGAGCTCAGCCGTGACGGCGACGGCACGCTGCTGCGGTTCACCCACCGCGGACTGCGCGTGTCCAGGGCACGCGGCTTCCTGCCGGGCACGCACGCCTACCTGGACCGGCTCGCCGCCCACCTCGCGGGCGCCGAGCTGCCCGGCTGGGTCGCGCGGTACCGGGCGCTCGCCCCCGGCTACCGGCGGGCGACCGCGGCCCGCTGACATCGTCTGAGGACGTGTGACGACGAGGCGCGCCCGGCCCCGCTCACTAGAGCTACGCTACAGCCATGACCACGGCGAAGGGCACCGGCAGGCGGGCGGAGAAGGCACGGCAAACCCGGCAACGGATGCTCGGCGCCGCGCACGAGCTGTTCGTGGACCAGGGCTACGGCGCCACGACTCTGCAGCACATCGCCGACCGGGCCGGCGTCGCGGTGCAGACCATCTACTTCACCTTCGGCAACAAGCGCTCCCTGCTCAAGGAACTGGTCGACGTCACGATCGCGGGCGACGACGAGCCGCTGGCCACGATGGAACGGCCGTGGTTCCGGCAGGCACTGGCCACCGAGACGGCGCAGGAGCACCTGCGCGCTCACGTCGCGGGCGCGCGGGCGATCCTGCACCGCGTCGGGCCGATCATGACCGTGTTGGCGAACGCCGCCGCGACCGATCCGGAGGTGGCGGCACTCTGGCCGCAGGAACCCGACCCACGGTTCGTCGTGCAGCGCACGGCGGCGGCGTCGCTGATGAGCAAGCCCGGCGCGCGCACCGGCGTCTCGGTGGACCACGCGGCCGACGTGCTCTACGGCCTGCTCGGCACCGAGGTGTACCAGATCATGGTGCGGGAGCGCGGCTGGTCACCCGAGCGGTGGGAGGACTGGACCCTGCGCATGCTCCGCCACGAGCTCTGCGCGGACTAACGCCGCGCTACGCCGGACAATGGTGCCACAGCCGGACATCGTGCGGCGCCAGGCGTTCCGGCAGGTCCGCGAACGCGGGAAGCTGGTCGAGATGGTGCACGCCCGCCGGCAGGCGGCCGGTGAGCAACTGCTCGGTGACGCGGGCGGCCACGAGACCGGTGATGCGGCTCTGCGCGTGGCCGGTGACGGCGTAGGTGGCGTGCCACGGACCCCGGACGGCCTCGGCGCGCACGGCGAACCCGTCACCGCCCACGTGGACGCGCGTCAACGCGCCCGTGAACGCCCGGAGCACGCGCGGGCGGCGTGTCACGCGCGCAAGGCCGGTGCTGCGCAGGCCGAACAGCACCGCGGTCAGCGTGGCCGAGTCCAGGCACAGGCGCGTGGTCACGTCGGCGACGCCGAGCGTCCGGCGCAGGGTGTGCTGGTCGGAGAACGGGAACGGGTGGGCGGTGCGCCTGCCGTAGCCGGGCAGGGCGACGCGGGCGCGCCGGGCGGTACCGCGTGGGGCGGCCAGCCCGGCCAGCGTCCACCGCACGGCGTCGGCACCGTGCCGCTCCCCCGCGCCGAGCAGGACGGTGAGATCCACCCGGTCCGCGCCGCCGAGCTCGTCGTGGGCGCGGCGGGCGAGCACGTTGGTGAGTCCCGGCGCGAGCCCCACGCTGAGCACGGCTGTCGCTGCGCGCCGCTCGGCCAGCGGGCCGAGCCGTTCCACACCCGCCAGCAACTCCGGCGAGGCGCCGACGTCGACCACGTGCACGCCGCGCTCCAGGCAGGTCCGCGCGAGCCCGGCATCGGGTGGCTCCACGGCGAGCACGACCGCGGTGACGCGGTACTGGTCGAGCGCGTGGACGACGGCGTCGCGCTCGGCGAGGTCGAGCCGTACCGCCCGCGCGCCCGCCGCCGCGGCCGTCTCCCGTGCCGTGACGACGTTGCGTCCCGCGCACAGCACCCGGCGGCCGAACCTCGCGCCGAGCGCGCCGGTGATGGTGGCGCCCACCGCGCCGTATCCGCCGAGGACGAGGATCGTGCCGCCGTCCGTGTCCGCCATGGTGTCCTGCTCGTCGGTTGACCAAATTTCGCTAGAGTGCGACTCTAGCATTGGTCACTAGAGTTGTCATTTAGCGAAAGGACCGACTATGTCCGTCATCCGGATCACCCGCTTCACCGCCGACCCGGCCCGCGCCGAGGAACTGGCCGGCACCCACGCGACGCTCGTCGCCGCCGTCCGGGCCGCCTCACCTGGCCCCGCGGAGGCGCGCCTGGCCAGACTGGACGAGCACACCTGGATGTCGGTGTGGCGCTGGGACTCGGCGGAGGACGCGGAAGCCACCTCCGCTGCCGCCGCGAGCCTGCCCGAGCCGAGAGCCGCGTTCGCGCTCGTCAGCGACCCGACCGCCGAGCAGGGCGAGATCGTCGACGAGCGCTGAACGCAGGACTCGCGGGCACGAACGCAGGACTCGCGGGCACGAACGCAGGACTCGCGGGCCTGGACGCAGAACTCGCGGGCACGAACGCAGGACTCGCGGGCCTGGACGCAGAACTCGCGGGGTTAGGCGGGCGGTTCCTTCAGGAAGGCCAGCGTGGTCACGACGACCGCCTCGGTCATCCGCGACAGGGTCGGCTCCGGTTCCGGCGCGAACAGCGGCGAGTGGTTCGCGGGCACGCTCGTGGCGAGTGTGCCCGCGGCCTCGGCCTCGGCGTACCGGGCGGCGTCGGTGCCGCCGACGAACCAGAAGCAGTAGGGCACGCCGATCGCCTCGCCCAGCAGGCCGAAATCCTCGCTGCCCATCATCGGCTCCGCGTCGGTCACGCCGTCGTCGCGCCAGTGCCCGGCCAGGGCGCCCATCGCCTGCCGGGTCACCTCCGCGTCGTTGACCAGGCGCGGGAACCGCGACAACTCGGTGATCCGCGGCTGCGGCGCACCCGACGCGGAGGCCTCGGCGTGGACGATGCGCCGCAGCGCCTCCAGGACACGCTCCCGCACCGGCTCGTCGAACGTCCGCACGTTGAGCGTGAACAACGCCGAGTCCGGGATGATGTTCTCCTTGGTGCCGCCCAGCATGCGGCCCACGGTGACCACCGCCGACGAGGCCGGGTCCACCTCCCGCGCGACGACCGTCTGCACGCGGGTGATCGCGTGGGCCACCTGCACGATCGGGTCGATCGCGTTCTGCGGCTGCGAGCCGTGCGCACCGCGGCCGAACATGGTGACCTCCCACGAGTCCGCCATGGACGCCGTGGTGCCGGGGCGGCAGCGCACCTCACCCGCGCGGCCCGGGGTCACGTGCTGGCCGAGCACCACCTCGGGGCGGGGAGCCCGGTCCCAGAGGCCGTCGGCCACCATCGCCCTGGCGCCCTGCGCCGTCTCCTCCCCCGGCTGGAAGATCAGCACCACGGTGCCCGCCCACGCGCCGCGGCTGCGTGCCAGCAGCGCGGCGCCGGTCAGCAGCGCCGCCGCGTGCGTGTCGTGCCCGCAGCCGTGCATCACCCTGGTGGCCGAGCCGTCCGGCAGTACACCGTCCACCGTGGAGGCGTAGTCGAGGCCGGTCTGCTCGGCGATCGGCAGGCCGTCGATGTCGGCCCGGAACGCGACGACGGGCCCTGGCCCGTTCTCCAGCACGCCGACCACCCCCGTGCCACCGCACCGGAACGCCGGTATGCCCAGCCCGGTGAGCCGCTTCTCGATGAGGGCGGCGGTGCGGTGCTCCTGCATGGACAGTTCGGGGTGGGCGTGCAGGTGGCGGTACAGGGCGGTCAGGTCGTCGCGCAGGTCTTCGAGTCCGGACAACACGGTGGTGGCGCGGCTGGTCATGCGCTGGCCTCACTCTTCTCGTCGGCGGCGGTGTCGGCGGTGGTCGCGGATCCGCCGCGGTCGCGCAGCAGCAGGGAGAGCGCGACCGCGAGCACGACGCAGACCACCATGGCGTAGGCGGAACTGGACGGCACCAGCGCCACGAGCAGATACACCCCGGCGGCACCGCAGGCGAGCGCGATCACCCGCGTGCGGTTCTGCCCCGCGGACAGCACGGCCTGCACCAGCACGGGGCCGAGGATGGCGGGCACGATGTAGCCGAACACCTCGGTCACCGACGGCGGGATGAGCGAGGCCAGCCACGTGCCGAGCAGGCCGACGAGCAGCAGCAGCGACACCAGGTGCACCACCGCGGCGCCGATGATCGCGGTGACCGCCGCGATCTCGGCCTTCTTCGTGCCGTGGCGAGCGCCGATGGCCGACTGTGCCGCCAGGGCCGAGGGCAGCAGCTTGTTGGCGATGTTGCCGATCATGAACGCCTGGTAGCTGGCCGCCGAGCCGAGCATCGGGTAGTAGGTGATCGGCTCGCTGAACCAGAACACCCCGAACACCACGGCGACCGCCACCCACGCCTGCGTCACCGGGCCCCAGCCCGGCCAGTAACCCTCGCCGAACATCAGGTACAGCGGACCGGCGAGGGAGATGACGAGGCCGGCGAGCATCGTGGCCCGGCCCCACCGGCTGGTGGTGCGGTCGAATCGTTCGATGGAGGCGTCGGTCATCGCGGTTCCCTTCCGTCCTCGGGCGATGCGGTCACAGGGCGACGGCCGCGGCGCCGAGCGCGGCGGCCACCGCGACCCCGACCGACCACTCCCTGATCCATGCCTTGCGCCACCGGGTCGCGGCCAGGTGCAGCAGCACCATCACCAGCGCGCCGGTGACGAAGGTGACCAGGTGTACGGCGGACTTGTTCACCTCGGTCAGGCCGAGGTAGGTGAACGCCGAGATCATGGCCGCACCGGGCACGATGGACATCACCATGGGATTGACGGCGCGGATGCGACGGTCGGCGCGGCTGAGTATGGGCGTGAAGACAAGCGTGCTGACCATCCACGCGGCACCGGCGACGCTCATCGTGAAGAACACCAGCGCGAAGGCACGGTCGTCGTAGCCCGCGCCGCCGAGTTCGATGCCCGCGGTCTGCGCCGCCGACTGGGCGGCGACGGTCTCGAAGCTCGCCGAGCCGATCAGCCCGATGCGGACGAGCACCGCGGGTGTGCCGAAGACGGTCAGCAGGCTCACGGCGACCACCACCACCGCCAGCGAAGGGCCGACGGCGACGAGCGCGCCGGTGCGAAACGCCGTGCGCAGCTCGCCGGGGGTCATTCCGGCGGCGGAGGCGGCGCGGCGGGCGGCGCGCAGGTAGATGAAGGACTGCAGGCCGATCACGAGGAAGACGCCGAGCGCGGCGGCCCACAGCACCGGCGAGTTGACGATGGGTGGAGTGTTCACAGTGGACTCTCCCTGGGTTGGGTTCGGTCGGTGAGATCCGGCCTGCGCCGCCCGTATCCCGTTGCCTGTTCGAAGGCGTGCCCCGCCTGGAGCACCCGCAGGTCGGCCCGGTGGGGCCCGACGATCTGGAGCCCGACCGGCAGCCCGGAGGCGGTGAACCCGGCAGGCACCGACAGCGCGGGCGTGCCCGCCGCCGACACGAGGTAGCAGGCACCCATCCAGCCGAGGTAGTCCGGCTGCTCGACGCCCGCGACGACCCGCGGGTACTCCAGGCTCACGTCGAACGGCAGCACCTGGCACACCGGCAGCAGCAGCACGTCGTAGCGGGTGAAGAACTCGCGGATGCGGTGGTACAGCTCGGTGGCCAGCGCCTCCGCCCTGGCCACGTCCGATCCGGACAGTGCCCTGCCCTGCTCGACGTTGTGCCGCAGCGACGGCTTGACCTCCTCCGGCCGGGTGTCGACCAGCGCACCGTGGGCGTGGGCGAACTGCCAGGCCCGCAGCGTGCGGAACACCTCGTCGGCTCCCGTGAAGTCGGGGCAGTCCTCGGCGACCGCGCAGCCGAGGTCCTCGAAGACCTTCACGGCGGGCGTGAGCACCTCCAGCACCTCCGGCTCCACGGCCACCCGGCCGCCCAGGTCCGGCGACCAGGCGACGCGCAGCCCGGTGAGGTCCCGTCCGAGCGGTGGCCGGAACGTCGAGCCCGGTTCGCCGAGTGCGATCGGGCTGCGGTCGTCCGGGCCCGCCAGTACCGACAGGGCCAGCGCCGTGTCCTCCACCGTGCGCGCCATCGGCCCCTGCACGCCGAGCCGGGAGAACCCGAGCGGCGAGGGCCAGCTCGGCACCCGGCCGGGCGAGGGCCGCAGCCCGACCACGTTGCAGAAGGAGGCCGGGTTGCGCAGGGATCCGCCCATGTCGCTGCCGTCGGCGATCGGCTGGAGGCAGCACGCCAGCGCGGCCGCCGCCCCGCCGCTGCTGCCTCCCGCGGTGCGGGTGCGGTCGTAGGGGTTGCGGGTGACGCCGAAGACCGGGTTGAAGGTGTGCGAGCCCGCGCCGAACTCCGGGGTGTTGGTCTTGCCGATCGTGATCGCGCCCGCCGCCCGGAGCCGCTCGACCACCAGGTCGTCGTGGCCGGGCACGTGGTCGGCGAACACCGGGGAGCCGAAGGTGGTCCGGATGCCCGCCGTCAGGTGCAGGTCCTTGTGCGCCACCGGCAGCCCGTGCAGCGGGCCGGGCCGCTCACCGCGTGCGACGCGCTCGTCGGCGGCCTTCGCCTCGGCGAGCGCGCGCTCGGCGGTGAGCGTGACGATCGCGTTGACGGCCGGGTTGAGCCGGTCGATGCGCTCCAGGTGGGCCCGCACGAGCTCGACGGCGCTGAGCTCGCCCGACCGCACGGCGGCGGCCTGGTCCACGGCGGTGAGCAGGCAGACGTCCTCGCGCACGGCACTGACCTCCGGATGGCTCGGCCTCGATGGGAAACCAGAGTGAGCGGGCATCGGTTTTCAGACAAGAGGCGTTGCGGATCTGACGGAATCAGCCAAGAATCTGGCGGATGGCCACCGAGGTGACGCAGCTGGACACGCTCGACAAGCGGATCATCGCCGCGCTGCAGCTCGACGGCCGCGCCTCCTGGCACCGGATCGCGCGCGTGCTGGGCGAGCCGGAACGCACCGTGGCGCGCCGGGGAGCCCGGCTGCTGGCAGGGGGCAAGGTCGTCGTGCACGGCCTGGCCCGGCACGGCGACATGGCCGTCCTGCGGCTGCGCTGCAACCCCGGGATGCTCCGCGTGGCCGCCACCGCGATGGCGCGCCGCGCCGACACGACGTTCACCTACCTGATCACCGGCTCGGCCGACTGCGCGGTGGAGATCAGCTGCCCGCCGCAGTCGTTCGAGTCACTGCTGCTCGACGAGCTGCCCAGCACGCCGGGCCTCGTGTCGTGCTCGACCAACCCGTCGCTGCGTTACTACCGGTCGGTGCACCAGTGGCAGCCGGACCTGCTGACCGCCGAGGAGATCGCCGAGCTGGACCCGGTGGCCCCGGTCAGCACCGGGCCCGGCGCCCAGTCCTACAGCAAGGACGAGCAACTGCTCGTGCGGCTGCTCGCCGAGGACGGCAGGCGGCCCGGTGAGGAACTCGCGGCACTGTCCGGGTTGTCCGAACCCACCGTGCGCAGGCGGATCGACACCATGCGCAGGCAGGGCAGGCTCCTGCTGCGCGCGGTGGTGGAGCCCGCGCTGCTGGGGCTGCCGCTGGAGGCGCTGCTGTGGGTCAAGGCGCCGCCCCGGTCGGTCGACACCGTCGGCGAGGCGCTGCTCGCCTCGCCGACCGTGCGCTACGCCGTGGCGCTGGCCGGCGAGTACCAGCTGCTCGTGCACGTGGCCACCACCGACATCCGGGCGCTGCACGAGTTCGTCACCACGAGCGCGTGGGTGGACGATGTGGACTCGGTGGAGACGGCGATGATCGTGGCGGCGCCGAAGCGCACCGGGGTGCCGCACCCGTCGCTGCGCTCGCCCTCGTGAGCCGTGCTGGCCGTCCAGAATGTCGTGGGCCGACACACCGGTCAGGAGGCGAGGCCGAGTTTGCCCGCCAGGTGTCCGATGTAGCCGGTGACGTCCTCGGCGGAGCGGTCCGGCAACCCGAACAGCACCTCGGTGACACCCGCGGCCTCCCACTCCGCCAGCACGCCCGGATCCGGTTTCCCGGCGAGGGCGACCACCTGCGGCTCGCCCGCACGCCCCTCGGCCTGCCAGCGCTCCCGCAGGCTGCGCACCCCGTCACCGATGTCGCGGTCGGCCGGGGTGGTGATCCAGCCGTCGGCGTGGCGGGCGATCCACTCGAACGTCCGCGCGGTGCCACCCGCGCCGAGCAGCACGGGCACCCCGGCGCCGCGCACCGGCTTCGGCCACGCCCAGCACGGGCCGAACTTGACGTACTCGCCCTCGAAGGCCGCCTCCTCCTGGGACCACAGTGCCCGCATCGCGCCGAGGTACTCCGCCAGCACGGTGCGGCGGCGTCCCCGGTCGACGCCGTGGTCGGCCAGCTCCTCGGCGTTCCAGCCGAACCCGGCGCCCAGCACGACCCGCCCTCCGGAAAGGTGGTCGAGACTGGCGATGGTCTTGGCCAGAGCGATGGGGTCGTGCTCGGCAGGCAGTGCCACGGCCGTGGACAGGGTGATCCGCGTGGTCACCGCCGCCGCCGTCGCCAGCGCAACCCAGGGGTCGAGGGTCCTGGCGTAGCGGTCGTCGGGCAGGTCGGTGGTGCCGGTGGTCGGATGGATCGACTCGCGGCGCACCGGCATGTGGGTGTGCTCGGGCACCGCCACCGAGTCGAAGCCGGCGTCCTCGGCGGCCCTGGCCACCTCGGCGGGCGTGCCGCCCCGGTCACTGGTGAACAACACAACGCCGTACCGCACCGGACGTCCCTTCCGCTGGTTTGTGCCATTACCGGCCACAAGTAGAACATGTTTCAGTTCTGAGCGGAACACCTTACGGGCGCGCGGCCTGTAACGGCCGGGGGGACGCCCGCGACCCTATGCACACGTGACCCCGCAGGGTTCCGTCCGGACAGGCCGCACCGCCGTCCCCCCGCAGCGGCAGGGGCGGCCTGTCCACCCCCCACGTCCCGCGCTCAGCACGCCCGGTAGCGGTGGCCGGCCTCGCCGTGGGCGACCAGCAGCCGATCGCGCAGGATCGTCGAGCGCGGCGTCCGCGGATCGGCACAGACCTCGCCGAAGGGGCGCTCGAGGGTGTCCGGATACTCCACGTCGAGCACGCGCTGCCCGTAGACGTCGGTGTAGGCGGCGCACTCGTCGTGGGCCGCGCATTCCTCGGCGATGGCGAAGTCGAAGCCGGCCTCCTGCCGGGCTCGCGCGCTGAGCTCCGCCGCGTTCTTCTGCCCGGCCAGCAGCCCATGCTCATGGGCGATCCCGGCGAGCAGCCGCGCCAGCCGCAGGTTGTCCCCGGCCGTGAGCGCGCCCGCCGAGCGGGTGTAGGAGTCGAGGTTGTCGAACTCCACGGCCGCGTAGCCCGCGGCAGCGCACGCGGCGACCGTCTCGCCGACGATCGCGGCGATGCGCTCCCGCGAGCGCGCCCCGGAGGTGTCCAGGACCAGCTCGCCGGGCCAGTCCGGATCGGCACGCGGTCGGCCCCGAGCATCGGAGAGCACCAGGTCCCGCCGCTGCTCCAGCCAGCGGGCCCGGTCCTGCGGCTGGCTCTGGAACCCGTTGACATAGCACACGTTGAACAGCCCGGCGGCGGGCTCGGCCGTGCTGTCCCGGACCACAACGGCGGCCCCGCGCGGCGGCGGGTACGCGCCACCCAGCTGGTAGTCGAACGCCGCGCCCTCCGGCAGTCGCGGCTGCTCGCCGGGCGCGCTCCCGCCGCACCCCGCGATGAGCACCGTCAGCGCCGCCACCGCCACGACCCGCATCCGCACCGCGCCCACCCCCTCGATCGTCACACCGGCGCAACACGAGGCGCCGTTGATCGCAATCTTGCCGTCCGAACCTGTCCTCCCCGTCCCCAGGAGGTCACCGTTGGCACCCGTACCGCCCACCGACACCGAACTCGACACGCTGATCCGTGCCCGCCTTGCCGTGCTCGGGATCGATCTCGACCAGCTCCCGCCCGGCACCACGCCGGACCCGGACACCGGCGCGCCGGGCCGCGACACCGCGCTGGCGTCGCTGCGCGCGTTCCTGCGCGGCACCGTGCAGACCCTGGCCGCCTACCGGTTCGACGGCGACGACGCACTCGCCCAGCAGGTCGCACCGCCACAGCTGTACCCGTCCATCGCGACCGCCTGGACACGCTCGTGACCGGCCCGCTCGACCGCAGCGTCGACCGCCGCGCGTTCCTGGCCCGCACGGCGGCGCTCGGCGCGCTGGGCGCCGCCGGCTCCGTGGCGCTGCCCGCCGTCACGGCCGCCACCCCGTCGGCCGGGGCCACCACCGCCGACGTGGAGCCACGGCCCGAGGCACTGACCGATCCGGCCGAACTGACCGTCGCCGAGGCGGCGACGCTGATCCGGCGCGGGAGGCTGCGCCCGGAGACCCTCGTCGAGGCCTACCTCGACCGGATCGCCGCCCACGACGGCACGTACCAGGCGTTCAACCTGGTCCGCGCGGAGCGCGCGCTCGCCGAAGCCCGCGCGGCGGGCACGCGGGGCCGCGGCGCGCTGGCAGGCATCCCACTGGCGATCAAGGACAACTACTTCACGGAGGGCACGCTCACCACCGCCAACTCCCTGCTGCTGCGCGACTTCGTCCCGCCCTACGACGCCACGTCCGTGGCCAGGCTGACAGCGGCCGGCGCGATCGTGCTCGGCAAGACGCAGATGGGCCCCCTGGCCACGACCAGGGCCACCACCCCGGACGGCCGGGTCACCACCGTCAACGCGTGGGCGCCCACCCGGCCCGAGGTCAACCCCGGCGGCTCCTCCACCGGCACGGCCACCGCCGTGGCCGCGAGGCTGGCCGCCTCCGGCACCGGCACGCAGACCGGCGGGTCGATCACCGCGCCGTCCAACGCGCAGAACCTCACCGGGCTCAAACCGACGATGGGCCGCGTGTCGTTGTACGGCATCGTGCCGCTGACCTACACCCGTGACCATCCGGGCCCGCTGGCCAGGGACGCGCTCGACGCGGCGATCCTGCTGCGGGCGATGGCGGGACCCGACAGCCACGACCCGCGCACCCAGGGACTCCCCGGTGTGCCCGATCTGGTGCGGGCGGCCACGCCCGTCCGGCAGCGAGGCCGGGTGCGGCTGCGGTGGCCGACCCGGATCGGGGTCATCCCCGGCTACGCCCAGGGCGGCTCGGAGAGCGCGGCGGCCCGCGCCGCGTTCCTGGACACCCTGGCCGGCATTCCCGGTGCCACCGTGGTGGACGTGCCGCTGCCCGCCGAGTGGGAGCTGCTCACCGGCAGCGCCTTCAACAACGTCCGGCTGCCCGAGCGCAGCGAGCCGTTCCTGCCTCAGCTGCGCACCGACCTGCGCGGATTCGGCGTGTCGGTGCTCGGCTGGCTGCAGGGCGCCCTGCTCGGCGCCGACGAGTACGTGCTGGGCCAGCGCGCCAAGCTGCTCCTGCTGGAACGCGTGCTCGGCGACCTGTTCGCCCGGTGCGACGTCGTCGTGCAGACCGGACCGGTGCCGTTCGACATCCTCGGCCTTCCGGAGCTGGCCCTGCCGATCGGGTTCTCGGCCGACGGCCTGCCGCTGGGTACCATCCTCGGCGGGCTGCCCTTCGGCGAGGACCGGCTGTTGTCGGTCGCCGCCGCCTACCAGGCCGTCACCGGCTGGCACCTGCGCAGGCCCGCCGACCCAGCTCCGCGGCGGGCGGCGGCCCTCGCCAGGACCGCGCCCGCCGCGCACCGGCTCGACGCGGTGGAGGCGGCCGAGACGACGCAGTGAGCCGGGAGCGGATCAGCGCTGCCGGGTCAGCAGGTCGACGACCCGCTCGGCGAGCGCCTCGGTGTCCTCCTGGGTCGGGTTCAGCACCAGATCCGGCGACTCCGGGGCCTCGTACGGGTCGTCGACGCCGGTGAACCCGGTGATCTCGCCCGCCCGCGCCCGCGCGTAGAGGCCCTTGGGGTCACGCGCCTCGCACACCTCGATCGGCGTGTCGACGAACACCTCCACGAAGGGCAGCCCGGCGGCCTCGTGTGCGGCGCGGGCCCGTTCACGATCCTCGCGGTACGGGCTGATCATCGACACCACGGCGACGATCCCGGCGTCGGCGAAGAGCTTCGCCACCTCGCCGACGCGGCGGACGTTCTCGGTGCGGTCGGCCGCGCTGAAGCTGAGGTCGCTGTTGAGCCCGTGCCGGAGGTTGTCGCCGTCGAGCAGGTAGGCCGCGTGCCCCTCGGCGATGAGCCTGCGCTCGACCTCCACGGCGATGGTGGACTTGCCCGCGCCGGAGAGGCCGGTCAGCCACACGGTGCCGCCCTTGGCCGCCCGGTCCTCGCGCCCGACGCGCGTCGGCTGCCAGACCGCGCCCCCGTCGCGCAGGGCGGGCCCGGTGATCATGCCCGCGGCGACGGTGTTGTTGGTGGTGTCGTCCACGAGGATGAACCCGCCGGTGAACCGGTTGCGCCGGTACGGGTCGAACAGCAGCGGCTGGCGCGTGCGCAGTTGCACGCGGCCGATCTCGTTGAGCGCGAGCGCCTCGGCCGACTCGTCACGGTGCAGCGTGTTGACGTCGAGCCGGTAGTCCAGCGCCTGGATCTCGGCGGTGGTGGCGCGCGTGGTGTGCCGGATGGTGTAGGTGCCGCCCGGCTTGAGCGCACCGCCCTCGCTGAGCCAGCACACCAGCGCGTCGATGTCGTGGCCCGCGCTGGGCCGGTTGCCCGGACGGCAGATCATGTCGCCCCGGGAGATGTCGATGTGGTCGGTCAGCTCGACCGTGACCGCCTGCGGTGGGAACGCCTCCTGCACCGGTGTGCCGCCGGGACCCCAGATCGCCTTGATGCTGGTCGTGAACCCGGACGGCAGCACCATCACCTCGTCGCCGGGCTGCAGCACGCCGCCCGTGACGGTGCCCGCGTAGCCGCGGAAGTCGGTGCCGTAGTCGCGGATGACGTACTGCACCGGGAACCGGGCGTCGATGAGGTTGCGGTCGGAGGCGATGTGCACCTGCTCCAGGTGGTGCAACAATGAACTGCCCTCGTACCACGGCATGCTGGCGCTGCGGTGCACGATGTTGTCGCCGTGCAGCGCCGAGATCGGGATGAACGCCATGTCGTGGACGTCGAGTTTCGCGGCGAACTGCGAGAACTCCTCGCGGATCTCCTCGAACCGCTCCTGCGACCAGTCGACGAGGTCCATCTTGTTCACGCACACCACGAGGTGCGGGATGCCCAGCAGGCTGGCGAGGAAGGCATGCCGCCGCGACTGCTCCAGCACCCCGTTGCGCGCGTCGACCAGGATCAGCGCCAGGTCCGACGTGGACGCGCCGGTGACCATGTTCCGGGTGTACTGCACGTGACCCGGCGTGTCGGCGATGATGAACTTGCGCCGGGGCGTGGCGAAGTAGCGGTAGGCGACGTCGATGGTGATGCCCTGCTCGCGCTCGGCGCGCAGGCCGTCGGTGAGCAGAGCGAGATTGGTGTAGTCCTCACCGCGTCGCTTGCTGACCTCCTCCACGGCGGCCAGCTGGTCATCGAACAGCGTCTTGGAGTCGAACAGCAGCCTGCCGATGAGCGTGGACTTGCCGTCGTCGACGCTGCCCGCGGTGGACAGCCGCAGCATCTCCTGGACCATCAGAAGTAGCCTTCCCTCTTGCGATCTTCCATGCCCGCCTCGGAGATGCGGTCGTCGGCTCTGGTGGCGCCGCGCTCGGTGAGCCGCGTGGCGCTGACCTCGGCGACCACGTCGTCCGCCGTGGCGGCGGACGATTCGACGCAGCCGGTGCAGGTGGCGTCGCCGATGGTGCGGAAGCGCACGGTGGCCTCGTAAGGCTGCTCACCGTCGAGCAGCGTGAGGAACCGGGTGTTGGCCAGCAGCATCCCGTCGCGCGCCACGACCTCGCGCCGGTGCGCGTAGTACAGCGGCGGCAGCTCGATGTTCTCGTCGCGGATGTAGGACCAGATGTCCAGTTCGGTCCAGTTGGACAGCGGGAACACGCGGATGTGCTCGCCCTTGCGGTGC
This sequence comes from Prauserella muralis, assembly GCF_003202285.1. Lineage (GTDB taxonomy): Bacteria > Actinomycetota > Actinomycetes > Mycobacteriales > Pseudonocardiaceae > Prauserella_B > Prauserella_B muralis. The sequence goes on from NZ_MASW01000005.1 coordinate 541,577, forward strand.
TTGCCGTTGTAGAGGTTCCACAGCTCGGGCCGCTGGCCGCGCGGGTCCCACTGGCCGAACTCGTCGCGGAAGCTGAACACGCGCTCCTTGGCGCGGGCCTTCTCCTCGTCGCGGCGGGCGCCGCCGAACACCGCGTCGAAGCCGCCCTCCTTGATGGCCCGCAGCAGGGTGCCGGTCTGCAGCCGGTTACGCGAGGCGCGGGGGCCGGTCTCCTCGACGGCGCGCCCGGCGTCGATGTCGTCCTGCACGCTCGCCACCAGCAGCTGCACGCCCAGCCGCTCGACGGTGGCGTCGCGGTAGGCGATCACCTCGTCGAAGTTGTGGCCGGTGTCCACATGCAGGATCGGGAACGGCGGCGGCGCGGGCCAGAACGCCTTGGCCGCGAGGTGCAACATCACCACCGAGTCCTTGCCGCCGGAGAACAGCAGCACCGGGCGCTCGAAGGTCGCCGCCACCTCGCGGATGATGTGCACCGACTCGGCCTCGAGAACCCGCAAATGGGTCAATTCGTACGCAGTGGTCACGTGGGGCCAATCTCTCGAACACGGCAGGAACACAACGCTTGTGTTCCGGCCAGGTCACGACGGACAGCCGATGCTATAGGAGCCCCCTGTGCGGGCTCGACGAGGAGGGGCCTCGGGAGCCTCACCGCGGGTCGGTCGCCAGCACCGCCATGGTGATGACGTCGTGCCAGCGGCCGTCCCAGCGCTGCGCCTGCCTGCGCACCCCCTCGGCGACGAAGCCGCACTTCTCGTAGACACGGCGCGCCCTGGGGTTGAAGTCCAGCACCTCCAGCTCAACGCGGTGCAGCCCGACCACGCCGAACGCGTGGTCGAGCACCAGCCGCGTCGCCTCGGTGCCGTAGCCGCGCCCGAACACCTCCGGACCGGTGAGTGCGATGCGGTAGCACATCGAGGCGTTGGCCGGATCCAGCTCGTTGAGCACGGCCTCGCCGAGCACGCGGCCGTCCGCGGCGCGCACGATGGCCCAGTCGGCCCGGTCGGCGTGCTCGGCCCGGGTGGCCACCCACTGCCGCACCTGCTCGGGCGTGGCCTTGGCGTGCGTGCCGGTCAGCCGCATCGTCTCGGGGTCGGTGAACATCGGCCACAGCCCCTCGAAGTGCTCGCTGCCCAGCGGCTCCAGCCGCACGCGCGGCCCTACGAGCACCGGCTGGTCGAGAAACGGTTCGGCGTCGATCACGGGGGCCGATCGTGCCATCCACCACCCTCGGCACGCCTCACGGGCGGCCGGGCAGCAACTCCCGCACCTGCTCCTCCAGCACCGCGCGCAGCTCAGCGTGGTCGGCCAGCTCGGCGAAGTCGCCGCCGAACACCTCGCGGACCGCGAGCAGCCCGTCGACGATCGCCTTGCCCGCCGCGCGCTCTCCCGCCGAGCCCGCCGCGGCCCGCAGCCGGTCGGCCAGCGGGTCCTCGAGCGGCAGCGGCCTGCCGTCGCGGTCCCTGCCCACCGCCACGTAGACCATCCATGCGGCCACGGCGCGCGCGGCGTAGACCGGTGTCCGGCCCGCCGCCAGGCGGTCGCGGATCGTGCCGAGCAGCCGCAGCGGCAGCTTCTGCGAGCCGTCCATGGCCACCTGGGTGGTCCGGTGCCGCAGCGCCGGGTTGGCGAAGCGCTCGAGCACGTCGGCCACGTAGCCGGGCGCGTCGACGCCCTCGGGGACGGCGAGGGTCGGCAGCGCGTCGCGCTCCAGCAGGCCACGCGCGGCCTCGGCGATGTCCGGGTCGGCCACGGCCTGCGCGATCGTGTCGTGGCCGCGCAGCGCGCCGAGGTAGGCCAACAGGGAGTGCGTGCCGTTGAGCAGCCGCAGCTTCATCGTCTCGAACCGGCCGACATCCCCGGTGAACTGCGCACCGGCCCGCTCCCACTCCGGGCGACCCGCGGCGAAGTCGTCCTCGATGACCCACTGCCGGAACGGCTCGGCGACCACCGCGGCCTCGTCGGCCAGCCCCAGCCGGGCCGCCACCTCGGCCCGGTCCTCGGCTGTCGTCGCGGGAACGATGCGGTCGACCATCGTGCTCGGAAACCGGACATTGCTCGCGATCCACTCGGCCAGCGCCTCGCCGTCGGCCGGGGGCAGCGCGGCGCAGTGCTGCTGCACGAGCCGCCGCAGGGTCCGCCCGTTGGCGGTGAGGTTGTCGCAGCACAGCACCGTGACCGGCGCGCCGGATCCGCGCCTGCGCGCGTCCAGGCCACGCACCAGCCTGTCGACGACGGCCGCGTCCTTCGTGTAGCCCTTCTCGGTCACCGTCAGCGACACGATCCGCACGGCCGGGTCGCTGAACCGCTGCCGCAGCCGCTCCGGCTCCGCCTCGGCGAACAGCACGTCGCGCACCACGCCGACCACGCGGCAGTCCACCGCGTCCCGGCCGCGCTCCAGCACGCTGTACAGGCAGTCCTGCGGCCGCAGCTGGTCGGCGACGGTGGCCGAGCGCTGCGTCACGCCGCAGATGCCCCACTCGGCCGCGCCCGCGTCCTCGGTGAACACGGCCTGGTGCGCGCGGTGGAACGCCCCCAGCCCCAGGTGCAGGATGCCGACCCGCTCCGGGCGCGGTCCCGCGGCGTAGGTGGCCTCCGACAGCCGCCTCACGAGGCCACCTCCCGCGCCAGCATCGACCGGGTCTCGGCCAGCGTGGGCACGTAACCGGTGCCGCCCTGGCCGCGCACCGACAGCGCGGCTGCCGCGGTGCCCAGCCGGGCGGCGTCGAGCAGCCCGTCGCCGAGCGCGAGGCGAGCCGCGACCGTGCCGGTGAACACGTCGCCCGCCCCGGTCTGGTCCACGACCTCCCGCGCGGGCACGGCGGGCAACTCCGCCACACCGGCGCCGGTGTCGATGAGCACGCCCTGCGCGCCCCGGGTCAGCGCGACGGCGGGCGCGCCGAGCGCGCGCACCGCCGCCACGGCGTCCCGCGGCGACGCGCGCTCGGCCAGCCCCAGCAGCCGCCTGGCCTCCTCCGGCCACGACGGCGTCACCAGCTCGGCCCGCGGAGCGAGCTCGCGCAGCGTCCGCGCCGCCGAGGCGGCGTCGGTGAGCCGGGGCCGGAAGTTCGGGTCGTAGACGAACCGCCGGGCCAGTGCGGCGGCACGCAGCACGGCGGCGTGCGCGGTGGGCGACACGGCGGCGGCGATGCCGCTGGCCAGCACCACCGCGCTGCCCGCGACCAGCTCCTCCGTGACGTCCCCGGGACACAGCTGCGAGCCCGCGCTGCCGGAGCGGGCGTAGGCGAACTGGCGCTTGCCCTCCGGATCGATGTGCGTGAGGTACACGCCGTGCTGGCCCGGCACCCGCACCAGCGCGCCGGTGTCGATGCCCAGTTCGGCGATGCGGGCCACCAGGCCGTCGCCGAGCTCGTCGTCCGGGACCCTGGCCAGCAACGCGGTGCGCGCACCCGCGGCCGCCGCGGCGGCGGCCGCGTTCAGCGCGTCGCCGGAGAAGCGCAGCCGCACCAGCGTGTCGTTGCGCAGCGGCTCGGCCGCCGACAGCTCCACCAGCGGCTCGCCGAGCACCAGCACGTCGAAGCTCACCGGGCTCACCGGGCTCGCTGAGCTCACCATGGGTGCATCGTCCCGTCCTCCAGCCGGTTCACCGGCAGGTACGCAGGCTGGTAGGGATACCGGGCCGCGGCCGCCTCGTCGATGTCGACGCCGAGGCCCGGCTCCTCGCTCGGCTGCAGGTAGCCCTCGGCGAAGTGGTAGCCGTGGGGGAACACCTCGTCGGTGGCCTCGGTGTGCCGCATGTACTCCTGGATCCCGAAGTTGGGGATGCTCACGTCGAGGTGCAGCGCCGCGGACAGGCACACGGGCGAGAGGTCCGTGGCGCCGTGCGAGCCGCTGCGCACGTGGTGCAGCGCGGCCAGGTCGAAGATCCGCCGCAGGTGCGTGATCCCGCCCGCGTGCACCACGGTGCACCGGATGAAGTCGATCAGCTGGCCGCGGATGAGATCCGCGCAGTCCCAGATGGAGTTGATGACCTCTCCGACGGCGATCGGCGTGGTGGTGTGCTCGCGGATCAGCCGGAAGCCCTCTTGCAGGTCCGCGGGCACCGGGTCCTCCATCCAGAACAGGTGGTAGGGCTCCAGGCTCCGGCCCAGCCGCGCCGCCTCGACCGGGGTGAGCCGGTGGTGCACGTCGTGCAGCATCGCCAGCTCCGGCCCGAACTCCTCGCGTGCCCTGGCGAACAGGCGCGGCACGAAGTTCAGGTACTTCTCGGTGGACCAGACGTTCTCCTCCGGCGCGGAGCCCTTGGCCGGTTCGTAGAACATCTTGTCCGCGCTGACGCCGTAGGTGGAGGCGAGCCCGGGGACACCGCACTGCAGCCGCACCGCCCGGTAGCCGAGGTCGACGAAGCGGGCGGTTTCGGTGAGCACCTCGTCGACAGTCTCGCCGTTGGCGTGGCCGTAGACGGTCACGCCGTCGCGGCTGCGCCCGCCGAGCAGCTGGTACACCGGCAGCCCCGCGGCCTTGCCCTTGATGTCCCACAGCGCCGTGTCCACCGCGGCGATCGCGCTCATCGTCACCGGTCCGCGCCGCCAGTAGGCGCCCTGGAACAGATACTGCCAGGTGTCCTCGATGCGGTGCGCGTCGCGCCCGATCAGCAGCGGCACCACGTGCTCGCGCAGGTAGCTCTCCACGGCGAGCTCCCTGCCGTTGAGGGTCGCGTCGCCGACCCCGGTGATCCCCTCGTCCGTGGTGAGCTTGAGCGTGACGAAGTTGCGGCCGGGGCAGGTGACGATGACCTTCGCCTCGGTGATCTTCACGGTTCTGGTTCCTCCTTCACACGCGCCACCAGCTGGGTCGGGTTGACGAACCGCATCGCGATCACCAGCAGCACCAGCATCATCGCCATGTACAGCACGGCCATCGCGTCCACCGACTGCTGTGCCCGGATACCCGCCGCCGACATCGAGTAGAACAACGCCACGATGAGCGTCTGCGAGTCGGGACCCGCGGTGAGGAACGTCAGCTCGAACATGCCGACGGTGCGCACCAGCACCAGGATCGCGGCGGCGAGGATGCCGGGCACCAGCAGCGGGGTGAGGATGCGCAGGAACACCGCGCGCATCCCCGCGCCGCACATCCGGGCCGCCCGTTCGATGGCGGGGTCGATCTGCTCGATGAACGGCGTCATGGTCAGGATCACGAACGGCACCGACGGCACCAGGTTGGCGAGGATCACGCCGGAGAGGTTGCCCGCGAAGCCGAACTTGTAGAGCACGGTCGCCAGCGGAATGCCGTAGGTGATCGGCGGCATCAGGATCGGCAGCAGGAACGCCAGATACACCAGGCGCTTGCCGGGAAAGTCCCTGCGCGCCAGCACGTAGGCGGCCGGAACGCCGATCACCAGCGACAGCGCCACCACCGCCACCGACACCTCGACGGTGACGAGGATCAGGTCGGCGAGGCCGAACTGCTGCCAGGCGTCGGCGTACCAGTTGGTGGTGAAGCCCTCCGGGAACCAGCCGCCGAACCAGCGGGTGCCGAACGAGTTGACCAGCACCGAGCCGATCACACCGAGCAGCCCGACGAGGAAGAACGCCACCGCGCCCCAGGTGACCCACGCTCCCGGGCTGGCGACGAGCCTGCGCCGTGGCCGGGAACGGCCGGCGAGTCCGAGCGTGCTCATCCCTTACCTCCTGTCGCGCCGGTGTAGAACCGCGACCGCCACAGCAGCACCAGCGCGATCACGAGCAGCTCCACCGCGCCCATGATCATCGCGATGGTCGAGGCCATCGGGTAGTCGTACTGCTCGTAGGCCGCCTGGTACGCGGCGATGGAGATCACGCGCGTCTCCCCCGCCGGGTTGCCGACCAGGATCGCCGAGGGGAACACGCTGAACGCCAGCACGAACGTCAGGCAGAACGTGGTGGCCAGCCCCGGCATCAGCAGCGGGAACGTGATGTGCCGGAAGCGGTCCCACCACCCGGCGCCGAGCGTGGCCGCCGCGCGTTCCAGCGAGGGGTCGATCCCCGACAGGTACGACGAGATCAGCAGGAACGCGAACGGGAACCCGGTGATGATGAGCGAGAAGAACACGCCCCAGTAGTTGTTGATGAGCTGGACCGGCTCGTCGGCCAGGCCCAGCGAGATCAGGGTGCGGTTGAACCATCCCGCCGGCCCGAGGAAGTTCAGCAGCCCCTCGGCGGTGAGCACCGTGCCCAGGGTGATCGGCACGACCAGGACGATCATCAGCAGCCGCTTGCCGCGGAACCGGCCCCGCATCCGGTAGGCGATCGGCACCGAGGCCAGCACGTTGAGCAGTGCCGCCGGGATGGCCAGTCCGAGCGTCTTCCAGATCGTGTCGCGCTGGTAGGGGTCGCTGAAGAACCGCTGGTAGTCGGCGAACGGGCTGCCACCCTGCTGCGGCTGGAACGACAGCCCCAGTCCGTAGAGGAACGGGTAGACGAACAGCCCGATGATGAACACGATCGCGGGCACCAGCAGCAGCAGGTGGCTGTCGATGCCGCGTTCGGCGAGGCGGTGCCGCAGGCCGGGATCGGTGCGCCGCTGCGGCCCGTCCTGACCCGCCTCGGGCGGGGACACGACCGGCGCCGCCATCAGGCCGTCTCCTGTCCCGCCAGCACCGGCCGCCCGGCCGTGTCCGCGGGCTCCCCGGCCCGCGCCGTGTACTGCTGGGCGAACGCGAGCAGCCGCTCCACGGCGATGTCGAGCACGACCTCGTCGCCGGGTGCGAGGCGCCGCCCGGTGCGGATGTGCAGCCGCGTCCCACCCGCCGTGCGGGCCTCGACCGCCAGCTCGCGGCCCTGGTACTCGACCACCTCGACGGTCGCCTCGATCCGGTTCGGGCCGGCCGGGCTGCCCTCGGTGACCGTCACGTCCTCGGGCCGGACGGCGGCCACCGCCGCCGCGCCCTCGGGCAGGTCGCCGACCGGCGAGGCGAGCAGGCGCAGCCCGTCGCCCTCCACGGCCACGGCCTCGCCCGAGCGCGCACCCGCCGTGCACGGCAGCAGGTTGCGGTAGCCCATGAAGTCGGCGACGTGCCAGTTGGCGGGGCGGGTGTGCAGCTGTTCCGGGGTGCCGATCTGCTGCACCCGGCCGTCGCGCAGCACCACGAGCCGGTCGGCCAGTGACAGCGCCTCCTCCTGGTCGTGGGTGACGTAGACGGTGGTGAGGCCGAGGCTCTGGTGCAGCCTGCGGATCTCGGTGCGCATCTCCAGCCGCAGCTTGGCGTCCAGGTTGGACAGTGGCTCGTCCATCAGCACCAGTGACGGCTCCAGCACGATGGCCCTGGCGATGGCCACGCGCTGCTGCTGGCCGCCCGAGAGCTGTCCGGGCAGCTTGTGCGCGTGCTCCTCCAGCCGCACGAGCCGGATCGCCTCGTCGGTGCGCCGGTTCAGCTCCGGCTTGGACACCCGCCGCATCCGGAGTCCGAAGGCGACGTTGCGGCGCACCGACAGGTGCGGGAACAGGGCGTAGTTCTGGAAGACCATGCCGAACCCGCGCTTCTCCGGCGGCAGGACGTCGATGCGGGTGTCGTCCTGCCAGATGCTGCCCGCGGTCAGCGGCAGCAGGCCGGCCAGGCAGTTCAGCGCCGTCGACTTGCCGCAGCCCGACGGCCCGAGCAGGGCGATGAACTCGCCCTTGCCGATCTCCAGGTCGAGATCGGCCAGCGCGTCGTGCTTGCCGAACCTGCGCCCCACCCCGCGCAGGTGCAGGGTCGAAAACGAGGTCATTTCTCCACCTTCGCTCCGCCGATCTCCCGGTCCCAGCGGTCGAATGCCGCGACCATCGACTTGGTGTCCAGCGGTGTCTCCTTCGGGTGCTCGGCGATCAACCGGTCGTACTCGGAGCGGCCGTACTGCTTGATGACGTTCTGGCTCTCCTGCGGCGCCATGGAGATGTCCACGCCCCGTACGGCGGGGCCCGGGTAGAAGTAGCCCTCGTCGTAGGCCTTGGCCTGCTGCTCCTTGGTGAGCATGAAGCGGATCAGCTGCAGCACGGCGGCCTGCTGGTCGGTGGTGGCGCCCTTCGGGATCACCGCGTAGTGGGCGTCGGTGACCCAGTGGAATCCGTCGAGCGTGCCGACCTTCGCCTCGGCCGGGACGGTGCCCAGTGCCCTCGGGTTGATGTCCCAGCCGGTGGTGGTGAGGACGATGTCGGCCGTGCCGTTGGCGAGGTCGGTCATCGTCTGCGTGGTGCCCGACGGGTAGCGGTCGATGTAGCGGTTGAGCTCGGCCAGGTACTTCCACGTCTTGTCCCAGCCGTTGGCGGGATCCTTCGGGTCGGAGTCGCCGAGGATGTAGGGCAGGCCCATGAGGAACGTGCGGCCGGGGCCGGAGTTGGCGGGCCGGGCGTACTCGACCTTGCCGGGGTGCGCCTTGGCGTAGTCGAGCAGTTCCTGCGCGGTGCGCGGCGGGTTGGGCACGCGGTCGGGCAGATACTCGATGAGCGGTCCCGACGGGTAGTAGGTGACCGTGACGCCGTAGTCACCGGCGAGTTCCTGCATCGCGGCGGCCGGCTCCAGGTAGTCCCGCATACCGGGCAGGCGGTCGGCGTGCTCGGGCAGGATCTTCTGCCACAGACCCTGCTCGATGCCTGCGGACAGGCCGTCGTTGCCGGTGAGCACCAGCCCGATGTCCACGCGGCCCGCGCCCTGCTGCGACTTGATCTTGCCGATGAGGTCGGGCGCGGGTGCCTTGCTGTAGGTGACGCGCTCGATGATGTCGGGATGCTGCTCCACGAACTCGTCGATCATGCCCTGGGTGAGCTGCAGGTTGCCCGCCACATCGAGGATGTTGAGCGTCACCGGGCTCTCCGGCTTGTCCGGAACCGGCCCGGAGGCCTCCTGCGCGCCCTGCCGCTCGGGCGCCCCGCACGAGACGGCCAGCAGCGCGGCGGCGAGCACGCCGGTCAGGAGTTTCTTGCGCATCGATCGAATCCCTTCTCTCAGCCGGGCATCCGTTGACCGGCGGCCAGGACTTCGTGTCGTCGTTCAGTGCGCGCCGCGCCCGGTGGGCAGGGCGACGGCCGTGGTGTCCCTGACGAGCAGCTGTGCGGGCACCTCGCGGCGGGACGACGCGCGGACACCGGGCGTGGCCAGTTGCTGCAGCAGCAGCTCCACGGCCGCGCGCCCGCATTGCGCCTTGGGGATCGACACCGTGGTCAGCGCCGGGCTGAACATGGCCGACATGGGGATGTCGTCGATGCCGACCACGCTCAGCTCGCCCGGCACGTCCACGCCCCGCGCGGCGAGCCGGGTCAGCAGCCCGAGCGCGATGAGGTCGTTGTAGGCGATCACCGCGGTCACGTCGGCGGCGATGACCAAGTCGGCCGCCGCGACGCCCCCTTCGAACTGCGGGGGCACGTTGCCGATCTCCACCAGCTCGGCGTCCTCGGCGGCGACCGCCGTCCGCACCCCGCGCTGGCGCTCACGGTTGGACCAGCTGCTGCGGGGGCCCGCGACGTAGCCGATGCGGCGATGCCCCAGTGCGGCGAGGTGGGCCACCGCCTGACGCATGCCGTCGACGTTGTCGATGGTGATGGCGGGGATGTTCGATCCCCTGCGGTTGACGACGACGAGCGTCGAGCAGTCGGCTGCCTCCCGCATGTCGTCGGCGCTCATGCGCGGCGAGCACAGGATGATGCCGTCCACCTGTTTGGCCAGGGCCTTGACCAGGCCCAGCTCGGCCGAGGGGTCCTCGTCGGTGTCGGAGAGGAACACCGAGTAGTCGGCCTCGCGCGCCCTCGCCTGGATGCCCTTGACGACCTCCGGGAAGAACGGGTTCGCGAGGTCGGGCACGATCAGCCCGAGGTTGCCCGTGCGCCCGGTGATGAGCCCGCGGGCCGCCCGGTTGGGCAGGTAGCCCAGCTGCTCGGCCGCCCGCAGCACCAGTTCGCGCGTGCGGGGATCGACCAGCTCGGAGTTGGAGAACGCGCGGGACACCGTCGATGCCGAGACTCCCGCGGCCTTGGCCACGTCGCGGATCGTGACTGCCATGTCGGTGTTCCCGCTTCCGTCGAGGACGTGCACGGCGCACGTGCTCGCAGCAGCATGCAATCGTTTTCATCGATGTGTCAAGGGTCGGTCGAACATCCCTTGCGGCAAGGGAAACCCACGTGCAACCCTTTGCACACCCAACCTCACCGGGGAGGAAACCAGCTGATGGCCACACCGCTCGCCCCGCATCCCGACCGGGCGTTGCCCGCAGAGCCCGGCGTCCGGGCGATCGCCAGGAGGATCTACGCGCGGACGCGCTCGCTGCCGCTGGTCTGCATGCACGGTCATGTCGAGGCGCAGGTGCTGGCCGAGGACGAGCCGTTCGGCGACCCGGCGCAGCTGTTCGTGGTGCCCGACCACTACGTCACCCGGATGCTCGTGTCGCAGGGCATGCGACTGGAGGAGCTGGGGGTGCCGCGCCGCGACGGCGGGCCGGTCGAGACCGATCCCCGGCGCATCTGGCGCAGGCTGTGCGAGAACTGGCACCTCTTCCGGGCAACGCCGTCGCGCTACTGGCTGGAGCACGAGCTGGCCGAGGTGTTCGGCATCGACGTGCAGCCCAGCGCGCAGACGGCCGACGTGATCTTCGACCGGCTCTCGGCCGCACTGTCCACACCGGAGTTCCGGCCGCGGGCGCTGCTGGAGCGGTTCGGCATCGAGCTGATCTCCACCACCGACTCGGCGACATCGGATCTGCGCTACCACGCGATGCTGCGCGACGACGGGCTCGGTGACCGGGTAATCCCGACGTTCCGGCCGGACGCCGTGGTGCACGTGGGACACGATGCCTGGCGCAAGCAGGTCGAGCAGCTCGGCAGCCTCACCGGTGCCGACACGAGCGGTTATGCGGGCTTTCTCGAGGCACTGCGCAGGCAGCGCGAGACGTTCGCCGATGCGGGTGCGCTGGCCACCGACCACGGGCATCTGTCCACGGACACGACACCGCTGGAGGACTCCGAGGCGGCGCGCGTGTACGAGCGGGCGCTGGCGGGTGAGGTCACCGAGGCCGAGGCGCGGGCCTTCGCCGGGCACATGCTGTTCGTCATGGCCGGGATGTCGGTCGAGGACGGCCTGGTGATGCAGCTGCATCCCGGGGTGCTGCGCGACCACCACGAGCCGACGCACCGGGCGTTCGGCTCCGACCGGGGCTTCGACATTCCGGTGCCCGCCGAGTTCACCCGCGGGCTGCGCCCGGTGCTGGAAGCCTACGGGCATCACCCGAACTTCCGGCTGATCCTGTTCACTGTGGACGAGACCGTGTACAGCAGGGAGCTGGCGCCGCTGGCCGGGGCGTATCCTTCGGTGCGGCTGGGTGCGCCGTGGTGGTTCCTGGACAGCCCCGACGGCATGCGGCGGTTCCGGGAGCTGGCGACCGAGACGGCGGGCTTCTACAACACGTCGGGCTTCGTCGACGACACCCGCGCCTTCGCCTCGATCCCGGCACGGCACGACCTGGCCCGCCGGATCGACGCGGGTTACCTGGCCCGCCTGGTTGCCGAGCACCGGCTCAGCGAGGACGAGGCCACCGAGACGGCGGTGGACCTCGCCTACCACCTGCCCAAGCTCGCCTACCAGCGCCGCACCCCCTGACGCCCGCGAGTCCTGCGTCCAGGCCCGCGAGTCCTGCGTCCAGGCCCGCGAGTCCTGCGTCCAGGCCCGCGAGTCCTGCGTCCAGGCCCGCGAGTTCTGCATTGCTGGGTTTCGGGCGTCCGCTCCGAACCTGCGTGATGGAAGGTCTGCGCCGCGCGCAGGGAATTGCACCGCGGTGAGAAGGAACTCTATCCGGCCTGATCGCGGGTGGCGGGCCGGTAGCGCAGGTCGACCACGCGCAGGGGATCACCGTCGTGCACGCGGTGCCAGCGCACCGGCTCGATGCCGGGACAGTCGAACAGGCGGATGCCATCGCCGAGCATGACGGGCGCGAGGTGGACGTAGAACTCGTCGACGAGGCCCCGCTGCACGCACTGCCGGGCGATGTCGGCGCCGAAGACTTCCAGGTTCTTGCCGCCCGCGGCGTCGAGCCCGATCCGGACGGCCTCGGCGATGTCACAGGTGAGGAACGTGATGCCGGGGTCGGGCTTCGCGTCCTCCGGATGATGGGTGAGCACGAACACCGGGCCGTCGAAGGCTCCGCCGTAGGCCTGCTTCGACGGCTGGTCGCTGTGCTCGGCACCCGCATCGAAGCCTCGCCGGCCGGCGAGGATGGCGCCCAGGCCGGCCACCGACTCCTCCACGGTGCCCGGTGCCAGCGACATGCCGCTCGTCCAGTCCATCTCGTGGTTCGGGCCGGCGATGAAGCCGTCCAGGGACATCGACACGTGCCACACCACGTTGCCACGGCTCATGCGTTCCGCTCCTTTCCCGTCGCGTCGCCAAGGTGGACCGCGCAGCGAGCCGGAACTCATCGGTTGAGGCAGCACGGACGCTGTCGCGGGCCTGCCATCGAACGGAGACACGAAAGGGGCCTCGGCAACGCGGAACGCGGTCCGGCCCGTGGACTGGGGGCCAAAGGAACCATGTGACGGGCCTGCCCGGCCGATGCATTCCCGGAAGCTCTACGCGTCCACCCCGCGTGGCGGCTCGTGGGCCCGGACGGGCGGCGGGGTGCCGGTGAACGCCTCCACCTGCACCCGCGTGAGCTGGCCCGTGCAGCCCTGCGCCAGCCGGGACGTCCCGACGTCGCGGGTCAGCACGTTCGGGTTGCCGTGCACACACGTGGCGACCTCGGGTGCGCTCGGGTCGAACCAGGCGCCCGTCGACAGCTGCGCCACCCCCGGCCGCACCGCGTCGCTCAGGACCAGCCCGGCCAGTGCGCTACCGGTGGCGCTCGTGACGCGCACCAGGTCGCCGCCGGCCAGGCCGCGCGCGGCAGCGTCGTCGGGATGCAGGCGCAGCGGCTCCCGTCCGTGCACCTTCGCCTCGGCGCTCGTCGCGCCGTGGTCGAGCTGGCTGTGCAGGCGGGTCGCCGGGTTGTTGGCCACCAGCAGCAGCGGGAACTCTCCGTCTCCGAGCGGCTCGGCCAGTTCCTCCGGCGCGAGCCAGGCGGGATGGCCGGGACAGTCGGCGTAGCCGTAGGAGGCGATCTCCGCGGAGTACAGCTCGATCAGCCCACTCGGGGTGGACAGGCGGTGCCGCCGCGGGTCGGCGCGGAAGTCCTCGTACAGCACGTGCCGCGCGGGCTTTCCCGGCAGCTCGATCCGGCCGGCCTGCCAGAACGCGGCGAAGTCCAGGCCGGGGTCGAGTTCCCCGGGCAGGCGGGCGCGCCAGTCCTCGTAGAGGTGCTCGATCCACTCGCGCTCGCCGCGGCCGCCGGTGAACTCCTGCTCGACGCCCAGTTCGGCCGCCAGCGCCCGGAAGATCGCGAAATCGGAGCGGGCCTCGCCCAGCGGCGGCGCCACCCGGTGCATCGCGATGAGCGCGCTGTCCTGCCGGGCGCAGCCGAGGTCGTCCCGTTCGAGGGTGGTGGTCGCAGGCAGCACGAGGTCGGCGTGCCGGGCCATGGCCGTCCAGAACTGCTCGTGCGCGATCACCGTGTCGGGCCGGGCGAACGCCCGGCGCAACCGGGTCAGGTCCTGGTGGTGATGGAACGGGTTGCCGCCCGCCCAGTACACCAGCCGGATGCCGGGATAGCGGCGCCGCTGCCCGTCGAAGTCGTACTCCTGTCCCGGCTCCAGCAGCATGTCCGCCACCCGCGCCACCGGGATGTACTCCTCCACCGGGTTACGGCCCTGCGGCAGGGTCGGCAACGGATACGGCAGGCTGCCCTCGCCGACGCCCGCCGACGAGCCGTAGCCGTGGCCGAAGCCCCCGCCGGGCAGGCCGATCTGGCCGAGCACGCACGCCAGGGCGATGCCCGCCCACACCGGCTGCTCGCCGTGGCGGGACCGCTGCAGGGACCAGCTCAGCGTCACCATCGTGCGCCGTGCGGCCATCTGCCCGGCGAGCCGGACGATGGTGGCCGCGTCGATGCCGGTGAGCGCCGCCGCCCACGCCGCGTCCTTGACGACACCGTCGTCGGCACCGAAGAGGTAGTCCCGCAGCCGGTCGAAGCCGGTGCAGTGCGTGCGCAGGAAGTTCTCGTCGTGCAGCCCCCGGTCGACGATCGTCTGGCTCAGCGCCAGCAGCAGCGCCGTGTCGGTGCCCGGCACCACCGGCAGCCATTCGGCGTCCAGCTCCGCGGCCAGGTCGTCGCGCAGCGGGCTGATGAGCGTGAACCGGGCCCCGCGGGCCCGCGCGGCCCGCAGGTGACCCGGCACCGTGTGCCGGGCGGCGCCGCCCGCATTGACCTGCGCGTTCTTCGCCGGCATGCCGCCGACGCACACGAAGTGTTCGGTGTGCTCGGCGAGCACGGGCCACGACGTCGGGTTGTCGAGCGGTTCCAGGCCGCCGACGACGTGCCGCAGCAGCGGCGCCGACGCGCCGAAGCTGTAGTTGCCGACCGAGCGCACGCAGCCGCCGAGCACGTTGAGGAACCGGTGGATCTGGCTCTGCGGGTGGTGGAAGCGGCCCGCGCTGCCCCAGCCGTAGGAGCCGCCGTAGAGCGCGGTGTTGCCGAACGTGCGGCGGCAGCGGTCGAGCTCGGCCGCGGCGAGCTCGATGGCCTCGGGCCAGCTCAGCCGGACGTACTCGTCGTGGCCGCGCCTGCCGTCCGCCCCGGGGCCGCCGTCGAGCCAGCCTCGGCGCGCGTAGGGGGCGAGCACCCGCAGCCGTTCGTCGAGCGCGGCGGGAATGTTGCGCAGCAACGGCGAGGGCGCCGGGTCCCGGGGATCGGGCCGCACGTCCAGCCCGTCGCCCGCGTAGGCGGCGTGGAACGGTCCCCAGTGCGCGCTGTGCGGCCGGTATCCCTCGATCACGAACCCATGATGCGCGATGGGCCGCGCTGCTACGGTGGCGCCCGTGCTGCGGGCGCTGTATCCGGAGATCGAACCCGATGACCGCGGACTGCTCGATGTCGGCGACGGGCACCGGCTTTACTGGGAGACCTGCGGCAATCCGGACGGCAAACCGGCGGTCGTGCTGCACGGCGGGCCCGGCTCCGGGTGCACGGCGGGGGCGCGCAGGTTCTTCGACCCCCGCGTCTACCGGATCGTGCTGTTCGACCAGCGCAACTGTGGCCGCAGCGTGCCGCATGCGAGCGAGCCGGACGTCGACCTCTCCACCAACACCACCTGGCATCTCGTCGCGGACCTGGAGCGGCTCCGGGACCATCTCGGCATCCAGCGGTGGCTGTTGTCGGGTGCGTCGTGGGGCTCGGTGCTGGCGCTGGTCTATGCGCAGCGGTATCCCGAGCGGGTCACCGAGCTGGTGCTGGCCGGAGTGGCCACCGGCAGGCGCAGCGAGACCGACCTGCTCACCCGCGGCCTCGGCGGCCTGTTCCCCGAGGCCTGGGCGCGGTTTCGCGCGGGCGTGCCGGAGTCCGAGCGCGACGGCGACCTCGCCGCCGCCTATCACCGGCTGCTGTTCGACGCCGATCCGGCCGTGCGCGCCCGTGCCGCGCGCAGCTGGTGCGACTGGGAGTGCGCAGTCATCCCGACCGCGCCGCCGAACCCGCGCTACGACGACCCCGACTTCCGGCTGGCATTCGCGCGGATCGTCACCCACTACTTCAGTCACGGCTCGTGGCTGCAGGAAGCCGCCGTGCTGGCCAAGGCGCATCGGCTGCGCGGCATCCCCGGCGTGATCGTGCAGGGCGAGCTGGATCTGTCCAACCTCAGCGGCACGCCGTGGCAGTTGGCAGCGGCCTGGCCCGGCGCCGAGCTGCTGTTCGCACGCGGCACCGGCCACAACAGCAGCTCCACCGAGGAGTCGCTGCGTGTGGAGGCCACCGACCGCTTCGCCGCGACATTCGGCTGAACCGTTCCGTGCGCCGCCGCGTATCCCCTGTCGTCGGGGCACTGTCGAGCATGGAACAGAGGACACATGCGACGTATGGCACCGACCGTGTTGATCGTGCTGCTGCTCGGCCTGCTGGCCGGCTGCGGTCCCGAGTCCGAGCAGGCTCCCCTCGACGGCGGCGGGACGGGAGGTGGAGGCAACGCCGCCGACGTCGCGTTCGCGCAGGCGATGATCCCGCACCACGAACAGTCGATCGAGCTCGCCGAGCTGGTTCCGCAGCGCCGGACGTCGGACTATGTGCGGGAGCTGGCGGCGGAGATCACGCGCAAGGAGACCGCCGAGATCGAGCGGATGGCCCAGTGGCTGCGTGCGTGGGGCGCGGCGGTGCCCTCCGCTGCCGACCACGCCGGGCACGCGATGCCGGGAATGCTGGCGCCCGGAGCCATCCCCGCACTGCAGGCGGCCCCGGACGACGCCTTCGAGCAGCGGTGGCTGCGGACCTTGGCCACTCACCTCGGTCACGGCATCGACATGGCCGAGAAGCTGCTCGCACAGGGCAGCCACCCCGGGACCCGGACGCTGGCCGAGAACATCGTCAACGCCCAGCAGGCCGAGGTGGCCACGATCAACGACCGCCTGGCGGCGGCCCGCGGCTGAGCGGCCCGCGTTCGCGCACCGGACGATCGTCGCGTGCTAGCCTCGAGGCGACGATCGTCCCGGACGAGCGCGTCGTACCCGGTCACGACAAGACGACGCAGTGATGTAGCAGCTCGATACGCATTGCTGTGGAGGGGTTTCCCGTGGCCTGGGTCGCGTTGATCGTGTCCGGTTTGTTCGAGACGGTGTGGGCGGCGGCGCTCAGCGTGTCGCGCGGACTCACCAAGCCGGTTCCCACCGTCGTCTTCGTCGTCGCCCTTGCGCTCAGCATGCTCGGCCTGGGCTATGCGCTGCGCACGATCCCGGTCGGCACCGGTTACGCCGTGTGGGTGGGCATCGGCGCGGTCGGCACCGCCGCCTACGGCATGGTGGCCCTGAACGACCCCGTGAGCGCGGGCCGCATCGTCTGTCTGGTGCTCATCATCGCCGGCGTGGCCGGGCTGAAGCTCCTGCACTGACATCCACTGTGGACTTCCGTCAGGCGCCGGTCCTGCCGTCCACCCGTTCGCGCAGCAGATCTGCGTGGCCGTTGTGCCGGGCGTACTCGCCGCACAGGTGCAGGTAGATCATGCGCAGCGAGAACGTCTCGCCGCCCACCTCCACGGTGTCGTCCAGTGACGCGCCCGCCACTGCCTTGTCGGCCAGCCTGATCTCGCTCACGAGCGCTGCGTAGTCCTGCTCGGCCCGCAACGGATCGAGCACGTCGAAGTCGGTGTCCAGCTTGCGGTCGGCATCGTGCAACGGCTCCACGGGTTCGCCCGCGAACCGTTGCCGCAACCAGATCCGCTCCACCTTCGCCAGGTGCCGCAGCAGGCCCAGCAGCGACAGGTTGGACGGCGGGACGGCGCGCTCGGCCAGTTGCCGGCCGGTGAGGCCCGCGCAGCGGTCGAGCAAAGTCGCGCGCTGCCAGTCCAGGTAGCCCCTGATCATGGGGCCGTCGTCACCACTGAGCGGCCCGCTCGGGCGTGCGACGGGCGGAGCGGTCCAGGTCATGGGACCCATCGTGCCCTGCGAGCCCGTCGGCGTGAACAGGGGCACCCGCCGCGCTGGTGTCCGCGCGTCCGGCGTCGGCGTTACCGGGAACACCCTGTTGGCATCGCCACACCTTTGCCAGGTTTAGCGCGCGAATTCGCAGGTAGCGTTGGCCGTCGGTCGCTGATGACCTTGAACGTGTGATCGTCTTCTCCGGGTCCTGTTGCTGCGGGCCCGTCTCGTAAGGGGTTGGACCGTGCGGCGAGAACTGCCGCTGATGCTGCGCGCGCTGCGTAACCACAACTACCGGCTCTGGGCCACCGCCGACCTGATCTCCGTCACCGGCACCTGGATGCAGGTGCTCGGGCTCAACTGGGTCGTGCTGGAGATGACCGGCTCCGCCACGTCCCTCGGGGTGTCCGTGCTGCTGAGCACCCTGCCCGCCATGCTGCTCGGCCCATGGGCGGGCTCGCTCGCCGACCGGTTCCCGCCGCGGCGCCTCGTGCTGGCGGCCGAGAGCACCCACCTGGCACTGGCGCTGGTGCTGGCCTACGTCGTGTGGCAGGGGCTGCCGCTGGGCGCCGTGTACGCGCTGACGGCCGCCTCCGGGCTCATCGGCACGTTCGGCGGTCCCGCGCTCGGCCGGTTCGCCAGCCAGGTCGTGCCTCGCGAGGACCTCGGCAACGCGCTGGCCTGGAACTCCATCGTCAACTCGGTCGGCAGGGTGCTGGGCATGAGCCTGGCCGGGGTGCTGGTGACGGCGGCGGGGCAGCCCGTGCTGTTCCTCATCAACGCGGCCAGCTTCCTGGCCGTGATCGGCACCATCAACGTCATGCGCACCCGCGAGTTCCATCCCCTCGAGGTCAGCGCACCGGAGCAGGCGGGCGTGCGCGCCGGACTGGGTTACCTGCGCGGCAGGCGGCCGCTGCTGATCCTGTTCGCGCTGGGGTTCGTGCTCTCGGCGCTGGGCCGCAACTACCAGGTCACCATGGCGGCGATGGCCGAGGGCCCGCTCGGCGCGGGCGCGGCGGGCTACGGCGTGCTGTCGTCGGTGTTCGCCGTCGGCACGGTCCTCGGCGGCCTGGTGACCGCCCGGATCCGCGAGCTGACCATGCCGGTGCTGCTGGGTGCCGCGGCCGTCACGAGCGTGCTGCAGGCGCTCAGCGGCTACCTGCCGGGACTGCTCGGGTTCGCCGCGCTGATCCTGCCCATCGCGGCGGGCGCGGTGCTGATCGACACGGCCAAGAGCACCCGCCTGCAACTGGACGCGGCCGAGGGCATGCGCGGCCGCATGCTCGCGATCCAGGGCACGGTCGCCGCGGGCGCGGGCGCCGTGGGTGCACCGCTGCTGGGCTGGCTGTGTGAACGACTCGGCCCGTCACAAGCCCTGCTCGTCGCCGGCCTGGTCACGCTGGCGGCCACGGCGCTGGCCGCCGCGGCATCCCGGGCACCCCGGCCCATGCCCGAGCGTCCGCTGGCGCTGCCCGCCGCCGCCGCGGCGGGGGGCAGCTGAGCCACGGCGGCCGTGGCTCAGCTACGCGCCGGGCTCGGCAGCGCCTGCTCGGCGATCGTCAGCACGGCCCGCAGCGCCGCCGACGGATTGTCCGTGCGCCACGCGAGCGCCGCCTGCAGCCGCACGCCCGGCCCCGCGAGCGGCCGGTAGACGAGGCCGGTCTGCTGGATGTGCTGGCATGACGTGAGCGTCAGCGTCACGCCGACGCCCGCCGCCACCAGCGCGAGGATCGTGTACGAGTCGGGCGCCTCCTGCACCACCCTGGGCGTGAACCCGGCCTCGGCACACGCCCGCACGGTGGCATCGCGCACCGTCGACCCGGCGTTGGCGGGAAAGCTCACGAACGGCTCCTGCGCCAGGTCCCCGATCGTGATCTCGGCGCGCCGCGCGAGCGGGTGGTCGGAGGGCAGCGCGCAGACCATCGCCTCCTCGTCGATCACGCGGGCGGCGACGTTCGGCTGCGTCACCGGCAGCCGCACGAAACCCAGATCAAGCGATCCGTCGGCGACGTGCGCGAGCGCCACGTTGGCGTAGGTCTGGCCCCGCAGCACCAGCTCCACCCCCGGGTGTGCCGCGCGGACGGCCCTGGTCAGCAACGGCAGGCTCTCGTGGCTGGAGGCGCCCGCGAAGCCCACCGTCACCCTGCCGTACTCGCCGCGCCCCGCCGCCTTGGCCGCGCGGGCGGCGAGGTCCAGGTCGTCGAGCACGCGGCGGGCAGGGCCGAGAAACGCCTCGCCCGCGCTGGTCAGGCGCACCGACCGCGTGTTGCGCTCGAACAGCTGGACACCCAGCTCCTTCTCCAGCTGCCGGATCTGCTGGCTCAGCGGAGGTTGAGCCATCCGCAGCCGCCGCGCCGCGCGCCCGAAGTGCAGCTCCTCGGCGACCGCGAGAAATGCCCTCAGGTACCGCAGCTCCACCCGCACTCCCCTATTGTTCCGCCGCTCATCTCAATGCGAGCCTAATTCGGTATTGGACGCCACTCAATCGGCTGGGGCAGGCTGCCTGCTGCCCCCTGTGCTGCGCGAGGATGGCGCCGGGGCGGGGCACCAACGCGAGGAGGACACACAGGATGCGGATCAGGATCGTCGGCACCGGGGTGATGGGCCGTGGCATCGCGCAGTGGGCGGCCACGGCCGGGCACACCGTCGAACTGGCCGACGCGCGCCCCGCATCGGTGGACGAGGCGATCACGTTCATCCGGGGACTGCTCGACCGCTCGGTGCGCAAGGGCCGTACGACGGCCGCCGACGCCGAGGCCATCACCGGCAGGCTCGTGCCCGTCGACGGCCCCGCCGCGCGCGGCGACGACCTGGAGCTGGTGATCGAGGCGGTGCGCGAGGACCTCGGCACCAAGGCGGAGCTGTTCGGCGACCTGGAGCGCGTCCTGCCGACCACGACGATGTTCGCCACCAACACCTCGTCACTGCCGATCACCCAGCTCGCCGCCGAGTTGGCCGACCCGTCGCGGCTGTGCGGCCTGCACTTCTTCAACCCGGTGCCGCTGATGAGGCTCGTCGAGGTGATCCCGGGCGCCAAGACCCGCCCGGAGGTCGTCACCGCGCTGAGCACGTTCGTCGCCGACACCGGCCACCGCGCCGTCGTGGTGGCCGACACTCCGGGCTTCCTCGTCAACCACGCCGGGCGCGGCCTGGTCACCGAGGCGCTCGCCCTGCTGGAGGAACGCGTCGCCGAGCCCGCCGACCTGGACCGCATCGCCCGCGACGTGCTCGACCTGCGCATGGGCCCGTTCGAGCTGATGGACCTCACCGGGCTCGACGTCACCGCCGCCGTGATCGACTCGATCTGGCACGGCTTCCGCTACGCCGAACGGCTCCGCCCCTCGTTTCTCACCCCCAACCGCGTGGCCGCGGGCCTGCACGGCCGCAAGACCGGACGTGGCTGGTTCGACTACCACGACGGCGCCGAACCGCCCGCCGAGCCGCCCGTCGCCGGCGATGCCTCCCGCCCGGTCTGGACACCGGAGACGGTCCGCGACGCCCTGGCCGACACCGGCGCCGAGCTGGAGAGCGGCGAGACACCCACCGAGGCGGCCATCGTGCTCGTGCCCACCTGGGGCACGACGGTGGCCGCCTCGGTCGCCGAGCACGGCCACCCCGCCGCCCGCACCGTCGGGGTCGACCCCCTGTCGCTCGCCACGCCCCGGCGCGTGCTGGCCGTCACCCCGGCGACCGACCCGACCGTCGCCCGCGACGCCAGGGCAGTGCTGGCACTGGGCGGCCACCAGGTCACCGCCGTGCGCGACACCGCGGGTTCCCCCGCGCAGCGGCTGATCGCCTCCATCGTCGCCGTCGCCACCGCCATCGCCGAACGCGGCATCGCCGAGCCCGCCGACATCGACGCCGCCGTCACGGCCGGGCTCGGCTACCCGGTGGGGCCGCTGGCCTGGGGCGACCGGATCGGCGCCCGGGAACTGCTGACGCTGCAACGCAACCTGCACGCCACCACCGGCGACCCCCGCTACCGCCCGACCCGCTGGCTCACCGAACGCGCACAGCTCGGCCTGTCACTGACCGACGCGGGCACCGCGCCCTGACACCACCGGAGGACAGACATGCTGGCCAGGGACTTCGGCCTCACGCAGACGCAGCGGGACTTCCGCACGATGGCCGCCGAGTTCGTCGACGCCGAGATCGTGCCGCACGCCGCCGAGTGGGACCGCGCGGAGCGGGTCGACCAGGCGGTGGTGGGGCGCCTCGGTGAGCTGGGCTTTCTGGGCCTCATGATCGACGAGCGCTACGGCGGCGTGGCCGCCGACATGCTGTCCTACGTGCTCGTCACCGAGGAACTGGGCCGCGGCGACTCGGCCGTGCGCGGCATCGTGTCCGTGTCCCTCGGCCTGGTCGCCAAGACGATCGCCGCCCACGGCACCGACGAGCAGCGCGAGCGGTGGCTGCCACGGCTGGTCAGCGGCCAGGCACTCGGCTGCTTCGCCCTCACCGAACCCGGCACCGGCTCCGACGCGGGCTCGCTGCGCACCCGAGCCACACGTGACGGCGGCGACTGGCAGCTGCGGGGCAGCAAGATGTTCATCACCAACGGCACCTGGGCCGAGGTTGCCCTCGTCTTCGCCAGGACCAGCGAGCACGGCATCACCGCCTTCCTCGTGCCCACGGACTCCCCCGGCTTCACGGCCACCGAGATCACCGGCAAGCTCGGCCTGCGCGGGCAGGCCACCGCGGAACTCACCCTCGACGGCGTGCGCGTGCCCGACTCGGCCCGGCTCGGCGAGGTCGACCGCGGCCTGGGCATCGCGCTGGGCGCCCTCTCCCGCGGCCGGATCTCGGTCGCCGCGGGCGCCGTCGGCGTCGCGCAGGCCGCGCTCGACGCCGCCACCCGCTATGCCGGCGAACGCGACCAGTTCGGCAAACCGATCGCGGCCTTCCAGCTCGTTCAGGAACTGCTCGCCGACGCCGCCGTGGACGTGCAGGCCTCACGGCTGCTCACGCACCACGTGGCCAGGATGGCCGACGCCGGAGTCGCGCCCCGCGACTACGCCACCGACGCCTCGGCCGCCAAGTACCACGCCAGCGAGACCGCGGTGCGCGTGAGCAACAACTGCCTGCAGGTGTTCGGCGGCTACGGCTTCATCGACGAGTACCCCGCGGGCAAGTACGTGCGCGACGCCCGCGTACTGACGCTGTACGAGGGCACGAGCCAGATCCAGAAACTGATCATCGGCAGGGCGCTGACCGGCGTCAACGCGATGAGCTGACGCCTGCCTGGCTGGCCCGTCCAGCCGCGCGACCGGTCGGTGACACGCGGCTGCGCCGCTCAGGCGCGCTTGGCCGCCAGCCGCGCCCGTACCTCGGGACGGCGCAGCGGCGGCACGGTCGGTGGCGGCGTCCGCCGCGCGGGCAACTCATCCAGCAGGCGAGCCGTGATCTCCGCGATCTCGGCGGCGGCCCGCTCGATCGGCTCCCTCGTCGCCCCCGACACCGACTGCACGCCGCTGACCTTGCGGACATACTGCAGCGCGGCGGCGTGGATCTCCTCCGCGGTCGCGCCGGGCTCCAGCCCGCGCAGAATCGTGATGTTGCGGCACATGCCCACAATCTACGCCGGGCGGACTCACGTGGTCAGCGCCTCGACCGCGATCGTCGTGACTTCGGCGATCAGCGCGGGATCCGCATCGGCGTCCCGCTCGCCCCGGGTGGACAGCACGGCGATCACCAGCGGCGAGCCGGAGGGCGGCCACACGATGCCGACGTCGTTACCGGTGCCGTACCCGCCGCTGCCGGTCTTGTCGGCCACCCGCCAGCTCTCCGGCACCCCGGCGCGCATCTTGTCCGCGCTCGTCGTCGTAGCGAGCATCCAGGCGCGCAGGCGCTCCCGCCCCGGCGCGGCGAGCACGTCGCCGAGCACGAGCGCCCGGTAGGTCGCGGCGATGTTCGCCGGCGTGGTGGTGTCGCGCGGATCGCCGGGCACCGCGCTGTTGAGGTCCGGCTCCACCCGGTCCAGGCGGGTGACCGTGTCCCCCGCCGCGTGGGCCAGCGCGGTGACCCCGCGCGGCCCGCCCACCAGCTCCAGCAGCTTGTTGGCGGCCGTGTTGTCGCTGTGGGAGACGGCTGCCTCGCACAAGTCGGCGACGGTCAGCCCCGAGCCGGCATACCGCTCGCACACGGGCGAGTACGGCACGAGATCCGCCGCGCTGATGCCGATCCTGCGCCGCAGCAGCCTCCGCTCGTCCTCGCTGCGGCGCAGCACGGCGGCCGCCGCGAGCACCTTGAACGTCGAGCACATCGCGAACCGCTCCGCGGGCCGGTGGCGCAGGGTCCTCCCGGTCCCGGTGTGCTCGGCCACCACGCCGAGCCGCGCACCGAACCGCCGCTCGAGCTGCCGTAGCGCCCGCTCGTGCTCCCGCTCGGCCGCCCGGCCAGGTGTGGTCGCGGTGGCCGAAGCCCCAGCCGACCCGGCCGACGGCGTGGACGCGGGGCCACCACCGCAGGCCGCGAGCAGCGAGCCGGCCGCGGCCACGGACAGAACCGAGCGGCGAGACACGCTCCGGCCGCCCCCAGCTGGCATGATCATCACCGTTCAGCCTGCCACAGTCAGGAACCTTCGTGCGGCAGCGCGCGCAGCGCGCGGTCGAGCAGCCTCCGCTCGGGCTCGTTGCCGCACCGCTCGAGTGCCTTGCGGTAGGCCTGCGCCGCCTCGCTGTGGCGGCCCAGCCTGCGCAGCAGGTCGGCGCGGATGGCGTGGAACAGGTGGTAGCCGTCCAGCCGCAACTCGTCCACCAGCGCGAGCCCGGCCGCGGGCCCGTCGGCCTCGGCCACCGCGACGGCGCGGTTGAGCGCGACCACGGGGCTCGGCGCGAGCGCGACGAGATGGTCGTAGAGCCGCACGATCTGCCGCCAGTCGGTGCTCTCGGCGCTCGGCGCGTCGCTGTGCACGGCGTTGATCGCGGCCTGCAGCTGGTACGGGCCCGGCTGGTCGCGGCGCAGGCAGCGGCGGACGAGGTCGTGCCCCTCGGCGATGAGCGCCCGGTCCCAGCGGGTGCGGTCCTGTTCGGCCAGCCGCACGAACTCGCCGTCCGGCCCGGTGCGTGCCGGCCTGCGCGCCTCGGTGAGCAGCATCAGCGCCAGCAGGCCGAGCACCTCCGGCTCGTCGGGCATCAGCTCGGCGAGCACCCGGCCCAGCCGCACGGCCTCCGCGCACAGGTCCTCGCGCACCAGCGCGTCACCGGAGGTGGCCGTGTGTCCCTCGGTGAAGATCAGGTACACCACGGCCAGCACCGCCCGCAGCCGCTCGGGCAGATCCGCCTCGGCGGGCACCCGGTACGGGATCCGCGCGTCGCGGATCTTGCGTTTGGCCCGCACCAGCCGCTGCGCCATGGTCGGTTCCGGCAGCAGGAACGCCCGCGCGATCTCGGTGGTGGTGAGCCCGCCGAGCAGCCGCAGGGTCAGCGCCACCTGCGCCTGCGTGTTCAGCGCCGGATGGCAGCAGGTGAAGATCAGGCGGAGCCGGTCATCGCGCACGGCACCCTCCTCGGCGGGTTCGTCCCGGGCGTGCAGCAGGGCCGCCTCGGCGTGCCGCTCGTCGCGAGTGGATTCCTTCCGGAACCGGTCGATCGCCCGGTTGCGGGCGGTGGTGATGATCCAGCCTGCCGGGCTCGGCGGCACTCCCGCCGACGGCCAGCGGCGCGTCGCCTCCGCGAAGGCCTCCTGGACGGCCTCCTCGGCGAGGTCGATGTCGCCGAGGAGGCGGACCAGCACGGCGACCGCGCGGCCGTACTCCTCGCGGAAGACGCGCTCGACCGTCGCCGCCCGCGCGCCGTATTCGGGGCCCGTCACGTGCAGCTGACGCCGAATTCCATCGGCCGCACCTCGATGGGCAGCGTGATCGCCTCGGCGAGCTTGCGACCCCACTCCAGCGCGGCGTCGAGGTCGGCGGCCTGGATGACGGTGAATCCACCGATGTGCTCCTTGCCCTCGATGTAGGGGCCGTCGGTGGTGAGCAGCTCACCGTCCTTGGCGTGCAGCACCGTGGCGGTCCCCGGCGGGTTCAGCCCTGCGGAGAACACCCACGCCCCCGCCTCGCGCAGCTCGGTGTTGACCGTCTCCAGCCTGCGCATGATCGGGTCCAGGACCTCGGGCGGCGGCGGGTCGCCGTCGGGCTGGTAGATGCTGAGCAGGTACTGCTTCATGCGACGCTCCTTTTCGCGGTCGTGGTCGTCTCCTCACTCTCCACACGAACGACGTCGCGCCGGATCGACACGCCTGCGACACCATTTTCTCGCGTGTTGGCCGCCCACATCCGAGCTTGCGTCTCGTTATCTGTCATGCGTCTACACATGTAGACGACTGGCGGCTACACTGCCCGCGTGTCCGATCATCCGAGCGCCGGTCCGCTCCGCATCCGCGACGTCCGCATCACACCGGTCGCCTTCCACGACCCGCCCCTGCTGAACACCGTGGGCGTGCACGAGCCGTTCGCGCTGCGCGCCGTCGTCGAGGTGATCACCGACGAGGGCCTGCACGGACTCGGCGAGACCTACGGCGACGCCGCGCACGTGGCGCGCCTGCGCGCGGCCGCGGACCTGCTGACCGGCGTCGACGTGTGGCACACCTCCGAACTCGAACGCCGGGTCGGCGCCGCGCTGTCGGCCGACACCAGCACCGCGGGCCACGGCATGAGCGGCATGGTCACCGGCAGCAGCACCGTGCACCGGGTGGCCTCGCCGTTCGAGGTGGCCTGCCTGGACATCCGGGGCAAGGCGCTCGGCCGCCCGGTCAGCGACCTGCTCGGCGGCGCCGTGCGCGACCGTGTCGAGTACAGCGCCTACCTGTTCTACAAGTGGGCGGGCCACCCCGGCGCCGCGGCCGACGACTGGGGCCCGGCCCTCGAACCCGCCCAGCTCGTCGAGCAGGCCCACCGGATGATCGACGGCTACGGCTTCACCGCCATCAAGCTCAAGGCCGGTGTCCTGCCACCGGAGCAGGAGATCGCCGCCGTCCATGCCCTCCGCGAGGCGTTCCCCGCCCTGCCCCTGCGCATCGACCCCAACGGCGCCTGGAGCGTCGAGACCGCCGTGCGCGTCGGCAAGGAACTCGAGGGGATCATCGAGTACCTGGAGGACCCGGTCACGGGCATCGACGGCATGGCCGCGGTCGCAGGCGAGGTCGCCATGCCGCTGGCCACCAACATGTGCGTGGTCGCGTTCGACCACCTCAGGCCCGCGGTCGCCGCCGACGCCGTGCAGGTCGTGCTGTCGGATCACCACTTCTGGGGTGGCCTCGACCGCTCCCGCACCCTCGCCGCCATCTGCGACACGTTCGGCCTCGGCCTGTCCATGCACTCCAACTCGCATCTGGGCATCAGCCTCGCCGCCATGACCCACCTCGCGGCGGCCACCCCCAACCTCACCTACGCCTGCGACACGCACTGGCCGTGGAAACGCCCCGACGAGGACGTGGTCACGCCGGGCGCACTCACCTTCGCCGACGGCGCGGTGGCCGTCCCCACGGCACCCGGCCTCGGCGTCGAACTCGACCGCGAGGCACTGGACCGCCTGCACGAGCATTACCTCGCCTGCGGCATCACCGAGCGCGACGACACCGGCTACCGCCGCCGGTTCGAACCCGGGTTCGACCCCTCACCACCCCGCTGGTGACGAACCTCCCTCCCCTTCCACGCACGAAAGCGAGCCACGCATGAGCAGCACCCCCGTCGTGACCGCCTACCGCGTCGTCCCCGTGGCGGGCCGCGACAGCATGCTCCTGAACCTCAGCGGCGCCCACGCCCCGTTCTTCACCCGCAACCTGCTGATCCTCACCGACTCCGACGGTCGCACCGGTGTCGGCGAGGTACCGGGCGGGCCCGCCATCACCGCCACGCTGGAGGACGCCGCCGAGCTGGTGCTCGGCGCGCGCGTCGGCGACCACCACGCGGTGCTCGGGGCCGTGCGCGAGCGCTTCGCCGCCCGGGACGCGGGCGGCCGCGGCCGGCAGACCTTCGACCTGCGGGTCACCGTCCACGCGTGCACCGCCATCGAGTCGGCCCTGCTGGACCTGCTCGGCCGCCTACTCGACCTTCCCGTGGCCGCGCTGCTGGGCGACGGCAGGCAGCGCGACCGGGTTCCCGCGCTCGGCTACCTGTTCTTCGTCGGCGACCGCACGCGCACCGACCTGGACTACCGCTGCGGGCAGGACGGTCACGACTGGCTGCGGCTGCGCGACGAGCCCGCACTCGACGCCGACGCCGTGATCGCGCTGGCCGAGGCCGCCCGTGCCCGCTACGGGTTCACCGACTTCAAGCTCAAGGGCGGCGTGCTGCCCGGCGACGAGGAGGTCGAGGTGATCACGGCGCTGGCCGAACACTTCCCCGACGCCAACGTGACGCTCGATCCGAACGGGGGCTGGCTGCTCACCGACGCGATCCGCCGGGGACGGCGGCTGCGCGACGTGCTCGCCTACGCCGAGGACCCGTGCGGCGCCGAGGACGGCTACTCCGGGCGGGAGGTGCTGGCCGAGTTCCGCCGCGCCACCGGACTGCGCACCGCCACCAACATGGTCGCCACCGACTGGCGCCAGCTCGGCCACGCGGTCCGCGAGCACGCCGTGGACATCCCGCTGGCCGACCCGCACTTCTGGACGATGCACGGCTCGGTCCGGGTGGCACAGCTGTGCCAGGCGTGGGGACTGACGTGGGGATCGCACTCCAACAACCACTTCGACGTGTCGCTGGCGATGTTCACCCACGTCGCCGCCGCCGCGCCCGGTGAGATCACCGCCATCGACACCCACTGGATCTGGCAGGACGGGCAGCGCCTCACCCGCGAGCCGATCCCGCTCGCCGACGGCCACCTCACCGTGCCGGACGAACCGGGCCTCGGCGTCGAGCTGGACCCGGACCGCGTGGAGGCCGCACACGAGCTGTACCGCGAGCACGGGCTCGGCGCCCGCGACGACGCACTCGCCATGCGCTACCTCGTTCCCGGCTGGACATTCGACCCCAAACGGCCGGCGCTCGACCGAGGCTGAAGGCCCCGGCGGTCGATGCATGGTGTTGTGTGGTGTGGATACCTCGAGGAGTGGTTGACGGGCGGCAAAGCCGCCCTGTGCCCTGCTGTATAGGTCATTATACACCAATCCATCTTGACGGGCGGAGCCCGCTTCCGCTCTAATGGCTCCCCGTGTCGCGTGTTGCTGAGCATTCACCCGCCAGCCATGGAGGCACCTTGACACTGTCCGGGGGGTCCATCGTGGGTACACGACTCCGCCGCTGCTGACACCGCCGAGCGAGGCGTGGCGCTGTCGCACCACTGCCCCGCGGCGTTGCTGTCCACGCTCTGTCGTCCTTGCCGCAGGCGCACGGAAAACCCGTGCTCGCCCGCCGCTGTCCTCATGCCACCTGTCTGTCCACAGGAGACCTCGTCATGCCCGAAACCCAGTACAACCCGCACCACCGTCCCGAGCCACACCTCAGTGAATTCAACCGGCCCGTCGTCGAGGAGTTCCGCGCCAACGCGGGCCGCGTCGGAGGCCCGTTCGCGGGCGGTGACCTGCTTCTGCTCACCACGGTGGGAGCGAAGTCCGGCCGGGAGCACACCACTCCCCTCGCCTACGTCCGGATCGAAGGGCGCCTGCTCGTCGTCGCATCGGCAGGCGGATCGCCCCGCAATCCGGACTGGTACCACAACATCCTCGCCCATCCGATGGCCCGCGTGGAGCTGGGCGACGAGGCCTTCGGCGCCGTCGCCGTTCCCGTCGAGGGCGCTGAACGCGACCGGCTCTTCGACCTCGTCGTGCGCGCGGTGCCCGGCTTCGGCGACTACCAGGCCACAGTGCAGCGACGGCTTCCCGTCGTCGCACTGGAACGGCAGTTCGCCGACACGCCACCCTGGAAGCTGTCCTCGCTGGGCGACAAGCTCGTCGAGGTGCACACCTGGCTGCGCGAACAACTCCGGCACGTCCGGGCCGAAGTGGACGCCCACTTCGCGGCCCGCGACGCGGCGGACCCGGCGCCGGCCGGCCTCGGCCTGCAGATCCGCCAGCACTGCCTGGCCTTCTGCGAGTCACTGGAGTTCCACCACACCAGTGAGGACAATGCGGTGCTGCCCGACCTGGAACGGCGGTATCCGGAGCTGTCCGGCGTCATCGGACGCCTGCGGGCGGAGCACCGCACCGTGGCCCGCATCCGCGGCGAGCTGGAGACGCATCTGGCGAACCTGCCAGGCGCCGATCCCGCCTCGTTCCGCGCCGAGCTGGACCGGATGGCCACCGAACTGGAGGTGCACCTGGACTACGAGGAGCAGCAGCTCATTCCCGTGTTCGCGCGGATTCCGCTGCCGGGGTCGTGAGCAGCGCCCGGAGGTCGCTGTGCACCGGCTCCGCGCCGAGCACCTCGCGCGCCACCCGCTCGACGTCGTCACCACTCGGCCGGTCGTCGTCGAGCGGGGGCACGACCTCCCGGATCTCCGTCAGCAGCCGCTGCGGGCCGTGACCCAGCCGTGCCGGTGCGGCGAGGTGCACAGCCTGCGCGGCGGCAAGCGCCTCCACGGCGAGCAGGTAACGCAGGCGGGTAAGCATCGCCGCCAGCCTGCGCGCGCCGAACGCGGCGTTGGTCGAGTCGTCCTCCACGCCGTCGGCGCTCTGCCGTGGATCGGTGCACACGGGCGTCGCGGCGTGGCGGATCTCCGTCACCAGCGCCTGCGCCGTCTTCACCAGGGGCGCCAGCCCCGACCGTTCCGGACCGTACGGGGAGAGGTTGGCGGGCAGGCCGCTCACCGACGCGTCCAGCAGGCGCTGGGTACGTCCTGCCGACAGGGCCGCCGTCTGGCACAGCGCCAGCGCCAGCGTGTCGCAGGCCAGGGCCAGCCCTGGTGTGTGGAAGTTCCCGGTGGACAGCACCTCGCCGTCGTCGGCGAGCACGATCGGGTTGTCGCCGCTGCCGTTCAGCTCGGTGGCCAGCACGTTGTCCAGGAAGGACAGTGCGGCACGCAGCGAGCCGTGTGTCTGCGCGACGCAGCGCAGGCTCAGCGGGTCCTGGATGCGCCGTGCCGCACGCGGATCGGTCAGCTCGCCGCCCTCCAGCAGCGCCAGCAACCCGGCGGCCGCCTCCTGCTGCCCGGGAGCCGGGCGGGCCCGTTGCGCCCGGGGATCGAGCGGGCTGGTGTTGGCGCGGAAGCCCTCGTAGGTCAGGGCGGCCACCGCCTGGGCAAGCATCCAGGTGGTGTCGGTGTCGGCAGCCGCCAGCGCGGCGGTTCCCGCGGCCAGCGGGCTGGCGCCGCACAGCACCAGGCCGTCCTTGGGTCCCAGCGGCACCGGCTCCAGCCCGGCGCGGCGCAACGCCACCGCGGAGTCGAGTACGTCTCCCGCCAGCTCGGCCCGCCCCTCCCCCACGACGGCGAGCGCGATGTGGGCCATCTGGTTCAGATCGGACGCCCCGATCGAGCCGGTCTCCGGCACCACAGGGTGCACCCCGGCGTTGAGCATGTCCACGAGCAGGTTCGCCACCGCGGGCGTGATCCCGCTGCCGCCCGCGGCGATGCCGCCGAGCCTGGCCAGCATCGCCGCGCGCACGACCTCGGCGGGCAGCGCAGCGCCGACGGCGTTGGCCCTGCCGCGCACGGTCCGCAGGCTGAACGCGGCGAGCTCCGCACGCGGCAGCGCGTGCCCCGCGCGGGAGCCCAGTCCCGTGGTGACGCCGTAGGCGGGCACCTGCCGGTCGACCACATCGTCGACGACCGCGCGCTCGCGTTGCAGCCACCCGGGCACGGCGTCCGCGAACGCGACGCGAGCGCCGTGCCGGGCGGCCTCGAGCACATCGCCGGGGGTGAGCGGCCGCTGCCCCACCACGATCGTCACGCCGGACCTCTACAGCATGCCCTGCTGGGACAGGAAGTCCTTCGCGACAGCCTCGGCGTTCTCGTGGTCGACGTCGATCCGCCGGACCATCTCGGTGACGTTCTCCGTCGTGAGCGCGGCCGAGATCTTGTTGAGCACGGACTTCACCGTGTCGTTGGCCTTCGACTCGCGCACCAGCGGCACGATGTTCTGTGCG
The DNA here is from genome assembly GCF_003202285.1 of Prauserella muralis. Taxonomy (GTDB): domain Bacteria; phylum Actinomycetota; class Actinomycetes; order Mycobacteriales; family Pseudonocardiaceae; genus Prauserella_B; species Prauserella_B muralis. The sequence continues at coordinate 573,049 of NZ_MASW01000005.1, forward strand.
ATGTGGATGTGCTTCGGGTCCTCCAGCACCACGAAGTCGTTCTCGGTGATCGCGCTCTGCGTCGTGAACAGCTGCGACACGTCCACCTCACCCGACTTCAGGGCCTCCACGGTGATCGGGCCCGCCGTGTCCAGGGTCTTGTACTCCTTGAACTTCAGCCCGTACACCTCTTCGAGCCCCTGCAGGCCCGCCTTGCGCTCACGGAACTCCGGCGAGCCGCCGACGACGAGCTGGGACGCGACCGGCTTGAGGTCGGCGATCGTGGTGAGGTCGTACTTCTGCGCCGTCTCCTTGCGGACGACGATCGCGTCCTCGTCCACGGCCTCGGACTTCTCCAGCGCGATCAGGTCGTCGGGCAACGCCTTGCGCAGCGCGGCGTCGACCTGCTCCGACTCGGTCTGCGTCGCATCCTTGTCGAAGTACAGCAGCAGGTTCCCGGTGTACTCGGGCACGAGGTCGATCGAGCCGTCCTGCACGGCGGGGATGTAGACCTCACGGCTGCCGATGTTGAGCTTCTTCTCGACCTTGAGGCCCTCGGCCTGCAGTGCCTGCGCGTACATCTCGCCGAGCAGTACGGCCTCCGAAAAGTTCGCGGAGCCGACCGCGATGGTGTCCTGCGCGGGTTGCTCGCCGCTGTCCCCGGACAGCGGGTCGCCGCCACCGCCGCACGCCGCGAGCGTGACGGCGGCCGTGCCCGCGACGGCGAGCACGGCGAGTCGTTTCCTGAGCACTCGGTCCTCCTGGTGGGTTGGGCGAATCAGTGGGCGAGTTCGGCGGCCGGTTCGGCCGTGGGCTCCTGCGTGGCGGCGGCCCGCTGGGCGCGTCCGGTGAGCCCCGCGGAGACGAGCAGGCGCTGCAGCAACACGAGCACGCCGTCCAGTGCGATCGCGAGCAGCGCCACGAGCACGGCGCCCGCGACCATCTCGGCGTAGTCGCGCACGGCGAAGCCGTCGATGACGAACCGGCCGAGCCCACCGAGCGACAGGTAGGCGGCGATGGTCGCCGTGGACACGATCTGCAACGTGGCGCTGCGCATCCCGGAGAGCACCAGCGGCAGCGCGATCGGCAGCTCCACTCTGGACACGATTCTGGTCTCGGTCATGCCCATGCCCCTTGCCGCGTCGATCACCGCCGGTTCGACGCCACGGACCCCGGCGTACGTCGAGGCGAGGATCGGCGGGACGCCGAGTGCGACCAGTGCGATCAGCGCGGGCACAAGGCCGAGACCCAGCCCGAGGACCAGCAGCATGAGCAGGCCGAGACTCGGAAAGGAGCGGGCCGCGTTGCCGAGGTTGATGGCGAAGAACGCTCCCCTGCCGGTGTGCCCGATCAGCAGGCCCACGGGCAGCGCGATCGCGGTGGCGATGGCCAGCGAGAGAGCCGTGTACCACAGATGTTCGAGCATCCGGACCGGGATGCCGCGACTGCCGGACCAGTTGTCGGCGTCGCCGAAGAACTCCAGCAGCTGGGAGAACAGGCTCATGAGGCGCCCCCGGCCCTGGCCCACGGCGTCGTCACTCGTTGCAGCAGCACGATCAGGGCGTCGGCGGCGAGCGCCAGCACGATCGACAGCACAGTGCCGACGACGATCGGGGTGGCGAAGTTGCGGTTGAACCCGTCGGTGAACAGCTCGCCGAGGCCGCCGATGCCGAGCAGGGCGCCGACGCTGACCATGCTGATGTTGGCGACCGTGACGAACCGCAGACCGGCGAAGATGAACGGCGCCGCGAGTGGCAGCTCGATCCTCAGCAGTTGCCGCCACCGCTCGTATCCCATGGCCGACGCGGCCTGGGTGACGTGACCGGGCACCGACCGCAGCCCGTCGGAGACCGAGCGGACGAGCAGTGCGCCCGCGTAGATCGTCAGCGCGATGATGATGTTGACCGGGTCGAGGATCTGCGTGCCGATGATGCCCGGCAGGATCACGAACAGGGCGAGCGATGGGATCGAGAACAGGATCGCGCTGCTCGCGAGCATCGGGCCGTAGAGCTTGCCCCAGCGGGCGACGAGGAAGCCGACCGGCAGCGCGACGAGCAGGCCGAGCGCCACGGGCACGAGTGCGAGGTAGAGGTGGAAGGCCAGCAGCTCGCCGATCCGGTCCAGGTTGCTGGACACCCAGTCCCAGCTCACGAGGTCTCCCCGGCCAGCGCGCCCTGGCTCGACACGTGCCGGGCGATCTCGGTGGCCCCGGCCACGCCCACGTACGCGCCCTCGGCGTCCACGCACACGGCCTGGCCGCACGGCGAGCTGAGCGCTCCGTCGAGCGCGAACCGCACGGGGCCCTCGGCGGTGAACGTCGTGCCGACCGACACCAGATGGGACCTGTCCACCGACGGGATCGCCGGATCGGTCACGTCGAGCCAGCCGGCGGGCCTGCGCTCGGGCCCGAGCACCAGCACCCACTGGTCGCCGCCCGCGACGGCTCGCGCGTCGGCGAGCGAGCCGCCGAGACCCACGGTGGGCGCCTCGTGCACCGGCAGCTCCGCGGCCCGCACGAACTGCAGGGCCCGGTAGCCGCGGTCGCGGCCGACGAAGTCCTCCACGAACTCGTCGGCGGGTTGTGCCAGCAGCTCCGCGGGCGGCGCCAGCTGCGCCAGCCTGCCGCCGACCCGCAGCACGGCCACGTAGTCGCCGAGCTTGATGGCCTCGTCGATGTCGTGGGTGACGAACACGATGGTCTTGCCCAGCTCCTCCTGCAGCCGGAGGAACTCGTCCTGCAGGCCCGCCCGCACGATCGGGTCGATGGCGCTGAAGGGCTCGTCCATCAGCATGATCGGCGGGTCGGCGGCGAGCGCCCGCGCCACGCCGACCCGCTGTTGCTGCCCACCGGAGAGCTGCGCAGGGTAGCGCCGGGCGAACGAGGAGGGCAGGCCCACCCGCTGCAGCAGCTCGTGGGCCCGCTCGCGCGACTTCTTCTTGCTCCAGCCGAGCAGATGCGGCACCGTCATGATGTTGTCGAGCACCGTCTGGTGCGGGAACAGCCCGCCCTGCTGGATGACGTAGCCGATGCCGCGGCGCAGCTCGACCGCACGGACGCTCTGCACGTCCCTGCCGTCCACGAGGATGCGGCCGGAGGTGGCTTCGATGCTGCGGTTGACCATCCGCAGCGACGTCGTCTTGCCGCAGCCGGACGGTCCGACCAGGACAGTGATCTTGCCCTGGGGAGCCTCGATGCTCAGGTCGTCCACCGCCACCGTGCCGTCGGCGTAGCGCTTGGTCACGTTGTCGAATTCGATCACAGCGGGCTCCACCAGTCTGAATAGATTCATTCATCCTGATGAGACATGAAATGCATGTCAAGCATCGTGGACGACGATCCCCGGGCTGACGTCACCGTAGTCCACTATTCGGGAAGGAACACCCCGGACGCGCGGGTCAGGCGTTCGTACTCCTCCAGCCTGCGCTGGGCCCGCTCCGGCTCGGCGTCCACCAGTGCCTTGAGCAACAGCATCGACAGCACGAGCGGCGCCGCGTGGGAGTCGAAGACGAACCGGTCGTTGATGCCGCAGGTCAGCAGCTCGTCGGCGGACCGGGCGAAGGGTGCCAGCGCCCGGTCGGTGACGACGGCACACCGCAGGCCGAGCCGCCGCGCGCAGGTCAGCGCGTCCGCGGCGGCGACCGGGTACCGGGGCAGGACGAACGCCAGCAGCCAGCTCGCGCCCGACTGCCTGGCCCGCAGCAGCTCGTCGGGGACCACGTCGCCGTCGGTGAGAATCCGCACGTCCGGGTGCACCCGCTGGGCGCGGTAGCCGAAGGACTGGGCCACCGCAGCGGACACGCGCAGACCGAGCACGGGCAGCGGCACCGACCCGGCGAGCGCGCGCCCGACCCGGTTGAGCACCGCCGGGTCGCCGGCCTGCTCCCGCAGTGCCTCCAGTCCGTGCAGGTCGGCGTCCACGGCGGCCTGGAAGTCGTTGCGTTCCGGCCCGTGCCGCACCGGCTCGTCGCCGGTCACCAGCGGGCGCAGGGCCCTGCGCAGGTCGGGGTAGCCGCTGAACCCGAGCGCCGTGGCGAAGCGCGTCACCGACGGCTGACTGACACCGGCCCGCTCGGCGAGCTCCACACTGGAGAGGAAGACCACCTCGCGCAGGTGATCCAGCAGGTACTGGGCGATCCGCCGTTGCGCGGGCGAGAGATGCCTGCCCCGGAACATCGCGAGCAGGTCCTCGTCCAGCTCCGGCGCCCGGGTCTGTCCGCCTGCCGCCATCACAGCCCGCCTCTCGCCGTCACCGCGCCGCCCGCGCCGGTGAATAGCATTATGCGGCGGGGCGGCAGCTGGCAAGTGCGCATGCGCACGGCGGCGGGTCACCTACCGCCCGCCCTGGCCTGCCGGCACGTCGTCGAGGGGGCGCAGCTCGTCGGCGTAGGACACCGACACCCGGCGCAGCACCCCGCTCGGCGACACCGCGTACTGGCCCATCCGCCACAGCGGCGGCGAGTACGCATGCACGGACACGCTGCCGTGCACGGCTCCGGTGAGCCGGTGGATGTGCTCGGGGCCGAAGCAGAACACCCGCCCCGCCTCGACCCGGGTCCGCACGCTGTCCCCCGCCACGGCGAGGTTGTGCTCGACCAGCGCCCCGCGCGCGACCGCGACGGCCCCGGAGGAGATGTCGTGGTCGTGCCAGCCCGTGTCGTTGCGCGGCGTCCAGCACACCAGCCACACGTCGACGTGGGCGTCCCGGTGCAGGGACACGTAGTGCCGGTGCTCGTCGCTGAAGGCGAGATCCCCTTCCCACCAGGCCGGGTCCGCGGCGAGGGAGGCGGCCAGCGCGCGCAGTTCCTCCCGGTCCAGGTCCCGGCCGGGCAGCGCGCCGAGGCCGGGACCACCGGAGACGGCGGCGACGGGGACGGCCTCCCGCGCGGGAACGGCCAGGTCAACGGTCATCGAACACTCCCTTCAGCAGCCGGCGCGGGTTCGCGCGGCGGATGGCGTGGGTGGCGGCGTCACCGAGCCCGGGGTCGGTGGGCTCGGCGTAGGGCCGGTCGGTGCCGAACACGACCGGGTCGATGCCCAGCACCCGGATCAGCGCGTCGAGGGCCCGGGGCCCGTAGGAGGACGTCTCGACGAACACGTCCGGATCGACGTGGGAGAACTGCCCGCCGCGGGCGACGAGGCGTTCGTGGTGCACCGGGGCCAGCCCTGCGGCCGCGGCGAAGCAGATCCGCAGCCGCGGCAGCAGCGAGCGGCCCACCGCGTGCCAGGCCCACCAGGCGGCGTGCAGCTGGGCGACGTAGTCGACCACCGGCGCCCACCAGCCGGGCAGCGCCGGGCCCGCGTGCCCGGGGACGCGGCCGGGGTGCACCAGCACCGGCCGGTCCTGTCGTTCGCACTCGGCCAGCAGGGGCGTGAGGCGTTCGATGGCGGCGGGCGTCGTCAGCGCGTCGGCGGGCAGCTGCAGGCCCACGCAGCCGCGTTCCAGTGCGACGCGCAGGGACCCGGGATCCGGCTCGGCGACGCTCGCCGCCGCCCACGCGCGAAACGGTGCGGGCAGCGCGAGTGCGCCCTCGTGCCAGGCGTCGAGCAGCGGCGCGGCCTCCTCACCGGCGAGCCACTCGATGCCCAGCGGGCTGGAGAGCGAGACCAGGGCGTGTGCGGCGCCGGTCCTGGCCTCCCGGCCTGCTCTCGCCGCCACGTCGTGGTGGGCGGGGTCCACGGCGTACGGCGGCTCCCCGGCGAGGTGCAGCGTCCACCCGTCGAGCCTCGGCGGCACGGTCCTGCGGCGCAGTGCCTCGACGAACTCCTCCGGCCACAGGTGCTGGTGGACGTCCACCTGGGCGGGTTCGGCCATCCACTCCTCCAGACCCGACACGAGTTAAGCGCTTCACTGAACCGCTTCATTGAAGCGCTTAACCACGGCCGGGTCAAGCACCGCGTCCCGCCGCGCGGGCGCCGACGACGCGAGAATGTCACGCCCGGCCGGTAGGCTGAGCGCGTGCCGCCGCCGCAACGCAAGCGCCCGACACTCAAGGACATCGCCGCCGAGACAGGGCTCTCGTCGGCCACCGTGTCCTACGCGCTGCGCGGCATCCACGTGCCCGAGGAGACGCAGGAGCGTGTGCGGGAGGCCGCCGAGCGCATCGGCTACCAGGTCGACCCGATCGCCAGGGCGCTCGCCAGCGGCCGCACCGGCACGGTCGGCGTGCTGTGCAGCTCCCTGCGGGACCTGTGGCAGCAGTCGATCAGCACGGCGCTCGGCAGGGCGCTGCTGGAGACCGGCCGGTACGCGCTCATCGTCGACGCGGCCGGCGACAGTGCGCGGGAGGCCGTGCTGGCCAGGCGGCTCGTCGACGACAGGGTGGATGCCGTCATCACGATCCCGGTCGATCCCCGGTCGGCGCACTGGCGGGAGGTCGCCGAGCAGGTCGCGCTCATCTCGATCGGCGACGCGCTGCCGAGAGCGAAGGCCGCCGCGGAGGTCACCTTCGACAATGTCGTGGGTGTCACCGAGGCCCTGCGCACCCTGTCCTCGACGGGACACGAGGACGTCCTGGTGCTCACACCGGGCCTGCCCTCCACGCCGGACCGGCCCGCCGCCGAGATCGCCCAGCGGGTCGCCGACGACCTGGGGCTGCGGGCACGGCTGGCGGCCTGCCCTCCGGACCTGGACGGGGCCGCGGCGATCGCTCGCGCGGCGCTGGAGGCCGACGACCGGCCCACCGCGATCTTCTGCTTCGCCGACTCCATGGCCTACGGCGTGTACGCCGCCGCCCGGGAGCTGGACCTGACGATCCCCGACGAGCTGTCCGTGCTGGGCTACGACGACCACCCGATGTCCCGTCTGCTCACCCCGCCGTTGTCGACGTTCCAGTGGGACGTGCCCGCACTGGTCGGCGCGGTCGTGGAGCGGGCCGCCGACGCCATCGACAACGGCAGGCGCCGACGGCGCAAGGTGCTCACCCCCGAGCCGCGGCCGCGTGGCTCGGTGGCCGCGGCACCGCATCCGGCGCGGCTGTCTCGGTGACCAGACACTTCCCGGCCGCGCGCCGAGCCTGCCCGCTGCCGCGCCGGGTACAAAGCGGGCAGCCACTCGTGTGCCCGCACCAGTTCCGGGAGGTCCGCCGTGCCCCTCACCGCGTCCTCGTCATCCGCCGTCGTCCTGGACGGTCGCTCGCTGACCGGTGAGCAGGTGGTCCGGGTCGCGCGCTGGCGCGCGCCCGTGGCTGTCGCCGAGTCCGGCAGGCAGGCCGCCGAACGGTCCTGGCACGCCGCCAGGAGCCTGGTGACCCGCCGGCCCGTGTACGGCAGGACGACGGGCGTCGGCGCGAACCGGCTGGAGACCGTGGACTCCGAGGACGCGGCCGAGCACGGCGTGCGGCTGCTGCGCAGCCACGCAGGCGGACTCGGCGATCTGCTCAGCGAGGAGGAGGTCCGCGCGATGCTCGTCGTGCGCCTCAACCAGCTGCTCGCCGGCGGCTCCGGGGTCCGCCCGGAGGTCGTCGACGCCCTCGCCGGGGCACTCAACTCCGGCTGCTATCCCGCCGTCCACGAGTTCGGCGCCATCGGCACCGGCGACCTCACCGCGCTGTCGGAGACCGGGCTGACGCTGCTCGGGGAGCTCGACTGGCTGGGCGCCGCGCCCGGCCCCGAGGCGCTCACCCTGGACTCGGGTGACGCGCTGGCCTTCATCAGCAGCAACGCGCTCACGATCGGCATCGCCGAGCTGGCCTGGTCGCTGTCGCAGCATCTGCTGCAGGTCACGCATCTGGTCGCCGCGCTGTCGTTCATCGCGGTCGACGGCTCCCAGGAGGCCTACGCCGAGACCGTCCACAACGGACGGCCACATCCCGGCCAGATCCGGGCCGCCGAGCGGATGCGCACACTGCTCGGCCCCGCCCTGCGCCCGCCCGCCCGCATCCAGGACCCGTTCGGCTTCCGCTGCTTCCCGCAGATCCACGGCCCCGCGCTGGACGCGGCCGACCGGCTGCACGACGTGCTCGCCGTGGAGGCCAACGCGGCGGCGGAGAACCCGCTGATCTCGTCGGCCGACGACGCGGCCTACCACCACGGCGGCTTCCACTGTGCCTACCTCACCCACGCGCTGGACGGGATCCGGCTGTCGCTTCTGGACACCGCGCACCTGTCGACGGCGCGGCTGGCCGCGCTCATCGAGCCGAAGTTCACCGGGCTGCGGCCGTTCCTGGCGGCCGGGCCGAGCGGCAGCTCCGGGGTGATGATCCTGGAGTACAGCGCCAACTCGGCGCTCGCCGACGTGCGCACCCTGGCCGCGCCCGCCGGGCTCGGCAACGCCGTGGTGTCGCGCGGACTCGAGGAGCACTCCAGCTTCGCGTTCCAGTCGGCCCGCCAGTCGCTGCGCTCACTGACGGCGTTCCGGCTCGTGCTGGCCTGCGAGCTGGTCACCGCGGTGCGGGCTTTGCGGCAACGAGGCCTCGAACCGCGGGCCGACACCCCGCTGCGCGCCGCCTACGCACTGGCGGCCGACAAGCTCGACCCGGACATGACCGACCGCAGCCTCAGCCTCGACGTCGAGCTCGGCGCCATCCTGCTGGACGAGTTCGCCCGCCTGTAGCCCGCCGCCGCCCGGGCAGCGAGCCGAAGGGCACCTTGGGTGCACGGTGTGTACCCAAGGTGCCCTTCGGCTCGGCGGGGGGTTCAGGAGTCAAGGTTGTCGCGCTCGGCCCACTCCAGCAACGTGTCCAGCGAGTAGGCGTCGTCGTCGATGCCTGCGTGCAGGTCGCCCAGCTCGGCGAACCGCTTCGGCACGGTGGCGATGGTGAACTCGTGCGGGTCGACGTCGTCGATCTCGTCCCACCGGATCGGCGTGGACACGGTCGCCTCCGGCACGCCCCGCACCGAGTACGCGCTCGCGATCGTGTGGTCCCTGGCGTTCTGGTTGAAGTCGACGAAGAGCATCCGGGGGTCGCGGTCCTTGCGCCACCACGTGGTCGTCGCGTCAGCCGGTGCGCGCCGCTCCACCTCCCTGGCGAACGCCAGCGCCGCGCGCCGCACGTCGGAGAACCCCCAGCGCGGCTCGATCCGCACGTAGATGTGCAGGCCGTTGCCGCCCGAGGTCTTCGGCCAGCCGACGGCACCCAGCTCGTCGAGCACCTCCTGGGCGACGCGGGCCACGCGGCGAACCCGGTCGAACGGGCAGTCCGGCATGGGATCGAGGTCGATGCGCCACTCGTCGGGTCGCTCGGTGTCGGCACGCCGGGAGTTCCAGGGGTGGAACTCCACGGTGGACATCTGCACCGCCCAGATGACGCTGGCGAGCTCGGTGACGCACAGCTCGTCGGCGTAGCGGTTGTAGCGCGGGAAGTGCACGCGCACGGTCTCCAGCCACGGCGGCGCGCCGTGCGGCACACGCTTCTGGTGCACCTTCTCGCCGCTCACCCCGGAGGGAAACCGGTGCATCATGCACGGGCGCTCGCGCAGGGCACGCACGATCCCGTCGCCCACCGACAGGTAGTACCTGGCGAGATCGAGCTTGGTCTCACCACGCGCCGGGAAGTACACGCGGTCGGGGTTGCTGATCCGCACCGCCCGGTCGCCGACGTCCAGCTCCACCGCCGGGGAGTCTTTCGCCATGTCGAGTCAGCCTAGCCTTTCGCAGCCGGTCCGCGGCCCGCCGACACGGCCGCGTAGATCTCCTCGAAGCGCTCCAGCGTGCGGTCCTGGTCGTGGCGGGACGCCATCGCCAGGCTCACCGCTCCCATCCGGTCGCGTAGCTCCGGCGAGGTCAGGATGCGGGTCAGCACCGCCGCGAGCCCGGCCACGTCGCCAGAGGTGAACAGGAAGCCGTTCTCCCCCGGCGAGACGAGGTGCGGCAGCGCCACGGCGTCGGCGGCGACCACGGGCAGGCCCGACGCCATGGCCTCCAGCGTGGCGATGCTCTGGAGCTCGGCCACCCCGGGCATGGCGAACACGTCGGCGGCCGCGTACACGGCGGGCAGCTGCTCGTCCGGGACGAAACCGAGGAAGTGCACGTGCTCGCGCACGCCCTCGGCGCAGGCGAGCCGTTCCAGCTCCGCCCTCCGGGTGCCCCGGCCTGCCAGCACCAGTTGTGCCCGCACCCGCGCGGTGATCCTGGCCAGCGCCCGGATCAGTTCGTCGAGCCGCTTCTCCGCGTCCAGCCTGCCGACGAACGCGATGGTCGGCAGGTCCGGCAGTTCCAGTTCCTTGCGCGCCCACATGCGGGGGTCCGTCGCCGATGCGGCGGGTGTCCGGAACCGGGACAGGTCCACACCGCACGACACCGGTTCGACCTCCCGCTCGAAACCGGTCCGTGCGACCAGGTCGGCGGCCACCCTGGTGGGCGTGGTGAGGTGGTCGGCGTGGCGGTAGATCCGGTGGAAGTCCCGCCATGCGAGCCAGGACACGGCGGCGTGCAGCCACCGCGGCAGATACGGCAGCAGGTTGTCCGGCATGAAGTGGTTGGTGGCCACCACGGGAATGCCCGAGCGCACCGCGGCCGCCACCGCGGCCCTGCCGATCGTGAAGTGGTCCTGCGTGTGCAGGACGTCGGGCCGCACCCGCGCGACAAGGCGCCGCAGCACCCCGTGGACACCCGGCGGCGGCACGAATCGCACGGTGGGGTGTATCAGCAGCGGCACCGAGCGCAGCCGGTGCAGGGCCACCCCGTCACGCACCACGTCCGTGCGGGGGCCGGTGTCCGAGGCACAGACCACGTGGACGTCGAGGCCCCTGGCGGCGAGCCCGCGCGCGAGCCGGTCGGCGAAGAAGGAACTGCCGCTCAGATCCGGCGGGTAGGTGTCGGTCGCGATCAGGACACGCATGTTCGGCTCTTTTCGCTGGTGGAAGGCTCACTGGTGTAGGAGCGGGCAAGAACGAGCACGCCGGTGACGATCACGGCGGCCGACACGCCCATCCAGGCGACCTTGACCGCCGTGGAGGGCAGCGGCTCGCCGAGCACGAGCATGCCGACGGCGGAGGCCGCGACCGGGTCGGTGATGAGCAGCAGGGCGAAGGCCACGGAGAACCGGCGCATCCGGTAGGACTGCTGCTGGGCGATCCCCCCTGTCGCGAGCAGGGCGATCACCAGCAGGGTCGGCCAGTCGAACAGCGCCGAGAAGTCGCGCAGCGTGCGGTGCCCGATCACCCTGACCAGCGCGGAGCCGACGCCGAACCCGACACCGGCGGTGGTGGCGAGCAGGGTGACGCGCAGCCCGTCGGGGACCCGGCGCAGCGCCGCGACGCCCAGTGCCACGCCGAGTCCCGCGAGCGTGCCCAGGCTCAGCGCGAGCGCGGTGTCCAGGGGCAGGCGCGGCACCGAGGCGTCGTGCGGGAGCACGAGCAGCAACCCGGCCAGGCCCGCGATGACGGCGGCGGACCCGACCAGTTCGGTGGGCCGCACCCTGCGGTGGTCGAGGATCGCCTTCGACACGATCGCGAACAGCAGCCCGAGCGTGCCGACCGGCTGGATCAGGCTCACCGGGCCGTTGCTCAGTGCGACGACATGCAGGGCCACGCCGCCTCCCGCGCACACGGCGCCGAGTATCCAGCGCGGGCGGGTGGCCAGGCGCAGCAGAAACCGGATCTGTCCCGCTGCGGCGGGCGTGCTGACGACGACGCGTTCCTGCAGCGCGGCGCCGAAAGCGATGAACATCGCGCCGACCGCAGCCAGGGCGACCGCGACGGCGACCACGCTCAGGCTTCCCCGTGCCCGGGCGCGCACGCGGCCGTGTGCGCGCGAACGACGGCGGTGCCGGGCACTGATGTGTACGGTGCCTGCCCGGCCCGGGACGACCGATGGCGCAGCGAAAGCCCCACGGGCTCATCATAGGGGCGCCGCGGCGCGCACGCCGGGCTTTGCCGCCGCGCCGCGCCGGTGCGCTCAGTGGTCGAGCATCGTCCTCAGCTTCGTCACCGCGCGGTGCTGGGCCACGCGCACGGCACCCGGTGTCATGTTCACCGCCCGTGCCGTCTCGGCCCCGGACAGGCCCACGACGAGGCGCAGGATGAGCACGTCCCGCTCGCGGTCGCTGACCCGCCGCAGCAGCAGCCGCATCTGCTCGGTCAGCTCCTTGTCGAGGCACCGCTGCTCGGGGTCGAAGGCGACACCGCCTCCTGGCGCGGCCGACTCCGGCGGCTCGGCGAAGCAGGCCTCCCTGTTGCTGCCCGCCTTACGGTAATGGTCGACCACCTTGTTCGCCGCCACGCGGTAGGCGAAGGCCAGAAAGGACCGGCCCTGCGGGCGGTATCCGCGCAACGCCAGGAAGATGCCGAGGCAGGCATCCTGCGCGACGTCGTCGGCGGAGGCGAAGGTGCCCCCGGTGCGGCCGATCCGCGCCCGGCAGTACCGCACCATCGCGGGCCGGATGCGGCGCAGCAGTTCCTCGGCGGCCGGATCGTCGCCGCCCGATGCGGCGATCGCGAGCTCGTCGAGTGGATCGGTGGCCGATCCCTCGGGCCCGCCCGCCGCGCCCGGCGAACCGGTCGATCCCCCCGTGCTGTCGTCGGCGACGCCGAAGTCGACCGCCGCTGCCGTCACCGCCACAGATCCCCTCATCCGCGTGCCGGGCACGTTGAGCCCGCCCGCTGGCCGATACGTCTCCCCCCGCCTTCACCGCCCTGTCGACCCTAGGCGCGGCCGCGACGGCGACGGTCGCGTTCGGATAACAAGGGTGAAACCATCACGACGAGGTGAAGAACTGCCCAACCCGCTCGCACGTGGGCACTTGGTCCACGGCGTAATTACCCACACACTGTCCACTCCGGACACGCCTGCGCACGCGTACGGCACCGGACCTACGGCGCGCGGCCGCGGATGCGCTCAGGCGCGTACCCCGGGAATCGTCGGCTGGGCCGACGACGCGACCCTGCCTTCGGCGAGAGGCTCGGACGACACCGACACCAGTCCCACCGAAACCGAAGGCGGCCATCATGACCATCCAGCGCTCTCTGCCCCGGCCCTCCGTCCTCACCAGCGTCACCAGCGTCCTCACCGGCTGGCTCGCCCGCAACAGCATCGGCGTCCTCCGGGTCAGCCTCGGCGTGGTGTTCCTCGCCTTCGGCGTGCCGAAGTTCTTCCCCGGCGTCAGCCCGGCGCAGGAGCTCGCCGTGCGCACGCTGGAGACGCTGTCGTTCGGCGTCCTCTCCGGTGGCACCGCGTTGCTCGTCACCGCGCTCGCGGAGTGCTTCATCGGACTCACGCTCATCAGCGGCAGGCTGCTCAAGGCAGGCCTGCTGGTCCTGGCCGTCTCGCTGGCCGGGATCATGTCGCCGCTCGTGCTGTTCTTCACCGAGCTGTTCCCCGGCGCTCCCACGCTGGAGGCGCAGTACGTCGTGAAGGACATCGTGCTGGCCGCCGCAGGCCTCGTGGTCGCGGCCAAGGCCCTCGGCGCCCGGCTCGTGCCGGGCCCGGCAGCCGACGCCCGCGCCGACCGGGCCTAGAAGAATCCGTCGCGGGGCGTGTGCACGGCCGAGGTCGCCTTACCCACGGCGGCCGGGTGCCCGTAGTCGGCGCTGATCTGCTCGGCCGTGCGCACCACCAGCGGGGCGACCTGCGAGCGCAGCTGCTCGACGGTCGCCCTTCCGCTGGATGTGGACGACGCCAGCGCGGCCACCACCGTGCCCGCCCGGTCGCGCACCGGGGCCGCGACCGACAGCAGACCGTCCTCCAGCTCCTCGGCGACGATCGAGTACCCGCTCTGCCGGATCTGGGCCAGCCCGCGCCGCAGCTCGCCCGGGTCCGTGATCGTGTGCCGGGTGTAGGCGGGCAGCCGGTCCTTCCCGACGACGTCGGCGACGACCGAGTCGGGCGCCCAGGCCAGCAGCACGCGCCCCATGGAGGTGGCGTGCGCGGGCACCCGGGTCCCGATCGAGACGTTGATGCTCATGATCCGCCGCACCGGCACCCGCGCGATGTAGACGACGTCGGTGCCGTCGAGCGCGGCCAGCGACGCCGACTCGGAGGTCCGCTCCGCGAGCCGCACCAGGTGCGGCTGGGCGATCTCGATCAGGGCGTGCGAGGCCGAGTAGTGCTGGCCGATGCTGAGCACCCGCGGGGTCAGCGACCAGCGTCCCCCCTCCCCGTGGACGTACCCCAGGCGCTGCAGCGTGAGCAGGATCCGCCGCACCGCGGGACGCGAGAGACCGGTGGCCGAGGCCAGCTCGGCCAGCGTCGGGTTGGGCCGCTCGGCGTCGAACGCGAGCAGGACCGCGAACCCTCGCTCCAGGCTCTGGATGTGATCTCGCGAGTTCTCGTCCTTGGTCATCGGCCGCCATCTTTCCGTAGCCCCGGGGTTGACGCGACGCGCGGTCCGGGTGCACGCTTCCTCCTAGTGAACGCATAGCGGTCATCGAGTACGCATAGCGTACTCGCGAGGAGGATCAGCAATGACGCTCGATCAACGGGACCTGCGGGACGCGTTCGGCCGGTTCGCCACCGGCGTGACGGTGGTGACCTGCCGCACCGACGACGGCGAGCCGCACGGCGCGACCGTCAACGCCTTCACCGCCGTCTCGCTCGAGCCCGCGCTCTGCCAGGTGACGCTCACCAGGGCGTCCAAGGCGTGCCGCTACCTCGAGCGGGCACCGTTCGCCGTGAACGTGCTCGCCGCGGGCCAGCAGGACCTCGCGTGGCACTTCGCGGGCCGGCCGCGGACACCGGGCCCGCGCTGGCTGCCGGGGCCGACCGCGCCGGTGCTCGCAGGCAACGCCGCGACCCTCTCGTGCCGACCGTGGCGCACCTACGACGGCGGCGACCACGTCCTCGTGCTCGGTGAGGTCACGCATCTCGACCTCACCGACGATGACCCACTGCTGTTCTTCGCGGGCCGCTTCCGCACCCTCGGCGCTCCCGGCGCCACCGACCACTGGGCCGCCTCCCTCGACTGCCCGGAGGCCGGCTGGTTCGCCGGGGTCCCCGCGTGAGCCGCCCGCCGACGACCCGTTCAACGGAGAAGGGAAGTACCGATGACAATCGAGCAGCGTGAACCGGCGGCCCGCGCCGTCGGCAACGGGGCGCCCGCCACGCGCCCGATGACCGGCGAGGAGTACGTCGAGAGCCTGCGCGACGGCCGCGAGGTGTTCCTCTACGGCGACAAGGTCACCGACGTGACCACGCATCCGGCGTTCCGCAACTCGGTGCGCATGACCGCCCGCCTGTACGACGCGCTGCACGACCCGGAGAAGCAGGCGGTGCTCACCGCGCCGACCGACACCGGCAGCAGCGGCTTCACGCACCCGTTCTTCCGCACCCCGCGCAGCCGCGAGGACCTCGTCGCCGACCGCGACGCCATCGTGGAGTGGGCCAGGATGACGTGGGGGTGGATGGGCCGCAGCCCCGACTACAAGGCCGCGTTCCTCGGCACGCTCGGCGCCAATGCCGACTTCTACGAGCCCTTCGCCGACAACGCCCGCCGCTGGTACACCGAGTCGCAGGAGAAGGTCCTGTACTGGAACCACGCGATCATCAACCCGCCGGTGGACCGCGACCGCAATCCCGACGACGTTCGCGACATCTTCATCCACGTCGAGGAGGAGCGCGACGACGGCCTGATCGTGTCCGGGGCGAAGGTGGTCGCCACCGGCTCGGCGATCACCAACTACAACTTCATCGCCCACTACGGCCTGCCGATCAAGAAGCGCGAGTTCGCGCTCGTGTGCACGGTGCCGATGGGCGCGCCCGGCATGAAGCTGATCTGCCGCAACTCCTACTCCAGCGTCGCCGACGCCACCTCCAGCCCGTTCGACTACCCGCTGTCGTCGCGGTTCGACGAGAACGACACGATCTTCATCCTGGACCGGGTGAAGATCCCGTGGGAGAACGTCTTCATCTACGGCGACGCCGAGAAGGCCAGCACGTTCTTTCCCGGCTCCGGGTTCCTACACCGCTTCACCTTCCACGGCGTCGCCCGCCTCGCCGTCAAGCTCGACTTCCTCGCCGGACTGCTGATGAAGGGCGTCGAGGCCACCGGCACGAAGGACTTCCGCGGCATCCAGACCCGCGTCGGCGAGGTCATCGGCTGGCGCAACATGTTCTGGGCCATCTCCGACGCCATGGCGGCCAGCCCCGACGAGTGGATCGGCGGCGCGGTGCTGCCGCACCTGGACTACGGCCTGGCGTACCGGTGGTTCATGACCGTCGGCTACCCGCGCGTGCGCGAGATCATCATGCAGGACCTCGGCAGCGGGCTGATCTACCTGCCCTCGCACGCCGACGACTTCAGGTCACCGGAGATCCGCCCCTACCTCGACCGCTACCTGCGTGGCTCGGGCGGGATGGACGCCGTCGAGCGCGTCAAGCTGATGAAGCTCATCTGGGACTCCATCGGCAGCGAGTTCGGCGGCCGCCACGAGCTCTACGAGCGCAACTACTCCGGAAACCACGAGAACGTCCGCGCGGAGATGCTCTTCGCCGCGCAGGCCTCCGGCGGAGCCGACGCCATGAAGGGCTTCGCCGAGCAGTGCATGGCCGAATACGACCTCGACGGCTGGACCGTCCCCGACCTGCAGTCCACCCCTCGCTGACAGGAGCGCAGATGACCGTCACCGACCAGTCCCCCAGCGCCAAGGGCTCCGGCGCCTCGGCCACCGAGGCGTTCCGGGCCAGCAGGAGCCGGCACGCCGACACGGGCGTGTCCTCCGAGCGCGTCAGCACCGTCGTGCAGGCGGTGCTCGACGGCGTGCACGCCGCGATCCGCGACCACAAGGTCAGCTACGACGAGTTCCAGGCCGCCAAGCAGTGGCTGATCGAGGTCGGCGAAGGCGGCGAGTGGCCGCTGTTCCTCGACGTGTTCGTGGAGCACACCGTCGAGGAGGTCGCCGCCGAGAGCCAGCACGGCACGAAGGGCAGCATCCTGGGCCCCTACTACCTGCCGGACCAGCCGAAGCTGCCGTCGGTGGCGCGCCTGCCCATGCGCCCCGACGAGCCGGGCACACCGCTGGTGTTCACCGGGCAGGTCCGCGACCTCGACGGCAACCCCGTCGCGGGTGCCGAGCTGGACATCTGGCACGCCGACAACGACGGCTACTACTCCGGCTTCGCGCCGCACCTGCCCGACGGCAACCTGCGGGGCGTCGTCGTCACCGACGGCGAGGGCCGCTTCGAGATCAGCACGGTGCAGCCCGCGCCGTACCAGATCCCGACCGACGGCCCCACCGGCAAGCTCATCACCGCCGCGGGCTGGCACCCGTGGCGCCCCGCGCACCTGCACCTCATCGTGCGCGCGAGCGGCCACCGGCCCATCACCACCCAGCTCTACTTCCAGGGCGGCGAGTGGCTGGACAGCGACGTCGCCAAGGCCACCAAGCCGGAGCTCGTGCTCGACCCGCGCGAGCAGCCCGACGGCAGCCTGCGCTCCGAGTACGACTTCGTGCTCGAACGCGCCTGACAACGACCCGGCCGGTGCGGTGCGGCCCGCACCGCACCGGCCGCTCACCGGAAGGGGACCCCGCAGGATGCGCGACACCCGCATCGACCGTGTCGAGACCGTGCTGCTCGACGTTCCGCTCCACCGGCCACACCGCTTCGCCAGGGCCACGATGACCGCGCAGCCGATGCTGCTGGTGTTCGTCCGCACCGCGGGCGGTGTCACCGGCGTCGGCGAGGGCGTGGTTCCCGGCGGGCCGTGGTGGGGTGGTGAGTCGGTCGAGACGATGCGGCTCGTCGTCGAGCGCTACCTCGCCCCGCTGCTCACCGGGCGGCACGTGGACGACCTGCCCGCCATCCTGCGCGACCTCCACGACGCCGTGGCCGCCAATCTCTTCGCCAAGGCCGCCGTCGAGGTGGCACTGCACGACGCGTGGGCCCGCTGCCTGGACGTGCCGGTGCACACGCTGCTCGGCGGGCTCGTCCGCCGTTCGGTGCCGGTCACGTGGGCACTGGGCACCGAGGCCGCGCCGGTGGTCGCCGAGGAGGCGCTGGGCAAGCTGGAGGCAGGCCTGCACCACAGCTTCAAGCTGAAGATGGGCGCGCAGGACCCCGCCGAGGACGTCGCGCGGATCTGCGCGGTGGCCGGCAAGCTGGCGGGCGCGGCCGGGCTGCGCGTGGACCTCAACGCGCGCTGGGACCTGCTGACGTCGCTGACCCACCTGCCCCGCCTGGTGGAGGCCGGGATCGAGCTGATCGAGCAGCCGGTGCCGGGTGCGGAGTTCGAGGCACTGGCGGAGCTCAACCGCGTGCTGCCCGTGCCGGTGATGGCCGACGAGAGCCTGCGCACGCCCACCGACGCGCTGCGGCTGACCCGCCTGCGGGCCGCCGACGTGTTCTCGCTGAAGACCACCAAGTCCGGCGGGCTGCGGGCCACGAGGGCCATCGCCGAGATCGCCGCCGCCGCGGGCGTCCCCTGCCACGGTGGCACGTCGATCGAGGGTCCGATCGGCACCGTGGCATCACTGCACCTCGCGTGCTCGGCGCCCGCGGTGAAGTGGGGCAGCGAGCTGTTCGGGCCGCTGCTCATGCGCGAGGAGCTGCTGACCACCCCGCTGCGCTACGCCGACGGCGAGCTGCACCTGCCGCAGGGCCCGGGACTGGGCGTGGAGCTCGACCCGGCCGCGGTGAAGGCGCTGCGCCGCGACTGACCCGGCCCCGGGGCGCCGGGACCGGGTCAGTGGTCCCGCAGCCGCGCCGCGACGTCGTGCAGGCTGTCCAGGGCCGCGTTCTCGTCGAGCCGTCCCGCCGCGAACAGCACGCAGACGCTCGCCGCCCGTCCCCCGCGCAGCCGCACCGGCACCGCGAGGGAACTGATCCCCGGCACCACCTCCCCCGTGGTGCGCACGTGCCCCAGGTCGCGAGCCAGCGCGACCTCGGGGCGCTCACCCGGCCGGGGTGCGAGCGCGGCGAGGATCGCCAGGCCGGGCGCTCCCCTGGTCAGCGGATGCCGCACGCCGGGCCGGTAGGCGACCGGTGAGCTGCCGGCGGGTGGCTCGGCGGTGACGAGCGTCAGCGCCTCCTCGCCGTGCGGCACCGCGAGAAACGCCGTCGCGCCGGTGGTCTCGGCGACGGCGGACAGCTCCGCCTGGGCGCGCTCGCGCAGGTCCGAGCGGACCGCGGAGGCGACCGTGAGCACCGCGAGGCCCATCTCGTAGCGGCCTGCCGCGTCCCGGGCCAGGTAGCCGTGCGCCTCGAGCGTGCACAGCACGCGGTAGGCGATGGAGCGGTGCAGGCTCGTCGCCTCGGCCACCTCGGCGGTGGTGCACGGCGCGTGCGCCGCCACCGCCTCCAGCACCGCGAGGCCGCGCTCGAGAGTCTGCAGGCCGGCGCCACCGACCACCTTGCTGTTCGTCACCGGTGTTCCCCCACCCGCACACGCTGCTATCGTCTCTCTGAAATCGAGTTGCTTGCTCGATAGTAGAGCAGAGAGGCGGTGCGGGGCGCAGTGACAGCACCGACGGTCGGGATCGTGGGAGCCGGGGTCGCCGGGCTCCACCTCGGCCTGGCCCTGCGCGCGGCCGACGTGCCGGTCACCCTCTACACCGAACAGGCCTTCGCCGATCTCGCGGCGGGGCCGCTGCTCAACACGGTCGCCCACCACCACCCGATGCTGGACCGCGAGCGACAGTGGGACGTGCACTTCTGGCCCGCCGAACGGCATGGCTACGGCGCGCACCATCACCACGTCGGCGGCACCGCGCCCGTGCGGTTCACCGGCCACTTCACCCATCCGTCCTGCGCGGTCGACCACCGCCTCTACCTGCCGAGGCTGGCCGGGGCCTTCGCCGAGCGCGGCGGGCGCATCGAGGTCCGCGCCGTGGGCCCCCGCGACCTCGCGCGCCTGGCGGGCAGCCACGCGCTGCTCGTCGTCGCCTCCGGGCGCGGCCCGCTCAGCGGCCTGTTCCCGCTGCGGCCCGAGCATTCCCCGCACCACACACCGCAGCGGCTGCTCTGCGCCGGGCTCTACACGGGCGTGCGCGGCGCCGACCCCGCGGGCGTCACCATCAGCATCGCCCCGGGCGCCGGGGAACTGCTCGAGATCCCGCTGCACAGCGCGCACGGGCCCGTGACCGCGCTGCTGTTCGAGAACCTGCCGGGCGGCGACCTGGCCGCGCTGGCCTCGCTGGATCACCGCGACGACCCCGCGTTGTTCGCCAAGGCCGTGCTGGAGGCACTGCGGCGGCACCATCCGGCGACGGCCGAGCGCGTCGAGGAGCGCGACTTCGGGCTGACCCATCCGCTCGACGTGCTGCAGGGCGGCGTGCTGCCTGCCGTGCGGCAGGACTGGATCGACCTCGGCGGCGAGCGGTTCGCGCTCGCCCTCGGCGACGCCCACGTCGTCGTCGACCCGCTCATGGGCCAGGGCGCCAACCTCGCCTCGTACAGCGCGGCCGTCGTCGCGGCCGAGATCGCCACCGACACCGCCTACGACGCGCTCTTCTGCGAGCGCGTGGCACGCGCGCGCGAGTGAGGTGCTGCTCGCCGGGTCCCGCTGGACGAACCTCATGCTCGCGCAGCCGCCACGCGTGGCGGAGCTGTTCCGCGCGCTGGCCGCCGACCAGCCGCGTGCCGACGAGTTCACCACCAACTTCGATCATCCGCAGCGGCAGTGGCGCCTGCTCGCGACGCAGGCCCGGCAGCGGGCCTTCCTCGGGCGGGACTGAACAGGTCAGAACGGAGGGACACCGTGGTCCGCACGACGCCCGGCAGCCGGGTCCTGAGCACGCGCGAGGTGAAGCGCGGTGAGAGCGTCGACTACTGGCGGCACGTCGTGTCGGACGCCTTCGTGCCGCTGCAGCCGGTGGCCGACAGCAGTGAGTTCGAGGGCGAGGTCCGCATCGACCAGCTCGGCACCATGGTCGTGTCCCGGGTGGACGCGCAGCGGCACGAGGTGCACCGCACCCGTGCGCTCATCGCGCGGGAGGAACGCGGGTACTACAAGCTCGGCCTGCAGCTGCGTGGCCACGCGCTGCTCGAGCAGGACGGCAGGGAAACCGATCTGGGGCCAGGGGATCTCGCGCTGTACGACACGGACCGCCCTTACCGGCTGGCGTTTCGCGAGCCGACGGCCATGGCGGTTTTCATGTTTCCCCGGCCGCGGCTGCGGTTGAGCCCGGCAGGTGCCCGGCTCGTGCTCGCCCGGCGGCTCGCGGGCGACGCCGAGCCCGCGTCGCTGCTCGCCCCGCTGTTCCTGCGGCTCGTGCGCGGCATCGACGCCGGACCGCCGTCGGCCGCGATGCCGCTCGCCGACGCGGTGCTCGACCTGCTGTCGGCGCTGCTCGGCGAGCAGGCCTGCGACGACACCGAGCCCGAGCCGTCGCAGGACGCGCTGCTGTTGCGCGCCAAGGCCTTCATCGACGACAACCTCGGCGACCCGCAGCTGTGCCCGGACGCGGTCGCCGCCGCGCTGCACGTCTCCACGCGGTACCTGCAGAAGCTCTTCGCCGCCGACGGCACCGGCATCGCAAGCTGGATCCGCGGCCGCAGGCTCGAACAGTGCCGCCGCGACCTCGTCCGGCCCGGCACGCTCGGCAGGCCGGTGAGTGCCGTCGGCGCCGCCTGGGGCCTTCCCGACGCCGCGCACTTCAGCCGCGTGTTCAAGGCCGCCTACGGGTTCAGCCCCCGCGAGTTCCGCGCCCGCGCGCTCGCCGCGCCCGCGCCGTACGCGAATCGTCAAGAACAGTTCGCCTGAGGCAAAGACCGCTGCGGCGCCGCCCGCCATGCTGGACTCCCCGGACCTCACCGGCGAGAGTCCACTGCGAGGAGCGAACGACATGCCGAACATCGGGATTGTCGGCGCCGGCATCGCAGGCCTGCACCTGGGCCTGCTGCTGCGCCGGCATGACGTGCCCGTCACGATCTACACCGACAAGAGCCCGGCGCAGCTCGCGAACGGGCGGCTGCTCAACAGCGTCGCCCACCACGCGCCCACGATCGAGCGCGAGCGCGAGCTCGGCGTGCACTTCTGGCCCGTCGAGGAGTACGGCTACGCGTGCCACCACCACTACGTCGGCGGCGAGCAGCCGCTGTCGTTCCGTGGCGACTTCGCCCGCGCCTCCAGCGCGATCGACTACCGGCTGTACCTGCCCAGGCTCGCCGAGGCCTACGAGGAGCGTGGCGGCAAGCTGGACGTGCGGCTGCTCCAGGCCGAGGACCTGGAACCGCTCGCCGAGGCCCACGACCTGCTGGTGGTGGCAGCCGGGCGCGGCGCGTTCTCCGCGCTGTTCCCCAGGCGGGAGGACGCCAGCCCCTACGACAGGCCGCAGCGCAGGCTGTGCGTCGGGCTCTACCGGGGCATCGCCGAGTCCCAGCCGAAGGGCGTCACCATCAGCGTGTCCCCCGGCCACGGCGAGCTGCTGGAGATCCCCCTCTACAGCGCCGAGGGCTTCGTCACCGCGCTGCTGTTCGAGAACATTCCCGGCGGCGACCTCGAGGTGCTGGCCGACCTGTCCTACGCCGACGACCCGAAGGCCTTCGAGCGGACCGTGCTGGACAAGCTCGCCACGCACCACCCGCAGACCTTCGAACGGGTCGACCCCGCCCGCTTCGAGCTCACCGGGCCCCTGGACCTGCTGCAGGGTGCGCTGACGCCGACGGTGCGGCAGGACTACGCGAAGCTGCCCAACGGCAAGTACGCGCTGGCGATCGGTGACGTGCACACCGTCGTGGACCCGGTGATCGGCCAGGGCGCCAACTCGGCATCACACTCGGCGTGGGTCACCGGGCAGGAGATCCTGTCCGACTACGGCTTCGACGAACTGTTCTGCCGCCGGGTCGCCGCCGCCAGGGCGGACGTCGTGCTCGGCGCGGCGAACTGGACGAACCTGATGCTGGCCCCGCCGCCCGAGCACCTGCTGGAGCTGTTCGGCGCGATGGCCCGGCACCAGCACATCGCCGACGAGTTCACCGACAACTTCGACTACCCCGACCGCCAGTGGCAGATCTTGGCCACCGCCGAGCGGACCCGCGAGTACCTGGCCCGCAGGACCGGGTCCGCGGCCTGAAAGGAGCCTCCACTGTGTACCGACTGACCGTGCTGTACCCGCCGCCCGCCGACCCGGAGCACTTCCGCGCGTACTACGTCGGCACACACCTGCCGCTGGCGGCCAAGCTGCCCGGCCTGCGTGCCATGCGGTACAGCCTCGACGTGGCCGCCACCGAGGGCGAGAGCCCCTACTTCGCCATCTGGGAGGGCGAGTTCGACTCGGCCGAGGCGATGGCGGCGGCCATGGCCTCCGACGAGGGCAGGGCCGTGGCGGCCGACGTGCCGAACTACGCCACCGGCGGGGCGCACGTCGTCCACTTCGCCCCCGTCGAGGGCCGGTGACGGCGACCGCCGTGGCCGCCGCCGTCGACCCCCGCCGGTTCCGGGCCGCGCTCGGCCGGTTCGCCACCGGGGTCACCGTGATCACCGCGCGGGCACCGGACGGCGGGGTGCACGGCATGACGGCCAACGGCTTCCTGTCGGTGTCGCTGGACCCGCCGCTGGTGCTGGTGTCGCTGGGCGGGTGCACGATGGCCGAGTACCTGCGGCAGGGTGACCGGTACGCGGTCACCGTGCTGTCGGAGGACCAGGAGACGCTGTCCCGGCACTTCGGCGGGCGGGCCCAGCCGGGACTGTCGGTGCGCTTCCAGTGGCGTGGCGAGCACCCGTTCGTTCCCGGTGGTCTCGCCGAGATCGGCTGCCGCATCGTCGACCGGCATCCCGCGGGCGACCACGTGCTGTTCATCGGCGAGGTCGAGCATCTGGAGTTCCGCGACGGTGCGCCGCTGCTGTTCTACACCGGCGCCTACCGGGCGCTGCACGTCGGCCTCACCGAGGACGTGTTCTTCTACTGACCCGCGCCCCTCGTCGCCGGGCGGTGCCTACGCCCGCTCGGCGACGAGGTCCAGCACGACATCCAGGTACCGGCCCGTCATGCCCTTCATGGCGGTGATGCCGAAGTCGTAGCGGTCGATGCGGCTGGAAGCCAGCAGGCGCAGCCGCTCGCCCTCGGCAGCGGCCCGCCGCAGGTGCACCTCGACGGGACGGCTGCTCCCGCGCACGGTCAGCGAGCCCCGCAGCACCCACACGCCGTCCTGGTCGGTGAGGCCGGTGGAGACGAACACGATGTCGGGATGGTTCTCCGCGTCGAGGTACTGGCCCGAGCGCACCGTGGTGTCGCGCGTGGCGTTGCCGGTGTCGAACGCCGTCGCCGCGACGACGGCCCGCGCCGAGGATCCCTCCACCGGGTCGGCGACGTCCACGTGACCCTCGCGCAGCGCGAACGTGCCGCGGACCTTGCCGAGCCCGAACATGTGCCGGGTGGTGAACGAGACGGTGGAGCGGGCCGGGTCCAGCCGGTAGCGGCCCTCGGCGGGGATCCGCACGGCCGCGGGCGGGGTGGCGGGGGTGCTGCTGGTCATGGAGTCGTGTCCTCTCCCTCGGTGATCGCCGGGGTCCAGCCTGCCAGCCGCGCCGGTACGCGCACATCGTCCGGCGGGCCACTCGAACCGCACCCCTCGTCGGGGGCGATGTCGACTTTGGTCGCTGTCCGGCACCCGGTGCAGCGCCGTACGCTCGGCGCGTGCGTGGGTTGTTCTGCCAGCGATGGACGGTGCCGGTGGGCCTGCTGCTCGCGGCCCTCATCGCGGCGACCGTCTGGGGTGAGTACGCCTCGGGAGCACGGGGGTTGCTGCTCGGTCTCGACATCGCGGTGGGCGTACTGGGCGCCTCGGCGTTCCCCGCTCTGCTGCGCCTGCCCACCACGGCCGGGCTCGTCGTGATCGCGCTGGCCGCCGTCTCGCCTGCCGCGACGCCACCCGCCACGGTCGCGGTGGTCACCGTTGCCCGCGGCAGGCACATCGCGGTCGCGGTCGGGGTGGCGCTGGCCGGAGTCGCGGCCCACGCCGTCCGCGGGCTGTGGCGGCCGATGCCCGGCCTGTCCTACGGCTGGTGGCTGCTGCTGGTCGTCGTCGCCCACGGGGCGCTGCTCGGCTGGGGAGCACTGGCCAAGGCCCGCCGCGCGCTCATCGAGTCCCTGGAGGACCGGGCCCGGCGGGCGGAGGCCGAGCAGGGGCGGCGCATCGCCGAGGCCAGGGCAGCCGAGCGGGCGCGGATCGCCCGCGAGATGCACGACGTGCTCGCCCATCGGCTGTCGCTGCTGGCGACGTACGCGGGCGCGCTGGAGTACCGCCCCGATCTGCCGGGCGAGCGCGTCGCCGACGCCGCGGGCGTCATCCGCTCGACGGCGCACCAGGCGCTCGACGAACTGCGGGACGTCATCCTGCTGCTGCGGGACGACGCCGGCGGGGACGCGGAGCCGGAACGGCCCGTTCCCGGGCTCGCGGACCTGCCTGGGCTGGTGGACGAGTCACGGTCCACGGGCACGGCCGTGCTGTGGGACGGCGAGCCACCGGCGGCCGACACCGTGCCGCAGGCGACCGGGCGCACCGCATACCGCATCGTCCAGGAAGCTCTCACCAACGCCCGCAAGCACGCGCCGGGACAGCCGGTGCGGCTCGTGCTCGGTGGCGAACCCGGTACCGTGCTGTCCATCGACGTCTCCAACCCGCTGCCCGCCGGGCCACCGCCCGCCCGGCCGCCCGGGGCCGGCACCGGCCTGGTCGGCCTCACCGAGCGAGTCCGGCTGGCCGGAGGGCGCCTCGACCACGACGCCACGGCCGGGCGGTTCCGCCTGCGGGCCTCGCTACCGTGGCCGCCATGAGCGGTACCGTCCGGGTCCTCGTCGTCGACGACGACGCGCTCGTGCGCGCCGGGCTCAGCCTCATGCTCGACGGCGCCGACGGCATCGTCGTGGTCGGTGAGGCCGACGACGGCGATGCCGTGCCCGCCGCACTCGACGCGCACCCGGCCGACGTCGTGCTCATGGACATCCGCATGCCACGCGTCAACGGCATCACCGCCACCCGGCGCGTGCGGGCCAGGCCTTCTGCACCGGAGGTGATCGTGCTGACCACCTTCGACTCCGACGAGAACGTCCTGCACGCGCTGCGCGCGGGCGCGAGCGGCTTTCTGCTGAAGGATTCCCTGCCCGCCCGGATCGCCGAGGCGGTGCGCGCCGTCGCGGCGGGCGAGCCGATCCTGTCGCCGGGGATCACACGCAGGCTCATGGAGCGCGCAGCGACCGAGGCGGGAGCCCACGAGCGCGCCAGGGCCGCGCTGGCCGAGCTCAGCGCCCGCGAGCACGAGGTCGCCGTCGCGATCGGGCAGGGCAGGACCAACGCCGAGATCGCCGCGCACCTGCACCTGAGCATCGCCACGGTGAAGGCGCACATCACCCGCGTGCTCACCAAACTCGGCGTGGGAAACCGCACCCAGGTAGCCCTGCTCGTCCACGACGCCGGGCTATGCTGACGCCGCCGCGCCGCTGTCCTGCTTGACGACCGGATTGGACAGCGACCCGACGCTCTCGATCTCGATGTCCACCCGGTCGCCCTCCACGAGGGTGAAGCTCAGCTCGGGCACGATGCCCGTCCCCGTGGCGAGCACGGCGCCGTCCGGGAAGTCGAGCGACTGGTACAGCGTCGCCACCATCTCCCGCAGCGGGCGATGCAGCCGCGCCGTGGACGTCTCGCCCTCCCAGGCGATGGCCCCGTCCCGCAGGACGGCCATCCGGATCGCCAGATTCTCGGGATCGGCGACCTCCCACACCGGCCGGATGCCGGTGGCGAGCGCGCAGCTGCTGTTGTAGATCTTGGCCTGCGGCAGGTACAGCGGGTTCTCCCCCTCGATCGAGCGGGAGCTCATGTCGTTGCACACGGTGAGTCCCGCGATCTCCCCCTCGCTGTTCACCACGAGCGCCAGCTCCGGCTCCGGAACGTCCAGTGTGGACCCCTCCCGGAGTGCCACCGGATCTCCGTCGGTCACCACGCGCCAGGCCGGTGCCTTGAAGAAGACCTCCGGCCGCGGGGCGTCGTAGACGCGTTCGTACACCGTCGCCTCGGTGCTCTCCTCGACCCTGGCTCCCCGGGAACGCTCATAGGTCACCCCCGCGGCCCAGACCTCGGTGCGCTCGTCCACGGGTGGCAGCAGCCGCACGCCACTGGCCGGCACCGCGCGGGCGGGGTCGGGGCGCAGGTCCTCCCGCAGCGCCGCCACCGGCCTGCGCCACAGCTGCGCGAGGCTGTCGACCCCGTCCACCGGGGTCACCGTGTCGTCCTGGCGCAACCCGATCCGCGTGCGGCCGGTGCCGTCGGCGTAGCGGACGATCTCCATGCGTGGCTCCTCTTCTTCTGCTCGGCTCATTCGGTGGTGATGCGGCGTAGCGTGCTGCCGGTGCGCTCGGCGCGGCGAGCGCGGTACAGGCAGAGCAGGGCGAGCAGCCCGGCGAGCAGCGCGCCCGTCGGCTGCAGCATCAGCAGCAGGCCGCCGCCCACGCCGCTCACGGCTGCCAGCACCCGCCACTGCCGCGCGGCGTCCCGGTATCCGTGCAGCGACAGCCGGATTCGCTCGGCGGTCACCGCCGGCGCGGGCCGCGCACCGGCGGCGCGGGCCTCGTGCACCGCGAGAAAGCCGTTGATGACGGCGGCGAGCGCGAACACCGCCGCCCACACGGGAGCGTCCTGGGCGGCGCGGACCCCCGCCAGCACCCCGAACCCGAGTGCGAGCACCACGTACCGCGCGCGCAGAGCGGGAAGGCTCACGACAGCACCCCCAGGTACTCCAGCAGGGCCAGCGTCCCCGCGACGGTCAGGAACACCGACCCGGCGGCGACGAGTGTGCGCAGCGTCCTGCTCATGCGGTAGGGCTTCGGCATGTTCCTGGCGTCCGCGTAGAGCAGACCGGCCCCGTAGATGCCGCACGCCAGCACGCCACCGACGATGGAGGCGGGTGTCACCAGGTCCACGAAGTCCAGTCCGGACAGGATGGCCACCAGGGCGATCAGGCCCGTCCAGCCGTAGATGAACGGCCGGATCCCGCGCTGTCCCCGGCGGCGGATGCGCTCGGACACCGCGGCGAGGCTTTCGTAGGCGGTCCAGCTGTAGACCTCCCACACGGCGTAGACGGTGCCGAACAGCACCATCACGATCGCTCCGATGTAGAAGTACTCGAAGACCGGCGCGATGGTCGAGAAGAACTGGCTCTGGTGCGTCAGCACGTCGTCCTCGGCGGGGACCTGCCCTCGCTCGGCGAGGATCGTCGTACCGTTGATCATGAACGCTGCCGCGATGACGGCCATCGCCACGAACGCCGCGAGCATGTCGAACAGCGGCGCCCGCGTCCATGCCCTGCCCTGCGCGACCTGCGCGGGCTCGGTCGACAACGGGATCTCGTCGCGGCGGCCCATGGCGGCCAGCCGCTCGCGGATGACGTCGACCTCGCGATGGCCGAGCATGCCCCACTTCTTCTCGCGCAGCATGCCCGTGTAGCCGATGTAGTCGTACATCCCGCCGCCGAGGCCGCCCATGAACACGGTGAGCTCGACCCAGGCGGACGTGCCCGCGACGTCGGGATAGCGCTCGTGCACGAACGACAGGTAGTCCAGGTTGCCCGGCACCAGACCGCCGAGCACGCCGAGCCAGTCGGGTTGCGCGACGAACACGGCGATGAGCACCAGGACCACCATCAGGCTGGCGATCGCCACCTGTGCGCGTTCGAGGAGGTGGTACCCGCCGAGGTAGGACACCACGGCGGCGCCCACCAGCACGGCGACGGCGTACACCGTGCCGTCGCCCGCGCCGAGCGACTCGAGGTAGTCGCCGAGCGCCACTGACACGCCACTGGTCCAGCCCGGGAACGAGGCCAGGCAGATCACCGCGAGCAGCAGCGGGAACCAGCCGCGTGGCCCGGGCAGGACCTTCGCGAAGCGGGTCATCGGATGCTCACCGGTCAACGTGATGTGCCGGTTGGACGCGTAGACGAGGGCGGCTTTGGCGACCGTGCCGACGACAACCGCCCACAGCGCGGCGTAGCCGAACACCGCGCCCTCCCGCGAGGCGAGCACCGACTCGCCGCTGCCGATCGTGAGCGACGCGATGATCGCGCCGGGGCCGAAGAACTTCAGAAACGTGGCCGGCCTGACGCGCCGCCGGCGCAGCCCTTCGGGTGCCTCCGGGAGCCGGAGCACCGGTTCGGCGCTGCGCTCGATACCGTGCGAGGTCATCTCCATCCCTGGTGTCTCGACGACTCTGTCGGTTCCCCTGCTCCCGCGCCGGCGTGGCCACAGAATCCTATAGGATGTACGCGGTAGGCTACATACTCATGGCAGCCAGTAGTTCACGTCAAGGGCCCTCCGGCGCCCACCGGCCGCGAGGTCTCGCGGCGGCCAGACCCCTGCCCCGCAGACAGGGGCTGGCCGACGACGTCCACGAGGCCATCAAGGCGCTTCTCATGGACCACGAGATCGAGCCGGGTGCCCGGATCTCCATCGACGGTCTCGCCCGCCAGCTCCAGGTCTCCCCCACCCCGGTGCGGGAGGCGCTGGCCCGGCTGGAGTCGGCCCAGCTGGTGACGAAGGAGCCGTTGCGGGGCTACCGGGCCACCGCCCTGCTCACCCGCGACGAGCTCACCGACCTCTACCAGTTCCGCCTGCTCATCGAACCCTGGGCGGCACGGTGCGCCGCGGAGCGGGCGAC
This sequence comes from Prauserella muralis, assembly GCF_003202285.1. Lineage (GTDB taxonomy): Bacteria > Actinomycetota > Actinomycetes > Mycobacteriales > Pseudonocardiaceae > Prauserella_B > Prauserella_B muralis. Next base: position 602,487 of record NZ_MASW01000005.1, read on the forward strand.
CGCCCGCGACCGCCGGCAGTTGCGGCACGAGATGTCCACCACCCAGCTGCCCCGCTCGCGCAGCTACGAGGCGTACAAGGCGCTCGCCGCGCACGACACCCGCCTGCACGTGCTCATCGCCGAGCTGTCCGGCAGCGAGCGGGTCCGGCAGGCATTCGAGCGCACCCACTGCCACATGCACATCTTCCGGCTCGGCTACCACCGGCAGATCGGTGCCGAGACCCTGGCCGAACACGAACGCATCGTCGACGCCATCGTGCGCGGGGACCCGGCGGGCGCGGAGCGTGCGATGCGTGAGCACCTGGAGACGTCCTGCCACCAGCGCCTGGTCCCCCTGTACGACGCGGCCGGGCAGGGCACGGGCTGACGCCCGCCTGCTCACCCGGGAAAGCGATTACCCCGGCGTCGGCGCACGCCCCGTGATAGGTTTCTGGCCTGACAGGGAACGGGAGAGCCCTGTCGGTGCAGGGGAAACATCGGCCGAGGGGTGCCCGCACGGGCCGGCCGATGACTGAGGGGAGGAGATGTGGACGCACGCCATCCCGAACTCGCCGTCGGTGATCGCGTCACGTACACAGCAGGACGCCGCTCGGACTGGACCCGTGCGTGCCGCCGCGGCTGTGTCGCCGCCACACCGGTGTTCGACCGCTACACCACCACGTGGTGGGTGCCGGTGCAGCCGGACGGCGCGGCCGAGGACACGGAACCGAAGTGGGTGCGCCGCGACCGCATCGTCGATGTGGCGACCCCGACATGAGCATGAACAGTGGTGGTGCCGACACCGCGGACCCGGTCGAGACGACGCCGATCTTCGAGGAGATCCTCAACAGCACGGGGATCAGCTGGCCCGCCGATTCGTCCACAAAGGACGCCCCCGCCCCCGGTGGAGGTTCGGGCTGACCGCTGCACGGGCCCCGCGACGCGGTGCCGCACGGTGCTGTGCCGCGACGACACCGCGCCTATCCTGGGACTGACCGGGAAGCGAGGTGGCCCATGCTCAGGCGACCCGCCGGGGTGCCGTGGGCAGCGCCACCGGACGACGGGCAGTTCAGCCCCTACGGCGTGTCGCACTGGCTCGTGCTCGCGGTCTTCGCCGTGGGCGCGGCCCTGCTCGTGGCGTGGGGCCGCAGGCACCGGCATGACCCGGCCGAACGGTACGTCAGCCGCGGATTCGCCGTGCTCACCGGCCTGCTCGCCCTGGTGCTGCAGGTTTACTCGATGGTCGCCTCCGGGCTCGGCGTCGACCGTTCCATTCCGCTGCACCTGTCGGACCTCGCGCCACCGGTGGCCGCCTACGCCCTGTGGACGCACCGTCGCTGGGCCTTCACGCTCACCTACTACTGGTGCCTGTCGCTGAGCGCGCAGGCACTGTTCTCCCCCGTGCTGCGCAGCCCCGATTTCCCGGACCCCGAGTTCCTGGCGTTCTGGGCCATGCACCTGCTGGTGATCTGGGCCGCGGTCTACCTGACGTGGGGCCTCGGTCTGCGGCCGCGCTGGGGCTGCTACCGCATCGCGGTCGCCGTCACCCTCGGCTGGGTCGCGGTCGCGATGACGTTCAACAGCCTGGCGGGCACCAACTACGGCTACCTCAACCGCAAGCCGGAGACCGGCTCGATCCTGGACCTGCTGGGACCGTGGCCCGCCTACCTCGCCGTCGAGGCGGCGCTCGTGCTGCTCGCGTGGGCGCTCATGACGTTGCCGTGGGTGTGGCTGGCGAAGCAGCCACGAGGTCCCGGGGCGGGCAGGCGCGCCGGGTCGAGCCGCTGACCTCAGGCGAGCAGGGCGACGATGCCGAACATCAGCGGCATGCTGAGCAGTGTCGTGGTCAGCACGGCGTCGCGTGCCAGGACCACTCCCTGATCGAAGCGCACGGCGTAGCCGAAGACGTTCTGGGCGGAGGGAAGCGCGGCGCACACGACCACGGCGAGCAGCCGCTGACCTTCCAGGCCCAGCAGGGAGCCGAGCAGCAGCGCCAGCACGGGATGCACGATGTTCTTCAGCACCACCACGGTCGCCAGCAGCGGCACGGTTTCGGGTTCCGAACCCGGCCGGGAGGCCGTCTGCAGCGAGATGCCGAACGCCAGCAGCATCGCGGGCACGGCGAGGTCGGCCAGCAGCTCGATCGGCGCCATGACGGGCTTCGGGGGCACCAGGTCCGTGGCCGAAACGAGCAGCCCGCAGCCGGTGGCGACGGCGATCGGGTTGCGCAGCGGGGCGCTGAGCGTCCGCAGCGCGGACGGCCGGGCACCACCGGCGCGTTCCGGTAGCACGTCGAGCAGGGTGGTGAACAGCGGCGTCAGCACGGCGAGCTGGAACAGCAGCACCGGCGCGACCACGGTGGCGTCACCGAACACGTACGTGACGATCGGCAGGCCCAGGTTGCCCGCGTTGACGTAACCGCTGGCCATCGCACCGACCGTGGTCTCACCCCCAGGCCGCTTGCGCAGCAACGCGACCGGCACGTACAGCAGGCAGGCCAGTGAGCTGGTCACCGCTGTGACCACGAGATCCTCGGAGAACACGGCACCGACGTCGGCCCTGGCCAGCGTCGTGAACAGCAGTGCGGGGCTCGCGACGAAGAACGCGGTCCTGGACAGCACCTGCGTGGCCGACGGCCCGAGCACGCCGAGCCGCCCGACGAGGTAGCCCACCGCGATGACCACGCCGATGACGACGAACCCGTCGACGACCCCGTTCACGGCGCGGGATCAGCGAGGACGGGGACGGTCACGTCTGCCCACCGTAGAGCTGTGACGAGGATCAAGGTGGGCCGGGGTCCGCCCGGCCCACCTCGGCGGCTCAGGGCACCGGCGTGCGCTCGCGGTGCCTGCCGCGCCGGCGCACGGCCAGCCAGGCGCCCGTGCCCGCCGCCGCGAGTGCGGCAGCGGCGATCCAGACCACGGGTTGGTCCGCCACGAACGACCACACGTTCGCCGGTACCTGCTGCCCCAGCACGAATCCGCCCATGACCACGACGAACCAGCCGAACCCCTTGCGCAGGACGGTCTCCGGGATCCGCCCGGCCAGCCGCCCGCCGACGACGCTGCCCGCCACGGCCGCCGCCGTGACGCCGAGCGCGAGCGGCCAGTCGATCTGCACGCTCGCCAGGTAGCCCGCCAGGCCCGCGAACGACTTCATCGAGATCACCACGAGGGAGGTACCGACGGCGACCGTCATCGGCAGCCCGCCGAGCAGGGCCAGCGCGGGCACCACCAGGAAACCGCCTCCCGCACCGACGAGGCCGGTGACCGCGCCGACGGCCACGCCCTCGGCGACGACGCGGCCGACCGGCAGTTCGCCGTGGACGGTGCCGGCACCGCCCCCGCGGCGGCCGCGGATCATCGCGGCCGCGGTGACGACCATCATCACCCCGAAACCCACGAGCAGCCACGTGCCCGGGAGGAAGGCCGCCAGCCGTCCACCGCCGTAGGCCCCTGCCATGCCGGCCGCGCCGAAGACCAGTCCGGTGCGCCAGCGCACCCGGCCCGCACGGGCGTGCGAGATCGCGCCGAGCGCGCTGGTGATGGCGACGACGAACAGCGACATCGCGATGGCCTGCTTGGCGTCGATCCCCGCGATGTACACCAGGATCGGCACCGTCAGGATCGACCCGCCGCCGCCGAGCACGCCGAGCGCGAGCCCGACGACGAGGGCGGCGGCGAGGGTGAGCAGGAGCATGCCGGTCACCGGTCGTCCTTCAGCGCTGCGACGATGTCCTCGACGTTCACCCTGCGGCCGCGGTTGTACGGCAGCTTGGCCAGCAGCATGCCCATGAGGCAGGTGTTGCTCAGCGCGGCGACGGTGAGGCCGCCTCCGATGAACGCCGCCGCCCACTTGGCGGGCGGGAACACCAGGCTCACGAGCACCGACACCAGCACGATGCTTCCGGCGACCAGCCGCACCTGCCGTTCCAGGTCCCAGCGGGGACGACCGCCGCGCACGGGCGCCCCTTCGGCCTGCCAGGCCGCGATGCCGCCGTCGAGCACCCGCAGGTTGGGCAGCCCCGCGGCGGCGAGCGCCTGTTCGGCCTGCGCCGCCCGCTGTCCCGACCGGCAGATGAGCACCACCTGCTCGTCCAGATGGCCGCGCAGCTCGGCGCGGTGCTCGCGGAGCAGGTCGAGCGGCACGTTGTACGAGCCGGGGATGTGCGCGGAGTCGAACTCGCCCGGCGTCCGCACGTCGATGAGCCGCGGCGCATTCGCCGCGCCCAGCAGGTCGCGCAGGCTCGGGACGTCGAGCCGAAGCGGTCTGGTCGGCATCGTCACCGGCCGGCCTCCTGCCCGACGACGCGGAGCCCGGTCCCCGCCGCCGTGTCGTAGTCGTCGTCGACGTGCACCACGCGCCTGCCCGCGCGGGCCAGCAGGCTCGCGGCGACGGCGGCCCGGTAGCCGGACTGGCAGTGCACCCACACCACGCCGTCGGGCACGTCGCCGACCCTGGCGGGCAGCTCCGGCAGCGGGACGTGCACGGCGCCGTCAAGGTGGCCCGCCCGCCACTCGCCGGCCAGCCGCACGTCGAGCACGACGTCTGCGTCGGGCAGACCGTGCGGCCGCCGCCCCGCGCGAACGGCCGCGAGGTCGGCGAAGGTCGCCGTGGCGAGCACGGCCAGCCTGCTCTCGTCCGTGGCCCACTGCTCGGGCGAGCCGGTCGCGGCGGCCGCGGGACGGTCGATGCCGATCCGCGCCAGCTCCCGCTGCGCCTGCTCCACCTGAGCGGCCGACTCCCCGAGCAGGGTGATCGGCGCGCCCCACGGCGCGAGCCAGCCCAGCCACGTCGACATCGGGCCCTCCAGACCGAAGCTGAGCGTGCCTGCCAGGTGGCGGTGCGCGAACGCCTTGCGCGAGCGCAGGTCCACCACCCACTCTCCGGCGTCGAGGCGCTCCGCCAGCTCGGCGGACTCCGCACGGCGCACGGGCGTCAGGTCCACCAGCTCGGCGCCCTCGCCGTTGCGCATCCCCATGTGTGCGTAGTAGGCGGGATAGGCGTCGAGCCCGGCCAGTGTCTCGGTGACGAAGTCCTCGGCCTCGAGCCGCAGTGCCGGGTTGGCGTCTCGCTCGCGCCCGATCGTCGAGTCGGAGGCGTCGGACTGCGTGGCCGAGCAGAAGCTGCCGAAGCCGTGGGTCGGCCACACCCGCGCGCCGTCCGGGAGCAGGTCGGCCAGTCTGCGCACGGACGCGTGCTGGTGCCGGGCCAGGGTGTGCGCGTGCTGCCGGCCGAGCAGGTCCGTCCGGCCGGTGGTGCCGAACAGCAGGGAACCGCCGGTGAATACCCCGAGCGGTCCGTCCGCTGTGGACACCAGGTAGGACACGTGGTGGAACGTGTGGCCGGGCGTGGCCAGCACGGCGAGGCGGAATCCCTCGGCCACCGCGACCTCGTCGCCGTCGGCAACGGGCACCCGGTCGAACGCGACGTCCTCGGCCGCGGCGACGAGGTAGGCCGCCCCGGTGACCTTGGCGAGTGCCAGACCGCCGGAGACGTAGTCGTTGTGCAGGTGAGTCTCGGCCACATGCGTGATCCGCACGCCGAGCCTGCCGGCCAGAGCCAGCACCCGGTCGATGTCGCGCTGCGGGTCCACCACCAGGGCCACCTGGCCATCGTGTGCCAGGTAGCTGCGGTCTCCCAGCGAGGAGGTCTCCACGACCTCGACGTCAATCGGCATCTGTAGCAACCTCCGCGATCGGCTCATCCATACCCAGGGGGGTATCAGACGCCTCCACCATAACCCCCGGGGCGCGCCGTCGTCACATACCCCTGTCCGTATCCGGGTACACCTGATTCATACGTCCACCGTTGCCGTCGCCGGCGAACCGGGCACCGGGCCGAAGGCCTGCGCAAATAGGGTCTTTCGGCCGTAGAGCGGAACCGGCGTTCCGCCGACACTGGACAGGCGCGTGGACGCTCGGGGTGTTGCGCGCGAGCGAACGGCGTCGGGGGATGCCGCTCGGGCGGGGCGAGGTGTAGGCGGCGGTTCGGGGCCGGCCAGTGCACGGAGCTCCCACGGGCGGGGGCGGCCCGCCAAGCGCGTGCCGCCCCCGCCTCCGTGTTCCCTCTCAGAGCGTCATGGCCGTCCCGTCGAACCGCGTGAACGTCAGCGAGGCATCCTCGTGGGACAGGCGGAGCTGATCGCGCAGGACTCCGATGGCGACGGCCTCGCCCAGCCGCACGGACGCGGTGTAGTCGGTGCGCCAGTGCACACCGGCGAGGTTGCGGCCGATCGCGATGTTCGCGGCCACCTTGTCCAGCTCGCCACCCACGGTGAGCGCGCGGGCGTCCTCCCCGTCGTAGGGCACCGGTTCGGTGCCGTCGGCGTTCGGGACGACGGGATCGGCAAGCACCCACGACTCGTCGAACCACGCCTTGAGCACGGTGACGCACGCGCCCGCCACGGTCGCGTGGCCTGCGCCGTAGGCCGGATGCAGTGGCGAGCCCTCGGGGAACGCCTGCGGCAGCAGGTACGAGCCGCACTCCCGGTGCACCCGCTTGACCGCGTCGGAGTTCAGCACCTCCCGGTCGATCATGTTGTAGTCGCGCCTGCCCGACAGGTGCTGGTGAACGCGGCCGCCGAACGCCTCGGGACGCAACCGGCGATGCACGAACCACTTCTGGAACCAGACCGCCTTCAGCGCCCTGGTCGCCACTTCCGTCACCAGGCTCAGAATGCCGGGGCCGCCGTAGGTGCCGAAGCCGTCCTGGTTCGCCGAATGCCGGTACGGGTTGCCCGGATCCTCCGGCGCACCGAGGTCGAGCAGGATGAGGCACGCGTTGAGATACGCCTCGTACAGCGCGTCGAAGTGCACGTAGTTGGCCAGGTCCCTCGGCGTCCGGAGATAGCGGCGGTCGCCGTGGTCGCGCACGATCGGCTCGACGGCGCGCCCGCGCTGCACCGCGAGCCACGCGTCGACCTCGGTCAGGAAGTCCTCGCCCGGACACACGGTGTCGTGCCGCTGGGGCACCCGCAGCGTGCCGTACTGGATGTCGCGCAGCAGGAACTGCGACAGGTACGGCCCTCGCAGGTCACCCCGGGTGCTGCCGCGGAACAGCGTGCCGGGCGTGACCCGGCCACCCTTCTTCGGTCCCCGGAAGTCCGTCAACCCGGTCAGCTCGGCGGCGGCGTGCTCGGCGAGCGGGCTGTCGGCGAACTCCGTGAACGGCACGTCCCGGCACAGGGCCATCCAGTACAGCTCGACCGCCTCGGCGGAGTTCTCCGCGCTGTCCAGCCGCGGTGCGGGCGGGATGGCCAGCGCGTGCGCGTCCGGCCCCTCCACGTCGAACGCCAGCCCCGCCTGCGGATTGACCAGCCGCCGTCCCCGCCGAACCCCGAGCGGCACGGCCTCGAAGTGCTCCGGGCGGCCGGTGCACAGCGCGCGGCGCAGCGCGTGGTAGGCGGCGGGATCGACCTCTCCGAAGTCGTCGTGTGGCAGACCCTTGCTGTAGTTCGCGACGAAGGAGCCGTACTCGTTCTCCTCGCCGTTGCTGACGTGGTCGGGCCACGGCAGGCGCAGCAGATCATCGGCGGACAGTTGGCGGCGGGTGCGCGCGTCGGCGGCACGATCGCTCATTGGGTCCTCCCCCAGATTCCCCTCAGCCGGCCCTCCCCCGGGCCGCGACTTCAGGGTGTTCTACCCCGGGTGATCATTGCATCAGCCATCCGGGTGAACCCCGCGAGCGTGCAGCTCCGCCACGATCGCAGGCACCACTTCGTGTACGTCTCCCACCACGGCATAGGTCGCCCGCTGCACCAGCGGCGCGTCGGGATCGGTGTTGATCGCGAGGATCGCCCGGGAGTCCATGCAGCCGACCCAGTGCTGCGTGGCACCGCTGATGCCGCAGGCGACGTAGAGCCGCGGGCTGATCTTCGTGCCGGTCAGTCCCACCTGGTCGCTGTGCGGACGCCAGCCGTTGTTGGTCGCGACGCGGGAGCAGCCGACCACGCCGCCGAGCAGGCCCGCCAGCTCCTCCAGTACGGCGTAGCCCTCGGCGCTGCCCACACCCCGGCCTCCGGAGACCACCACCGGCGCGGTCGCCAGCGTCAGCCCGCCGCCGCGCGGCGTGCGCTCGACGATGGCGGAGCGCGCCAGCTCCTGCGGCAGGTCGGGCAGGAACTCCTCGACCGTGCACTCCTGCCGTACCGCCGTCTCGGACGGCGCCTCGGCGCCCTGTGCCGCCGTCACCAGCTTCACCGGCGCGTCCAGTTCCGCGTCCTCCAGCAGCATCCCGCCGCCACGCACCCGGGTGAGCTGCCAGCGCGGCCCACCGGTGACCGAGAGGCAGTTGGTCGCCAACGGCAACCCCGTCCGCGCGGCCGTGTGTGCCAGGATCTCCGTGCCGTGGTCGGTGCCCGCTGCCAGCACGCCCTCCGGCCGCAGCCTGCCCACCAGCTGGGCGAGGGCCTCGCCGTACGCCTCCGGCCCGTAGTCGCCGAGCAACGGGTGCCGCAGCGTGTGCAGCACGCCAACGCCCTGCTTGGCCAGCCCGGCGGCGATCTCCGCCGCCGCGTCGTCGTCCCGGCCGAAGGCCACCGCGTGGACCGGCCCGCCAAGTGCCTGCGCGAGCCCGAGCACGCCAGGTGCGGGCTCGGTGCCGTCGAGCACGATGAGCAGCATGGTCCTACACCACCCCGAGTTCGTCGAGCACGTCCACGACGGCGGGCGCCGCCGCGGCGCCACGGCCCAGCCACACCGGACCCGTCGCCTCGTCCGCAGGCTGGCGCAGGCGCACCGTACGCAGCCCGCCGGGCTCGGGGCGCGCCACGATCGTGTGCACGGCCGCCTTCTTCGCCCGTAGCCTGCCCGGCAGGTTCGGGTACCGCGGCAGGTTGAGCCCCTCCCGCACACCGGCCGCCGCGGGCAGCGGCAGCACGTACCGCTCGTCACCGTCGGCGACCTCCCGGCGCAGCCGCACCACGCCGTCGCCCACCTCGACGCCCTTGATGCCGCCGACGATGGGCAGACCGAGCCCGCACGCGACCCGCACGCCGACCTGGAAGTGCCCGGCATCGGCCGACGAGTCGCCGAACAGCACCAGGTCCGGCGGCTTCTCGGCGGCGAGCTCGGCCACCGCCTGCCCAATGGCCGCCGCCGTGGCCTGCGGGTCGAGCTCGTCGCTGCCGGTGTCGACCAGCACCGCCCGGTCGGCGCCCATCGCCAGCGCGTACCGCAACTGCTCGGCGACCTCCGGCGGACCCGCCGCGAGCACCGTGGCGCGGCCGCCGTGTTCGCCGACGAGGCGCACCGCCTCCTCCACGGCGCACTCCTCGTGCGGTCCGATCGTGAATCCGAGATGCCGGGTGTCCACATGCAACCCGTCGGGGGTGAGCGGCACCCTGGCCCCGGACGCGGGCACCCGCTTGACGCAGACCAGGACCTCCAGCCCGTCCGGCATCGCGCTCACCTCTCACGCCTTCATCCGGGTGTCGTCGGGGTCGAACAGCGGCGTGCGCCCTGCCCGCGCCACCGTCACCGGGTAGCGCTCCGCCATGTACTCCACGAGCAGCCGCGTGCCCTCGACGGCATGCTCGGGCGGCAGGTACGCCATGAGCAGGTAGCTGCCGAGCGACGGCGCCGCGCCCGCGCTCGTGACGAAGGACCCACGGCCCTTGCGGTCGGTGATCCGCTCACCGGCGGGCGTCAGGATCGGCTCGCCGCCCTGCGGGTACCGCGGGATCCCGGCGGAGCTGGTGTGGTCGTCGACGGTCAGGGTGCACAACGTCGCCGCGGGGCCCGCCTCCCTGGCGGCCAGATAGGCCTGCTTGCCCACGAAGTCCGCCGCCTTCACCCTGGGCAGCGCCAGCCCGGCCTCCACCGGGTCGTACTCGGCGTCGAGCTCCGCGCCCATGAGGCGGTAGCCCTTCTCCAGCCGTCCGGTGGTGCCGTAGACGCCGATACCCGCGGGGACCACACCGAACCGCGCACCGGCCTCGGCGATGGCGTCCCACAACGCCCTGCCCTGTTCGAACGGCGCGTGCAGCTCCCAGCCGAGATCGCCCACATAGGACACCCGCAGCGCCAGCACCGGCACCTCACCGACGACGATCTCCCTCGCGATGCCGAACGCGAACGCCTCGCCGGAGACGTCGTCCTCGGTGACGGCCGACAGCACGTCCCTGGCACGCGGGCCCCACAGGCCGAGCGTGCACACCCCGGAGGTGACGTCGGTGAACGTCACCGACCCGTCGGCGGGCAGGTGCGAGCGGAACCAGTACGCGTCACGGGCGCCGTCGGCACCGCCGGTGATCACCCGGAACCGGTCCTCGCCGAGCCGCACGACGGTCAGGTCGCTGCGGAAGCCCCCGTCCGGGGTGAGCACCGGCGTGTAGCACAGCCTGCCCACAGGCCGGTCGAGCTGGGCCATCGCCAGCTCCTGCAGGTAGCCGAGCGCACCCGGACCGGCGACGTCGAACTGGGCGAACGCCGACAGGTCGATCATGGCCGCCCGCTCGCGCATCGCCAGGTGCTCGGCGTTGCTGACCGGTGACCACCAGCGCGCGTCCCATTCGTGCGGCCGCTCGGGGATGCGGTCGCCGAACTCGGCGAGCAGATCCCGGTTGGACTCGTACCACTGCGGCCGTTCCCAGCCACCCACCTCGAAGAACTCGGCACCCAGCTCGCGTTCCCGCTCGAAGAACGGCGAGAGCCGCTGCCGCCTGCCACTGGCCCACTGCTCGCGCGGGTGCACGATGCCGTAGGTCTTGTTGAACCCCTCGTTCGCGCGGGCCCGCACGAACGGGCGCGTGCGCTGGTGCGGGTAGAACCGCGCCACGTCGGCACCGTGCAGGTCGGTCTCGGTACAGCCGTGGGTCATCCACTCGGCCATCATCCGGCCGACTCCGGGCCCCTCCTTGATCCACACGGCGGCCGCCGACCACAGCCCGTCCACCTCGGGCAGGGGACCCAGTAGCGGCGCGCCGTCCGGGGTCAGCGACAACAGCCCGTTGATGGCATGCCGGATTCCGGCGCCCGGCGTGTCGAGCAGCTGCCCGAACAGCTCCAGTGCGTCCTCCAGTTGCGGGTCGAAGTCGTCGTGGGTGAACGGCAGCTGGGTCGGTGACAGCGCCGCCGCCTCGATGGACGGGATGTCCTCCGGCTCGTGGAGGATGGGCCGGTGCGCGTAGGAGCCGATCTCCAGATCGGCGCCGCTCTGCCGCTCGTACATCATCGCATCCATGTCGCGGATGATCGGGTAGGCGATCTCCGTGCCGGTGGCGGCCAGCTCCGGAATCGGGCCGACGTCGATCATCTGGTGGACCGCAGGGGTCAGCGGCAGGCGCGCGCCGGCCAGCTCCGCGATTCGCGGGCTCCAGACGCCGCAGCAGATCACCACGGTCTCCGTGGCGATGTCTCCCCTGCTGGTCGCCACGCCACGCACCCGGCCGTGCTCGGTGTGGATCGCCGTGATCTCGGTGCCGGCCGACACGGTCAGCGCACCCTGCGCGCTCGCCTGCTCGCGCATCAGCGCGCCGGCCTGCAGCGGGTCCACCACCGCCACCGAGGGCGTCCAGAACCCGGCCAGCACGACGTCGGTGTTGACGAACGGCATCAGCTGTCCCACCCGCTCGGCGCTGACCAGTTCGGAGGGCACACCCCACGCGGTGGCCGAGGCCAGCCTGCGGCGCAGCTCCTCGACGCGCTCCGGCGTGCGGGCGATCTCGACGCCGCCACACGTGGTGAGCGTGCCCAGCTTCTCGTACTGGCGCATCGAGTCCAGGGTGAGCGCGGTGATCTCGCGGGAGTGGTCGACAGGGAAGATGAAGTTCGAGGCGTGCCCGGTGGAGCCGCCGGGATCGGGCAGCGGCCCCTTGTCCAGTAGCACGATGTCCCGCCAGCCCGCTTCGGCGAGGTGGTAGGCCACCGAGTTGCCGACGATGCCCGCGCCGATGACGACGACCTCGGCGCGGCTCGGAAGTGCACTCATGACAAGCCTCCTGGTTGCCGCTAGGACAGGCCGACGACCTGGCCGGCCTCGTCGATGTCGATGTGCTCGGCCGCGGGGTGCGACGACAGGCCGGGCATGGTGCGCATGTCGCCGCAGATGGGGTAGATGAAGCCCGCGCCCACCGAGGCCCGCACCTCGCGCACGGGCAGCAGCCAGCCGGTCGGTGCGCCCTTACGGGACGGGTCGGCCGACAGCGACAGATGGGTCTTGGCGATGCAGACGGGGAGCCTGCCGAAGCCGCACCGCTCGTAGTCGGCCAGCTGGCGGCGCGCCTGCGGGCTCAGCTCGATGCCGTCCGCGCCGTACATCCGCCGCGCCACGGTCTCGATCTTCTCCGCCAGCGGCAGCTCGTCCGGGTAGAGAAAGCGGAACTCGCTGGGCTCGGCGCAGGCCTCGGCGACCGCCTCCGCCAGCTCGGCGGCTCCCTTGCCGCCCTTGGCGACGTGGGTGCTCACCGCCGCCCGCGCGCCCTCCTCGGCCGCGATGTCCACAATGGCCTGTTTCTCGCTGTCGAAGTCGGAGGGAAAGGCATTGACGGCCACCACCGGCGTGATGCCGTGGGCGCGGATGTTGGCCAGCTGCCTGCGCAGGTTGGCCGCACCCGCGTACACGTCGTCGGGGTTCTCGGCCAGCATCTCCTCCGGCAGCGGCCTGCCCGCGACCACCCGGTGCCGCCCCGAGTGCGCCTTGAGTGCACGCACGGTCGCCACCACGACGGCGGCGTCGGGCACCAGGCCGGAGACGCGGCACTTGATGTTGCAGAAGCGCTCGGCTCCCATGTCCGCGCCGAACCCCGCCTCGGTGATGAGGTAGTCGCCTCCGCGGATGCCGATGAGGTCGGCGACCACCGAGGAGTTGCCGTGTGCGATGTTGCCGAAGGGTCCGCAGTGGACCAGCACGGGCGTCTGCTCGGTCGTCTGCATCAGGTTCGGCTTCAGAGCCTCCCGCAGCTGCACGCACATCGCCCCCGCGGCCCGCAGCTGCTCGGCCGTCACCGGTGCGCCACCGCGGTCATAGGCCACGACGATGCGGCCCAGCCTGGCCCGCAGGTCGGGCAGCGACCGCGCGAGCGCCAGCACCGCCATCACCTCGCTGGCCGCGGTGATGTCGAAGCCGGTCTGCCGTGGCAGGCCATCGGACCGGCCGCCGAGGCCGGTGACGATCTGGCGCAGGTCCCGGTCGTTGACGTCGAGCACCCGCCGCCAGGTGATGGCGAACGGGTCGATGTCGAGGGCGTTGCCCTTGTGCAGGTGGTTGTCGAGCATCGCGGCGAGCAGGTTGTGCGCCGACGTCACGGCGTGCAGATCGCCGGTCAGGTGCAGGTTCACCGACTCCATCGGCACCACCTGCGAGTAGCCGCCGCCCGCGGCTCCGCCCTTGATCCCGAACGTCGGCCCCATCGACGACTGCCGGATGGCGATCACCGCGCGCTGCCCGAGGTGCGCGAATCCCTGGCCGAGCCCGACCGTGGTGGTGGTCTTGCCCTCGCCCAGCGGTGTCGGCGTCAGCGACGAGACCACGACGTAGCGGGCGCGCGGGCGATCCGCGAGCTCGTCGATGGCGTCGAGCGAGATCTTGGCGGCGTAGCGGCCGTAGGGCTCGACGAGGTGGTCGCCGATGCCCATGTCCGCGGCCAGGCTGGTGAGCGGCCGCAGTGCCGCGTTACGGGAGATCTCCAGATCGGTCGCCATGGTGGGGTCCCCTTTCCCTCAGCCTGCCCGGCGGCGGGCCTCCGCGGCCCAGCGCGCGGTCGCGCCGAGGCGGTTGAACGTGTAGAAGTGCAGCCCGGCGGGCGCGCACTCGCCGGCGTCGGCGCGGGCCGCGAGCTCGCCGACGAGCGCGTCGGGCAGGTAGGCGCCGGGGCGCAGCAGCCTCCCGGCGAGCGAGCGGTGTCCTTTCGCGAACCGGAGCGAGTCCCCCACCCCGATGCGCACGCTCATCCGCAGCAGCGTCCGCGTGTCCACCGCTCCCGGCACCCCGGCCACCACCGGCAGTGTGATCCCGCGGTCGCGGGCCGCCGCCGCGAACCGGCACACGGCGCGCGCCTCGAAACACAGCTGGGTGACGACGTACGAGGCGTAGGCCTGCTTGGCGTGCAGCGCGGACCAAAGGGTGCGCTCGCCGAGCACCGGATGCCCCTCGGGGTAGGCGGGCACGCCGACCGTCGCGGGCAACCGGCCGAGCCCGGCCATCGCCCGCAACAGCGCGAGACCGTCGGCGTACGGCCCCGCAGGAACGGCCGCGTCGCCGCCGACGACGAACACCTCGTCGATGCCGGAGCCGGCGAGCCGGTCCAGCAGTTCGCGCAGGTGCTCCTCGCCGGTGACCTGGCGCGCCGCCAGGTGCGGAACGGCGCGCAGCTGTTGCGCCGCGAGCTTCTGACACGTCTCGACCGTCGCGTCGAGCCCCCGGCGCGGCGACGCCGTGACGGTGACGACCGTGCCCTCCGGCAGGGCCGACGTCTCGTCGAGCACCGATGCCAGCGGCAGGATCTCGAAGCGCGGCGCGGCGAGCAACGCCGTGTACGCGTGGTTCGCCCGGTTGCGGTCCATCGTCGGCCCTCCGCGGTGCGGCGTCAGCCCTTGGGCGTGTCCTTGCGAGGGTCGACGAACGGCTTCTCCACGACGGTCCCCCGCCGCGGACCACCCGGGGTGTCGACGGTGACGTTCGTGCCGAGCGCGCTCAGCTCGATCGGCACCATCGCGAGCCCGATGTTGCGGTCGAGCCTCGGCGAGTAGCAGGCGCTCGTGACCTGACCGGCCGGTTCTCCCGACACCCCGTACACGGGGAAGGGCTCGATCATCGAGCCGTCGTTGTAGCTGCCCAGCGGGGCGCCGTCGAGTTCGAGCCCGACCAGGAGCCGCGAGATGCCCTCGGCCTTGATCCGCCGCAGCGCGTCCTTGCCGACGAAGTCGGCCTCCTGGTCGAGGTCGACCATCCAGTGGTAGTCGTAGCCCACTTCGAGCGGGTTGGTGGCGAGCGTGATGTCACAGCCGTAGGCGAGCATCCCCGCCTCGATGCGACGGATGTGGCACGGGCCGATCGGGCGAAGCCCGTGCGGCTCGCCCGCCTGCCACACGGCATCCCACAGCCTTCCCGCGTCGCGCGAGGCGTCGTGCAGGTAGATCTCGTAGCCCAGCTCGGCGGAGTACCCGGTGCGGCTGACCACGACGCGCATCCCGTCCAGGGTGTAGTCGCGCAGCCCGTAGTACGGCACGTCGAGCACGCCTGCGCCGAACAGGTCGGTCATGACCTCCTTCGCCCGTGGACCCTGGATCTGCAGCGGCGCCGCGTCGGCCTCACGGATGGTCACGTTCCAGCGTCCGGAGTGGGCCAGTCCCATGGCCCAGAGGCCGACGTCGCTGTCGGCGAGCGACAGCCAGAACCGGTTGTCCTCCAACCGAAGCAGCACCGGATCGTTGATGATGCCGCCGTCGGGCGCGGTGACGAAGACGTACTTGCACTGCCCGACACGGCATTTGGTGAGGTCGCGGGGCACGAGCATGTTGGTGAAGTCGAAGGCGTCGGGGCCGGTGATCTCCAGCTGCCGTTCGACGCCCACGTCCCACACCGTCACGCCGGTGCGCAGCGCCCAGAACTCGCCGATCGGATCACCGTAGTGGCGCGGGTGATAGGTGTGGTTGTACACGCTGTAGCACGCCACGCCGTGTTGCCGGGACTTCCAGAAGTACGGCGACTTGCGCAGGCGCGGGTAGAGCAGGACGGCCGGGTTCTCGACGACCGCGGACGTGCTCGCGGCCGGAGTTGCTGTGTGCTGGTTGAGGGTGTCTGTCATGGGGGACCTCGATTCGGGCCCGGAAGAAATGTGTGTGCGACGTCTGGCTCGGTACTGAACCCCCGCGGCATGGTGTTGCGTATTACGCATCGACTTGTGTACTACGCAACTGGTGATACAGGCCACAGTCTGCGGCCGCGTGAAGAGACAGGTCAAGAGGCCGCGCCGGTTTATTTGCCGGATTGCGGGGTAAGGGCAGCCGCGGTCAGCGGCGAGCACGCAGCCACGCCGAGAACGCTTCGAGCGCGGGTTCGGGATCGCGCCTGCCGACGCCGATCCGGAACCGGTCCGCCGGCGTCGGCGTGAGTTCGGAGCGGAAGATGCCGGCGGGCAGCAGCAGCACGCCCGCCTGCTCGACCAGTTCGGCACAGAACGTCTCCACGCCGTCGGCGCCGTGGTAGCGCGGGAAGGCCACGCAGCCGCCGTCGGGCGGGCACCACGAGAACAGGTCGGCGAACTCGGCGAAGAAGGCGTCGAACAGGGGCAGGTTCGCCGCGATGAGGGCGCGGTTGCGGGCCACGATCTGCTCGCGCGCCTTGAGCGCGATCCTGGCCAGCACCTCGCTCGGCGCGGAGTTGCAGATCGTCGTGTAGTGCTTGGCCCGTTCCAGCCTGCCGCGCAGGATGCGGTCCCGGCAGGCGATCCAGCCGATCCGCAGGCCCGGCAGCCCGAGCGCCTTGGACGTGACGTTCAGCGAGAGCGCGCGCTCCGACAGGTCGGCGGCCTGCGGCAGCGTGCGGGCCGGGTCGCGCTCCAGCCCGCGGTACACCTCGTCGCTGAACAGACGGATGCCCCGCTCGTCGCACACCCGCGCCAGGCGGGCGAAGTCCTCCGCGCTGGACACGGCACCGGTGGGGTTGTTGGGGAAGTTCACCGACACGACCCGGGTGTTCGGCCGCAGCGCCGCGAGCACGGCATCGACGTCGAACGCCCAGTCGTGCTCGGCATCCAGCGCGACACCGGTGACCTCGCACAGCGACAGCGGAACCGTCTCGGCGGCCTGGTAGTTCGGGGTCAGGACGACGGCGTGGTCACCCGGCCCCAGCAGGGCGTGCATGGCCAGGTACAGGCCTTCCTCGGCCCCGGCGAAGCAGATGACGTCGTCGGCGTCCACGTGCTCGTAGGTGCCTGCGATCGCCTGTCGCAGCGCCGGATCGCCGAAGGTCTCGGTGTAGCCGAGCGACAGCGTCTCCCAGGCCTGCCGGTCCTCGTCGTCGGCGAGCGCCAGCAGTTCGGACACCGTCATGGTCTGCGCGTCCGACGCCGTGAGGTGGTGGCGGGCGGTGAACTCCCAGCGGGAGAAGTAGGTTTCCAGCCGGAAGTCGGGCAGCGTGCTCACGCGCTGGTCTCCTCGTCCTTGAGTTCGGCGAGCAGGGCGTACACGGTCGAGCGCGAGACCCGCAGCGCGCTGGCGACGACGGGAACGGCCTTGCGGACGGCGAACACCCCGGCCTGCCGGAGTTCGCCGAGCACCGTCAGGCGCTCCTCCCTGCCGAGCCGCTCGACGGGCCGTCCGGCCGAGCGGACGAACGATCCGATGATCTGGTGCACGCGCTCGGTCCAGTCGTGCTCGAACAGCGGCTCCGGCCGTGGTGCGGTCGGGGCGGCGAACGCGGCGAGCAGCGTGGCCGCCTGGTCCAGCGGCGTGCGATCGAGGTTCACGCACAGCACCGCGGAGGGCTCGCCGTCGGCCTCGCGCAGCACGGCGCTGACCGACGACAGGCGCCGTCCGTCGGGCAGCAGCTTCTCGTAGGGGCCGTAGACGTCGTGCGCGGTCGCCTCCAGCCGGCCCAGCTCGCCGAGCAGCGAGGGGTCACCGGGGCCGCGGTCGCCCAGCGGGTTCCAGATACCCAGCACGCGGTCGCGCACCGCGTCGTGCAGCACCACCTCGGCATACGGGCCGAGCAGCACCGCGATCGCCTGGCACGCGGGAGCCCATTGCCGCACCCGCGCGTCCTCGACGTCCGTCCTGGTTCGCATGCCTGGACCTTACGTCCAGACCAGACACTCTGTCCAAGCGATTATGGTACGGATCCCGCGAGCGGCGGCACGGCCACGGAGGAAGCCGGGCCACTCGACCAGGTGACCGACACCGGCACCGCCGCGGCGAGTGCCAGATACACCGGACTGCGCTCCTGCCACGCCAGCCTCAGCTCGGCCACCCGTTCGGGCGGCGCGGGTGACGCGACGCCGATCTCGATCGAGATCCCGTTCAGGCCGGGGTCGCCGCCGTCGAGGCCGGCGAGTCCCGCCAGGTCCTGCCCGCACCGCGCGACGGCGGTCACGTCGGTCAACGCGATGCCCAGCTGCGGCGCGAGCACGTCGCGGATCAGGCTCACGGCACAACCCGCGAGGGCGCCCAGCAGGTACAGAACCGGACTCGGGGCACAGTTGCCGCCGCCGACAGCACGCGGAAGGTCCGCGTACCACGCGAACGGCGCACCGGCGAGACGGACGCGATCGCCGTCGACGGTGCCGACGACGGCCAGCTCCGTGTGCGCCGAGGCGGGGTCGGCCGCCAGCTTCGCCAGCTTCTCCTCCAGCAGCAGCGGGGACCGCCCGCCCGGCAGAGCCACCATGACAACCTCCGCTCGCCACGCCGGGAGCCAAGTTTCGCCCTCCGGAACCCACGCAACAAGGGTCCGCGCCGCTGGCAGTTTTTCTCGAGCAGGCGATTGACAGAATCTCCATTCCGCGCTATAGGAATTGGTGAGGCTACTATGAGGCCGCGGGAACAAGAAAGCTGAGTCGGTCGTTATCAAGGTTGACCACGGACAACGCCGCCACCAGGCACGATCGACGGGGCGGCACACAGGAAGGAGAAGGAGGCAGTGGCCATGCTGATGCGCACTGACCCGTTCCGTGAGCTGGACCGTCTGACGCAGCAGTTCTTCGGCGCCAACGGCACCAGCACCCGGCCGGCCGCGATGCCGATGGACGCGTACCGGACCGGCAACGACTACGTCATCGAGTTCGACCTGCCGGGCGTCTCGCCCGACTCCATCGACCTCGACGTGGAGCGCAACGTGCTCACCGTCAAGGCCGAGCGCAGGCCGTCCTACGGCGAGGACGCCGATGTCCAGGTGGCGGAGCGTCCCAGGGGCGTGTTCTCCCGCCAGCTGTTCCTCGGCGAGACGCTGGACACCGACAACATTCAGGCGAGCTACGACTCCGGTGTGCTGACGCTGCGGGTTCCGGTCGCCGAGCAGGCGAAGCCGCGCAAGATCAGCATCAGCGGCGGCGGTGAGCCCAAGCAGATCGACGCCTGACCCGCTCCGATCCGGGCCGTTCCGATCGCGGTGCGCAAGCGGAACGGCCCGGCGTCTCCTCACCCTGCCTTGCGCAGCGGGTCCCGTGCGGTGACGAAGCCGTGCACCTCGCCCAGCACCGCCCGATCGCGCAGCAGCCGCCGGTGACCGAGACCGTCGGTGCTCACCAGCGTCGGTTCGGGCCAGGTCTGCGCGATCGCCACGCCGTCGGCGTAGCGCACCTCCCTGTCCCGGCGGTCGTGGACGACGAGCACCGGAGGCAGGTCCGTGCGCCCTGCGGCGCGTGCCGGGATGTCGAAGTCGGCGACCGGCCTGCCGGTCTGCCGTTCCAGCCTGCGCAGGAAGCCCGTCCGGATGCGCTCGCCGAAGCCGAGACCGTGCGCGAAGGCGTCGGTGTAGGCGACCGGCTCGGCCATCGGCGCGAGCAGCACGAGGCGGGACACGGGCAGCCCGTCGAGCACGGCGAGCGCGGTCGCCCCCGCGCCGAGCGAGTGCGCGATGACGGCGTGCGCGGGGCCGAAGTAGGCGACGGCCGCACGCAGCGCGTCGGCGAACTCCGGGAGGTTCGCGCGACGCGGACCGAGCAGGCCTGGTGCCGACTCGCCGTGACTGGGCGCGTCGAACGCGACCACCTGGTACCCGGCGGAGTTCAGCGGCGCGACCAGGTCGCCGAGCTGGTCGCGGTGACCGCCCCAGCCGTGAACGAGATAGATCACGGGCCCGTGACCCCACGTCTCGGCGACGACCGTGCTGCCGTTGACCGGCACCCGGTAGCGCGTGCCAGGTCCCGCCGCCGGGCGCGGCCCGGGTTCGGCGTGCCGCGGCGTGCACCAGAGTCTCAGTGCGATGACGGAACCGAGTCCGGGCGCGAGGCGCTCCATGCCCCGGAACAGGAGCCGTACTGAGGCCAATTTCGCACGAACGATCGTGCTTTTTCGAAGCAATGTCATCGTGAGCCTCCAGCATCCTGGGTGGGTTACTTCGGTGCTCGCGCGGCCGCGAGCAAGCTGTCGAAAGCCCGTCGCGCGCGCCCCTCGGCGGCCGGGTCGCCCAGCAGCCGGTGCGCGTGCATGAAGGCGAGCATGATGCCGTGTACGTCGTGGGCGAACTGAGCGGGATCGGCGTCGGCGCGGAAGTCACCTTCGCTGATCCCGGTGCGGAACATCAACTCGACGGATTCGAAGAAGTCCAGGTGGTCGCGCACGAGTTGGTCCCTGATCGCCCCGGGCTGGTCGTCGTACTCACCGGCCGCCGAGACGAAGAGGCAGCACGAGGCACCGGCCTTGCCCGCGCCGAGCCAACGCTCGAACAGTTCCCGCACCCGGGTCTCCCCCCTCGGCGCCGCGAGCGCGGGGCGGACGACGAGATCGACGAACTGCTCCCGCGCTCGCGCGAGCACCTGCGACTGCAGCGACTCCTTGGACTGGAAATGCGCGAAGAGTCCGCTCTTCGACATACCGGTGTGCGTGGCGAGCGAGCCGATGGTCAACCCGGCCAACCCGATCCGGCTGGCGATCTCCGTCGCGCTGTCCAGCACCGCCTGCCGGGTCGCCTCGCCTTTGCCCACGACACTTTTTAGCACGATCGTTCGCTTGAAGGCAAGCCGCGCTACTGTCACACAGGACCGACGCTGACCGCAGCATTACTCGATCGTCTACGAGCACCGCGACCGGCCCCCACCCGCCCTCACCCTGGCGCGACACCGGCAGGCTGCGCTGCGAAGGACCACGTGCGCGCCCGGCCGGTCAGCGGCGCGGGACCGGGGAACCGGCCCGCACCGCCGAGGCGACGGCGAACGCGAGCAGCGCCAGACCGGCACCGACCCAGAGGGGCGCGCGATAGCCGAACTCCGCGCCGATCGCCAGACCACCGAGCCACGGGCCGAGGGCGGCACCGACGTTGAAGGCGGCCGTCGAGACGCCGCCCGCCAATGTCGGCGCCTCGGCAGCCGCGGACAACGCCTGGGCGATCAAGGTCGAGCCCACCGCGAACGACAACGCGCCCTGCACCACGACGAGAATGATCGTCGCCTCAGGCCAGGAGGCCGTGAGCGCGAACAACGTCCAGCCGGCCGGCAAGGCCGCACCACCGGCCAGCAACACACGCCTCGGCTGGGTGTCGGCCAGCCGCCCGGCGAGCGTGACACCCAGGAACGAGCCGATACCGAACAGCGCCAGCACAACGGGAATCCACAAAGGACCCATCCCAGACAGCGCGGTGACCATCGGCGCGAGGTAGGTGAACGTGCAGAACGTCGCACCGTTGACCAGAACGCCCAGCAGCAGAGTCCACAGCAGATGCCGGTTCCGCAGCGCACGGAGCTCACCGCGCGGGCTCGGCACCGGGGCGCCCGGCGGATCGGCCGGCGCGGACCGGAGGACCGCCACGACGGCGGGCGCCGAGACGACCGCCACCGCCCAGAACGCCGCCCGCCAGCCCCACAGCTGGCCGAGCAGCGCTCCCCCAGGCACCCCCGCCACGCAGGCGAGAGTGATCCCACCGAGGAGCACCGCTGTCGCGCGGCCCCTGGCGTGTGGTGCCGCCATGGTCGTCGCCGTGGCCAGTGCGACGGCGAGGAAACCGGCGTTCGCCAGGGCCGCCACCACGCGTGTCGCCAGCAGCACGCCGTAGCTGGCGGTCAGCGCCCCCACCACGTGCACGCCGACGAACAGCAGCAGAAACGACAGCAGCGAGCGGCGCCGGGACCAGCGCAGGCTCAACAGCGCCATGAGCGGCGCTCCGACGACCATCCCGGCGGCGAACGCCGACGTGAGCAGGCCCGCGGCGGGGACCGGCACGGCAAGGTCCCGCGCGATACCCGGAACGAGGCCGGACAACATGAACTCGGATGTGCCCTGGCGAACACCGCCAGCCCGAGCAGGTACACGGCAAACGGCATGACAAGACTCCGCGGTCGCGAGAACGAGAGGCACGGCAGCCGGCTACGGCCGCAGCCGACGGCTGTCGTGAGGAAGGAACCGCCCGAAGGACGGGCGGCGAGACCGGATCTCGGCTCCGGCGGCGAAGGTCCCGCGCGGGAAAGGCGCGACGCGCGGAACAGCCACCGGCAGGCCGGTGGCTAGAGTCTTGACGCCTCGGGGCTGGACATGATCACACGCTAGCACCCACGGCAATCGGCTTTCCGGCGTCGTCCTAGGGCGACGTCCCACGTCAGGGAACTGGTCTTACCACTTGACCACTGGCCACCAGCCGCCCTAGCCTCCCCTCATGGCACTGCGGCCAGTGGCTCGGCGTTCGGTTCCCGACGAGGTGTTCGAGCAGATCTTCGGCGAGGTCGTGGGCGGAGACCTCGCCCCCGGCGACTCGCTGCCCAGCGAGCGCAGGCTCGCCGAGGTTCTCGGCGTGTCCCGGCCCGCCGCGCGGGAGGCGTTGCAGCGCCTGGCACACGCCGGGCTCGTCGAGGTGCGCCAGGGCGGCACGACGAGCGTGCGGGACTTCCGCCTGCACGGCAGGCTCGACCTCCTCCCCCGGCTCCTGCTCCGGGGTGGCGAACTGGATCTCACGGTAGTCCGGAGCCTGCTGGAGGCGCGCCTGGCCGTGGGCCCGAAGGTCGCCGGACTCGCCGCCGAGCGCGCGGCCCACCACCTGGACGAGCCGCTCGCGGCCGCCATCGAGGCGATGCGCCGCGACGCGGATCCGGTCAGCAGGCAGCGGCACGCCCTGGACTTCTGGGACCACGTTGTCAACGGCGCCGATTCGATCGTCTTCCGGCTGATGTTCAACAGCCTGCGGGCGGCCTACGAGCCCACGCTCGCCGCGCTCGCCGGCGCGATGGCCGCCGAGGTGGACCGCATCGACGCCTACCAGAGCCTTGCGGGCGCCATCGCCGACGGCAGGCGCCCCGCCGCCGAGCAGGCAGCCGAGAACCTCCTGGCTCCTGCCACGGCCACCCTGCTCGCCATGATCCGCGATCTGGAGGAGTCGTCATGACATCGGCAGAACGGTCCACAGCGGACCACCGTGCGCGTGCCCGGCTGCGGGCGGACGAGGCCACACTGGCCCGCAGGACCGCGCTGCCACTGAGCGGAGCCTGGCGCGAGTTCTGGCGTCACCCGTCCCCGTGGCTCATCGGGGCGACGCTGCTCACCGCCGTCGTCGCGCGACTGCTCACCGGCGAGTGGCGGCTCGGCGACGCCCTCCTGCCGCTGGGCATGCTCGCGGTGTTCCCGTTCGTCGAGTGGGTCGTGCACGTCTGCGTGCTGCACTGGCGCCCGCGCAGCATCGCCGGGCTGCGCCTGGACCCGCTGCTGGCGCGCAAACATCGTGAGCACCACGCCGATCCACGCGACGTGCCGCTGGTGTTCATTCCCTGGCAGGTGCTGCTGTGGCTGCTGCCCGCGCTGCTCGCCGTGGCGGCGCTGGCATTCCCGCGGCTCGGGCTGGGCCTGACCTTTTTCGTGACGATCAGCGCGATCGGCCTCGGCTACGAGTGGACGCACTACCTCGTGCACAGCGACTACCGGCCCCGCACCCGGCTGTATCGGGCGGTGTGGCGCAACCACCGGCTGCACCACTACAAGAACGAGCACTACTGGTTCACCGTCACCACCGCCGGAACGGCCGATCGGGTCCTGCGCACCTATCCCGATCCGGGATCGGTGCCGACGTCGCCGACGGCGAAGAACCTGCATCAGTCAGCGGGCTCGAACGCCGCGGGATCGGCGCAGTAGCGCCGGATCGCGGCGGCGAACCGGGCCGCGTGGGCGCCGTCGGCGTAACGGTGGTCGAACGTCGCCGTGAGTGTCAGCATGGGCCGCACCACCACCTCGCCGTCCCGCACCACCGGACGCTGCGTCACCGCACCAACCAGGACCAGCAGCGGAACGCGGTAGTAGGGAGCCAGCGGCGAGAAGGCCCGTTCGACACCCCACATGCCCACGGACGTGATCATGGCGGAGCCGAACGCCTGCCTCGGCATGCCGGCGCGGGACAGATCCAGGTTGAGCCCCGAGGTCAGCCATGCGGCGCCCCGCAGCGCCAGGCGCATGAGTGGTGCAGGCAACCTCTCCAGCAGCGCCTTGCTCCGGCCGAAGTCCGCATCATCTCCCCTGCCGATCGCGGCCACCCGATCGTGCAGCTCGCGGGCGATCGCGATCGCGGATTTGCGGTTCGCCCGGTCGACCTTCACGCCGGTCAGCTCTTCGCCGTCGCCGGTGGCGACGATGAAGAACACGTCGATGCTCTCGCGCGGCCACGCCCGGCCCCGGGACAGCCGCACTGCCAGCGCGGGCACCTCGGCGAGCCCGACCGCGACCGCGCGGCCGACCAGATGAGTCACGGTGAGGTGCACGCCCGACCGGGACCGCGCCGTGTCCACGTAGTCGAGCAGCCCTGCGGCGTCGAGCTCGAGCTCGCCGTAGAACTGCGGGTCCTTCGGCGCCGTCCAGGTGGCACCCGCCAGTTTGCGCCAGCCGCGCAGCCGGTCGGCCATCCTCGCAGTATCCGGGCTCACGCGGCCGTCGGGTACCCCGCGCGCTGCCAGGCGGTCATCCCGCCAGCGACGTTGAGCACCCGCTGGCCGCGCTCGCGGGCCAGCAGGCTCGCCGCCACGGAGGAACGGTAGCCGCTGCCGCACGCCACCGCGACGGGCTTCTCGGCTGGCACCTCGCCCAGCCGGTCGGGCAGCTCGGCTCCGGTGATGAACATCGCGCCCTCCGCGTGGCCGGAGGCCCACTCGCTCGGCTGCCGCACGTCGAGCAACGTCACCGAGTCACGTTCCAGCTCTTCCCGCAGCTCGTGCACGGTGATCTGCGGGATCGACTCGATGGCGCGCGCGCTCGTGCGCCACGCCGTCATCCCGCCCGCGAGCCACCCGCGCGGCTCGCGGTACCCGATGCGCAGCAGCTGCCAGGTGGCCTCCCACAGGTCGGCGTCGCGGTCCAGTACGAGCACCACGTCCGCGTCCGCGGGCAGCGCGGTGCCCGCCCAGGTGGCGAACGACGACCCCAGCCCGACGTTGACGGCGCCGGGGAGGTGCGAGGCGCCGAACGCTTCCGGCGAACGGGTGTCGAGCACGAGCGCGCCGTCCTCGACGGCGACCGCGACGTCGTCCGGGCGCAGTGCCGGGGGTTCGGCGGGAGCACCCAGCGGCTCGACACCCCGCAGGTTCCGTTCGCGCATTCGCCGCCAGTACGGCGGCACGGCGGGCAGGTTGTCCAGTCGGAGGCATTCGCGCACGAACTCGTCCCGCTCCACCACCTCGGCCAGAGTCGGGTTCGTCTGCTTCTCGTAGCCAACCGTGGTCGACAGACGGGAGCCGATGTTGCCGCCGCACAACGACCCGGCCACGTGGGTGGGAAACACCTCGACATGGTCAGGCAGCGGCAGCAGCGTGCGCTG
This sequence comes from Prauserella muralis, assembly GCF_003202285.1. GTDB lineage: Bacteria > Actinomycetota > Actinomycetes > Mycobacteriales > Pseudonocardiaceae > Prauserella_B > Prauserella_B muralis. The sequence continues at coordinate 627,843 of NZ_MASW01000005.1, forward strand.
GATCGTGTCGCAGAACTGCTCCGCGTGCCTGCGGGCCTGCTCCTCGCCGCCGAGCAGGTCGGGACGCGCGAGGTCGCCGACCAGCAGGGCGCCGCCGGACAGCAGCAGCACGGGCGTGTCGGCGCTGGTGGCCCTGTCGTAGACCAGCAGGCTGATGTGCTCGGGTGTGTGGCCAGGGGTGTGCAGGACCTCGATCCCGACGTCGCCGAACTCGATCTGCTCGCCGTCGGCCAGTGCGCGGTGCGCATAACCGAGTTCACCCTGCGCGGAACCCCACAGCTGTGGCGGGTTGGCCGAGCCCGCGAGCTCGCCCAGACCGGACAGGTAGTCGTTGTGGCCGTGCGAGTCACACGCGTAGGCGATGCGCAGCCCCCGGCGCCGGGCCGCCTCGTGGTAGCCCCCGACGTCCCGGCGCGGGTCGAACACCAGTGCCTGCCCCGTGCGCTCGTCACCGACCAGGTAGGACGCGTGCCCGAGACTTTCGAGGTAGAACTGCTGGAACCACATCGCTTCGGCGTACCCGGAGGGGTATCGGCCGAAACGTCACCCGGCCACCACCGCCTTCTTCGGCTCGTGGGTCACCTCGACGCCGCCCAGCACGGCCGTGGCGTTGATCCTCAACAGCGGGGCATCGGCGAGCAGCACGGGGTCGTCACCGGCCGTCTTGTCGTCGAAGCCGCCGAGCACGGGCAACCCGCTCACCTCGACCCGCCAGCCCCGGGGCACCAGGATCTGCACGCCGCCGCAGAAGGCGAAGACGTCCACGGTGGCCTCCCGATCGATGCGTGCCTGGCGCAGGTCGAGCGTCGCGCCGCCGAAGACGGCCGACACGTCCGCGTGTTCGAGATGCTGCGACCGGTCGATGGTCTTGGCTCCGCCGAACAGGACCATCGACTCGCCACGGCCGGTGCGGCGCCTGCCGTGCCCGCGGAGCACGCCCGCCAGCAGAACGGCGCCGAACACGACGAGCAGCGTCGGCCAGAACAGGTCCTCGTCGGTCCAGTCCTGGGTGCCCGCCAACAGCACGACCCCGAGCGCCGTCACCACCACGGGCATGATCGAGATGCGGCGCTGCGACCACATCGCGGTCAGGCCGAGACCGATCATCGCCAACGGCCACCAGCGGCCGATCGTGGACCCGGCGTCCGGGCCGCCCGCGGCATCGACGATCCCGAAGACACCGAGGGCCAGGAGCACCAGTCCCAGCCATATCCGGACGAGTTTCATGACGAGCCTCCCTGGCTGTGTGCGATGTCCACCACGACGCGGCGGACCTGGTCCCGGCCGGCCAGCACGGTGAAGGCGCGCATCGGCAGCTTCGCGCGGACGCCGACGGCGAAGCTGCACTGGCCTTCGAAGAACCCGCCGAAGCGCACTTCCCGCAACGTCCGCCACCCGGCCAGCTGGTGCGGGGTGTAGAAGTGGTCGCCGGTCCTGGCGAGAATCCGCCCCGGCTGGTGGCCCTGCTCGTCGAAGCCCTGCGGAGGTGTCCGCACCACGACCTGCAGCGCCGCGCCACCTGCGACCGGGATCGGGTGCCCGGAGCCGTCCGCCGTGGGAACCGGTACGTAGCGCACGTCGAAGCCGACCGGTGAGGGCCCGTTGATGTCGAACACCACGCGGTCGAAGCAGGCGTGCCGTCCAGCACGGACGCGGTAGAGCGCCTCGCGCGACCAGCCTGCCTCCGTGTCCGGCGCGGTCGTCCAGTTCCGGGTCTCCGGGCACTGGGCCGGAGCCGGCGGCCGGGTGACGGCCGGCGAGGTCGCGGTGGGTTGTGGCGACGGCGCGCTCGACGGCGGCGAGGTGGTCGCCGTCGTCGCGGACGGGACCGAGGGCGGACCGGGTGGTCCGGCCTGGTCGCCTCCGGAGCAGGCTGTCACCGTCACCGCGAGCGCGATGGTCAGCGCGGCCAGGGCCGTGGTTCTGCGCATGTTTCGGAGCATGCACCAGCGCGCCCGGCGGAATCAGGGACCAATGGCTCGAAACGGACGGCGATGGTCCCTGGCCGGCCGGGGCAGGGCTGCGGGACCGTTCCACCTACGACGGCCACGTCGTCCCCGGAGTGGAGCCAACCATGATCGAGGAACTGCAGTACTACGCGGCACCGCGCCGGTTGCCGCGCGAGGCCGTGCGGCGGCTCAACGACGCCGACACCACCTGCCAGCGGGTCGAACTCGCCGTGACGAACTCGGGCGATCGGCTGGGCGCCGAGTACCGCACCCGGCTCGAGGCCGCGGTCCGGGAGGTCCGCGGAGCGCTGAGCAAGCGGGACGCCGAACTGGCCGCGCAGCGCGCCGAGGTACTGGAGATCGTGCTGGAGGAGGCCGGTGACCTCCTGCCGCTCGGGTACGCGAGCGGGCTGGTCGACGCCATCCGTGCCGGCTGAGGTGGCAGGCAGGACGAGACCGCGCTCCCCGGGGGCGAGGACGGTCTGCCAGGGCCCCCTGCGCCCGGGCAGGCCGCCTCGCGGCTTCGGCTCTCGCCGCCTCAGATCATGTGCACCTTCTGGTACAGGGCGATCGCGGGCCGGGTGAGCAGGCCCGCCTCGGCCAGGAAGTCCATCAGCCCGCCGCAGGCATGGCGCATCATCGACTTGTGGTGCTCGTTGGCCTTGACGGCGGCCAGTGCGCGCTCGGTGTCGAGACCGGCCGCCCGGTACACCCCGGGGTTGACGAGACTGCGCACGATGAAATAGGCCGCCGCCGCGATGAGCCGGGCACTGCGCCGCCTGCGGGCCGCGCTCACACCCTGCATGTGCTCGCGGACCTCCTGCCGGGCGAACTTCATGTGCCGCGACTCCTCCACCACGTGGATCTTCGAACTGGTGCGCACGATGTCGAGCACGTTCTCGCCGCGCATCCAGTCCCGCTGCATCACGTCGAGGACCTCCTCGGCGACGAGCGTGGCGCCGTAGGCGACCTCTCCCCTGGCGACGGACTTGAACAGCCGGGCCGCCTCGACCACCACGCGAGCCGGGAAGTAGGCGGGCACGCCGACCTTCTCGCAGATGCGCGCGAACATGATCGAGTGCCTGCACTCGTCGGCGATCTCGGTGAGCGCGAACTGGAAGTCGGGCTCGGCCGGGTTCTTCACGTACTGATCCCGCAGGATCATCTGCTGCAGGATCATCTCGAACCAGATGCCCGTGCTCATGATCGAGCACACCTCGTGCCGGGTGAGCGTGATCCGCTGCGCCTCGGTCATCTCGTCCCACAGCGGCGTGCCGTAGAGCGTGCTCCACTCCGGGTTGAGCCCGTAGCCGTCGGCGGGCAGCGGCGCGTCCCAGTCGATCTCGGTGGCGGGGTCGTAGGACAACTGGGCCGACGAGTCCAGCAGACGCCGGGACACGTCGTCCTCGGCGGCGTGGCGGCCGTTCCTCGCGGCGGCTGTGGTCATCGTCCGCACCTCCTCGTGCTAACCCGGACTCTCGGTAACAGGAACATAATGTACCTGCTATCTCCGGGTCCGTACACCCGGGCACGGCGGCCCGATAGGCTGACCGCGATGAGCAGCTCGCCGGCACCTTCCCCGGCCGCCCGCCGGACCGACGGCCGCGCGGCTCGCTGGGCGGGCCAGCGCGAGCGGCGCAGGCGCGAGTTCGTCGACGCGGCGCTGCGCGCCGTCGCCGCCCACGGGCCCGAGGTGTCCACCGAGCAGATCGCCGAGGAGGCCGGGGTCGCGCGCACCCGGCTGTACAAGTACTTCACCGACGCCGCGGACCTGCAGGCGGCGATCGCCGACCGGGTGGCGGAGCTGATCACCGCGGAGCTCGCGCCCGCCTGGAACCCGCACGGAACGCCGATGCAGGCCATCGCGGCCGCGATCGGCGCGCACACCACCTGGCTGTCCGAACACGGCGACCTGTACCGGTACCTCACCATGCACTCGCTGTCGGCGCAGGCGGGCGGCCGCGACGCGGTCACCGACGTCAAGACCGCCATCGCCCGCAACCTGACCGCGGTGTTCGAGCACTACCTGGCGCTGTTCGGCCTCGACGTGCGGGCGGCGGAGACCGTGGCCTTCGGCCTGGTGGGCCTCGTGGAATCCAGCACCTCCCGGTGGCTGGAGAACCCGCGTGGCGTCAGCCGTGACGAGCTGGCCGGGCTGCTCGAGCGCTGGGTGTGGCGGATCTTCGACGACACGCTGCGGGCGGGCGGTGTCGAGCTGGACCCGGACGCGCCGCTGCCCGCCCCGGGCTGACGAGGGTTCGGCGGGGCCGGGCGGGGGTACCAGCCTGGGATGAACGGCTACCTCGGCATCTACCTCAACGACCAGCTCGCGCTGGGCGTGCTGTGGCGCGAGCTGGCGCGCCGCTCGCAGCGGAGCAACCGCGGGACCGACCTCGGTGAGGCGCTGGGCTCCGCCGCCGACGGCATCACGGAGGACGTGGAGACCTTCACCGCGATCATGCGCCGCCTCGGCGTGCGGCCGAACCCGGTGAAGACGACGCTGATGCTGGTCGGCGAGCGGATCGGCAGGCTCAAGCCCAACGGCAGGCTCCGTTCGTACTCGCCGCTGAGCCGGTTCACCGAACTGGAGATCCTGATCATGGGCATCGACGGCAAGAAGCAGCTGTGGACCACGTTGCGCGACCTCGCCGACGTGCCCTCCCGGCTGCCCGATGTGGACTTCGACCGGCTGATCGAGCGCGCCGAGCAGCAGCGCCGCCTGCTGGAGCCGTTCCGTGTCCAGGCCGGTGCCGAGGCGTTCGGGACCCGGCGGCCTGCCGCGTGAGCGGCGGGCTCAGTCGATCCGCGCGATGAGGCTGCCCTGGCGCAGCACGTCGCCCTCCTTCACGAGCAACCGCACCACCCCCGACGCCGGGGCGGGCACCTCGACGTCCACCTTGTCGACGGCGACCTCGGCGAGCAGGTCCCCCTCGGAAACCTGCTCGCCGTCGGCCACGAACCACGTCGCCACAACGCCCTCGGCGTCCGGGTCCTTGGCCGACACCGCGGGGAACGCGACCTCGGTCATGCGCCGACCAGCCTGCGCACACCGTCGCGGATGCGGTCGGCCGTGGGCAGCACGGCGTACTCCAGCGACCGCGCGTACGGGATCGGCACGTCGGGCACGCACACCCGCACGGGCGGCACGGTGAGCAGGGCAGGGTCGCGCTCGGCCACCCTGGCGATCACCTCACCGGAGAGCCCGTACGACAGGTAGTCCTCGTCGACCACGAGCAGCCGGCCGGTGCGGCCCACCGACTCGAGGATCGTGTCGGTGTCCAGCGGCACCAGGCTGCGCAGGTCCACGACCTCGCACTCGACCCCGTCGGCGGCGAGCTCGTCGGCGACGTCGAGCGCGCGGTGCACCGACAGCGACAGCGTCACGATCGTCACGTCGCGGCCGGACCGGACCACGCTGGCCTTGCCGATCGGCACCTCGTACTCCTCCTCGGGCACGGGTGCCAGCGACCGAGGGTTCTTCGCCATCCACGGCAGCCCCATGACGCCCTTGTGGAACATGTAGACCACCGGGTTGTCGTCACGGATCGCCGAGACCATCAGCCCCTTCGCGTCGGCGGGCGTGCTCGGCACGACGATCTTCATGCCCGGCAGGTGGGCGAAGGTGCCCCACAGGCACTGCGAGTGCTGGGCGCCGTCGGAGTAGCCGCCGCCCACGGCCGTGGTGAGCACCATCGGCACCCTGACGTTGCCGCCGGACTCGAAGTGGATCTTCGCCATGTGGTTGTAGATCTGGTCCATGCACACGCCGAAGAAGTCGACGAACATCAGCTCGACGATCGGGCGCATGCCCTCCACGGCCGCGCCGATGGCGGCGCCGATGAACGCGGTCTCGGAGATGGGCGTGTCGATGATCCGCTCCGGCCCGAACCGGTCCAGCAGGCCCGTGGTGGAGCTGAAGATCCCGCCGTAGGCGCCGACGTCCTCGCCGAGCACGAACACGTCGGGATCGCGGTCCATCTCCTGCGCGATCGCCTCGACCATGGCCTTGGCGGTGGTGAGCTTGCGGCGCGACGGCGCCGGTGCGTCGGTGACGGTCATGGCGGCTCCTTACGCGAACACGTACTCGGTGGCGGACTCCGGTGCCGGTTCCGCGCTCTTCCTGGCGAAGGCGATGGCGTCCTCGACGCGCTCCCCGGCGTCCTGCCTTGCGGCACGCACGTCCTCGTCGCCGAGCACGCCGTCCGCGCGCAGCTGCTGCTCGTAGGTCGGGATCGGATCGCGCCCCGGCACGCCCTCCAGATCCGTCCGGTAGGCCTGCGCGTCCCCCTCGAAATGGCCCCACAGGCGCAGCGTGTGCACCTCGAGCAGGCTCGGGCCCTCTCCCGCCCTCGCCCTGGCGACCGCGCGGCCCGCGGCCTCGTGCACCGCCTCCACCGAGTTCTCCTCGACCCGCTCCCCCGGCATGTCGTAGCCCGCGGCACGCACCGCGTTGGACGTGACGCAGGTGGACGCGCTGCGCGGCACCGAGATGCCCCAGTCGTTGTCCTCCACGACGAACACGACCGGCAGCTTCCACAGCGAGGCCAGGTTGAGCGACTCGTGGAAGCCACCCTGGTTGGCCGCGCCCTCCCCGGTGACCGCGACGGCGACCCGGTCGGTGCCCCGGCGGTGGAAGGCCAGCGCCTGCCCCACCGCGGGCGGGTAGCCCTCGGCGATGATCCCCGAGCACGAAAAGTGGGTGTCCGGGTCGAACAGGTGCATGTGCCCGCCGCGGCCCCGGCCGAGACCGTCGACGCGGCCGAAGATCTCCGCGGCCATCCTCCGCAGGTCCACCCCGTGCGCGATCGCCAGGTGGTGCGGGCGGTGGGTCGCGGTCACCGCGTCATCCGTGGTCAGGTGCGCGCACACCCCCGCAGCGACGGGCTCCTGGCCCGCGGACAGATGCATCTCACCGGGGATGGCCCCGGCCCCGATGTCGAACACCGGCTTCTTGTCGGCGTGGTACTCCCGCAGGATCGCTTCCTCGAAGGTGCGGATGAGCACCATCATGCGGTACAGATCCCGTCGTGCCTGTGCGTCCATGACACCTCCCGCCATCGCAGGAGTCCACTGTCCGGCCGTGCGCCACCGCGCGACAACGGCGCGGTTTTCAGATGGTGATACGGGCTCAGCCGGGCAGCACCATGGCGCGCGCCAGCCGGTCGGCGGCGCGCTTGAGCGCGTCGGTGCCCACCGACGCGTCACGGCGGGCGGGCATCGAGATCGCGACCGCGCCGAGCAGCCCCGGCGCGCGCACGGGCACGGCGACGCAGGCGGTGCCGAGCAGGTACTCCTCCCGGTCGGCCGCCACGCCCCCTGGCGCGCACAGCCGCCGCTCCAGCAGCCGCCGGTCGGTGACGGTGTGCGGGGTGAGGTCGACCAGACGGTGCCGGGACAGGTAGTCGTCCCGGCGTGGCCGGTCCAGGCAGCCCAGGATGCACTTGCCGAAGGCCGTGGCGTGCCCGGCCTCGTGCACGCCCACCCACAGGTCCACCCGCGGTGTGCGGGGCCCGTCGGCGACGTCGAGCAGTTCGATCTCACCGTCGGCGTACACGGACAGGTACGCGGCGCCGCGTACCTCGTCGCGCAGCGCGGCCAGGGCGGGCCGCGCCCGCGTCACGGCGGTCAGCCTCGGGTCCCGCCTGCCGAGCGCGTCCACGCGGTCGCCGAGCACGTAGCCGTCGGCGAGCTTGCGCAGATAGTCCTCGTGCACGAGCGTGCGCAGCAGGTGGTACGTGGTCGGCAGCGGCAGGCCGAGCGCGCGCGCCAGGCCTTTCGCGGTGGCGGGGCGCTCGCTCGCGCCGACGGCATCCAGCAGGTGCAGTGCGCGCCGCACCGACCCGATCAGCGTGGGAGCCTCGCTCACCCGGCACCTCCCGACCTCGTCGCCGCAGTGCCACCCCAGCATCCTGCGGGCCCCCGCCCCCTGACAAGTGCCCGAACGGCGGGCAAGACAGGGACCAACGACCCTGGGCCGGGCACGCCGCCAGGTCGCACCATCAGGGCATGACGAGGACACCACTCGCCGCTGCCCTGCCCACCGCACAGATCGAGGTGGGCCCCGGTGTGGACCCGGCTTCCCTCGACCACGCGCTGGCCCGGCTGCGAGCCCTGCCGGGCCCGTGCCGTGTCGACTCACTGACCGTGCGACTGACCCGCACCCACCATCCAGCTCTTCCCGACGGGATTCTCGCCGACGCCTCCGCGGTCAGCGAGGGACGCACCGTGCGCGCTCGAGCCGTCGCGAAGTGCCCGCGGGCCTCGGTGGACACACTCGCCGCTCGGCTGGTCACGGCGCTCGCCAGGCCTCGCTAGGAACCCACGGCGACAGCCAGGTCGCCGGTTGACCGGACCTCGCGGGATGACCAGGGTAAGGGCATGAAGGGCACCGAAGAGCGGCACGGCGTGGCGCTGACCAATCTGGACCAGCCGCTGTTCGCCGACGCCGGCGCGACCAAACGCGACCTGGTCGACTATCTCGACGCCGTGGCCGACCGGATCCTGCCGGAGCTGCGCGACCGGCCGCTGTCGGTCATGCGGGTGCTGCGCGGGCAGAAGCCGTTCATGCAGAAGAACCTCCCGAAGTACACGCCGGAGTGGGTGCCGAGGGTGGCGCTGTGGGCCGAGTCGTCGCAGCGGGAGGTCTCCTACGCGCTGTGCAACGACCACGCCACCCTGCTGTGGTTCGCCAACCAGCGCGCCGTCGAGTACCACCCGACACTGATCACGGTCGGCGACGACGGCCCCCGCCCGACGCACCTCGTGCTCGACATCGACCCGCCCGAGGGCGAGTCGTTCCCGGCCGCCGCCCGCTCCGCCCACCTGGTGCGACAGGCACTCGCCGACGCGGGCCTCGGCTGCGCGGTGAAGACCAGCGGCGCCAAGGGAGTGCACGTCGTCGTGCCGGTGGACGGGCGGACACCCATCGAGGACGCGGCCGCCGCCACCCGCGCGCTGGCCGCCCGCGCCGAGCGCCTCGACCCTGAGCTCGCGACCACCGCCTACATCCGCGAGGACCGCGGCGGCAGGGTGTTCCTCGACTCGACCCGCGCCGGGGGTGCCAGCCTCGTCGCCGCCTACAGCCCGCGGCTGCGGCCCGGCGTGCCCGTGTCGTTCCCCGTACCGTGGGACGAACTCGACCACGTCACGCCCGCCGATTTCACGCTGCGCACCGCGCTGGACCGGCTCGGCGGGAGCAACCCGTGGGCGGCATCGCTGCCGCCTCCACAGTCCATTCCTGCCGACGTCGTCGAGGAGGGGCACACGATCCCGGTCGCGAGGGTGGCGGCGATGCACGAGGGCAAACGCAGGGCCCGCGCCCGCCGGAACGCCGACCGCCACGCGGGGTGAACCCCACCCGTGTCGCCGACGCACCCGCCGCGCCGCGCACTGTCTCACCCTGAGCCTTCTCCGGGCACAGTCAGGGCAGACGTCCGGACCATTCCCGATCCTCGGCCGCAGCGCGCGGCGTAACGTCACCGGCATGGTCGATCGACGGCGAAGGGTCCCACTCGCCGCGCAGGACTGGCGGCGCAGTCTGCACGGGCTGCTCGCACCCGCGCGCAGTGTCGTGGCCCTGCTGCACCGGCGACGGCCTCGGCAGGTGCTCGGTCTGCTCGTCAGCCTGCCGATGTGCGGGCTGTCCGTGCTCGTCTGGTTCCTCGTCGCCCGTATCGCGACCTACGGGCTGTTCTGGAGCGGGGGTGAGCACAACGACGCCTGGGGCGGTCCCACGCTCGCCGGCGCCTGGGCCGTGCACGCCGTGATCGCGCTGGCGATCACGCTCGTCGCGATGGCCCTGCTCGCGCCGCTGACGCGGCTGCACGACAGGCTCATCGCATCCTGATCGGCGCACTGTGCCGGCGTCACGCACGGGCCACCGACCTGCGTCCACACGCGATCCGGTCGAGGATGCGGACGTAGTCTCCGAGGCGCGCCGCGCTGACCAGATGCGCGCAGTCGAGGTCGTGGACCACGAACCGGTTGCGCGGGGTCAGCCGGTCGGCCTCGGCGATCATCCGGCTCTGCAACGCGGGCGGCAGGATGCGGTCGCGTGTGTGCCGGATGTAGGCCCTCGGGATCCGGCCCCACGCCCGGGGGTTGCCGCGGGCGTCCGTGTCCCCTGTGGACGTCAGCTCGTCCGGCGCCATCGTGTTCAGCTGCGCCAGCAGCTCGGCGTCCGTGCCGTCGTCGAGCAGAGCGTGCTTGGCTGCGGCGAGCAGGGCCTCGTCGGCGGTGCGCCAGTTCGAGCGGATCGCCCCGACCACCGCCGGGTCGGCGACGACGAACCCCAGCAACGCGAGCACCTCGGAGTCCGCCGCCTCCGGAGTGCTCATGTACTCGTTGGGTGTGGCGAGCGCGGTGCAGCAGTACGCCGCGTCGTACACGAGTGTGTCGACGAGCCGGGGCACCTCGTCGGCCACGAGGGTGGCCGTCGCTCCGCCGATGCTGGAGCCGACGAGGATCACCGGGTCGCCGAGCGCGGCGGCGCGCCGGACCACGTCCACGGTGGCGGCGACATGGTCGGCAGGGGTGACCTCCGCCAGTGGTGAACGCTCGGTCGCCAGTGCCGCGAGGTCCTGGGGCGCCTGGTACGAGACGCGGAACTGGCCGTCCGCCTGCCGGTGGCCCGGCAGGTCGACGCCGACGCAGCGGTGCCCGAGCAGCGCCAGCTCGTGGGGGCCCGCCGACACGCCGTTGGCGCCCGCGGCGAAGACGAACGTGCAACGCCGGCGCCGCCCCGGCGAGTGGGCTGCGGCGACGGCCGGGCCGCCGGCCACGCTCACCGCCGCCGCGCTCGCGACGGCGCCTCCGAGGACGGTTCTGCGGGTGTGCGTGGTCATGGCGGCCTCCAGACGGGTCCGATGTGGCCAGTGCACGGTAGGCCGCCGGAACCTGCGCACACGTCACCCTCACGTCGGGTGCCGCGTCATCCGCGCGACGGAGCCGCCGGTCGCGGGTTCAGCGGTCGAGAGGCCAGCCGGTGTAGGCCTGCGCCAGGTGGGTGGCGCCCGCCGTGCTGCTGGTGACCAGGTCGAGCTCGCCGAGCTGGCGCCGCACGTCGAACGGCGTGCTGTCCGGATGGGTGTGCAGCATGGACGTCATCCACCACGAGAAGTGCTGTGCCCACCAGACGCGCCGCGACGCCGTGGGCCCGTAGGCGTCCAGCAACTCGGTGGAGCCGGTGCTGAAGAACGAGTCCAGGGCCCTGGCCAGCACCACGACGTCGGCGATGGCGAGGTTCAGGCCCTTCGCTCCGGTCGGCGGCACGGTGTGGGCGGCATCGCCCGCGAGCAGCAGCCTGCCGTAGCGCATCGGCTCGCAGACGTAGCTGCGCATGGGGATCACGCCGCGGTCGAAGATCCGTCCCTCGGCAAGCCGGAAACCGCCGCCTGCCACGCGCGACTGCAGCTCGTCCCAGATGCGGTCGTCGCTCCAGTCGTCCGCGTTCTCCTCGGGGTCGCACTGGAAGTACATGCGCTGCACCTGCGGGGTGCGGGTGCTGATGAGCGCGAAGCCTCGCTCGGAATGGGTGTAGATCAGCTCCTCGGACGAGCGGGGCGCCTCGACCAGGATGCCGAACCAGCCGAACGGGTACGCGCGGAAGTAGTCGGTGCGCTCGGACTCGGGGATGGTCCACTTGCTGACGCCGGACGAGCCGTCGCAGCCGGCGATCACGTCGCACCGCAGCTCCACCGGGGTGCCGTCGGCGTCGGTGAACGCGATGACGGGCGCGTCGGAGGTGACGTCGCGCAGCGACACGTCCCGTGCGCCGAAGCGGATGTCGGCTCCCTGCTCCAGCCGTGCGGCGATAAGGTCCTTCAGCACCTCGTGCTGCGGGTACAGCCACACCGAGCGCCCGGCCAGCTTGGCGAAGTCGATGCGGTGGCCCTCGCCCTGGAACCGCAGCTGGACACCGTCGTGCTTGGCGCCCTCGGTGATCGCCCTGGCGCCGACGCCGGTCTCCACGAGCAGGTCCACGGTGCCCTGCTCCAGCACCCCGGCCCGGATGGTCGCCTCGATCTCCGAGCGCTCGCGCGTCTCGACGATGACCGAGTCGATGCCGTGGGCGGCCAGCAGGTGCGACAGCATCAGCCCGGCGGGTCCGGCGCCGACGATTCCGACTTGAGTTCGCATGGGCCGACTAAACTCCCTCGGCCCGGCCGCGAACAAGCCCCGGTTTCCGGCCAGTGGAATCACCCGGCCACCGACGGCTGTCCTGTCGGAGGATCGGGCCGGTGCTTTCCGCTCAGCGATACGGTGGGCCGGAACCTCGGGAGGCGGAGATGGCAGGAAACACGCGGTCGCCGGGCCAGTCGGTGACCGCTCGCGCGCTGGCGCTGCTGGGCGCGTTCGACGTGGCCCATCCGCGCCTGCCGCTGTCGGAGCTGGCGCGGCGGGCAGGGCTTCCGGCCGCGACGGCGCACCGGCTCGCGGGTGAACTCGAGGCCTGGCGGGCGCTGGACCGCGACGACGACGGCTACTACCGCATCGGCCTGCGGCTGTGGGAGGCCGGGCTGCTGGCACCCGTGTCGGGCAGGTTGCGCGAGATCGCGATGCCCTTCATGCAGGACCTCTACGAGGCCACGCGCGAGAACATCCACCTGGCGGTCCGCGACGGCTTCGACGCCCTCTACGTCGAGAAGCTGTCCGGGCACCGCTCGGTGCCGATCATCTCCCGCATCGGCACCCGGCTGCCGATGCACTCCACCGGCGTCGGCAAGGCCCTGCTCGCCTACGCCGAGCAGCCGTTCGTCCACGCCTACTGCGAGCGGCCGCTGCCGCGCTACACGCGCTACACGATCAGCGAGCGCGGCAGGCTGCTCCGGGAGCTGCGGCTGACCACCGAGCGGGGCTATGCCCTGACCACCGAGGAGATGACGCTGGGCTCGTGCTCGGTGGCCGTGCCCATTCCCAGCGAAGAGGGCGCGCCCACGGCCGCACTCGGCATCGTCGTGCACTCGGCGCGTGCCGAGCTCCCCCGTCTCGTGCCCGCACTGCGCAGGTCGGCCGAGGCGATCGCCCGCAGGATGGCCGAGACCGCCGACGACCCGGCGCCGGGTTTTCTGCACGACCTGCCACCGCTGTCGGCCCGCGCCAACCCGCGCGCCGACAGCGGGTGACCGGCACTCAGTCCTGCCGGGCCCAGGCCTGCGACAGTGCGACCTTGCCCCTGGTCTGCAGCAGGGACCCGGAGTACACCCTGCTCGCCAGCAGCACGATCAGCACGACCGTCGCGGCCAGCACGCCGAGTGCCACCAGCGGTTCCCACAGCTGTGCCTGCCCGATGAACAGCCGCACCGGCATCGCCACGGCCGAGGAGAACGGCACGAACGACAGCACCGTCAGCACCGTGGCGTTGTCGGAGAAGAACATCACGCCGAAGTACGGTCCCATCACCAGCAGCATGGCCAGGCTCATGCTCGAGCCCAGGTCCTCCTGCCTGCTCACCAGCGCGCCGGCGACCGCCCACATGGCCGCCAGCAGGACGAAGCCCAGGCACAGGAAGGGCACGAACCAGCCGAGCGCGGGCGCGATCACCGACAGCAGCCGTTCGTGGCCGCCGAGGTTCAGCGCGATCGGCGCCGCCACGGCCAGCACCACCACCTGGCCCAGGTTCAGCAGCGAGTGGCCGAGGATCTTGCCGGCCAGCAGCGCACGCACCGGCACCGTGGCCACGAGGATCTCGACGACGCGGGTCTGCTTCTCGGTCACCGTGCTCTGCGCGATCGCGGCCCCGCCCATGCCGCACAACAGGAACACCAGTGCGAACACCATGATCGCGACCTGCCGCTGTCCCTCACTGACGTCCGCGGGCTCGAGCAGGTCCACCGGCGGGGACGTGCTCAGTGCGCGCACCACGTCGCTGGGTGTCTCGGTCAGCGCGACGACGCGCACGCCCGTGGCCGACTCGCCGGTGGCATCCGGCACGACGGCCGCCTCGACCTCCTCGGCGCGCACGAGCCGTTCCGCCTCGCGTGCGTCGGCGACCTGCCGCACGTCGAGCTCGGCCCCGGCCAGCGCCTCGGCGGCCCTCGGCCCCGCGGCGGCCACGCTGGTCTGCCCGCCCCCGAACACCGACGGCAGCACCGCCAGCGCGAACAGCCCGACCACCAGCACCCCGAGGCCGATCCAGAAACCCTTCATGCGCAGGAAGGTCGTCATCTCCCGCTCGGCGACCAGCCACGTGGCCGAGACGAACGGCACGCCCTGCTCGCGGTCGGTGTCCTCCCGCGATCCCGGTGTCGTGACGGTCATGGTCAGATCGCCTCCTTGAAGATCTCGTCCAGCGTCGGAACGACCGGCGTGAAGCTGCGCACCTCGCCGCGCCGCAACGCCGTCTCCAGCACCTGCCTGCCCGGCTGCGAGTGTCCGGCCGGCTCGAAGAGCGCCCGGGGACCGTCCAGCTCGATCACCCGCACGCCCGGCAGATCGCGCAGCCACCCGGCGTCGGTGTCGACGACGAGCTCGAACCGCGCGGTCCCGTAGCGGGCACGCAGCTCGTCCCTGCCGCCGCTGGCCGCGATCGACCCGTTCGAGATGATCACCACGTCGTCGCACAGCCGCTCCACCACCGCGAGCTGGTGGCTGGAGAACAGCACCGGCACCCCGGCGGCCGCGCGGTCCCGCAGGACCGCCAGCACGGTCTCGACGGCGATCGGGTCGAGCCCGGAGAACGGCTCGTCGAGGATCAGCGCCACCGGGTCGTGCACGAGAGCGGCGGCGATCTGCACCCGCTGCTGGTTGCCGAGTGAGAGCGCCTCCAGCTTGTCGCCTGCCCGCTCGGTGAGCGCCAGCTGCTCCAGCAGACGGTCGGTGTTGGCCCGCGCGGCCTCCGGGGTGAGTCCGTGCAGCCTGCCGAACCACGCGATCTGCTCGGCGACCTTCATCTTCGGATACAGCCCGCGCTCCTCCGGCATGTAGCCGAACCGCCTGCGGACCCCCTGGGTCACCGGTTCGCCCTGCCAGATCACCGTGCCACCGTGCGCGGCGAGTACGCCGAGGATGATGCGCATCGCCGTGGTCTTGCCGGAGCCGTTCGCGCCGAGGAACCCGGTCATCCGGCCCGGCCGCACGTCGAACGACACCTCGTCGAGCGCCCGCAGGTCGCCGAAGCTCCTGCTGATCGTGGTCAACCGCAACATGCCAGGAGGGTATGGGGGCACGGGCGGTCCGGGCGTCCGGCGCGGGACCGATCCTGCGGGTCCTCCGCGAGGAGGACCCGCGCCGCTAACCGCCGCCCGGGGCGACGATGCCGTGCTCGTAGGCGTAGACCACCGCATGCGTGCGGTCGCGGACCCCGAGCTTGCTCAGCACCCGCGACACGTGCGTCTTCACGGTCGTCTCGCCGAGGAACAGCTCGGCGGCGATCTCGGCGTTGCTCGCTCCCCGGGCCAGCAGCACGAGCACCTCGAACTCGCGCTCGGTCAGCTCCGGCGGCCGGGCCGGCCGGGGCGGCCGGGGCGGCCGGGGCGAAGGAGCCGGCGGCTCGGCGGCCGCGAACCGGGCGATGACGCGGCGGGTGACCTCCGGCGACAGCAGCGCGTCACCGCGCGCGACGACCCGGACGGCGTCCACCAGGTCCTCCGGTGAGGCGTTCTTGAGCAGGAAGCCGCTCGCTCCGGCCCGCAGAGCCTCGAACAGGTAGTCCTCGCGGTCGAACGTGGTGAGAATGACGACCTTCACCGGGGCGGCGACCGTGGCGAGGATCCGCCGCGTCGCCTCCAGCCCGTCCACACTGGGCATCTGCACGTCCATGAGGACCACGTCGGGCCGGGTCTGCGCCGCGAGCTGGACGGCCTGCTCGCCGTCGGCGGCCTCGCCGACCACCGCGATGCCGTCCTCGGCGCCGAGGATCACGCGGAAGCCCGCCCGCACGAGTTCCTGGTCGTCGGCGAGCAGCACCCGCACCGTCGCAACGTCGGTCACGATGCGGGCAGCTCCTCACTGTCCTCGGCGGCGACGACGTGGCGGGTGGGAAAGCTCGCGCGGACCCGGTATCCCCCGTCGCGGCGCGGCCCGGCCTCCAGGAGCCCCCCGTGCACCCCGACGCGCTCGCGCATGCCGAGCAGCCCGAACCCGTCCGTGCCGTCGGCGCCGTCCGCACTGCCCGCACCCCCCGTCGTGCCCCGGCCGTCGTCGGTCACCTCGACCTCCAGCGCGGTGTCGAGAAAGCGCACCCGCACGTCGGCCCTGCGCGCGCCGGCGTGTTTGACGACGTTGGTCAGCGCCTCCTGCACCACCCGGTACGCCGAGACGGCCACGGCATCGGGCACGACGCGGCGCGTGCCGTACACGCCGGAGGTGACGTCCAGACCAGCTGCCCGCGCGCCCTCCACGAGTTCGGCCACCTGGTCGAGACCAGGCGAGGACGGGTGACTCTCACCCGCGTCGCGGGCCTCGGCGTCCGGCTCGGCCCTGAGCACGCCGAGCAGCCCGCGCAGCTCCCCGATGGCGGTGCGCGCCGTCTCCTCGACGGTGATCAGCGCCGAGCGGGCGAGCTCGCGGTCGCTGTCGAACACCCGCCTCGCCGCTCCGGCCTGGACCCCCATGACGGACACGTGGTGGGCCACGACGTCGTGCAGGTCACGGGCGATGCGGACGCGCTCGGCGACGACGGCGCCCCGGAGGTTCTGCTCCTGCGAGCGGCGCAACCGCTGCGCGCCGTCCTCCAGCTGGGCCTGTCTGCGCGCCGACAACCAGCCCAGGTTGCCGAAGAAGTACGCGGACAGAAAGAACAGCAGGTTGAAGCCGATGCCGTACAGGACGGAGGCCAGCACCGGATCCAGGGGGCCCGCCGCGTCGGCGAAGTCGGGGCTCGGCGAGATCAAGAACCCCACGAGCCCGATGCCGAGCCAGATGAACATCGCCACGATCACCGCCACCCGTGCCCACCGGGCCAGCGTCCGGTTGCGCTCCCACGCGCCGACGGTGTACATCGCGAGGAACACGGCCACCGACGGCATGAGGTTGTCGCCGGTCTGGCGCACCTGCGCCGCGATGAGCAGCGCGCCGACCACGGCGAGCACCGCCAGCGGGTACCGGCGCCGCACCATCAGCGGCAGAGTGATGGCCGCTGCCCACGCGAACTGCTCGGTCAGCGACGGCGCCGAGCCGAAGGTGAAGGCGCCCATGCTGTTGACGAGCACGGTCACGGCCAGCGCCCCGGCGAACACCGCCAGCCCGATCCCGATGTCGGTGCGCTGCTGGGCCCGGGTCGGCGGGGGTCGTTGCCACCGGCTCCACGACAGCTCCGCGTCCTGCATGGGACTCAACGTATCCCATCGGTGCGCTGGCGTTTCCGGCATGCGGCCGCCGGGTAGGCCTGCGCGGACCGTGACCGGGAGGGAGCTGGATGGAGTGGGCCGTGACGGCGGCGGGTGTGCTGATCGTGCTCGCCGCCCTGCGGGACGTGTTCCACACATTGTGGTACCCGAGCGGCCGGGGCCGGATCAGCACCGCGGTGGCGGCACTGGTGTGGAGGACGTTTCAGCGGCTGCCGCTGGGGCCGCGGCTCGGCGCGCTGAGCGGCCCGCTCACCATGGTCGTGGTCGTCGGCACCTGGGCCGGGCTGGTGCTGGTGGGCTTCGCCCTGATCTACTGGCCGCATCTGCCGGAGGAGTTCAGCTACGCGCCGGGGCTGCTGCCCGGCAGGCGGGGCGGTTTCCTCGACGCGTTCTATCTGTCGCTGGTGACACTGTGCACGCTCGGCTTCGGCGACATCGTGCCCACCGCGGACTGGCTGCGCCTCGTCACGCCACTGGAGGGCCTGTTCGGCTTCGGGCTGCTGACGGCCGCCGTCACCTGGGTGCTGCAGGTCTATCCCGCCCTGCGGCGGCGCAGGGCGCTGGCCCACCGGCTGACCCTGTTGCACCGCAGTGACACGGCCGCGGTACTGCCCGAGCTGAACGTGGTGGTCGCGGCGCAGCTGCTCGACGGCCTCGCATCGGACGTCACCGGTGCCCTGCTGGACCTTTCCCAGTACGAGGTGACCTACTACTTCCTGGAGACCGACGAGGACACGGCCCTGTACGCCAGCGTCCACTATGCACTCCGGCTGGCCGAGCAGGGCGGCGGCGACCAACGGCCGGACGTGCGGCTCGCCGCGGCCCAGCTGTCCGGGGCGCTCGCCGACCTGGCGCGGCTGATCGACCGCGAGTTCCTGAAGGTCGGCGGCGACCCGGCCACCGTGCTCGGCAGCTACGCCAGGGACAGGGCGCGCGTCCCGGGGCGACGTCCCGGTGGCCGGTGACCCTTCGCCCGCCGTCGCTCACGTGCCGGTGCCTCCGCGTCGGTCACCGTCCGCGGGGCCGACGACCGTGCGGACCAGTTCACCGACGGGCTCGCCCGCCTTCACGACCGACACGGTGCCCTGCGACTCGTACAGCACGAAACGCACGTCGTCGAGGCTGGTGATTCCCCGGATGCGCAGCGAGGCCCACAGGTCCGACTCGGTGAGCTGGCAGAGCTTGAGCTGTTCGTGGTCGATGACGCCGTCGTGCACCAGCACGCGCACCTTGTGGTCGGTCAGCGCCCGCACGCCCCGGCGGAGCCGGAGCCTGCTGACCACCTCGTGGCACGCCAGCAGCACCACCAGCGCCACGAGCCCCTGCACGAACGCCGTGCCACTCGCGGTGGCCGTGCGGCCGATGATGGCACCCACCGAGACCATGGCCACGGCGTCGTAGATGGTGATCTGACCGGCGACGCGGCGGACGGTGAGCCGTAGGCCGATGAGCGCGGCGAGGTAGAGCAGCGCGATCTTGCCCGCTGTCTGCCCCACGAGGACGGGATCGGTCGTCAGCCAGCTCACGGGAGTTGTCCTTTCGGCGGTCGCTGGACGGATGGGTGATGGCTACCCGGATGGCGCGGAGTCACACCGTTGCCGACCACTGTCCTTTATGTACACACGAGAGACACTCGTCCGGGTGAAGCACCCTCGAATGCCGCAACCACCAGTTGACCGGTGCAATTTGCAGAGTATGTTGGACCTCGCCTGGGAAACAGGCACCGGGCGGCATTTCCGTCCTCTCCGGCGACCGCCTGGCTTCTTCTTTCTGTGGCCCTGGAGGTGACACGTGCCGGCAGGGGTTGAACTCGAACGAGGTGGTCAGCGGCGACCATCGGCCTCCTCTTTGCAGGAGCTTGCCGGCGACGTGGCGCCCGCCAGGGTGAGCCTCACCCGACATCGGCCGTCCTGTGTCGTCGTGTCCGTCTCCGGCTGCCTCGACGCCCGCTCGGTGGACAGGGTCCGCGCCGAGTTGGAGCCGCATCCCGCGCCGGGGACCGACGTTCTCGTCGCCGACTGGTCGGGTGTGTCGTTCTGTTCGGTCGAGGGCGTACGGCTCCTGCTGGACCTGCGGGCCCGCGCCCGGAAGGTCGACGTGCCGTTGCCGCTGGTCGCGCGCTCGCTCGCCGTGTGCCGCCCACTCGAGGTGCTGGGCCTTTCCGGCGAGTTCCGCCGCTTCGACGACCGGACCTCGGCGCTGCGGGCGTTCGCCTGCCGCGACGACGGTTGAGCACCGTTTGCCGCACGACCACGCCGGGTAGCCGGGGCCGTGAGTGTTCGCTGCACCGTGTTCGGGCATCGTTACCGGTTCCGCGCCGAGGGCGCGACGATGACGTGGACGTGCGAGCGTGGCTGCGCCGCGGGCGGGCGCAAGACCTACGCGTCCGCGTCGGAGGCCCGCCGCTACGCGACGGCGTTCGACCGCGAGGACTCCACCGAACTCGGGCACAGGGCGCCGCTGCTCGGCATGTTCCCGCTCCGGCTGCTGCGTGCGATCCGGCGCGGCCGCGAGTGACGTCACCGGGTCGACCCCCGGCGTCCGCGCCGCCACGCGCGGAACCCGGTGGAGACAGCGGCCCCCAGCAGCGCCAACCTCGGATGCGTACCCGCGACAGCGCGGCTCACCGGGCCTGCGCCGATTACGTTTCCGTCGCCGGGTTATCCAGGAAACGATGGGCAGAGGACGGCGCTGGTGGGCGGCGATCAGAAACGTCGTGGACGAGGTCCAACGCGACCAGTTGACGCTGGCCGCCGCGGGTATCGCCTTCTACTCGCTGCTGGCCCTCGTACCGGCGCTCATCGCCGTACTCAGCGTGTTCGCGCTCGTCACCGATCCGCAGAGCGTGCGCGACCAGTTGCAGCCACTCTTCGCGGCGCTGCCCGGGTCGGCCGCCGAGGTGGCCCGCGGCCAGCTGGAGTCGGCCACCCGGCTCGGAGCGCAGGGCCCGACCGTGGGGCTGGTGGCCGGGGCGGCGGGCGTGCTGTGGAGCACCTCGACCGCGATGCGCGCCCTCATCACCGGCCTCACCCGCGCGTTCGACGAGACGGAGACCCGCGGATTCCTGCGGGTGCGCGGGCTGGCGCTGTTGCTCACCGTCATCGCGATCATCGTCGCCGCCGTCTCACTCGGCGCTTTGGCCGCACTGCCGCTGGTACTGGATGTGCTGCGTGTGCCAGGGGACCAGCGCTGGATCATCGGGGTCGCGCGCTGGGCCGGGCTCATCGTGCTGGTCAGCGCGGCGCTGTCGGTGCTGTACCGGTTCGGTCCCGACCGCGACCGGCACCGCCGCCGCTGGTTCGGCTGGGGCACCATCACGGCACTGGGCGTGTGGCTCGCCGGCTCCGCCGGGCTCACCCTGTACGCCGAGAACCTCGCCGACTACCAGTCGACCTACGGCGTCTTCGCGGGTCTCGTCGTGCTGTTGCTGTGGCTGTACCTCTCGGCGTTCGCGGTGCTCCTCGGCGCCGAGGTGGACGCGGAGGTCGAACGCCGGCGCGGCGGTGCCCCCGGGTGAGCGGACACCGCTCAGGCAGTGTGCGCGACGTCCACCACGACCTGCCGGACGCCCCGCTGCTCGTCGAGCAGGGTGAACGCTCGCATCGGCAGCTTCGCCCGGACACCGACCGCGTAGGACGACTGCCCCTCGAACGAGCCTGCGAACCGGATCGCACGCAAGGTCCGCCATTCGGCGAGCTGCTGCTTGGTGTAGAAGCGCTCGCCGGTCTCCGCGAGCAGCGGCGCGTCGCTGCCGTACCCCTGCGCCGGCGACCGAACGATCACCTTCAGCGTGGCACCGCCTACCACCGGCAGCGGCTTGCCGGAGCCCTGGGCGTGCACGACCGGGACGTAGCGCACCTCGAATCCGGTCGGTGCCGCCCCGCGGAGATCGAAGACCATGCGGTCGAAACAGTCGTGCCTGCCGATCCGCACCTGGTTCACGGGCTGCCGTGAGCTGCCCTGCCGGACGTCGGGCCGCAGTGTCCAGTCCTCGGTCACGGCGCAGCTCCCCGGCCGCGCGGGGACTTCGGTGCGGGTGCGGGTCTCGGTCTCCGTTTCGGTGGGGGTGACCGGGCCCCGGCCCGTCGGTGTGGCCTCGGCCGTGGTGGTGCCTCCCGAGGTCGTGGCGCGGGGCGCCGTGGTGTCTCCGGTGACGGATCCGCCCTGGCGGCCGTCACCGCACGCCGCGGTGAACGCCAGTGCGACCGCCAGGGTCAGCGCGCTGACCGCACGCATCAGCGAGCCTCCTCTCCCTACCCGTGGCCGTGTTCCGACTGCCCCCCGTCCGGAGCGGGGCGCTGGAACAGGACGAACATCCAGATCAGTGACGGGATCAGCAGTACGGCGCCGACCGCGGAGACCGCCAGCGCCACGGACAGCACCTCCGGCCGCGCGGACACGTCGTCGATGGCGGTCACGGGGGGCAATACCAGCGGGTACTGCGCCACCGCCCAGGCCCACAGCAGGGCTCCCACGGCACCGCCCGCGCACAGCCGGGCCGCGAGATAGTGGCCGCGCAGCAGCGCCCCCAGGGACGCCAGGCCGCCCACGCCCGACAGCAGCACCACGGGAAGCGCCACGGTCAGGCTCGTCAAACCGTTGAACAGCACCGGAGCGTCGTAGCGCAGCACGACGATTCCGCCGAGCGCCACACCGCCCGCCACGAGCCCGCTGGTCAGGGCACGCAGGCGGAAGGCGCGCAGCAGGATCGCCGAGCCGGTACGGCGCGCGTCGGCACACAGGTAGACGGCCGCGAGATACGCGGCCAGCACGACCGAGAGCACCCCGCCGAGTACGGAGGTGGGATTCCACCAGCTGGTGACGATGCCGCCCTCGCCGATGCCGGGCGGGACCCTGCCGGAGGCGATCCCTCCCGCAACCGTGCCGAGGAAGAAGGGTGTCAGCACCGACGACCCGGCGAACGCGGCGCCGAACAGCCTGCGCTCGCGAAGCTGCGTGCTGGCCTTGCGGAACGCGAACGAGGCGCCGCGCGCGATGATGCCGAGCGCGACGAGTGTCAGCGGGATGTACATCGTGGACGCGACCGCGGCGAACACGGCGGGGAAACCCGTCCAGCACAACACGATGACGAAGATCAACCAGACATGGTTGGCCTCCCACACGGGTCCGATCGACTGCTCGATGAGGTCTCGCTGTGCGGCACCCCTGCGCGAGCCTCCGGCGACCAGGTCCCAGAAACCGCCGCCGAAGTCGGCGCCGCCCAGCAGCACGTAGGCGGTCAGCGCGAGCCACATGAGGCTGATCAGCCAGTCAGCGGCGCTCATGCCTCACTCCTGGGTACCGTCGGTTCGTCCGGTTCCTGCGGGGCCAGGGGCAGCGGGGTCCGCGCCAGCCTGCGCAGGACGTACCAGGTGGCCGCCGTGAGCACGACGTACACGGCGCTCACCACGGCGAGCCCGGTCACGAGTCCGGGTACGGGTGTGACGGCGTCCTCGACGCGCAGCACACCCCAGACGATCCACGGCTGCCTGCCGACCTCGGTCGTGATCCAGCCGGCCTCCAGCGCGAGCACGGCGGCGAGCCCGGACAGCGCGGCGGCACGGTAGAACCACCGGGAGACGGGCAGCCGCTTGCGCCGCCAGCGCACCACCAGCGCCCACGCACCCAGCACCAGCAGGGCCAGCCCCATCGCCACCATCACCTGGAACGCCCAGTGCACGATGTTGACGGGTGGCCGGTCGGCGGGCGCGACCTCGGCGAGGCCGAGGATGGTGGCGTCCGGGTCCCAGTGGGCCAGCAGCGAGAGCCCATTCGGGATCTCCAGCGCATACCGCATCTCCCCGTCGTCGTAGACGCCACCGAGCCGCAACGGCACCCCGCTCGAGGTCTCGTACAGGCCCTCGATGGCGGCGAGCTTCACCGGCTGGTTGGTGGCCAGGAACTTCGCCGCCCAGTCACCCACGCCGATCTGCACGGGCGTGAGCACGGCAGCGACCGTGAACGGCAGCGCGAAGCCGAGCCGGTGGTAGCGGTCCCTCCTGCCCCGCAGCATGGCCACCGCGTAGACACTGGCCATGCCGAACCCGGCGACCATGAAGGCGGCGAGGATCATGTGCACGGTCTGCGGCGGGGTCGCGGGGTTGAACATCGCCGCCCACGGGTCGACCCCGGTGAGAGCCCCGTTCTCCAGGTCGAAGCCCCTCGGCTGGTTCATCCACGCGTTGGCGCACACGACGAAGAACGCCGAGGCCACCCCGGCCAGGCACACCGGGACACCCGTCAGCAGGTGCACTCTCGGCGGCAGGCGGTCCCAGGCATAGAGGTAGATGCCGAGGAAGATCGCCTCGATGAAGAACGCGAAGCCCTCCAGGGTGAACGGCAGGCCGATCACCTGGCCGTAGGTGCGCATCATGCCCGGCCACAGCAGGCCCATCTCGAAACTCAGGATCGTGCCGGACACGGCGCCGACGGCGAACAACACGCCCATGGCCTTGGCCCAGCGGTGCGCGAGCACGCGGTAGGTCTCCTCGCCGGTGCGCAGCGCGCGCCACTCGGCGAAGACGGTGATCGCGGGCATGCCGACGCCGAAGCACGCGATCACGATGTGCCAGCCCAGCGACAGAGCCATCTGGGTCCGCGCGGCCAGGAGGTCGGCGGGGGTCGCCGCCTCGGCGAGTACCTGCCACTGCGCCAATCACGGCCTCCGCTCGCTCTGCTCGTCCCCGCCCGGACCGAACACGCGGTTGGAGAGGCGGCGCGCCCGCCCTGTCCGCACGGCTTCCCGCAGGGCCCTGCCGAACTGGCCCGGCCCCCAGTACCTGGCGCCGACCATCCTGCCGAGCACGTCGCGCCGGGTGGGCCCGTGTGCGCGCAGGGCCCTGTCGATGGCGTCGATCTCGTGCGCCAGGGCCTGTTCCGCCGCCAGCGAACGGTCGCGGATCGGCGGCACGCCCGGTTCGGGGCCGCGCCCGCGCGCAGGCGCGGGCGCCTCCCCCTCATCCTGGCTGTCCTGCGTGCCCTGCTCGCCGCTCTCGGCCTCCTCGGCGGTGAGCGGTTTGGCGATGTCCTCCAGGGACGTCTTCTCCGCACGGACGCCGAACACCAGCTCCGCGAGGCCACCGAGGGCCATCACGGCGGCGCTGACGGCGAAGCCGATGGCCACCAGGCTGCGATCGCCGGTGCCGATCAGCTGGCCGAACAGCAGCGGCCCGACGATGCCGCCGGCGCCGGTGCCCACGGCGTAGAAGAAGGCGATCGCCAGTGCCCGTGTCTCCATCGGGAAGATCTCGCTGACCGTCAGGTACGCGGCGCTGGCACCGGCCGAGGCGAGGAAGAACGTGGCGACGACGAAACCGAGGAACGTCCACTGGCCGCCGAACGAGCTCAGGAACACCCACAACAGCGGCACCGTCAACAGCGCGGAGCCCAGATACGCGATCATGATCATCGGCTTGCGGCCGACGGTGTCGAACAGTCTGCCCAGCGTCACGGGCCCGAGGAAGTTGCCGATCGCGTAGGCGATGATGAACACCGGCACGAAGCCGGAGGCGACGCCGTAGTAGTTGCTGAACAGGGTGCCGAGGTTGAACGTGATGCCGTTGTAGATGAAGGCCTGCCCGATGAACAGCGCCAGGCCGAGCACGGCCCGTTTCGGGTAGACCTTGAAGGCGGTGCGCGCGATCGTGCGGAACGGGATGGTCTTGCGCTGCCGCACGGTGATCGAGGTGTCGGGCTCGTCGAGCGACTCCCCGGTGTCCTGCCTGACCTCGTCCTCGATTCCGCTGACGATCCGCTCGGCCTCGTCCTCCCTGCCGTGGATGAACAGCCAGCGCGGGCTCTCCGGCACGTGGCGGCGCACGACCAGGATCACCAGGCCGAGCACGGCGCCCAGCCCGAAGGCGAGCCGCCAGCCCACGTCCATCGGGAAGAAGGCCGTGTTGAGGAAGAAGATCGCGAGCGCAGAACCGGCCGCGGAGCCCAGCCAGTAGGTGCCGTTGATGACGAGGTCCACCCTGCCGCGCACCCTGGCGGGCATCAGCTCGTCGATCGCGGAGTTGATCGCCGCGTACTCACCGCCGATGCCGGCGCCGGTGAAGAACCGCGCGAGATAGAAGTACCACGGGGCGAACGCGAAAGCCGTCGCCACCGTCGCGGCGACGTAGACGGCGAGGGTCAGGATGAACAGCTTCTTGCGCCCCAGCCGGTCGGTGAGCTGCCCGAAGAACAGCGCGCCGGTGCAGGCGCCGACGATGTAGATCGCGGCGGCGATGCCGATCTGCCCCGGCGAGAGCGGGATGCCGCTTCCCTGTTCGGTCAGTCGTGCGGCCACCGAGCCGACGATGGTGACCTCGAGGCCGTCCAGGATCCATACCGTGCCAAGCCCGATGAGCACCCGCTTGTGGAACCGGGACCAGGGCAGGCGGTCCATCCTGGCCGGGATACGGGTCTCGATCGTCGCTGTCTCGACCGAACTCATGGCCTGTGCACTACCCGTGGTGGCGTCGGCAAAACGCCGGCGGGTTCCCGGCCCGCGGGGCGGGCGGTGTGACGCGCCTCGAAGGCGCGCCACACCCGCCGGTCAGCCACCGCTGTTCCCGGTGCCGGTCGTGCCGGTCGTGCCGGGATCCGGGTTGATCCTGTTGGCGACGAGGAACTCCTCGCTGTCGTACGGCGAGTACAGGTCCGCCTCGCCGAGCGCGAAGTCCTGGTTGTACTGGTCGTAACGAAACTGCCGAACCTTGCCGGTGACCTGGACGACGTCGCCTTCCTGCACGTTCTTCCTGGCCTTTCGGGCGACCACGAGCAGCGAGTCGTCGCCGTAGTCCTCGCCGGAGAGCACGAAGCTGCGCTGGTTCAGCACGTTCGTGACGTTGGCGCTCACGGTCACTGTCTGCCCGACGTACTGCTCGTCGCCGAAGTAGTCGTTCTCGGCGATGTCCTCCACGTCGGCACCCTGCTCGCCGCCCGCGCTGTCGTCGTTGCCGCACGCGACTGCACCGAGCGGTGCGACGGCGAGCGCACAGGCCACGGCGGTGCGGGCGGACGAGCCGGGATTGACGATTCCGCATGGATCGCTCCTTGTCTTGACGGTGTGGTGTCCGGATCCGTGCGGGGCCCACGCACAGCCGGTGCCCTACCCGGACGCCACAGCGGTCAAAACGGACAAAGAGCACCCGTTGCCGGGTCGTAACCTTCCGGCGGACAGGCGTCAGGTCGCGCTGGCCGGGTAGCCGACACACATGAGCTGGACACGACACGCGGTGCCCCGGGCCGCCGTGGGGCTTCTCGCCGCGGGGGCGCTGGCCGCGCTCGGCGGCTGCGCCGACGCGCAGGCGGAGAAGTCGGCGGGCACCATCGGCACCAACGTGGAGGCAGGCGACATCGAGCTGCGCAACGTCGTCGTGGAGCCACCGGACGACGGGCGGGCCTACCGCCCCGGAGAGGACGCCGTCGTGCGGTTCTCCCTGTTCAACGACGGCGAGCGGCGGCATACCCTCGTCCGGGTCGAGGCGAACCAGGCCCGGACCGCCACCCTGCACTGGGACCGGTTCTGCGACGGCACGGCCGAGCGGGTGTCCCGCCTCCCGGTCCCCGCGGGCGGCGCCGTGCCGGGCTCGGCGCGCGACCCCGCCGACGGAGCCACCTACTACGCGACGATGGAGAACATCACGAACACGATCCGGCCCGGCACGACCACCGGGCTGGTATTCGTCTTCGCCGACGCCGGGCGCGTGCCGGCCGACGCCCTGGTCTACGCGACCGAACGCCCGGCACTGCCCGGCCTCGGCTGTGAGCCGTACTGAGGCTGCTACCGCCGCTTCGGACCGGCGTCCACGTCGGAGCGCTGCTTGCCCCTGCGCGGCGAGGTGATCCGCTCCTCGTGGTCGGCCTTGCCGGGCAGGTGCTCCCTTGGCTTCGACGCCCCGAGCGTCACCTGGGAACGGCTGGCGGGCACGCCGTGCTCGTGCCGGGCCTCGTTGGCCTTCTTCCTGCGCTGGCGGTTGTCGCCTTCCATCTGCTTGCCCATGGTCGACACCTCCTCGGTGCTGGGGGCCGTTCCCGCGGTGTACCCGGGTGGCGTGGGGCCGACACGGCCGCGATGCGGCGCCCGGGCTGGGCCACCGGACGAGTGGCCTTCGGGACGCGGTCGCGGCCGGCGCCGCCGTCACCCGGACGCGCGTGCTCGCTCACCAAGCGATGTCGCCGCCACCGCGCGATGATGGGGGCATGAGTAGCACAGCTGGGTCGAACGGCGGCAAACGGCCACGTACCCGGGAGAGCGACCCCGAGACGCCGGGCACCCTGCCCGCGTCCTCGCCGAACGGTACCGACGGCGAACCGGCACCGGCCCCGCCCACCACGGCCGAGCGTCCCGCCGCGGCCGACCGCACGCGGATCAGCGCGGCGTGGGCGGCCGCGATCGTCGGCGCGATCGTGCTGGTCCTGCTGCTGATCTTCATCCTGCAGAACCAGGACGCCGTGACCGTCACGTTCCTGGGGCTGTCCGGCTCGCTGCCGCTGGGTGTCGCGCTGCTGCTCGGCGCCGTCGCCGGTGCGCTGCTGGTGGCGCTGCTGGGCGCGGCCCGCATCCTGCAGCTGCGCAGGCGGTTTCGCCGGGTGGGCCGCTCCGGCGCCTCACATCGAGGTGCCGAGTAGCCCTCTCGTCACCTGGAAGCCGACGTTGCCCGCCGCCAGGGCCCGGGAGTGACGTTCCCCGGAGGCCACGGCGACCAGGGCATCGAGCACCTGCCGCGCCTGCGTGCCCGCGTCGCCGCCGAGCGCGGCGTCCAGGTCGCCGCCATGCCGGTTCAGCGTGTCCGCCTCGGCGCTCACCTGCACCAGCGGCACGAGCCTCGGCGAGGTGAGCGCTCCACCGGCCACGTGCGCGAGCACGAGCTGCGCACCGCAGGCGCCGAGCCCTGTGGCCGTCTCCAGCCAGTCGGTGCTCGGCGCGCGCATCACGTGCCAGCCGGGTGCGGAGGGTCGCTGGCCGTGAGCCAGTGTCGGGCGCACGGGCTGCGCCGCGCCGAACGCGGCCCGGCGGAACGTCTCGTCGGCGAGCAGACCGCCACGCGAGGACAGCAACACGGTGCCACCGGCGGCGACGATCCGGTGCCCGGTCTCGGCCAGCGCCCGCGCCGTCGCCGCCGTCAGTGCCCCGCGCGCCTCCAGCCCGACGGCGAGGCTGCCCAGGTCGCCGGTGACCGGCACCGGTGCCGTCAGCCCGGCGGCCGCGTCGGCGAACCACGCCCGCACTCGCTCGGTCACCGCGGCGATGCCACCGTCGCGCTGGATGCCGGCCCAGCCGAACCGCGCGGGGTCGGCGCCCGCCTCGACGAGCCGGGACCGGAAGTAGTCGTTGTGGGTCTTCTCGCAGCCGTGTTCCAGCAGCAGCGCGAACCGCACGTGCGGATGGGTCAGGCAGCCGAGCATGATCCGCGCGTAGGTCTCCTCCGAGGCACCGGAACTGGCACCGCAGCCCTCGGTGTGCGGCAGCGCGACCACCCGGGACACCGTGTCGCCGAGCCAGTCCTGCTGTCCGGCCCGCTCGGCGATCCGCAGCGCGACCTGCCCCGAGCACAGGCTGGTCGGCAGCACCAGGGCGACGTGCTCGGGCACGGCACGGCCGTCGGCGGCAAGCAGCCGCACCGGCCGCGTGCCATCGTCCGGAGTGGACACCGGTATCGGGATCCCCGGCAACGGTGCGTCCCGTTCGTCGTCCGAGACGGCCGGTGCGGCCAGGCTCACCGCCACCGGTGTGCGCGGCCGGGTCTGCTTCCAGTCGCGCCAGATCGACACCTGGCTGTGCCCGGCGCGCTCCCCCGCCGTCGGCTCCCCTGACGCGGCGCGCACCGTCTGCGCAAACACCTCGGCGGTGAGTTCGGCCATCGGGGTGCCGGTGAGAAAGCGGCCCGCGTCCACGTCCATCTCGTGCCGGAGCAGTCTGTAGCGCGGCGTCGTGGTGACGAACTTCAGCGTCGGCACGAACGGGAAGTTGGTGATGGAGCCGTTGCCGGTGGTGAAGAAGATGAGGTTGCAGCCCGCGGCCACCTCCCCGGCGACGGACTCCAGGTCGTTGCCCGGGCTGTCCATGAACGTGAAGCCGGGACCGGCAAGCGGTTCGCCGTAGCCGATGACGTCGTCGAGCCGCAGGCCGCGATCCCGTTTCCGCGCGGCACCGACGGACTTGAGCACGATGTTGTAGAGACCGCGATACAGGTTGCCGCCCGACGGGTTGCCCTCGGCGGTGTGACCGTGGCGGCCGACGCGTTCGGTGAACGACGCGATCGCCGCGAGGAAGCGACGGGCCACGTCGGCGGTGCGGACGTTCTCCAGCACGTAGCCCTCGGCGCCGATCAGCTCGTCGGTCTCGGCCAGCACCGCCGCTCCCCCGTGCCGGATCACCTCCCGCGCGACCGCACCGGCCAGTGGGTTCGCGGTGATGCCGGAGAAGGCGTCCGACCCTCCACACTGGAGGGCGATCCGGAGGTCGGCGACCGGGCGCTCGGTGCGGGCCTGCGCGGCCATGGGCTCGAGCCAGCCGGCCACGACACCGGCCGCGGCGGCGAGGTCGTCGGCGAACGAGCCGCGGCGGGTGAAGAAGGCGTGCATCGGCGGCAGCGGCGGGTAGCCGTGGGCGCGCAGGTACTCGCGCAGGTGCTCACCGGTGACGGGTGAGCCGGGTTCGTCCACGACGAGCACGGCGCCGACGTTGGGATGGACCAGGAAACCCGCCAGCGCCGACAGCAGGAAGGCGAGGTTGTTGGGCGCGTGGTCCTCGCCGCCCTCGGTGTGCGCGACGGGCACCACGCCGTCGAGCCCCGCTCCGGCTGCGCCGGAGAACCGGCGCGCCAGCTCGGTGACGAACGCGCCGCTGCGCGACGTCGTCCCCACCACGACGACGTGGTTGCGGGTGCCCGCAGGGCCGTGCTCCCTGGCGAAGCCCCGGAAGGTGGCGGGAACGGCCACGGGGTCGATCTGCTCGCCGAGCCGCAGCGCCGACTCCTCCAGGCGGTAGGGCTCCAGCGGCACGTCCTCTGCCGACGGCTCCGATGGCAGGCCGCTCACGCCCCGGGACCGCAGGACGTCGAGGCTGCGGGCCGTGCACACGTAGTCGCCGGGACGCAGGTCACGCAGCGCGCGGGCGAACGGCGTCGACCACGACAGCAGCGGCGCGCCCTGCTCGACCGCGCGCACGACGAAGCGGTGGCCCTCCGGCACCGCGTGCCGCAGCGTCAACGTGCGCTCACCGAGCTCGATGCTGCTGCCCTCGGCCAGCGACCGCGACGCGATGGCGGCGTTGTCACCGGGTTCGGGCAGGACCGCCACCTCGCCGAAGCCGAAGCGCACCGGCTGCTTCCCTTCCGTCATGTCCGTCGATCCTATAGGATCCACGGAACGCTCACCATGATCCGAGGGCGGATGCGCATGAGTGACCTGACCGCACCGGAGCGGGCCAAACCCCGCCGCCACGTGCTCGCCGACGAGGTGTACGTGGCGATCAAGGCCATGCTCATGGATCACGTGATCCGGCCCGAGGCCCGGGTGTCGATCGACGGGCTCGCTCGCGAGTTCGAGGTCTCCCCCACGCCGGTGCGCGAGGCACTGGCGCGGCTGGAGTCGGACGGCCTGGTGAGCAAGGAGCCACTCCGGGGCTACCGTGCGACCCCGTTGCTCACCCGCGAACAGCTCGACGACCTGTACCAGTTCCGCAGGCTCATCGAGCCGTGGGCCGCGCGGCGCGCCGCCGAGAACATCGACGACGCGGGCGCGAGCGCGCTGCGCGAGGAACTGGCCTCCGCGGTGGTGCCCTCCGGCGACGGGTTCCGCGCCTATCAGGGGTTCGCCGCACACGACACGCGGTTCCACGCGCTGCTCACGCGGTTGTCCGGCAGCGAACAGGTGCGCCTCGCGTTCGAGCGGACCCACTGCCACCTGCACATCTTCCGGCTGTACTTCGCGCACGACATCGGCTCCGAGGCGCTGGCCGAGCACCAGCGGATCGCCGACGCCGTCATCGACGGCGACCCGTCCGGCGCCGAGCAGGCGATGCTCGACCACCTCGACACGTCCCGGATCCAGCGGCTGCACACCGTCCACCCCGAATCGCGCTAGAACGCGCAGCCCCCGTCCCCCGGTAACTCCCACGGCAGGAGGTGTCGCACCCGTCGCCGAGAAGGGGCACTGTGCGGACCTGCCCCTTCTCCCGTGTCCAGGACTGGCGCAAGGAAAGGGATTCGACGTGACCACACACAGCGCTGTGCCCGTGGCCGACCCCTACGTACTGACACCGGACGGAATCAAGGAACCACCCTCGGGCTGGCGGGCGAGCCTGCGTTACCTTGGCCCGGGCCTGATCACCAGCGCCTCGATCGTGGGCTCCGGCGAGCTGATCGCCACCACGACCCTCGGCGCCGAGGCCGGCTTCGCACTGCTGTGGCTGGTCGTCTTCAGCACGCTCGTGAAGGTGGCCGTGCAGGTGGAGCTGGCCCGCTGGACGATCACCACCGGCCAGCCCGCGCTCACCGGATACAACAAGGTGCCGCCGAAGCTCGGCAGGCTGGGCTGGATCAACGTGCTGTGGCTGGTGCTCGCGCTCACCAAGCTGCTGCAACTCGGCGGGATCATCGGTGGCGTCGCCGTGGCCTGCAGCATCCTCATCCCGCTGGACAGCGACCCGCTGGGATTCCGGTCGCTGGCCATCTGGACGACGTTCCTCGCGATCGTCAGCATCGTCATGCTGTACAAGAACCGGTACCGGCTCATCGAACGCGTCGCCGTGGTGCTCGTGGTCGCGTTCTCCTTCGCGACCGTGGTGATCGCTCTCGGATTGCCGTTCACCCCGCACGCCTACAGCGCGGGCGACCTCGCGGGGGGCCTGACGTTCCTCATTCCCGCCGGCGCGCTCGGTGCCGCCCTCGCCATGTTCGGCATCACCGGGGTGGGCGCCGACGAGGTGACGTTCTACACCTACTGGTGTGTCGAGAAGGGCTACGCCCGCTGGGTCGGCCCGAACGACGGCAGTGAGGCGTGGCTGCGGCGCGCCAACGGCTGGATCAGGGTGATGTACAAGGACGCCGTGCTGTCGTGGGTGATCTACACCTTCAGCACGCTCGCCTTCTACATCATGGGCGCCGCCGTGCTGAACCCGCAGGGGCTGGTGCCCGAGGGCAACGACATGATCACCACCCTGTCCACCATCTACACCGGCACGCTCGGCGAGTGGGCGAGCACGATGTTCCTCATCGGCGCGATCGTCGTGCTCGGCTCGACGATGTGGGCGTCGATCCCCAGCTGGGCGCGCATGTACACCAACGTGCTCGCCACCATGGGGGTGCTCGACTGGCAGGACCCCGTCGCCCGGCTCCGCTGGATCCGGGTGTTCACCGTGGCGCTGCCGATCGTGTGGGGCCTGGCGTACCTGGTGATCCAGTCGCCGGTGATCATGGTGCAGATCGGTGGCGTGATGACGGGCGTGTTCCTGCTCGCGATCGTGGTCGCGGTCTGGCACCTGCGCCGCACCGAGACCGACCCGCGGCTGCGCGGCGGCACGGCGTTCACCACCGTGCTGGTGGTCAGCAGCGTCGCCATCGCCCTGCTCGGCGTGTACACCCTGCTGGACGTCTTCGGCGTGACGCCGTCGGCGTGAGCTCGCTGCCCTGGTGGCCGGGCCGGCCAACGCCGGTCCGGCCGTCCTGGGCAACCGCCCCCCGATCCCGATCTATTGACTTTCGATAGATTCCACGCGAAACTCGATGCATGGTTGCAGAGCATCGGGCGGTAGCCCCTCTCCGTGTGTTCCTCGTGCTGCTGTTCGGCATCCTCGTCGTGTTCCAGACGATGTCGCTGCCAGGGCAGTTCGCGCACCTGGCGAGGGAGTCGCCGGAAATGGCCTACCTGCGATGGCCCGCGACGGCAGTGACGGTGTTCTGGGTGCTGTGTGTCCAGGTGGTGATCGTCTGCACCTGGAAGCTGCTGACCCTGGTGAAGAAGGACCGCATCTTCACGGACGCGTCCCTGCGCTGGGTCGACGCGATCGTGTGGGCGATCGTCGCCGCGTGGACGGTGCTGCTCGGCGTGTTTCTCTACGTCGGGTTCAACGCCGACGACCCCGGGCTGCCGCTGTTGCTGCTCCTGCTGCTGACCGGCGTCACCGTGCTGGCACTGCTGATGGTGGTGATGCGTGCGTTGCTGCGGCAGGCCACGAAGCTGCGCACCGACATGGAAGCGGTCATCTGATGCCGATCGTGGTGCGCATCGACGTCGAGCTGGCCAAGCGCAAGATGAGCGTCGGCGAGTTCGCCGAGCGGGTCGGTCTCACCCCGGCCAACGTGGCCGTACTCAAGAACGGCAGGGCGAAGGCGGTGCGGTTCAGCACCCTCGAGGCCATGTGCCGCGTACTCGGCTGCCAGCCCGGTGACCTGCTGGAGTGGGTCGAGGAGACGTAGCCCCTGCCGCCGACCGGTCAGGAATCGAGAAGCATCGGCGACCGGCCCGCCGTTAGCGTGACGGCCACCGTCACAGGAGGTCGCACATGACACAGAACGCACAGGCAGGCGGTCACGGGAGCGGGCCAGGAACGCTGTCCCGCTGGTTCCAGCGGCGCATGAACGCCCGCACGAACACCCGGATCCGGCGCAAAGGCGGCCGGGTCATGGGTATGGACCTGCTCATCCTGCACACGAAGGGGCGCCGCAGCGGACAACCCAGGGAGACGCCGGTGACGTGGTTCCCCGACGGGGAGGACACCTGGCTGGTCGTCGCGTCCGGGGGCGGGAACGCCCACCCCGACTGGTACGCCAACCTGATGGCACACCCCGGCGACGTCGCGATCGAGCTCCCCGGCCGTGGCACCGTGCCGGTGAGGCCGCACCGGCTCGACGGCGGCGAACGCGAGCAGGCATGGCAACGCGTCACCACGGCCCAGCCGCGCTACGAGAAGTACCAGCGCAAGAGCAAGCGGGAGTACCCCGTCATCCGGCTCACGGTCCGGTGACCCCCCGCCCGGCGCCGAGCCGAAGGGCACCGTGGGTACGCCATGCGCACCGAGGGTGCCCTTCGGCCCCGCGACGGCGGTGACGGCAGGGGCCACACCGCGCCGCGGCCCTCCCCTCGATGGCCCCCGCGGCGCGCTCTAGGGTCGCCGCATGCGTTTCGGAATGTTCGTACCGCAGGGCTGGCGGCTGGACCTCGCCGGCATCGCACCCGCCGACCAGTGGGCCACGATGCTGGACATCGCGCGCGCGGCCGAGGCAGGGCCGTTCGAGTCGATCTGGGTGTACGACCACTTCCACACCGTCCCCGTACCCACCACGGAGGCCACGCACGAGGCGTGGTCGCTGATGGCGGCATACGCGGCGGCGACCCAGCGCGTGCGACTGGGCCAGATGTGCACCTGCATGGGGTATCGCAACCCGGCCCACCTGGCGAAGGTCGCGGCCACAGTGGACGTCATCTCCGGCGGCCGCGTCGAGCTGGGCATCGGCGCGGGCTGGTACGAGCACGAGTGGCGGGCCTACGGCTACGGCTTTCCGTCCCCCGGCCGGCGGCTCGGGATGCTGGACGAGGGTGTCCGCATCCTGCGAGCACTCTGGACCGACGGCGAGGCGACCTTCCAGGGCGCGCACTACCAGGTCGACGGCGCGCTCTGCCGCCCGCTTCCCCTGCAGGACGAGGGCATTCCACTGTGGATCGCGGGTGGCGGGGAGAAAAAGACCCTGCGCATCGCCGCACGGCACGCCGACTACACCAACTTCCTCGGCACCCCGGAGGCGTTCCGGCACAAGTCGGAGGTCCTGGCGGCACACTGCGAGGATCTCGGCACGGACTTCGACGCCATCGTGCGCTCCGCCAACTACAACATCGTCCTCGGCGAGACCGAGCGCGACGTGCAGGCGAAACTCGACTGGATCCGGGCCCACTACGAGCCGCACGTGCCTGCCGACGTGCTGGCCTCGCAGCTGGACCAGTTCGCCGCCGGATACCTCGTGGGCACGCCGGAGCAGGTCGCCGAACGGCTCGCCGGGATGCGCGAGCTCGGCATGACGTACGCGATCCTGTACTTCGCCGAGGCCGCCTACGACCGCTCCGGCATCGAGCTGTTCACGCGCAGGGTCGCCCCCGAGCTGGCCCGCTGAGGCGGACCGGCGCGGAGGCGAGGCTGCTGCCCTCGCGTTGGCTACCGCACCGTCACGGTGCGCACCGGCGAGATGGAACCGAGGTAGCTCACGGTGCCGGAAGGGTAGATCACCCGGTACTGCCAGGTGGCCGTCGGCTTGCGGTAGAAGGCGTACCAGCCGCCGCCGCTGGTGCGCTTCGTGGCGACCGTGCCCCACGCGGTCGTGCCGTGGCGGCGGCTCTGCAGGCGCACGGTCCAGCCGGCGTAGCCGACGTTGTTGTCGGAGCGATACGCCCGCCCGCTGACCTTGACCGTGCCGCCCCGGCGCATGGTCGTCGGTGACAGCGTCTCCGACACCCTGGAGCCCGCGAGCCGTTTCGACACCGACGGTCCCGCGCCCGCCGCGCTGTAGGGCGTCACCCGGAACGTGTAACTGGTGCCGAACGCCAGCCCGGTGACGACCCTGCTGGTCGCGCCCGGGCTGATGTTGTCGATGATGCGCGATCCCGCGTACCACGTCAGCGTGATGCGGTAATTGCGCAGCCCGCTCGCCCCCGGCCACAGCGGCGGGCTCCACCGCACGGTGGCCCTGCCGAGGTCGCCGGTCGCGCCGATCGAGCCGGGCTCGCTCGGCGTGGCGCCGCCGCAGGCGTAGACGTTGACGTTGTCCAGTGTCCAGCCGTCGGCGAAGACCGCGGGGTCGGCGGTGATCCGCCAGCGCAGCTGTACCGTCTTGCCTGCGAGCGAGCTGAGGTCCACCCTGCTCGCGGCGTAGCCGTGGGTGTCGCCGCCGAAGCCACGGTACGTGGCGCCGGTCGAACCGTCCGGGTTGTACGGGGTGATCGTCACGGGCGTCACGCCCGCGCTGTCCCACGGCAGGGTCATCGCGCTGGCCCAGTTCTTGCCGCCGTTGGTGGTGTACTCGACGCGGCCGCCCGCCCAGTGCTCCCTGGGGAAGCCGGCGTCGCCGGGCCAGTACGCGAGCAGGAACTGGTGGTCGAAACGCAGGTAGGTCTTGACCCCGGACGGGATCTTGAGCGACTTCGTCACCCGCGCTTAGGTGTTCACCGGCCCGCCGCTCTGCCGGTCCGGCTCCAGTCCGTACAGGCTCTTCGTGCCACCCTTGGCGTAGCCGGTGACGTGCCGCCAGCCACCCGCGACCGCCCAACCGGAGCCGAGCGTGCTGCGCTCGAACG
This sequence comes from Prauserella muralis, assembly GCF_003202285.1. GTDB lineage: Bacteria > Actinomycetota > Actinomycetes > Mycobacteriales > Pseudonocardiaceae > Prauserella_B > Prauserella_B muralis. The sequence continues at coordinate 664,354 of NZ_MASW01000005.1, forward strand.
TGTCGAGGAAGAGGTTGCGCTTGGCGGAGTCGGTGCAGCCGGCGCTCGCCTCAGGGGCCTTCGCGTTGGCACTGAGCGGCTGCTTGTCCATCTCGGTGGCCGTCACCGCCTCGCCGACCTCGGTGCAGTCCGCGGCCACGATGCCGTCGGTGCCGATCAGGTTGGTGCACGCCTGCGGCAGGACACCGTGCAGGTCGCGGTAGTCGGCGCCCGAGGTCAGCATGGTCAGCGCCCGGTAGTAGATCTCGGCGGCCTTGGCGTAGCCGAGTCCGGTCACCGTCTGGCCGTTGAACGTGCGCGTGCCCGGCTCGGCGATCAGGTAGGCCGCCTTGTTGCCGACTCCGCTGTTGCCGTGCACACCGCCGCTGTCGAAGTCGCCGTCCGTCCACACGGGAGCGTCGTAGTGACCGCTCGTCATCCGGTCCGGATCGCCGTACAGGGTCGGATCGGCCATGTTCCGGACGGCACCTCCGGGCCCGTCCTCACCGAGCGCCCACGGCGCCGCCGCGCCCGCGTCGCGGCCGTTGGTCAGGTCGACGAGCTCGCCGAACACGTCCGACATCGACTCGTTGATCGCCCCGGACTGGTACCAGTACGCCAGGTCGGAGGTCTTCTCGGTCACCCCGTGCGCGAGTTCGTGCGCCACGATGTCGTCGGCCGAGGGGAAGCCCGCGCCGTAGTAGACGCCGTCGCCGTTCCAGAACGCGTTGACCATCGGGCAGCTCGGATCGAACGCCGACGGCAGGCAGTACCGGACCGTGGAGCGCAGCTTGGTGCCGTCGGAACCGCCCGCGCCGATCAGGGCGGTCAGGTCCACCCCCAGCTCGCCCGCGAAGAAGTCCGCCGTGTCACCGGCGTGGTCGTAGGCGGCGTTGACGTCGGCCACCCCGCTCGCCGCGCCGCCCTCGATCCGGGCCGCGCCCGGTGTGGCGCACGACGCGAGGGTCGGCTCGCCCCCGGTGGTGGTGTCGCGCACGTTGGCCCGGTCGCAGACCACGCGGTCGGCGGCCGCGACCTGGTTGTGGTGCAGCGCCACCGAGCCGTCCACGCGGTCGACCAGCACCCGGTGGCGGATGTAGGCCGGGCCGGTCACCTCGACCAGCCAGACGTGGCTCGCCCCTGCGCTCGCCGCCGGGCCGAGCAGCGCGGGGTCGTAGACGTACGCCCCGGCCTGCCCCGCGCGCAGCGCCGGGGTGCCGACGTGATGGGAGCGGGCCGCGACCGCCACGGCGGTGCGCCGGGCCTGCTCCGCGGTCACCGTCAGGTTGGCCGGCGACGGCGCGAGCGGGGTGGTCTCGCCGCTGACCGACCGCAGCCCGCCCTCGGCGTCCACGGCCACCGCCAGCTCGCCGCCGTACACGGGCACGCCGTCGACGGTCTGCCGGAACCGCACCATCGACGCGTCGCCTGCCAGCCGCTGGCTGCGCACGACCTGCAGGCCGACGCCCTCGCGGTCCAATGCCCACAGCGGTGCGTAGCGGCGCAGGTGCGCGGCCGCCTTGCGTTCCGGCGAGAACCGCGCCTGGATACCCGCGGGACGCTCCACGGGCGTGCCGTTGCGCGCGCCGACGAGGTGCACGACGCCGCGCCCGTCACGACGGATCGTCACCGCCCCCGCCGACTCCGACCGCAGCTCGCGTTCCGCGGCGGCCGACGGATCCACCGGCTCGGGCGGCTGCGCCACGGCGGCACTCGGCCCGATGGCGACCAGCCCGCCGACCAGCGCGAGCGCCGTCGCCGAGGCGATGCTTGTGACTCTGCGCACGAAAGTCCCCCATCGCACGAAAAGGCGGGCGCACTGCGGCGCCCGCACAACCCAGGTGAAGCCACACGACGAGACGAAGCCGCGTCCACGGCTGGGACCACCGGATCGGAACCGGCCCCGGGCGCGCTCGCGCAACATATCCGTCCACGGTGGACCGGCGTTACAGCGGTGACCCAACCGTTACCGCCAGGAGCCGCGGCGCTCCCGCGGCGCACGCGGGCAGGACGGCCCGAGAATCACCAAACCGGTTGCGGGCAGGCCGAACGCAACCCGGCGTACCACTCCCCTCCCGCTCCTCCTCCTGCGTGCTCGCCGATCAACGGAGCGCGCTGAGGTCGAGCCGGGCGATCCGCTCGGGGTCGGCGAGCACGTCGAGAGCGACGATCCGGTCGCCGACCACCGTGAAGGCCGCCACCGAGATGGGCTTGCCGTCGGCCATCGCGACCGCACCCGGTTCGCCGTTGACCAACGCGGGCACCGTGTGCTCGGCGATCCGCGCGAACGCCGTCGCGCCCCGCGCCACCTCCTGCGGGCCGCGCAGCACGACGCTCGGACGGAGCCTGCCGCCGTCGGTGCGCACCACCACGTCCGGATCCAGCACGGCGACGAGGGCGTCCAGGTCACCCCCGCGGGCCGCCGCGAGGAAGGCGTCCACGATCTCGCGCCGGCGAGCGAGATCGCCTTCCGGCTCCGGTGCCGTACCCTGTACGCGACGCCGCGCACGGCTGGCCAGCTTGCGCGTGGCCACCTCGGTCCGGCCGATGATCGGCGCGATCTCGTCGAACGGCATGGCGAACAGGTCGTGCAGCACGAACGCGAGCCGCTCGGCGGGGCTGAGCGTTTCGAGCACCACCAGCAGCGCGAGGCCGACCGAGTCGGCCAGCACGGCCTCGTGCTCGGGGTCGACGTCGTCCGGGCGCTCGACGACCGGGTCCGGCACGTACGGGTCCAGCGGCTCCTCGCGCCGCTGCTGGCGGGAACGCAGCATGTTCAGGCACACGCGGCCCACCACGGTCGTCAACCACCCGCCGAGGTTCTCGATCTCGCTGCTGTCGGTGCGGCTCAGCCGCAGCCAGGCCTCCTGCACCGCGTCGTCGGCCTCGGCCAGCGAGCCGAGCATCCGGTACGCCACCGCGCGCAGGTGCCCCCTGTGCTGCTCGAACCGGGTCGCCAGGAAGTCGGTCTCGTCCATCGGTCACGTTCCTCCGTTGCCTCGGGTCAGCGACATGACCCGCGGCAGCGGGCCGATGTGACCGGCGTGCGTGTCCACACATCGTCACACCGGCCACGGCCGCCCGGCGAAGCGCTCCGCGGGGCTCGTGGCGCAACCCCGCAGACCTGGGCCAGCGACGGCGTCGGGGCAGGCATCGCTGACTTGCCGTCCATGGTCGTCGCGCTGCGTCGACCACAGCAGAGCACAAAGTCCCCACCGGTCGAAGTCGCCCTGCCGTGGCGCCGTCCGCAGCCGGGCCACGGTGGCGGACGTGGCGGAGCGCTGAGGTGGCCCTGGGACTACTGAGGCCCGACTGTATAGGCCGTTATACATGCCGTGGGCGCCGGTCGTGGGCCGTCCGCCGTCCTGCGGCGCCTTGTAGCCTCTCGGCATGGAGATCGCCGGTCCGGTCCGCACGCGGCACCTCGACGGAGCAGCCGTCTGATGGGCGCCGTCTACCTCGTCCGGCACGGCCAGGCGTCCTTCGGCGCCGACGACTACGACAGGCTCTCCGAGGTCGGCGCCGAGCAGTCCGCCGCGGTCGGCAAGGAACTGCGCAGGCGGGGACTGGAGTTCACCGGCGTGTACTGCGGGACGATGACCCGTCAGCGAGACACGGCGCTGGCCGCGGGCTTCGAGCCGGTGCAGGACGCGCGCTGGAACGAGTACGACTTCCTCGACGTGCTGCGCGGGCATGGCAGCGGCAACCCCGACCGCGGCGACCCGAGACGCTTCCAGGCCGCACTCGACGAGGCACTGCTCGCGTGGGTCGCGGCCGCCGAGGGCAGCGACTGCGGCGAGAGCTGGCCCGCGTTCGCCGGCCGGATCGGCACGGCACTCGAGGACACCGTCACCGCACTGGGCAGGGGCGAGAACGCGCTGGTCTTCACCTCGGGCGGCGTGATCGGGGCCATCGCCGCGCTGCTGATCGGCGACCAGGCAGGCCGGTTCACTCCCCTGCATCGCGTGACCTGCAACGCGGGCATCACCAAGCTCGTCGCCGGACGCTCCGGCCTGACGCTCGTGGCGTTCAACGAGCACGGGCACTTCGAGGGCGAGGGCAGGCACCTGCTCACCTACCGCTGAGGAGCGACGATGCGATTCCGCAACCCGCGGCTGTTGCCCGTGGGCGCGCACGGCACCGAGGACGTGCTCGTCGACACCGAGGGCCGCCTCTACACCGGGGTGGCCGACGGCAGGATCCTGCGGGTCGACCCCGGCGGCGGCCCCGTCGAGACCGTCGCCGAGGTGCCGGGGCGCCCGCTCGGCCTGGAGTTCCTCGGCGAGGACGAACTCCTGGTGTGCGCCTCCGACGCGGGCCTGCTGACGGTCCGCATCGCCGACGGCACCGTCCGGACCTTGCTGCGCGGCGTGCCCGGCGCCCCGCTGCTGGCGTGCAACAACGCCGCCGTCGCGGACGACGGCACCGTGTACTTCAGCGACTCCTCGCGCTACTACGTGATCCCGAGGTGGCGGGTCGACATCATCGAGCACACCAGGAGTGGGCGCCTGCTGCGCCGCAACCCGGACGGCACGGTGGACCAGCTGCTCACCGGGCTCGACTTCGCCAACGGGGTCGCGCTCGCCGCCGACGGCTCGTTCGTGGCGGTGGCCGAGACCGGCGGCTGCCGGGTGAGCAGGCTCTGGCTCACCGGAGAGCGGGCGGGCAGCGTCGAGGTGCTGGCGGGCGAGTTGCCGGGCTACCCCGACAACATCTCGACCGGCAGCGACGGGCTGATCTGGGTCGCACTGCCCAGCCCGAGGGTCGCCGCGCTGGCGGCGATCCAGCGGCTGCCCCGGCCGGTGCGCGGTCTGGCCGCGCGGCTGCCGTCGTCGCTGCAGCCCAGCCCGAAGCCGCTCGCCGGCGTGCTCGGCGTCGACGCCGAGGGCCACGTGGCGCACCACTACGAGGGCGAGCTGCCGGGGTTTCGGATGCTGACCGGCGTCCGCGAGCAGGCGGGCACGCTGTATTTCGGGAGTCTGGAGGAGAGTTCGCTCGTCGTCGCGGAGCACCGGCCGTCCTGACGCGGGCGCCCGGCCCGCTTGGCGCAGGTCAGCACACAGGCGCCAACGAAAACAGTTCCGCGGTCGAATGCGCCCGCATCACCGCGCCCGGGATATGCCCTCCCGATTTCCAAGCCAATTCGTGGCGCGTTTTTTTCTGGTCCCAACGGGCATTTCCGAACACGGACAGAGTGGATGAATTCCGGCGGCGCGCTCTCTACATAGGACTGAACCAATCGCCCACAATCTGGCCCCCGCGCGACTTTGCGCAAACCCCACGTCACCTTCAGCGAACGCGAACCTACTTCGCGGTATTGTTGTAGTTTCCAGAAGAATTGCGTATGGTCGCCGTCCATCAGGTCTTCGGGGGAGCCTGTCGTGCTACTCGATGGGACGAAGATGGAGCAAGTCGGCTCTCTGACGGAGTTGGGTTTTGGTTGGATCACGCCTGTACTGTCCTACGTGATGGCGTGCGTCGGCAGCGCGCTCGGGCTGCGCTGCATGGTGCGTGCGCTGTCCGCGACGGGCCGTTCCCGGCGCAACTGGCTGGTCAACGGCGCCATGGCCATCGGCACCGGCATCTGGACGATGCACTTCATCGCCATGCTCGGGTTCCGGGTCACCGGCACCGACGTGCGCTATGACGTGCCGCTGACCGTGCTGAGCCTCGCGGTCGCGATCATCGTCGTCGGCATCGGCGTGTTCGCTGTCGGCTACAGCAAGTCCCGGGTGCTGTCCGTGCTCGTCGGCGGGCTCGTCTCCGGCGTCGGCGTGGCCGCGATGCACTACATCGGCATGGCCGCGATGCGCCTGTCCGGCGAGGTCAGCTACTCTCCCGTGATCGTCACCCTGTCGGTCGCGATCGCCGTCGCCGCTGCGACCGCCGCCCTCTGGGCGACGCTGACCATCCGCGGGCCGGCCTCGGCCGTCGGCGCGTCGCTGGTCATGGGCCTCGCGGTGAGCGCCATGCACTACACCGGCATGGCGGCGGTCTCGGTCGAGGTGCACCCCGGCCACGTGGTCGTGCCCGGCGCGACGCCGATGCAGTTCGTGTTCCCGCTCGCGGTGGTACTGGGCTCCTACCTGTTCCTCACGTCGGCGTTCGTGGCACTGTCGCCGGGGCCTGGCCTGACGAAGACGGTCCCGCCCGAAGGACAGCAGGCCGAACCCCCCAGGACCGCGCCGGTCCACAGCTGACCGTCACCGCCCCGCTCCGCGCCGCGCCGTCGCGAGCGCAGGCGTCCACCGTTTCGAACTCACGTCCGATGTGGAGACCTCATGTCCGTGCGTCACGGCATGCACGCCGCCTACTCGCAACCCCGGGCCCTGGTCCGCAGGCTGCGACCCCGCTCCGTCCGCGCGAAGATCGTCGCGCTGCTGATGGTGCCGGTCGTGTCGCTGATGGTGCTGTGGGCGCTCGCGACCGTGTCGGCCGTGCAGAACGCGTGGACAACGCGTCAGGCCGCCGAGCTCGGTGACGGGCTCGCCACGCCCGTCGCCGGGGTGGTCACGGCGTTGCAGCAGGAGCGGGCGATCGCCGCCCGCCACCTTGCGCGGTCGGACGGCGGCGACCGCGCCGAGCTGGAACAACGCCAGGTACGTTCCGACACGGCGCTGCGGTCGCTTGCGGACGCGACCGCGGTGGCCAGCGCCGACATCGCCAGCCTCGCCGCCGACGTCGGCACGCGCGTCGACACGCTGACCCAGTCGGTGCAACGGCTGCGCGAGGAACGGACCGCCGTGCTCAACCAGCGGGCGGACTGGCGCGCCACCTACGACGCCTACACCGGCACCATCCAGGACGCGTTCGCGGTCCAGCGCGCACTGGCCGACGCCCAGGGTGGCGGGTCGGCGCTGCCGGCGGTGCTGCTGGGCCAGATCGGTGAGCAGCTCGCGCAGCAGGACGCGATCGCCACCGCCGCCGAGGCCGCGGGCCGGATGAGCGCCGAGCAGCAACAGGCCTTCGCGACCGCGGTCGGCGGCCAGCGAACCCTCACGGCCAACCTGCTGCCCGACCTGGCGGAACCGCAGCGCGCCGCCTACCAGCGCCTGCTGGAGGGCGACCCCTACCGCTCGCTGGCCGGTCTGCAGGCAGGCGTGGTCGCCGACCCGTCCGGCAGGGCGGCGCCCGATGCCGTCGCGGGCGGGCGGTGGGGCTCGGCGATCGACCCGGTGACGCGCGACGTCGCCGCGATCGGCACCGCGCAGGCGGCGACAGCCGCCGCCGAAACGGCCGCGGCCAGCCGGTCCGCGCTGACCCAGGGCGGCGTGACCGTCGTGCTCGGACTGCTCGCCGTGCTGCTGGCCCTGGTGATCTCGGTCCGGATCGGACGCGGGCTCGTCGTCGAGCTCGTGGGACTGCGGAACTCGGCACTCGAACTGGCCAACCGCAGGCTCCCCCAGGCGATGCGGCGGCTGCGGGCGGGCGAGAAGATCGACGTCGACGCCGACGTGCCCGTGGTGCCGCCCGGCGAGGGGGAGGTCGGCCAGGTCGGCGACGCCCTCAATGCCGTGCAGCGCGCCGCCATCAAGGCCGCTGCCGAGCGCGCCGAACTGCTCACCGGCGTGTCCGGCGTCTTCGTCACCCTGGCCCGGCGAAGCCAGTCACTCGTGCACCGCCAGCTCAGCCTGCTGGACACCATGGAGCGACGCACCGAGGATCCGTCCGAACTGGAGGATCTGTTCCGGCTCGACCATCTGGCGGCCCGCATGCGCAGGCACGCGGAAGGCCTGATCATCATGTCCGGCGCGGCACCGGGCCGGACATGGAACAAGCCCGTTCCGCTGATGACGGCCGTCCGGTCGGCCGTGGCCGAGGTCGAGGAGTTCCAGCGGGTCGAGGTGCGGCGGATGCCGGACGTGGCCGTGCGGGGCTCGGCGGTGGCGGACCTGACCCACATGATCGCCGAGCTGGTGGAGAACGCGACGTCGTTCTCCCCGCCCAACACGACCGTGCTGGTGCACGGCGAGCCGGTCGGCGCGGGCTTCGTCGTGGAGATCGAGGACCGCGGGCTCGGCATGCGGCCCGAGACGATGGCCGAGGCCAACCGGCGGATCGCCGAGGCGCACCAGCTGGATCTGTTCGCCAGCGACCAGCTCGGCTTCTTCGTGATCAGCAGGCTGGCCCACCGGCAGAACATCACGGTGACCCTGCGCCGCTCCGCCTACGGCGGCACCACGGCCGTGCTGCTGCTCCCCTCGTCGATCCTGACCCACGACGAGGCGATCGAGTCCTCGGGCGAGCTGTACCCGGCGGTCCCGGCCACCACCACGGCACGCGCCCAGGTGACGCGCCGCCCCGAGGCGATGACCGGAACGCTGGTGCTGCCCGAGCAGGCTCCGCCCCGCTCCGCCGAGCCGATCCGGCAGCAGGCGCCCGCACCCCGGCCGGAGCGGCCCTCGGCACCACCACCGCCACCCCCGCCCCCGGTCGCGGACCCGCACGACGACATCACCGGCGGCCTGCCCCGGCGCACCCGGCAGGCGAGTCTCGCACCGGGGCTGCGCGGCGAGCCGGGTGACGACGCTCCCACCCCGGGAGCGGCTCCGCAGGCCTCCCCCGAACAGGCCCGCGCCACGATGTCCGCACTACAGCAGGGCTTCACCCGTGGGCGCCACGACTAGACCGCACCTGGCCCGGCGGCCGACGCGAGAACGAGGAGAGGACAGATGACGGAGGCCCCCGAGAACACCCGCGAGCTGTACTGGCTCCTGGACGAGCTGGTGAGCAAGGCACCCCGCGTCCGGCACGCCGTGCTGCTGTCGACCGACGGGCTGGCACTGGCGACCTCGTCGGGCATGACCCGCGAGGAGAGCGAGCACGTCGCCGCCGTCGCGTCGGCGCTCAACAGCCTCGCCAAGGGCGCGGGCAGGCAGTTCGACGCGGGCACCGTGCGACAGACGATGGTCGAACTGGAGGGCGGCTTCCTGTTCGTCATCGCCGCGGGCGGCGGCACCTGCCTCGCGGTGTTCGCCGAGGCGGGCACGGACATCGGTCTCGTCGCCTACGAGATGGCGCGGCTGGTCGGGCAGGTCGGCGAGCACATGTACACCGCGCCGCGCATGAACGGCAACGCCGTCCTCCCGGAACGGACGGTGCCGTGAGCAGCGAGCGGTGGTTCGGCGACGACTCGGGCCCCATGGTCCGGCTCTACGCGCTGACCAGGGGCCGGGCCCGGCCGAACGGCGAGTTCCTCGACGTCATCGCGCTCATCGGGGCCAGCACGCTGCCCGAACACGACCTCACGCTGAGCCCCGAGCAGGCGGCGATCCTCGACCTGTGCCGCACCACGGTGTTCTCGGTCGCCGAGATCGCGTCCAGGGTGAACCTGCCGCTGAATGTCTTACGGGTGCTGCTCGCCGACCTCGCCGAGGACGGGCACATCCGGGTCACCCACCCGACGTTGCCGGGCAGGCTGCCCGACGACCAGATACTGAGGGAAGTACTTGATGGACTCCGTGCGCTCTGATCTCCGGCAGGCAGGCATGCAGAGCTTCGTCGCGCTGAAGATCCTCATCGCCGGAGGCTTCGGGGCAGGCAAGACGACGATGGTGGGGGCGGTCAGCGAGATCCAGCCGCTGCGCACGGAGGAGTACCTCACCGAGGCCGGGCGGGGCGTGGACAACCCCGACGGGGTGGAGCGCAAGACCACCACGACGGTCGCCATCGACTTCGGCCGCATCACGTTCGACGATCGTATGGCGCTGTACCTGTTCGGCACGCCGGGGCAGGACCGGTTCTGGTTCTTCTGGGACGACATCGCCCAGGGCGCGCTCGGCGCGGTCGTCATCGCCGACACCCGCAGGCTGGAGGACTGCTTCCCGGCGGTGGACTACTTCGAGCGCAGGGAGATGCCGTTCGTCGTCGCGGTCAACTGCTTCGACGGTTCCCGCCGGTACCGCATCGACCAGGTTTCCGCGGCGCTCGACCTTGACCCCGGCACGCCGGTGGTGCTGTGCGACGCCCGCGACCGCACGTCGGCGAAGCAGGTGCTGATCACCCTCGTGGAACGGGTCCGGCAGGAGAAGCGGCAGGCCTCGGCCGCGGTGTCCCGCTGACGTCGCCGAGTCTCCGGCCACCGCCGGCGGGCTCGGATCGCGTGACCGATATCGGTCAGCAGGCCCTTTTCGGCGTCGGCGGCCATTAAAGTCTCGCCCGCGAACCGGCCAAGGGAGGCAACGTGGGTGGCGGTGTCGGCAGACGGAGATTCCTGCAGGGTTCGGCGGTGGGCGTGGGCGCGGGAGTCGCTGCCCTGGCACTGCCCTCGGTGGCCACGGCGGACGAGGCGGTGACAACGGCAGGCCCCCCGGGAGGGCTGCGGGTCGATCGCACCACTGTGGAGTACGCCGAGACCCTGCTCGGCACCGACGTCGCCAGGCCGCGCCTTTCCTGGGTGCTCTCCGCCGAGGGGCACGGCGCCCGGCAGAGCGAGTACCAGCTCCAGGTGGCCACCGATCCACGTGACCTCGGCACGGCACGCGCGGTCTGGGACTCCGGGCGCGTCGAGTCCGCGCGGTCGGTCGGCGTCGAGTACGACGGCCCGGCGCTGCGCCCGCGCACGCGCTACCACTGGCGGGTACGGGTGTGGGACGGCCACGGCCGGGTCTCGCCGTGGAGCACCGCGCGCTGGTGGGAGACCGCGCTGCTCGGCGACCCGTGGCAGGCGGACTGGATCGGCGCGCCCGAGCAGCCCGCGCCGCCGGGTTTCGGCGCCGCGTCGTGGATCTGGTCCCCCGGTTCGACCACCAGCGGCGCACCCGCGGGCCCGCGTTGGTTCCGGGCCGCGCTCGACCTGCCACCGGGCTCCGCCGTCGCGAGCGCCAGGGTGGTGGCCACCGCCGACGACGACTTCACCCTCCACCTCGACGGCACGCAGGTACTGCACGCACCACAGCAGGTGGACGGCTGGCGGACCGGGCACACCGCCGACGTCACCGCGCAGGTGCGCGCGGCGGGTGAGCGCGTCGTGCTCGCCGCGCTGGCGACCAACCGGGGCAACGTCGCGATCAACCCCGGCGGCCTGCTGGTGCGGCTGATCGTGGAGCTGGCGGGAGGCCAGACCCGAGAACTGGTCACCGGCACCGGCTGGCGCGTCAGCGAGCAGGAGGAGCCAGGCTGGACCGAGCCCGGCTTCGACGACACCGCCTGGGCCGACGCGGTGGTCCTCGCCCCCTACGGTCAGGGCCCGTGGGGCGACGGTGTCAGCGTCGCCGTGCCGGAGAGCCCGGCACCGCTGCTGCGCCGCGAGTTCACCGTGGCCAAGCCGGTGGCCAGGGCCCGGCTCTACGTCAGCGGGCTCGCCTACTACGAGGCCGAGCTCAACGGCACGCGCGTGGGCGACGCGGTGCTCGACCCTGGCTTCACCGACTACGACCGCACCGTGCTCTATGCGGTGCACGACGTCACCGGCCTGCTGCGCGGCGGCGCCAACGCGCTCGGCGTCACCCTGGGCCGCGGCTTCTACGGCATGACCACACCCAACGTGTGGAACTGGCACCGGCCGACCTGGCACGGGCAGCCGCGCCTGCTGGCGCAGCTCGAGATCGACCACCCGGACGGCACCCGCACCACGATCGGCTCGGACCGGCGCTGGCGGATGACCGAGGGGCCCACGCTGTCCAACTCGCAGTACGCGGGCGAGACCTACGACGCCCGGCTCGCGCCGCGAGGCTGGACCGAGACCGGCTTCGACGACAGCGGGTGGCGGGAGCCGGTGGCGCTGCCCGCACCCGCCGGTGAGCTGCGCGCCCAGCAGCACGAGCCGATCACGGTGATCGACACGGTGCGCCCGGTGTCGGTCACCGAGCAGCGGCCCGGGGTCTACGTGGTGGACATGGGCCGCACCATGGCCGGCTGGACACGGCTGACCGTGCGGGCACCCGCGGGCACCCGGGTGGCGCTCAAGCACGGTGAGCGCCTGCGTGGCGACGGCAGCGTGCTCGCCGAGACCGGCCACGTCCCCGGCCGGTTCCAGACCGACGAGTACCTCTGCGCGGGCGGGCGCACCGAGCACTGGGAACCGAAGTTCTCCTACAAGGGTTTCCGCTACGTCGAGATCACCGGCCTGCCCGCGGCGCCGCGCGAGGGCGACGTCCTCGGCAGGCTGGTGCACAACGCCGTGCGGGCCACCGGAAGCTTCCGCTGCTCCGAGCCGTTCTACGAGCGGCTGGAGGCGGCCATGCGGCGCACGGTGCTGAACAACCTGCACGGTATCCCCACCGACACGCCGATGTACGAGAAGAACGGCTGGACCGGCGACGCGCAGGTCGGCGCGCCGACGATGCTGTACGCGCTGGGCATGGAGCGGTTCTTCGGCAAGTGGATCGGCGACCTCACCGACAGCCAGAACGAGCCCGGTCAGCTGCCGGTGATCGTGCCGAGCGGCGGCTGGGGCTACGCCGAGCTGGCGCCGTCGCCGGAGTGGACCACGGTGTATCCGTTCCTGCTGCGTGAGATGTACCGGGTGTACGGCGACGACCGGCTCGCCGCCGAGCACTGGCGGCCGCTGGTGCGCTACCTCGACTGGGAGATCGGGCCGCTGCGCGACGGTCTCGCCGTGACCGCGCTCGGCGACTACCTGCCGCCGGGCTACGGCGGAGTGCCGCCGGAGGACACCCGGCTCACCGCCACCGCCTACCTGTACCGCGCGCTGCTCGGCACCGCGGAGCTCGGCGAGCTGCTGGGACACGCCGGGACGGCGGCACGGTACCGCTCGGTCGCCGCGGACCTGCGCACGGCGTTCAACGAGACGTTCCTCGGCCCCGAGGGTCACTACCGCACGGCGAGGGACCCCGACTACCGGCAGACCTCCAACGCCGTGCCCCTGGCATTCGGCATGGTCCCGCAGGGCGCGGAGGCGTCCGTGGTGGCGAGCCTGGTGGCCGACATCTCCGCCCGCGGCAACCATCTCAACACGGGTTGCCTCGGGACGAGCGTGCTGCTGCGGGTGCTCAGCGCCCACGGCCACGCCGACGTCGCGCACGCCATCGCCCGCCAGCGCAGCTACCCGAGCTGGGGCTACTGGTTCGACAACGGCGCCGACACGATGTGGGAGATGTGGCACCTGGACTCCCGTTCCCGCGACCACTACTTCCAGGGCACGGTCGTGCAGTGGTTGTACGAGAACGTGGCCGGGCTGCGTCCCGGCGACGCGGGCTACGAACGGTTCACGGTGCGGCCGGACACCACGGCCACGCTGGCGTGGGCGCACACCTCGATCGACACCGTGCGCGGGCAGGCGGCCGCCGGCTGGTCGCGGGTCGGTGACGGCCTCCGGCTGACGGTCCGGGTGCCGGTCGGGTCGACCGCCGAGGTCCACGTGCCCGCGGCGAGCGGGCAGGCCGTGTCCGCCCCGCCCGCGGCCCGGTTCGTGCGCGCGGAGCAGGGCTTCGTCGTGTACCACGCGGGATCCGGCGAGTGGACGTTCACCAGCACTCGCCTGTGACGCCCCGGCCGCGGGCGGCCATGAGGTCCCGCAGCCACCGGCGACCCTCCTGAGCGAACCGAGGGTCGCCGTGCTCGGCGGCCCAGACGACGGTGCTGAGGCCGAGGAAAGCGGCGCAGGACTCGAACTCCAGCCAGTCGTCGTCGGTGGGCACCCGGCCGTAACCGGCGAGGAAGGCATCGGCGAGCGCGGGAGCGCCGGGCCTGACCCGCAACCACAGGGAGGCGAGGTCCCAGATCCAGGGCCGCCGCGCCGCGTTGCCGAAGTCGATGAGGGACAGACCGCCGTGCTCGTCGGCGAGCCAGTTGCGCGGCTGGTTGTCGAGATGGCACGGCACGGTGGTCACCGGCGGGCGCGCGGCCAGTGCGGCGACCCGGGCACGGGCGAACGCGATTTCCTCGCCGGTCAGCAGGCTCTCCGCCCGTGCGGCGTAGCGCTCCAGGCGCCTGGCGAGGTCACCGGCGAAGGCGGCGTCGGCCCGCGGCGTGGCGCCGTCGTGCAGCCGGCGGGTCAGCGCCCCGGCCTGCCGGTGGACCTCCGGCTCACGCTCGGCCGGCGTGCCCTCGACCGGCCTGCCCGGCAGCCTGCTCAGCACGAGCAGGCGCAGGTCGTCGTGGGCGGAGTGCAGGGCAGGCGCGGCGGCGCCGAGCGCGGGTACCCACTCGACGTACGCCGTGAGCTCCTGCCGGTACTTCTTCTCCCGCCGCGCGTGCTTGGCGATCCACCGCACGCCACGAGGCCCCGCCAGCTCGAGGACGACAGCCTCGCCGTGGCTCGCCGACCGGTCGGCCACCAGCTCCGCGTGGCCCAGCACCCGCGCGCACCGGTCCAGCAGGACACCGGGGGCCGGGCTGCGCCCGTCCGGGACCACCGCGCTACCGGGCCCCGGCGAAGGGATGTGCTTCGACCAGTTCCTCCGGCGCCGAAAGGCGCCACGCCTCGTAGACCAGCTCGGCCAGCTCGTCGGCGTCGATCCTCGGCAGGTGCACGACCACCCAGCCGAACCCGCCCGCGGTGAACTGGACCTCGAACACGTCCGGCCGCTCGGCCACGAGCGCCAGCTGCTCGGAGAGCGTCTGCTTGAGCCCGGCGGTGCTCGTGCGTGGCCAGTGGTAGCCGAACCGCGCGCCGCGGACCCGGAACGACGTGTAGTCCCTCGCCCGTGCGTGCTCGACCTCGGCGAGCTCGTCCACCATGCGCAGGAACCGGCTGTCGGGCACACCCATGCCGCTGATTCTTCCGCAGGCGGGCGGCGAAGGTAACCGGCCGGTCCGGTTCAGCCGACCACCCGCAGCCGGACGTTGCTCGCCAGCGCCGCCTCGGTCAGGCTGAGCCGTTCCAGCTTCACCATGGCGCCCCCGGGCTGGTCGAACAGGCGCACGCCGTCGCCGAGCAGCACCGGCGCGATGCAGACGAAGATCTCGTCCAGCATCCCCGCGGCCAGGCACTGCCGGGCGACGTCGGCTCCGATGATGTTGACGTAGCGCTCCCCCGCCGCGGCCTTCGCCTCGGCGACTGCGCTGTCCAGGTCACCCACGAACCGCACGCCCGGCACCGGCTCCGCGGGCGGCACATGGGTGAGCACGAACTGCGGGCCCTCCCAGCCGCCGCCGAACGCCTTGCCCTCGCGCTCGACATCGCCCCGGTGCGGGTCGTCGCCACGGAAGCTGCGGTTGCCGACCAGTATCGCGCCGATCTCGCCGATCAACTCCTCCACGGCCGGGTTGGGACCGAGGAACTCGGTCAGCCACGACATGTCCCCGCCGGGACCCGCGATGAATCCGTCCAGCGACATCGTCGCCGAGTACAGCAGTCTCGCCACGTGCGTTCTCCTCACTCTCCACCGGACACCGGGTTCGGTCCGGACAGACCAGCGGGAGCCGGGAAACTCATCGCCGCCTCCGGTGCCCGCGCTGTCCATCAGTGATTGAACTGTTGCTTGAATCAACGACTGTGATGTGGTCTGCTGGGCGGATGGCGGACCAGGCGACGGAGCCGGTGACCACCGGCTCGACGAGGCAGCGGCTGCTGACGGTGGCCGAGCGGCTCCTGCTGGATGCCGGCTACGACCACGTCTCGGTGCGGGCCATCAACGCGGCGGCAGGCGCCAACCCGGCCGCCGTGCACTACCACTTCGGCTCCAAGGACGCGCTCGTCGCCGCACTGCTGGAGGAGCGCCTGGCTCCCGTCTGGCAGGACGAGCTGCGCCGGCTGGAGCAACGCAGGCGCGGCGGCTGGGTGCCGACCGTCGCGGAGCTGGCCGACGTGGTGCTCACCCCCCTGGCGGACCTGGCCGCCGACCCGGTTGGTGCGCTGCGGCTGCACCTGCTCGCTCGCGTCGTGCTGTCCGGAAGGCGCCTCGACTGGACCTCCCGCTGGTTCAGCCTCGCGCCGTGGATCGACCTGCTCCACCTGGCCCGGCCGGACCTGAGCGAGCGGCAGGCCGCGCACCGCTGGGCGCTGGCGTTCCAGCTGCTGCTGCTGCACTTCGGCAGCCCGTTCGGCGGCACCGAGCACCGCCCCGGCGTACCGACCGAGTCGCTGCGGGCGTTCGTGGTGGCGGGGCTGGACGCGCCGTGACCGGGCCGGACGTCTTCGCGCCCGCCCAGCTCGGCCCTGTGCGGCTGCGCAACCGCGTCATCAAGGCGGCCACCTTCGAGGGGCGCACCCCGCAGGCACTGGTGACCGACGAGCTGATCGAGTACCACCTGCGTCCGGCCCGCGGCGGCGTCGGCATGACGACCGTCGCCTACTGCGCGGTGTCGCCGGAGGGCCGCACCGACCGCCACCAGCTGTGGATGCGACCTGAGGCCGTGCCCGGGCTGCGCAGGCTCACCGACGCCGTACACGCCGAAGGGTGCGCGGCCAGTGCCCAGCTGGGCCACGCGGGACCCGTGGCCAATGCCGCCTCCACCGGGCTGCCCGCGCTCGCCCCCGTCCGGATGCCGAGCCCGCTGGGCCTCCGGATGGTGCGCGCCGCGACCGCCGAGGACCTCGCCCGGATCGTGCGCGCGCACGCCGACGCGGCGCGGATCGCCGCCGAGTCCGGTTTCGACGCCGTCGAGATCCACTTCGGACACAACTACCTCGCCAGCGCGTTTCTCAGCCCGCTGCTGAACCGGCGCAGGGACCGCTATGGCGGCAGCCTCGCCAACCGGGCCCGGCTCGCGCGGGACATCGCACGGGCGGTCCGCGACGCCGTGGGCGGCAGGCTCGCCGTGCTGGCCAAGTTGAACATGGACGACGGCGTGCCGGGTGGGTTGTGGCTCGACGAGAGCCTCCAGGTGGCGCGGTGGCTGGAGGCCGACGGCAGCGTCGACGCGCTCGAGCTGACCGCGGGCAGCTCGCTGCTCAACCCCATGTACCTGTTCACCGGCGACGCGCCGGTCCGCGAGTTCGCCGCGGCGTTCCCGCAGCCCGTGCGGGCCGGTATCCGCCTGGCGGGACGCCGGTTCCTGCGCGAGTACCCGTACCGGGAGGCCTACCTGCTCGACCGCGCGCGGCAGTTCCGGGCCGAGCTGCGGCTTCCGCTGGTGCTGCTCGGTGGCATCACGAACCGGCGGACCATGGACCTCGCGATGGCCGACGGCTTCGCGTTCGTCGCGCTCGCCCGCGCGCTGCTGCGGGAGCCCGGCCTGCTCCACCGGCTGCGTGCCGACCCCGACGCGCGGTCGCTCTGCGTGCACTGCAACCGATGCATGCCCACCATCTACCGCGGCACGCGCTGCGTGCTCACGGCCGAGGAGAGCCACTGATGTCGACGACGGTCGTCACCGGCAGCACGTCCGGCATCGGCGCCGCGACCCGCGCGGCCCTGCGCGAGGCCGGGCACGCCGTCGTCGGCGTCGATCTGAGCGGTGCCGACGTCACCGCCGACCTGAGCACGGCCGAGGGCAGGCAGCGGGCGGTGGACGCGGTGCTCGACCGCTGCTCGGGCAGGCTCGACGGGCTGGTCGCCTGCGCCGGCCTCGGCCCGCACGTCGACGACCCCGCCCGCATCGTCGCGGTGAACTACCTCGGTGCGGTCGATCTGCTCGACGGGTTGTTCCCCGCGCTGCGCGCGGGCAGCGGCCCCGCGGCCGTCGCCGTGTCCTCGGTCGCGGCGGCGCACCTGACCTGGGAGACGAACCCGATCGCGGCAGCCGTGGACAGCGGTGACTTCTCCGGTGTCGAGAAGGCGGTGGCGTCCGCGGGCGAGTACCGGGGCCAGTTCGCCTACGCGGCGGCGAAGAACGCGCTGACGGTGGCCGTGCGGCGCCGCGCGGTGGAGTGGGGCGCCGCGGGGGTGCGGCTCAACACGGTCGCGCCCGGTGCCGTGGACACCCCGTTGCTCCGGGCGGGTGAAGACGATCCGCGGTACGGCGCGAGCATCCGCGGCTTCACCGCCCCGCTCGGCCGCCACGGCCGGCCGGACGAGATCGCCTCCCTCATCGTCTACCTGCTGGGACCGCACGCGGGATTCGTGCACGGCGCCCAGTTCGTCATCGACGGCGGCGCCGACGCGGCCCTGCGGCCCCACGCCGTCTGAACTGGGGAACGTAACGCCGGACCCGGCTCACCGACTGTCGTCGCAGACCCGCACGGCGGCAGGAGAGTGCGTGATGGAGAACTCGTCGGCAGGGCTGTTCCTGCTCGCGGCAGAGACGACCGTCGCGGTCACCCGCGAGGAGCACCACCAGCAGGTGCTCGCCCGCTACCCGGTCGCGGAGGGCGGTCAACGGCACGTCGCGGTGGAGCTCGGCTGGTGCGTCATCGGTGCGGGCAGGTATCGCGGCGAGTACGCCGTGGAGGTGCGGCTCGACGGCGTGCGGGTCGGCGAGCTGACCTACGCGATGTCGCAGCGTTACGGGCCGCTGATCGGCCAGGTGACCGAGCAGGGCGGCAGGCCGGGGTGCGAGGCGCTGATCCGGCGTGGCGGCAAGGGTCTCGAGATGGTGCTGCGCCTGCCCCGCCGGACCGAGGGCACCGCGGTGTTTCCCGCCGCCGGGGCCGGAGCCGCGGCAGCGACCACCCCGATGCCCGCGGTGGCGTCCGACCCGCCGTCCCGCGGCGGGTTCCGCTGGAAGCGTCCCTTGTGGATCGCGGCCGCGGTCGCCGGCGCGTTCCTCGTCATCGCTGCCATCAGCAGCATCCTCGACCCGGCCACGCCGACCTCGGGTGACCCGGGCTCGCTCACCACCACCGCGGCTGCGCCGACGACGACCGTCGCGAGCACTCCCCCGTCACCCGAGGCCGCTCCTCCGCCACCGGAGACGAAACCACCCGCGCCCCCGGTCACGAAGCCGCCCGCGCCGAAGCCGCCTCCGGCTCCGCAGCCACCACCCCGCCCCCAGCCCGAGCCTGCGCCGGAGCCGGAGCCCGCGCCGCCCCCACCCGCACCCGAATGCGACCCGAACTACACCGGCTGCGTGCCCGTGGCCAGCGACGTCGACTGCGCGGGCGGCAGCGGCAACGGCCCTGCCTACGTGAGCGGGCCGGTGCGCGTCGTCGGCAGCGACGTCTACGACCTGGACCGGGACGGCGACGGCATCGCCTGCGACTCCTGAGCGGGCCGAGCCGGCGCCGGCCCTGGCGCGGAAATAGAACACGTTCTATTATGCGCGGAGCGGCTCCCCAACGGTGGGGTGTCCGGCCTGCCTTGGAGGTGGACAACGATGCGAACCCGCGCCGCGGCGCTGCTGGAGCAGCCGGGCAAGTGGCAGATCGTCGACGTGGACCTGGACGAACCGTCGGCGAACGAGGTGCTCGTCCGGTTCGTCGCGGCGGGGCTGTGCCACTCCGACGACCACGCGGCCACGGGCGACATGCCGGTCGGCAGGCTGCCGCTCATCGGCGGCCACGAGGGCGCCGGTGTCGTCGAGAAGGTGGGCCCCGGGGTGCGCTCGCTGGCGGTCGGCGACCGGGTGGTCGCCCAGTTCGTGCCGTCGTGCGGCCGGTGCCTGCCCTGCGCGTCGGGCCGCGGGAACCTGTGTGACCTCGGCATGTACGCGCTGGCCGGGTCGATGGCCGACGGCACCTACCGCGCGCACCACGACGGCGCCGACGTCGGTCAGATGACCATGGTCGGCACGTTCGCCGAGCACGCCGTCGTCTCCGAGTTCTCGCTGACCAAGATCGGTGACGACATCCCGTTCCACGTCGCCGCCCTGCTCTCCTGCGGCGTGCCCACCGGCTGGGGCTCCGCGGAGTACGGCGCCGAGGTGGAGGCCGGGCACACCGTGATCGTGATGGGCACCGGCGGCGTCGGCATGAACGCCGTGCAGGCGGCGGCCGCGCGGGGGGCCTCGTACGTCATCGCGGTCGATCCCGCGCCGTTCAAGCGCGAGATGGCCACGACCTTCGGCGCGACGCACACCTTCGCCGACATCGACGAGGCCGCCGAGTTCGCCCGTTCGGTCACCGGAGGGCAGGGCGCCAACTCGGTGGTGGTCGCCGTCGGCGTGACCACCAGCGAGCACGTCGCCAAGGCCGTCGACGCGATCGGCAAGTTCGGCACCGTGGTGGTCACCGGCATCGGCGACATCAAGGACGAGGGCCTGCCCATCAACCTGTGGATGCTGTCGATGATGCAGAAGCGCATCCAGGGCGTCATCTTCGGCATGGGAACGCCGTCGTTCGAGATCAGCAGGCTCGCCGACCTGTACCGGTCCGGCAGGCTCAAGCTGGACGAGCTGGTCACCAAGACCTACCGGCTGGAGGAGGTCAACCAGGCCTACGCGGACATGCACGCCGGCAGCAACGTCCGGGGCGTGATCCTGCACGACACCTGACGCCCGGGCCCGGCGTCAGCGGCGAGCGGCGCGGTGTGCCGCCATCCGGACCGGGGCGTTGGGCACCCCGTACCCCGCGTAGCCGCCGTGGCGCTGCACGATCTCGAAGAACACGCGGTCGCCGAGCACCTCGGTGTGGCAATGGAAGAGCTCGCCGTGCTCGTCGCGGTCGTAGAGCACGTGGCACTCCCGCAGGGCCGCCAGCAGTGCGGGGTCGAGGTCAAGGCGCGCGTCCAGGTCGTCGTAGTAGTTGTCCGGAATGGACAGCAGCGGCGCTCCCCTGGCCCGCATCGCCCGTGCGCAGGCGAAGATGTCCCCGGTCGCGAGCGCCACGTGCTGCGGGTCGGGGACACCCGGCGCCCAGCTGCCCCGGCGCAACACGGCGCCGTGCAGCGCGATCCGCACCCGGCCGCGCGGGTCGGTCACCGCCCGGTTGCGGACGAGCCCGAACGGCGCGGCGGACTCGCTGTCGTGCCGGGGATCGAGGCCGAGCACGGCACGGTAGAACAGGGTCGCCTCGTCGAAGTGATCGAACGGCTGGGCCAGTGCCACGTGGTCGATGTGCGTGAGCCCGGCAGGGGTGGACGGCACGGTGCCGGTGAGGATGAAGTCGCCGAGCCAGCCCTGCTCGCCAGCGCCCGTGCGGCAGAAGAACACGGCCGTGCCGTCGGGCGCGCTCACGGCACTGAGGTCTGCCTCGGCAGGCCCTGTGGTGCGCGGCAGCCGGGGCGCGAGCAATGCCTCGGCCCGCTGCGCGGAGCGTTCCGGGTCGGCGCTCTCCACGGCGACGGCGCTCACCGCCGTGGCCCGCTCCGCGCCGGCGTTGAGCAGGATCCGCGCCTGACCCTGCTGCCACAGCTGGACGGGTTTGGAGCGGTGCTCGCCGATGTGGGCAAAGCCCAGCGCGGCCAGCGCCCGCGCCACCTGGTGCCCGGACTCGCCGTCCACCGCCAGTTCGGTGAACGCGAGCCCGGCCAGCTCCGGCGCCGGTGGTGGCGGCGAGGCGAGCGCGGCCCGGGCGCGGCTCGTCACCGCGGGCCGCGTGGCGAGCGACTCCTCGAGCGCCACGAGCGAACGCATGGCGTCCACGGCGGCGCGATCCGGCGCCGACTGCCGGAACACGTCGTTGAACACCTCCAGCGACAGTGGCCCGCGATACCCGGCGTCGAGCACGGCGGCCGTGAACGCGGTGAGGTCGAACGCGCCCTGCCCGGGAAACAGCCGGTGGTGCCTGCTCCACTGCAGCACGTCCATGTTGAGGTGGGGAGCGTCGGCGAGCTGCAGGAAGAACAGCTTCTCCCCCGGGATCGCCGCGATCCGTGCCGGGTCGGCGCCGCCCGTGCCGCTGTCCCAGCGGGACAGGATGTGGAAGCTGTCCAGGCACAGCCCCAGCGCTGGATGGTCACCGCGCCGGACGATCTCCCACGAGTGCTCCCACGTGTCGACGAACCGGCCCCACGCCAGCGCCTCGTAGGCGATGCGCAACCCGCGCCTTCCCGCCCGCTCTGCCAGCGTGTGCAGCTGCTCGGCGGCCA
This sequence comes from Prauserella muralis, assembly GCF_003202285.1. GTDB lineage: Bacteria > Actinomycetota > Actinomycetes > Mycobacteriales > Pseudonocardiaceae > Prauserella_B > Prauserella_B muralis. Next base: position 686,085 of record NZ_MASW01000005.1, read on the forward strand.
GGTCGTCGTCGTCCACGGTCTCCGGCGAGACCGACGAGCACACCAGCATCGTGGCCGTGCCCAGGCGCTCCATGACGTCGAACTTGCGCTCGGCGCGGCGCAGGTTGCGCGCCAGGGTCTGCGGTCCGACCGCCTCGAAGTCGCGGAACGGCTGGTACAGCTCGATCGCAAGGCCGAGGTCCGCGCAGTGCTCGCGGATGCGCTCCGGCGACCGTGGCGAGGCGATGAGGTCGTTCTCGAAGATCTCCACGCCGTCGAACCCGGCGGCGGCCGCCGCGTCGAGCTTGTCCTCCAGCGTGCCCGAAAGGCACACCGTGGCGATCGACCGCCGCATCCGCCTCACCTCCTCGTGTCCGGCCCGCTCACCGCTCATTTCGCCGACTGGCGGATCTGCTCGTAGGCCTCCCGCTGCTCGCCGGAGAGCGTGCGGGTGAAGTAGTCCTCGGCCCGCCGGGCGAACGCCTGCCGGTCGACGTCCTCGACGACGGTCATCCCGCCGTTGCGCTTCCACTCGTCGAGGACCTTCCGCTCCTCCTGCTCGATGCACGTCCGGTTCTTCGCCCTCGTCTCGTGCACGGCCTTCTGCAGCGCGTCCTGCTGCTGCCGGGAGAGCTTGCGCCAGCTGCCCTCGTTGACCACGATCAGCTGCGAGCCCGTCTGGTGACCGGAGAGGCTTACGTGGCTCTGCACCTCGTCGAAGCTCTGCTCGGCGATCGTCGGAATCGGGTTCTCCTGACCGTCGATGATGCCCTGCTGCAGCGCGACGTAGACCTCCTCGAACGCGACGGCGGTGGCGTTGGCACCGACGGCCTTGGCGTTGGCCAGATAGACCGGCGAGTCGGGGTAGCGCATGCGCAGACCCTGGAGATCGGCGGGCTCGCGGATCGGCTTGTTGGCCGTGAAGTGGCGCATGCCGAAGAACCACACGTCCAGAATGCGCGTGCCGGTCTTGCGCGCGAAGCCGTCCTTGAGCCTGTCCGCCGCGGCGCTGTCGAAGAACTCGAACAGCTGGTCCGGCCCTTCGAAAGCGTAGGCCATGTCGAGCACGCCGATCGGCGCGTAGGTCGACGCCAGTGCCGACGAGCCCTGCACGTCAAGGTCGACGTCGCCGGACATCACCGAGGTGAACCGCTCGGCGTCCTCGCCGAGCTGGCTGTTGGGGAACGTCTCGATGGTGACGCCGTTGTCCATGCCGTTGATGGTCTCGGCGACGGCCTGGATGCCACACCGGGTGTGCGGATGCTGGTCGGTGTAGCTGTTGGCGAACGACAGCGTCACGGTGCCGTCGCCGCCGTCGTCGTCGCCGCCGCCCATGGCCGTGCAGCCTGCGGCGAGCACCAGCGCCACCGGCGCCAGGGCGAATCGTGCGAGGGATTTCCGAGTCGGCATCGTTGCCTCCTGTTGGTTACCGACGGGGGTCTAGAGGCCGAGCACACCGGGCAGGAACGTGACGACCGACGGCACGAACGTCACCAGCAGCAGCACGGCCAGCAGCGGGACGAGGAACGGCACGGTGCCGCGGAACACCTCGTGCACCGGCAGGCCCGTGACGGGGCTGAGCACGTAGAGCACGGCTCCGATCGGCGGGGTGAGCAGGCCGATCATGAGGTTGATGATCGCGATGACACCGAAGTGCAGCGGGTCCACACCGAACTCGACGGCGATCGGCAGCAGGATCGGCACCGTGATCACCAGCACCGAGGTGCCCTCCATCACCGCGCCGAGGATGATCAGTAGTACGTTCACCAGCAGCAGGAACACCACCTGGCTGTCGGTGAATCCGAGCATCGCCCCGGCCACGGCACGGGGAACCTGCTCCCTGGCGAGGATCCAGGCCAGCAGTCCGGACGCGCCGAGGATCAGGGTGATGGAGGCCGTGGTGGCGGCGGTGTCCCGCAGGATGCCCCCGAGGTCGCGCAGCCGGACGGTGCGGTAGGCGAAGCCGAGCAGGAGCACGTAGGCGGCCCCCACCGCCGCGGCCTCGGTCGGAGTGAACACGCCGCCGAGAATGCCGCCGAGGATGATCACCGGGGTGAGCAGCGGCCCGGCGACGCGGACGGCCGCCGTGCGCAGCAGGGCCCAGTCGAACGGCTGGGACTCCAGTCCGGACTGCCTGCGGGCCCACAGGAACACCACGATCGCCAGCGAGGTGGCCATGAGGAACGCGGGAACGACGGAGGCCGCGAACAGCGCGCCCGTGGACACGGCGGCGATCGAGGCGTAGATCACCGCCGGGATGCTCGGCGGCATGACCGGGCCGATGAGGCTGGACGCCGCGGTGACGCCCACGGAGAACCGCGTGGAGTATCCGTTGCGGACCATCGCGGGGACCTCCACCTTGCCCAGCCCGGCGGCGTCGGCCAGCGCCGACCCGCTCATCCACGAGAAGCCGAGGCTCACGCCGATGTTGACGTAGCCGAGGCTGCCCTTGATGCGCCCGATCACCGACAGCGCGAAGTCGAAGAGCCGGTCGGCGATGCCCGCGTGGTTGGCGACGACGCCGACGAGGACGAACAGCGGCACCGCCAGCAACGGGAAGCTGTCGATCGCGCCGGTGACCTCCCGCATGCTCAGGCCGAACGAGTGGCCCTCCATCGTGACGTAGGTCAGGCAGGGTCCCAGCAGCGCGAAGGCCACGGGAACCCGCAGGGCCAGCAGCGCGACGATGGCACCGGCCAGCAGCGCCATGCTCATGCGGTCCGCTCCTTTCCGGTCGCCCGCGGCCGGAACACGGCCACGACCGAGCGCACGGTCGTCAGCAGCAGCCCGGCGAGGGGGATCACGTAGAAGTAGCCGACGGGCAGGCCGAGCGCGGGCGTGGTCTGGCTCGTCTGCTCGAGCACGAGCCCGAACGCCTCGTAGGCCAGGTTCAGGCACACGATCGCCACCATGACGTCGGCGAAGACGGCGACGGTCCGGCGCAGCGGCCTGCTGGGCGCGTAGTCGATGACCTTCAGCGTGACGTGCTCGTCACGGCCCATGAGGTAGCCGGCCATCGCGAACGTCATCCACACGAGACCGAACCGCGCGAGCTCGCCGGTCCACACCCAGCCTCCGCCGGGCAGGTACCGCTGCCCGGCCTGGACGAGCATCAGTGCGAAGATGACCGTGAGCAGCAGCCCGCCCACGGCGGCCTCCGTCCGCGACACCCAGCGCAGCGCCGCGTCCACGACGCCCGCGCGCGGGTGCGGCGTGGTCTTCCGCCCGGTTGCCGGTGCCGGATCAGCCATCGCGATCCTCCTGCCAGGCCGACAGATCGATCCACGACTTGCCGGGCACGGCTCTTGCCTTGGCGAACGCGTCGGCGGCCTCGTCCGGGCGCACGCCGCGCTGGAGCACCTGCGCGGGATCCAGCTCGTCACCGGTGACGGCGGCGAGGGTGTCGGCGAAGTCGGTCGGGTGGTCGTAGATGAGCGAGCCGCGGATCACCAGCTGCCTCCTCGCGAGGTCCATCGTGGACGTCGACACCGGCGCGCCGTTCATGCCGATGACCACGACGGTGCCCGCGGCGGCCACGGCACGCAGCGCCAGCTGCCACGTGGCGGGCACGCCCGCGGTGTCGAACACCACCGGGAAGCCGTGTGCGTCGCCGGGGTCGATGCGCTTCGCGCCGATGCGCTCGGCGAGCGCGAGCCTGCCCTCCAGTGGTTCCACCACGTACGGCCGCGCGTCGCCTGCCAGCAGCGCCACGCAGAGCAGCAGACCCTGCGAGCCCGCACCCACCACCAGGCACTCGTCGCCTGCTCTCACCCCGGCCCGCCGCACGGCCGCTCTGGCGACGGCCAGCGGCTCGACGCACGCGAGCGTCGTGTCCGGTGTGGACTCGGGAACCGGCCAGGTGAAGCGGGCGGGCACAGCGACCCGTTCGGCGAGCAGGCCGGGCAGGTTCATGCCGACGACGCCGCGTTCGGCGCACGCCGAGGTCACACCCTCCCGGCACCAGCGGCAACGGAAACAGCTGTAGTTGGGCTCGATGACGACCCGCTGCCCGGCGACCCGGTCGGTGACGCCGTCGCCCGTCGCGACGATCTGGCCGCCGCCCTCGTGGCCCATCACCCACGGCAGCTCGGGCACGGCGCGGTGTCCTTCGTAGACGCCCAGGTCCGACCCGCACAGGCCGACGGCGCGCATGCCGACGACCACCTCGCCGGGACGCGGTCGCGGCTCCGGCCAGTCGTCGACAAGCTCCACCCGGTGCGGCCGCGTCAGGACGATCGCCCTCATCAACCCGTATCCCTCTCGACAGTGAGTCGGCGAAAGAACCGCCTGGTGGCAGCGGTGTTCCGCCGCAAGCGCAGCCGACCCTAAGTCGGCCGCAACACCATGACAAGCGGTTGCCAAATGTTGCCATCGCGCGTAGCGTCGCCACAGCCGAGCGGAGCGGGGTAGCGGCAATGGCGCGGGATGCGGGCAGGCGGCCGACGATCTACGACGTCGCGAAGGAGGCAGGCGTCGCGACCTCCACGGTGTCCCGTGCGCTGGCCAACCCGGACCGGGTGAACGAACGGACCAGGGAGCACGTCCTCGCCGTCGCCGAACGGCTCGGCTACCGCATCAACCCGCTCGCCAGGGCCCTGCCCTCGGGGCGGACGCAGACCCTGGCGCTGTGTGTCTCCGACGTGACCAACCCGCACTTCTTCGGCATCATCCGCGGCGCCGAGCAGCAGACCCGCGCGAGCGGGTACACGCTGATTCTCGGTGACACCGAGGAGTCACCGGAGCTGGAGTCCAACCACGTCGAACGGCTCGGCGGCTCGGTGGACGGGTTCGTCATCGCCGCCAGCCGCATGGCGGACGCCGAGATCCGGGAGCTGGCGGGCAAGCACCGGCTGGCACTCATCAGCAGGCAGGTCGACGGCGTGCCGAGCGTGATGGTCGACCACGAGGACGGCACCCGGCAGATCCTGGAGCACCTGGCCTCACTGGGGCACACATCGGTGATCTACCTCGCGGGTCCGCGCCGGTCGTGGACCGCGGCCAAGCGGTGGCAGGTGATCCGGTCGACCGCGCGCCAGCTCGGCATGACGCCGACCAGGCTCGGGCCGTTCCCGCCCGCGGTGCGCGGGGGTGCGGCCGCCGCCGACGCGGCCATCGGGCAGGGTGCGACCGCCGCGATCGCCCACAACGACCTGCTGGCCATCGGCATGCTGCGGCGGCTCGCGGGGCGAGGCGTCCGAGTGCCCGCCGACATCAGCGTGGTCGGCTACGACGACATCTTCGGCGCCGACTTCTGCTCGCCGCCCCTGACGACGCTGGCCGGGCCGTTCGAGGAGGCCGGGCGGCTGGCCGTCGACCTGCTTCTCGGCTCCCGTGACGGCCGCACGCGTGCCCGCCCCGCCTCGCAGGTGGTGCTTCCCTCACACCTGGCGATCCGCGAGTCCACGGGCCCCGCTCCCCGCCCCCGCTGAACACCACCCGCTCCCGAGCGCCCGCCCGGCAAGCTCCCCAATGCGGCATTGGTGGCGTTCAACGCTACGAATGCGGCATTGGTGGCGCTCAGCGCTACGAGTGCCGCATTGGTGGCGGTCAGGTGCGCGCCACCTCGGCCCGCTCGTTGGCCACACAGTGCGTCATCCGCAGCTCGCCCACGTCCCGGCGGCCGTTGCGGCCCAGATTCTCGAGCCGTTTGCGGTCCTCCTCGGTGAGGTCCTGGCTCGCCAGCGGCGGCAGGTGCGCCACGTCGCCGGGGCCGATGCCGAGCCCCTCACCCACCCGCAGGCCGAGCTCGTCCTCGGCGAGCAGGAAGTGCCACACCATGCGCTCCTGGATGGGCCGCTCGCACTGCGACAGCTGCGTGACGAGGTTGTGCACCAGGTCGTCGCGCTCCCAGTCCTGCATGAGCAGGTACCGCTGGCCCGCCTGCACGTAGTCGTTGGTGCGCGGAATCCGCTTGCGGGTCAGCCTGCCCTCGATGGGCGGGCCCTGCTCGTCGTGGGTCGGGTACTGACCCTCCCGCAGCCCGCCCGTGATCGACGGCTCGTAGTTGACGTGCGGGTTCCCACCGCCCTGGTCGACGTAGTAGGTCATCGCGCCGTCCCGCTGGTTGGTGCGCACCCGGGCGTTCTTCGCCTGGTTCACCGGCAGCTGCAGGTAGTTCGGCCCCACCCGGTACCGCTGGGTGTCGCTGTAGGAGAACGTGCGGCCGACCAGCATCTTGTCGTCGGAGAAGTCGAGGCCGTCCACCAGCACACCGGTGCCGAAGGCGATCTGCTCGTTCTCGGCGAAGTCGTTGCCGACGGTGCGGTCGAGCACCAGCCGGCCCACCGGCCTGGGCGGGAACTCGTTCTCCGGCCACACCTTCGTGTCGTCGAGCGGATCGAAGTCGAGCTCGGCGTGCTCGGCGTCGGACATGATCTGCACGAGCAGCTCCCACTCCGGGTACTCGCCGCGGCCGATCGACTCGCGGAGATCGCGCGTGGCGTGGCCGAGTTCGTGCGCCTGGACGGCCGCGGCGTCGGCCTCCGTCATGCTGCGCACGCCCGCCTTGGGCATCCAGTGGTACTTCACGAGCACGGTATCGCCCGCCTCGTTGACCCACTTGTAGGTGTTGACGCCGAAGCCCTGCATGTGCCGGTAGTCGGCCGGGATGCCGCGCGGGCTGAACAGGTTCACGAGCATGTGCGTGCTCTCCGGGGTCTGCGACATGAAGTCGAAGATGCGGTTCGGCTCCTGCCGGAACGTGACCGGGTCGGGCTTGAGCGCGTGGATCACGTCGGGGAACTTGATGGCGTCGCGGATGAAGAACACGGCCAGGTTGTTGCCGACCAGGTCCCAGTTGCCGTCCTCGGTGTAGAACTTCACGGCGAAACCGCGCGGGTCGCGGGCGGCCTCGGAGGAGTCCCTGCCGCCGATCACCGTGGAGAAGCGCACGGCCACGTCGGTGCGCTTGCCCTTGTCCTGGAACAGCTTCGCCCGCGTGTAGCGGCTGATGGGCTCGTCGCCCCACGCACCGTACGCCTCGAAGAAGCCGAAGGCGGTGGTGCCGCGGGCGTGCACGACGCGCTCAGGGATGCGTTCCCGGTCGAAGTGGCTGATCTTCTCGAGGAACTGGTAGTTCTCCAGGGTGGCCGGGCCGCGCGGGCCGACCGTGCGCTGGTTCTGGTTGTCGTAGACGGGGTGGCCCTGGCGGTTGGTGAGCACCTCGCGGTCGTCTCCGCGGTCCGGTCCCTTGCTCGACACGTCGGTCATGGGGTCCGTGTCCTTCCTGACAGAGGTTCTGCACACGGGTCGTCCGGGCGTGTACCCGGGCTGCCCGGCGGCGTAACCGCCGGGTTCACTCACGCGGGCGGCACGAGGCCGGTTCGCCCTGTCCCCGCGGGGTATGCCCAGGGGGTGCGGGTGACGGACGCGGACACCGGCTGGGACGGCAGCGAGATCACCACGGCGGCGGGCACCAGGGTGCACGCCGCCGTGCTCGGCCGGCCCGCCGGCGCCGAGGTGGTGTGCGTGCACGGCCTCGGCTGTTCCCATCGGTACTTCCTGCCCCTGGCACGGCACCTCGCCCGGGACACCAGGGTGGTGGCGCCGGATCTGCCCGGTTTCGGCCGCACGCCCGGTCCGCGCACGCCGCTCGACGTCCGTGGGCTGTCCCGGGCACTGGCCGACTGGCTCCGCGTCACCGGGCGGGGCCGGGTTCCGCTCGTGGCCAATTCGCTGGGCTGCCAGCTCGTCGCCGATCTCGCCACGCACTCCCCCGGCCTGCTCGGACCCGTCGTGCTCACCGGGCCGACGGTCGATCGCCACGCGCGCTCGGCGTGGCGGCAGGTGAGCAGGCTGCTGGCCGACGTCCCGTTCGAGCACCCCGGGATCGTGTCCACCCTGGCACGCGACTACCTGGTCTGCGGGCCACGGCGGCTGGCCGCGACGTTTCGCTTCGCGCTGCGCGATCCCGTCGAGCACAAGCTGCGCCACGTGCACACACCGGCTGTGGTCGTGCGTGGCGGCCGCGATCCGATCGTGCCGGAAGACTGGGCCCGCGCCGTCGCGGCACTGCTGCCGCGAGGCCGGTTCGCCGACGTTCCCGGCGCGGGGCACGCCCTGAACTACTCCGCGCCCGCCGAGCTGGCACGGATCACCCTCACCCTGCTGGCGGAGGTGGAACAGGAACGCGACTGAACGCGGCCGGGGCAGACGTGAGCAACGGCACTGGGGAAATCGGCGAATTCGCTGTTAGCGTGGTCAGACATTTCACACGAACGTGGTTTGGCCTTCCTTTCCGGCGGTGTCCGGCCTGTTTCGTGCCCGCGATTTGTGAGGTTCCACCCCGTGTCCGCAGACCTGCAGGCCGTCATCGCGGCCACCACCCGCTGGCTGCTCCGCGCCTATCCCGCCCCGCCGGGGGCGATGAGCGCCACGCTCGCCGAGGCACAGGCCCGGCAGGCCACCACCATCGCCGCCTGGCTGCGCTACCCCACCACGTTCGACGTGGGGTTGATGATGCTGTCCGGTCCCGGCGGCTCGGAGCGGCTGGACTGGGTGACCGGGACCGACCTCACCGACACCGACGAGGAATGGCGGGGCTGGGTCGACGAGGTGGTCGCGAGCTGGGCCGCGTGCCTGCTCGCCGACCCGCGGCTCGCGTCGGCCGCGGCCGAGCTGGCCGCGGGCTGCCAGCACGTGACGGGCGTGCCGTTCGACTTCCGGCGGCTGACCCGCCCCGACGAGCGCGACCGGGAGGCGACGCCGTTGCTGCGCCATCCGGACCTGCTCGCGCCGGTCGCGCGGCTGCACGAGCCGGAGCTGCTCGGCAGGCTCGGGGTCGGCTCCGCCGAGGCCGCCTGAGTCTCGCTCGGCCCTGCTCAGCCCTGCCGGCTGGGTACCACGTCCGGCGTGCGCGCGAACCGCAGGTTGCCGTCGTCGATCCGCCCGTACCGCAGCGCCAGCAGGTCGTGCGCGTAGCTCATGCCGAGGCGCCATGGCCTGCGCGAGCCCGCTCGGGGGAACTGGTCGATCGCGCGCAGCACGTAGCCCGCGTCGAAGTCCAGCAGCGGTCGCTCGGTGACGGCCGGGTCGTCGTTGACCGGCACGCACGAGTCGTAGCCGTGCCGGTCCAGATGCCGCAGCAACCGGACCACGTACTCGCTGACCAGGTCGGCCTTGAGCGTCCACGAGGCGTTGGTGTAGCCGATCGTGAACACGAAGTTGGGCACGCCGCTCAGCATCATGCCCTTGTACGCCATGGTCTCCGGCAGCGCGACAGTGTGCCCGTCGACCTCCAGTTCGATGCCGCCGAAGGCCAGCAGGCTCAGGCCGGTGGCGCTGACCACGATGTCGGCGTCGAGTTCGGCGCCCGAACGCAGCCGCAGCCCGGTTTCGGTGAACTCCTCGACATGGTCGGTGACCACCGACGCGTGCCCCTGGCGGATCGCGCGGAACAGGTCGCCGTCCGGCACCAGGCACAGCCGCTGGTCCCACGGCTGGTACGACGGCCGGAAATGCGTGTCGACGTCGTAGCCGGGTGGAAGCTGGGCGATCGTGGCCCTGCGGATGAGCCCGCGCACGAGCCTGGGGCGGCGCCTGCTCAGCTGGTAGAGCAGCGTCGCCACCGCGACGTTCTTCCAGCGCACGATCGGATAGGCCAGGCGCGGGCCGAGCAGGCGCCGCAGGCGGTTCGCCAGCCGGTCCTCCGACGGCAGCGCGAGGATGTAGGTCGGTGAGCGCTGCAGCATCGTCACGTGCGCGGCGCGCTCGGCCATCGCGGGCACCAGCGTCACGGCGGTGGCACCGCTGCCGATCACGACCACCTTCTTGCCGGTGTGGTCGAGCTCATCCGGCCAGTGCTGCGGGTGCACGAGCGTGCCGCGATACCGTTCGCTGCCGGGAAACCGGGGTGCGTGGCCCGCGTCGTAGCGGTAGTAGCCCGCGCAGACGTAGAGGAAGTTCGCCGTGAGCCGCACCGGCTCGCCGTCGTGCTCGGCCTCCACCGTCCAGAGTCCGTCCTCTGTGGACCACGAGGCGCGCCGCACGCGATGCCGGAAGCGGATGTGCCGGTCGATGCCCGCCTCGGCCGCGGTGTCGCGGACGTAGCGCAGGATGGAGGGGCCGTCGGCGATGACCTTGGCGTCGGCCCACGGCCGGAACCGGTAGCCGAGGGTGTGCATGTCGGAGTCCGAGCGCACGCCGGGGTACCGGAACAGGTCCCAGGTGCCGCCCAGGGTGTCGCGTGCCTCGAGGATCGTGTAGGTGCGCCCCGGCAGCGCGGACTGCAGCTGGTGCGCGGCGCCGATGCCGGACAGGCCTGCACCGACGATGAGCACGTCGACGTGCTCGCCGGTCCGGCTACGAGGCACTCGGCGCATCGGCGCTCCCTGTCGTCGCGGGCCGCTCGCCACGGCGGGCGTGGTGGTCGATGAGGTCCAGCAACCGCGGCCACACACCCCGGGGCAGGTCATGGCCGAGCCCGCGGATCGTCTCCAGCCGCGCGCCGGGGATGGCGCGGGCCGTCGCGGCGCCACCGGTGGGGTGCACCATCCGGTCGCGGTCGCCGTGGATGACGAGTGTCGGCGCGGTGATCGACCGCAGCTCGGCCGTGCGGTTGCCAGAACGCAGGATCGCGCCCAGCTGGCGGCCGGTTCCCGCCGCCGAGGGGCAGCGGTCCCACGCGAGCCCGGCCTGTTCCCGCACGTGCTCGGCGTCGAACGGGAAGCCGTGCGAGCCGATGTGGCGGAACATCCGCGTCGCGTGCTCCACGGCCTCGGCCCGGCTGCGCGGCGGGCGCGCGGTCATGAGCCGCCAGGTGGACGGCGCGGGCAGCCCCGCCCTGCGCGACCCCGTCGCGGACATCATCGAGGTGAGGGTACGGACCCGGCGTGGGTGGGTGGCCGCCAGCGTCTGCGCGATCATGCCGCCCATCGACACCCCGACCACGTGCGCGCTGTCGAGGCCGAGCGCGTCGAGCAGGCCCGCGGTGTCGGCGGCGAGGTCGCCCAGGCTGTACTGCTCCGCGGGCCAGCGGCCGAGCAGCATCGCCGGCACGGACGGTGGCCGGAAGGCCGCCCTCGTGGAGCGTCCCGCGTCGCGGTTGTCGAAACGGATCACCTCGTACCCGCGCGCGGCGAGCCGCTCGCAGAACGCCGTGGGCCAGCTGTGCAGCTGCTGGCCGAGCCCGGCGACGAGGAGCAGCGGCTCGCCGCCGGGCTCGCCGATGCGCTCGTAGGCAAGGCTGATGCCGCCGCCGGTGTCGGCTCGCTGTTCGGTCATGACCGCCGCTGCCACCTTCCCACCTGGTACGTCGACGTACCAGCAGTACGGTACGCGGCGGTACCATGCTGGACAAGAGCCACGACCGGGGAGAGGTATAGCGTGAACCCGGTGACGACGACCCGCCACGGGCCGCCCGCCACGGCGGCGCACGAGGACCAGGGCGGCCATCGCAGGCGCCTGCTGGACGCCCTGGCCGCCGGGATCGCCGAGCACGGCTACCGGGGCACCACCGTCGCCGACATCGTCCGCCGCGCCCGTACGTCCCGGCGAACGTTCTACGAACACTTCTCCGACAAGGAGGCGTGCTTCGTCGCGCTGCTCGCCGACGCCAACGCCGAGATGATCCGGCAGATCACGGCCGCCGTGGACCCGGAGGCGGCGTGGGAGGAGCAGATCCGGCAGGCGGTGCTCGCCTGGATCGCCGCGGCCGAGTCCGCGCCCGCGCTGACCCTGAGCTGGATCCGCGACCTGCCGTCGCTCGGAGCCGCGGCCCGCACGCTGCAACGCGACGTGATGGACGCCTTCGTCACCATGATCCAGACCCTGTGCGACACGGGCGAGCTGCGGGCCGCCGGAATCGGCCCGGTGCCGAGGCCCCTGGCGATCCTGCTGCTCGGCGGCCTGCGCGAGCTGATGGCGACCACCGTCGAGGACGGTGGCCGCATCGGTGACATCACCGGCGTCGCCGTGCGCGCCGCGATGGCCCTGCTGCGGCCGGATTCCAGCTAGGCCCGCGTTTCACCGCTACCCGGCGGGGTACCTCATCCTCGGGTCCCGGCCCGGCCCCCACGGGGTCACGCCGGGGCGGCTGCCGGTGAGAGACGGGAACGAGGGAACCATGGAGCTGGCCTACGAGTCCGCCGAGGCGGCGCAGCGCGGTCTGCACGGCTATGTGGCCGCGGTGATCGAGTCGCTGGGGCTGCACGGAGCCGCCTACTGTCTCGAGCCGGAACCGCTGGGCGCCTACGTGGCTCTCGACGAGCGCGTCCCCGGGTTCACCCGCCGGGACGCCGCGCTGCTGTGGGACGTCCGGCAGGGCTGGGCGACGGCCATCGAGACCGGATGCAACGAGGACCTCATCGTCGTGTCGTACCTGGGTGCCGAACCGGTGCCTGCGCCGGCACGGGTGGCGGACTACCTGGCGGCGGTGCTGCGGGGCGAGACGCCCGGGCGGACCGTGCCGCCCGCGTTCTCGCCCAGCCAGCTCGCGGAGGTGCCCGCGAGGCTGCGGCGGTATGCGGCGACGGAGTTCCCGCAACACCCTGCCTCGGCGATCCTGTGACCGCCCCCGGTGCGGCTCAGGGCTGGTCGATGATGGGCTTCGGCTCCACCGGCCACCCCACCAGCCCGCGCACCAGGTCCTGCGCGTGCAGGTAGGCGTCCACGGCGCCGTCCCGGTACCCGGCGGCGTGCCGGTCGTCCTCGCGTGCCTGCTGCTCGGCCTGGGCGAGCAGCGCGAGCAGAGCGGCCGCGTCCACGGTGGCGTCGCCGGAGCTGTCGTCGTCCATGCGGCGATTCTCCACCACGCCCGAGCCACCCGCAGTGCAGTGCCGGGGCTCAGCGCCGCGCTAGGCTGCGCACGGACGGTGACGGAGTCTGCACAGGGGTCGCGATGGCTGGTCTGCCCGCCGAGGTCCGGCGGCTGCGTTTCGCGGGCGTACCCCCGATCAGCGCGGTCGCCGGTGGCGCCTCGGTCGTGGCGCTCGGCGAGAACAACCACTACATCCGCGAGTTCACGGTGCTGCGGACCGCGCTGCTGCGGGTGCTGGTGGAGGAACTCGGTTTCGGCGTCGTCGCCGTCGAATCCGGCTTTCCCGAGGGACGGCTCGTCGACGACTGGGTCCGCGGCGGCCCGGGAGACGCCCGGGCGGTGGCCAGGGGCGGCTTCACGTTCCGCTTCGCCGACCCGCCCGAGATGGTCGCGCTGCTGCGCTGGCTGCGCGAGCACAACACGGCCGGCGGCCGGGTCCGGTTCGCGGGTCTCGACGTGCCTGGGTCGGGCGGCTCGCCGCTGCCCGCGCTCCGCCAGGTGCGCGACCACCTTGCCGAGCACGCAGCGGGTGACGTGGCGCTCGCCGACGCGGCGGTCGAGGCGACCCGCCCCTACGCCGCGGCCAACAACAGCGCCGCGCTGGCTCGCTACGCGACACTGAGCCCGGCACAGCGCGACGCCGCGACGGCCGCCCTGTCCCGGTTATGGCTGCGAATGGACGCACTGCCGCTGGGGCCCGACCCCCGCGGCACGCGGATCGCCCGGCACGCGGCACTCGGCGCCTTGCGGCTCGACGAGCACCTGCGCGAGCTCTCCCGGCTCGCCCCGGCGGAGGCGGCCACGCTCGCGTGCTCGTCGCGCGACGTCTACATGGCCGAGACCGTGCGCCTGCTTCGCCTGCTGCACGGCCCCGGCGCGCGGATCGCCATGCTGGCGCACAACGCCCACGCCCAGCGGGTGCCGATGCGGCTGCTGCCCAACGTCGTCGCGCGCCCGGCAGGTGCCTACCTCGCCGAGGAACTGGGCGAGGACTACCTGGCGGTCGGCGTGACCGCGCTCGGCGGCACCACGGCCGACGCGCAGGTCGACGACAACGCCCGCCTCGGGTTCACGGTCGGCGAGCAGCCGCTCGGCCCGCCCGCCGAGGACAGCGTGGAACACGCGATCGCCGGTGAAGGCCTTGCCGCGGAGCCGGTGCTGCTTGACCTGCGACCGGCCCGCGGTGCGAACGGCCCGTCGAGCATCCGGCACGTCGCCGCGCACGCCCCCGTCGACGTGCTCGCCGCGTTCGACGCGCTGATCTGTCTGCCCGAGACGTCGGCGAGCCGGCTGGACTGACCGATCGGCGAGTCCGCCGAGGCCGTTGTGCGTCGGATGACGTATCTTTCGGCGCTTTCCGCGGCGGAGGTCACGCCACCCGTGCACACGGACGGACTGCCGGGCATGCTTGTCGGACCAGGCCGGCGACGACGCGGGAGAGGGCACGAGCATGGAGCGCAACGGTGACCGTCACGCCGCGTCGAAACCGGTGCGGGTAGTCATCGTCGACGACCATGCGGTGGTGCGCCGTGGGCTGCGCGCGTTCCTGGACGTGCTCGACGACGTGGAGGTCGTGGCGGAGGCCGGCGACGGGCAGGCCGCGCTCGACCTGCTGGAGCGGATGGCCGCCCACCGGGAACTGCCCGACGTGGTGCTGCTGGACCTCGTGATGCCCCGGATGGACGGAGTGCTCGTCACCCAGCAGATCACCGGCCGGTTCCCGCCGGTGCGGGTCGTCGTGCTGACGAGCTTCGGCGAGCTGGAGCGGGTGCAGGCGGCGCTGGCGGGCGGCGCGGCGGGGTTCCTGCTCAAGAGCGCGGGCGCCGACGACGTGGCCACCGCGATCCAGGCGGCCGCCCGCGACGAGGTGTTCCTCGACCCGGCGGTGGCCCGGCGGCTCACCCACCGGATGGTGTCGCCGCCCACCGGGCTCAGCGCGCTGACGGCACGGGAAAGGGACGTGCTGACGCTGGTCGCGAAAGGACTGTCCAACCAGGAGATCGCGACCCGGCTGGTGATCAGCGAGCGCACGGCGCGCACGCACGTGAGCAACGTGCTGCGCAAGCTCGGTCTCAGCTCCCGCACCCAGGCCGCGCTCGTGGCGGTGCGTGAGGGGCTCGTGCCCCCGCAGGCCTGACGCCGCACGGGGGCACGAGCGGGCTCGATCGCGGGCGCGTCAGGTGCGCTCCTGCGGGTGGGTGGCGAGCGCCTCGACGGTCACGTCCATCCACTTCCACATCGGCAGCGACGCCAGCGCGTCGTGCAGCGCGGCCGGGTCGTCGGCCTCGTAGAGGCCCACGGTGGCGTTGCGGCCGGGCACCCGCCACAAGCGCTTGAGCACGCCGTCCTCGCGCAGCTGCAGGGCGCGCTCGCGCTCGGCCTTGCGCAGCTGGTCCCGGGTCTCGTCCGGGGTGTCGGGCGGAAGACGGTTCTCCGTGCGGACCAGAAACTCCATCGGCTCTCCCTTGTCGCGGCGGGGTCAGGACACGGTCACGGTGCGCAGGCGGCCAGCAGCACGTCGGCGAGTTCCTTGGGTGCGGTCACCATGGCCTCGTGGCCGGTCGCCACGTGCTGGACCGGCCAGCCGCGGGCGGCGGCGCGTTCGGCGTGCGGCTGGAACACCCGCATCCAGTCCGTGCACTCGACGAACGTCGCGGGCACCGACTCCCCCGCCCCGGACAGCCGCAACGGCTCGGTGTAGGTCAGCCACGGATGCGGTGTCAGCCGCGCGCCGAGCCAGTCGAGGTCGGCCTGCTCGGTGACGCCGAGGACGGTCAGCGAGCGCACGGGGATCAGCCAGCCGAAGCCCGGTCCGGCCACCGACTCCCGGTAGTGCCCCGCGACCGTCTCGGGCAGCAGGTCGATGGCGGCCTCGCCGTCGTCGCCGACGAACGCGTCGAGATAGACGCGCCTGCTCAGCCGCTCGCCGATCCGGTCGGCGACGGCGGTGACCACCTGGCCCGCGTAGCTGTGACCCACCAGCACCACGTCGTCGAGATCGTGCGTCTCGACGAGCGCCACGACGTCCTGGACGTGGGTGCCCAGCCCCACCGACGCGCTGAGCAGATGCGCCCGGTCGCTGACCCCGGTCAGCGTCGGGGTGTGCACGTCGTGGCCTTCCGCGCGCAGTGCCGGGGCCACCCGCTGCCACACCCAGCCTCCGTGCCAGGCGCCGTGGAGGAGGACGAACGTCGTCATGCCGGTGCCCCCTCGCGGTCGCCGAGGTCCTCGAACAGCGCCAGCCCGGCCGCCGTGTTCGACGCGGGCACGTGATACGTCTCGTGCACGCGGGTGATGGTGTCGCTCAGCGCGCCGCGCATGACCAGCCACATGATCAGCTCGATGCCCTCGGTGCCCGCCTCGCGGATGTAGTCCTCGCGGGTCAGCGCCGCCAGCTTCTCCGGGTCGTGCTCGATGGCGTCGAGGAACATCCGGTCGAAACCGGTGTTGATGAGCCCGGCCCGCGCGCCCGCCAGCTGGTGCGACATCCCTCCGGTGCCGAACACCGCCACCGAGATGTCCTGCGGGAACGAGCGGATCGCCCTGCCCAGCGCCTTGCCCAGCGCCAGGCAGCGGGCGGCCGTGGGCTGCGGGTACTGGATCACGTTGACCAGCAGCGGCACCACCGCGCACGGCCAGGCCTGCCCCGGCTCCGGGCAGTACACCGACAGCGGGACGGTGAGTCCGTGGTCGACGTCGAGCCGGTGGTAGGTGGTGATGTCGAACGAGTCGTCGATCAGCTCCCGCACGAGGTGCTCGCTCAGCTCGGGCGCGCCCGTGACGGGAGGCACCGGCCTGCGGCCCCAGCCCTCGTCGGCCACCGGGTACCGGTCGGCGGTGCCGATCGCGAACGCCGGAACCTGGTCGAGGTCGACGGCGTTGGCGTGGTCGTTGTACACCACCACCGCCACGTCCGGCGTGTGCTCGGCCATCCAGCGCCGCGCGGGCTCGTAGCCGTCGAACAGCGGCTTCCAGTAGTCGTCGGCCGTCTTGCCGTTGTCCATCGCCGCGCCGATCGAGGGCACGTGCGAGGTCGCCAGCCCCCAGATGATCCTAGCCAAAGTTCCGCCCTCCCGAGCGCATCGCGGCCATGAACTCCTCGGTCGACATGCCGGTGAACACGCCACCGAGGTACTGCATCGACTTCTGGTCGAGCATGGCCAGTTTGAACGTGTAGAAAATGGACGCACCCAGCTCGAGCATGCCCGTCCAGTCGCGCTCCAGGATCGCCTTCTTCTGCTCCTCGGAGAGCCCGTAGGCGTCGCAGTAGGCCGCCTCGTCCTCGCTGAAGCGCCGCCGGTTCTCCGGATCCTTCAGCGAGCCGCACAGCCGGTTGATCGCGTAGCCGCGCCTGCTGGCCGCCACGTCGAGCAGGTAGTTGTCGCGGGCTTCGGTCATATCGCACCCCTTACCGGTTGCACCGACGGTTGACGAGCGGCTTCGTGCTGTCGTGCCGCCCTGATCGTCTGCGCGAGCAGGGTGGCGATGGTCATCGGCCCGACGCCGCCGGGCACCGGCGTGAGGTAGGACGCGCGCTCGGCGGCCGCCGCGTGCTCGACGTCGCCGGTGTTGTCGGCGTAGCCCGCGTCGACCACCACGGCGCCGGGCTTGATCCACGCGCCGCGGATGAGACCGGGCCTGCCCACGGCGGCCACCACGATGTCGGCCTCCGCGACCCGCGCCGCGAGGTCGGCGGTGCGGGAGTGGCAGTACGTCACGGTGGCGTCGCGGGCCAGCAGCAGCATCCCGGCCGGTTTGCCCAGAATGGCGCTGCGCCCGACGACGACGGCGTGCCTGCCCGCGAGTGGAATGTCGTAGGCGTCGAGCAATGCCATGATCCCGCCCGGCGTCGCGGAGTGGAAGCCGTCCTCACCGAAGGCCATCGCGGCGAACGAGGTGCGTGTGACCCCGTCGACGTCCTTCGCCGGGTCGATCGCCTCGAACGCCGCGCGCTCGTCGAGGTGGGCGGGCACCGGGTGTTGCAGCAGGATGCCGTCGACCGCCGGGTCGTCGGAGAGTTCGCGAAGCTGGTGCACGAGCGTCTCGGTGCTGATCGAGGACGCCAGCGTGAGGCGATGCGAGTGCATGCCCGCCTTGAGGCAGCGGTTGGCCTTCATGCGCACGTAGGTGTGCGACGCGGGGTCGTCGCCGACGAGCACCGTGGCCAGCACCGGCACACGGCCGTGGTCGGCGACGAACTCGCTGACCTCGCGGCCGACCCGGTCGAGCAGGGCCGCCGCGACGGCACGCCCATCGAGAACCTGTGCGGTCACGCTCTGCGCCTCCCTAGAACACCACGGTCGCGTTGCCGTCACGAATGACGCGGTCCTCGCAGTGCCACGTCACGGCGCGGGCGAGCACGAGCCGCTCCACGTCGGCGCCCTTGCGCTGCAGGTCGCGCACCGACTCGTGATGCGACACCCGGATGACGTCCTGCTCGATGATCGGGCCCTCGTCGAGGTCCTCGGTCACGTAGTGCGCCGTGGCACCGACCAGCTTCACGCCGCGCTCCTTGGCCCGCTGGTAGGGGCCGGCGCCCATGAACGCGGGCAGGAACGAGTGGTGGATGTTGATGACCGGAACCCCCAGCTCCTCGAGGAAGTCGCCCGAGAGGATCTGCATGTAGCGCGCGAGCACGACGAGGTCCACATTGCCCTTGAGCAGGTTCAGCTGCTCCTTCTCCGCGGCGGCCTTGCCATCCCTGGTCACCGGTACGTGGAAGTACGGGATGTCGAACTGGCGCACCCCGTCGCCGAGATCGGGGTGGTTGGACACCACCATGGGCACGGTCATCGGCAGCTCTCCGCGCCGCTGGCGCCACAGCAGGTCGAGCAGGCAGTGGTCGGCCCTGGACACGAAGATCGCCACCCGCTTGCGGCGCTTGGCCTCCACGAGCCGGAACTCCAGCCCCAGGTCGTCGGCCAGCCGCTGCTCCAGTGCCGCGTTCAGCCCGGGCAGCCGCGCGGCAAGGTCCGGAAGGTGGAACACGGTGCGCTGGAAGAACCGGCCGCCGGAGGGGTCGCTCGAGGACTGGTCGAGGGAGACGATGTTGGCGCCGTGCTCGGTGAGCAGGGTCGACACGCTCGCCACGATGCCGGGGCGGTCGGCACCCTGCACGATCAGCCGCCCGTAGTCGGCGTAGGGGCTGCGTTCCGAGGTCATCGCCGGTCCTCACCGCCGATCGAGGCCAGCAGCGACCGCCGCCACCGTTCCGTCCCGGCCAGCTCGTTGAAGGTGAAGATGTGCAGGCCCCGGATGTTGCTGTCGGTCCTCGGCACCGCGGCACCGAGCCGCTTCGCCAGCTTCGTCGGGTTGTACCCGCCGGGCATCAGGAAGCGCCACGCCAGGCTGCGCTGCTTCTGCAGGAACCGCGCCGACTGACCCAGCCCGATGCCCGCCGAGATGCGCATGAGCTTCTGCCTGTTCACCGGCCCCGGCATCCCGACGTGGACGTCGAGGCCGACACCGCAGGCGGCGATCCGGGCGGCCCACGTGCTCGTGGTCGTGGCGTCGAAGCAGATCTGGGTGATGACGCGGGTCGCCAACGGTGCCTTCTGCTTCAGGGCCAGGTCGATCGCCTCCTGCGGGATGCGCGCGTGACCCTCCGGGTAGCCGCCGATGCCGACCTCGGTGAACGGGTGACCGTGCGCCTCCATCGCCTGCAGCAGCGCGTGCGCGTCGGCGAACTCGCCCACGGGCTCCGGCGCGTCACCGCCGACGACGAACACCGAGCGCACCCCGGCCTCGCGCAGCCGGTCCACCACCTCGCCGACGTGGCGGGTGTTCGCGAACTGCCGCGCCGGCAGGTGCGGCGCGACGGAGTAGCCGTGGCCCAGCAGGCGCTCGGTGAGCGCCAGGGTCGTGTCGATGCCCTTGGCCTCGGTGACGGTGACCGTCAGCGGCACGCTGACCGGCACGGTGGCGACCACGTCCCGCTCGGTGTTCTTGAACGGCATCACCTCGTAGCTGATGTTGCGCACCAGATCGGCGAGATGGGCCCGCCGGCGACCACGGCCGGCGACCTCCTGCTGCAGGGTCATGGCTCTCCTCGTTCGTCACACGGGGCGCGGCGCGGGGCGTTCGCCCTCGTTGTCAGTAGAGCCCACGGGATGCGGGCCTGACCTCGGGCATCGGGGCCGAGTTGACCGCGACAAATGACCGAGCGGTGCTCGCCGGTTCGCCGAGGGCGGCAGGCGAGGCGGGCACGGCCTTGGCCAGCAGCTCCGCGTACTCGGCGGCGGGTTCGGAGTCCCACGTGATGCCACCGCCCGTGCCGTAGGTGGTGCTGGCGGTGTCGGTGTCCACGACCGCCGCGCGGATGGCGACGTCGAACCGGGCGCACCGCACATGTCCCCGGGGGCACCATGCCGATCGCACCACAGTAGACACCGCGCCAGCCCGGTTCCCGGCCGCGGCGTCGCGGTCACCCTCCGAGGTGAGCTGGTGGACCGTCGGGTACCGCTCGGCCCGGCACAGGGCCGTCACGGCGATGCTGCCGGTGGTGGCGACCCTGGCGGCGTCGTTGCGGATGACATCCACGATCATGCCCGCAGGAACGCGGCCGGCGAGAGGCCGGAGACGACGCGCCCATCGCGGTCTGAGACGGCGTAGCGATCGTCGACTCGAGCCCCGGCCTTGGTGTTCGATATCCGCGAGGGTCGCGCCGCGCACCTGGCCCACCGGCTCCGCGCGCGTCATGGGAAGGCACGGTAAGCCGCTCCCCCACCGCCTCGGCAGCGTCCGATGACGGCGGTTCGCGGGACATCCCGCCCGCCCCGGCCGCGACGTTTGACGTAGCCGTGAGGAGTCTGCGGGCCATCCCGATCACGGTCTCGTGCTCCTAGTGTGCCTATCGAGTGCCACGCAGACGTCGAAGGAGATGGCGGGATGAGTTCGTTGCTGGTGATCAGCGCCCACGCGGGCGATTTCGTCTGGCGCGCCTCGGGAGCGATCGCGCTGGCGACGGCGCGGGGCGAGCGGGCGAAGGTGCTCTGCCTGACCTACGGCGAGCGGGGCGAGTCGGCGAAGGCGTGGCGGGAGGGCAGGACGCTCGACGAGATCAAGCAGCTCCGCCGCACCGAGGCCGCCAACGCGGCGGAGGTGCTCGGCGCGGAGATCGAGTTCCTCGACGCGGGCGACTATCCGCTGCTGGAGAACCCGGAGCTGGTGGACCGGATCGTGCACGTCTACCGCGACGTGAACCCGTCGGTGGTGCTCACGCATCCGCTGGCCGACCCGTACAACCAGGACCATCCGGCCGCCGCCCGCATGGCGTTGCAGGCGCGGGTGCTGGCGCAGGCGATCGGCTACGACGCGCCCGGTGATCCGCTCGGTGCCCCGCCGGTGTTCTTCTTCGAGCCGCACCAGCCGGAGCAGTGCGACTTCAAGCCGAACGTGCTGCTGGACATCACGCCGGTGTTCGACACCAAGCGCAAGGCCATGGAGTGCCTGCCCGCGCAGCAGCACATGTGGGACTACTACACCGAGCTCGCCAAGCGGCGGGGGGTGCAGCTCAAACGCAACGCGGGCCCGAACCTCGGCCTGCCGCACACCACGATGGGCGAGGCCTACATGCGGCTCTACCCGCAGGTCACCGAGGAGCTGGCGTGAGGAACGTGATCGTCACCGACCCCCCGCGCGCCGACCTGGAGCAGGTGACCAAGCTCGCCGGGTACGGTGTGGCCACGGTGCACGAGGGCATGGGCCGCACCGGGTACCTGGGGCCGCGGATCCGCCCGGTTCACCTCGGTTCCCGCATCGGCGGCACCGCCGTCACCGTGCTGTGCTGGCCCGGTGACAACCTGATGATCCACGCGGCCGTGGAGCAGTGCCGCGCGGGCGACGTGCTGGTGGTGACCACGACGTCGCCTTCAAGCGACGGCGCGTTCGGCGAGCTGTTCGCCACCGCCCTGCAGTTGCGCGGGGTGAGGGGGCTGGTCACGACGGGCGGCGTCCGTGACGTGGCCGAACTGCACGCCATGGACTTCCCCGTGTGGTCGGCCGCGGTCAGTGCACAAGGGACGGTCAAGGCCACCGCGGGCGCGGTCAACGTGCCGGTGACGGTGGGCGGGCAGCTGATCCGGCCCGGGGACGCGGTCCTCGCCGACGACGACGGCGCCATGGTCGTCGCGCGGCAGGACGTCGAGGCGGCGCTGGAGTCGGCCCAGGCGCGCGTCGACAAGGAAGAGGCCTCCCGAGAGGCCTTCCGCCGGGGCGAACTCGGGCTCGACCGATACGGTCTGCGCGACAAGCTCGCCCAGCTCGGCGTCGAGTACGTGACCGCCGAGGAATACGGATTCTGACCTGCCGGGAGCCGCCGTGCCTACGTCAAATGACTCGCGGCCGGTGACCGGGCGCGGACACCGGAGTCCAGCCATTCTCCCATGTCGGTGGCTCGCGCGTCCTGCGTAGCGTGAGCCACCAAGCAATCTCCGACGACGTCGTACGAGAACGGGTACCACATGAGCGCGAAGAACCTGCAGGAAGTCCTGGACCAGTCACCCAGCACGGTGGAGCTGCTGCGCAACTCCCAGCTCGGAGCCTACATCTACCCGGTCGTGCCCTCCGAGTTCACCAACTTCCGCCGCGAGGTCATCGCCTGGCGCGAGACGGCGGTGCTGTTCGACCAGACCCACCACATGGTGAACCTCTTCCTGTCCGGGCCCGACGCGCTGAAGCTGTTGTCCGACACCGGGATCAACAGCATGAAGAACTTCGCCGTCGACAGCGCGAAGCAGTTCGTGCCCGTCTCCCCGGAAGGCGGGGTCATCGGCGACGGCATCCTCTTCCGGCTGGCGGAGGAGGAGTTCGTCTTCGTGGGCCGCGCACCCGTGGCGAACTGGCTGACGTTCCAGGCGAGGCGGGGTTACAACGTCGACGTCCGCCTCGACCAGCGCTCGCCCTCCCGGCCGTACGGCAAGCCGGTCACCCGTGACCTGTGGCGGTTCCAGATCCAGGGCCCCCGCGCGTGGGAGGTCATCGAGAAGGTCAACGGCGGGCCCGTGGACAAGGTGCGCTTCTTCCGGATGGGCTACCTCAACGTGGCGGGCGACAAGGTGCGCACGCTGCGGCACGGCATGGCGGGCGCGCCGGGCCTGGAACTGTGGGGCCCGTACGAGACCTACGACAAGATCCGCGACGCCATCCTGGAGGCGGGCCAGGAGTTCGGGCTGGAGCCCGCGGGGGCGCGGGCCTACTCGTGCAACACCCTGGAGTCGGGCTGGATCCCGTCGCCGCTGCCCGCCGTGTACACCAGCGAGGAGCTTCGCCCGTACCGTGAGTGGCTGCCCGCCAACGGCTACGAGGCCACCAACGCCCTCGCGGGCAGCTTCGTGTCCGACCGCATCGAGGACTACTACCTCAACCCGTGGGAGCTGGGCTACGGCACGTTCGTCAAGTTCGACCACGACTTCATCGGCCAGGACGCGCTGCGCCGGATCGACCCGGACACCCAGCGCCGCAAGGTGACTCTGGCCTGGAATCCCGAGGACGTCGGCACGTTGCTGGCCAACCCGGTGGACAAGGACGGCCCGGTCTACCAGTTCTTCGACCTGCCCAACGCCAACTACGGATCGTCCAACTTCGACTCCGTGCTCGACGCCGACGGCAACGTGGTGGGGCTGTCGCTGTTCACCGGCTACAGCGCCAACGAGCGCACCGCGCTGTCGCTGGCGACGGTGAACCCGGACGTCCCGCTGGGCGCCGAGGTGCGAGTCGTCTGGGGCGAGCCGGGCGGCGGGACGCGCAAGACCACCGTGCAGCCACACGAGCAGTTCGCGGTGCGGGCCATCGTCAGCCCCGCGCCCTACTCGGCCGTCGTGCGCGAGGAGTACCGGCCCGGCTGGCGCAGCGCCGCCGCCGCGGTCTGACCGGCACCGGGCCGGCCGCGGCACCGGCCCGCGACGTCCGGTCGGTACGGCCGGGTGGCGGACGCACCCCGCCACCCGGCCTCGCCGCGTCCGCCGCATCCCGGCCGCGGCGTACGTCGGCGGACGTACGAGCCGAAGCCGCGCCGGAACGGATTCCTCCGCCGCCCCACCGGGCCAGTATCGACGACCATGTTGCTCACCGGAATCGTGGTCGCCGCGCTGGTCGTCTCCGGCGCCGCCGCCCCGCAGACGAACGACACCGACATCCACACGGGCGTGCTCGACGGCGCCCGCTACCGCGTGGAGGTGCCGCCCGACTGGAACGGCACCCTGCTGCTCTACCACCACGGCATCTACCCGAGGGACTACGTTCCCGAGCAGATCGAGCTGGCCAACAGACCCGAGGCCGCCGACCGGCTGCTGGACGAGGGTTACGCACTGGCCGCCTCGCTGTACTCCAAGCCGTACGGCTTCTCCGCGCGCCAGGCCGTACGGGACCAGACCGCGCTGCTCGGCTGGTTCGACCGCACCGTTGGCACGCCGGACCAGGTCGTGACGTGGGGCGCGTCCGGCGGCGCGCTCAACGCCGTGCTGCTGTCCGAGCACCTTCCGCGGCGCATCGACGGTGTGCTCGCGATGTGCGGGCCCGTCGCGGGTGGGCAGGCCCTGTTCACCCAGCTGCTCGACTACGGCTTCACCGTGCGGACGCTGCTCGCGCCGGAGCTGGAACTGGTGCGCATCGGCGATCCGGAGGCCAACGTCGCCGCCGCGCACCGGGTGCTCACCCGGGCGCTGGAGACCCCGCAGGGCCGCGCCCGGCTGGCACTCGCGGGAGCCCTGGGCGGCGTGCCCGGCTGGCAGCGGGCGTTGCAGCCACGATCGGCGGAGACCGCCGGGCAGATCCGCGAGCAGACGCGGTTCGTCCAGCTGGTGCTCGACGAGCTCATCTGGGGCGATCTGCGCACCGACCTGGAGGCCCAGGCGGGCGGCAACCCCACGGGCAACACCGGCGTCGACTACCGGCGCCTGCTGCCCCGCACCAGCGAGCACCGGCTCGTCCGCGAGGCCTACCGGGAGGCGGCGCTCGACCTGTCCGCCGACCTCGACGCTCTCGCGGCGGCACCACGCATCGCCGAGGACCACGGCGCCGCCCGCTGGCTCGTCCGCCACGGCACACCCACCGGGCACGGCTCGATGCCGGTGGCGACCCTGCACCCCGTCGGCGACGGCGTCGCCCCCGCGCACGAGCGCAGCTACGCCACGCGGGTGGAGCCTGCCCGGCTGCGGCAGCTCTACGTCGACCGCGGCGGCCACTGCCAGCACACCGCCGCCGAGGAGCTGACGGCACTGCGGGTGGTGCTGCGCCGCGTCGAGTCCGGCCGGTGGCCCGTCACCGCGCCCGCGGTGCTCGACGCGCAGGCCCGGCGGTACGGACCCGAGTACCACCGGCTCTACGACTGGCTCCACGACGAGGCCGGGGCCGCGGAGCCCGCCTTCACCCGCCACCACCCGCGCCCGCTGCCCCGCATGAGCTGAGTCAGGCCGAGCCCAGCACCTGGTAACGCAGGTGGGTCACGCCCCGGCCCTCCAGCTGCCGGACCAGCCGCAGCTCGACCGGGCCGGGAACCGCCTCGAACAGCCTGCGGCCCGCACCGAGCAGCACCGGCACGAGGTGGATCTCCAGCTCGTCGAGCTCGCCCGCCCGCAGGAGCGCCTGTGCCGCACCCGCGCCGTGCACCATGACGGCGCGGGTGCCTGCCGCGGCCCGCGCGTCGGCAGCACAGGCGGCGACGTCGGTGTAGAACCGCGCGCTGCCCGGCGGCACGTCGCCCTCGTCGACGTGGTGGGTCAGCACGTTGATCGGCACACCGTCGTGATGGTCGCCCTGCCACCGTCCGGCGAGCTCGAAGGTGCGCCGCCCGGAGATCAGGGCGCCCGTTGCCAGGGCCTCGGCGAACACCTGCCCGTTCGGGCCCGGTGACAGCCGGTCGTCCAGCCAGTTGAACAGCCTGCCACCGCCCAGCCCCAGCTCCTGCCCTTTCCGGTCGTCCGGACCGGCGATGAAGCCGTCCAGCGACATCGACATGTACAGCCGGATGGGCGCGGTCGTCTCCTCTTCGGCATCCCTGGCCTTCGTCCCCATGTCCGTTCCTCTCGTCGGCGTGTCCGGTCCAGCATGAGAGCGCACGCGGCGGGCCGGAATCCCAGATTCCTGGGATGCAGGCGCGGTGCCCGGCGTACGCTCGGCGCGTGGGCAACGGGGCCGCGGCGCAGGCACGCGTTCGCGACGACATCGTGCGGCTTGTGCACCGGGGGCTGCCGGTGCCGGAGTTCGCGCGCGCGGTCGGCGACGCCCTCGGCAGGGCCGTGCCCGCCGAGGGCACCTGCCTGATGACGATCGATCCGGCGACGATGCTGCCCACCGCGGAGTTCGTCGAGAACGGCCTGCCTTCGGCCGCGATGCTGCGGCTCGTCGAGATCGAGGTGCGTGAGCCGGACTTCAACAAGTGGGCCCACCTGGCTCGC
This sequence comes from Prauserella muralis, assembly GCF_003202285.1. GTDB lineage: Bacteria > Actinomycetota > Actinomycetes > Mycobacteriales > Pseudonocardiaceae > Prauserella_B > Prauserella_B muralis. The sequence continues at coordinate 712,212 of NZ_MASW01000005.1, forward strand.
GGGCGGCAGCTTGCGGCCAGCCTGAGCGAGGTCACCGAGGGCGAGCTCGACCGCAGCCTGCGCCACCGGGAGATCCGCGGGCCGGGTGGCTTCGCGGACGAGCTGCGGGTGACCCTCACGGGCGGAACCGGCACCTGGGGCGTGCTGACCGTGTTCCGGGAGGCCAGGCGCCCGCACTTCTCCCCCGCCGACGTGCGGTTCCTGGCGGAGACATCCGGACTGATCGCCGAGGGACTACGGCGCAACCTGCTGCTCGACTGCGCCCGGGCCGGCGACGACGAGGCCGGGCTGCTGGTGCTCGACGCCGACGACGGCATCAACATGGCCAACCAGGCGGCGGATCGGTGGCTCGCCGAGCTGGGCACCGGTGGCCGAGCGGGTGCCCGGCTGCCGCTGGTGGTTCCCGCCGTGGCCCGCCAGGCCCGCGCCCTGTCCGGCCCGGCGACGGACGCGGCGGCCGGGGCGGCCGGATCCCGGCAGGCCAGGGCAAGGGTGCGCACCCGGACCGGTCAGTGGCTGGTCGTGCGCGGTTCGCTGCTGGGCGAGGGCCCGGACGCCCCGGTCGCGGTGCTGCTCGAAGCGGCTCGCCGGGCGGAGCTGGCGCCCCTGCTGGCCGATGCCTACGGCCTCACCGGCAGCGAGCGCCGGGTCACCGAGCTGGTGGCGCAGGGGTTGTCCACCACGCAGATCGCGGGCAGGTTGCGGGTGTCCTCCTACACCGTGCAGGACCATCTCAAGTCCGTTTTCGCCAAGTCCGGCACCGGTTCCCGCGGCGACCTGGTCGCCCGGCTGTTCTTCGACCACTACGCCGCCGCCCTCACCTCCGAGTCCGGACCGGGCTCCTGATCGCCCGGCCCGGTGGCGTTCAGCGGTGCAGGCGCGGGTCGAGGAAGTCGCGCAGCGCGTCGCCGAGCAGGTTGAACGCGAACACCGCCAGCGACAGCACCACCCCGGGCGCGATCACCATCCACGGCGCCATCTCCACGTACCGCACGCCCTCGGAGAGCATCAGGCCCCACGACGGGGTCGGCGGCGGTGTGCCGATGCCGAGGAAGCTCAGCGCCGACTCGGCGATGATCACTCCCGCGAACAGCAGCGAGGCCATCGTCAGCAGCGGCGCCATCATGTTCGGCAGCACGTGCCGGGTCATGATCCGCAGTGCGCCCGCACCCGTGGCTCTGGCGGCCTCGATGTAGGGCTCCTCCTTGATGCGCAGGGTCTCCGCACGGGCCACGCGGTTGAACGACGGCGTGATGACGATGACCAGCGCGATGATCGTGCCGTGGATGGACGGCGTCAGCACCACGGCCATGAACAGCAACAGCACCAGCGGCGGCACCGACTGGATGGTGTCCATGACCCGCTGGATGAGCAGGTCCCTCGTCCTGCCGAGGTAGCCGGACACGACGCCGAACACGGTGCCGAGGACGAGGCTGATCGCCGTCGTCAGCACCGCGATGAGCATCGAGGATCGTGCGCCGTAGATGAGCCTGCTCAGCACGTCGCGCCCCAGGTCGTCGGTGCCGAGCAGAAACTGCGCCGACGGTCCCTCCGTGATCCTGGTGCGGTTCTGCAGCAGGGGATCGTGCGGCGCCACCAGCGGGGCAAAGACGGCGACGAGCACGACGAGCGCGATGAGCACGAGACTGACCGCGCCCAGCGGCTCGGTGCGCAGGAACCGGGTGAACCCGGCCCGCCATTCGGCCAGGCTCCTCCGCCGCGCCGGCGGTGCGGCGGCCGGGCGGTCCGGCGGCTCCGGGGACGCCTGTCCGTCGTGCCGGGCGCCCGTGCTGACGTCGCTGCTCATGTGCCTGCCTCCCGTGCGGCGCGGATCCGCGGGTCGATGAGGGCGTACAGAACGTCGATGATGATCATCGTGATCACGAACAGCCCGGCGTAGAAGATGGTGCAGGCGATCACGACGGGATAGTCGCGATCCAGCACCGACTGGTAGATGAGCTGGCCGGTGCCGGGCAGCGAGAACATCTGTTCCAGGATCACCGTGCCGCCCAGGATCGTGCCGAGGTTGACGCCCAGCAGCGTGAGCACCGAGATCACCGAGTTGCGCAGTGCGTGCTTGTACAGCACCAGGCGCTCGGAGGCGCCCTTCGCCCGCACGGTGCGGATGAACTGCGACCCGAGGTTCTCCAGCAGCGACGACCGGGTCATCCGGGTGGTGCCTGCCACGGCCGAGGTGCCGAGCGCGATCGCGGGCAGTGCCATCTGCTGGGCCCACGACGCGAAGTCCTCGGTCGGTCCGACGTAGACGAACGGGGGCGACCACGCGAACCACAGGCCCAGAACGGTCAGCAACAGCAGGCCCACGACGTAGTTGGGCACCGAGAGCCCGGCCACCGCGACGCCGCGGATCGCGGAGTCGCTCCTGGTTCCGCGGCGCACGGCGGCGAGGATGCCGAGCGCCACGCCGAGGGCCGTGCCCACGGCGAGGGCGAGGCCGCCGAGCTGCAGCGTCACCGGGATGCGGTCGAGGAACAGCTGCATCACCGGCTCGTCGGTGTAGAACGAGCGACCGAAGTCGCCCTGCAGTGCGCCGCCGAGGAAGCTGAACAGCTGCTCGTGCACCGGCCGGTCGATCCCGAGCTCGGCCCGCAGCTCGGCGGCCTGCTCCTCGGAGGCGCCCGTGTCGGCGAGCATGAGGTCGACCGCGTCGCTCGGGATGAACGTCATGGCGACGAACACGAACACGGTGACCAGGAACAGCACGATGAGCCCGTAGCCGAGCCTGCGCACGACGTACCGGATCACGACGGACCTCCCTCACTCGTGTCGTCGAGCAGGTGGCAGGCCGCCGCCCGCCCGGTGGCGGGACTGGTCCGCAACCGGGGCGCCTCCGCCGTGCACCGCTCGAACGCGAACGGGCAGCGGGTGTGGAAGCGGCACCCGCTCGGGGGTGCGCTGGGACTGGGCACCTCGCCTCGTGCCACGGCCCGGTCCTTCGCCTTGGCCGTGGCCGGGTCGTGGCCCGGGATGGCCGCCAGCAGCAGTTGCGTGTACGGGTGCCGCGGGTCGGCGAACACGGCGTCGCTGTCGCCGCGTTCCACGATCTCCCCCATGTACATGACGCACAGCTCGTCGGCCATGTAGCGCACGACGTTGAGGTCGTGGGCGATGAACAGATAGGACAGTCCGAGCTCGCGCTGCAGCCGCTTCAGCAGGTTCAGAATCTGCGCCTGCACCGACACGTCGAGCGCGGAGACCGACTCGTCGCAGAAGATCACGTCCGGGTTCGTGGCCAGCGCCCTGGCGATGCCGATGCGCTGCGCCTGCCCGCCGGAGAACTGGTGCGGGAACCGGTACAGATCGCGGCCGGAGAGGCCGACCGTCTCCAGCAGCTCCGTCACGCGCGCCGTGCGCGCCCTGCCCCGTGAGACTCCGTGCACCTCCAGCGGCTCGCCCACGATGTCGAACACCGTCATGCGCGGGTTCAGCGAGCCGTACGGATCCTGGAACACCATCTGCATCCGGCTGCGCAGCGCCTTGAGCTCCCGGCCGCGTGTGGCCAGCAGATCCGCGCCGTCGAAGAGCACCTGTCCCGATGTCGGTTCGACGAGCCGGTTGGCCAGTCGCGCCGTGGTCGACTTGCCCGATCCGGACTCGCCGACCAGACCCACCGTGCGGCCGCGCGGGATGCGGAACGACACGCCGTCGACGGCGCGCACGACACCGGCGCCCCTGCCGAACGCTCCCCTCCGGACCGGGTAGTGCTTGACCAGGTCGCGCACTTCGAGGATGGGCGTCTCCTGCCCCGTCTCCACGGTCGGCTCAGCTGACACCTGTGGCTCCTGACTGGATCGAGCCCGCACCGTGGCGGGCGGAGCGGTCGGCACTGCCGGTGCTCTCGGTGCTCTCGGTGCTGTCGGTGCTCTCGGCGGGCAGCAGCCCGCCGTCCGGTTGCAGGTGCAGCCAGCATCGGCTGTCCCGCTGCCCCGGCAGCGCGGCCAGTGGCGGCTCCTCGCGCACACACCGGTCGAGGACCCGCGGGCAGCGCGGGTGGAACCGGCAGCCGGACGGCGTGTCCAGCAGGCTCGGCACCGATCCGCGGATGGCGGGCATGAGCGTGTCCCGGCTGATGTCCGGGCTCGGGATCGAGCGCAGCAGCGCGAGCGTGTACGGGTTCTGCGGCTCGCGCAGCACCTGCTCCACGGTGCCCTGCTCTACGACCTTGCCCGCGTACATCACCACGACACGGTCGGCCATCTCGGCGACGACGCCCATGTCGTGGGTGATGAACAGCAGTGCGGTGCCGTGGTCGGCCTGCAGGGTCCGCATCAGCCGCAGAATCTGGGCCTCCACCGTCACGTCGAGGGCGGTGGTGGGCTCGTCGGCGATGAGCAGCGCCGGGTTGCAGGACAGGGCGATCGCGATCACGACACGCTGCTGCTGCCCGCCGGAGAGCTCGTGCGGGTACGAGCGGGCCCGCCGCTCCGGGTCGGGCAGGCCCACCTCCCTCAGCAACTCGACGGCGCGAGCCCTGGCCTCGGCCGCGGAGACGTCGCGATGGATGCGGATCGCCTCGGCGACCTGGTTGCCCACCGTGTAGAGCGGATCGAGCGCGGCCATCGGGTTCTGGAAGACCATCGCGATCTCCTCGCCCCGGATCTGGCGCATCCGCCTCGGCTCGGCGGCGGTGAGATCCTCACCGCGAAACCGGATCGACCCGGACTCGATGCTGCCCGAGTTCAGCAATCCCATCACGGACAGTGCCGTGACGCTCTTGCCGGAGCCCGACTCGCCCACGATCGCGACGGTCTCGCCCTCGGCCACGGTGAACGACATGTCACTGACCGCCTCGACACGCCCGTGGCGGGTCGGGAACCGGACGCGCAGGTTGCTGACCTCGAGCAGCGGTGACCCATGCACGCTGGCTTCCTCCTCTGGAGTCTGTCCGGACAAACGCACCGGACGGAAGGGAGATCGCTGGGTGAGTGCTACTCGGTGACCCACACGTCGGCGTAGGTGCGGCCGCGGTAGATCGGCGACTGGTGGTAGTTCTGCACCCGGCCACTCGCCACCCAGTACTGGTAGTACTGGATCGGCAGGATCGACGCGGCGATCTCGGTCTCCATGTGTTCCTGGAAGTCGCGGTACAGCTCGTTGCGTGCCTTGTCGTCGAGGGTCCGGCGCGACTCGGCGATCAGCCTGTCGACCTTCGGATCGCTGATGGCCGCGTAGTTCTCGGCGGAGCCGGTGCGGTAGTCCTGGATCGTCTGGTCCGGGAAGATGACGGCCCTGGCGGCCTTGCTGAGCCCGAACTGGTGGTTGCGGCGGCGGTCGATGGCGGTGCCCGGGTCGAGAATCTGGATCTCGGCGTCGATGCCGACCTTCTTCAGGTCGGCCACGATCCACTCGCCCTCGCGGACGTCGGCGTCGCTGAGCTGCTGCACCAGCAGGGTCGTCGAGAAACCGTTCGGGTAGCCGGCCTCGGCGAGCAGCTCGCGGGCCCGCTGCGGATCGTACGGCCGCAGCTGTTTCACCTCGTTGCCGGTGAGCGCCGCATCGCTGATCTCCGGACGCAGCAACGAGGTGTAGTTGAACTTGCCGCGAGTGGTCTTGCCCATGCCCTCCCAGTCGACGGCCATCATCACGGCGCGGCGCACGCGGACGTCGTCGAACGGCTTCTGGGTGGTGTTGATGTCGAAGCTCACGAAGTTGGACGGCTGTTCGATGACGGAGTAGTCCTCGTTGCCGCGGAAGGTGTTGTCCACCACGTCGTAGGGCTGGCCGCCGATGTCGAGCCTGCCGCTGCGCAGAGCGGCGGTGACGGCCGCCGAGTCGCTGATGATCGGCATCCGGATCTCGTCGAGGTAGGGCTTGCCCTCCTCGTAGTAGTCCGGGTTGCGTTTGAGCACCCATTCCACGTCGGGCCGGTGGCTGTCCACCATGAACGGCCCCGTGCCGATCGCCTTCTTCGCCATGTCGAACTCGCCCTCGACACCCTCGCGGGGCAGGATGACGTTGAAGTGATGCGCCATGTACTCGAGGAACGGTGCGTACGGGTGGCGCAGCGTGAACACGACGCGGTGGTCGCCGTCGGCCTTGATGCTTTCGATGGGCTCGGCCATCCACTTGTGCGTGGAGTCGCTCTCCTTGAGCCCCTCGAACGTCGCCACGACGTCGTCCGCGGTGAACGGCCTTCCGTTGACCGGCGCGATGTTCTGCCATGTGACGTCGTCGCGCAGGGTGAACGTGTAGGTCAGGCCGTCCTCGGAGACCTCCCAGTCGGTGGCCAGGTCGGGGATGAGTTCGACCCCGTCGACGCCCTCGCTGACCTTCAGATCCACCAGCTTGCTGTACACCGTGCCGGACAGGATCTGCATCAGGGACGGGTCGTCGCTGACGAGGAAGTTGATGCCCCGGCTGGGCTCGAACGGCTGCTGGACGATGATGCTGCCGCCCTGACGTGGCTGGCCAGGAGCGCCCCCGCCCGAGTCGGCGTCGCCGCCGCCGCAGCTCGCGAGAAGCAGGCCGGCGCAGAGCAACGCGGTCACCCGCGACAACGCCTTGGTCCGCGGCACACTCCATTGTGGCATTTGAGGACTCACTCTCCTATCCCCGGAATACATCGCACTGGGTCCGTTTGCGGGGAACGTGGTTGAGGATGTGGTGAGAACCACCATGCGCCAACGAATGCGAGCGCGCAGCAAGCGGGCCAACCTTCGTTACCATACCGTGACAATCAGTTCCGCACACTATCCTAAGTAGACTGGATGAGTGTGTTTGCCTTGGCCAGAGCCGACACGACGGACGTCGAGCTTCCCGGCGTCCGGTCGTCCCTTGACGCCCGAGTCTTTTGACGTAGCGCTACCACGACGTTGAGGCGCGGTTTTCATGTCACGGAAAATCGCTCGACCCGGAAACCGGAATGGTTCATGCTGGCAGTTCTGTGTCCGATACAGTTCACAAAGGACACCGAATTGACCGCGCTAGTCCTGCGTTCAGGCCCGCGAGTCCTGCGTTCAGACCCGCGAGTTCTGCACTCGGGTCGCCGATCCCCTGCGGTCAGCCGAACAGCCCCGCCGCGAGCGGTACGGTCGAGGCGAGCAGGACCACCGCGAGGGCTACGTTGACCGCCCGCGAAACGCGAGGCCGGCGCAACGCGCTCGCCATCGAGGCTCCCAGCGCCGCCCAGCCGAGGTGGATGACCACGACCATCCCGGTGAGCACCAGGGTCTTGACCACGGCCTCCAGAGCCACGCCGGGCAGGCCGAGCCGCTGCGAGGCGAACAGCGTGCCGAGCGCCGCGTAGGCCTTCGGGTTCGACACGCCCAGCACCAGGCCGTGCAGCCACGTCGGCGGCGTGCCGTGCCCGGCGGCGTCCGAGCTGGGCGGTGGCGCCGTCGCGATCTTCCACGCGAGCCACCCCAGATAGGCGATCGACAGCACCAGCAGCACGGGACCGAGCCGCGGCTCGGCCAGCAGGACCGAGGCCAGCCCGGCCGCGACCACCACCAGGGCCACCGTCGTGCCCGCCATGCTGCCCAGCAGGTAGGGCATCGACCGGCGCAGACCGAACGCCGTCGCCGTCGCCGTGGCACCCACCGTGGCCGGCCCGGGGCTGCCCATCACGACGAGCGCCCCGGCCACCAGGGACAGGTAGGGCCCTGCGCCCGCGGGTTCGACGGCGGCGGCCAGCATCGTGGAGCGTCCTTCGTGACTGCGGCGGGGTACTGTCTCGCTTATGCGGCCGAACCTAGACCCCGCCGGGGGTGGCGGTCTTGAACCGTTGTGCGGCCGGACCACCCGGTCACCGTCGGCGGGCACGCGCATGCGGTTCGGCACGGGCGCGGCAGGCATCGAGCGGCTCGAGGCGGCGTTGCGCGGCGACGCGTTCGCCACACATCGGCACGACACCTACGCCATCGGCATCACGGTGCGCGGCGTGCAGACGTTCCGCTACCGAGGCCGGCAGCGGCACTGTCTGCCCGGCGAGTGGCACGTGCTCCACCCCGACGAGCCGCACGACGGCGCACCCGGCACCGACGACGGATTCAGCTACCGCATCCTCTACCTCGACCCGGCGCTCATCCAGGACGCGCTCGGCGGGCGGCCGCTGCCGTTCGTGGCGGAGCCGGTGGTGCCCGCCGCCGAGCTCGGCTCCCCGCTCGGTGACTACCTCGCCGACCTCGACACGCAGCTGGACGAGCTGGAGGCCGCCGGAGATCGCGGCCACCATCGCCGAGGTGCTCACTCGCCACGCCGACACCCGCACCTCCGGGCGGCCCAGTGTGGACCTGGATGCGATGACGCGGGTGCGTTCCGTGTTGCTGGACGACCCCGCCACCGTCCATCGCGTCGAGGACCTGGAGCGCGTCGCCGGACTGGACCGCTGGACGATCGCCCGGCAGTTCCGCGCGGCGTTCGGGACCAGCCCCACCCGGTTCCGCACCATGCGCAGGCTCGACCAGGCCCGGACACTCATGCGTGCCGGGCACCCGCTGAGTGAGGTGGCCGTGCTGGCCGGATTCGCCGACCAGAGCCACCTGACCCGGATGTTCAAACGGGCCTACGGGCTGACACCGGCCGCCTGGACCACCGCCATCGGCGTGGATCGCGGGGCCTAGCGATTGCCGCGCATCCCCACCCCGGTGGCGAGCCGAAGGGCACCCTGGGTACTCGATCCGTACCGAGGGTCACCTTGGGCGCGGATCCGCCGGTCAGGTCACGGCCCACCCGTCAGAGGCCGCCCGCGACGCTCAGCACCGCGCCCGTGACGTAAGAGGCGTCGTCCGAAAGCAGCCACGCCACCGCGCCTGCGATCTCGGACGGCTCGCCGGGCCGCCCGAGCGGCACTTTCGCGGCGACGCGCTGCGCCCGGCCTGGCTCACCTGCCCTGGCGTGGATCGTGGTGTCGGTGGTGCCCGGCGACACGGCGTTGACCCGGATGCCCGCCGGGCCGAGCTCCTTGGCCAGCCCGACGGTCAGCGTCTCCACGCCGGCCTTCGCGGCCGCGTAGGCGATGTACTCGCCCGGCGAACCCGTGCGGGCGGCGACCGAGGAGATGTTCACGATCGCGCGGTCGCCGGCCGCGTGCTCGCCGGTGGTCCAGCGCCGGGCGGCCTCGCGGCACAGGCGGGTCGGCGCCACCAGGTTGACGTCCACGACCGCGCGCAGATCCTCGTCGGTCAGCGCGGTGAACGGGCCGATCGGCCCGGTGATCCCCGCGTTGTTCACCACCGCGGTCACCGCGCCCTGGGCCTGCGCCAGGTCGAACAGCCGCGCCGGTGCATCGTGGTCGGTGACGTCGAGCCGGGCGGCCACCGCGGTGTGCCCGCGCGCCGCGGCGTCGCGTTCCACGTCGGCGGCCTCGGCGCCGGAACCGGAATGGGTGAACACCACCGCGAAGCCGTCCCCGCACAGCCGTTCCACGGTCCGGCGGCCGATACCCCGCGAGCCGCCGGTCACGATCGCCACTCTCACCCGAGCTCCTTGGTGCGCGCCTCGATGGCCCTGATCACGGCGGCCATGTCGGCGCCGCCATGGCCGAGACCCACGGTCTCGCCGTAGAGAGCATGGCAGACGTCCAGCAGCGGCGAGGCGACCCCGGCCTCCCGGGCGGCCTCGGCGATGAGCCGGTTGTTCTTGAACACGTCCGTGATCGAGGCCTGCACGGCGAAGTCACCGGCCACCAGCTTGCCCGCCTTGGTGCGCGAGACGGCCGACGCCATCGGACCCGCGTCGAGAATGCCCTCCAGCGCGGCAAGGTCGAGCCCGTGCCGCTCGGCGAAGTGAAACGCCTCGGTGAGCCCGGTGACCATGGTGATCAGGAACAGGTTGACCGCGAACTTCATCAGCAACGCGCCCGGCACGGCACCACAGTCGAACACCGCCGAGCACATCGGCGCGAGCAACGGGCGCACCCGCGCGCGATCCTCGTCGCGGCCCGCCAGCATGGCCACCAGCTGCCCCTCCTCGGCGGGACCGCGGGAGCCGGACACCGGCGCCTCCACGTACGCGCCGCCCGCCGCCGTGATGTCCGCGCCGAGGCCCCGCGAGTACCCGGCGGGAACCGTGCCCATGTGCACCACCGTGCGGCCCCGCACCCGCGTGGCGAACTCCGGCGTGCCCCGCGCGAGCACCGCGTCCACGGCGGGCTCGTCGGCGAGCATCAGCACCACCACGTCGCAGCCGGCGAACAGCTCGCCAGGCCCGGCCGCCCGCTCGGCGCCCTCCGCGACCACCGGGTCGCACCGCCGCGGCGTCCGGTTCCACACGACGAGCGGTGTCCCCGCACGCACCAGGTTGAGCGCCATCGGCAGGCCCATCACGCCCAGCCCGGCGAACCCGAGCCGCACCGAATCCGTATCCATCGCCCTCCTCACGATCACCGTGAGGAGGTTCTAGCGGCGGCGGGACGGAGCGGTCTTGAACGGTTGTGCGGACCACCGCCGGCGCAGCCACAGGCTCACGTAGACCAGGCCGACGAGCACCGGAACCTCGATGAGCGGGCCCACCACCCCGGCCAGCGCCTGCCCGGACGTCACGCCGAACACGCCGATGGCCACGGCGATGGCGAGCTCGAAGTTGTTGCCCGCCGCGGTGAACGCGAGCGTGGTGGTGCGGGCGTAGCCGAGCCCGGCCGCCCTGCCGAGCGCGTACGAGCCCGCCCACATGACCGTGAAGTAGGCCAGCAGCGGCAGGGCGATGCGGGCCACGTCCAGCGGGCGGGAGGTGATCGTCTCGCCCTGCAACGCGAACAGCACGACGATCGTGAACAGCAGCCCGTACAGCGCGACCGGCCCGATGCGCGGCAGGAACCGGTTCTCGTACCAGTCCCGGCCCCTCGCGCGCTCGCCGAGCCGGCGCGAGGCGTACCCCGCCGCCAGCGGAATGCCGAGGAAGATCACCACGCTCAGCGCGATCTCCCACGCCGAGAAGCTCACCGAGGTCGTGTCCAGGCCGAGCCAGCCCGGCAGCAGCTCGAGGTAGAACCAGCCCAGCACGCCGAACATCAGCACCTGGAACACCGAGTTCAGCGCCACCAGCACCGCGGCGGCCTCGCGATCGCCGCAGGCAAGGTCGTTCCAGATGATGACCATGGCGATGCAGCGCGCCAGGCCGACGATGATCAGCCCGGTCCGGTACTCCGGCAGGTCCGGCAACATCAGCCACGCCAGGGCGAACATCAGCGCGGGGCCGAAAACCCAGTTCAGCACCAGCGACAGCACCATCGTCCGCCGGTCGCGGGTCACGGTGTCCAGCCGGTCGTAGCGGACCTTCGCCAGCACCGGGTACATCATCAGCAGCAGGCCCAGCGCGATCGGCAACGACACCTGGCCGACCTTCACGGCCTCCAGCACGCCCTGCAGCCCCGGCACGACACTGCCCAGCAGCAGGCCGGCCCCCATCGCGGCGATGATCCACACCGGCAGGAACCGGTCCAGAAAGGACAAGCGGTGCAGGACGTCGGACTCCGCGGGCTCCGTTCCGGCGGTCTGCGTCACGGGCACGGCCTCCGCTCCTGCGCGCCCGCATCGGCGACGTCGGCGAGCTCGGTGAGCGTCGTCGCCAGCGCCCGCAGCACCTGCGGCCGCAGCCGGTAGTAGGTGTAGCGGCCCGCGGGCTCGCTCACCACCAGATCGGCCTCCCGCAACAGCTTCAGGTGGTTCGACACGTTCGTCTGGCTCGCGCCCGTCTCCTCCACGAGGTGACAGGTGCACAGGGACTCCTTGGCGAGCAGACCCACGATCCGGGCGCGGAGCGGGTCCGCCAGCAGGCGGAGCACCTCCGTCGGCAACACATCAACCGGCGCTGACATCACGCGGCGATGATACATCAGGCGGCGCTGATGTCAGCCGCCCGCTCCCCCGGCCGGGTTCAGACCGGCGCCTGCCCGTTCACCTGTTGCTGCGACGACCCGGCGACCTGGGCGTACGCGGCGACCGCCGCCTCCAGCTCCGCGCGGCTGATGACGTCCTCGATGCGGGTGAAGCCACCGGGCGCCCGGCGTTCCACCTCGTCGATCACCGTCTCCGGGCCGCCCTCGCGGTTGCGCAGCACCACGGCACTCGTGGCAGGCAGCCGCTCCGCCTCGTAGGCCCGCAGCGCCACACTCGGGTCGGCCTCCGCCGCGAGGTGGCGGCTCAGGCTGGAGGCGTCCAGGATCGCCTGGCCCGCACCGTTGGAACCCATCGGATACATCGGATGCGCGGCGTCACCGAGCACCGTCACCCGGCCCCGGCTCCAGTACGGCAACGGGTCGCGGTCGCACATCGGGAACTCGAAGCACTCCCGCGTGGCCCGGATCAGCCCGGTGTGGTCGAGCAGGGGCATCCCGAACCGCGCGGCGAGCCGCGTCACGTCGGCCGGATCGGCGAGCCGCGCCCAGTCCTGCCTGCTGGGCGGTGGCGTGCCGTCCTGCCCGGTCATCAGGCACACCGCCCAGTTGGTGAGGTTGGTGCCCTCGGCCCGGCCCTTCGCGATCGGGTAGACGACGAGCTTGGCCGCCGTACCGCCCGCGATGACCATCGACCGCCCGGTGCCGAACTCCGGCCACTCGGCGGCACCGCGCCACATCTGCACGCCGTTCCAGCGGGGCGCACCCTCCTCCGGGAACAGGGTGGCGCGCACCGTGGAGTGGATGCCGTCGGCACCCACCAGCACGGCGCACCGCACCGGGTCCCGTGCCGCTCCCTCCGGATCGGCGAAACGCGCCGACACGCCGTGCTCGCCGGCGTCGAAACCCGTCAGCCGGTGCCCTGCCTGCACGGCGTCCGCGCCGAGCCGCTCGCGCACCGCGCGCAGCAGCACCGCCTGGAAGCGGCCGCGGTGCAGGCTGATCTGCGGCAGGCGGAACCCCGCGTCCAGACCACACGGCCTGCGCATGATTTCCTGCCCCAGCCGGTTGGTGTAGACGAGCTCGCGGGTGCGGATGCCCGCCGCGGCAAGCTCGTCCAGCAGTCCCAGCTCCGCCAGTTCCCGCACCGCGTGCGGCAGCGCGTTGATACCCACGCCCAGCTCGCGGATCTCGTCGGCCTGCTCGTACACCGCGCAGTCGATGCCCTCGTGGTGCAGGCGCAGCGCCGTGGTCAGACCACCGATTCCCGCACCGACGATGACGACTCTTCCGTCCATCCCCGGCCCTCCCACCCAGTCAGGGTCAGAATGGCGAAGAATGTCCGGGCCCGCCAGCCCCCGGCAGGCCCCTGCGCGCCGGTGGGGGCCAGGATTGACGTCCAGACCTGGGATCCGGGAGGAGCGCCGTGGACGCGAAGGAGTACGCCGCGCTGGACGCCGTGGCGATGGCCGCCCTGGTGACGGACGGCGAGGTCACGCCGGCCGAGCTGCTGGCCGCCGCCAGCCGGAGGGCCGACGCGGTCAACCCGGCCATCAACGCGGTCGTCCGCAGGCTGGACGACGCGGCCGACGAACGGGCCCGCGCCGCGCCGAGCGGGCCGTTCGCCGGTGTGCCGTTCCTGCTCAAGGACCTCTACCAGTGCCAGGAAGGCATGCTCAGCTCGGCGGGCTGCCGCGCGCTGGCGGACTGGACCGCGGACGAGACCGACACGAGCGTGCGGCGCTGGCTCGATGCAGGACTGGTCGTGTTCGGGCGCACCAACACCCCGGAATTCGGCGGCAAGGCCGTCACGGAACCGGAACTGTTCGGCCCGGCCCGCAACCCGTGGAATCTGGCCCGCACACCGGGCGGCTCGTCCGGCGGCGCCGCGGCGGCGGTGGCCGCGGGCATCGTCCCGGTGGCGGCCGCCAGCGACGGCGGCGGCTCCATCCGCATCCCGGCCGCGTGCTGCGGCCTGTTCGGCCTCAAGCCCGGTCGCGGTGTGGTGCCGTCCGGCCCGGCCAGGGGCGAGGGCATGCACGGGGCCGTCACCGACGGCGTGATCTCCCGCTCGGTGCGCGACACCGCCGCGATGCTCGACGTGCTGCGCGGCGCCGACCCGGACGCACCCTACGCCCCGGCGGAACACCCCGGCTCCTACCGCGACGAGGCAGGCCGCCCGCCGGGCCGCCTGCGGATCGGCGTCCACACCGGCTCGCGCCTGAACCCGCGGCCCCACCCGGAGGCCGTCGCCGCCGTGGACGACGCCGTGGCGCTGCTGACCGACCTGGGCCACGAGGTCGAGCCCGTCGACCCCGGCTACGACGACGCCCAGCTGGCGAGCGACTTCCTCCTGGTGTGGTTCGTCCACATCGCCGCCGAGGTCGAGCGTGCGAAGGCGCTGTCGGGCCGTGGCACCGGTGTCGAGCTCGACTCGCGCGTCATGGCGGCCATCGGCAGGGCGACCAGCGCGACCGAGCACGAGGCCGCGCTGCAACGCAGGCACCGCTACGTCCGGGCGCTCAGCGCGCTGCATCGCCGCTACGACCTGCTGCTCACGCCGACCATCGCGCGACCGGCGCCGCGCCTGGGTGAACTCGATCTCCCCGCCGGTGAACGCCTCGCCGCCGAGGCGATGCTGGCGGCGCGCGCGGGCAGGCTGCTGGGCAGGCTGGGCCGCGTGCGGCAGGCCGTGCTGAAGAACCTCGCCTGGGTGCCCTACACCCAGCTGGCCAATCTCACCGGACGGCCCGCGGCCAGCGTGCCGCTGTACTGGACGCCCGACGGGCTGCCGCTGGGCGTGCAGTTCGTCGCCCCGCTCGGCGGCGAGGCGCTGCTGCTGCGGCTGGCCGCGCAGCTGGAGCAGGCACGCCCGTGGTTCGACCGCCGCCCGGCCGAGCCCTTCGGCAACGCCGGATGACGGGGTGGCGACAGCGACATTTGACGTAGGCGGAACGGGTTGTTGCCACCATGACGCGCGACGGCACGCCTGTTTCCATCGCAGGGACCGGCGCGGCAGGCGTGCCCGACCTCGGTGCGCGCAGGCCGCCAGCTGACGTCCAAAGGAGTACGCAGGATGGCTTCGTCGCGAGCTGGCAGTGCCCCGTCGAAACGGGGGATCTTCGCCGCGAGCTTCATCGGCACGTCGATCGAGTGGTACGACTACTACATTTTCGGCACCGCCGCGGCACTGGTGTTCGGCTCGCTGTTCTTCCCGGAGTTCTCGTCCACGGCGGGCACGCTGGCGGCGTTCACCACGTTCGCCGTCGGGTTCATCGCCCGGCCGCTCGGTGCGGCGGTGATCGGCCACTTCGGCGACCGCATCGGCCGCAAGTCGATGCTCGTGCTCACCCTGTTGCTGACCGGCGGGACGACCTTCGCGATCGGTGTGCTGCCGACCTACGCGGCCATCGGCGTCGCCGCGCCGGTCCTGCTGATGCTGTTGCGCCTGCTGCAGGGTTTCGGTGTCGGTGGCGAGTGGGGCGGCGCCGTGCTCATCGCCACCGAGCACGCGTCCCGGCGCAGGCGCGCGATCTACGGCAGCTTCGCCCAGTTCGGTGTCCCGGTCGGGGTGCTGACGTCGAACCTGGCCTTCCTCGCCGTCTCCGGCATGTCGGACGAGGCGTTCCTGGAGTTCGGCTGGCGCATCCCGTTCCTGCTGAGCATCGTGCTCGTGGCCGTCGGCATCATCGTGCGCAGCAGGCTGCGGGACGCGCCCGAGTTCGAGCAGGCCAAGAAGGACAAGGCGCTCAGCAAGGTCCCGATCGTCGAGCTGTTCAAGCGCCAGCCGCGCAACCTGGTGCTCGCGAGCCTCACCTCGATCGCGCCGCCCGCCGTCGGCTACACGGTGATCGTGTACATGCTGACCTACGGCACCACCGTGATCGGCTTCGACCGCACCACCCTGCTGACCCTGATCCTCACGTCCACCGTGCTGTGGATCGCGACGATCGCGTTCTCGGCCGTGCTCGCCGACCGGTTCGGCGCGAAGCGGATCTACGCCATCGGCGCGTTCACGGCCGTCGTCTGGCCACTGCCGATGTTCGCCCTGGTGAACACGGGCGACACCGGGCTGGCGCTGCTGGCGTTCGTCGTGGCGGCGATCGTGCAGGGCATCATGGCCGGCGCCCAGGGCGCCCTGCTCAGCGAGATCTTCTCCGTGCAGGTGCGCTACAGCGGCATCTCCATCGCCTACCAGCTCGGCGGCATGGTCGGCGGCGCGGTGACGCCGATCGCGGCCACCGCGCTGTACGGCGCCTACGGCTCGTCGACGCCGATCGCCCTGTACGTCACCGGCCTGTGCCTGCTCAGCTTCGCGGCCGTGTTCGGGCTGCGGGCCGTCGGCTCGGCCGACGGCGCCCCGGCGCCGGAGGGTGCGCGGGCGACCGTCCGCGAAGCGGGGCCGGTGGACTGAGCCGGGCTCGACCGGAGTCCGGCGCCGGTCAGGCGGTCGCCGCGGCCAGCACCGCCGCGGCGACCGCGACGAGCACGGCCGCCCCGACGAGCTGGGTCGCCGTGCGGAGCAGCCCGAACTTCACGGCGCCGACGCGGGCGATCACCAGCAGCCGCTCGCGGTGCCAGCGGACGGGATCCTCGGCCGCCCGCACGAAGTGTCGCTGCAGGTCGGCGTCGCTCATCCGCGCGTAGGTGGCGAAGCCGCTGCCCCGCAGCCGCGGTCGGACGTTCCAGAGCAACAGCAGCAGCGCGGCGGTGAGCAGGCCGAGCGCCGCCCAGAACGCGGCCGTCGCAGGCGGCGAGGTGTCCGATCGGGGCAGCACGGCGACCCCCGCGGTCACGATGGGGCTCAGCACGGCCAGCAGGATGCTCGTCTTCGTCTCGGTGCGCGCCAGCGCGGCGTCTCCCCTGGCCACCTCGTCGGCGAGCAACTCCGCCAGGTCGCTGTCGGCTGGGGCGGGCTCGCGGCGATCGCCTTCCGATGCGGTCATGGCCGCATCCTGCCTGACCCGCCCCGGTCAGTAGGTGCTGCCTCCCGACCGCCGGGCTCGCGCCAGCGGCGGCCCGAAACGCTCGCGCACCGCCTGCCACGCGTCGGCGATCTCCTGCCGTTCGGGTTCGACGGCCTCCGGGTCGGCGCGGTCGCCCTGGAACGACAGCAGCGTCTGCACCACGCGGCCCACCACGTCGGGATGGCCGAGCGGCACGGGCGGCCCCACCCGCACCGCGGGATCACTGTCGCGGTGGACGAAGCACTCCACCCGCACCCCACCGGACAGCAGCCGCTTGCGGCTCGCCGCCGTGGTGCGGTCCCACCAGTCGGCGACCGAGGCGTAGTCGTCGGGGCGCGGCCCGGCGGGATCGGCGGGAGCCGGATCGACGGCCACGACGCTGCGCACCCGGTCGGCGTGGTCGAGCGCCAAGGCCAGGGCGGGCTCGGCCGCCGTGCCGGAGGCGACCAGATGCGCCCGCTGCCCGAGCTCGGCCAGGATGTCGGCCACCGACGGTTCGTCGCCGTGCTCGGCGGGCAGCCTGCACCAGCCGATCCGCACGTGCTCGGCGAGCGGCCGCCATGTGGCGGGCAGCTCGTTGTGCTTGGCCTCGCCCGCCGGGTCGAGCACGAGAATCACCGGCGCGTCCTGCGGTCCCTGCCAGACCACCGGCGGTCCCGCTCCGCGCACCTCATCGTCTCGCAGTTCTTCCGCCATGGGGCAGGCGTACCCACCGCGCGGCGGCGCGACACCCGGCGCGCGGCGTGCACGCCGCGTTCAGCGCGACCCGGAGTAGCTGCGGCCCTTCCAGCTCGCGCCGGAGCCCGCGTGGTGCCTGCGGGCGGAGTCCAGGGTCATCAGCACATACAGCAGCGCCGTTGCGGGCAGCAGGAGCGCGGCAGGCACGGGCCTGCCGTAGTGGCGCAGCGTCGGCGCGAACGTCCCGGCCATGAGCAGCCACGCGACCGCACCGAGGCCGAGCAGCACCGCGTCGCCCGTGACGGCACCGGCGACCGTGACGGCCGGAGGCGCCAGGAACACCACCGCGAGCCCGAGCACGGTACCGGCCAGCAGCACCGGCGAGTGACGCAACTGGGTGTAGGCGCTGCGCGCGACCATCGCCCACAGATCGGCCAGCCCGGGGTAGGCGCGCACGCTGCGCACCGTGTCCGCCAGCCCCAGCCAGATCCGGCCGCCCGCACGCTTGACCAGCCGCGCGAGCGCGACGTCGTCGATCACGGCGCCGCGGATGGCCTCGAACCCGCCTGCCCTCGCCAGGACCTCACGGCGCACCAGCACGCAGCCGCCCGCGGCGGCCGCCGTCCTCGCCGAGGGCCGGTTGACCCGGCGGAACGGGTACAGCAGCGCGAAGAAGTACACGAACGCGGGCACGATGATCCGCTCCCAGCGGGTCTCGGTTCGCAATGTCGCCATCTGCGACACCAGGTCGTGGCCCCCGGTCGCGGCCGCGACGAGGGTGGCCAGCGAGCGGGGGCCGTGGGCGATGTCGGCGTCGGTGAGCAGCAGGTAGCCGTCCTCCCCCGCCTCGGCGACACCGTGGGCCACGGCCCACGGTTTGCCCGCCCAGCCGGGTGGCGGCGGGCCCGGTGAGACGACGGTCAGCGGCAGCCCGCCGGTCGTGCCGGCCAGCCGCCGGGCCAGCTCGCCGGTGCCGTCGGTGCTGCCGTCGTCCACGACGATCACCCTCGCCCGGCCCGGATACTGCTGGGCCAGCAGGGTGGGCAGGGTGGCGGGCAGCGTGGCGGCCTCGTCGCGGGCGGGAACCACGATCGCCACGGACGGCCAGTGCGACGGCTCGACCAGCGCGGGCAGCCGTTGGTCGGTACGCCAGAACCAGCTCCGGCACAGCAGCAGCCACAGCCATGCCGCCACGCTCACCGCGCCCGCCGTCAGCCAGCCGATCACCGCGCGAGCGTGCCACGGCGCCGGTCACGCACGCCAGCACGGGTAGCGGACCCGGAGACCGGGAACCCCCGGATAGCCGGCGCGCACCACCGGATCCTGCCCGGCCGCGACAGCGAAGGATACGCGATCATGACCTGGTTTCCCCGTGTGCTCGGTGTGCTCACCGCCGGATTCGGCACGGCCGTGCTCGTGAGGCCGGCCCTGCTGGCCGGTCCCGTCGAGCTCACCGAGCGCGACGGCACCGTCTCACCGGGCGTGGCGGCGCTGACGCGCGCCCTGGCCTGCCGCGACATCGCGAGCGGGCTGGCGATGGCCTGCGCCCCGACACCCCGGGTGCTGGCGGCCGGTCTCGCCGTGCGCACCGCCTCCGACGCGGCGGACGCGGCCGTGTTCGGTACCCGCCTGCCGAGCCCGGCGGCGCGGCACAAGGCGGTGCTGGCCGCCGGAAGCTGGGCCGTCCTGTGCGCGCTGAGCGCCCTCTCGCTGCGGAGGCGGCTGTCCTGAGCCGTCCCGGCGGGCGGCCGGGTAATGCGTTCCGTGCGTGACCGGCCACTTGCCCACGGTGATTGTTTCACACGTGACCGGAAACACTCCGCCAGCAATTCGAGAAATGTGCTGACCGTCAGTTCCGGGGAGCGCGCTTTTCTGCGGCCAACCGGGAAGTAGGCGCTGGACCACGTCGCACGCTGTGACCGCATGGTCCGGTCGGAGCAACACAGAGCATTCGGTTGGCCGCATAGGATCACGGGTGGCGTTGGGGTAATTTCTCTAGTCAATTCCCGCACCGCATTTTTCCCGCCCCGAAGCGAAAAACGAGCGGAGGCCCCGTTGAGGATTCTCCTGCTGTGCTCCGCGTTCAACGGCCTCAGCCAGCGAGCGTGGAGCCGGCTCCGCGCTCACGGCCACGACGTCACCGTCCACACCGTCACCGATCCGGGCCTCATCCCCGCCGCCGCGGCCGACGCCGACCCCGACCTCGTCATCTGCCCGTTCCTGCGGCAGCGGGTACCCGACGTGGTGTGGCGCAAGTACCGCACCATCATCATCCACCCCGGCCCGCTCGGCGACCGTGGCCCGTCCTCATTGGACTGGGCCATCATGGATGCCGCGCCGCACTGGGGAGTCACCGCGCTGCAGGCCACCGACGAGCTGGACGCGGGCCCGGTCTGGGGATCCCGCGGGTTCGCCATGCCCGGGCAGCCGCCCCGCAAGAGCGCGCTGTACAACGCCGAGGTCGCCGATGCGGCGATGAGTCTCGTCAGCGAGGTGGTCGCCAAGGCGGAGGATCCCGGGTTCGTGCCCCGGCCGCTGGACTACCGGAGCCCGGACGTCGTGGGCCGGGAGCGCAGGGCTGTCCGGCAGGCAGACCGCGCCTTCGGCTGGGAGGACGACACCGAGCACATCCTGCGCCGCATCCGCGCCGCCGACGGCCGCCCCGGCGTGCACACCACGCTCGCCGGTGTGCCGGTCGCGGTCTTCGACGCCCGGCCCGGCGCGGCCCCGCCCGGCGAACCGGGCACGATCGCGGCGCGCAGGCACGGTGCGGTGCTCGTGCGCACCGGTGACGACGCGCTGTGGATCGGGCACGCCCGCAGGCTCGACCCCACGGGCGGGCCCGCCGTGAAGCTGCCCGCGACGCTGGCTCTGGGCTCCGCCCTCGCCGGCGTGCCCGACGTGGCCGAACCGACGGGTGCGCCCGAGATCGGCTACCGGCGGGCGGGCGAGGTGGGCGTGCTGACCTTCGACTTCTACAACGGGGCCATGTCCACCGCGCAGTGCAGGCGGCTGGTCACCGCATTCCGGCACGCCGCCGCCCAGGACACGAAGGCGATCCTGCTCGCGGGCGGCGAGGTGTTCTCCAACGGCATCCACCTGGGCGTCATCGAGGCGCATCCCCACCCCGCACTGGAGGCGTGGCGCAACCTCAACGCGATCAACGACCTCTGCCGGGAGATCATCGGCTGCACCGGCCAGCTGGTCGTCTCCGCGCTCACCGGAGGCGCGGGCGCGGGCGGGGTCATGCTGGCGCTCGGCGCCGACGCCGTCATCGCGCGCGACGGGATCGTGCTCAACCCGCACTACCGCACGATGGGCCTCTACGGCTCGGAGTACTGGACTTACGTGCTGCCCCGCAGGGTCGGCGAGGCCTCGGCGGGCCTGCTCACCGCACGGTGTGAGCCGGTGCCGGTGATCGAGGCGGCGAGCCTGGGCCTCGTGGACGAGATCGCCGGGGGCGACCGGCAGGGCTTCGCCGAGGCCGCGCTCGACTACGCCACCGGGCTGGCCACCGGCCCGGGGGCGCGCACGCTGCTGGAACGCAAGCAGACGACGAGGGCGGCCGACGAGCAGCGCAGGCCACTGGAGACGTACCGGATCGCCGAGCTGGCGGAGATGAGCCGCGACCTCTTCGACGATCGCCACGGTTTCGCCGCGGCCAGGCGCGCGTTCCTGAGCAACCGGCCCCGCCCGCCACGGCCGGTGCTCGACGCCGCCTGAGCGCGCACGCAGTCCCGGCACCGCTCTGCGCGGGCCGGCCCCGGCGGAGAGGATGGGGGCGAGAACCGACGACCTGGAGAGGACGCCCTCGTTGACCTCGATCACGCCCCCCGCCGGCACGTTCCCCCTCGGCGACCTGACGGTGACGCGCATGGGGTACGGCGCCATGCAGCTGGCGGGCCCGCACGTCTTCGGCCCGCCGGCCGACCGTGACGCGGCCGTCGCCGTGCTGCGGGAGGCGCTCCGGCTGGGCATCAACCACATCGACACGGCCGACTTCTACGGCCCGCACGTCACCAACGAGATCATCAGGGAGGCGCTGCACCCCTATCCGGACGAGCTGCACATCGTCACCAAGGTCGGCGCGCTGCGCGACGCCGAGGGCAACTGGCCGCGTGCGCTGGCGCCCGGCCAGCTGCGCCAGGCCGTGCACGACAACCTCAAGCACCTGGGCCTGGACGTGCTCGACGTGGT
The DNA here is from genome assembly GCF_003202285.1 of Prauserella muralis. Lineage (GTDB taxonomy): Bacteria > Actinomycetota > Actinomycetes > Mycobacteriales > Pseudonocardiaceae > Prauserella_B > Prauserella_B muralis. The sequence continues at coordinate 733,848 of NZ_MASW01000005.1, forward strand.
GAACCTGCGCGTCGGCGGTTTCGACAGCCCGGAACCCGGCTCGCTCGCCGAGCCGTTCACGGTGCTCGCCGAGCTTCAGCAGGAGGGACTCATCCGCCATCTCGGCCTGAGCACGGTGTCGGCCGAGCAGGTGGCCGAGGCGCAGTCCATCGCGCCGGTGGTCTGCGTGCAGAACCACTACAACGTCGCGCACCGGGTCGACGACCCGCTCATCGACTCCCTCGCCGAGCAGGGCATCGCCTATGTGCCGTACTTCCCGCTCGGCGGCTTCTCCCCGTTGCAGGCTCGCGAGCTGGACGCCGTGGCCGCACGGCTCGGCACCACGCCGATGGCCGTGGCACTGGCCTGGCTGCTGCGGCGCTCACCGAACATCCTGCTGATACCCGGGACGTCGTCGGTGACGCACCTCAGGGACAACGTTGCGGCCGCAGGTCAGTCCATCCCGGACGCGGAGCTGGCCGAACTGGACCGCATCGGGGCGTGACCGGAGTCAGTAGAGCAGCAGCGCCACCGGGGTCACCAGCACGAGCGTGAGCACCACCCGCTGGAACCAGATCACGATCATCTTCGGCACCGAGATCGGGATGTCGGTCGCCACCACGCACGGCACGAGCGCCGAGAAGAAGACGATCTGCGACACCGACACGACGGCCACGATGAACTTCACGGCCGCCGCCGATTCCACCACCAGCAACGCGGGCAGGAACATCTCGGCCACGCCGACCGAGGCGGCCTTGCCGACCAGCAGCGGCTCCGGCGCCTGCACGAGCCAGGCGAACGGGTAGAACAGGTAGCCCAGCCAGTCGAACACCGGCGTGTAGGTCGCCAGCACCAGGCCGAGCAGCCCGATCGAGAGGATCGACGGCAGGATCGCCATCGTCATCAGCAGCCCGGCCCTGGCATTGGCGGCGATGTTGCGGCCCAGCGACGGCGCCGCCGCGACGGTCTGCCTCGCCTCCTGCCAGGCGTGGGCGAACCGCCGCCCGCGGGCGTCCTGCTCCGGTTGCGGCACGGTGCCGTCGAGGTAGCTGTCCGGGACCGCCGACAGCGGCCAGATCCGGACCGTGATCGCCGTGACCGCGAACGTGATCAGCAGCGTCGTCCAGAAGTAGGTGTTCCAGCTGCCCATCAGGTCCAGCGTGGACGCCACGACGACCATGAACGTCGCCGACACCGTCGAGAAGCCGGTCGCGATGATCGCCGCCTCCCTGCCGGTGTACTTGCCCTCGCGGTACACGCGGTTGGTGATCAGCAGGCCAAGCGAGTAGCTGCCGACGAACGAGGCGACGGCATCGATCGCGGAGCGGCCCGGCGTCTTCCACACCGGGCGCATCACCGGCCGCAGCAGCACCCCGACGAACTCCAGCAGGCCGTAGCCCACGAGCAGGGCCAGGAACACGGCACCCACCGGCACCAGCAGCCCGACGGGGATGACGAGCTTGTTCAGCAGGAACGGGCCCATGTCCTCGGCGAACAGCCACGCGGGGCCGATCTCGAACACGAGCATGACGCCCACGGCGAGGCCGACCACCTTGGCGACCGAGAACACGACCGACACGCGCGAGCGGTTCCACGTACCCGAGGCGAACGGGTGCACCGCGCCGGCGAGGATCACGGCCAGGGCCAGGTAGGGCAGCACGTCCGGGAGCGCCGACTCGATGGCGTTCACCAGGTGGTCCAGCACGATGGAGCTCTCGCCGCCCACCGGTATCGGCACGAAGAACACGAACGCGCCGACGAGGCTGTAGACGAAGAACTTCCACATGGGAACGTCGCCGGTGTCCCGGCCCGCCTGCCGACCGTGCCGCTGCTCGACCGCCATGCGCACACCTCCTCGGTGTCCTCGGTGTGAGGCAGCGTCGCACCGGCCCCGCGCCTGGTGAACACGCCCGGCGCGCAAACCGTCTCGGATTCCAGACACCGGGGGACGCGGCGGCTACTCCCCCGCGGCGGCCGTGGCGACGGGCAGGCCTGCCAGCCGCCACTCGAGCATCCCGTCGCTGAGGCGCCGGGCGCGGCGGCCGTGCCGGGTGAGCAGCCGGACGGCGTCGTGGGCGAACACGCAGTAGGCGCCGCGGCAGTAGGCCACCACCTCCTGGTCGGCGGGCAGGTCGGCGAGCCGGGACGCCAGCTCGTCGACGGGAACCGACACGGCACCGGGGATGTGACCGGCGGCGTACTCCTCGCGGGGCCGCACGTCGAGCACCACCACCTCACCGGACTCCGCCCTGCGCAGCAGCTCCGCGCGGCTGACCTGCTCGGTGTCCGGGCCCAGGTACGCGGCGCGGGCCGCCTCCACGTCGGGCAGGTGCGCGTTGGCGACGGCGCGCACGAGCGCGTACAACGCGGCGACGTCGGCGCCGGCCAGCCGGTAGTGGATCCTCGTGCCGTCGCGGCGGGTCGCGACGAGGTTGGCCTGCCTCAGCGCCTGCAGGTGCGCCGACGCGGTGGTCAGGCCGAGCCCGGTGGCCCGCGCCAGCGCCTCCACGCTGCGCTCGCCCTGCGCGAGCAGGTCCAGCAGTTCCAGGCGCTTGCCGCTGCCCAGCGCCTTGCCCACCCTGGCGAACTGCTCGAACAGCTCCCGCTTCGTATCATGGCTGCTCAATGACATTCCTCCAATACTCCTTGGAATAACGTACAAGACGGCGTAGGGTTTGGCCACGGGCACGAAGGCAAGGAGGGACCCAGCGATGAGCTCGGTCGACGTGGTGGCGCTCGTGGACGAGGGACTGGGCAACTCCGCCTACCTCGTGGATCTCGGCGACGGGCGCGCGCTGCTGGTGGACGTCAGCCTCGACCTGCGGTCCGCCTGGGCGGCCACGCGCAGGCGCGGGCTGCGGCCCGCCTTCGCCGCCGACACCCACCTGCACGCCGACTTCCTCTCCGGCGCACGTCACCTCGCCGACAGCGAGGGCACGCGCGTGCTCGCCTCGGCCGCCGGGGGACGGGAGTTCGGCCACACCGCACTGCGCGACGGCGACGAGGTCGATCTCGGCGGGCTGCGGCTGCGCGCGCTGGCCACCCCCGGCCACACCCACGAGCACCTCGCGTTCCTGCTGCTGGACGGCGACACCCCCGCCGGGGTGTTCACGGGAGGCTCCCTGCTCGTGGGCGCCGCCGCCCGCACGGACCTGGTGGCGCCCGAGCGCACCGAGGAGCTGGCGCGCCTGCAGTACCGCTCGCTGCGCAGGCTCGCCACACTGCCGGACGACGTGGCCGTGTGGCCCACCCACGGCGCGGGCTCGTTCTGCTCCGCCCCGCCCGGCACGCGGCGCACGAGCACGATCGGGGCCGAGAAGGCGGGCAACGCACTGTTGCGTGCTCCCGACGAGGAGGCCTTCACCGAGGCGCTGCTCGGCTCGCTCGGCAGTTTCCCCGCGTACTTCCTGACGCTGGCCGAGACGAACCGCCGTGGCGTGCTGCTGGACGGTGAGCCCGGGCTACGGGCGCTGGACGTGGACACGGTGCGGGGGCTGCTCGCCGACGGCGCGTGGCTGCTCGACACCCGGCCGGTCGCGGAGTTCGGCGCGGCCCACGTGCCGGGCGCGTTGTCCATCCCGCTGCGGCCGGCCTTCGCCTCCTGGCTGGGCTGGCTCGTGCCGCCCGGACGGCCGCTGGTCATCGTGCGCGGCCCCGGCCAGGATCCCGCCGAGGTCGCCTGGCAGGCCGCCAAGATCGGCTACGGCCCCCTCGCCGGCGAGCTGGCCGGAGGGCTCGGCGCCTGGACCGCCGCGGGACATCCGGTCGTCCGCACCCCGCTGGTCCGGGCGGAGGATCTCGGAGGGCGGCGCGTGCTCGATGTGCGGCAGGAGGCCGAGTTCGCCGCCGGTCACGTGCCCGGCGCGTCGCACGTGGAGCTGGGCGCGCTCGCCGCCAGGGCCGGGGAGCTGCCCCGGGAGCCGACGGTGGTGATGTGCGGCCACGGGGAGCGCGCGATGAGCGCGGCCGCGCTGCTGGAGCGATCAGGCCACCGGGACCTCGCCGTCCTGGACGGCGGCCCGCGGGACTGGGCGCGGGCGGAGGGCCGCCCGCTCGCGGACGGCACATGACCGGCACGGCGAAGGTTCCCCGGCTCGGCCTGCGGCCCAACCTCGCCCAGTTCGGCCTGCTCGTCGCGGTCAACGCGCTCGTGGGCGGAGTCCTCGGCCAGGAACGCAGTGTGCTGCCGCTGCTGGCCGAGCGGACGTTCGGCCTGACGGGGTACACGTTCCTGCTGACCTACGTCCTGGCTTTCGGCGTCACCAAGGCCGCCACCAACTACGTCGCGGGAACGCTGTCCGACCGGCTCGGCCGCAAGCCCGTGCTGCTGGCGGGCTGGCTGGTCGCGATCCCGGTGCCGCTGCTGCTCATCTGGGCGCCGAGCTGGGGCTGGGTCGTCGCCGCCAACGTCCTGCTCGGAGTGAACCAGGGCCTGACGTGGTCGACCACCGTGATCATGAAGATCGACCTCGCCGGCCCAGCGCGCCGCGGGCTGGCGATGGGCCTCAACGAGGCGGCCGGCTACGCCGCGGTGGCGCTCACCGCGGTGGCCACCGGCTACCTCGCCGCCCGTTACGGCCTGCGCCCCGCGCCGTTCCTGCTCGGTGCCGCCTACGTCGCGCTCGGGCTCGGCCTGACGGCGGTGTTCGTCCGGGAGACGCACGAGCACGCGAGGCTGGAGGCGGGCGGCCACACCGCCCGCGCCGACGGCAGGCACGACCATCTCCACGCGGGACTGAGCAGCAGGGAGGTGTTCGTCCACACGAGCCTGCGCGAACCGGCGCTGTCGGCGGCGAGCCAGGCGGGGATGGTGAACAACCTCAACGACGGGCTCGCGATGGGCCTGTTCCCCGTGCTGTTCGTGGGTGCAGGCCTGTCCATTGCGGACATGGGAGTCCTCGTCGCGCTGTACCCGGCGGTCTGGGGCGCGGGCCAGCTCGTCACGGGGCCGCTGTCCGACCGCTGGGGCCGCAAGCACCTCATCACCGCGGGCATGCTGACGCAGGCCGCCGCGCTGGCAGTCATCGCCGTCGGCGGGTCGTTCGCCACCTGGGCCGTGGCGGCCGTGGTGCTCGGCGCGGGCACGGCGATGGTGTACCCGACCCTGCTCGCGGTGGTCGGCGACGTCGCCCACCCGGCGTGGCGCGCCCGCGCCGTCGGGGTGTACCGCTTGTGGCGCGACGGCGGGTTCGCCGTCGGCGCGCTCGTCTCCGGCGCCGTCGCCGACCTGTGGGGGCTGCGGGCGGCCGTGTGGGTCGTCGCCGCCCTCACCGCCGCGTCCGGGCTCGTCGTCGCGGCGCGCCTGTACGAGACGCACCCGGCCCGCCGGTCATCGTGACCGCGCGGCCCGCAGCACGGCCAGCGCCACGGCGACGAGCACGGCCAGGCCCGCGGCCAGCAGGAACACCCGGCCGAGCCCGACGGAGTCCACCACGGGCTGGGCGAGCAGCGGCGAGCTGAACTGGCCGAGGAACAACGCCGAGGTGAGCATTCCCAGCGCCCTGGTGCGGGTAGCGGGATCGACGGTGGCCACGACCCAGCCGTTCAGCACCGGGTTCTGCAGCCCGATGCCCACGCCGATCACGACCATGCCCAGAGCCATGACCCACAGCGAGCCCGCCAGCCCGACCGCCGCCAGCCCCACGGCGTAGGTCACGAACACGGCGGTGGCGAGGGCCGGGAAGCCGCGGTGCGCCCTGACCCGCCCGAAGTTGAGGCCCACCAGCGTCATCACCAGGTTAAGCAGGGCCATGAGCACGCCCGTCACCACCGGCCCCGCGCCGCCGACCTCGGCGACCAGGAACGGCGCCTGGGTGGGCACCACGTAGAACACGACGACGCCCAGGAACATCAGCGCGTACATGCCCAGCACCCGCGGCGTCCACGGCGTGCTCGCCGAGTTGTCCTCTGTGGACGACGAGCGCGGTTGCGGCTCGGGGACGAACCGGAGCACGACCAGCAGCAGCGGCACGGCCAGCAGGTAGACGGCGAAGGGGCCACGCCAGCTCAGCGCCGCGAGCAGCCCGCCGAACAGCAGGGCGATGACACCACCGAACCCCATGGCCGCACCCTGCAGGCCGAGGACCCGGCCGTGGTCGGCCTCGGCGTGGTGGTCGGCCAGCAGCGCCGTGGACGTCGCCATGATCCCGCCGATACCGATACCGAGAACGACCCGCCCGGCGAGCAGCCCCGGCAGCCAGTCCAGCACGAGCCCCGAGCCACCACCCACGACGTAGAGCAGCAGACCGGCGGCGAGCACCCGGACGCGACCCACCCGGCCACTCAGCCAGGCGAGCACGGGCGCGGCGATCATGATGGCCAGGCCCGGCACCGTGAGCACGAGGCGCACCAGCAGGTCCGCATGGGGCACCGCGGCGAAATGCCGCTCCATGCCCGGCAGGGCGGGCGTGATGGTCGCGCTGGCCATGATCGTCATGGTGCTGACGCCGAGCAGCGTCACCAGCGTCGCGCGCGGTGGCCGCCGCAGCCCCGGGGTCGTCGTCTCCGTCATGCCGACGACGCTAGAACCTCGAGTTCGCTTCAGGTCAAGCGCGCGGTACCCGCGCCGCGGCGCTCACCCGCCACGGTCTCGCTACCCTCACCTCTGATCCGGACACCGACCGACCCAGGAGGACCGAGGCGTGACCGTCTCCACCGCCGACCTCGTCGACGAGCACGGCGACCGGCTGCTTGTCTGCGACACCCAGTTCCGCCAGTTCGGCGCGCACCGCGAGTTCTCGGGCCGGGTGCGGACCGTGTCGTGCTACCAGGACAACGGCGCGGTCCGCGAACTGCTGCGGACTCCCGGTGACGGCTGCGTGCTCGTCGTCGACGGGGGCGGATCGGTGCACACCGCGCTCACCGGCGACCTCATCGCCCGCTCCGCGGCGGACAACGGCTGGGCCGGGCTGGTCGTCCACGGGGCGGTGCGCGACAGCGCCGTGCTCGCCACGCTGCCGCTCGGCATCAAGGCGCTGGGCACCAACCCGCGCAAGAGTGCCAAGACCGGAGCCGGTGCGGTGGACGTCCCGGTGGGCTTCGGCGGCATCACCTTCACCCCCGGCGACACGGTGTACGCCGACGACGACGGCGTGGTCGTGCTCCCCGGCTGAGCGGCGCAGAATACTGCTCGCGGGGTGTCGAGTTCGGGCACGCCCGCTCGTCATTCTCTGTGCCGGCTCACCGAGCCGGCATCGACGAGGTCTGGAGGGCGTGTGAAGTACCTGCTGCTGATCTACAACTGCGAGCGGCCGGAACCGGCGGATCCGGGTTTCGCCGAGGCGGTGGCCCGGGTCAACGCGTTCGCCGACGAGTGCCGCCGCCGGGGCGTGTTCGTGGCGGGGGACCCGGTGCTGGACGAGCACACGGCCACCACCGTGAGCGTGCGGGAGGGCCGCCCGATCATCACCGACGGGCCGTTCGTGGAGACTCACGAGCACCTCGGCGGCTACTACGTGCTCGACTGCCGTGACCTGGACGAGGCGCTCGAACTGGCCGCGCTGTGCCCGTTGGCCGAACAGGGCAGCATCGAGATCCGGCCGCTGGCGGGGGCGCGCGGCGCCGACCACGCCGGGCAGGCCGAGCGGCGCGGAGGGTGAGCTGAGGTGGCCGGGCCTGCCGAGCTGGTGGACCAGGTCTACCGGGAACACCGCGCGCGGATGCTCGCCGCACTGGTCCGCGTGCTCGGTGACTTCGAACTCGCCGAGGAGGCGCTGCAGGACGCGGCCGCCCTCGCCCTGCGGCGCTGGGCGGGGCGGGCGCCGGACGACCCTGTCGGGTGGTTGCTGACGGCGGCCCGCAACCGCGCGATCGACCGGCTGCGCCGGGCGCGGCTGGGCAAGGACAAACAGCAGCAGGCCGACGCGGCGTATCGCGGCGAACCGGGCGGGGTGAGCATGAGTGACTTCGGCGAGGACCGGCTCGCGGCCGTGGGCGACGAACGGCTGAGCCTGATCTTCACGTGCTGCCATCCCGCGCTCGCCCCGGAGGCGCGCGTGGCGCTGACCCTGCAGGCCGTGGCCGGGCTGACGGCGGCCCAGATCGCCAGGGTGTTCCTGGTCAGCGAGTCCACACTGGCGCAGCGGCTGGTCCGCGCCAAACGCAAGATCCGCGACGCGGGCATCCGGCTCGCGGTGCCGCCGGACCACCTGCTCCCCGACCGGCTGGCCGGGGTGCTGTCGGTGGTCTACCTGATCTTCACGCAGGGCTACACCGCCGACGCCGAGACCGGCGAGTACCGCGCGCTGCGGGCCGAGGCGATCCGGCTCGGCAAGCTCATCGCCGCGCTGCTGCCCGACGAGCCCGAGGCGCTCGGGCTCGTCGCGCTGCTGCTGCTGCACGACTCCCGAGCCGCCGCCCGCTACGGCCCTGCGGGCGAGGTGGTGCTGCTGGAGGAGCAGGACCGCTCCCTGTGGGACCGGGCCGAGATCGCCGAGGCGGTCGGCCTGCTGGACCGGGCACTGCGCCGCGGCGCGCCGGGCCCCTACCAGCTGCAGGCCGCCGTCGCGGCCGTGCACGCGCAGGCCGCGTCGGCGGAGCGGACCGACTGGGACCGCATCGTCGCGCTCTACCGCGAGCTGCTCGCCGCGTGGCCCTCACCGGTGGTGGCACTCAACCACGCGGTGGCGGTGGCCATGGCCGACGGCCCCGAGGCCGGGCTCCGCCTGCTCGACGACGTCGACGGACTGGACGGCTACCACCTGTTCCACGCCGCCCGCGCCGACCTGCTGCGCCGCCTCGGGCACGCGGGCGAGGCGGCCGCCGCCTACCGCCGAGCGCACGAGCTGGCCACGAAGCCCGCCGACCGGCGCTTCCTCGCCGGGCGGTTGCTGGCGCTCGACGAGCCCGGCGCCTGAGCGACGGCACGACGGGGGCGGCGGCCACCCGGCTGCCGCCCCCGTCCAGGCTCGTCAGGCCGGGACGGACTCCCAGGCCGGCCGGCCCAGGTAGGCCAGCAGGCGGGTCTGCGCGTCCGCGTCGCCGGGCGGCGTCAGCTCGGGCCCGAAGAAGCCCGGACGGCGCACCACGTAGTCCCGCGCCCAGTCGAACGCGACGTCGACCAGCCGGGACTCGATGGTGACGTCCAGCCCGAGCGCGTGCCCGATGTCCCACGTGTGCGCCACCGTGTCGGTGATCACCAACGGCAGGACCGCGATCAGCGGGACGTCGCCGATGCCGGTGATGGAGGTCGTCCGGCCCAGCGCCTCGCCGGTCAGCGCCGGCACCGACTCGGCGCGCGCCGCGCGCCACGTGGCCACCGGGTCGTCCCCGGTCAGCTCGCCCGGGTGCGGCGAACCGGGCGCACCGGTGCGGGGCGGGTCCTGCTCGCCCGCCGCCCAGGCCCGCAGCTGCCGCTGGGCCCAGACGACGTGCCCGGCCACGTCCCGCACGGTCCACTCCGAGCACATCGACGGGGCGTCCCAGGCCTGCGCCGGCACGGCCGCCAGCACCGCGTCGAAGCCGTCCAGCGCACGGCGGTACTGCTCCATCGTCTCCGCAACGTCGGTGTTCATCGCCATCGTCCTTTCTCGTGAGGCACTGACACGGCAAGGACGAGCGGCGGGCCCGCGACTCGACAACCCGGCGACAGGAATTTCCCGCGGGCCCGAGTGTGTGTTACCGTTGGTAACTGTAAATCCAAGTAACAGGCAACGACGTCAGGGAGTGCGCCATGACCAGGGCCGACACACGCACGCAGGCGGACGAGGCCGCGCCCGACCGCCAGGCGGTCGCGCAGCGGTTGCTGGACTCCTCGCAGACGCTGTCGTACGACCCCGCGACGGAGGTCGACTGGGAGACGCCGCTCGACCCGAGCTACCACGGCGCGAGCCCCGAGTGGAGCACGCTGTACGGGACGTCGTACTGGGACGACCTGACCGCCGAACAGCAGCGCGAGCTGACCCGCCAGGAGGCGGCGTCGGTGGCGAGCACCGGCATCTGGTTCGAGATGATCCTGCAGCAGATGGTGCTGCGCGACTTCTACGCCAAGGACCCGACCGACCCGGCGTTCCAGTGGGCGCTCACCGAGATCGCCGACGAGTGCCGGCACTCGATCATGTTCGCGCGCGGTGCGGCCAAGCTGCGCGCCCCCGCCTACCGGCCGCGGCGGTTCGTGGTCGAGCTGGGCCGCGCGTTCAAGACCGTCGCCGCCGGCGAGGCCGCCTACGCGGCGATCCTGGTCGCCGAGGAGGTCCTCGACGTCATGCAGCGCGACTGGATGCGCGACGAGCGGGTGGTGCCCTTCGTCCGCACCGTCAACAACATCCACGTGGTGGAGGAGTCGCGTCACATGAAGTTCGCCAGGGAGGAGACCCGGGAGCGGCTCAAGGGCGCGGGCAGGCTGCGCAAGCAGATCAACGCCCTCGTCGTGGCCATCGCCTCCTACTTCATCGTCACCAGCATGGTGAGCAAGGACGTCTACGCCAACGCCGGGCTCGACCCGAAGCGCGCGATCCGCGAGGCGAAGGCCAACGAGCACCACAAGTCGATGATGCGCTCGAGCTGCGCAGGGCTGATGGAGTTCCTCGACTCCGCCGGCCTGCTCACCCGCGCGTCGATGTGGTTCTACAAGCGCGCCAGCCTGATCTGACGCCATGGCTTTCGCGATCACGCAGACCTGCTGCAACGACGCCTCGTGCGTGGCCGTCTGCCCCGTCAACTGCATCCACCCGACGCCGGACGAGCCCGATTTCGGCAGCACCGACATTCTCTACGTCGATCCGGCGGCGTGCATCGACTGCGGGGCCTGCGCCGATGCCTGCCCTGTCGACGCGATCTTCCCCGTGGACGCCCTCACCGGACCGCTGCGGGCGTACGCAGGCATCAACGCGGACTACTACGCCGGGCAGGACGGCAGGGCGAGCGCCGACCCCGCGCCGAACTTCCACGCGTGGGGCCCGCCGACGTTCGACCGCGCCATCCCGAGCGACTTCCCGGTGCTCGACGTCGCGGTGGTGGGCACAGGGCCCGCGGGGATGTACGCCGTCGAGGACCTGCTGCTGCACACCAACGCCAGGGTGACGCTCATCGACCGGCTGCCCGTGGCGGGCGGCCTGGTCCGCTTCGGTGTCGCACCGGACCACCCGTCGACCAAGAAGATCGGCGAGACGTTCGCGCGCTTCCACCACCACCCGCGGCTGCGGCTGCGGCTGGGGGCCGAGGTGGGCCGCGACGTGACCGTCGACGAGCTGGCGGCGCGGCACGACGCGGTGATCTACGCCGTGGGCGCGTCCTCGGCCCGCGCGCTCGGCATCCCCGGCGAGGACCTGCCGGGCAGCCTTCCCGCCACCCGGGTGGTGAGCTGGTACAACGGCCACCCGGACGTGCCCGCCGACGCGGTGGACCTCTCGGCGGAACGGGTCGTGCTGGTCGGCAACGGCAACGTGGCACTCGACGTGGCCCGCATCCTCACCGCCGACCCGGGTGAGCTGGAGGGCACCTCCATCTCACCGGAGGCACTGGCCCAGCTGGCGTCGAGCAAGGTGCGCGAGGTGGTGCTGCTCGCGCGCCGCGGCCCCGACGCCGCGGCCTACACCACACCCGAGATGCTGGCCCTCACCCAGCGCACCGGCGTGGACCTGGTCATCGACGACCACGATCCCCGGGTGGCCGAAGCCATCGACACGGCCTCCCCCGGCAGCAAGACGGCCCTGCTGCAGGGCCTGCCGAGGCGGCCCGTCGACTGGTCGGCGCCGCCGCCGCACGGGCGGCGCCGGATCGTGCTGCGCTTCCACTCCGCGCCGAAGGAGATCCTGGGCGCCGAGCAGGTGCGCGGCCTGCGCGTGACCGCGGCGGCCGGGGAGACGGCCATCGCCACCGGCCAGGTGGTGCGGGCGGTCGGCTATCGCGGCGCGCCGGTGCCCGGCCTGCCCTTCGACGAGGACACCGGCACCATCCCGCACAGTGCGGGCCGGGTCGAGGGACGCCAGGGCGACTACGTGGTCGGCTGGATCAAGCGCGGCCCCTCCGGCGGCATCGGCGCCAACAAGACCTGCGCACAGGAGACGGTCGGCACCCTGCTCGACGACGTCGTGGCGGGCAGGCTCGCGGTGCGGCCTCGCCGCTCCCCCGGCGGCGGCAGGCTGGCGTCCCGGCTGCTCCGCCGGTCCTGACGCCCCTCACGGGTGCCGTCCGCGCGGCGCGGTTACATGCGCGGCACGGGGTGTCCTCCTCGGGGCTGCTCACAGCAGGGCCGGCGTCGACCTGCCGCCCCGCAGCCGGACGGTGAACCCGTCGGGCCCGGCCAGCAGCGCCACCTCGACGTCGAGCTGGTGGGTCAGCCAGAGCCCGAGCCCGGAGTTCGTCGGGCTGTTCGCCACCGGCGCGAGCCCGGCGAGCGGGTCGGCGGGCCCGGAGCCGCTGTCGCTGACGTGCACCACGACGCGTTCGGGTTCCGCCCAGATGCGGACCGTCGCCGGGGCACGACCGTGTACTCGCGCGTTGAGGACGGTCTCACTGACACCGATGACCAGGTCGGTCAGCGTCTGCTCGTCGACCCGGCGATCGGCCACCTGTTCCAATGCATGCCGGGCCTCGGCCGGGGTGGGGTTCTTGAGCTCGGCCGTGGGCGCGGAGGCCTCGATCGGGTCCGGGGCGGAGGCCAGGCCGCCCAGCACCGGCGTGCCGTCGTAGCGGTCGTTGTCCCGGCGGTCTCCGGATGGCGTGCCCAGGACGGGATGGGTTCGCTCGACCACGTCGCGGACTGCCGGGCTCACGGTGGTGGCGTCGTACAGGCAGAGGCTGCGCAGAGGGTAGGGCGCCCACAGCACGTTGAGCGCGGCCTCGTAGCGGTCCCAGCCTTCGAACCGGCCACCGTTGCCGACATGCGGGACCTCCCCGGCGAGGCGGACACCGGGTGCGCCCGCGTCGAGGTGCCGCTGGAACAGCCGTTCGTAGGACGAGATCGCCCGGGCCGGTGTCCCGTACAGCTCGTCTCCGGAGACGAACGTCACCGCCGACGGGTCGTGGAGCCAGCCCTGGAGCAGGCCGGTCTTGCGCTCGTCGTAGCCGAGGATCACCGGCTCGCCCGCGGCGAGGCCGTCCTCGACGAACGGCACGATCATCGCCCGGAACTCGGCGTCGGAACCGTAGAAGCCTGCCTCGTGCACATGCGGGCGCCGCAGTGCCGCCACACCGTGGTTCATCGTGTTCTCTCGCTGTCGGGTGCCCTCCGGAGGCCGTCACGTGGCCGCCGCCGCACGGGGTCGACGCGCACGCCGGACAGCCCCAGCACCTCGGTCAGTCTGGCAGCCGACGACGGGCCGTCGTGCAACACCACCGAGCCGCCTCGCTGCCGCGCGTACTCGGCCAGCTCCAGCAGACCGCGGTGGGAGATGAACTCCAACCCGGCCGCGTCGAGCACCAGCCGGTCGTCGCTGTCCGGGCGGGGCCGTGCCCACCGCAGCGCGTGCGTCCACAGCTTGACGCTCGCCGCGTCCACGTTGCCGCTCACGGTGGCGGCACACCCGGGACGCCCGCCGGCGTGGACGCGGAACGCGGCCGCGCCACTGTTCGCGATCGGGTGCATGCACGCGATCTGCTCGATGCGGGCCTGACCCAGCTCGGTGCGGTCGTATGCGCAGAGCGCGCTCAACGGCGCGCTCGCCATGTAGCTGTCGACCAGGTGCTCGTACCGCGCGAACGCCTCGACCTGGTCGGCGGTGCGGACGAGCGAGGTGGCGTCGGCGGCCAGGCGCAGGCCGCGGAAGCCCTCCGCCAGTGCCTGTTCGGTGAGCTGCGCGTAGGTGACGACCTGTTGCGCGGGATCGACCACGGCGCGCGCGGTGTAGGTGCCCTCGACCGACGCGACGCCCGCGGCCCCGGAAGTCAGGGCGTCGTCCCAGCCCCGGACCTGCCGGAGCTCTGCCGCCAGCGCTCCCGGCTCGCCGCCCGCGATGTAGAGCACGCGCTGGCCCGCCCGCAGGCCGTCGGCGAGGAACTCCGCCGCCCGGGCCCGGAACTCGGCCCGGGTGTCGAAGCACCAGCACACGTGATCGTGCACACCGAGGCCCCGCACGTGGTCGACGACGCCAGCTGTCCGCACACGAAAACCGTACGCATAATCCGGCGGGCGCGACAATCGGGAGCGCCCGGCCGACGCGCACGGAATAGGCTCGTCTCCCCATATGTTTGAGCGTTCAACTGCTTGAGGAGTGGGGCATGGGTGACGAGATTCTGGGCACGCGGCAGCGGCCGACCTTCGGACTGGACACCTTCGGCGACGTGGAGAACTGACCGGACGGCCAGCCCGTGAGCCAGGCGGAGGCGATCCGCCAGGTGGTGGCCGAGGGTGTGCTGGCCGACCAGGTCGGCGTGGACTACTTCGGCGTCGGCGAGCACCACCGCGCCGAGATGGCGGTGTCCTCGCCCGACGTCGTGCTCGCGGCGATCGCAGGGCAGACCGAGCGGATCCGGCTCGGTACCGCCGTCACCGTGCTCAGCTCCGATGACCCGGTGCGGGTCTACGAGCGGTTCGCCACGCTGGACGCCCTCTCGCGCGGCCGCGCCGAGCTGACGCTGGGACGGGGCTCGTTCACCGAGTCGTTCCCGCTGTTCGGCTACTCGCTGTCCGACTACGAGGTGCTGTTCGCGGAGAAGCTCGACCTGTTCACCCACCTGCAGCGGGAGAAGCCGGTGACGTGGAGCGGCACGGTGCGAGCCCCGCTGGACGGCGCGCAGGCCTACCCGCTCACCGAGTCCGGGCGGCTGCCCGCCTGGGTGGGCGTCGGCGGCACCCCGCAGTCGGTGGTCCGCGCGGCGGCCTACGGACTGCCACTGGTGCTGGCGGTGATCGGCGGCTCGCCCGCACAGTTCGCACCGCTGGCGACGCTGTACCGGCGCGCCCTCGCCGAGGCGGGCCATGCGGAGCTGCCGGTCTCCCTGCACAGCCCCGGCCACATCGCAGCCACCGACGAACTGGCGATCGCCCAGCACTTCCCGCACCACCAGGCCGCCTTCGCCAAGATCGGCGCCGAACGGGGATGGGCACCGATGACGCGCGCCGACTACGACGCCATGGCGGGCCCGCGCGGCGCGTTGTTCGTCGGCTCGCCCGAGACGGTCGCCCGCAAGATCGCCTGGGCCGTGCGCACGCTCGGGCTGTCGCGCTTCCAGCTCAAGTACGGCGGCGGGCCACTGCCTCACGAGCATCGGCTGGAGTCGATCCGGCTGTACGGCGAGCAGGTGGTGCCCCGCGTGCGCGAACTGCTCGCCGGCACCGGCTGAGAAACCCTTCACTCCTCAGTAGACAGACCAGTCAGGCCTTCTGCCGTGCGCCGCGGCCGAGCCGAAGGGCACCTTGGGTACCGCACGTGCACCCAAGGTGCCCTTCGGCTCGCTGCCGGGCGAGCAGAAGCGCGTCACTCACTGTAGAACGTGAAAGGTTCACTGGTCTAGACCTTGACGCGGCAGGTGCCGACGTACCACGTTGGTAGGTGAGCGCGCTCTCCCTCACCCAGTCCCTGCTGCGAAACGAGAGCATCATGAACAGAAGACGGACACTGTTGGGAGCGCTGGGCGCCTGTGCGCTGATGGCGCTCGGTGCGCTGTCCGGCGGCACCTCCGCGCCCGCCGAGGCGGCTCCTGCCGCACCGGACGGCATGGTCACGGCGCTGCAGCGCGATCTCGGCCTGAGCAAGGCGCAGACGGTCGCGCGGCTCAGCCAGGAGTCCGCGGCCCTGCGCATCGGCCCGGCCGCGCGCAAGGCCGCGGGCGAGGCCTACGGCGGCTCCTGGTTCGACCCCCGGCGCGGCAGGCTCGTGGTGGGGCTCACCGACCGGAGCCGGGCAGCCGCCGTCGAGGCCACCGGCGCCGCGACCACCCAGGTCGAGCACACGCAGGCGGAACTGGACGCCACGAAGTCGGTCCTCGACGCCTACGCCGCCCGCGGCGAGGTGCCCGGCGGCGTGGCAAGCTGGCACGCCGACCCGCGGTCCGGGAGCGTGGTCGTCTCGGTCCGGGACGGCGCGACCGGCGTCGCGGAGTTCCTCGACCGGGCGCGCGACGCGGGCCCGGTGACCGTCACCGAGATCGCTGGGCAGCCGCGCACCTTCGCGGCGGGCACGGTGGGTGGCGATCCCTACTACATCAACGGCAACACCCGCTGCTCCATCGGGTTCTCCGTGCAGGGCGGCTTCGTCAGCGCGGGGCACTGCGGCGGGGTCGGTGCCTCGGTGTCCGGCTGGGACGGCTCCCGGATGGGCAGCTTCGCCGGCTCGTCGTTCCCCGGCAACGACTACGCGTTCGTCCGCATCGGCAACGGCTGGTGGACCGAGCCCGTTGTGCTCGGCTGGGGCGCGGTACCGGACCGGCTGGTCCGCGGCTCGGCCGAAGCACCCGTCGGTTCGTCGATCTGCCGGTCGGGGTCGACCACGCACTGGCACTGCGGCACGGTGCTGGCCAAGAACGAGACGGTCAACTACTCGCAGGGCGCGGTCCATGAGATGACCAAGACCAGCGTGTGCGCCGAACCGGGCGACTCCGGCGGCTCGTTCATCACCGGCGACCAGGCACAGGGCGTCACCTCCGGCGGCTGGGGCAACTGCGGCAGCGGCGGCGAGACCTGGTTCCAGCCCGTGAACGAGATCCTCGACGTCTACGGGCTCTCTCTCGTGACCTCCTGACCCCGTGGCGGCGGTGCCGGGGCTGCCCCGGCACCGCCGCCACGGCATCGCGGCCACGCTTGAACGTGCCTGGCCGGAGGCTTATCGTGGGCGATCATTACCCGAACGGTCGGTAGGCTGAGCACATGACGTCGGTGAGCGTGGACGAGCACGTCGCCTCGTTCGAGGCAAGCGCCTCGACGGCCTTCGCGCCGCTGCGCATCCGGCCGCTGGGGCCGGGCCCGTTCACGGGCGCGCTGCGTGCCGCCACCGCGGGCGACGTGGTGGTCACGCGCATCCGCTGTGGGCCCTGCCGGGTACAGCGCCTGCCGAGCCTCATCACCTCGGCCGACCCCGACCTGGTGAAGGTGACCGTACTGACCGCGGGCCGCGGGGAGGTGGAGCAGGACGGACGCCGGTGCGTACTGGGCCCGGGCGACCTCGTCAACTACGCCACCGACCGCCCCTACCAGCTCACTTTCACCGAGCCGTACGACACCACCGTGGTGGCCGTGCCGAAGTCGCGGCTCGGCGCCCACGCCGACACGCTGGCCCGGCGCACGGCGATGGCCGTGCCCACCTCGCACGGTGTCCAGCGCGTCGTGGGCGGGTTCTTCCGCACGCTCACCGACGTGCTGCCCGGCGACGGCGGGATGTTCACCGGCGACGCGACGCACCACCTCACCGACGCGCTCGTGTCGATGGTGCTCTCGGAACTGACCACGCTGCGCCCGGAACCGGGTGACGACCTCGCCGACCGCGTCCTGGCCCACTGCCTCGCGCGGCTCAGCGATCCGGACCTGACGGTGGAGTCGGTCGCGCGTGCTCACCAGGTGTCCGTGCGCTACCTGCACAAGGTGTTCCGGGCGCGAGAGCTGACGCTCTCGGCGTGGATCCGGCGACAGCGGCTGGCCCGCATCCGCAGGGACCTGGCCGATCCCGCCCTGGCCGATCGCACGACGGCGGCCATCGCCGCCCGGTGGGGCCTGCTCGACGCCACGCACCTCAGCCGGGCCCTCAAGGCGGAGTTCGGGCAGACGGCGGCCGAGATCCGGCGGGCGGCGCGATAGCCACCCGCCGGAGGCGCTCAGGCCAGGCTCGTCCAGATGCTCTTGACCTCGGTGAACGCCTCGATGGCCTCCCAGCCCATCTCGCGGCCCTGCCCCGAGGACTTCATCCCGCCCCAGGCGGCGCCCGCGTCGAGCAGGGGCGGCATGTTGATCCACACCGTTCCCGCCTTGACCTGGTGCGCGAGCCGGTTCGCGACCCCGATGTCGCGCGACCAGATGTAGGCGGCCAGGCCGTACTCGGTGTCGTTGGCCCGTGGCGCGAGCTCGCCGGGGTCGTCGTAGGGCAGCACCGTCAGCACCGGCCCGAAGATCTCCTCCCTGGCGATGCGCATGTCCTGCGTCACCCCGGCGAACACGGTCGGCCGGTAGAAGTAGCCGCCGGCCAGCTCCCCGCCCGCCCGGCTGCCGCCCGCGAGCAGCTGTGCGCCCTCCGCCTTGCCGATGCCCACGTAGTGGTCGATCTGTTCGAGCTGTTCCCGCGAGACCACCGGGCCGAGCTGGGTGTTCTCGTCCAGCCCGGAGCCGAGCGTCATCGAGTCGGCGGCGCCCGCCATCTTCTCGGCGAACTCGTCGGCGCGGCGGCGGTCGACGTAGAACCGGGTGGCCGCCGCGCAGACCTGCCCGGAGTTGAGCAGGCCGCTCATCAGGTTGCCCTCGACGACGGCGTCGAGGTCGGCGTCGGCGGCGATGATGCTGGGCGCCTTGCCGCCCAGCTCCAGCGACACCCTCTTGAGCGCGCGCCCGGCCTCGGCCGCGATCTCCCTGCCCACCGCGGTGGAGCCGGTGAAGGAGATCTTCGCGACCTTCGGGTGCGCGACCAGTGCCTTGCCCGCCTCAGGGCCGCCGGTCACGACGTTGACTACGCCGGCGGGCACACCGGCCTGTTCGAGCACCTCGGCGAGCAACAGCGTGGTCAGCGGGGTCTGCTCGGCGGGCTTGACGACCACCGTGTTGCCGGTCGCCAGCGCGGGCGCGAGCTTCCACACCAGGATCATCAGCGGGAAGTTCCACGGCGTGATCAGCCCGCACACGCCCAGCGGCTCACGCCGGGTGCGGTAGTCCACGTCGGGCACCGACAGCGGCGCCGTGACACCGGTGATCTTGGTGACCCAGCCCGCGTAGTAGCGGAAGTGCTCGACGGCGTTGGGCACCGAGAAACCCCCGCTGATGGCCAGCGGCTGCCCCTGGTCGGTGGTCTCCAGGCGGGCGAACTCGTCGGCGCGTTCCTCCAGCAGGTCGGCGACCCTGAGCAGCAGGCGCGCCCGCTGCGCGGGCAGCAGCCCCGCCCACGCCGGCGAGACGAACGCCGCTGCGGCGGCCTCGACAGCGGCGTCCACATCGGACACCGTTGCCTCCGGCAGCTCGGCGAGCACCTCACCGGTCGCGGGGTTGTGCGTGGCGAAGGTGGTTGCGTTGCCACCCGTCCACTTTCCGTTGATGTACATATCGGTACGCATGGCAGGTACTCCTGGGGTCGGTGTGGTGTCAGTCGAAGACGATGAGGCCACGGATGTTGCGGCCGGCGTGCATGTCCTCGTAGGCCTCGGCGACCTGGTCGAGCGTGTACGTGCGGGTCACGAGCTCGTCGAGCTTGAGCTGTCCCGCCTGGTACATGCGCAGCAGGTTGGGAATGTCGCGGCGCGGGTTCGACTCGCCGAACAGCGAGCCCTGCAACCGCTTCTGCATCAGCGTCAGGTCGCCGAGCGCGATCGGTGCACCGGCCGCGGTGATGTCCCCGAGCCCGGTGAGCACCACCGTGCCCGCCTTGCGGATGGAGGCCAGCGCCTGCCCCACGTGCTCGCCCCGCACGACGCCGATGGTGACGATCGTGGCGTCGGCGCCCTGGCCGTTGGTGATCGATCGGGCGAACTCGGCGGCCTCCTCGATGCTCGCGTAGCCGTGCGTGGCACCGAACTGCTTGGCCCACTCCAGCTTCTGCGGCACCGGGTCCACGGCGATGATCGTCGTGGCGCCCGCGTGCGCCGCACCCTGCAACGCGTTGGCGCCGATGCCGCCGATACCCATGACGATCACCGTGTCGCCGGGGAAGATGTTCGCCGAGTTCACCGCGGAGCCCCAGCCGGTCGGGACGCCGCAGCCGACGAGTGCGGCGGAGCGCAGCGGGATGCTCCTGTCGATCTTGACCACGGAGTCGACGGCCGCGGTCGTGTACTCGCTGAAGGTGGAGATGCCGCACTGCTGCCCGACCGGCTCGCCGTCGAGGTGCATCCGGAAGCTGGCCGGGTCGTTCGCCCGCGCGCCGGTGAGCAGGGACGCGCCGAGGTCGCACAGGTTCGACTGCCCGCGCGCGCAGAACTCGCACGCACCGCAGGCGGGCAGGAACGAGAACACGACGTGGTCGCCGACCTCGAAGCCCGGCGTGTCCGGGCCGACGGCCGTCACCACGCCGGCGCCCTCGTGCCCGCCTGCGAAGGGATAGATGCCGACCGGCACGTCACCGGTGGCGACGTGGTCGTCGGAGTGGCACAGCCCGGACGCCGCGAGTCTGACGGTGACCTCACCCTGGCGCGGGTCGTCGAGCTCGACCTCGACCGTTTCGTAGCGGCCCGGTGCGCCGCGCACGATCGAGGCGCGGGTGGTGATCGTCATTGATACCTCCACGGTTAGCTGGGGCAGGGCAGCCGGACAGGCACTGCACCCGCCGTGTCGGGTGCAGTAGACCGCCCGCCCCCGGCCGTCGCGTCTCCGATTCGTGCACCGGGACTCGCCAATTCGTGCACCGCGGGTCAGTCGGTGGCGAGCACGAACGCCTCCCGCTCGGCCGCCGGGCGCTCGCGCAGCGCGAGCACGGCCACGAGGCTGACCGCGCAGACCAGCAGCATGTAGGCCGACACCGACAGCGAGGTGCCGGTCAGCTCGACGAGCCAGGTGGCGATCAGCGGCGCGAAGCCGCCGCCGAGGATCGCGCCGAAGGCGTAGGCGAACGAGACGCCGCTGTAGCGGATCGCGGACGGGAACAGTTCCGCGTAGGTGGCGGCCTGCGGGCCGTAGGTCAGGCCGAGACCGAAGGCCAGCACGATCACCGACAGCAGCATCAGCGGCACGGACCGGGTGTCGAACAGCAGGAAGAACGGGAAGGCCCACGCCCCCATGGCGAGGGTGCCCACGAGGTAGGTCCTGCGGCGGCCCCACGTGTCCGACCATCGTCCGGCCAGCAGGGTGAACACGCCCCAGGCGACGGCGCCGACCATGCCGACGAGCAGCATCGTCGAGCCGGTGAGGCCGAGCGTGCGCGTGCCGTAGGAGTTGGTGAAGGCGATGAGGATGTAGCCGACCATGTTGTTGGCGATGAACAGTCCGATCGCGACGACCAGCTCGCGGCGGTTGCCCTGGAACACCTCGATCAGTGGAGCCGACCGGCGGGTCTTGCGCTCGCGCAGTTCGGCGAACACCGGGCTCTCGGAGACCTTGGCGCGCACGAAGAACCCGACCGCGATCAGCACGACCGACAGCAGGAACGGGATCCGCCAGCCCCAGGACAGGAACTGCTCCTCGGTGGTCGCCGCGGAGACCGTGAAGAACACGAGATTGGCCAGCAGCAGGCCGATGGGGACACCGATCTGCGGGAACGAGCCGAAGAAGCCGCGGCGACCCGGCGGGGAGTGTTCCACCGACATCAGTGCGGCACCACCCCACTCCCCTCCCGCGGACAGTCCCTGCAGCAGCCGCAGCACGACGAGCAGCACCGGCGCGGCGACACCGATCGAGTCGTAGGCAGGCAGCAGGCCGACGCCCACCGTGGAGACGCCCATCAGCAGCAGGGTCGCGATGAGCACCGCCTTGCGGCCGAAACGGTCGCCGAGGTGACCTGCGATCACGCCGCCGACGGGCCGCGCGACGAAGCTGACGCCGAGCGAGGCGAACGACGCCAGCAGACCGGTGGCGGCGTCCAGCGCCGGGAAGAACTGGGTGCCGAAGACCAGGCCCGCGGCCGAGGCGTAGATGAAGAAGTCGTACCACTCGATGGTGGTGCCGACCAGGCTCGCGCCCACCACGCGCCGCACCTGGCTGCCGTCCGAGACGGCGTGCGAGGTGGCGGACGTGGCTGGGCCGGAGGGTGAGGCGGCCTGGGGGCTGTGCGTCATCGGCAGTCCCTTCCCGTCATGGGGGCTCGTGATCGCCACCGCCGGCGATCAAATGTTTGACTGTCGAGGGACCGTAAGGGAGCCGGCGAGCGAACACCAGAAGCAATCAAAGCTTTTACCGATGCCTGTGAGTGATATGCGACACACCCGGGCGAGCACCGGCCCGCCCGGTGTTGCTCGCCGGGCGGGCCGTGGTGCGTGCCGGAGCGGGTGCGGTCAGTGCGCGCTGACGCCGCTGAGCTCGTTGGGCTCCTGCGGCAGCGTGGTGCTGGCCCGCTTCTCGCCGGAGGCGAGGTCGACCAGGTGCACCTGCTTGGTGGCGGGATCGCTGACGTAGACGTCACCGCCCCGGACGAAGATCGCCGGGCGCGGCTCCTGCCACTCCAGTGGCTCCTCCCACGAGCCGGTCACCGGGATGCTGCGCGTGACCTTCGCGGCGACCGGATCGATCACGTGGATCTTGCCGTCGGTGCCGAGCACCAGCGCCTCACCCTCGGGACCCCGCGCCAGCGAGCGGAAGGTGTAGCTGGCGCCGAGCTCGACCCGCGTGAGCGTGGCGGTCCGCGTGTCGATCAGCGACACCTGCCGCGGGCGCTCCAGCTCGGCGTCCTCGTCCTGCTTGTAGTCGCCGAGCACGATGGGCGAGTGCTCCGAACCCGCCTGGTTTCCGATGCGGCCGTACTCGGTCGGGCTCTGCACCTTCGTGATCCTGCCGTCGCGGTAGATCAGGACGCCGTCCTCGCAGCCGATCACCACCGCCTCGTCCTCGGCGGTCGCCTCGCCGTGCACCCCGGGGCAGTTCTCGTTGCGCGCGATCTCCTTGCGGTTCTCGTCGAGCACGGCGATCCCGCGGCGCTCCTCCTCGTTGCCGAGGGTGACGACGAGCCGCCCGTCGGCCAGCTCGATCGCCACGCCGTGGTGTGGTTCCTTCGCCTGGTACGTCTCGGTCCGCGGGCTGCCGTCCGCGAGGGTGGCCGGGTCGAAGGAGTTGACCTCGCCGGTCCCGTCGGTGAAGAGCACGGTCTTTCCGGCATGCCGCACCACGTGCCCCGGCTCGGCGCCGGGGAACCGGATGTCGGTGAGTCGCCCGGCCACCGCGTCGAGGACCTGGAAGCCCTCGGACGTGGACACCATCACGTGCCGTTCGTCACCGGCCGGGTTCACGCGGTTGAAGCCGGGCAGCCTCACGTCGGCCTTCCGCTCCAGCGTGGCGCCGTCGAGCACGTACAGCCCGCCGTCGTAGGTCAGCACGACCGGCTCGGCGATGTCGGCGCGCTGCCCCTCCTGCTGCCCCGACCGCTGCTCCGCGGCGGGCTCACTCGTCCCGCATCCGGCGAGCACCGCCACGGAGCAGGCCAGTGTGGACAGTGCCAGGGGCAGGCGGGCACGCGAGGGCTTTCTCATGGTTGACTTCACTTTCTCTCGGTGGGGCAGGGACAGGTCTCAGGTGGACGTCAGGCCCGCGACGATCGCGTCGGTGTTGGCTCGCATGAGCTCCAGGTAGGTGCCTGCGCCGCCGCCCCGCTCGGTGAGCGACTCCGAGTACAGCTCGACGACCTGCACGCGCACGCCCGCCTGGTCGGCCAGCACCGTGGCGAGCCGGTCGGGCTGGGAGGAGTCGGCGAACACGGCACCGACCCCGGCGTCGCGGATGGTCGCCGCCAGCCCGGCCAGGTCCGACGGGCTCGGTGAGGCCAGCGTGGTGCCGCTGGGCACGACCGCGCCGATGACCTCGAAGCCGTAGCGTGCGGCGAGGTAACCGAACACGTGGTGGTTGGTGACGAGCTTGCGCTTCCCGTCGGGAATCGCGGCGAACCGGCCGGTCATCCAGGAGTCGAGCTCGTCAAGGTCACGCAGGTACCGGTCGGCGTTGGCGCGGATCGCCCCGGCGTCGACACCGGCGACGTTCTCGGTGACCTGCCTGCTGATCGCCTGCACGGCCGTGCGCACCCGCCGGGGGTCGGTCCAGAAGTGCGGGTCGGGCTCGCCGGCCTCCTCGCCGCCGGAGAACCGGATCGGGTCGACGGCCGCGGCGACCTCGAGTGCGGGCGTGCCCGCCTGTGCGGCGGCCTCGACGTTGCGCAGGACGCCCTCCTCCAGACCGAGTCCGTTGTAGACGAGCAGGCCCGCGGTCTCCAGTTCCGCCGCCTGCCGGGCCGAGATCGCGAACGAATGCGGGTCCGCGTTCGGCCGCATCAGCACCGTCACCTCGGCCTCGTCGCCGACGACGGCGCGGGTGATGTCGCCGAGGATGTTCGTCGTCACCACGACGCGGCCGCGGTCGCTGCCCTGCGCGGCACATCCGGTGAGCAGCAGTGCGACGGTGGTCAGGGCGGCGAGCCAGGCCACGATCCCGCGCCCCTGGGTCCTGGCTGGGTTCATCGTCCGGTCTCCAGCAGGTGCGTCGGGGCGCTGTCGAGGCGGAACGTCCTGGCCACGCGCAGGTCGTCGGCGTAGTCGATCTCGCGGATCGTGCGCGCGGCGGCGTCGTTCACGTAGGCCCGGCTGGTGTCGGCCTGGATCACGGGCGCCGGGTTGCCGTCCGCGGGCACGGGCTCGGACAGCACGCGAGTCCGTGCTGTCTCCACGCCGGTCTCGGAGTCGAGGGCGCGCAGCACTCCGTCGCGGCCGAGGACGAGCACGGGTCCGCCAGCCCCGACGGCGCTGACCGCGGCGACGGGGCCGGTGTCGAACAGCCGCCACGTCTTCGCCCTCACGTCCAGTGCCCACACGCCGCCGCGGCCTGCCGGTGCGGCCAGAGTCGTGCTGCCCGGCCGGTGGCTGAACGCGCGTGCCCGGTCAGCGGAGGACCGCCGCGGGTACCGGATCTTCTCGGCGGTGAACCTCCCGTCGTCCTCGGACACCAGCAGCGCGCCGTCGGCGCAACCGAACACCGCGCCACGCCGGGTGATCGCGGTGCCCTCGGCGTCGGCGCACGTCTCGGCCAGCGCCGACAGCCGCCGCCCCGCACGGTCGCGCAGCTCGACGGCACCGTCCTCAGTGGACACGACGAGCCGCTCGGCCAGCGGGACCGCGGTGCCGCCCGGCAGCGTCACGCGGCGGGCGACGGAACCGTCCTCCAGACGGGCACGGTCGAGCAGCACGGTGTTCCCGTCCGCGGTCGTCAGTGCGGTGACGGTGCTGTCGCTGTGCGCGCCGGTCACCGTGGCCGCCTCGGCGGTGCCGGTGGCGGCGGGACCGGTGCGGTAGTAGTGCTGGTGGTCGCCGTGGTCGACGGTCCAGGTGCCACCGTCGATGACGTGCACCGTCCGGCCGGCCGACAGGTACGCGAACCGGCCGTCGGTGACGGCCCGGTCGGCCCCGGGCACCCTGCCCACGTCCGTGGTCTCCCCGGTGCCGAGGTCCAGCACGCGCACCTGCCCGGTGCCGCCGTCGGCCACCACGAGCCGGGGCTGTGGCTCCGCGGTTTCCTCGGCACCCTCGACGTAGCCGTGCGGAGCCTGCCCGGGCGACGGCGTGTGCCCGGCGCCGGCGTCGGCCGCACCACCACCTCCGCAGGCGGCGAGCGCCAGCACCGCGAGGAGTCCGGCGGCGAGGGCTGGTGTTCGGATTCTGCGTGTGCTCACGCTGCTTGCTCGACTTTCTCGATATCGGCGGGGACGGACAGCACGGCGGGGCGCACGCGGTCGCGAACGCGAGCGGCCGCCGAGGTCAGGAAGAACAGCGCCACGGCCACCGCGGCGATCGTGGCGCCCGCGGCCGTCCCCCAGTGCCAGGAGACGAGCAGCCCGGTGACCGTGGCCGTCGCGCCGAGCGCGGTGGCCAGCAGCATGGCGACCGGGATGCGCCTTGCCCAGGCCAATGCCGCGGCCGGGGGTGCGATGAGCAGGCCGAACACGAGCAGCGTGCCGACGATGTGGAACGAGGCGACGATCGCCAGTGTGACCAGGCCCAGGAGCGCGGCATGCGCACGGCCGGGACGCAGGCCGAGGGTGTGCGCCGTGCGCGCGTCGAAGGTTAGCGCGACGAACGACCGGTAACCGAGCACGGACACCAGAACGGCCACCGCCAGAGCACCGGTCAGGTAACCGAGGTCGCGCTCGCCCACGGCCAGCACGTCACCGAAGAGGAAGCCGGTGAGGTCCACGGCGAACGACTGCGACCGCGAGACGATGATCACGCCGAGCGAGAGCATCCCGACGAACAGCAGGCCGATCGCCGTGTCCTGATACAGCTTTCCCGTGCGCCCGAGTGCGGTGACGCCGGCCGCCATCACCACCGCACTCACCGCGGCGCCCAGCAGCAGGTTGCCGCCGAGCAGCGACGCGAGTGCCAGCCCCGGCAGCATGCCGTGCGCCATCGCGTCGCCGAGAAACGCCATGCCCCGCAGCACGACCCAGGTGCCGGCGAGCGCGCAGACCGCCGAGACGAGCAGGCCACCCCACAGCGCCCGCTGCACGAAGGACACCTCGAACGGGGCGATCAGCCACTCCATGACTCAGCACCCTATAATGAAAACGATTGTCGTTTCAAACCTGAGGTGTCATGACACACAACACGCCCGAACCGGGCGCGATCCTGCGCGCGGTGTCGGCCGGCTATGCCCGGCACACCGTGCTGCACGAGGTCACCGCCGAGATCCCCGGCGGTGCCGTCACCGCCGTCGTGGGCGCCAACGGATCCGGAAAGTCCACTGTGCTCGGTGTGCTCGCGGGCATCGTCCGCCCGGCGGAAGGCGCGGTGCGGTTGCCGCGGGACACCCGGCCCGCCCTGGTGGTACAGCAGAACGCCGTTCCCGCGCTGCTCCCGATCACCGTGCGCGAGACCGTCACGATGGGCAGGTGGGCGATCCGCGGACCGTGGCGGCGGCTGCGCGGCCACGACCGGCAGGTGATCGAAAGCTGCCTCGCCCGGCTCGGTATCTCCGACCTCGCCGATCACCGGCTGTCCGAACTGTCCGGCGGCCAGCGCCAGCGAGCCCTGCTGGCGCAGGCACTCGCCCAGCAGACGAGCCTGCTGCTGCTCGACGAACCGACGGCGTCACTCGACGCGCCCACCAGGGAGTCGATCTCCCGCGCGATCGATCACGCCAGGAAGGCCGGGACCACCGTCGTCCACGCGACGCACGATCTCGACGAGGCACTGAGTGCTGACCACTGCCTGCTCCTGCGGCACGGCAGGATCCTCAGCCAGGGACCACCGCGGAACGTTCTCACCGCCGAGACCCTGCGCCGGGCATGGGGCGCGCCCGTGCTGCCGTAGCGGCTCAGGCGCCACCATGGTCGGGGCATGGCAGCACCGCAACCGGCCGCCACTCCCGCACTCACCCTGGCGCGACACCGGAACACTCCGCCGCGAGCGAGACCGTGACCGTGTACCCGTCACCTAGTTCGGTCGCGCGCGGTGCGCCGGAAGTCGCTGGGGCTGACGCCTCGGACGCGTTTGAACGCGGCGCTGAATCCGAACGGGTCGGAGTAGCCCACGGTCCGGGCGATGTCCGCGATGGTGGTGGACTCCTGCTCGGTCAGAAGGTCCGCCGCGAGTGTCATGCGCCAGCGCGTGAGGTAGGTCAGCGGTGGCTCGCCCACCAGGTCGGTGAAGCGCTTGGCCAGCGTCGAACGCGACGTCCCGGTCCGCTTGGCCAGCGCGGCGACCGTCCACGATGCCGCCGGCTCGGCGTGCAGCAGGCGCAGCGCGTCGCCGGCCACCGGGTCCCGCTGCGCGGCCCACCAGCCCGGTGGCTCACCTCCGGGCTGGTCGAACCACTCGCGCAGCGTGCAGACCAGCATCCAGTCCAGCAGCCGGTCGAGCACCACCTGCTGGCCCGGTGTGTCGACGGCGACCTCGGCGGCGAGATGGTCCAGCACGGCGTCAGCCGTGCCCCCGGCGTCCACACGCAACACGACGGGCAGCGCGTCCAGCAGCCGTCGGCTGATCTCGCCGCGCACCGGGTAGGCGCCGACGATCAGGGTCGTGGCACCGCGGCCGTCGGCGGCCGCCCCACCGTGGTCGTACCAGCCGAGCCGGTGCCGGGTGCCACCCTGCTCGGGTGTCGCGCAGTGCGCGCCGCACGCGACCGGCTCGGCCCGGGTACCGACCTCGTCGACGAAGGTGAACGTCGCGGGGCCGCGGACGACGATCGTCTCCCGCGCGCGCAGCGGCTCGGGTGGGTGGTCGTCCGGCACGATCCAGCCCGCCCCGGCGAGCACGGTGCACAGGGTCAGTGGCGCGCCGTCCACGAACCGCAGCGACCAGGGTGGGGTGAGGGTCGAACTGCCGAACAGGGAGCCGTGGGCACGCACACCACGGATCAGGTCGCTGAACACGTCCACCGTGCCGACGCTAGACGAACACGCAGGCGATCCGGTGTCCTGCCTATGGGATTGTCCGAACCGGCGTTGTTGAATCGGCGTCATGAGCACGGCCATGACCTCGCTGACCGCCGAAGACCTCGAGTTCCTCCGGCGCCCCCTGCACGGGTTCCTGTCCGTGGCCGGGGGGCCATTGCCGCCCCAGCCCCGGCCGGTGTGGTTCGAGGCCACCGCCGAGGGCGCGATCCAGCTGTTCACGGGCCCCGACTCGCCCAGGATGCGGCACCGGCGCCGCGACCCCCGCGCGTCGATCGTCGTCGCCGCCCCGGTGGGGGAACGGGAGCGCTGGGTGTCCGTGGCCGGCCACACCACGGTGGAACCCGACGGAGCACATGACCTGATCGCACGACTCGCGGCCCGCTACTGGGACCTCGACGACCCGGCCCGCGCCGACGACCTCGCCGAAATCCTGGCCGCGGACTGGGTCCGGCTCGTCATCCACCCGGACACCATCAGTCGCTACCTGATGTGACCCGGTCAGCGCCGGGCCTGTGCCGGGGACACGCCGTAGCGACGGCGATACGCCGCGGCGAACCGGCTCGCGCTGGAGAAGCCCCATCGGGCGGCCACGTCGCTGACAGTGGCGTGGCGGTCGGCAGTCAGGTCCGCGTGCGCCCGCTGAAGCCGCACGCCCAGCAGGTACTCGGTCGGCGGGCAGCCGACCCACTCCCGGAAGCCCTCCTGCAGCCGCCGGACACTGGTTCCCGCGACCTCCGCCATGTCGCCGACCGTCCAGGCGCGGGCGGGGTCGTCGTGGAGCCGGTCGACCACGCGCGCGACGACGCGCGGCCTGGGCAGCGGGCCCGCGCCCGCCTCGGGACAACCCGCCAGCAGGAAGCTCGCGGCGAGCGCGCCCGCCAGCTGCTCGCGCACGGGCGCGCACTCGCCGAACAGGCCGGGATCGTGCAGATGGGCCGCGAGGCTGCCGACCAGCTGCCGCCACGCGCGGCCCCGGCCGCCACCCAGCTCCAGCTGGTCGGGCAGGTCGCCGCGCAGCGTCACCCGATCGCCGCCGAGCACCCGTTCCGCCTCGCGGTCGAGCCACGCGCTGTCGAACTTGACGCCGAGCACCGTGCAGGTGGCGTCCCAGTGAGTGATCAGGGACGGGGTGTCGGCCCGGAACACCGTCGCCTGCCCGGGCACCGATGTCGTCACCGCGCTGTGCCGTCCGCGACTTTCCAGATGCCCGGTCAGCGGCATGTTGATCTCGTAGGCGCCGGGATAGTCGCAGGCGATCGCCACGTCGGCTCCCCAGCCGACATGGCCCACCAGCACCGGGCCCAGATCGAGGGTGCGCAGGGTGAGGCGCGGATCGCGGCCCCCGCCGAGCGGGTCCAGCTCGTGCGGGAAATACGCCTTCGCGACCTCCCGGGAGGCGTCGTCCCAGTCCCGGGGCGCGGCACTACGCCGTGCGGGCATGGCGACGAGGTTACCAGAGACACAGCTCACAAAATCGCCGCGCAATCGGTGCTGACCTCGCGCGATCCGTGTCGCCAGGTGCCGCGCCACCGCCCTAACGTCCCGAGCCGTTCCTGGACGACGACGTTGGGAGGACACACCGATGACGACAACCGAACGGCCCGATCTCTCGTGGCTGGACACGGTCACCATGAGCGAGCTGGAGCGCGACCCGTACACCACGTACGAGCGGCTGCGCGCCGAGGCGCCGCTGGCGTACGTGCCGGTGCTGGGGTCCTACGTCGCCTCCACCACCGAGGTCTGCCGCGAGGTCGCCACCAGCCCCGACTTCGAGGCGGTCATCACCCCGGCAGGTGGCCGCACGTTCGGGCATCCGGCCATCATCGGGGTGAACGGCGACATCCACGCCGACCTGCGGTCGATGGTCGAACCCGCGTTGCAGCCCGCCGAGGTCGACCGCTGGATCGACGACCTCGTGCGGCCGATCGCCCGCCGGTACCTGGAGCAGTTCGAGGACGACGGCCACGCCGAACTGGTGGCGCAGTACTGCGAGCCGGTCAGCGTGCGGTCGCTGGGCGACCTGCTCGGGCTGCAGGACGTCGGCTCCGACAAGCTGCGCGAGTGGTTCGCGAAGCTGAACCGTTCCTTCACCAACGCGGCGATGGACGAGAACGGCGAGTTCGCCAACCCGGAGGGCTTCGCCGAGGGCGACGCCGCGAAGGCGGAGATCCGCGCGATCGTCGACCCGCTGATCGACAGGTGGATCGTCGAGCCGGACGACAGCGCCATCTCCCACTGGCTGCACGACGGCATGCCGCCCGGCCAGACTCGCGACCGCGAGTACATCTACCCCACCATCTACGTGTACCTGCTCGGCGCGATGCAGGAGCCGGGCCATGGCATGGCGTCCACCCTGGTCGGGCTGTTCAGCAGGCCCGAGCAGCTGGAGGAGGTCGTCGACGACCCCGCCCTCATCCCCCGGGCGATCTCCGAGGGCCTGCGCTGGACGTCACCGATCTGGTCGGCCACGGCACGCATCTCGACGAAGCCGGTGACGATCGCAGGCGTCGACCTGCCGGCGGGCACACCGGTGATGCTGTCCTACGGGTCGGCCAACCACGACACCGGCCAGTACGAGGCGCCCTCCACCTACGACCTGCACCGTCCGCCACTGCCCCACCTGGCGTTCGGCGCGGGCAACCACGCGTGCGCGGGCATCTACTTCGCCAACCACGTCATGCGCATCGCGCTGGAGGAGCTGTTCGAGGCCATCCCCAACCTGGAGCGCGACACCCGCGAGGGCGTCGACTTCTGGGGCTGGGGGTTCCGCGGGCCGACGAGCCTGCACGTCACCTGGGAGGTCTGAGGTGAGCTTCGCGGTCACCGCCGGCGGCCACCGGGTCGAGTGCGCACCCAGCCAGACACTGCTCGACGCCTGCCTGCGCGCCGGGGTCTGGATGCCGAACTCGTGCAACCAGGGCACCTGCGGCACCTGCAAGCTCCAGGTGCTCTCCGGCGAGGTCGACCACGGTGCCTCCCCGCGCGACACGCTCACCGACGACGAGCGGGCCACGGGTCTGGCACTCGCCTGCCAGGCCCGTCCGCTCGCCGACACGGAGGTGCGCGGTCACGGGACCGCGGGGCGCACCACCCACCGGCTGCGGGACCTCACGACCACGGTCCGGGCCGTCGAGGACATCGCCCGCGACACGCGCCGCGTGCTGTTGGGCCTCGCCGAGCCGCTGGCCTTCGAGCCCGGTCAGTACGTCGAGCTCTCCGTTCCCGGTTCCGGCGCGCGACGGCAGTACTCGCTGGCCAACACCGCCGACGAGGACAAGGTTCTGGAGCTGCACGTCCGGCGGGTGCCGGGCGGGCTGGCCACCGACTGCTGGCTCTTCGGCGGACTCGACGTCGGCGACCGCGTCGAGGCGACGGGGCCGCTCGGCGACTTCCACCTGCCACCGGCCGAGGACGACGACGGCGGCCCGATGGTGCTCATCGGCGGCGGCACCGGCCTCGCGCCGCTGGTGGGTATCGCCCGCACGGCACTCGCGCGGCATCCGACCCGCGAGGTCCGGCTCTACCACGGCGTGCGGGGCGCTGCCGACCTCTACGACCTCGACCGGTTCGCCGAGCTGGCGGCCGCCCATCCGGGCCTGACCTTCGTGCCGGTGCTCTCCGACGAGCCGGACCCGGCGTATCGCGGCGGCTTTCCCACCGACGCGTTCCTGGAGGACGTCGCCAGCGGGCGCGGCTGGTCGGGCTGGCTGTGCGGCCCGCCCGCCATGGTGGAGGCCGGGGTGAAGGCGTTCAAGCGCAGGCGCATGTCGCCGCGGCACATCCACCGTGAGAAGTTCACCCCGGCCGACGCGAGCTAGAGGTCGGCCAGCGCGGAGGCCGGTGACTCGATGGTGTCGGCGACGAAGCGCAGGAACCCGGCCGCGGTGCCGCCGTCGCAGACCCGGTGGTCGAACACCAGCGACAGCTGGGTGACGTGCCGCGGCACCACCTGCCCCGCGACCACCCACGGGCGTTCGAGAATGCGGCCCATGCCGAGGATCGCGACCTCGGGATGGTTGATGATGGCCGCGCTGCCGTCCACCCCGAACGAACCGTAGTTGTTCAGGGTGAAGGAGCCGGAACCCAGGTCCGCGGCGGTGGCCGAGCCGTCCCGCGCCGCCGCGGTCACCCGCCGCAGCTCGGCGTCGAGCTGCCGTGCGGTGCGGCGGTGGGCGTCGCGCACCACCGGCACCACGAGACCTCTGTCCGTCTGCGTGGCGATGCCGAGGTTCACGCCGTCGAACACGTGGATCTCCTGGCGCTCGGTGTCCACTGTGGAGTTGAGCACCGGGTAACGGCCGAGCCCGGCGACGACGAACCGGGCGACCAGGGCCAGCAGGCCGGGGCCGTCGGCCAGTTCGGTCCGCAGCCGCACCAGTTCGGTGGCGTCGACGTCGACCCACGTGGTCGCCTCGGGGATCTCCGACCTGCTGCGCGACAGCACCTCGGTGATCGCCGCGCGCATGCCCCGCAGCGGGATCCGCTCGGCCACCCCGAGCCCGGTCCGGCTCGGCCCTGTCCCGCCGCTGGGCTGGGCGGCCCGCTCGACGTCGGCCCTGGTGATCAGCCCGTCCGGTCCCGTGCCGCGCAGCGCCGTGAGATCGAGCCCCCTGTCCTTGGCGAGCTTGCGCACCACCGGCGAGGACACCGCGGGCCGTTCCGCGACCGCCGGTGTCGCGGGACGCGCGACCCGGCGGCGGCGCCTGCCGTTGGCGCGCGTGCCGGTGCCGTAGCCGATGAGGACATTCCCGGAGCCGGCCCGCTCCTCCTCGACGTAAACGCCGGCGGTGCCGGTGCTCACCGAGATCAGCGGCGCACCGACCGCCAGCGTGGCGCCCTCGTCGCCGTGCAGTTCGGCGACGACGCCCGCGAACGGCGAGGGCACCTCGACCAGGGCCTTGGCGGTCTCGACCTCGGCGACCGGGGCGTCGACGGCGACACTGTCGCCGGGCCGCACCAGCCAGCGCACCAGCTGCGCCTCCGTGAGCCCTTCCCCGAGGTCGGGCAGCGTGAACGTCTCGCGGCTCATGCGTCCTCCCACTGGAGGTCGTCGACGGCGTCGAGCACCCGCTCGACGGAGGGCAGGTGATGGTGCTCGAGCTTCGGCGGCGGGTACGGGATGTCGAATCCGGTGACCCGGCGCACGGGTGCCTCCAGGTGGTGGAAGCACTGCTCGGCGACGCGGGCGGCGACCTCGGAGGCGACCGAGGCGAAGCCGGGCGCCTCGGCGACCACGACGGCCCGCCCGGTGCGGCGCACCTCGGCCATCACGGTGGCGTCGTCGAACGGCACCAGCGAACGCAGGTCCACGACGCCGAGGTCGCGGCCCTCGGTGGCGGCCAGCTCGGCGGCGGCCAGCGACACCGGCACCGCCGGCCCGTAGGCGATCAGCGTGGCGTCCGCGCCGGACCTGCGCACGGCCGCCCGCCCGATCGGCGGCACCGCCGCGGCGAGGTCGACTTCCTCGGCGGCGAAGTAGTGCTTCTTCGGCTCCAGGAAGATCACCGGATCCGGGCTGCCGATCGCGGCGCGCAGCAGGCCGTAGGCGTCCTGGTTGGTGGCGGGGGCGAGGACGGTCAGCCCGGCGGTGTGGGCGTAGTAGGCCTCGGAGGAGTCGCAGTGGTGCTCGACGCCGCCGATTCCGCCCGCGTACGGCACGCGCACCACCACGGGAAGGCGCAGGCGGCCACGCGTGCGGTTGGCCATCTTCGCCAGGTGACTGGTGATCTGCTCGAAGGCGGGATAGGCGAACGCGTCGAACTGCATCTCGACCACCGGCCGGAACCCGTTCATCGCCATGCCGATGGCCATGCCGACGATCCCGGACTCGGCCAGTGGCGTGTCGAAGCACCGCTGTTCGCCGAAGGCGGCGGTGAGCCCGTCGGTCACCCGGAACACGCCGCCCAGCGGTCCGACGTCCTCGCCGAACACCACCACCGACTCGTCGGCGGTCATCGCGTCCCGCAACGCGGTGTTGAGGGCCTGCGCCATCGTCAGCTTCTCCGGCTCGGTCGTCATCGGGCGTCCTCCCCCGCGGCCAGCTCCGCCCGCAGCAGCGCCGCCTGCGCGGCCAGCTGGGGCGTGGGCGTGGCATGGACATGGGCGAACAACTCGTCGGTGGGCACCGGCCGGTCCTCGCCCAGCGCGGCCCGGACCCGGGCGGCGACGGCCTCGGCCTCGGCGGCGAAGGCGTCCTCGCGGGCGTCGTCGAGCGCGTTCTCGGCCCGCAGGTAGGCGCGCAGGCGCCGCAGCGGGTCCCGTTCCGCCCACTCCCGCACCTCCGCGTCGGTGCGGTAGCGCGCGGCGTCGTCGGCGTTGGTGTGGGCCTCGATCCGGTAGGTGTCGGCCTCCACCAAGGTGGGTCCTCCGCCGGTCGCGGCGCGCCCGACGGCCTCACCGAGCACGGCCGTCAACGCGGCGGCGTCGTTGCCGTCCACCAGCACGGCGGGCATGCCGTAGCCGACGCCCTTGTGCGCCAGCGTCGGCGCCGCCGACTGCCGGGCCAGCGGCACGGAGATGGCGTACTTGTTGTTCTGCACGAAGAACACCACGGGCGCCGTGAACACCGCCGCGAAGTTGAGCGCTTCGTGGAAGTCGCCCTCGCTGGTGGCACCGTCACCGCACAGGGCCAGCACCACGGTGTCCTCTCCCCTGAGCCGGGCGGCGTGCGCCACGCCGACGGCGTGCGGCAGCTGGGTCGCCAACGGTGTGGCCTGCGGCGCGACGTGGTGGTGCACCGGGTCGTAGCCGCAGTGCCATTCGCCGCGCAGCAGCGTCAGGACCTCGACCGGGGCGACCCCGCGCTCGACGATGGCGACGGTGTCGCGGTAGGTGGGAAACAGCCAGTCCCCGGGCCGCAGCACCGCCGCCGCCACCACCTCGCACGCCTCCTGGCCGCGCGAGGACGGGTACACCGCGAGCCTGCCCTGCCGCACCAGCGCGCTGGCCTGCTCGTTGAGCCGTTTGCCGCGCACCAGGCCGCGGTAGCGCTCCAGCAGCACATCCGGCGGCGGCATCGGGTACCGGCCGTCGCCGGTCACCGTCCCGTCGGCGTCCAGCAGTCGCACCGGTGCCAGGTCGGTCATACGCACCTCCGCATGAGACAGAACGCCTCGATACTGCGAGGTGCTGCTACGTTGTGACCAGATCAGTGCCGATACGCGAGACGAATTGCTCGCTCAGCCGCCTAAGGAAGCCAGATGTCCAGCACCAGCCCGAGTCCCGTGCCCGCCGCTGGACAGATTGCCCCGGCACTCGACGACATCGACCAGGCGATCCTGCGCGAGCTCACGCGCGACGGCAGGCTCGCGATCCGGCTGCTCGCCGAGCGGCTCAACATCTCCCGTGCGAGCGCCTACGCGCGGCTGGAACGGCTGAAGGAACGGGGCGTGCTGACCGGGTTCACGGCCGTCGTCGACCCCGCCCGCGCCGGACTGTCCACATCGGCCTACATCACGCTCACCGTGCGGCAGAGCTCGTGGCGCGACCTCGCCGGTCACCTGCGGCGGATTCCCGAGGTCAAACACATGGCGCTCGTCGGAGGCGAGTTCGACGTGATGCTGCTCGTGCGCGCGGTGGACAACGAGCACCTGCGCCGGGTCGTTCTCGACGTACTGCCCGGCATTCCCGGCGTGCTGGGCACCCGGACGTTCCTGATCTTCGACGACCTCGTCAACCCCTGATCGACACGGCGCCCACCCGTTCGAGCACCGGCGGCGAGGCCTATCATGCGGCGGGTGACCACCTTCGATGATCTTGAGGCGTTCGAGCACCTGGACACGTCGATCCTGCCGCCGCGCCAGCAGCGGATCCTGGCGACGATCCGGGACTGGGTGGTCAGGCACGGGTACTCACCCAGCACGCGCGAGATCGGCGACGCCGTCGGGCTGCGGTCCTCGTCGTCGGTGTCGAAGCATCTGAAGAGCCTGGAGGACAAGGGGTTCCTGCGCCGAGGCAGCACGGTGTCCCGGCCGATCGACGTGCGGCTGTTCCTGCAAGGCTCCGCGCGCCGGGAGCCCGAAGGGGACTCGGTGAGTGTGCCCGTGGTCGGCGACATCGCGGCGGGCGCGCCCATCGCGGCCGACGAGCACGTCGACGACATGCTGAACCTGCCCCGGGAGATCACCGGGCGGGGCACCGTGTTCGGCCTGCGGGTGCGCGGCGACTCGATGATCGACGCCGCCATCTGCGACGGCGACATCGTCGTGGTGCGCCAGCAGCCCGAGGCCCATTCGGGCCAGATCGTCGCCGCGATGATCGACGGCGAGGCGACCGTCAAGGTCTACCGCCGCCGCAACGGCCACGTCTACCTCGAACCACGCAACCCGGACTACGACGTCATCGACGGCGACGAGGCCGTCGTTCTCGGCACCGTCGTGTCGGTGCTGCGCAGCGTCTGAATCACTCCACGGTGGCCCGGGGCGCCGCGCGTAGGTCCTGGCCACACGCTCCCGCCCACGCTCACCACGCCGAGTGGTCTCGGCGCCCGGCGGTTGGTGCCCGTACACTTCGACGGCTGGGCCCACTTCACCGAGGGCCGGGCCGGCTGGTGGACGCCTCCACCACGGCCGGGCTCGCCGGCCGGCTCCGATCCACGTCCGGGCCCCGAGGGGAGCACGCATGCCCGACTACGGACACGACCTGCTGTTCGGCACGTTCGTCACACCGTCCGCCGCCCCCGTCCACCATGCGGTGGACCTCGCGATCGCCGCCGACCGCGCCGGCCTGGACCTGGTGACGTTCCAGGACCACCCCTACCAGCCCCGCTTCCACGACACCTGGACGCTGCTGTCCTATGTGGCCGCTCAGACCGAGCGGGTGCGCCTGAGCGGCAATGTGCTCAACCTTCCGTTGCGCGAACCCGCCGTGCTGGCGCGCAGCGCCGCCAGCCTCGACCTGCTCAGCGGCGGGCGAGTCGAACTGGGGCTCGGTGCGGGCGCCTTCCGGGACGCGATCGAGGCCATGGGCGGGCGCAGGCTCTCCCCCGCGCAGGGGGTGGCGGCCCTGGAGGAAGCCATCGACATCATCCGGCAGGTCTGGGCCACCGGCGAGCGCGGCGGCGTCCATGCCGGGGGCACCTACTACCGGGTCACCGGCGCCAAGCGAGGACCGGCACCCGCCCATGACATCGGAATCTGGCTGGGTGCCTACAAGCCGAGGATGCTGGCGCTCACGGGCCGCGCCGCCGACGGCTGGCTGCCGACGCTGTCCTACCTGCCCGGTGGTCCCGGCGACCTGACCGAGCTGAACACGCGGATCGACGACGCCGCGAGCGCGGCCGGGCGCGAGCCCTCGGACGTGCGGCGGCTGCTCAACGTCGGCGGACAGTTCACCGCCATCGGGCGGTCGCTGCTCAACGGGCCTGCGGACCAGTGGGCGGAGGATCTCGCCGGGCTGACCCTGGAGTACGGCATCAGCGGCTTCATCCTCGCCACTGACGAGCAGGGCACGATCGAGCGCTTCGCCGCCGAGGTCGCCCCCGCCACCCGGGAACTGGTGGCCGCCGAGCGGCGATGAGCACGGCGGGTCAGCCTCCGGACGCCGGGTCCTTCCAGGGCGGCATTGTCCAGTCCCAGCGCGGCATCGGCTCCTCCACGTCGACCTCCGCGCCCGGCCGGGAGAACACCACGGCGAGCCTGCTCCCCCACTCCAGGTAGCCGGCGAACGCGGCCCGGAACTCGGGATCCGCGGGCAGCCCCGCCTCGTCGGCGGCGTCGAGCAGCAGCGACACCCACCGCCGCCGCTGCTGTTCGGTGATGGCGCGCCCCAGGTGGCGGCCGATCATGTGGCGGTGGCCGCCGCGGTGGCCGCTGTAGGCGGGCGGGCCGCCGAACACCTCGCCGAGCCAGTCCGCGACGTGCCGCGGGTGCGCGGGATCCATGCCGCGAAACACCGGTTCGAGCAGCTCGTCCTCGAGCACCGTGCGGTAGAACGTCTCCGTCAGCCGGAGTAGTGCGGACCTGCCGCCCGCCCACTCGTAGAGCGTCGGCGGGCCCGCCGGACCCGCGACGCTCGTCGGCTCGTAGTGCCGCATCTCCTGGATGTCGGGGACGTACTCGCGGATCTCGGCGAGAAAGCGCCCGAACTCGGGGCTGCCCCGGAACCCCTCCAGATGGTCGTTCACGGATGTCCAGGTGATCCGCAGGATGTAGTCGCCCGGGTCCTCCACACAGCGCGCGAGTTCGTAGTCCACGCAGTGCGGTGACTCCCCGAGTGGTGTGGCCGCACGCGCGTAAGCGGCCTCGAAGGCGGCAGCGCGGCCGGCGCCGACGCGGTACCTGATGTACTCGATGGTCACAGAGCACACGCAACACCATGCGTGTGGCGCGGGCAAGTACTCACCCGACGGTGTGCGACACGAGCGGACGGGTTCGCCGATCCGCGGTGACGACCCGCAGTTGCAGCATCGCGGCGAAGCGCGCCTCGGGGTCGCCGAGGTCGAGGCCGCCCACCTCGGCGAGCCTGCGCAGCCGGTAGCGAAAGGTGTTGGGGTGCACGCGGAGCTTCGCCGCCGCCTGCGTGACGTCGCCGAAGGCGTCGAGCCAGGCGCGCAGTGTGCCGACGAGGTCGCTGCCGTGCTCGGCGTCGTAGTCGAGCAGCCGGGCGACCGGCCCGGTGGGTCCCTCGCCGCGCGCGGTGACGAGATCGCGCAGTTCGAGAATCAGCGCCTCCACGTGGACGTCGGCGAGGCGCGCGACCCGCCCCGAGCCGTCCGGCCGCGACCGGAGGACTCGCAGCGCCCGATCGGCGCTCGCGCGGGCGGCGGCCAGCTCGCCCGCGTCCTGCGCCCGGGGTCCGATGCCGATCACCGCCCGTCCGCGGTCGCCGACCCGCTCCAGGAAGTCGGCGGCCACGTGCACCGCGCGCCGATCGCCGTCGTCGCGGCCCACGGGCACAAGCCCGTAGACGACGTCGCCGACCAGCGCCGCCGCGCTGCGCGAGTGCACGGCGCTCAGGTGCAGGGCCAAGCCGTCGGCGAGGCGCTGCCGCTCCGTGACGGCCGAGGCGTCGGCGCCCGCGGTGTCCGGCATGGCCATGGCGAGCACGACGACCGGCTGGTCGCCGAGACCCAGCCGGTGCAGGGCGTCCCGCGCGCCGGCGCCGCCCTCGAGTGCCGTGCTCACCAGGTCGGTGCGCAGCCGCCGCTGGACGTCGGCACCCGCGCGGTTCCGGAGCATGTGCAGGGCGGCCAGTTTGGCGGCGTCGCACAGCGCCTGCGCCCGCTCGTCGGTGAGCGGCTCGTGGACCGCGGCCCAGATCGAGCCGAGGATCTCGTCGCCCGCCCGCACGGCGACCGCGACCCTCGGCATGGTGAAGCTGTCGCGGGTCTCCTCGAGCGGTTCGACGTAGAGCGGGCGGTCGCTGCGGTACAGCTCCCGGAACACGCCCAGTTCGGTGAGCATCCGCGAGTACCGCTCCGGCACCTGCCGGCCCAGGATCGTCGCGACCCGCGACGCGTCGGCCTCGTCCTGCCTTCCGGAGAAGGCCAGCACCCGCGACGTACGGTCCTCGATGGTCACCGGCGCGTTGAGCAGTGCGGCGATCGCGTTGGCGAGCGCGAACAGGTCCCCGGAGGGCATCCCGCCCAGCGTCTCGGGCCCGGCGTCGCCCACGTCGTCCTCGGCGAGCAGGGAACGCAGCATCGCGGCGAGCTGCGCCCACGACGCCCCGGGCGTGAGCCCCAGCAACGCGACACCCGACTCGTCGGCGGCCGCGGCCAGCTCCCGCGACAACGCCACGGGCGCGCGCAGCACCAGGCCGGTGGCCTCGTGCCTGCTGAGATCGCGCAGCAGCCGCACCACCTCGCCGGGTTCGTGCACACCGACCCCCAGCACGAGCGCGTGCTGCGGCAGCGCGGGCTCCTCCAGCGGGTCGTGGATGGCGATGCCACCGATGACGCCACCGCGGTCCGCGTGGCCGTGCAGCAGTTCCAGCAGCGTCGTGCCCAGATCGTCGAGCACCCGCCCGAGGCTGGCGTGCGGTCGCTGGTTCACCGGATCGAGCACCACCCGAAACTAGGCCCCCACCCGGCAGCCTAGTTCGTCGCACCGCACGAAACCAGGGTGATCGTTTGGTCCGCTCCTACAACGGCACCCACTCCGAGCCGACCGTGACCGCCTCGAGTTCGTCCGCGAGCGGCTCGACGCCCAGCCCGGGACCTGCCGGCACCGGCAGATGCCCTTCGGCCAGCACGAACGGTGCCGTGATGTCGGTGCGGTAGTACCGGTCGGACGCGGAGGTGTCGCCGGGCAGGACGAACCCGGGCAGGGCCGCCAGCGCGACGTTCGCCGCCCGGCCGAGGCCCGTCTCGAGCATGCCGCCACACCACACGGGAACGCCGTGGGCGGCGCACACGTCGTGGATGCGCCGCGCCTCCAGGTACCCGCCCACGCGGCCCGGCTTGATGTTGACGATCCGGCACGCGCCCAGCCGGATCGCGTCCGCGGCCGCACGCGCAGAGACGATCGACTCGTCCAGGCAGATCGGCGTCGTGACGACCTTGGCCAGCTCCGCGTGGCCGAGCACGTCGTCCTCGTCGAGCGGCTGCTCGATCAGCAGCAACCCGAACGGATCGAGCCCGGCGAGCGTGCGCGCGTCCGCCAGCGTGTAGGCGGTGTTGGCGTCGACCTGCAGCAGCACGTCGTCACCGAAACGCTCCCGCACCGCGCGCACCGGCTCGACGTCCCAGCCCGGCTGGATCTTGAGCTTGATGCGCACGTACCCGGCTTCGAGAAAGCCGCCGACGGTGTCGAGCAACTCGCCGACCGAGTCCATGATGCCGACCGACACTCCACACGGCACGCTGTCGCGCACCGCGCCGAGCTCGCGCGCCAGCGGCCTGCCCTGCTCGCGCAGCTCGGCGTCGAGCACGGCCATCTCCAGCGCGGCCTTGGCCATCCGGTGCCCGCGAAACGGCGCCAGCGCGGGAGCCACCGCCGCGGCGTCGAGCCGGGGCAGCGCCGCCAGCGCGGGCACCAGGAACCGGCCGAGCACATCGGCCGCGGCCCACACGTACTCCGAGGAGTACAGCGGTGCGGCCATCGCGACGCACTCGCCCCAGCCCTCCGTCTCGTCGGTCACCACGCGCACCAGCAGCACGTCCCGGGTGGTCTCGGTGCCGAACGACGTGCGAAACGGCGCCACCAGTGGCATCCGGATCCGCCGCAGCTCCACTCCGGTCAGCTTCATCGCCGGTTTCCTCCCTGTGCCGTGGAGATCACGTACCAGCCCGCCCGGTCGAACCCGGTGACCCTGCCGCCGTCGGCGAGCAGCGGGCCGAGCGTCGCCCGCAGCGCGCGACGCCACCGGACGGCGCCATCCGGGTCGGTGGCCCGCAGCCGTTCGATGTCGCGGGGCACGGCGACGAGCACGGTGGCCGCGTCGACGGTGCCGGGGACGGGCCGGTCGTCGGCCGACCTGCCCAGCCCGGCCACCGCGCCCAGCGCCCGCGCCGCGTCCGCGTCGCACACCGCCGGTGTCCCCGCGCAGGCCGCGCGGACCCTGGGCGAGCCCAGCTCCCAGCGCACGAGCAGCCGGTCGGTGTCGTCGGTGCCGTTGATGCCGTCGTTGACCCCGCCGTAGAAGTTGGTGAGGTACTCGGCGGGCACCGCGGCGAGCTTGCCGAGGTTGAAGTAGGCGTTGCGGCAGACCAGCGGATCGAACGTCCAGCTGATCGTCGCGACGCCACGCGCGAGCGCCCACGCCCGCTGGTGCAGTTTCAGCGCGAAACCCACGCTGCGCCCCGCGGCCGCCGGGGACACCCCGGCGATGTGGCTGTGCATCGTGCCGTCGGAGGGTGCGCCGAAGAACCCGACACACGCACCGAGCAGCCGGTCGCCGTCGTAGGCACCGGCCACGTAGTTGCCGCCCTTGGTCAGCGCGCGCAGCAGCTCCGTCGTCACCGGCGGGTTGCGGGGGTCCGGCCGCCAGATCCCGTCGTAGAGCTGGTAGACGGCTTCCAGGTCGGCGAGGTCGGTGAGCTCACGGACCTGGACCCCGGCGGCCCCGGCGGCCGCCTCGGCCGCCCACCGCGCGTGCTGTGTCTCCGGTCGTGGCTGGAGCGGCTCCGGTGGGTGCTCCAGGCGGCTGCCGATCCCGGGAACCCCGTGGGCGCCGGTCATGACGATCTCCCTCCCCTGCTCGCGGTCGCCGTCCGCGCGCTGCCGCGCCCGGACTCGAGCACGTCGGCGACGAGGGCGGCGACCAGCGCCGTCCGCGACGGCAGCTCGGCGACCAGAACGTGTTCGTCGTCGGCGTGGGCGCCGCCCCCCACCGCGCCGAGGCCGTCGAGCGTGGGGGTGCCGACTCCGGCCGTGAAGTTGCCGTCGGAGGCGCCGCCCACGGCGACGCCCCGCGGTGGCGGCAATCCGAGAGCGCTCGCCAGCGTCGCCGCCCTCGCCAGCAGCGGCCCGGAGGCGGATGCCTCCAGCGGCGGACGGTTCGGCCCTCCGGTGACCTCCAGGGTCGCGCCGCCGACCACGGGCCGCAGCGCGTGCATCGCCGCGTCGATCCGCTGCTGCTCGGCGATGGCGGCCACCCGCACGTCCACCGACAGCTCCGCCCCGGCGGGCACGGTGTTCGTCGTGCTGCCCGCCGCGGCCACGGTCGGCGTGACGGTGGTGCCCACCGCGGGGTCGGCCAGCGCGTCGACGGCCAGCACCTGGTGCGCGAGCTCCACCGTGGCGTTGACCCCGCGCCACGGCTCCAGTCCGGCGTGGGCGGCCCTTCCGGTCACCCCGACCCGGTACAGCGAGACGCCCTTGCGCTCGGTCTTGAGCGCGCCACCCTCGGCCGCGGCCTCGAGCACCAGCGCCGCGGCGCATCCGGAGGCGGCCGAGCAGATCAGCTCCCGCGACGTCGGCGAGCCAACCTCCTCGTCCCCGGTCACCAGCAGCGTGACACCGGCGAGGTCCGGCAGCGCCGCGAGCGCGTGCAGCGCGATCACCAGCCCCGCCTTCATGTCGAAGCAGCCGGGGCCCCGCAGCACGCCGCCGTCCACGGTGTACGGATGCGTGGCGAGCGAGCCGAGCGGCCACACCGTGTCGTGGTGGCCGAGCAGCAGCACCCGCGCCGGGCCGTCGCCGAACCGCCAGCGCAGGTGCGTGCGCCCCGCGTGCACGATCCGCTCGGGCGCGACACCGAGCCTGCGCGTGCCGACCCTGGCCACCACCTCCGCGCTCGCCGCGACGGCGGCGAGGTCGGACGACGGCGACTCGCAGGTGACCAGCTCCTCGATGTCGGCTAGCAGGGCGGGCAGCCTGGCGCGCATCGACTCGACCGAGACCACGTCAGCCCACCCTCGGGGTGGCGCGGGCTCCGAAGTGGACGTACCGCTCCCCTGTCGCCAGCTCGTAGAAGGTCACCGGGATCCACATCCGCATGTCGGGGTCCTTGGCGACGAACAGGTTCTCCTCGACGGGCACCAACGCATACTCCTGGGTGGGCTCCGGCGTCAGTTCCGCGAGCGCGCCGGTGACGGTGGTGCGCAGTGCGGGCTTGCCGTCCTTGCCCTCGGCGAGCACCTCCATGCGCACGCTCTCCCGCTCGTAGGTTCCCTCGTGCCGCTGCACGTCCACCTGTACCGGCTCGGCGGGCGGC
Source organism: Prauserella muralis (assembly GCF_003202285.1). Taxonomy (GTDB): domain Bacteria; phylum Actinomycetota; class Actinomycetes; order Mycobacteriales; family Pseudonocardiaceae; genus Prauserella_B; species Prauserella_B muralis. The sequence continues at coordinate 777,509 of NZ_MASW01000005.1, forward strand.
TCCAGCGGCTGGGGCATCGCGACACCGGCGACGTCGGCGAAGATCTCCCGGAACAGGTCCTCGTAGAGGTCGTGCGCGTGGTCGCCGTTGGTCAGCAGCGTCACGGCGAGACCCTGTTCCGGCAGCAGTCGCAGGAACGCGGACTGGCCGATGGTGTTGCCGTCGTGGCCGATCAGGCGGTGGGAGTCCCAGTCGCACCGGCTCCAGCCGAGCCCCCACGAGTCGCCGAGCAGGTACTTGTCAGGCACGTCGGCCTGGAACGCCGCCATGGCCTGCGCCGAGGCCTCGCTGAGCACGCGGCTGCCGTCGGGCGCGAGCCCGCCGGTGAGGTGCATGCGGGCGAAGGCGAGCACCTCGGCGGCCGTCGAGCAGATGAGCCCGGCGGGACCGGCCGCCCGGTGCAGCACCCACACCGGCGCGCGGTGCGAGCGCCCGTCCTGGGTGACGTGGCCCACGGCGGCGCGGTGCAGCAGGACCTCCTCCGGCAGCGTGCCCGTGTGCGTGAGCCCGAGCCGGTCGAAGATCCGCTCCCGCACCGCCTGGTCCCACGTCTGGCCGGTGAGCTTCTCGATCACCCTGCCCGCCAGCGAGAACCCGGAGTTGCAGTACGACCAGGTGACGCCGAGCGGGTGGTTCTGCGCCACGTCGGCCAGCGCGGCCGTGTACTTCTCGAGGCAGTCGTCGCCCCGCCCGGTGTCGGTGAAGACGTCGCCGTCGACACCGCTGGTGTGGGTGAGCAGGTGCCGCATGGTGACCTTCTTCGCGGTGTCCGGATCGGACAGCCGCAGTTCCGGCAGCACCTCCGCGAGCGGCTGGTCGAGATCCAGCAGCCCCTCGTCGACCAGTTGCAGCACCACCGTCGCCGTCCACACCTTCGACACCGACCCGATCTGGAACACCGAGTCGGTGGTGGCCTCCACGCCGGTGTCGACGTTGAGCACGCCGTGGGCGGCCTCGGCCAGTTCGTCCTCGGCGCCCGGCCGCAGCCGCAGGATGCCCAGCGTGGCACCGGGAACACCGTGCCGGGTGGCGAGCTCGGTGAGCCTGCGCTGCCAGTGCCCGGCGTCGAGCCGGGGCCTGCGCGGGCCCGCCGCGTCACCGGCGTACTGCTCGACCCAGTCGGCGACCCTGCGGTTGTAGTCGACGCGCTGCGAGGGCGGCCCTTCCAGGATGAACAGGTGCGACGCGCCGGGGTAGAGCACGAGCCTGCTCGGCACCCCGCGCTCGCGCAGGGCCGTGTGCCACTGCTCGGCCTGCCCCGCGGGGCACAGCAGGTCCGCCGCGCCGTGCAGGATCAGGGTGGGGGTGCGCACGTCGTCCACCTTGGACAGGGGGGACATCGCCGCGTACCGTTCCGGCTGTGCCCAGGGCGTCCCGCCGAGCTCCAGGTCGCTGAGGTAGTGACCGTCCACCGAGGATCCCGCGGCGCTCACCAGGTCGGTGATGGGGCCTCCGGTGACCGCCGCCGCGAACCGGTCGTCGCGGCTGGTCAGGTAGCAGGTCATGAAGCCGCCGTAGCTGTAGCCGGTGACGGCCAGCCGCTTCGGGTCGGCGACGCCCTCGGCGACCAGTGTCTCCACGGGTTCGAGGAAGTCCTGCGCGTCGGCCTGGCCCCAGCCTCCGCTGACGGCGGTGAAGAAGCGCTCGCCGTAGCCGTCGCTGCCTCGGGGGTTGAGCAGCAGCACGGTCCAGCCGCGCGCGGCGAGTTCCTGGTGGTACAGGTGGATCTCGTCGGCCGCGCCGTTCCAGGCGTTGTGCGGCCCGCCGTGGATGTCGAGCAGCAGCGGGCCCGGGGTCGCCGCCTCCGGGTCGCGGATCAGCCAGCCCTGCACGACCGTGCCGTCGGAGATGGTGAACTCGCGCTCCTCGCGGGCGAACAGCGTGACGTCGTCTCCGGCGCCGCCGTGGTCGGTGCGCACGGTTTCGGTGCCGTCACCCAGCTCGACCTCGACGACCTCGCCGTAGGACTCGGGCGTGCCCAGCACGACGGCAGCGGTGTCGCCGGACACCGAGAGGCCGGTGACGTTGCGCCCGGCGCCCGTGACGACCGGCCGCGGGGTGCCGCCGTCGACGGCGACGGTGTAGAGGTGGGTGCAGCCGCGGTCGCGGACGCAGAACACGACCGTGCGGCCGTCACCGGTCAGCTGCGGCGCACCGCCGGGATAGCCGGGGTGGCCGGTCATCACGTTGCGGTCGAGCGCGGCGGTGAGGTCGGTGACGGCGCCGCCGTCCATCGGCACGCGCAGCAGCCTGGTGTGTCCCACCGGGCTGCCCTCGGTGCCGCCCACCAGCAGGGCGGCGCCGTCCGCCGTCCAGCAGACGGTCTGCGCCACTCCGTCGGGAAGGCCGGCGAGGACCGGTTCGGCATGCCGGTCGGTCACGTCCAGGGTGTAGACGGGGACGCGCAGGTGCAGATCGGTGTCGGGCGCGGTCGCCGCGCCGAAGGCGAGCCGGTCCGAACCGGGCGCCCAGCAGGGCAGGCCCGCGTGCCAGTCGCCGCCGGTGACCTGGCGGCACTCGCCCGTGGCGACGTCGAGGACGTGCAGGTGCGCGCGGGTGCCGCGCAGCAGCCCGGCGCCGTCGGCGCGGTAGTCCAGCCGGTCGGTGACGACCGGGGCGACGTGGTCGTCACCGTTGCCGAGGATGTCGACGGGAGCGGTGAAGGCGATGCGGGTGCCGTCCGGGCTCCACACGGGCGCGCCCGCGCCGAGCGGCAACGAGGTGAGCGGTTCCGGCTCGCCGCCGTCGGCGGGCAGCGACCACAGTTGCGGCGGGCCGTCCTGGGCGCGCAGGAACGCGATCCGCGTGCCGTCCGGTGACCAGGCGGGCGCGGTGTCCGCCGGTCCCCTGGTGAGCCGCCGCGGCTGCCCCGTGCTCGCGCACCAGAGGGCGTGTGCGTTGCGGTCGTGCTCGGTGTCGGCGGTGCGCAGCACGTACACACAGCGTGTTCCGTCGGGGGACAGCGCGGGCTGACCGGGCACGGTGAAGCCGGTCAGGTCCTCGGCGCGTTGGCGGTGGGGCATGGGATCCTCCTCGGTTCGACGGGTCAGCGCCCGGCCGCGAAATGGCAGGCGGCGAGGTGCCGGTGTCCTTGTGGGACGGGTTCGCTCTCGCGGCAGAGGTCCCGGCCGTCGAGGACGGCGGGACCGACCGGGCACCGGGGGTGGAACCGGCAGCCGGGCGGCGGGGCGTGGGGGTCGGCGGGTTCGACGTCGGCGACTGCCCGCAGGGCCGGGTCGGCCTCGCCGGTGCTCACCGGTTCGGACACCGCGGCGAGCAGCTCCCGCGTGTACGGGTGGCTGGGGTCGGTCAGCACCGCCTCGGCCGGGCCGTACTCGACGATGCGGCCCAGGTACATCACGGCGATGAAGTCGCTGACGTAACGCACCACGGCCAGGTCGTGCGAGATGAACAGCAGGGACAGGCGCAGCTCCCGCTGCACCTCGCGGACGAGGTTGAGCACGGCGCCCTGGATCGAGACGTCGAGCGCCGAGGTGATCTCGTCCGCGATGAGCACGCGCGGGTCGCCCGCCAGCGCCCGTGCCAGCGCGACCCGCTGGCACTGGCCGCCCGACAGCTGGCCCGGGTAGGCGCGGGCCCGGTCGGCGCCGAGCCCGACCAGGTCGAGCAGCCGGGTCACCTCGGCGCGGCGGGCGGGGCCGCGCCGCGGGGTGGCCTCGGCGATCGAGTCACCGATCGTCATGCGGGGGTCGAGCGAGGAGTACGGGTCCTGGAACACCATCTGCAGGGCGGGCCGCGAGCGGCGTCCACGGCGGACCGGCTCGCCGTCGAGCAGGATGCGGCCCGCGTGCAGCGGGGCCAGCCCGACGGCGGCGCGGGCCAGCGTGGACTTGCCGGACCCCGACTCCCCCACCAGCCCGACGACGCTGCCGCCGGGCACGGTCAGGTCGACGCCGTCGACGGCGGTGAGCCCGTGCCTGCGGCCGCCGAAGCGCACGGACACCCCCTCGAACGTCAGCTCACTCACCGACGCGCACCTCCTCGGCCACCAGGGGAAGTCCGGTGACGGCGTCGGCGTGCCAGCACGCCACGCGCCGTCCGTCCTCGTCGGGCACGAGGGGCGGGTCGGCGCTCGTGCACTGCTCGTCGGCCAGCGGGCACCGGGCGGCGAACGCGCAGCCGCGCGGCACGTCGGCCGGATCGACGGGACGGCCGGGAATGACCGCGAGCGGCCGCTCGCGGTCGGTGCTCATGTCGGGCACCGCCGCCAGCAGTGCCCGGGTGTAGGGGTGCCGGGCGCGGGCGGGCAGGTCGGCGGCGGGCAGGTCCTCGACGATGCGCCCGGCGTACATGACGAGCACGCGCTCGCAGAACTGGCGGACGACGGTGATGTCGTGGCTGATGAGCAGCAGCGCCACGTCGTCGGCGGTGCGCACCGAGTCCAGCAGCCGCAGCACCTGCCGCTGGACGGTGACGTCGAGTGCCGTGGTCGGCTCGTCGGCCACGATGAGCGCGGGCGCGCCCATCATGCCCATGCCGATCATCGCCCGCTGCCGCATGCCCCCGGAGAACTCGTGCGGGAACTGCTTCGCGCGGCGCGCGGCGGCCGGCACGCGCACGGCCTGGAGCCGGTCGACGGCGCGGTCGAGCGCCTGCCCGCGCGTGAGCCCGTCGTGCTGCTCGGACACCTCGGCAAGCTGGCGGCCGATGCGCTGGGTGGGGTTGAACGAGGTCATCGGGTCCTGGAACACCATCGCGAACGACGTGCCGAGCAGGTGCCTGCGCTCGCGGGCGGGCAGGTCGAGCAGCGGCCGGCCCAGGAAGTCGAGCCGGTCGGCGCTCACCTCGCCGGGTTCCTCGATGAGCTGGGCGAGGGCGAGCGCGGTGAGGGTCTTGCCGGAGCCGGACTCCCCCACGATGCCGACGGCCTCCCCGCGCCGCAGCGCGAAGCTCACGCCCCGCACCGGGGTGCTGCCGGGGAAGGCGACCCGCAGGTCGTCCACGGCGAGCACCGGCTCCTGCTCGCCGGTCACCGCGGGGCGGGCGGCGGGCGCGGAGCGGACGCGGGGACGCAGCAGCACCGGTGTGGTGCGCATCCCGATGCCCTTCGCGATCGCCTCGCCGAAGAGGTTGAAGGCCAGCCCGGCGACGACGACCGCGGTACCGGGCGCGAGCGCGGCGGCCGGGTGGACGTAGAGGCTGCTGAGCCCGTCGCCGAGCAGTCGGCCCCAGTCGTAGAGCGGCGCCTGCACGCCCAGCCCGAGGAACGACAGCCCGGAGAACGTCAGCAGCGCCGCGCCCGCCGCGATGGTCGCGTTGACCACGAGCGGCTCGGCGATGTTGGGCAGGACGTGCCGCACGAGCAGGCGGAGCCTGCCGAGCCCCGCGATGCGTGCCGCGGCGACGTAGTCAAGGCCGGCGACCTTGGCCACCAGCGTCTGCGCGAGCCGCGCGAAGGCGGGCGCCAGCGCGAACCCGATGGCCAGCACGGCACCGGTGGCGCCGACGCCGAACACCACGGCGAAGAACAACGCCAGCAGCAGGCCGGGAAACGCCACCGCGATGTTGACCACCGCGGTGACCAGCCTGCCCGCTCGCCTGCCGAGCAGCATCGGGGCCGTGCCGAGGAGCAGCCCTGCGCCGACGCCGACGGCGGTGGCGAGCAGCGCCAGTCCCACGGACAGCCCCGTGGCGACGAGCACCCGGAAGAAGATGTCCCTGCCAAGGCCGTCGGTGCCCATCCAGTGCTCGCCCGAGGGGCCCTCCAGGATCCGCCCGGTGTCGACGGCGCTCGCCTGGTCCGACCACAGCAGCGGCGCCAGCACGGCCAGCAGCAGCACGGCGGCGAGCAGCCCGGCGGCGCCCGCGCCGACCGGCGTGCGCAGCACACCGGCCCAGGTGGACTTCGCGGGTGAGGTCACGGCTCAGCTCTCCTTGATCGTCGAGCGGGGGTCGAGCAGGGCCAGTGCCACGTCCACGGCGAGGTTCACCAGCAGCACCGCGGTGCCGTACACGAGGACGATGCCCTGCACCAGCGGGTAGTCCTTGGCGATGATCGACTCCACGATCGTGGTGCCCAGTCCGGGCCAGGCGAAGACGTTCTCCACGAGCACGGTGCCCGCCACCATGGCGCTCAGCAGCAGGCCGCCCACCGTGATCGTCGCGGTGAGCGCGTTCGGCAGCGCGTGTCTGAAGTAGACGATCCGGTCGGGAAGGCGCTTGGCCCGCGCCGTGCGGATGTAGTCGGCCTCCAGCACGCTCAGGGTCTCCACGCGCAACAGCCGGGCCAGCACCGCGGCGGGACCGACCGCCAGCGCGAGCACCGGCAGCACGTACGAGCCGAGCCCGGAGCGCCCCGCGACCGGCACCCAGCCGAGCTGGACCCCGAACACGTAGACCAGGCCGACGGCCAGCAGGAACTCCGGCACGGCGCCGAGGACAACGCTCGTGGACGTGAAGGCCAGCTCGGTCTTGCGGCGCCTGCCGCGCCGGGTGAGCACGGCCATGCCGACGCCGACGGGGACGGACACGACCACCGCGATCAGAAAGGCGTAGCCCGCCAGCTCCAGCGTGGCGGGCAGCCGGTCGGCGATCACCTCCGACACCGGCAGCCCGGTGCCCACCGAGGTGCCCGTGTCGCCGGAGAAGAGGCCGCCGAGGTAGTGGACGTACTGCAGCCACAGCGGCTGGTCGAGGCCCAGCGCCGCGCGGCGGGCCTCGACCAGCTCCGGTGACGCGGTGGGTCCCAGCGCCACCCGCACCGGGTCGCCCGGGATCAGGTGGATCATCAGGAACGCCGCGGTCACCAGCACCCACACCGAGATCAGCAGCCGCGCGAGCCTGCGGGCCGCGAAGCGCGTCCACGCGTTGCCCGTGAACCCGCGCGGCGGCCGGACGCCGGTGAGCAAGGTGGTCATGTCGCGGTCCCCGTTCAGCCGAGCATCCGGATCGAGCTGGGCGCGACGCTGCCTTCCGACAGCACGAACGTCGCCCCGTTGCCGAACAGCGGCCGGTTGGAGTTGGCGAAGGGCACCACGTCGAGGTTCTCGACCACGGCCCGTTCCGCCTCGGCCCAGGCGTCGCAGCCGTCGGCGCCGGTGGCCTGCGAAGCCCGCTTCACGGCAGCGGTGTAGCCGGGGTTGTCGACGAAGGAGAAGTTGTTGCCGCCCGGCGGCGTCGCGCCGGACAGGAACGGCACCAGCTGCGTCGGCAGGGTCACGTTCAGCGGAAGGAACGCGGCGTGCCAGGTGCCCTGCCCCGCGGCGACGACCTGCTCGACCTGCGTGTCGGGCCCGCCGCGCAGCTGCACCTCGACACCCACCGCCCGCCAGGCGCGCTGCACCAGCTCCGCTGCCGACTGCATCGGGGCACCCAGCTTGCTCGGGTAGTAGAACGTCATCGACAGCCGCTTGCCGTCCTTGGTGCGGATGCCGCCCTGCCCCGGTGTCCAGCCCGCCTCGTCGAGCGCGGCGGCCGCCGCCTGCGCGTCGTGCCCGGGCAGCTTCGGCGCGGTGCCCTCGCACGGGCCCATCCCGGTGGCCACCAGCCCGGAGGGCGGCTCGCCCATCCCGCCGGTGATGACGTTGGCCAGTTCGGTCAGATCCAGCGCCTGGGTGAGCGCCCTGCGCACCTCCGCCTGCTCGGTGGGCAGCCCGGGCTTCTGGTTGAACCACAGCTCGCCGAGCACGGCGACGATGTCACGCCGGAGCAGTTGCTGCGCCTCCAGCCGCCTCCGGTCCGGGCCGATCACCGAGCCCGCGTTGACCTCGCCGGAGGCCAGCAGGTTGGCCGCGGTCGTCTCGTTCGGCACCACGCGCAGCACGACCTTGTCCGGCAGCCCGGGCTGGTCGGCCTTCCAGTCGCCGGGTCCCCACGCGTAGTCCTCGCGCCGGTCGAGCGTGTAGTGGTCCCCGGCGACGGCCTCGGTCACCGTGAACATCCCGGTGCCCGCGCCGCCCTTCTTGAGCACCTCGCGGTTGTCCAGACCCTGTTGGCACACGATCGGCAGGCTGCCGATGTTGCGGGCCAGGAACGGGTCCGGCGAGGGCGCCGTGACCGTGACGGTGCGGGCCGCGTCGTCGGCGGTGGCCTTCGCCCCCGGCGGCACGTACAGCCCGAGCAGCGCCGCCGCGTTCTCCGGGTCGCCCACGAAGTTGATGTTGTCGGCCACCGTGGCCGGGGTGAGCGGGCTGCCGTCGGCGCAGCTGAGGCCCTCGCGCAACGTGAACGTCGCCTCGGTGGTGCTCGACTCCCACTGCTCGGCGAGCCCGGTGACCAGCGCGCCGTTCTCGTCGACGTGCAGCAGGCGGTCGTAGAGGAAGCGGTCCACCTGCATCGTCACCGCGAGGGTGGAGAAGTGCGGGTCGAGGTTGCCGGGGTCCGCGCCGAGCACCATCGTGAACGTCTTGCCGTCGACGAAGTTCTGCCCGCCCTGCGCTCCCCCGGAGCCTCCGCACGCGGCGAGGGTCAGAGCGAGCGCACCGGCCGTGGCGATGGTCAGCACCGATTTCATGACGCCTCCAGCTCCAACGGATTCTTGGAGCAGGAGCCTGCCGACCCCAGGCGCCGCTGTCTTTGTCCGGCTCGACCAGAAATCGGGGGCCGGTTCGTCGGCTCGCCCGAATGCTCAGCGGCGGGGTTTCGGCCGGGAGCCGGCCCGGCCGCCTCCGGATGGTCCTGGCACGATCACGATCGTGACCACCGTCCGGAGGCGCGCTGGCGTCGTTCTCGGGCTTGTCGGTGTGGCCGCCTGGGGCGAGCTCGTGCACTGGCGGGCCTCCCGTGCCTTGGCGCAGGAGCGGCTGCCCGCTCGCTCCGAGGCCGTCGTGGTGCTCGGGTACCGCAACAAGAACGCCGTGCGCGCGAACGCCCTGAACCGCTGGCGGGTACGGGCGGCGCTGCGGTCACTCGACCCCAGCCTGGACCGCTCGGTCCTCGTCTGTTCCGGCGGAAGCCGCCACGCGACCGTCCCGGAGGCCGTGCTGCTCGCGCGCTACGCCACCGCGGAGCGGGGGTTCACCGGCACCGTCAGGCTCGACGAGCGCTCCCGCAGCACCTGGCAGAACATCGAGAACGTGATCCCGCTGGTCGAGGACGTCGATCAGATCAAGATCGTCTCGAACCCGTTGCACGCGCTGAAGGGCCGCCTCTATCTGCATCGCCTGCGTCCCGACCTGGGTGAACGGCTGGTACGCGCCGCCGACTACCGGCCCGGCGAGGCCTTGCCGCTCACACCGTTCTTCGCCGTGTACGGCCTCCGCGACCTGGTTCGCCTCAGGCGCAACCGGGCCGCCGCGCTCCGAGCACGGTGAACCCCGCCGCGAGTCAGCCCAGCTCGGCCAGCCGGGGGACGACGGGAGCCATGCCGTCGATCCAGGCCGCGGGCCTGCCCGCGGGCGGCATGACGATCGCCGTCCGCACACCCAGCTTGGCGTAGTCGGCCATCGTGCGCACGAACTCGTCCCGGCCGTCCTGGTCCGGCTGGGGGCTGCCCGCCAGGACCGTCTTGCGGATCTCGCCGTAGTCCCTGCCGACGTCGTCGCAGTGCCGCCGCAGCACGTCGAGCTTGTGCTCGACATCGGCGGGTGAGGTGGCGAACAGGTTGCAGGCGTCGCCGTACTGGGCGACGAGACGCAGCGTCTTGCGCTCGCCGCCACCCCCGATGAGCACCCGGGGCCGGTGGATCGGCTGCGGCGAGCACAGCGTCTCGGCCAGCTGGTAGTGCCTGCCCTCGAAGGGCCCGTTGTCGTCCGGGTCCCACATCTGCCCGCAGATGCGCAGTGTCTCCTCCAGCCGCTCGAAGCGCTCGGCGACCGGCGGGTACGGCACGCCGAGGCCGTGATGCTCGCGCTCGAACCACGCGGCGCCGATGCCCAGTGCGGCGCGGCCGCCGGAGAGCACGTCGAGCGTGGTGACGATCTTGGCGAGCAGTCCCGGGTGCCGGTAGGTCACGCCGGTGACGAGCAGGCCCAGCTCCACCTCCGAGGTGTGCGCGGCCAGGTAGCCGAGGGTGGTGTAGCCCTCCAGCATGTTCGCCTCGGCAGGCAGGCCGGTCTGCTCGATCTGGAAGAAATGGTCCATGAAGGACAGCCAGGTGACACCGGAGGACTCGGCGGCGGCTCCCACCCTGGCCAGCTCACCGGCGATGGCCGTGGTGCCCCCGTCGATCTCGAAGATCGGGACGTGAATTCCCAGTTCCATGGAAGCGATCCCCTTCGCGCGTGGACGAAACCCTGTGCGCCACGCTAGGTCCTGGAGTGCGCTCCAGGTCAAGCCGCGCTCCGGCGGTTCAGCCCCGCGGGGCGTACATGATCACCGCGACCCCGGCGAGGCAGAGCAGGGCGCCCAGCACGTCGAACCGGTCGGGCCGGTACCCGTCGACCGCCATGCCCCAGGCCAGTGACCCGGCGACGAAGACGCCCCCGTAGGCGGCGAGGATCCGTCCGAAATGGGCCTCGGGCTGCAGCGTCGCGACGAACCCATACAGGCCGAGGGCGAGCACCCCGGCGCCGATCCAGATCCAGCCACGGTGCTCGCGGACGCCCTGCCAGACGAGCCAGGCGCCGCCGATCTCGGCGAGCGCGGCCAGCAGGAACAGCACGATCGACCGCAGCACGAGCACGTCCGCATTGTGCCCGACCGGCCAGGGAACTCCTGACCCAGCTCAGGTCAGGGCGCCCTGGTCGGCAACCAGCTTCTCAGCGGCGGCCTCTCCACTGCCGACCGCGCCCTCCATGGAGTTGGGCCACGCGCTGTGATCCGCGCCGGCGAACCGCAGCCGTCGCGTATCCCCCGCGGCCAAGGCGGGACCGTGGCGGGTGAGCTGCCCAGGTGCGCAGGCGAGGTAGCTGCCGCCGATGTACGGCTGCTCCGTCCATGCGGTGGCGCGCACCTCGGCGAGGTCGGACTTCTCAAGGCCGAATGCGGCCGCCAGCCGTGCGGTCAGTTCAGCATGCTCGTACCCGCGTACGTCCGAGGCGATCGCCGCCAGAGTCCGGCCGTGGCGCCAGCCGATCGCCAGCGGCGCGCCACCGACCACGGCCCGGTGCCTCACCGGTGGCGTCGCCGCGGCGACGGCGACGATCTTCGTCGCCGAACCGTAGTCCAGTGCGCCGATGGCGGCCCGCCACGCGGCTGAGGGCAACGGTTCGATGGCGAGCCCCCGCAACGCGGGCAGGGGCACCGCGACGATTGCGGCCTTTGCGTGCCACCGGGTTCCGGAGCCGGTCGTGGCCTCCACGCCGCGCGCATGCTGCTCGATCGCGGCTACTGGTGTGCTGAGCCGGACCGCGTGGCCGAGAGAACGGGCGAGTCGCTGCGGTATCAGGTGCGCTCCGCCGGCCACCACGGCCTCGTGCCCGGACCGCAGGGCAGGCAGCAGACCGCCAGCCGCCGCGATCCACCAGGCTGCGTGGGCGGCCGAGAGGCGGTGTGTACCGACGGTCGCGAATCCGCCGATCAGGGCCTCGGTGACCGCCAGGCCCTGCTGGGTCACACCCCGCTCGCTCAGCCACGCCGCCAGGTCGAGGCCGTCCAGGCGGACCGCGACGCGACCGCGCCACGGCCGGGTGGGGTCGAGCGCGGCTGCGTGGCGGCGCAGCCGCCACCAGCCCAACGCCAGTCGTGCGAGTTCCGGCGTCGCGATCGGCGGCAACCAGGACACGGATTCACGGCCGGGCAACCGCCACAACAGTGGAGCGCGGTCCAGCCCGGCGGGTGCCGTGCGCAGCCCCAGGGCGCCGAGCAGCCGTCGCAGCCGCAGATGGCCTCGGCCGACGAACTCCGCGCCCGTGTTCAGCACCGGGTGCGCACCCTCAGGTGCGGCCCGGACACGGCCTCCGGCCTGGTCGTCCGCCTCGAGCACGCGCACGTCGGCGCCGGCCAGGCTCAGCTGCCGTGCGGCCACCAGCCCGGCCAGCCCGGCCCCCACGACGACCACATCGCAACGCGACGGCGATTCCATGGTGCGCACCTTCCGCATCGTCCGATCAGACTCACTCTTGCCCGAACATATCAACAGGCGTTAGTTTGACGATATGAGCGATGACCGGTGTGAGCTGCTGTGTATCGACCTCGACCACGCCGAGGGCCTGCGCACGGCGCTGCCCGCGGCGAACGCACTCGACCGGCAGGCCACCCGGATGCGCGCGCTGGGCGATCCGACCCGGCTGCGGATCGCCCACGCGCTGCACGCGGGCGAGGAGCTGTGCGTGTGCGACCTGGCCTGGATCGTCGGCTCCTCGCAGGGCCTGGTGTCGCACCACCTGCGGCAGCTGCGCGCGGCGGGCCTGGTCGCCTCCCGCCGCGACGGCAAGCTCGTCATGTACCGGCTGGAGCCCTCCGGGCGGCAGCTGCTGGCCGCGCTCACCACACCCGTCGCGGAGGTGGACCCGGTATGAGCGCGGACTGCTGCGGCGCCGACGCTCCCCGGCCCGACGCCCCCGGACACGAGGACGAGCACGAGGACCGGCCGCGGCCGCTGTGGCAGGTGCGCGAGGTGCGGCTCGCGGCGGCGGCCGGGCTGCTCGCGGGTGGCGGCTTCGCGGCGGGCCTGCTCGGTGCGCCCACCGCCGAGCTGGTGCTGCACGCGCTGGCCGCCGCGGCAGGCGGCGTGACCTTCGTGCCCGGCACCCTGCGTGCGTTGTGGCGGCGCCGCATCGGCGTCGGCACCCTGATGACGATCGCGCTGGCCGGCGCGCTCGTGCTGGGCCAGGTGGCCGAGGCGGCGATGCTGGCGTTCCTGTTCTCCATCAGCGAGGCGCTGGAGGACTACTCGCTCGCCCGCACCCGGCGGGGACTGCGGGCGCTGCTCGCGCTCGTGCCGGAGCGGGTCATGGTGCTGCGCGGCGGCCGCGAGACCGTCCTCGCCCCCGAGGAGCTGCGCGTCGGCGACCGGATGCTCGTGCGGGCAGGGGAACGGGTGGCCAGCGACGGGGTCGTCGTCGAGGGCCGCTCTGGCGTCGACACCTCCGCGATCACCGGTGAGTCGATGCCCGTCGAGGTCGGCCCCGGCACGGAGGTGTTCGCGGGCTCCATCAACGGCAACGGCGTGCTCACGGTCGAGGCCACCGCGACCGTGGCCGACAACTCACTGGCCAAGGTGGTGCGCACGGTCGAGGACGCCCAGCAGCGCAAGGGAGCCCGGCAGCGCATCGCCGACCGCATCTCACGGCCGCTGGTGCCGGGGGTCATGGTGCTCGCCGCACTCGTGGCGGGTCTCGGCGCGCTGTTCGGCGATCCGGCCTCCTGGCTCGAGCGTTCCCTCGTGGTGCTCGTCGCCGCCGCGCCGTGTGCGCTGGCCATCTCGGTACCGGTCACCGTGATCGCCGCCGTCGGCGCGGCCACCCGGCTCGGCGTCCTCGTCAAGGGCGGAGCCGCGCTGGAAACCCTGGGCGCCGTGCGCACCGTGGCGCTGGACAAGACCGGCACCCTCACCCGCAACTCCCCCGCCGTCGTGGAGGTCGTGCCCGCCGAGGGCACCGAGGCGCGTCAGGTGCTCGCCGTCGCCGCCGCGCTGGAAGCCCGCAGCGAGCACCCGCTGGCCACCGCCATCCTTGCCGCCGCGCCGGAACCCGCACCGGCACGGGACGTCACGACCGTGCCCGGCGCCGGGCTGCGGGGCACCGTCGCCGGGACCGCCGCACGGCTCGGCAAGCCCACCTGGCTCGCTCCGGGACCGCTGGAGCCGGAGGTCACCCGGCTGCAGGACGCCGGGGCGACGGTGGCGGTCGTCGAGCACGGCACCACGGTGCTCGGCGTCATCGGTGTCCGCGACGACCTGCGCCCCGAGGCCGCGGAGGCGGTCCGCTCCCTCGGCGCGACCGGGGTGCGCGTGACCATGCTGACCGGTGACAACACGCGCACCGCCACCGCGCTCGCCGCCGAGGCGGGCATCGCCGAGGTCCACGCCGAGCTCCGCCCGCAGGACAAGGCGGAGCTCGTCGAGCGGCTGCGCGGCCGGCATCGCGGCCCGGTCGCCATGGTCGGCGACGGCGTCAACGACGCGCCGGCACTGGCCACCGCCGACGTGGGCATCGCCATGGGCGCCATGGGCACCGACGTCGCCGTGGAGACCGCCGACGTCGCGCTGCTCGGCACCGACCTGCGGCACCTGCCACAGGCACTGGCGCACACACGCCGGGCGCGCGGCATCATGCTGCAGAACATCGCGCTGTCGGCGGCGATCGTGCTCGCGCTGGTGCCGCTGGCCGCGCTCGGCGTCCTCGGCCTGGCCACCGTGGTGTTCATCCACGAGCTCGCCGAGGTCTTCGTCATCGGCAACGGCGTGCGCGCCGGGCGGCTGCGCCCACTCGCCGGCGCCACGCCGCCCCCGGGGCGGGTCACCACCGGCGAGCCGCGCGCGTGGCACGGCGCCGCGGCTACTCGATGACCGTCCGGACCGGCGTGCCGAGCTCGACCGTGCGGCTGACCGTGCAGAGCTTGTCGTGCGACAGGGCGACCGTGCGGGGCAGCATCGCGCGTGCCGCGTCACCCTGCTCGCCCTCGGGGAACCGCACGTCGAACGACACGCTGAGGTTCTCCATCCGGTTGCCCGACTCCCGGTCCGACACCTTGTCCCCGCTGACCGTCACCGTGAACGAGGCCGGCTCGGTCCGCCTGCTGGTCGCCACGTCGGTGTCGATGGCCGTGCAGCCGCCGATCGCGGCGAGCAGCAGCTCGACCGGGCTGAAGTCGTCGCCTCCGAGCGCGATCGTGCCGCCCCGCTCGTTGTGTGCCACGTACCGTCCGGGGGCCACTCGCTCGATGCGCACCGACCTGGGCTCTGTCGTCATGCCCCGAACCTACCGGCACCCGCGGCGGCGGATTCCGCCGCGGGCAGCAGCTCGGCCTGCCGCCTGCGGTAGGCCGCGACGGCGTCCAGCTTGATGTCCTCGTAGCCCCGGACCAGGTCCGGCAGCTCGGCCAGCTCGACCAGAGCCGGGTCGTCGGCAGGCAGTGCCTCGATGCCGCGCAGCACGGCGTCGCGGTACTCGGCGATGAGCTCCCGCTCGGCCCTGCGGACCCGGGCGTAGCCGAACACGTCGAGCCGGGTGCCGCGCAGCACGCGCGCGGCACGCAGCAGGCGCAGCACCGGCCGGACGCCGCGGCCGAGGCGCAGCTTGCGGCGCAGGCCGAGCGCCCGCAGCACCGGAGGGTGCAGGTGGAAGGCGTAGCGCGACCCGGCGCCGAACCGCGCTTCCAGGTCGGCGGTCAGCCGCGGGTCCAGCGACAGTCGCGCGACCTCGTACTCGTCCTTGTAGGCCATGAGCTTGTAGAGGTTGCGGGCGACGGCCTCGGTGACCGCGCCGCCGCCGAGCCGGGCGCGCACGTGCTCGACCGTCTCGGCGTAGTCGCGGGCATAGCGCTCGTTCTGGTAGGCGATCAGCTCCGGGATCCGGACGTCGAGCAGGCGGGCCAGCTCGCTGCCCTGCTCCGCCCGCACCAGCGCCCGCACGCTGCGGACCGCTGCCACATCGGCTCCCGGCACCTCGCCGTCCCCGCTTGCCGGTGCGGCCAGCTCGGCGGCCAGCGCGTCCGGGTCGGCCGCGAGCTGCCGCCCCCGCCGGAACGCCTGGAGGTTGGTCTCCACGGCGGCGCCGTTGAGCTCGATCGCCGTCTCGATCGCCCTCGCGCTCACGCCGAGGGCACCGCTCTGGTAGGCGGCGCCGAGCTGGAGCAGGTTGGCGAACTGGTCGTCGCCGAACAGCGTCTCGGCCATCCCCCTGGCGTCGAGGTAGGAGGCGCGGGCGGTGGCCGCGTCGAGCGCGGAGGAGATGGCCGACGGCTGCGGGAACGACACGGCGGGATCGACGATCATCCTGCCGGTCGGCACCTCGGAGGTCGACACGACGGCGACGGTGCGCCCGGGGTCGGTCGCCGCGAGGTGCGCCGGGTCGGTGGCGACGAGCGCATCGCAGGCCAGGTACAGGTCGCACTCCCCCGCCGCCAGTTTCGGCGCCTGCGCCACGGGGCGTTCGGTGATCTTGACGTCGGAGACGACGGCGCCGCCCTTCTGCGCCAGACCGGTCTGGTCGAGCGTCCGGACGGCCTTGCCGTCGACCACGGCCGCGGTGGCGAGGATCTGGGCGACGGTCACCACCCCGGTGCCGCCGATGCCGGTGATCCGGACGGCGACGTCGCCGCCGCGTGCCGGGGGCGGCTCGGGCAGGTCCGAGGCGCCGAGCGCGGGCAGCGCGCGGTGCGTGGGGTGCCCGCTCGGGACCACGGTGACGAACGAAGGGCAGTCACCGTCCACACAGGAGTAGTCGAGGTTGCACGACGACTGCGGGTCTTGCGGCCGAACTCGGTCTCCACCGGCTGGACGGAGAGGCAGTTGGACTTGGTGCCACAGTCGCCGCAGCCCTCGCAGACTCGCTCGTTGATGACGACTCTCCTCGCCGGTGTGTCCAGCGTGCCGCGCCGTCGCTTGCGCCGTTTCTCGGCGGCGCACTCCTGGTCGTAGACGAGCACGGTGACACCCGGTGTGGCGGCCAGTTCCTCCTGCGTGCGCAGCAGCTCGTCCCGGCCCCGCACCGCGACGCCCTTCGGCAGGACACGGCGACGGTAGCGCTTCGGCTGGTCGGTGACGACGACGACCTTGGTCGCACCCTCGGCCAGCAGGAGCTCGGCGACCCGGGGCACCGGCTGGGTGCCCACGGCGTCCTGGCCGCCGGTCATGGCGACCGCCGAGTTGTAGAGCAGCTTGTAGGTGATGTTCGCCCCGGCCGCCACGGCCGCGCGCACGGCAAGGCTGCCGGAGTGGGTGAACGTGCCGTCGCCGATGTTCTGCACCAGGTGCGGGGTGTCCACGAAGGGCGTCATCCCGAGCCACTGCGCGCCCTCCCCGCCCATCTGCGTGATGCCGAGCACGTCGCCCACCTGCGCGGGGTCCATGAACAACGCCATGGTGTGGCAGCCGATGCCGCCGCCGACGAGCGTGCCGTCGGGAGTCCTGGTCGAGGAGTTGTGCGGGCAGCCGGAGCAGAAGTACGGCGTGCGCGCCAGCAGCGGCACCGAGATCCGGCCCGGCCGCCTGCGCCGCCGCCAGTCCTCGACCGAGCCGATCTCGCCGTGCGCGGTCAGCCTGCGGGCGAGCTCGGCCGCGATCACGTCCGGGTCCAGCTCACCCAGCTCGCTGAACAGCGTCCTGCCGTCGCCGTCGCGCTTGCCGTGCACCGGCGGCGCCCCGGCGCGGCCGTAGAGGATCTCCTTGACCGCGGGTTCGACGAGGCCGCGCTTCTCCTCCACCACCACGATCTCGTCGAGGCCAGTCGCGAACTCCCGGACGATCACCGGGTCGACGGGGTGGATCACGCCGAGCTTGAGCACCCGGATGCCGAAGCGCCGCTGCGCCGCCTCGTCGAGGCCGAGGTCCCGCAGTGCCTGGGCCAGGTCCAGATAGGACTTTCCCGCCGCGACGAGGCCGATCCGGTCGCGCGGTGTGGACGACACGATGCGGTTCACGCCGCTGGCGCGCACGTACTCGAGGGCCTGCGGCAGCCGCACCCGGCGGAGACTGTGTTCGAGCGTGGCCAGTTCCGGGCCGAGCAGCCTGCTGCTGGGCCGGTGCGCGTACGCGGCGGCCGGGTCGGGCAGCTCCGGCGCGGTCCACGAGGTGCCGACCGTGGCGGTGGTGGCCGCGTCGGCGACGTTGGCCACGATCTTCATCGCCGACCAGACCCCGCTGGCGCGGGACAGCTCCACCGCGTGCAGGCCGTGGTCAAGGATGTCCTGCGAGTCGGCGGGGTAGAACACCGGCATTCCCAGGTCAGCGAGCACGTGTTCCGAGGCGCTGGGCACCGACGACGACTTGGCGTTGGGGTCGTCGCCGACGAAGGCGACGGCGCCGCCGCGCGGATGCGTCCCGGCGAGGTTGGCGTGCCGGAGCGCGTCGGCGGCCCGGTCGAGCCCGGGCGCCTTGCCGTACCAGAACCCGGTGACACCGTCCGGGCGCAGGGAGCCCGTCCTCGCCGCGAGCTGGCTGCCCAGCACCGACGTGGCGGCCAGCTCCTCGTTGAGCCCCGGCCGGTGCACGATGGCGTGCTCGGTGAGCAGCTCCGAGCGGCGCGCGAGCTCCAGGTCGAAGCCGGCCAGCGGTGAGCCCTCGTAGCCGGACACGAAGCCCGCGGCGTCCAGCCCCGCGCGCCGGTCGTGCCGGATGCGGTCGAGCAGCACCCGCACGAGGGCCTGCACCCCGGTCAGGTAGACGACTCCTTCGTCGCGGACATAGCGGTCGGCCAGGCTGAACGAGTTCACGCCACGCGTTCCTTTCTCGCGGCGGCGGCCGGTGTGACCGCCGTCGCATCGTCACCGGACGGCCACAGCTCAGCCGACGGCGCGCGGCGCGCGCAACAACCACGCGGCAAACCCCGGTCAGGACGCAAAGAACGTGAGTGACCCGGCCGGCTCAGCCGGATCCGTTGCGCGACAATGGCCGCCATGAGTGACGAGACGCTGGACGCGACCGACCGGGAGATCCTGGAACTGCTGCGCGAGGACGCGCGGCGAACCCTCTCCGACATCGCCGCGCGGGTCACGCTGTCCACGGCGGCGGTGAAGCGGCGCATCGACCGGCTGCAGGAGGCGGGCGTCATCCTGGGCTACACGGTGCGGGTCGATCACTCCAAGCTCGGCTGGGGCGTCGAGGCGTTCACCGAGCTGCGGTTCTTCGGCACCACCAACGTCGACGAGATCGTGCAGACGACCACCCGGATGCCCGAGGCGCAGGCCGTGTTCACCATCGCGGGCGACCCGGATGCGCTCGTGTGGCTGCGGGTGCGCGACATGGCGCACCTGCAGCGCACGATCGACGAGCTCCGCCGCAGCCACCGGGTGACGAGCACGAAGACCCTGATCGTGCTGGACTCCTGGGCCGGTGGCGAGTACCCGCCCGACGGCGCCTGACTCGACGCCCGGGCCGGGCGGCGGCTCACTCCCGGTAGAGGACGAGGTGCTCGTGGTAGAGGACGCCGTCGCGGACGTCGCCGGTGGCGGTGAAGCCGGTGTCGTCGACGTAGTCGATGTGGTTGCCCGTGACGGTGTAGCTGCCGGTGTAGGCACTCCTCCGGTTGCCGCGCGCCTCGTCGTAGCGGCCGTCGGCACGCAGTTCCTGGCGAATGTGGCCGTCCGCGGTGACCCACATGCCGACGAACGGGTGCGGTGCGCTGTCCTTGCCCTTGGTCATGGCTCCAGCATCGGCCGCGCCGCCGGCAGGGACCAGGGCACGCTCACCCTGGGAGCCGCGCACCCACCCTGGCCCGGCTCAGCGGGACTGCAGCGCGTCCAGCGCGATGGCCTGGGCGAGCAGCAGCCTGCGGTCCAGCGCAGGATCGTCGATGCGGAGGCGGTAGTGGTCGCGGAAGCGGGTCTTCTTCTCGAACACCGCGACGGTCTCGGCGCCGCGGACGAAGTCGAAGTGATACATCCACGGAAACGGCAGGTCGCCGACCCACGGCAGGAAGTCCCAGGCGCGGCGGAACAGCGCCATGGCCATGCTCCGCTCGCTGATGTCCACCGGCTCGGCGCCGGGCTGGTCGAGCTGCCACGTGGAGCGCAGCAGCGACTTGCCGAACTTCTTGCCGAAGTAGCCCAGCGACCGCCCTTCGGCGTCGGTCACGTCGTAGGCGCTGGCCAGGTCGATCACCTTGCGTGCCTTGAAGGTGCCGAGCACCGCCTGCTTGCTCTGATCGGTGTAGAGGGTGACGTGTTCCCTGAAGGCCATGCGCTTCTGCTCCACGAAGGCGACGAGCTGCCCCGGCTCGCCGTGGCCGTCGTCGGCGAACACCTCGTACCGGTTCACCATCATCGTGATCTTCTGGTGCACGTGGAACTGCTGCAGTGCCTGTAGCTGCTGGACCAGCATCCAACCCCCATCGACGTTCGGCGCCACCGTGGTGCGGGACGTGGCGAGGAGTATCCCACGGGAGCCTCCCGGCGCGGGCACGCCCGTCACCGGCGGTTCCCGGCGTCGGCGGGCGTCCTCGCGACGAGTCCGGTCAGCGCCTCCGGAAGGGGGCCCTGGTGCAGGACTCCCAGGCGCTGCGTGGCTCGGGTGAGGGCGACGTAGAGCTCGGCGGCGCCGCGCGGGCTCCGGGTGAGGATCCTCATCGGTTCCACGACCAGGACCGCGTCGAACTCCAGGCCCTTCGTCTGTGCGGGCGTCACCGCGCCCGGTGTCCCCGGCGGCCCGATCACGACGCTGGTGCCCTCACGCTCGGCCTCTTCCCGGACGAACTCCTCGATGGCGGCGGGCAGCTCGTCCTCGGTGACCTGGCGGGACCAGGGCGGCACCCCACAGGAGCGGACCGACTCGGGCGGCTGCAGCCCGGGTGCGAACTCGGCGAGCACTCCGGCGGCGACGGCCATGATCTCCGCGGGCGTGCGGTAGTTCACCGACAGCGACCGGTAGAGCCAGCGCCCGGGCACGTAGGGCTCCAGCATCGCGGCCCACGAGGTCGCTCCGGCTGCCGACCGGCGCTGGGCGAGATCGCCGACCACCGTGAACGAGCGGCCGGGACAGCGCCGCATCAGCACCCGCCAGTCCATGTCGGACAGCTCCTGGGCCTCGTCGACGACGATGTGCCGGTACGTCCAGCTCCGGTCCGCGGCGGCCCGCTCGGCCAGCGTCCGGGTGTCGCGCTCGACGAACCGCTCGGCCAGCGCCCCGGCGTGGAGCAGGTCGTCGGCGCGCACGAGGACGTCCTCGTCCATCTCCTCGTGATCCAGCCTCAGGAGGTCCAGCACTCCGGCGGCGTAGGACGCCTCGTCCCTGCGCTCCCGCTCGGCGGCCTGCTCGGCGGCCTTCTCCGCCACCGTGTCGCGGCCGAGCAGCTCGGCCAGCTCGTCGAGCAGCGGCACGTCCGACACCGTCCAGGCGGCGCCGTCCGCCCGCCACAGCCCCCGGTCGGCGCCGGCCGCCCGCAGCCGTTCGGGCGATTCGTACAGCTCGGCCAGCAGTGTCTCCGGCGTCAGGATGGGCCAGAGCTCGTCGAGCGCGGCGGCGAAGGTGTCGCTTCCCGCCAGCTCGGTGAGCAGCTCCGACCGCAGCTGCTCCCAGGCGTCGCGGTCGGCCCGGGTCAGCCAGCCCCGGCCGATCCGCGCGATCGCCCGCTCGGTGAGGACGTAGGTGACGATCTCGGTGAACACCGCGCGGGCCTCGTTGTGCGGCAGACCGCTCGCCCGCGCCTCCTCGACGGCCCACTCCGCGGTCTCGGCGTCGATGCGCATCGTGACGCCGCCCAGCGTGATCGGCAGCGGGTGCTCCGGCAGCCGTTGCCGGTCGGCGATCGCGGCCGCGAGCACGTCCAGAATCCGCAGCGAGCCCTTCGGCCGCGCCGCCTCCGGCTCGTCCTCGGCGGTGACGTGCAGGCCGGGCACGAGGTCACCGGGCGTCATGAACACCACGTCGGTCTCGCCCAGCGACGGCAGCACGCGGCCGATGTGGTGCAGGAACGCTGGGTTCGGCCCGACCACCAGCACCCCGTGGCGTTCCATCCGCTCGCGCTGGGTGTAGAGCAGGTAGGCGACGCGGTGCAGCGCCACCACGGTTTTGCCGGTGCCCGGACCGCCCTCGATCACCAGCACGCCCGGGTGGTCGAGCCGAATGATCTCGTCCTGCTCGGCCTGGATCGTGGCCACGATGTCGCGCATTCCGTCCCCGCGGGGCGCGTTGACCGCCGCGAGCAGGGCCGCATCCCCTCGCTCGTCGCCGGTCGGCCTGCCGAAGACCTCGTCGGTGAAGTCGACCAGGTGCCGCCCTGCCGAATGGAACTGGCGGCGCAGGCGCAGGTTCTCCGGGTTCGCTCCGGTGGCGGTGTAGAACGGCCGCGCCGCGGGCGCCCGCCAGTCGAGCAGCAGCGGCTCGTAGTCGTTCTCCTCGTCGGCGAGGCCGATGCGGCCGACGTAGCGGCGCTCGCCGGACAGGCTGTCCAGCCGGCCGAAGCACAGCCCGCTGTCGGCCACGTCCAGCCGCCTCATCTCCCTGGCCCGCGCGTGGACCTCGACGTCGCGTTGCACGGGCGTCTCGTCCTTGCTCCGCAACGCCGCGTCGTACTCCTCCTTCACCCGTGCGCGTTC
This sequence comes from Prauserella muralis, assembly GCF_003202285.1. GTDB lineage: Bacteria > Actinomycetota > Actinomycetes > Mycobacteriales > Pseudonocardiaceae > Prauserella_B > Prauserella_B muralis. Next base: position 799,544 of record NZ_MASW01000005.1, read on the forward strand.
GGCGTCGAGCCGCGCGTAGAGCCCGGCGACGTAGCGTCGCTCGGACCGCAGTTCCCCGTCGTACCCCTGAGTTGACACATTCCCCTCGCAGCGCCTAAACTGAAATCGGATTCGGCGGTCGTTCATTCTTCTCGAATGGCACGCCGATTTTTTGTTGCCCGTCACGTGTCGATTCCCACGACTCCCTTTCGTGGGTCTTCCCTTCGGCCGACCGATTCTGCGGCATCACCGGGGTCTTGCCGCAAGCCCCGGGGTGCGCTATAAGTTGAGAGTGGGAGGGAGCGCGCGCTCCCCCTTTTTTTTTGTTTCTCGTCGCCGCAGGCTCCGCGGGGGCTCGTCAGAAATCCGTAAGGCCGGATCCCGTTGTGCTCCGGTGCGCAGTGGACTTGCATCGAGCACATGGACGCAACGACCGCGGCACCCCGTGACGGCGCCCGCACCCTGCGCGGCTCCGTGCGGTGGCTGCCCGCCGTACTGCGCATCGGTGTCGCGTTCCTGTGGATCCAGAACGCCGCGTGGAAAGTGCCGCCGACCTTCGGGGAGGCGGGCGGCGGAGGCCTGTACCACTTCACCCGGTTCGCGGTCGACCGGCCGGTGTGGGGACCGTACGCGTGGCTCGTCGAGCACGTGGTCCTGCCGAACTTCACCTTCTTCGGCTGGGTCACGCTCCTGGTGGAGGCCGCGCTCGGCGCGTTCCTGCTCGTCGGCCTGTTCACCCGGTTCTGGGCCGTCGTCGGCCTGGGGCAGACCCTGGTGATCACGCTGTCGGTGCTCAACGCGCCCCACGAGTGGCACTGGTCCTTCTACCTGATGTTCCTGGCCCACCTCGCCCTGCTGACCAGCGCGGCGGGCCACGCGTTCGGCGTCGACGGGGCTCTGGCCACCGGGCGGGCCGCCCGGGCCCCGCTGGCGCTGGGCATCGGTGCGCTGCTCTGCACCGTGTTCGCGCTGAGTCCCGGTTCGCACGGCCGTACCGACTTCGTGCAGCTCCAGGATGCGGGCCTGTACGTCGTGCTGGCCCTCGGAGCGCTCGCGGTGGTCGCCGGTGCGCTGCGGAGCAGGCTGCTCACCTTCGCCGCGGGTGCCGGGTTCGCGGGTGCGGCCGTGGTGCAACTGCTGCAGGCGGGCCGGGACACCAACTGGCTGGCGGGCAACGGCTCGACCGTCGCGCTGCTCGCCGGCTTCGGAGCCGGCCTGCTCGCGGTGGGCCTGGCGCGCCGCCGCTGACGACACACATCCGACCTGAAAGGACACTGCCGATGGAGCTTGCCGAACGACTCGATCCCGTGCTCACGGTGGCCGCCAAGGCCGCGTCCGAGGTGGACTCCGAGGGGAGGTTCCCCGACGAGGCCGTGTCGGCGCTGCGCGACTCCGGGCTGCTCGGGCTCACCCTGCCCGCCGAGGCAGGCGGCCTCGGCGGCGGACCACACGACCTGGTCGAGGTCGTCACGGCGCTGGCGGGCGTGTGCGGCTCGACGGCGATGATCTATCTCATGCACGTCAGCGCCGCCATGCCGGTCGCCGCGGCGCCGCCACCGGGCCTGCCGACGCTGGTCGCCGACCTGGCGGCGGGCAAGGTGCTCGCGTCGCTGGCGTTCTCCGAGGCGGGCTCGCGCTCGCAGTTCTGGGCGCCGGTGTCGCGGGCCGAGCAGCACGGCGAGACGGTGCGCGTGCGCGCCCGCAAGAGCTTCGTCACCTCGGCAGGCCACGCCGACGTCTACGTCACCTCCACGCTGACGCCGGGCGCGGAGACGGTGGACGTGCTCGCGCTGCCCGCGAACGGTGCGGGGATGACCGTGTCCGGGCCGTGGCGCGGGCTCGGCCTGCGGGGCAACGCCTCCGCACCGATGGACCTCGACACCGAGGTCCCCGCGGGCTACCGGCTGGGTGAGCGGGGCGGCGGGCTCGACCTGATGCTCAACACCGTGCTGCCGTGGTTCAACCTCGGCAACGCGGCGGTGTCGGCTGGGCTGGCGGGCGCGGCCGTGGACGCGGCCGTGCGGCACGCGAGCGCGGCGCGGTTCGAGCACCTCGGCGAGTCCCTCGCGGACCTGCCCACCATCCGCGCGCAGCTGGCCAGGATGTCGATCGACCTCGCGAGCACGCGGGCCTACCTCGACCGGGCGGCGGACCGGCTCGCCGCGCCCGCCGAGGACACGATGCTGCACGTCCTCGGCGTCAAGGCGGCCGCCAACGACGCCGCCCTGCGCATCACCGACTCGGCCATGCGGGTGTGCGGCGGCGCCGCGTTCGCCGAGCACCTGCGCATCGACCGCTACTTCCGCGACGCCCGCGCCGGCCACGTGATGGCACCCACCGCCGACGCACTGTACGACTTCTACGGCAAGGCACTCACCGGCCTGCCGCTGTTCGAAGGGAGCCGGTCGTGACCAGGCCGCTGCTGGTGGGCGCCGTCGCCTACACACCGAACGTCGTGCCGATCTGGGAGGGCATGCGGGACTACTTCGCCGACGGTCCCGCCGAGATGGACTTCGTGCTGTTCTCCAACTACGGGCGGCAGGTCGAGGCACTCCTCGACGGTGCCATCGACATCGCGTGGAACACCAACCTCGCGTGGGTGCGCACCGTGCAGCGCACCGGAGGCGCGTGCCGGGCGCTGGCGATGCGCGACACCGACACGGTGTTCCGCACCGTGTTCGTGGCCCGCGCGGGCAGCGCGCTCGGCGGGCTGGAGAAGCTGCGCGGCAAGCGGCTGGCCCTGGGCTCGAAGGACTCCGCGCAGGCGGCGATCCTGCCCGTGTACTACCTGCGCCGCGCGGGGCTCGGCGAGGACGACGTGGAGCTGGTGCGGATCAACAGCGATGTCGGCAAGCACGGCGACACCGGCCGCAGCGAGCTGGACGCACTGCGCGCGGTGCTGGAGGACCGGGCCGACGCGGCGGCGATCGGCGGCAACACCTGGGACGCGATCGGCGCGGGCGAGCTGATGCCCGGCGGCTTCGAGGCGGTCTGGACCTCACCGCCGTACTCCCACTGCAACTTCACCGCGCTGCCGGCGCTGAGCGACGAGCGGGCCCGGCCGTGGGTCGAGCAGTTGCTGGCGATGGACTGGGACAACCCCGGGCACCGGCGCATCCTCGAACTGGAGGGACTGCGCCGGTGGGTGCCGCCGCAGCTGGACGGCTACGCGTCCCTGTTCGAGGCGGTTCGCGAGCAGGGGATCCCGGCGCGATGGTGAGGATCCTGCTGGACCTCGTGGAGCGGGTCGGTGCGGTCGCCGCGGGCGCGAGCGTCACCGTGCCGCTCGGCGACGCCGATCCGGGCATCGTCGCCGACTGGTGCGCGCGCACCGGCAACGAGCTCCTCGGCGTCTCCGGCGGTGTCGCCACCGTCCGGCGCGGGCGCAGGCCGGAGCCGCCCGAGCACCTGCTGCCCGGCACCCGCGTGTGGCTCTACACCAACTTCGACTGCAACCTGGCGTGCGACTACTGCTGCGTGCGCTCCTCGCCCCGCACGCCGCGCCGGGCGCTCGGCGCCGACCGGGTCGCCCGGCTGGCGCGGGAGGCTGCCGGAGCCGGGGCCGGCGAACTGCTGCTGACCGGGGGCGAGCCGTTCCTGCTGCCGGACATCGCCGACCTCGCCGCCTCCTGCACCGCGGTGCTGCCGACCACGCTGCTGACCAACGCGATGCTGCTGCGCGGCCGCAGGCTGGAGGCGCTGCGCCGCATGGACCGCGACCGGCTGGCCCTGCAGGTGAGCCTGGACTCGGCCACCCCGGACCAGCACGACCGGCATCGTGGCGCGGGCTCCTGGCAGCGGGCCGTCACCGGGATCCGCACGGCACTGGCCGAGGGCTTCCGGGTGCGCGTCGCCGCGACCCTGCCCGCGGGGCACGACGGCGCGCTGGCGCCGTTCCACGCGTTCCTCGACGAGCTGGGCATCGCCCGCGAGGACCAGCTCGTGCGGACCCTCGCCCGGCGCGGCGTCGCCGAGGCCGGTGTGGAGCTCACCGTGGACTCGCTGATTCCGGAGATCACCGTCACCGCCGACGGCGTCTACTGGCATCCCGTCGCCGCCGACCACGACGACCAGCTGGTGACCACGGAGTTGTTCCCGCTGGCCGACGCGATCGCGCGGGTACGCCAGCGCTTCGCCGAGTACCGGGCCCGCGCCGACGAGGCCGCGCAGTGGTTCCCCTGCGCGTGAGGCGCGGCCCCGGACTCAGGCGCCCACCGCGGGCATCACCTTGTCGTGGACCAGCCTCAGCTGCTCGGCCATGCTCAGCACACCGGGCAGGTCCATGCCGGAGAACGCCTTCACCAGCGCGGAGTCGGTGATCGCGAGGATCATGTGGTTCACGCCGCTCGGCGCGATCTCGCGGTTAATCTTGTCGGCGCACTCCTGCGGGGTGCCCGCGATGGAGAGTTTCTCGGCCAGCTCGGGCGGGGTCAGCTCATAGGCCCGCTTCAGATCGCCCGCCCCGACCGCGGCGATGATGTCCTCCAGCGACTCCGGCGGCACGTCGTTGCGCTGCAGCTGTTCGGCGGGCATCGAGGAGGCGTAGAGGCCCACCATGGCGCGGGCGGCCTGCTTGGCGGCCTCGCCGTCCTCGCCCGTCGCGAACACCACCCAGGCACCGATGTCCAGCGAACGCCAGTCCCGGCCCGCCCGCTCGGCGCCGATCCTGACGTTCTCCACGACGTAGTCGTAGGCCTTCCTCGTGTAGCTCAGGGCGTGGTGCACGCCGTCGGAGAGCTCGCCGGCGGCCTGGAACGACTTGGGCCCACGCATCGCCCCGAGCTTGAGCGGCAGCCGGTCCTGCACCGGGCGCGCGAAGCTGAACAGGCCCGAGTAGGTGTAGAACTCGCCCTCGAACGTGATGGCTCCGTCATCCAGGAAGGTGCGCATCACCTGATGCGCCTCCTTGACCCTGGACAGCGGTTTCGTCGTCGTCCAGTCGATGCCGTACTGGGCGAGCAGGCCGAAGTTGCCGCTGGAGATGACGCACTCGGCGCGGCCGCCGGTGAGCTCGTCGAGCGTGGCGGCGGCCTGGCAGATCAGCGTCGGCTCCCGCAGCGCGATCGGTGACAGGCTCGGACCGAACCGGATGTTCGTCGTCTTGTCCGCGGCCGCCGCGAACAGCAGCCACATGTCCTTGTGCCAGGTCTCGTCCGCCGCATAGGCGGCGTAGTAGCCGAGCTCGTCGGCCAGTGTGATCGACTCGATGCTCTCGGCGAGTGGATAGTCGGGAAGCATGACGTAGCTGAATCTCATGGTGGCGCACCTCTCACGTTCAACTGTCCAGGCTGGACATCACGTGCTTGACCCGGGTGTAGTCCTCCAGCCCGTACAGGGACAGGTCCTTGCCGTAGCCGGAGTGCTTGAACCCGCCGTGCGGCATCTCCGCCACGAGCGGGATGTGGGTGTTGATCCAGACACAGCCGAAGTCCAGCCGCCTGGACATCCGCATGGCGCGCCCGTGGTCCCGGGTCCAGACCGACGACGCCAGGCCGTACTCCACCCCGTTCGCCCAGCGCACCGCTTCGTCCTCGTCGGAGAACCGCTGCACGGTGATCACCGGACCGAAGATCTCCTGCTGGATCGCCTCGTCGTCCTGCCGGAGACCGGAGACGACCGTGGGTGCGTAGAAGAACCCGCGGTCGCCGACACGGGAGCCGCCCGCGCGCACCGACGCGTGGCCGGGAAGGCGGTCGACGAAACCGGCGACTCTCGCGAGCTGGCCCGCGTTGTTCACCGGCCCGTACGCCGCGTCGTCTCCCGTGCCGGTCGAGGTGGACCTGGCCTGCTCGGTCAGCGCGTCGAGGAAGTCGTCGTGCACCCGCGGCCCGGCGAGCACCCGGGTGGCCGCCGTGCAGTCCTGGCCCGCGTTGAAGTACCCGGCCTCGGCGATCGCCGCCGAGGCGGCCTCGACGTCGGCGTCGTCGAACACCACGACCGGTGCCTTCCCTCCGAGCTCCAGGTGCACGCGCTTGAGGTCGGAGGCGGCGGCCTGCGCCACCTCCCTTCCGGCCCGCACGCTTCCGGTGATCGACACCAGATCCGGCTCGGGGTCGGCCACGAGTGCGCGTCCCGTCTCCCGGTCACCGCAGAGCACGTTGAACACGCCGGGCGGCAGGAACTCCGCCATGATCTCGGCCATCAGGATCGTGGACACCGGTGTCGTGTCGGACGGCTTCAGCACGACGGTGTTGCCCGCGGCCAGCGCGGGCGCGAACTTCCAGATGGCCATGAGCATCGGGTAGTTCCACGGCGTCACCTGCGCGCAGACGCCGATCGGTTCACGGCGGATCCAGGACGTCAGCCCGCTCATGTACTCCGCACTCGCGCGCCCCTCGAGGCAGCGCGCCGCGCCCGCGAAGAACCGCAGATGGTCCAGCACCATCGGCAGTTCCTCGGAGCGCGTCAGCGCCTGCGGTTTGCCCGTGTTCTCGCACTCCGCCGCGAGCAGGTCGCCGGCGCGCCGCTCGAACGCGTCGGCGATGCGGTTGAGCGCGAGCTGGCGTTCGGCGGGCGTGGTGTCCCGCCACTCCTCGAACGCCGCGCGTGCCGCGCGCGTGGCCTGCCGCACGTCCTCCGGCCCGGACACCGGTGCCTCGGCGAACGGCTCGCCGGTGGCCGGGTCGATCACGGGTGCGGTGCGCCCGTCCGCGGCGTCGACGAGCTTGCCGCCCACGAAGTTGCGCAGTACCCGCGTCATACGATCACTCCGTCCTCAGTGGTCTCGTTCCGGGGAATCGCGTCGCCCGCGGGCGCGTTGCTCCTGCCGTACGGCCGGGTGGTGACCAGCAGCACCAGCCCCGACCCGACGACGAGCACGCCCGAGAGCAGCGTGAGGTAGTTGTCGTACCAGGGAGCGTCCGGCGTGCGCGGCCACACCATGTTGACGATCGCGGCGACGCCGTACAGCAGCGCCAGCACGTTCACCGCGAGGCCCCAGCGGCCGAGCGTGAACGGTCCACTGGGGACCCAGCCCTTCAACCGGGCGCGCAGGGCCGCCAGCACGACCATCTGGAACCCGAGGTAGATGCCGAGCACCGCGAACGACACGATGCGTGCGGTGGCGTCCTCCGAGATACGCGAGGCCAGCACCACCAGTGCGGGCACCACGGCCGCGAGGAGCAGGGCGTGGGGCGGCACGTGCAGGCGCACCGAGACCTTCGAGAACAGCCTGCTGGCGGGCAGCATCTTGTCCCTGGCGTAGGAGTAGGTGAGCCTGCTGGCGGCCGCCTGGAGGCTGAGCGCGCACGACAGGAACGACACCAGCACCACCAGCAGCACGACCTTCGACCCTGCGCTGCCGAACGCCGCGCCCAGCACGGTGGAGACGGGGTCGGCGTCCGCACCGGACATCACCGCGGCGAAGTCGGGTACCGCGAGCACCAGCGACAGGCAGACGAAGGTGGCCGCGAACCCGCCGACGTAGATGGTCATGCGCATGGCCTTGGGGATGCGCCGTGCCGGGTTCGGCACCTCCTCGGCGACGTCGCCGCACGCCTCGAAGCCGTAGTACTGGAAGATGCCGATCAGTCCGGCCGCGAGGAACGCCGCCAGATAGGAGCCCTCCCCTGCCGCGCCGAAGCTGTCGAAGAGCACGCCGAGTCCGTGGTGCCGTTCGCTGATCAGCAGCCAGCCGCCGACGACGAGGGCGCCGAGGATCTCGGTGGTGAAGCCGATGAGCGCGGCGATGGCGAGCACGCGGGTGCCACCGAGGTTGATGACGGTGGCCGCCACCAGCAGCGCCAGTGCGCACAGGATCGTGTTGCCCGTCGTGGTGTCCAGGCCGAACAGCATCGACACGTACGGGCCTGCGCCGTAGGCCACGCTGGCGATCGTGACCAGCAGCGCGATGAGGTACACCCAGCCGGTGAGCCAGGCCCAGCGCCTGCCCCACAGCCGCCTCGCCCACGGGTAGACGCCACCCGCGAGCGGGTACTGTGACACGACCTCGCCGAACACCAGGGCCACCAGCAGCTGCCCGACGCCGACGACGACCAGGCTCCACACCATGGGCGGGCCTCCGGTCGCCAGCGCGAAACCGAACAGCGTGTAGATCCCCACGACCGGCGACAGGTACGTGAAGCCCAGCGAGAAGTTCGCCCACAGGCTCATGTCCCGGCGGAACTCCGACCGGTAGCCGAGTGCCGCCAGCTGTGCCTCGTCCGAAGCCGCCTGGTCGTCCACGGGGGACTGCCGGGAAGGGACCTGCTCGACCATGGTCCGTCCTCTCGTCGAAAGGGTGCAGGAAGGGACTGCGCCGATGCCGCTGTCAGTCGTCGAGCTCGTCGAGCAGGCGCTGGCCGGACACGACCTTCTCGGCCCAGTGCCGGTGCATCCAGTCGAGATGGTCGTGGCGGCTCGCGACGATGCGCAGGGTGTCCCAGTTGGGAAACACCTGCTGCACGACGTGGGCGGTCATCAGCTTCGGGTCGACCTCGAAGATGTCGGCGAAGCGTTCGATGGCGACGTCGGTGACCTGCCTGGCCTCCGGCGGCCGGTACTGCTCGGAGTAGCGGTAGGTACTCATCGGGCACCTCCGGCCTCCGGCTCGTAGGCCCGGTCCAGGCCGTACTTGCCGGGGTTCATGATGTTGTTCGGGTCGAGCGCGCGCTTGACGTCGAGCATCACGTCGTAGCCGCCGCCCAGCTCCTGCGGCACCAGGTCGACCTCGCCCTCCCGGCAGGAGCCGTGGCAGGCGCTGATCGACCCGCCGTAGCGGAGCGCGACCTCGGCGATGTCCTTCTTCGCCTGCACCCAGGCGGCCCAGGACTCGTCGTCCAGTCGTTGCTCCCAGATGCCGACGTCGATCTCGGTCAGGTAGTCCACGCCGGTGTCGGCGCTGGTGTAGGCGAACATGCCCCAGTCGTCGAACATGTCGAACCGCTCCCGAAGCCTGCGCACGATCTCGTGCCACTCCAGCCGCACCTGGGGCAGGTTGGTGTAGTTGATCGCCGCGTCCTCGCAGTGCCAGCTCATCGGGATCACCTGCCCCGCGAGGGTCCTGCCGTGCAGCGGCGTGGCGTACCGGTCGTGCCGCGCGGCCCAGTCGCCCTCGGACACCTCGTCGCCGAGGTAGCGGCCGCCGTTGTCCCTCGCGATGCGCATCAGCCGCCTGCCGCCCGCGACCACCTCGTCCTCGTAGCCGTACGCGACCGCGCACACCAGGGCCCGCACGTCGGCGGGCTGCGGGATGTAGGCCTCGTCGTCGCGGCGCAGGTAGTCGACCTTCCACTCGTCGAACAGCACGGCGCCCGCGAAGGTGGCGATGCCCGCCCGGGCCAGCTCGCCGACCGCCCGGTACGCGCTGTCGTAGTCGGGGAAGGCGAAGAACGGCGACAGCTCGGCCTCCGGCTTCGGGTACAGCTTGAGCGTGGCCTCGGTGGCGATGCCGAGGGTGCCCTGGTGGCCCATGAACAGGTGCTTGAGCTGGTATCCGCTGGAGCTCTTGGACAGCTTGCGGCCCGCGCCGTCACCGACGTGGATCACCCTGCCGGTGGGCAGCACGAAATCGAAGCTCAGCACCAGGTCCCTGCTGTGCCCGTAGCGGCTCCCGATCAGCGACCAGCCGCTGGTGCCGATGCGGCCGCCGACCAGCGAGCACGGGTAGGACGCCGGGTCGTCGGGGTAGATCAGGCCGTACCGGCCCAGCACCTCGTTGAGCTTGAGCATGTTGATGCCGGTGCCCACCGTGCACGTGCGGTTGACCTCGTCGATCTCCTTGATGTCGTTCATCCGTTTGACGTCGACGACGATGCCGTGCCGCAGCGGCACGGCGCCGTCGGTGAGCCCGGTGCCGCCGTCCCGCGGCACGATGGGGATCCGGTGCGCGTTGGCGATCCGGACCACTTCGGACACTTCCTCGGTGGATCCGGGCAGCACCACCAGGTCGGGCACACGTTCGGACCACCGGTGCACCGGGAACGGAGCGGGCACCCTGGCCCGGTTGAAACGGGCGGCCCTGTCGGTCAGCACGTGCTCGCCGCCGACCACCTGACGGAGGTCGTCGAGCACCGGCTCGGTGAGCGCGGGCGCGATGGTCACTGCCCTCGCCTCCCCCCGACCTCGATGCCGAGCGACTCGGCGAGCAGTTCGTGGATGTCCACGACGTCGATCGCCTTCGCGTCACCGGCCTCGGACAGCGGGCGTTCCGACCACGGGCACGCCGACACCAGGGTGTCCACCCCCAGCTGCGCGGCCTTGTCCACGCGCGACTCGCTGATCCTGGCGGTGAGCTCGGGTTTCTCGATGGGCAGCCCGCCACCGCCTCCCGAGCAGTAGGACCACTGGGTGACGCGGTCGACGTCGTGGAAGGTGAGCCCCGGGATGGCGGACAGGATCTGCCTCGGCGCCTGCCAGATGCCCTTGCGCTTGTTGAGCCTGCACGGGTCGTGGTAGGTGATCGTCCGCTCGATCGGCACGCTCGGGGCCAGCCTGCCGTCCGCGATCATCTCGGCGAACAGCTCGACCACCAGCACGATCTCGATGTCGTACTCCTCGCCGAAGTACTTCGGGTAGTCCTCGGTGAAGGTGATGTAGTCGTGCGGGTCGAGCACGAGCACGCGCTTGACGCCGCCTGCGCGCCAGTCGTCGAGGTTGTGCCGCGCGAAGCGCTGGGACTGCTCGAGGTACCCCATCTCGGCCGCGGGACCGCCACAGCACCACTGCTCGTTCATCAGCCCGAACTCGTAGCCTGCTCGCCGCAGGATCTGGGCGACGGCCCGGGGCACCGAGGTGCGGTAGAACGCCGCCTCGCAGTCCACGAACAGGATCGACTCGCCGCCCACGGGGATGTCGAGGCCCTGCGACCAGTCGCGCACGTGGTCCTGGCTGACGGGCACCTCGCCGAGCACCGGCTCGTGACTTCGCTCGTCGGTGAGCAGGTTCCAGCGCTGCCAGCCAGGCTGGTGGATCCCCTGATCCACGGCGAGCGCGCGCATCGCCTTCACCAGGTCCACGGTGCGCGTGCGGAACCGGTAGAAGTCGCCGGTGAACAGCGTGTTGGGGCAGCGCAGCTCGCAGGCGCCGCAGCCGGTGCAGTTCACGTAGTCGTCGGCGATGTCGGTGAGCTGGAGCTCGCCCTGCTCCATCGCGACGACGTTGGCGTGGAACGCGGTCGGGGTCCAGGACTCGTTCCTCGTCACCTGCATGACGGGGCAGACCTCACGGCAGAACTTGTGGCCGGAGGAGAAGCAGTTGTACGCGGCGTTGCGCCACTGTTGCACGAACTCTCCGGTGGCGCCGGAACCGCCGTCGCCGTTCGGGGACGGGAGGCTGCCCGTGTCGTGAGGGGAGATATCGGTCATCAGTCAGTCCACTCCAGAGGCGGCTGCGGGCTGCGGGACGTGGTGGTGGCCAGTGCTTCGGGTCGTGACTCGGGTCACTGTCGCCATTTAAAGTATGAAACCATAGTTCAAATCGCAAGCCCTCTTCGCGCGGGCGACGCGGCCGTAACGCAAACTCAACAAGGACAGCCGCCACGCCGGCGGCGTGCGGAGCACGAGAGGGGGCCCGTGGACGGCGACACGGTTTCGGGGGCCGCACGGCATGCGGCGTTCGCGCCGCTGGAGGACGGCGGGCGCGCCGAGGTCGTCGCGCGCCGTCTCGGAGAGGCCATCGCGCTCGGCCTGCTCGCCGACGGCGAGCAACTGCCCAGCGAACCCGAGCTCGCCGCCCAGCTCAGGGTCGCCACCGTGACCCTGCGCGAGGCGCTGTCCACGTTGCGGCACGACGGCCTCGTGGAGACCCGTCGCGGCCGCGGCGGCGGCAGCTTCGCCCGCTCCCCCACCGAGGCGTCGATGGACCGGCTGCGCACCACGCTGCGGGAGCTGAGCGTGCACGAGCTGCGGGAGATCGCCGACCAGCACCTGGCGATCAGCGGGGTGGCCGCGCTGCTCGCGGCGGAACGGGCCGACGACGGCGACATCGCCGCCCTGCACGGGCTCATCGAGCGGCTCGAGGCGGCGAGCACGCCGGGTGATCGCAGGCGGGCCGACGCCCGCTTCCACATCGAGATCGCCGCCGCCGCGCAGTCGTCCCGGCTCACCCGCCAGGAGATCGACCTCCAGGCCGAGGTGAGCGAGCTGCTGTGGATGCCGTCCAGTGAGGCGATCCCGCACCGGGAGGCGGTCGCCGACCACCGTGAGATCCTGCGGGCCATCGAGTCGGGCGACACCGCGCTCGCGCGGTCCGCGGCCGAACGGCACGTCACGCGCGGCATCGAGCGCCTGATCGAATTCCACCTGCGGCTTGCCAGCGCATGAGAATGTCTGTGCAACGACGCGACCGGAGCCGGGAAGTGGGGCGAACGTGACGACCGACGCGCGACGCGCAGAGATCCGCACCGCGGCCGACCGGGTCGCCACCGTGCTCGACGACGCCTTCGCCTGGCTGGCCCGGCTGGCCGACCGGCTCCGCGCCCTGCACGAGCACGCGCTGTCCGAGCAGCGCGCGCTGCGCTCCGGCGAACTCACCGCACTGCGCGAGCCGATCTTCGCCCGGCTGCGCGAGCAGCCCGCGCTGATCGCGGGCACCGGCGTCATCCTCGCCGAGGATGTGCTGGCCGACCGCGCGCACTGGCTGGAGTGGTGGCAGAACGAGCCGGACGGGCGGCTGACCTTCCTGGAGGTCGACCACAACCCCGCCAGCGTCGCCTACTACGACTACGCCAGCGCGGCCTGGTTCGCGCTGCCGCGCCGGACCGGCAGCCGGGTGGTCGTCGGGCCGTACGTGGACTACTCGGGCACCGATGAGTACATGCTCACCCTCGCGCACCCGGCGCACTCGGGCCAGCGGTTCCTCGGCGTGGCCGCCACCGACATCCGCGCCGACGTGTTCGAGTCACTGCTGCTCCGCGCGCTGGCCGGCACCGGGCCTCCGGCGGCGCTGGTCAACGCGAAGGGCCGGGTCGTCGCCTCCAACACCCCGCACAAGATCACCGGGTCGCTGGTGACGGACGCCGAACTGGATCGAGACTGGCCGGGGGTCACCGTGGCCGCGCCCGGAGCCGGCGAGTGTGCCGGGCTGCCGTGGCGGCTGTCCGTCCTGCGCGGCTGATCCCCGCCCGCACCGGCCGGGTACCCCGGTCTCACAAGTGAGACGGCGCGTCGCCCGGTTGTCCGTAGCGTCATCGGCAGCCACCCGCATCAGGGCTGATGAAGGGGTCGATGCCGATGACCGGGACGCTGCCGGGCCTGGCCACCCGTGTGGTGGAGCGGGTTCAGGTGCCCGTGAGGGACGGGCTGGAGCTGCACGGGATGCTGTACCGCGCGGCCACCGGCGACGCGCGGCCCGTCCTGCTCGTCCGGACGCCCTACGCCGAGCCCATGTCGCGAAGCCTGCCCGTCCTGCCCGCGCTCGACGCGGGATTCGCGGTGCTCGTCCAGGACTGCCGCGGCACCGGCCGCTCGGACGGCGAGCTGCGGACGTTCGAGAACGAGACCACCGACGGGCTGGACACGCTGCGCTGGCTGCGGGACCAGCCGTGGTGCGACGGCAGGATCGCGATGTTCGGGATGTCCTATCTCGGCATGGTGCAGCTCGCCGTCGCCGGCCACCGCCCCGAGGGTCTGGCCGCCATCGCCCCGGCCGTCACCCCCGACGACTACCGCGACGGCCTAGTGTACCGGCAGGGCGCCTTCCAGCTGGGGCAGGGCCTCGCGTGGCATCTGCTCAAGGCGGCGGAGGCGATCGGCGAAGCGGCGGACCGGGGTGAGGACGTGGCGGCGCGGATGGCCGGGCTGCTGGCGCTGACCCGCGACACCGAGGCCGCCTACCGGGCACTCCCGCTGCCCGACCGGCCTGGCATCACCGGCGTCCTGCCGAGCTGGCGGACGTGGCTGGACAAGGAGAACGACCCGGCCTACTGGCGCGACATCGGCTACGCCGCGCGGCGCGCCGAGGCGACGGTGCCCGGCCTGCACGTCGGCGGCTGGTTCGACCTGTTCCTGCGCGGCACCCTCGGCAACTACGTCACCATGGCCGCCGCTGGCGCGGCCCCCCAGCATCTGGTCGTCGGGCCGTGGTCGCACGCAGACACCTCCGGCATCACCGGCGAGGTGTTCTACCGCGGCGGCAGCGCCCAGGCAGTGCGGCTGGAGCAGCAGCAGCTGCGGTTCCTGCGCGACAGCGTCGACGGCACGCCGAGCTCGCTGCCACCGGTGCAGATCTACGTCATGGGCGACGACCACTGGCGCGCCGAACAGGAGTGGCCGCTGGCGCGCACCGACTGGCAGGACTGGTATCTCGCGGCGGACTTCTCGCTCGGCCCCGCGCTCGCGGGGACCGGCACGGCCGAGTACCGCCACGACCCGAACGACCCGGTGCCGACCGTGGGCGGAGCCATCCTGCTGGCAGGCAGCCGCGACGGCAGGCTCGGCTACCAGCCCGGCTCGCGCGACCAGCGTGAACTCGACGGCCGCCGCGACATCCTGCGCTTCACCAGCGCCCCGCTGGCCGCCGACCTGGAGATCACCGGCCCGCTGCGGGTCCGCCTGTTCGCGGCGACGTCGGCCACCGACACCGACTTCACGGCCAAACTCGTCGACGTGCATCCCGACGGGCGTGCCATGGGCATCGCCGACGGGATCGTGCGAGCCCGCTACTGCACCGGGATGGACACCCCGCTGCCCGTCGTGCCCGGCGAGGTCTGCGAGTACGCGATCGACCTCGGTGCCACGAGCCAGGTGTTGCGGGCCGGGCACTGCCTCCGCGTCGACATCGCCAGCTCGAACTTCCCCTGCTTCGACCGCAATCCGGGCAACGGGACACCCGCGGGGCAGGTCACCGAGGCCGACTTCGTTCCCGCCACCCAGCGGATCTTCTTCGGGCCCGGACGGCCGAGTTCCATCCGGCTGCCGGTCATCCCCCGCGACTGAGCGACCAGAAAGGACATCGCCTTGCTGCACATCGGGCTCAACCTCGGCTTCGCCGCCCACCCCGGACTCTCCGACGAGGACATGTACCACCACGAACTCGACCTCGCCGTCGAGGCGGACGCGCTCGGCTACGACTCCGTCTGGGTCGTCGAGCACCACTTCTCCGACTACTCGCTGTGCCCCGACAACTTCGTGGTGCTGGCGCACCTGGCAGGCCGCACGTCGCGGATCAAACTCGGCACCGCCGCGGTGATCCTGCCGTGGAACAATCCGCTGCGGGTGGCGGAGAAGGCGCTGATGGTGGACGCGATCTCCCGCGGACGGCTGCTGCTGGGTGTCGGCAGGGGACTGTCCCGCACGGAGTACGAACCCTTCCGCATCCCGCTGGACGAGACCAGGGACCGTTTCGACGAGGCCGCGCCGATGATCTTCGAGGCGCTGGAGACCGGCGTGCTGCACGGCGACGGCCCGTTCTACCCGCAGCCGCGCGCCGAGCTGCGGCCCCGTCCGCGCGGGTCGTTCCTCGGCCGCCGGTACATGGTGGCGGGATCCCCGGAGTCGGTGGTCGCCGCGGCCAGGCTGCGGGCGAGCATGATGTCGTTCATCGTCAAACCGGTGCCCGACCTCATGCCCACCTTCACCCGCTACCGGGAGCTGTTCGAGGCCGAGCACGGCGAGATCGCCCCGCCGATCGCCCTCAACGTCAACATGTACTGCCACGCCGACGACGAGCTGGCGAAGGAGCGGCACTTCGAGTACGTCAACCGGTTCTTCCTGGCCAACGTCGAGCACTACGAGATGGCCGGGGAACACTTCGCCTCCATCAAGGGGCACGAGCGGTACGCGGCCAACGCCGAGTACTTCCGCGAGATCGGGCTGGAGAAGGCCGCCCACAACTACGCGGCCACCGCGCTGTGGGGCAGCCCGGAGCGCATCCTCGGCCAGATCGAGGCGATCCGGGACGAGCTCGGCGACTTCGAGCTCACGGTGGCGCCGTCCTTCGGCGGCATGCCCTACGACCAGGCGCGGGCGAGCCTCGAACTGTTCGCCCGGGAGGTGCTGCCCAAGGCCCGCTCCCTGCGCGGCAAGCCGGTCAGCACGGCGGCATGACCACGGACGGGGCCGGGTGCAGGCTCGTCCCCACCGGCGTCCGCGCCGACGCGGTGGAACCAGCCGCCGACCGACGACGGGACGAGGGGATCGCCGCCGTGCCGGACGAGGCGGCCGGCCCGGAAGGCGTGGCCAAACGGCCGGCGGCACTGCGAGACTGGGCAGCCGAGTGCGAGTGGATCGTCCGCCGCCGCGGCGACGAGGCGGCACCCGAAGTCCGGTGCGGTGCCCGCGGGAGCTGACGGCGGAGGCCACCCGGGAAGGTCAGGGATGTCCATGCCGGCTGCGTCCAGCGGCCCGCCGGTGCCGCACACCACCGCGGAGTGGGAGCGGGTCCGGCAGGCCAAGCTCGACGTCCTCACCCGCGACCCGTTCGCCGTGGATCCCGCGGACTATCCCGGTGTCCGCCCGGAGGTGGTGGCCTCGTGGCGGCGTTCGATGCTGGCCGGTGTCGACCCCGGCGCCCGGCACTACGCGCCCGACGACGACTTCCAGCCGCGCACCCGGCTGGCCGCCGTGGCGCAGCCGATCATGAACCGGCTGAAGGACGAGATCTCCGATCTCAACTGCTGGGGCTTCCTCGCCGACCGCGCCTGCAGGCTGCTCACCGTCGTGGTCGGGGACTTCCCGCTGGCAGGCCGGGTGCACCGGCAGAACCTGCGCCCCGGCATGTGCTTCGCCGAGGAGGTCATGGGCACCAACGGCATGGGCTGCGCCCACGAGACCCAGCAGGCCTTCATCATCGCCGGCACCGAACACTTCCGGACCGACTCGGAGATCCTCACGACGACGGGGGTGATCATCCGTGACCCGTTCACCAAACGCTACGCCGGAACGCTGGGCGCGCACTGCCTGCGCGAGTACGGCACCACCGCCCTGCTGCCGCTGGTGGTCGAGCTCGGCCGTTCCATCGAAGCGCAGTTGCTGGCGAGCCGGGAGGACGGCGAACGGGAGTTCTTCGATGCGTTCGCCGCGGCGCAGCGCAGGCACCGCGCGCCGGTGGTCGGGGTGAGCAGGCGGTTGTGCGTGGTGAGCACGCGGGCGCGCACGGTGGTCCACGAGGCGGACGAGGAGCTGTTGCGGCGCCTCGCCGAGGAGTCGGGTTCGCGGAGCCGCACCGTGCAGCGGCAGCTCAGCTCCGGGGTGACCGTGACGATCCAGGTGCATCCGGTGCCGCAGCCGCGGGGCGAGTTCGCCGCCGTGCTCGTGCTGCTGCCGTCCGGGACGTCCATGGTGGACGACACCGGCGGTGACGCCGGGCCGGGCTGGGTCTGGGAGGGCGCGCCTGCCGACTTCCGGACACAACTGGCTCGCGCGCTGCGCAACGGCCGTGCGGTACTGCTGACCGGCGAGCGGGGGTGCGGCAAGCGACACGAGGCGCGGCAGGCACTGCGAGGCCTGGCGGGGTCCGGCGGGATCGCCGAGTTCGACTGCGCCCTGGCGCACCTGCGCCCCCGTGAGTGGCTGCGCAGCCTCGCCTCGGCGGTGTCCGGCGACAGCCCGGCGGTCCTGCTCGGGCACGTCACCGACCTGCCCGCGGAGCTGACCACCGCGGTGGCCGACCTGCTGGCCCGCGCGCCCGTCCCGGTGGCCGGCACCACGACCGACGACGCGGGCCACGACGGCGCCGTCGCGCGGGTCCGCGAGAGCTTTCCCGTGTTGCTGACGGTGCCTCCGCTGCGGGAACGCCGCAACGAGTTCGGGCAGCTGTGTGCGAGCCTGCTCGCCGAACTCGGTGGAGGCGACGAGGACGGCGAGCAGGCGGTGACCCTCGCGCCCAGGGCCGTGGCCGCGCTGCTGGCCAGCGACTGGCCCGGCAACGTCCGCCAGTTGCTCCAGGTGCTGGCGAGTGCGCGGGTGCGCGTGAGCGGACCGGTGATCGATGTGGGCGATCTGCCCGCGCGGCACGGCCGCAACCAGCCCGCCCACCCGCTCGACGAGGTGCGGGCGGCCGAACGGCGGGTGCTCATGGCCGCGTTGCGCGAGACCGGGGGCGACCGGAACGCCGTCGCCGAACGGCTCGGCATTTCCCGCGCGACCGTCTACCGCAAGCTCAAACGCTACGAACTGGACTGAACCGGTCAGTCCATCCCGGTCGGGGCGCCGCCGTCGCCTCGGCCGCACGCCAGCCGGATCCCGTCGCGGACCGCGGCACGCACGACGAAGTAGAGGGCGAACAGGAAAACAGCCGGAAGCAGCGCGTACAACAGCATGGTCAGAAACACCGGACCGGTCGACATCCGAACAACGGTAGCCGATTCCGGACCCGGTACCGGTCACGATCGCGAGTCGGTGTGCACACTCGCTGCCAGGCTCGGCTCAGCCACTACACAGCCAGCACACAGGGTCGCGGCCGATGCTGGTGTTCATGCGAAGGCCTGAACGGACCTACGAGGGTCGCCCGCTGCCCCGGCCCCACGACGAGATCGTCGACCAGGGCCTGGGTTTCGATGTCGCCACCCTGCTCGACCGCCGCCGCGCGTTGCGTGTCCTCGGCCTCGGCGCGGCGGGTGTGGTGCTCACGGCCTGCAGCACCGGCTCCGGCGGCTCCTCCTCCCCCGCCACCACCACGGCCACGGCTTCGGGGTCGTCGGCGTCGGCCGGGGAGATCCCGGAGGAGACGGCAGGGCCGTTCCCCGGTGACGGCTCCAACGGGCCCGACGTGCTGGAACAGAGCGGCATCGTGCGCGGCGACATCCGGTCGAGCTTCGGCGACTCCAGCGGCACGGCGCGGGGCGTGCCGATGACGCTGGAGCTCACGGTCTCCGACCTGGCCGGCGGCGGCGTACCGTTCGAGGGCGTCGCCGTCTACGTCTGGCACTGCGACCGGGAAGGCCGCTACTCGATGTACTCGGACGGCGCCGAGGACCAGAACTACCTGCGGGGCGTGCAGGTCGCCGGTGCCGACGGCCGCGTGCGCTTCACGAGCATCGTCCCCGCCTGCTACAGCGGACGCTGGCCGCACATCCACTTCGAGGTCTATCCCGGTCAGGACAGCATCGCCGACGTCGCCAACGTGATCGCGACTTCCCAGGTCGCGTTGCCGAGGAACATGTGCGACGCCGTCTACGCCGAGCCGGGCTACGAGCAGTCCGTCGCCAACCTCGCCGGGCTGAGCCTGCGGGGTGACACCGTGTTCGGCGACGACGGCGGCGCCTCGCAGCTGGCGACCGTCACCGGCGACGTCGGCCGCGGTTACGTCGTCCGCCTCGGCGTGGGCGTGGACACGACGACCGAGGGGGGCGCGGGCAGCCCGCCGGGCGGAGGAGCCCCGCCACCCTCCCGCTGACACCCCGGAGAGGGGCAGTTCAACGCCGGTTCGCCTCGCCGGTCAGCGCGGGCGCCCGTGCCCAGGGTGCCCCTGGGTACCTCAGGTGTGCCCGAGGTGCCCTCGGGCTCGCCGCCCCCGGATCACGAGCGCGCCTGCGTTACGCCGCCCGGCTCCGGTCTCAGGCGTCCTGCCGGGCCGTGGCCGCCAGTGCCCCCAGCAGGGCGAGCGCCTCGGCGCTGGGCGAGCCCGGCTCGGCGTGGTAGACGACGAGTTCCTGGCCGGGGCTGGACCGCACGTCGAAGGTCTGCATGGTCAGGGTCAGGGGCCCGACGTCGGGGTGCTCGAAGCTCTTGCGTTCGAGCGCCTTGCCGCGGGCATCGTGAGTGGCCCACAGCCGGGCGAAGGTGGCGCTGACCTCCAGCAGCTCGGCCAGCACCTGCCGGACGCGGGGATGGTCGGGGTCCTTGCCGTACGCGAGCCGGAACCCGGCCACCGCGTTGCGGGCCACGTCGGGCCAGTCCCGGTAGAAGCCGCGCGCGGCCGGGTCGGTGAACACGACGTGCAGCAGGTTGCGGGAGTGCGTCCAGCCGTGGAACAGCGCGTCGGCGATCGCGTTGGAGGCCAGCACGTCGTACGCGCGGCCGTAGACGAGGGCCGGGTTGTCCGGCCAGGCGTCCATCAGCTGCAGCAGGCCCGGGTCGACCCGTTCGCTTGCCGCGGCGTCACGGGCCCGCGGGCTGAGCCCGGCCAGCCGGAACAGGTGCTCGCGGCCGTCCGGGTCGAGTCGCAGTGCGGCCGCCAACGCGTCGATCAGCTGCGCCGACGGCGTCCGTTCGCGGCCCTGTTCCAGCCGGACGTAGTAGTCGACGCTCATCCCCGCCAGCAGGGCCACCTCCTCGCGCCGCAGGCCGGGCACCCGGCGCGGTCCCGTGCTGGACAGGCCCACCTGCCCGGGTCGGAGCCGCGCTCGCTGCGCCCGGAGGTAGGCGCCCAGTTCGGACTGTGCCATACCGGCATCGTAGGCCGGTGGCGCCACCGCAACCTGGGTGCAGCGTTCCCAGGAACCTCAGGTCCGGTAGGTCAGGATGACGACGCCCGAGGCCAACCGCCGCACCTCGGCGAGGTCGAACCTCGCGAGCGATCCCTGCCGGAAGAGCAGATCGTCGGCGCTGCCTGTCCGGAGGAAGAACGGGTGGAACCACAGCCGCACCTCGTCGAGGAGCCCGTGGTCGAGCAGAGTGTGCGCGATGCCGCCGAAGCCGTAGTGCACGATGTCCTTGCCCGGCTCGGACTTGAGCTGCTCGACGTGGGCGGCCACGTCGCCCGCGACGACGGTGGTGTTGCGCCAGGTCGGATCGCGCAGCGTCGTCGACACGACGTACTTGCGCATCTCGTTGATGCGGTCGGTGTAGGGATCGCCCGATCTGCCCTCCCACACCCCGGCGAAGGACTCATAGGTCTTGCGGCCCAGCAGCACGGCGTCGCAGGCACCCAGCAGTTCGGTCTGGAGTGTGGTGCCGGCGTCGTCGCCGCCCTCGGTCGCGGGCCAGTTCTCCACACCGCCGATGACGCCGTCGAGGGTGATGTAGGTGGCGTTGATGATCCTGCGCATGAGCGCTCCTTCGGTCGTGTTTCCCCGGTTTCCGGTGCCCACGAGCGTGCCGGGAATCGGATCAGTGGATAAGGTCCGATTCGATGCCCGAATCGTGGACCAATTCCGGCGCGGCGGAGCGCATGCACATCGAGCTGCGCCGCGCTGGGGCCACGTCGCTGCACCGGCAGCTCGCGGAGGCCATCCGGCAGTCGATCCGCTCCGGACGGCTGCCCCTGGGCGCCTCGCTTCCCCCCACGCGGACGATCGCGGCGGATCTCGGCGTGTCCCGGGGTGTGGTGGTCGAGGCGTACCAGCAGCTGGTCGCCGAGGGTTACCTCACCAGCAGGCCGGGCGGGTACACCCGCGTCGCCGCGGGTGCCGAGGCGCCGACCGCGCCTGCCGTGCCGCGGCCGCCGCCCGCCCCGCCACGCAACAGGATCGACTTCGGCTACGGTCGCGCGGACGTCTCGAGCTTCCCCCGCGCGGCGTGGCTGCGTTCCGTGCGGCGGGTGCTCAACGAGACACCGGCCGATCGGCTCGGTTACCTCGACGGCCGCGGCGCCCCCGAGCTGCACCGCGCTCTCGCCGACTACCTGAACCGGGTGCGGGGCACCGCGGCACGGCCGGAGAACGTCCTGGTCACCAACGGCTTCGCACAGGCGGGTGCGTTGCTGGTGCAGACACTCGCCGCCGCGGGTGCCAGCAGGATCGCCGTGGAGGACCCCTCGGCCGACGACGACGTCCGCCCCGCCGCGCGGGCGGCCGGGCTCGATGTCGTCGGCGTCGCCGTCGGTGGCCACGGTGTCCGCGTGGAGCTGCTCGAGGGGTTGCGGGCCGACGCGCTCGTGCTCACCCCGTCCCATCAGTGGCCCACCGGCGGGGTGCTGCCCGCGGAGTCGCGGCTGCGGGTGCTGCGGTGGGCGCGCCGCACCGGCGCGATCGTCGTCGAGGACGACTACGACGCCGAGTACCGCTACGACCGCCAGCCGGTCGGCGCCATGCAGGGGCTCGACCCCGATCACGTCGTGTACGCGGGCACGGCGAGCAAGACCCTCGCCCCCGGCCTGCGGCTGGGCTGGCTCGTCCTGCCGCCCGGCCTCGTCCCTGCCGTGACGGGGGCCAAGATCGCGGCCGACCGCGGCTCACCGGTACTGGACCAGCTCACCTTCGCCGACTTCCTCGTGCACGGTGAGTTCGACCGGCACCTGCGGCGGATGCGCCCGGTGTACCGGCGGCGGCGCGACGCGCTGTTGAACGCGCTCCGGACGTACACGCCCGACCTCGAACCCGCTGGGGTGTCGGCGGGCCTGCACCTGGTCACCTGGCTCCCCCCGGACGTCGACGAGACGGCGCTCGTCCGGGCCGCCGCGCAGCGCGGCCTCGGCGTGCACGGCGTGTCGCCCTACCGGCTCGGCGACGGCGGCCGCGGCGGGCTGATCTTCGGCTACGCGACGCTCGGCGAGGCTGCCATCACCCGCGGCGTCGCCGAGCTCGCCGGCGTCCTCGGGCGGGTCCGCCGCGGCGCCCCGCCGGGCGGGGGCTGACCGCCGGGATCGCATCGAGGTGGCCCGCGGCCACCGTCTGCTACCCTGACCGCCATGCAGCCGCGCCTGACGTCGAAGCGAGACGTAGTAGCGAGGCGCGCCGGCTGAACCCAGGTCGCCGGCGCGCAGCGCCGCCGACCGTGGACGAGCGGCCTTCACTCATCGGGACCTGGCCCGGACCCCGTTCGGTTCCCGACCTGGAGCTCCCCATGTCTCTCGATGTCAGCCCGTCGTCACAGCGCATTCCGGCAGCCCGGCCGTCCTTCCCGGTGCGCCGCCGGATCGCCACCTACTTCACCGGCGGTGTCGACGGGCTGCTGACCCTGTCGGCGACCCTGCAGCAGGGTGGCTGCAAGGTCCACGACCTGGCCGTCGACATCCACGACGGCGTGGCCGAAAGCAGCATGGTGTGCACGGTCCTGATCGCCGACGGCGGTGTCGAGCCGCTGCTCGAGCGCCTCCGCACGCTGCCCGCGGTCGTCTCGTCCGAGCTGCTGTAGCCCGACCACGCCGCGATCAAACAATTGGGATTGATTGATCTATCTGGATTGATGTACTCTCGGGCTCGTGCGTTCCCTGACGGTCCCGGGCGGTGCGGCTGCCACACCACCGGACGTGCTCCGGCTGACCGGCCACCCCGTGCGCTGGCAGCTGCTGAGCGAGCTGGCACGCAGTGACCGGCAGGTGCGCGAGCTGACGGCCCTGGTCGGCCAGCGGCAGAGCCTGACCTCCTACCACCTAGCCCAGTTGCGCGACGCCGGTCTGGTGACGATGCGACGGAGCTCGGCCGACAAGCGCGACGCGTACTACAGCCTCGACCTGGCCGCGTGCCGGGACCGGCTCGCCGCAGCGGGGGCCGCACTGCACCCCGGGCTCCGGCTCGTGCCCGCCGCGCCGACCCCGGCGCCCGGTTCCGGCCGGGGGCGAGCCCGGCCCGTCCGGGTGCTGTTTCTCTGCACCGGCAACAGTTCCCGGTCGCAGCTCGCGGAGGCGATCCTGCAGCAACTGGGCGGCGCGCGGGTCGAGGCCGCCAGCGCCGGAAGCGACCCGAAAGGTCTGCACCCCCACGCGGTGCGGGCGATGCGCGAGCGCGGCGTCGACATCGGCGGCCGCCGCTCCAAGCATCTCGACGAGTTCCTCGAGCAGCGCTTCGACTACGTGATCAGCCTGTGCGACCGCCTGCGGGAGCGGTGTCCCGAGTTCCCGGGACCCGCGCAGACAGCACATTGGAGCATTCCCGATCCCGCCGCCGAAGCGACCGCCGAGGACGACAACTACTCCGCGTTCGCGCGCACCGCCGACGAACTGCACACGCGTATCCAGTTCCTGCTGTACGCGATCGAGCGCGCGACATCACCTCCGGAGAGGGGCTAGACATGTCCGGCACCGTCGCCGACCTGGTCAGCGTCCGATACATGGTCGACAACGTCGAGAAGGCGATCGACTTCTACACCACGCACCTGGGATTCGCCCTCAACACCGGCGCGGCGCCTGCCTTCGCCGACGTCGTCCGCGGCAACCTGCGGCTGCTGCTGAGCGGACCGGCCAGTTCGGCGGGCAGGCCCATGCCGGACGGCGCCCAGCCGGCACCGGGCGGGTGGAACCGCATCCATCTCATCGTGGACGACCTCGCCGCCGAGGTGGAGCGGCTGCGGGCCGCGGGACTCCCCTTCCGCAACGACATCGTCACCGGCCCTGGCGGCAGCCAGATCCTGCTGGAGGACCCTTCCGGCAACGTCGTCGAGCTGTTCCAGCCCGCGGGCGGCTGACCACGGCACCGCCGGGGGCGGTCGCGATCAGCGCAGCCCGCTGGAGTTACCGAGCACCGTGATCGTCGCCGCCGACCCGTGGGCTCCCACGCGGACGCCGACCCTGCCCGCGGGTGCGGTGGAGTCGATCTCCGGGTAGTCGTCGCTGGAGATCGTCACCCGCAGCCGGTGACCGGCGCTGAGCCGGTAGTGCGTCGGCCAGACGTGCACCGGCAGGGTGTACACGCGTCCCGGTTCGACCGGAGCGAGCCGCTCGTGACCCGCCCGGTGGCTGGCCTTGAGCCAGCCCGCCGTGATCCGGACGGCGCTGCCGTCTGGCGCGACGTCCTCGACGACCACCGCGACCGCACCGTCGTCGGCAGTGAACGACGCCCGCACGGTCGCGGTGATCGATCCGGCCAGCACGACATCACGCCGCAGGGGCCGGCTCTGATACCGCAGCCGCTCCCCTGCCCCGGCCGGCTCGGTGTCGGTGTTGACGTCGAAATACTGGATGCCAGGCCGGGTGCGGCCCCTGGTCAGCGTGGCGTCCGCGCCCAGCGACAACCGGACCGTCCGCGCATCGGCCGGCGGCCACTGGCCGAACTGCCGCCAGCCGGTGCCCGCGCCCGGTTCCGGGATCTCGTACGAGGTCACCTTCGCCCGCGGCAGCGGCGCGCGGGGATCGTCGCGCAGCCAGTGATCCCACCAGGCGAGGTACCCGCCGAGCCCGATGTCGCCGGGCTGCCCCGCCGGATAGCCGTGCTCCCAGGGGCCGGAGACGAGCCACACGTTGCCGGGCCGGGCCTGAAAGTTCTTGACCATGCCGTCCCGGTAGCGGTCGTACCAGCCGTTGATCTCGAGCGTGGGCACGGTGAGCCGGTCCCAGCGCGCCATCACGCTGCGTCCCCGCCAGAAGTCGTCGTACAGGGGATGCTCGGCATACGTGCGCAGGGTGTGGGGCGCGACCGCCTGCTGCCATCCCCGGATCCGGGCAGAGTAGATCCCGCCCCGGTAGATCGTGTTGGCATACCAGTCGTGGATGCCGTTGATCGGGATGATCGCCTCCAGGTGCGGCGGCTGGTTCACGGCCACCAGCAGCGAAGAGTGACCGCCGTAGCTGACCCCCATCTGGCCGATCTGTCCCGTGGACCACGGCTGTGCGGCGAACCATTCGATGACGTCGTAGTTGTCCCGCTGCTCCTGCGGGCTGAACGGGTCGAGGTGGCCGGGCGAGTCGCCGGAGCCCCGTGCCTGACAGACGAGCGCGTTGTAGCCACGGCTCACGAAGTACGCCGCGCCGCGGCCGAACTCCTCCGCGTTGCCGGCGTAGGCGGTGTACTCATAGACGATTCCTGGGAAGCGTCCCTCGGCGGCGGGCCGGTACAGGCGGCACGCGATCACACTGCCGTCCCGGACCGGCACCCGTACCGCCGTACTCGTCACGTCGTACCGCGCGGGACGGTGATACGAGAAGAACGGATCAGCCGGCCCTGCCGCTGGTTCGACCGCGGTCGCCGTGGGCCTGCTCAGTGCCGTGCCGCCGAGTGCGGCCGCAACCGCGACCACGAGCGCCAGGCTCTTGCCGGCGTAGCCGCGCCCGGCACGGCGCTTCCCGACCGTCCACATGCGGTTGCCTCCTCGCAACTCGGCTGGCTGCCGCCGAAGCGTAGAAGCGCGCGGATTCCCGGGTCCAACACCTATCCCGCATCAGTTGATGCCGGCCGCGCATGGATGGCGTGCCCCGTCCCCCGGCTGCCGCCCGGGGGACGGGGCGATCCTCACCGCACCGTGATGTTCGAGCTTCCGCTGCTCTGGTAGCCCTCGGTCGCCATGATCATGTAGTACCTGAAGCTGCCCAGGTTCATGCCCGCCCTGGCCCACGCGTCGAAGTGTGCGCCGGTGTTGATCGTTCCGCCGACCCTCTTCGACTGCCGGACACTCCAGTACTGCGGGAAGGTCTGGGTGCCTTCGACGGACGGGGCGTTGTAACGCATCGTCCGGTAGATGTCGTAGGTGCCGCCGTCGCTGGTGACCGTGCCACGGTGCTCACCCGTCGGCCGGTAGGTCCCCCAGCTGTCCACAATGTAGTACTCGACGAGTGGGCTCGACGTCCATCCGTAGAGGCACAGGTAGCCGTTCCCGGACGGGCTGAAGCTTCCCGAATAGCTCACGGTGCGCCGTCCGCCGTTGCTCCATCCCTTGCCACACACGAAGTTCCCGGTGTTGCGCCACGAGGTGCTGTAGTTGCCGCCGGAGCCGAGCGTCATGGACACCGTTCCGTTGGCATCGGTCCAGAACGAGTAGAAGTACCCGTTGTGCGTTCCCGTTTGGTTCGTGGTGATCGTCTGGGCATGGGCGGTACCGGGCAGCAGGAGCGCGGAGGTGGTCAGTGCCAGCGCACTCGCGCCGCCGATGAAGGTCCTGCGGCTGACCGGGCGCGCGGGGGCGTCCTTGTCCATGGTCATTTCTCCTCCTCGTCACAAAGGCAGGAAACAAAAGAGGGAATGGATGATGTCCGAATTCGCCGACGAAAAGAATCTGCGACGTTGCGCCTCCTCCTCGCTGAGGCTGACAGAACGGCAAGCGTGTCGACGGAAATCAGTATCCGTTTGGTCGCCACGGGCCGTCAACGAGTTTCGTAAATGTTTCGGTTATTTCTTCGTTCCATGTCGGCAACTCACGTTTCAGATCGCTCGCCGGTGACGCACGTTGCCGAAAGTTTCGCCAGGCCCGGGACGCGGTACTCCACTGTGGACCGACCGGACGCTGCCGCACGGGAACGGAGTCAGATGGAGTGGGGTTGCGCGACCAGGGCATAGGCACTGAACCAGAGGCCGAAGGTCACGATTCCCGCCGTGAGCGCGGCGGCCACGTGGGCACGTTGACGCGCGAGCCACAGCGCGAGCAGCACCAGGATCGGGAAGGCCGACAGCAGCTGGCGCACGCGGTCGTGCTCGGCGCCGGAGTGGCCGATGGCCAGGGCGATGGTCAGCGCGGTGTAGACCCACACCGGCCAGGGCAGGCGGCGCCATGCCGCCACCAGCGCGAGCACGGCGGCGACGCACAGCAGGGCGGTCAGCACGCTGTAGGCCTCGCGCTCCGTGGCCAGCGTGTGGCCGATCCAGCCCACGAAGCTCAGATCGAGGTCGTTGCGCCAGCCGTCGCGGGTGATCGCGAAGTACCCTCCCGGCACGCCGCTGGTGAGCTGCACCCACACCAGGTAGCCCAGCAGCCCGGCGGGTGCCGCCACGGCAGCCAGCGCGGGGCGCCACCCTCCGCCCTGGCCCCGGTAGGCGGCGAGCAGGCCGGCGACCGCCACGACCGCGACCAGCGGCGCCCCCATGGGGTGGGTGTAGCCGGCCCCCGCCGCGCAGGCACCCGCGAGCAGCCAGCGCCGTTCCAGCAGCGCGACCAGCCCCCACACCACGGCTGCGATCAGCAGCGATTCCGGGTACGGCATCGAGTACACTACCGACATCGGCGCACCGGCGACCAGGGCCACCGCGGTCAGCCCGGCGCGCCGGCCGCCGCCGAGCAGCCGCACGAACCGCACCACCCCGTACGCGCCGAGCACCCCGAGCGCGGTCGACAGCGCCGCGGCGAACCACACGTACGGCCCGGGGATCTCCGGCGCCACGAGACCCAGCAGCTGCGGGTAGCCCGGGAAGAACACCATCGCCGTGTAGTCGTGGTGGACGCCGAACGAGTCGGTCATGCCCGCGTCGACGTTGTCGTAGCCGCCGGCGGCGATCTGCATGTACCAGCCCGCGTCCCAGTGGTGCAGGCTGAACGGCCGGTCGTTCGCGGCGCTCAACGCCCACAGCGCCAGCAGCCCGAGGCCCCGGACCCCGAGATGGCCGAGTGCGGGGGCAAGCGCCCGGGCAAGTTCGCGCCCGCCGGGCAGCCGCAACCGCGTGCCGAGCGGGCGCAGCCGCTCCTCCAGTCGAGTCAGGGCCGACCCCTCACCTGTCGTCGCCGGGTTTCGCTGCCGTGCCGGCGAGGATAGTGCCTGGTCACCGTCGCCCGTCCGGCGGCGAGCCGTGCCGGAGTGGATTCGTCACCCGACGACCCGCCGAGGTGTCACAAACCGGTGGTGCCCGGTGTCTGGTGGGTGGCACAGTCGGCAACACGCAGCTTCAGGAGCCACTCATGACGCGCGAGGACGCCCGTCCGGATCCCGCCACCGAGGCGTTCGTCACCCACCGCAACCTGCTCTTCACCGTCGCCTACGAGCTGCTCGGCTCCGCGGCCGACGCCGAGGACGTTCTCCAGGAGACCTGGTTGCGCTGGGCGGGGGTCGACCTCGGCACGGTGCGGGACCAGCGCGCGTACCTGGTCCGGATCACGACGCGGCAGGCGCTCACCCGGCTGCGCACGCTCGGCAGGCGCAGGGAGTCCTACGTCGGCCCCTGGCTGCCCGAGCCGCTGCTCACCGCGCCCGACGTGGCCGAGGACATCGAGCTCGCCGACAGCCTGTCCATGGCGATGCTGCTGGTGCTGGAGACGCTGAAACCGACCGAGCGGGCCGTGTTCGTCTTGCGTGAGGTGTTCGGTCTGGACTACGGCGAGGTCGCCGAGGCCGTCGGCAAGAGCCCGGCCGCCGTGCGCCAGATCGCCCACCGGGCCCGCAGCCACGTCGCCGCGCGCAGGCCGCGCGACGTCGCCTCCCCCGCCGAGACCAGCGCCGCGCTCGACGCGTTCCGGCGGGCGGTCGAGACGGGCGATCTGCAGGGCTTTGTCGACGTGCTCGCACCGGACGTCGTCGTCCTGAGTGACGGCGGCGGCATCAAACAGGCCATTCTGCGGCCCGTCGTCGGTGCCGACAAGGTGATGCGCCTGCTGGCCGTCTTCCGGCAACAGGTCGGTGCCGAGCTGACACTGGAGCCGGTGCAGGTGAACGGCTCCCCGGCGCTGCTGGCGCGCCTGAACGGCGAGCTGGACAGCGTGCTCGCGATGCGGGTCGAGGGTGGCGTGGTCACCGGCCTCTACACCGTGCGCAACCCCGAGAAGCTGTCGCATGTGGAGCGGGCGACCGCCGTGACGCGCTGACGTGATACGTTCCTCCCGCCAGTCGTACTCACGCACGTCGTGAGTCAGGAAATCCGGTGCGAATCCGGAACTGACGCGCAGCGGTGAGGGTGACGGGCGGGACACGTGGCCACTGGAGCCGTGCTCTGGGAAGGCGTCCCGACCGGATGATCCCGAGTCCGAAGACCTGCTGGCACCCCGGCCGCGGCCGGGAGTCACCGTCCGCTTCGGGCTTCGCGTCTGGGCCCGCCGACACCAGAGGATGCACGTGCCTCGTCGCCTCGCACTCCGGCCGCTCGGCCTGCTGCTCTCGCTGTCCCTGCTGGTACCGCCGGCTGCCTGCGGTGGCGGCGCCGCCACCCAGGAACGGCAGCCGGCCCCCGGGTATCCGCGGGCGGTCGGCAACTGCGGCCAGCACACGGAAGTCACCGCGCCCCCGGCCAGGGTGGTCTCGCTCAACCAGGGCAGCACGGAGATCCTGCTCTCGCTCGGCCTCGCCGGCCGGCTGGCCGGCACCGCCACGTGGACCGATCCGCTGCCGGACGACCTCGCCGAGGCGAACAGCCACGTGCCGCGGCTTGCCGACAACATGCCGTCGTTCGAGGCGGTGCTGGCCGCCGAGCCGGACTTCGTCACGGCCTCCTTCGCCTCCACCCTGGGCGTCGGCGGGGTGGCCACCCGCGCACAGTTCGGCGAACTGGGCGTGCCCACTTACCTCTCCCCCGCCGACTGCGTCAAGGACAACAGCGGCGCAGGCGACGGACGCCGCGACGAAACCCTGACGATGGACACGATCTATCGGGAGGTCACCGATCTCGCGAGGCTGTTCGGCGTCGAGGAGCGCGGCGACCGGCTCGTGGCCGACCTGAAGGACAGACTGCGGCGAGCGAGCAGCGGGCTCGAGGCCTCCGGAGTGAGCCTGCTGTACTGGTTCGCCAACGCGGACGCGCCGTATCTCGCGGGCTGCTGCGGCGCGCCCGGCATCATCACCAGGGCCGTCGGCGCGACGAACGTCTTCGCCGACACCCGCGAGGAATGGCCGCAGGTCAACTGGGAGACCGTCGCCGAGCGCAACCCCGACGTACTGGTGATCGGCGACCTGACGCGCAGGTCGCAGTCGGCGGAGTCGGCGGCGAGCAAGATCGAGTTCCTGGAGTCCCACCCGGTCACCCGCACCATGGACGCGGTCAGGAACAAGCGGTACGTGCTGCTCAGCGGGCAGGCGATGAATCCGTCCATCCGCACCGTCGAGGGTGTGGAGCGGCTCGCGGCCAAGCTGCGCGAGTTCGGGCTGGCCGGGTGAGCGTCACGCGGCTCGGCGCAGGCTCGCGGCTGCCGCTGCTGCTGCTCGGCGCGACGGCGGCGCTCGCCGTGTCGATCGCCGTCGCCATCACCATCGGGCCCGCGGACATCGGCGTCGGCGACGTCTGGTCGGCCGTGGCCGCTCGTCTCGGCATCGGTCACTCGGACCTGTCGGCGATCCGCGACGGCATCGTGTGGAACCTGCGGCTGCCCAGGACCGTGCTCGCCGCCGTCTGCGGAGCGGGGCTCGCCGTCTGCGGCACGATCATGCAGTCGCTGCTGCGCAACCCGCTGGCCGATCCGTTCGTGCTGGGTGTGTCGTCAGGCGCGTCCACGGGGGCCGTCCTCGTGGTGGTGCTCGGTGCGGGCGGCGGGGTGCTCTCGCTGTCGGCCGGGGCGTTTGCCGGTGCGGCCGTCTCGTTCGCCTGCGTGCTCGTGCTCAGCCACGTCCTCGGCGGCACCACCGACCGCGTCGTGCTCTCCGGAGTCGCCGTGATGCAGCTGTTCTCGGCGCTGACCTCGTTCGTCGTGCTCACCTCCGCCGACGCCGAGACCACGCGCGGGGTGCTGTTCTGGCTGCTCGGTTCGCTCAGCAACGCGGGCTGGGCCGAGGTGGTCACCTGCCTCGCGGTCCTCGCCGCGACGTTGCTGGTCTGCGCCGGATACGCGCGCTCGCTCGACGCGTTCGCGTTCGGCGAGGACGCGGCGGCCACGCTCGGGATCGCGGTCGCGCGCACCCGCCTGGTGCTGCTGTGCGCGACGGCGCTGCTCACGGCCGTACTGGTCAGCTCGGTGGGCGCGATCGGTTTCGTCGGGCTGGTCCTGCCGCACGCCGCCCGCACCGTCACGGGCCCGAACCACACGCGGCTGCTGCCGGCGACCGCACTCGCCGGCGCGGTGTTCCTGGTGTGGGTCGACACGCTCGCCAGGACGGTGCTCGACCCGCAGGAGGTGCCCGTCGGCGTGGTGACCGCGCTGATCGGCGTGCCCGCGTTCGTCCTCGTCCTCTACCGCGCCAGGGGGGCACGATGACCTGCCGTGGCCTCTCCGCCGACCGGGTGTCGCGCACGCTCGGCGGCAGGCTGGTGCTCGACGGTGTCAGCCTGACGCCGGAGCGGGGAGCCACGGTGGGCCTGCTCGGACCGAACGGATCCGGCAAGTCGACCCTGCTGCGCCTGCTGGCCGGGCTGCTGGAGCCGACGTCGGGGATCGTGACGCTCGACGGCCGCTCGCTCGGCGACCTCGGCCGCCGGGTGCTCGCCCGCCGCGTCGCCGTGGTGGAACAGCAGACCGACACGCAGCTGCCGCTCACCGTGCTCGACGCGGTGCGGCTCGGCCGGATCCCGCATCGCGGGGCGCTGCAGCCGGTGTCGGCCGAGGACCACGCGGCCGTGCGGGCGGCGCTGGACCACACCGGCCTTGCCGACAAGGCCGACCGGCGCTGGCAGACCCTGTCCGGTGGCGAACGGCAGCGGGTGCAGATCGCCCGCGCGCTGGCGCAGCGTCCCCGCGAGCTGTTGCTGGACGAACCGACCAACCACCTCGACATCCAGCACCAGTTCGACCTGCTGAACCTGCTCGCGGACCTGCCACTGACCACCGTGGTGGCACTGCACGATCTGAACCTCGCCGCGATGTACTGCGACCAGCTCGTGATCATGGATCGGGGGCGCGTGGTCGCCGCGGGCCGCCCGCCGGAGGTGCTCACCGAGGAGCTCATCGCCCGCGTCTACGGCGTCCACGCCGTCGTCACCCGCGAGCCCGGCGGCTACCCGCACGTGCGGTTCGTGCGCTCCGGCGTGCGCGAGCGCGAGTGCGGCGTGAGCTGACAGCCGGAGCGCCGGATCGGCCGACAAGCCGATTCGGCGCGCACCGATCATGGTTAGAGTGCGGTGCGGAGTGCGGCGAACGCCGCCTCCAACGGACCTGGGGGAAGACCATGACGACGGCGGCCAAGCGCTGGGTGCTGACCGCGGCCGCCCTGGCGGTGGTGGCGATGGTCACGGCGAGTGTCGTGATCCTCTTCGGAGGCGGTGATCGGGGCACGGCCGGCGAGACCGAGGGCGGGCCCGAGGCGGAGCGGATCGCCGCCGACTTCCTCACGGCATTCGCCCATCGCAACGCGGCCTCGGCATCGGCGTGGACCGACGACCCGCGCGCCGCGCGGCGGGTGCTCACCGAGGCGGTCGCCGACCTCGGCGCGACCGCGGTCGAGACCGGCGCGGCGACGGTACGGCCCGCGGGCGACGGCGCGATGACCGGGAGTTTCACCGTGCGCTGGACGCTGGGTGAGGGCCGCGTCTGGACGTACGAGAACACGCTGGAGCTCCGGCTGACCGACCGCGGCTGGCGGGTGCGTTGGACCCCCGCGCTGATCCATCCCCGCCTGCGGGAAGGGCAACGCCTCGTGCTGCGCACCCACCCGGGCACCCCGGCCGCCGTCGACCGGGACGGCACGCCGCTGTTGGTGTGGCGGCACGACGGTCCCCGGGCTGCGCCCGGCGTCGAGGCGCCGGTCCTGCTGCCCGGGATGGCCAGGGTCACGCGTGAGCACGGCGGCGGAAACGGCTGGTCGGTCGTGCTGGTCGACGCCCGGGGCGGCGAACGGCAGCGACTGACCGGAGAGCGGGGCGGAGACAGCCGGCCGCTGGCCTCCACGCTGAGCATTCCGGTCCAGCGGGCCGCGCAGGCCGCGGTGGACGGCGCGGGCGCACCGGCGATGCTCGTCGCGATCCAGCCGTCGACCGGCGAGCTGCTCGCGGTCGCGCAGAGCACCGAGGCGGGCGCGGCGCCCGGCGCGCTGACCGGCCTCTACGCGCCGGGCTCGACGTTCAAGATCGCCACCGCGACGGCAGTGCTGGAACACGGCGTGGCCGCCCCGGACACCGTGCTCCCCTGCCCCGGCACCGCACGGATCGGCACCCGCACCATCCCCAACGACGACCGCTTCGACCTCGGTGCCGTGCCGCTGCACACCGCGTTCGCGCACTCGTGCAACACGACCTTCGCCCGGCTCGCGGCCGACCTGCCCCACGACGCGCTCGCGACCGCCGCCTCGCAGCTCGGGCTGAACGCCGACTTCACCATTCCCGGTATCACCACCGAGGCGGGCAAGGTCGAGGCGGCCGCCGACCCCGTGCGGCGGCTGGAGGACGGCATCGGCCAGGGCCGGGTGCAGGCCAGCCCGTTCGGCGTCGCGCTCATGGCGGCGACGGTCGCGCGCGGCGCCCCGGTGACGCCCACGCTGTGGCGGGACGTGGAGACCACCGTCGGCACCGGTTACCAGGCGCCCTCCCCCGCCGTGCTGGACGCCGTGCGGGCGATGATGCGCGAGACCGTCACCTCGGGCACCGCGCAGGCCCTCGCCGGGCTGGGTGAGGTGCACGGCAAGACCGGCACCGCGCAACTGCCCGACCGCACGCAGGCCCACGGCTGGTTCGCGGGCTACCGCGGCGACCTGGCCTTCGCCGTGCTCGTCCAGGGTGCCGGCTCCTCCCGGCCTGCCGTCGACGCCGGCGCCGCCTTCCTCGCAGCCGTCTCCTGACAGCCAGTGGCGACGGGGGGCGGCGCGGGAGCGCGTCACCGGCCATGGGTGTCCGCCCGGTCGCCGGGAGCGGCGGGCCGGTGATCCTCCTCCAGGATCCGCCTGATCTCGGTGACGCGCTCGCTCTCCCCGGCGAGCCCGGCATGGTGGAGTGCGTCGTGGATGGCGGTGAGCGCCTGTTCGATCTCCCGGCTGAAGATCTGGTGCGTCACCGTCGGCAGGACGCGGTGCAGCCGGTCGACCGCCGCGCGCCGGTCGCCGGGGGTGAGCTGCGGCAGCACCCTGGCCAGCGCATGAATGGCGTAGCTGCAGCTCTGGTGCTGCCCGCTGGCGCCCGCTGCGCCGACCACGCTGGTCAGCGCGTCGAGAACCTGGGGAACAGCGCGGTCACGGTAGACGATCGGCAGCGGCGGTGCGCCGTCGAGGTCCTCGCGCGACGCCGGGACCGCCCAGTGCGCGAGCAGGCTGTGCAGGGTGCGGATGGCGACCCGGGCGCCTTCGGGGTCGCTGCCCGCGGCCGTGGTCCAGGCGATGTTGCCGAGCTGGTCGACGGCGTGCCCGGGGTCCCGGTCCAGGTCGGGCATGCGGCCGAGCGTCACCGCCGCGGTCACCTCCGCGGCGAGCCGTTCGCGGGCGCCCGCATCGCCGCCCCGGATCCGGGCCACCACACTGCCGGGGACGACGTGCTCCCCCATCACGATCTCGAACTCCACCTCGAGCTCGCCCGCGCCGCTCTCGGTGTCGAGCGCCCGGCCGAGCCGGGCGAGGTCGACGCCGACGACGTAGCCGGACGCGTCCAGGTGCACCGCATGCGCCGGATGCCCGGTCAGCCGCGGGGCGGGTCGGCACCGGGCCACCTGTGCGAGCTGTTCGGCGTGCGCCGTGAGCGCGAGCTGCTCGATCATCCAGACGATCGAACTGGGCCGCATCTGGTCGACCGTGCTGTAGATGAAGACGAGCAGCAGCACCAGCGTCGCGACGACGGCGACGAGGGCCACGGCGCCGGACAGCACCGTGCGCCCGGTGGGCACCAGCGTCAGGATCAGCATGCAGAAGGCGGCCTCTCCGATCAGGATCCCGAAGAACGCCTGGTTGCTCCGGCGCCGCAGGAACTGGTCGAGCACCACCGGGCTGTAGTTCGACGACTGGTGCTGCACGGCCATCACCAGCACGAAGAACACGATCGAGTTGAGGGTGATGAGCCCGGTCACCGCACTGCTGAGCAGCGTGCTGGTCGACTGGGGCGGGACGACGGTCCCGACGGCGGCGGCGATCGGCCCGGTGGAACCGAACAGGCCGCGGTCGAAGCAGATCACCAGTGCGGCCAGGAGCAGCCAGCCGCCGATCACCAACGCCGGGATCCGCAGGAACTCGTGCAGCGCAACCCGCGCCCGGTTCTGGTGTCGCGGAGTCCGGACCTCGCGTCGCCTCGCCGTCACGACGTGCTGGCTACCCGCCGACCGTCCACACTATTCACCAAGTCCAGCGAAGATCCGTCGGAAGACACCGGGCTTCGTCCAGGTGGTCGCCGGGTACCCGCCGGGCCGCCGGGGACGCCGCACGATCGGGCAAGGGAATACACGACTGCATGACCGCCGCACTGCTCGGGTCGCTCGCCGCCACGCTCGTGCTGGCTCTACTGCACGTGGCCGCTCCGCACCTCCGTGGCCTTCCCGGCGTGCCGGAGCGGGCGACCGGGTCGTTCGCGGGCGGCCTGGCGGTGGCGTACGTGTTCGTGCACCTGCTGCCTGAGCTCGCACAGGGCAACGAGGCCATCGGTGAGGCGCTGAGCGACGTGATCGAACCGACTCCGTTGTTCGAGCTCGCCGTCTTCGTGGTCGCCCTGGCCGGTTTCGCCGTGTTCTACGGTCTGGAACGGCTCGCCGTCCGCGGCCGCGGACCGGACCACGCCGAGCCGTCGGCGTGGGTGTACCGGGTGCACCTGGGAGCGTTCGCGGGCTACAACTTCCTCATCACGTACACGATGGAGCTCCGCGTGCGCACGGGACTGCTGTTCGCCGCACTCTTCGTGGTCGCGATGGGGCTCCATTTCGTACTGACCGACCGGAGCCTGCGCGCCCATTACCCGCGACGGTTCGCCCGCCGCGGCCGGTACGTGCTCGCCGCCGCGCTGGTTCTCGGCTGGGCCGTCTCGGCCGTCCTCGCGCCCACCAGTGTGCTGCTGGTGAGCCTGCTCACCGCCCTGCTGAGCGGTTCCGTGCTGCTCAACGTGTTCAAGGAGGAGCTGCCGGACACCGGCAGGTCCAGCTTCGGCTGGTTCCTCACCGGGCTCACCTGCTATGCCGGGCTGCTGGCACTCGCCACCGCTTTCGGCGGCTGACCGGCGGTCAGCCGGCCTGGTCCAGCACGGCCTCCGCCAGCGCTCGCGCCACCCGGCCCGGGTGGGCCACCGTCGAGGCGGCGCCGGTGGCGAGCACGCCCTCGATCAGCAGCTGCAGCTGTTCCGCGGCACGGCGGGGCCAAGGATGGCCCAGTTCCACCAGTTCGTGCTGGACCATCGCGCGCACCCGGCGGCGATAGGCGGACGTCGCCTGGTGGATGGGATGGCCCGCATCCGCGAGCCCCAGGTCCGCGCCAAGGTAGCGGCAGCCGCGGAAGCCTGGCTGGGTGACCACCCGGTCCAACGCGTCGAAGACCCCGAGTAGCCGCTTTCGCGGGTCGCGGCCACCCGCCTCCAGCGTGGCGCGCATCCACTCCGCGTCCTCCGTCGCGGCCTGCCGGATCACCTCGAGCAGGAGCCCATCCTTTCCGCCGAAGTGTTCGTAGAGGGACCGCCGCGCCACCTGGGCCTCCTTGAGCAGCGCGTCCACACCGATCCCCGGGCCCTCGCTGTAGGTGAGCCGCTTGGCGGCCTCCAGCAGCCTGTCCCGCGGACCCCCACGCACGGCCGGTTTCGTCGTCACGACGACAGCATCGCAGACCGTTGACGGTAGATCAACCGTTCTATATGGTTGGTAGACCGATCGATCTATCTATCTGGAGGGCAACCATGACGACAACCGGCCAGAACGGCGACACGACGACGGTCCGCACCACCCGCGAGGTCCTGGACCGCTACAACGACGCGTTCCGCCTCCACGACCCGACACTGCTCGGCGAGGTCGTCGCCGACGACTGCGTCATCGAGGACACGAGCCCGGCCCCGGACGGACTGCGCCGCGAGGGAGGCCCCGCCTGCCTGGCGAGGTGGTCCGAACTCGCCGCCGACCGCGCGCTCGAGTTCACCCCGGAGACAGTCGAGATCCACGGAGACCTTGCGATCGCACCGTGGGTTCTTCGGTGGGGCGGCGGCGAGGACGACCGAGTGCGCGGCGTGAACCTCATCCGCGTGCGCGACGGCCGGATCGTCGAGGCACGCGGGTACGTGAAGGCCTGACGGGGAGCGCAGACATGATCATCATCGCCGGTCACGAACTCGTGGACGCCGAGCAGCGGGACGCCTTCGTCGCCGCCTTCCGGGGTCTCGTCACCCGTGCGCGGGACTTCGAGGGATGCGTCCACGTGGCCATCACCGCGGATTCCGTGGATCCCGAACGGGTCAACGTGGTGGAGGTATGGCGGGACGCCGAGGCGCTGAACAGATGGCGGAGGCGGGCCACCGGCCCGAAGGTCGGCAAACCCAGGCACGTGGAGGTGAAGCGGTACGACGCGATCGACGGTGGGCCGCTGTTCTGAGCGCCGCGAGGCGCGGCCGCGCCTGTCACCCGTGGTCGGCGCGGCCGCTGCATCGCCTCAGGCGCTCACCTCTCCGGGCCGCTTCGCGAGCACCTCGAACAGGCTCGAGAACCCTTGGTCGCCGTGCCCGTCGGCGATGCGGAGATCCATCAGGTCCTTGACCTCCCGCATGCGCACGGCCTCCACGCCCAGGGATTCCCGGTGGCTGATCAGGTCGTCCATCAAAGCGGCCTGGACGTTGAGCGAACCGAGGTCGGGACCGTACTGCCCGCTCTTGATCGCCTCACCGAACGACGTCAGCAGAGCCGGGTACGCGCTCAACGACCCGGCGACGCGTCCGGCGAACTCGGCGACGTCGACACCCTCCTCGTTCATCAGCCTGAGCGTGTGCAGGAAACCGACGAGGAACTCGTAGCTCACCGCCACCTGCCCCAGGAACTCTACGGCGGCCAGGCCGGGATCGGTGCCGTGGTAGGCGATGCCGCCCAGTTCTCTCAGCACCGGCTCGTGCGCCTCGAACGCGCTGCGGGAACCGCTGACCGGAATCAGGATGTTCGGCGTGCCCACGTACGGCGGATCGCCCATGAGCTTGCCGTCGAGGTACACGCCGCCCCGCTCGGCCACCCAGCGATCGCGCGTGCGCGCCTGCGCCGGCGAGCCGCTGGTGAGGTTCACCAGCACGCGACCGGCGACCCCGGCATCGACCGACTCCAGCACCTCGTCGACCGCGGTGCTGTCGAGCAGGCAGACCACGACGAGCGGGCTCGCCGCCACCGCCTCCGCGGCCGTCGCCGCCGCAGTGGCGCCGGCCTCGACCAGCGGCGCGCTCCTGCTCGCGGTCCGATTCCAGACCGTCGTGTGGTATCCACGGTCGGCGAACGTCCTGGCGATCGCCGATCCCATGGCACCCAGACCGAGCACGCTGACCCGACCGCTCGCCTGACCGTCCACTGTGGTTGTCGTCATGGCCGTCCTTCCCCTTGCGACTCGCATGTTTTGTGCTCGCCGACGCGAGCATCGCGATCATGCAACCTCAAGCAAGGTAGAGGTCAACTGGCCCGCTCCGGTACGGACGTCAGGCGCTCACGGCCGTCGCTGTCGTCGCGCCGAGCTGCTCCGCCAGACCGGCCAGACCATCGGCGTACAGGTCGAAGCGGTCGGAGGAGGCGGGCGGGTCACCGACGGGCCGGGCGACGTAGGCGGTGCGCAGACCCAGGGCCTGGGCGGCACGCAGGTCCCAGGCGTGCGCGGCAACCATCAGCAGCCGCTCCGGCGGCACCCCGGAGACGGCGACCGCGAGCTGGTAGACCGCGGGATCCGGCTTGTACGTCCGGGCGTCCTCGGCGGACAACGCCTGATGCCAGCGCAACCCGGCGTGCGCGTTGAGTCCCAGCAGCGCCGTCCGGCTCGCGTTGGAGAGCCCGATCAGCGGAAACCGTTGCGCGAGCAGGGCAAGACCCGCCACGGTGTCGGGCCACGGCGGGAGCCGCCGCCCGGCCAGCGCCAGTGCCGTCACCGCCGCCGGGTCGCCGGCCCCGGCGGCGTCCGCGACGAGCCGCGCCGCCTCGTGGTCGAGAGCATCGCTGGCGAGGTAGCGCCGGGTGCCGTCGAGAATGCGGCGCTGCTCGGTCTCGACGTGCCGCTGCCACAGCGACAGCAGCCGCTCGACCTCGGATTCGTCGAGCGACGGGTCGAATGCGCGGATGCCCGCGCGGATCCCCGCGGGCTCGTCGACGAGAGTTCCGAGCACGTCGAACACGAGGGCGTCGATCGCTGGCTGTGCCATGGGCGAGGTCTCCTGGACGGCGTCGGGCGTGAGGGGCGGCCACCCGTGCTCGCCCCGTGAGATGTAAGGGCTAAAGTGGCACTTAGCCACGTTAACGGGAGGTTCCTCGAGGATGCAAGTCGCGCTGGACGACTACGCCTGGGCGGCGGGCGTGGCGACCGAACTGGTCAACACCACCGCCGAGGTCTGGCGCGGCGACGACCGCCTTCCCGACGTCGCCGCCCTCGTGGCGTTCGCCGACCTGCACGGCGACCGCTCCGGCTCACTGCCGGACCTTGCCCGCCGTGCCGGCAGTGCCGACCTCGCCGCGGTCCACGAACTCCGCGCCACCGTGCGCGGGCTGATCGATCACCCGGACCGCGACGCCCTCGTCGCCGGAGCCACGACGCTGACCTCACCCGCACAGGGCGCCACCCTGGTCCCCGATCCCGCTCACCGGAACCGCGCGCGCTGGGCGGTGCCGCTGCGCGAAGGGGCCACCGTCGCCGACGCTCTCTCGGTGGTCTGCGGCATCGGGATTCTCGGTGTCGTCCACACCCTCGGCGAGCAGCGGTTCCGCCCGTGTGGCGCGCCCACCTGCCGGGGCGCGTTCATCGACACCACCCGGCCCGGCAGCCGCCGCTACTGCATGCCCGGCCTGTGCGGCAACCGGGTCAACGTCGCCAACCACCGCGCCCGCCGAGCCGAACGCACCGGCACCGACTAGCGCCGTCGCCCCTGCCGCCGAGCCCGAGGGCACCTTCGGTACCTGAGGCGTGCCCACGGTGCCCTTCGGCTCGGCGTAGGCACTCCGACGAACCTAGTCACTCCGCCGAGGGTCGCGCCAGTAGGTAGTCTCAGCCTGCGGAAGAGGCGATGCGCCTGAGCCCGAACCGCGGGCCGCCGGGCGTCGCCGCCGACGACTGGGGAGGCAGCGTGCTCGGCAGGTTCAGGCGCAAACACACCGGCGCACCCGAGACGGCAACACCGGACACGGCGGCGGCCGGAGTGCCGGTCTGGCCGCTGGAGGCCTGGCATGGCAACGGGCTGCGCGCCGACGACGCGCGCTACGTCGCGCTCTGCCTGACCCCGGCGTTCCCGGAGGAGCAGGAGACACGGGAACTCCGGGATGGAGACGCGTGGGACCGGATCCTCGGCGCTGCCAAGGCCCGTGGCTCTCGATCAGCGGCCATGGCGCGGACGGTCACCGAGTTGCTCGCCGATCCTCGCTACACGGCCTTCGACGTGCTGTACAGCTGGCTGGCGCCCGCCCACGAGGGCACGGACCGTCAACTGGAGGTGATCGACGAAGGTTTGCGCGCCTGCCCGCGCAAGTACTACCTGCTGGATCTCGCCGGAACCGCGATGCTGCGACGCGGTCGAGCCGCGGAGGCGCTCTACTACTGGGCGCATTCCGTCACGAACGCCGAGTCGGTCGGCGAGGGTGAGGACGCCAGGGCCTACGACTACCTGACGGTCGTGGCGGGCGTCGTCGGCCGACGCGACGCGGCGAAGGCCTTCCACGCCCGCGCGAACCTCGCGGACGCCCCCGAGATCGTCCTCGACGACGAATACACCCAGCTGGTCCACAAGGCGTTCCGCAAGCCGGCGCCGGCCATGAGACCCGTCATCGAGACGCTGGCGCAGCAGGTCCCCGCCTAACTCCGTAGGCCGGGCTCCGAAACACCGCGATGACGGACCGGGACCTCGATGGGCCGGTCGTGGCAGGTCGCCTCGGTCAGCCGTGTGGGCAGCCGGACCTCGGCGCTGTCGTCGGCCAGCACCGTCGGTCCTGGGCACGCTGCCCCACCCTCCCCTCCGCAGGCGGAGTCATCGTCACATCGAACGCCCAGGGGGCGTAGTATCGATGATATCGAGGACATCTCGCACGGGAGCAGCCAAGCTCGCGCCGTCCTCGACGCACGCTCATGCCGGCCCCGTAGCGGCCGAGGACGGAGCATCGGCATGATGTCGAGCCCGCACACCTCCACCAACCCCTCCGTCTCGACGGTCCTGGAGCCTTCTCGGCACCCGCTGCGGTTGCAGCTGAAGGCGGAGGCACCGACCACGGGTTATGTCGACGGCGCATGGTGGCCACGCTCCCGGGACCTGGGCGTCGAATTGCCCGGGCTCCTTGCGAAGCTGACAGTCCGGCCTGGCCGGATCGAGCGGGTGACCTACAACTCGACCAGCTGGGAGCCGGCCGGTCGGCGTCTCACGTTCGAGGGCCGCGCCATCCGGTTGGAGGGCTTTCGTTCCCAGCACCCTGACACGGTGACGGTGACCGGACAGGGCAGGCAGCGCCTGACCCTGCTCGTGATCCCGCCCGGCGCCCGAGTGGAAGCCGCACAGCACGCCCTGACGACGGCGTCGAAGCGAGCCAACGTCGACAGCACCGAAGTACTTCTCGCACACAACCGCGTCGCACAGGTCGCCCCACCGGAGGGCCCCGGTCCTGAGGGCATGGACGCCGCGACGCATCGCTGGGAAATCGAGGGCGGCCGAATCCAATGAACACGCACGAACACAGGACCCCCGCGATCGCGACATCCAGCTCCCCACGACAGCCCTTGCGGTTGGCGTTGAAGCCGAAGGCGGCCCTCATGG
Source organism: Prauserella muralis (assembly GCF_003202285.1). GTDB lineage: Bacteria > Actinomycetota > Actinomycetes > Mycobacteriales > Pseudonocardiaceae > Prauserella_B > Prauserella_B muralis. The sequence goes on from NZ_MASW01000005.1 coordinate 841,608, forward strand.
GGACGATCGACGGCGCCTGGTGGCCGCGGTCCCGGGACGCGCTCGCCGAGTTTCCCGCCATGATCGCCGGTCTCGAGTGGCGGCTGGGACAGCCCCACCGGGTCGCGTTCAACGCGGATGCCTGGATCGCGGCGCCCCACCGCATGATGGTTGACGGTCAGGCGATCAGCTTCGAAGGGTTCCATTCGCTGGACAAGCACACCGTGCTGGTTGCCGGGCACGGCTGGCACCGGCTGGCACTGCTGGTCGTCCCACCTGAGGCACCCGAGCACGCCGCCGTGGCCGCGCTTGCTCGGGCCGCTGATCCGGCCAACACCGAATCGGCCGCGCAGATCCTCGCTTGCAGTGACATCGGTTCCGGGGTTACCGAGGTGGCCGTCCCAGCCGCGCGCGGTGATTCTCAGCCCGCACGGCGGTCCTAGGACGTCAGCCAGAACTCGGATCAGCGGAGCGCGGACGCAACCGCCTCGGCCATCGCGCGGTACCCGGCGTCGTTGGGATGGAGGTTGTCTCCGCTGTCGTAGGCGGGGTTGAGCAGATCGGCGTCACCGGGTGCGGCCATGATCCGGTCGAGGTCCACGACCGCGTCGTACTCCCCCGACGTCCGGATCCACCGGTTGAGCGCGTCGCGCACCGCCTCGCCCTCGGGGGTGTAGTAGCCGGCTCCCTTGTAGGGCAGCAGTGTCAGCCCGATGGCCCTGATGCCGTGCCGGTGCGCCTGCCGGATCAGGTCGCGGTGCCCCGCGATGAGCTGTGCCGCGGTGACCTCCGGGCCGCCGCTGAAGCACGGATCCTCGCCGGGCGGCAGCGCCCCGAAACCGATGTCGTTGATGCCCTCCAGCACCAGCACCGTGCCGACCCTCGGCTCGTCGAGCACGTCCTCGTGGAACCGGCTGGTGGCCTTCTCCCCGAGACACGGCGAGTCGGTCAGCACCCGGTTGCCGCCGATTCCGGCGTTGAGCACGCCGCGCGGCTTGCCCTGCGCGACCAGCAGTTCGGCCAGCTCGTCGGGATAGCGGTTGTTGGCGTCGACCGTCGACAGCGCGCCGTCGGTGATCGAGTCCCCGAACGCGGCGATGGCGTCGCGGCGCGGTACGGCGCCCGTCACGTCGATGCCGGCGAGGTAGTACCAGGACTCGGTGGTCTCGGTGAACGCGCCCGCGCCGAGGTCGGCCCTGTGGTCGCCGTCGGCCCGGAAGCTCGTCGCGGACGCGAACAGGTGCTGCGTCGCGGGTCCGGTCGGCGCGGCCAGATAGAGGGTGACCGCCAGCGAGTCCAGTGGCCGCACGCCGAACACGGCCGGGTCGCTCGCGACCTCGTCGCCCGGCGGCACCACCACCGAGCGAGAGCCACGGAACGTCAGGTTCCGCAGGGTGCCCGGCCGCACCGCGGCGCCGTCGGCCGCGCGGCCGATGGTCGCCCCGGTGATGGTCAGCGGGCCGGTGCCGTAGGCGTTGGACAGCCGCACCCGCGCCAAGGCTCCGCCCGTGCTGACCCTGACCACCTGGCGGACCGTGTGGTCGGCGAAGCCCTCCTCCGACCAGTTCGGGCCGAACCCGGGACTCGGCGCCATCATGGAGGCGGCCCACGTCCCGGTCCAGTGCTTCCAGGTGCCGCCCGCCTCGGCCGTCACCGGCGCGGCGAGCGTGACCGCCGCCAGCGTGGCGGCAAGGACAGTACGCAGACGACGACGTGACGATCCCATGCGGTGACCTCCCAGGCGCGCCGTCCCATCGTAGAGCAGAACGGGCGTGTGGTGGGTACGGTCGAGGCATGACGACAGCTACCCGTGGACGTTCCCTGGTGATCGGGGCGGTCATCGCCGCGGTCGCCGCGATCGGCTCCGTCTCCGCGTGTGAGGACACCGGCGACGGCGGCGGCGACCAGCAGGAGCAGCGTCAGGAGGACAACGGCGGCGGCGAGGAGGGCAACGAGGAGCAGGGCGAGCAGCAGGACGGCGACGAGGGCGGCGGCGAGGAGGGCTGAGCGGCACCCTTCGCCACGATCGACAGGTGCCGTGCGCAGGACAAAGACCGTCCACATCGGACGTTTCGGCTTGGTCGGAGGATCCGCCTCCGCCCGGCCGCATGCCGGGCGGAGGCGGATCCCGCGGCCCAGCTCCTTCGTTCAGCCGAAGAACACCACAGCCACCAGTGTCGCCGCGACCAGACCGCAGATGACCGGAAGGAAGCAGCGCCGGGCCAGGTCGAGAACGGGCACGCGCGCGAACCCGGCGACCGCGATCAGCGACGACCACGCGACCAGCGTGCCGCCGCCAGACCAGATGTTGCCCATCTGGCCGACCGCGGCGAGCGTGGCGGGGTCGATGGAGGAACTCGTACCGAGACTGCCCGCCAGCGCTCCGGTCAGGGGCAGACCCGAGAAGCCCGACCCGTCGAGCCCAGCGACCAGGCCCACCAGCAGGATGCCGAAGGCCGCGACGAACGGGCTGTCCGGGATGTGCTGCTGCGCGACCGCCACCAGGTCGAAGAGCAGCCCGTCACCGGCATCGTCCGTGCCGAGGATCTCGGCGGCGAACTCACCGTTGCCGATGAAGAAGAAGCCCGCGATCGGCAGCACCACGCCCATGGCCTTGAAAGCGAACACCAGCCCGTTGACGACGTGCGTCGCCGACGACTCCAGGAATCCCGCCCTGTCGCCGACCAGGGCCGCGAGGAACACGATGATCGCCGCGACCCCGCCGACGAGTCCCGCGGCCTGCCCGGCCTCCAGGTCAGGCACCGGGTCCGAGACCTTCGCCACGACCATATAGGCGATGAGCGACAGGTAGGCCAGCGGCACGAGCAGGGCGAAGACCGTCGCCGCCCTCGGATGGGCGGTGGACGGCGCGTCCGCGTCCTCCTGGCCCTTCGGATCGTGTCCCTCGGGTTCGCCGGGAACCAGCGTTGCCGTGCCACCACCGGGGCGGGCGGTGCCGCCACCCGTCGACGCGGCCGCGCGAGCGCGGCCGGCCCGCACCCTGCCCCAGCGCCGTCCGGTGCCGGCACTCGCGGGCGCCTCGGCAGCGTCGGAGGTGCCGGCCGTTGCGGCAGTGTCGGCGGCCGTGGCCTGCACGGCTGCGCCGCTCGCGCTCGCCGTCGCGGCCCCGCCCTCCCACTCGGCCAGCAGCCGCGGTGACGGCGTACGGATCTTGCGAACCTCCAGCGCGTAGGCGGCCAGCAAGGCCACGCCACCGACCACGAGGGAGAGCACCATCGACGTGTCGGCGACCGCATTGGCGTCGAGTCCGCCCGCCTGCGCCGAGAGGCCCGGCGCCACCCGGATCACGTAGTCCGACGACAGTGCCATGCCCTGCCCGGCACACGCGACGACGACACCGACGGCCATCGGACGCAGACCTGCCCTGATCGCCACGGGAACCAGCACCGCCCCGATCAGCGGCACAGCAGGCGTGGGCCAGAAGAACAGCGACATGAAGTAGGTGACGATCGCAAGGCCCCAGAAGGCCAGGTGACCGTTTCGCATCACCCGCCGGAACGGTGCGACCATCTTGCGGTCGGCGCCCAGCGCCTGCAGGGAATGCAGCATCGCCGTGACGAGCGCGATGATGAGAAAGATGTTGAACAGGTTGGTCGCTGCGACGAGGCTGGCGTTGAACACCGAGGTGATGCCGGTGATCAGGCTGCCGGAGAAGACGAGCGCCGTCAGGAATGTGGCGACCACGGCCGGAACGACGATGTTCTTGCGCGCGATCATTGTTGCCAGAATGACGACGACGCCTAACAGATACACCCAGTGAGCTGCGGTCAATTGCATCGGGTTTCCCTTCGGGCGGCAGTCATGCGTTAACCGAAGAGGTTCCGCGCACAACCGGTATACCGTCTACCAGTCATGTGCACAGCGCAAGGGCACAACATTGTGCACGTTGCCCTAGCTTTCGCGATGTTCACCGGAGCAGTCTGATGTGGAGCCGGCTGTAGCGGAACCGTGACACCGCGGAAACAACGCCGGTCCCTTTCCCTTTCGGACGATCCCGGAGGTTCGCTGACCCGTGACGAAGGCGACCGCGCGGCCGGCCAAAAGCGCACGAGGCGAGCAGGCCGCCGGCGCGGAGCCCGGCATCCGGGTCCTGCTCACGCTGCTGGCGGTGACGTTACTCGGCACCGTGTGCAACAACGTCGTCAACGTCGCGCTCCGGGATCTCAGCGGTGACCTCGGCGTCCCCCTGTCCTCCGGTGTGCTCGCCGTGAGCGCGTTCGTGCTCGTGCTCGCGGCCACGATGCCGGTGATGGGCTGGGTGGGAGACCGGTTCGGCCGCAAGCGCACGCTGGTGGCCGCCCAGGTGCTCTTGCTGGCCGGCGTGGCCGGCGCGGCGCTGGCACCCTCACTGCCGGTCCTGGTGGTGTCCCGGGCACTGCAGGGCCTCGGCTGCGCCGCGGCACCGCCCTGCGTGATGGGCATGCTGGCGAGCCTGTACGGACCTGCCCGCCGCAACCGCACGATGGGCCTGTGGGCGGCGGCCAACGGCATCGGCCAGGCTCTCGGACCGCCGCTGGGCGGGCTCGTGGCGGGTTCCTGGGGCTGGCGCGGCATCTTCTGGGTGCTGGTCCCGGTGAGCGCGCTGCTGGTGATGGCGCTGGCCTGGCTGGTGCCTGGCGAGGCGCCGCGCCGCGCCGGACTGCACTGGCCCGGCGCGGTGGCGTTCACGACCGCCACGGCGTTGCTGATGACCGCGGTGGCGGTCGCACCGGTCGGCGCACTGCCGGGCTGGGCCCCGGCCACTCTCGCCGGTGCGGGAGCGGCCGGGCTCGCCGTCTTCGTGCTGGTCTCGCGCCGAACCGCGGACCCGTTCGTCCCTCCCGCGCTGCTGGCCGAGCCCCGGTTCCTCCGCAGCGGAGTCGCCGCGTGCGCGCAGATGTTCTGCCTCGGCGCCACGCTGGTCGCGCTGCCGTTGCATGTCACGGGTGCGCTCGGCCGGTCGACGGCGGTCGCGGGCATTCTGGTGTTCGCGCTGCCGGCCACCATGGCGGTGCTCGCGGCCGTCGTCGGCTGGCTCACCGAACGCACCCGGCCCCGCCTCGTCCTGCGGGCGGGCCTCGTGACGCTCGTCCTCGCCCAGGCAGGGCTGGGGCTGTTCACGGCCGCCGGCACCGCCGGGCTCGGCTGGCTGGGCGCCCTGCTGGTGGTGGCCGGTGCCGGTGTCGCGCTGGTGCAGACTCCCGCCGCAGCCGGAGCCACACGCTCGACCGACGGCAGGGCGGGCTCGGCGCTGGGGGTCTTCAACACGCTCCGGTTCGGCGGCGCGACCCTCGGTACCGTGTGGGCCGGGTTTTTCTATTCACAGGATCTGCCCGCCGTGCTGTTCGGCGGGTGCGCCGTGTTCGCCCTGCTGGCATTGCTCGTCAGCTTCGCGGGACGCAACCCCGACGCCAGCTGAGCGAGCAGTCGCCGCTGCCTCAGCCTGGCCGCAGCTCACGGTCCACCGCCGCCGTCGTGGAGGCCAGCAGGTCGAGCTTGGCCGCCAGCCACAGGGCGAACTGGTGCTCGGCCTCGCGCAGGTCCAGGTGCAGGGCCCGGGACGCGCGCTCCAGCTTGTACAGCATCGTGTTCCGGTGGACGTGCAGGGCGCGGGCGGCGGCGTTGACGTTGCCACCGCACTCGATGTAGGCCACCACCGCGCGCTCCAGGTCGGCGCCCCCTGCGCTGCTGGACCGCAGCGGGCTCAGCAGGTCGTCGGCGAACGCGCGCCCGGCCGGGCTGGCGGCGAGGTCGGACAGTGTCGCGAAGACCCGCAGTTCGTGGAATCCGCAGACGTCGTCCAGTCCGAGCTGACGGCGCAGGCCGAGCGCGATCCTCGCCTCCCGGTAGCTCTCGGCGATGTGCACCGCACCGGTCACCGGCCTGCCGTAGGCGACCTGCGCCGGGGTGGCCAGCCGCTGCGTCAGCTCCTGCTCCAGAGCGGCCGCGTAGTCGGCCACCATCCGGTTGGCCGCGTCCGGCGTCGCCCGCCGGGGCAGCTCGAACCGGTAGATGACCGCGAGCACGTCGCCCACTGCCGCGGCCAGCGTCTGCGTGCCGGGCGGTGAGGAACGGGCCGCATCCCGCGCGGCGTGCGGCACCCCGCCGCCGGGATCGCCACCCGGTGACCGGAAGCCGCCCGCGACGATCACGCCATAGTGCGAGCCGGTGGGAAACCCGTAGTGCTGCGCCCGTGCGGCCAGGTCGGTCTCGGTGGCGAAGCGGCCGTGCAGCAGGGCATGCACGAAGTCTCCCCTGGCCCGCTCCTCGGCCTCGGAGATGCTGCGCACCCGCAGCATCTCGGTGCCCACGATCGTCACGGCCTGTTCCGCGACCACCCGGTGCTGCGCGAGGTCGTGCGGATGCGGCCGGGGCGCAGGCTCGACGAGCAGGACCCAGCCGTCGTGCCGCCCTCCGAGCACGATGGCGCCCACCACGCACGTGTACGCCGCGTCTGCCATGGGCAGTTCACCGACGACCGGACCGCGTCCCTCGTCCAGTGCGGCGGTGAACAGCTCGGGCGGGCCGTCGGCGAGCAGCGCGCCGACGTCGTCGGTGGTCAGGGTGGACGGCGCCGGATGCGCGAAGGCGAGGACCTGGAGGTGGCGATCCACCACGGCGACCGCGCAGTGGGAGAGCCGGGACATCTGGTGGCACAGCGCGGAGATCCCGGCACCCCGGTACAGCAGCTCGGCCAGCGCCCTGTGCACCGTGACCCCGTAGCGCAGGACGTGCGCCTCGTGGGCGAGCGCCAGTTCGGCGACGAGCCTGCCCACGTCCCGGAAGCCGGTGTGCCCGCCGACCACGACCACCGGAACGTCCCCCGTGGGCCACGGCCCGGCCCTGTCGTCGCCGGACACCACGAGCGCGGCCGGACGCCGTGCGCACAGCCGCTCCAGCTGCGTGGGGTGCAGCTGCTCGGCTCGCCCGAACACCACGACGCCGCTGAGGTCCTCATCGCCCGGGACCGCCTGATCCCACGGCAGGCACCAGGTGACGACACGATCGGCAGGCGCGTCACCACTGACGACGGCGTCCCGGAACAGGCGCTCCTGCAGCAGGCGGGACAGGGTCAGCTCGCCGGATGTCGGTTTCTCCACGGGTCCCTCCACCTGCCCCTCATGGACAGTCTGCACACGGAATCGCCGTCGCGATACGGCAGCTTGACCATTGTTGGCGGCTCGGCGCAAGGGGCAGATTGGAGGCGGATCCGGGCAGGAACGCCCGTGAGGAGCCGAGGAGGACGACACGTGCACACGGTCCACCGCATCACCCTGGACGACGCGCTGCCGATGCTGGCCGCCGCCCGCGCCAAGGCCGAGGAGATCGGCGTCAAACAGACCATCTGCGTGTGTGACGACGGCGGAAACGTCATCGCCCTGCACCGGCTGCCCGGCGCACGGCTGACCGGGGTGGAGATCGCGATCGCCAAGGCGTTCACCGCCGCCGGGCACGAGCGCGCCACCCACCGGTTCAACGAGCCGCCCGACGGTCCCGCACTGCCCGGCAACGAGGCGTTCGGGATCAGCCACATGCTGCCCGGCAAGTTCGCGATCTTCGTCGGCGGGTTCCCGATCGAGTACGAAGGGCAGATCGTCGGCGGTGTCGGTGTCAGCGGAGGCAACGGTGACCAGGACAAGGCCGTGGGTGCCGCCGCGCTCGCCGCGTTCGCCGAGCTGGTGAGCCCCGCCCCCGCCCGCTGAGACCGGGAGGCGGTGCCGGGCGCTGTCCTCGCGCCCTTCACCGCCCGTCCCGGACGAGCGCCACGGTCAGGTCCACCTCGACGGGCGCGCCCGAGGGCAGCGCGGCCACGCCGACCGCGGTGCGGGCCACGGAGCCCCGCTCGCCGAGCCAGGCCCGCAGCGTCTCCGAGGCACCATCGGCCACGGCGGAGTGGCCGGTGAAGTCGCCGGAGCAGCACAGATACACCGTCATCCGCAGGCACCGCGCGATCCGGTCCAGCCCTCCGGCCGCCTCGGCCACCGCCAGCAGGGCGTTGGACGCCGCGAGCGCCGCCGCCCGCCGCGCCGTCCGCGCGTCGACGTCTCGGCCGACGCACCCTCGCACGCGCAGCCTGCCTCCGACCCTCGGCGTCATGCCCGCGCTGAACGCCAGCCCGCCGTGGACGACGGCGGCAACGTAGTCACCCTGGGGTGGTGTCACCCGCCGTGGCGTGGCCTGCTCAGTCACCGAGCACCACCCCGTCCTGCCGGGGATCGGCGCCGCCGGCGAGACAGCCCCGTTCGTGGTCGGCCGCCAGCACCAGTGCGGACCCGCCTGCCGCCCACGGGCCGAGCCGCCGCACGACGTGGCCGCGTGCCGCCAGTCCCGCCAGCACGTCGGCGCCGAGCCGGTCCTCGCAGCGCAGCTCGGGCTCCGCGGCGAGCGCGTCGGCGTCACTGCCGGGATACACGGTGAACCGCGGCGCGGACACCGCCTGTTGCGGGTCGGCGCCATGGTCGGCCAGATGGGAGAGCACCTGCGTGTTCCACTGCACCTGCCCGTCGCCGCCGGGCGTGTTGCCCACGTACCGGAGCCTGTCCCGGCTGTCCGTGGCGAGCCAGGCGTTGAGCGTGTGCAGGGGCCTGCGGCGAGGACGCGCCTCGTTGGGATGCCCTCGGATCAGATAGGCGCCACGACCGAACCGGTTGTTCAGCACGATGCCGGTGCCCGGCACCGTCACCCCCGAGCCGAAGGTGAACGCCAGCGACTGGATGAAGCTCACCGCGCGGCCCTCGGAATCCACGGCGACGGTCGCCGTCGTGTCCCCGTCCGGACGCAGGCCGGCGGGCATCGCGTGCCGCCCGCCCGCGATGGCGGCCCTGGCGGACGCGACCTCGTCCGCCTCCAGCAGCTGCCGCCACGCGCCGGTGTCAGCGCCACAGCGGGCGAACCGGTCCGCGAACGCGTGCCGCGCCGCCGCGGCCAGCCAGTGGACCGCGTGCTCTCCGAGCGGTGGCACGTGGTGCAGCTCGCCGTCGCAGATCGCGGCCTGCTGCAGCATCATCCAGCCGGGTGTCGGAGGGGGCGTCTGGTGGACGGTGAGCCCGCGGTAGCCGCCGCTCAGGGCAGGGCCGGTCAGTGCCGTCTCGCACGCCGCCCACTCGTCACCGGAGAACGGCGCCCCCGCCCGGGTCAGCGTGGCCACCGCCCGCTCGGCGAGGTCGCCGGTGTAGAAGTCGCCGGGGTCGGCGGCGAGGGTGCGCAGGGTCGACGCGAGTTCGGGGAAGACCAGTGGCGTCCCGGTATCCGGCACCGTTCCGCCGGGCAGGAACATCCTCGCCGTACCGGGGTCCGCGCGGAGCAGGTCGGCATGGTCGGCGATGTCCAGCCGGGTCTTGGCCGTGCACGGCACGCCACGCTCGGCCGCGGCGATCGCGGGTGCCCACAGCCGCTCCAGCGGCCGGCTCGCCGCTCGGGCGTGCATCGCCAGTAGCGCGGCGACGGCCCCCGGCACGGCGACCGACAGCGCACCCCGCAGCGGGACGGCGGCACACCCGCGTTCGCGGTAGAAGCCCGGCTCCCCTCCGTCCGGGCCGAAACCGCTGCCGCCGACCGTCCACACGGTACCGTCGGGCTCGCGGGCGACCGCGAACGCATCGCCGCCGACGCCGCACTGCCCCGGCAGGCTGAGCCAGCACTGCGCCGCCATGGCCAGCGTCGCGTCGACGGCGTTGCCCCCGTCCGCGAGCACGTGGTACCCCACGGCGCTGACCGCGGGGTGGCTCGCGGCCACCAGGTGCCGGGAGCCGCGCACGGGAGGTCGGGCCGGCTCCGCCCAGGTCCGATCCCACACGGCCGGCTACCGGACGACCTTGCGGCGGCGCGGGCCACCGCTGGCGACGTCCTCCTCGGTGATGCCGACGAAGATGTCGCCATCCTCCTCGCGCACCGGGTAGGTCCGGATCGGCTCCGTGGCGGGCGGGCACACCGCGTCGCCGGTCTCCAGATCGAAGACGCTGCCGTGACACGAGCAGCCGATGCCCTCGTCGACGAGCTTGCCCGACGAGAGCAGACAGTCCAGATGGGTGCAGTAGTTCGATGTCGCGTACGCGGTGCCGCGAAGCCGGGCGACGGCGATCTCCAGCTCCCCGGCGAAGAAGCGGCGGACGTAGCCCTCCGGCACCTGACCGGAGCGGGCCACCCTGACGAATTCCATGACGTACTCCTCGGCACTAGGGGCTGACGTAGACCGTCTTCTCGGTCGTGTAGAAGTGCGACATCTGCGCTCCGGCCTGCTCCTTGGACGTCTGCGTGCTCGACGCCTTCAGGCCGCCGAAGGGCGCGTTCATGGCCATGCCCGTCGTCGGCTGGTTGACCTTCACCAGACCCGACCGCACCCGCTCGGCGAACTCGAGTGCGCGCCGCAGGTCACCGGTGACGATGCCGGTGGACAGGCCGTACGGCGTGGCGTCGGCCACCGACACCGCCTCGTCGAAGGAGTGCACCCGCAGAAACGCCAGTACGGGCCCGAACACCTCGTCCTGCGCGAGGCGCGAGTCGGGGGCGACGCCCGAGAACACCGCCGGGCGCAGGAAGTAGCCGTGCGCGGTCGCCGCGCCGCCGGGCGGCTCGCCGCCGGTGTGCAGCAGCGCGCCCTCGTCGAGCCCCAACCGGACGTAGCGGCGCACCTTGTCGTACTGCTCGCGGGTGGCCAGTGGGCCCAGCTGCACGCCCTCGGCGAGCCCGTCGCCGGGCACCAGCCGCTCGGCGCGTGCGACGACCCGCCGCAGCAGGTCGTCGTGCACGGCGTCGTGAGCGATCACCCGGCTGGTGCCCGTGCACGCCTGCCCGGTGAGGCCGAACGCACCGCGCACCACGATGTCGGCCGCACGGTCCAGATCCGCGTCGTCCAGTACCAGGACCGCGTTCTTGCCGCCCAGTTCGAGCTGCGTGCGCCTGCTTGGTCCCACGGCGGCGTGGATGCGCTCGCCCACGGCGGTCGAGCCGGTGAACGTCACTGCCGCCACGCGCGGATCGGCCACCAGTGCGGCGCCCGTGTCGGCGCCCCCGTGCACCAGCGCGAGCACGCCCGCGGGCAGTCCCGCCTCCAGCAGGGCCTCGGTGAGCCGGCGCGCCAGCACCGGCGTCACCTCGCTGGGCTTGAACACCACGCCGTTGCCCGCGGCGAGCGCGGGGCCGAGCTTGCGCGACGGGATGTTCAGCGGGAAGTTCCACGGGGTGATCGCCGCGATCACCCCGACCGGCTGGCGGGCCGTGTACACCAGGCCCGACCGCGCGGGGTAGGTGTGGCCGGTCAGCCGCAGCGCCTCGCTGGCGTAGTAGCGAAGGTTCGCCGGTGTGCGGCGGACCTCGCCGAGGGCCTCGGCGAACGTCTTGCCCTCCTCGGCCACCAGTTCCGCGGCCAGCTTCTCCGGGTCTCGTTCCAGGACCGCCGCCGCGGCGCCCAGCACCTCGGCCCTGCGTTCCGGACCGGCCGCCGCCCACTCCGGCCAGGCCTGCGCCACCGCGTCCACGGCGGCGCGGACGTCCTCGGCGCCGGAGTCCGGTGCCGTCGCGACGAGCCTGCGCGTGTCCGCGGGGTTGTGGCGCTCGGTGCGGCGGCCGCTCGCCGCACCCACCCATTCGCCACCGATGAGGTTCGCCGTCACGCCACACCCTCCGGGACGAGTTCCAGCAGGTCGGCGTCGTCGTCGCGGAGCACGTCCGCATCGACGGGTACCGCACGGGCGATGAGCTCCCTCGCACCGGCGATGTCTCCTCCGCGGTCGGCGGCGAACGCCGCCCGCACCACCCCGCCGGACAGGTAGAACGCGCAGAAGTCGAAGTCGGCCACCGAGCCACGCACGACGATCTCGTCCCAGGTGGCCGCGTGGCCCGCATACTGCAGGTTCACGTCGTACTGGTCGGACCAGAACCAGGGCGGTTCGGCGAACGCCGTTGCCCGGCCCAGCATCGTGTTCGCCGCGGCGGCGGCGAGCCGGTTGGCACTGTCGAAGTGCTCGGTGCGCACGTGCTCGCCGAGCAGCGGATGGTAGTGCCTGGCGACGTCGCCCGCGGCGAACACCGCGGGAACGGAGGTCCGCCCGCACTCGTCGACCACGATGCCGTCGGCGACGGCGATGCCCGCCCCTTCCGCGACCTCCGTGGCCGGTTCCATCCCGATGCCGACCACGACGGCATCCGCGTCGATGCGGCGACCCCGCGACGTCACCACCGTGATTCCCTGGCTGCCCTCCGCCACGGAGCTCACCGTCTCCCGCAGCCGCAGGTCGACACCGTGCGCCCGGTGCAGTGCGGCACACACGGCACCCAGGTCCGCCCCGAGCACCGTCCGGAGTGGCGTGTCCAGCGCCTCAAGGACCACCACCTCCGCACCGCGGGCCCGCGCCGTGGCGGCGACCTCCGAGCCGATGAAGCCCGCGCCCACGACGACGATCGTCGCGCCGGGCGCGAGCACGGCACGCAGCCGGTCCGCGTCCCGGCGCGTGCGCAGCGTGTGCACGCGCTCGCCGGTGACGCCGGGCAGCATCCGCGGGCGGCCGCCGGTGGCGATGAGGACCGCGTCGGCACGAACGGAACCGTCGGCCAGCCGCACGCGGCCCGCCGCGGGGTCGAGCCCGAGCACGCGCTCGCCGAGGCGCAGCCGCACGTTCTTGTCCGCGCACCACTGCTCGCTCAGCAGGGACAGCCCGCCCGCGTCACCCGTCTCCAGGTACTCCTTCGACAGCGGCGGCCGCTGGTACGGCGGATCGGCTTCCGCGCCGATGATCTCGATGTGGCCGTCGAAGCCTCTGCGGCGCAGGGTCCGTGCGGCCACCGCGGCGCACTGACCCCCGCCGACAACGACGATGTCGGAAAGCATGATCACCTCGATTCGGCTGGTGACGTCACGGCGGGGGCACCGGTGTTCCGCGTGGGGTTGACGTAGACCCGCCCGTCCTCGACGCGCACGGCGTAGGTCGGCTGGCAGAGCGGCTGCCCGTCGGCCGCACCGGTGACCGGATCGAACCGCCACTGGTGCCCTGGGCAGATAACCCGGCCATGGAGCACGGTGCCCTTGCTCAGCGACCGTTGCTTGTGGACGCAGACATCGTGCAGGGCGTACACCGCACCGTCCACGTAGAACAGTGCGACGGCCTCTCCCCCGATCTCCGCGCGCTTCTTCTTCCGCCGCGCGAGCTCGCTCACGTCGGCGAGATACACCCACTCGTCCATCGACGCCATCCCTTCGGCAGTCCGGGTGGGGCGGGCCGCGCACCACCGCGGCCCACCCTCCCCGCTCACGCTGCGGTGACGAGGTCCGGCGCGACGTAGGTGTCGTACAGCGCCTTCGTGTACGCGAACCGCATCTCCGCTCCCCAGCGCACGAACTGCAGACAGCGCTGCTGCAGCGCGGGCGTGTCGGCGTGATCGAGCACGATCTGGAATCCCCGCTCGCCATGCACCTCGTCGGAGGTGATGTGCAGTTCGAAGAACTCGATCTCGTCCTCGCTGAATCCGTAGGTCTCGCGCAGGGGCACGATCTGCTTCTTGTAGATGCTCGGCACCTGCGACTCGAGCCCGACGACGAGCGCCGCCGTGGCGACGGCGAAGTGCTCCCGCATGGAGGTCGCGTAGCACCACGCCTGCAGCCCGCGCGTGACCGCGTTGGCGTTGTCCGGGTTCTCGACGCGCTCCTTCGTCGTGCCGCACGCCTCGGCGAAGCGGATCAACAGGTCGGTGTGCCGGATGTCGGCGAGTTCCTCCTCGTACATGTTCTGCAGCAGGAAGTCCTTCGCACCCGTGTACTCGTCGGGAGTGTTGCCGTAGATGTAGCCGAGGTAGTCCGCGAACGGGCCCACGTAGTGGTAGTGGTTCTCCGCCCACCGGGCGAAATGGTGCCGCTGAAGCTCACCATCCGCCCATGCCTTGCTGAACGACGCGTTCTTGGCCTCGCGCCCCTTGATCGCGTCCTCGAGCGCCGCTCGGAAGTCCGCCCTGGAGAGAAGTTCGGTCATCCTCATCACCTTCCGGCTGTCGGTCTGCTGCCGTCACCCGAAGCTACGGACACCAGACCCAGCGCCTCCATGGACAGAGTGCACACGGGTTGCCCGTGATTGCTGTGCATGCTGTGGGGCACTCTGCCGCGAGCGGACCGGGCTACCTGCCCTATAGTCACGGACGGCAGTCAGGACCACCCTCCACAGAAATGCAGGCCAGTGACGCGACGAATCGGCACGGTGGCAGCGTCCGGCAGCGCCTCGCGGCGCCGGAGCGCACTTCTCGTGCTGCTCGCCGTTGTCGCGCTTGCCGGGTGCGGGCAGGCCGGGCAGCAGCCGTCCGCGGACCACGCCGGTGCGGAGGCCGATCTCGGCCACGTTCACGGGCTCGGTGTCGATCCCGCCGACGGCACCCTGTACGCGGCGAGCCACAACGGGCTGTTCGCGCTGCCCGAACGGGGAGAACCAGAGCTGGTCGCGGACCGGCGACAGGACACGATGGGCTTCACGATCGTCGGGCCGCGCCACTTCCTCGGCAGCGGCCACCCCGCCCCGGAGGACGACGAGCTACCCGATCACCTCGGCCTCATCGAGACCACGGACGCAGGCCGCACCTGGCGGTCCGTCTCGCTCGCGGGCGAAGCAGACTTCCACGCGCTCGAAGCCAAACACGGCCGTGTCTACGGCTACGAAAGCGGAGCCGGCAGGCTCATGGTCACCACCGACCGGCAGAACTGGGATCGCCGGGCTCGCCTGGCGCTCGCCGATTTCACCGTCCATCCGTCGAACCCCGACGTGCTGCTCGCGACCACGGAGCACGGCCCCGTGCGCAGCACCGACGGCGGGCGCACGTTCGCCCCGATGCCCGCGGCGCCGCTGCTGCTTCAGCTCGACTGGCCCACCGAGAGCATGCTGATCGGCATCGATCCGGAAGGCACCCTCCACACCAGCCGTGACGGAGGTACCTCGTGGACCGAGGGCGGGCAGGTGACCGGAACTCCGGAGGCCCTGGCAACCCACGGGCCGTCCCGGATCTACGTCGCCACGGAGACGGGCATCCACGAGTCCCGCGACGGCGGGCGGACGCTCACCCTCCGCCAGGCGCTCACGTGACCAGCTTGTCCGGAGTGATGGGCAGGTCACGGATCCGGCTGCCGGTCGCGTGGTGGATCGCGTTCGCGATCGCGGCGGCCACGCCGGTGATGCCCACCTCCCCGACACCGAGAATGCCCAGCGGCATCGTCGGATCGGGCTCGTCCAGGCAGGCGATGTCGATCGGCGGGACGTCGGCGTGCACGGGCACGTGGTAGCCGGACAGGCTGGGGTTCATGATCCGGCCCGTGCGGCGGTCGACGAGCGCCTCCTCGAACAGGGCCATGCCGATGCCCATCACGATGCCGCCGCGGAGCTGGCTGAAGGCGGTCTTGCGGTTGATCACCCTGCCGACGTCGAACGCCGCGGTCCAGCGGGACACGCGGACCTCACCGGTGTCGGCGTCGACCCGCACCTCGCAGAAGTGGGCTCCGCACGCCGCCTTGGCCCAGGTCCGCTGGTCGCGCACCACCTTCGCGAGCATCCGCGCCTGCCCGGCGAGCGCGCCGAGCCGCGTGTCCGAGCCGACCGCGGCGTCGATGAAGGGAACCCGCGCGGCCGTCAGGATCTCCGTGGGTGTCCGTCCCTGCATCCCTGTCCTGCGGGCCAGTGTCGAGAGCCTGCGGGTGAGCTTCCCGCAGGCGGCCAGCACGCTGCCCGCGACGGTCGAGGTCTGCATCGAACCACCCGCCATCACGCTCGCCGGCAGCGCCGAGTCACCGTACTCGACGCGCACGGCCTCGAACGGCACGCCGAGCGCGTCGGCCGCGATCTGGGCCTGCACCGTCGCGTTGCCCATGCCCATCTCCTGGAACCCGCAGCGCACGGTGACAGTGCCGTCCGCGGCGAGCCGCACGGTGACGTTGGCGGTGAACTGCATCGCCGGGTGATACGCCGTCGCGACGCCCATGCCGACCAGCCACCGGCCGTCGCGCGTTGAGCGCGGCTCCGGCGACCGGTTCTCCCAGCCGAAGCGCCGAGCGCCGAGCGCGTACGCCTCGCGCAGCATCCGGTGCGAGAACCGCTTCCCGTCGATGGGGTTGCGCTCGGGTTCGTTACGCATGCGGAGCTCGACCGGGTCGATGCCGAGCTCGCCCGCGAGCTCGTCGATCGCCGACTCGAGTGCGAACGACCCGATCGCGTCGCCGGGGGCGCGCATCGACGTGTTGGGCATCCAGTCCAGTGTGGTCTGGCTCTGCGCGGTGCGGATGTTCGTGGCGTCGTAGAGGTGCTGAGCGGGGGCGGTCACCTGCTCCGGCTGGCCGCCGACCCGGCTGGTCCGGGTGACCGACGTGTGCACGAGCGCGGTCAGCCTGCCGCCGGTGTCGGCGCCAAGCGCCACGCGCTGCGCCGACGGCGTGCGGGCGCCGACGGCCCGGTGGACGTCCTCGCGGGTCAGCAGCAGGCGCACCGGCCGGCCGGTCGCGCGGGCGGCGAGCACCGCGATGATCGTGCCGGGCCAGGCGAATCCCTTGCCTCCGAAGCCACCGCCGACGAACGGCGCGAGCACCCGCACCTTGGCCTCGGGCACACCGAACCGCAGCGCCAGGTGCTTGCGCAGCCAGGTGATGCTCTGGGTCGAGTCGTGGACGGTCAGCTCGTCGCCCTGCCACACCGCGGTGGTCGCGTGTGGCTCGAGCGCGTTGTGGTGGTGCTGCGGGGTCGTGTACCGGGCGTCCACTGTGACCGGAGCGACCGCGAGCGCGGCGTCCGCGTCGCCCTTCTTCGCGCTGCCCGGCATGACCGGGTTCCCCTTCTGCGCCACGGCGTTCGGCTCCTCGGCGGCGAAGTCCACCACGGCGGGAAGCCGTTCGTAGCTGACGTGTACCAGGGCCGCCGCCTCGCGGGCGGCGTGGGAGGTCTCGGCGACCACCACGGCGACGGGCTGGCCGTCCCAGTGGACCTCGTCGGTGTTGAGGTAGTTGACCTGGGTACCGGAGACGAGGGTGCTCAGGTTGGCCGGGGTCGGGCGTTTCGGCGGGTTGAGCTTCGGCGCGTTGCCATGGGTGAGCACGGTGATCACGCCGGGCACCGCGGCGGCCGCGGCGGTGTCGATCGCGGTGATCCTGCCCCGGCTGACCGTCGCGGGCACCAGCGCCGCGTGTGTCAGGCCCGGGTAGGCGTGCTCGGCCGAGAACCGGGCGCCTCCGGTGGTCTTGGCGGGCCCGTCGATCCGGTCGATCGGCTGGCCGACGAGGTGTTCACCGTCGACGGTGCGGGTCACGGCCTGCTCCCCTCGTGCGTGAGCTCCCGCAGTGTCGCCACGATCGTGCGGCGCGTGAGCTCGATCTTGAAGGCGTTGTCGCCCACGGCCTGTGCGCGGTCGAGTTCCGCGGCCGCGGCGCGGTCGAAGGTCTCCTCGGTCGCGCGAGCGCCCGTGAGCACGTGTTCGGCCTCGTTCGCCCGCCACGGCTTCGGGGCGATGCCGCCCAGCGCGAGCCGGGCCTCGGTGATCGTGTCGCCGTCCAGCCGCAGCGCGGCGGCCACGGAGACGAGCGCGAACGCGTACGATGCGCGGTCCCGGACCTTGCGGTAGCGGGAGTTCGCGGCCGCGGGCACCGGCGGCAGCTCGACGGCGGTGATCAGTTCGTCGCGTTCGAGCACGGTCTCCCGCTGGGGCGTGTCGGCGGGCAGCCGGTGCAGGTCGGTGAGCGGGATCCGGCGGGTGCCCCGTGTGCTCTCGACCTCCACGACGGCGCCGAGCGCCACGAGCGCCACGCACAGGTCCGAGGGATGCGTGGCCACGCACCGTTCACTCACGCCGAGGATTCCGGCGTCCCGGGTGAAGCCACCGAGCGCGGCGCATCCGCTGCCCGGCTCGCGCTTGTTGCACGGCGAGGCCGTGTCGTAGAAGTAGAGGCACCGCGTGCGCTGCAGCAGGTTGCCGCCGACCGTCGCCATGTTGCGCAGCTGGGCGGACGCGCCGTTGAGTACCGCCTGGGACACCACGGGGTAGCGCGTGCGCACCAGCGGATGCGCCGCGAGTGCGCTGTTGCGGACGGTGGCGCCGATCCGGAGACCACCGTCCGGCAGCTCCTCGACGCCGTTCAGGGGGAGGCGGGAGACATCGACGAGGACGTCCGGATGCTCGATGTTCTCGCGCATCAGGTCGACCAGGTTGGTGCCGCCGCCGAGAAACTTTGCGTTCGGTGTCTCCGAGACGGCGCGGACGGCTGTCGCGACATCGGGTGCGGAGACGTAGGAGAACGCTCTCATCGGGCCACCTCGCCGATCGCCTCGACGATGCCGTGGTACGCGCCGCAGCGGCACAGGTTGCCGCTCATGCGTTCCCGGATCTCCTCGTCGGTGAGCTCCTCGCCCTCGGCGGACGGTTCCCCGGTGACGGCGCTGGGCATGCCGTCCTTGTGCTCGGCGAGCATCCCGATCGCCGAGCAGATCTGGCCGGACGTGCAGTATCCGCACTGGAAGCCGTCGTGCCGCACGAAGGCCTCCTGGATGGGGTGGTCGATCCCCTCGATCGTGGTGATCTCCCGGTCGGCGTACTGCACCGCCAGCGCCAGGCACGCGTTGATCCGCTCGCCGTCGGCGAGCACGGTGCAGGCGCCGCAGGCGCCCTGGTCGCAGCCCTTCTTCGTGCCGGTGAGGCCAAGGTGCTCGCGCAGGGCGTCGAGCAGGCTGACCTGTGGCGGGATATCGAGCAGGTGGTCGGCGCCGTTGACGCGCACGCGCAGCTCGGCCATCGCGGTCCCTTCGGTTCGAGTCGTTCCCACGTTAACAGAACGGCGTTCTACTAACAACAGGACGTCGTTCTGTTAAGTCAGCCCTATACTTCCTGAGAAATGGCTCAGTCGACGTTCGTCCGGGCCCGGCGGCCCGAACACAAGCAGCAGCGCCGCGAGGCGATCCTCGCGGCGGCGCGCGAGCTTGCCGCCGAGTCGGGCGTGCGCAACGTCAGCCTCGGCGACATCGCCAGGGCCGTCGGGATCGCGAAGTCGAACGTGGTCCGCTACTTCGGCACTCGTGAGGAGATCTATCTCGAACTCGTGCTGGACTGCGGCAGGGAGTGGGCCGACGACGTCCGGCGCAGGCTGCCGGACGACGGCGTCGTCGACGCGCTGGCCAGAGCGTTCGACGAGCACCCGCTCCTGTGCGACCTGCTCAGCCACTCGGCGACGTCATTCGAGCACAACGTCTCGGTCGAGGCCGCGGCCACCTTCAAACGCACGTTGCTGGTTCAGCTGCGTGAGCTGAGCGCGGCCATCGCGGAGGCGAGCGCCGAGCTCACCGAGTCGGAGGCCCAGGAGGTCGTCACCGCGGCCGCCGGGCTGGCAACCGCGCTCTACCCTGCCGCCAACCCGCCGCCGACCCTGGTGGAGGTCTACGCGCGCAATCCCGACCTTGCCGGAGCGCACGTGGCGTTCCTGCCCGCGATGACGCGCGCGATCAGCGCGCTCGTCGCAGGTCTTCCCTCGCTGCGCTGAGCGGCCAGACCACGCCGCCCGGCTCGGCGCGCCATGCCGGCGGCGTGGTCTGGCCGCTTGCTGCCAGGCGGCCCGCATCCAGCTCGGAGGACGGCGATGCTGGGCGCATGCCGACCTCACAGCACAGCAACCGCCACAACGGCGCCGAGCGACAGCAGCCTGCCCGTGGCCGCGGGTGGCTGCTGTCGCTGGCCTCGATCCTGCTGTGGGAGGCGGTGCTCACGCTGGTCGTCCTGGTCGCCGCCGGGCCCCCCGACCCGGACGGCCTCTACTACTCGTACGGCCCCGCGCTCGTCGCGGTCGCCGTGTTCGGCACCCCGCTGACCTACCTTGTCGGCTGGCGCCGTCCCCGGCCGTTCCACCAGCTGGCGCTGTTCGCCCTGCCGGTCTTCCTGGTCTGCCTGGGACTCACCCAGTACGCGTGACCGACTCCGCCGGGGCAGGGTGCAGCCAGGCGTTGACGTCGGGGCGGAACAGGTGCGCGATCACGAGGACCGCCAGCACGATCCCGACGACGCCCTGAACGGCGCCCTGGACGACGGCGAGCAGACCGCTGAGCACCGTGAGCACCTCGAGCACCGTCACCGCGATCCTCGCCCCCGCAACACGGCGGCCCAGCAGCACGGCGCACCCGATCAGCACGACCGCGACGGCCACCGATCCGTATCCCAGCACGTACTGCAGCCCGGGTACCGAGCGGCCGTGCTCGGCATCCTCCGCCGCGAAGTACAGCAGCAGGGCCCCCATGGCCCCGTTGGACAGCACCTGAAAGCCCAGTATCCCCAGCGAGGCCTTGAGGGAGAACGGCATCCTCGGGCGCTGTGTGGTCTGTTCCATGTCACTGCCTTTCGTCGTCGTGTGTCCGGCTGAGTGCCACGGTGCTGCACCGGGGATGAGGATTTGATGACAGGCACCGGCCCTGCCGTGCGCTAACCTCCCGCACGTGCGCGTGCTGGTGGCCGAGGACGACGAGAACCTGCGGGTGGCGGTCGAGGCGGCTCTGCGCGGTTCAGGGCTCGCCGTCGACACGGCGGCCGACCTCCCGGACGCCGACGAGGCGCTCGCCGTCAACGCCTACGACTGCGTGGTCTTCGACCGGATGCTGCCCGCCGGCGACGCACTGGCCTACGTCGAGCGCCGCCGGAAGGCGGGATGGGCGGTGCCGGTGCTGTTCCTCACCGCCCGCGACACGGTGCGCGACCGCATCGCGGGGCTCGCGTGGGCCGACGACTATCTCGTCAAGCCGTTCGCCGTGCCGGAGCTCGTCGTCCGGGTGCGCAGCCTGTGCCGCCGCGGCGGCCTGCCCACGCCGCCGGTGCTGCGGTGGCGGGACCTCGAACTGGACCTCGGCCGGCACGAGGCCCGGCGCGGCGGCACGGGGCTCAGGCTGACGCGGAAGGAGTTCGCCGTGCTCGAACGGCTTGTCGCCGAGGGGGGCGGCACGGTGGGCAGGGCGGAGCTGATCGCGGCGGCCTGGGACGAGCTCGTGCCCCCCGCCTCGAACGTTCTGGACGTGCTGGTGACGCAGCTGCGGCGCAAGCTCGGGCCCCCGCCGGTGCTGCACACCGTGCGCGGCGTCGGCTACGTGCTCGGCGACCCGGCGCCGCGCGCTCAGTACGGCTGACCGCCCTCCATGGCGCCGAGCACGTCACCGACGGTGAGTCCACGCAGCTCGGCGGCGTCCGGAATCCGGCCCAGCCTGCTCAGCCTGCCGGACTGGACCTTCCTGATCGCCTCGAACAACCGCCGTGCGTCACGGGCGTTGCCGAAACCCGGCTCCGCGGAGATCCGGCCGAAGTACGCGGCGAGCGCGGGCCCGGACCGGGGATCCAGCTCGTAGTCCCCAGCGGTCACCATCCGGCCGATGATGCCGACCAGCTGGTCCGGGGTGTAGTCCTCGAACTCGACGGTCTTGGCGAAGCGCGAGGCCAGGCCCGGGTTGGCGGCGAGGAACTGACGCATCTCGGCGGTGTAGCCCGCGACGATCACCGCGATCTGCTCACGATGGTCCTCCATCAGCTTCACGAGCGTGTCGATGGCCTCCTGCCCGAAGTCGCCGCCGGAGGCCGGCTGCCGGGCCAGGGTGTAGGCCTCGTCGATGAACAGCACGCCGCCGAGCGCCTCCTCGAAGACCCCGGCGGTCTTCTCGGCGGTGTGGCCGATGTACTGGCCGACGAGATCGCGTCGCGACACCTCCCGGAACTGCCCGGCGGGCAGTACGCCGAGCTCACGCAGGAGCCTGCCGTAGGTGCGCGCGACGGTCGTCTTGCCGGTACCGGGCGCTCCGGCGAACACCAGGTGATGGCTGAGCGCGCCCGTGGCCAGCCCCGCTCGCGAGCGCCACGCGTTGACCTGGATCTCGTCGACGAGCGCACGCACCTCGGCCTTCACGCCCGGCAACCCCACCATCCCGTCCAGGTCCGCGAGCAGGCCGTCGAGTGCCACGGAACGGTTCGCGGCGGCGCCTGGCCCGGCGACGATCCTCGCCGTCGCCGACCCGGCGAGCCGGATGGCCGGCTCCGCGGTGCCGGTCACGTCGCACCCCTCGATCGTGCCCCCGCACTGTGGACCCACGTCGATGCCGACGCCGAGCGCGTCGCTGACCGACAGCCGGCGCAGCACCGGCTCACCACGGTGCGCCACCGCGATCGCCGCCTGGCCCGTCCGGAAGACCCGGCAGTTCTCCACGACCGGACGGGCGTGCTGGTAGATGTAGAAGCCGCGCTGGCCGCAGCCGCCGACCGTGCACGAGCGGATCACGGGGTCGGCCCCGAGCCCGACGATCACACCATCCGCGGCGATGTCGCTGATCGTGACGTTCTCGACGACCCCTGAGGCGCCCTCCAGCACGAGCCCGTGTTCGGCTCCGGTGATCGTGACGCCGGTGATGGACAGCGGTCCCGGCCCGCGGACCGCCACCCCCGGCCCTTGCTCCGCGCTGACCGTGCAGCCGTCGAGAGTCAGCTCCGCGTTCTCCACCTGAACGGCCGCCGCAGCGCCCGCGCGCACCGTGAGCCCGCGCACGGCCAGCGCGCCGCCACACGCCCGGAGCACGGGCACGTCGGCACCGCCGCCGTCGAGCACCACCTCCGCCCCCTCGGCCGCGCGCAGGGTGATGCTGCGGTCGAGCAGCTCGAGCGTCTCGGCGTAGGTGCCCGCCGAGATGGACACGCAGGCGCCGTCGGGCGCGCCGAGCACCGCGGCACCGACGGTGGGGTAGGCACCGTGTCTTCCCGGGTCGACGAGGACGGTGCGCGGCGTGGTCGGCTCCCTCGCCGGTGCGGCCTCAGTCATCGGCAGCCCCCTCCAGCCAGCCGCGACCGGCGGCCTTGGCTCCCGCCTGGAACCGGCTGCGGGCGCCGAGCCGGTCCATCAGGCTCGACACCATGCGCCGCACGGTGCGCACCGACACGCCGAGTGTGGCCGCCGCGGACTCGTCCGTGCAGCCGGCCGACAGCAGCGACAGCAGGTCCCGGTCCCGCCTGTCCAGTCCCGCGGGCCGTGGCCGCGGACTCGCGGCCAGCGGCACCGCCGACGGCCAGAGGCGCTCGACCAGCTCGGTGATCGTGGCGACGACGCTCGGCAGCCGGAACACGGCCACGTCGGCGACCTCGGCTGCGCCGTGCCCGTCCCGCCGTTCGGCGGGCACGATGGCGAACGCCCGGTCGACGACGAGCGCCTCGACGGGCACGGCGGGCATCGTGCGGATCTCCGCGCCGTCCTGCGCCAGCTGGGCGAGATGCCGCGAGGTACCGGCCGCGATGCGCGCGTCGTCGGGAAACAGCATCCGGTACCGGACGCCGCGCCGCAGGTTGGCGTGGTCGATCCGGCGGAAGGCCGTCACCGGGTCGCCGGGAGCGCCGCGCAGCGAACTGACGACGAGCACCTCCCGTTGCGCGGCGGCCAGTTTCGCCGTCACGCGCGCGTGCCGCGACACCGGTTGGCAGGACGCGTGCCCCTGCAGGACCGCGAGCCGTGGCGGCGCGTCGCGAAGGTCGGGCAGCGACTGGGTCATCACGAGGTCCCTCCGATCGGCAGCGTCGCGGCGACCGCCGCGGCGTGCTGGTTGTCCATCCGCTCCAGGTGGATCTCCGGCGGTCGTGTCCTCAGCAGCCGCCCTGCCGCCGCGTCGACCGCGGCGTCGGTGGTCGCGGCCACCCGGACCACCGCGGTGTGGCCCGGCAGCGTGACGGACACGGTGCAGGCGGTGCCGGGAACGGCGGCGAGCACGTGGTGCAGCAGGCGCACGCGGGCGACCGGCGATCGCGTTCCCAGACCCGACAGGCGCAGGCCCGCCTGCGCGATCGGCCCGGCACGCCAGTACCGGCGGTCCTCCCGGATCGCTGCCCTGCCCGGTCCGGTGTGGGTGAGGGCGGCGAGCGTCGCGAGGATCTCCTCCTCGGTCAGCGCCGTGAGCGGCCCGGCCGCCATGCCCGTCCTCTTCAGCCTGCGGTGCAGCTTGCGCACGGCGTTGCTCACGGCCACCAGGAGCGGGGCGTCGTCGGCGAACCGCGGGTCGCGCACCGCTCTGACGACCAGCCACGCGCGGGCCTGGTCGGCCTGCCGCGGACCGCGGTGCACGACGAGCTGGAACCGGACCGCCGGCTGTCCCGGCTCGGCGGCGTCACCGAGCCAGGACCCCGACAGCGCCAGCTCCGCGAGGGCGGCGGCACCCGTGCCTGCGGGCCGCAGCACGGTGACGAGCTCCTCGGCGCGGCTGACGACGCCCGAGGGCGTCCCGGCGAGCGTGGCGGTGCCGACGCTCGCGCCCGGCGCCAGGGTGGCGAGCAGCAGGCGGGTTCCGGCGGTGCCGGGCAGGTCCCGCTCGCGGCGGCGCAGCACGAGCAGGACCCGGAGCGCGAGCTCGTCGGAAAGCCATCTGCCGCGCACCCGCACCGCCGTGCAGCCCAGCAGTGCCACCGCCATCGGCACGAGGACGGTGGCGAGCGGCCAGGGGCCGCCGGCCGCGAGGAACACCAGCACGAGCGCGAGCTGCCAGCAGACGATGCGCAGCACCGGCAGGCCGAGCGGCTCCCGGCGGGCGGGGCGCTCGCGCGGCGGGAACGGCAGCGGCCGGCCTGCCTGGGCCTGCTGCGCGGCCGGCACCGGGATGGGCGCCGTGGCGGGTTCGCCACGGTGTCGCACGGTCGGAGCCTCGGCGGTGGCAGGCCGCGCGACCGGCTGCCGGGCCCCGGCCGCGCGCGCCGCGGCGACGGTGGCGACCGGCCGGACGGTGCCCCGCCGTGCGGACGGCGCGGCCTGCTCCCTGGCCGCGCTCGCCGCGGCGGTCCCCTGCTGTTCCCGGACTGTCATCGCCGCCTCCCCTCACGCCACCCGCGCGGCAGTCGCGGTGGTCGCGGTGGTCGCGGCTGCCGCGCCGAGCGCGTCGTCGTGGGCGGCCTGGAGCTCCCGGCCAGGGCGGACGCCGAGCTCGGTCGCCAGCACGTGCCGGGCACGGCGGAAGGCATCCAGGGCTTCGGTGTGCCTGCCCTGGGCGTGCAGCGCACGCACGAGGCAGGCCCACGCCCTCTCGCGCAGGGGATCGTCGGCGGTGAGGGCGGTCAGGGTGTGTGCCGCCTCGCCGGTGCGGCCGAGCGCGAGCTGCGCGGCACCGAGCTCCTCGCGCAGCCGGCCGCGCAGCTCGACGAGCCTGCCGGACTCCTCGGCCGCGCTCGGCACGCCGTCGTACGGGCGGCCCCGCCACAGCGCCAGCGCCGCGCTCAGCTCGCCGACGGCGGTGGCGAACTCCGCCCCGGCGACCGCCGCGTGTGCCCGTGCGGCGTGCTCGGCGACGCGGCCGGCGTCGAGCTCGCCGGGCAGCACCCGCAGCCGGTAGCGGCCGGGCGCGCTCTCGATGCGTGACCGGCCACGGTCCTCGGGCAGCAGGTGCCGCAGCTGCCACACGTAGGTCTTCAGATTGGCCCGTGCCGAGGGCGGTGCGGCAGCTTCGTGCCATGTTGCGGCTGTCAGCGTGGCCCTGGCGACCCACGCGTTAGGGTGCTGCAACAACGTCGCCAGCACGGTCGCGGCCTTGCCACGGCCGAGCCGGTGGACGTACCCGCCACGGCCGTGCACCTCCAGCGGCCCCAGAACATGGAAAAGCATGCGACCAACGATCGCGGCACGAACATGAGGATCCGATGACAGCGACGGCACGGGTGCTGGTGGTCGAGGACAACGAGGATCTGCGCGTCGCCGTCGCGGCCGAGCTGCGGGCGCAGGGCTTTCACGTCGACGAGGCCGCCGACCTGGCGGAGGCGCACGCGGCGCTCGGTCGGGCCGACCACGACTGCGCGGTGTTCGACCGTATGCTGCCCGACGGCGACGCGGTCACCTACGTGGGGCGGCGCAGGCAGGACGGCTGGGCCGTGCCCGTGCTGTTCCTCACGGCGCGCGACGCCGTCGCCGACCGGGTCGCGGGCTTCGAGCACGGAGGCGACGACTATCTGGTGAAGCCGTTCGCCGTCCCGGAGATGTCGGCCAGGGTGATCGCGCTGTGCCGCCGCGCCGGTGAGCGGCGGTCGCCCGTGCTGCGCCACGACGACCTCGAACTGGACAGCGCGCGGCGACAGGTGCGGCGCGGGGGTGCCCTGCTCACCGTGAGCGACAAGGAGTTCGCGATCCTCGAGTACCTCATGGCCCGCCCCGAGCAGGCGGTCACCCGCAGCGAGCTCATCGACCACTGCTGGGACACCAGCACCGATCCGATGTCCAACGTGGTGGACGTGGTCGTCCGCAGGTTGCGCGCGAAGCTGCGCGCGCCCGAGCTGATCCACACGGTGCGCGGCGTCGGCTACCGCTTCGGCGCGGCGCGGAGCGGCTCGTGACGACGTCGGCCGCCGCCCGGCTGCGGCGGCTGCGCTGGCTGCTCACCGTCCTGTTCACGATCCTCAACGCGGCGGGCCTCGTGGTGCTCGCGTGGCTGTTCATCGAGCAGGACCGCGAGGCGGGCGAGCTGCGGATGGACACCGAACTCAAGCAGGTCACCGCGGCGGTGCTGCGACTCGTCCAGCGCACGGGCGACACGGGAATCACCACGGGCTACATCGGCGGCGACCAGATCGACACGAGCTGCCCCGAGTTCGCCGTGCTGCCCGCGGGCGCCGGCGAGTTCGACCCGCACTTCAGCACGCGCGACTGCGTGGCCGAGGACCGGAGGTATCTCTACGGCCTCGCGCGGGACGCGGCCGCGAGCGGCAGGTTCGTCGAGGGCTACGTTCCCGGTCAGGGCGGCGAGCTCGTCCGGGTCGTCGCGCAGCCGTTCCTCAACGCGGCGGGCCAGTACGCGGGCGCGGTCGTCGCCACGAGCGATCCCAGCGCGGCACTGGCCCGGCACCGCAACGTCGTGCTGTGGGTGATCGGCGGCTGCGCCCTGCTGGTGAGCGCGCTGGCGGTGACCGGGCACGTGCTCTCCGGCCGCGCCATCCGGCCCGCGGCCGCCGCGCTGGAGCAGCAGGAGGTGCTGCTGGCCGAGACCGCGCACGACCTTCGCACACCGGTCGCGGCGCTGCGGGCGCTGGCCGAGACGGCCTGGCGCAACCCCGCGGAACGGCCGGACCTGCTACCCCGGACCGTGCGGCTCGCGGCCAGGATGGGCTCCATCATCGACGACCTGCTCGTGCGCGCGCGCCTCGCGGCTGGCGTCGAGGTGCTCGCGATGCAACCGGTCTGGCTCGACCAGCTCGTCACGGCCGTGGTGGAGGAGACGCCCGCGGAGGGCGCGCAGGTCACGGTCACCGCGACGCCGACGAAGGTCAACGCCGATCCCGGTCTGGTCCAGCGGGCGGTCGGGAACCTGCTCGGCAACGCCATCCGGTACGGCCGTCAGCCCGGCGCGCCCGCGATCGTGCACATCACCGTGGCCGGCGGGCGCGTGACGGTGGCCGACCACGGACCGGGCATCGATCCGTCGGTCGCGGAGGAGAGCTTCGACAGGTTCGCCAGCGGCGGTGGCTCGAGCGGCCTTGGCCTGTCGATCGTGCGCTGGACCGCGCAGGCACATGGCGGCTATCTGCGGGTCTACAACGCCCAGGACGGCGGCGCCATCTTCGAGCTCGCGTTCCCTCCGGTCCCCTGACGAGCCGTCCAACCTGGGCTGCCGGCCGAGCCGAAGGGCACCTTGGGTGCAACCTGTGTACCCAAGGTGCCCTTCGGCTCGGCGCCGGCGCCCGGGTTCTGGGCCGTTCCGGGGTCGCTGTCGGCGATCTCGGCCCGGGATGTACCGGCGTATCCTATGCTTGCCCCCGTGACGGGGAGCAAGCTGCGGCGCCGCCTTCCGGTGGCGCTGCTCGTGGCCGCCACCGCGGCCACGGTGACCATCGCGGTGTCCGGCGCCGTCGAGCCACCGCAGGGGCTCGATTTCGCGCAGGCGGGCCATTGGGTCGCCAGCCCGGATCTCGACGTCGTCTTCCACGTCAACGGTGGCGCCAAGACGGTCGACGCGCAGGCGCCGATGATGATCGATCCCGGTGACCGGGTCTACCAGGGCGACACCAGTGCCTACGTCGTGGGCGACTCCCGGATCAGGGAGTTCGGCAAGTCCACTCTGGAAGTCGAGCGCACCATCACCCCACCGACCGGCGAGCGCCCGGTCGGCGTCGAGACCGCGGGTGGTCCGTACCTCGTGTACCGGGAGGCCGGGACGGTGGTGCGGCTCGGCGAGCAGCCGACGACGATCCGCGCGGGACAGGGGCTCGGCAACCCGGTCGCCACGCCCGACGGCACGCTCTGGCTGCACCGTCGTGCCTCGGGAGTGCTGTGCAAGCTGGCCAGGGGTTCGGACCAGGTCTCCTGCCCCGCCGTCACCCCGCGAGGGCACAGCGGCGAGCTGACCGTCGTCGACACGCGGCCCGCGTTCGTCGACACCACGGCGGACACCGTGCACGCCGTGCTCGACGAGGACCTCGGCGAGCCCGTCAACATCGGCCTTGACGTGCCCGGCACCGCGGAGATCGGCACGGCCGACGCGGGCGGGCGCATCCCGATCCTGGACCCCGGCAAGGACGAGCTGCACCTCATCGACGCCCGCGGAGTCACCACGGCCGCACCGGCGGCGGCGCCGGTGACCGTGGACCTGCCCGACGGTGAGTACGCCAGGCCCGAGCCGAGCGGCGACTCGGTCGTCCTGCTCGATCTCGAGAGCAACTCCGTGCGCACCTACACCAGCGACGGCAAGCAGCAGGGCGTCACCCCGGTCCCGCCGGAGACCGGCGAGCCGAGGCTCACGCGCGGCGAGGACGCGCGCGTGTACGTCGACGGCGACAAGGGACGGCACGTGATGGTGGTCGAGGAGGGGGGCCGGACGAGCCAGGTTCCCCTCGTCGGCGAGGAGAGGACCGAGGCCGGAGACAAGCCGCAGGCGCCGCCACCCGAACGCGGTCGGCGAAGGCAGCAGGAGAACCCGCCCGCGCCATCGCCCTCCCGGACCGACCAGCAGGTCGTGGCACAGGAGCCGCCCGCGCGCCAGGAACCGCCCGCGCGCCAGGAGCCTCCTCCGCCACCGCCCTCGTCGCCACCACCGGCCCAGCCGGACACGCGCTCGTCTCCGCCGCCGGACCCGCCACCACCGCCGAGGCCGCTGCCCGCCAGCCCTCCGGGGGTGGCCACCAACGTCGCGGCCACGCACGAGACGGGAAGCGACACGGCGCGGATCACCTGGGGTGCCGCCAGTCCCAACGGTGCGCCCGTGACGGCCTACCACGTCTCGTGGCGGCCGGTCACCGGCACGGGAAGCCAGACGCTGGCCGGAAACGCGCGCACGGCGGTCCTTTCCGGACTGGGCAAGGGCGTCACCTACACCGTCACCGTGGTGGCGGAGAACCGTGCCGGACGGGGCCCGGCGGCAAGCACCACCGTGGTCATCCCGAACCAGGCCATCACGATCTCGCGTGGCGACCCCAGCGAGTACGACGGCTGTGGCCCGCCGTGCCACAAGATCCACGTGGAGGCCACCGGGCTGGATCCCAACACGATGTACGAATTCGAGGTCGACTCCAACCACCCGACCTGGGAGAATCCGGGCTCGGGCTGGGAAACCGACGAGAACGGCAACGCAGTGTTCGAAAACATCGACTTCGGTGAACCCGGCTACGAGGTCTGGGTCTACATCGCCGAGCTCAACCTCGTGTCCAACCGCTACCTGTGGCCGGGCGAATGAGCACACGGGCGAGCGAGGCGGGCAGGCTCATCTCGGACAACGTGCAGCAGGTCATTCGCGGTAAACCGGAACTGGTCCGGCTCGCGGTGGCCGCGTTGCTGGCCGAGGGGCACCTGCTGATCGAGGACGTGCCGGGGCTCGGCAAGACGACGCTCGCGCGGTGTCTCGCGCGCAGCATCGGGGGCGAGTGGAGCCGGATCCAGTTCACCCCCGACCTGTTGCCCGGCGACATCACCGGCGTCACCGTCTACCACCAGAAGGACGAGGAGTTCACGTTCCATCGCGGGAGCGTCTTCGCGAACATCGTGGTGGCCGACGAGGTCAACCGCGGCACTCCCAAGACGCAGTCGGCGCTGCTGGAGGTGATGTCCGAACGGCGCGTCACCGCCGACGGCGTCACGCACGACGTGCCCCGCCCGTTCCTCGTCGTCGCCACGCAGAACCCGATCGAGATGGAGGGCACCTACCGGCTGCCCGAAGCGCAGCTCGACCGGTTCCTGATGAGGCTGTCGGTAGGGTACCCGGACGTCGCGTCGGAAGTGCTGGTGATCATGAGCGACTGCGCCGGTGTCACCGCGGACGACCTGCCGACCGTGGTGGACATCGAGACGCTGCGCGGGGCCATCGAGGACGTGCGCCGCTCGCACATCGACCGTGCCGTCGTGGAGTACGCCGCCAGGCTCACCGCGGCGACCCGCGACCACGTTGCCGTGCGGTTCGGCGCCAGTCCCCGGGGCAGCATCGCGCTCGTGCGCACCGGTCAGGCGCTCGCCGCGATGGCGGGGCGCGGGTTCGTCACGCCGGACGACATCAAGGACGTCGCCAAGCCGGTGCTCGCGCACCGGTTGATCCTGACGGCGGAGGCGGAGCTGAGCCGGCGCACGCCCGGTGAGATCGTCGACGAGGTGCTCGCCGCGACACCCGCGCCCGCGGTCAACGTGGCCACCAGGTGACGCCGTGCGGCCCACCAGGCGAGGCATGGCGGTGCTCGGGCTCTGCGTGCTGCTGGTCGTGTTCGGACAGTGGGCGGGGCTTCCCCTGTTGCGGGCGCTGGGTGGCATCGCGCTCGCGGCGGTGCTGGCCGCCGTCGCGCTGACCGCGCGTCCGGTGCGCGTCACCGTGACGCGTGCGGTGTACCCGGACCGTGTCGAGCGTGGCAAGCCCGCTCTGGCCCGGCTGCGGGTGCGCAACCCGACCGCGCACCGGCAGCCGGCGTTGCTCGCCACCGACACGGCGGGCGAGGCGGAACAGACCGTGCGGATCCGCCCCTCGCCACCGCGAGCCGAGTCCACGTACCACTACGAGCTCGCGACCCCGGTCCGCGGCGAGCTCACCGTCGGGCCGCTGCTGCTGCACCGGGTCGACCCGTTCGGGCTCGCCACCAACAGGCTGCCCACCGGCGACACCGCGATCCTCAAGGTGTACCCGCGTCAGTTCCCCGCGCGTGCGCTCGTGGGCGCGCATCCCCGCCACCACCACGAGGGCGCCGCGACCGATGCGGTGCTTCGCGGTTCGGTCGACCTCCGTGACGTACGGGAGTACCAGCCGGGCGACGAGGTGCGGCACCTGCACTGGAGGGCGACCGCTCGCACGGGGCGGTTGATGGTGCGGGACCTGGCCGACCCTCAGCAGCCGCGGTTCACCGTGCTGCTCGACACCCGCCGTGGTTCGCTCGCGCCGGAGACGTTCGAGGAGGCCGTCGACGTCGCGGCCTCCCTGCTGGGTTCCTCGGCAAGGGCAGGGCAGCACACCCGGCTCGTCACCTCCTCCGGGCTCGACGTACCGACCGCGGGCGGGAGCCAGGCTACCCGCACCCTGCTCGACGAGCTGTGCGTGCTCCGGCAGAGCGGCGACGCGCGCGACCCGGTGGTGCCCGCGGCACTGGCCGCGAGCCGCGGCTTCGGCGGCTGTCTCGCGGTCGTCACCTCACCCGGGCCCGAGCTGACGTCGATGGCCTGGCTGCGGCAGCGCTACTCGTCGATCTTCGTGTTCGTGCTCGGCGGCAGCGGCCGCGAGGCGCACGCGGTGGCCGGGGCACGGATGGTCGGCGCCGACGACGCCGCACACGCCGTCCGCAGGTGGAACGAGGTGCTCGGTTGACCCGCCTCGCTCCGGTGCCCGCCGCTCTCGTGACGCTGGCGTCCGTGGTCGCCGGACTGTTGTTCGCCCCCGTGTTCGGCGTGTGGCCGCTCGTGCTCCCCCTGCTCGTGCCTGCCACGGTGTCGCTGGCGATCGCGGTGGCGGTGTCCCGCCGCGAGGCGCTGGTGCCGTGGCGGCCGGTGCTGGCACTGCTCGGCGGCCTGCTCGGCGTCGTCGAGACCATGCTGTGGTCCACGACCGTCGCCGGCCTGCCGACCGGAAGCACCGCACGCGCCCTCGGGTCCGGGATCACGGGCTCGTGGCAGCTCGCGCTGCAGTCCACGTGGCCGGCCCGTCCGGACCCCGGGCTGATGCTGTTCGTGCCGCTGCTCGTGCTGCTCGCGGGTGTGCTGGGGATGGAGCTGCTGCACCGCTGGGGAGCGTTGCCCTCACTGGCCCCGAGCTTCGCGGTTCTCGTGCTCAGCCAGTTCTACGGTGCCACCACGGGCGTGGCGGCGGTCCTGGCCGCGCTCGCCTACGCGGCCGCCGCCGGGGCGTTGCTGGTGGCCACGAGACCGGAGCGCGTGTCAACGGGGCGGCGACTGTCGTCGGGGCTGCTGTTCGCCACACCGGCCGTGGTGCTCGCCGTGATCGGCGCCCTGCTCGGCGCCCTCGTGCTGCCCGGTGACGACGCGAGGTACACGCTGCGGGACGAGCAGTTCGCCCCGCTGACGGCGAGCAGCCTGACCAATCCGCTGGATCTGCTGTCCTACCGGCTCACCCATCCCGGCGTCCCGGTGTTCACAGTGGACGGCGCCAGCGCTGTGGACCGGTGGCCGGTGGTCGTGCTCTCGGGCTTCGACGGCGTCAACTGGACCCCGGGATCGGCGTATCGCAGGCTCGGCTCGGCCCTGGCGCCCAGCCCCGACGTCACGGTCGAGGTCGAGCGGCGGACGGCCCGGATCAGCGGCGCCCGCCTCGACGGTCCCTGGCTGCCGAGCCAGCCGTCGCCCGCTGCGGTCGGCGGGATCCGCCCGCTCGTGGAGGAACGGCAGGGCTCGCTGCTCGCCCCCGACGCGCCACGGCCCGCCTCGTACACAC
Source organism: Prauserella muralis (assembly GCF_003202285.1). Classification (GTDB taxonomy): domain Bacteria; phylum Actinomycetota; class Actinomycetes; order Mycobacteriales; family Pseudonocardiaceae; genus Prauserella_B; species Prauserella_B muralis. The sequence continues at coordinate 874,400 of NZ_MASW01000005.1, forward strand.
TGAGCTGGTGGGAGCCCCAGGTGCACCGCGACGACCTCGTGAACGCCGCCATCGACCGCGACGTCGCCGCCGGGACACTCGGTGGCGTCGGGCAGGTTCCGGACGGCATCGCCGAGCTGGCCGACCGGGCGGTGCCCGCGAGGCCGACCTTCCGGACCGCCGTCGCACTGGCGGACTTCCTGCGCACGGAGTACCGGCTGGCGACGGGGCAGAACCTGCCCACCGGGCATTCCTGGGCGCAGCTGCGGGAGTTCCTGCTCGACAGCAAGCGCGGCACCAGCGAGCAGTTCGCCGCCGCCTATGTCGCGCTGGCCAGGATGAAGGGCATTCCGGCACGGCTCGTCGTCGGGTTCCGCACACCGGCCGACCGCGACGGCGGGCGGTACACGGTCCGCAACGGCGACGCGCTGGCGTGGCCGGAGGTCGCCGTCGAGGGTGTCGGCTGGGTGCCGCTCGACCCGAGCGGTTCGGCCGGCGCGGCCGGTGGAGTGCCCGCTCGGGGGCTGGCGGCGGCCACCGAGGAGGTGCGCAGGTCGTTGCCCGACCGGGACGAGCTCCGCGATGCCCCTGTCGCGCCCGAGCCGACGCCGCCGGGCTCCGATTCCGGCGATGGCTGGCCGGTCCCGTGGTGGGTGCTGCTCGCGGTACCGGCGGCGGCGGTGCTGGCCTGGCTGACCGGAGTACCGCTCGCCAAGGCTCTGCGGGCACGCGGGCGCAGGCGGAGGCCGGGCGCGGCGACCGTGATCGGCGCCTGGGAGGAGGCGCGGGACGCGTTGCGCGCCCACGGGGTCCCGGTGTCGCCGGGCATGACCGTGCGGGACCTGACGACGGTGGCCGTGGCCGCCCAGCCGCTCGGCGACGAGGCCACCCACGGGCTGCGGTCGCTGGGCGCCGCGGTGGACGTCGCGCTGTGGTCCGGAACCGAGCCCGGACCGGAAAGCGGGACGCAGGCGTGGGCCGCGGTCCGCGCGGTGCGCAAGGGACTCGCGCGGCGAGGTCTGCGGGCGCGGATCCGCGCCGCGGTGAACCCCGCTCCCCTGCGGCCCCCGCGGTGAGCGCCTACTCGCTGCAGGTCGCGTTGTGGATGGGCTTCGACTGGCTCGTGTAGACGCCCGCGCTGTTCGCGCCCTGAACCTGGAAGCAGTAACCCTTGACGGGATCGACCTCGATCCGGTACTCGGTCGCCCGCTGCACGAAGATGGTGCGCCGCTGCTGCCCCTCGGCCGCGACGACGATCGCGTAGTCGAGGGGCTCGCTGCTGCTCCACGACAGCTCGACGTAGTTGCCCTTGTCGACGGGGTCGGCGAGCTCGATCTGCACGGGCGGGACACCGGGCGCGGCCGGTGCGCTCTGCTCGGGAACCTCGGCAGCCCCGCGCACGTCCAGCTGAGCCGGCTGGTTCAGCAGCAGCACGACCACGGCGACGGCGAGCACCGCCAGCGCCCCGGTCGCGGCGAGGACGAGACCCGCCCTCGGTTTGCCGCGGGGCCGGTCGCCCGGTCCGTACTCGACGAGCAGGTGGCCGCGCGGTGGGCCGGGCGGCGCCGGAGCGGGGGGCGGCGCGGCGGCCACGGGAATCGGCTGCGTCGGCGCGGAATCCGCCACCGCGCCACCGAAATCGTCGAACGCCGGCTCGGCCCGTGCGGGCCCTGTCATGGCGCCGATCCTGGCTGCCACCGTCGCGGCATCCAGAGGCCGCGCGTCGGGGTTCTTCGCCAGCAGTGCCGCGACGAGCTGCCCGAGCCCGGCAGGCAGATCGGGCCGTTGCAGCGGGACCACCTCGCCGCTGAGTGTCCGGAGCAGCTGGTCGTCCGCCTGCTCCCCGGGCCGCCCCTGGTGCGGGGAGGCGCCCGAGAGCGCGAAATACAGCACCGCGCCCAGCCCGTAGAGGTCGGTCCGCTCGTCGCGGGTGCCGTCGCGCACCGTCTCCGGTGCGAGAAAGCCGGCGGCACCGGTGACGTCGCCCGCGAACGCGTGGCGCAGCGCGAGCCCGAAATCGGCGAGCACCGGCTCCCCTGACGGGCGGAACAGGACGTTGCCCGGGGTGACGCCTCCGTGCATGATGCCGGCCCCGTGCGCGGCCGCGAGCGCGCTCGCCAGCCCACTGCCCAGGGCCAGAGCGTCGTCGATCGTGAGGGGACCGAACGACGCGACCAGCTCCGGCAGCGACTGCGCGCACAGCTCCATCCGGAGCGCGCAGCGGCCGTCGGGCAGCTCCTCGACGCCGTCGGCGACGAGGACATGGGCCCGGGTGCGCACGTCGGCGAGGCCGCGCAGCTCGGCGTCGAGCTCACCGCGGGTTCGCCGGTCGATACCCCCGGGAAAGACCTTCAGGGCGAACGCCGTACCGCTGTGCGCATCGACGCCCGCGAACACCGTGGCGACCGGGCCGTCGCCAAGGGGAACCAGTTCGTCGCTTCCGGAGAGCATCGTCATCGCGCTGGTCATTGTGGCGTCATCCCGTCGTGTCCGCTAGCTGCCGTCCCGGTTCCGCCGCCGTCCTCGCGCCGCGATCGTAAGCAGTGCTCAGGTGCAGAGCGGGCATCACGGCCGTTTGCTGCCACCACCCGAGGCTTCGAAGGGGCACGACGGATGACCACCACACTCGTCAGGGTGACGATCGACGCGCCCGCCCGGCGGCTCGACCTCGCGTTGCCGGAGCGGTCGACCGTGGCCGAGCTGCTGCCGGGCCTGTTGCGGCGTGCGGGCGAGAACCTGCCCGACGACGGCGTGACCGACGGCGGCTGGCTGCTGCGCCGCGCCGACGGCACCGCGCTCGAACTCGGCACGACACTGGCCGCCTGCGGGCTCCGCGACGGTGAGGTGCTGCACCTCGTGCCGCGGCGCCTGCACTGGCCGGAGCTCGAGTACGACGACCTCGCCGACACGATCGCCCAGGGCAGCGGCCGCACGGGCCGCCTCTGGGGCCCGGCGCACACGCGCGCCGCGGGACTCGCGGCGGGCGGGTTCGCCACCCTGCTGGCGTTGCTGGCGATCGTGCGGGCGGGACCGCCCTGGGCCACGGCGGCGTGGGTCGCACTCGGCACCGGCCTGCTGCTCCTGCTGGCGGGCACCGTCCTGGCGAGAGCGCTCGGCGACGCGGGCGCCGGTGCCGTCGTCGCGGCGCAGGCGTTGCCGTTCTCGTTCGCCGGTGGCGCCCTGCTGCTCGGGGCGGGCCCGCAGCAGGCCGGGTTCGGAGCCCCGCACCTGCTCGCGGGCTGTTCGGCGCTGCTGATCGCGTCCGTGCTGGGGTATGTGGGCGTGGTCGACCGCGCCGAACTGTTCCTCGCGGGCAGCACCGCGGGTGGCGTCGGAGCGCTCGGGGCGTGGCTGGCGACGCTGGACGCACTGGACGGCGTGGACGGCGCCGCCGTGGCGGCCACGGTGGTGCTGCTGTTCTCTCCTCTGCTCGGTCCGCTGTCGATCCGGCTGGGCAGGGTGCCGATGCCGGTGCTCCCGCGCACGACCGCCGACCTGGTCCGCGACGATCCGCAGCCACCGCGCCGCGCGGTCTACGCCGCGGTGCTGCGCGCCGACCAGCTCTTGACCGGCATGATCGCCGGGTCTGCCACGGTCGCCGTGGTGTGCCTGCTCGTCGTCGCACGGGAGTCGAGCACGTCGGTGATCGTGCTGCTGTCGGTGCTGTCGGCGGGTTTCTGCCTGCGCGCCCGCCTCTATCCGGCCCTGCGGCACCGGGCGCCGCTGTTGTTCACCGGGGTGTTCTGCGCGGGCGCGCTCGCGGCGGGGCCGGGGATGAGCGCCGCCGGGACCCTGCTGGCCGTGACCGCACCCGCCTTGCTGCTCGCCGGCGGGCTCGCCGTCGCGGCCGGGCTCCGGCACAGCGGGAGTGCCCCGAGTCCCTTCCTCGGCCGGTACGCGGAACTGCTGGAGGTGGCGATCGTGCTGGCCTGCGTGCCGGTGCTGTGCGCGGTGCTCGGCCTGTACGGAATCATGCGCGGGCTCGGAGGGTGACGCCGTGTCGTCGAAACGCGATCTGCTGCAGGCGCACCAGTTTCTCGCCCAGCGCACCACCTCGGCACTGGTCACCCGCGACCCGGATCCGGAACAGCCGCCGTTTCGCAGGCCCGGTGGGGCGGCGCTCGGCAGCATCGTGCTCGCCGTGCTCGCGCTGGCCGGGTTCGCGGTGTTCGGACTGGTCAACCCGGGCGGCAACTCGGCCTGGCGCGACCGGCCCTCGGTCATCGTCGCGAAGGAGACCGGGGCGCGATACGTCTACCTCGGCGGGACACTGCATCCCGTGCCGAACTACGTCTCGGCGCTGCTGGCGCTGGGTGAGCATGCCGAGACGGTGTCGGTGTCGAGCGACTCGCTGCTGGGCGTGCCGCGCGGAGCGAGGATCGGGATCCCGGACGCGCCCGACGCGCTGCCCGGCAGGGACAAGCTGCTCACCGGCGGCTGGAGTCTCTGCTCCCGCCCCGTGCCCGACGAGACCGGGCAGAGCACGGTGGCGTCGGTCCTGCTGGTCGGCGAGGGCGCGCGCGGCGGCAGGCCGGTGGGTGAGACCGCCGTGCACGTCGAGGTTCCCGGCACCGGGGAGCAGTACCTGATCTCCGGCGGCTACCGGCACCGCATCGACCATCCGGGCCCGGTGGCCGTCGGGCTCTCGCTGCAGTCCGAGCCCACGGTGCGCGCCAGCATGCCGCTGGTGGACCTGCTCCCGGCAGGCGAGCCGATCTCTCCCATCCGGCTCGCGGGCACGGGCTCGCGATCGACCGCGGTGCCGGGCCGCGACGACCTCCGGGTGGGGCAGCTGCTCGTCGTCGAGACGTCGGGAGGCACCGAGCACTACCTCGCGGACGCCGACCGCCTGCGGCCGATCTCCCCGTTGCAGTACGACCTGCAGCGCGCCGATCCGCGGACCAGGAAGGCCTACCGCGATGGTGTGCCGTCCGGCATCCCGCTGAGTCCGGCCGCGGTCGCCGGCGCTCGCGTGACACCTGCCGGCGACACCGGTCCGGCGGCGGCGCCCCGCGTCCGGCCGCGGTTCGCCGGCGGGGACACGCTCTGCGCGACCTACGAGCCGGGGTCGGCGACGCCGGCGCTCCACGTCGACCCCCGGCTGCCCCAGACCGAGGCTCTGGCGACCGCGGGCCGCACGGCTCGTGGCATGCCGATGGCGGACGCGATCCACGTCGAGCCCGGCCGGGCCGCGGTGGTCGAGGCGATGCCGAGCGCGGACGCCCAGGCCGGCACCGTCGTACTGGTCACCGATCAGGGCGAGGCATTCCCGCTGGCGGGCCGGGAGGTGCTGGACATGCTCGGCTACGGCGAGGTGCGTCCCGTCCGCCTGCCTGCGGCGATCGTGGCCAGGGTGCCGATGGGCAGCGGGCTCGACCCGGCGGCGGTGTTCGTCGCGGGCCGGCGGTGAGCAGCCGTTCCCCGGTCTCGGGTCACGGCCGCTCGGCAGGAGGCGGGGGAACGACGAACAGCTCGTCGGGCAGCTCGTCGCGCACCGGCCCGCGTGCCGGGAGCACGGCGCGACGGGGCTGCCAGCGGGACCGGCGCCCGCGGAGCAGGACCAAGGCCACGGCCGCTCCCAGCACCGCGACCGCGAGGGTCACGACGGCCGCCACCCGGGAGGCCGAGATGCTGCCGTCCCACCACGCGGAGGCTCGCGCCTGCGCCGGGTCGGTCGCAGGCCGCTCGACCGGGGACGGCGGGGACGGCGGGGCGCCGACGAGACCGTCGGCCACCGCGCGATACGGATTGACCAGCCCTGCGCCGTAGGCCTCGCTGTCCAGGCCGCCGGGAGCAGGCGTCGCCGTGGCGAGAATCCGCTGCACCACCTGCTCCGCCGACAGCTCCGGCCGCGCCGATCGCACCAGCGCGGCCGTCGCCGCGACGAACGGCGCCGCGAAGCTCGTGCCGTCCTGATACCGGTGCCCGCCCGCACGGGCGGCCGCGAGCACTCGCCCACCCGGTGCGACGATGTCCACCTGGGGACCGATCTGAGAACTCGGCAGGCGGGTTCCGGTCACGTCGACCGCGCCCACCCCGAGCACACCGTCGTAGCCCGCGGGATAGGTCGCCGGGCCGGGCACCTGGCCCTGCTGGGCGTTGCCCACGGCGGCGACCACGACCACGTCCCTGCTCTGGGCGTGCCGGACGGCGTCACGCACGAAGCGGTTGTCGAGGCTGCCCGCGACGGACAGGTTGATGACGTCGGCGCCGTGGTCGGCCGCGTACCAGATGCCACGGGCGAGCACCTCCGGGTCGATGGCCTGCGCCGTGCCCTCACCGGTGGCGTCGCGCTCGCTGACGCGCACCGGCAGGATCGTGGCATCGGGGGCAAGCCCGGCGAAGCCGATGCCCTCGGCGGGCCGCGCGGCGATGATGCTGGCGACGGCCGTGCCGTGCGAGACGCAGTCGAAGCTGCCCGGCAGGTCGCCGACGAGGAAGAAGTCCTGGCCGCGCAACACCTTCCCGGGTTCGCGCAGCTGCGGATGGTCACTGTCCACGCCGGAGTCCACGACCGCGACGACGACGCCGCTGCCCGTGGCCTGCCGTCGCACTGCCTGCGCGCCGAGTGTTCGCTGCGCCCACGGCAGCTCGCGGACGACGGGGCTCGCCGGGCTGGGGTTGTCGCACGCGCCCGGTGGTGGCGCCGCCGCGGCGGCACCCGGGCCGGCCACGGAGCCGGCGACGGCCGCCGCGAGCGCGGCGGCCGTCGCGGTGCTGAGCCTGCGCATGGCCCTACCCGGCGGTCTCGTGGCCGTCCGTGCCGGTCAGCCGGGTGAGCGCGCCGCTGCCCGTGGCGTCGGCGGCCCGGTAGTCGGCGACGCAGCAGAGCGCGTCGTCACACAGCGTCCGGTACGCGGCGGGAATGCCGTCAGCCCTGGTGGTCAGCCGCTCCGCGAGCGGCCGGTACCGCTCCAGGAACGCCTGCGCGATGAGGTCGCCGCCGATTCCCGCCTCGCTGGCCCGCAGCGCGTGTTTACGCTTCTCCCAGGCGCCTGCGAAGTCCTCGCCCGCGGCGCGCAGCCGGTTGAGGTTCGCCGTCACCGCGTCCGGGTCCATGTCGTAGCCGGCCATCACCGTTCTCCCTCGATCTTCGTGCCGAGCTGGTGCAGGAACGCATCGGTGTGCACGTCGGTGCCTGCGCGCTTCGCGGTGGGCGGCAGGTAGGCACGGGTGAGTTCGAACAGCTCGTCGTGCGACTGCGCGACAGCGTCGGCGATGGTGTCCACAATGGCCCGCGCGAGCGCCCGGGAATCCTTCGTGCGGTAGATCCGGGGATCCAGGTAGAGGTCGCTGAGTTCACCACGGCCCACGACCGTGGCGCTGATCAGGCCGTCCGGGGAGTCCGCCGTCACCTCGATGTCGGCGATCCTGGCCCGGATCTCGAGGAGATCATCGCGCAGCTTCTCGTATCCCGCCCTCCGCGTGGCGGCGTCGATCATCGGCCCTGCCATCACTGTCCCTTCCTTCCCTGCTCTCCAGCGGTTTCCGCCTCACGGCCCGGTCCGAGTCGAGGGCGGACAGCATCTGTGCGAAGTCGGCCGCGATCTCGTCGGCCTGGTCGAGCGTCGCGGTCGACGTAGCCCGCAACACCGGCGTTCCGGTGGGTGAGGCGCTCTCCACGAGAGCGACGTACTCCTCCGCACGGACGAGCCGCTGTGACTCCTGGGCGGTCGCACCGCTCAGGCGGAGCACCTGTCTCAGCCGTGGCCCCCGAGGCCCTTGCCAGCCGCGGCGATCGGTCACGACCGCGGCCGGCTGGGCCGCCGCGGCGTTGTCGGCGAGCTCGGCCAGCGCCGTGCCCGGTCGCACCACCAGGCACTCGACCACCACGGTGGCGGTGAAACCCGAGCCATGTGTGTCGAGTTTGAGCGCGAGGAAGGCGACGTCGAGGTTCAGCTCGCCCGGTGACAGCGGCTGCCAGCCGGCGGGCAGGGAGAGCTCGAGCGATCCGGGTGATGGCATTGTTTCCCTTTCCTCAGCCGAAGGCCCCGCGCCGCACGGAGTCCAGGCTCTGCAGGATCTCGTTCACGTCGACCTGAACGTCGAAGCCGAGCCCGCCGCCGACGATCGGCGACGCGCTCACCTTGCCGTTGAGATCCAGCGTCCCGTTCTCCCAGCTCGGGTCGAATTCCACGTCGATGCCAGGCCCGAGCCGGGCTTCCGGCGTGATGGACGCCGACAGCGGCCCAGCGTCGATCAGGGGGATCTCGTCGAGATTCGCCTTGATGCCGCCCTGTGTCTCCACCTTGACGAGGGGGTCCTCCGAGCCCGGCCGGTTCAGCTGACCGGAGCCGTCGACGCCGAGGGAGTAGTCGCCCTGCACCGCACCACCGAAGGCCTCCCACCTGCCGTGGTCGGCGTGCGCGTGCCCGTCGACACTGCCGATCGTGTCACCGCCGGGCCCCGTCGGTGGCGAGACACCGGCGTCCGGGCCTTCCGGCTTGATCGTCAGTAGCCACCTGCCCGCGTCCTGCACGGCCTCCCCCGTTCCGTTGACGAGCCTTCTGAGCTCGTCCATCACGGGGTTGTCGTCACGGGGATCCAGCGGGCCCCAGTCGAAGTTGCCGTCGGCGGCCTGCGTTGCGCCGTCCCGGGAGCTCTCGGCCGTCCCGAGTGCCGGTGCCGCCTGCCGGACGTTCTCCGCCGCAGTCGCATACCGTTGCTGGTTCTCGGCGGCTGCCTGGTGGGCGAGGTGCTGGCGAGCGAGGTCGTGTTCCCCCGCCGACGACAACATGGTCTGTGCTTTCGCGTCTTCGGCCTCGTACTGAGCGGTGGTCGCCTGGCCGTCTGCCCTCGCGCTGTCGATCTCCGCGGCGCTCGTCCGCGCGTACTGGCTCATCGCCCGCGCGTCGGCCGCGATCTCGTCTGCCTCGGCCACCGACTCCGCCGAACGCGTGCGCGCCTGCTCGCCTCCCGCGTCAGGCCAGTCCTCGGTGGTGACGTGCGCGAAGCGGTCGGCCTCGTCACGTGCGGGCTGCAGGTCGTCGCCCACACCCGCCGTCGAGTCGGCGATCTCGTGCAGCTTGTCCGGCGGGTGCGGTGGCGTGGCGATCGAGTCGACGAGGGAGCTGAACTCGCTCTTCCCGCCTTCCTGACCTTCTGCCGGTGCTTCCTGTGCGGGGGCCTCGGCGTTGTGGTACTGAGGCCCGGCATCGTCCCGTGGCGTCTCGGAGTCGCTCGGTGAGCCGGGTTCGTCCCCTCCGGCATCGGCCGCGCCTTCGGTGGCCGCCGCATCCTCGGTGGCCGCGTCCTCGGTGGCCGCGGTACCTTCGGAGGCTGCGGTGTCCTCAGTGGCCGCGGCGTCCTCGGTGCCTTCGCCGGCCGCGGCGTCCTCGGTGCCTTCACCGGCCGCGGTGTCCTCGGGACCCTCGGCCGGGCTTTCGGCAGCCGGCTCGGCCTCGGCGCCTTCGGCGGCACCAGGGTCCTCGCCCGCGTTGGCAGCGGCCGCATCCGCGGGCTCGGCGCCTTCGGTGCCCCCGCCACCCTCCGGCGCGCCGGATCCGGCGCTCGACGGTTCTGCGGGTGCCGGCTCGGGGGCCGGCGCCGGGGCACCTGCGGACCCGCCTTCACCTGCCTGCTCGGTCATGGTCGATGCTCCTTGGACGGCGAACCGGTCTGTTTACCGCGATCCAGTCTCGCGAACGCGAGACGCGAGCAACGGGCGTTGGCCTGTTCCGGTCATCCGGAAGGACCGGCACGCCACAGAAAAATGTCCCGGTGCACTCGCGCGCACCGGGACATCGTCGGCGTGTGCCGTCACATACCCGAACCGAGCCGCCCGCAGGAACGCTGCACCGCGGCCATGTTCTCGTGGTTACAGGTCTGCACGCCCTGGTTCATCGCCTGCATCAGCTCCTGCCCGGCGGCCATCACCTGCTGGCAGGCCTTGCTGATCTCGGCGAACTGGCCACCCGCCTGGTCGAGCCAGTCGGCCTGCGTCATCCCCGAGGCCTGGCCCCAGGAGTCGATCGACTGCTGAACACCGTTGACGCAGCCGTTCATGTTGGCCGACAGGGCGTCGAGCGCGCCGAACATCGCGAGCTTACGCGTCATGGCTCACTCCTTTCCGTTGTCTCCTTGGTCCTGATCAGAGGGCACGCAGCAGTCCGGCGAACGCGTAGGTCCCGGCGGACGAGTCGCCGCCGTCGCCGTCACCGCCGTCACCGCCGCTGTCGTCGTCCTCGTCCCCGCTGTCGCCGCCTCCATCGGAGTCGCCGTCGCCGAAGCCGAGGTCGGACAGGTCCCCGTCGCCGAGGCCGAAGCCCGAGTCACCGCCGCCGAGGCCGAGATCCGACCCGAGACCGCCGCCGAAGCCGAACCCGCCGAACCCGCCGCCCCCGAACGCGCCGTCACCGATGCCGGCGAAGCCCGCGGCACCCTGCTGGTCGACATCGATGTAGTCGTTCATGGCGAACCTGGTGTCCTGGCCCAGCTTCTCGAGCTTCTGACACAGGTTGCGAATCGCCATGTCCCACTTCTTGTGCGCCACCAGCAGCGCCTGCGACTGCTCCATGTTCCACTGCGCGGGAATCACGGAGTTCACTTCGCCCTCGAGCCGGCCGCGGTGCCCTTCGATCTCCTGAACGACCACCGCTGCCATCTGCACCACGCGGGCGAGTGTGTCTGTGTTGGCGTCCATCAGACCGCCACCAACGAACACAGTCTTCTCCTTTCCGTTCGTACGGCTTGCGCCGTCCCGTGCCCGCGACACCGGCGGACATGTGCCGAGCTAACCGTGTCCGCGCCGAGAACAGGCTCGTGCGGCACGTTCCTGCCACGCACCCGCGGGCGACGGCGACGGCGCAGAAAATCACCGGGGTCGGAACTCACGCGAAGGGCATGGTTGATGGGCGCCGTCGTCGTACGCAGGCCGGTTCGCAGGCCCGCACCGGAAACCCCGGCGGGCGAGCTGATCCTGGACTCTCCGCCCGAGATCCCGCGTCCGGGAGGCAGGCAGTGGACGCAGCTGCTCATGGTGATCCCGATGATCGCCATGATGGCCGCGATGATGCTGCTGTTCTCGGGGAGTTTCGGCGGCAGCTCCAGCGTGCTGCGGCTGGTGGTCATGGGCCTGTTCGGCGTCGGCATGCTCGGCATGCTCGGCATCGCACTGCTCAACTCGTCCGGGCCGGGCAAGCGGGAGATGGGACAGCACCGGCGGGACTACCTCCGGCAGCTCGGGCAGCACCGCCTGCGGCTGACCCGCGCCATCCACCGGCAGCGGGACGCCCTGGTCTACCTGCACCCGGAACCGGCGAGCCTGCTCTGCCTCGTGGCGAGCCACCGGCTGTGGGAACGCAGGCCCTCCGACGCCGACTTCGGGGTCGCACGGATCGGCGTCGGACCACAGCGCCCGGCGATCACGCTCGTCCCGCCCGAGGCCAAGCCACTGGAGCGGCTGGAGCCGCTGTCCGCACTGGCACTGCGCCGTTTCCTCACGACGTACACGGCCGTTCCCGGACTGCCGCTGGCCATGGCCGTCAACGGGTTCAGCCGCGTCTACGTCCGCGGCGACCACACCCGCGGACTGGCGCTCGTGCGCGCGGTGCTCTGCCAGCTCGCGTCGTTGCAGACTCCCGACGACCTCCGCGTCGCGGCCTGCCCGGGCCCGGTCGCGCACGCGCGGTGGGACTGGCTGAAGTGGCTGCCGCACGCGCTGCACCCGGAACGGACGGACGCCGCGGGACCGCTGCGGCTCGTCGCGCCCTCGATCGTCTCGATCGAGGCGATGATCGACGACCTGCTCGGCAACCGCGGGCGATTCGATCCCTCGGCGGACCGCCGCGACACGCTGCCGCACATCGTGGTGGTCGTGGACGGCGGTTCGACCGGCGGCTCCGACAGCGTGCTGACCGAGGGCGGGCGCGAGGGGGTCACGGTGATCGACGTCGGGGGAACGCCGCCGCGTGCGCTCGACCCCGCCACGATCGTGCTGCACGTCGGCGAGGACGGCGCGCTCGCCAGCGAGACCATCGAGGGCGCTGTGGAGCTCGGCTGGGCCGACGCCCTCGACCTGCCCGCGGCGGAGGGCATCGCCCGGCAGCTGGCACCGCTGCGGGCGAGCGCGGACAGGCGCGGTGACGCGCCGATGAGCACCACCCTGGACCTGGCCGAGTTGCTCGACATCGGCGAGGTCCGCGCGTTCGACCCGGCGGCCACCTGGGTGCCGCGGCCGACCAGGGACCGGCTGCGGATCCGGTTCGGCGTCCGCACCGACGGGACGCCCGTGGAACTGGACCTCAAAGAGTCCGCTCTGGACGGTATGGGACCGCACGGCCTGCTCATCGGGGCGACGGGATCCGGCAAGAGCGAGCTGCTGAGGACGATCGTGCTCGCACTCGCCGTGTCGCATCCGCCGAGTTCGCTGAACTTCGCGCTGGTCGACTTCAAGGGCGGCGCCACCTTCGCGACACTGGACGAGCTGCCGCACACCAGCGCCGTCATCACCAACCTCGCCGACGAGCTCCACCTCGTGGACCGCATGACCGACGCGATCAACGGCGAGCTGCTGCGCAGGCAGGAACTGCTGCGCGCGGCGGGCAACTACTCCTCGTTGCGCGACTACGAGCGGGCCAGGGCGACCGGCGCGCCGCTTCCGGAGGTGCCCACACTCCTGGTGATCTGCGACGAGTTCAGCGAGTTGCTGTCCGCCAAGCCCGACTTCATCGACATGTTCGTCCAGATCGGCCGGGTGGGCCGCTCGCTGGGCGTGCATCTGCTGCTGGCCAGCCAGCGCCTCGACGAGGGCCGCCTGCGGGGTCTGGAGACACATCTGTCGTATCGCATCGGCCTGCGCACGTTCTCGGAGCTGGAAAGCAGAACGGTGCTCGGCGTCGGCGACGCCTTCACGCTGCCCCGGGCGCCGGGCCACGGGTTTCTCAAGTGCGACAACGATGCGCTGATCCGCTTCCGCTCCGCCTACGTCTCGGGCGCGCTGCGCACACCAGAGCCGGGACTGGCGGGCACCGGCGACGACGGCGCACGCGATCTGCTCGCCTACTCGACGCGGTACCTCCCGCCCGCGCTCGACACCGGCGACACCGACGGCGATCCGCCCGCCGAGGAGACGGCCGTCGGCGAGAGCCTGCTCGACGTCCTCGTCGAGCGCATGCGCGGCCACGGCACACCGGCCCACCAGGTCTGGCTGCCACCACTGGGTACGTCACCGACGCTCGACCAGCTGGTGCCCACGCTCGTGCACAGCGACGACCGGGGCTTCTCCTCGGCACACGAGGGGCTGGCGGGCCGCCTGCGCCCGATCGTCGGTGTGGTCGACCGGCCGCTGGAGCAGCGCCGCGACCCGCTGGTGCTCGACCTGTCCGGGTCGGCCGGTCATGTGCTCGTGATCGGCGGCCCGCAGTCGGGCAAGAGCACCGCCTTGCGGACGATCATCACCAGCCTCGCGCTGACCCACACGCCCCGCGAGGTGCAGTTCTACTGCCTCGACTTCGGCGGCGGGACGCTCAACTCCGTGCGCGACCTGCCCCACGTCGGCGGGGTCGCGGGCAGGCAGAACGCCGCGGCGGTGCGCAGGACGATCGCCGAGATCCGGGGCCTGATCGCGCGGCGGGAACGCGCGTTCGCCGAGCACGACATCGACGGGATGGCGGCCTACCGGCGGCTGCGGAGGGAGCGGGAAGGCGGCGACGCCTGGGGCGACGTGTTTCTCGTCGTCGACGGATGGGCGACCTTGCGGACGGAGTTCGAGGAGCTGGAGGCCGCGGTCGCCGACATCGCCGCTCGCGGCCTTTCCTACGGCGTCCACGTGGTGGTGACGGCGGCCAGGGCGTTCGACCTGCGGATGAACATCAGGGACCTGTTCGGCAGCAAGCTCGAACTGCACATCGGCGACCCGGTGGACAGCATGGTCGACCGGGCTTCGGCGATCAAGGTCCCCGAGGACGCCCCGGGGCGCGGAGTCACGATGACCAAGCACCAGCTGCTCGTGGCACTGCCGCGGGTGGACGGCGTGCGCGCTGCGGACGACCTGGCCGACGGACTGCGCGAGCTGGTGCGCACCGTGTCGTCGGCGTGGCCGGGACCGGCCGCTCCGGCCGTGCGCCTGCTGCCGGCCACAGTGCCGTACGCCGAGCTGGCCGGAGCCCACGACGCCGCGGCACACCGGCTCGCCGTGGGAATCGCCGAGCAGGACCTCGCACCCGTGCGGCTGGAGTTCGGGTCGGAGCCGCACCTGGTGCTCCTCGGCGACACCGAGTCGGGCAAGACGGCGTTCCTGCGTTCACTGGCCCGCGCCATCACCGGCGCCTACGAACCCCGCCACGCGAGGATGATCGTGATCGATCACCGCCGTGGCCTGCTCGGCGACGTCGAGTCGGAGCACCTCATCGGCTACGGCACCGACCGGGACTCGACGTCGGTGCTGATGCGGCAGGTCGCCGAGGAGATGACGGTGCGGCTACCGGGCAAGAAGGTCACTGCCGAGCAGTTGCGCGACCGGAGCTGGTGGCAGGGCCCGGAGCTGTTCGTCCTGATCGACGACTACGACCTCGTGGCCGGACAGCTGGAGAATCCGTTCCTGCCCCTCGTCGATCTCCTGCCGCAGGGCCGTGACATCGGGCTGCATGTGGTGCTGGCCCGCCGCACGGGCGGCGCGAGCCGGGCCCTGTTCGAGCCGTTCATCTCGCGGTTGCGCGACCTCGGCTCGCCGGGCCTGCTGCTGTCCGGCGACAAGGACGAGGGACCGCTGTGGGGCGGGCTCAAGCCCGAGGTGCTCCCGCCCGGCCGGGCGTGGCTGACCGGCAGGCGGCACGCGCCGCAGCTGGTGCAGCTGGCCTGGGTGCCCAGGAACGACCACCGATGATCGGAGAATCCATGTGCGAGGCACGGCACGCGATGCACGGAGACCCGGAGGCCATGCGGCGCTTCGCCGAGCGGCTCGCCGGAATCAGCGCGCCCGGGGCGATCGCCCCGCCGCCGCAGGCGCAGATGTGTGAGGGCGGTTCCCAGGCCTGCTCGGCGTTCACGGCCGCCGACATGCTCGCCACGCTGCGGCTCGCCGGCTTTCTCGCCGAGACCGGTGAGGCGATCGAGACACTGCGCGCGGCCGCGGCGGTGGCGGCCGAGGACTACCTGGCCACCGACCAGGCCGGGGCGCAGGCCGTCACGGGCGCGGTGGCCGCCGTCGTCGTCGTGGAGGACTGACGTGGACGACAGCGACTACGCACGTCTTCCCGCCATGGTCCAGTACGCCGTGGGTGACGTGGAGGCGCACCAGCACCTTCCCCGGGTCGAACGCGCGAGCCGGATGTGGCGAGACGTCGCGGAGGAGCTGAGCACGCTGGCGGACTCGCTGCGGCGCGAACTCGACTGCCTGCGAGCGACCTGGCACGACGCGACCGGTGCCGAGCTCGTCCGCCAGGCCACGCGGTGCCACGCCGCGGTCGAGGAGGTGCTCTCCAGAATCCTGCGCCACCGGCCGTGGCTGGCCCTCGACGACCTCGCCAGGCAGTTGCTGCTGACCCGCGCCCGGCTCACCGGCACCGCGGAACAGACCGGCGCGCAGGCGCGCAGCGACGCTGCCGAGCAGTTGCGGGAGCTGGACCGCTACTTCCTGGCCGCCGCGGAGGCGGTCTCCGGTGCGGCGGGCGAACCCGGGCCCTCCGCCGGTACCCGTGCCGTCCCTCCGGGCTCCGCCGGGGAGGCGTGCTGCGCGGAGCCCGCCGGAGCCCTGCCGACGCTCGCCGGGTCCGCCGGGCCGGGCGGGTTGCCGTCGGTGCCGCTGGGCCCGGGCTCCGGTTCGCCGTTGCCGCCGGGCAGCCTCGCCATGCCGGGTCTGGTCGCGGTTCCGCCCGGCTTCCCGGGCGCCCGGCCCCGCCCCAACCGGTCCCCTGCTGCCGCGGGCTCGCCGCCAGGGCCCGTGGGCGCGGCGTTCGATCCGAGCACCCTCGTCGGGGGACGGCTCGGCCCGGGTGGGCCAGGCCCCGGTGGGCTCGGCCCGGGCAGCGCGCCGGCCGGCTCGCCGCCCGGTGCGGCGGCGACCCCGGAGGTCCCGCCACGGATCGAGCAGGCCGCGCGGCCGGTGCCGTTGTCGGCTCCGCAGTCCGCGCCGGACGCGCCGCCGGCACCCGCCGGCCCTGGCACGAGCAGCCCGGGTTCGGCGGCGGCCACCGGCTCCGGCCGGATGGTCCCGCCCATGATGATGCTGCCGATGGCCCCGGCGGGCGGCCGGGCGACCGGTGGCCGCTCCGGACCGGCCCGGTCGCTGGAGGACACCGAGCGTCCCGCGAAGAAGCCGGTGGCGGCACCGGGCGTCCCTGCGCGGCTCCGTGGCAGGTCGGCACTGGGCGATCCCGCGGCGAGCGGTGTCCGCCCCATCGTGACCTCCGGCGCACGGCCCAGCTCGCCGCCACCGGCCGAACAGCAGGCGCTCGACCGTGAGGTCTGGCAGGTCGAGAACCGGGGCGGCACCTCGCCCCTGCAGCCGCAGCCCGTCGAGGCACCGCCGCGGGTCCGCCGTCGGCGGCCGTGACCCGCCCTCCCCCCGCCGCCGACCACCGGTCCGAACACGAGGTACCCATGCGCGCACAGACGATCGCCCCGCTGGCCGCCGCGCTGGCGCTCGTGCTGGCAGGTTGCTCCCAGCACAGCGACGAGCCGGGCACACGCCACCGCACCGCGCCGCAGGCGAGTCCGTCCCCGGCTGCCACCACGACGGCGGCCCCGAGCACGGACCACACGCGCTTCGTCTGCCGGACCGTGGACGCCGCGGCGTTCGATCAGCTCCTTGCCGCGAGCCTGGCCGTCGCCGGCGACACGAAGGGCCCGGCGTTACGGGCCGGTGTCGCGGCGAGCTACCGGGATTTCGCGGACCGGCTGGCCCAGGCGGCGCCGCTCGCTCCCGCGACGCTGCGGTCTGCGTTGACGCGGTGGGCGTCCACCAGCATCGACGTGGCGCGGTTCGTCACGGAGAACCAGCCCCGGCCGGGCCTTGTCGTCGACTTCGGCCCCGCGGAACCACGGTGGAACGCCGCACGCGAGGCCGCCGAGAAGATCTGCGGGCATCCACTCCCGCGACTCGACGACTGACCGGCGGTGCGCTCGCCGCCGAGGAGCGGGTCGGCACCGCCGGCGCCGCCGGGCTAGGTTGTCGAGACGTCCAGGACCGCCGCCGTCTCGGTCGTCGCCGTCACCGAGAAGACGACAGTCGTGTCACCCGTTCCGAAACGCCCGGTCCCGGCTCCGCTGAGCCGGATCAGACCGCTGCCGTTGACGATCCACACGGTGCCCTCACTCACCGCGGTCGTGAAGCGGTTTCCCCGGACGGTGACGTCGACCGGCGCGGACACCGTGATCTGGCAGCCGCCATCCTGGCAGGCCGCGACCTTCCGGCCGTCCCGCGCGGGCGGCAGTGTCGTGGTCGGGGGCGCCGACGACGGCGCATCGCGTGGCTCGCACCGTGGCGCGAGGGCGTAGGCATCGGCCAGTGCCGGGTGCCTGCGGGCGAGGTCCGGCAGGCCGGGCCCGGCAGGCACCGCGGCGGCGACGGTGCGCGCCGCCTGCCTCGCCCGTGCCCGGAGCTGTTGGAGGCCGATGTCGTGCGGGGACAGCATCGGCGCTTCCCTCGGCAGCCGCGCCCTGGCCTTCCGCAGGCCGGACAGCAGCTCCGACCGGTAGGCGTCGGCCTCGGCGATCCGGGTCCGGGGCAGGCCCACGAGTGGTTCGGTGAGCGACTCCACGTCGGAGGCGACAGCGGAGAGGTAGTTCGCCAGCTCCATGCTCTCGAACGGCGCGAAGCGCGGATCCTTGAGCAGCTCGTCGCCGGGCTCCGGCAGCTCCGCGATCGACTGCGTCGTCGCGCACAGGGTGTCCGCCCAGCGGACCAGGTCGCGGGTCGCGTTCGTGGCGAGCGCGGGCGGCCGCGGCAGCGGGCCGCAGGCGGGAGCCAGCTGGTAGGACGCCCGCAACGCCCGGGAACCGGCGGCGAGCCGGGCCAGCGCGGGCCGCTGCCTGCCGACGCGGTCGACGAGCGCCGTGACCCGGGCCGCGGGCAGCTGGTCGCGCGCGTCACCCTCCGGCAGCTGGTCGGTGAGCCGCTCGAGGTTCCGCGTCAGGCCCGTGACGTAGGCGTCGGCCTGCCGGATGCCGGAGGGTTCGAGCCCGTCGAGCGCTGCCAGCACGCTGTTCACCTGTGTGGCGACCTGCGTGGCGTAGTAGGAGGATCCGGCGTGGGAGCGCAGTTCGTCGACCACCTTCACGTTGGCGCAGACGGCGTCCGACCACGCGACGAGGGTCCTGCTCGGCGGCCGGTCCTGCGGGGTGCGGGGCGGTTGCTCGGTCGCTGAGCAGCCCGCGACGAGGAGGAGGCCGACGAGGAGCGCGGCAGCCGGGCGCGTTGGCATCAGGTGTCCTTTCGGGTCTTCCGGTGGCGCCGACCGTAGCCAGGTCACCGCGGGCCGTCGCGGGTCGTGACACGAACCTGCCACGTCGCATCCGGGGCCGATCGGGCTGCGGGTGCGTCGGCGGCGGCTCTGCCGGGAACCCGTCGGCTACCGTCGAGGTGGGAGGCAGCCCATGCGGAGTTCGTTGTTCGCCCACCGCCCGGCCGCACCGGCTGGAGGCAGGCGAGCGGGATGGTTGCTGCTCCTGGTCTTCCTCGTCGCGGAGGCGGTGTGGCTGGCGGCCTCGGTGCTGGTCCTGGTGCCGTTCGCCGTGGCCGATCCCGCCCTTGCCGACCGGCAACGGCTGACGATCTGGCCACTCGTGACGCTCCTGGTCGTTCCGACGTTGCTCGCCGCGCTGGTGGCGGTGGGCGGCACCGCGCTGCTGGGCGGCGGGTCCCGGCAGCACCGTGTGCGCCGGGAGCTGGCACTGCACTGGGACTGGCGCGACATCCGGGCCGGTCTGCTCATCGGGCTGGGCGGGCTGCTGATCACCGTGCCCGCGGCGGCGCTGTGGGCGACCTGGGCGGGCAGCGACGCGAACTCGGCGGTCGGCGAGGCGTTCGAGGGCAGGCAGCTCGCCCCGGCCGCTGCGGTGGTCGTGTTCCTGGCCGTGTGGCTGCTGGCGCCGCTCGGCGAGGAGGTCCTCTATCGCGGTGTGCTGTGGCGGGCCATGGAACACTGGCGATGGAACCGCTGGCTCGTCTTCGCCGTCACGACCGTGGTGTTCTCGGTGGCGCACCTGGAGCTGCTGCGTACGCCGCTGCTGCTCGTGATCTCGATCCCGGTCGGGCTCGCCCGGCTGTTCACCGGCAACGTCCTCGCCAGCGTGGTCGCCCATCAGACGAACAACTTCCTGCCCGCGGTGGGCCTTCTCCTGGCGACGACCGGCTAGCGGCCTCGACCGCGGGACCTCCCGCGCTACGCCGCCCGGGGGATCTCGCCCGCCCTGGTCCGCGCCTGGCGGCGACGCCGCGCCCGGCGCACAGCCCAGGCGGTCACGACGCCGGCCTCGCGGCCACCACAAGGCAACCGGCCGCTACCGGCCGAAGGGGCCCCTGCCCTCCGACCTGCCGCCGTTCACCCCGGACGCCGGAAAAGGTCTGGAGAACGCCCTGTCCGAGGCGCTGGCGCGGCGCGACCAGCACATCGGTGTCGAGCGCCTGGCGCTCAGCCCACCGGGCACCGGTGGGATGGTGCCGCCGACCCCGTCCGCGCTCGGCACGGCGGCCCCGGCACTACGCACCGCGATCCTCCACCGATACCAGCAGGCTGACTGACCTCAGCGGCGCCCACCGAGTGACGGCAGGAGCGCCCGGTCGTCAGCAATGCGCCAGCGCACGGATCACCTGACCCGGCACGTCGTTGGATCGGGCCCTCGCACCGGGGCGTCCTTGCTGCTCGCGGCGCGCCCCTGCCTCGGCGGACACGCAGGCGAAGTTGGCCTGGCGTCACGTCCAGTCGCTCTGTTACCGTCACTGTCCGAACAGTGGTTCGGATATACCTTTCATCTGTTCGGCAGAATGTGCGGCAATGACGGCGAGACATCTGCGGAGGCGACCATGGCTGATCGGAAACCGTCCGGCCTGACCAGGCGAGGGCTGTTGAGGCGGGCGGGCGTTGTCACCTCCGCCGCCGCGACCGCGGCGCTGGTGCCCCAGACAGCCTCGGCAGAGTCCGCGGAACGACGACGCCTCGGTACACCGGTCCCGGAGCCGATTCCCCCGCAGGTGCCCGTGAAGGAAGGCACCGTGGAGGTCCCCGGAGGGCACCTCTGGTACTGGGACACCGGGGGCGAAGGCCCTCCCGTCGTCCTGGTCCATGCGGCCTCCGGCAGCGCCGAAAGCTGGCCCTACCAGCAGCCGGTGCTGGCCAGGGCGGGCTACCGGGTCATCGCCTACTCCCGGCGAGGGCATTACGGATCCTCGGCCTTCTCCGACGGCGACGCGCCGGTGGGGGCCGACGATTTGGATGCCGTCGCAGAACACCTGGGGCTGGACACGTTCCATCTGGTCAGCGCAGCGCTCGGGGGCTACTACGCGACCGACTACGCGCTCCTGCATCCAGAACGGGTGCGCAGCTTCACGGTCGTCAGCAGCTTCATGGCCATTCAGGATCCCGGGTACCTGTCGCTCACCGGAGGCTTGCGTCCTCCGGAGTTCAACGCGCTGCCCACCTACTTCAAGGAACTCAGCCCCTCGTACCGCGCGGCGAACCCGGACGGGCTCCAGCGGTGGCGCGACATCGCCGACCGAGCCCGCCTGGCGGGCTCGGCGTACCGCCATGTCGTCGCCACCGAGATCACCTGGGACAGGCTTGCCGAGCTGAAACCGCGGACGCTGCTCGTTACCGGCGACTCCGACCTCTACCTCCCGCCACCGGTCATGCGGTTGATCGCCCAGCACATCGACGGCTGCGGCACCGTGGTGTTCCCCGAGATCGGCCACTCGGCCAACTGGGAAACGCCCACGCCGTTCAACCGGCTGCTGCTGCGTTTCCTGGCCGGAGCACGCATCCGCGCCGGCGCACGCTGACCCGTATCCCCCGCAACGCCGAGAGAGCACCGGAAACCCCCGCAACGTCGAAGGAGTGCCATGAAGTCCGATACGGCCACCCGTATGAGCCGGGGCCCGAAAGTGGCCATCACCGCGCTGACGGCGTGTGCGGCGCTGACGGCGGCAGCCTGCGCCTCGACCACCGCAAGTGGCGGCGGCACCGCCGAGTATCCATCCGAGACGGTGACGATCGTCGTTCCGTACACCGCGGGTGGCGTCAGCGACCTCACGATGCGCGCACTGGCCGAGTTCCTGCAGAAGGAGACGGGTCAGACCGTGCTCGTCGAGAACAGGGAAGGCGCGTCGGGAGCCGTCGCCATGCGGTACGCGATGAACCAGCCCGCCGACGGATACACGTTGTTCAACATCGGTCAGGGCGCGAACGTCATCACGCCGATCGTCGAGGACGTCGAGTACGACCGGCACACGTTCACCCCCGTCGCGAACGTCGCGGCCTTCCCATCGGCGCTCGTGGTGGGCAAGGACTCGAGCGCACGCACGGCCGAGGACCTGTTCGAGGCGGCGCGGCAGTCACCGGGAACGGTCTCGGTAGCGACGGCGGGTGCCACGACGCCAGGGCAGATCGCCGTCGAACAGCTCGGCACGGGACCGAAAGCCGTGCCCTTCAAGCCCGTCCCGTTCCCCGGCAACGCCGAAGCGCTGACCGCCGTGCTGGGCGGCAACGTCGACGCCCTGCAGATCAACCTGACGAACGATCTGCTCGCCCGTGCCGACAAGGGAGAGATCAGGCTCCTCGGCGTGGGGACCCCCGACCGGCTCCCCTACCTGCCGGACGTGCCGACCTTCGCCGAACTCGGCTTCGAGGACGCCATCTACTCCACCTCGCCGTATCTGGTCGGCGTGCGCAAGGGCACCGACAAGGCGATCGTCGACAAGCTGGCCGAGCTGATCAACAAGGCGCCGCAGGACGAGCAGTTCCGCGAGACCGTCGGGGACCGGTTCGTGACGAAAGGGGACGAGACAGTGAACGAGCTCGTCAAGTACCTGGATGACACGGACGCGGCGTACCGTCCGATCCTCGAAGGCAAGTAGTTGATCGTCATGAAGGCGGCGCCCATGGCCGAGCCCGCGGGCACGGACCGACCGAAGTGGACGAGGAATCGGCTCGTCGGCGTGGTGTGCCTGCTGTCCGGTATGGCGGTGATCCTGCACTCGCTGGCCCTCGCGCTCGGTTCCTGGGCTGAACCGGGCCCGGGAATGTGGCCGCTGGTGATCGGTGTCGCTCTCGTCGTCGCGTCCGTCGCGACGCTGACGAGGCGGCTGGACGACACCGAGCAGGAGCGATTCTGCCCGAGGTCACTGCTTGTCGTCCCGGCGCTGCTGAGCCTCTACGTGTTCATCTGGGCGTTCAGCCTCCTCGGCCTCACCG
Organism: Prauserella muralis; assembly: GCF_003202285.1. Taxonomy (GTDB): domain Bacteria; phylum Actinomycetota; class Actinomycetes; order Mycobacteriales; family Pseudonocardiaceae; genus Prauserella_B; species Prauserella_B muralis. Next base: position 896,725 of record NZ_MASW01000005.1, read on the forward strand.
TTCCCGGGTTCCTGCTGGCGTTGTTCTGGCTGAAGGTGCTGGGCCACCAGGGCTGGTGGATGTCGGTCACGCTTGCCGCACTCGCGACCGCGGTGTTCTACGTCCTGTTCGTTCCCGTGCTGGGCGTTCCGTTCCCCGCTGACCTCCTGCTCGGGGGGCGGTAGCGGCCATGGATGTACTCGGCAGCCTCCTGGACGGGTTCTCCGTCGCCTTCGCCCCGGCGAACCTGCTCTACGTCGTCATCGGCGTCTCGCTCGGCATGGTCATCGGCGTCCTGCCGGGGCTCGGTCCCGCGGCGACCATCGCGCTCCTGCTGCCCGTCACGTTCGGGCTCGACTCCGCCACCGCGATCATCCTGCTCGCGGGCATCTACTACGGCGCCTACTACGGAGGCACGATCACGTCGGTGCTGCTGCGGTTGCCCGGTGAGGCGGCGTCCGTGGTCACCGCCATCGACGGCTACGAGATGGCCCGGCAGGGCCGAGCGGGCGCCGCACTCGGGATCTCCGCGATCGGCTCGTTCCTCGGCGGGCTGGTCGCGGTGGCCGGCATGGTGCTGATCGCACCGCCGTTGGCCGACATCGCGGTCGGCTTCGGACCACCGGAGTACGTCGCGCTCGCGGCCGTCGGGCTCCTGCTGGTGACCTACCTCGGCACGCGCTCGTTCAGCATGAGCATCATCTCGGCGCTGCTCGGCCTTTTCCTTGCCCTCGTCGGGATGGACCCGATCACCGGGAGCCCCCGGTTCACCCTCGGCATCGAGGACCTGCGCGACGGTCTGAACTTCGTGCCGATCGCGATGGGGCTGTTCGGCATCGGCGAGGTGCTGTTCAACCTGGAAGGCCGGGCCGGCGCGGGCGTCGACCGCGCGAAGGTGGGCCGGATCCTGCCCACGCGTGCCGACCTGCGGACGTCGTCAGGGGCCATCACCCGCGGCTCGCTGCTGGGATTCCTGATCGGGGTCCTGCCCGGCGGTGGCGGCGTGGTGTCGTCCCTGGCGTCCTACGGTGTGGAGAAACGCGTCTCCAAACACCCGGACGCCTTCGGCCGCGGAGCGATCCAGGGGGTGGCCGGGCCGGAGACGGCCAACAACGCGTCGTCCACGTCGGCCTTCATCCCGCTGTTGACGCTCGGCCTGCCCTCGAACGGCGTGCTCGCGCTCATCTTCGGTGCCCTGTTGCTGCAGGGCGTGACACCCGGGCCCGACCTCATCACGTCGCATCCGGACATCTTCTGGGGCGTGATCGCCTCGATGGTGCTCGGTAACGTCGTCCTGCTCGTGCTGAACCTGCCGCTCGTCGGCGTGTTCGTGCAACTGTTGAAGGTGCCGGTGGGAGTGCTCGCGGCCCTGACCGTCCTGATCACGATGGTCGGCGTGTTCAGCGTCCGCAACAACGTCTTCGACATGTACGTCGTGCTCGCGTTCGGAGCGCTCGGCTACCTCATGCGCAAGGCCGGTCTCGAGCCGGGCCCGCTCGTGCTGGCCTTCGTACTCGGACCCATCATGGAGACCTCGTTCCGTCAGGCGATGCTGATCTCCAACGGAGATCCCGCCATCTTCGTGACCCGTCCCGTCTCGGGCACACTGCTGGGCCTCGCCGTCCTTGCCCTCCTGGTGCCGTTGGTCCGCAAGGCGCTGCGTGGCAGGCACAAGACAGCCGAGCAATCCGGCTCCCCCACCAAGGCGGGCAGACCGTGACCCCGCGACACACCGACCCCCGCCCTGACCACGAACCCGGAGGCGACATGGACCGTCATCAGCGAGCCGAGAGCCTGCGCCGCATACTGGCTCCCCACTCGATCGCCGTCGTCGGCGCCTCGGAGCGCAACTTCTACGGCCGCACCGTGCTGGAGAACCTCGCCAGGCATCGCTACGACGGCGTGGTGATCCCGGTGAACCCTCGGGCGGCGACCGTGCGGGGCCTGCGCTGCTATCCGTCGCTGAGCGAGGCCCCACCCGCCGACCTCGTGGTGGTCGCCGTGGCCAGGGACCATTTCGTCGACATCGTGGCCGAGGCCGCGAGCGTCGGTGCCGCGGGTCTGGTCGCTCTCACGAGCGGGCTCGCCGAAACCCAGGAACCACAGTGGATGGAGGCCGAAGCCAAGGCGCGCGCCATCGCCGACGAGGCGGGTATGGCGCTCATCGGACCCAACGGCCTCGGCGTGATCAGCCGGGCTCACGGCGCGTACGCGTTCGGCGCGCCCGTACCGTGGGAGATCGAGCACGGCAGGACCTCGATCGTCATGGAAAGCGGCGGCCTCGTGTGTGGAAGCCTCGCGGCACTGTCCGCCTACGGAGCCGGGCTCGCGCACGCCGCGTCCATCGGAAACGGGCATGCCATCGGAGTATCCGAGTGGATCGAGGCGCTCGCGGACTCGGCCGAGGTCGACCAGATCGGACTGATGCTCGAGGCGACACCGCGCTGGGCGGACTTCAGCGCCGCCGTCCGCGCGGCACGCGAGCGCGGAAAGACCATCTATGCGCTCAAGACCGGGAAGAGCGAGGCGGGGGCACGGGCCGCGGCCACCCACACCGGTGCACTCGCGGGCGACTACGCGACCGCATCCGGTCTCCTCGCGCAGCTCGGCATCCAGCAGGTGGCGTCCATGGGCGGTCTGGTGACCGCCCTCGCCCTGCACGAACGCTTCGGCAGCCCGGCGGGGAGCAACCTGGCCGTGTTCGCCGCATCCGGGGGTGCGGTGGGCATCATCGCCGACGCGGCCGCCGACCGGGAGATCGAACTGCGGCCCTATGCGCCCGCGACGCGCGAGGCCATCACCGGGCTCGCCGGGATCCTCGACCCGGCCAACCCGCTGGACCTCGGTGGCCAGGCGCTGTCGAAACCGGACGAGTTCGCGACGGCCGTCGAGCACGTACTCCGGGATCCCGGCGTGGGTGCCGCGGTCTATGTGCCCTCGCTGGGACTGCCGTCCGGATCGCTGCCCGATCACCAGCGGCTGCTCGAGCTGGTGGCCTCGGCCGCGACGAGGGCGGGTAAGCCGGTGGTCGTCACGCAGCTGACCTACACCGCGGTCACCTCCGAGGTCGTGGGGGGCTACCGGCACACCGGCAACGTCCTGGCCTGTCCGAGCCTGGAGCACAGCCTCGACGGCCTCGGCCCGTGGTTGCGCACGCATCCCGGCGCGCGCGAGCCGGAGGAGCATCGGCCAAGCGCCGGCGCCGCCGGGCGGAACGGGCCGGCGGCGTCCGTCGTGGCTCCCGACGAGCACCGGGTCAAGACCACCCTCGCCACGCACGGCATCCCGGTTCCGCGCGCGGTGACCTACGCTCCGGGCGAGACGCCCCCGACGCTGCCGTTCGAGGCCGTGGTCCTGAAGGGCATGAGCCCCGGGGTGACCCACAAGAGCCAGGCGGGTCTCGTCGCCCTCGGCGTGCGCAGCGTCGAGCGACTACGGGAGGCGGAGGCCGCGATGTCGGAGGCGGCCGCCGGCCGCGGAATCCCGTTGCCGGCACTGCTTCTGGAGGAGCTGGCACCGCCGGGCAGAGACGTCTTCCTCAGCATCAGCGAGCAGCCGACGGGAACGATCGTCACGCTCGGCGACGGCGGCACGGATGTCGAGGAGCGCGGGAACGTCGGTTTCCTGGGCTGGCCCGCGACACCCGCCGAGGTCGGCCGCTTCGTCGGGCAGCGCGTGCGCGGGGTCGATCCCGCCCGGCGGAACGAGCTCATCCGGCTGCTGGACCAGCTTGCCGCTGCCTACGCGGCCGAGGGCTACACCATGCTCGAGTGCAATCCCGTGCGGATCCACGACCGGGGAGTCTGTGTGCTCGATGCGGTCGCGATCCCCGGCCGCTAGGGATTCCGATGCCCTGGCTCGCCGCGCGTGGTGTCGAGGAGATCGGTGAGTTCGATCGGCTCGTCGCCGAACCTGGCCAGCGACGCGGTGGTCAGGAGTCCGCGCAGCACCTGGTCGGCGTACTCGCTGCCGACCTGTTCGGGGGTCAGCGGCCCGTCGGGGCGGTACCAGGTCGCGACGCCGCGGCCCATCGCCAGGATGCCGTAGACCGTGACCCGGACGTTGACGGGGCGCATCCGGCCGTCGGCGATCGCGTCCTCCACCGCGGCGATGTAGAGGTTCTCGATCTCCTCGCGCAACGGGATGATCTTGTCCCGTTGCTGCGTGTTCAGCTCCCGGATCTCGTTGAAGGCGACCAGCGTCTGGTTCTGCCTGCGGCAGGTGACGGCGACGTGCTCACGCACCAGCGCGTACAGGCGGGCGAGCGGGTCGGGCCCGACGTCCTCGATGGCGGAGGTGAGTCGCTGCAACAGGTCCCGGGTCCCGTAGTCCATCAGGTCGAACAACAAGGCGTTCTTGCCGTCGATATGGGTGTAGAGGCTGGCGACCTCGACGCCCACCGCCTGCGCGATGTCACGCAGGCCCGTCTTCGCATAGCTTCGCGTCGCGAACAGCCGGAGAGCGTGTTCGTAGATCAGTTGCTTGGTGGCACGCTTCGTGGACTTCGCGGCCACGATCTTGCTGGCGAGCTCATCCGGCACGTCGTCTCCCCTTTCCCCGGCCGTCGCGTTCAGGAACTCTCCGGATGAACACTAGACGGCCCGGAGAGGGTCCTGTTAGCGTCGTTGTACGAACCGCTGTTCGGATAACACTATCATCTGTTCGGTTGCTTCGAGCGGAACCGAAGGGGGCTTCTTTCGTGGGAACCACGCCGACCGGCACGCCGGCGGAAGCGAGCGGCGGCGAAGGGATGGGGCTCCCCGCGTTCGCCGAGCTCCCGTTCTTCGAGGGCTGGACAGAGCGGCACAGCTGGGGCGTGTACGGCCCGAAGGACGACTTCGGCGCCCTCAACAACGTGACCCCCGAACGCATCGCGCAGGCCGCCACCGAGGTACGCAGCGGCGAGCGCGTCAGCCTGCAACTGCCGCCCGCCCTACCCGATCCTCCCCTGTACGGCCGGAGTCCGCTGATCCACAAGGTGGTGCGGACCGGACGCAACAGCTGGGACGATCGGCTCGACTGCTTCTACCCGCAGCGTGCGACCCAGTGGGACGGCTTCCGGCACGTGCGGTTCCGCGAGTTCGGGTTCTACGGCGGCGTGACCGAGGACCCCCCGGAGATGGGCGACCGGCTCGGCATCCACCACTGGGCACACCAGGGCGTCATGGGCAGGGGCGTTCTGCTCGACGTCGCGGCCTATCTCGAGCACACCGGCGGCGGTGTGGACCCTTTCGCCGAGCGGGCGATCACCGCCTCCGAGCTGCGCGCCGTGGCCGCACACCAGACGGTGACGGTGCGGCCCGGCGACATCCTCTGTATCCGCACGGGCTGGGCCACCCGCTACAAGTCGGCGTCCTACGCGCAGCGCGCCGTGCTGGCCGAGGCGGGCGGCAGGCCGGCGTTCATCGGGCTCTCCGCGGCCGAGTCGACGGCCGCGCTGCTCTGGGACTGGCATGTGGGCGCGGTGGCGGCCGACAATCCCGCCGTCGAGTCGGCGCCCGGCGATCCCCGGGTGGGCAGCCTGCACCGGCGTGTTCTGGTCCAGCTCGGGATCCCGCTCGGGGAGCTGTTCGACTTCGACGAGCTCGCGCGGCGTTGCGCGTACGAGGACCGGTGGACCTTCTTCTTCGTGTCGACCCCGCTGGCGATCGCGGGAGGGGTGGGCTCGCCTGCCAACCCCGTGGCCATCCGATGATCGGGAAGGACGCCCATGAAACGCGCTCTGGTCCTCGCGACGAACGTCTTCCAGCCGCTGCTCGCCGTCGCCGAGGCGGCCGAGGCCGCGGGTTTCTACCGGCTGTGGACCACCGAGTCCACCCCGCGCGACGCGATCGTCCGCGCGGTGACACTCGGCCTGCACACACGCGAGATCAGGGTGGCGACGGGCATCGCCTACGCGTTCACGCGGGCGCCGGTGGCGATGGCCGCGGCCGCGGCCGACGCCCACATCGCCACCGGCGGCCGGTTCGCGCTTGGCCTCGGCGCGGGCACCAAGGGGATGCGCACCCGCCGCTACGGCATCGACGGCTTCGATCACCCCGGTTCCCGGCTCGGTGACTACGCGGACCTGTTGCGCGCCGTGTGGGCGGCCGAGGACGGCCTCGCCTACGAGGGGCCCTTCTACCAGGCGAGAATTCCCGGCAGGTTGCGCAGCGTGGAGCTCGATGGCCTGCCGCCCATCGAGGTCATCGGGTCGGGCGTGAACGCGGTGATGCTGCGGCTGTCGGCGCGGCACTGCGACGGGGTCGCCCTGCACCCCCTGGTCTCCTTCCTCGACTACCTGGACGACGTGGCGATTCCCGCGATCGCCTCGGCGGAACGCCCGGACGGCACGAGGCCGTGGGTCGCCGCGTGGCGAGTGACCTCCGTGGCCGACGACGAGGCCGAGGCCCGCAGGAGGGCCCGCACGAACCTGGCGTTCTACTTCACGACCCCCAGCTATCGGCGGGTGACGAACGGGACGAGGTGGGAGCCGGTCACCACGCTCGTGCGGGAGCGCTTCCGGGCCGATCCGGCGATGTCGTTCGACGAGCTGGCTGGGCTGGTGCCGGACGAGATGGTCGACGACTTCTGCCTCGCGGGCACGCCGGACTCCCTGCCCGCCAGGGTGGCCAAGCTCGAAGGTGAGCTCGCCGACCGCGGGGTGAGCGAGCTCGTCTTCCAGGTGGCGGGTGTGGGACTCGGCGCCGACCAGTACGTGCGCGCCTGTCACACCATTGTGGACAACGTGGGGCGGTCCGCGACGTGACCGGGCGGGTGACCGGCACGGGTGAGGTGTTCCGCGCCGCCGTCCGGGAATGGCTGTCCGCCGCGGTGGCCGGGCTCGGAGACGACGCCCTCCACGACGTCACCGTGCGCAGGACATGGGACGGCAGGCTCTACGACGCGGGTCTCGCGGGACTGACCTGGCCGGAAGAGTTCGGGGGGCGTGGCCTGAGCGTCCTGGAGGAGTACATCTTCCACGAGGAGGTGGCGCGCGCGGGCGCTCCGGAAGGCTACGGCAGGATCGGCCGCCTCCTGACCGGGCCGTTGCTGATCAAGCACGGCTCGCCGGAACAGCGGCAACGCTACCTGCGGCCGACCCTGACCGGCGACGAGGTGTGGTGCCAGGGCTTCTCCGAATCCGGCGCCGGTTCGGATCTCGCGAACGTCGGCACCCGCGCGGAACGAGCAGGTGAGCAGTACCGCATCGCAGGACAGAAGATCTGGACGTCGTTCGCCGATCACGCCGACCGCTGCCTGTTGCTGGCCAGGACGTCGGCGCGGGCGGCCCGGCATCGCAACCTGGGGATGTTCCTGCTCGACATGCACCAGCCGGGGATCGACGTCCGGCCCATCACCCGGATCACCGGCGACACCACGTTCAGCGAGGTGCGCTTCGACGGCGCGATGGTGCACGAACGTGACCGCGTCGGAGGCGAGACCGACGGCTGGCGCATGGCGATGGCCGTGCTCTCCGACGAACGCGGGCCGATCGAGGCGATCACGCGGTACACTGGCATGTCCCGCGCGGCGGCCGTGCTGCGCCGGTGCTGCGCCTCCGGCGGTTCCGATCCGGAGCTCGACGAGGTGTGCGCCCGGGTGGAGACCGTTCGGTGGCATTCGCTGCGCAGCCTCGAGAACGCACTGGCCGGTGTCGCCGACCGGGCGGCCGACTCCGTTTCGAAGCTGATGTGGAGCCACACCTGGCAGGCGCTCGCCGCCTACGGCCTCGGACTCGGCTGCCCTGCGCACGAGCGGATGTGGCAGCGCCAGTATCTGGAGAGCCGGGCCGCGAGCATCTTCTCCGGCTCGACACAGATCCAGCGCAACATCGTCGCCGAACGCGTGCTGGGGCTGCCGCGATGACCGGCGTGGTGCAGGTGGCGCCGAGCGCCGTGGCCGTCGAGGGTGCGCACGCGCTCGACGAGGTCCTGACCCGGCTCGTCGGCGGGCGGCCGATCGCCGACTACGCGCTCGGCGGGGTCGACGCGGCCTGGGACGTGCTCCGGTCCGGCGGCTGGGATCGCGTCGGCGCCCGCGAGGAGGACGGGGGATTCGGCCTGCCGCTACGGGACCTGGTCGAACTCGCCCAGGTGCTCGGCAGCCACCTCGTGCCGGTGCCCGTGACGACCTCGATCGTCCTGCGTGGACCTGGACGGTACGGCGCCGGCCACGACCGGCCGCTGGCCGTGGCCCTCACCCGCCGTTCGGCCCCAGCGCGGGCGCGGGTCGTGTACGGCGGCTGTCCGGATGTCGCCGTACCGAATCTTCCCGGGACCGTGGAGCCCCGGCGCTGTGACGGCTTCGCGCCGACGTTACGGATGGCGGCCGCCGACGTGCCCGCCGGATCGCTCGGTACGGAGGTCCGCCGGTGGCTGTCGGTGCTGTGGGCCGCGGAAGCGGTCGGCTCCGCGGGAAGGTTGCTGCGAGACGCCGTGGCCCACGCCAAGGTCCGGGAGCAGTTCGGGCAGCCGATCGGGCGGTTCCAGGCCGTCAAGCACCTGCTGGCCGACAGCCACCTGGCCCACCAGGAGGGCTTGACCGCGACCGTGTGGGCGGCGAACGAGCCCGGTCCTGCGCCGCAGGCGCTGCGGCTGGTGTTCCGGCGCTGCCTGTTCGTCTCGGAGAGCGCGACGCAGGTGTTCGGCGGGATCGGCATGACCTGGGAGCTCGGCCTGCACTTCCACACCCGCCACATCGTGCTGCTGCGCGATCTCACCGCGGACCTGCTCGCTCACGAGAGGACACCGGGAACGTGACATTGATCGAGGTCGCCAGGAGCGACAACGGCGTGACCGAGCTGGTGCTGAACCGTCCGGAGAAGCTGAACGCGTTCAACGCGGACATGCTCGACGAGTTCTCCCGCGCGGTGGAGCGGATCGCCGACGACGACACCACGCGCTGCGTGATCCTGCGCGGGCGCGGCCGGTCGTTCTCGGTGGGCTACGACGTCCAGCGCCCCGCGGACTCGTCGGCGTCCTATGCGGATGCCCACGACACCTTCCAGGACTGGCGGAGGCTGCGCCGCAACCTGGAACGCTGGCTGGCGATCTGGGACCTGGACAAGCCCGTCATCGCCTCGGTGCACGGGCACTGCGTGGGCGGCGCGTCCATGTTGTGCGTGTGCGCCGACATCACCCTCGTCGCCGACGACGCGACGATCGCGTGGCCGAGTGTGCCGCTCGGCGGTGGGCTGCTGAGCCCCGTGAGCCTGTGGCTGATCGGCATGAAGCGCGCCCGCGAGCTGTCCTATGTGGTCGGCAGTACACTGAGCGGCACCGAGGCCGCCGAACTGGGCTGGGCCAACAGGGCCGTGGCCGCCGCCGACCTCGCCGCAGAGACCGCGGCGCTCGCCGGCCGGATCGCGCGTACGCCTGCCTCGCTGCTGCGGCTCAAGAAGCTCGCGCTCAACAGGGTAATGGAGAACCAGGGCTTTCGTACCGCGTTCCTGTACGGAGCGGAGTGGGACGCGATCGCGCACACCGTCCCGGAACACGAGGTGATGCGCGACAAGATCCGCGAGGTGGGGCTCAAGGACGCGATCCGCTGGTTCGCGGAGGGTGGCGAGCTGTCCGAGTAGCGAAAACCCGTCACGGTGCCTGTTCGTGACCCCGCAGCGCGGCCAGCTCGGCACGGGAGCGCACCCCGAGCTTGGCGTAGATGCGGGTCAGGTGGTACTGCACGGTCTTCATGGTGACGAACAGCTCCGCGGCCACCTCCCGGTTGGACAGACCGCGCGCGACGAGCTGGGCGACGGCCTCCTCCTGCGGCGTCAGCTCGCCGACCGCACGACCGGAGCGGGTGGCGTGCACACCGCCCGCTTTGAGCTCCCGGTCGCAGCGCGCCACGTACGTGCTCGCGCCGAGACTCGCGAAGGTCTCGCGGGCGCCGGAGATGACGATGTCGGCGTCCCTGCGCTTGCCGGCCCTGCGCAGCGCCTGCCCGTAGGCGAAGCTCACCCGGGCCCTGTCGTAACGCAGTGGCAGCTTTTCGAGCAGCCCGAGCGCCGCCTCGAAGGCGGTGGCCGAGGCGGCAGGCTCGCCCTGCATCGCGAGCAGCCGCCCGCGCGCCGCGCCCAGGCGGGCCCGCGCCGAGGCAGGACCCCTGGCCGCGGCAAGCCGTTCATGCCGGTCCAGAAAGGACTCCGCCTCAGCGTCGCGCCCCTGGAGCACCAGCGCGTGGGCGTACAGGTCGGCCCACGGCCACTGGCCGGGCTCGTCGATGCTGCTGCCTGCCGACGGGCCGGTCAGCGGACGCAATGCCCGCAGCACCCCGGCGGAGTCGGCGCGCGCCTCGGCGAGCTGGGCGCGCGCCAGGCAGGAGGGCACACGCATGATGTCGTAGTCCTGCGGCCCGGCGTCGGCGCGGCGCACGGCCTCCTCGGCGCGGTCCCAGTCGCCGCGCAGTGCGTGAACGGAGACCGCGGTCCACGCCAGCAGCGGCCCGGCCAGCACGATCCCGGAGCGGTCCAGCAGCGGCTCCGCCTCGGCCACCGTGCGCAGGGCCTCGTCCCACTCCCCCGCGGCGAACTGTGCCCGCGCCAGCCAGCCGCGGGCCCACAGCGAGATGCGGGTCGAGCCGCCGAGAAACGTCGTGGGCACCGCGCTTTCCAGGTCCGCCCGCGCGTCGTCGAGGGCGTCGACCATGAGGTTCAGCCAGCCGCGGCCCATCAGGATCCGTTGCGCCTGTGCACCGTGCTGGACCCGCTCGGCCAGCTCGGCGTAGCAGGCCAGCGCCTCGTCCCCTCGGCCGAGGCCGGCGATGCCGAGCCCCCGGATCGCGGCCGCCTCCACCGCGGCCGGGGTGTCCCGGGGAACCAGGGAGACCGCGCGGTCGGCCCAGTCGACCAGGTCACCGGCGCGGCACCGGCACAGCGAGTGCAGGACATAGCGCTGGCAGATCATGGCAGCCACGTCCGGTTCGCGTTCGCTGTTGACCAGGTCCCAGGCCCGGCCGAGCCGCGCCTGGGCCTCGGTGGCGCGACCACGCACGATCGCCAGGTATCCCAGCACCGCGTTGCGCAGGGGCGTTTCCCGCAGACTCTCCACCTCGGGGATCAGTGCCGCGGCGGCGAACGCGTCACCGGCACCGATCAGCGCATCCACGGCACGGGTCAGGCGGCGCTCCCGGAGCAGCCGGTCGTCGGTGAGGCGGCTGGCGTCGGACAGCAGGGACGCCGCGACGCCCCAGGCGCCCTCGGCGGCGCGCTGGGTGGCGAGTTCGTCGAGCCGGTCGGCGACCGCCGCGTCCGGCACCGGCGACGCCCCGACGAGCAGTTGCATCCTGCGGACCGGGTCGTCGATCAGGTCCGCGGCCCGCCGGTACGCGTCGGCCGAGGCGGCCGGGCCCATGGTCGCGAGCACCGCGGCACGCACCATCGGATCCGGCGGCCCCGCCTGGGTCAGTCCGTGCGGTGCCAGTTCGACGAGCCCGGCGCCGCACACCTCGTCGAGCAGAGGCAGCACGTCGCCGTCGACTCCGGCCATCGACGCGGCGTCGCGGACCGCCGTGCCCGGACCGAGAACGGCGATGGCCTCGGCGAGCCGCCGCGCGTCCGGTGAGCACGCCGCCAGGCTCTCCCGCACCCGCGCCGCGACCGCCGCGGGTGCGGGCAGCCCGGGGTCGAACCGGGTCCACACCGACCTCGGCACCTCGGCGAGCAGATGCACGACATGGCGCGGGAGGCCGCCCGTGTGCCGACAGAGCCGTTCCGCCATCGACGGGTGCAGCGGCACGCCGCGCGCCGCGGCCAGCTCGCCCACCTCCGGGGCGGTGAGCGGTTCCAGCGCCACCGTCGTCGTCGCGGCGCGGTGCAGCAGGTCGAGGGCCCCCGCGGGCACGTGGGGGTCCCCGCTCACGCAGGTGGCGACGACGAGCAGCCGCGCCTCGTGGTCGTGCCGGACGGTGGACACCAACGCCTGCAGCGACTCCGTGTCCGCCCAGTGCGCGTCGTCCACAATGGCCAGCGTCGTACCGGGGCCGAGCCCTGCCACCAGGTCCCCACCTGGCGCCAGCTGCCCGGTGACCCCGAACGCGCGTCCCGTCTCCCACGACGCACCGGCTGCCCGCAGCACGGGACCTTCGTGCCGGGAGGCCAGCTCATCGACCAGCGCGGTCCTTCCCACCCCCGACGGGCCGCTGACCAGCGCGAAGCCGGGCCCGTCCCGCGCGACCCGCGCCGCCGCGCCGTCCAGGACGGCGAGTGCGGCGGCGCGGGCGATCAACGGCGGGCGACGGTGGACCACATGGTCACTCTAGGCGGGATGCGCTGCGGCACCAGCGACCGGAAGCTCGGCGTCGGCGTGGCGCGAGCGGGGCACGAGGCCGGTGACCAGCGCGGCGGCGAGCGCGATCCCCGCGAAGACGTGGAAGGCGGTGGTGCCGCCGAGCCCGGCGCCGACGAGCAGGCCGCCGATCACCGGGCCCACGATCCCGCCGAGCCTGCCGAAGCCCGCGCACCACGCCACCCCGGCTGCCCGGGCCCGCGTCGGGTAGTAGTGGGACACGAGCCCGTAGATCAGCACCTGGGTGCCGATCGTGCCGACCCCCGCCACGGCGACCGCGAGCAGCAGCGCGCCGAACGGCAGGCCGAGCGGCAGCAACGCGAGTGTGCTCGCGGCGAGCACGAACGTCGTGGCCACGACCCGTTTCGCGCCGATGCGGTCCGCCCACAGCGAGGCGAGCAGGCCACCGACGATCGCACCGAGGTTGAGGATGAGCAGGAACGCGAGCGAGTAGCCCTCGCCGTAGCCGCCGTCCTGCATGATCTTGGGCAACCACGTGTTGAGCCCGTAGGTCAGCAGCAGACCGGCGAAGCTCATCAGGCCGAGCAGGACGGTCGGCAACGCCAGCGCACGGGAGGCCAGCGCGGGGAAGCCGACCCGGCCGGTCACGGGCGGTTCGGCGGCCAACGGCACGCCGGTGCGTTCCGCCAAGGCCCTGGCCTGCTCCAGCCGGCCCCGGGAGGCGAGCCACCTGGGCGACTCGGGCAGCTTCATGACGGCCAGCGGCAGGACGAGCACGATCGGCAGGGCACCGATCCAGAACAGGCCGCGCCAGCCGATCGCGTCGGCCAGCACGATCGCCAGCACAGCCGCGAGCACTCCCCCGGCCGGTACTCCACTGTAGACCATGGCGTTGAGCCGGTTGCGCTGTCCGGGCGGGGCGAACTCCGCCACGAGCGCCCCCACGGTGGCCACGAGCGCGCCGACACCGATGCCGGTGACGAACCGGCCGACGCCGAACGCGGTGACGTTCTGGGTCAGCGCGGTGGCTCCCATGCCGATCGAGAACCAGGCCAGATTGATCAGCATGATCCTGCGGCGGCCGATCCAGTCGCCGAGGCTGCCCGCCGCCAGTGCGCCGACGAGAACGCCGACCAGGGCGTAGCTGCCCAGGGAGCCGGCCTCGGCGGGGCTGAGCGCGCCGAGCTGTGCGGGGTCGGCGAGCAACGTGGGCAGGACGGTTCCGTAGACCACGAGGTCGTAGCCGTCGAAGACGAGGGCGATCGTGGACAGGGCGACCACCCAGGACACGGTGCGCCGGCGCTTCGTTGCGTCGGTGTCGGGCATGAGGACTCCCGGAATGGGTTGGGGGTAGGGAGAACACGCGGCCACGCGGTGACCGCACGGGTTGCGGCGTCAGCCGGGATCGCCGCCGGCCACCGGCAGCACGGTGCCGGTGATGTAGGAGGCCTCGTCCGAGGCCAGGAACGCGATCGCGGCGGCCTGTTCGTCGAGCGTGCCGTAGCGCTTCAGCAGCGACGAGTTCACGGTCTGGTCGATGTGCGCCTGGAACCAGGTCTTCTCCTGCTCGCTCTCGAGCGCGGAGCCACCGCGGCTGATCCTGCGCGGTGGGGCCTCGGTGCCCCCCGGGGCGCTTGCGACCACCCGGATGCCGGCGTCCGCGTACTCGAACGCCAGTGAGGCGGTGATGGCGTTGATGCCGCCCTTGGCGGCCGAGTACGGGATACGGTGGATCCCGCGCGTCGCCGCGGAGGACACGTTGACGATGACGCCGCGGCCCCGTGCGGCCATCGACGGCAGCGCGGCCCGGCACGAGTACAGCGTCGTCAGCAGTGAGCGGCGGATCTCGGCGTCGATCTCGGTCGGGGCGAACTCGGTGAACGGCTTGAACCAGATCGCCCCGCCGACATTGTTGACCAGCACGTCGATCCGGCCGTACCGGGCGAGGGCGGCCTCGGCCATCGCCTGCGCGCCCTCCCAGGTCTCCAGGTCCGCGACCACGGGCAGCGTCTCGCCGGTCAGCTCGGAGGCCACCCCGGCGACCAGGCCGGCCCGGTCGGCGAGCACGACGGTCCCGCCCTCGGCGCTGATCCGGCGGGCCACCCGCTCGCCGATGCCCTGGGCGGCGCCGGTGACCACCACGACCTTGCCGTCGAACCGTCCTGGGCTGACGAACGTCGGCCGCCGCGCGGCCAACGGTGCGATGTCGTCGCGGGCGGGCAGCAGCTCCTGCCCGGCGATGGCGCGCTTGGTGGTGCCGTCCTCGGCCGGGGGCGCGGCGCGGCGCAGCGGTGCCAGCGGGACGGGCGGGAAGATCGCCTGCCCGGCCAGAACCCTGCCCGCTCCCCCGGGCGCGACCACGGCCTCCGTGGCCGTGGGCTCCGGCGGGTGGGTGACCGGGGCGGGACCGGACGCGACCGGTGCGCCTGCCGGCTCCGGATCGGTCGCCGCCTCCCCGGCGACCGGTCCGGCGGCGGTGCCGGACACCGCGAACTTCTCGTAGTAGAGCCCGGCCGGCTCGACCCCCGCGCCCGCGAGGTGCTCGCGCACCGCCTCCACCATCGGGGGTGGCCCGCACACGTACACCGCGACGTCGCCGTCGTGCAGGTGCTCGTCGCCGACCAGGCTCGTCACGTAGCCCGTGTTCGGGGCCGTGCTGGCCGGGTCGGCGACGCAGTAGTCCCAGGTCAGCCCGTCGACCGTGGCGGCGAGCTCGGCGAGGGTGCCCAGCTCGACGAGGTCGTCGTCGGTGGTGACGCCGTAGACGAGGTGTACCGGGCGCGTCGGTCGTGAGTCCCGCATCGCCCGCACGATCGACAGGATCGGGGCCAGCCCGGTGCCGCCGGCCAGCAGCAGCGCGGGCCGGTCGGCCTCGCGCAGGAAGAAGCTGCCGCGCGGCCCGGTGAAGGTGAGCGCGTCGCCGGGCCGGGCGCGCTCGGTGAGGTAGTCCGACATCACCCCGCCGGGGGTCAGCTTGACCAGGAACGTCAGCTCCTTGTCGTCCGGCGCGTTGCTGAACGAGTACGACCGCGACTGGCCGGTGCCGGGGACCTCGATGTTGACGTACTGCCCCGGCAGGAACGCGAGCGTGTCACGGTCCGGCGTCTCCAGCGTGAGGGCGACGGTCGTCGGCGACAATCGCTCCAGCGCCGTGATGGTGGCCGGGTAGGTGGCAGCCGAGGTCTTGGCGGCCGCCGAGGTGCCGGCGATCCGCAGCACGAGGTCGGACTTCGGTGTCATGCTGCACGGCAGGACGTATCCGCGCCCGGCCTCGGCGGCGGTGAGCGCGTCGTCGAGGTAGGTTCCGCCGTCGTAGGTGCCCGACTCGCAGAACGCCTTGCACGTCCCGCACGCGCCGTCACGGCAGTCCAGCGGGATGTTGACGCGCTGCCGGTAGGAGGCGTCGGCGACCGTCTGGTCCGCCTCGCAGTCGATGAAGCGGGTGACACCGTCCTCGAAGGACAGTGCGACCTGGTAGGCCATGACGCCTCCTCAGATGTGGTAGACGTCGACGACGTGGTGGATGTAGTCGTTCTTCAGCACGACCGTCTTCCGCCGGATCAGCGGGCTGCTGCCGGAGAAGTCGATCGTGTAGAAGGACGTCCCGTAGTACGGGTCCACGGTCTTGTAACGGAAGTACATGGTGTGCCAGTTGAACCGCACGTCGACGAGGTCGCCGCGGCGCTCGATCACCTCCACGTTGGTGATGTTGTGGCTCGTGCGCGGCTCCGGGATCGACGTGGCGCTGGACCGCTCCGTGCGGATCCGGAACACGCGGTCCTCCAGCCCGCCCTTGTTCGGGTAGTAGATGAGCGAGACGTCGGTCTGCGGGTCCTCGGTCAGCAGGTCGTCGTCGCCCCAGGAGGGCATCCAGAACACGACGTCGTCGGCGTAGCAGTCGAGCCACTTCTCGAACTCGCGGTCGTCGAGGTGACGCGCCTCGCGGTAGAGGAACTGCTCGATGGCGGTCTGGGTGATGGCCTTCGATTCGGTGGGCACGGTCATCGCGGAACTCCTCAGGCGGTGGCGGACTCGGACTGCGGCGGGGTGGCGCGCTCCGCGGCGAGCGCCGCGCGCAGGGTGTCGCGCCAGTAGCCGTGCTGGATCGGATACAGACCCTCGTCCTCGTTGCGTTGCCCTGCGGAGAGCACGTCCTTCATGCCCAGCGCCTCGGCGACCTCGTCCGGACCATCGAGCCAGTGCTCGGCACCCCGGCTCATGTCGTTCCACGGCGCGGCTCCGGCGCGGAACGTCAGCTGGCAGGAGCGGAACTCCTCCAGGTCGTCCGGGGTGGCCATGCCCGAGGCGTTGAAGAAGTCCTCGTACTGCCTGATCCGCCAGGCGCGCGCCTCGGGGCTCTCCCCCTTCGGCGCGATGCAGTAGATCGTCACCTCGGTCCGGTCGGGGGCGATAGGCCGGAAGTGCCGGATCTGCGTGGAGAACTGGTCCATGAGGTAGACGTTGGGGTAAAGGCACAGGTTGCGGGACCCCTTGACCATGAAATCGCCCTTTGCCTCGCCGAACTCCTCCTTGAGCTCGGCCATCCGACTCCAGAGTGGACGGTCCTGCGGGTTCCCCGCCCACGTCCACAGGCAGAGGTGACCGTGCGGGAAGGACCAGTAGCCGCCGCCGGACTTGCCCCAGCTGCCCGCGTCGAGCGTCTTGGTGTCGTTCTTCGACTCGCCGGTGCCGCGGCGTGCGGTGGTGGCGGCGTAGTTCCAGTGCGTCGCGGTGACGTGGTAGCCGTCGGCGCCGTTCTCGGCCTGCACCTTCCAGTTGCCGTCGAAGGTGTAGGTGGACGCGCCGCGCAGCACCTCCAGCCCCTCCGGCGACTGGTCGACGAGCATGTCGATGATCTTGGTGGTGTCACCGAGGTGTTCGGCCAGCGGCAGCACGTCGGCGTTGAGGCTGCCGAACAGGAAGCCGCGGTAGCCCTCGAACCGCGCGACCCTCGTCAGATCGTGCGAGCCGCCGGTGTCGAAGGAGGCCGGGTAGCCGGCCCCGTCGGGGTCCTTGACCTTGAGCAGCGTGCCGTCGTTGCGGAAGGTCCAGCCGTGGAACGGGCAGGTCAGCGTCATCCGGTTGTCGCGCTTGCGGCGGCAGAGCATCGCGCCCCGGTGGGCACACGCGTTGACCAGGCAGTGCAGCGTCCCGCCTGCGTCGCGGGTGATGACCACCGGCTGCCTGCCGATGTAGGTCGTGAAGTAGTCGCCCGGGTCGGGGATCTGGCTCTCGTGCGCCAGGTAGATCCAGTTGCCCTCGAAGATGTGTTTCATCTCGAGTTCGAAGATCTCCTCGTCGGTGAAGATCCTGCGGTTGGCGCGGTAGATCCCGGCGTCGCGGTCCTCGACGACGGCGTCGGCGAGAACGGCCGACAGGTGGTCCAGGGTCTCGGTCACGGAAACCTCCAACGGCCTCATCAGCACTGATCGGCTCTGCGTGTTCCCCCGACCATGACAAGCCGTGGCTGCGGTCACACCGGGCTATTACCTAGTCCTGACCCAGGGTGCTATTAATCGACCGCATCGATCAATCAAGACAAAATCGCTCCTTGTTCTGACTCAATATCCGTACCTACGGTGAATCAATCGACGAGGAGCAGGGAGGAGGCCGGCCATGGAGCTGCGGCATCTGCGGTACTTCACGGCGGTGGCCGACACCTGCCACTTCGGGAAGGCGGCCGAGCGCCTGCACCTGGCGCAACCTGCCCTCTCGCACGCGATCCGGCAGCTGGAGGCTGAGCTGGGAGCCGCGCTGTTCACCCGCACCACCCGGCAGGTCCGGCTCACCCCGGCCGGAGAGTTCCTGCTCATCGAGGCTCAGCGCGTGCTGGACACGGTGGAGGGCAGCGTCCGCGGCGTGCGGCGCATCGCCGACGGCAGGCTCGGGCTCGTCAGGGTGGGCTTCACCGGCACGTCGTCGTTCTCGCACCTGCCGCGCATCGCCCGTGCGGTGAAGCGGGAGCTGCCGGGCGTCGCGGTGGAGGTCCACGCGGACCTGCTCACGGCCGCCCAGTGCGACGGCCTGCGCAGCGGTGCCCTCGATCTGGGCGTGCTGCGGCCGCCCGCGCGGGGCGAGGACGTCGACCTGCACACCCTGGAGGGCGAGCCGCTGATCCTCGCGGTACCCGCGGATCACCGCCTGGCGGTGGAGCCGGTGGTGTCCATGGCGGACCTGCGCACCGAGGGGTTCATCGGCTACGCCAGCAAGGACTCCGTGGTCAACGACGCGGTCCTGCGCAGCTGCGAGGCCGCCGGGTTCAGCCCCCGCCGCGAGCACGAAGCGGAGGGGACGGCGGTCGTGCTGGCACTGGTCGCCGGAGGTCTGGGCATCGCGGTCCTGCCCGCGTCGGCGCGCGCGCTGCCGCTGGCCGGGGTCGTGTTCCGCGACCTCGCCGACGCAGGCTCCGTCGAGCTCGCCCTGGCCTGGCGCCGTGGCAACGACTCCCCGCTCGTCCGGTCGGTTCTCGGCGTCGCCGAGGCCGCCCTCACCCCGCACGCACACCAACCCGAGGCCGGTGCATGAAGATCACGCGCGTGGAGGCGATCCCCTTCGCCATCCCGTACCGCAAGCCGCTGAAGTTCGCCTCCGGCGAGGTCCACGTGGCCGAGCACGTGCTGGTCCGGGTGCACACCGACGACGGGATCACCGGTGTGGCGGAGGCTCCGCCCCGGCCGTTCACCTACGGCGAGACCCAGGCCGGGATCGTCGCGGTGATCGACGATCTCTTCGCGCCGCAGGTGGTCGGCCTGAGCCTGCTGGAACGCGAGACGATGACGGCCCGGCTGGCCCGCACCGTCGGCAACCCGGCGGCCAAGGCCGCGCTCGACATAGCGGTCTGGGACGCGCTGGGCCGATCGCTCGACGTGCAGGTCACCGAGCTGCTCGGCGGCTACACCGACCGGATGCGCGTGTGCCACATGCTCGGCTTCGACGAACCCGCGGCGATGGTCGCCGAGGCCCAGCGCATGCGGGACCAGCACGGCATCACGACGTTCAAGGTCAAGGTCGGGCGCCGCCCCGTCGGCCTGGACACCGCCGTGGTGCGGGCCCTGCGCGAAGGACTCGGCGACGACGTCGAGCTGTACGTCGACGGCAACCGGGGCTGGACCGCCGCGGAGTCCGCGACGGCGATGAGGGACATGGCCGGTCTCGGTCTGCTGTTCGCCGAGGAACTGTGTCCCGCCGACGACGTGCTGGGCCGCCGCTGGCTGGTGTCGCAGCTCGACGTGCCCTTCATCGCCGACGAGTCGGCCGTCACCCCGGCCGACGTCACCCGCGAGGTCCTGGGCGGTTCGGCCACGGCGGTCAGCATCAAGTGCGCCCGCACCGGCTTCACCGGCTCCCAGCGGGTGCACCATCTGGCCGAGGGGCTCGGCCTGGAGGTCGTGATGGGCAACCAGGTCGACGGCCAGCTGGGGTCCCTGTGCACCGTCGCGTTCGGCGCGTCCTACCGGCTCACGTCCCACCGGGCCGGCGAGCTGTCGAACTTCCTCGACATGACCGACGACCTGCTCACCGAGCCGCTGGAGATCCACGACGGTGAGCTGACCATCCGCCCCGGCGCCGGGCTCGGGATCGAGATCGACCCGGACAAGCTCGCCCGCTACCGCCAGGACACCTGAACTGTCCCCGGACAGCACGGAATCAAGGAGGATCCCCATGACCGCCACCCACCACGCGCCCGCGGCCGCCGAGTCCGGTGCGAGCGCCACCGAGCGCTTCAAGTCGGACAAGCTCGCCACCGTCGCCGACACCCCGAAGGAGCGGGTCGACCTGCTGGCCCGCGAGGTGCTGTCGGCCGTGCACGAGACCATCCGCAGGCACAAGGTCACCTACGACGAGTACAACGCGCTCAAGGCGTGGCTGATCCGCCTCGGTGAGGACGGCGAGTGGCCGCTGTTCCTGGACGTGTGGGTCGAGCACGTCATCGAGGAGGTCGCCACCGAGCACCGGCAGGGCAACAAGGGCACCATCGAGGGCCCGTACTACGTGCCCGGCGCGCCGGAGCGGGGCTCGCGTGGCTCGGTCCCGATGCGGGACAACGAGCCGGGCACCCCGCTGGTGTGGACGGGAAGGGTCACCTCGACCGACGGCACCCCGCTCGCGGGCGCGACGATCGAGCTGTGGCACGCCGACGCCGACGGCCTGTACTCGCAGTTCGCGCCCGGCATCCCGGAGTGGAACCTGCGCGGCACGTTCTCGACCGGCTCCGACGGCTCGTTCGAGATCCGCACCGTGCGCCCGGCGCCGTACCAGATCCCCACCGACGGCGCGTGCGGTGCGCTGATCGCGGCCGCGGGATGGCACGCGTGGCGCCCGGCGCACCTGCACGTCAAGGTCTCCGCGCCGGGCCACGAGCTGCTGACCGCGCAGCTGTACTTTCCCGGCGACGAGCACAACGACGACGACATCGCCTCGGCGGTGAAGCCGGAGCTGATGCTCGATCCGGCGCCGGCCGAGGACGGCGAAACCGTGTCGTACGGATTCGTGCTCGACCCGGCCGCCTGATCGCCCTTTCGAGGACTCCGAGGAGGACCCACCCATGTTGTTCCACGTCCGGATGGATGTGCACCTCCCGCCCGACCTGGACCCGGAGGTCCGTGCCGACGTCGTCGCGCGGGAGAAGGCCTACAGCCAGCAGCTGCAGCGCGAAGGGAAGTGGCCGCACCTGTGGCGCGTCGTGGGTGAGTACTCCAACATCTCGGTCTTCGACGTCGAGTCCAACGACGAGCTGCACGAGCTGCTGTCGGGCCTTCCGCTGTTTCCCTACCTGACGATCAGGGTGACGCCGCTGGCCACGCATCCCTCGAAGGTGCCCGATCCGCCCCGGTGATCCGGGGCAGGGCGCCGACACCGGGGCCGCCGATCGGCCCCGGTGCCCGGCGGGGCGGCCTACGGCTCGATCGTGACCTTGATCGCCTGACCACTGGCGACCAGCCGGATCGCCTCGTGCAGATCGTCGAGCCGCAGCCGATGGGTGATCAGGTCGTGCACGGGCACCTGCCCGCTTCCGATCAGCTGGAGCGCCTTCTTGTTGTGCGCGGGGCTCGACCCGTTCGCGCCGACGATGGTCAGCTCGCGGTAGTGGACCAGGTTGGAGTCCAGCGTGATCGTCGGCCTGTCCTTGGGCAGGCCGCCGAAGAAGCTGATCCGGCCGCTGCGCGCGACCATCTGCAGCGCCTCCTCCTGCGCCTGGCCCGAGGCGGCGGCCGTGATGACCACGTCGGCGCCGCGGCCGTCGGTCAGTTTGCGCACCTCGTCGACCGCGTCCACGTCCGACCCGCAGACGGCCGCGTCCGGCTGCACGACGGCGGCGGCCATGTCCAGCCGGTCCCGGTTCAGCTCCACGAGGAACACCCGGCGCGCGCCGCGGGCGCGGGCGAGCCGGACGTGCAGGCAGCCGATCGGGCCCGCGCCGACCACGACGACGTCGTCGCCCTCGCCCACACCGGCGAGTTCCTGGCCGTTGTACACGCAGGCAAGCGGCTCAGCGACGGAGGCCTCGGCGAAGGTCACCCCGTCCGGGATCCTGTTCAGCCCGTCGACGGCCAGCACCTGCCGTGGCACCACCAGAAACTCCGCGAAGCCGCCGTCGTAGTGGTAGCCCACCGAGGTCTGGTTCGGGCAGATGGTCATCCGGCCGCCCGTGCAGTCCGGGCAGGTGCCGCAGGGCACCGCGGCGATGACCTGGACCCGGTCGCCGATCGACCAGCCGCTCACCTCGTCACCGACATGCACGATCTCGCCCGCGATCTCGTGGCCGATCACGCGCGGCGGCACCAGGTGATGGTGGCCGTGGTTGAAGATCTTCACGTCGGTGCCGCACGTCGAGCACTGCCGGACCCGGATCTTCACCTCGTCCCGCGCGGGCCGGGGCTCGTCGGCGTCCTCCAGCCGCAGGTCACCGGGAGCGTAGAAGCGCGCGACCCTCATGTGTTGATGCCCTTCTGTACGGAGGCCAGCAGCTCGTGGACGGCCTCGACTGTGGTGGCGGTGCGGAGCCGCTCGGCCTGCCGGGAGTCGGAGAGGACCTGCGCCAGCGCCGAGAGCACCGTCATGTGCTCGTCGCCCTTGGCGGCGATGGCCACGCAGATCCGCACGGGGTTGCCGTTCCAGTCGACTCCCCGCGGGAACTGCAGCACCCCGAGAGTCGTGCGCCGGACCAGCGCCCGGCTGGCGTCGGTCCCGTGCGGGATCGCCACCCCCTCGCCGAGGTAGGTCGACACCGACTGCTCGCGTTCGATCATGGTCTCCGGATAGCCGGGGTCGACCGCGCCGAGCTCGGTGAGCAGCGCGCCACACTGCCGGATCGCGTCCCATTTGTCGGCCGCGGTCAGCCCGAGCCGGATGCCCTGCCTCGGCAGCACCTCGCCGCTGTCGGTGAGTTCAGCCACGGAGCTCACCTCCTTCCTTGATGGCGTCCTCCACCGTGTCGAAGACGGGGTCGGAGAGGAACGAGGTGAACGGGACCACGACCGCGTTCGGCGCCGTGGCTCGCGCACGCGGCGCCAGGTCGGCGTGGGTGAGGACGAGCTGGGCGTCGGCGGGGATCGCGTTGACGGAGACGTGCTCGACGCTCACCCCGTACGGCTTGAGCCGGTTGCGCATCTGGCCTGCCAGCATGACGCTGCTGCCCATCCCCGCGTCACAGGCGATCAGCACCGTCGTGACGTCCTTGCCGGAGATGACCGGCCGCGACGGCGGCGGCTCCTCCATCGTGGTGGTGCCCGCCCGGGATCCGGCTCCGGGCGCGGCTGCCGCGGCGGTGGCCCTCGCCGGTGCGGGCGCCGCGTCGGCCGTCAGCACCGGCGCGCCGAGCGGGTCGTCCGCGCCCCGCCCGAAGCGCAGGAGCATGGAGGCGAGCAGGAACGAGACGCCGGTCGCCACCACAATGGACAGCAGGACGCTGACGTAGCCACCCCGGGGCGTGACCGCGAGGTAGGCGAAGATGCTGCCCGGAGAGGGCACCGCGACCAGGCCGGAGTTGGTGATCATCGCGGTCGCGACACCCGCCGCACCGCCACCGATCGCCGCCAGGATCAGCCGCGGCTTCATCAGCACGTAGGGGAAGTAGATCTCGTGGATGCCGCCGAGGAAGTGGATGATCATCGCGCCGGGCACGGTCGCCCGCGTCACCCTCGGGCCGAAGAACAGGAACGCGATCAGGATTCCCAGGCCGGGGCCGGGGTTCGTCTCGATCATGAACAGCAGGCTCTGCCCGCTCTCGGCGGCCTCCGAGAGTCCGATCGGGCTGAGCACCCCGTGGTTGATGGCGTTGTTGAGGAACAGCACCTTCGCCGGCTCGACGATGAGCGACACCAGCGGGAGCAGGCTGTTGCTGACGAGGAAGTCCACGCCGTTTCCGGCGGCGGTGGTCAGCGCCTCCACGACCGGGCCGATCGCGACGAGGCCGATCAGGGCCATGGCACCGCCGATGATGCCGGCGCTGAAGTTGTTGACCAGCATCTCGAAGCCGGTCCTGATCTTGCCGTCGACCAGGCGGTCGAAGCCCTTCAGCAGCAGGGCCGTGATCGGTGCGATGATCATGGCACCGAGGAACATCGGCACTTCGGAGCCGACGACGACGCCCACCGTCGCCACCGCGCCGACGACCGCTCCGCGCTGGCCGTGCACGAGCCTGCCGCCGGTGTAGCCGATCAGCAGCGGCAGCAGCATGGTGATCATCGGGCCGACCAGTTCGGCCAGTGTCTCGTTGGGCAGCCAGCCGGTCGGGATGAACAGGGCCGTGATCAGGCCCCACGCGATGAACGCGCCGATGTTCGGCATGATCATCGCCGCGAGGTTGCCGCCGAAACGCTGCACCCTGGCGCGGAGACTGTTGCCCTGTAAGTGCTTGAGGTCTGCAAGATTCGTCATTGGATTTGCTCCATCCCGTGCACTCTGTCCTGGCCGCTGAGCGACCGCGAGAAGTCCGGAGTCCCCTGGATCCGGACCAGGGACCGATCGACGTCGGCCGGTCCCGGCATGCGGCTGCCCGGCAACCGGACCGCCGCGGCCCCCCACGACAACGCCTCGGTCAGGGCGTCACCGCCGGTGACGCCCGCCGCCAGGTAGCCGGCGAGCATCGCGTCACCGGCCCCGACCGAGCTGCGGCCGCCCTTCACGGGCGATTCCCCGTACCGTGCCCCCTGTTCGTCGACCAGCACGGCACCGTCGGCGCCGAGGCTGGCCAGCACCGTCCTGGCACCCGCGGCGACCATCGCCTTGGCGGCACGGGCCGCGTCGGCGAGCGTCTCGATCGTCGAGCCGCTCGCCTCGGCCAGCTCGTCGCGGTTGGGCTTCACCAGTGCGGGACCCGCCGCCAGGGCCGCTCGCAACGCCGCGCCTGAGGTGTCCACGGCGAAGCGCACCCCGAGCCCGGTGAGCCTGCGTCCCAGCTCGGCGTAGACCGTGTCCGGCACCCCGGGCGGCAGGCTTCCGCTGGCCACGACCCAGTCGGCGCGCTCGGCCGCGCTCAGCACGGCCGAGATCACGTCGCGGAGGTCGGCCTCGGTGAGCGGCCCGCCCGGCTCGTTGATCTTGGTCACCGTGCCGTCCGGCTCCACGAGGCTCACGTTGGACCTGGTCTGTCCCGTGACCGGCACGGCACGCACGTCGATGCCCTCTGCCGACAGCAGCGCGACCAGTTCGTCGCCGACCGCGCCGCTGCGCGGCACCACGGCACACGAGCGGATGCCGTGCGCGGCGAGCGCCCGTGCCACGTTGACGCCTTTCCCGCCGGGATCGAGCCGCGTCCCGGTGGCGCGCACGAGTGCTCCCCTGACAAGCCTGGCGACCTCGATGGTGCGATCGAGGCTCGGATTCAGCGTCACCGTGACGATCATGCTGGCCTGCCAGGCGGGACCGTCCCGGCCGCCGTGCGGGCGCCGGGAGAGAGGTCGGCCGGGCGACGGGACACAACGAAGCAGGCGCCGGCCACCGAGGGCGGCGGCACCGATGAGGCGGTTCTCCACATCCGGCTTGGTTCCATGTTGTTTTACCGCCGTTTCGCCTGTGGATAGCTTTGTTTACATGCGCTCTGTTGCGAAGTCAAGGGTGTTTCGCCGGTCTTGTCCGGACCGAGGCCGCGATGTCCCAGGTGAACCCACGCAAGAACGAGCCGACTGCTTGTCAAACACGATTAATCCCACGTAAAGTCCGACCGAAGCACAGGTGGTGAGGCAATGGCTGCCCAGGCGCCCGGACACGCCCGCAACGCCGGCACGCCATGTCGTGCGGCCAGGCGCGAGGCGGGCCCATGAGCACCAACCCGTTCGGCGGCCTCTTCTTCGGCGGCTGGGGCGACTACCGGCTCTGGGCCGAACACGGATTCCAGCCGCAGTCGTCGGTGGAGAGCGTCGCCGACACCGAGACCGAAGCCGCGGGCCTCGAGGCGCCACCCGAGACGACGCAGGACATCCCGGCCCACCCCGACCCGGCCCCCGATCCGCACCCGGCCCCCGGCGAGAACCGGTCCGTCGGCACCGACCCGGACCCGCCCGGGCTTCCGCTGGTGCGCCCCTACATTCGCACCGGAGGCCGCACCAGGCCGACGCAGCGGCTCGGTGTCGAGACACTGATCTCCGCGCACCGGCACGTTCGCCTCGACACGCCGCGGCTGACGGCCGACCACCGGCTCATCTGGCTCACCTGTCAGACGCCGCAGTCGACGGCCGAGCTGGCCGCCCGGCTCGGGCTGCCCATCGGCGCCGCCCGCGTGCTGATCGCCGACCTGGTGGACCTCGGAGCCGTCCGGGTGCACGAGAACCGGCTGACCGCCGAGCACCGGCCGCCCCTCGAGCTGATGATCCGGGTCCGCGATCGCCTGCACGACCTGGTGTGAGGACCACGGGAACCGAAACGGATCCACGCGGCATGGGCCGAGTGGTCCGGCCTGTGATTGTGTTGTTTTCCAGTACGCTGGAGCGGCATCCCGCTCAGCGCGGTGCGACGGGACGCGGTGTGGGGAGGAAACGACGTGTATGCCGAAGAGCGCCAACAGGCGATTCTCGAGCGGGCCCGCGCTCGCGGCAGGGTGGATGTCACCGCACTCGCCGAGGAGTACTCCGTCACCACCGAGACCATCCGGCGCGACCTGACGTTCCTCGAGCGGCACGGAGTGCTGCGCCGTGTCTACGGCGGCGCGATCCCGGTGGAACGGCTCGGCTTCGAACCCGCGCTCGCGACCCGCGAGGCCGTGCTGACGGCCGAGAAGAAGCGCATTGCCAAGGCCGCCCTCGAAGAGCTCCCCGACGAGGGCAGCATCCTGCTCGACGCGGGGTCCACCACGGCGCGCTTCGCCGAGGAGCTGCCCACCGACCGCGAGCTGACCGTGGTGACCCACGCCGTCAAGATCGCGCTCCACCTCGCCACCCGGCCCAACATCACGCTGATGCTGCTCGGTGGCCGCCTGCGCAGCCGCACGCTGGCCACGGTCGACTCGTGGGCGCTGCACGCGCTGAGCGAGATCTTCGTCGACGTCGCGTTCATCGGCACCAACGGGATCTCCGTCGAGCGCGGGCTGACCACACCGGACCCGGCCGAGGCCGTCATCAAGCGGGCCGCCATCGCCAGCAGCAGGCGTTGCGTGCTCCTGGCCGACCACACGAAGGTGGGCAACGACCACTTCACCCGGTTCGCGGAGCTCAAGGACATCGACACGTTCATCACCGACGACGGCATCGACGGCGCGGCGGCCGACGAGCTGGCCGACGCCGGGCCGCGGGTCGTCAAAGTCTGACCGGCGACGCTGCGCCGAGATCCCTTCCCTGACCCCAGCTCGATACGACGTTGGCGTAGTAGGCTGGGCAGCTGTGGGTCGTACGGAACGCGGGGCTGTGCTCGGGCCGCTGGAGTCCGACGTCATGGAGATCCTGTGGCGGGCAGAGGAAGCACTGCCGGTGCGCGCCGTGCTGGCCCAGCTGAACGCGAAGCGGGCTGCGCCACTGGCCTACACGACGGTGATGACGGTGTTGTCGAGACTGACCGAGCGGGGCGTGGTGCGGCGGCAGCGGACCGGGCGGGGCTATGTCTACTGCGCGGTGTACGGCAGCGCGGCCGAGATCGCGGTACGGCAGTTGCTGGACGACTATGGCGACGCGGCCGTGGCCTCGTTCGTGGAGCAGGTCGGCGGTGACGAGCAACTCCGGTCGCGGCTGCGTCGGCTGGTGGATGACCCATGAGCCGGGACTGGCCGCTGTTCGCTCTGGTGACCGCCGCGGTCGCCAGCTATCCCGCCCTGGTTCTGTCGGGGTGCGTGCTGACGCTGCTGAGCGGAAAGGCCGCGGCGCGCGAGCTGTGGCTGGACGGCCATCCGGGCGCCCTCCTGGCCCCGGTGCTCGCCGGAGTCAGCGCGATCGCCGTCGTCAACGCCGCTCGCGTGCTGGCCCGCGGGCTGTGGCACACGCACCGGTTCCATCGCTGGATCGCCGGCCTGCGGACACCGGCGCCGAGCACGGGCCTGGCGCGACCTGGCGCGCTCGAGGGCGTCCAGGTGATCCCTGCACGCGAGCCGCTGGCGGTCACCGTGGGGTTGTGGCGGCCGTACGTCGTGGTCAGCAGCGGGCTCGTCGCGGAGCTGAGCGAGCAGGAGCTGCGCGCCGTTCTGGCCCATGAGCAGGCGCACGTGCGCAGGCGGGATCCGCTGCGGCTGCTGCTGGGCCGGACGCTCGCCGCCCACCTGTGGTTCCTTCCAGTGGCGGCCGATCTGCGGGGCCGTGCCCGCCGGGGGTACGAGCTGGCCGCCGACCGGCACGCGGCGAAACGGTGCGGCCGGGCCGCGGTTGCCGGGGCACTGCTGCGGGTCGCGGCGCTGCCCCCGGCCTCCCCGGCGTTCGCGGCTCATTTCGCCGGGCCGGAACTGCTGGATGCCCGGGTGTCGCAGCTGGAGTCCGGACGCCCTCCGCGGCCTGCCGCGATCTCCCGGCGCCGCGCCGCGCTGACCGTGGCGGGCGGGCTGGTGTTCGCGCTCGTCGTGGCGGCAGCGTGGACGTTCATGCTGCTCACCTGCCCCTGCGTGATGCCTCTCCAGGTGGCGTAGTGCCGCGCACACCGCTCGGTGCCTCGCCGTGGGTCACGACTGCGGCTTTCTCGCGGCGAGCCGCTCCACGATGCCGTACCCGAAGCGTTCCTGCCGCTCCACGGTGAAGCCCTGCGCCCGCACGTGCGTGATCGGTCGCCGCCGGAAGTGCTCCTCCCCCAGCGGGATGGTGACCAGTTCCAGCAGGCGCTGCACGACGCGCAGCGGGGCCGAGGTACTGACGACGTGATCGGCCAGCACCAACAGCCCGCCCGGCCGGAGCACGCGCCACATCTCCGCGACCGCGGCCCGGTCGTCCGGGATCGCGCACAGCGAGAATGTCGCCACCACGGTGTCGAACGAGGCGTCCGCGAACTCCAGCCCGTGCGCGTCGCCGACCCGCGCATCCACGGCGCGGCCCAGCTCCGTGGCCCGTCGGCGGGCGTGCTCGAGCATGGCCGGGCTCAGGTCGATCCCGGTCAGCCGCACCTCGGCCGGATACCACGGCAGGTTCAGCCCCGTGCCGAGCGCGACCTCGAGCACCTCCCCTTGCGCCTGGCCACAGACCCACTGCCGGGTGTCACCGAAGAAGCGCCGGTCCCAGAAACCCATCTGCCTGTCGTAGGAACCCGAGTGCTTGTCCCAGTAGCGACGCAGCCGCTCCGGATCCTTCTTCGCCGCAGCCATGCCATCACCCTTTCGTCGACCCGCTCCACACTACTACTTTTTGGTAGTAGTTGGGAGCAGGCGCCGGCACCGCGTTCCCGTGACAGTATCGGCAGCGTGGTCGAGCTCCGGGACGCGAAGCAGGACGACGCTCACGCCATCGCCACCGTGCTGGTGCGGTCGTGGCGCGCCGCCTACCGCGGCCTGCTCCCCGACGAGGTGCTGGCCGGCCTGTCCGTCTCGGACCGGGAACAGTCCTGGTCGGACGTTCTCACCACCCGCCCACCGCGCACCCGCGCGGTCGTCGCCACGATCGCGGACACCATCGTCGGCTTCGCCGCGACCGGGCCTCCGCTCGTCCCCGCCGACCGCTCCGACGCCACCCTCGGCGACCTCTACGCCCTCTACCTCACCCCCGGGGTCTGGCGCCGCGGCATCGGCACCCAGCTCCACGCCGCCGCCCTCGACCGGCTGCGTTCCTGCGGCTTCACGCACGCCGGTCTGTGGGTGCTCGACGGCAACGAACGCGCGCTGCGCTTCTACCTTCGCCACGGCTGGACCGACACCGGACGCACCCAGCTCGACCGAGGACCCGGCGGCACCGAGCTGCACGAGCGGCGGCTGCGGCACGACCTGAGCGGGTGGTGAGTCCGGCGGTAGCGCACGGGGCGACCCGCGCGCTACCGGTCGGCGAAGTGGTCGACGAGTCGCTGGTGTCGTGCACGGCCATCCCGTACAGGACGGGTCCCTGCCGCCTGCGGTCTCCAGGATCTCGCGGGCGTCGTCGCCGTTGGCGTTCCCGCGCCGAGGTCGTCAGCCGGCGCCGAGGAACTCGCGGGTGAGCTTGACCAGGCCGGTGGGATCGGCGAACCAGTCCATGTGCCCCTGGTCCTGCACCTCCACCAGCCGGCTGCCCCGGATGGCTGCGTGCAACTGGCGGGAACCCTCGATGGGGATCATGGCGTCGTCGATGAAGCCGATCACGAGGGTCGGCGCGGTGATGGCGGGCAGCAATGGGCGCACATCGACCCGGGCGCCGAGGTCGATCTGGCGGCCGATGCCAGGCGGCGGCCAGGCGTCGGCCAGCGACTGCGCCAGCCCCTGGTGGCCGAAGCCGTCCAGGGCCGCCCGGCTGAATCCGGTGAGGGCGGCGAAGCGCTTGAACAGTTCCCGGTCGGCATCCAGCAGCTTGCGGAAGGTCTGGAAGTAGTACTGGTCGCGGGGACTGGTGGAGTGTGCCCAGCCGCCGACCAGAACCAGACGGCGCACCAGCTCAGGGTGGGTGGCCGCGACGGCGGCGGCCGCGACGGCTCCCAGGGAGAAGCCGAGCAGGTCCACCGGGCCCGTCACGGCGGCCCTCGCCGCACCGGTGACCTGCTCGGCGATCAGGTCGAGGGTCAGCGGGGAGCCGTCGTCGCTGGTGCGGCCGCTGCCGCTGAAATTGGGCCGGACGACCGTGCGGGCCGAGCTGAAGTGGTCCACCACGTTGCCGAAGACCTTGTCGGCATCCCCGCCGACGCCGTGCACCAGCACCAGGCCGGGCCCCTGGCCGTCGACTTCGTAGTGGACGTCGGTGTTGAGAACCGAGACGTGAGGCATGAGGACCATCGCTCCTTGAGTCAGCACTGATTAGCTTAGCGCTAAGATAATCAGGGCTCAGGCGAGCGTCAACTAGGCGAGCGCTAAGATATTTGCCGGGAGGTGGCCGATGACCGACGCAGTGGCCGTGGCACTGGAGCAGTGGCGCCGCGAGCGCCCCGACCTCGACCCCTGGCCGATCGGCGTCGTCGGCCGGATCATGCGGATCTCCCGCATGTGGGACAAGGAGATCAAGAGTTTCCTCGCCGGACACGGCCTGGAACCCGGCGAGTTCGACGTGCTGTCCACCCTGCGGCGCTCCGGCGCGCCCTACGAACTGACCGCCGGGGCGTTCCTGAGGACGTCGCTGGTCACCACCGGCGCCATCACGCTGCGGGTGGACCGGATGCAGGACAAGGGGCTGGTCACCCGTATCCGCGACGGCGACGACCGCCGCTCGGTCAGGATCCGCCTCACCGACCATGGCCTGGAGGTCATCGACCGCGTCCTTCCGCTGCACCTCGACAACGAAGCCCGTCTGCTCCAGGCTCTCGATCCGGAGGCTCGCGCGCAGCTGTCCGCCATGCTGAGCACGCTGCTGGAGTCCTACGGCGACACCGGCGGGCAGTGAGAGAACGACGACGGCGCCAGTCGCGAAGCGGGGTCGCGGCGACGGCGAGGGTCACCGCGGCGGCGTAGGCGTAGGCGTTTCCGGTCAGCAGGCGCCAGGCGTCCCACGGCGCGTCCGGGTCCCACCACCAGTGCGGTGCGAGGACGACGAGCAGCGTGGCCGCGCCGACCGCGGCGAGCACGCTCGCGCGCCGCCCGCGCCACGCGAACACAGCGCCGGTCAGCAGAACCGGCACCACCCACACCCAGTGGTGCGAGTACGAGACCGGAGACACCAGCAGCGCGCCGAGCGCGTTGAGGCTCAGCGCCCACGCCGGCCACCCCGCGGCGAACGCCCGCCGCATACCGAGGACGGTCAGGCCGAGTATCGCCACCGCGAGCAACGGCCACGGCAGGCCCGGATCCACCCCGAACCGCACCAGCAGCACCTTGAGCGACTGGTTCATCTCGTTGGACATGCCTCGGAACTGGGAGGAGTAGAGCACCTCGTGCGTCCAGAACCGCACGGAGTCCGGCCAGCTCACGGCGAACCCCAGGGCCGTCGCGCACAGGAACGACGCCCCCGCCGTGAGCGCGGCCCGGCGGTCGCCCCGCAGCACGAAGAACAGGATGAAGGCCGCGGGGGTCAGCTTCACCGCCGCGGCGATGCCCACGAGCACACCACGCGGCCAGCGCGGCGCGCGGACCAGGCAGTCCGCCACGACCAGCGCCATCAGCAGCGCGTTGATCTGACCGAAGTGCAGCGTCTCGCGCACCGGTTCCAGGGCCAGGCCGACCGGCACCAGCGCACCGACCAGCAGTGCGGTGGGGCGCACCTCCAGCGCGCGCAGCACCACCACGAGCACGAGGGCCACCGCCGCGACCGTGGCGAGCGCGAACGCCGCGCCGGCCAGCCAGAAGGGCACCACGGCGAACGGCGCGAGCACGACGACCGCGACCGGAGGGTAGAGGTATGGCAGGTGCCTGCCGTTCCGCAGCCTGGGCAGCTCCCCGTACAGGTCGCCGTCCTGCCACCACACGTGCACGGCGGCCCGGTAGACGTCCAGGTCCATGCGGTAGGCACTGGCGAGCGCCCCGTCCCGGAAGGACAGCAGGACCCACGCGACCACGGCGAGGTTCACCAGGACCACACCGACGAGCGCGGCCTTGCGCGCGGCGTTCACCTCCGCCTCCTCCCGGTGCCGCGGTCGAGGGGCGGTCGGCGTCGTCACCGGCCGCACCTCCGTGCCCTCTGCGGACACGGGCCCGAGGCCCCCGCGGTTCACCGTGGCGGCGAAGACGTCGATCTCATCGGATCGGGACCGGCGATGCCCCGTTCTCCGAGGCACTCACCGACCCGGCTCAGGCTGCTTACCGGCGAGACGTGGCAGACCAGCGGGCCGTCGCCGGATGCGAGAGCCGAAGGGCGTCCAGAGCCCGCCCGGCGGTCTGGGTGATCAGTTCCTCGACCGAGCCCGGTTTCGTGTAGAAGGCGGGCACTGGAGGCATGATCGTCGCGCCCGCGTCGCAGGCCTGTGCCATGAGCCGCAGGTGACCCGCGTGCAACGGCGTCTCCCGCACCAGCAGCACGAGGGGGCGCCGTTCCTTCAGCGTCACGTCGGCGGCGCGCACGAGGAGGTTGTCGTCGTAGCTGTTGGCGATGCCCGACAGGGACTTGACGCTGCACGGTGCCACGAGCATCCCGTCGGTGGGAAACGACCCGCTGGAGATGGCCGCGCCGAGATCGTGCTCGGAGTACACGTGGCAGGCCAGAGCCCGCACGTCCGCGACGCCCAGGTCTGTCTCCTGCGCCAGCGTGGCACGGGCGGCCTTCGTGAACACCAGGTGTGTCTCGACCCCCAGCTGGCCGAGCAGCTCCAGCGCTCGCACGCCGTACAACACTCCCGAGGCGCCGGTGATGCCGACCACCACCCTGGGCGGGAACCGATCCGTTTGCATCGCGCTACCCTCCGGCTCCGAAGTGGACGTGTTTGAGCTCGGTGAACTGCTCGATGCCCTCGACCCCACGGGTGCGGCCCAGCCCGGACGCCCCGTACCCACCGCTGGGCATTTCCGCATACGAACGGTTGTATCCGTTGATCCAGACCGTGCCGGCACGGATCCGGCGGGACACTCGCCACGCCCGGTCGAGATCCGCCGTCCAGAGCGAGGCGGCGAGCCCGTACGGCGTGGCGTTGGCCAGCCGGACGGCGTCGTCCTCGTCGTCGAAGGGCTCGATGCTCAGCAGCGGCCCGAACACGTCGTGCTGGATCAGCGGGGAGGTGACCGCGGCACCGGTGACCGCAGCGGGGGTGACGAAATGCCCCGGCAGGCCGTCGGCGTCGGCGCGTTCCCCGCCGGTGAGCAGCGTCGCGCTCGTGCGGGCGAGCGCGGCGTACTCGCGAAACCGGTCCAGCGCCGGAGCGGAGATGAGCGGACCCAGCTCGGTGCTGTCGGCACGGGGATCCCCCGGCCGCAGCGAGCGCAGCACGTCCACGACGCGGTCGCGCACCCGGGCCAACACCGTGCGCTGCACGAGGAGCCGGGTGCACGCCATGCACATCTGCCCCGCGGTGATCACAGCGGCCCGCGCGGCCTTCTCTGCCGCGGTGTCCACATCGGCGTCGGCGAACACGGTCATGCTGGCCTTGCCACCGAGTTCGAGCAACGCGCGGGTCATGTCGGGTGCGGCCGCCGACCGGATCGCCGCGCCGACGGCCGTCGACCCGGTGAAGGCCACCGCGCGCACCAGGCGGTGGGTGACAAGTGCGTCCCCCACCGCGGCGTCACCGACCACGACACGCACGACATCCTCGCCGAGGCCCGCCTCGTGGGCCAGCCCGACGGCGCGCCGGGTCACGAGCGTCGTCTGCGGGGCCGGCTTCACCAGTGCCGTCACCCCCGCGGCGAGGGCGGGCGCGAGGTCACGCAGCAACAGCAGCAACGGCCAGTTCCACGGCACGATCAGGGCGGTCACGCCCACCGGCTCGCGCACGAGGTGTGCCTGGGAGCCGTCGGGCAGCGTGCCCGCGCGGCCGTGGACGAGCCGGGTGAGCCCCGCGTTGTACCGGAGGGCGTCGATCGATCCCGCGACCTCGATGCGGGCTTCCCGTACCGGCTTGCCGCTCTCGGCGACGAGATCGTCGGCCAGCTCGTCCGCATGCCGTTCGAGCAGGTCGGCCCAGTGCCAGAGCAGGTGCTGGCGCAGCTTGCCGTCCACCGCCCAGCTGCCGCGCTGCGCCTCGTCGGCGGCACGCACGGCCTTGTCGAGCTCGCCGGGTGTGCAGGCGGGGACCTCGCCGAGCGGATGCAGCCGGGCGGGATCCACCGGCCGCGCGTCCTGTGGTGTCTGCCAGGAGGAAGCCATCAGACGAACACCCCGCCACCGTCGACGACAACGGTCTGCCCGGTGACGAAGCCGCTGTCCGGACCGACCAGCCACAGCACGACACCGACCAGGTCCTCCGGGACCATCGCGCGGGGCAGCGACCGGCCGGCCGCAGCCGCGGCCACGTACCCGGCTTCGTTGATGGTGCGGGTGGCCTCGTCGTCGACGAGGCCCGGCGATACCGTGTTGACGCCGATGCCGTCGCGGCCCAGCTCTCTGGCCGCGGCCCTGGTCAGCCCCTCGACCGCGGCCTTCGAGGCCACGTAGTGCGCGAAGCCCGCCGCGCCGGTACGGGTGACGACCGAGGCGACGTTGACGATCCGGCCACCACCGCGCTGCCTCAGCGCGGGCAGCGCCGCGCGGATGACCTGCCAGGTGGCCCGCACGTTGACGCGCAGCACGGTGTCCCACTCCTCGAGAGTCAGTTCCTCGAGCGGGCGCTTGCGGCCGAGGCCCCGGTAGACGGCGGCGTTGTTCACGACGGCATCGAGCCCGCCGAAGCGTTCCACGGCCAGTCGCACCGCGCTCTTCACGTCGGCGTCGCCGGTGATGTCACACGTCCGGAACACGGCGGACCCGGGTCCCTTGCGGGTCGCCTCGGCCGCCGCGGCCGTGCCGTCCGCGAGGTCCACCGCGACGACGTCAGCACCCGCCGCCGTGAGTCCGTGCAGGTAGCTCACGCCGATGTCTCCGGTGCAGCCGGTCAGCAGGACGACCTTGCCGTGCAGGTTCGGTGCGGTCACCGGGCCTCCTTCACGTTCACAGTGGACAAGTCCGCTTCGGACTCCATGTTTCCGCGCGTCTCCGGGCTGACCACGTTCGCCACGAGGAACACCAGGACCACGGCGGCGAGGAAGATCATGAGCCTGCCGGGCACGTCGGCAAGCCCCGGGCTGGCCAGGTTGACGAACGTCGGCATCAGGCCGCCGATCATGAAGCCGATGTTCCAGCAGACTGCGGTGCCGCGCGAGCGCAACGCCGTCGGGTACCGCTCGTTCAGAAACACCATCACGGGGGCATAGGCGGCGTTGGCCAGAAACGCCAGCAGTGCGACGTAGCCGAGCATCGACGCGGTGCTCGCCGGGTCCGTGCTGGTGATCAGCCAGATGAGGAGCGGAAGTGCCGCAAGGTTGACGCCGCCAATGGCGAGCATCGTGCGCCGCCTGCCGAGAAACTCCGACAGGTGCCCGGCGAGCACAGCTGCCACGACCACGCCGAGGTTGGACACGAGCAGCATCACGCCCTGTGCGGTGCTGTGGACACCGTTGACCTCGCCGAGCAATGTGGGCAGGAAACCGGAGGTCAGGTAGTACTGGGAGCCGGCCCCGGCGACGAGCAGGATGTTCAGGGCGAACATCCGCCCGCGACCGCCGCGCACCAGGTCGCTGATCCGCACCTTCGCGGGCGGGCCGGTCTCGCGCATGGCCCTCCACAGCGGGGACTCCTCCACGCCACGCACCACGAGGTAGCTGAGCAGGGCCGCGACGAGTCCGGCGAAGAACATCACGCGCCAGCCCCACGCGTCGAACTGCTCGCCGGGAAAGAGCTGGCTCACGAGGATGTAGAGGCCGCTGGCGAGCGCGGCACCGAGTCCCGCACCGCCTCCGCCGACGAGTCCGGACATCATGCCGCGCCAGCGTGGGGGCACGCTCTCGGTGCCGAGGGTGTGCGTCGCGGCGACGACTCCGCCGACGAAGATCCCCTGCACGAGGCGTAACGCGAGGAACAGCAGCGGCGCGACGAGGCCGGCTGTCGCATAGGTCGGCACCACACCCATGGCCGCTGTGGACAGTCCCACCCCCGCGAGCACGATCACCATCGTCTTCTTGCGGCCACTGCGGTCGGCAACGGCTCCGAAGATCGCAGCGCCCGCGGGACGCAGCAGTACGCTGACCGCGAATGAGGCATACACGGCGGCCAGGCTCAGCGTCGGGCTGTGCGCCGGAAATATCAGCTCACCGACCGTTCCGGCGATGTAGAGCAGGATGAACAGATCGAA
The DNA here is from genome assembly GCF_003202285.1 of Prauserella muralis. Classification (GTDB taxonomy): domain Bacteria; phylum Actinomycetota; class Actinomycetes; order Mycobacteriales; family Pseudonocardiaceae; genus Prauserella_B; species Prauserella_B muralis. The sequence continues at coordinate 933,192 of NZ_MASW01000005.1, forward strand.
CAGATCGAACGCCCAGCCCGCGACGGAGGCGAAGGCGGCGTAGAGCGTGGCGCGACGGGACAGTCCACCGGTGGCAGAGACCGGCATACCCACCTCCTCGTGAGACATCGCGTCCTTCTTCCGGAATTACAGTGCGCAGGGCGTCGCGGGGCGATGGGCACTTCCCTACCGCACCGGTAGGCAACGCCTATGGGTCAAGGCCGTCCGCTAGGGAACCGGGTTGGTATCGTCCACTGTGTCCGGAACTACGTCGCTGAACTCCCGTGTCTCGGCGAGCAGGCGGTCGAGCAGGGCGAGCGCCGCCGGAGCGAGTCGTCCTCCGGAACGCCAGACCACACCGAGTTCCCTGAAGTCGCGCGGGTCGTCGAGCGGAACCACGGTCGGGTACCCGGCGGCGACAAGGCGCGGTACGACCGAGACGCCGACACCGTTGCGGACCATGCCGCACAGCACGGAGAGCTGCTCGGTCTCCACGGTGACCGTCGGGGTGAACCCGTGCCGCTGGCAGGTCGACTCCAGCAGCGCACGCAGCCCGGAGCCTTTGAGCATGCCGACGAAGTCGGCGCCGGACAGCTCGGCGAGATCCAGTTCCGCACGGTCGCGCAGCGGATGATCGGGCGGCAGCATCGCCACCATCGGTTCCCGGATGAGGACCTGCCCTGTGATGCCGGGCCTTCCCCACGGTGCCCGCACGACCGCCAGATCCAGCTCCCCGACCTGTACCATGCGCTCGAACTCGCCCGAGACGTTGTGCTCGATCAGCCGCAGCTCGATGTCCGGGTGCGCGGCGCGGTAGTCGGCGAGCACCCTCGGCAGCAGGGTGGCGCCGACGCTCGGCAACGCACCGATGGCCAGTTTGCCCCGTTGGAGGTTCCGTACGGCGACCGCCTCTTCGCGGGCCCGTTCCAGGTGGAACAGTGCGGGCCGGGCGTGTTCGAGGAAGGCCTCGCCCGCCGTCGTGAGCGTGACCTTGCGGCCCAGCCGCTCGAACAGCTCGACCCCGAGTTCCTTCTCCAGCTTGCGGATCTGGACCGACAGCGAGGGCTGCGCGAGGTACAGCACCTCGGCGGCGCGCGTGAAGCTGCCCGCCTCGGCCACGGCCGCGACGTAGCGGAGCTGGTGCAGTTCCATCGCCGCGCTCCTGATCGTCGCTGGTCAGCCACTGCGGACAGTATGTTTTGGACGGTTTCAACAGTATGGTCCGCCTGATGCCACGTCAACGTGCGCCGCGGCTGCGGCGCGCCGGGCGGAGCCGCTCCAGCAGGGTGCCGAGCATGAGCCGGATCGCACCGGGCGGCTTGACCGGGCCTTCGGGCGCCCTGCCCGAGGTCGCGGCCTCGCCCACCGAGGCGGCGAACTGCTCGAACATGCGGCGGCTGATGTCGCCGGCCAATGCCCTGCCGAACTGGGCGATCCTGCCGGTGAGGTAGACCTTGGCGTCGGCACGCAGCACCGTGCCCTGCCCCACGGCCTCGGTGCGCAGCTCGATGTCGGCCTGCGTCTGCGCGCCGCCGGTGTCTCTGCCCTGGGCGAGCACCCGAAGGCGGCCGGAGGCGCGGTCGTGTTCCAGGATCCGGGCCGCCCCGGTGAAGGCGAGCTTCACGGGCCCGACCGCCATCTTGGCGCGCCCGGCGTAGAGTCCGCCGCCCAGGTCCTCGGTCAGCTCGGCACCGGGCAGGCACCGGGCCAGCAGGTGGATGTCGTCGAAGACGTCCCAGACCTGCCCGGAACCCACCGCGACCTCGGTCGAGACGCACACGGTGACGGTGGGCTCCCCGCGTGGCGGCACGACGTCCACGGCGACCGGCTTCTCCGGCCCCGCCGCGGCCTGCTGAGCGTCGTGACCCGCCTGCCCCGCCGCGCGGCCGACCAGCGCCCTGGAGCCGCAGTTGGCCGGGGCGGGAAGCCCGTCGGCGGACTCCTCGCGCGCCTCGCGGACGGCGGCGATGATGTTGCGGTAGCCGGTGCACCGGCAGAGGACACCGGACAGCTCCTGGGGAAGCTCCTCCGTCGGCACTTCGGGTGTCGTGGCGAGCAGGTCGTAGGCGCTCAGCAGGAAGCCCGGCGTGCAGAACCCGCACTGCAGGGCATGGTTGCGGCCGAACGCCTCCTGCAGCGGATGCAGCCGGTCCGGCCTGCCGAGACCTTCCACGGTCACGATGTCGGCGCCGTCGAGCTGCACCGCGAAGAGAAGGCATGCGCGGGCGGCCTGACCGTCGACCAGGACCGTGCACATGCCGCACACCCCGTGCTCGCACCCGACGTGCGTGCCCGTGAGACCCAGGTGGTCCCGCAGTGCGTCGGACAGCGTGACTCTGGCCGGGAGCCGGAGGGTGGCCGGAGTGCCGTTGACCGTCAACCGCACCTCGACGAGGTCCCCGGCCTCGGCGCGTACCGGGCGCGGCGTTCGCTCACTGGTCGTCATCGCGCTCCTTCCTGCCTGCCCGCGCCCGGGCCTTGCCGATCTCCCGCTCCGCGAGCACGCGGAACAGCCGTCGCCGGTAGTCGCGCGACGCGTGCCCGTCGCCGTCCGTGTCGACCATCGCGTCGAGCAGATCCCCGGTGACCTCGCCGGTCACCGTGCGCGTCACGGGGCGGTCCGAGATGCCGAAGCCGGTGACGGTCACCCGGTTGTCCCGAACGTGCACGGCGACCCCGGCGAGAGCGAAGTCGCCGTGCCTTCTGGCGATCTCGGCGAAGCCGTAGCCATCAGCGCGCCGGGCCAGGGGCAGGCGCACGGAGGTCAGCACCTCGTCGGGCCCGAGCCCGGTCATCATCGCCCCGGCGTAGAACTCGCGGGCCGCGACCTGCCGCGGGCCGGTCCTGCCCGACAGCGTCACTGTCGCGTCCAGGCAGCAGGCGACCGCGGGCAGCTCGGCGGCCGGGTCGGCGTGTGCCAGGCTCCCGCACACGGTGCCGCGGCTGCGCAGCTCCCGGTGGCCGACCCACGGCAGCGCCATGCCCAGCAGGGGCACCTCGGCGGAGAGGCGATCCCGCTCGACGGCACGCTGCCGGACCGTGGCGCCGATCTCGACGGCACCGTCCGAGCGCTCGATGCGGCCGAGCTCGGCGATGCCGTTGATGTCGACGAGCACCTCGGGCCGGGCCAGCCGCATCGCCAGCACCGGCACCAGCGACTGTCCTCCCGAGATGACCTTGCCGCCCCCGTCGGCACTGGCCAGCTCGGCCACCGCCTCGTCCAGAGTGGACGGACGGGCGTAGGCGAACGGCGCTGCCTTCACGCTCCGGTCACCGGCCTTGGAACTTCGGTGCGCGCTTCTCGGTGAACGCGGCCACGCCCTCGGCGAAGTCCCCGCTGGACCGCAGCATCGCGTACGCCTTGCGCTCCAGCTCGATACCGGAGTACAGCGGCGCATCGGTGCCCTTGTCCAGCACTTCCTTCGCGGTGCGGGCGGCGAGCGGCGAGAAGCCGAGCAGCGTGCCGACGATGCGCTCCACCTCGGCATCGAGTGCGGTCCGGTCGGGCACCACGTTCGCGACGAGTCCCCAGTCCCCCGCCTGCTGCGCGTTGATCCGCGTCGCCGTCATGATGTGGTACTTCGCCCGGGACAGCCCGATCAGCCGCGCGAGCCGTTGGGTACCGCCCGAGCCGGGAATCATGCCGAGCCGCATTTCCGGCAGCGCGAACTCGCTGCGCTCCGTGGCGACGCGGATGTCCGTGGACAGGGCCAGCTCCAGTCCGACGCCGAAGCAGTAGCCGTCGACGGCGGTGATCACGGGCTTGGGGCTGCGCGAAGGGGCGGTCACGTTGTGCCCGAGGTCGGTGAAGTCGATCGGGTCGACCTCCATGAAGCCGGCGATGTCACCGCCGGAGGAGAAGTGCTCGCCTTCGGCCTGGATCACGACCACGCCGATGTCGTCGTCGGCGTCGATCTCGGCGAACCGGTCGGCCATCACCTGCCTGGTCTCCCAGGTGATGATGTTGTACTTGCCGTGGTCGAGGGTCAGGTACGCCACGCGGCCGTCGTGGCCGCGGTCCAGCCGGATCTCGCCTCCGGTGAGTGGCATCGTCAGTTCGTCCCTTCTGTCGTGCGTTCCAGCAGCCCGTGCACGACGTCGCCGTGCAGCGGCAGGCTCGTGATCTCGACGCCCTCGTGGCGCAGCGCGTCGGCGACCGCGCCCGCGATGGCCGCGGGCAGGCTCATGCTGCTGCCCTCTCCGCAGCCCTTGGCGCCGAGCTTCGTGAGCGGAGACGGCGTCTGCAGGTGGTCGCTGTCCAGCTCGTAGGCCGTCTCGGCGGTGGTCGGGCACAGGTAGTCCATGAACGTCGCCGCCGGTTGCCCGGACGGTGAGTAGCGCATCTCCTCGTACAGCGCGCCCCCGATGGCGTGGGCCAGCGCGCCGTGCACCTGCCCTTCGAGCAGCACCGGATGCAGGATCGTCCCCGCGTCGTGCACGGTGAACACCTGCTCCAGCCGGATGCTTCTGGTGTCCGGGTCGATCGACACGACGGCGAGCTCGGCGACGAACCCGTAGCACAGGCTTGAGTTGATCTGATCGGTCCTGCTCGCGGCCTTGGACTCCGGCGGGGTGAACGCCGCCTCCTCGTACAGGCGGGCGGACACGCCGTCGGGCAGCGAGCCGGGATCCCAGTGGACGAGCCCGGCCGCGTGCCGGAACGGCACCGACTCCTCCGGCCGCTCGCGCAGCCGGACGACGCCGTCGGCGAGCTCCACGGCCTCGGCATCGGTGCCGAGCAGCGTGGCCCCCGCGATCTTGATCGTCTCGGCGAGACGCTCGCACGCCTCGACGAGCGCGCTGGTGAGCAGCGGAGCGAACCGGGACGAGTAGCTGCCCGAGGTGATCGTCCACGGCGTCGTGGCCGTGTCCATCTCGACCACGGGCCGTACCTGGTCGCGGGGCAGGCCGAGCGTGTCGGCGACCACCGCCTGGGCCACGGTGGCGTGACCCTGGCCCTGCGGGACGGTGCCGAGCAGGACCGATACCACCCCGTTCGGGTCCACCGTGACCCGCACGTGCTCGGTGGAGCCGGACTTGCCGCGGCCCGCGGCACGCTGCTCGGCGGGAGTGGCCAGACCGACGTAGCCGATGTTGGTGGCGGACGGGTCGACGATCGTGGCCACGCCGATGCCCAGGTACTCGCCGCGCCGGCGCGCCGCGGCCTGCCTGCGCCGCAACGCCTCGTAGTCCGCGTTCTTACAGAGCATGTCCAGCGCCGTGTGGTAGTCACCCGAGTCGTAGACGCCGCCCGTGGGTGTCGCGTACGGGAAGTCCCGGCCACGGACGAAGTTGCGCCTGCGCAGCTCGACCGGATCGACGTCGCAGCGCAGCGCGATCGTGTCCACGAGCCGTTCGAGTCCGAAGTAGAGCTGCTGGCCACCGAACCCGCGGTTGAGCCCGGTCGGGGTCTTGTTGGTGACGACGGCGCGGGAACGGATCTCGACCGCGTCGATGCGGTAGGCGCCGGTGATGTTGCCGAAGCACCGGTACAGCGTGCTGGGCTCCGGCGGACGCAGGTAGGCGCCCACGTTGTCGATCAGGTCGGCGCGCAGCCCGCGGATCCGGCCGTCGGCCGAGACGGCGGCCTCGAACCGCATCTTCCTGTCCGAGCCCGCCGAGCTGGCGAGCAGGTGCTCGATGCGGTCCTCGGTCCAGCGCACCGGCCTGCCCGCGTGCTTGCTGGCCAGCGCCACGAGCGCGACGTAGGGGTAGATCCCCGCCTTGATGCCGAAGCTGCCGCCGATGTCGGCGGGGATGCGCAGCCGGACCCGCGACGCGGGCATCCCGAACGCACCGGCCAGGACGGCGACCATCGAGAACGGGCCGTGGAAGTTCGACCAGGCCTCGATGGCGGGCCCGCCCGCCTCCTCCTGCCACTCCGCGACGACCGAGTAGCACTCCATCGGCGTCGACGAGTAACGCGGGAAGTCGTACTCGCCGGCGACGATGTGGTCGGCGGTCGCGAACACCTCGCTCACGTCGCCGAAGGTGAAGGTGCGGTCGGTGGCGACGTTGTCGGCGGCCTCCTCGTGCAGCAGGGGCGCGTCCGCGCCCAGCGCCGCCTCGATGTCGGTGACGTGCGGCAACGGCTCGTAGTCGACGTCGACCAGCTCGGCGGCATCCTCGGCGAGGTAGCGGTCGGCCGCGACGACGACCGCGACGGGCTCGCCGACGAACCGCGTCCTGCCGACGGCCGTCGGGTAGTACGGCATCGGGGTCTTCACGGCCAGCGGGAACGGCTTGAGCTCCGCGGCGACCTCCTCGGGCCCCACCACGGCGGCCACACCGGGATGACGCCGGGCCCGGGTGAGGTCGACGCCGCGGATCCGCGCATGCGGGTGCGGGCTGCGCACGATCGCGGCCGTCAGCGTGCCGGCGAACGGGTCCAGGTCGTCGAGGAACCGGCCACGGCCGGTCAGCAGCGCGGGGTCCTCGATACGGGCACAGCTCATGGCTTCTCCTGCAGGTCGCGCTCGGCCAGCACCTCGTAGTGCCCCGCGCCGAGCTCACGGCGCAGGATCTTGCCCACGGCCGACTTCGGGATCGACGGCACGGCGACCACGCGCTTGGGCCGTTTGAGTGAGGGCAGGCCGGCGTCGTCCCGGGCGAACCTGCTCAGCTGTTCGACCGCACGCGCGGGCTCGGCACCCTGTTCCGGCACGAAGAACGCCGTCACGGCCTGGCCCCAGCGGTCGTCGGCGGTGCCCGCCACGACGATCTCCCGGACCGCGGGGCACCGCGAGAGCGCGTCCTCGATCTCGTCGGGGTAGATGTTCTCTCCCCCGGAGTTGATCATGTCGTCGACGCGTCCGGACACCCACAGGTCGCCGTCGTCGTCGGCGACGGCGAGGTCACCGGGGAAGTACCAGCCGCCACGGATCGTCCTGGCGTCGGCGTCGGGGCGGTTCCAGTACCCGGCGAACGCCTCGGGACTCGCGATCGACACGGCGATCTGGCCCTGCTCCCCCGGCCCCACCACGTCGTCGGGGCTCGCACCCGGCTCGGGTGAGACCAGGCGCACGCGCGAGAACACGCCGGCCCGGCCCGCACTGCCCGGCTTGGCCATCACGTCCGGGCCGATGGTGAACGTGTAGAT
>NZ_MASW01000006.1 GCF_003202285.1 Prauserella muralis
ACTACGACGTGGTCGAGATTGACCCAGGCGGGGTCATGCCGGTACCGCCACTCGGCCCAATCGGGCGGCGGGCAGGCCGCTCACACCGGCGTGAGCGGCAGGAGCGTGGGGTGGACCGGCGACGGCAGGTCCGAGGCTCCGGTGAGGAACGCGTCCACGGCGTGCGCCACCGAGCGCCCCTCCGCGATCGCCCACACCACCAGCGACGCGCCGCGATGCGCGTCGCCACAGACGAACACGCCGGGCGACTCCGTCTGCCAGTCGGGGCCGCACGACACCGTGCCGCGCCGGGTGAGCCTCAGCCCGAGGTCGTCGAGCAGCCGCATCTGCTCGACCCCCTCGAAGCCGATCGCGAACAGCACCAGGTCGGCGGGGATCTGCTCGATCTCCTCGCTCGTCGGCACCACCTCGCGGCGGCCGGTCTCCGGGTCCTTCTCCACGCGTACCTTGTGCAGCTCGATGGCCCGCACGTGGCCGTTGTCGTCGCCGACGAACCGCTTCACGGCGACCGCGAACCTCCGCTCGCCCGCCTCCTCGTGCACCGGGTAGGTGCGCAGGATGTACGGCCACGTCGGCCACGGCGAGCGGTCGTCGTCGCGGGTGGAGGGCGGCTGCGGGTACTGGTCCAGCTGCGTCACCGACAGCGCGCCCTGGCGGATGGCGGTGCCGTAGCTGTCGGCGCCCGTGTCGCCGCCGCCGATGATGACGACGTGCTTGCCCTCGGCGGTGACCTCGGGCGGTCCGTCGCCCTCACACGTCCGGTTGGCGGGCACCAGGTGCTCCATCGCCAGGTGGATGCCCTGCAGGTCCCGGCCCTGCGTCGAGGTGTCGTCCCGGCCCCGCAGCGCGCCGACCGCCAGCACGACGGCGTCGTAGCGCTCCCGCAGCTCCTCGACGGTGATGTCGACGCCCACCTCGCAGCGGGTGACGAACCTGGTGCCCTCCGCCCGCAGCTGCGCCAGCCTGCGGTCGAGCACCTTCTTCTCCATCTTGAACTCGGGAATGCCGTAGCGCAGCAGCCCGCCGAACCGGTCGTCGCGCTCGAACACGGTGACCTCGTGCCCTGCGCGCGTCAGCTGCTGGGCGGCCGCGAGCCCGGCAGGCCCCGAGCCGACCACGGCCACCCGCTGGCCGGTGGCCACGGCCGCCGCCTCGGGCTGCACGTAGCCGGACTCCCACGCCTGCGCGGAGATCGTCTCCTCGATCCGCTTGATGGTCACCGGGCCACCGGAGGCAGGTGAGATCGACAGCACGCACGCCGCCTCGCACGGGGCCGGGCACAGCTTCCCGGTGAACTCCGGGAAGTTGTTCGTCGCGTGCAGCCGCTCGCTGGCCTCCGCCCAGTCGCCCCGGCGCACCAGGTCGTTCCACTCGGGAATCAGGTTGCCCAGCGGGCAGCCGGCGGTGCCGGAATGGCAGAACGGCACGCCGCAGTCCATGCAGCGGGTCGCCTGCGTGCGCACGGCCGCGTTGCGCTCCTGCTCGCCGAGGTCGGCGTAGACCTCGCGCCAGTCGTTGACGCGCTCGTCCCTGGCCCGCTTCGGCGGCTCGGACCGTTCGTGCCTCAGAAAGCCGGTCGGGTCAGCCACGGGCCGCCTCCTGTGTCTCGCGGGACACCCGCACCCGGTCGGCGCCCGTGGCTGCCGCTCCGCAAGCTCCGCGATTCTCAGCCACGGGCCGCCTCCTGTGTCTTGCGGGACACCCGCACCCGGTCGGCGCCCGTGGCTGCCGCTCCGCAAGCTCCGCGATTCTCAGCCACGGGCCGCCTCCATGATCGCTTCGTCGACGTCGCGGCCCTCCGCCCGCGCCGCCTTCGTGGCCTCCAGAACCCGCTTGTAGTCGCGGGGCATCACCTTGGTGAACGACGCGCCCCGCCGCGGCCAGTCGCCGAGCAGCGAGGCCGCCACGGCGGAGCCGGTGAGCTGGAGGTGCCGCTCGACGATGCCCTTCAGCCAGGTCAGGTCCTCGGCCTCCGGCGTCTCCAGCGCCACCATGCCGAGGTTCACCTGCCGCTCGTCCAGGTCGAGCACGTACGCCACCCCGCCGGACATGCCGGCCGCGAGGTTGCGGCCCGACCGGCCGAGCACCACGGCCTTGCCGCCGGTCATGTACTCGAACGCGTGGTCACCGACGCCCTCGGCGACGATCAGCGCGCCCGAGTTGCGCACGCCGAACCGCTCGCCCACCTGGCCGCGGACGAACAGCTCACCGCTCGTGGCGCCGTAGGCGATCGTGTTGCCCGCGATGACCTGCCCCTCGGCCGCGAACGGCGCCCCGGGGTGCGGGCGCACGACGATCCTCCCGCCGGAAAGGCCCTTGCCGACGTAGTCGTTGGCGTCCCCGATCAGGTCGATCGTCACGCCCGGCGGCAGGAACGCGCCCAGCGACTGGCCCGCCGAGCCGGTGAGCGTGATGTGGATCGTGTCGTCAGGGAGCCCGGCGCTGCCGAAGCGGCGGGTGATCTCCGAGCCCAGCAGCGTGCCGACCGTCCGGTTGACGTTGCGCACCGGCAACTCCAGCCGCAGCGGATGCGCGTCCTCGAGCGCGGCCTCGGCGAGCTGGATCAGCGTGCGGTCCAGCGCGTGTTCCAGGCCGTGGTCCTGCTCGCGCACCTTGCGCCGCGCGCCACCGTACGGCGTCTCCGTCGGCACCGTGAAGATCGGCGCCAGGTCCAGCCCCTCGGCCTTCCAGTGCTCCACCGCCTCGTCGACGTCGAGCACGTCGGCCCTGCCGATCATCTCGTCCAGGGTGCGGAAACCCAGCCGCGCCATCAGCTCGCGCACCTCCTGCGCCACGAACCGGAAGTAGTTCACCACGTGCTCGGCCTGACCGGTGTAGCGCTTGCGCAGGTCCGGGTTCTGGGTGGCCACGCCCACCGGGCAGGTGTCGAGGTGGCAGACCCGCATCATGATGCAGCCGGCCACCACCAGCGGCGCGGTGGCGAACCCGTACTCCTCAGCGCCGAGCAGTGCCGCGACCACGACGTCGCGGCCCGTCTTCATGGCGCCGTCCACCTGCACGGTGATCCGGTCGCGCAGGCCGTTGAGCAGCAGGGTCTGCTGCGTCTCGGCCAGCCCGATCTCCCACGGCGTTCCCGCGTGCTTGAGCGAGTTCATCGGCGAGGCGCCGGTGCCGCCGTCGTGCCCGGAGATCAGCACCACGTCCGCGTGTGCCTTGGACACACCGGCGGCCACCGTGCCGACCCCGAGCGAGCTCACCAGCTTGACGTGGATCCGCGCCCGCTCGTTGGCGTTCTTCAGGTCGTGGATGAGCTGCGCCAGATCCTCGATCGAGTAGATGTCGTGGTGCGGTGGCGGTGAGATCAGCCCCACCCCCGGCGTGGAGTGCCGCGTCTTGGCGATCCACGGGTACACCTTGTTCGGCGGGAGCTGACCGCCCTCGCCGGGCTTGGCGCCCTGCGCCATCTTGATCTGGATGTCGTCGGCGTTGACCAGGTACTCGCTGGTCACCCCGAACCGTCCACTCGCGACCTGCTTGATCGCGCTGCGCCGCTCCGGGTCGTACAGCCGCTCCGGGTCCTCCCCACCCTCACCGGTGTTGGACCTGCCGCCGATGCGGTTCATCGCGATCGCCAGCGTCTCGTGCGCCTCCGCCGAGATGGAGCCGTAGGACATGGCGCCGGTGTTGAACCGCCTGCAGATGGACTCGACGGATTCCACCTCGTCGATCGGAACGGGCGCGCGCCCTTCCTCGCGGAAGGAGAACATGCCGCGCAGCGCGCCCCCCTCGCGGTTGAGCCGGTTCACCTCGTCCGAGTAGGCCCGGTAGGCCTCGTCGCGGCGGGTCTTGCTCGCGTGCTGCAGCAGGAACACCGTCTCCGGGGTGAACAGGTGCAGCTCGCCCTCGCGCCGGTAGGCGTACTCGCCGCCGGTCTCCAGGCCACGGTGCGAACGCTCGGTCGGGTTCTCCGGGTAGGCGCGCCGGTGCCGGATCGCCACCTCCTCGGCGAGCACGTCGAGCCCGACGCCGCCGAGCTTCGAGCTGGTGCCGGTGAAGTACTCGTCGAGCACCTCCTGCGACAGCCCGAACGACTCGAACACCTGCGCCGCCGTGTACGCGCCGACGGTGGAGATGCCCATCTTGGACATGATCTTCAGCACGCCCTTGACCAGCGCGGTGACGTAGTTCCGGACGGCCTTGCCCGGCTCGATGCCCGTGATCGCGCCCTGGGCGATCATGTCCTCGATGGTCTCGAACGCCAGGTACGGGTTCACGGCCGCGGCGCCGTAGCCGAGCAGCAGCGCGATGTGGTGCACCTCGCGCGCGTCGCCGGTCTCCACGACCAGCGCCACGCGCAGCCGCTCCTTGGTGCGCACCAGGTGGTGGTGCACGGCCGAGACGAGCAGCAGCGACGGGATGGGCGCCATCCGGTGATCGGAGTCGCGATCGGACAGCACCAGCGTGCGGGCCCCTGCGGCGATCGCCTCGGAGGCTTCTCTGCGCACCCGCTCGACCGCGTCGGCGAGCGCCTTGCCGCCGCCGTCCACTTCGTACAGTCCGGAGAGGACGGCGCAGGAAAAGCCGGGCAGGTCGCCGTCGTCGTTGACGTGGATGAGCTTGGCCAGCTCGTCGTTGTCGATCACCGGGTACTGCAGCTGAATGTGCCTGCACGACGCCGGACCCGGTTCGAGCAGGTTCTGTTCGGGGCCCATGATGCGGCTCATCGACGTGACCAGCTCCTCGCGGATCGCGTCCAGCGGCGGGTTGGTCACCTGCGCGAAGCCCTGCTTGAAGTAGTCGTAGAGCGAGCGCGAGCGCTTGGACAGCACCGCGGGCGGGGTGTCGGTGCCCATCGAGCCCACCGGCTCCGCGCCGTTCGCGGCCATCGGCCCGAGCAGGATCTTCAGCTCCTCCTCGGTGTAGCCGAAGGCGAGCTGGCGGCGCAGCACCGACGCGTGCGTCTGCGTCACGTGGTCGCGGTCGGGCAGCTCCGACAGCGACAGCAGCCCGGCGTGCAGCCACTCCTCGTAGGGCGCCTCGGCGGCGAGCCCGGCCTTGATCTCGTCGTCGTTGACGACGCGGCCCGCCTCGGTGTCGACGAGGAACATCCGGCCCGGCTTGAGCCTGCCCTTGGCGATCACCTGGTCGGCGGCGACGTCGAGCACACCCGCCTCACTGGCGAGCACCACCCGGTCGTCGGCGGTGTGCCACCACCGCGCCGGGCGCAGCCCGTTGCGGTCGAGCACCGCGCCGACGAGCGTGCCGTCGGTGAAGGTGACACACGCGGGCCCGTCCCACGGCTCCATCAGGCTCGCGTGGAACTGGTAGAACGCGCGCCGCTGCTCGTCCATGGTGGTGTGGTTCTCCCACGCCTCCGGGATCATCATGAGCACGGCGTGCGGCAGTGACCGGCCGCCAAGGTGCAGCAGCTCCAGCACCTCGTCGAAGGACGCCGAGTCCGACGCGTCCGGCGAGCACACCGGGTACAGCCGGGTCAGATCACCCGGCAGCAGGTCCGACTCGAGCAGGGCCTCGCGGGCCCGCATGCGGTTGCGGTTGCCGCGGATCGTGTTGATCTCACCGTTGTGCGCGACGAACCGGAACGGGTGCGCCAGCGGCCACGACGGGAACGTGTTGGTGGAGAACCGGCTGTGCACCAGCGCGATGGCGCTCGCCAGCCGCTCGTCGCGCAGGTCCGGGAAGAACGCGGGCAGCTGCTCGGGGGTGAGCATGCCCTTGTACACCAGGGTGCGCGAGGACAGCGAGGGAAAGTACAGGCCACAGCCGGCGGCCTCACTCTCGTGCTCGGCGCGCTTGCGCAGGCAGAAGGCGAGCCGGTCGAGTTCGAGGCCGCTGGGACGGCGCTCGTCTTCGTCGCCGTGCCCCGCGACGAACAGCATCGCGAACTGCGGCATCACGGAGCGGGCGGTCGGGCCGAGGTCGGCCGCGTCGGCGTCGGTCGGTACCTCCCGCCAGCCGAGCACCTCCAGGCTTTCCTCCTCGGCGATGCGCTCGACGAGCGCCACGGCCTTGCGGCGCTGCTCGTCGTCGCCGGGCAGGAAGGCGATACCGGCGGCGTAGGTGTGGTGACCGAACGCATCGGGCCTGGGCAGCGGAAAGCCGGCCTCGGCGCGCAGCAGCTCGTCGGGCAGCTGCATCAGGATGCCGGCGCCGTCACCACTGGTCGGCTCGGCGCCCGCGGCGCCGCGGTGGTCGAGGTTGGTGAGCGCAGTGAGCCCGTCGGTGACGATGCTGTGCGTGCGTACACCACGGACGTGGGCAACCATGGCCACACCGCAGGAATCCTGTTCCGTGGCGGGGTCGTACAGACCCTGCCGAGACGGAATCGCGGAGAAGATCAAGGGGACCTCCTGCGTCGTCTTCGTGCTCGAAAATGCTGGGCACGGGACGACAATGGCCCGCTTATTAGCGCGACCTTAACATCTGGGAAACGTGAGAGCACCGGTTCGACAGTGCCGATCCGCCCACATCACTGTAACAATCTGGCAGCGTCGAACGACATCGTTCTTGATGGGCACCTCGTGCTCGGTCAGACGTCCAGTCTACCCCGGGCACCCGGTTGATGAAGTTTACCCGCTTCCTCCCTGGTAACGTCCCGCTGACGCGTGCGGGAGCGAAGTCCGGTGGGATTCCGGCGCTGTGCCGCAACTGTGAGCGCCTCGGCGTGCCGGTCCGGTGACGGATCGTCACGGCGACGGCCGAGCCAGGTCGCCTGCCGCACGCGCCGACGCCATTCCGCCTCCGGCACAGGGGTGCGGCGTCCTCGGCCGCCCGGACGGCCGGGCACGCGCCCGTGCCGGCCGATGTTCCGAGGTCCCATGTCAGCCCGCAGAGTCCCGCTCCTGCTCCTGCCCCTCGTCGCACTCCTCGTCCTCGCGTCCTGCGCCGACCGGGCACCCTCCCCCGCCACGCCGTCCTCAGCGGCCGGGGGTGATGCGTTCCCCGTCGAGCTGCGCCCCGAGGGCGCCCCTCCGGTGACCATCGACCGCCGCCCCGAGCGGATCGTGTCGCTGTCGCCGTCCACCACGGAGACGCTGTTCGCGGTGGGTGCGGGTGAGCAGGTGGTCGCCGTCGACTCGGCGTCGACATACCCGCCCGAGGCCCCGAAGACCTCGCTGAGCGGCCTCAACCTCGACCCGGAGGCCATCGCCGGGTACAACCCCGATCTGGTCATCGTCGAGTCCGACCTGGAGTCCAAGCTCGCCGACGCGCTGGCCAAGACGGGCGTCACCACGCTCGTGCTGCCCGCCCCGAAGAGCCTCGACGCCGCCTACGAGCAGTTCGCGCTCGTCGGCAAGGCCACCGGGCACCGCGCCGAGGGCGAGGACCTGGCACGCCGGACCAGGGAGGAGATCGGCAAGCTCGTCGCCGACACCCCGAAGCCCGACGAGCGGCTGAGCTACTACCACGAGCTGGACCCGAGCCTCTACAGCGCGACGTCGGCGACGTTCATCGGCCAGGTGTACGGGCTGTTCGGGTTGACCAACATCGCCGACCAGGGCGACCCGGAGGCGCTGGGCGGCTATCCGCAGCTGTCCGCGGAGCGGATCCTGCGCGCCGACCCGGACCTGATCTTCCTCGCCGACAGCAAGTGCTGCGGCCAGAACGCGGACACGGTCGCCGCGCGGCCCGGCTGGGACACGCTGAGCGCCGTCAGGCACGACAGGGTGTTCGCGCTCAACGACGACATCGCGTCGCGGTGGAGCCCCCGCCTGGTGGAACTGGTGCGGACGGTGGCCGAGGCCGTGGCGCCGCGCGCGAGCAGGTAGCCGTGCTGCGGGCTCGGGCGAGGCAGGGGGCCACCACGCGGCTGCGTCCGCGCACGGTGGTGCTGGCGGCGCTCGTGCTGCTGGCGGTCGCCGTGTTCGGGGTCGTGTCCGGCGCGGGCGAGCTGGGCTGGCAGCGGGTGCTCGGCGAGATCGTCGCGCAGCTCACCGGTGGCACGTCGCCGCTGTCGGAGCGCGAGGCGGCCATCGTGTGGGAGCTCAGGGCGCCGCGGGTGGTGCTGGCCGCGCTGGTCGGCGCCGCGCTGGCCGGGGCGGGCGCCGCCTTCCAGGGCGTGTTCCGCAACCCGCTCGCCGACCCGTACCTGCTGGGCGCGGCGGCGGGCGCGGGCATGGCCGCCACCGTGGTGCTGGTGTTCGCGCCCGCCGTGACCGGGTGGCTGGTCGGGCCGCTGCCGCTGGCCGCGTTCGCGGGCGCGCTCGGCGGCGTCGGGCTGAGCTGGGTGCTCGGCCGCTCGGCAGGCGGGTCCGGTACGGCGTCCCTGCTGCTCGCCGGTGTCGCGGTGACGGCGTTTCTCACCGCGATCCAGACGTTCGTGCAGCAGCTCAACACCGACACGATCAAGCAGGTCTACACGTGGACGCTCGGCGGGCTGAACGTGAGCGGATGGGACGACGTGGGCGTGGCGCTGCCCTACATCGTGCTCGCCGCGATCGTGCTGTGCGCGTGCGGGCGGCTGCTGGACGTGCTGGCACTCGGTGACGCGGAGGCGGCATCGCTGGGCATCCGGCCCGGCCGGGTGCGGCTGCTGCTGCTCGCCGCGGCGTCGCTGGCGACCGCGGCGGCCGTCGCGGTGAGCGGGCTGATCGGCTTCGTCGGCATCGTCGTGCCGCACATCGTGCGGCTACTGGCCGGGGCCAGCTACCGGGTGATCGTGCCGCTGTCGCTGCTCGGCGGTGCGACGTTTCTGATCGCCGCCGACTACGTCGCCCGCACGGTGCTGCCCGGTGAGCTGCCGCTCGGCGTGGTCACGGCCTTCGCGGGCGCGCCGTTCTTCGCGATCGTGCTGCGCACGAGCAGGGGGCGGCTGACATGACGGCGCTGCGGCTGCGGGAGGTCACGGCAGGCTACGGCAAGCGGCCCGCCGTGCGGGACGTGACGGCCACTGTGGACGGAGGTGGCTGGTTCGCGATCGTGGGGCCCAACGGGGCCGGCAAGTCCACGCTGTTGAAGGCCATCGCCGGGCTGGTCGGCTTCCAGGGCTCGATCGCGGTGCACGACAGGGAGTTCTCCGCACTGTCCCGCAGGCAACGGGCGCGTGAGCTCGGCTACGCGCCGCAGGATCCCCTGCTGCCCACCGGGCTCACGGTCACCGACTACGTGCTGCTCGGCAGGACGCCCCACCTGGGCACGCTCGCCAGGGAGAGCAGGGCGGATCTGTCCATCGTGGACGACACGCTGGGCAGGCTGGACCTGCGCGGGCTGGCGGCCCGCAGGCTGGGCACGCTGTCCGGCGGCGAGCTGCAACGCGCCGTGCTGGCGCGCGTGCTCGCGCAGCGCACGAGGCTGCTGCTGCTCGACGAGCCGACCACCGGGCTGGACATCGGCCACGCGCAGGCGCTGCTCGACCGGCTGGACCGGCTGCGCCGCGAGGACGGCACCACCGTGGTGACCACGCTGCACGACCTGACCTTCGCCGCCCAGTACGCCGACACCTTGCTGCTGCTCGACGACGGCGAGGTGGTCGCCTCCGGCCCGCCGGGCGAGGTGCTCACCGCCGAGCGGCTGCGCAGGCACTACGCCGCCGACGTCGAGATCCTGACCACCGCGACCGGCCACCCCGTGGTGGCCCCGGTCCGCGGGCAGAGCGCGGCCGACCCGCGCTGACCCGAGCCGCCGTGTGGGCCGCCCACGTCGCCGTGCTGGCTCCGCGCGACGTATACACACGATGTATAGACGAGCTATATACACCCTGTGTATAGTCACGGTCATGTCGATCGGACACACCCTGCTCGGTCTGCTGGAACGCGGGCCCCGGCACGGCTACGAGCTCAAACGCGCCTACGACGAACGGTTCGGGCTGGAGCGCCCGCTGCACTACGGGCAGGTCTACTCGACGCTGGCGCGCCTGCTGCGCAACGGCCTGGTCACCGAGGCCGGCTCCCAGCCGGGCAGCGGCCCCGAGCGCAAGAGCTACGCCATCACCGACGCCGGCATCACCGACGTCGAACGCTGGCTCACCACGCCGGAGAACCCCGAGCTGTACCTGCAGAACACGCTCTACACCAAGGTGGTGCTGGCGCTGCTGTCCGGCCGCAGCGCGCAGGACGTGCTGGAGACCCAGCGCAGCGCGCATCTGAAGGCGATGCGCACGCTCACCACTCGCAAGCTCGACGGCGACCTCGCCGACACGCTGATCTGCGACCACGCCCTGTTCCACCTGGAGGCGGACCTGCGCTGGCTGGAGCTCACGGCCGCCCGGCTCGACGAGCTGGCGAGCGAGGTCCGCCCGTGACCGCGCTGCTCACCGCGACCGGCCTGCACAAGACGTTCGGTCCCACCGACGCGCTGACCGGCGCGAGCTTCCAGATCTCCGCGGGCGAGATCGTCGCCGTGATGGGCCCGTCCGGATCGGGGAAGTCGACCCTGCTGCACTGCCTCGCCGGGATCGTCCGGCCCGACGCGGGCACGGTCGCCTACCGGGACCGCGACGTGTTCGCGCTGTCCGATGCGGAGCGCACGGCGTTGCGCCGCACCGAGTTCGGGTTCGTCTTCCAGTTCGGCCAGCTCGTGCCGGAACTCAGCTGCCTGGAGAACACCGCACTGCCGCTGCGGCTCGGTGGGCTGCGCCGCCGCGCCGCCGAGGCGAAGGCACGCGAGGCCATGGAGCGGCTCGGCGTGGCCGATCTCGCGGGCAAGCCCCCCGGCGAGGTGTCCGGCGGGCAGGGCCAGCGTGTCGCCCTGGCCCGTGCGCTGGTGACCTCGCCGTCGGTGCTCTTCGCCGACGAGCCCACCGGCGCACTGGACTCGCTCAACGGCGAGCGGGTGATGAGCCTGCTGGTGCGGACCGCACGCGAGGACGGCACTGCCGTCGTGCTCGTGACGCACGACGTGCGCGTCGCGGCCTACTCCGACCGCGAGGTCGGCGTCCGGGACGGCCGGACCCGGCAGGTGGCGGCCGCATGAAGCCACTCCAGGATCTGGCCGTCGGGGTCCGGCTGGCTGTCGGGGGCAGCCGGACCCCGAGGGCCGGGCTGCTCCGGCTGACGCTGACGGCCATCGGCATCGGCCTGTCCACGGCGGTGCTGCTGGGGGTGGCCGCGCTGCTGTCCGCGCTCGCCGACCGCACCGACCGGACGGCGGCACGGGAGGCGAGCGACCAGCCCGGCGGGGGCGCCGCCGTCCACGTCCACACCGACCGGTCCTACGTCGACGGCGAGCAGATCACCGTCACCTACCTGGAGCCCGAGGGCCCCGGCGCGCCGGTGCCTCCCGGGCTCGCGGCGCTGCCGGAACCGGGCGAGCTGGTGGTCTCGCCCGCGCTCGCCACCCGGTTCGCCGAGCAGCCCGCCCTGCGCGAGCGGTTCGCAGGCGAGGTCACCGGCACCGTCTCGCCCGAAGGGCTCGCCGGGCCTGCCGAACTGTGGGCCTACGCGGGCGCCAACGGGTTGCGCAGCTCGCCGGACGCCTCCCCCGTGCATCACTTCGGCGTGCCGTCGAGCTGGTCGGACCTGTCACCGCTGGTGCTGTTCACCGCCGGGCTCGGCGTGGTGGTGCTGGTCGTGCCGCTGCTGGTGTTCGTCGCCGCCAGCAGCCGGATCGCGGGCGCGGAGCGGGAGGCGCGGCTGTCGGCGATACGCCTCGCCGGGGCAGGCGCGGGCCAGATCCGGCGCATCGCCTCCGCCGAGGCGCTGGTCGGTGCGGTCGCCGGCACGGCACTGGGCGGGCTGCTGTTCGTGCTCGCCCGCCCGCTGCTCGCGCAGCTGCGCGTCGGTGACACCACGGTGTATCCCGCTGACGTCGTGCCCTCGTGGCCGCTCGCCGTGGTGGTCCTGCTGCTCGGCCCCGTGCTCGCCCTGGGCTCGGCGTGGCTGGGGCTGCGCGGCCTCGTCGTCGAACCACTGGGCGTGACCCGCCGGACCCGGCCGGTACGGCGGCGCGGATGGTGGCGGCCGCTGCTGGTACTGCTCGGCGTGCTGATGCTGCTGCCGGATCTGGTGTTCGGCACGGGAAAGCGGCCCGGTGAGGTGCTGCCGTTCCTGCTGCTGGGCGCGGCGCTGCTCCTGGTCGGCGTGCCGGTGCTGATGCCATGGCTCACCGAACGCCTTGTCGACCGGCTGCACGGTGGTTCCCCGGCGTGGCAGCTGGCGATCCGCAGGCTGCAGCTGGACAGCGGCACCCCGAGCCGCGTGGTGGCGGGGGTGGTCGCCGTGCTGGCCGGCGTGGTGGCGATGCAGACGATCGTGACCTCGGCGAGTGCCGAGGCAGGCAGGCGGGACACCGAGCGCGCGGACCGCGCGCTGGCGACCGTCGAGGTGACCGCGCCGGTGGCGGGCGACGCGCTGGCGAGAGTGCGGGCCGTGCCGGGCGTCGAGCAGGCGGATCCCTGGCAGCTGATCGACCTCGACACCGACCAGGCGGGGCCCGCGATGCTGCTGGTCGCCCCGTGCCCCGCGCTGGAGCGCGGTTTCCGGCTGCCGGCCTGCGCCGACGGCGACGTGTTCACCGTCGGCGGCCAGACCCCGCCCGGCTCGACCCACCGCACGATCTCCTACGTCGGCGACGGCCCGGCCGAGGGGCCGCGGTTCACCGTGCCCGGCGATGCCCGAGCCGCCACGCTGCACACGGGTCACGACCGGACCGAGAGCTACGCCACCGTGCTGGCGACACCGGGCGCGGCCCGTGGCCTTCCGGGCCCCGGCGTGCGTCCCACCCTGCGGGTCTGGCTCGACCCGGGCGACGCCCACGCGCTGGACGAGGTGCGCGCCGCGCTGGCTCCGCTGGGCTGGCGGGCGTCGGTGTCCAGCGAGGCGGAGCTGGCGGCGCCCTCGGAGGACGACGGCCTCGCCGTCATGCGCGGCATCCTCTACGGGGGCGCGGGGCTGACCCTGCTGCTGGCGGCCGTGAGCCTGCTCGTGCTGGCCGCGGGACAGATCAGTGAGCGCAGGCGCCCGCTGGCGGCGATGAGCGCGGCCGGCGTGCCCAGATCGGTGCTGGCCCGCTCGCTGCTGTGGCAGAACACGGTGCCGATGGTGCTCGGCGTGCTGGTCGCGACCGGAGCGGGTCTGGGCGTCGCCGCGTTGTTCGCTCGCATCATCGGCGAGGGTGCCCCGATGGTCGTCAACGGCGTTTTCGTCGGGTCCCTGGCGGCAGGGGCGGTGCTGCTCGTGCTCGGGGTGACGGCGGCGATGCTGCCCGGCCTGCGCTCGGCGACGCGGCTGGAGGCGCTGCGCGCCGAGTGAAACGGCGTGTTGGCCGCCCCGGTCGCCGTGTTGGCCACCGGGGCGGCCAACTCGGCGACGCCGGAGGCACCACGCCATAACTAGAACGTGTTACAGTTCTTCGCGTGATCCTCGACCGCTTCCGGCTCACCGACCAGGTCGCCGTCGTCACCGGCGCGGGGCGCGGCATCGGGGCCGCCACGGCGCTCGCACTGGCCGAGGCCGGCGCCGACGTGGTGCTCGCCGCGCGTACCCGCGACCAGCTCGACACCGTCGCCGAGCGGATCGGCGAGACCGGCCGCAAGGCCCACGTCGTGGCCACCGACCTGGCCGAACCCGCCAACGCCGCCGCACTGGCCGACGCCGCCGTGGAGACGTTCGGCCGCCTCGACGTCGTCGTCAACAACGTCGGCGGCACGCTGCCGTGCCCGCTGGCCGACACGAGCACCGAGTTCCTGGAGGAGGCCTTTCGCTTCAACGTCTCCACCGCGCACGCGCTCACCCGCGCGGCCGTGCCCGCGATACTGCGCGCCGGGGCCGGGTCGATCGTCAACATCTCGTCGGTCATGGGCCGCGTGAGCGGGCGCGGCTTCCTCGCCTACGGCACCGCGAAGGGCGCGCTCGCGCACTACACGCGGCTCGCCGCGGCCGATCTCGCGCCGAGGATCCGGGTCAACGCGGTCGCGGTGGGCTCGGTCGCCACGTCGGCGCTGGAGGTGGTGGTGAACAACCCCGAACTCAAGCAGCGCATGGAGGCGGCCACCCCGCTGCGCCGCATCGGCGAACCGGAGGACGTCGCCGCCACCATCCTCTACCTGTGCTCGCGGGCGGGCGGCTACGTCACCGGCAAGGTGCTCGAGGTGGACGGCGGCCAGCAGGCCCCGAACCTCGAACTCGGCCTTCCGGACCTCGCATGAGTGCCCGCGTGGTGCAGTGGAGCACCGGCAACGTCGGGCGGCACGCCCTCGCCGGAATCGCCGCCAGGCCCGACCTGGAGCTGGCCGGGGTGTGGGTGTCGAGCGAGGCGAAGGCGGGCCGCGACGCCGGTGAGCTGGCCGGTCTCGGCCGCGAGCTGGGCGTGCGGGCGACCACCGACGCCGACGCGCTGCTGGCGCTGCGCCCGGACTGTGTCGTCTACACCGCGATGGCCGACAACCGGCTCACCGAGGCCCTCGACGACCTCGCGCGCTTCCTGCGTGCCGGGATCAACGTCGTGTCCAGCAGCCCGGTGTTCCTGCAGTTCCCCGACGGCGTCGTGCCACCGGAGCTGACCGACCCGGTGCGCGCGGCGGCCCGCGAGGGCGGCGCGTCACTGTGGGTCAACGGCATCGACCCCGGCTTCGCCAACGACTGGCTGCCGCTGACCGTGACGAGCATCAGCGAGCGCATCGACGAGGTCCGCTGCCTGGAGATCCTCGACTATTCGACGTACGACAACCGCACGGTGCTCTTCGACATCATGGGGTTCGGCTCGCCGCTGGAGCAGACCCCGATGCTGCTGCAGCCGGGTGTGCTGTCGCTGGCCTGGGGCAGCGTGGTGCGCCAGCTCGCGGCGGGGCTCGGCGTCGAGCTCGACGGCGTGGAGGAGCACCACGAGCGGCTGCCCGCGCCGGAGACGTTCGGCATCGCGTCCGGCACCATCGAGAAGGGCACGGCGGCCGCACTGCGCTTCGAGATCCGCGGCATGCGCGGCGGGCGGGCGGTGTGCGTGCTCGAGCACGTCACGCGCCTGCGGCCCGATCTGGGCCCTGACTGGCCACAGCCCGCAGGGCAGGGCTGCTATCGCGTGTGCGTCACCGGCGAGCCGGACTACACGCTGGATCTGCGGCTGCTCGGCAGCGACGGCGACCACAACACGGCCGGGCTCAAGGCGACCGCCATGCGATTGGTCAACGCGGTGCCCGCGGTGGTGGCCGCGCCGCCGGGCCTACTGACCGCGCTCGACCTTCCGCTCGTCACCGGCCGTGGCCTCGTCGCGCCCTGAGTCGTCGCTCTCCCCGGCCCGGGCCGGGGGCTCGGACTCCGCCCCAGCGGCATCGGCATCCCCGGATTCCCGCTCCGCGCCATTGCCGTCGTCGGCGCTCTCGCCGGCGCTCGCGTCGTCCGGATCGTCGCGGTCCCACGGGTCGCGGAGGGTCTCCGGCGCCTCCCTCGGTCCGCGGCGGCGGGCCAGCACGAAGTAGGCGATCGCGCCGGCGAAGAGCAGCATCGAGGTCCACACGTTCACCCGCAGGCCGAGGATGTGGTTGGCCTCGTCCGTGCGCATGAGCTCGATCCAGAACCGGCCCGCCGTGTACCCGGCGACGTAGAGCGCGAACGCGCGGCCGTGCCCGAGGCGGAACCGGCGGTCGGCCCACACCACGAGCAGCGCGACACCGAGGTTCCACAGCAGTTCGTAGAGGAACGTCGGGTGCACGACCTCCACCGGGACGTCGTTGAGGGCGACGCCGTTGAGCGGGTCCTTGATCAGCGGGTTGTCCGGGTCGACCCGGTCGTAGATCTCCAGCCCCCACGGCAGGTCGGTGGGCCCGCCGTAGAGCTCCTGGTTGAAGTAGTTGCCGAGCCTGCCGATCGCCTGGGCCACCACGATGCCCGGTGCGATGGCGTCGGCCACCGCGGGCAGCGGGATTCCCTTGCGGCGGCAGGCGATCCACGCGCCGACCGCGCCGAGCGCGATGGCTCCCCAGATGCCCAGGCCGCCGTCCCAGATGTAGAGCGCGCGGATCGGGTCCTTGCCCTCGCCGAAGTACAGCTGGTTGTCGGTGATGACGTGGTACAGCCTGCCACCGACCAGGCCGAACGGCACCGCGAACACGGCGATGTCGACGATCGCGCCCTTGGTGCCGCCACGCTGCACCCAGCGCCGGTCGCCCCACCAGATGGCCACGATGATGCCGAGGATGATGCAGAGCGCGTACGCCCGCAGCGGCACGGGGCCGAGGTACCACACCCCGCGGTCGGGGCTGGGGATGTTGGCGAGGACGAACGCCGACGCGGTAGTCACGGGCCAACCGTAGCGCGCGGCCTCGCGGTTCAGCCGTGGAGGTTCACCTCGGCGGCGAAGGGCCGTTCCAGCTCCTGCTGGGGCACCGGGTAGCCCGGCCTCAGGCAGGGACGGCGGGGCGGCGCACGCCCTCGGCCAGCTCGGCAGCCAGCTCGCGCACCGCGGGCACGCCCTCGCCTGCCCTGCTCACCAGCGCCGAGCCGACGATCACGGCGTCGGCGAAGGAGGCCACCTCGGCGGCCTGGTCGCCGGAGCGCACGCCAAGGCCGACACCGATGGGCAGGTCGGTGTGCTCGCGGGTGCGCCGCACCAGATCGGCGGCGCTCGCGCCGACGCTGTCGCGGGCGCCGGTCACGCCCATCACGGCCGTGGCGTAGACGAAGCCGGACGACGCGCGAGCCGTCAGCGCGATCCGTTCCTCCGATGACGACGGCGCCACCAGGAAGATCCGGTCCAGCCCGTGCGTCTCGGAGGCGGCCAGCCAGTCGCCTGCCTCGTCGGGCGTGAGGTCGGGCGTGATGAGGCCGAGCCCGCCCGCCGCCGCGAGGTCACGGGCGAAGGCGTCCACGCCGTAGCGGTGCACGGGGTTCCAGTAGGTCATCACCACCGCACGGCCACCGCGGGAGGCCACCGACTCGACGACCTCGAACAGGTGCTTGAGCCGGAACCCGGCCTTGAGGGCGGCGTCGGCCGCGGCCTGGATGGTGGGCCCGTCCATCACCGGGTCGGAGTAGGGCACGCCCACCTCGACCAGGTCGGCGCCCGCGTCGATGGTGGCCGCGAGGAGTTCCTTGGACCGCTCGACCGTCGGGTACCCGGCGGGCAGGTAGCCGACGAGCGCGCCGCGGCTCTCCGCCCTCGTCCGCTCGAACAGCTCGGCAAGACCGCCGCTCACACGTCCTCCACGAGCTTGAAGTAACGGGCGGCGGTGTCCACGTCCTTGTCGCCGCGCCCGGAGAGGTTGACGAGGATGTGCGCGTCGGGGCCCAGCTCGCGGCCCAGCGCGAGCGCTCCGGCCAGCGCGTGCGCCGACTCGATGGCCGGGATGATGCCCTCGGTGCGCGACAGCAGCTGGAAGGCGTCCATGGCCTCGGCGTCGGTGACCGCACGGTACTCGGCGCGGCCGCTGTCCTTGAGCCACGAGTGCTCGGGGCCGACACCGGGATAGTCGAGCCCGGCCGAGATCGAGTAGGCCTCGATGGTCTGCCCGTCCTCGTCCTGCAGCAGGTACGACAGGGCACCGTGCAGCGTGCCCGGCGTGCCCTTGGTCAGCGTCGCGCCGTGCTCACCGCTGTCGAGGCCCTTGCCGCCGGGTTCGAGGCCGACGAGCCGCACGTCCGGGTCGTCGATGAAGCCGTGGAAGATGCCGATGGCGTTGGAGCCGCCGCCGACGCACGCCGCGACGGCGTCGGGAAGCCGCCCGGTCAGCTCGAGGATCTGCCTGCGCGCCTCCTCGCCGATGACCTTGTGGAAGTTGCGCACCATCACCGGGAACGGGTGCGCGCCCGCCGCCGTGCCCAGCAGGTAGTGCGTGGTGTCCACATTGGTCACCCAGTCACGCAGCGCCTCGTTGATGGCGTCCTTGAGCGTGCGGGAGCCGGTCGTCACCGGCACCACCTCGGCGCCGAGCAGCCGCATCCTGGCCACGTTGAGCGCCTGCCGCTGCGTGTCCACCTCGCCCATGTAGACGACGCACTCGAGGTCGAGCAGGGCGCACGCGGTGGCCGTGGCCACGCCGTGCTGGCCGGCGCCGGTCTCGGCGATGACCCGCTTCTTGCCCATGCGCTTGGTGAGCAACGCCTGGCCCAGCACGTTGTTGATCTTGTGAGAGCCGGTGTGGTTGAGATCCTCACGCTTGAGGAAGATCCGCGCGCCGCCCGCGTGCTCCGCGAACCGCGGCGCCTCGGTGAGCAGCGACGGCCTGCCCGCGTAGCCGGAGAGCAGGCGGTCGAACTCGTCGGTGAACTCCGGGTCGAGCCTGGCCTTGTCGTACTCGGCCGACAGCTCGTCCAGCGCGCTCATCAGCGCCTCGGGCAGGAACCGGCCGCCGTACGGGCCGAAGTGCCCGCGCTCGTCGGGGTCGTGACCGTTGGCCTCGTCGCGGGTGTCGCGGGGGGTGTCGCTGCCCGCCTTGTCGCTCGGGTTCTCGGTCACCGGCTGGGCCTCGGGCAGGCGGGGTGCGATCCGGCCGTGACGAGCTTGACGAGGGCGCCCTTCGGGTCCTCCGAGGCGACGAGCCCCTCGCCGACCAGCACCGCGTCGGCGCCGTGCCCGGCGTAGGCCATCAGGTCGCCAGGGCCGCGCACGCCGGACTCGGCGATCTTGTAGGTGTCCATGGGCAGTCCGGGTGCGAGCCGGGAGAACACGTCGCGGTCGACCTCCAGCGTGTGCAGGTTCCGCGCGTTGATACCGATCACGCTCGCGCCGGCCTCCAGCGCGCGGTCGGCCTCCTCGGCGTTGTGCACCTCGACCAGTGCCGTCATGCCGAGCGACTCCACGCGGTCGAGCAGCGACACCAGCGCGTTCTGCTCCAGCGCCGCGACGATCAGCAGCACCATGTCGGCACCGTGCAGACGCGCCTCGTGCACCTGGTACGGGCTGACGATGAAGTCCTTGCGCAGCAGCGGAACGTCCACCGCCGCGCGGACCGCGTCGAGGTCGGCGAGCGACCCGCCGAACCGGCGCTGCTCGGTGAGCACGCTGATGACCCTGGCTCCGGCGTCCTCGTAGTCGCGGGCGAGCGCGGCCGGGTCGGGAATGCCTGCCAGGTCGCCCTTGGACGGGCTGCGCCGCTTGACCTCCGCGATGACACCGATGCCCGACTCACGCAGGGCCGCCATCACGTCGCGGGGCGGCACGGCGTCGGCCGCCCGCCGCTTCAGCTCGTCGAACGGCAGCGCCGCCTCCCGCTCGGCGAGGTCGGCCCGCACGCCCGCGATGATGTCCTCGAGAACGCTCACTGGGCCGCTCCGGAGGGAGTCATGACCGTTCGTTCACTCGCAAGGTGGCTCACAAAAACCTTCCCCTTCCCGCCGAAATGATGCTAACCCTCGCGGTGAGGCGCTTCGGTCCCGGGTCGGAATTGTCTTGTCCACCAGTGAGGACGCCTCGGCGTTAACTGCGTGTGGTCGGATCGTCTCCGTCGGAGAGGGCATCCCACAGTTCCGTGTCGGGGTCCTTGCGGGCACGCTGGGTACCCGGGGCGGCGTATCTGGCCCCCATTCGCGGCATCCGGTGGCCACGCCAGGTGAGCAGCGCCCCGCCCGCCGCCATCAGCACTCCGCCCGTGACGGCCGCGGCGGGGCCCCACAGGGTGCGGACGGGCTCTCCTGGCTCGGACCCGTAGCCGGGGGCGCGGCCGGTCCACGTCACGTCGTAGGCGGATCCGCCGAGGGTGAGCCAGAGCACCCACACCCCGACGGCCAGCAGGAGCACGCCGAGCACGCGCCGCGCCCAGCCGCGCGCACCGAGCGCGGCGGCCACCGCGGCGAGGCCGAACAGCGCGATCGGCGTCGGCCAGGCGGCGAGGTCGGAGCCCGTGAGGTCGCCGGTCACCGCGCCGTCGACCGTCGTGCCGGGCGGGACCTCGATCCACACCAGGCGCGCCGAGCCCCACAGCGCGGCGGCGCTCAGCAACAAGACGCCCACCACTATCCACAGTGGACGCTTGCTGGCCGGGGTGCTAGCCACCGGCACGGTCCCCGGACGCCGCCGGGGCCATCGTGTCCGCTGCCGCGACGGCCGACAGCACGGTGCGGGCCTTGTTCAGCGACTCGTTGTCCTCGTAGTCGGGGTCGGAGTCGGCCACCACACCACCGCCCGCCTGCACGTAGGCGACGCCGTCGCGCATCAGCGCGGTGCGGATGGCGATCGCGGTGTCGGCGTCGCCCGCGAAGTCGAGGTAGCCCACCACTCCGCCGTAGAGGCCGCGTCGCGTCGGCTCCAGCTCCTCGATCAGTTGCATCGCACGCACCTTGGGCGCTCCGGACAGCGTCCCCGCGGGAAAGCACGCCGTCACCGCGTCGAACGCGGTCTTGCCCTCGGCCAGCTCGCCGGTGACGGTGGAGACGATGTGCATGACGTGGCTGTAGCGCTCGACGGCGAAGAAGTCGACCACGTGCACGGTGCCCGGCCTGCAGACCTTGCCGAGATCGTTGCGCCCGAGGTCCACCAGCATCAGGTGCTCCGCCCGCTCCTTGTCGTCGGCGAGCAGGTCCTTGGCCAGCTGCGCGTCCTCCTCAGGGTCGGTGCCGCGCCAGCGGGTGCCCGCGATGGGATGGGTGGTGGCCCTGCCGTCGCGCACGGTCACCAGCGACTCCGGGCTGGACCCGACGATGTCGAAGCCGTCGAGCCGCAGCAGGTACATGTACGGGCTCGGGTTGGAGGTGCGCAGCACCCGGTAGACGTCGAGCGCGTCGGCGCCCGTGCGCATCTCGAAGCGCTGCGAGGGCACGATCTGGAACGCCTCGCCCGCGTGAATGGCCTCGCGGGCCTTCTCGACGGCGGTGTGGAAGTCGGCCTTGGCGCGCTGCCGGGTGAACTCCGGGACGGGCCGGTCGAACACGGCGTTGGTCGCCGGTGCGGGCTCGCCGAGCCGCGTCGTCATGGCATCGAGCCTGCGCACCGCGTCGTCGTAGGCGGCGTCGACGCGCTCCGGGGAGTCGTCCCAGTTCACCGCGTTGGCGATGAGCGTCACCGTGCCCTCGTGGTGGTCGAACGCGGCGAGGTCGGTGGCGAGCAGCATCGTCAGCTCGGGGATGTCGATGTCCTTCTCGGCCAGCTCGGGCAGCCGCTCGAGCCAGCGCACGGCGTCGTAGCCGATGTAGCCGACCATGCCGCCGGTGAGCGGCGGCATGCCGGGCAGGGGCTCGGTGTGCAGGGTGGCGATGGTCTCGCGCAGCACGGTCAGCGGGTCGCCGCCTGCAGGCAGCCCCGCGACGGGGGTTCCGGTCCACACCGCCTCGCCGTCGCGCACGGTCAGCGCCGCCGGGCTGTCCACGCCGACGAACGACCAGCGCGACCAGGACTGCCCGTTCTCCGCCGACTCCAGCAGGAACGTGCCGGGACGGTCCCCGGCCAGCTTGCGGTACAGCGCGACGGGGGTGTCGGCGTCCGCGAGCACGCGGCGGACGACCGGGATCACCCTCCGGTCACCGGCGAGCGCGCGGAACTCCTCCCGCGCCGGGCTGACGACGCCGAGCCCGGAGGCCGCGGCGGACAGCGAGTGGGCAGTCACCATGGGGCCATTCTGCCGCCCGCCGGTTGCCCTGACGCCGCCGGGGCACTAAATTCAATGCCTGTTGAATCCTGTGGGCATGCTGCATGATGGAACGGTGACCGCAGCGAACGATTCCACCCCCACCCGCCGCCGTGGCCGCAGGCCGGCCGGCGAGGACACCAGGACGGCGCTGGTCGAGGCCGCGAGGGCGGTGTTCGCCGAGAGCGGCTTCGACGGAGCGACGGTACGGGCGATCGCCGCCAGGGCCGGCGTCGACGCCGCCATGGTCAACCACTGGTTCGGCGGCAAGGAGGGACTGTTCACCAAGGCGGTGCTTCGCGTGCCGTTCGACATCGACGAGGTGCTCGAATCCGTCACCGCGGGCGGGCCGGAGAACATGGGCGAGAACATGGTCCGCACGTTCGTCAGCCGCTGGGACGGGGCGGGCGGCGAGTACTTCGTCGCCCTCATCCGCAGCGTCACCTCGCACGACGACGCACTGGAGACCCTCAAGAAGGTGCTGGTCAGCCGCATCCTCAACGCCGTGGCCGCGCACGCCGGGTCCGACCGGCCCGAGCTGCGCGCCGCGCTGTGCGCCACCCAGATGATCGGCCTCGGCATGACGCGCTACGTCGCCAGGCTCGAGCCGGTGGCCTCCGCCGACATCGAGACGCTGGTGCCCACGGTCGCCCCCACCCTGCAGCGCTACCTGACCGGCGACCTCGGCGACCTCGCCTGAAGGCGGAGGTCAGGCGCCCTCGGCCAGCAGCACCCGCTCGTCGGTGTCGAAGCAGCTGCGCGTGCCCGTGTGGCAGGCAGGGCCGGTCTGGTCCACGCGCACCAGCAGGGTGTCGCCGTCACAGTCCAGCCGCACCTCACGGACGTGCTGGGTGTGCCCGGACGTCTCGCCCTTGACCCAGAGCCGCTGCCTGCTGCGCGAGAAGTAGGTGCCCCGGCGCGTGGTGAGTGTCAGCCGCAGCGCCTCGCGGTCCATCCACGCCACCATGAGCACGTCCGACGTCGCGTGGTCCACCACCACCGCGCACACGAGGCCGTCGGCGTTCCATGCCACCCGCCCGTCCACGGCGGCGTCCGGGTGCGTGTCGCTCACCGGACCTCCACCCCGCCCGCACGCAGGGCATCCTTCACGTCGCCGATCTTGAGCTGACCGAAGTGGAAGACGCTCGCCGCGAGCACGGCATCGGCACCGGCACGCACCGCGGGCAGGAAGTGCTCGGTGGCACCCGCGCCGCCGCTGGCGATCACCGGCACGCGCACGGCGGCCCGGACCAGCCGGATCAGCTCCAGGTCGAAGCCCGCCTTGGTGCCGTCGGCGTCCATCGAGTTGAGCAGGATCTCGCCGACCCCCAGCTCCTCGCCCCGTGCTGCCCACTCGACGGCGTCGATGCCGGTGCCCCTGCGCCCGCCGTGGGTGGTGACCTCGAAGCCGGACGCGGTGGGCACACCGCCCTCGGGCACGCGGCGGGCGTCCACCGACAGGACGACACACTGCGCGCCGAACCGGCGCGAGGCCTCGCGCAGCAGCTCCGGCCGCGCGATCGCGGCGGTGTTGATGCTGACCTTGTCGGCGCCCGCGCGCAGCAGCCGGTTCACGTCGTCGTTGCCACGCACGCCGCCACCGACGGTGAGCGGGATGAACACCTGCTCGGCGGTCCGGCGCACCACGTCGTAGGTGGTCTCCCGGTTGCCGGAGGAGGCGGTGACGTCGAGGAACGTCAGCTCGTCCGCGCCCTCGGCGTCATACGCGCGCGCGAGCTCCACCGGATCGCCCGCGTCTCGCAGGTCGGCGAAGTTGACGCCCTTGACCACGCGGCCCGCGTCGACGTCCAGGCACGGGATCACCCTCACGGCAACGGACATGCCCCCAGCTTAGGGTGGGCTCGATCCGGGTGAGGCAGGCGGCCGCGCCCTAAGCTCGCGGTCATGGCACGATCCGGCAGACGTCCGGGGCAGACGGAGACGAGAGAGCAGATCCTCGACGCCGCGCGCAGGCTGTTCGCCGCGCAGGGCTTCCACGGGGCGACCGTGCGCGCGATCGCGGCCGAGGCGGGCGTGAACTCCGCGCTGCTGCACCATTTCTACGGCACGAAGCAGCAGTTGTTCGTCGCCGCGATGAACCTGCCGTTCGATCCCGCGGAGGTGTTACCCGAGGTGCTGGCCGGGCCACCCGACGAGGCAGGTGCCCGGCTGGTGCGTATGATCCTGCGATTATGGGCCGATCCGGACGGCAGGGCGCCGTTTCTCGCCCTGCTCCGTTCGGCCACGGCCAGCGAGCAGGCGAGCACGATGATGCGCGAGTTCCTCGCCAGCGCCGTGCTCGCCAAGGTCGCGGAGGCGCGAGGGGTCTCGCGGTTGCGGGCCTCGGCCGCCGCGGCGCAAATGATGGGGATCGCGCTTCTGCGGTACGTACTGGAGGTCCCGCCGCTGGCGACGGCGACGGAGGAGGAGATCGTCGACATCGTCGCCCCGGTGATCCAGCACTACCTCACCGGCGCCTCCCCTCGGCCGTGACAGCAGGGGGAGCCATGGACCAGTCGTCACGAAGACTTTCCGGGGTATTCGCATGACCACCGTCGCGTCGGGGGAGAAGCTCGCG
Organism: Prauserella muralis; assembly: GCF_003202285.1. GTDB lineage: Bacteria > Actinomycetota > Actinomycetes > Mycobacteriales > Pseudonocardiaceae > Prauserella_B > Prauserella_B muralis. Next base: position 23,988 of record NZ_MASW01000006.1, read on the forward strand.
GCCGAGACGCCCGCACGGGAGCGGGAGCCGAAGAAGTCCCGGCTCCGCGCCCGGCTGCTGCCTGCCGCCTCGATCGCCGCGGGGACGGCGCTGATCGGCGTGCACGGTTCGCTGTATGGCAACTGGATCATCGACGACGCGGCCATCACGTTCGCCTACGCGCGCAGCTTCTCCGAGGGGCTCGGCCCTGTGGTGCAGGCTGGCGCGGAGCCGGTCGAGGGCTTCTCCAACCCGACGTGGACGGCGTTGCTCGCGCTGGCGCGGCTGGTGGGCCTCTTCGACCGCGGCATGCTCTTCGGCATCCCCGACTACGTGCTGTTCCCCAAGGCACTGGCGCTGCTGCTGTGCTCGGGCATCCTGCTCGCCTGCTACGTGGCCGCCAAGCGGGTGACGCGACGGCCCTGGCTGGCGACGCTGGCCGTCGGGGTCGCGCTGGCCATCACGCCGTCGTTCGTCATCTGGGTCTTCTCCGGCCTGGAGAACTCCCTCTACGGGCTGATCCTCGTGTGGCTCGCGGTGCTGGTGTTCCGTGCGGTGCTCGACGATCGTGTGCTGTCGGCCAGGCTCGCCCTGGCCACGGGAGGGCTGGCGGCGCTGGCCGCACTGACCCGGCCGGAGGGGCTGATCTACGCCGGGGTGTACCCGATCGTCGTTCTCGGGACGCTGCGCAGGGAGCTGCTGGCGCCCAGCATCCGGCACATCCTGCTGTCCACCGCGGCGTTCCTCGTACCGGTCGGCGCCTACTTCGCCTGGCGCATCGCCACGTTCGGCGAGCTGGTGTCCAGCCCGTCGATCGCGAAGCGCCAGGGCCTGCCCACCCTGGAGGATCTGGCCCGGCCGGGCGAGTTGCTGGAGTACGCCGGCGCGCCCGCGATCCTGCTCGCCGTCATCTTCGTCGGCATGACCCTGGCGCGGCCCGCATCCTGGCGGCGCGGCCTGCTCGCGCTGCTCGTGCCGCTCGGCCTCGCGCTCATCGCCTACGCGGTGCTGGAGCCGGACTGGATGGCGCAGTTCCGCTTCGCGACGCCGATCTGGGTGCTCGGCTCACTGGTCGGCGTGCTGTGCGCCTCGGACGTGCTGCGCAACGCGAAGGTCCGCGGCCGCGCCTGGCTCACGGCGGCTCTGGTGGCCGCGATGCTGCCCACGATGGCGTCGTTCGCCAGCGCCGCCGACGAGTTCCGGGAGAGGCCGGACATCTCGGCCTGCTACGTCGCCGACCGGTTCGGCAGGGTGTTCAACGCCTACGCCGACATCCTCGGCTTGCGGAACGCGTCCCTGTTGCTGCCCGACCTGGGCGGCTCGGCGCTGACCAGCAGGCTGTACCTGGTGGACATGGCCGGGCTGACCAACCACACGTTCGCCGACCTGGTGCGCGAGCACGACAAGGCCGGGCAGAGCGACTACGTCTACGAAGACGTCAAGCCGACGTTCATCCACACCCGCCAGCCGTGGACCAGTGGCAACGGCATCGGGTTCGACCCGAGGCTGACGCGCGACTACTACCCGATCCACTTCGACCCGTACCAGGGTGCGCCCAACGGCGACTGGGTCCGCAAGGACGCCGTGCGCGACGAGGCGAAGCTGGCCCAGGTGCGCGCGTACGCGGCGGAGACGACTCTCGCGGTGGAGCGCAACTCCGGTGGCTGGCCGCGCAGGCACTGCGGCGCCACCCTTCGCCCAGGCCAGACCATCGTCGGCGAGTCGTAACCACCTCCCCACCCGGGCCGCCCAAAGCTCCCCAATGCCACATTCGTAGCGTTGAGCGCTACCAATGCCGCATTGGGGAACTCCCCGGCATCCGGTTCCCTTGACGGCGAAGCTCAACGCGCGCAGAATTAAGCGCATGGTTAATTCTGCCGTGTCCGTCGAGGGGCTCCGGGTCGTTCGCGGCGGCCGGGAGGTCGTCCGGGACGTCAGCTGCCGGATCGCCGCGGGCACCGTCACCGGGCTGCTCGGCCCCAGCGGCTGCGGCAAGACCACACTGATGCGCGCGATCGTGGGCGTGCAGATCGTCGCGGGCGGTACCGTCACCGTGTTCGGCAGGCCCGCGGGCAGCCCGGCGCTGCGCCGCACGATCGGCTACGCCACCCAGAACCCGGCCATCTACCCCGACCTCACCGTCCGCGAGGCGCTGCGCTACTTCGCCTCCGTCCTCCGCTTCCCCCCGTCCGATGTGGACCGTGTCATCGCCGAGGTGGACCTCGCCGACCACGCAGGCGCGCTCATCGGCAGGCTCTCCGGCGGACAACGCAGCCGCGCCAACCTCGCCGTCGCGCTGCTCGGCACGCCGGAACTGCTGATCCTCGACGAGCCGACCGTCGGCCTCGACCCCGTGCTGCGCGACGAGTTGTGGGCGTTGTTCGGCAGGCTCGCCGCGCGCGGCGCGACCCTGCTCGTCTCCAGCCACGTCATGGACGAGGCCGCCCGCTGCGACCGCCTGCTGCTGATGCGCGAGGGGCGGCTGCTCACCGACGACACCCCCGGCGGCCTGCGCGAGCGCACCGGCGCCGACGACCTCGAGCGCGCGTTCCTGCACCTGATCACCGAGGAGGCGGCCCGATGAGCCCCGCCGTCACGCTCGCCACCACCCGCCGCATCCTCACCCAGCTGCGCCACGACCCCCGCACGGTCGTGCTGTTGCTCGTCATGCCCTCGCTGCTGATGCTCCTGCTGCGCTACGTCTTCAACAGCGAGCGGCAGTTCAGCGGGCTCGCGCCCGCGTTGCTGGGCATCTTCCCGTTCACGATCATGTTCCTGATCACCTCGGTGACGACACTGCGCGAGCGCACGTCGGCCACGCTCGAACGGCTGATGACGATGCCCGTCGGCAAGCTGGACCTGCTGTTCGGCTACGCCGCCGCGTTCGGCCTCCTCGCTGCCGCCCAGGTGTCGCTCGCGACGGCGGTCTCGGTGTGGTGGCTGGGGCTCGACGTCGCCGGCTCGGTGTGGGTCCTGCTGCTCGTCGCCCTGCTGGACGCGCTTCTCGGCACGGCGCTCGGCCTGTTCGTCAGCGCCTTCGCCACGACCGAGTTCCAGGCGATCCAGTTCATGCCGGTGGTCGTGCTGCCGCAGTTCCTGCTCTGCGGGTTGCTGACCCCTCGCGACGAGATGGGCTGGCTGCTCAACGGCATCTCCGACGTGCTGCCGCTTTCCTACGCCGTGGACGCTCTCACGCAGGTCACCCGCTCGGCCGAGGTCGACGGCACGCTGGCGCGGAACATGCTCATCGTCGCCGGATGCGCATTGCTGGCGCTGGTGCTCGGCGCCGCGACGCTGCGCAGGCGCACGCCCTGACGGCGTTCTCAGCGGCGCCGCCCTACGGTGAGCAGATGGGAACGCACCTCGAACGGCTCGCGGCCGAGAAGTACGTGCTGCTGACCACGTACCGCAGGTCCGGCGAAGCCGTGCCGACGCCGATCTGGACCGCGCGCCTCGGCGACGAGCTCGTGGTGTTCAGCGAACGCAAGGCGGGCAAGGTCAAGCGCATCCGCCACGATCCGCGCGTCGAGCTGACGGCGTGCGACCTGCGCGGCCGCAACACACACGGCGAGACGGTGACCGGCACCGCCCGCATCCTCGATGACGCCGACGGCGAGGCGGCCAAGGACGCGATCGCGCGCGCCTACGGGCTCCTCGGCCGGGTCTCCATGTTCTTCAGCAGGCTGCGCGGCGGCCCCGAGCGGACCGTCGGCATCGCCGTCAAGATCGAGGAGTGACCGGCTCGCCGCCCAGTCCCCGCCGCTCGCGGTACCAGTGACCCCACTCCTCCAGCCGGAGCGCGATCGGGCGCAGGCTCTCGCCGAGATAGGTCAGGGAGTACTCCACCTTCGGCGGCACCTCCGGGTAGACGACCCGCCGCACCAGCCCGTCGGCCTCCAGTTCCCGCAGCTGGCGGGTGAGCATCCTGGGCGTGATGGCCGGCATCGCCCGGTTGAGCTCGCCGAAGCGGCACGTGCCGTCGAACAGGTGCCTGAGGATCGCCAGCTTCCACTTGCCCCCGACCACCTCCATGGCCGCCTCGACCATGCAGTAGTCCTCCATGTCACCGACTCGATCGCCCATGACCTGCACGCTATACAACGGGTCACTACCGGACAAGAAAGACCGTACTTGCCGAGGACGGTCGTACACACGAGGCTGACGGCATGATCATCGAACGCATCGGGGGCAAGCCCGACTGGTACGAGCCCTACAACATCTCCCTCGGCATCCGTGCGGGCGAGTTGCTCTTCCTCTCGGGGCAGGCCGGCATCGACGAACACGGCCGCACGGTCGCGGGCGGCTTCACCGCGCAGGCACGGCAGGCCTTCGCCAACCTCGCCACCGTGCTGGGCCGGGCGGGCGCAGGCCTCGCCGACGTGGTCAAGGTGACCATCATGGTCACCGACATGAGCAGGCTGGACGAGATCATCGCGCTGCGCGCGGAGTTCTTCAGCGAGCCCTACCCCGCGGACACCCTGGTGCAGGTGGCCGGGCTCGCGCAGCCGGACTGGCTGATCGAGATCGACGCCGTCGCCGCCCTGCGGTGAGCGGCACGGAGGCGCGTCAGCCCCGCGCGACCGCGGCCAGCGCCTCGGGCAGCGTGAACGCGCCCGCGTACAGCGCCTTGCCGACGATGGCACCCTCGACGCCGTCGCGCTCCAGCGTCGCCAGCGCACGCAGGTCGTCCACAGAGGACACCCCGCCGGAGGCGATCACGGGTGCGTCGGTGCGCGCGGCGACCTCACGGAGCAGGTCGAGGTTCGGGCCCTTGAGGGTGCCGTCCTTGCTGACGTCGGTGACCACGTAGCGCGCGGCGCCGTCGCGGTCAAGCCGGTCGAGCACCTCCCACAGGTCACCACCGTCGCTGGTCCACCCGCGCGCGGCGAGCCGGTGCCCCGCCTCGCTGATGCGCACGTCGAGGCCGATCGCCACCCGGTCGCCGTGGGTCGCGACGGCCTTGGCCGTCCACTCCGGGTCCTCCAGGGCCGCCGTGCCCAGGTTGACCCTGCGGGCACCGGTGGCCAGGGCGGCGGCCAGCGACGCGTCGTCGCGGATGCCGCCCGAGAGCTCCACCTGCACGTCCAGCTTGCCGACCACCTCGGCGAGCAGCTCCCGGTTGGACCCCTTGCCGAACGCCGCGTCGAGGTCGACGAGATGGATCCACTCCGCCCCGTCCCGTTGCCACGACAGCGCCGCCTCCAGCGGCGAGCCGTAGGAGGTCTCGGTGCCGGCCTCGCCCTGGACGAGGCGAACGGCCTGGCCATCGGCGACGTCGACGGCGGGAAGGAGCTGGAAGGTCACGCCGTCACTATAGGAACCGGCGCGGCCGCGCGGCTCAGAGGGTGCTCAGCCAGTTCCGCAGCAACTGCGCACCGGCGTCGCCGGACTTCTCCGGGTGGAACTGCGTGGCGCACAGCGCACCGTTCTCCACCGCGGCGACGAAGTCCTCCCCGTGGTGGGCCCAGGTGACCTTCGGCTGCTGCCCGGGCAGCTCCGAGCGCAGCTCCCAGTTCCGCACCGCGTAGGAGTGCACGAAGTAGAACCGGGTGCCCGCGTCGAGCCCGGCGAACAACTGCGAACCCTCGGGCACGCGCACGGTGTTCCAGCCCATGTGCGGCAGCACGTCGGCATGCAGGCGCTCGACCGTGCCCGGCCACTCGCCGGTGCCCTTGGCCTCCACGCCGTGCTCGACGCCCCGCTCGAACAGGATCTGCATGCCGACGCAGATGCCCAGCACGGGCCTGCCCCCGGCGAGGCGGGTGCCGATCACCCGCTCGCCGCCCACGGACAGCAGGCCCTCCATGCAGGCGGCGAACGCGCCCACCCCGGGCACGACCAGCCCGTCGGCCTCGCGCGCGGCGCGATGGTCGGCGGTGACCTCGACGTCGGCGCCTGCGCGCCGCACGGCACGCTCGGCGGAACGGAGGTTGCCGGAGCCGTAGTCCAGAATCACAACGCGGGGCACGTCTCCCAGGCTAACAAGCGTGCTCCGCTCACGGCCGGCGTGCGAGCCACGCCACGGGCAGCAGCGCCAGCGCGGCGCCCGCCAGCAGGCCGAACGCGACACCGAAGCTGGACCCGGCGACGATCGCGCCCACGGCGACCGCGCCGAGGCCCTGTCCCGCGTCGAAGGCGACGTTCCACGCCACGCTCGCCGGGCCCGCCGCCGACCTGGCGAACATCGCCACCAGCGAGTCGTTCTGCACCACACCGAACCCGGCGCCGAACACCGCGGCGCTCAGGACGGCGGCCACGGGGTTCGACGCCAGCAGGGCGAAGCCGAGCAGGCCGAGGCCGCCCACGGCGAGCCCGCCGGGCAGCATCCGGCCAGGGCTCGCCATGCGGTCGCCGACCTGGCCCGCCACCCAGCGGGACAGCATGGCGGCACCGGGCGCGACGAACAGTGCGATCGCCGACGCCGGGGAGCTGACCACGATCGGCGCGAACGTCGCCACCGCCCCGAAACCGGTGGACACCGCGAGCATGGGCAGCCACGGGCGCCAGGTGGCGGTGATCAGCCCGCGCAGCCCCCTGCCGCCCTCCGGGGCGTGCCGGGGCGGCAGCGCGGGCAGCAGGAGCATCGGCACCAGCGCCGCCAGCGGCAGCACGGTGGCCACCACGAACACCGGCTCGAACCCCCAGTGCTCGGCGAGCCAGGCACCGGCGGGCAGGCCCAGCAGCTGGGGCAGCCCCACGGCCAAGCCGTACAGCCCGGAGCCGCGGGCGACGTGCCCGCCGGGCAGCAGTTCGGCGATGAGCGCGCTGCCGCATACGGTGAGCAGGCCGAACCCGGCGCCCCGGACGAACGAGACGGCCAGGATGGGGGCGGCCTCGGTGGAGACGATCAGCAGCGGTGCGGGCACGGCCAGCAGCAGCGCGCCCCACACCAGCGCGAGCCGGTAGCCGCGGGCTCTGATCAGCGCGGGCACGGCGAGCTGGGTGAGCACGGTGCTGGCCATGAAGACCCCGGTCGCGGCCCCGGCTGTCACGGGTCCGGCACCCTGGTGCACCGCCCAGAGCGGCACCACCGGCAGCAGCAGGCCGTAGCCGGTGAAGGCCAGCGTGGAGGCCAGCAGCGACAGCCGGAAGTCCCGGTAGCCCAGCGGGGAGGCCGGGGCGGGACCGTCCGGCATCACCCGGGAGCGTGACGTCGACACCCGCCCGTTCTAGTACGCCCGTACCTATCCTGTCCAGCCGCGCGTGGTCAGCGGCCCGCGGCCCAGGCGACCAGGTCGTCGGCGGTCATCGTGTTGACCACGGAATCCGGCTGCACCCCGCATTCGAGCGCCCTGGCACAGCCGAACGGCAGCCAGCCCAGCTGGCCGGGCGCGTGCGCGTCGCTGTCGATGGCGAACCGGCAGCCGATCTCCACGGCCAGGCGCAGCAGGCGCCGGGGCGGGTCGAGCCGCTCCGGCCGGGAGTTGATCTCGACGGCGACGTCGTTGTCGCGGCACGCGGCGAAGACGGCCTCGGCGTCGAACTGCGACTCCGGCCTGGCCCGCCTGGTGACGAGCCGCCCCGTGCAGTGCCCGAGCACGTTGACGCGCGGGTTCGCCACGGCCGTGAGCATCCGCTCGGTCATCTCGGCCCTCGGCATGCGCAGGTGCGAGTGCACGCTGGCGACCACGACGTCGAGCTCGGCCAGCAGCTCGGGGTCCTGGTCGAGCGTGCCGTCGTCGAGGATGTCCACCTCGATGCCGGTGAGGATGCGAAACGGCGCGAGTTCGGTGTTGAGTGCCGCCACCACGTCCAGCTGCGCGCGCAGGCGCTCGCCCGACAGCCCGTTGGCCACGGTGAGCCGCGGGGAGTGGTCGGTGAGCACGAGGTAGGAGTGCCCCAGCTGGCGGGCGGCCTCGGCCATCTCGTCGATCGGGCTGCCGCCGTCGGACCAGTCCGAGTGCGTGTGGCAGTCGCCGCGCAGGGCCTTCAGCAGCGGCCCGCCGTCGGGCATGCCGGGCACAGCGCGCGTGGCGACCTCGGTGAGGTAGGCGGGTTCCCGGCCCTGCAGGGCGTCGGTGATGACGGCGGCCGTCGTCTTGCCGATGCCGGACAGCGCCGTGAGGGTGCCCGCGCGGACCCGCTGTTCCAGCTCGCCCTCGGGCAGGCCCTCCACCACGGCGGCGGCGCGGCGGAACGCCCGCACGCGATACGTCGGCTCGCCCGCCCGCTCCAGGTACAACGCGATCTGCCGCAGCACGCGCACCGGGTTCATCGCCATCGCGTCACCTCGGCAGGGCGTGCAGCTCGACGTCGTGCAGCTCGCCGTCCTTCGCCGTGGCCGTCAGGTAGGTGCAGTGCGGCTGCCTGCGCCGGTCGGTGGGCGAGCCGGGGTTGAGCAGCCGCAGGCCGGAGCCCGCGACGCTGTCCCAGGGGATGTGGCTGTGGCCGAACACCAGCACGTCGGTGTCCGGGAACTCCCGCGCGCAGCGCTGCTCCCTGCCCCTGGCCGCCCCAGTCTCGTGGATCACGGCGAGCCGCAGCCCCTCCAGCTCGGCCCGCGCCACCTCCGGCAGCCGCTCCCGCAGCGCGGGCCCGTCGTTGTTGCCGTAGACGCCGATCAGCCGCGCGGCCCTGGCCTCCAGCTCGTCGAGCAGGGCCACGTCGACCCAGTCACCCGCGTGCACCACCACGTCGGCGGCGTCGGCCTCGCGCCACACCGCATCGGGCAGCCGCCGCGCCCGCTTGGGCACGTGCGTGTCCGCGATGATGAGCAGCCGCATGCGGCCCCACTCCCCTCAGCCACCCAGGTTGGACACCGCCGCCTCCAGCCCGGCGGCCAGCTCCTCCAGGTCACGGCGGGACAGCTCGCGGTGACCCAGCTGTGCCCGCAGCGCGTCCCGCGAGGCCACGATCAGCGCCCCAGCGTAGCGCTGTGACCGCAGGTCCTGCTCCCCCAGCAGCCGGACCTCGCCCTCCTGCAGCACCATCGTCGGCTGGGGCAGCCCGCTGTCCAGCAGGGCCTGCACGTGCTCGCCGGTGATCTTCATCGCGTACTCCCTTTCGTTCGTTCCACCTGCGGTTACCCGCTTGCGCCTTGGACATGACACCGCCCGCGCCCTCGGCGGGCCGGGACCGCGCACCGAGACCGAATCGGTATCTGGGCCCACCAGGGGCCATCCCCCGCCGTGCGCGGCGCACGGCCCGGCCGGGCAACGCGATCACCAGGGCAAACAGCCGATCACCCCAGGTGCCGGGGGCACGTGCGCACCAGGCCTGGCCGGGGACGTATCTTGACCGCGGAGTCCTGGCCCGTCGCCGGACGTGGAGGGGTTGTCTTGCCACACGACCAACAGTGGCCCGAGTCGCACGCCGAGCAGACCGACGTCCTGCCGGCCGTGCCTGCCCACCCTGGGCCCGGAGCCGCCGAGCATTCCACCGAGACCACCCAGTACATCGCCGAGACCGCGCGGCACGACGAACCTACGCGCTACACGGCGGCCGCGCACCACCCGGAGGCCGCCGCCGAGACGACGCAGTACCTCGGCGCGCAGCAGGGAGCGGCCGACGTCCCGACGGAGCGGATCGCGGAGCACCCCGGCAACACCGGCGGCGAGCCCGGGGACGGCACGCCGGGCCGGAACCTGCGCAAGCCCGCGCTCATCGCCGCGGGCGTGTTCGGCGCGCTCGTGCTCGCCTACGGCGCCGACCTGCTCGTCACCAGCGGCGACGTGCCGCGCGGCGTCACGGTCGCCGGCGTGGAGGTCGGCGGCCTCAGCCACTCGCAGGCCGAGGACAGGCTGCGCCAGGAGATCGAGCCCAGGATGAACCAGCCGGTCTCCTACACCGCGGGTGACGTGCGCGACTCGTTCGACCCCAAGGCCGCGGGGCTCGCGCTGGACTGGCCCTCCACCCTGGAGCAGGCCGGTGACCAGCCGCTGAACCCCATCACCCGCATCACCTCGTTCTTCACCACCCGCGAGGTGGGGGTGGTGACGCAGGCCGAGCCCAACCAGCTCGAGAACGCCATGGCGGCCCTGCAGGAGAAGATCGATCACGAGCCCGTCGAGGGCAACGTGGTGTTCGAGGGCGCGCGCCCGGTGCCGGTGGAACCGAAGGACGGCCAGCAGCTCGACGTCGAGCGCGCGCAGGCGATCGTGCTGGACCAGTGGGCGGCGGGCAGGCAGCTGACCCTGCCCGTGAAGCGCACGCCGGTGACGATCACCTCCGACGCCGTGAAGACCGCGCTGGAGCAGGTGGCGCAGCCGGCCGTTTCGGCGCCGGTGGTGGTGCACGGGGAGGGCGCGGACGGCACTCTCGAACCCGAGGAGATCGCGGCGGGGCTGCACTTCAAGGCCGAGAACGGCGCGCTGGTGCCGGAGATCGACCGGAAGAAGATCGTCGCCGGGGTCGGCCCCGAGCTCGCCCACACCGAGAAGGAGGGCAAGGACGCCGAGATCGTCTTCGAGGGCGGCCAGCCCACCGTCGTGCCGTCGGAGGACGGCAACAAGATCCGCTGGGACGTCACGCTGAAGCCACTGCTCGACGTGCTCAAGCGGCAGGACAACCGGGAGCTCACCGCCACCTACGTGAAGCGGCCCGCCAAGATCACCACCGAGGATGCCAACAAGCTCGGTATCAAGGAAGTGATCGGGGAGTTCACCACCGGCGGCTTCGCCTCGGACTCGGGCGTGAACATCCGCCAGGTCGCCGCCGAGGTGGACGGCGCCATCGTCAAGCCGGGCGAGACCTTCAGCCTCAACGGCCACACCGGCCCGCGCACCGAGGCGCAGGGCTACATCCCGGCGGGCATCATCGAGGACGGCGCGCCGGGCAAGGCCGTCGGCGGCGGCATCTCGCAGTTCGCGACCACGCTCTACAACGCCGCCTACTTCGCGGGCATGACCGACGCCGGGCACCAGGAGCACAGCTACTACATCAGCCGGTACCCGGAGGGCCGTGAGGCCACGGTGTTCCAGAGCCCGGATGGCGCCAGCATCATCGACCTGAAGTTCACCAACGACAGCCCCACCGGCGTCGCGATCCAGACGATCTGGACGCCGTCGGACATCACGGTCCGGCTGTGGGGCACCACGCAGTACGAGGTGGAGTCGGTCACCGGGCCCCGCACCAACTTCGTGCAGCCGGAGGTCACGCAGGGTCCGCGGGGCGAATGCTCGCCCAGTGAGGGCGCGCCGGGCTTCACGGTCACCAACACGCGGATCCTCAAGGACCCGAACACGGGCGCCGTGGTCCGGCAGGAGCCGCGCACCGTGCGCTACAACCCGCAGAACAAGGTCGTCTGCGGTGGCCGGGGTGGCGACTGACCGTAGCCCCGGCCACCGCCCCGGCCACCCGGCAGGCCAAAACGGGTGGCCGCATCGGCCCCCGGCTGCCAAGCTGACAGGCGTACGTCCAGCGCCGCCCGACCGGAGGTTCCCATGCCCGACACCGCACCGCAGGCCGGCAACGGCGCCACACCCGAGGACGAGACCAAGCGCAAGTTCCGCGAGGCTCTCGAGCGCAAGCAGGCGAAGGCCAAGGCCGGGGCGGCGCACCAGGACGCGGGCCCGGCCAACGCCCACGCACACGGCCCGGCCGCGCAGAAGCGCAACTTCCGCCGCAAGAGCGGCTGAGCGCGCGCCCGTCCGAGGTCCCGCCTACAGCACGAACGTCTCCAGGTGGTCCACGACCGTGAACCGGCTGGCAGGGCTCGCCTGCGCCACGGCGGCTCGCAGCGCGGCCAGCCCGCCCCAGTCGTGGGCGGGTTCGGTCAGCGGGCGGTCGATGTCGTCCCAGTGGGTCGGCAGCACGTGCGGGGGGTGTCCGGCCGCCGCGAGCAGCCGCGGCACGTAGTCGTGCACCGAGTCCCCGCCGGGTGGCAGCAGCACGACGTCCGGGCGCAGCCGGGCCACCTCCGACTCGACGTAGTTGGAGCCGCCGAAGTCGACCACGCTCGCACCGGTCGCCGTCGAGGCCACCTCGTAGGCGAGCGTGCCGCCCTCCACGAGATCCTCGATCGTCCGGGGCCTGCGCGGCGGCCTGCCGGGCCGGGTGCCCGCGAACGCCACCCTCGCGCGCGGGCCGGTGGCCGAGTGCAGTGACCGCAGCACGCGGATGGTGTAGCCGTCGAAACGCAGGTACTCGCCGCCCGTCGCCACGGCGAGCTGATCCTCGGGCGCACCGAGGGCCAGCATCAGGTTCAGGTGGGTCTCGGTGCCGATGACCGTCGCCCCCGTCCTGCGCGCCAGGTAGGGCACGTCGGTGATGTGGTCGTAGTGCCCGTGGGTGACGAGGATGTGGTCGGCGCGCAGCTCACCGCTGTCGACATGGCGATCGATGAGGTCGGTGTCGACGCGGATCGGGGTACGCGGGTCGGCACCCTCGTCGCTGTAGGTGCCGGTGTGGAAGCGGGTCAGCCATGGGTCGATCAGCACGGTCGCGGTGCCCTCGCCGCGCGGCACGCGGATCTCCCAGCTGTTGTTGCCCCACCAGCGCAGCCACAGCCCGGTACGCGCCGGGCGCGCCGGGGCGGCCGCGCTCGCCGCCGCCGGCGTCGCGGCCCCGGCCAGCGCCGCGGCCGCTCCCGCGGAGACGCCGAACAGGCCCCTTCTGGTCATTCTGTTGTCGTCCATGTCCGACACCTGATCACGGCCGTGGCCGCACTGTCCAAGACCGACAGTGCCGATGTTCGATATGCCAACCGATATCGTCGCAGCGTGGACCCCTTGCGTGCGCTGCGGTACTTCGTCGCCGTGGCCGAGGAACGTCACTTCGGGCGGGCCGCGGAACGCCTCGGCATCGCCCAGCCGCCGCTGAGCCAGCGGATCCGCAGGCTGGAGCGCGACCTCGGCGCGGAGCTGTTCGACCGCGGGCGGCGCGTCGAGCTGACCGAGGCGGGGCAGGTGCTGCTCGCCGAGGCGCGCGACCTGCTGGCCCGCTGGGACCGGCTGACCAGCCTCGTGGGCAAGGCCCACCGCGGCGAGATGGACGCGCTGCGGGCGGGGGTGCCGCCCGAGCTGCCCGGCCGGGTGCTCGCGTCGCTGCTCACGGCGTTCGCGGCCGAATGCCCGGGGGTGCGGCTCGACCTGCACGAGCTGACCACGACCGAGCAGGTGCGGCTGCTGGCCGACCGGGAGCTCGACGTCGCGCTGCTGCAGCATCCGGTGGACGTGCTCGGCTTCGAGCTGGGCCCTGTGGTGGAGACGCCGCTGGGCGTGGTGCTGCCCCGCGACTCGGCGCTGGCCGCCAGGGCCGAGCTGGCACTGGCCGACCTCGCCGGGCACGGCCTGGTGCTGTTTCCGAGGGCGGCCGCGCCGGGGCTCTACGACGCGCTGCTGCGCACGTGCTGGGAGCAGGGGTTCCGTCCCGCGGCCGTGCACCACGCGCGCAACCCGGAGTTCGTGCTCGGCATGGTGCTCGCCGGGCACGGCGTGGCGTTCGAACCGGGAATGGTGGCTCGCAAGGAGCCGCGTGTGGTGTGGCGGCCGCTGGCGGAGCCGGGACTGAGCTGGCGGATGTCGTTCGCGTGGCCGGTAAGCAGCCCGCACCCGCAGGCGCGGCGGCTGGCGGAGGTCGCGGGCCAGGTACTGGCCGGGGACGGGATCTCGACCGTCACCACGCCGGCCGGGCGGCAGCTGCGGCCGTGGGATGTCGTCTACGGCGTGTCGCCGGAGACCGGCGGCGGGTGAACGGTCCCTGGCCCGCGCGCCCGCCGCAGCTCCTCGACGGCGTGGCGGGCTGCCGCCCCGATGGCCCGCTCGATGTCCGGGCGTGGCCGGGTGCCGCCGCCCCGGGTGAACACCGCGACCGCGTACCGGCCCCCGTCGGGGTAGTCGACCACCCCGATCTCGTTGCGCACGCAGGGCAGCGTGCCGGTCTTGCCCGCCACCGTGGCGTCCGGGGCGAACGCCGCGCCGAGCCTTGCCCAGGACACCTGCTGTGCCATCAGCGCGCGCACCTGCCGGCACGCCTGCGGGGGCGCCGCCTCGCCGGACCAGATCAGCGCGAGCAGCCGGGTCATCTCCATCGGCGTGCTCGCCGTGGTCCGAATCGGGTCGAGTGCCCGCGTGGCGAGCAGTTGCTCGTCGGTCAGTGTCGGAAAGCGCCGGGCGAACTCCGCGAGATCGGCGGCGCCCACGTCGGAGGCCATGGCGCGCACGATGTCGCGCGGCGGACCGGCGACGGTGGTGGCGCGCAGTCCCAGCTCGGCGAGCAGCGAGCGCACGTTGTCCACGCCGACACGGTCGAACAGCAGGTCGGCCGCGGTGTTGTCGCTGACCGTCAGCGCGAACCGCGCGACGTCGCGCAGGCTCAGCTCCACGTCGTCGGCGCAGCCGGCCGTGCCGGTGCCGCCGAGCCGATCGACCTCGCGGACCCGCACCCGGTCGGTGGGTTCGAGCTGGCCCTCGGCGACCTGGCGGGCGAACTCCAGCACGAGCGGCACCTTGATCACCGAGGCGAGCACCACCGGCTCGTCGGCACCGAAGCCGGTCTCCGCTCCTGTGCCGAGGCAGCGGGCGTGCACCCAGCCGTGCACGCCCGCCGCGTCGAACAGGTCCGGAATCGTCACGTGGTCAGGATGGACCGCAACCTCGGCACCTCGGCCATGCGGCGCTCGGCGAGCCGGTCGGCCGCGGTCACCGGCGGCACGCCCTCGGACTCGGCCAGCGCGAACACGCGCTTGGTGGTGTCGAACAGCGAGGTGACGCGGCGCTTGGCGCGCTCGAAGTCGAAGCCGTGCAGCTCGTCACTGACCTGGATGACACCGCCGGAGTTGACCAGGTAGTCGGGCGCGAACAGGATGCCGCGCTCGTCGAGCAGCTTCTCGACGCCGGGGTGCGCGAGCTGGTTGTTCGCGGCCCCGCACACGACCCTGGCGCGCAGCGCGGCGACCGTGTCGTCGTCCAGCACGCCGCCCAGCGCGCACGGCGCGAAGATGTCCACGTCGGAGCGCACGAGCGCGGCCTCGTCGGCGACGACCTGCACGCCGGGACAGGCGGCGACGGTGCGCTCGACCGCCCGCTCGGAGACGTCGGCGACGACCACCTCGGCACCGGCTTCGACGAGGTGCCCGGTGAGGATGTGCCCGACCTTGCCGACACCGGAGACGCCGACCCGCCTGCCGCGCAGGTCCGTGGTGCCCCAGACGTGCTCGGCGCTGGCGAGCATGCCCTGGAAGACACCGAACGCGGTGAGCACCGACGAGTCGCCCGCGCCGCCGAGGTCGCGCGAGCGGCCCGTGACGAACCGGCTCTCGCGGGCGACGACGTCCATGTCGGCGACGTAGGTGCCGACGTCGCACGCGGTGATGTAGCGGCCGCCGAGTGACTGCACGAACCGGCCGTAGGCGCGCAGCAGCGCCTCGCTCTTCCCGGTCACGGGATCACCGATGATGACGGCCTTCCCGCCGCCGAGGTCGAGCCCGGCCAGCGCGTTCTTGTAGGCCATGCCCTTGGACAGCGCCAGCACGTCGTCGAGCGCCTCGTGTTCGGAGGCGTAGGGGTAGAAGCGGGTGCCACCGAGGGCGGGCCCCAGTGCGGTCGAGTACACCGCGATGATCGCCTTGAGACCGCTGTGCGGGTCCTGGCAGAAGACAACCTGCTCATGGCCGCTCTCGCGGCCGAATACACCGTCGGTCACGGTCGTGACTCCTTTGTCGTCCGCGGCGCGGCTTGTGGTCGCGGCGCGGGGCCTTTGTCGGTTGTGCGCGGCCGGCGCCGGGGAGGTTGTCTCCGGCTGATCAACCACGTGCAGCTCAACTTAGGGCGCGGTGGCCGGATTTGCCACCGGCATCGGGCACCATCTGTGTTCGTGACCGATGAGCGACCTCTGCTGCTCCTGCTGCACGGCCTCGGCGCCAACCGCCACGTCTGGCGCGGCCTGGAACGACAGCTCTCTGCCCGCTGGCCCGGCGACTGGCTCGCCCCCGATCTGCCGGGACACGGCGAGGCCGCCGGCCTGGCCTGCTACTCGTTCGGCGGGATGGCCGCGGCGGTGGCCGACGCCGTCGTCCCCGCCGCCGGTGGCAGGCGGGTGGTGGCACTGGGCCACTCGCTGGGCGGGGTGCTCGCGCTGACGCTGGCGACCGGCTGGTTCGGGGTGCCGGTCGCGGCGGTGTGCGGGCTGGGCATCAAGGTGCGCTGGTCGTCCGAAGAGCTGGCCAGGGCCGCCGCGGTCGCGACGAGGCCGGCGCGGGTGTTCGGCAGCAGGCAGGAGGCGGCGCAGCGCTGGCTGCGGGGCGCCGGGCTCACCGGGCTTCTCGCCGAGCGCTCCGACGAGGATGCGGCCGTGGACGCGGGCGTCCGGCGTGACGGCGAGGGCTGGTCGCTGACCGTCGATCACCGCGCGTTCGGCGTCGGCGCGCCGGACATGACGGGGCTGCTCGCCGCGTGCCGGGCCGAGGTGGTGCTCGCCGCCGGGGAGCATGACCCGATGTGCCCGGCCGAGCACCTGCGCGACCTGCGGCCCGACCCGGTGGTGCTGCCGGGGCTCGGGCACAACGCGCACGTGGAGGACCCCGCGGCCCTGTGGCCGCTGCTCGACCGGCTCGCCGCGGCCTGCTGAGTCACAGCTCGGCGCGCACCGCCCAGAGGTCGGGAAACACCGGCGAGGACAGGGTGGTGCGCAGGTAGGCCGCGCCGGAGGAGCCTCCCGTGCCGGGCTTGTCGCCGATGGTGCGCTCGACCATCTTCACGTGCCGGTAGCGCCACTCCTGCACGCCCTCGTCGAGATCCACAAGGTGCTCGCAGACCGAGGCGGGCCCGGCGTCGTCGCGGTAGACCCGCAGCAACTCCCGCTGCACCGCGTCGGAGGGTCCCGCGGGCTGCGTGACGTCGGGCCGGGCGGGGGTGTCGTAGCCGTGGGCGCGCAGGTAGGTCAGGAACGAGTCGAACAGCGACGGCCGCGCCATCGCGGCGGCGATGCGCTCCCGCGCCTGGCTGCCCTCGGGATAGTGCTCGAACACGGCGCGCTCGCGCCTGCCGAGCACGGCCTCCAGCTCGCGGAACTGACCGGACTGGAAGCCGCTCGCCGCGTCCAGCCGCGCGCGGAACGTGGTGAACTGGCTGGGTGTCATCGTCTCCAGCACGTCGATCTGGGCGACCACGACCTTGAGGATGGTCAGGACGCGGCGCAGGGTGCGCACGGCGTGCGGGGTGTCGCCGTCCTCCAGCCTGCGCTGCAGGTACGCCAGCTCGTGCAGCAGCTGCTTGAACCACAGCTCGTAGACCTGGTGGATGACGATGAACAGCAGCTCGTCGTGTTCCGCCGACCGCGGGCGCTGCGCACGCAGCACCTCGTCGAGCGCCAGGTAGGACGTGTACGTCAGCGAGGCGTGCTGCTCGTCACCGGCCATGCCCGCGAGCTTAGCGCCGGGTCGCCGGCGCGGGCCGTTAGCGTGTCCCGCCATGGAGGACACCATCGCGCCGGTGCTCGATCAGCTGGACCGGCAGGACCCCGGTGAGGTCGCCGGGGTCTACCTCTGCGGTTCCGCCGCCACCTCGGGCCTGCGGCCGGACAGCGACGTCGACCTGCTCCTGCTCACCCGCCGGTCGCTCACCACGGCCGAGCGCGCCGCGCTGGTGTCGCTGCTGCTGGAGGTGTCCGGGTGGCGGGGACACGCGGGCCGCTTCCCCGATGCCGCCGGACGCCGTCCGATCGAGCTGACCGGCATCGTCGCCGACGACGCGCGGCGGCTGAGCGCGTGGCCCCGCCGCGACTTCCAGTACGGCGAGTGGCTCCGCGCGGACCTGGTGCACGGTCACCTGCCGCGGCCGGCGCACGACCCCGACGTCGTGGTGCTGCTCGCCGCCGCCCACACGGCGCACCGGGTGCTGCGCGGGCCCGTGCTCGGCGACGTGGCCGGACCCGTCGATCGCGCCCTGCTGCACCGTGCGGTGCTGGCCGTCGTCCCGGACCTGCTGGAGGACATCGACGGCGACGAACGGAACGTGCTGCTGACTCTCGCCCGGATCCTCGTCACGCTGGAGACCGGCAGGATCGTATCGAAGGACGCCGCGGCCGAGGCGGTGGCGCTCACGCTCACCGGCACCGACCGCGAGCTGCTGAAGCGTGCCAGTGCGGGCTATCTCGGCGCCGCTCGCGACGACTGGACCGGCCTGACCCCGCGCGTGCGGGCGCTGGCTCACGCCCTCGCCGAGCGGGCCGGGCGGCACGGCTGACCGCCACGGCCCCGTGACGTCAGCGTCGCGTGTCCGCTGTCGGCGTCGCCGTGGTGGCCGTCGGTGTCGCCGTGCCGGCCGTCCGGGGCAGGAGCACGGCGTCGGTGCCGAGCGCGGCGTGCACGGCCGCCTCGGCCAGCGCGGCCAGTTCGGCGCGGTCGCGCGCGCGGCCGGGCGCCAGCTCCGGGCACACGAACAGCTCCAGCACCAGTCCCCGCAGCCGGGACACCCTGCGCAAGGACGCGATGAGCGACTCGGGGCCGATGAACGCGGCCCGGGTCGTCTCGCGGCCGTCGGCGAGCCGGTAGCGCAACGCCACCGGCCGCACCGGCACGCCGCCGTCGATGGCCGCCTGGAACGCGGCCGGCCGGAACCGGCCGGACGCGCGCCCGCACCAGGTGGTGCCCTCGGGCGTCACGTTGACCAGCGAACCGCCGCGCAGCGCCTCGGCCAGCTCGCGCACCGTCGCGGGCAGGGTGGAGAGCCGTTCCCGGTCGAGGTAGAGGGCGCCGGAGCGGGAGACGAGCCCGCCGAGCACCGGCCAGCCCGCGATCTCCTTCTTGGCCAGCGCCCGCATCGGGCGCACGGCGTTGATGCCGATGATGTCGAGCCACGAGATGTGGTTGTTCACCACGAGTGCCCCGCGGCCGGCGCCGTCGAGGCTGCCGTGCACGACGAGCCGCACTCCGAACGCCACGAGCACGCCCCGGAAAACCAGCCGCACGAGGCGTTCCCTGGCAGGCCTGCGCAGGGCGACAAGCGCAGGCGCCACCAGCAGCGCGAGCGGGACCACCCCGGCCGCGGCGGCCAGCCGCGCGGCGCGGCGCGCGGGACCCACCTCTGGGTCGCCGGAGGTCAGGCAACCGTCGCCGCACGGCGAGGCGGGCATCCAGGCGTGACTCACAGGTCGGCCCCGAGGAAGAACTTGAGGTAGCGGGCGTCGACCTGCTGCAGGTCCAGCAGCACGAAGAAGTCGGCAACGCCGAAGTCCGCATCGTGCGCGGGCGGCCCGCAGACCCGCGCGCCGAGACGCACGTACCCGCGCAGCAGCGGCGGCAGGGTGGGCCGCACGGGCCTGGGCACGTCGTCGGCGCGCCATGGGTGAAGCGGCGCCACCCGCTGGGAGGCGGGCGCGTAGTGCTTGGCGCGCACCAGGTCCCACACCCCGGCGGCGAGCCGGCCGCCGTCGGCGAGCGGCACCGACGCGCAGCCGGCCAGGTAGCGGTGCCCCGACAGCAGCATGTACCGGGCGATGCCCGCCCACACCAGGCTCACGACGGCACCGGTGCGGTGGGCGGCGTCGACGCACGAGCGCCCGGTCTCCACCAGCGAGCCGCGCAGCCCGGCGAGCGCGGTGAGGTCGAACTCGGTGTCGGCGTAGAGCTGCCCGGCACGCGCGGCCCGCTCCGGCGGCAGCATCCGGTAGGTGCCGACGATCTCGCCCGTGGCGTCGTGGCGCACCACCAGGTGGTCGCAGAAGGCGTCGTAGTAGTCGACGTCCACGCCGGGCACCCGGGATTCGAGGGCGGCGCCCATCTCCTCGGCGAACACGCGGTAGCGCAGTCGCTGGGCGGCGAGCACCTCGTCGTTGTCGTTGGCGACGAGCAGCGAGTACCCCGCCGCGTCCTCGCCCGTCCGGTCAGTGCTGACAAGTAGCTGCGACCGTGTCATGGACACGATCGTCGCGGCCGGAGGGAAACCGGGCGGGACTGCGGCCGTGACCGATGCGTGGACAGTGCGTGAATTACGAGCAGCCTGCCGGCGGAACCCCACGATGCCGGGCCGCGTCCCAGAGACACCGTCCATCCTGATCTTGCTGGAGGCGTCGTGCTGGGGAAACGCAGTGCCATTGCTTTGACCACCTCCGTGCTGGTCCTGGCGGTCGCCGCCTGCGGCAGCTCTGCGGAGGGCACCGGGGCCGGGCGCCCGGCCCCGGTGTCCGGCTCGGCGCCGGTTCCCCAGGTGAGCGTGCCCGAGGGCTTCGACAACACGCGCGGCTGGGCGATCCGGGAAGGAGCCGACGGGACGCGGTTCGCCAGGCCTGTCATGGCGCCACGCGCGGGGCTGGTCGTGGTGCGGGGCACGACGCACGACGGCCGCACCTCGCACGTCGCGGCGCACGACGCCGAAACCGGAACGGTGCGCTGGACCGGCGGGCCCGTGCCGCGTCCCGAGGGCAAGGTGGACGCGTTGCCGTTCGTCGTCAACGACGGTGACGACGAGTACGTCGTGCTCGCCACGAGCGGGACCGAGGGCGGGGACAACGGCCTCGACAAGGCCTCCGACGTCACGCGCCTCCACGTATACGACGCGGACTCGTCGGGCGACGACGTCGCCGCCCGGCACGAGATCACGGTCCCCCACACGGCGAGCGGCTACGAGTTGGGCAGCGACGGCACGTTCCTCGTCCGATACCGGAACGGCGCGACCGTGGTGAACGTGGGCACCGGCGAGACGACGCCCTACGACGGCGACGAGCGGATCCAGGCACCGCGGGAATGCGGTCAGCTCATCGGCTCGTGCAACGACCGCGCGCACGTCGTCGGGGTGACGGTGAACGGCCCGCTCGTCCAGGGCACCGAGGCGTTCTGGGTGCCGGGCGGCTGGTTCAGCGACGACGTCGTCCCGCCCGGCGCGAGCCCCCGGGAGGGCTCGGCCACGGTCGAGGTGGCAGGCAGCCCGGACGGCGAGTCCGTGGTGGCGGCGTGGCCCGTGCGGGAGGGAATCTCCGGCACCCAGCGGGTGTGGGCCGTGCACGACGGGCGCACCGGTGAGGTCGTCGCGTCCGTCACCTGCGAGCAGCGCGGCGACGGCTACGGCAACCCCGTCGACGTGCGCCCGGCCCTCTCGGACAACGGGCGCTACCTGATCTTCGACCTCGTCGGATTCGACCTCGAGACAGGGGAAGGCCGCTGCTTCGGGGAAACCGACACGCGCCGCGAGATCCAGCTGACCTCGGTGGCCGACGACGGCACCGCCTTCGGCGACACCGGCGACACCCCCGTCGCCGTCTCGCTGACCACCGCCGAGGCGAGGCCACTCGGCGAGAAGACCGTGGTCCCGAGCCTGATCGGCGCGGGCGTGGGCGTCTTCTCCGAGGACGGCGGCGACGACTTGCTCGTCTACCCGAGGACGGACTGAGCGGGCGCGCCCGCGAACCCCGGACGCGGCCGAGGCCACCGGGACGGACCCGGTGGCCTCGGCTCAGGCGTCGCGTGGGGCCGCGCTCAGCCCTTGCGCTTGGCGACCTCTTCGGTCAGCTGCGGGGCGACGTTGAACAGGTCGCCCACCACGCCGAAGTCGGCGATCTCGAAGATCGGCGCCTCGGCGTCCTTGTTCACCGCCACGATCGTCTTCGACGTCTGCATGCCGGCGCGGTGCTGGATGGCGCCGGAGATGCCGAGCGCCACGTACAGCTGCGGCGAGACGGTCTTGCCGGTCTGCCCGACCTGGAACTGGGCCGGGTAGTAGCCCGAGTCGACGGCCGCACGGGAGGCGCCGACCGCGGCGCCGAGCGCGTCGGCCAGCTTCTCGACCACCTCGAACTTCTCCGCCGAGCCGACACCACGGCCGCCGGAGACGACGATCGTGGCCTCGGTGAGCTCCGGCCGGTCGCCGCCGACCACCGGCTCGACGCCGGTGATCCTGGCCGACTTGGCGGGGTCCACCGCGGGCAGCGAGACGGAGACCTCCTCGGCCGCGCCGTCGGCGGCCTCGGCCTCGACGCCGCCGGGGCGCACCGAGATCACCGGGATGCCCTTGGCGGCCTTGGACTTCACCGAGAACGCGCCACCGAAGATGGACTGGTCCACCGACCCGTCGCCGTTGACGCCCACGGCGTCGACGAGCAGGCCGGAACCCAGCCGCACCGCGAGCCTGCCCGCGATCTCCTTGCCCTCCGAGGTGGCGGCCACGAGCACGGCGGCGGGTGAGGCCTGCTCGGCGACCGTGGACAGGGCGTCGACCTTCGGCGTCACCAGGTAGCCCGCGGCGTCGTCGGACTCGGCGACGTAGACCTTCGCCGCGCCGTAGGAGGCCAGCGACTCCTTGACCTTGCCCGCGGTACCGGGAGCACCGACGACCACCGCGGAGGGCTCACCCAGCGTGCGGGCGGCGGTCAGCAGCTCGTAGGTGACCTTCTTGACCTCACCGTCGACGTGGTCGACGAGCACCAGTACTTCAGCCATGAGTTCGTCTCCTTGTCTCAGATGAGCTTCTGGGCCACGAGGTACTCGGCGACCTTCGTGCCACCGTCGCCGTCGTCCTCGACACGCTCACCCGCCGTGCGCGGCGGCTTCGGCGAAGCCTCCAGCACGGTCGACCACGCATTGCCGAGCCCGACCTCGCCGGAGTCGACCCCGAGGTCGGCGACCGTGAGGGTCTCCACGGGCTTCTTCTTGGCGGCCATGATGCCCTTGAACGACGGGTACCGCGGCTCGTTGATCTTCTCGGTGACGCTGACGATCGCGGGCAGGTTCGCCTCGAGGTGGGTGATGCCCTCCTCGGTCTCGCGGTCGGCCTTCACCGAGCCGCCCTCGACGGTCAGCTGCCGCACGTGGGTCAGCTGCGGCAGGCCGAGCAGCTCGGCGAGCATCGCGGGCACCGCACCGCCGCGGCCGTCCGAGGCCTCGTTACCGGCGATGACGAGGTCGACGCCCTCGACCTTGCCGATGGCGGCGGCGAGGACCTTCGCGGTGGCCAGCATGTCGGAACCGTGCAGCGACTCGTCGGAGACGTGGATCGCCTTGTCGGCGCCCATGGACAGGGCCTTGCGGATCGCGTCGGTGGCGCGGTCGGGGCCGACGCAGAGGACGGTCACCTCACCCTCGCCGGCCTCCTTGATCTTGAGCGCCTCCTCGACGGAGCGCTCGTTGATCTCGTCGATCACCGCGTCGGCGGACTCCCGGTCCAGAGTGTGGTCGCTCTCGGAGAGCTTGCGTTCCGAGTAGGTGTCCGGCACCTGCTTGACCAGGACAACGATGTTGGTCATGGATCTCCTTCGGCGCACGCAGGTCGTTACTGGGCGGTAGCGTATTGCCATTCGCGGCGCTTGGCGCGCCGAGGTGACCGCCTTCACCTGGAATGGCGATCTACTGGGACTATTGTCCCAATAGATCCGCGGCATCGCCAGGTCGTCGCCTTCCGGCCACCGATGATCTACCCCAGGTGTGCGTCCGAGGTCCGAAAGTCGCAACGCGCTACTTCTAATGGGTGGTTACAGGGGCTAACCTGCCGTCGTGCCCGTAGCAGTGATCACCGATTCGACCGCCTGCATCCCGGACCAGCTGGCGGCACAGTGGGGCATCGCGCTGGTCCAGGTACAGATCGAGGTCGACGGCCGCCTCGACGACGAGTCCCGGTTCGACCGCACCGAGCTGATCGAACTCCTCCGCGCCGGCCGGCCCGTCAGCACCAGACCACCCGACCCGGGCGCCTTCTTCTGGGCCTACCAGGACGCCGTCAGCGCGGGCGCCGACGCCATCGTCAGCCTGCACATCTCCGGCAAGCTCTCCGCCACCGTCGACGCCGCGCGGGAGGCCGCACAGCAGGTGCGCGTGCCGGTGTACGTGATCGACACCGGCACCACGAGCATGAGCCTCGGCTTCACCGCGCTCACCGCGGCCCGCACGGCCGCGGCCGGGGGCCAGGTGCAGCGGGTGCTGGACGCCGCGCAGCGCCGGTGCCAGGCCAGCAGCGAGCTGATCTACGTCGACACGCTGGAGTACCTGCGCAGGGGCGGCCGGATCGGCGCCGCGTCGGCCCTGCTCGGCACGGCGCTGTCGATCAAACCGCTGCTCACCGTCAGCGGCGGCCAGGTGGCACCACTGGCCAGGGTGCCGGGCAGCAGGCGGGCGCTGGCGAGGATCGCCGACCTGGCCGTTCAGCGGGCGGGTGAGGCGAAGGTGGACGTCGCCGTGGCGTGTGCGACGCCGTCGGACCGGGAGATGTCGATGGTGCAGCAGTTGCGGTCACGCATCCCCGGCATCAACGACATCCTGCTGGTACCCGCGAGCACCGTCATCGCCGCCCACGTCGGGCCGGGCGCGCTGGGCGTCACGGTGGCGCCGCTGGCGTGAACACCGAACCCACGCCCGGCCAGGTACGTTGGACGGACGACGCACTGGACGCATCGTCCCCGCCGAAAGGACCACGATGGCATCGCTGTTCAGCAAGGTGGCCCGGTTCGCCAAGTCGCCGCAGGGCAAGCGGATGATCTCGCAGGCAAAGCGCATGGCCAACGACCCACGCACCCGCCAGCAGGCCAAGGACACCATCGCCAAGCTCCGCGGCAAGGGAAAGGGCACACCACCGCCCCCGGCCCGGTGAGCGGGGCCGTTACCCTCCGGCAGTGACCACCGATCGGGCGCAGGCCCTGCACCTCACCGGCGAGCGGACAGTGCCGGGCGTACCGGAGGAAAACTACTGGTTCCGCCGCCATGAGGCGGCCTACCACGTGCTGCTGCCCTACTGCGCCGGGGCGACCGTGCTGGAGGCGGGCTGCGGCGAGGGCTACGGCGCCGCGCTCATCGCCGGGAAGGCCGCGCGCGTGCTCGCGGTGGACTACGACGAGCAGGCCACGGCCCACGTCGGGCGCCGCTATCCGCGAACCGATCCGGTGCGGGCGAACCTGGTGTTTCTCCCGGTCGGTGACGCCACGATCGACGTCGTCGCCAACTTCCAGGTGATCGAGCACCTGTGGGACCAGCTCGGCTTCCTGGCCGAGTGCCGCCGCGTGCTGCGTCCCGGCGGGAGGCTGCTCGTCACCACCCCGAACCGGCTCACCTTCACGCCCGGCTCGGACACGCCGCTCAATCCCTACCACACCAGGGAACTCGCACCGTCCGAACTGGACGAGCTGCTGCGCGAGGCGGGATTCGCCGTCGAGCGGCTGCACGGCCTGCACCACGGCCCCGCCGTGCGGGCACTCGACGAGCGCTACGGCGGCTCGATCATCGACGCCCAGCTGGCCGTCGTCATGGGGCAGCTGCCGGGGCAGGCCGTGTGGCCGGAGCCGCTGCTGACCGACATCGCCTCGATCACGGCGGCGGACTTCACCGTCCACGGCGCCGATCTCGACGCCAGCCTCGACCTCGTCGCCGTGGCGGTGCGGCCGTGACCGATCCCGAGGGCACCTTCTGCCTCGTCCTGCACAGCCACCTGCCGTGGCTGGCACACCACGGCAGCTGGCCGGTGGGCGAGGAGTGGCTGTACCAGGCGTGGGCGCATTCCTACCTGCCGGTGGCCGACCTGCTGCGCCGCTTCGCCGACGAGGGCAGGCGTGACGTCCTCACGCTCGGCGTCACCCCGGTGCTCGCCGCCCAGCTCGACGACCCCTACAGCCTGCGCGCCTTCCACGACTGGCTCGGCGACTGGCAGCTGCGCGCGGAGCACGCGGCGACGCTGTGGCGCGGCCGGGAGCTGCTGGCCGACCTCGCCGCCGCCGAGCACCGCACGGCCTCACGCTCGCTCGAGGACTTCGAAACCCGGTGGCGGCACGGGTTCTCCCCCATCCTGCGGTCGCTTGTGGACTCCGGCATCGTCGAGCTGCTCGGCGGGCCGCTGACGCATCCGTTCCAGCCGCTGCTCGACGAGCGGGTGCGCGACTTCGCGCTGCGCGCCGGGCTCGCCGACACGGCCCTGCGGACCGGCCACCGCCCCGAGGGCATCTGGGCACCGGAATGCGGCTACGCGCCGGGCATGGAGGCCGGCTACGCCGCTGCGGGAGTGCGCCGGTTCCTCGTCGACGGCCCCTCGCTGCGTGGCGACACCTCGGCGGCCCGCACGGTCGGCGCGTCCGACGTGGTGTGCTTCGGCCGCGACCTGGAGGTGACCTACCGCGTCTGGTCGCCGAAGGCGGGCTACCCCGGCAACGGCGCCTACCGCGACTTCCACACCTGGGCGCACGAGGTGGGCCTCAAGCCGTCGCGGGTCACCGGCAAGCACATCGCACCGGAGGACAAGGCGCCCTACGACCCGGCGCTCGCCGCCGACACGGTGCGCCTGCACGTCAAGGACTTCGTGGACACCGTGGTGTCCCGGCTCCGGGAGCTGCGGGCCCGGCACGGCCGCGAGTCACTGGTGGTGGCCGCCTACGACACCGAGCTGTTCGGGCACTGGTGGCACGAGGGGCCCGCGTGGCTGGAGGGCATCCTGCGGGCGCTGCCCGAGGCCGGAGTCCGGGTGACGACGCTGCGCGGCGCCGCCGAGGCCGGGCACGTGGCGGGGCCGGTGGAGCTGCCCGCCTCGTCGTGGGGCTCCGGCAAGGACTGGCGCGTGTGGGACGGCGAGCAGGTCGGGGACATGGTCCGGGACAACGCCGCGCTCCAGCGGCGGCTGCTCGCCCTGCCGATCCCCCGCGACGTCCGCAGCCCGGTGCTGGACCAGGTGGTCACCGAGGCCCTGCTCGCACTGTCCAGCGACTGGGCGTTCATGGTCACCAAGGACTCCGCCGCCGACTACGCGCGCAGGCGCGCCCGCGAGCACACCGAGCGCTTCGACGAGCTGGCGACGCTGGTGCGGGCGGGGGACCCGGCGGCGGGCGTGCGGGCCGCGCAGCTGCGGGCGCTGGCCCACCCCTTCGGCAGGCTCGACGCGCGGGGACTGGCCTGAGCGAGCGCGAGCCGCGTCACCCACGCAGGTGGAGCGCGTGACCATTAGCGGTATTCACGGTCTCGTGCCCGGGACATGCGTGCTCCACTTCCACTATGGAAGCTTCAGCCGTATCCCGCCGCTTCCGTCTCGTCGCCGCGCTGCTCGCCTGCCTGGTCGTCCTCGTGCCGACGACGGCGGCGAGCGCCACGGAGGCCGGCCCCAAGGGGCAGGTCAAGGTGCACGCCAAGGCCGAAAAGGACGTCGTCAAGGCGGGTGAGAAGGTCAAGATCAAGGGCAAGCTCGACGTCGTGCCCGGCGCCCGCTCCGACTCCGGCGGCCTGGAGCCGGTGATCGTGCAGAAGCTGCAGGCGGGCGTGTGGGTGGACGTCAGCACGGGCTGGTGCAGGCCCAACGGCGGCTTCTCGCTCAGCCTGAGCTTCAGCCTGTCGGCCTCGCTGTCGTTGCGCGTCTACCACCCGGAGACGCACCTCTACGCCTCGGCCTACTCGGGAGTGTTCGGGCTCGTGGTGGTCTGATCGCCGCCCGCGGCGATCACCGCGCGGTTGCGCTCGGCCGCCGCCTCCGGGTCCAGCTTCACCACCCTGCGGTCGTAGGTGAGCAGGCCGTTGACCTCGTTCTCCACGTCCGTCGTCTGGGTGTAGATGGCCCCGGAAAGGCCGAGCGCCCGCACGACCTCCTCCAGCTCTGCGCTCACCTCCGTGTAGCGGCGGGTGAGCTCCTCCCGGCTGCCGGTCATCTCGTAGGCCAGCGGGTCGCCGGGCCAGACGTGTCCGTCGAGTACCAGACCCAGCCCGCCGTACTCGCCGTCGACCGTCGCCCGGCCGTCCCGCACCAGCGGCCGGCCCGGCCCGACGTAGGTGTGGTCGTCGTAGATGTCGCCCGCGCCGGAGTCGGGATGCGAATGGCAGCAGTTGACGCCGCTGTCGGCGACGACGAGCCGGGCCGGGTCGGCCGCCTTCACCTCCTTGGCGAGCCGGGCCGTGTCGTATTCGCCCCAGCCCTC
Organism: Prauserella muralis; assembly: GCF_003202285.1. GTDB lineage: Bacteria > Actinomycetota > Actinomycetes > Mycobacteriales > Pseudonocardiaceae > Prauserella_B > Prauserella_B muralis. The sequence goes on from NZ_MASW01000006.1 coordinate 51,705, forward strand.
GTTGAACGGCACCCACACCACGATGGCCGTGCAGCTGCGCAGCTGGGCGAGCATCTCCCACAGCTCGGCCTCGAACCGCTCCCGCGCCCGCGTGACGGGCGGCGCCTGCGGGCCGGGCGGGTTGTCGAGCACCACCGGCAGCGACGGCATGTCCTGCCACACCAGCAGGCCGAGCCGGTCGGCCCAGTAGTACCAGCGGGCCGGCTCGATCTTGGCGTGCTTGCGCACGGTGTTGAAGCCGAGCTTTCTGGTCACCTCCAGGTCGGAGCGCAGCGCCTCGTCGGTGGGCGCGGTGTAGATCCCGTCGGGCCAGTAGCCCTGGTCGAGCGGGCCGTGCAGGAAGGTCACCCGCCCGTTGAGGGCGATGCGCGGCCTGCCCTGCGCGTCGGCGACCAGCCCGATCGAGCGCAGGCCCGCGTAGGAGGCGGCCTCGTCGAGGACGCGGCCCTCGCCGTCGAGGACGCGCACCGTGAGGTCGTAGAGGTACGGGTCGTCCGGGCTCCACAGCCGCGGGCGCGGGATGTCCAGCCGCACCCGCTCCCCCGGTGCGCCGGTGACTTTGGCGACCTCGGCACCGTCCCGTTCGGAGGCGACCACCTCGACCCGCTCGCCGCCAGTGGCCCGGACCGTGATGTCGAGACCCGCCGTGTCGGAGCCGATCTCCAGCGAGGTGACGTGCACGTCGGGCACCGCCTCCAGCCACACGGTCTGCCAGATGCCCGACGCGCCGGTGTAGAGGATGCCCTCGGGCCGGTTGGCCTGCTTGCCGACGGGGAAGGTGCCGCTGTTGCCGGTGTCGACGGCCCGCACCACGATCTCCTGCTCGCCCTCGGGGCGCAGCGCGGCGGTGATGTCGGCGCTGAAGGCCGTGTAGCCGCCCTCGTGCTCGGCCACGAGCTGGTGGTTGACCCACACCGCGGCCTGCTGGTCGACGGCGCCGAAGTGCAGCAGCACCCGCCCGGTGAGCCAGTCGGCGGGCACGTCGAACGTGCGCCGGTACCACAGGCGCTCGGCGCGGCGGCCGATGCCGGACAGCAGCGACTCCGGTGGGTAGGGCACGAGGATCCGCTCGCCGCGACGCTCGGGCTCGCCCGGGAGACCGCTGGTGAACTCCCAGAGCCCGTTGAGGCTGCGCCAGCGGGGGCGCACGAGCTGGGGGCGGGGGTGTTCCGGCAGGGGGCTGTCCGGGCTGACCTGCGACGTCCAGGGCGTGGACAGCGATAGTTGTGTCGGCATCGGCATCGATGTTGGCAGACGAACACCGGATGCGTCGCGGCGAACGAGGCGACTGGTGAGTAACCTCCAGTCATGCGCGTGCTGATGCTGTCGTGGGAGTACCCGCCGGTGGTCGTCGGGGGCCTCGCCCGGCACGTCCACGCGCTGGCCCGGCACCTGGTCAAGGACGGCCACGAGGTGGTGGTGCTGTGCAGGCACGCCGCCGGCACCGACGCCGAGACTCACCCGACCACGGATCGCCTGGTCGAGGGGGTGCGGATCATCCGCGTCGCCGAGGACCCGATGCACGTCACGTTCGAGCGGGACCTGGTGGCGTGGACGCTCGCGATGGGCCACGCCATGGTCAGGGCGGGAACGGAACTGCTGCGCACGTGGCGGCCCGAGGTGGTGCACGCGCACGACTGGCTGGTGACGCACCCGGCGATCGCGCTCGCCGACGCGGCGCGGGTACCGCTGGTGGGCACCATCCACGCCACGGAGGCCGGCAGGCATTCCGGCTGGCTGTCCCATCCGCTCAACCAGCAGGTCCACTCGGTGGAGTGGTGGCTTGCCAACCGCGCCGACGCGCTCATCACCTGCTCGCAGGCCATGCGCCGGGAGGTGGCGCACCTGTTCGAGGTGCCCGCCGAGGGCATCACGGTGATCCACAACGGCATCGAGGAACGCACCTGGCGGGTCCCGGCCGAGGAGATCGCCCGCGCCCGGCGCACGCACAGCCCGGCCGACGCCCCGCTGCTGCTGTACTTCGGCAGGCTGGAGTGGGAGAAGGGGGTGCAGGACCTGCTGGACGCACTGCCCGCGATCCGCACCAGGCACCCGGGCACGCGGCTCGTCGTGGCGGGCAAGGGCAGGCACCTGGACGAGCTGGTCGAGCAGGCGCACCGGCTGGAGGTGACGCAGGCGGTCGACTTCGTCGGCCACCTCACCGACCGGGAACTGCGCGCCGTGCTGGCCGCGGCCGACGCCGTGGTGCTGCCCAGCCGCTACGAGCCGTTCGGGATCGTGGCGCTGGAGGCGGCGGCGGCCCGCAGGCCGCTGGTGGCCTCGACGGCGGGTGGGCTCGGCGAGGTCGTCGTGGACGGCGAGACCGGGCTGGCGTTCACGCCGGGCGACGTCACCGCCATCGCGGACGCCGTGGACACCGTGCTCGCCGACGCCGACGCGGCGGGCGAGCGCGCATTGGCCGCCCAGTCGCGGCTGGCCGCCGACTTCGACTGGGCCCGCATCGCCGCCGCCACGGCCGCCGTGTACCGCCGCACCCGCATCGGGGAGCCGCAGACCCTCGGCCGCCCCAAGATCGCCACGGGCAACGCCTTCGAACCGTAACCCTCGCCGCAAGCTCCCCAATGCCACATTTGTTCCATCCAGTGGAGCCAATGCGGCATTCGCTCCATCCAGTGGAGCGAATGCCGCATTGGGGAGCTTTGTGTCGGCGGCACGGCTAAAAGATCGGGAGAAGGGTTCCTCGTTCGGCTTCCGGGCGGGGGCCGAAGATCCGGCGGTCGGCCTCGGTGATCGGCACGTCATTGATGCTCGCCTCGCGGCGGCGCATGAGGCCGTCGTCGCTGAACTCCCACAGCTCGTTGCCGTAGCTGCGCCACCACTGGCCGCTGCTGTCGTGGCATTCGTACTGGAAGCGCACGGCGATGCGGTTGCCCCGGAACCCCCACAGCTCCTTGCGCAGCGCGTAGTCCAGCTCGCGCTCCCACTTCTGGCGCAGGAACTCCACGATCTGCTCGCGCCCAACGACGTGGCGGTCGCGGTTACGCCACACCGAGTCCTCGGTGTAGGCGAGCGCCACCCGTTCCGGATCGCGCGTGTTCCAGGCGTCCTCGGCCGCCTGGACCTTCTGCGCGGCCGTGGTCTCGTCGAACGGGGGAAACGGGGGTCGCGGCGCCATGAGCGCTCCTCTCGAACCGGAAACCAGCGGAGAACGAGCGTTCTCCCGTGCGCTATGATAGAGAACGATCGTTCTCGACGCTAGGGGTGACGTGACCGTGGACAAGGCAGAGGCGACGACGCGGCTGCTGGACGCCGCCGAGGCGGAGTTCTACGAGCGCGGCATCCAGGCGGTGGGCATGGACGCCATCCGCGCGCGCTCCGGTGTCTCACTCAAGCGCCTCTACCAGTGCTTTCCCGCCAAGGAGCAGCTGGTCGAGGCCTACCTGCTGCGCCGGGACGAACGGTGGCTGCGCTCGCTGGCCGACCACGTCCGCACGCACGCCACCACCCCCGCCGACGCCCCGCTCGCCGTGTTCGACTGGCTGGCGGAGTGGTTCGCCGAGCCGGGCTTTCGCGGCTGTGCGTTCATCAACTCCTTCGGCGAGCTGGGCAGCACGTCGCCGGGCGTGGCCGCCGTGGCCCGCGCGCACAAGGAGCAGCTGCGCGCCTACCTGCGCGACCTGGTCACTGCACTGGACGTCGCGGATCCGGACGCACTGACCGGGCAGCTGTTCACCCTCGTGGAGGGCGCGACGGTGATCGCGGCGATGTCGGGCGATCCCGGCGCGGCGCACACGGCCCGCGCGGCCGCCGCGACCCTGCTCGCGCACGCGTGAAAGGGCGCCGCCGGGTGCGTGCGGGCACAGCCGGCGGCGCCCTGTTTCCGCCCCGCTACCAACCCGTGCCGGTCAGATAGCGCGCGTAGGCACCCGTGGTGAGGAAGCTGGGCAGCTTCTCGCCGAGCGCCGTCTCGACGAAGATCTCCCGAGCGTCGGCCAGCCGGTTGCCATCGCCGAGGTCGGCACGGACCGAGGCCAGTTCCTCGTCGAGCCATTCGGTCACCAGCTCGCGGGTGACGAGCGTGCCGTCGTCGAGCTTGGTGCCGTTGCGGATCCACTGCCACACCTGGCAGCGGGCGATCTCCGCGGTGGCGGCGTCCTCCATCAGGTTGAAGATGGCCGCCGCTCCGGTGCCGCGCAGCCACGCGTCGACGTAGCGCAGCGCGACGTTGATGTTGTTGCGCACGCCCTGCTCGGTGACCTCGCCGCCCGCGCTGGCGAGGTTGAGCAGGTCCTCGGCCTCGATGTCGACGTCCTCACGGAGCCTGCCGAGCTGGTTCGGCCAGCCGCCGAGGACGCCGTCGAACACCTCGCGGCACACCGGCACGAGCGCGGGGTGCGCGACCCAGGAGCCGTCGAAACCGTCGGCCGCCTCGCGCTCCTTGTCCTGGCGGACCTTCTCCAGCGCCGTCGCGTTGACCTCCGGGTCGCGGCTCGGGATGAACGCCGCCATGCCGCCGATCGCGTGCGCGCCCCGCTTGTGGCAGGTACGCACCAGCAGCTCGGTGTAGGCGCGCATGAACGGCACCGTCATCGTCACCTGCGCCCGGTCCGGCAGCACGTAGTCGGCACCCGCCTCACCGAAGGTCTTGATGAGGCTGAAGATGTAGTCCCAGCGGCCCGCGTTGAGCCCCGCAGCGTGCTCGCGCAGCTCGTAGAGGATCTCGTCCATCTCGAACGCCGCGGTGATCGTCTCGATCAGCACGGTCGCCCTGATGGTGCCGCGCGGAAGGCCGAGCTCCCGCTGCGCGAACAGGAACACGTCGTTCCACAGCCGCGCCTCGTGGTGGCTTTCCAGCTTCGGCAGGTAGAAGTACGGGCCGCTGCCCCGCGCGACGAGTCGTCGCGCGTTGTGGAAGAAGAACAGTCCGAAGTCGACAAGACTGGCCGAGACGGGACGCCCGTCGATCCGGATGTGCTTCTCCACCAGGTGCCAGCCGCGGGGCCGCGCCACGATCGTCGCGGGGTCGTCGCCCACGGTGTAGCGCTTGCCCTTGGCGTCGGTGAAGTCGATGTCGCGCCGGATCGCGTCGTAGAGGTTGAGCTGTCCGCCGATGACGTTGGCCCACGTCGGCGACGTGGCGTCCTCGAAGTCCGCGAGCCACACCCTGGCCCCCGAGTTCAGCGCGTTGACCGTCATCTTGCGGTCGGTTGGCCCGGTGATCTCCACGCGCCGGTCCTCGAGACCGGGGGCGGCCGGCGCCACGTGCCAGGACTCGTCGGCACGGATGTGGCGCGTCTCGGGCAGGAAGCGGAGCTTCTCCTCGCCGGAGGCCAGCCGCTCGCGCCTGCGCCGCCGCTCGTCCAGCAGTTCCCTGCGACGGCCCGCGAACGCGTTGTCCAGTTTGGCCACGAACTCCAGCGCCGCGGGCGTGAGGATCTCGTCGAAGCGCTCACCGGCGGCGCCGGCGACGTCCAGCCGGTACTTGAGCGTGCCAGTCATGTCGTCTCCTTCTGCGGGGGCGGGGTGCCCCGCGAAAACCCTCCGCGGGGCACCCACCAGGCGTCGCGTCAGAACTGCGCTTCCTCGGTGGAGCCGGTGAGCGCGGTGGTGGAGCTCTCCGGGTTCAGCGCGGTGCTGACCAGGTCGAACCAGCCGGTACCCACCTCGCGCTGGTGCTTGGTGGCGGTGTAGCCGCGGTCCTCGGCGCCGAACTCGCGCTCCTGCAGGTCCACGTAGGCGGTCATGCCCTCGCGGGCGTAGCCGTGGGCCAGGTCGAACATCGAGTAGTTCAGCGCGTGGAAGCCGGCCAGCGTGATGAACTGGAACTTGTAGCCCATGTGGCCCAGCTCGCGCTGGAACTTGGCGATCGTCGCGTCGTCCAGGTGCTTCTTCCAGTTGAACGACGGCGAGCAGTTGTAGGCCAGCATCTGGTCCGGGTACTCGGCCTTGATCGCCTCGGCGAACTCGCGGGCGACCTCCAGGTCGGGCTCGGAGGTCTCCATCCACAGCAGGTCGGCGTACTTGGCGTAGGCGAGGCCGCGGTCGATGCAGGGCTCGATGCCGTTGCGGACCTTGTAGAAGCCCTCGGACGTGCGCTCGCCGGTGAGGTACTTCTGGTCGCGCTCGTCGGCGTCGCTGGTGATCAGCGTCGCGGCCTGGGCGTCGGTGCGCGCCACGACGAGCGACGGGACGTTGAGGACGTCGGCGGCGAGCCGGGCGGCGTTGAGGGTCCGCTCGTGCTGCTTGGTCGGGATGAGCACCTTGCCGCCGAGGTGGCCGCACTTCTTCTCCGACGCCAGCTGGTCCTCCCAGTGGACGCCGGCGGCACCGGCGGCGATCATGCCCTTCATCAGCTCGAACGCGTTGAGCGGGCCACCGAAGCCCGCCTCGGCGTCGGCCACGATCGGCGCGAACCAGTCGATGTCGGTGTTGCCCTCGGCCCAGTTGATCTGGTCGGCGCGGCCCAGCGCGTTGTTGATGCGGCGGACGACGGCGGGCACCGAGTTCGCCGGGTACAGGCTCTGGTCCGGGTATGTCTGCCCGGCCAGGTTCGCGTCGGCGGCGACCTGCCAGCCGGACAGGTAGATGGCCTTGAGACCCGCACGGACCTGCTGGACGGCCTGGTTACCGGTCAGCGCGCCCAGGGAGTGCACGTAGTCCTCGGTGTGCAGGAGGTTCCACAGCTTCTCGGCGCCACGCCGGGCCAGGGTGTGCTCCTCGACGACGCTGCCGCGCAGTTTGACCACGTCGGCGGCCGAGTACGAGCGCTCCACGCCCTTCCAGCGCGGGTTCGTCTCCCACTCCTTGGCCAGCTCGGCCACTTGCTGCTCGAACCGCTTCTCGGGGGACACACTCATCGGGTCTCTCCAATGTTGCGAACTTTGCGATAACTCGCCTGCTTGCTCTGACCATGACATGTACTGCGAAAACGGTGCCAGAGGTCCAATTTGCCAATTTGTGCTAAGTTTTCCTCAGAAGTTGCAAAGCTTGCGAAGCGCGACTTGGCACAACGAGCCCGATGCGCCGACTTGATCGGTACGGAACAGGAAGATCTTCGCCAGGAGGCGGGTCAGCGTGGAGAAAACCTTCGCCGGAGCGCGGCTGCGGCACCTGCGGGAGAGCCGTTCGATGAGCCAGGCCGACCTGGCGAGGCTGCTGGACATCTCCCCGAGCTACCTCAACCAGATCGAGCACAACGCCCGCCCCTTGACCGTTCCAGTGCTGCTGCGCATCACCGAGGCGTTCGGCGTGGACGCGGAGTTCTTCGCCGACAACGACACGTCCCGCCTCGTCGCGGACGTCCGCGAGGCCCTGCTGGACGAGGCCATCGCCGCCGAGGTCTCCCCCGGCGAGATCAACGACCTTGCCAAGAACCTGCCGACCGTGGCCGAGGCGCTGGTGGCGCTGCACCGCCGCTACCGCAACGCCGTGGAGAACACCGCCGCGCTGGTCACCGAGGACGGCAGGGGCGTGCACGGCAGCGCCGCCGCACCACTGCCCCACGAGGAGGTGCGCGACTTCTTCTACGAGCGCGAGAACTACGTCGCCGAGCTCGACGAGCGCGCCGAGAAGATGTACGCCGACCTGCTGCTGCGCCGCGGCGAGGTGCGCAACGGCCTGCGCGAGGCGCTCGCCACCCGCTACGGCGTCACCGTCACCACCGAGGGCATCAACGAGGCCGAGGGTGAGCAGCACCGCTACGAGCCCGAGGGCAAGGTGCTGCGGATGGCGCCGAGCCTGCGCATCGGGCAGCAGGCGTTTCGCATGGCCTCGCAGATCGCGCTGCTCGAGTACGACGACCTCATCACCGAGCTGGCCGACTCGTGGGCGTTCTCCGGCCAGCCGGCCCGGTCACTGGCCCGCGTGGGGCTGGCCAACTACTTCGCGGGCGCGCTGATCCTGCCCTACCGTCTCTTCCACGGCTGCGCCGAGCGCTTCCGCTACGACATCGAGCTGCTCTGCGACTACTTCGGCGTCGGATTCGAGACCGTCTGCCACCGGCTGTCCACCCTGCAGCGGCCGAAGCTGCGCGGCATCCCGTTCTCGTTCGTGCGCGTCGACCGCGCGGGCAACATGTCCAAGCGGCAGTCCGCGGCGGGCTTCCACTTCTCCCGCGTCGGCGGCGCGTGCCCGCTGTGGGTGATCTACGAGGCCTTCACCTCGCCCGGCAAGATCGTCACGCAGGTGGCGTCGCTGCCCGACGGCAAGAGCTACTTCTGGATCGCGCGCACGATCTCGCGCAACATCGGCGGCTACGGCAGCCCGGGCAAGATGTTCTCGGTGGGGCTCGGCTGCGAGCTGCGGCACGCCCGCAGGCTGGTGTACTCGCAGGGCCTCGACCTCGACGACACCGCCGCCTCGACCCCGATCGGCATGGGCTGCAAGGTCTGCGAGCGCCAGGCGTGCCCGCAGCGGGCGTTTCCCACCATCGGCAAGCGGCTCACCGTGGACGAGAACACCAGCACGTTCGTGCCGTACCCCGCGGTGCCGAAACCCGAGTGAGCACCGTCGCCGGGCCTCAGCCCTGTTCGAGGGTCTTCTGCAACGCCTCGTCGGCCTTGCGGGCCATGTCGCGGACGGCCGCGCGGCGCTCGGCGTCGGCCTCGTAGTCGGCCTTGCGGTCGCGCACCACCCGGGCGGGTGAGCCGACCGCGATCGCGTAGTCGGGGATGTCGCCGCGCACCACGGCGTGGGCCCCGAGCACGCAGCCCCGGCCGACCCGGGTGCCCTTGAGCACCGACACCTTGGTGCCGATCCAGGTGTCCGGGCCGATCCGCACCGGCGACTTGACGATGCCCTGGTCCTTGATCGGCAGGTTGATGTCGGCGGTGACGTGGTCGAAGTCGCAGATGTAGACCCAGTCGGCGACGAGCGTGGCCGAGCCGATTTCGATGTCGAGGTAGCCGTTGACCACGTTCTGCCTGCCGAACACCGTCTTGTCGCCGATGCGCAGGGAGCCCTCGTGGCAGCGGATGGCGTTGCCGTCGCCGATGTGCACCCACCGGCCGATCTCCAGCCTGCCGTAGCCGGGCCTGCAGTGGATCTCGACGTTCCTGCCGAGAAAGACCATGCCGCGGAGGATGACGTGCGGGTTGGCCAGCCGGAACTTCAGCAGCCGCCAGTAGCGCACCAGGTACCAGGGCGTGAAGGCGCGATGGCGCACGATCCAGCGCAGCGAGTCGCGGGTGAACAACCGGGCCTGGTCCGGGTCGCGGCGGACCCCCAGCCAGGCCCGCGCCCTGGACAGCACCGGCGAACCCCACATCGACGTCATGGGCAGACCGTAACCTGTGAGGCGTCCGGTCCGAGCGAGGGAGTGACGCGTGCCCGTGAAACTGATCATCGACACCGACCCGGGCGTGGACGACGCGTTCGCCATCGCGCTCGCCGCGCTCAGCGAGGACGTCGACCTGCTGGGCGTCACCACCGTCTTCGGCAACGTGCCGCTGGCCGCGACCACCCGCAACGCCCGCCGGGTGCTGGCACTGTGCAAGCGCGACGACGTGCCGGTGGCCGCGGGAGCCGCCCGGCCGCTGGTGCACCCGCAGGCCCACGAGGCCAAGGACGTGCACGGCGCCGACGGGCTGTCCGGCCGGTCGGCCGCGCTGCCGGAGCCGGGCAGGCAGCTGGAGAGCTCGGACGCGGTGACGCTGCTCGGCTCGCTGCTGGAGGCCGCCGACGAGCCGGTGACCATCGCGCCGATCGGTCCGCTGACCAACATCGCGGCGCTGCTGGCCGCCCGCCCCGGGATCGCCGAGAAGATCGAACGGATCGTGATCATGGGCGGGGCACTGCGGCACGGCAACACCACCGCCGCGGCGGAGTTCAACATCTGGAGCGATCCGGAGGCCGCGCAGCGGGTGCTGGCCGGCGGCGAGGCACCGTGCGTGCTGGTGCCGATGGACCTGACCTACCGGTGCGCGGTGGACGGCGCGTGGCTGGCGGCGCTGGCCGCGTCCGGCCCGGTCGGCGCCGCGCTCGACGCGCTCACCCCGGACTACCGCGCGCACTATCGGCACGCGCTCGGCTGGGACGGCATGGCCGTGCACGACGCGGTGGCCGTGGCCGAGGCGATCCGGCCGGGCATCCTGCGGCTGGAGCAGGTTCCCGTGCAGGTGGAGACCTCGCTCGGGCCCGGCCGGGGCGCCACGCACGCCGACCTGCGCCTGCCCGCCGCGAGGGCCGACACCGACGGCGGCACGCCGGGGCCGCTCGTGGGCGTGGCGACCGACACCGACCTCGACGGCCTGCGCACGTTCCTGCTGGACCGCCTCTCCGGGCGCCCCGCGTGAGGGCCTTGCTCACCGGGGGCACACGCGCGCTGCCTATCCTGTGGCCATGACGTTGGGGGACGAGCCGCCCGCCGCCGAGGACGGCGAGGGCACCGGTGACGCCGAGGAGGGCGGGCGGACACCGGAGCGGGCGCCCACGCGCAGGCGCACGCTGCTGGTGACGCTGGTCGTGGCGCTCGTCGCCGCCGGCACGCTCGTGGTGCTGCGGCTGTCGCCGGGCGAGGAGCGGATCGGCGCCGCCGCCCTGGGCTCGCCGCAGGCCACGACGTCCACGCCGGCCCCCGGGTCCGCTCCCCCTGCTCCGACGACGACCCCGCCCGCGGCGCCGGCGCAGAGCCAGGCGCCGCAGGAGCGCGGGCCGCGCTTCGCGGCGTGGGTCGACGACGTGGCCGGCTGGCTCGACATCCCGCGGCGCGCCATGCACGCCTACGCGGCGGCCACCGTGAAGCTCGGCGAGCAGCAACCGGACTGCCATCTCTCGTGGGTCACGCTCGCCGGGATCGGCCGGATCGCGAGCGACCACGGCCGGGCGGGCGGCCGGATCACGGCCGCGGGCGTGCCCGCCCGCCCGATCGGCACCATCGAGCTGCGGGACTTCGCGGGCGAGGTCATCTCCCTGCCGGGCGCGGCGGGGCCGATGCAGCTCTCCCCGGCACTGTGGCGGCGCTGGGCCGCCAGTGCCTCCGGCGGCGCGCCGAACGTGCAGGACCTCGACGACGCGGCCCTCGCCGCGGGCCGGGCGCTGTGCGCGGACGGCCGCGACCTCGCCGACGGCGACGACTGGCTGGCGGGGGTCTCGGCGGTGCACGACGCGCCGCTCTTTCTGCACCGCGTGCTGGCCACGGCCAACGTCTACGGCACGGTCGGCATGTCCGGCACCGCCCCGAACCGGGCCGCGCTGACCGCCGTGACCTTCGCCATCGAGAAGATCGGCCTGCCCTACGTGTGGGGCGGCAACGGCACCGAGCAGGGCGACGCGGGCTTCGACTGCTCGGGCCTGACCACCGCCGCCTACGCCAGGGCCGGGATCACGCTGCTGCGCACCGCGCACTGGCAGTACAACAGCGTCCCGCTGCTGCAGGGCGACGAGCAGCCGCGCCTCGGCGACCTGATCTTCTACGGCGACCCCGCGACGAAGATCCACCACGTCGGCATCTACATCGGAAACCAGCAGATGATCGACGCGCCGACGTTCGGCCAGGCCGTGCAGGTGCACAACTACCGCACGCCCGGTGACGACTACGCGGGGGCGGGCCGCCCCGCCGACTGACGGCCGCCGTGGTGGCCTCGACCGACTCGGCTGCCGGTGCAAGCGCCGGCGAGTTCTGGCCTGGCCGGTCAAGAACCCGTATCCTCGGGACGTGCCACGACCCCGGGAGTTCGACGAGGACAGTGTCGTCGAGGCGATCCGCCAGGAGTTCTGGGACAAGGGCTACGCGGCGACGTCGGTGGACGATCTCCTGCGCGTCAGCGGGCTGGGCAAGGGCAGCCTGTACGGAGCGTTCGGCAGCAAGCACGACGTGTTCATGCGGGTGCTGCGCGAATACAACGACGCCAACGACCGGATGCTCCGCGAGCGGCTCGCGTCCGTGCCGCGGGGTATCGACCTCGTGCGCGAGTTCGTCCGCGGTCCGAGCTCCGACTCCACCGGAGCTTCCGCCCGGCGCGGATGCCTGCTGGCCAACAGCACGGCCGAGCTGGCATTGAGTATGCCCGATGTCGCGGCCGAGGCCCGGCGCAGCTACGACGCGACCGCCACGGTCCTGACGGAGGCGATCGAACGAGCCCAGCGCGAGGGCGACGTGGATCCCGGTGCGGACGCCCGCCAGATCGCCCGCGCGGTTCTTGCCGCCCAGCTTGGCATCGTCGCGCTTGGCCGGACGGGGATGGGCGTCGACGCCCTCGCCTCAGTGGCGGAGGCCGCCCTGGGGCGACTGCTGCCCTCGCAGGAACGCTGACGCTCCCTCGACGGACAACCAGCCGCTCTCAGGGCGGGCGGCGGGCATCAGACCTGCGCGGCGCCGCCGTCGGCAGCGAGTTCGGAGCCGTTGACGTAGCTTGAGGCATCGGAGGCCAGGAAGGTGGCGGCCGCCGCGATCTCCTCAGGCGTGCCGTGCCTGCCCAGCGGGATGGTGTGCCTCGCCTGTTCCCGGACTTCCTCGGGGACGAGCTCGAGCAGGCCCGGAGTGGGGACCATGCCCGGCGAGAGCACGTTGACCCGGAAGCCGTACCGGCGCGAGCTGTGGGCCCAGCCGCGCACCAGGTTACGCACGGCGGCCTTCGTCGCGGCGTAGACCTCCAGACCGTAGGGAGGGCGGGTCGCGGCGCTCGAGCCGATCACGATGATGGAGGCCCCCGAGCGGAGCAGCGGCAATGCCTTTTGGACAGTGAAGATGGGTCCCTTGACGTTCGTGGCGAACAGGGCGTCGACCTGCTCCTCGGTGACCCCGCCGAGGGCGGCCTCGATGCCGATACCGGCGTTGGCGACCACGACGTCGACGTGCCCTGCCTGCTCGCGGACCGTCTCGTAGAGGGCGTCGAGCTCGGCGGGCACGGCGGAGTCGCACACCACGGCGGTCACGTTCTCGCCGAGCTCGGCGATCGCCGAGTCGAGCGTTTCCTTGCGACGGCCGGTGATGAACACCGTCGCGCCCTCGTCACGGAACGCCCGTGCGATCGCGAGCCCGATGCCGCTGCTGCCGCCGGTGACCACCGCGACCTTGCCTGTCAGGACGGCCACACCGTCCACCTCCCTAAGTTATTGACCGGAACGTCCATAACTCTGCCGGATCTTGACTGGACAGTCAATAACGTCGGCATGCATCAAGCGCGCGCATGAGTTGGACCAGACATTGTCATTGGACGCGGGAGTTGGCGCACGGGAGACTGACACCCGCCGCCGGACCCCGCGGCCGACCGACCCGGAAAGGATGACCATGGGCGACACCGGCAAGCGAGACCCTGGGCGCGGGACGCTCCAGCGGATGGACAACATCGCCATCGTCGTGGACGACCTCGCGGCCGCCAAGGCGTTCTTCGCCGAACTCGGACTGGAACTGGAAGGCGAGGCGACACTCGAGGGCAGTGCGGTGGATCGCCTCCTCGGGCTCGAGGGGGTCCGCACGGACATCGCGATGATGCGCGCCCCGGACGGCCACGGACGGCTCGAGCTGACCGAGTACCACACGCCGCCGAGCCGTGACGGCGATCCGCGCGCTCCGGCGAACACGCTGGGCGCACATCGCATCATGTTCACCGTCGACGGCATCGACGACGTCCTCGACCGGCTGCGGCCGCACGGAGCCGAGCTCCTCGGCGAGCTGGTGCAGTACGAGAACAGCTACCGGCTCTGCTACCTCCGCGGCCCCGCGGGCATCATCGTCGCGCTGGCCGAGCCGACCCGATGACGCACCGCCCGGCGAGGGCCCCGGGCGATCGTCCCTGGAGTTCCGGACCCTCGTGAAGGTCCCGCCGATGTCGTCGGCACACCTGTCCATCAACCTGGGCAACCCGCCGCCTGTGGGACTGCGACCCCTCGGTGCCACCCGCCGTGTTCGGCGACGGCCGGTCGTGCAGGGCGCCCGCGTGCTGCACCTGAGGTTCGAGGCACGCCGCGAGGAACCTCAATGGCCGAGGCGCCCGCCGGAGCGTGGCACGTCGTACAGCAGGTGGGTCACCCCGTGGCCGTGTGCCACGAGCGCGGGGCCGGCGAGCGCGACCGCCCCGGCCGCGCGGCCGAAGAACGGGCGGCCTTCGCCGAACACCACGGGCACGACGTTCATCACGACGTGGTCGATCAGGCCGAGGCGCAGCGCCTGTCCCCCGACGTCCCCGGCCGCGACGTCCACGATGCGGTCCCCGGCGACCTCGCGTGCCTGGGCGACGGCGGACTCGACACCGTCGGTCACGAAGGTGAACGGGGCGGTGCCGGCGAACTCCCAGTTCGTGGGCGCCTCGTGGGTGACCACGAAGACGTGGTCACCGGCGACGGCCTGGCCACCCCACCCGTTGGTCTGGTCGAACACGAACCGCCCGACCACCAGGGCGCCGATGTCGGTGGGATAGGCGGCCTCGATGAAGTCCTGGGACGCCTTGGCGGTGCGCATCTGCGCCCCGTTCCACTCCCAGGCCACGTCGCCGCTGCCGTACCAGTCGAAGAGGGGGCCGATCTCGCCATCGGTCCTCGCGACGTAGCCGTCGGCCGACGCGACGGCGTACATGATCGTCTTTGCCATGATCGGTGCTCCCCTCAGGCCCCGGCCGGCCGGTAGCGCAGCCACACGACTCCGGATCGGTAGGGCGTGGCCGCGACCAGCTGGAGGCGGACGGGGCCGACGCCGTCGAAGATGCGCGGCCCGGCGGGCCACAGGTGCGGGTTGACCCAGAACCAGAACTCGTCGACGAGGCCTTCCTGGGCCAGCGTGTGCGCCAGCTCCCCGCATCCGGAGACGATCAGGTTGCCCGTGTGCTTGTCCTTGAGCGCGGGAACGGCCTGGACGACCTCGCCCTCGATGAGGCTGGCGTTCCACGCCAGCGGCCCGGCGAGCGTTCGCGAGGCGACGTACTTGGGCATGCCGTTGACGCGCTCCGCGTAGTGGCCCATGGCCGGATCCTCGCCGAGGTGCGGCCAGACGGCCGCCAGCCCCTCGTACGTCCTGCGGCCCAGCAGCAGTGCGTCGGCGAGGATGAGCTGCTCGAGCCCCGCGTCGCCGCTGTCGGCGTCGAGCTCCAGCCACTCCTCGGGTGTGGGCGCCTCGAAGGCGCCGTTGACGGTGACCTGGTTGTGCACGATGACCTTTCCCATGCCGCCGAGGCTAGGAAGTGGTCGGGGCCTGCCGAATCTGTCGAACGACCGGTGCTGGGCCGCGGGCGAGCGGACCCCGGGAGGCCGTCATAGGTCGAGCTGCCCCAGCTCGGCCCTCCGCCTGACGCCCAGTTTCGGATAGGCCTTGTAGAGGTGATGGCCGACGGTGCGCGGGCTGAGGAACAGCTCGGCGGCGATCTCCCGGTTGCTCAGTCCCCGGGCCGCACGGCGCACCACCTGCAACTCCTGCGGGGTGAGCCCGCCTGCGCCCGCGGCGTCGGCATCGTCCGGTGCGGGCTCGCCGAGCGCGGCCAGCTCGGCACGCACCCGGAGCAGCCAGCCATGGGCGCCGATCCGGTCGAACGTCCGGTACGCCTCGACGAGTTGCTCCTTGGCCGCCGTGGGGCGACGGTGCCTGCGCAGCCATTCGCCGAACACCAGCCGGGTCCGCGCGCCGTCGTACGGGCCACAGGGCCCGGCCGCCAGGGCCTCCGCGAACCGCGTGCCCGCCGCCCCGCCGTCGTCGAGCAGTGCCTGCGCTCGCAGCAGAAGGGCGGAGGCCACCGGGCTTGCGGTGCACCTCGCCCAGTCGGTGAGTGCCGGCAGGAACCGCACGGCGCGTTCAGTGTCACCAACCCGCACCGCGGCCTCGACCTGGTCGGGGATCGCGCGCACCGTGACGTCGCGGCCGGGCGGACCGTCGCACGCGCCCTCGAGCCGCTCGAGCGCGCGCCGCGGGTCGCCCCGCATGAGGTGCACCAGCCCGAGGGCCCAGTTCGCCTGCGCGCCCGCCATGCCGTGCCGCCGCGAGTCGCCGAGGACGCGCATCGCGAGCCGCTCGGCACCGGCGCTGGCGCCACGGGCCGCGGCGAGCCAGGCCGCCATGGCGGACAGGACGACCACCTCGAGCTCCAGGCCCAGCTCCTCGGCCAAGGCCATCGCCTCCGCGACGTTGCCGTCCGCGTCGCGAATCCTGCCCGTCGCCAGCTGCGCGAGCACCAGTGGTTCCTGGGCATACGGCAGCCAGCCCAGCTCCCCACGGCTGCGCAGCTCCGCGACCTGGGCATCGAGCAACGCTGCGGCCGCCTCGTCCTCGCCGATCAGCAGTCCCATGAACGCGGCGCTCAGCCGTTCCACGGTGGCCCCGCCATCGCCGTGCCCGGCGGCACGGACCACGCGGCGCATCGGCCCGACCGCCCCGGCGATGTCACCGCACAGCAGGTCGGCGAAGCCCGCCAGCCCGTCGATCAGCGGGGCGGGACCCCTCGGGATCGAGCGGAGCCGGTCGGCGCAGCGCCGCAGCAGAGCCGGGTCCGCCGCGTCCCGCGCACACCAGGTGGCCTCGGCGAGGATCGAGACGGCGCGCTCCGGCTCGGTCGCCAGCACGGGGGCGGCGGCCTCCAGCGCGAGGCGGGACGCCTCCGCGGGAGAGGTGCGCTCGTAGGCCACCTGCGCACGGATCCAGCCGGCCTCCGCCACCTCGCCGAGTGCGTCGGTCAGCTCGGCGCCCGCGGCCGCGAGCTCGGCGGCCCGGTCGAGCTGCCCGGCGTCGTAGGCCGCCCGCGCGGCGGCGATCAGCCGCCTGCCGCGGAGCGACGGCGGGCCGGTCAGCTGCGCCGCCCGGTCGAGAGCCCTGGCCGCAGCCGCCGCCGCGCCCCGTCCCGTCGCCCGCCGTGCGACCTGCTCCAGACCGTCGGCGGCCGCCTCGTCCGGGCCGCCCGCGGCGGCGGCGAGATGCCAGGCACGCCGGTCGGCGTCGCGCGGGCCGGCCAGCACCCTGGCCAGGGCCCTGTGCGCGGCGACCCGCCGGGCGAAGGGCGCTTCCTGATAGGCCGCCGCCCTGATCAGGGGGTGGCGAAACGCGACGCCGTCGGCGCTGACCTGCACGAGCCTGCTCCGCTCGGCAGGCTCGAAGTCGCCCACCCCGGCCCCGAGCTCCGCGGCGGCCGCGGCGAGGGTCGGCAGGGCGGAACCGTGGTCGGCCGCCGCCAGCAGCAGGACCGTCCTGGCCGGCTCCGCGAGTGCGCGCACCTGCCCGCGAAAGTGCTCCTCGAGCCGTCCCGTGGCCGGAAGCGGAGCGACCGGTGCCGGCACGGCGGGTGTCTCGGCCGCGTGGGCAGCGAGCTCGACGATGGCGAGCGGATTGCCCCCGGACTCCGCGAGGATGCGGTCGGTGACGTCGCCCGGCAGTGCCGCCGTGGCCGCGGCGAGGCGAGCGGAGTCGGCGGCACCAAGCCGCGGAAGCGTCAGGCTTTCCACCCCGGGCGCGGGGAACGGACGCTCCCCGTCCCGCGCGGCGAAGAGCACCGCGACCGGGTCGGCGTGCAACCGGCGCACAGCGAAGAGCAGCGCGTCGATCGACGACTGGTCGAACCACTGGGCATCGTCGAGCAGGCACAGCAGTGGCCGGTCGCCCGCCAGCTCGGACAGCAACGACAGCGTCGCCGCGCCCGGCAGCATCCGCTCCACCGCGACGCTGCTCGCGCCGAACACGGCCCGGAGGGCCTCGGCCTGCGCGCCGGGCAGTGCGTCCAGCCGGCCGAGGTCGCGCACGAACATGAGCTGGAGTGCCGCGTAGGCCACCTCGGCCTCGGACTCGATGCCCACGACCCGTAGCACACGCATGCCGCCTGCGACGCTTTCCGCGTGGTCGAGCAGCGCCGTCTTGCCGATCCCGGCCTCCCCGCGCAGCACCAGCGACCGGCTCCGGCCGTTCTTCGCATCGGCCACGAGGCGATGGATCCGCGACTGTTCCGCGTGGCGTCCGACTATCACGGTCGGCACGCTAGCGCGTGGCGGCGCGACGGTGGTGTACTCGCCGGACGACGATGAACCCAGGCCGAGGCTCAGCGGAGCTGCTGGATGCGGACCAGGTTGCCCGCGGGATCGCGGAAGGCGCAGTCGCGGACACCGTAGGGCTGCTCGGTGGGCTCCTGGACCACCTCGGCACCGCCGGCCTGGATCCGCTCGAACGCCTCGTCGAGGTTCTCGGTGGCCAGCTGGATCCAGCCGTAGGTGCCCTTGCTCATCATCTCGGTGATGACGCGGCGCTCGTCGTCGGTGATGCCGGGGTCGGCGGTGGGCGGCGCCAGGAGGATGGACGTGCCGGGCTGGCCCTTCGGGCCGACGGTGATCCAGCGCATCGTGCCGGACCCGACGTCGGTGCGGACCTCGAAGCCGAGGGCGTCGCGCCAGAACGCCAGGGAGGCGTCCGGATCGTCGTGCGGCAGGTAGCTGGTGTGAATCGTGATGTCCATGGCCGGTGACGCTAGCCGCGGTGTGGCGGGTCCGCTTCTCGATTCCTGACGATTCGCTGGTCCGGTCCACCGCGTCGGTGAAACCCGCGCGAGGCCGGGTTGGCTGGACGTACCATCGCGACGTGAGCAGCAGAGACCCGTCGGGACAGCACCTGCGCGACCTCGCCCGGCTGCGCCGCGTCCGCGACCGCATCGATCGCGAGTACGCCCAGCCGCTCGACGTCGAACGGCTCGCCCGCGACGCCCACATGTCGGCGGGGCATCTCAGCCGCCAGTTCCGGCTCGCCTACGGAGAGTCACCGTACTCCTACCTCATGACCCGGCGCATCGAGCGTGCGATGGCACTGCTGCGCCGGGGTGACCTCAGCGTCACCGAGGTCTGCTTCGCGGTCGGCTGCGCCTCGCTCGGCACGTTCAGCACGCGGTTCACCGAGCTGGTCGGCGTGCCGCCCAGCGCCTACAAGCGCGACGCGGCCGGGGACATGGCCGGCGTGCCCCCGTGCGTGACGAAGCAGGTCACCAGACCGATCAGGAATCGAGAAGCACCGGCCACCGCGCCGAAGCTAGCGTGACCGCCATGGACATCACCATTCACTACGCCTTCCTCCCGCACAGCGATCCGGACGCCTCCCTGGCGTTCTGGCGCGACACTCTCGGTTTCGAGGTCCGCAACGACGTCGGGTACGAGGGGATGCGCTGGATCACCGTCGGCCCGCCCGGCCAGCCCACGTCCATCGTCCTGCACCCGCCCGCCGCGGACCCCGGCGTCACCGACGAGGAGCGCCGCGTCATCACCGAGATGATGGCCAAGGGCACCTACGGCGCCGTCACACTGGCCACCAAGGACCTCGACGGCGTGTTCGAGCGGATCCAGGCCAGCGGCGCCGAGGTCATGCAGGAGCCGACCGACCAGCCCTACGGTGTCCGCGACTGCGCGTTCCGCGACCCCTCCGGCAACCTGATCCGCATCAACGACGTGAGCTGAGCAGGCCACCCTGCGCAGCGGCCCGTCAAGGGCCCGCCCGCACGACGCCGGTGGCGCTCACCCATGGCCACCGGCGTCGGCGCCGCACCGGAACCGCCCCACAGATGGAGACTTGATGAGCATGGCCACCAGGACGGACACAGCCTCGCCCGCCCTGCACGTCGCCGACAATCACGACATGATCCGCGTGCACGGCGCGCGCGTGAACAACCTGAAGGACGTCAGTGTCGAGCTCCCGAAGCGCAGGCTGACGGTGTTCACCGGCGTGTCCGGCTCCGGCAAGAGCTCACTGGTGTTCGGCACGATCGCCGCGGAGTCGCAGCGACTGATCAACGAGACCTACAGCGCCTTCGTGCAGGGCTTCATGCCGACGCTGGCCCGGCCCGACGTCGACGTGCTCGACGGGCTGACGACCGCGATCATCGTCGACCAGGAGCGGATGGGCTCGGACCCGCGCTCCACCGTCGGCACGGCAACCGACGCCAACGCGATGCTGCGCATCCTGTTCAGCAGGCTCGGCAAGCCGCACATCGGGTCGCCCCAGGCGTTCTCCTTCAACGTCGCCTCGGTCAGCGGCGCCGGTGCGGTGACCATGGAGCGCGGCGGGCGGACGGTGAAGGAGAAGCGCAGCTTCAGCATCACCGGCGGCATGTGCCCACGCTGCGAGGGCCGCGGGCAGGTCAACGACATCGACCTCGCCCAGCTGTACGACGAGAACAAGTCGCTGAACGAGGGCGCGGTCACCATTCCCGGCTACAGCATGGACGGCTGGTACGGCCGGATCTTCCGCGGCTGCGGCTTCTTCGATCCGGACAAGCCCATCCGCAAGTTCACCAAGAAGCAGCTCAACGACCTGCTCTACAAGGAGCCGACCAAGATCAAGGTCGACGGCATCAACCTGACGTACGCGGGTCTGGTCCCGACGATCAAGAAGTCGTTTCTGTCCAAGGACGTCGACGCGATGCAGCCGCACATCCGGGCGTTCGTGGAGCGCGTGGTCACGTTCACGACGTGTCCCGAGTGCGACGGCACGCGCCTCTCGGCCGAGGCCCGGTCGTCGAAGATCGACGGCATCAGCATCGCCGACGCCTGCGCGATGCAGATCAACGACCTCGCCGAGTGGGTGCGGGGGCTCGACGAGCCCTCCGTCGCGCCGCTGCTGACGGCGCTGCGGCACACCCTCGACTCGTTCGTCGAGATCGGACTGGGCTACCTCTCGCTCGACCGGCCGGCGGGCACGCTTTCCGGCGGCGAGGCACAGCGCACGAAGATGATCCGGCACCTCGGCTCGTCGCTCACCGACGTCACCTACGTCTTCGACGAGCCGACCATCGGGCTGCACCCGCACGACATCGAGCGGATGAACAACCTGCTGCGGCAGCTGCGCGACAAGGGCAACACGGTGCTGGTGGTGGAGCACAAGCCGGAGGTCATCGCCATCGCCGACCATGTCGTGGACCTCGGGCCGAAGGCGGGCACCGAGGGTGGGCAGGTGATGTTCGAGGGCTCCGTCGACGGCTTGTCGGCCAGTGACACGCTCACCGGCAGGCATCTGCACGACCGCGCGAGCCTGAAGCCGTCGGTGCGGACGTCGGCGGGGGCGCTGGAGGTGCGCGGCGCCACCACCCACAACCTGCGGGGCGTCGACGTCGACATCCCGCTCGGCGTGCTCACGGTCATCACCGGTGTGGCCGGCTCGGGCAAGAGCTCGCTGATCCACGGCTCGGTGGCCGGGCGCGAGGGCGTGGTGGCGATCGACCAGGGCGCCATCCGTGGCTCCCGGCGGAGCAACCCCGCGACCTACACCGGGCTGCTCGACCCGATCCGCAAGGCGTTCGCGAAGGCCAACGGCGTGAAGCCCGCGCTGTTCAGCGCCAACTCCGAGGGCGCATGCCCCAACTGCAACGGCGCGGGCGTGATCTACACCGACCTGGCGATGATGGCCGGCGTCGCCACCACCTGCGAGGAGTGCGAGGGCAAGCGGTTCCAGGCGTCGGTGCTGGAGTACAAGTTCGGGGGCCGCGACATCAGCGAGGTGCTCGCGATGTCGGTGGCCGAGGCCGAGGAGTTCTTCGGCGCGGGCGAGGCGCGCACCCCGGCCGCACACAAGATCCTGGACCGGCTCGCCGACGTCGGGCTCGGTTACCTCACCCTCGGCCAGCCGCTCACCACCCTGTCCGGCGGCGAGCGGCAGCGGCTCAAGCTGGCCACCCACATGGGCTCCGAGGGTGGGGTCTACATCCTCGACGAGCCGACGACCGGCCTGCACCTCGCCGATGTCGAGCAGCTGCTGGGCCTGCTCGACCGGCTCGTCGACTCCGGCAAATCGGTGATCGTCATCGAGCACCACCAGGCGGTGATGGCGCACGCGGACTGGATCATCGACCTCGGCCCCGGTGCGGGCCACGACGGCGGACAGATCGTCTTCGAGGGCACGCCCGCCGACCTGGTCGCCGCCCGCTCCACTCTCACCGGCGAGCACCTCGCGGCCTACGTGGACGCCTGAGCGAGCCGCCGCAGGACGAGCAGCCCGCCGATGCCGGGAACCAGCGCCGCCGCCCGCGTGCGCGGGTTCCGGCTCCGGCGGGCGGTGAGGATGACGACGAACAGGTAGGCGCAGCCGTGGGTCGGCCCGACCGCGGAGGACACCTGCGGCCAGTGCACCGTCGTGAGGTTCGCCAGCAGCACGGCCAGTGTCGCGAGTTCCGCGCCCGCCGCGAGACGCAGGGCGCGCACGAGGTTCACGGCTCACACCCCCGTGGTGGAGCCGGGCCGGACGATCATCAGCACGGTGACCACGGCCCACAGCAGGTTGAACGTGCCGGTGTACATCGCCAGCCGCGCGGGCGCCCGACCACCGGTTCCCGGCTGCGGCCGGCCGGTATCGGCTGCCGCGGTGAGCAACCGCTGCTGGCGCGGCAGCACCAGCAGCGCAAGCACGGCCGCGGCGACCGCGGTCAGCGCGATCGAGACGAGCAGCCACGCGTCGCCCAGCACGCCGAGACTGCTCGCGGTGGCGAACCCGAACACCGGAACGACGATGCCCACGGCGGCGTAGACGCGGCAGATCCGGTGCAGGGAGCGCAGGACGGCGAGGTCGCGGCCGGCGTCGGCGCCCGCCAGGGCGCGCCGCGCGGTGGCGGGGAACATGCTGGCGGCCACGGTCACGGGCCCGATCGCGACGATGGCGGCGATCACGTGCACCGAGAGCAGGAACTTCGTCACCGGCCGCCCCTCGGCCCGATGTACGCACGCAAGCGGATCAACCCTTCCCTGTTGGCGGTGACGCCGACGCTAGCCGCCCGCCCCGCCTGGCGTAACCGGCTGGATTGCCAGCTTCCACCGGATTCTCGCCACCAAGATCACCTGTGCTTCCCCCCGGAAATCCTGGTCACCGCCGTTGGCGGGAACTCGCCGGGCACCTAACCTGTCGCCATGCACACCGTGGCGGTGCTCGCCCTGGACAAGGTCATCCCGTTCGACCTGGCCACGCCGATGGAGGTGTTCACCCGCACGCGGCTGCCCGACGGGCGCCCCGCCTACCGCGTGTGGGTCTGCGGCGCGGCACCGGCCGTCGACGCCGGGGCGTTCACCCTGCAGGCGCACCGGGGACTGGGCGCGCTCGGGGAGGCCGACACGATCATCGTGCCCGGCTGTGCCGAGCCCACCGCGCCGGTCGCGGACGACGTTCTCGCCGCCCTGCGCCGGGCCGCGGCGGGTGGCACCCGCATCGCGTCGATCTGCACCGGGGCCTTCACCCTCGCCGCCACGGGACTGCTCGACGGCCTGCGCGCGACGACGCACTGGCTCGCCGCGGGCCTGCTCGCCGAGCGCCATCCGGCCATCGACGTCGATCCGGACGTCCTGTACGTGGACAACGGCCGGCTGCTCACGTCGGCGGGAGCCGCGGCGGGGCTCGACCTGTGCCTGCACCTGATCCGCCGCGACCACGGCTCCGCCGTGGCGGCCGACGCGGCGAGGCTGTCGGTCATGCCGCTGGAACGGGAAGGCGGGCAGGCGCAGTTCATCGTCCACGACCAGCCTCCCACCCCGCGAGGGTCCGTGCTGGAGCCCGTGCTGCGCTGGATGGAGGACAACGCCGCGAACGACCTCACCCTCGGCGACATCGCGGCGCACGCGGGCATGAGCACGCGCACGCTCAACCGCCGGTTCCGTGAGCAGACCGGCACGACCCCGCTGCAATGGCTGCTGCGCAGCCGCATCCGGCATGCGCAGTACCTGCTCGAAGCCACCGACCACTCCGTCGACCGCATCGCGGCCCAGGCCGGGTTTGGCTCGCCCACCGCGTTCCGCGACCGCTTCAAACGGATCGTGGGCACCAGCCCGCACGCCTACCGCGCCGCCTTCCGGAGGCTGCCCGCCGGCTGATCAGGTGCCTACCGCTGCCCGGCGGGCCGCACGATCAGCTCGTTGACGTCGACTCCGGCGGGTTGCCCGATCGCGTAGGAGATGGCGTCGGCGATCGCGTCGGCGGGCAGCGCGTTCGCCCGGTACGTGCGCATCATCTCCTTCGCGCCCGGCTCGGTGATGGAGTCGGCCAGCTCGGACTCGACGACGCCGGGCGACACGGTGGTCACCCTGATGGCCGGGTCGAGTTCCTGGCGCAGGCCCTCGGTGATCGCCCACGCGGCGAACTTCGTGCCGGAGTACACGGCGCTGGTGGGCACCACCTCGTGCGCGCCGATGGAGGCGACCGTGACGAAGTGGCCACTGCCCTGTCGCTGGAAGTGCGGCAGGGCGGCGGCGATGCCGTGCAGCACACCGCGGATGTTGACGTCGATCATCCGGTTCCACTCGTCGACGAGCAGAGAGTCCAACCGGGACAGTGGCATGACACCGGCGTTGTTGACGATGACGTCGATCCGGCCGTGCTCGCGTACGGCGCCGTCGGCGAACGCGGCGACGTCGTGGCGGTCGGTGACGTCGAGCACGCGGGTGTCGACGCTGCCGCCCTTGTCGCGGATCTGGGTGGCGATGGCCGAAAGGCGATCCTCGCGGCGTGCCCCGATGACCACGTGGTGCCCCTCGGCGGCGAGGCGCAGCGCGGTCGCCTCACCGATGCCGCTGCTGGCTCCGGTGACGAGGACGACCTTGGAGTGACTCTCGTTCGGCATGACGTTCCTTTCTTGCGCAAGCCGTCGATTGTGGACACGACGGGCCGAGACCCGTGGCGCGCTGCGGCACGGGCACTGGACGAGGGGGTGCGCCCGTGACCGGTCACCGGCGCCGACTCCAAGACTAGGTCGGCGGAGCCATCCCGGACACGCCTGAGAGTGGCCGCGTCACTCCCATGCTCGCCACCCCCTCCCGCGAGCTCCCCAATGTGGCATTCGTAGCGCTCAACGCCACCAATGCGGCATTCGTAGCGTTCAACGCCACCAATGCCGCATTGGGGAGCTTGTCGCGCGCGGGGCCGGTCAGCCGCCCGCGGTCACCAGTGTCAGGCCGAAGGCGTCGAGGGCCTCTCCGACCGGCTGGAAGAACGTCACGCCGCCACCGGTGCAGTCGCCGGAACCACCCGACGTCAGCCCCTGCGCCTGGGTGCCGCTGAGGTAGGCACCCCCGGAGTCACCCGGCTCGGCGCACACGGTGGTCCGGGTGAGCCCGCTGACGATGTCGCCGTTGCCGTAGTTGACGGTCTGGTCGAACGCCGTCACCTCGCCGCAGAAGAACCCGGTGGTGGAGCCGGACCGGCAGATCGAGGCGCCGACCGGCGCCTGCTCGGAGCCGGTGATCTCCACGGTGGTGCCGTCGTAGCGGTTCACCAGCGGGGTGAGCGTGGCGCCGGGTGCGGTGACGTCGACCAGCCCGAAGTCGCCCTCGGCGCCGAACGTGCTCTCGCTGATCGGGCCGATCTCCCGGCCGTCGGCGTCGAGCGCGGTGCCACCACCCTCCGTGCAGTGTCCCGCGGTGAGGAAATGCTCGCCACCGTCGGCGCCGGTCGCGGAGAAGCCGATCGAGCACCGCCCCGCGCCGACGGTGAAGGGATCGCCGCCGACGATGTCGGCGAGCGGACGTGGCGCCTCCGTGGTCCAGTCCGCCCGCACGGGCATGCCACCCGCACGCAACGTGCCGACGAGCCGGTCGGCGTCCTCGCTGCGCCGCGTGGAGTCGATCTCGACTACCACGCTGTTGCTGCTCGGCTCGACGTACCAGCCGGTCACCTCGTCCGGCACGGCCCCGCCCATGCGGTCGAGCCTGCCGGCGGCCGCTCTCAGCTCGGCGAGGCCGTGCTCGACGACGCGGGCCTGC
This sequence comes from Prauserella muralis, assembly GCF_003202285.1. Taxonomy (GTDB): domain Bacteria; phylum Actinomycetota; class Actinomycetes; order Mycobacteriales; family Pseudonocardiaceae; genus Prauserella_B; species Prauserella_B muralis. Next base: position 77,277 of record NZ_MASW01000006.1, read on the forward strand.
GCGCCCGCCTGCCGGACCGGCGCCGTGGCCTCCGCCTCGGTGACGCCGACGACGAGCGTGCCCGCCGCGTCGTCGAACCACGCGCCCGCGTAGCGCTCGCCGAGCGTGGTGCTCAGCGAACGTGCCGCGTCCGCCGCCGAGGCCTCCGCGCGCAGCCGGTCGGCGACCTGCGTTTCGGTGAGGCCGAGGTCCCGTTGCAGGGCCGCCACCACCTCGCCCTGCACGGGCGCGGTGTCCTCCGGCGGCGCCGGCTGACCCGCGAACGCCGGAACGGCGAGCGCCGCGGCGACACCGGTGACGAGCATCGTGGCGGCGGTCAGCGGAACGGCCTTCTTGCGTTCGTAGTTGTGTCGGCCCATGGGGCTGCCTCCTCGGGCGTCGGGGTCGCTCGCGACGCACACGGCCGCGGGCGGCGCACCGGTTCAGGCCGGCGTGACCGACGGGAAACGTTGACAGCGGCTGGCAGGGTTCACTCCTACGGTCCACACTCATGACCACGTGGAAGGAATTCACCGAGGCGGCCCCGCACATCTCCGCCGTCTTCGCACGCAGGTACGCGGCGACCGGAAACCTGTGCCTGCTCGCGACACTGCGCTCGGACGGCTACCCCCGGATCAGCCCGCTCGAGCCCCGGATGTTCGAGGACGAGCTGTGGCTCGTCGGCATGCCGCACACCACGAAGTTCCACGATCTCGCCCGTGATCCGCGGTTCTGCCTGCACACCGCCACCGTCGACACGCAGGTGAGCGACGGCGACGCGAAGCTGTGGGGCGTGGTGCGGGATGTGACCGACCCCGGCGTCCAGCAGCGCTTCGCCGCCGACCTGTTCGACAGGACCGGCTTCGACATCAGGGGCATGGCCTTCGATCACTTCTACGCGGCCGACCTCACCGGGGCGTCGGCGGTCGAGGTCGGCGACGGGAGCCTGCGGGTGACGATCTGGAAGCCGGGAGAGGCGGAGCGGGTCGTGCGCAAGCGCTGAGCCCCGCGCCGCACCCCTCACGCGGCAAGGCCGAGCACCAGCGACGCCACGACTGGGGCGGCGTAGATCATCGGGAACGCGACGTGGGCGTAGGCGCGGGCCCGCACCACGGTGACGACGGCACCAGCGAAGTAGAGCACCAGCCCGGTCGCGGCGAGCAGCCCGAGGACCGGAGCGAACAACCCGGCCAGCAGGCCTGCCGCGCCGGCGGCCTTGGCGGTGCCCAGCCACGGCCACCACGTGCGGGGAACGCCGTAGTCGGCGAGCGGCTGCACCACCCACGGGGCACGGGCGAACACGGAGCCGGCCGAGAACGCGGCCATGGCGGCTCCCAGGAGCGTGACGACGAGGTGGGCGGTGGACATGAGCTGCTCCTCACGGGTCGGTGACAGGTGTGTCGCAGCTTTGAACCCGCGCGAGCGGAGAATGTGACCGCTCAGCCGCGCAGGGCCCTCGCGGGCTCGGCCCAGTGGCGCGCGCCTGCCCTTGCCGCGACGGCGGCGGCCTGCTCGGCGTGGTCGGCGGCCTCGCGGTGCCTGCCGAGCGCGGAGGCCAGCAGGCCGAGGTAGTGCGCGACGGGGCGCAGGGTCACCAGCCCGCTGCCCGCTCCGGCGAGTTCGTCCGCCGCGGGCAGCAGCGCGGTGTGGAGGCGGTCCATCGCGGGCCGGTCGCCGAGGGCCACCGCCGTGAGCGCGTGCAGGCCGAGCCGCGCCTCCAGCAGCAGGTCGGGTGGCGACTCGGGAATCGCCGCGGCGGCCTGCCTCGCCTCCGCGGTCCGTCCCCGCGCGAGCAACAGCAGCGGACGGCACCAGGGCGCGTAGCCGCCGAAATTCGCATCCGGCTCCGTCTCGGGGGGAAGTCCCTGCTGAAGACGGTGGCACAGCAACGCGAACGGCCCGATGCCGTTGTCCATTCCGGACATGCCGGTGCCGCCGAGCCGCGCGGCCGCCACCCGGTACGCGGCCTGCGCCTCGGCGTCGCGTCCGGCCACGGACGCACGCAGTGCGGCGTACCAGCCGGTGAACACGCCCACCAGCGGCAGCCGGTGGCGCTCGGCGAGGTCGTCGGCGGCGTTGGCGTGCCGGTCGGCGGCACCGAAGTGGGCCGGCGCCGCGTGTGCCTGGACGAGCACGAGGTGGCCCAGCACCTCGAAGCCGCCCAGTTCGCTGCGCGCGGCCAGCTCGGTCAGCTCCGCACCGATGGCCGCGCGCCGCGGTGCGAGCCCGGCCCGCTCGAACGACTGCATGAACCGGGCGTTGAGCGCGAAGGCGAGCACGGCAGGATCGTCGAGCCCTCTGGCGAGGCGCTCGGCCTCCTCCGCGGCGGCACGGGCCCGCTCACCGCCGGTGCTGCGCAGTTCGAGCGCGAGCGTGGCCAGCAGGCGGGCCCGGTCGGCGACCCGCTCGGGCGGCAGGGCCGCCAGCGTCCGCTCGGTCACCTCGGCCACCCGCGCCGCCAGCGCGGGGTCGTCGTGCTCGGTCCAGACGGCGGGCACGTCGAAGGCGGCGATCGCCCTGGCGGTGAGGGCGGGGTCGCCCACGGACTCGGCAAGGGCGAGCGCCTCGGCGCGGTGCGTGCGGGCACGGCCGAGCTCGCCGGTGAACGCGAGCGCGCGGACGAGTCCCATGAGCAGGGTCAGGCGCCGCCGGGGTTCGTCGTCGCCCGCCCGCTCGTGCGCGGCGAGGGCGGCCTGCCACAACCGTGCGGCCTCGTGCGGGGCGAAGCGCGCCTCGGCCCGCTCGGCGGCCGCCTGGGCGTAGTGGGCGGCGCGGGCGTCCGTGCCGGCGGTACCCGCGAGCAGGAAGTGCTGGGCCAGCGCGTCGACGTCGCCGGGGCGCAGGCGTTCGAGCAGGTCGGCGACGGCGGCATGCCAGCCTGCCCTGCGGGACTCCGAAAGGTCCTCGTAGAGCGCGTCGCGCACGAGGGCGTGCGCGAACCGGAACCGCCGCGCGCCCTGCTCGACGAGGAACCCGCGCCGCAGAGCCGTCTCGGCGGCGTCGAGCACCCGCTCCGGCCCGCCCGCCAGCGAAGCGAGCAGGTCGAGGTCGAACTCGGCGCCCAGCACGGTGGCCCGGCGCAGGACGTCCTGGACGGCCTCGGGCAGGGCGGCCACGCGGTACCGGACGACGTCGCGCACGCCGGGTGGTGCGCCGGTGAGCCGGTCGGCGCCCTCGCCGTCGAGCAGCCGGGCCAGTTCCCGCACGAAGAACGGGTTGCCCCCGCTGCGGCGGTGGATGCGCCGCGCCGTGGCGTCGTCCACGGCGGGCCCGGCCAGTGCGCGCACGAGGTCGCTCACCGCGCCGGCGGACAGCCCGCCGAGGTAGATCCGGGTGGGCTGGACGCGGGCCACCCGGCCCAGCAGGGCCGCGAGCGGCCCGGAGAGCTCGGTCGCCCGGTAGGTCGCGACGAGCAGTACCGGCCCCGGCACGGGGTCGGTGCTCAGCGATGCCAGCAGCTCCAGCGTGGCCTCACCCGCCCAGTGCAGGTCGTCCAGCACCAGCAGCAGCGGCTGGGAGCGGGCGGCACCGGCGAGGTAGGCGGCGACGTCCTGCTGCCAGTGGAACCGTGCGGTCAGCGGGTCGCCCGGCCGGGGTGCGGGCGGCGGCCCGTTCCCGGACTCGGCGAGCGCGTCGAGAATGCGTGTCCACGGCCAGCCCGCGGGCACGCCCTCGTGCTCGGGGCTGGCACCCCACGCGGTGGTCCAGCCGCGGGCGGCCAGCCGGGTGGCGAGGGTCTCGGCCAGCGCGGTCTTGCCCGCACCGGCCTCTCCGGACAGCAGCACGAGCCGCAGCCGTCCGTGGGCCGCGGTGTCCGCGGCGGCCTCGTCCAGCGCGGCCAGCTCGGCGGTGCGGCCGACGAGGCCGGGCCCGGCCCCGGCCGCGTCCCCGCCCGACCCGGGTGGCGGGTCGAGGTGGCCGGCGTGGGCGAGGACGTCGGCCTCCAGCCGCGCCAGCGCGGGCCCCGGGTCGACGCCGAGGTCCTCGGCCAGCACGGCACGCGCCCGGCGCAGGGCGGTGAGCGCGTCGCCCTGCCGCCCGGCCCGGTACAGCGCGAGCGCGAGCAGCCGCCACGCTCCCTCCCGCCACGGATGACCGTCCACCTGCGACTCCAGCTCGGGGACGGCCTCGGCGGCGCGGCCCAGCTCCAGCAGTGCCTCCGCACGCCGTTCCCAGGCCAGCAGGCGCAGTTCCTCCAGCCGCGACGCCTCGGCACGCGCCCACGGGTGCTCGGCGAACTCGGCGTACGCGGGTCCGCGCCACAGCCCGAGGGCCTCGTCGGCTTTCGTGAGTGCCGCGCGGGCCTGCCCGGCGGCGAGGAGATCGCCACACGCGGTGAGCGCGGTCTCGAACCGCCACGCGTCCACCGCGTCCGGTTCCGCGCGCAGGGCGTAGCCGGGGGCGACCGTGACGAGCAGCCGGGCGGGCGTGCGGGGCGGGCGCTGCGGCTCCAGCGCCTTGCGCAGCGCGGCGACGAAGGTCTGGATCGCCCCGGCCGCCCGCTCGGGAGGGTCGTCCCACAGGTCGGCGGCCAGCCGCTCCACGGGCACGACCCGTCCCCTGGCGACGAGCAGCCTGGCCAGCACCGCACGATGCCGCGGCCCCTTGAGGGCGAGCGGGCCGTGCGCGTCCTCGGCGACGAGGGGCCCGAGCACGCCGAACCGCACCGACGAGGCCATCGGCTCCCTTCCCGACCGTGCTCAGCGCGCGCTGACCGGTTGCTGATCGAACGCTGCCACGCTGGTCAGAGCGTCCCACAACAGAGATCGGAAAGGCCGGACCCACCCCTCATGCGCATCACCGGATTCGACTACCAGCGCGTCGGCGTGGCCGACGGCGTCACGCTCAACGCGGCCGTCGGCGGCAGCGGCAGCCCCGTCGTGCTGCTGCACGGCTTCCCGCAGACCCACCTGATGTGGCGGCACGTCGCGGCCGACCTCGCCGCCGACCACACCGTCATCTGCCCGGACCTGCGTGGCTACGGCGACAGCGACAAACCGGCAGGTGAAGGGCAGGCGTACGCGAAGCGGACCATGGCCGCCGACATCGTCGCGCTGGCCCGCGCGCTCGGGCACGAGCGGTTCGCGCTGGCCGGTCACGACCGCGGCGCGCTCGTGGCGCTGCGCGCCGGGCTGGACCACCCGGACGCGATCAGCCGCCTCGCGCTGCTCGACGTGCTGCCCACCCTGGACATGTGGGACGTGCTGCACGGCGTCAACGCGGCCGTGGCGTTCCACCTGTACCTCATGGCGCAACCGCCGGGACTGCCGGAGCGGCTCATCGCGGGCAGCCCGGACGCGTTCTTCGGCCACTTCCTGGACGCGTGGGTGCGCGACCCGGACGCGATCCCCGCCGACGTGCGGGCCGCCTACCTGACGGCCTCGCGCGAGGCGGTGCCCTCGATCGTCGCCGACTACCGCGCCTCGGCCACCGTCGACATCGAGCACGATGCCGCGGACCGGCAGGTGGGCAACCGGCTCCGGATGCCGGTGACCGTGCTCCAGCAGGACTGGGGCGCCGCGCTCGGCTACGACGCGGCCGCACTGTGGCGGGCATGGGCGCCGGATCTGCACCACGGCACCGTGTCGTGCGGGCACTTCATGGCCGAGGAGGACCCGGCGACGATCGTCAAGGCACTGCGCGACCTGCTCGCCCGCTGACCACGCGGGCCGGTCAGTTCGGCCGGTAGCGGGCCCGCAGGTGGAACCGCTCCCCCTGCGGGCCCAGGATGCTCAGGTACTCCACCGGCTCGGTGCCCGCGTTGCCGAACCAGTGCGGCAGGTGCGTGTCGAACTCGGCGACCTCACCGGGTTCCAGCACGAGGTCCTGGTCACCGAGAATCAGCCGCAGCCGCCCGTTGAGCACGTAGAGCCAGTGATAGCCCTCGTGCGAGCGCGGGTCCGGATCGCAGTGGGGCCCGTCCGGCGGCAGGATGTGCTTGAACACCTGCAGCCCGCCGGGCTTGCGGGTGAGCGGCAGGACGGTCATCCCGTTCCGCCGGATCGGCCGCGGGTACAGGCGCGGATCGCCCGTCTGCGGGGCGTCGACCAGTTCGTCCAGCGGCACCTGGTAGGCCTTGGCCAGCGGCAGCAGCAGTTCGAGGCTGGGCCTGCGCTGTCCCGACTCCAGCCGGGAGAGCGTGCTCACCGGGATGCCGGTGGTCTCCGACAGCGTCGCCAGGGTAGCCCCGTGCTTGCGGCGCAGTGCCCGCAGCCGGGGCCCCACGGCGCTCAGCACCTGGTCGAACTCGTCCTCCGCCATGGCTCTATTGCAGTTTTGGCAAATAAGTTTGTCAACTCTTCATGACCGGGTGCACTGTCGGTCACGGAGGTGGTCACGATGACCGAACAGGAGCTGATGGGGAACCGGCACGACTACGACGTGGTGATCGTCGGCGGCGGGGCGGCCGGGCTGAGCGCCGCGCTGACCCTCGGGCGGGTGCGGCGCTCGGTGCTGGTGGTCGACAGCGGGCAACCCCGCAACGCACCCGCGGAGCACATGCACGGCTTCCTCTCCCGCGACGGCATGCCGCCCGGCTCGCTGCTGGAGCGGGGACGGCACGAGGTGGCCGCATACGGCGTGACGGTCGTGACCGGCGCGGCCGTCTCCGCGTCCGGGAAGCCGGACGACTTCACCGTCGTGCTGGGTGACGAGCGGCGGGTGCGGGCCCGCAGGCTGCTGGTCACCACCGGGGGCGTCGACGAACTGCCCGACGTCGAGGGACTCGCGGCCCGGTGGGGCCGCGACGTGGTGCACTGCCCGTACTGCCACGGATGGGAGGTGCGCGACGAACGGATCGGCGTGCTTGCCACCGGGCCGATGAGCGTGCACCAGGCCCTGCTGTTCCGGCAGCTGAGCGACGACGTGACGCTGCTGCCGCACACCGCGCCCGCGCCGGCGGGCGAGGAGGCCGAGCAGCTCGCCGCGCGCGGCATCGCCGTGGTGCCCGGCGAGGTGACCGCGCTGGAGGTCACCGCCGACCGGCTCACCGGCGTCCGGCTGACCACCGGCCAGGTGGTGCCGGTGGGCGCGCTGGCGGTCGCGTCGTACCTGCGGCCGAGGGCGGAGCTGCTGGCACCGCTCGGGCTCAAGCCGGAGCCGCACCCGAGCGGCATGGGCGAGTACATCCCGGCGGACGCGAACGGCCTGACGGCCGTGCCCGGCGTCTGGGCCGCGGGAAACGTCACCGATCTGAGCGCCAACGTGATCGCGTCCACGGCGGCGGGCGCCAGGGCCGGGGCGATGATCAACGCCGACCTGATCGCCGCCGAGGCGCGGGCCGCGGTGTCCGGCCGGCGGCAGCCGTTCTCGCACGAAGCCGAGGCCCGCAACGCCGAGCGCGTCCTCGGCACGCGCGGGCACGGTCTGGCGACCCGACAGGAATGAGCACAATGGACGAACAGTTCTGGGACGAGCGCTATCTCACCCGCGACCAGCTGTGGAGCGGCGAGCCGAACGGCGTGCTGGTGACCGAGGTGGCGGGGCTGCCGCCGGGCAGGGCGCTGGACGTGGGGTGCGGCGAGGGCGGCGACGCCTACTGGCTGGCGAGCCGGGGCTGGCGCGTCACGGCCACCGACATCTCGAAGGTGGCTCTGCGGCGCGCCGAGGCGGCGGGCGGACCGGGTGCGCCGGAGGTGACGTGGCTGCACGCGGATCTGGCGGTCACGCCGCCGGACCCGGGCGCCTACGACCTGGTGTCCGCGCAGTACTTCCCGCTGCCGCGGCAGCCGGGGCACGCGGCGCTGCACGGCCTGCTGGCCGCCGTCGCGCCGGGCGGGACACTGCTGGTCGCCTTCCACGACCTCAGCGAGGTCCACCACGACCATCAGCCCGACGTCGATCCGGCGGACTTCTACCAGCCCGCGGAGATCGCCGGCCTGCTCGACGACACGTGGGAGGTGCTTGTCAACGAGACCCGGCCGCGGGCCCGGCCGGCCCCACCGGGGACGGGCCACACCCGCGACACCGTCCTGCGGGCGCGCCGCATCCGCTAGAGGCGGGCGACCAGGTCGCTCGACCGGCCCGCCAGCAGGCGGGTGAGCAACGGCGCCCGGGACATGCGCAGCATGGCGTGCCGCAGGTGCAGCCGCGTCCGCGAGCCGGGGACGAACCACTGGGCAGTGGACCTGCCGACCCGCTGCTTCTCCTCGACGACCGGTCGCCACAGTCGCTCGTAGTGTGCGAGCGCTGTGGCGACCGGCGCCTGCCCGGCCAGCTGGTCGGCCAGCACGTAGGCACCGGCGATGCCGAGCGAGGCGCCCTGCCCGGCGAGCAGGGAGACGGCGTAGGCGGCGTCGCCGAGCAGCGCGACCCGGCCCGCCGACCACGCCGGCATGCGGATCTGCGCCACCTGGTCGTAGTAGATCGCCTCCGGTGGCGGGCAGGCCTCGAGCGCGTCGGGGACCAGCCAGCCCAGCCCGGCGTAGGTGTCGCGCAGGGCGGCGCGAGGATCACGCGGCAGGGCAGGGTCCGGGTCGCGGTGCACGGCGAACGCCGCCACGCGGCCGTCGCGGAGCCCGTAGAGCCCGAACTGCCGGTTCACGCTGTCGGTGAGGCAGAACCGGCCGGACAGCGCGGCGTGGATGTGCGGCGCGTCCAGGGTGAACGCGGCCGTGTGCAGGCCGAGATGGCGCAGGAACCGTTCTTCGGGCCCGAACAGCAGGTCGCGCACCGTCGAGTGGATGCCGTCCGCGCCGACGAGCAGGTCGGCGTCGAGTTCCTCGCCGGTGCCGAGCGTTACCCGCACGCCGCCGGGCCGTGCGGTGACGGCGTGCGGGGTGGTGCCGAACCGGAGGTCGACGCCGGGCGGCAGGTGCTCGCGCAGCACGCGCTCCAGGTCCGGCCGCAGCACGCTCAGCAGCCTGCCTCCGGCAAAGCGCGACGGCGGAACCCCTGCCGTGCGGTCGCCGTGCTCGTCCACGAAGGTGACCTCGTCGATCCGGTAGGCGACGTCCTCCACGGCGGGCAGCAGACCCATTCTCTCGACGGCGTCGTAGCCGGGACCGAAGAAGTCGATCAGGTAGCCCTGCCGTCGTGGCCCCGGAGCCCTTTCCAGCAGCACGACGTCCCCGCCGAGCGCGGCCATGCGGCTCGCCATGGTGAGCCCGGCCAGGCCTGCTCCGCAGATCACGATCCTCATGCGGTGTGCTCCCTCACGTGTTGCGGGCGGACGAGCCGGTGCAGGACGGACGCCACCGCCGTCAGGTCGGGTCCGCTGCCGAGCCCGCGATGCAGGAACACGCCGTCGAGCGTGGCCGCGAGGACGGCGGCGGTGTCGGCGGGCGCGGCGACGCCGTGCTCGCCGAGCCTGCGGGCGAGCCGGCCGCGGAACTCGGTCACGAGCGTGCCGATCTGCTCGCGCAGCCCGTCGTCGCGGGAGGCGGCGAGGTAGGACTCGACGACCAGCAGCAGCGTCGGGTCGCTACCGGCCACCTCCTGCGCCGAGGCGAGCACCGCGTCGATCACCTCGGCGGCGCTCGCGGCGCCGTCGAGCACCGCGTCCAGCTCGTCCAGCACGCGCCGCATCACGTCCAACGCCGCCTCGTTCAGCACCGCCGACACCGAGGGGAAGTGGTAGTGCACCACGCTCGGCGTCACCCCCGCCCGCTCGGCCAGCACGCGCGTGCTCACCGCCGTCCAGCCTCGTTCGGGGATCAGCTCGGCAGCGGCCGCCAGCAGCCGTTGCCGTACCTCGCGGCCGCGGGCCGCCGCCGGGGAGCTCATACCGCCATCCCTTCGGACGCTCGTCCTGTACAAGCGTCCTGTACGACTGCCCTAACCGTAGGGCACGGCAGCGCGCCGGCGCAAACCCGGTCGCCAGGGCAGGAATATTCGGTTGGCGGCGATGCTTGGATGGGATCGTGGACCTCTCGACGTTTCTCGCGTTCCTGGCCGCCGCGGCGCTGATCAGCCTCGTGCCGGGCCCGGACATGATGTTCGTCGCGGCACATGGCATGGCGAAGGGACCGAAGGCCGGCGTGGTCGCCGCGCTCGGCATGTCGACCGGGCTGGCCGTGCACACGGTGGCGGCGGCGTCCGGACTCGGCGTGCTGCTGCAGGCCGCACCCGCCGTGCTCGACGCCGTCCGGCTGCTCGGCGCGGCGTTCCTGCTGTACCTGGCCTGGAGCACGCTGCGCTCGGCGCGGGAGCGGGTGAAGAGCGAGGCGGACCCGGCCCTCGGCGCCGCCGCGGCGCGACCGTTGCGCAAGACCTACGTCATGGCGGTGCTCACCAACCTCGCCAACCCGAAGGTCGTGCTGTTCTACCTGGCGTTCTTCCCGCAGTTCGTCGCCGTGGACGGCAGCATGCCGGTGTGGGCGCAGTTCCTCGTCCTCGGCGCGGCGTTCATCGTCGTCGGCTTCGCGGTGGACGGCTCGGTGGGGCTCGCCACGGGCACGCTGTCGGCGCTGCTGCTGCGCCGTCCTTCCGTGCAGCGCTGGCTCGACCGCATCTCGGCGGCGATCTTCGCCGGGCTCGCCGCCCGCCTGGTGGCGGACCAAGCCCGATAGCGCCCACCGTCCACACCGGACGGACGACGCACCGTCCGAAACCCGCCAGCGAACCGGCGCCGCGCGGACGAGCATGGCCACGGAAACCGCCGCACGAGGCGGAAAGCACTCATGAAGGAGTATCCGTGGATCTGCACCTGTCCGGCCGGGTCGCGGTCGTCACCGGCGCGTCGAAGGGCATCGGACTGGCCGTCGTCGGCACGCTCGCGAGGGAGGGAGCGCGGGTCATCGCCGTATCCCGGAAGCTCACCCCAGAACTGGCCGCCCTGCTGGGCGCCACTGTCGTCCACGCGCCCGCGGACCTGATGGACCCGAGCGCGCCGGGCGAGGTGGTGGCACGTGCGGCCGAGGAGTTCGGTGGTCTGGACATTCTCGTGAACAACGCGGGCGGACCGCCACCGGGCGCGACCCTGCCGAGATTCTCGTTCCTCACGCCCACCGACGACGACTGGCGGGCGATGTTCGAGTTCAATCTCTTCGCGGTGGTGCGCGCGGTGCGCGCGGCGGTGCCGCTGCTGCTGGAACGCGGTGGCGGCACGATCGTCAACATCTCGTCCACCTCGGCACGGCAGCCGGGTGCGCTGAACGCCGACTACGCGGCGGCCAAGGCGGGCATGAACACGCTCGGCAAGGCGCTGTCGGAGGAGTTCGGACCGCAGGGCATCCGGGTGAACACCGTGTCGCCGGGCCCGGTGCGCACGGCGTGGTGGACGGAGCAGGGCGGCGCGGCGGACGTGATCGCGGCGCACGCGGGCAGTGACCGCGACAGCGTGCTCACCACGCTGGCTCCGCAGATGATGCGGCTGACGACGGGCCGCCTCGCCGCCCCGCAGCAGGTCGCCGACGTGGTGGCACTGCTCGCCTCCCCGCTGTCGGCGAACACCACCGGAGCCGAGTTCGTGGTGGACTCCGGCTTCCTCAAGGAGCTGTAGCCCAGAGCTCCCCAATGCCACATTTGTTCCACTCAACGGAGCGAATGCGGCATTCGCTCCATCCAGTGGAGCGAATGCCGCATTGGGGAGCTTCTAGGGGTCCACCCAGCCGTGGGAGTGGGCGAGCTGGACCAGGCGCTGCCGGATGGCGAGGATCTGCTCCGCGGTCACGCCCGGCGCCGCGTCGAGCAGTACCTCGGTGACCTCGGCGAGATACTCCCCCACGGTCAGCACGTCGTAGCCGTCCTCGTCGTCCCGGTCGGAGACGGGACCCGCCTCGGCACCGGCACGGCCCACCATCCGGACCCGCGAGGCCTTCAGGCCCCGGTCGCCGTCCTCGACCTCGAACTCTACCAGCGCACCGGGCGTCAGCAGGCGCTTGTCGAAGTCGAGGTCGTTGACGTGGACGAACACGTCCTCACCACCGGCGTCGGGGGCCACGAACCCGTAGCCCTTCGACTCGTCGAACCGGATGACCTTGCCCGTGACCACTTCCCGAACCCGCCTCCACCAGCCGGCGCCTGACAACGTCCCACACCCTACCGGCCCCGGCCCGTGCCGCTTGAGACGTCGCATCCGACAGCGAATACTCTGGATCGAGTATTTGACGCGGGGTAGTCACCGGGAGCCGTGATGGCGGGGCGCACGAGGTCCAATCCACTGGCACTGGCGGTGCTGTGCCTGCTGACCGAGCGCCCGATGCACCCGTACGAGATCTCCAGCACGCTGCGGGAACGACACAAAGAGGCGAGCATCAAGCTCAACTACGGGTCCCTGTACTCGGTGGTCGACTCCCTGCAGCGGCGCGGCCTCATCGCGCCGCAGGAGACCGTGCGGGAAGGCCGCAGGCCCGAGCGCACCGTCTACACCATCACCGAGTCCGGCATCACCGAGATGACCGACTGGCTGAGCGACCTGCTGGCCCGCCCCGCCCAGGAGTTCACGCGGTTCGAGGCCGCGCTATCCCTCATGCCGATCCTCTCGCCCGGCGAGGTGCTGCGGCTGCTGGAGATCCGCCTCCGTTCGCTGCGTGCGCAGGAAACCGCCTACGAGGCCACCTTCGGCGGCGCACCCGGCGCCTTCCCCCGGCTGTTCCTCATCGAGCTGGAGTTCAAGGCCCGCCTGCTGCGCGCCGAGATCGAGTTCGTCGACGCGCTCGCCGACGAGCTGCGCTCCGGCACCTTCGAGGGCATCAAGCTCTGGCGGCGCATGCACGAGCTGCGCCTGGCCGGCACCAGCCCCGAGCGGATCGAGCAGCTGCTCACCGAGGAGTTCAGGGAGGAGATGAGCTGGCTCACTGAGCTGACTGACCGAGGGTGACGGCTCCCGGCCGCGGTGCGGCAACACCACGGCCGGGAACCGTCCGACACACCCGAGCCACCGCGCTCGCGAGAACCCGGCGCTCGAGGCATGCCCGCACCCGCCAGCGTAGCTCCCGGGATCGCACGCGCGACGGCTCCTTCCACCTGGCACACCAGAAGGAGCACATCGTGTCCACCACAGCAGCGAGACGGGCCGCCATCGAGGCCGCCGATCTCGTCAGGACCTACGGCAAGGGCGACAAGGCCGTGCGCGCGCTCTCCGGCGTCGGCTTCACGGTGCCCTCAGGAGCCGTGTTCGGCCTGCTCGGCCCCAACGGGGCGGGCAAGTCGACCACCGTCAAGATCCTGACCACCCTCGCCGAACCCGACTCCGGCCACGCCACCGTCGCGGGCCTCGACGTGCGGCGCGAGCCACGCCGCGTGCGCCACGCCATCGGTTACGTCTCGCAGAAGCCCAGCTTCGACCCGGTGGCCACCGGCCGCGAGAACCTGGTGCTGCAGGGCCGGGTCTACGGCCTGTCCCGCCTGGACGCGCGCGCACGCGCGGCGGAGCTGCTGACCCGCTTCGGTCTCGGCGACGCGGCCGACCGGCTCACCGGCACGTGGTCCGGCGGCATGCAGCGCAAGCTCGACGTGGCGATGGGGCTCATCCACCGGCCCAGCGTGCTGTTCCTCGACGAGCCCACCACCGGGCTCGACCCCGAGGCGCGCGCCGGCATGTGGGCCGAGATCGCCCGGCTCGCCGGCGACGACGGGCTGACCGTCCTGCTCACCACGCACTACCTGGAGGAGGCCGACCAGCTCGCGTCACGGCTGGTGATCGTCGACGCGGGCCGGGTGGTCGCCGAGGGCTCGCCAGGGGAGCTGAAGAGCGCGCTGCAGGGTGACAGTGTCGCCGTCGAGCTGGGCGCCGGTGACCTCGTGGACCGCGCGCGGCAGGCCGTGCGGGCGGTGCCCGGCGTCGGCGACGTCGACCTCGACGGCACCACGCTGCGGGCCCGTGTGCGCGACGGCGCCGCCGTGTTGCCGGGCGTGCTGGCCGCGCTCGACGCCGCAGGCATCAGGCCCGCTGCCGTCAGCGTGGCCCGTCCCTCGCTCGACGACGTCTACCTGCGGCACGCCGGGCGCGCGTTCCGCGAGGCCGACCAGGCCGAGGGGGTGCTGGTGTGACCACCTTCGTCACGCACTCGGGGCTGTTGACCCTGCGCTCGCTGCGCTCACTGCTGCGCATGCCCGCGTACCTGCTGTTCACGCTCGTCCAGCCGATGGTGTGGCTGCTGCTGTTCGGCCAGCTGTTCCAGCGCGTGGCCGAGCTGCCCGGTTTCGGCGGCGGTTCCTACCTGGAGTACCTGACGCCCGGCGTCATCGTGATGACCGCGATGATGTCGGCGGGCTGGAACGGCACGTCGTTCATCCAGGACATGGAGCGCGGCGTGATGGACCGCAACCTCACCTCGCCGGTGAGCCGCGGCGCGCTCATCAGCGGCTCCCTCGCCTACCAGGCCGTCACCACGGTGGTGCAGTCGCTGATCGTCTTCGCCGTCGGGCTGGCCGCCGGTGCCCGGTACGCGGGCGGGCCCGCCGGCGTGCTCGTGGTGCTGCTGTGCTCGGTGCTGCTCGCGCTGATCTTCGCCGCGTTGTCGGACGCGCTGGCGCTGCTGTTCCGCCAGCAGGAGGCGCTGATCGGCGTGTCACAGTTCCTCACCCTGCCGCTGGCGTTCCTTTCGTCGGTGATGATGGCGCCCGCCGTGATGCCCGGCTGGGTCGGCGACGTCGCGCGGTTCAACCCGGTGGACTGGGCAGCCGTCGCGAGCAGGCAGGCGCTCTCCGCCGACCCCGACTGGGCCGCCGTGTTCGGCAGGGCAGGGCTGCTGACCGCCGTGGCCGTGCTGTTCGGCTGGCTCGCCTCGCGGGCGTTTCGCGCCTACCAGCGCTCCGCCTGATCGGGCGCCGCCCGGCCCGGCGCGCCCCGGGCCGGGCGGGCCGCGCCACTCGGGCCCGATGCGCGACGATGGGCCGATGCGACGTGAACTCGTCATCCTCAGGCACGCGAAGTCGGACTGGCCCGAAGGCGTCCCCGACGAGCAGCGCCCGCTCGCGCCGCGCGGCCATCGCGACGCCCCGGCCGCGGGACGGTGGCTGCGCGAGCACGTGCCCGCCTTCGATCTGGTGCTGTGCTCGCCCGCCACCCGGGCGCGGCAGACCTGGCAGCTCGTGCGCACCGAGCTCGGCGGCGACCCGGAGCTGCGGCAGGACGAGCGGCTCTACGGGGCGACGCTGACAACGCTCACGAGCGTGGTGCGGGAGCTGCCCGACGAGGCCGGCACCGTGCTGCTGGTGGGCCACAACCCCGGGCTGGAGGACCTGGTGACCGCGCTCTCCGGTGAGGAGTGCGAACTCAGGACCGCCTCGATCGCGGTGCTCACCGGTTCCGGCTCGTGGGCGGGCGTCACGCCGGGCTGGGCGAGCCTGGACCACACCGCCAAACCCCGCGGATGAAGTCCGGCCTACCCCGCGAGTCCTGCGTCCAGGCCCGCGAGTCCTGCGCTCAGGCCCGCGAGTTCTGCGTTCAGACGGCGAACACGCCGACGGCGTCGTAGGCGTGCCAGGAACCCTCCGCCTTGCCCAGCGTCAGCGTGTTCTCCCCGGCCCGCAAGGCGGCGGCAGGCAGTGCCAGCTCCACAACGGACGGACGCAGCGGCGTGCCGGGCAAGGTCGCGTCGCCCTGCAGGGAGCCCTTCGTGGCGCCCTTCTCCAGCTCCACCTCGGCGACCGGCGTCCCGTTGCACGTCACGGCGAGCCTGCCGGGGATGCTGGCGTGCGTGTCGATGAGCCACACGGCCAGCGCGAGGTCCGCGGCGGGCTGCTCGGCGAGCCGGAACCGGAAGCGGAAGGTGTGGGCCTTGCTGCCCGCCCACCGGTCGGCGGGGCCGGGGTGCAGATACGGCCAGTCGGTACCCGGGCTGCTGACACCGTCCACGTAGTCGGCACCGTCGCCGAACCGGGCCGAGTACTGCTGGTAGCCGGCCGGCGCGAGCGCCAGCTCCAGACTCCGCAGGTCGAACGACCCGATCACCGCCACGGGCGTGCCGCTGACCGTCACCGACTCCACCGACTCCGCCCGCAGTGCCGCCGACGGCGGGCTCTGCTCGCCGGAGGCGTCGACGGTGACGATGCGGTAGTGCCAGGTCTGGCCGCGCGGGCCGAGCCCGTCGTGCCGGAACCGGCCGTAGACGGTCTTGCCGAGCAGGGTCGAGGGCCCGGGCTCGAACCAGGGGTCGGGCGAGCCGTGCACCGCGAAGTGGTCGACGAGCGGCCGGTATGACCTCGCGTGCCAGCTCACCTCGATCCAGGCGATCCCGGACGTCGCCGTGAGCCGCGCCGCCGGGCGCGGGCTGGGTCCGGCCAGTGTGTTCATCACACCTCCCGCTCGAGGCCGGGTCTGCCCGCCTCGGTGACGAAACGCGCGACCGTCGACACGGGAGCCGCGTCGTCGCGCTGGATGTAGTCCACGACCTTGAACTCCGACACCAGCGCCTCGGGACCCATCCGGCACAGCACGTAGCCCCGGCGCCCGTCGTAGAACTTCACGTGCGGGTTCGCCAGCCACAGCCCCGTGTAGCCGTCCGTGGGAGCGCCGTCGCCGTCGGAGCCGACCGACCCGGTCACCAGCTCGGTGCCGATCGTCGCCGATGCGGGGTCGGTGAAGTCGGCCTTGAGCTCGGCCGCCACATGCCGGTGGATGTCGCCGGTGAACACGAGCAGGTTGTCCACGCCGTGACGCTGGACGGCGCCGAGCAACCGGTCGCGGTTGGCGGTGAAGCCGTCCCACTGGTCCATGCTGAACGTGGTGCCCGGCCCGGTGTCGCGGTCGATGCGGGCCAGCACCACCTGCTGCACCAGCACGTTCCACAGCGCGCCGGAACGCCGCAGGCCGTCGACGAGCCAGCGTTCCTGCTCGGCGCCCAGGATCGAGCGGCGCGGATCGGTGTGCTCGCCGCCCGCGGTGGTGTCGGAGGGCACGTCGTCGCGGTACTGCCGGGTGTCGAGCACGTTGAACTCGGCCAGCCTGCCCCACGGTGTCCTGCGGTAGAGCCGCATGTCCGGTCCGCGCGGCAGAGCTGCCCTGCGCAGCGGCATGTTCTCGTAGTAGGCGCGGTAGGCGACGGCCCTGCGGCGCTCGAAGTCCTCCGGGGAGATGCCGTAACGGGAGTGTTCGGCGGCGTAGTTGTTCTGCACCTCGTGGTCGTCCCAGGTGACGATCCACGGCGCGAGGGCGTGCGCCCGTTGCAGGTGCGGATCGGTCTTGAACAGCGCGTAGCGCAGCCGGTACTGCTCCAGCGTCTGCACGTCGGCGTCGTGGGCGGGGCCCACCGTGACGCCTTCGCGCCACAGGTTCGCCGCGTTGATGGCGTACTCGTAGATGTAGTCGCCGAGGAAGAACACCAGTTCCGGCTCGTCTGCCACGAGATGCCGGTAGGCGGTGAAGTGCCCGTGGTACCACGCCTGGCAGGAGGCCAGCGCGAGCGACAGCTCACCCGGCCGGGCTTCGCGGGCTGGGGCCGTGCGGGTGCGCCCTGGCGGGCTGAGGTGACCGCCCGCGCGGAAGCGGTAGAAGTACTCGCGGCCAGGCCGCAGGCCCGCCACCTCCGGGTGGACCGAGTGGGCCAGCTCTGCGGTGGCCACCGCATGGCCACGCCGCACGACGCGGGAGAAGCGCTCGTCCTCGGCCACCTCGTACTCGACCGTGACCGGACGCCGGGGCATGCCGCCGTGCCCGTCGGCGGCCAGCGGCTCCGGCGCCAGGCGGGTCCAGAGCACGATGCTGTGCGACTCCGGGTCGCCGGAGGCGATGCCGAGGCCGAAGGGATCGGACGGCAGCCGCCCGCCTGGCCGCGGGGCGGCCGTGGCCTCGCCGGTGCCGAGGGCCAGCGCGGCGGCGCTCACCCCCGCGAGGCCGAGAAAGGACCGCCTGCCGATGCCGCTTCTGTCGTCGTCGCCGGACATGGGCGTCAGCCTTGCCGACGATCATGAGCAGCAGGTGAATCCCCGTGGTCGCCCGGATGCACACCCCGTGCCCCCGCGAACGCAGAACTCGCGGGCACGAGCGCAGGACTCGCGGGCAGGAGCGCAGGACTCGCGGGCTCAGGCGGGGATGCGCTCCGGACGGCACAGGAACATCACGGGACGGCGGCCGATGCGCGTCAGCACCACACTGGCCTCGCCCTGCCCCCGCGGTTTGAGCCTGCGGCGCAGCGCGTTCGGGTCGATGTCGAGTCCCCGTACCAGGATCTCCACGCGCCCCACGTCGTGCCTGCGCAGGTACGCCCGCAGCGCCTTCTCGCTGTAGCCGTCGAACTCCCGCACCCGGAACGCCCGCACGCCCGGCGGCGGGGTGTCCCCGGTGAGGTAGGCGATCCGCTCGTCGAGCTGCCACAGGCCGTGCCGCGCCGCGTAGTGCCGCACCAGCCCGGCCCGCACCACCGCGCCGTCCGGGTCGACGATCCACTCCCCCGGCTCGCCGACCGGCACGTCGTCCGGCTCCGCGTCGGTGACCGTCCACTGTGTTCCGTCCGAGCGCAGCACGGTAGCCCGCCGGGTCGCCGACGCCAGGTCCCGGCTCCACAGGCATGCCTCACGCACCTGCCCGTCCAGCGACACGAGCTCGATCTCGGCGGCCCACGGCACGGCCGCGGGGCTGATGCCCGGCGCGCATTTCACGACGAGGTCCCGGCCGGCGTAGACGCGGGCCAGCTCGTCGAGCGAGGGCACGAAGTCCTGCGGCCGCCAGGTGCGGCGGCCCATGGAGTCCCTGCGCGCCGGGTCGGCGACCACCACCGCGTCGTGGGTCACCGGACGCAGCGCGTCCGCGCGCACCAGCAGCGGCTCGATCCCTTCCCGGGCACAGTTGTGCCGCGCCATCACCAGCCGCACCTCGTCCACATCGGACCCGACGCACATGCGTGCGGTCCGCGCCAGCGCCACCAGGTCGGCACCCACCGAGCAGGTCACATCGTGCACGTCCCGCCCGGCCAGCCGCCTCGCACGGTGTGCGGCGACCGGCGCGGCGCTGGCCTGCTGCGCCGCGTCTCCGGTGAACAGCCAGCCGCGCGCGCCGGGCAGCCTCGCCTCCGCCTTCCGGCGCAGCATCACCGTCTCCAGCACGGCGGCGTAGCGCTCGCCGACCACCCGCCGCGCGGTGGCGACGTCGGTGAGCCTGCTCGCGTCCGTCAACGGCAGCGCGTCACAGGCGGCGGTGGCCCGCTCGCCCTGCTCCGACCGCAGGAACGCGACATCGTCGAGCGAGAAGGCGTAGGGCAACTACAGTTCCGCGGGCTCGGGCGGCTTCGTGCCGGTGATCATGACGTTGTAGAACAGCTGCCTCGGCAGCACCCTGGTGAGCACCTTCTTGTCCACAGCGGACAGTCGAAGCCAGAGGTGGTAGGCGAACAGCCGCCACCGCACCGTGAGCTTCTCCTGCGGCACCGCGGCCTCGAACGTGCGGATCGGCCAGCCTGCCAGCGCGGCGCTGAACTCCTCGGTGACGGCGCGAACGTCGACAGCGCCGGCGCGCAACGCCGTCCGTTCCAGGTCGGCGGGGTCGAACGTGTGCAGGTCCACGACGGCCTCCAGGGCGGCGGCCCGTGAGGACTCGTCCAGCTCATCCTGCGGCCTGCGCCAGCCCCGCAGCGCGGGCAGCCTGGTGACGTTGGTGGTGAGCCACCACGTCAGCTGGCCCAGCTTGCGCGCGTAGAGGTCACCGATCTTGGTGGGTTCCCCTGCGAAGACGAACCGCCCGCCGGGCTTGAGCACGCGCAGCACCTCCCGCAGCGCCGCGGGCACGTCGGGGATGTGATGCAGCACCGCGTGGCCCACGACGAGGTCGAAGGTGTTGTCGTCGTAGGGAATGCGCTCGGCGTCGGCGACCCGGCCGTCCACGTCGAGGCCGAGGTTGCGGGCGTTGCGCAGCGCGACCTCGACCATGCCCGGCGACAGGTCCGTGACCGAGCCCTTCTTGATGACCCCGCCCTGCATGAGGTTGAGCAGGAAGAAGCCGGTGCCACTGCCCAGTTCCATCGCCGTGGCGTAGGGCTGGCCCTCCTCGCCCGCCACCGCGTTGAACACGTCGGTGGCATAGGAGATGCAGCGCTCGTCGTAGGAGATCGACCACTTCTCGTCGTAGGTGCCCGCCTCCCAGTCGTGGTAGAGCACGTTGGCGAGCTTCGGGTCGTCGAAGGCGGCGCGCACCTCCTCCGCGCTGGCGTGCGGGTTCGGCGCGGGGTCGGCTACGTGGGTCACGTCATTTCCCTTCGAAGGTGGCCTTGCCCGGGCCGTTCTCGATGAACGACTGCATGCCCGTGCTCTGGTCCTCGGTGGCCCACAGCGCCGTGAACAGGCTGGTCTCCAGCTTCAGTCCGTTGCGCAGGTCGGTGTCGAGGCCGCCGTCGATGGCGGCCTTGGCGGCCCTGAGCGCCACGGCGGGGCCGTTCGCGAACTGCGCGGCCCACGCGTGCGCGGCGGCGTAGACGTCGTCGGGGGCGACCACCTCGTCGACCAGGCCCATGGCCAGCGCCTCCTCGGCCTTGACGAAGCGGCCGGTGAACACCAGGTCCTTGGCCTTGCTCGGGCCGACGAGCCTGGCGAGCCGCTGCGTGCCGCCCGCGCCGGGAATGATGCCGAGCTGGATCTCGGGCTGGCCGACCTTCACGTTGTCGCCCGCGATCCGGCGGTCGGCGGTGAGCGCGAGCTCCAGCCCGCCGCCGAGCGCGTAGCCGGTGATCGCGGCGACGGTCGGCTTGGGGATCTCGGCGATCGTCGTCAGCGACTGGGACAGCTCCGCACCGAAGGCCGACATCTCGACGTAGGACTTGGCGGCCATCTCCTTGATGTCGGCGCCACCGGCGAAGGTCTTCTCGCCGCCGTAGAGGATCACGGCGCGGACGTCCGCCCGCCCGGCCGCCTCGACGGCGGCCTCGCGCAGCTCGGCCTGCACCTGGTTGTTCAGCGCGTTGACCGGTGGCCGGTCGAGCCTGATGGTGCCGACACCCGCCTCCACGTCGAGACGTACGAACTCGCCCACGTGCGCTCCTCCTCCAGTCAGGGACTACTCGTCAGTAGTGGAACACGTTACCGGCGTCGCGCGAAGAAGCGATCACCCGACCGCTCCAGCAGCAGCTCCTGCCCGAAGGCCGCCGACAGGTTCTCGCTCGTCAGCACGTCGTCGATCAGCCCGGCCGCCACCGACCTGCCCTCCGCCAGCAGCAGCGCGTGGGTGAAGCCGGGTGGGATCTCCTCGACGTGGTGCGTGACCAGGATCATCGCGGGCGCGTCGGGGTCGAGCGCGAGCGCCGACAACCGCGCCACCAGGTCCTCCCTGCCGCCCAGGTCCAGGCCCGCGGCGGGCTCGTCCAGCAGCAGCAGTTCCGGGTCGGTCATGAGCGAGCGCGCGATGAGGGTGCGCTTGCGCTCGCCCTCCGAGAGCGTGCCGTAGCTGCGCAGGGCGAGGTGGCCGATGCCCAACGCGCCCAGCAGTTCGTCGGCGCGGTCGGTGTCGAGTGTGTCGTAGCTCTCCCGCCAGCGGCCCAGCACGGCGTAGCCCGCGGAGACGACCACGTCGCGCACCTTCTCCTCGGGTGGCACCCGCCCGTTGATGGCGGCCGAGGTGAACCCGATGCGGGTACGCAGCTCGAAGACGTCCACCCTGCCGAGGCGCTCCCCCAGCACGTGCACCACACCGGTGGTGGGGTGCAGCTCGGCGGCGGCCAGCCTGAGCAGCGTGGTCTTGCCCGCGCCGTTCGGGCCGAGCACGACCCACCGTTCGTCGAGCTCCACCGACCAGTCGAGGTCGGCCAGCAGCTTGTTGCCGCCGCGCCGCACGCCGACGCCGGACATGTGGACCACGAGATCGTCAAGGTTCTCCGGGACCGCCACCTCATTCACGGGCCCCATTGTCACCGACTCACCTGGCACCGCGACGCATGGCCCCGGCTCACGCGAGCACCACCTTGCCCAGCTCGGCGGGGCTCGCCAGCAGCGAGTGCCGCGGGAGCACCCGCACCGTGTAACCCAGGGCGCCCGCGTGTGGCAGCCGCAGCGCCGCCTCGTACGCGCCCCGGCCCACGGGCCGCATCGGCACGGTCACCACGTCGTGCAGGTCGTCGGTGTCGCCGACCCTGCCGACCACGGCCTGGACGTCCACTTCGGACTCGTCAAGGCCGGCGAGGTCGATGCCGGCGCGCACGCGGATCTCCTTGCCCACCACGAGCGAGTCCGCGCCCTCCACCACCAGCTCGGTGTCGAGCACGCGGACCCGGTTCCACGCCAGGTCGAGCCGCGTGCGGTACTGCGCGAGCGAGCGCGACCCGGCGTAGTTGTCCTCGCTCGCGGCCGCGACCGTCGCGGCGGCGGGCAGGTAGGACGACTCGACGTACTCGCGCACCATCCGCGAGGCCTGCACCCGCGGGCCGAGCGTGCGCAGTGTGTGCCAGATCATGGACAGCCAGCCCCTCGGCACACCGGCCGCGTCGCGGTCGTAGAACAGCGGCGCGATCTGCTGGCCCAGCAGGTCGTACAGCGCGTCGGCCTCCAGGTCGTCCCGCAGCAACGGGTCGGTGACGCCGTCGGCGGTGGGGATGGCCCAGCCGTTGCTGCCGTCGTAGTACTCGTCCCACCAGCCGTCGCGGATCGACAGGTTGAGGCAGCCGTTGAGCGCGGCCTTCATGCCCGAGGTGCCGCATGCCTCCAGCGGCCGCGTCGGGTTGTTCAGCCACACGTCGCAGCCGCGGTAGAGGTAGCGGGCCATCGACATCCCGTAGTCAGGCAGGAACACGATCCGCTCGCGCACGGCGGGGTCGTCCACGAACCGCACGATCTGCTGGATGAGCGCCTTGCCGCCCTCGTCGGCGGGGTGCGACTTGCCCGCCACCACGATCTGGATGGGCCGGTGCTCGTCGAGCAGCAGCGCACGCAGCCGCTCGGGGTTGCGCAGCATCAGGGTGAGCCGCTTGTAGGTCGGCACGCGACGGGCGAAGCCCACCGTCAGCACGTCCGGGTCGAAGATCCGCTCCGTCCAGCCCAGTTCCAGCGCCGAGGCCCCGCGCTGCAGCCACGCGTCGCGAGCCCGGCGGCGCACCTCGGCCACCAGGTTCCCGCGCAGCTCCCTGCGCAGCTTCCACAGTTGCTCGTCGGTGACCCCCTCGGCGATCTTCGACCCGTCGTCGGCGCCGTCGTGGCCCCACTCCTCGTCGGTGCCGCCGAGCAGGGCGCTCATCTCCCTGGCCACCCAGGTGGGGCCGTGCACGCCGTTGGTCACCGACCGGATCGGCACCTCCTCGACGTCGAAGCCGGGCCACAGCCGCGCGAACATGCGCCGCGACACGTGGCCGTGCAACGCGGAGACACCGTTGGAACGCTGCGCCAGCCGCAGGCCCATGTGCGCCATGTTGAACATGCCGGGGTTGTCCTCGGCGCCCAGCGCCAGCACCCGGCGCGGGTCAACGCCCGGCAGCAGCCTTCCGTCGCCGAAGTAGTGCTGCACCAGGTCGACGGGGAACCGGTCGATGCCCGCCGACACGGGGGTGTGCGTGGTGAACACGGTGCCCGCCCGCACCGCCGAGAGCGCCTCGTCGAACGACAGCTCGGAGGTGGCCAGGATCTCCCGCATCCGTTCCAGGCCCAGGAACCCGGCGTGGCCCTCGTTGGTGTGGAACACCTCGGGCTGCGGGTGCCCGGTCAGCTCGCAGTAGCGGCGCACCGCCCGCATCCCGCCGATCCCGGCGAGGATCTCCTGGCGGATGCGATGGTCGGCGTCGCCGCCGTAGAGCCGGTCGGTGACGCCCCGCAGGTCGTCGTCGTTGCCGTCGACGTCGGTGTCGAGCAGCAGCAGCGGCACGCGGCCGACGCTGGCCTTCCAGATCTGCGCGCGCAGGTCCCGGCCGCCGGGCATGGCGACATGCACCACCACCGGCTCGCCGGACGGCTCGGTCACCAGCTCGAGCGGCAGCCCGTCCGGATCGATCACGGGGTAGTGCTCGACCTGCCAGCCGTCCAGCGACAGCGACTGCCGGAAGTACCCCGCCCGGTACAGCGGGCCGACGCCGATGACGGGAACGCCGAGGTCGGAGGCGGCCTTGAGGTGGTCGCCCGCCAGCACGCCGAGGCCACCGGAGTAGTTCGGCAGCGCCTCGTGCACGCCGAACTCCATCGAGAAGTAGGCGACGGCGTCCGGCACCCGCCGCGAGCCGTCGTCGGCCGCTCTGCGCTGGTACCAGCGGGGCTCGGTGAGATAGCGGTCGAGATCCTCGACGGCCCTGCGCGTCCTGGCGAGGAAGTCCTCGTCGGCGGCCAGCTCGTCCAGCCGGTGGGCGGGGATCGCCGTGAGCATGCGCAACGGGTCACGGACGCGCCGGAACAGCGCGTTGTCCATCGACGCGAACAGGTCACGGGTCGGCGGGTGCCAGGTCCAGCGCAGGTTGGTCGCGAGCGCCGTCAAACCTGTCAGCTCCTCTGGCACACGGGCGTGCACGGTGAACCGGCGGACTGCTCTCATGAACAGCGACCCTAGCGAGGAAACCGGATCGGTGATTCCACACGTCCCGGCGAAGATCGATGAGTAGGGTGCCACCCATGAACAGCAGAGGGGGGCTGGGCGCCCGGCGCGCAGGGCTGGTCACCACCGTCGCGGCGCTCGCGGCGCTCGCGGGCGCGTGCGGTACCGAGACGCCGGGCCAGCCACAGACGGCGGGCGACATCGCGGGGCTGCCGGTGACCCACTTCGAGAGCGGGCTCAGGCCCGAGGCGCCGAGGCCACAGCTGGAGGTGCACAACGCCACGTCCACCCAGGAGGACCAGCTGGCCATCGCGGCCATCGCCGACGTGAGCGACTTCTGGGCCGAGCAGCTGCCCGCCCACTTCCAGCAGCGGTTCCAGCCGGTCAAGAAGCTGCTGTCCTACGACCCGAACGAGCCCGAGATCGACGTGTGCGGGGGCACCACGGCCGACGCCGCCATGAACGCGTTCTACTGCCCGCCGGAGGACCTGGTGGCGTGGGACAGGGGCATGCTGCTGCCACTGCTGCGCGAGCGCTTCGGTCCGATGGCCATCGTCACCGTGCTGGGTCACGAGTTCGGGCACGCGATCCAGTACCGGCTCGGCGCCAAGGCGGGCATCGACGAGTCGACCTCCACGATCGTGAAGGAGCAGCAGGCCGACTGCTTCACCGGCGCCTACTTCCGGTGGATCGCCGAGGGCCGGAGCAAGTACTTCACGGTGTCCACGTCGGAGGGCCTCAACCAGGTGCTCGCGTCGATGTTCTTCATCCGCGACGAGGCGGGCCAGTCCGCGCAGGAACAGGGCGCGCACGGCACGGCGTTCGACCGCACCTACGCCTTCCAGCTCGGGTTCGAGCGCAGCGCGAAGGACTGCGCGGGGATCAACCAGGCCAACGTGGACGAACGCATCACCGAGCAGCCCTTCGAGCCGGGCGACACCGGCCAGGGCGACATCGCGATCGACGCGGACAGCGTCGGCCTGCTGCAGCAGAGCCTCGACGAGGCCTTCGCCGGGGCCGAGGTGGAAGCGCCCGAGATCGTGGACGGCGGCGGGGTGTGCCCGAACGGCCCCGCCACCGAGCCCGCGTCGTACTGCCCTTCGGACAACACCGTGAACATCGACCTGGCCGAGCTCGCCGAGCTGGGCCAGCCGGTGGACCGGGAGGCCGAGTTCCGGGGCACCGACTCCGCGGGCGGGCTCGGCGACTTCGCCGCGTTCGCCGAGATCGCCTCGCGTTACGTGCAGGGCATCCAGAAGGGCGTCGGCGCGTCGCTGGACAACGCCAACGCGGGCCTGCGGACGTCGTGCCTCGTCGGCGCGTGGGCGGGCGTGCTCAGCGGACCTGGCAACACGCTGCGGTTGTCGTCCGGCGACCTGGACGAGGCGATCGCCGAGCTGCTGCAGCCGCGCAGCCTGCTCGCGGCCGACGTCAACGGCCGCCCGGTGGCCAGCGGTTTCGCCCGCGTGGAATCCCTGCGGGTCGGCTACCTGGAAGGCTCGGCCTCCTGCACCAGGAACTACGGCTGACCCGCCTGCCCGCGCCCGCCGCCCTGCCGGCGTGGCGGGGCGGGGGGCGGGACGGCCGTCAGAACAAGGCGCTGGCGAGGTCGCGGCGAGCCTTGATGACCCGCTCGTCGGCAGGGTCGAACAGCTCGAACAGGCCGACCAGGTGTTCGCGGACCCGGTTGCGGTCGTCGCCGGAGGTGCGGCGGATCGCCGAGATCAGGCGGGTGAAGCCGCGCTCGACGTCCTGCTGCGCCACCTCGAAGTCGGCGGCGGCGAGCTGGGCGTCCAGGTCGTCGGGGTTCTCGTCGGCCCTGGCAACGGCGGTGGGATCGGTCTCGGCGGCCCTGGCCGCGAACCGCACCTGCGTCAGCGCCGCCTTCGCCTGCTCGTTGCCCGGCTCGGTGTCCAGGATGCGCTGGTAGGCGGCCTCCGCGGCGGCGAAGTCGCCCTGTTCGAGGGCGGTCTCGGCCTCGGTGAACCGCGGGTCCTCGGGCTCCTCGGCCTGCTCCGCACCGCCCTGCTGCTCGGCGGCCCGGATGCCGGGCAGCTTGTCCCGCAGGGCGTCGAGCAGCTGGTTCAGCCACTGCCGGATCTCCGGCTCCGGCAGCGCGCCGGAGAACGCGTCGACGGGCTGCCCGCCCGCGATGGCGACGACCGTGGGAATCGACTGCACGCCGAACAGCTGCGAGATGCGCGGGTTGGCGTCCACGTCGATCTTCGCGAGCACCCACGAGCCGCGACCCTCGGCCGCCAGCCTCTCCAGCACCGGGCTGAGCTGCTTGCACGGCCCGCACCAGTCGGCCCACAGGTCCACCACGACCAGCGTCTGCAGCGAGCGCTCCACGACCTCGGCCTGGAACGTCGCCTCGGTGACATCGATCACCGGTGCGCCCGGGGTGGGCGACGCGCCGCCGCCCGGCTGCCCGCCACCGGGGCTGCTGGTCTGCTGTCGTTCCGCGTCAGCGCGCGCCTTCAGGCCGGACAGGTCGACCGCCCCGGACAGCGCGGCGGACACGGCAGGTGAGTTGGCTGCTGAACCACGTGGCTGTGTCACGGCTCCATCCTGGCACGAACGCGTGGCTACTTCATCGCTGGTTCAGTGCAGGCGGGGGCGTGCCGGGCTCACCCGTCGCGCAGGTGGTCCTCGACGCGCTCGACCTTCGCGTCCAGCTGCCCCTCGAACCCCGGCCGGATGTCGGCCTTGAGCACGAGACCCACCCTCGGCGAGCCCTCGCCCGCCGCCTGGACGGCCCGCTTCACCACGTCCATCACCTCGTCCCACTCGCCCTCGACGTTGGTGAACATGGCGTTGGTCGAGTTCGGCAGGCCGGAGTCCCTGACGACCTTGACCGCGCGGGCCACGGCCTCGCTGACACCACCCTCCGAGTCACCGCCGGACGGGCTCACGCTGAATGCGACGATCATGCTGGTCCTCCTCCTCGGCTGCCGTACCCGCCCCCAGCTTGCCGACTCACGCTGATAACTTCGAGCGCTATGAACCGTCCGTTGCCGTTTGACCCGATCGCGCGCGCGGCGCAGCTCTGGGAGGAGCGCATCGGGCCATCCGGCACGATGGCCGCCGTCACCGGCCTGATGAGGGTGCAGCAGATCGTCCAGTCCGCCGTGGACGGCGCGCTGAAGCCACACGGGCTGACCTTCGCCCGCTACGAGGCTCTGGTGCTGCTGACGTTCGCACGCAGGTCGAGCCTGCCGATGCGGGTGATGGGCGAGCGGCTGCAGCTGCATCCGACGAGCGTCACCAACATCGTGGACCGCCTGGAGAAGGACGGGCTGGTCAAGCGCGTGCCGCATCCCACGGACCGGCGCACGACCCTGGTGGAGATCACCGACGAGGGCCGCTCGCGCAGGGAACAGGCGACCAAGGCGGTCACCACGATCGACTTCGGCCTGACGGGCCTGACGCCGCGGCAGACCGAGCAGCTGACCGAGCTGCTGACGAAGGTGCGCAAGGCCGCGGGCGACTTCGCGGAGTGAGCCGCCCGCGCCGTGCCCTCAGGCGTTGACGGTCTCGCGGCCGACGATCAGGCCGGTGCCGCCGTGCCGGAGGCGCTGCGGGCCGTCGAGCTTGCCCCTGCGCAGCGCCCACGACTCGAACAGCCAGGTGAACAGCGGGGGAACACTGGCGAGCAGTGCGAGCACGAGGGTCTTGCCGGTCCAGCCGAGGGGCTTGAACACGGCCAGCGTCACGGCGAGGTAGAGCACGAACAGGACGCCGTGGACCATGCCGAGGACGGGGACACCGCCCTCACCGAGCTCGACGACGTACTTGAGGAACATACCGACCAGCAGACCGGCCCACGAGAAGGCCTCTGCGACGGCGACCACACGGAACAAGACGGCAGCCTTGCTCGACAAGGATTCCTCCTCGGAGTTCGCAAAACCGCCCACGACAGCGGTTGCGTTGGAACCTGCATTCACGTCAACCACGCTGTCGGACGCGTCGATACCAGTGTGAGGCGTGAGCGTGGTCACCGGAACACCGGGGCCGGTGAGCCTGCTCACCGGCCCCCGGCAGGTCAGTCCTCCCAGCGGAAGATCTTCGCGGCCACCAGTCCGACGACGGCGGTGAATCCGATGAGGACGAGCGCGGGCACGAGCAGCGCTTCGACTCCCTGACCGCGCACCATGACGTCGAGCATGCCCTCGTTGAGGTGCCGCATCGGCAGCACCCACGACACGTCCTGCAGCCAGCCCGGCATGGACTCGGTCGGGAAGAACGCACCGGAGAGGAACGCCATCGGCAGGGTGATCAGGTTCGCCACGCCGCTGGCCGCCTCCTCGGTCTTGCAGAACGCTCCGACGAGCATGCCGATCGAGAAGAACGCCAGCGTGCCGAGCACCAGCAGCGGAATGGCGAGCCACCACTGCCCGGTGAGCTGGAGCCCGAACATCGGCAGCAGCGCGACGCCGAGGAACACGCCGAACTGGAGCACGGCGACGCCGAGCGAGACCACGACGCGGGAGGTGAGCACCGTCACCGGCCGCACGGGGGCCAGCCGCAGCCTGCGCAGCACCTGCTTCTTGCGCCAGTTGACGAAGGTCAGCGCCGCACCGAACACCGCGGCGATCGCCACGGCCCACGACAGGAACCCCGGCGCCATGTACTGGATGGCCTCGAGCGACTCGTCCTCCACCTGCGCCGCGTTCAGCGTGAACGTCGGTGGCTGCCCGGTGGCGGCGACGTTGGCCTGGCTGACGATGCCGTTGACGAGCCCGAGCACCGTGCCGGCCTGGTTCTGGTCGCTGGCCGCATAGCGCAGCGTCACCGTGTCGCCGTTCTGCGTGACGTACGCGGGCAGGTCACCCTCGCGCACCTGCCGTTCGGCCTCGGCGGGCGAGTCGAGGCGCTCCAGCTCCGCCACGCCGGAGCGGTCGAGCGCGGTGATCACCGGGCCTTCGCCGACCACGCCGATCTTCGGTTTCGACTCGCCGGCGTCGGCGAAGATCAGGCCGAAGATCACCAGGAACATGAGCGGGAACAGGAAGGTGAAGAACAGCGTCGCCTTGTCGCGGATGAAGCCCTTGAACATGGCCGTCGACAGCGCCCGGAACGACGCCGACGGCGCGACGGCCGGTGCCGTGCGGTTCTCGGCCGGGCTCTCGGTGACGGTCATGCCCGGTACTCCCGTCCCGTCAGGTCGAGAAAGACGTCCTCGAGGGTGGCCGTGCGCACCTGCAGCCCGCCCAGCGTGCCACGCTCGGCGAGGGCGGAAAGCAGCGGCGCGGCGGTGCGCGTCGAGATGGTCAGCGACTGCTCGTCCTCGGTGACGGAGTCGGCGCCGGGCAGCACGCGCGCCTGCTCGGCGGGCAGCACGCCCCGTTCGAGAATCACCCGGGTCGCCGCGTCGAGGTCGCGCACGAGGCGGGCGGGTGCGTCGAGGGCCAGGATGCGGCCGTGGTCCATGATGGCGACCCGATCGCACAGGACCTCGGCCTCGTCGAGGTAGTGGGTCGTGTAGACGATCGTCTTGCCGCGGGCCTGCACTTCCCGAAGGACGTCCCACAGATTGCGGCGGGCCTGGGGGTCGAGCGCGGCGGTGGGCTCGTCGAGGAACACGACGTCGGGGTCGTGCACGAGCGCGCACGCGATGGACAGCCGCTGCCGCTGGCCTCCGGAGAGCTTGGCCTCCGGGGTGGAGGCCTTGTCGGACAGGCCCACCAGCTCCAGCATCTCGCCGACCCGCGCGGACCCGACGCCGTAGAGGGCGCCGAAGGTCTCCAGCTGCTCCCGCGCGGTGAGCCGTTCGAAGAACGCCGACGCCTGCAGCTGCACGCCGATTCTCGGCAGCAGCGCCAGATTGCGCGGCCAGGGTGCCTCACCCAGCAGCCGGACGCTGCCCGCGTCGGGTTCGCGCAGCCCTTCCGCGATCTCCAGTGTGGTGGTCTTGCCCGCGCCGTTCGGGCCGAGGATGCCGAAGAACTCCCCCTCGGAGACCTCGAACGACACGCCGTCGACGGCCACGAGGTCCCCGTATCTCTTGTACAGCCCGCTCACGGCGAGGGCTGGTCCGATCCCCATGAGGGCAGGCTAGTGACGCCGCCGCGGCCGGTCGGGCCGTTCGATCGGGAAATCCGAACACGATTCGGCCTCGATGGGCTGACAGGTTGACAGCGGGCGGGTGCACCAGGTCCAATCGATTCGCTATGACAACGTTGTCACCCAGCGCCGGCTCCCGACGCGCCACGATGACCGACGTGGCGCGGCTCGCCCGCGTGAGCATCAAGACGGTGTCCCGGGTGGTCAACGGCGAGCCCGGCGTGCACCCGGACACCGCCGCACGCGTACACGAGGCCATCGACCGCCTCGGCTTCCGCAGGCACGCGGGGGCCAGCACGCTGCGGCGCGGCACCGCCACCGGGACTCTCGGGCTGGTCGTCGAGGACGTCGGCAACCCGTTCTACTCCGAGCTCAACCGTGCCGTGGAACGCGTGGCGGCCGCGCACGGCAGCCAGGTGCTCACCGGCTCCTCCGACAGCACGCCCGACCGGGAGCGGGAACTGGCGCTGGAGTTCTGCGCGCGCCGGGTCGACGGCCTGCTGGTGGTGCCCTCGGGTGAGCGGCACTCCTACCTGGCCGCCGAGCAGCGAGCGGGCACGCCGGTGGTGTTCGTCGACCGGCCGGGCGGTGAGCTGGCCGCCGATGCGGTGCTCGTCGACAACGCGGGCGGCACCGCCGAGGCCGTCGCTCATCTCGCGGCGCGCGGGCATCGCCGGATCGCCTTCCTCGGCGACGATGCGGGCCTGTTCACCGCCCGCGAGCGCCTGCGCGGCTTCCGGGAGGGCTGCGCGAAGGCCGGGGTGCCCTACGACGAGCGGCTGGTGCGGCTGCACCGGCCCACCGAGCGCGGGGTCGGCGAGGCGGCACGCGCCGTGCTGGACGGTCCCGGCGCCGCCACGGCCGTCGTCACCGGCAACAACCGTGTCACGGTGCACCTGCTGCGGGCCCTCGCCACCCGGGCGCGCAGGCCCGCGCTGGTCGGCTTCGACGACTTCGAGCTGGCCGACCTGCTCGACCCGCCGGTGTCGGTCATCGCCCACGACGTCGCCGCACTCGGGCGAACGGCGGCCGAGCTGCTGTTCGCCAGGGCACACGGCGACACCTCACCCCCCAGAAAGGTTGTGCTGCCCGTGCGTCTCGTTCCCCGCGGTTCCGGTGAGGTGCCCGCATGACGGCGTTCTCCGGATCAGCCGAATCGTCCGCTCCTGCCGGGCCGGTCCGGCTGCCCGCCAACCAGCCGCGCCAGTTCTACCGG
Organism: Prauserella muralis; assembly: GCF_003202285.1. Taxonomy (GTDB): domain Bacteria; phylum Actinomycetota; class Actinomycetes; order Mycobacteriales; family Pseudonocardiaceae; genus Prauserella_B; species Prauserella_B muralis. The sequence continues at coordinate 108,848 of NZ_MASW01000006.1, forward strand.
GGTGGCGCGGCCATCGCGGCGCTGCGCGGCCACGGCGCGGCGCGGGAGGACGGCCCCGAGGACTGGGTCGCCTCCACCACCCCGCGCTTCGGCAAGGACACCGACGGGCTGAGCACGCTGCCCGACGGCAGGCTGCTGCGGGACGCGGTGCGTGCCGACCCGCGCGGCTGGCTCGGCGAGGCGCACGTGGCGGCGTTCGGCGACTCGACGGCCCTGCTGGTGAAGCTGCTCGACGCGGGCCAGCGGCTGCCGGTGCATTTCCATCCGGACGACGCGTTCGCGCGGCGGCACTTCGACTCGCACTTCGGCAAGACCGAGGCGTGGATCGTGGTCGGCACCAGCGGCGAGGACCCGACTGTCTACGCCGGGTTCCGGCACACCCAGTCGGAGCGGGTGGTGGCCGACTGGGTGCGCGACCAGGACGCGCCCGCCATGCTCGGCGCGCTCAACAGCATCCGGGTGCGGCCCGGCGACACCGTGCACATTCCCGCCGGGCTGCCACACGCGATCGGCGCCGGGGTGTTCGTGGTGGAGCTGCAGCAGCCGACCGACTTCTCGCTCACCCTGGAGTGGCGGGATTTCCTGGCCGCCCCGGAGAACGGGCACCTCGGCCTCGGCTTCGACACCGCGTTGCGGGCGCTCGACACCACGGGCTGGGACGCCGAGCGGCTCCGCACGATCGTGCGCGACACCGCGGAGGATCGGGCGTCCACAGTGGAGCTGCTGGCGGGCGGCGCGCGCGGCTTCTTCCGCGCCGACCGGCTGGCACCCGGCACCGGGCCCGTGGCGCTGGACCCCTCGTTCGCGGTACTCGTGGTACTCGACGGCGAGGGCACGCTGCGGACCGCCCGCGGCAACCATCCGATCGGCAGGGGCGAGACGCTGGTCGTCCCCCATGCGGCGGGCGAACTGGAACTGTCGGGCACGGTGACCGTGATCCGCTGCCGCCCACCGGCCCCCTGACCACCTCGCCGAATGCGGGAGCAAGGACCTTTACTCCCGCCAAACGAGAGTAAAGGTCCCTTGCTCACCTCTCGGGGGCGTGCATCCGGCGCGGTGGGCTCAGTAGGGCGGGGTGCCGCGGGCCAGCGCGGCGAGGTGCTCCTTCAGCCAGGTGCGGGCGGCCTGCCAGAGCCCTCCGCCCAGCGAGATCCGGGCGACACCCAGTTCGGCGAGCGCGGCGGGGCCGGGCATGCCGGGCAGGTAGGTGACGTTGACGGCGGCCGGGCGCACCGCCTCGGTGAACTCGGCGATCACGGCGGGGTCGGTCAGGTGGATCGGGTACACGCAGTCGGCCCCGGCCTCCAGATAGCGGCGGGCCCGGTCGAGCGCGTCGGCCAGTACCGCGCGGGGATCCTGCGCGGCGAGAAAGACGTCGATGCGCGCGTTGAGCACCAGCGCGCCGCCCGCCGCGGCGCGGACGGCCGCCAGCCGCTCCGCCTGCTCCTCCGCCGGGCGCAGGGTCCCGGTCGCGTGGTCGGTGTCCTCCAGGTTGCAGCCCGCCGCTCCGGCCTCCAGCAGCCGCCCGGCCACCTCGGCCGGCGCCAGCCCGTAGCCGGACTCGGCGTCCACCGTCACCGGCACCGACACCGCCCGCGCGATCCGCGCCGCCGCGGCGAACATCTCCTGCCGCGGCGCCTGCTCCCCGTCGCCGTAGCCGAGCGAGCGGGCGACGGCCACCGAACTCGTCGCCACCGCGCCGAACCCGGCGGCCTCCACCAGTCGCGCCGTGTCGGCGTCCCAGACGTTGGGCAGCACCAGCGGGCGGCCCGGCACGTGCAGGTCCCGCAGCGGCGTCGGCGCCGTCACGCCGGTTCCGTGGGCAGCGGCTTGCGGCTGGTGACGCCCAGCCGGTTCCAGGCGTTGATCGCCGTGGCCGCCCACGCCACCACCGCGTACTGCTCCTGGGTGAACGCCGACGTCGCCTGCTCGTAGACGTCGTCGGGCACGTCCTGGTACTGCGGCAACCGGGTCATCGCGTCGGTCAGCGCCAGCGCGGCCCGCTCCTGCTCGGTGTAGAGGTCGGTCTCGCGCCACGCGCCGAGCAGCACGATGCGGCGCTGCGACTCTCCCAGGTTCCTGGCGTCGCGCGAGTGCTGGTCCAGGCAGAAGGCGCAGCCGTTGAGCTGGGACGCCCTGATCTTGACGAGTTCGATGAGCCGCTGGTCGAGGCCGGCGTCGGCCGCCGCCTTCTCGATGGCCGACTGCAACGTCACCATGGCCCTGCGGGCCTCGGGCAGGGCTGAGCTGAGCTGAATTCGCGTGGTCACGAGCTTCACGCTAGCCAAGACTGGCCCACGAGTATGGTCCAGTGACGTGGCAGGATCGTGGACCAGTGTCGGGCCGGACGTCCACCTCGACTGGGACCCGCGCACCGGGCGGCAGGGCCTCGCCGACGCGCTGCGCGATGCCGTGCGCACGGGACGGCTGGCCCACGGCAGCGTGGTGCCGTCCACCCGTGCCCTCGCCGCCGATCTCGGCATCGCCAGGGGAACCGTCACGCGCGTCTACACCGACCTCGCGGCCGAGGGTTACCTGCGGACCCGCCAGGGCGCGCCCACCACCGTGGCCGCCCACGGCGGTCCTCCGGCGTCGCCGCCGCGCGCCGCCGCGAGCGAGCCCGCCACCCGGTGGAGCCTGCGGCCGGGCAGCCCGGATCTGTCCGCGTTCCCGCGCACTGACTGGCTGGCCGCCACCCGCCGGGTCCTGCATCGCGCGCCCTCCTCGGCGTTCGGCTACACCGAGGAACGGGGCGCGAGGCCGCTGCGTGAAGCGCTCGCCCGCTACCTGGCTCGCAGCCGCGGCGTGCTGGCCGACCCGGAGCGCATCGTCGTCTGCGGGGGCTACTCGCACGCGATGTTCGTGCTCGCCACGGCCCTGCGGGAACGCGGGGAACGCGACCTCGCCTTCGAGAACCCCTCGCTGTGGATACACCGCGACATCGCGGCCGCAGCCGGGCTGACGGTCGTTGCCGTGCCGGTGGACGCCGACGGCATCCGCGTGTCCGAACTGGACACCCCGGCGGTGGTGGTGACGCCCGCGCACCAGTACCCGCTGGGCATGACGCTCGCGCCGGGCAGGCGCAGCGCACTGGCCCGCTGGGCGACGACAACGGGTGGCCTTGTCGTGGAGGACGACTACGACGGCGAGTTCCGGTTCGACCGGGAGCCGGTCGGCGCGCTGCAGGCCCTCGCGCCCGAGCGCATCGCCTACGCGGGCACCGCCAGCAAGACGCTCGCGCCCGGCCTGCGGCTGGGCTGGCTGGTGCTGCCGCGCGCGCTCGTCGACCCTGTCCGCGCCGTGCTGACGGCGCAGGGCTGGCGGGCGCCGGTGATGGAGCAGCTGGTGCTGGCCGAGCTGATCGACTCCGGTGCCTACGACCGGCACGTGCGGCGCCGCCGCACGGCCTACCGGACCCGCCGCGACCGGCTGCTCGCCGCGCTGCCCCGCGCGCTGAGCCCGCAGGGCATCTCGGCCGGGCTGCAGGTGCTGCTCACCCTGCCGGAGGCGGGCCCGGCCGAACGCGACGTGCTCGCCGCGGCGCGCAGGCACTCGCTGACCCTGGAGACGCTCGGCCCGCACTGGCACACGCCGGGGCCGCACCGGCAGGGTCTCGTGCTCGGCTACGCGACCCCGGCGGAGCACGCCTTCTCGGGCGCGGTCGAGGCGCTGAGCCGGACCCTGGCCGACGTGCTCGGCTAGCACCCCGTGGCCGAGCCGAGGGTGCCCTTGGGTACCTGCCGTGTACCCACGGGCACCTTCGGCTCGCCACCGCGCGGGGTCCGAAACAGGCTCGCCTACCGTCCCCCACCGAGCCCAAGGGCACCCCGGGCACCTGCCGTGTACCCACGGGCACCTTCGGCTCGCCACCGCGCGGGGTCCGAAACAGGCTCGCCTACCGTCCCCCACCGAGCCCAAGGGCACCCCGGGCACCTGCCGTGTACCCACGGGCACCTTCGGCTCGCCACCGCGCGGGGTCCGAAGCGGGGCTCGGGTTTGCGTCAGCCGCCGCGCAGATCGGTCACGAGGGCGTCCGCGGCGGCGTAGGGGTCGAGCTCCCTGCCGACGACCCGGCTCGCCAGCTCGACGAGCCGGTCGCCGCCGCGCAGCTCCCCCAGCTCGGCCCGCAGCCGCTGCATCGCGATGGCCTCGATCTCTCCGCTCGCGCGCGCCGTCCGCCTGCGCTGCAGTTCCCCGTGCTCGCGCAGCCAGTTCTCGTGCTCGCCCAGCGCCCGCAGCACGTCGTCGGCGCCCTCGCCCTTGGCGGCGACGGTCGGCACGATCGGCTGCCGCCACCGAGGGCCCGCCAGCTCCCTGCGGCCCATCGAGATCAGCTGCCGCAGCTCCCGGATCGTCACGTCGGCACCGTCCCGGTCGGCCTTGTTGACCACGAACACGTCCGCGATCTCCAGCACCCCGGCCTTGGCCGCCTGGATGCCGTCGCCCATGCCGGGTGCCAGCAGCACCACCGTGGTGTCGGCGAGCCGCACCACGTCCACTTCGGACTGGCCGACTCCGACCGTCTCGACCAGCACGACGTCGCAACCCGCCGCGTCGAGCACGCGCACCGCCTGCGGCGTCGCCCAGGCGAGACCGCCGAGATGGCCGCGGGTGGCCATGGAACGGATGAACACGCCAGGGTCGGTGGCGTGCTCGGTCATCCGGATCCGGTCGCCGAGCAGCGCACCACCGGAGAACGGCGACGAGGGATCGATGGCGAGCACCCCGACCCGCTTGCCCTGCCGCCGCAGCGCCGAGAGCAGCATCGAGGTCGAGGTCGACTTGCCGACACCCGGCGGCCCGGTGAGCCCGACGACGCGCGCGTGCCCGGTGTGGGGCGTCAGCGCGGCGGCGACGTCGCGCAGCCGCGGGTGGGCGTCCTCGACCAGCGAGATCAGCCGGGCGACGGCGCGAGGCTCACCGTCCCGCGCCCGCCCGACGAGGCCGGCGACATCGAGCACGGACCGCTCGTCAGCTCGCGGGCACGGTCAGCAGCAGCGCGTCGCCCTGGCCGCCACCGCCGCACAGGGCCGCCGCGCCGAGCCCGCCGCCACGGCGGCGCAGCTCGTGCACCAGGTGCACCGCCAGCCGGGCGCCGGACGCACCGATCGGGTGACCGAGCGCGATGGCTCCGCCGTTGACGTTGACGATGTCCGGGTCGATCCCCAGCTGCCGGGTCGACACGAGGCCGACGGCGGCGAACGCCTCGTTGATCTCCACCAGGTCCAGCGCACCCGGCTCCAGCTTGGCCTTGGCGAGCGCGGCCTTGACGGCGTTCGCCGGCTGCTCGTGCAGGCTGGCGTCCGGCCCGGCGACCACGCCGTGGGCACCGATCTCGGCCAGCGGCGCGATGCCCAGCTCCTCCGCCTTGGCCCTGCTCGCCACGACCACCGCCGCGGCACCGTCGGAGATCTGCGACGCCGAGCCCGCGGTGATGGTGCCGTCGGCCGCGAAGGCGGGCCGGAGCTTGGCCAGTCCGTCGACGGTGGTGTCGCCGCGCACGCCCTCGTCGGTGGAGAAGACGATCGGGTCCTGCTTGCGCTGCGGGATCTCCACCTCGGCGATCTCGTCGGCGAACGTGCCGTTGGCGATGGCCTTGGCGGCCAGCTGGTGCGAGCGGGCGGCGAAGGCGTCCTGCTCCTCGCGGGTCAGCCCGTAGCGGGAGTTGTACTTCTCGGTGGAGGCGCCCATGGCCACCTGGTCGAACGCGCAGAACAACCCGTCGTGGGCCATGTGGTCGACAAGGGTGGTGTCGCCGTACTTGAAGCCGGACCGCGACTTGGGCAGCAGGTGCGGCGCCTGGGTCATCGACTCCTGACCGCCCGCGACCACGAGGTCGAACTCGCCCGCGCAGATCAGCTGGTCGGCGAGCGCGATGGCGTCGAGACCGGAGAGGCACACCTTGTTGACGGTGAGCGCGGGCACGTCCATCGGGATGCCCGCGGCGACGGCGGCCTGCCTGGCCGGAATCTGGCCTGCGCCCGCCGTGAGCACCTGGCCCATGATCGTGTACTGCACCGCGTCCGGCGACACGCCCGCGCGTTCGAGCGCGGCCTTGATCGCGATGCCCCCGAGCTGGGCCCCGGAGAAGTCCTTCAGCGAGCCGAGCAGCCTGCCGATCGGCGTACGGGCGGCACCCAGGATCACGGAACCGGTCACAACAGCCTCCAAGCCTCGTTGCGCGAGCGACCATTCGACGATACCGGCCGGGTGGCGCTCTGAATCGAATGCGGCGAAACGAACGCAGCGCGGATCACACTCGGCGCCCGCACTGGCGGCCTATCCTCGCTGCATGCAGGAGGCACTCAAGCCGTTCATCACGACGATCGACCACGTCGGGGTCGCCGTCGCTGATCTCGATGCCGCCATCGCGTTCTACGCGGACAACTTCGGGCTGGTCGCCACCCACACCGAGGTCAACGAGGAGCAGGGTGTGCGGGAGGCCATGCTGCACGCGCCCGGCGACGAGCGCGGCCCCGCGGTGCAGCTGCTCGCGCCCTTGCGGCCCGACTCGACCATCGGGAAGTTCCTCGACGCCAAGGGTCCGGGTCTGCAGCAGCTGGCCTACCGGGTGACCGACGTCGACGCCGCCGCCGAGGCGCTGCGCGGCAAGGGGCTGCGCCTGCTCTACCCGGAGGCCCGGCGCGGTACGGCGGGCAGCAGGGTCAACTTCGTGCACCCGAAGGACGCGGGCGGCGTGCTCGTGGAGCTCGTCGAGCCCGCGGGCGAGCACTGAGCTGGTCCAGCCGTTCTACGAGGTCCGGGCGGCCTGCGCGCGCAACGCCAGCGAGCCGGCGATGAAGTCCAGCTCGCGCTGCATCTCCTCCGGGGAGGAATCCTCGGCATGCCGGGCGACCGAGTGCCGGTAGCTCACGGCGAGGGCGAGCAGCGCGGCCGCGCTGTCCACGTCGGCGAGCGCGAGCGTGCCCGCGCCCGCCGCCGCGAGGATCACCGCGCGCACCTGCTGCACGAGCACCTCGTAGCGGCTCTGCAGGGCGTCGCGCACGGCCCGGTGCGTATCGGCCTCGCGCCAGAGCAGGTGGGACAGCACCTGCGAGGCCTCCAGCCGCCGGTCGAGTTCGGCGACGAGCCTGCGCAGGCTTTCGGCGACGTCGCCGGGCACGACCACCCTCGACGGCTCGACGTGCTCGTCGGGCAGCCGCTCGACCAGCGCGCTGAGCAGGTCGCGCTTGCGGCGGAAGTAGTAGTGCACGAGGCCCTTGGGCACGCAGGCGACCTCCGCGATCCGGGAGGTCGGCGTGGCGTCGAAGCCGAGTTCGGCGAACAGCCGCTCGGCGGCGAGGAGGATGCGCTCCCTGGCCGAGGGGTCGTCGGCCTTCTTCGCGGCCATCGCTGCCCCTTTCGGCATGTGTTCCTGGCGATGCGCGGTATCTCACCTTAACGCCCGCAGGGCTCACGACGTCGCCCTCGCGGGCGGCGGCGTGAGCCCTGGGATGGGGTGGTCAGTGCTGACCGGCGGTGCGGTGGGCGGCGTTGGCCAGCGGCAGTGCCGCCGCGCCGACGAGAACCGTGAGGCCGCCGACGATCCACGAGGTCCAGGCGGCGCCGCCGAAGTCGGTGTAGCTCATCACCCACGGCGACACGAACGCCAGTGCTCCGAGGACGATCTGGATGCCCTCGCCGTAGACCATGCCCGGCATCGCCAGTGAGGCGAGGCCGTCGATGGCGATGAGCGCGCCGAGCACGATCATCGTCCACAGGGCGGCGTTGTTGGTGTCCATCCAGATCGGCGACAGAACCAGCACCACACCCAGTACCACTTCTGCCCAGTCATGCGGACGCGTCCAGGGACGTGCCGAGGTCTCAGCCATGGTGATCACCTCCGTTGACCCAGCTGACGCGGGCGGGCCGGAAGGCCCGTTCGCGGGAGGCCGCGGAACTCGCGGTCCCACGTCGATGATGCACCTTGATTGGCCGGCCGGTCAAACCCTCGCGACATGCCCGACCGGGGGAACTCGCAGTGCTGTGCGCCGACCTCTGCGGTCGTACAGTTGTGCAACGGGTTACTGGCCAGTAATTTGTGTCGGCGAGCCCTGCACCGACCTCACGGAGGCCCCCATGGCGAACGCCCTGAGCGACATCCAGCAGGCCATCATGGCCGGCGAGACCGAGGCCGTCGGCACGCTGCCGGTGCCGGAGTCCTACCGGGGTGTCACCGTGCACGCCGAGGACGTCGAGATGTTCGACGGCATGCCGAGCAGGGACAAGGACCCGCGCAAGGCGCTGCACCTCGACGACGTCCCCGTGCCCGAGCTGGGCCCCGGCGAGGCACTCGTGGCCGTGATGGCCAGCGCGATCAACTACAACACGGTGTGGACCTCGATCTTCGAGCCGCTGCCCACGTTCAAGTTCCTCCAGCGCTACGGCAGGCTGTCCCCGCTGGCCAAGCGGCACGACCTGCCCTACCACGTCGTCGGCTCCGACCTGTCCGGCGTCGTGCTGCGCACCGGGCCGGGCGTGCACTCCTGGAAGCCGGGCCAGGAGGTGGTCGCCCACTGCCTCAACGTCGAGTTGGAGGGCCCCGACGGGCACAACGACACCATGCTCGACTCCGAGCAGCGCATCTGGGGCTTCGAGACCAACTTCGGCGGGCTCGCCGAGGTGGCGCTGGTCAAGGCCAACCAGCTGATGCCCAAGCCCGCGCACCTGACGTGGGAGGAGGCCGCCTGCCCCGGCCTGGTCAACTCCACCGCCTACCGCCAGCTCGTCTCCCGCAACGGCGCCGACATGAAGCAGGGCGACGTCGTGCTGATCTGGGGTGCCTCGGGCGGGCTCGGCTCCTATGCCACCCAGTACGCACTCAACGGCGGCGCCATCCCGGTGTGCGTGGTGTCCAGTCCGGAGAAGGCCGAGCTGTGTCGCCGGATGGGCGCCGAGCTGGTCATCGACCGCGTCGCCGAGGGCTACCGGTTCTGGAAGGACGAGCAGACCCAGGACCCGAAGGAATGGCAGCGTTTCGGCACCCGGATCCGCGAGCTCACCGGCGGCGACGACCCGGACATCGTGTTCGAGCACCCCGGCAGGGAGACCTTCGGCGCCTCCGTCTACGCCGCGCGCAAGGGCGGCACGATCGTCACGTGCGCCTCGACGTCGGGCTACCTGCACACCTACGACAACCGGTATCTCTGGATGAACCTCAAGCGGATCATCGGGTCGCATTTCGCGAACTACCGCGAATCGTGGGAGGCCAACCGGTTGATCGCCAAGGGCCACATCCACCCCACGCTGTCGAAGACGTACTCGCTCGCCGACACCGGCCAGGCCGCCTTCGACGTGCACCGGAACCTGCATCAGGGCAAGGTCGGAGTGCTGTGTCTCGCCCCGCAGGAAGGGCTCGGCGTGCGCGACGAGGAAATGCGCGCGAAACACCTTTCCGCGATACAGGCCTTCCGCGGCGTGTAGTCACGGCCGCCCGTTAGGGTGGGGCCATGAGCCTTGGCGAAGAACGAGAGCTTGTGCCGCTGGGCGCCGGCTTCGACTTCGAGAAGCGCGGTTACAGCCGGGCGCAGGTCGACGAGCATCTGGAACGGCTGGACGCCGATCTCAAGATGCTCACGTCCGACCGCGACGCCGCCATCTCGCAGGCCGGTGACCTGGCGAGGCAACTCGAGGCGGCGCGGATCGAGATCGACGACCTGCGCGCGCAGGTCGACCGGCTGGGCCAGCCGCCGACCACCATCGAGGGCCTTTCCGAGCGGCTGCAACGGATGCTGCGGCTCGCACAGGAGGAGGCCAGCGACACCAAGGCGCGGGCCGAGGCCGAGGCCGGGCACATCCGGGCGAAGGCGGAGTCCGACGCGAGCGCGATGCGCGCACGCTACGAACAGCTGCTGACGGAGCTGGCCGAGCGGCGCAGGGAGATGGAGGCCGAGCACCGCAAGGTCCTCGAGGACGCGCGGGCCGAGGCGGAGTCCATCACCACCAAGGCCAAGGAGGAGCGCGACCGGCTCGACAGGGAGTCCGAGCAGCGCCGGACCCAGGTCGAGGAGGACTTCGAGATCGCCATGGCCACGCGGCGCACCGAGTCGATGCGCGCGCTGGCCGAGCAGGAGGCGGCGAGCAAGGCCGAGGCGGAGCGCCGCGTGCGCGAGGCCACCGAGGAGGCCGAGGCCATCCGCAAGGAGGTCGCCGACGAGCAGGCCAAGGCCAAGGCGGAGATCGAGCGGCGGCACCGCGAGTCGGTGGAGGACGCCAACCGGCGCAAGCAGAACTCGATCAGCGAGGCCAACGCGCGCGTCGCCGAGGCGTCCGACGAGGCGAACCGGCGTGTGCGCGAGGCCACCGACAAGGCCAACCGGATCATGGCCGAGGCCACGGCCAAGGTGGAGTCGCTGCGCGCGCTGCGCGGCAAGATCGCCGAGCAGGTGAACGCGGCGAGGGCCATGCTGGCGCAGGCCGACGCCGCGCTGGAGGGCGCCGAGCCCGCGGCCACTCCCGGGCGGCAGGCCGAACGAGGGCGCGCGGAGCACAACGGCGGACTCGCCGATCAGAAGACGATCCCCGCCACGGTGTCCGTCGGGCCGAAACCGACTCGCGAGTAGCTAACTGGCGCCGGGGGCGCTACTGTCTGCCTCCAGACCGATCGTGCAGCTGGCTGGAGGAGCGTGATGGCCGCCTATCAGACCGTGGTCGTGGGCACGGACGGCTCGGAGACGTCGTTCGCCGCCGTGGAGCGTGCGGCCGCCGTCGCCGGTGACGCCGGCGCCACGCTCGTGATCGCCTGCGCCTACTACCCGGCGAGCAAGCAGGAGGTCGAGCGGGCGCAGGAGGAGCTGCGGGACGAGGCCTACCAGGTGGTCGGCTCGGCTCCCGCCGAGGACTCACTGCGTTCGGCGAGGGACCGCGCCGTCAAGGCGGGCGCCACGAGGATCGAGACGGAGGCCGTGGTCGGCGAGCCGGTGGCCTCGCTGCGCAAGGTCGTGGCGGAGCGCTCGGCCGACCTGCTCGTGGTCGGCAACCGCGGCCTGAACACGCTGGCCGGCCGCATCCTCGGCTCGGTGCCGTCGGAGGTGGCGCGCAAGTCCGGCGTCGACGTGCTCATCGTGCACACCACGTAGCCGCGCCGATGGCCGAGGAGCCACTGCAGCGGCGCCTGGAGCGCATCCTGCTGGGCGGCGAGCGCAAGTACACGCGGCTCCAGGTCGCCGAACTCGCCGGCGTGCCGGAGGAACGCTCCAAGCAGCTCTGGCGGGCACTCGGCTTCGCCGCGGCCGCCGACGACGACGTGGTTTTCACCGACGCCGACGTCGAGGCCATGCGGATCACCGACCAGCTGGTGGAGGCCGGGCTGCTGGACCGCGACCTGGAGACGTCGGTGGCCAGGGCGGTCGGGCTGCACCTGTCCCGCCTCGCCGAGTGGCAGTCGGGACTGCTCTGGTCGCTCATCGCCGACCATCCCGAGCTGGCCGCCGACGAGCGGCAGATCGGCGCGCTGGTCGAGGGGCTGCTGCCCCAGTTGGAGCACGTCCAGAACTTCGTGTGGCGGCGGCACCTTGCCGCCTACGCGGGCCGCGCGCTCGCCGCGCCCGACGAGCAGCTGGAGGCACGCAGCGAGGTCGTCGGGTTCGTCGACATGGTCGGCTACACGCGGATGACGAGGCGGGTGGGCGAAGCCGAGCTGAGCCAGGTGCTGGAGCGGTTCGAGACGCTGGCGACCGAGGTGATCGCCGAGTGCCACGGCCGCGTCGTGAAGATGATCGGCGACGAGGTGCTGTTCGTCGCCGACGAACCGGTGGCCGCCGCCGAGATCGCGCTGACGCTGACCGAACGCACCGGCGCCGACGAGCAGCTGCCCGCCGTGCGGGCCGGGATGGCACTGGGCCGCGTACTCAGCCGGTTCGGCGACGTGTACGGCTCGGTGGTGAACCTGGCGAGCAGGCTGACCTCCATCGCCCGGCCCGGCACGATCCTCGTCGACCGCGAGCTGGCCGGAGCGCTGAAGGACGAGCCGGACTACACGGTGCGTTCGCGGCGTGCGGTGGCCGTCCGCGGCTACAGCCGCGTGCGGCCCGCCGCACTGCGCAGGGCTCGCGACACGGGCCGGGCGTTCGGCAGCGGCCAGCAACTGGCCGCCGACCTGCTCGGTCTGGACCCGCCGCGCCGCGGCCGCGGCTGACCCGGCGGGAGACCGGGCGTCACCGCGCCTGCGAACGCTCCCTGCGCACGGTGGCCTTGCGGCCCTTGATCCGGCTGCCCTGCAGTGCGGCGATCACATGGTCTGCCGCGGCGTCGGGCACCTCGACCAGCGAGAAGCGGTCCGCGATCTCGATGTTGCCGATGTCGCGGCCCTTGAGGCTCGACTCGCCCGCGATGGCGCCGACGAGGTCCTGGGGCCGGACGCCGGCGGTGCGGCCGGTCCCGACGAACAGCCGGGTCATGCCGCGCGTGCCGGGACGGCTCTTGCGCCTGTCCCGGCCCGGCATCGACAGGTCCCGGCCTCCCCTTCCGGCAGGGCCGGAGCCGGGCAGCGGCGCCTCCGGGATCTCCTCCTCGGCGGTGGCGCCGTTGGCCTGCTGGGCCAGTGCGACGGCGGCGAGCGCGATGTCGACGGTGTCGAACTCCTCGGTGAGGGGCTCCACGACCGCCCGGAAACGGTCGAGGTCGCCCTCCAGCAGGCGCTCCCGCAGGGCGGCCAGCATCAGCTCGGAGCGGCGCGAGCGCAGGTCCTCGACCGAGGGCAGCTGCCGCGGGTCGAGCTTGTGCTTGGTGACCCGCTCGATCGTCTTGACCAGCCGGTGCTCCCGCGGCTCGGCCAGCGTGATCGCGGTACCCTCCCGGCCAGCGCGGCCGACGCGGCCGATGCGGTGCACGTAGGAGTCGGGCGAGCTGGGCACGTCGTAGTTCACGACGTGCGTGAGCTGCTCGATGTCCAGGCCGCGCGCCGCGACGTCGGTGGCGACCACCAGGTCGGCGGCGGCGTTGCGGAGCCTGCCCACGACGCGGTCGCGCTGCTGCTGGTCCATGCCGCCGTGCAGCGCCTCGGCGCGGTAGCCGCGGCCGTTGAGCGTGGCGGTGAGCTGGTCGACCTCCTCGCGGGTGCGGCAGAACACGATGGCCGCGGTGGGCACCTCGACGTCGAGCACGCGGACGAGCGCGGCGGGCTTGTAGCCGCGCGGCACCACGTAGAGGGCCTGGCGAACCAGGGCGGTCTCGCCTTCGGCCGGCAGCTCACGGGCGAGCTCGATGCGCACGGGGTCGGTGAGGTAGCGCTTCACCATGCCGCTGATCCTCGGCGGCATGGTGGCGGAGAACAGCATCGTCTGCCGGTCGTCCGGGGTGTGTTGCAGGATCGCCTCGATGTCCTCGGCGAAGCCCATGTCGAGCATCTCGTCGGCCTCGTCGAGCACCACCATGCGCAGCCCGGACAGGGCGAGGGTGCCCCTGGCGATGTGGTCGAGGGCGCGGCCGGGCGTGGCGATGATGACGTCCACGCCGCGTTCCAGTGCGCGCAACTGGCGCCCGATCGGCTGCCCGCCGTAGACGGCGAGCGAGCGGATGCCCAGGTCGTTGCCGTAGCGGTAGATGGCCTCGGAGACCTGCACCGCGAGCTCGCGGGTGGGCACCAGCACCATGGCGCGCGGCCCGGAGCCCGTGCGCTCGTGCGCGGCGAGGCGCTCCAGGATCGGCAGCGCGAAGGCGGCGGTCTTGCCGGTGCCGGTGGCGGCCTGGCCGACCAGGTCGTGGCCCTCCAGCAGGGGCGGGATCGCGGCGGACTGGATCGGCGTGGGCTCCTCGTAGCCCACGGCGGTCAGCGCGCTCAGCAGCTCCGGGCGCAGGCCCAGGTCGGCGAAACCGCCTGCGGGCGTGGTGGATTCCATGGCGTTCTCGGTCATGCGTGTTCTCCTCGTCCCAGCGGACGCGTTGCGAATGCGGATGCCGCCGCAGGATTCGTTCCCACGGCGATCGGTCGAGCACGCGATGTCCACCCGAGTTGCCGTCACGTCATGACGCCAGACCGGTACGTGGTCGCACCGGCCTCAGCTGCCTGTCGCCCAGGCCCGAACAGGGCACCGGAACGACGTCGAACTCCACGTGCTGATTCGTGTCAGGACCGCGACGATCACGGCCCACCGGTTTCAGGGTACGGCACGAGCCCTGCCGGCTTGTGGGCGCCCACCACCACACCGTCGCGGGGACCCCCTGGCGCCGGACCTCCGACACGTCGACCGGCCCTGTTCAACCACCTCGTCGTGCCGTTTGTTCCCCTTCCCTACCTCCTCAGAACTTCCTTATTGCGCCCATCTGGTAGATTGTACGGAAGGATAGAGAACTATGGATACCGGAACGGAGCAAGTGTGGCACCCCAGCGGCTGTACACGGTGAACGAGGTCGCCGAGCTGCTCGGCCTCCACGTGAAGACGGTCCGCGGCTACGTGCGGGACGGGAGGCTGAAGGGCACCCGGGTCGGCAAGAGCTACCGCATCGCGGCCGGCGACCTCGCCACGTTCACCGGAGAGTCCCCCGAGCCGAGCGCCCGGGAGGCGGTGAGCCGCGCCCGCCAGGCGGAGGTCACGACGGTGGTGCAGGTCGAGGCGGCCGACCCGAACCTGCTGAGCCGCATCGACGCCATGCTCGGCGCCGCGATGGTGGAGAACGGGCGCGCCGGCGGAGAGCCGCTGCGGGTGGACACCGTCTACGACGAGGAGCGGGCGCGGCTGAAGGTCGTACTGCTGGGCGGGCTGGAGCCGGTGACGAGCGCGCTGCGCGTCATCGCCGCCATCGTGGAGGAGGGGTCATGACAGAGGCACAGGTGGCCGTGGAGAACGTCGGGGACGTCCGGCTGCTCGTGTATCCGGAAACCGGCCCGGTGTTGCCCGGCGAGAGTGGCGCGCTGCAGGTGCTGGGCGAGGCGTTCGGCGCGAAGGCCGACTGGGTCGCGGTGCCCGCGGACCGGCTCGGCCCTGACTTCTTCCGGTTGCGCACCGGCATCGCCGGCCGGGTCGCGCAGAAGTTTGCGCAGTACCGCGTGGGACTGGCCGTTGTCGGCGACATCACGGCGCACATCGCGGCGAGCACGGCCCTGCGCGACCTGGTCCGCGAATGCGAGCGGGGATCCACGTTCTGGTTCGTCCCCCACCTCGACGAGCTTCGCGCGCGGCTGGAGGGAACAGCGTCATGACCGGCCCCGTCCCGATCTACCGCTCGGCACGGGGCAGGCAGGTGATCGAGTCCGCCTACCAGGAGGCGCTGCGCTCCTGGCCGGTTCCGGCCCGGCAGCACACCGTCACGACAGCGCAGGGCGACACGTTCGTCATCGACTCCGGGGCCGAGGGCGCCCCGCCGGCCGTGCTGCTCCACGGCTCGGGGACCAACACCGCGATGTGGCGGGACGACGTCGCCACGTGGGCCGAGCACGTGCGGGTTCTTGCGGTCGACCTCATCGGCGAGCCGGGCCTGAGCGCGCCCGCGCGGCCGCCGCTGGGCTCGGCCGCCTACGCCGCATGGCTGGACGAGGTGCTCGACGCGCGGGGCCTGGCGGAGGTGTCCCTGGTGGGCGCGTCACTGGGCGGCTGGCTCGCGCTGGACTACGCGACCCGCAGGCCACACCGCGTGCGGCGGCTGGTGTGCCTGTGCCCGGGTGGCATCGGCAGGCAGAAGGTCGGCTGGCTGCCCAGGGCGCTGCTGCTGCGCAGGCTCGGCCGGTGGGGACAACGCAAGGCACTGGAATCGGTGGCCGGGCTCACCACGCCCGAGGCACGGCCCCTGCTGGACGCCATGGTGCCCGTCTTCCGGGAGTTCCGGCCACGCACGCAGCGGCTGCCGGTCTTCACCGACGAGCAGCTGGCCACGCTCACCATGCCCACCCTGATCGTCGCCGGCGAGCGGGATGCCATGTTCGACAGCCAGGACACGGCCCGCCGCGCCCAGGCGTGTCTTCCGTCCGCCACGGTCCGCATCCTGCCGGGTGTCGGCCACTCCATCATCGGCCAGACGGAGACGATCCTGGCGTTTCTGCGCGACGAGGGCCGCTAGCGCCTCACGACCGGGCGGGCAGCACGGCGTACTGGCGCACGTACAGGTCGGTGTAGGTGACGGGGCCACGGGGGCCGGGCACCTTGTCCAGGTTGATGCCGGTCTCCGGCACGCCGAGCAGCTTGAAGCCGTCGAGCAGCCGCGTGGGCGCGTTCCAGAACACGCCGGTGCCCTGGTAGCCGTCGAGGAACGCCTCCGCGGCGTCGGGATCCTCGGTGGCGATGCCTGCGGCGAGCCCGGAGGTGTGCTCGTTGGCGATGCCGACGGCCTCGGCGAGGCTGTCGACCTTCGCGACCGTGACGGTCGCCTCCTGGTCCGAGTCGAGCGCCCACTCGTAGCCGATGGGGTGCTCGTGCGGCGGCAGGGAGGCACGCACCCGGCGCTCGGCGAGCGCTTCGGACACCACCGGCCACAGCGCGTCGTGCACCGATGCGTGGATGAGCAGCAGGTTCAGCCGGTTGCACACGCCGAGCCGGTCGAGGCTTGCCACCACCAGGGAGCGCACCGTGTCCGCGTCGGCGGCGGAGTCCACGTACAGCACCCCGCCGCCGTCGGCGTGGGCCAGCGTGCGGACCCCGTGTGTGGCGGCCTCGGTGGCCAGCGCCCGCGTGCTGTCGCCGCTGCCGCGCAGGATCACCAGCGGCACCAGGGCGGGCAGGCGCACCAGCGCCGCCGCCGCCTCGCGCTCGACCCGCGGCACCAGCTGGATCACGTCGGCGTCGATGCCCGCGTCGGCCAGCGCCGGGCCGATCACCACCTCGAGCAGCCGTTGCGCCGAGCCGAGCGCGGCGGAGCCGGTGCGGAGCACGCCCGCGTTGCGCGACTTCACCAGCTGCGAGGCGACGTCGACCGTGACGTTGGGCCGTGCCTCGTAGTTGGCGCCGATCACGCCCACTGGCCTGCGCCGCTCCACCAGCCGCAGTCCACCGTCGAGTGTGGACACCGGGATGGACCGCTCGGGGTGCGGCGCACCGGCGAGCAGCCGCAGCTGGTCGGCCATACCGGTGAGCCGGTCGTCGGTGATGGTGAGCCGGTCCAGCAGTCCCGCGCTCATGCCCTCGGTGCGGGAGCGGGTGACATCGGCGGTGTTGGCCTCGAGCACCTCGGTGCGGTGTGCGAGCAGCCGTTCGGCCATGCCGGTGAGCGCCGCGTCGATCGCCGTGTCCGGGGCCGCGGCGAGCGACGGTGCCGCCGCCTTGGCCGCCCGCGCGCACTCCTCGACTGCCTTCGCCACCTCGACCGTCACCGCGTCCGTCACTGCACTGCCCTCTCCCGCCGGTGTCGCGACACGTGCACGACACCCAACACCGGTGTTCGAGGCACCAGTGTGCCGCACTCCGGTCGGCGGAGACCGCGCTGGTCGGCGTTCCCGGTGAGCGGGAACACCCGGATCAGCGCACGGCGGGCTCGATCAGCAGCATGCCGCCCGCGGCCAGGCAGGTGACGGTCAGCACGGTGAGCACCAGCAGCCAGATGGCGGCCGGCACCCCCGTCAGCCGGGCCAGCTGGTCGGCGTCGGAGTCGCGAGCCGCGCCCCGGCGCCGTTTGGCCTGCAGCTCGAACACCGGCCGTACCGCACCGAACAGCAGGAACCACGCCATGAGGTAGACGAAGGCCGCCTGCAGCGCCGGTGGCGCGAGCAGTGCGACTCCGGCCAGGACCGCCGCCGACACCACCACCGCGAAGATCCCGTACGCGTTGCGCACCATCACCAGCACGCCCAGCAGCAGCACGGCGGCGATGCCGAGCACCGCGGTCAGGTTCTCGGCGGAGACGAACCCCGCGAACGCCAGGCCCAGCACCGCGGGCGCCGGATAGCCCGCCAGCGTGGTGAGCACCATGCCGGGCCCGGTCGGCCTGCCCCGCGACACCGTGACCCCCGAGGTGTCCGAGTGCAGGCGGATGCCCTGCAGGCGCCTGCCCGCCAGCACCGCCACCAGAGCGTGGCCGGCTTCGTGGACGATCGTCACCACGTTGCGCGCGAGCCGCCACGGTGCGCGGACGACCACGGCGAGCAACGCGACGATCCCGGCAACGAGCGCGATCGTTCCCGCGGTGGCGAGGCTCAGGTCGAACGCTCGCCAGATCTCACTGTCTGCCTGGGCTGGATGCACGCCCTCAGCTCACCACAACCGATGTCTGCCCACGGTGACCCCCTTTCCCCGCGTCCGGATCCGCGCCGCGCTATCGTCGGCGTTCCTGGCCTCGTCCCGTCCCGTCCGCGGCCTCACCCGCCTTCGCTCGGCCTGAGCCGTCCCCCAGCGCGCTCGCCCGTGCGCAGCTCACGCGAGGCCCGCAACAGGAAGGCGACCCAGCTCCGATACGGCTGCCAGCCCTGGGCGATGTGCTCGAGCTCGCCGGGGTCGCGGACGCCATAGCGGCACGCCATCTCGGTGTGCAGCCGGACCTCCTCCCTCGGGAACAGATCCGGGTGACCCGCCCCGCGCGCCACCACAAGCTCAGCCGAGAACGGCCCGATTCCGGGGAGTTGCCGGACATGCGCCAGCGCGTCCTCCCGCGTCATCGACCGGAGCAGCCCGGCGTCGAGCGCACCGTCGAGCGCTGCCCGCCCGATGGCTTCCAGCCGCCGCAGCTTGGCGTCGGACAGGCCGGTGGCGCGGTCGAGGTCCCGCAGCGCGCCCGGCGCGGGAAACGCAGGCAACACCACCCCGCTGACCTCGACCGGCACCCCGTATCGCTCGATGAGCCTGCCGGTCAGCCTCGCCGCCTGCGCGATGCGCAGCCGATGGCACACCACTGCCCAGCACGCCGCCTCGTACGGCGAGCCGAACAACACCGGGCGCAGCCCGGGATGCCGCCGCCACAGCCAGCCCACCACCGGGTCGGCCTCGGCCACCGCCGCGAACGCCACGCCGTCGAGGTCCAGTGACAACACGCGGCGGACCTGCGTCACCGCCGCGCGAGCCGGGCCGGGCGGTGCGGACACCTCCACACTCACCACATCGGGCGCACGCTGCCGCACCAGCGCTCCCACGGACGCCCAGCTGCCGTCCACCGGGAATGCCAGGCGCAGCACCGGGGAGCCGTCGTGCGCCGCCGACACCGAGCCGGACGTGAACCCGGCACACGCGGCGAGGTCGAACGCGCCCTGCACCTCGATGTCCTCCGTCACGCACCTGTTCGCGAACGATATGCCCATTGTGGACTCCCTTCTTCGCGCTCGAGACCTTGTCGTGCCGACGCTAGAACGACCTCGTCCCGGTGCGCGAGGGGTGAATTCGCGAGTGGATCCGCCCGCCCGTGAATCCGCCGAAATTGGTCGCGAACGGGCGTCTCGTGACGTCAGCAGCCCGGCGTGAACGGAAAATCCGGTTGCGCGGGCCGCTATCGTCGATGCCATGGGATCTTTGTCCGGCTGCCGCGTGGCGTTCGCGCGGCTGCGGCCGCGGCGCGCCTGAGCGCAGCGACCGCGAACCTCAGCACAGTGAGCCATCTCCACCCTGCGCTGCCCTGTGAACGGAGCACCTGACCCGCAGGCGACAGCCGCGGGGGTTGGAACAGTCTCGGCACGCGCCTGATCGTGGCCGGTCTCCGCAACCGGCCACACGGGCGCGCCGCCCTCGTGCGCTGACCTCCACCCACGCCCGTCGTCAGGGCGTCGGGTGGACGGTTTCCGGCCTTGAGTCCGGTCGCTGCGTCATGACCGTCCCCGCGCGCCGCCGTGCGCGCTCCATCTCGTTCATGACGGAGCACCACCATGTCCGGATCCCGGCCATCTCGTCCTGCCCGCGCACCGCGGGCCAACCCATCGGGCGTGCATTTCCTCGTCTCACGCCCGGTCGTGCGGCAGCTGATCCGTTCCTGCGCTCCCGGACCCGGCGACCTCGTCGTCGAACTGGGCGCCGGCGCAGGCGCCATCACCGTCCCACTTGCGGCGACAGGCGCCCGGGTGATCGCCGTCGAGCGCGATCCCGCGTTCACGGGGCGGCTGCGCACGCGTCTTGCCGACGCTGGCAACGTGCGCGTCGTGGACGGCGACGCCCGCACGATCGCACTGCCGCGCAAGCCTTTCCTGGTCGTGGCGAGCATCCCCTACTCGATCTCCACCGTGCTGCTGCGCCGCCTGCTCGACCCGCGCGCCACGGCGCTGCGACGTGCCGCACTGGTGGTCGAATGGGGCTTCGCCAGGCGGCTGACGGCCGCGGTTCCGCGGTCAGCCGAACTCGCGTGGTGGGCAGCCCGCTTCGACCTGCGGCTCGTGCGCAGGGTGGCTGCGCGGTGCTTCCAGCCGGCGCCCACTGTGGACTCGGCACACCTGCTCATCGAACGCAGGCCCGGCCTCGGCGGCCAGGCGGGGCAGCTGCTGCGCGCGCTGCTCGACGCCGCCTACGGGGACCCGCACCGGCCGGTGCTGCGCGTCGTCGCCCGCGTCACCGGCTACCGGCCACGCCGGCCACTGGCCCGGTGCGGCATCGACCCGGTGGCCCTGGCAGGCACCGTCACCGCGCGGCAATGGGCCGCGTTGGCGGTGGAACTCACACGATCGGGAAACTCTCAGCCAGACGCGGGGTGATCCTCAGGCTGCTCTCACCCCAGCGCGTGAGGCTGGGCCCATGGATGAGAACCCGCACACACCCGAGCAGCCGCATTCACCGACGGACCGGCAGCAGGACCATCCGCTGTTCGCGAAGCCACCTGTCCCGCCACCGCCCGCGGGTCCGGACCACCACCAGCCCGCGGGCGGCAAGCGGGCCAGATCGCGCGTGGGCGTGCTCGCCGCCGGTGCGGCGGTGGTCGCCGCGCTCGTCGGCGGCGCGGGCGGGGCCGCCATCGTCACCGCCGCCGACGGCGGATCGTCCGGGTCGGCCGCGAGTGCGCTCGGCTCGGCGACGGGGCAGACGGTGGCCAACACCGGCTCCGACGTCAGCGCGGTCGCGCGGAAGGTGCTGCCCAGCGTGGTGCAGGTCGACGTCACCACGGCCGACGGCGAGGCCATCGGCTCGGGCGTGATCCTGTCGGAGGACGGCAAGATCCTCACCAACGCGCATGTCGTCGACGGTGCGGTCGGTGACGTCGAGGTCACCTTGTCCGACGGCACCACCTACCGGGCCAGCGTGCTCGGCGCGGACACCACCGCGGACATCGCCGTACTGCAGGCACACGGCGCGAGCGGGCTGACCCCGGCGACTCTCGGCGACTCCGCGTCGGTGCAGGTCGGCCAGGAGGTGGTGGCCATCGGTTCGCCCGCGGGCCTGCAAAACACGGTGACGTCCGGCATCGTCAGCGCCGTCGACCGCCACCTGTCCGAGCTGAACCGCCGGCAGGAGCAGCCGTCGCCGTTCGGCGGGCGGCAGGCGTTCGACCAGGCGGCCGGCACACCCAGCTACACGGCGATCCAGACGGACGCCTCCATCAACCACGGCAACTCCGGCGGCCCGCTCGTGAACACCTCCGGCGAGGTGATCGGCATCAACTCCGCCATGTACTCGCCGTCCTCCGGCAGCATCGGCATCGGATTCGCGATCCCCATCGACGACGCGAAAGCCATCGTGGACAACATCGAGAACGGTACGTGACAGGCATCTCCGTTGCGGTCACGTTAGGGTTTGCCGGGTGACCGACCGTCTTGTCTGGATCGACTGTGAAATGACGGGGCTGGACCTCGCGAAGGACGCCCTCATCGAGATCGCCGTGCTCGTCACCGATGCGGAGCTGCGGGTCCTCGGTGAGGGCCTCGACCTCGTCATCCACGCCAGCGACGAGGCGCTGGCGAACATGCCCGACATCGTGCGCGAGATGCATGCCAAGTCCGGGCTCACCGACGAGGTGCGGGCCTCCACGGTGACGCTGGAGGAGGCCGAGCAGCAGGTGCTGGACTACGTCCGGGAGCATGTGCCGGATCCGCAGACCGCGCCGCTGGCCGGCAACTCGATCGGCACCGACCGCGGCTTCATCGCCAGGGACATGCCTTCGCTCGACGCGTACCTGCACTACCGGATGGTCGACGTGTCGTCGATCAAGGAGCTCGTCCGGCGCTGGTATCCGCGCATCTACTACGCGAAGCCGGAGAAGGGCCTCGCTCACCGCGCGCTCGCCGACATCAGGGAGTCGATCGGCGAGCTGGAGTACTACCGGCGCACCGCCTTCGTCCCCCAGCCAGGGCCCACGACCGAACAGGCCAGGGCGGCGGCCGACGAGGTGCTCCGGGGGCCCGAATGAGGAACCCGGTTCAGTGCCGCGGAGGCGGCACGCTATGATGATCCAGCCGAGGGGCTCGGTGAAGTACCTCGCATGGTGGGTATAGCTCAGTCGGTAGAGCACCTGGTTGTGGTCCAGGGGGTCGCGGGTTCAAGTCCCGTTACTCACCCCAGCGCAGTCCCGCAGGTCACAGGCCTGCGGGACTTTTTCTTTCCGGGGGTCGTCCAGCCCTACCCGGCAAGCCACTCCCGCCACGGCAGCTGCCACACGCTCCAGCCGTCCGTCGGCTCCAGGATCTGCTCGCCGGCGTTGCGGACGGTCACCAGGTCGCCCGGCTGCGATCTGGACATGAGCCACGCCGCGTCCTCGGGCGAGAGGTTGAGGCAGCCGTGGCTGGTGTTGGTGTTGCCCTGGTAGCCGACCGACCACGGTGCCGAGTGGTAGAAGATGCCGCTGTAGGACAGCCGGACGGCGGTCTCCACCCACAGCCGGTAACCGGCGCTGCTGTCCACCGGGACGCCGTAGGTGCTGGAGTCCATGGTGTAGCCGGTGTGCTCGCTCATCACCGTGTAGGTGCCGTTGGGCGTCGAACTCGACGGCTTGCCCATCGAGATCGGCAGCCGCCGGACCATGCGGTCGTTGACGAAGACCCGCATGTGGTGGGTCGCGCCGTCGGCGATGGCGACGATCTTGTCCCCGACCTTCAGCTTCGCGTGCCGGTCCTCGCTGCCGTACAGGCCGCCGCCGAGATGCCGCCCGTAGACGGCGGCGTTGACGCGGATCGTCGTGCCCGGCCGCCAGTACTCCTTGGGCCGCCAGGTGACCTGGCTGTCGGTGAACCAGCGGAAGGCGCCCTCGGTGTCCGGCTCGGCGGTGATGCGCAGCGCCCGCTCGGCGGCCTTCCGGTCGACGATGTCGCTGGTGAACGTGAAGATGAGGGGCATGCCGACGCCGACGGTCTGGCCGTCGGCGACGTTCATCGACACCGCGACCTGGGCAGCGGGGGTCGCGGTGGTGATCGTCGACGTGGCGGTGGCCGGTTTGCCGTCCTCGCCCTTCGCCGTGACGGCGAGCTGGTACGTCTTGCCGTAGCCGAGCGGCTCCGCCGACCGCCAGCCCGACCCGTCCGGCGCGATCCGGCCGCGCACCACGGTGCCGTGCGTGCCGACCAGCGACGCTTCGGTGATGGTGCCGTTGGTCACGGTGGCCGTGATCGGCTTGCCGGGCTCGAAGTCGTGGGCCCGCTTCGGCACCGAGAGACTCAGGACGGCGGGCTCCGGCTCGACTGTGGTTACCGTCTGTGACCGATCGTTCCGGGGTGACGGTGTCTCGCTCGCCGCCGATGTGCACCCCGCGAGGACCGCGCTTCCGACCAGCACCATTGCCACCAGCCGGACCCCCAAGCCTGACCCGCGCCCACCCCGACCGACCATCGGCACACATCCATTTCCTGTTGACCATGCCCCAGTTGCGAGCACAGTGTGCCCGATCCCTCACCCGGAGGTGGCAGATATGGTCAAGTTGTGCCCTCAGCGTGTTCGGGGGGTGCTGCGAAGGCGGCCGGAGGGACCGTGCTAATCTTTTTCTCGTCGCTGAGGGGGACCACGACGCAGGTTCCGAGCGCGACGCGCGCCATTAGCTCAATTGGCAGAGCAGCTGACTCTTAATCAGCGGGTTCGGGGTTCGAGTCCCTGATGGCGCACTTCCACCCCAGGTCAGAGCACCCTTCGCGGGTGATCGCCAAGATCAACCCACAGGTTTCCCACAGGAAACTACGTGGACTGGTTATCAAGGATGGTCTCCAGGGCCTGTGCCGCTTCTCGGCTTGCCAGCTTGCGCCCGAGGTAGACGTCCTGCGTCATGGATGGCTGAGCGTGGCCGAGCTGGTCTGCGATCTTCCGGGCGCTCAGACCGGCATCGTCCAGCACGGTGGCGGCCGTTTTGCGGAAGACGTGCGAGGTGACCCAGGCGAAGCCCTCGGTCCCCCGGGCATCGCGCAACGCCCGGCGCGTGTTGGACGGATCGCGAAGGCCGCCCTCCGAGCTGGCGAAGACCGGGCTCGCGTCCGGCCGAGCCGCCTCCCTGGCCGCACGATGGCGCTTCGTCAGCATGTCGACAGCCCACGACGGCAACGGCAGCACGCGTTCCCCAGCGGCGGTCTTAGTGGGCTTGCGGATCAGCCCGTGGCCCTTGACCCGCACGACCGTGTACTTGATCTCCACGACGCCGTTGGCCAGGTCCACGTCTTCCCAGTACAGCGCGAGCGCTTCCCCGATGCGGACACCCGTCGCCATCAGGAAGCGGGACAGGTCCGGCAGGTCCCACCGCACCGCCTTCTCGTCGGCCTCGAGCTGGCTCAACCACTGCTGCCGTTCCTGCCGAGTCAGAGCACGAGCCGCGTTCTTGCGGCCGTTGCTCAGGGGTCGGGTATCCCGCACCGGGTTCATATCGGTTGCGCCGTAGCGCGCGGCATAGCCCATGATCCCCGAGAGCACCGACCGTGCCGTCTTCGCCGTGGGCACGCCGATGTTGGCCGCGACCGCCGTCAGGAAACGATCTATCCGCGACACCGTCGCCTCCCGCACCCGCAGCTCCCCCACACCTGGCAGCACGCACCGGTGCAGGATCGACGCGTAGGTCTCGCCCGTGCCGGGGGACTTGTCGCCGGAGTCCACATCACGCCGGACGTCGGCCAGCCACACCTGGGCGATCTCGCGTAGCCGCGTCTCCGAGGTGATGCCATCACCCCCGGCCCCGGCGCGTTCCTTCAAGGCGCGCTTGAGGTTGCGCTCCGCCTGGCCCTTGGTCTTGCCCCAGCGCTCGACCTGCTTGGTGCGGCCGTCGTAGTCGCGGAACAACGTCCGAGCGACGAACCCGGACTCGGCAGGCAGATAGCGGATCGCGCCATGCGTGCCGATCTCCAACGGTGGGCGGCCCACTACGCCGCCTCCCGCAGTTGCGACACCCACGCCAGCACGTCCTCAACGCGGTAGCGCACGTACTTGCCCATGCGCACCCCCTTGGGGCCGTAGCCCTTGGTGCGCCACTGGTAGAGCGTGTTCTTCGGGATGCCGAGGTAGGCGGCAACGTCTTCGATCGTCCAAAGCCTATCCTTCATGGTTCCTTCCCTTATCCGGCAACGAGTTCTTCCATCTCTTCCTTGGCGATCTGTTTTCGCTCGCGTGCCTTGGCGGCAGCGGTGTTGGCCAGTGCGGCGTCGCCGATGGTCAGCCAGCCCACGCCGTCGAACAGCCAGGTCAGGGTGACGGTGGTGTCATCGCCGGTCAGGTCGGCATCGGCCGGCACGTGGCCGGGATGCTCGGGTGGCTCGCCCCGCTGGTAGGCCTTGCGCACCGCACGCAGGGCGGTGAGGGTGGTGGAGTAGCGGCGGCTCTTGGTGGAGAAGTGGCCGCCGAAGCCCAGCATGTGGGCCCACTTCTGCAGCTTGCCCCAGGTGTCGGCCCACTCGGCGCGCTGCTCTTTGGTGTCGCGGTAGAAGGGCCGTTGTCCGAGCTGCCAGCAGGCGATGAGTTGGCGGGCTTGGTGGGTGTCCTGCTCGGCGTAGTAGGCCGCCGCCGTGGCTGTGAGGCGGCGGGAGACGTGCCCGGCCTGCTCGGTGGCCTTGGTGGCGTACTTCGCCAGATACGCGGCCACCGCGGTCGTGGTGAGGTGCCCGCGGTCGTCGGTGTCGGCCGGGGCGAGCCGCACGGGGCGGATGTCGATTTGCTCGCCCCAGCGGATGACCCAGCCGAGCCGGTTCTTCGGGTGCGAGGCGGTGGTGAACCGGGTGACCGTCGCCGCGTGCTCCAGATAGCTGGCCAGCAGCTCCGGCGTGATCGACGGGTGAGGCGGCAGGATCGCATCCCGGTTATCGGGATCGTAGCCGTCCAGCCGCACCAGGGCGTGGAAGTGCACCACTCCGCGCCGCTGGTATTCGGCGACCTTGGCGTAGGACAACCGCACGTGCACACCCCGGTCTTGGGCGGCCTGGCGGAGTTTGCGGTTCAGCGTGATGGTGGTGCGCCGCCAGAGTTCCCCGGCGTGGAAGTTCCACACGGCCTGATGCTGGTAGTCGTAGCAGTCCCGGCAGATGGCCTCGCCCAGGCGCGGGTCGTCCTCGGTGTGGCGTTGCAGGCAGATGACCTGCCGCCCGTGCTCACACACCGTGCCCAACCGTCGAGCCCGACAGGGCCGCACCGTGCCGTTCGAGCCGACCACGCGGGTGTGGACGGGGCCGAAGGCGGGGGCGGTGAGGGTGACGAAGAAACACGGATGCCCGGACACCGTGTCCGGCACGCCCTTGCCACCCACCAGGCCCGCCTTGACCAGCTGGTAGGTGTCAGCCCGGTAGGTCTCGGCACACGCCGGGCACACGGTGGCGCGGCGGTTCTTGCACGCCGCGTACAGCACACCATCCGGCATCCCGTCAGTGACAGGCTCGACCTCGGACCGGCCGTCGTCGCCGTGCCAGGTGGCGGTCAGCTTGAGCCGCACCGGGTGCGAGCAGGCGGCAGCCGACATGACGTGGGTGAGCCACCACTGATAGCCCGGCTGCGACGCGCGGCGGACGAGCTCGCGCTGGACCTTGGTACTGCTCAGGGGCTCGCGCGGCGAGGTGCTCAGCACGGCCATACCGAACCCCCTGTGGCGAGCAACCGTGGCATGATTCGCCGGTGGACGACACTGAGCTGGCGCCCGTATGCCGCCGCTGTGGCCGCCCTGTAGTGCGTGGGCGAGCGAACTACACGATGTTCGAGGGCATGCACTTCGTGTGCTTCCATTACGAGTTCGAGCATCGCGACACGGACCCAGACGACGACTGCGGGCTGGCCGGATGTCCCTCTGCACCTGCTGCGCGAGGAAAGGAGCGCCTGCTCGACACTCTGCGCACGCTGGTGGGTGAGTGGAGCGATGGTCCACCGGCGAACTGGGACGTCCATTCGCTGCCGGGCTATCTCGAAGCGCTGGCTTGGTGGCTGGGAGACGCCGACGACTACTACGCAGCGCGCAAGGTGGCGATGCCGTCGGACAGCTGGACCGTCGTCAGCGCTGCCCTGCGAGCAGCAACCGTCTACCAGTAGCCATCCCGGCTCGGCAACGGCATCCGCCCCCAGTGCCGGTGTGGTGCTGGGGGTGAATGTCGCGGTCGAGCGAGACACCGGTGTGCTGATCTCCTTACTCGGTGAACAGGTCGAGGTGGGCGGTGATGTCGGCGGTGGTGGCCCACCGGAATCCGGTGACGGGTTCGCCGGTGTCGGCGTAGGTGGGCAGCAGCCCGGCGGTGTTGAACACCTGCACCGGGAGTGCGGCGAAGGTGGTGGTGCCGGGGATGTGGGCGAGCCGGGCGGCGTCGACCGCGCCGGACTCGGCCGATACCAGGACCCACACGTGGCCGTTATCGACAGCCAGGGGTGGTGTGATGGTCAGCATGGGCACAGTCCTCTCCCGTGACAGGGTCGAAAAGGGGGTGAGAGTGAAGGGGTTTCAGGCGACGGTCTTGCCCGCGTTCAGTTGGCGGGCGTAGTCGACCAGCGCGTAGATGTCGGCGTCGGAGAGGTAGGCCGACTTCATCCGACGAGGAATGCCACCCTCGGCCAGCAGCAGCCCAACCCCACGCTCTTCCGGGGCGATAGTGGCCGCGTTGTAACCGTTGGCAGCCCAGCCCCGGCCGAGGATGATGTCCGACGAAGAGTCGGTGGTGCAGCGAAACGCCAGCCGGTAGCCGAACAGGTCCCGCAACGAGGTGGGGATGATGTCCGCTGACGGCCGCTGGGTGGCGGCCACGACGATCACCCCGGCGGCGCGGCCCCGGGCCACGAGGTCGCGCAGCAGGCGCACGAAGTGGTCTTGCTCGTCTTTGCTGCCCATCGTGGCCGAGAACAGGGCCAGCTCGTCGAGCACGAGCATGATCACATCCACCGGGTCGGTGCGGTCGATCTTGCGTCGCCGTACCCGGTCCAGCTCGTCGTAGCGGCGGTTCATCTCCGCCTGGAGCTGCTTCAACCGTGCGAGGGCGGTGGTGATGTCGGGGCCGACGAACACATCCGACAGCTCCCGCCACAACCCGAGTTCGACCTGCTTGCCGTCGAACAACCACAACGACACATCCGGACACAGAGCGCCGTGGGCGACGATGTTGTTCAACGCCACCGACTTCCCGGCACCGGGTTCCCCGGCCATCAGAATGTTGCGGTAGATCAACTCGAGATCGACGCGGTGGCCGTCCTCGAAAATGCCCAGATGCACCGGGTCATAGATCGACAACCCCGCCACCGGAACCGTGTCCGGCTTGTGGGTCTTCTTCCTGCTCAGCATGGATCTCGCCTCCCTCAGTCGATGTAGTCGGAGAGGTCTTCGCCGTTGACGACCACCGACGGCCGAGCCGACTGCTCCGGAACCGCCGCCTTCTTGGTGGTGGTCTTGGCCGCCTTCGTGCCCGTGCCAGCCGCCGGGGTGTCCTGGCGGACGGGTAGGGGGGTGACGGTGGCGGCGGTGATGGGCTCCGAGCCCTCGGCGGTGACGTTGTGGCCCTGCATCCGGGCCGACAACCGCGCCAACGGCGAGCGGATCGCCTGTGGCCGCTCGAGCGGGTCACGCCGCACCAGCTCCACCGCCACCAGCGTGGACAGCGAGCGCACGCGGTGCAGGCGTGCCGAGCGGGCGTAGCAGGCCGGGGCGATATAGCCCAGCACGTTCTCCAGGTCATCAGCGGAGGAACCGGCGCGGGTCCACATCCAGACCCGTTCCCCGGTCTTGGTGGGCCGAGCCCACAGCAGGAACGGCAGCGCACCGTCCAGGTTCATCGTGCGGATCTTGGCCATCCGCAAACACGTGCGCAGCCGGTGGCGGTCCAGCACGCACCAGAAGCGGGCCAGCACGAACCGCCGCGACCACGGCAGCACAGCGACCACCCCCAGGGTGCCGCCAACGATCAGCCACATCACCACCGTGTTCGTCCGGCCGTCCAGCCAGACCAGCACCACAATCGTGACCGCCGTGAGCGCGAGCTCAGCGCGCCAGCGGATCAACATCCCGACAAGGACGGCAGGCCAGGACTGTTTCGGGGCCTGCCAGACCTCCATGACATCAACACGCGCGCCACGGGCACGCCGCGTAGACTTAGGCATGACTCGTCGCCCTCCCAGGCAGAGTTGAACAACGAGAGGCACGGAGCCGGAGACCGACCGCCAAGAAGGACACCGGCCCCGTGCACTCTCGAAAGGGATCAGTCGAAGTCGAACACTTCGGACTTGTTCAGACCGTGCTTGAGCACGATGTAGTGGGCCCACGCCACGGACATGCGGGCGTGCACGATGTCGTACTGGCGTCGCGCGGCCTCACAGTCCGACCACGGCCCAGCACCTTCGCGCCACCGCTGCGACTGCACATCACACACGCGGCGTCGCTCGGCCAACTGGTCACACAATCCGCGCCAGGTCTCGAAAGCTTGGCTGACGCTCTTGTCCACGACCCGGGTCATCACTTCTCACCGGCGGGAGTGCTCGTGGCGGATTTCGACGCGGATACCGGCTTCACATCCGTGGCGCGGTACGCCACACCATTGCGGCCGTTCTGTGCCCAGGGAATCGCCTGCAACTCCACCGGGGCCACCGGCTGACCGACTGCGACCTTGGGCGGCTGGGGAGCCGCGACAGTCACAGTGATCACCTCAGCCCCGCCGTCATCCATGGCAACCAGCTGCACCGACCACATCGGAATGTTGGTGTTGCGCTCCACACGCTGCACACCGTTCTGATCCTTCTTCGCCTCCGGCTCACGACCCACCGTGAACGACACACGCGACGTATCAATCAACAGACGCATAACCACTGCCCTCCAAGGCAATCTGTTCGGTTCAACGCCCCATCAACTCGGGTGCGTAGTAACGACGATGCCGTCGGAGGGCGGGACGCCAGCACCACGTGCAAGGACTTTTCGGGACGTCCCTGCTACCGTCGAGACGTCCCTTGGTTTGTGTCGACGATGGGGGCACCACATGACCAATCAGCGGCTGCGTGAGGCCCTTTTGGGGAACGGCCTCACGCCGCAAGAGCTGGCGGAGAAACTGGCGGTCGACCCGAAGACGGTCGAGCGCTGGATCACCAAAGGCCGCACCCCGTATGCCAAGTACCGCCACCGGATCGCGGCGATGCTGGGCGAGAACGAAAGCTACCTCTGGCCGGACGCCTACAGCGAGGGTGCCCGCACCGAGGTCAGCGGCTCCGAGATCATCCAGGTCTACCCACACCGCAACGCGGTGCCCACCGACCTGTGGGACCGCCTGCTCGACCACGCCACCGCCCGCGTCGACATGCTGGTCTATGTCGGCATGTTCCTCACCGAGAAACCCGACCTGCTGGACACGCTGCGCCGCAAAGCCGAAGCAGGCGCACGTATCCGCCTACTTTTCGGGGATCGGGATGCTCCCGCCGTGCTCCAGCGCAGCAGCGACGAGGGCATCGGGACGCACACCATCTCCGCCAAGATCGATCACGCGTTGGCGCACTTCCGGCCGCTGGATGGCACGCCCGGGATCGACATCCGCTGCCACGGCACCGTGCTCTACAACAGCATCTTCCGCTTCGACGACGAGATGATCGTCAACCCGCACGTCTACGGCAAAATCGCCGCCCACGCCCCGGCTTTGCACCTGCGGCGGCTCTCGGCCGGCGACCTGTTCACCACCTACGCCGACAGCATTGACGCGGTGTGGGAGCACGCCACACCCTGCAAGTGGGAGGACTGACCCGAGGTGCCGAAGAGGGACTACTACGACGACCCGGCCGCGCCCCGCGCGAACAGCATCGTGCCCGCGGTGACCGCGATCGTGCGCAACGACGCGGGTGAGCTGCTGATGATCGAGCGCACCGACAACGGCCTGTGGGCCGTGCCCGGCGGCGCCCAGGACATCGGCGAACGCCTCACCGACACGGTGGTGCGCGAGGTCCGCGAGGAAACCGGCATCGACGTCGAGGTCACCGGCCTGTCCGGCCTCTACACCGACCCCCGCCACGTCATCGCCTACGACGACGGCGAGGTCCGCCAGGAGTTCTCCGTCTGCTTCCACGCCCGGCCCATCGGCGGCCAGGCCCGCACCAGCACCGAGTCCCGCCAGGTCCACTGGGTGCCACCCGACACGATCGACAGCCTGAACATCCACCCGTCCATGCGGCTGCGCATCCAGCACGGCCTGCAAAACCGCACCGAGCCCTACCTCGGCTAGCTAACCGGCCTCGACCTCAGCCAGTCGCCGCTCAGTGCGCTCCACCGCCGCCAACAGCTCCGGTGCGGCACCCGTGATGAAGCGGGTAACCAGGTGGTCGGGGCCGTACCGCTGCTTGATCTCCGCGATCCGCTCGTCGGCCTTCACGGTCTCGCCGTCCGGGGAGGTGGTGAGGTCGCAGCACCACAGCGCATCCCGAACCGGGCCGCCCTCATCGTGGTAGGCGGTCATGCGCTCACTCAGCCCGCGTAGCTCCGCTTCGTAGGTGGCGAAGGAGTGGTGGGCGACCAGGTGCACCAGCCGCTCCGGCGCCTCAATGTGCGCAAGGTAGACGGCTCCGTCGATCGGGTGAAACCCGGTGTCCACCAGGTCCGGGGCATAGCCAACGTCGTGCAACACGGCAGCCGCCTCCAGCACCTCCGCATCCGCACCGGCCACCACCCGCAAACGGCGAGCCTGCCGAGCGACCCCTTGCACATGAGCCCAGCGACGCGGCAACGGCGCAGCCAGCTTGTCCTCGGCCACCTCGTACGCCCACTGCACCAGCGCCATCGCGCCAACCTATCGAACCCACCCCGGTCACCGGCCGGGCAGTTCGA
Organism: Prauserella muralis; assembly: GCF_003202285.1. Classification (GTDB taxonomy): domain Bacteria; phylum Actinomycetota; class Actinomycetes; order Mycobacteriales; family Pseudonocardiaceae; genus Prauserella_B; species Prauserella_B muralis. The sequence goes on from NZ_MASW01000006.1 coordinate 140,822, forward strand.
AAGCGGCCTCCACGGCCGTCTCGACGCCACTCGTGTCGATGCCAGCCTCACCGGCCTCGCAGATCCCGAGCTCAAGCAGGTGAAACGCCCGCTGCCGCAGCACTGGCCGCACGCTGTCGTCCCCCGCATCCTTACGCTCATACAGCGCCGCGACATCGGCATCCACGACCCGATCGATCCGGCGAAGCATCGCGTCGACGTCATCGGTCGGCGCCGGTCGCTCGGGTACCTGTGGCGCCTCGGGTGGTGGCCCGCTGCTGGGCTGTGCCTGCGCGGAGGGTGGCGGCTGACTCCAGTCCTGCCGCTCCACCCACGCGACATGGTTGTAGAGGTTCACCGACGCCTGACCCAGCACATCGGCCAGCTCCCGCAGCTCGTCCACCACGGTCCGCCACGGCCCGGCCTGCGACGCCAGGTCACCCTCTGCCAGCGCCTCAGCGCGGGCTCGCGCACCCACCGCCGCAAGCCCAAGACCCTCCAGGGGCAGACCCGCCTGCTCCGCCATCGCGCACACCTGCTCCAACACGTGCACACTGAGCAGCCGCAGGGCGTTCGCAGCACGCTCATCGCGACTGTCGGCGCGCGCCAGCAGGTCAACTGTCTCGGTTCGGATCGCGGCGTCCAGTCGGCCGATGGCCGCGTCCAGCTCGAGATCCGCTGCTTGGCGCAGCGAGCGAACCTGTGCCGCCCACTGCCGTTCCTGCTCGGTGAAGCCCTCGCCCGTGCTCAGCGATTCGTGCGGGTACTGCGCGGCGTACAGCATCACCTCAGCCTTACGGGCGTCATCATCAGCCAACGCCGACGCGATCTCCGCACACTGCTCCGCGCTCAACACCACCGGCCCGTCGCGCTCGTCGCCGATCACGACGCATCCACCACGACGAACACGAGGGGCCGCCGAGCAGCACCGTCGTGCGTACCCATGCCGGTTCCTTTCCTCCACGACCAGATGACGACGACGTGGAGCGGCCCGAGACCCGGGCAACACCAAAGGACACACGAGCCGCACCCACGATCACGTGCAGGGGAACGAACCCCACCGGCCCAGCGCATAGACCGAAGCCGCCCAGCTCAGGCAGCCAGAACCGATCCACCGGCGGCCCTCCGGCACCCCCGCCATCAGCGGACTCGGCGCCACGGGCACACCCTGACGATATCCGATTTTGGGATACTCGCAAGCGCTACGGTGCGCTTGCCAGGTGGAGAAGTCGATCTACTCGGCCGAATACCAGCGCCTCTGCCAACTCCTCCGCGAGGCACGTCACGAGGCAGGTCTCACACAGGTCCAAGTAGCCGAACGACTCGGCGTCCCACAGTCCTTCGTCAGCAAGTACGAATCCGGCGAACGACGACTCGATGTCGTGGAGCTGCGCCACGCATGCGTTGCGGTCGGCGTTTCCCTTCGTTCTTTGCTCACGCGACTAGACCCGTCATGGTTACAAGAATAGAAGCACCACAGCCAGCTTAGGAACTCGCCATTATAGAAGAATAGGGCGAACTCCATCTCCTATCCGAATTGACAGTCAGACCCATTAAACCCATGGGACCCGCTCCACATCGCCAGATAAGCCTCCGGCGCTAGTGATCGATTGGTACGAACCCTCGTATTCGAGCCAATGAAGAACAAGCAGCGTCAGATAACCTCGAGTCATTAACCAGGAATCAGTCAACAATCCGTCTCGGTCATAAATGTCATCACGCCCTGCCTTTGGGTGCACTATACGATTTCTTACGTACACAGTCGCGGCAACACCATCGACTAGACCGCGATCGACAGCCAGTTTGTGTAGCGAAGGATAGTGATTTGCATCAATAGTTGTCGCCACGTTCGCGTCTGCCAATAATCTCCGGAAGCGCACCTCGGCACCCCTGAAGCTATTCTCATAAAAACTCGCAGACATTTCTCCCGAAAGCACTCTCTTGATCCAACTAAGATGCTCCATTGCCGAAAACAAGGTGATGGTCCGTTGTTCAATAAATCCCCCACCGTTACCCTGCACCAGCATGGACAAAAGCATTCGCGCAAAATTTGCCCGCTCAGCATTCAAAAAGGCAGGAACCAGTCTGGCGACATAATGTGACAAGTCATCGGACCTTGTGTGGTGCCACCACGCCGTCCCCGAACTAGTTCCACTGTCACAAAACCATGGGCCCCATTGTTCCCACACTCGATTGCCTTCAAGGTCCAGTCCAGTAGGGAGCGCTGGAGCGACCCATCTACCCAACGCAAAGGAAAAGCCGAAATGTAGCGCGTCCAAAACCGGGCGAACATCGGTGCCGCGAAAGCCTTGACCGCCAGATCGACTTATTTCCATGACATGCGTCATCACGATCTTACGTCGATCGCTTGCTTGCCGCCAGACACGCTCATGATCGAATCGACGATCAAGAACGATCTTCCAATCTTCTATCAAGAACTCACATCTACCCGCCCACCGATACCACGTATCACCAGAGTTCATAATAAGAACGCCCGAAGCATGTATCGCAGGAAGATTCATCCAATGAAGAACTACCTTCGCAAGGTTATCATTCTCCGAACCCACATTGGCTCCATTGATGTAGCCAGTGGTTGTGTTGTTCTTGCGAACCCGGATAATCTTCTCTCCACCAGGCCGGTGAAGCACCAAGTCAACATCACCAACATAGAGATGCCAGCGCTCAAACGCATGCTTATCGCCATCGGGTTCAACGTGCCATGCCACCCGAAAACTAGGATCCATTTCAAGTTGGATGGAACCTGGATACTTGACGTGGCCGAGACCTCCAATCAGACCGTTATATAAGGTAATCTCCTCGCCGACATCATTAAACTCGTATATATTCCTTACCGGCGCCTGACCGTCATAAGTTGTCATGTATTACCAACTCAAACCTGGATGTTCGTCTCTTTACCTAATTCTTCTTTACTTCAAATAAGGGCACGTTTCAATCGGAAAAAAATCTCAAGCATCGCGAAGTGGTGATTCGTAGACGCCACACTTGGCGTTGCTCCAACTCGCCAATGCTGAATTCAGATGGCCAAATATGTCGTGATCAAACGGAATTTGATCGCCACTGATCTTAGGGTAACCACCTATCTCGGCCAATTCTTCATAAGTGAGATGATAGATGCAAAAGTTGTACTTGTCATAGAGTGGCGCCTTGTTGAAGAGAAACCAAAAATAATTGAACTCCCTCTCAGGCACTTCGGCGACATGCCGAAGCATGGCGGTTGCGGGCTTCGAAATGTACTTCTTGGGAGCGTTTTCGAAAAGGAGAGCTAGCTCCTGAATTATTCCGGCCATCAGAAAGGCGGCGTATAGGTGCGCCAGAAGCACAGCGTTTCTGGCATATGGATATCGCATTCCAACGTTAGGTTGGCCATCATAGATGTTACTCGGCTCGCAGAGAGATCGTGCCGCGTTGTGGGTAGGATGCAAAAACTGACCCAGGAAAGTATAATGTGCTTCGATGCGCTTCACGCAAGCTTTGTCGGCAATGTCATTTAACTCAAGACAAGTCAACAGAGAATCATATGACAGGTAGTGTTGGTACAGGAAAGTCGCTTCCCGCTGAAACTCCTTCTCCTGGTGCTGGAGTTGCTGCGGAGTAGGTAGATACTCAAAATAGTCGTCGCGATTCAAGCGCATCACTTGTGGGCTGAATTCCTGGAACTGGAAATAGTGCGGCGCGATCTTGAAATCCGGTTCATCGGCGCCGTGCAGACCTTCGAAAACGTACATAAGATGCCGTTTCCGCCTCGGATACTTTTCGACAGCCAGGCACGAATGCTCCCCGCTTGTCGACTTTTCTCGCAAGGCGCCCTGCATATCCTGGAGGAACGCCTTAAATTCACCGTCTGACAGATTCGATTTGTCTTGCAGTTTGAAATACTTGTACCCTCGACAGATAAGTATCAACAGGAGATAGTGCTCCAACAGCGAACGCGCCAAAGCTAACGCCTCCGCGACCTTTTCTTTCTCGGCCAGAAGGATACAGGTCTCCGCAGTTTCCACACGAAGATTGATGTACTCAATGATATCGTTGTAAACGATGTTGCGTACATCGCCGAATTGATACTGTTGTCCCCATTGGACGTATGTTGAAATCATAGATCGGCTCGCAGCGCGAACGCGCCCAATCTCCAAATCGAGCGGACCTGCAGTATTCATCTCAGACTGCTCCTTCGGCAGCAGAAGTTTGCTGTGAGGACTTTCTGTACGGTTTCAAGCCGCCCTGCCGGGCGGTCGCGCGGGCCGAACTAGCGCGCGGCCGGGCTGGTCCGCTCCGCTTGGCCCGGCCGCGCCGGACGCCGTCGGCCACGCGCGCTGAGCACGGCAGTGCGCATACCGAACAGGAAGAGTGCTCACCGTTGGCGGCTGCCGGATGACACGCCGTCCCCGCGATGGCCGCATGGTCAAAGCCGGGCCGACCGCCGTCAACCCCGCTTCGCGCCGATCCCGCCGGGTGGCCACCTTGCGCACGTCCGGTCACGGGGAGTACTTCGTTGCCGAGGCGGGATCGGTTACAGGGTTGACGGCGGCCGTCCCGGCTGTGGGCGGCTGAGGATCGCGGGGATGGGCAACGCGTGGGCGGCGGCCCGGTGCCGGTTGGCAGCCGCGCCGCGGTCAAGATCAACCACAGCTTACCCACAGGGAACGTCCGCAGACGACCATCATGAACCGCCGTGACGGACGTTCGCAGTCGCGAACCGTGCAGGTCACACAGGATGTCAGCCACCAATGGCAGAAGCCGAGATGCTCGTTTCGAGAATCAGCGGGTTCGGGGTTCGAGTCCCTGATGGCGCACTTCCACACCAGATCAGGCCAGCGCTCCAGCTGGCCCTTTTTGTTGTCTGGGTACCGGTTCTCCTGCCGTCCCAGCGCGACAGCCCCTCTGCCCCGCGTGCCGGTCAGCGTGCGTTCTGGTGCCAGACGGCTTCGGCGAGGATGCGGATGCCGCGCCGGATCTGGGCTTCGCTGACGTTGCCGAAGCCGAGTACGAGAGCGGGCGGGCGTGGCTCGGTGTCCGCGTCTTCGGGCGCGAACCGGTAGTGGGCGAGTCCGTTGACCCGGACGCCCATCGCGGCCGCTCTCGCCACGACGGCGCGTTCGGAGGTCCCGTCGGGCAGATGCAGCAGGGCGTGGCAGCCGGCCGCCAGCCCGTGCAACCTCCCGGGCCCGAAGGCGAGTTCGACTTCGGCTGCCAGTACGTCCCGGCGTGCGCGGTAGACCTCCCGCACGCGTCGCAGGTGGCGGTCGAACCGGCCCGTTTCCATGAGCAGCGCGAGCGCTTCCTGGTCCAGGCCGGGGGCGCCGCGACTGCTGAGCCGCTGCTCCTCGACGATCCCCGCCACGAACCGTGGTGGCGCGAGCACCCAACCCAGCCGGATCGTGGGTGCGAGCGTCTTGCTGACCGACCCCAGAGCGATCACGCGATCCGGGTTGAGGCCCTGGAGCGAGCCGACCGGCTGGCGGTCGTATCGGAACTCGGCGTCGTAGTCGTCCTCGAGGATCACCCCGTCCACCTCGTCCGCCCAGGCAACCAGGTCGCGCCGCCGCGACGGACCGAGCGCGACCCCGGTAGGGCACTGGTGGGCCGGCGTCAGCAACACCGCCCGTGCCCCTGTCTCGCGCAGGCGGCCGACGTCCAGGCCGTCGCCGTCGACGCGGACCGGCACGGCGTCCAGGCCGGCCCGGCGGGCGATGACGTCGTGCTCGCGGGGGCCGGGATTCTCCAGTGCGATGCGCCCGATGCCGTGCTCGACGAGCGTCGCCAGCGCGAAAACGAGTCCCTGCCGGAACCCGGAGACGACGACGGCGTCCTCGGCCACCGCGCAGCCCGACCGAACGCGACGGTGGTACGCGGTGACCACCTCTCGCAGGTGCCGCGAACCGGCCGGGTCCTCGTCACCCAACTCGGCGGTCGGCAGGGTCCGCGTCGCCTCGGACACGGCCCAGCTCCAGTCGGTCAGCGGCACCGAGCCGAGATCGGGGATGCCGTACCCGAAGTCGACCTCGGCCGGTCGGGCCTGCGGAGGCGAGACCGGGGGAACGCCAGGTGCCGGCCGCGCCTCCGGCGGGGCGGACGGCAGCGCGGCCACCCGCGTCCCGGATCCGACCGCGGACTCGACGTATCCCTCGGCCAGCAACTGCTCGTAGGCGTCGACGACCGTGCCGCGGGACACGCCGAGCAGCTCGGCCAGTCGTCGAGTCGACGGCAAGCGCTCGCCGGTGCTCAGCCGTCCATCGCGGATCGCGGCCCGCAACTGGTCCTGGAGCTGGATCCCCAGCCGGCCTGCGCCGCGGTCCAGCGCCACCAGAAGGTCGGGGCCACCACGGGCCCAGTCCACCGTCATGTCACCAGTACACCAAATGGTCCGCTCCGCAGGTCGGCGAGTGGACCTTCAGACTGGACCGCATCAGCCCGAGGCTTATGCCATGAACCTCGGAATCCTCCTGGCCCTCTCGTCGGCTCTCGCGTACGGTGCCGCGGACTTCATCGGCGGCGTCGGCTCGCGCCGGTACTCCTCGTGGCAGGTCGTTCTGGTCGGGCAGGCCGCCGGCGCACTCGTCATGCTCGTGGCCGGCCTGATGCTGCCGGGAAACCCCGCCACGGCGGACTTCGCGTGGGCGCTGCTGGCCGGAGCCGGCTCGGCGACCGGCAGCATCTTCCTGTTCCGCGGGCTCGCCCGCGGCCGGATGGGCCTGGTGGCGCCGATCTCGGCGGTCGGGGCCGCGATCCTGCCCGTGCTGGTGGGGGTGGCACTCGGAGAGCGTCCCGGTTGGCTGGTCTGGGTCGGTGTGCTCGTGGCACTCCCGGGTATCTGGTTGGTTTCCCGCGAGACCACCCCGGATCGACCGGCCGGTACCCGGGGAGCGCTCGTCGACGGAACCGTCGCGGGCGTCGGCTTCGGGGTCCTGTTCATCGCACTCGCCCAGATCTCCGCGGACGCCGGTCTGCTGCCGCTTGCCGCCAACCAGCTGATCGGCGCGATCCTGACCGTGGTCGCCGCCGCGAGCCTCGGCCAGCCATGGCGCCCCCGCCGCGGCATGCTCCGCTGGGGCGGCACCTCCGGCGTGCTCGGTGCCGCGGGCACACTCGCGTTCATGGTCGCCACCGGAGCGACCAGCCTGGGCATCGCCGGCGTCCTCGCCTCCCTGTACCCGGCCGTCACCGTCCTGCTCGCCGCCGGCGTGCTCGGAGAGCGGATCGGCACCGGACAACGAACGGGCATCGGGATCTGCACTCTCGCGGTAGCCACCATGGCTCTCGGCTGAGCCAGGACCCAACGCGACTCACGGTGGGAGACTCGAATGAAGAGGGACTGGAATGACCGCCAACGACGAGCGAAGGAACGCCATGCTGACGCCGGTTGCTGATGGTGTGCTGATCCACCAGAGCGAGTTGATCGAGAACAACACGGTCGTCGTGGAGGGCCGGGCAGGCGTGTTGCTCGTCGACGCCGGGATAACGGGCGCCGAAATGTCCTGTCTGGCCAACGACCTGTCCACGTCGGGCAGGCCGGTCGTGGTGGGCTTCTCGACGCATCCTGACTGGGATCACGTGCTCTGGCATGCGGGCCTCGGGGAGGCGCCGCGGTACGGTACGGCCCGCTGCGCGGCCGAGATGCGAGAGCTGCGGGCGAACGTGGGCTGGGAGGCCAGTGTCGCCGAAGGGTTGCCGCCCGAGATAGCCGAGGAGGTACCGCTGGACCTGTTCGGCCTCATCACCGGCCTGCCTGCCGGGACCACGCGGATTCCCTGGGATGGCCCTCACGTCCGGATCATCGAACATCCGGCTCATGCCCCTGGCCACGCGGCGCTGTTGATCGAGGACCGCGGGGTTCTCGTCGCCGGAGACATGCTCTCCGATGTCCTGATTCCGATGCTCGACCACGCCACCGCCACCAATGATCCGATCGAGGACTACCTCGTCGGGCTGCGACTGCTCGAAGACGTGGCGGGCGACGCCGACGTCGTCATCCCGGGTCACGGGTCCGTCGGCAGGGCCGGTGAGGTAGGCGCCAGGATCGAACAGGACCGCGCCTACGTCCATGCCCTGCGGGACGGGGACGCTCCCGACGACCCACGGATCGGCTCATCAGCCAGGCCTGGCTGGGAATGGGTGAGCGACATCCACGAAGGGCAACGTCAGCGTTTCGCCCGGCGAAGCGAGCGCGAAGGGACGCCCGGCTAGCGATCCTCTGTGGACACCGCAGCACAGCAACCGGGGTGGCCCTCGGTGCGGGCCGACTGGCGGGAAAGCGGGGCCCGGCCGTCCGGCCGGGCCCCGCACCGCCGTCAGCTCAGCGGCTCGATCCAGATGTTGCGGTACTGCACGGCGTTGCCGTGGTCCTGCAACCGGATGGCGGCCGTCGCCGGGCCCTCCGGGATGTTGCCGCCGGTCGGGCCGGTGATGGCCACGTCGTCGTGCACGACCGTGCCGTTCCACACCAGCGTCACGCGGGCGTTCTCGACCTTGTTCCCCGCGGCGTCGTACCGGGCAGCACGATAGGTGATGTCGTAGGTCTGCCAGGTCTCCGGTGCCGTCGCGGCGTTGACATCCGGCGGTTTCTGGTTGTAGATGGCACCCGCCTCGTTGTTCGCGAGCGTGGTGTCGCCGTAGGAGTCCAGGATCTGGATCTCGTAGCGTTCCTGCAGGTACACGCCGCTGTTGCCGCGATCCTGCCCGGTCACCTCCGGCGGCAGCTGCGGCACCTTGAACTCGACGTGCAACCGGAAGTCGCCGAAGCCGTCCTTGGTACGCAGGTCGCCGCAGCAGACCTCCATCGCGTCGCCGCCGACCCTCGGCCAGCTCGCGACCCTGCCGTCGGTGTGCCGCCACTCCGTGAGGTCGCCGCCGTCGAACAGGGTGATCCGCTCCCCCGCCTCGCGCACGCTGATCAGGTCCAGGTTGACGTGCCCGGTGTCGCCGTCGTCGACCCGGTACTGGATGGTGTTCATCCCCTGGTGCAGGCGTACCCGCTCGGTCTTCGTGGCCCATTCCTCCCAGGTGACCGTGGTCGGGAGCACGACCTGCCGCGCCTTCTGCCCGTTGACGTACATGCTCACGGACTTCTGACCGGAGAACGGGTGCGGGCCGTTGGAGTAGCGCAGGCCGATGTCGTAGTCGCCGGTGCTGCCGACCTCCACGTGCATCGTGGTGGACGCGCCCTGGTTGCCGAACCGGTCGACGAATCCGATGCCCGAGTAGCCGCGGTGGTCGGTGTTGACGCCGGCGCCGCCCTCGCGGTGGCCTTCCTCGGCCTCGTAGAACACCTGGTCCTGCCGGGCCCCGGGGATCGCGTTGAGCGTGTACCAGGCCTCCGTGCTCCACAACTGCTCGCCGCTCGCCGCCGAGAAGGGCCGGGGCGAACGCAGATGCACCACCCGGTCAGGCTGCAGGCCCTCCACGCGCAGGGTGACCGCCTTGCGGTCGTCCGACACCTGCACGTCGCTGACCCGCAGTGTCTCCTGATCGACCTTCGGCCCGCCGTAGCTCTCGGTCGGGGCGTAACGCCACTGCTGGACCTGGTAGCTGTCGGCGATCTGCGCCACCGTCTCGTCGGACAGCGGCTGCGTGTAGGTGATCCGGAATCCGTCGCGGGTGGCCTTCATCGACTTCATGTCGAAGGTGTTGGCACCGTTCGGGGTCAGCTTCTGCAGGCCGTGCTTGAGCTTGCCGGCCTGGCCCCAGTTGCCGTCGGCGCCGAGACCGGCGACGTAGATCGCGCCGTCCGGCCCGACGGTGGTCTCCGTGACGCCCACCTCGAGACCCTGGGTGTGCCGGAAAACCGCGCCCTGGTACTCGCCGTGGACCTTCTCGAGGTCGGCGCGCTGCAGCCCGCCGTAGGTGACGTCGCCGATCAGCAGCTGCCCGCGGAACGGCCCGGACCGCAGCATGACCGGCATGGACGGCGAGTTCGCGATCTCGTTCTGCGGCAGCCACAGCACCGGCTTGGTGACGGGGTTCGCGTCGAACGGCCCTTCGGGGTTGGTGTAGTGGTTGAAGAACCGGTCCTGCTTGATGTGCACGAGCTTCGACGCGGGCAGCCAGCCGCCCTGGTTGTCGGTCACGAAGAGGTTGTCGCCGGGACCCCAGCCGATGCCGTGCGGGGTGCGCAGGCCGCCCGCGATGTAGTCGACCTCGCCCGTGCGCCGGTCGACCTTGATCGTCGTGCCGCGGTTGGGCGCCGGCTGCGGGTTGGTGGTCGCGCCGCCGTAGTCGATGGCGACGGACAGGTTCAGGTAGAAGTACCCGTGCCGGTACAGCAGGCCGAAGGCGAACTCGTGGAAGTTCCCGCCGAACGGCCAGGTCGCGACCGTCCGCTGCTCGTCGGCGACCTCGTCGCCGTCGGTGTCGCGCAGCTCGGTGAGCTCGTGCTTCTGCGACACGTAGATCGTGCCGTCGACGACCGCGAGACCCATCGGCTCGCGCAGCCCGCTCGCCACCTTCTTGTACGTGACGCGGCTCGGGTCGGTCTGGCCCGTGACGCCGTCCACGAGGTACACCTCGCCGAGCTCGGTCTGGCTGCCGCCCCAGGTGGCGATGACCAGGCGGCCGTCCTTCGTCCAGTCCATGGCCGACACCTGCGGCTCGAAGCCGTCCGGGCGCAGGTTGGTCAGCGTGTAGTTCGGGTTCACGTCGTTGAGGGGCAGGCCGTCGCCGGGGGTGTCGGCGATGCCCTCGCATTCCTTGCGGCCGGGAGCGGTCACGCGGACGACATCGGCGTCCGTGCTGAGCGCCGAGTTGGGCACGACGGCGAAGTCGGTCGCGTCCGGCGTCCGCCAGGCAAGCTGGAGCACCTGCTCGCCGCCTGCCTCGAAGTACTCGATGCGTAGCGAGTGGTAACCGGCCGTCAGCGCCACGGAGCCTTCCTTCGGCTCCTCCGCGTGCAGGCCGTCGTGGTCGATGACGAGCTGGTCGTCGATGTAGAGCCGGGAGCCGTCGTCGCTGGTGAGCCGGAAGGTGTAGGTGCCGGCGGTGGGGACGTTCAGGTTGCCGAGGGCGTGGGTGACGAAGTTGCTCTCGAAGCCGAAATCGTCGGCCGAGCGCCAGTCGATCACCGGCATGAGCTTGTCGACGTTCGGGGTCTGCCCCGGCTTCAGCGTGCAGATCTCACTGAGCGGGACCTGGACGTCGTAGGTGCGCAGCGTGACCCCGGGCTCCTGGGGCGGGAGGTCGGCCTGCGCGGCCGCGGATGGCGGGGAGACGGTGGCGAGGGAACCGAGGACCGCGGCGCAGAGGAGGCCGACGAGACCTCTTCTGCGCCGAGGACGCGAGCGTAAGGACATTCTTCCTCCTTGAAGGCGTGCGCCCAACGCACCGCATCCTGACCCCGGGTCCGCCAAAGCGGAAGAGACTTTTGCACATTGTGAGCATTCTTCTGAGGATTTAGTGCAAAAGGACTAGCGCGACTGGTCGTCAGCCACCGGCGAGAGAACTCAGCGCGAACCGGGCGTCACTGTTCGTGCAGCGGCTCAGGAGGTACCGGGTTGTCGTGACGCAGTCGCGACCGTGCTGTGCCAGGACGTGCTCCGGTCAGCGGTTCGCGCGGGTCGAGCGCAGGCCCGCGATCTCGCGGTTGCGGAACGCGTCGATGAACAACCGGTAGTCGTCGCGCACGACGGCCGAGTAGTCGAGCGCGAAGTCGCACAGCCAGGACACGAACTCCTGCTGCCTGCCCTCGATCGCGTCCGCGATGGCGGTCTCGGTCTGGAACGGCACGAGCGTGTGGTCGGAGTCCGCATCGGAGACACAGTGCACCTTGGCGATCGCCCTGCCGAGGTAGCTCAGCACCGGCTCGATGTCGTCCGGCTCGTTGAGCTCGCTCCATTCGAGATCCACCTCGTAGGGCGAGAGCTCACTCACGACAAAGCCGACGCCGTCCAGGTCGGTGTAACCCAGCAGGGGATCCGCGTGAGCCTGCAGCGCCCGCTGCGAGACCGCGGTGCGGTGTCCGTGGTGGACGAAGTAGCCGGCGACGCTCGCATCATCGACCACACGCGACGGTGCGGCGACGTTCCCCTGCTTCATCGAAAGAACGATGTCGTTGTCGAGAGCCTGGTTCTGTCCCTCGATCAACACGTTGTAGGCGGGAAGCCCGGCGCTGCCGATGCCGAACCCGCCGCGCCCGACCACGTCCTTGACGTTGTAGGCCACCCCGCGCATCCGCTTGTCCGCCGGGATGGTGTCCAGGTAGCGCCGGAACGCCTCCACCACCCGGTCGCGCTCGGCGTCGCCGAGCCTGCGCACACCTGGCTTGTCCCGGAAGACGCGGTCGTAGCCCTCCGTTTCGGTGACGGTGTTGAGCAGGTCGTTGCGGGTCCTCAGCCTGGCCTTCTCCAGCACGTGCCGGACAAGGCCCTTCGTGCTGCCCAGATGCAGCTTGAACGCGGAGTCGTTCTCCCCGTCGACGAACGCCCGGACCTGCTCGGCATAGGCATCGGCGGCCACCCGGATCAGGCTGGTGATCTCGTCGTCCGGCAGCGCCTTGCTCCACCCGAGCAGCGCGATGCTCGCCGCGAACCGCTGCAGGTCCCACGTGAAGTGCCCGACGTAGGCCTCGTCGAAGTCGTTGACGTCGAAGACGAGGGTGCCCTCGCTGTTCATGTAGGTACCGAAGTTGGCCGCGTGCAGGTCGCCCTGTATCCACACCCGGCTGGTCCGTTCGTCAGCCCAGGGGTCCTCCAGCCGGGCCACGTCGCTGTAGAACAGGCAGGCGCTTCCCCGGTAGAACGCGAACGGATCCGTCGCCATCTTGCGGAACTTGATGCGAAACGCCGCCGGATCGGCCGCCATCAGATCGGAGAACGCGGTCACCAGGTTCTCCACGATCCTGCCCCGCCGCAGCTCGGGATCGTCGACTTCCAGGGTCAGGGACAGATCGGACATCGCGCCTGCCAATCGGGCGTCTCGGTCACCGCTTCGCTACCACAGCCGAGCGTACAAGCGATCATGGCCGCCGGGCAGGATTGAACCGGGCACCGTTCACCCGACCGCCTCCCTTCGTTGGTACCGGGCGGCCCGCGGCGTTGGTAGACAGGAACCGGTTCCGACACCGAGCCGGGAGGGTTCCGTGCGCCGCATGCTCGTCGCCGCTCTGGCCGCACTCGCCGCCGCGATCGGGTCCGCTCCCGTCGCGACTGCCGCCGACGGCTGGCAACCGATCGGATCCGACCGGGCCCGGCCTCTCGACGAGAGCCAGGGACTCGCGTCCGTGGAACGCGGCGGCACCGTGACCTTCCGCTACACCGGCGTCGGCACGATCGACCCGGCACTGGCCGCGCAGGGCTGGAACCACATCGGCGATCCCGGTGCCGGTGGCGGGTACTACGTCGAGCCCTACCAGCGCGACGATCGCGGCGCAAAACTGTATCGCGTCGAGGCCCCGGACGGCACGCGCGCCGACTACCGGCACCGGCTCGAACCGTGGGAGGCGCCCAACAACTCGTTCGCCGCCGTCGCACCGGGCACCCGCTGGCTGGTCACGGGCGAGTGGGGCACCATGGACCGGCTGCTCGTCCTGCCGATGCCCGGCGTCGCGATGACCGATCCGAACGCCGACCTGCCTCTCGCGTCGGCGATCCGGCTCGACCGTCCGGTGCGCGACGTGCAGGGTTGCGACTTCGTCACCGCGACCCGCCTGCTCTGTTCGTCGGACGATCCCGACGGCAGCCTGTTCGGCACGACGAAGCCGCTCCTGCAGGTGGACCTGTCGGCCCCGGTCGGGGACGGCGACGTCACGGGCACCGTCGTCTCGCTCGGACAGCTGCCGTTGCAGAGCGCCTGCTCGGGTGAGTTCGAGGCCGAGGGCATCGACTACGACGAGCGGGACGGCACGCTGCGGGTCGTCGTGCTCTCCCCCGGCGTCTGCCTGGCCATCGACAGCAAGACGTGGCGGCTGCGGCGCGGCTGAGACGACGGCAAGCGGGCCTCGGCCACGGCGGCTACCCTCCCGGCAGGGACAATTCCGGCGGAAACGGAACGGGAGGACCAGTGATCGGCTTCATCGTCGCCGGTTTGCTCATCGGCGCGCTGGCCCGGCTGGTGAAGCCCGGCAAGCAACAGCTGGGCATTCTCGCCACCCTGCTGCTCGGGCTCGCGGGCTCGGTGATCGGCGGCACCGTGGCCAACCTGCTCGGCACGGGCGACATCTTCGAGCTGAACGTCCTCGGATTCGTCGTCGCCGTCATCGCCTCCGTGGCGCTCGTCGGCGTGGCCGAAGGCATCAGTGCCCGTTCACGCGACAAGAAGGTCGAGCGCTGAGCGGCCAGGGCCCCGTCAGGTGAAGGGCTCGATACCGAAGCGGCCCCACACCACGAACACGGCCAGCGCGAGGTAGACCAGATCACCCGCCATGAAGGTGAGCTCGTGGCGCCGGACGCGGGTGATCACCGCGCCGGCCATGAGCACCACCAGGCCGAGAGCGGCGAACGGGACGAGCACCGGTGCGATGTCCAGCACGGCAGGCAGGATCAGCCCCACCGCGGCCAGCAACTCCAGGGCCGCGATGGTTTTGATCGCGCCAGGACTGAAGTCCTCGGCCCATCGCGCATTGGCTCCGATGGCGACCAGCCTTTCCTTCGGCATGATCAGCTTTCCGGTGCCTGCGACCAGGTAGACGGCGGCGAGCAGTCCGGCGACGACCCACAACGCCACGTTCATCGGGGCCTCCCCACATCCCAGTGTCACTGTCCGGCCACGAGACGCCGGTGAGGCCTCCGTTGTGACAACGCGGCTCCGGCTATCACTCCTCCGGGGACTCGGACCGGGCGTGGGTGGCCCGCAGGGACCCCGCGTGCGCCCGGGCGGTGGGGTCCCTCCGGGTCTTGACCAGGCTGGCCACCGTCACCACGAGCAGCACCGCCACGATGACGCCGAGGCTCAGCGGCGTCGGGATCTCCGGAACGCGCTCGTCGATGTCGACGTGGGCCCAGTGCAGGATCAGCTTCACCCCGATGAACCCCAGGATCAGCGCCAGCCCGGCCGAGAGGTACACCAGCCGGTCGAGCAGCCCCTTGACGAGGAAGAACAGGGCTCGCAGGCCCAGCAGCGCGAACGCGTTGGCGGTGAACACGATGTAGGGCTCGGCGGTGACGCCGAACACCGCGGGGATGGAGTCCAGAGCGAACAGCAGGTCGATCCCGCCGATGGCGAGCAGCACGATGAGCAGCGGCGTGGCCATCCGGCGGCCGTCGACCCTGGTGAGCAGCTTTCCTCCGACGTACTCGGTGCTCACCGGGAGGACGCGGCGGGCGGTGCGGACCACGAGGTTGTCCTCGACGTCGGGATCCTCGTTGCGGTGCCGGAACAACTGCACCGCCGTGAAGATCAGCAGCAGACCGAACAGCAGGAACACGAAGGAGAACAGCGAGAGCAGCGTGGCGCCGACGGCGATGAAGACCGCGCGCATGATCAGGGCGAGCACGATGCCGAACGTGAGCACCTTGTGCTGGTGCTCCTCCGGTACGGCGAATGTCGTCATGATGATGACGAACACGAACAGGTTGTCGACCGACAGGCTCTTCTCGACCAGGTACCCCGCGAAGTACTCGGTGCCGAACTCTCCCCCGTGCACGACGGTGAACCACACGCCGAATCCGACGGCCACGAGCACGTAGAACACCGACCATGCCGTCGCCTCGCCGAAGCCGACCCGATGCGGTCGCATCGCCGCCAGCACGAGGTCCACCGCGAGGAGCACCACGATCAACCCGACGGTGACGACCCACGTCCAGATGCCGATCTGGAGCATTCGCCCTCCTACCGTGAACAGCCGCCCGTGGCGACGCGGCGAGGATATCGTCAACGGCGCCCGCACTCAGTGCGAAACACCCGCACCGAACGGGCGGCAAACGCGGGCATGGATCAGCGCACCCCAGGTCCCGGTTCCGGTACTCACGCCTCCATGGTCCGCAGTTCCGCCGCCTCGGCGTCGAGGAAGCCGCTGAGCTCGGCGAAGAACACCGGCCAGGCGGGCTCGTCGGCGGTCACGATGTGGTTGCCGCTGTCGAGCAGCCGGAGCTGGCAGTCCGGGATCGACGTGGCCAGCTCGATGGCCTGTGAGACGGGCACACGCAGGTCCCTGCGGGAATGCAGGACCAGCGTCGGGCAGCGCACGCTCGGCGCGAGCGCGGAGACGTCGATGTGGGAGAAGACGTCGAGGAACTTCACCACGTTCTCCGTCGACGTGCTCTGCCGCTGCAGGTCGTTGAACGCATCCCACAGCTCGCGGTCGGCATCCGGCAGGAACTGGCTGGCGAACACCTGCCGGAACGTGGGGTCCTCGTGCCGCCAGCCGATCCGCCCGAGCTGCAGGTCGAGTTCGGCCTCCTCCTTCTCCTCGGGTGTCGCGGCCCTGGCCGACCGGCCCCGGCTGTACGCACCGGCGAGCACCAGTCGCTCCACCCGCTCCGGGTGGCGCACCGCGTAGGCGATGGCGACAGCGCCTCCCTGGGACACGCCCAGCAGCGAGAACCGTTCGAGCCCGGCAGCGTCGGCGACGCACGCGAGATCATCCACCCAGGCCTCGAAGGAGAACTCCCCGATGTCCCAGTCCGACAGCCCGCACCCGCGCTCGTCGTAGCGGACGAGTGTGCGCCCGCGGGCGAGGGTGTCGAGCCAGTGGGCCCAGATCGGGTTCGTCCACTCGAGATCCAGGTGGGTCAGCCAGTTCGCCGCCTTCATCAGCGGCGGACCGGCGCCGGACACCGCATACGCCACGCGAACCCCGTCGGGGGCCGTGCAGTACCGGATCTGCTGTGGCACACGCGCCACCGGCGGTTCGTCGGTGTCGCGGACGGGGGCGACGAACCGGTACCCGACACCGTGCACCGTGGCGATGACGCGCTGGCGCTGACCGTCGTCGCCGATCGCCCGGCGCACCGCCTTGACCCGGCTGGTCAGAGCGGACTCGCTCACGTACCGGCTGCGCCACAGCTTGTCGAGCAGCTCCGTCTTGGCGACGACCCGGTCGCGGTGGCGCACCAGATACGTCAGCAGGGCGAACGCCTGAGGCTCCACATGAACCGGGCGGCCCGCCTTGCGCAGCTCGAACCGCTGGGGATCCACCTCGCAGTCATCGAAGAGATACATACTGTGGCCTCGGTTTTTCGGCTACGGCCGCCGCGTTGCCCGGAAGTCGGCAACCGGCCCGGCGGCGTTACGCCGGCTCCGCCGCGCTCGCCACGAATCGTCACGCGTTCGCCAGCAATCCGCCAAGTCTGCGGCCGCCATCGGTGGCGCACTCGAACACCCGGTGGGAGGAGAGACCATGACGACCGACGAAACATACCTGCTCGGCTCGGACGACGAGGAGCTGCGGCGGCTCGAACACCAGGCGGAGATACTCGCTCCCGCCACACGCGCCGTGCTGCGGATGGCGGGCATCGAACCCGGAATGCGGGTCCTCGACCTGGGAACGGGCGCGGGCGATGTCGCCTTCGAGGTCGCGAGCCTCGTGGGACCAACGGGATCGGTGATCGGGATCGACCGGTCGGCCGACGCGCTGCGCTGGGCGGCGCGGCGCACGGAGGCACGCGGCTGCACCAACGTGTCGTTCATCCACGACGACCTGCACCATGTGCGGATCACCGAGCAGGTCGACGCCGTGGTGGGGCGGCTCGTCCTGCTCTACACCCCCGACCCCGCCGAGGTGCTGCGCCGCTTCGCCATGCTCGTCCGGCCCGGGGGCGTCGTCGCCGCGCTGGAGTACGAGATGGCGGCGGCAGGCTCGCTGCCGGCCACGGAGTTCGGGGACCGGATCCGCTGGTGGATCAGCGAGGCGTTCCGCCGGTCCGGTTTGGACCCCATTCTGGGCGCCCGGCTCGGCGCGGTGTTCGGCGCCGCGGGCCTGTCGCCGACGGTGGTGGGGCTGCAGAGCTACCGCGCCCCGGGCGATCCCGAGGGTCCCCGGATGGCCGCCGGCATCCTGCGAACGTTGCTGCCCGTCATCGAGCGGACCGGGATCGCGACCGCCGACGAGATCGGCATCGACACGCTCGAGCAGCGCCTCGCCCAGCACCTGTCCGAGCAAGGCCTGATCTTCAAGCCGCCCACGCTGGTGGGCGCCTGGTCCCGCACCGCGCCGCTGCCCGGCGCGGTGTGAGCAACGAAAGGAATCGTCATGTCGATTGATCAAGCGAAACTGGACGAGTTCGTGGGCCGGTTCGCCGGTGACCTTGGCGCGGTCCTGCACGCCGCGACCGTGCTCGTCGGCGACAAGCTCGGCCTGTACCGGGCGATGGCGGACTCCCGGCCGGTCACCGCCGCGGAACTGGCGGAGCGCACCGGCTGCGACGAGCGGTACCTGCGCGAGTGGCTCTCGGCCCAGGCCGCGAGCGGCTACGCCGAGTACGACGCCGACACCGGAACCTTCCGGCTCACCGAGGAGCAGGCCTTCGCCCTGAGCAGGGAGAACAACCCCGTCTTCGCACCGGGCGGGCTGCAGATCGCCGCGTCCACCATCAAGGACGTGGACAGGCTCGCCGAGGCCATCCGCACCGGCACCGGCATGGAGTGGGGAGCACACGACCCGGACCTTTTCGCGGGCACCGACCGGTTCTTCAAGCCGAACTACATCGCCAACCTGCTGGACTCGTGGCTGCCCGCCCTCGACGGCGTGGTCGCCAAGCTGGAGTCCGGCGCTCACGTCGCCGACGTCGGCTGTGGCTACGGCTCGTCGTCGATCCTGCTGGCGCAGGCCTACTCGCGGACGCGCGTGGCGGGCTCGGACTACCACGCACCGTCGATCGAGGCGGCCAGGAAGGCCGCGGCGGACGCCGGAGTGGCCGAACGCTGCACGTTCGAGGTGGCCTCGGCCAAGGACTACTCCGGCCGAGGGTACGACCTCGTGACGTTCTTCGACTGCCTGCACGACATGGGCGACCCGGTCGGGGCGGCGGCGCACGTGCTCACGACGCTGGACGGCGACGGGACGTGGATGATCGTCGAGCCGAACGCGGGCGACCGACTCGAGGACAACCTCAACCCGGTCGGACGGATCTTCTACTCGGCCTCCACGCTCATCTGCGTACCGGCGTCCCGTAGCCAGGAGGTCGGTCTCGCGCTCGGTGCCCAGGCCGGTGAGGCGCGCATCCGGGAGGTCGTGGAACGCGCGGGCTTCACCCGCTTCCGCCGTGCCGCCGAAACCCCGTTCAACCTCGTGTACGAGGCGCGCCCGTAACGACCCGTGCTCGCGCGGCGGCTGGTGTCACCGTCACAATGGTGACGTGCATGTGTTCGTGAGCGGCCGGGTGTCGCTGGATCTGGCCGGGACGCTGAAGTGGCGCCGCGGTGAGCCGGAGGAGCTGCTGCCCGACGGCCCCAGCGTGGCAGGCTGGGTGACGCAGGCCGGGCTGCTGAGCCTGCCGCCGGAGGTGAGCGACGAGGCGGCCGGGCGGGCGCGCCGGCTGCGTGAGCTGGTGTACACGGCCGTGCGGCTCGATGAACCGAGGCGCGTGGCGACCGCGGAGCTGCAAGCGTTTGCCGACCTGCCGCCGGTGCGCTCGGTGCTCACCGCCGACGGCAGGCTGGAACGTCATGGCGACCTGGCCGCCGCGCTCTCGACGGTGGCGCGCGACGCGATCGAGCTGATCGGCTCGCCCGAGCTCGAGCGGGTCCGCGAGTGCGGGCGGCCGGAGTGCACCCGGCTGTTCGTCGACAACTCACGCGGCAAACCACGTCGCTGGTGCGGTATGGCCGAGTGCGGCAACCGCGTGAAGGCCGCCAACTACCGGCGCAGGCAGCGCCTGGACCAGGGCGGCTCAGCGCAGCGCGGCTAGCCTGGCCAGGATCTCCTCCACCAGCGCCGCGCTCGTCGCCATGTTCAACCGCAGGTACCGGTGGCCGTCCGCGCCGAACGGGGAACCGCCGTCCAGCAGCACCCTGGCGCGGGCGAGCACCTCGGCGACCGGGTCGGCACCGGACACACCCAGGTGCTCCGCGCGGAACCAGTACAGGTAGCCGGCCTCCGGAGCGGGATCCGCGGCGGCGCCTGCCCACGCCGCGAGCGCCCGCGCGACCCGGCGCCGGTTGCGGTCGAGCACGCGGGCCAGGCGTGCCTGCCAGTCGGCGCCGTCCCGCCACGCCGCCAGTGTGCCGATGACACCGAGCGTCGACACCGTGCCGTAGAGGTCGGGCGGCTGGGCGTCGCGCAGGGCCAGGAGGCGTCGCGGGCCGAAGTGCGCGACCGAGCACCGCAGACCGGCGAGGTTGAACGCCTTGGTGGCCGCGGTGAGCGTGACGGTGCGGGCCGCGGTGTCGGCGTCGAGCGAGGCGAACGGCACGTGCTCGTGCGGCGCGTGCGTGAGCTCGGCGTGGATCTCGTCGCTGATCACCAGCAGGTCGTGCCGCCGCGCGATCGCGGCGATCTCGGCGAGTTCGTCACGCGTGAGCACCCGCCCGGTCGGGTTGTGTGGATTGACCAGCAGCAGCACGCGGCAGCCGTGCTCGGCGACAGCGCCGGCGAGGCCGGCGAGGTCGGGCACCCATCCTCCGGAAGTCCGCAGCCACGGCGAGTCGATCCTGCGCCTGCCCATCGTGGTGATGCTGGCCAGGAACGGCGGGTAGTTCGGGGTCTGCACGGCGACGGCGTCGCCGGGGGCCGTGGCGAGGTGCAGCACCAGTTGCAGGCCCTGGATGAGGTCGGTGTGCTCACGCACGTCCCCGGCGCTGATCTCCCAGCCGTAGCGGGTGCGCATCCGTTCGGCGAAGGCCGCGCGGAGCGGGTTGCCGTCCGGCCATTGTGGATAGCCGAGTGCGCCGTTGCGAACGGCGTGCCCGATGGCGTCCGACACCACCGGTGGCACGGGAAAGTCCATGTCGGCGACCCAGGCGGGCAGCACGTCCCCGCTGACACGTCCCCATTTGACGCCGTAACCGGCCCGCAGGTCCGCTACCCGCAGCTCGTCGAAGAGCGGGTCGGTGAGCGTGTCCTCGACCGTCACCGGGACCGCTCCGCCCGCAGGACGTCGCGGGTGAGCTCGACCTGGCCGTTGTGCTGCGCCAGCTCCTCCAGCACGTGCAGCAGCACGCCCGCACACGTCAGCGGCCGGTCCGGACCCTGATAGTCGGGCGAGGGCGGGTTCGCCGGCGCGGCGTCGAGACCGGCCCCGGCCAGATCCGCCCGGATGCGGTCCGACACCTCCGCGACCTGCCGGCGCAGACCGTCGAGGGTGCCGGTGGCCTGGAACTCGGCGGCCCGGTCGCGTGCCGACGGCCTGCCCGCGAGGACGTGCCCGATCCAGTACTCGGCGACCTCGGCGCAGTGGTACACGATCGCGTAGGGGCTGTTCGCTCCGGCGAGCGGGGGTCTGTCGTTGATCCGCTCGTCACCGAGGGTGCCCAGAGCCGCCAGCATCCCGTCGAACGCGCGGGTGACGAAGTACAGGTACTCGTCGGCCTCCAGCCGCGCGCCGGTGCGCGGAACGTCGACGGTCATGGACGCCTCCTCATCTGTCACCATCTAAACGGTGACAGAATTCTGGGCGCCCCAACCGTCACTGTCAAGACGGTGACGTCGGCGAGCTCCGACCCCGGTCAGGCGGTGCGGAGTTCGTGTTCCAGCGTTTCCAGTTCGGCGCCTCCTGCCATCTGGCGGGTCAGCTCGGCGAGGTCGATCTCCGACTTCTCGTAGCTGCCCAGCGGAGCACCACGCTTGAGCAGCAGGAACCGGTCACCGACCGGATAGGCGTGGTGCGGGTTGTGCGTGATGAGCACGACGCCGAGCCCCCGGTCGCGAGCCTGGGCGACGTGCCGCAGCACGATGCCCGCCTGCTTGACGCCGAGCGCCGCCGTCGGCTCGTCCAGGATCAGCACCTTCGCGCCGAAGTGCACGGCCCGCGCGATGGCCACGCACTGCCGCTCGCCACCGGACAGCGTGCCCACCGGCTGCTCCACGTCGCGCAGGTCGATGCCCATCCCGGCCAGCGCCTCCTTGGTCACCGCCTTGCCCTTCCTGCGGTCGAGGAACCGCAGCGGGCCCACCCTGATGGTCGGCTCCGAGCCGAGGAAGAAGTTGCGCCACACGCTCATCAGCGGCACCACCGCCAGGTCCTGGTACACGGTGGCGATGCCGCGGTCGAGGGCGTCGCGGGGCGAGGCGAACCGCACCGGCTCGCCGTTGACCCGGAACTCACCCCGATCGTGCTGGTGCACCCCGGCGAGGATCTTGATCAGCGTGGACTTGCCCGCGCCGTTGTCGCCGAGCACGCACGTCACCTCGCCTGCCCTGACCACAGTGGACACATCGCGCAACGCGATGACACTGCCGTAGGACTTGCCGACGTCGGTGACCTCGATCAGCGGGGTCGTCGCCTCGGTCATCGTCGCACCCTCTCCGCTCGCCGCCGGAACACGTTGTTGACGAGCACGGCCGCCAGCAGCATCACGCCGAGGAACAGCATGAACCAGTCGCTGTCCCAGCCCGCGTAGACGATGCCCTGCCGCGCCATCCCGAAGATCAGCGCGCCGATGGCGGCCCCGATCGCGGAACCGAACCCGCCGGTCAGCAGGCAGCCGCCCACCACGGCGGCCGTGATGAACTGCAGTTCCAGCCCGATGCCCTGGTTGGCCTGCACGCTGGCGTAGCGCAGGATGTTGATCGAGCCGACCAGCCAGCCCGCGAACGCCGTGGTCATGAACAGCAGGATCTTCGTGCGCACGAGCGGAACGCCCACGGCCCGCGCGCTGGTCGGGGCGCCGCCGACGGCGAAGATCCAGTTGCCGAACGGCGTGCGCACCAGCACGAGCGCCGCCACCACGGCCGCCAGGATCCACCACAGGATCGACACCTGGAACGACGCCGCGCCCAGGTCCACCCGCGACGCGAACAGCATTCCCGCCGACTCGTAGCCCTCGGCGGAACGCAGGCCCGACACCTGCACCGTGTTGGTCACCAGCCGGGTGACGCCCAGGTTGAGCCCCTGCAGCGCGAGGAACGTGCCGAGCGTGACGATGAAGCTCGGCAGCCCGGTCCGCATCACCAGCCAGCCGTTGAACCCGCCGACGAGCAGCGCGAACACCAGCGAGGCCGCCAGCGCCAGCCACACGTTCCAGCCCGCCTCGGTGGCCAGGATCGCCGTCACCAGTGCGGTGGAGGCGGTCATCACGCCCGTGGACAGGTCGAACTCGCCGCCGATCATGAGCATGGCGACAGCCACCGCCATGATGCCCAGGGTGGAGGCCGTGTCCAGCCACGTCGAGACGCCGCCGGACTGAGGAACTGGTCGGTGACGATCGAGAAGAACGCGAACACCGCGATCGCGCCCAGCAGAGCACCGATCTCCGGGCGCACCACCAGCCGGTCGAACAGCCGCGGCGCGGCCACCCGCTCGTCCGCCGATGGCTTCGCCGTCACCGTCATCGGGTGCCCCGCTCGACGTACTGCCCGATGCGGTCGATGTTGTCCTTCTCGACGAGGTCCGGCCCGGTCAGCACCGGCTTGCCGCCGCCGACCACGTTCGCGTTCTCCCGGTACAGCTTGAGGAACTGCACGGGCAGGTAACCCTGCAGGTACTGCTGCTGGTCGACGGCGAAGAGCATGTCACCGGACTGGATCGCCGCCACGACGTCGGAGTTGAGGTCGAACGTCGCCACCTCGGCCTGCGAGCCCGCCGCCTCGATGGCGCTCACCGCGAGTGCGGCGACCTGGGAGTTCAGCGCCAGCACGGCGTCGATGGACTGGTCGGTCTGCAGCGCACCCCGCAGCCGCGACTCCACGTCGGTGGGGTTGTTGATGTCCACCTGCAGGTTCTGCACCTGGCCGGAGAAGCCGTCGCGGGTGCCTTCGCAACGCTCGTTGAGCCCGATGTTGCCCGCCTCGTGGATGACGCACAGCAGTTTGCGCTTGCCCAGGTCGGCGAACTTCCGGCCGGCCGTCTCGCCCGCGATGCGTTCGGTCTGGCCGACGTGGGTCAGTGCGCCGAACTCCGCGCTGCGGTCCTCGCCCGAGTTGATGGTGATCACCGGGATGTCGGCGTCCACGGCCCGCTTGATCGACGGCCCGAGCGCGTCGGGGTTCGCCATGGACACGACAAGGCCGCCGACCCCCTGCGCGACGGCGTTGTCGATGAGCTTGGCCTGGTTGCCGGGGTCGCCATCGGCGTTGTACTCCACCTGCACGCCGAGGTCCTCACCGGCATCCTCGGCGCCGTTCTTGACCACGTTCCAGAAGGCGTCGCCCGGGGTGCCGTGGGAGATCACCGCGACCCGCAGATCGCCCTGGCCGCCTCCGGCCTGCTGGTCGCCCTCGGCCTCGTCGGACGAGCCGGTGCCCTGCGGCCCGGAGCACGCCGCGAGGGCGAGGGCACCGACGGCGAGGCCCGCCAGCCAGCGGAGCCTGCGGCGGCTCGGCACGGACGTGTGGCGGCCACGGCCGCCGGTCGGTTCGGACTTCATTGTCCCTCCAGGGGTGTGCGAACTAGGCAGCCGGCAACCGGCTGAGAACGTTCTCGAGGTAGGTGAGGCTACGGGCGGTGTCCCGCCTCGGCACGTCATCCGGGCTGGTCTCGGCGAGCGCGGTGTCCTGTTCCAGGACGTACCAGCCGGTGTAGCCCGCGTTGTGCACGGCGCTCACCATCGCCTCCAGGTCGACGTCGCCCTCGCCGAGCGGGACGTAGAGGCCCTGCGCCACCGCGGCGGCGTAGGGCAGCGTGCCTGCCCGGACCTGCTCGGCCAGGTCCGCGCGGACGTCCTTGAGATGCACGTGCCCCACCCGGCCGGGCTGGCTGACGGCGAGTGCCACCGGGTCGGCGCCACCGACGAGCAGGTGACCGGTGTCCAGGCAGAGTGGCAGGTCGGAGTCGGCGAGAAACCGCTCCACCTCGTCCTGCCGCTCGACGTGCGTGCCGACGTGCGGATGCAGCACAGTGGACAGTCCGTGCCGCGCGGCGACGTCCCGGATCCGCGCCGCCGTCTCGACCAGCGTCGCCCACTGGGCGTCGTCCAGTGCGGGGCGGGCGTCGTAGCCGTCGAGCCCGGTGGCCGCGGCGAGCACGAGCACCTCCCCACCGCAGGCGGCGAACAGCGCCGCCGACTCCTCCGCCACGGCGACGGCGTGCTCGGTGTCCTCGTGCAGGGCAACGGCCAGGAACCCACCCACGAGGCCAAGGCCGTGCTCGCCGAGCAGATGCCGCAGCCGTTCCGGCTCGCGCGGCAGGTATCCCGGCGGGCCCAGCTCGGTCGCGGTCAGACCGAGCTCGGCCATCTCCCGCAGCACGGTGGGCGCGGCGAGCATGCGACCCCAGCCGGGTACCTCGCAGACACCCCACGAGATCGGCGCGCCGGCTACCCGGAACTCTGACGGCAGTGTCATCCGCTGGTCTCCACGCTCGGCTCGGGCGCTCCACCATTGGAGCGCTCTATTGGTTGGAGCGCGACAATGGTGTAGCGTCCGGAACGGCACTGTCAAGGGGGTGCCGTCTCGATCTGCTTTCCGGAGGCCGTGTTGCCGCGACCCACCATGGAGGATGTCGCCGTCCGCGCGGGCGTGTCCCGCGCCCTGGTCTCGCTCGTCTTCAAAGACTCACCGAAGGTCAGCGAGCAGCGCAGGGCCGCCGTGCTGGCCGCGGCCGAGGAACTCGGCTATCAGCCGCACGTCATGGCCAGGGCGCTGGCGAGCCGCACCTCCACCGTCCTCGGCGTGCTGGTGTCCGACCTGCGCAACGCCTTCTTCGCCGAGGTGATCGAGGGCCTGGACAGCGCCGCGAGGGAGGCCGGTTTCGAGCTCGTGCTCAACACCGGCTCGCGCAGCCCCAGCCGGGAGAAGGCGGCCCTGCACAGCCTGCTGTCCTTCCATCCGGCAGGCGTCGTCCTGCTCTCCCCCGTCTTGCCGGCCGCCACCATCGAGCAGGCCGCACGGAAGTGCCCTACGGTGCTCGTCTCCCGCAGCTCGAGACTGTCCACTGTGGATACCGTGAACGACGACGGCGTCGCGGGCGCGCGGCTGGCCGTCGAGCACCTCGTCGCGCTGGGCCACCGGCGCATCGCCCACCTGGACGGCGGTTCGGCGACCACGGCGGCGGCTCGTCGCCGCGGCTACCGGCAGGCGATGCAGGCGCACGGGCTCACGCCGCTCGTGGTGGCCAGCGAGCACACCGACACCGCGGGCGAGAAGTCCGTGCACCAGCTGCTCGGCTCGACCCGGCGTGAGCAGTGGCCGACCGCGCTGGTGGCCGGCAACGACTTCAACGCCTTCGGCGCCATGTCGGCACTGGAGGAGGAGGGGCTGCGCATCCCGGAGGACATCTCGGTGGTCGGCTACGACAACACGTCGCTGGCCGCGCTCAAGCGCGTCTCGCTGACCACGGTCGACCAGCCCCGGATGGAGATGGGCAGGCTCGCCGTCGAGGCGCTGCTCGAACGCGTGCGCGGCGAACGGTCGGCACCGGCACGGCACCTGCTGCACCCCTCGCTTGTCGTGCGCGGCACCACGAGCCCGCCCGCGTCCTGATTCCTTCCCGGCGACAACGACGTTCAAGGAGGTAGCGCCCATGCGCGTGGGACTCGCAGGCACCGGCCGGATCGGCACCGCCCACGCCGCGATACTCGGCACGCTCCCCGATGTGGAGTCCGTGCTCGTCGCGGATGTGGACCGGGGCAGGGCCGAGGCCGCGGCGGCCGGGCTCGGCGTGGAGCATGTGCCCGGCATCGACGAGCTGTTCTCGGCGGGGCTCGACGGGCTGGTGATCACCGCGGCCACCGACGCGCACCCGGAGCTGATCGTGCGTGCCGCGGAGGCCGGGATTCCCGTGTTCTGCGAGAAGCCGGTCGCCGCCGACGTCGCGGGAACGCTGCGGGTCATCGAACGGACCAGGACTTGCGGGGTGCCGGTGCAGATCGGCTTCCAGCGGCGGTTCGACCCCGGGCACGCGCGGGCCCGCGAGGCCGTCGCGGCGGGTGAACTGGGCCGGGTGCACACGATCCGCTCCACGACGCTGGACCCCGCTCCCCCGCCCGCGGAGTACATCCCGCGCTCGGGCGGGTTGTTCCGCGACTGCAGCGTGCACGACTTCGACGCGATCCGCTGGGTCACCGGCCGCGAGGTCGTCGAGGTGTACGCGCTGGGCACCAACCGGGGCGAGGCGTTCTTCGCCGAGGCGGGCGACGTGGACACGGCGGCCGCGATGCTGACGCTCGACGACGACACGATCGCACTGGTGTCGGCGACGCGGTACAACGGCGCGGGTTACGACGTGCGGATGGAGCTGTTCGGCTCGCGGGACAGCATCGCCGTGGGCGTGGACGAGCGCACGCCGCTCACCTCGGCGGAGCCCGGTGCCGGCACGCCGAAGGGACCGCCGTACCCGCATTTCATGGACCGCTTCCGCGTGGCCTACGAACGGGAGCTCGCGACGTTCACCGCGGTCGCCGCGGGCCGGGAGCCGAGCCCGTGCACCCCGGAGGACGCGCTGGAGGCGTTCTACGTGGCGGAGGCCTGCGAGATCTCACGCAGGCAGCGGCGCCCGGTGAAGATCGCCGAGGTCCGTTGACCGCCGCGCGTGGCAGGCGTGGCAAACTTGGTGATCGATAGCGTATTCGCTATCATGAGGAGAATGAAGGTGAGCGAGGGCAGGCCCGAGGAAAAGTCACACACGGCAGCGGAATTGGTGGCCGCCGCGCGTGGCAGGCGTGGCATGTCTCAGCGTGACCTCGCGCGGGCGGCCAACGTGCCGCAGTCGACCGTGGCGACGGTCGAGTCGGGCCGGCGGCAGCCGTCGGTGGCCATGCTGGAGCGGTTGCTGGCCGCCGCAGGCTTCCGGCTTCAGACCCGCCTGGCGAACACAGTTCGCCCCTCGCGGTTGCTGGAGCGGTACCACGCCGATGTCGCCGCCATCGTCGTCCGCTATCCGGTCGACCGGGTGTGGGTCTTCGGCTCCGTCGCCCGAGGTGACGACGGCCCTGATTCCGATCTGGACCTTCTCGTCGAGCTGAGGCCGGCTGCTTCGGTCGTCGACATCATCGGGCTCGACGAGGAGCTGTCGGCTGTGCTCGGTTGCCCCGTCGACGTCGTGACCACCACCGAACTCGAATCGAACGATCTGCTCCGGCGTGGGGTCAACCGGCATCGCCATCAGCTCACCCTCGCGGCCTGACATGGACGAGCGTGCTGCCGAACACTTGCTTTATGTCGATGCCACGTTGACCGAGATGGTGGAGCTGGCGGAACGAGGCCGCGCTGCTTACGACACCGACATCGCGGTCGCCCGGGCATGCCAGTACAACGTCATTCGCTTGGCCGCCGACCTCGAGCGCCTTGGCGACACCTGGCTCGCCACCCACCCTGCGGTGCCGTGGCGGCTCATCAAAGGAATGCGCAACCGCGTCGCGCACAACTACTGGACGATAGACGACGACATCGTCTGGGCGGTCGTCGATCAGCATGCGCGTCAGCTTCATCGCGAGCTGGCCCAGGAGATCGCCTCGGCGCGGGCAGTGTTGGAAGCTCGCGACGGATGACAGCCGAAGGTGGAAAGGTGACGCGGCGCGCGGCCCGCTAGCCGGCCTCGCGCAGCGCGCGTCTCACGGGCGCGTGCAGGGCCGTCTCCACGGCCACCAGCACACCGAGCACCACGATGGCCGCCGCCAGAGCGGCCAGCGGCGGCAGGAACACGGCGCCGGGCAACACCGCGAGCAGCACCAGCACGGTCACGGCCCTGGGGACGTTGACGGTGCGGTGCACGAGGCGTTTGAACAGCAGATGCCCGGCCAGGTACAGCGCCAGCCCGCCGAACAGAGCCGGGGCGTAGAACCCCCCGAGTCCCTCGGTGCCGGCGGCGTGGGCGAGCACGCCCTCCAGTCCCAGCGCGGTGAGCACGACACCGGCGATGATCGGGAAGTGGCCGTAGGAATAGGCGTCGATGACCAGCTTGACCCTGGCCTGGCCGTCCAGTTCGAGCAGCCGATGCTCGGCGGCGAGCGACACGAGGTCGAAGTACAGCCACCACAGGCAGACCGCGACGGCCACACCCAGGAACGAGGCAAGCAGCAGCGGCCCGCTGATCGGCTGTTCGGCGGCACCGACACCGATGGCCACCACCGACTCGCCGATGGCAAGGATGAGGAACAGGCCATGCCGCTCGACCCAGTGGCCCGCACTCCGCAACCGCCAGCTCCCGCGCCGGGACGTGAGGTACGTGCCGCCCGCCTCGGCGAGCAACGCGGCGGCGAACAGGGCCGTCTGCGCCCACCCGCCCAGCAGCGCACCCACCAGCAGGAGCGCGGTGCCCGTCAGGGTGGGCACCCAGGTGATCGCGAGCTGGTGCCGCAGCCCGCTGTCGTGTGCCTCGGCCGCCGCGACGGTGTAGACGGCCAGGTGGATGGCGCGGACCAGGAAGTAGGCTCCGACGAACACGACCGGCCCTTCGAGCCCGCCCGGCATGTCGTGCCATGCCTCGGGAATCGTCAGCGAGACGACGAACATGGCGGCCATCGCGATGGCCATCCCGGCGCGGAGCAGCCCCTCGTCGGCGCGCGCCTGGTTGCCCAGCCAGGTGTATCCGGCCCACGTCCACCACAGCAGCGCGAGCATGAGCAGCCCCTGCACGATGCCGTGCAGGCTGTGCTCGTGGGCCAGGTGCCCGGTGACCTGGGTGATGGCGAAGACGTAGACCAGATCGAAGAACAGCTCGAACGTCGTCACCCGATGGCCCTCGCCGGTGGGCCGTGTCCTGCCCCACGCCCGGCGCACGTCGTCCACGTCAGCCATCGCCACCACTCCCGCCGCCACGTGTCGCGATGGAGAGGAGCAAAGCACAGAACCGCGGGCTTGTCCCCGCCTTTTCGCGCGGCGGGCTACGGGTCGCGGAACGTGGCCGCGGTCCGGCCGGCCAGCGGCAGCGCGGGCAGGCCGAGCTTGCGGTGGTCCCACGAGCGCGTCCGCAGCGGGTCGATCCGCACGACGACCCGCTTGTGCATCATCATCTCGACCACCGGGCGCGCCGCCTCGTCGTACTCACCGGTGTAGCGCTCGTGCACGTTCACGGCGGCCCGCCAGTACTCGTCGCTGCCGTTGTCGTCGATGATCGTCGCCCTGCCGTCGATGGCGACGCCGCGCAGCTGGTCGTAGGTGTCGCCCGCCTCGACGAGCACGGTGCAGGCCGGATTGCGCCGGAGATTGACCGCCTTCTGCGACTTCGCCTTCGTCTCCACGTACAGCGCGCCGTCCAGGTAGGCGTACCACATGGCCGCCAGGTGCGGCGTTCCGTCGCGGCCCACGGTGCCGAGCACCGCCGTGCGGCTGCGGTCGAGCAGCGCGTCGACCTCGGCGTCGGTCATGGTGATCTGTGCCCGCTGGTTGACTCCCACACGGCCAGACTAGAACACGTTCTCGTTTTCGCGCCAGAGCTCCGACTCAGGCCCGGACGGACTCCGCGGCCGGATCGAGGAACTCGGCGAGGACGGCCAGGTGCGTCGCCCGCGCCTCGGCGTGCCGCCTGCGGCCCTCGTCGGTGATCTTGACGAACACGCCGCGCCGGTCGGACTCGCACAGCGCGCGCACGACGAGCCCGGCGCGCTCGAGCCTGGCCACCGTGCGGGACAGGGCACTCTGACTGAGGTACATGCCCGCGGACAGGTCCTGCATGCGGCACGAGTCACAGTCCCGCTCGACGAGCCGGTCGAGCGCCTCGTACTCACTCATGCTCAGCTCGTGTGCCTCGTGCAGGTCCCGATCGAGACGGCACGCGATCTCGTTGTAGCTGGTCAGCAACCCCCGCCACCGCTCGATCAGGCTCGACTCCGAACGCATGGCGGCCATCCTAGCATGCAGTCGCATCTTATGCGAACACATTAAATGCTTGAACATTTTATGTTTGCGCATCGTATGCGCGTGCATGTAACTTCCTGGCTCGTGGCACTCACCGATATCTCCACTCCACCCGGCGGGCTCACCGCCGGCACTCGACAGCAGGCAGGCCCCGCCCACGGGGCGCAGCGCTGGACACCCCGGCTGTGGGGCGTGCTGGCGGTGCTGTGCATCGTGCTGTTCCTGGACGGCCTCGACGTCTCGATGGTGGGCGTCGCGTTGCCGTCCATCGGCGCCGAACTGGGGCTGTCCACCACTGCGCTGCAGTGGATCGTCAACGGCTACGTCCTCGGCTACGGCGGGCTGCTGCTGCTCGGCGGCCGCACCGCCGACCTGCTCGGCAGGCGCCGGGTCTTCCTGATCGCACTGGCCGTGTTCGCGGCCGCCTCGCTGGTGGGCGGTCTCGTCGACAACGGCGCGCTGCTCATCGTGACGCGCTTCGTCAAGGGACTCGCCGCCGCGTTCACCGCACCCACGGCGATGTCCATCCTCACCACCACGTTCGCGGAGGGACCCGCGCGCAACCGGGCACTGTCGATCTTCACGGTGTTCGGCGCGAGCGGCTACTCCTCCGGCCTCGTCCTCGGCGGCCTGCTCACCAGCGCGGGCTGGCGGTGGACGTTCCTGACCCCGGTCCCGCTCGCGCTCGGCGCGCTGATCGCCGGGCTCGTCCTCATCCCGAAGGACCGGCAACGCGCCGAGGGCGGGCACGACCTGATCGGCGCCGCCACCCTCACCGCGGGCATGCTGCTCGCCGTCTACACCGTCGTGTCGGCACCGGAGCGTGGCTGGCTGCACCCGCTCACGCTTGGCTCGGTCGTGCTCGCGGCGGCGCTGCTGACCGCGTTCGTCGTCACCGAGAACCGGGTCGCGCACCCGCTGATCCGGCTCGGCATCCTGCGCATCGGCAAGGTCGTGCGAGCCAACCTGAGCCTGGTGGCCCTCTTCGGCTCGTACCTCAGCTTCCAGTTCGTCATGACCCTGTACCTGCAGGACGTGCTGGGCTGGTCGCCGCTGCAGATGGCGCTCGCGCTGCTGCCCGCCGGTGTGCTGGTGGCCGTCGGCTCGCCATTCATGGGCAGGCTGATCGACCGCTACGGCACGGCGCGGCTCATCCTCGCGTCGATGCTGTCGCTGAGCCTGGGCTACCTGTGGTTCGTCTTCACCGCGGGAGCCACGCCGGACTACGTGGTCACGGTGCTGCCCACGATGCTGCTGCTCGGCGGGGGCTTCGCGTTCGGCTTCAGCTCGATCATGGCTCAGGCCACCGACGGCATCGACGACTCCGAGCAGGGCCTGGCCTCCGGGCTGGTCCAGACGTCCGGCCAGGTCGGGGCCGCGCTGGTGCTGGCCGTCGTCACCGCGCTCGTGTCGGCCGGGGCGGTGGGCGAAGGTGCCGGGGACTTCAGCCAGTTCGACCCGGGAGTCAACCTGGTGACCTGGATCGCGCTCGCCGGGCTGGTGCTCAACGTCGTGCCGCTGGCGCGCCGGTACCGGGCACTCACCCGCTGAACGCCGGGGGGCCGGGCGGGCACGAGTTGGCCCGCCCGGCCCTGTCCCACAGGACGGCCGACCGGCCAGACTTCCTCTCGGCGGGGACACCGACGAGGGAGGGGGCCGCCGTGCTGCCCGAGTGGCTGACCGAGGAGATCGACGCCGTGCCCGGCCATGATCGCTTCGCCGGCGTCGACGAACTGCACGCCCGGCTGCGCGCGCTCGCGCAGAACCACCCGGATGTGGCGACGCTGGAGACCGCGGGCACATCGCGGCAGGGTGAGCCGCTGCTGTGCCTGGCCATCGAGGACGCGGGCCCGCCCCGGCCCGCGGCGCTCGTGTTCGGCCTCCCCCATCCGAACGAGCCGATCGGCGGGCTGACCGCACTGCACCTGGCCGAGCGCCTGTGCACCGATCCCGCGCTGCGCGCGCGGCTCGGGCACGACTGGCGGATCATCACCTGCATCGACCCCGACGGGCTGCGGCTCAACGAGGGCTGGCTCGCAGGGCCGTTCACCAGGGCGCACTACGCACGGCACTTCTACCGGCCCGCGGCCTCCGACCAGGTGGAGTGGACCTTTCCCCTGGACTACAAGGACGCCCACTTCGACGCCGCCCTTCCCGAGACGCGGGCGCTGATGCGGCTCATCGACGCGCACCGGCCGAGCCTGGTGTGCTCGCTGCACAACGGCGAGCGCGGCGGCGTCTACTACTACCTCAGCCGCGCCGAGCCCGCCCTGCACACGGCGTTGCAGCAGCTGCCGGAGCGGCTGGGGCTTCCGCTGCACCGCGGCGAACCCGAGGTGCCGTATCTGGTGCCGCTGGCCGAGGGGATCTTCCTCGCCTCGTCCATCCGCGACGGGTACGACTACCGTGCGGGGCTCGGCGAGCCGTGGGTGGGCGGCTCCGGCGACAACACCGTCTCCTACGCCAACACCTACGGCGCCCTGACCCTCGTGAGCGAGCTGCCGTACTGGGCGACCCCGGCCTCCGGCGACGGCAGCCCTTCGGGCACCGGCTACGCGGGCGCGCTCGCCCGCCAGGCGTGGGAACTGGCCGAGCTGGGCGAGCTGCTCGACCGCACGCTCGCGTCGGTGGCGGGGTTGCTGCTGGCCCCGGACTCGCCGTACTGGCGGGCGACGCGGTTCTTCGCGACATACCTGGCCTCCACGGCCAGCTGCACGCGCTCCCGCAGCGAGCTGCCGTCGTCGGCGCGCGAGGCCACCGTCGCCGAGGCGGCGACCCTGCGCGCCGACGTGCACAGCTTCCGGCTGCGTTACGCGGGCATCCTGCTGCGCGCGCTCGACGGTGAGCTGGCCGTCGGCAACACGCACGTCGCGGTGCGTGCCGCACGGGCGGCCGTGGCGCAACGCTACGAGGGCTGGCTCGCCGAGGACGCCGAGGATGGCGACTACACGACGATCCCCATCCGGCTACTCGTGGCCAACCAGTACGGGGCCATCCTCGCCGCGGCAAGCCACCTGGCCGCCGACGGCGCATGAGGCGTCGCCCGTCACGCCAGCAGGGGTGCCAGCTGGCCCGCGTGCTCGGTGAGCAGCTCGACCAGCTCCACGTTGGGCCCGGCCACCCGCTCGGCGGGCCCGCTCACCGCGAGGCCGGCGACCAGCGCCCCCGAGGCCACGTCGTGGATCGGCACCGCGAGGCAGCCCCGGTCGGGGTGCAGCTCGCCGCACTGCCGGGCGAGCTGCCGCTGCGCGACGTCGGCCACCTCGCGGGCCAGCCGCGCGGGATCGGTGACGGTGTGCACGGTGAACCGGCGCAGCTCCGGCACCGCGGCCCGCCAGTCCGGCTGGTCGGCCAGCAGCAGCTTGCCCAGCGCCGAGGCGTGCGGGAAACGCGCGAGCACCGCGGCACCGGTCGGCGGGTGATCCGGGTCGGTGTCGATCATCGTGAGCCTGCCGCTGTGGTAGGAGGCCAGGTGCACACCCCAGCGCACCCGCTGGCGCAGCCGCTCCACCACTGCCCTGGCGGCCGCGGGCGGGCGCGCCGCCGCGGGCACCGTCAGCCGCCCTGCCCTGCGCCCGAGGGCGAAACCGCGCAGGTCGGGAAGGCGCACCAGATACCCCTCCGCCACGAGCAGGTTCAGCAGCCGGTAAGTGGTCGCGGGCGGCAGCTTCAGCGCGGCGGAGATCTCCTTGGCCGTCACACCGGGTCCCGCGGCGATCACCTCCTCCAGCACGGCCAGCGCGTTGCGGACCGCCTTCGGCTGGCGGCCGGAGAGCGGGGCGGACTCGGCGGGCGGGCTCATCGGTGCCCGTCGAACAGGTCGGCCGCGGAGGTCTCGTCGTAGATGCCGATGGCCGGCAGCCGGTCGGCCCGCCGCAGGCGCACCCAGGCGAACCACACGAGGCCCGCCGCCGCGAGCAGCGCGAACATCAGCGGATAGCCGTCGCCGGAGCCCGACACCGTGAACGCCACCACGGCGACCAGCAGCACGGGCACGCTGACGGCCGACGCGGCGACCGCGCCCCTCGTCAACTCGCCGATGCGGTGCAGGAACACCGGCGCCGCCACGCACACCAGCAGGTAGGCGATGAGGTAGCCGAACACCGCGACGTTGAGCAGTACCACGAACAGCCGCGTCCACGGCACGCCCGCGGCCAGCAGCACCACCGGCACGAGGGTCGCGACGGGCAACGCCACGAGGATCGCCACGTGTGGCGTGCGGTACCGCGGGTGTGTCGCGCCGAACCGGCGCGGCACGATGCCCTCGCGCCCCATCGACAGCAGCACCCGCACCAGTGCCCCGCCGGTGGCCATCGTGCACGCGAAGAACGACGCGGCGATCCCGACGTCCAGCAGCACCGAAAGCCACGGCATCCGCTGCAGCTGGGCCAGCGTGCTGACCGGCTCCGGCTGGCCCGCGAGCTTGCCCGGCAACCCCTGCAGCCCGATCACCTGCGTGTACGCCGCGACGAGGTAGAGCACACCGCACAAGCCCGCCGTCCACTGCACGGCGCGCGGCACCGTCTGGAACGGCCTGCGTGCCTCGACCCCGAACGACGCCGCCGCCTCGAAGCCGACGAACCCGCCGATGGCGGGCAGCACCCCCGCCGCGATGCCGCCAATCCCCTCGTCCGGCGCGAACGGCGCCGACCCTGCCCACGGCCCGATCCGGGCGAGCAGCAGCCCGAACACCACCAGCAGCAGGGTGATCGCCACGGCCTCGACGACCAGCACCACCTGCGCCGACAGCCGCACACCGCGCAGCACCAGCACCGTCGCGAGCAGACCCAGCAGCAGCACGAGGCCGGCCAGCAACGGCCAGCCGGGCGGTACGCCCACGCGGCGCAGCAGGTCCTGCAGGTAACTGCCCGCGCCAACCAGCGCGGCCATGGCCAGCAGCCCGTAGCCGGTCAGCAGCGCCCACCCGCACATGAACGCGGGCACCGGGCCGAGGCCCTTCGCCGTCAGGCTGTACAGCGAGCCCGCGGCCGCCATGCGCCGGGTGAACTGACCGATGCACAGCCCGATGAGCAGAGCAAGGCAGGTCGCCACGACGAACGACCACAGCACGGCCTGGCCGGCCGTGACCGCCGCGACGGCAGGGGCCGCCGCCATCGCCGCCGACGGCGCCGCACCGGACACCGACTGCGCGAACACCTGCAGCGGGCCGAGGTTGCGCCGGTCGAGCCCGGCCATCGGCGACTCGGCACGCAGCGGCACCGGCAGGGCTCCCGGTGGGTGCGCCATGCGTCTCCTTTCCGACAGGCCGGGCGGTTAGTCGTGGACTGTAACCCCGGGATCACCGATGAGCACCGCCGTGCGCACGTCGAATGAGAATCCCCGGGCCCGCGTTCCCGGGTTGTGAGAATGCGCCCGCGAGTGTTCCCGGCCACGGAGACGGGGGTTTGACCCGCCGCTGACGCGTGGGCAACGGTGCTGGCCAACGCTGCAGCGGTCGGTTCCCACCCGCAACCACGGAGGTCCGGATGGACACGTCCGCGTCTCGCTCACTGTCCGGTTCGCTCGGCGTCGGGTCGATCGTGTTCATGGTCGTCGCCGCCGCCGCTCCGCTCACGGTCGTGGCCGGTGCCGTCCCGCTGGGCATCGCGCTCGGTAACGGCGCCGGGTTCCCGGCCACCTTCGTCCTGTGCTGCGCCGTGCTGCTGCTCTTCGCCGTCGGATTCTGCGCGATGAGCAGGCACCTGCCCGCCTCGGGTGCCTTCTACTCCTACGTCTGGCGCGGCCTCGGCCGGGCGCCGGGACTCGGCACGGCGTTCCTCGCGCTGGTGACGTACACGGCGGTGCAGGTCGCCGTCTACGCCTACCTGGGCGTCGCACTCGGCGGGCTCGTCGAGCACTACGGCGGCCCCTCGCTGCCGTGGTGGTCGTGGACGATCGTCGCGCTCGTCGTGGTGGCGGTCCTCGGCTACCGGCACATCGAGCTCAGCAGCCGAGTGCTGGGTGTGCTGCTGCTGTGCGAGGTCGGGATCGTGCTCGTGTTCGACGCGGTGGTGGTGGCCCGCGGCGGCGGCGAAACCGGGCTGTCGACGGCGTTCCTGCTGCCCAACGAGGTCGGCTCGGGCGCACTCGGCATCGCGATCATGTTCGCCATCGCGAGCTTCATCGGCTTCGAGGCCACGGCCATCTTCCGCGACGAGGCCCGCGACCCCGCCCGCACGATCCCCCGCGCCACCTACGCCGCGCTGCTGCTCATCGCCGTCTTCTACGCGCTGTCCAGCTGGGCCGTGATCTCCGCGTGGGGCGACACCGCCGCGGTGCGGCAGGCGGGCGCCGACCCCGGTGGGCTGCTGCTGAACAGCATCGGCGGCTACCTCGGCACGGCGGGCGCCGACGTGGCGGAGGTGCTGCTGGTGACGAGCCTGTTCGCCGCCGTGCTCGCCTTCCACAACGTCATCGCGCGCTACGTCTTCTCGCTCGGCAACGCGGGCGCGCTGCCGTCGTTCTGCGGGCGCAGCCACCCCCGGCATGGCTCGCCGCACCTCGCGTCGCTGGCGCAGACGACGAGCGCGCTGGCGCTCGTGGTGCTCTTCGCCGCCACCGGTCTCGACCCGGTGGCCCAGGTGTTCGCCTGGATGTCGGGCACGGCCACGCTCGGCGTGCTCGCGCTGATGACGCTGACCTGCCTGGCCGTGGTGGCGTTCTTCCGCAAGAGCGACGTCGACCGGCGGGTGTGGCACACACTCGTCGCGCCGCTGCTCGGGCTCGCCGGGCTGCTCACCTGCCTCGCGCTGACCGTCGCGAACTTCTCCACCCTCATCGGCGGCTCCCCTGGCCTTGCCGCCGTGATCGGTGCGATCCTCGCAGGATCGTTCGTGCTCGGCATCGCGCTGTCCACCGTCCTTCGTCCCTCGGCGGCCGCCGCACCCGGCCCGGCCGTGACCGAGGCCGCCTGACCGTCCTCTCACGAAGTGGAGTCGAGATGACCATCGCCGAAGAACAGCCGTCCACCGCCACCACGGCCGCCGCCCACCCGCTGGACCCGATGAGCGAGGACGAGGTGCGTGCGGTGCGCGACATCCTGCGCGCGGAGGGCCTGCTCGGAGACACCGTGCGCTTCGCCTTCCTCGGGCTGGAGGAACCGGAGAAGGAGGCCGTGCTCGCGTTCGGCTCCGCGGACACGCCAGACCGCCGGTTCCGCGCCCTGCTGCTCGATCTGGCCACCGGCGCCTCGCGCGACGTCGTGGTGTCGGTGACGCGGTCCGCCGTGGACTCGGTGACGGAGGTGGACCCGGCGACCTCGGGGCAGCCGCCGATCATCGACACCGAGTTCGAGCTGATCGAGCAGATCCTCAACGCCGACGAGCAGTGGCTTGCCGCGCTGGCCGCGCGGGAGCTGGACCCGGCCACCGTGCGGGCCGTCCCGCTGTCGGCGGGCCACTACGACGAGCCGGGCGAACGCGGCAGGCGGGTCGTGCGCTCGCTCGGGTTCCAGCAGCTGCACGAGAAGGACCATCCGTGGGCGCACCCGGTGGACGGCCTCGTCGCCTACGTCGACCTGACCAGCCGGACGGTGACGAAGGTGATCGACCACCGCAGGCATCCGGTACCGCAGGAGCCGGGCAACTTCGACGACCCCGAGGTGACCGGGCCGCCGCGCCAGGACCTGCGCCCGATCGAGATCACCCAGCCGCAGGGCCCGAGCTTCACCGTCGAGGGCAGCCGCGTCCGCTGGCAGAACTGGGACCTGCGCATCGGGTTCAACGAGCGCGAGGGGCTCACGCTGCACCAGCTGTCCTTCCACGAAAGGCCGGTGCTGTACCGCGCGTCGATCGCCGAGATGGTGGTGCCCTACGCCGACCCGTCACCGGTGCGGTTCTGGCAGAACTACTTCGACTGCGGTGAGTACATGTTCGCCCGCTACACCAACTCGCTGGAGCTGGGCTGCGACTGCCTCGGCGAGATCCGCTACTTCGACGCCGTCGTCGCCGACGACCTCGGCGAGCCCCGCACCATCCGCAACGCCATCTGCATGCACGAGGAGGACTACGGGGTGCTGTGGAAGCACACCGACATCTTCGCGGGCTCGCACGAGACGCGCAGGCAGCGACGGCTGGTGATCTCGTTCTTCACCACGATCGGCAACTACGACTACGGCTTCTACTGGTACCTCTACCTCGACGGGACGATCCAGCTGGAGGCCAAGGCCACCGGCGTCACGTTCACCTCGGCCTACCCTCCGGAGGGCCACGACCACGCCACCGAGGTCGCACCCGGGCTGGGGGCGCCGTATCACCAGCACCTGTTCTGCGCCCGGCTCGACATGACCGTCGACGGGCCGCGCAACGCCGTCGACGAGGTGGAGGCCGTGCGGCTGCCGGTGAGCGAGACCAACCCGTACGGCAACGCGTTCCGCGAGGGGCGCACGCGGCTGGGCACCGAGTCGCAGGCGAAGCGGGTGGCCGACAACGGCCGCGCGCGGGTGTGGCACGTCGTCAACCCGGACAGCCGCAACCGGTTCGGCCGCGAGGTCGGCTACGTGCTGCACCCGGAGGGCCAGCCGACGCTGCTGGCCGACGACGCCTCGTCGATCCACGCCCGCGCCACCTTCGCCACGAAGCATCTGTGGGTCACCCGGTACGACCCGGCACAGCGGTACCCGGCGGGCGAGAAGGTGAACCAGCACCCCGGTGGCGCGGGGCTCCCGGCGTGGACGGCGGCCGACCGCGGCATCGACGGCGAGGACATCGTGCTGTGGCACACCTTCGGGCTCACGCACTTCCCGCGCCCCGAGGACTGGCCGGTGATGCCGGTGGACTACGCGGGTTTCACGCTCAAGCCGTTCGGGTTCTTCGACCGCAACCCGACGCTGGACGTGCCGCCGAGTGCCTCCGGAGGCCACTGCCACGGCGGAACGTGACGCCGCTCGGTCAGCGCAGGCGGCGGCGGATGACCGCGAGCAGTTCGCCGGCGTCCACGGGCTTGGTCACGTGGTCGTCGGCGCCCGCGGCCAGGCTCTTCTCCTCGTCGCCCGCCATCGCCTTCGCGGTGAGCATGATGACCGGCAGGCCGGCGAGGCCCGGCAGCTCGCGGATCGCGGCCGTCGTGGCGTAGCCGTCGAGCCCCGGCATCATCACGTCCATCAGCACCAGGTCGACACCCGGCGTGTGGCGCAGCACCTCGATGCCGTCGCGCCCGTTGCTCGCCTGCAGCACCGACATGCCCTGGGCCTTGAGGACCTCCGCGATGGCGAGCACGGTGCGGTCGTCGTCGTCCACGAGCAGCGCGGTGTGGCCGTCCAGGCTGCCGGGGACCTCCGACGGCTCGCCGCGCGCGGCCGTCCGCAGCGGCGGGCGCTTCGGCACCGCGGCGGATCCGCTCTCCGGCCCGGCAGGCAGCACGAGGGTGAACGTGCTGCCCTCGCCGAGCGTGCTCTCCGCTCGCAACCGCCCGCCGAGCAGGGTGGCGATCTGGCTGCTGATCGACAACCCGAGCCCGGTGCCGCCGTACCGCCTGCTCGTGGTGCCGTCGGCCTGCCGGAACGCGCCGAAGATCGTCTCCAGGTGCTCCTCGGCGATCCCGATGCCGGTGTCGGTCACCGAGAACTCCACGGCCGTGCGGTCGTCCGTGAGCGCGATCCGCAGCCCGACGGTGCCGCGTTCGGTGAACTTCACGGCGTTGGACAGCAGGTTCCGCAGCACCTGGCGCAGCCGCTGGGAGTCGGTGTCGATCCGCTCCGGCACGTCGGGGTGCACCACCACCTGGAAGTCCAGTCCCTTGTCGACGGTGAGCGGCTGGAACGTCGTGCGCACGTACTCGAGCAGGTCGTCCACGGCCACCGGCTCAGGGTGCACGTCCATCCTGCCCGCCTCCACCTTGGACAGGTCGAGGATGTCGTTGATGAGCTGCAGCAGGTCGGTTCCCGCCGACTCGATCACCTTGGCGAACTCGACCTGCTTCGGCGTCAGGTTGTGCGTCGGGTTCTTCGCGAGGACGCCTGCCAGGATGAGCAGGCTGGTGAGCGGCGTGCGCAGCTCGTGGGACATGTTGGCGAGGAACTCCGACTTGTACCGCGAGGTGAGCGCGAGCTGCTCGGCGCGTTCCTCGAGTTCCTGCCTGGCCTGCTCGATGCCCGCGTTGGACCGGCGCAGCTGCTCGGCGAGCCGCTGCGACTCCGCCAGCAGGGCCTCGGTGCGCTCGTTGGCGATGATGGTGCTGAGGTTGACGCCCAGGCTCTCCACGAGCTGTTCGAGGAAGTCCCGCTGCACGGGGCTGAACAGGGAGAACGACGCCAGCTCGATCACCCCCAGCACGTCGCCCTCGAACAGCACCGGGAGCACGATCAGCTGCGCGGGCGGCGCCGAGCCCAGGCTGGAGGAGATGAGGACGTAGCCGGACGGCGTGTGGTCCACCAGGATCGGCTTGCGCGTGGCGGCGGCCTGGCCGACGAGCGACTCACCGAACTCGAAGGCCTGCGCCACCGCGCCGTGCTGGGCCCTGCCGTAGCTGGCGACGAGCCGCAGCCAGCTGCGCTCGGCGCTGCGCTCCCGCAGGAAGAACGTGCCGTACTGCGCACCGACGAGCGGGGCCAGTTCGTTGACGATGAGCTGGGTGGCGGCTCGCAGGTCACGGATGCCCTGCAACAGGCCGGAGAGACGGGCGAGGTTGGCGTTGAGCCACGCCTGCTCCTCGTTGGCGCGCGTGGTCTCGCGCAACGAGCGCACCATCGCGTTGATGTTGTCCTTGAGCTCGGCGACCTCGCCGTCGGCCTCCACCGTGATGGAACGGGTCAGGTCGCCGGTGGTGACCGCGCTCGTCACCCCGGCGATCGCGCGGACCTGCCTGGTGAGGTTGCCCGCGAGCTCATTGACGCTCTCGGTCAGCCGTTTCCACGTCCCGGAGACGCCCTCGACCTCGGCCTGCCCGCCGAGCCTGCCCTCCTTGCCGACCTCCTTGGCCACCCTGGTGACCTCGGCGGCGAACGCCGAGAGCTGCTCGACCATCGTGTTGATCGTGGTCTTGAGCTCCAGGATCTCGCCCCGCGCGGCCACGTCGATCTTCTGGGACAGATCGCCCCTGGCGACGGCCGTGGTGACCTGCGCGATCGAGCGCACCTGTGCGGTGAGGTTGTCGGCCATCGAGTTGACGTTGTCGGTGAGGTCGCGCCACGTGCCCGCGACGTTCGACACGCGCGCCTGCCCGCCGAGGATGCCCTCGGTGCCGACCTCGCGCGCGACCCGCGTCACCTCGTCGGCGAAGGCCGACAGGGTGCCCACCATGGTGTTGATCGTCTGCGCGAGTGCGGCGACCTCGCCCCTGGCGTCGATGGTGACGTGCTGCGAGAGGTCGCCCCTGGCGACGGCGGTGGAGACCTGCGCGATGGAGCGCACCTGGTCGGTGAGGTTGCGCGCCATGACGTTGACCGACGCGGTGAGCTCGCGCCAGGTGCCCGCGGCTCCCGGCACCTGCGCCTGGCCGCCGAGGACGCCCTCGGTGCCGACCTCGCGCGCGACCCGCGTCACCTCGGAGCTGACCAGTGCCAACTGGTCGGCCATGCCGTTGAACACCGTGGAGATCTCGTCGAGCAGGGCGTCGTCGCGCACGCGCGGAAGCCGGATGCCGATGTCGCCGTCGCGCACGGCCTTGAGGCCCGCCAGCAGCTGCTCCAGCCGATCGTCGCGCGAGGCGGACGGGATCGGTTCGTCGGCCATGCGGTGCCTCCTTCGGAGGGCCTAGGGGCCGGGTGGCCTGCCGTCGGTGTCGAAGGCGTCCTGCCCGGCGGCGACCCGCCGGATGGTCTCCAGCAGGTCGTCCAGCTTCCCGGCCTTGAGCACCAGCCCGGCTCCGCCCGCCTCGGCGGCCCTCGCCGCGTCGGCGGCGTCGGCCACGCCGGTGAAAACGAGCACCCTGCTGCCGGGCGAGCGCAGCCGCAGTGGCGCGATCGCGTCGAGCCCGTCACCGTCGGGCAGCCGCCGGTCCAGGAGCACGATGTCGGGACGTTCGCGTTCGACGGCCTCGAGCGCCTCGGCGATGGAGGCGGCTTCTCCGA
This sequence comes from Prauserella muralis, assembly GCF_003202285.1. GTDB lineage: Bacteria > Actinomycetota > Actinomycetes > Mycobacteriales > Pseudonocardiaceae > Prauserella_B > Prauserella_B muralis. The sequence goes on from NZ_MASW01000006.1 coordinate 183,580, forward strand.
CGAGGACGATGTCGTCGACGACCTCGAAGGCCGAGGTCAGCGCCATCGCCACCATCGAGTGGTCCTCGACGAGCAGCAGCCGGATCTCTCCGGCCCCCATGGCGGGCGGCTGACCGGCCGGCGACGGCGTTGGCACACGCATCACCTCCCCGGCTGCTCAGCGGAGTCTATGCCGAACGCCCCGCGCAAGGCGAGCCTGTGACCGGCGGCCGCCTACATGCCGCGAGTCCTGCACTCATGCCCGCGAGTTCTGCACTTCCGTCACCCCCAAAGCTCCCCAATGCGGCATTCGCTCCACTGGATGGAGCGAATGCCGCATTGGGGAAGTTGAACGCTACGAATGCCACATTTGGGGAAGCCGCCGACAACCGGATCGCCTCGCCGCAGTGCGCAACTCGCCGGCGTGAACGCAGGACTCGGGGGCGTGATCGCAGGACTCGCCGGCGTGAACGCAGGACTCGCGGGTCTGGACGCAGGACTCGCGGGTCTGGACGCAGGACTCGCGGGTCTGGACGCAGGACTCGCGGGTCTGGACGCAGGACTCGCGGGTCTGGACGCAGGACTCGCGGTCAGGGCTTGTAGCCGAGGCCCGCGAAGGCGCTGCTGGCCGCCGGCTTGTCCCGGTACTCCTCGTTGGCGGGCGACGGGCGCTCGTCGGGCCGCCACTCCGGGATCCAGACGACACCCGGCTCCACCAGCTCGAAACCGTCGAAGAAGCGGGCGAACTCCTCCCTGCTGCGCACGAACAGCCGCGAACTGGACCGTTCGTACTGCTTGCGCACCTCCGCCCGCTGCGCCTCACCCTCGACGGGCACGCCGTCGACGGTCATGTGCGAGGACAGGAAGTACGAGCCGGAGGGCAGCATGTCCCGGTAGCGGGCGATGATGCCGTGCGGATCGTCGTCGGGGCCGAAGAAGTACAGCACCCCCACCACGATCAGCCCGATCGGCTCGCGCGGGTCGAGCACGCCCGTGTCGAGCGCGCGTTCCCAGATCTCCTCGGCGTGGCGCAGGTCGCCGTGCAGCACGGCGTGCCGGTTCGGGTCGCCTTCCTTCTCCAGCAGCACGCGGGAGTGCGCCACGGCGACCGGTTCGTTGTCGACATAGACACACCGGCTGTCGGGATTCACCGAGTCGGCGATCTCGTGCACGTTGCCCACGGTCGGCACCCCGGATCCGAGGTCGAGGAACTGCCGGACGCCCTGCCTTGCCAGGTACTGCACGCCGCGGCCGAGGAACTCGCGGCCCACCTTCGCCAAGGTCCGGACCATCGGGAACGTCTCCACCGCCTTGGCGCCGAACTCGCGGTCGATTGCCCAGTTGGTGGTGCCGCCGAGGTACCAGTCGTAGATCCGGGCCGGGTTCGGCCGGTCGAGGTCGACACCCTCGGGCACCTGTCCGCCGTCACTCGGCGCCATGAGCACTCCTCACCGCTGGGGGATCCCTTGGCCCCACCCTAGCGATTCCCGCGGAGGGCCCGCCCTGCCCGCCATTCGGAGCAACGGCGTCGCGAGCCGGGCTCAGCCGTCGTGCACCGTGATGGCGTACCCCTCGGGGCCGGCGAAGGTGAACGTGCGGCCGAACGGACCCTCCCGGAGCGGGCTCAGAATCGGCACCCCCTCGGTACCGAGCCGGTCGTGCAGCGCCTGCGCGTCGGTCGTGCGGAACCACAGCGCCACCCCGGCGCCAGGCCGCGCCCCGCCGTCGAGGTCGGTCCCGGGCAGCGGCTCGCGGACGGCGAACGGGATCGGCTCGGTGGCGAACAGCACCGCGCCGGGCGGCGACGCCGGTGCCCGCCGCAGCCCGAGATGCCGCTCGCAGAACGTGGCCGCCTCCTCGACACCGCGCACCTGCAGGGCAATGAAATCGGGACCTTCCACGGTGACGGACATGGCTGCTCCTCGCTTCTCTATGTCAGGACTTTGACATAGGAGACGATACGCAGACCGAGCCGGGTATGTCAAACTTCTGACATGTCACACCCGGAACCCGTGGTCCCGCCCCATCCCGCGCAGGACATCACCGAGCACGTGGGCTACCGGCTCAAGCGATCCGCCGCGGCGTTGCGCGGCGCGATGGACAAGGCGCTGCGCGGGCACGGCCTGACGGTGCCGCAGTACGCCTGCCTCGAACTGCTCGACGAACGGCCAGGACTGTCCAACGCCGACCTCGCCCGCGGCGCGTTCGTCACCCGGCAATCGATGAACGTCGTCCTGCGCGGCCTCCAGGACGCCGGGCTGATCCGTAGGCCCGCCACCACCGAGCACGGCCGCGCACTGCCCGCGCACCTCACCGACGAGGGCAGCAGGCGCCTCGCCGGCGCCCGCTCGGCCGTCTACGCGATCGAACGCCGCATGGTCGAGGCGATCCCGCCGCGACGCCTCGCCGCGCTGCTCGCCGACCTCGACCGCATGGCCGACGCCCTCGGCGACGAGTCCGGAAACGACGGTTAGACCGCCTGGACCCGCAGCCGCGAAAGCCGGATGCCGTGCAGGCACAACGCCTCGGTGAGAAAGTCGGTGACGAGCGAGGCGTCCACCGCGCACCCGGGCGTCCCGGCCAGCACCACGTCGAGCGCCCGCCGCTCGGCGTCGTAGTCACGCAACCGCAGGCTGCCGCCGTCGGCGGCGACCAACCGGGCCAGGCCGGCCACCACGGCACGGACGGCGTCCGCCTCGCGGCGGTCGCGCCGGGTCCGCACGGCACTACACAGTCAGCGTGCGCACGGTGTCGTCCCAGTGCAGCGGCGCGTCCGTGACCGCCTGCACGTCCTGCGGGGTGAGACCGTCGACCACCTCATCCAGCCGCAGGCCCTCGGGCGTCACCGTGATCACCGCCAGGTCCGTGTAGATCCGGCTCGCCGCGCGCACCGCCGTCAGCGGGTAGGTGCACTCCCGCACGATCTTCGGCTCGCCGTCGCGGGAGGTGTGGGTCATCGTGACGAACAGGTTCGGCACCGAGGCGCCGATGTCCGCGGCCCCGCCGATGCCGCCGAACCGCCTGCCCGGCACGTTCCAGTTGGCCACGTCGCCGGTCGCCGACACCTGGTACGCGCCGATCACCGAGGCGTTGATGTGCCCGCCGCGCAGCATCGCGAACGACAGCGCCGAGTCGAAGAAGCTCGCACCCTCGGCGACACTGGTGTGCCGCCCGCCCGCGTCCACCAGATCAGGGTCGCACGCATCCTCGGAGGGTTCCGGGCCGAGCCCCAGGATGCCGTTCTCGCTGTGCAGTGCGAAGTCCTCCGACCGGGCGAGCGCGTTCGCCAGCAGCAGCGGAATGCCGACACCGAGATTGACGTACCATCCCGGCTGCAGATCCCTGGCCACCCTCGCGGCGATCTGGGGCCGATCCAGCCGTATCATCAGGCACCTCCCGCCACGACGAGCCGGTCGACGAACACACCCGGCGTGTGCACGGCTTCCGGATCGAGTCCGGAGTGGACGATCTGGTCGACATAGGCGATCGTGACGTCGGCCGCCATCGCCATCAGCGGGTTGAAGTTCTGTTGCGAGAACCGGTACCGCAGGTTGCCCCACCGATCGGCCTCGTGCGCCCGCACGAACGCCACCTGCCCCCGGATCGGGGGTTCCAGCAGGTAGTCGGTGCCGCCCACGGTGACGACCTCGCGGCCCCGGGCGAACACGGTGCCCAGGCCCGTCCTCGTCAGCACCCCGCCGAGTCCCGCGCCGCCCGCGCGGACCGCCTCGGCGAGCGTGCCCTGCGGCATCAGCTCCATGTCGAGCCTGCCGGACTCGACGGCCTCCCGGATCGCCCTGTCGTCGGGCCCGAGCGGGTAGCTGCACACGAGCTTCTCGATCGCGCCGTCGATGATGAGCCTCGCCGCACCGACCTCGCCCTGCCCGCCGTTGAGGCACACCAGTGTCAGCCCGCGCACGCCGCGGTCGGCGAGCGCCTCGAACAGCTCGAGCGGGTAGCCCGCCCCGCCGAACCCGCCTGCCAGCAGGACACTGTGGTCGTGCACATCGGAGACCGCTTCCTTGGCCGTGAGCACCGGCTTCGTCAACGCGCTCACGGCGACTCCAGCGGGATCACGGGCAGCGGGCCGGCCAGCTCGTCGGGCGCCGCCGGTGCGTAGGCGAAGTTCTTGGCCCGCGCACCGCCGTCCACCACGAAGTCGCAGCCGGTGATCAGCCGCGCGTAGTCGGAGCACATCCAGGCGACGCAGTGCCCGATGTCGGTCGGCGTGCCCGTGGTGCCCATCGGCACCAGCGGCATCCGCTGACCGGACCAGCGCGACGGCCGCCGCCACGGCTCGTCGCCCGTGGCCCCGCCGAGCCCGTGTGCCCTCGGATTGTCGAGGACGCCGCCGGCCCCCCGCTCGGCGATCAGGTCGGGGTTGTCCGGCGTCGGCGCGGTGGGGGTGAAGCTGTTCACCCGGATGCCGTAGGGTGCCAGATCCATCGCGGCGGCGCGGACGAAGTTGTTCACCCCGCCCTTGTGGAAGGCGTAGGCGATGACCCCCGCCGTGCCGGACCAGCCGTTGGACGAGGAGATGGCGACGATGGAGCCGCGGATGCCGCGCTCGGCCATGTGCCGCCCGACGTGCTTGGTGTTGAGGAAGTGCCCCATCGCCGACACCTGCACGGCGCGGGAGAAGAACTCCGCGCTCTCGTCGAGCACGCCCCGCCCGCCGAGGACGGCGGCGTTGTTCACCAGGATGTCGATCTTGCCGAACGTGTCGATGACAGTCCGGACGTAGCCGAGGACCTGCTCCTCGTCGGTGACGTCGCCGGGCACCGCGATGGCCGTGCCACCGTTGCGCTCGATGCGCTCGACCGAGGCCTTCGCCGCGTCCGCGTCGAGGTCGTTGCACGCCACTGTCGCGCCGTACCTGGCCAGTGCCAGTGCGATGCCGCTGCCGATGTTGGGGCCTGCGCCGGTGACGAGGGCGACCTTGCCCGCTAACGATATCTCCACCTGTCCACCTTAGAATCCGTTGACACACAAGGGCTTCGACTCAATGACGGAACCGTGCCTACGTCATTCGACTCCTCACCAGCGCCCGGGAGGCGCGACCAGGCCCTCCCTGATCGCCAGCAGCGCGGCCTGGGTGCGGGAAGCCAGGCTCAGTTTGGCCAGCACGTTGCTGACGTGGGTGCGCGCGGTGCGCTCGCTGATCGTCAGCTGGTTGGCGATCTCGCGGTTGGAATGGCCCCGCGCCACGAGCTTGAGAATGTCGCGTTCCCGTGCCGTCAGCGCCGAGAGGCCCGAGTGCGGGGCGGTCAGCTCGCGGGTCAGGCAGCGCGCGACGCGCCCGGACAGGTGCGTCTCGCCGCGGGCGGCCGCGCGCACGGCGTCGGCGATCTCGTCCGGGTCGGCGTCCTTGAGCAGGTAGCCGCTCGCGCCCGCCTCCAGCGCCGCGCGTACCCGCTCGCCCTCTCCGAAGCTGCTCAGCACCACCACCGCGACGTCCGGGTGCCTACGCACGATCGCCGCCGTGGTCTCGATGCCGTCGCGACCGGGCATCAGCAGGTCCATCAGCACGACGTCGGGCGGCTCCCGCGACGCGGCCAGCCTCCGCAGCGCGGCGTCGCCGCCCCCCGCCTCGCCCACCACCCGCAGGTCGGCGGTCAGCTCCAGATACGCCGCGAGACCACGGCGCACCACGGCGTGGTCGTCGACAAGGAACACCGTGATGGAGCGCTGCCGAACCGGTACCGTCTGACCCTGCATCGTCGCCTCCCGCTACCCCGCCAGCCCCTGCCGCCGCCCGCGCTTGCCGTGGGGCGCGCCCAGCGCGCGCGACACTCCCCTCGCCGCGGTGACGACGGCGGGAACAAGGCGCCGGTGATCCGTGCTCGCACTGACCACAACGGACAGTGCCGCCGTGACCGCTCCGCTGCCGTCCTCGATGGGTGCAGCCACCGACACGGCGTCGAGCTTCATGTGGCCGTCGCACACCGCGAACCCGTTGTGCCGGATCTCGGCGAGCGTCCGGCGCAGCCGCACCGGATCGGCGATGGTCTTCGCGGTGTAGCGGCGCAGCGGCGAGGCGAGCACCGCCTCCTGTACCTCGCACGGCGCGTGGGCGAGCAGCGTCAGCCCGGCGCTGCTCGCGTGCAGCGAGCGGCGCCTGCCCAGTGTCGTCAGCACGGTGATGGCCCCGGGCCCGGACAGCCGCTCCACGAACACGATCTCCGTGCCGTCCCGCACGGCCAGCAGCACGTTCTCGCGCGTGGCGAGGTAGAGGTCCTCCAGGAACGGCCACGCGACGTCGCGCAGCCCGAGCCCCCGCGGCGCGAGGGTGGCCACCTCCCACAGCCGCAGGCCGATCCGGTAGCCGCCGGGGCCGCGTTCCAGCGCACCCCAGCGGAGCAGCTCGCCCACCAGCCGGTGCGTCGTGGAGATCGGCAGCCCGCAGCGCTGGCTGATCTCGGTGAGGTTGAGCTCCGGGTGGTGCGCCGAGAACGCCTCGAACACCCGCAGCAGGCGGCGCGCCGGCGACTCCCGCATGGCCTACTCCGACCCGGCCCGCTGGATCGGCTGGGCGACCCGCGACCAGCCCGCGAACCCGAAGGGCCGCACGACCATCGAGATCGCCGCGTTGCGCGCCCCGGCGACGGTCACCAGCAGCTGCTCCGGCGAGGGGAGCATGTGCAGGCCGTGCTCATCGATGCCGGGCCCTTCCAGTCCCCGCAGGCCCTTGCCCGCGCGTTCGAGGTCGGCATGGCTGCGCACGCAGTGCTCGTACAGCCAGCGCTGCACGTCGGCCTTGCCGAACCCGGCGGCGGCGAGCTGCTGCGCGTGCTCGACACTGAGCACCAGCCCCGCCGAGGAGTGCCTGCCGATGGCGGCGCCGGTGCGCGAGATCGTGTCGGCGATGTCCCACAGCACCTCCTCGGCGTCGCGGGTGTGCCTGTTGTCGACGAACTCGCAGGTGCGCAGCAGCAGCGCCGTCACCGCGTCGGTGCCCTCCGGCAGGCCCAGCTCACTCGCCAGCGACTCCCACGGGCTCTCCTCCTCGTTCTCGCCGATGCACAGCGAGAACCGGCCGGGGATGCCCTGGGTCGCCTGCTCGAGCTCGTGCGGCCGCACGCCCAGCACGTTGCGCACGATGAGCCCGACGGCGCGGGCGATGGTCGCGTTGGCGCGGAAGCCGGGGCCGAACACGCCGCCGGTGCAGTTGATGCCCAGCTCGTGGCGGATCGGCCCGTTGACGATGAGCAGCGGCGCGGGGCCGCTGGTGCTCTGCCACGCGGCGGTGCTGACGCGGTCGCGGCGCAGTGCGTCCCACGCCGCGAGCACGACGGGCAGGTACTCGGGCCTGCAGCCCGCCAGCGCGGCGTTGACCGCGGCCTGCTCGACCGTGCACCGCCGCTTCAGATGGGGCAGCGAGGCGATCACCTCGTCGCGTGGTCTGGGCGTGTGCGCCAGGAACTCCTCGACCATCGGCGCGGTGACGGGCACGACCGGCAGCCCGTCGGTCCAGCCACGCTCGTAGGCGTGCTCGATGGCGCTTCTGGCGTAGTCGAGCAGCTCGTGCCCGGCGGTGGCGGTCATGCGGCCGCCGTGGCCGAGGAGGCGGTGGTGACGCCGCCGACGATCGCGGGGAGCACCTGCTCGGCGCGGGCCCGCACGCCCTCGGCGTCGAGCAGCGCGAGCGGATGCGGGATCCGCACGTATTCGTAGCCGGGGCTGCCCTGCAGCTCGGCCATGGCGTCGGCGGCGGCGCTGAACGCCTCGGTGCAGATGACCACGGCCGGGATGCCCTCGGCCTCGAGCGCGAGGCCGTCTGCGATGGCCGAGGCGCTGCAGGAGCCACAGTCGCCGACGCCGACCACCACCACGTCGCACTGCCTGGCGAGATCGGCGAGGACGTCGGCGGGAACCGGGTCGGTGATGCTGAGCTTCTTGCGCCGCACGACGCCCGCGATGCCCTCCCGCGTGGCGAGCAGCTCGCCCACCCGCTCCAGCAGGTCCTCGGCGTTGGCTTTGGTGTTGGCGAGCAGCCCGACGGTCAGCCCGCGCAGGCGGTCCGGTCTCGGTGCCGGTGGCGTTGCCCGCACGGCCTCGGCCGGGTTGGCGGTCGGGTCGATCATGGCATCGAACATGGCGACACTCCTTCGTGGGACCAGCCTGCCTCGACGGTACGATCGCCGCCCTTCGCGCCGCCATGCGCTTTCCACGCCATGGAAACGCGGGGCGGCTCACGGGGTGCCGTCGTGCTCCGGGAAATGACAGGCGACGCTGTGGCCGGGCGCCAGTTCCCGCAGGACCGGAACCTCCTCGGCACAACGGGTTTCGGCGCGGGGGCAGCGGGTGCGGAACCGGCAACCGCTGGGCGGCGAGATCGGCGACGGCGGCTCGCCGCGAATCGCCAGTGGCCTGCGTCTGCGCGCCGACTCCGGGTCGGGCTCCGGAATGGACGCCAGCAGCGCCACCGTGTACGGGTGCAGCGGCGCGCGGTACAGCGCCTCGGCGGGGCCCACCTCGCACAGCTGCCCGAGATGCATCACCGCCACCCGGTCGCTGACCTGCTTCACCAGCGCCAGGTCGTGCGAGATGAACAGGTATGAAAGGCCCAGCTCCGTACGCAGTTGCTCGAACAGGTTGAGCACCTGTGCCTGGATGAGCACGTCGAGGGAGGACACGGCCTCGTCGCACACGATCAGCGCCGGGTCGAGCGCGATGGCCCTGGCGATGGCCACACGCTGGCACTGGCCGCCGGAGAGCTCGTGTGGCCTGCGCCTGCCGAACGTGTCCGGGTTGAGCCCCACCAGGTCGAGCAGCTCCCGGACCCGGCGCTCCCGCTCGGCACCGCTGCCGACGCCGTAGCCGACGAGCGGCTCGGCCACGATGTCCGACACCCGCCAGCGCGGGTTGAGCGAGCCGAACGGGTCCTGGAAGACCATCTGGACGTGCCGCCGCGCCTCGGTGAGCTGCGCGCGCTTGCACGTGGTGAGGTTGACGCCACGCAGCACCACCTCCCCCGACTTCGGCCGGGGCGCCTGCATGACGGAGCGGGCGAGCGTCGACTTTCCGGAGCCCGTCTCGCCGACCACGCCCAGCGTCTCGCCCTCGGCGATGTCGAAGGACACATCGGACACCGCGTGCACCACACCGCCCTTGATGCCGCCGCGGCCGCGCACGGTGAACTCCTGCACCAGGTTGCGGGCGCTCAGGACGGTGGGCCGTTCCTCCACAGTGGTCACGAAGAACTCCCTTCACACGGGTGGTAGCACGCCCACCAGTGGCCGGGCTCGTGCTCGGTGAACGGCGGCGCCTCGGTGCGGCAGTCGTCCTGGGCGCGTGGACAGCGCGGCTCGAACGGGCAGCCCGCAGGCAACGCCGTCAGATCCGGCGGCTGGCCCGGGGTCACCGGCAGTGGCGAGTGTGGCGGGCGCTCCAGTCTCGGAATCGCCCCCAGCAGCGCCTCCGTGTAGGGCATCCGCACCGCGGCGAACAACGTGCTCGCGGGCGCGTACTCCACGGCCCTGCCCGCGTACATCACGATCACGTCGTGCGCGTAGGTCGCCGCAAGGCCCAGGTCGTGGCTGATCAGGATGATCGCCATGCCGAGCCGCTCCTGCAGCTCCAGCAGCAGCTCCATGATCTGGGCCTGGGTGGTGACGTCGAGCGCGGTGGTGGCCTCGTCGGCGATCAGCAGCTTCGGATCCGCCGCCAGCGCGATCGCGATCATCACACGCTGCCGCATGCCGCCGGAGAGCTGGTGCGGGTACTCGTGGAACCGCCGCTCCGGCGCGGGCAGCCGCACCAGCTGCAGCAGCTCCATCGCCCGCTCGTACGCCGCGCGCTTGTCCACGTCGCCGTGCGCGCGCACCGCCTCGGTGATCTGCGCACCGATCCGCATCGTCGGGTTCAGCGAGCGCGCCGGGTCCTGGAACACCATCGCGATGTCGGCGCCGCGGTGCCTGCGCATCTCCCTGTCCGGAAGGCCCAGCAGCTGCCTGCCCTGGAACCGCGCCGAGCCGCTGATCCGCGCGCTGCCGGGCAGCAGGCCCATCAGCGCGCGGGAGCTGACGCTCTTGCCCGAGCCCGACTCACCGATGATCGCCAGCATCCGGCCCTCGTACAGCCGGTAGCTCAGCCCGTTCACCGCGTTGACGCGCCTGCCCCTGGACTCGAACCGCACCCTGAGGTCCTCGACCTCCAGCAGCGGCTGCCCGCCGCCATCAGCCACGATCGCCGTCCGCTCCGCCATTTCCTCGATACTCATCGGCCGCTCCACCGCCCACGCAGCGTCTCCCCCAGCAGGTTGAACGCCAGCACCGTCAGGAACAGGACCACACACGGCCAGACCACGAGCATCGGCGTCGCCGACAGGGCCTGCTGACCCTGCGAGATCATGTTGCCCCAGCTGGGCGCGGGTGGCGGGATGCCGAGACCGAGGAAGCTCAACGCGCCCTCGATCACGATGATGATGCCCATGCCGAGCATCGAGAACGTCACGAGCTGCGGCGTGATGTTCGGCGCGATGTGCCGGAACAGCATCCGCCACGTGCTCGTGCCGCACAGCTGCGCGGCCATCATGAACGGCTGCTCGCGCAGCCGCAGCGTCGCCGCCCGCGAGACCCGCGCGAACGCGGGCACCGAGAAGAACGCCAGCGCGAAGATCGTGTTCAGCTGGCTGGGGCCGAGGCTCTGCGCCACCGCCAGCGTCAGCACCAGCGAAGGGAACGCGATGAGCACGTCGAGCAGCCGCATGATCACCGCGTCGATCTTGCCGCCCGCGTAGGCGCTGACGGCGCCGAGCGTGCCACCGACGAGCAGTCCGAGCACGTTCACCGCGACACCGACGACGAGCGACGACCGGCCGCCGTAGAGGATGCGCGAGAACACGTCGTTGCCGTTCGGGTCGGTGCCCAGCAGGTGCCCCGGCGAGAACGCGGGCAGGTTCGACTCCAGCACGTCGCCGCCCACCGGCTGCGGTACGGCCGCGATCATCGGCCAGAAGAAGCAGGCACCGATGATCAGGGTGAGCAGGCCGATGGGGAAGGCCAGCTCCAGGTGCCGCAGCCAGCCCCGGACGCGGCCCTGCCCGGCCTCCTCCAGCAGCGCAGGCGACGCGGACGCCTCAACGATTGCCATAGCGGATCCTCGGGTCGAGCACGGCGTAGAGCAGGTCGGTCACCAGGTTGGCCAGCACGGCGACCACCGCGAACACCACGACGCACGCCTGCACCACGACGAAGTCCCTGGTGTTGATGGCCTGCAGCATGAGCTGGCCGATGCCGGGCAGGGCGAAGATCTGCTCGATGATCACGGTGGCGCCGATGAGCGTGCCCAGGTTGAGCCCGACCACCGTCAGCAGGCCGAACGAGGAGTTGCGGAACGCGTGCCGCAGCAGCACCTGCCACGGCCCGATCCCCTTCGCCCGGGCCGTCGTGATGTAGTCCTCGCCCTGCAGCTGGTCGACGAGATCGCCGCGCAGGAATCGGGTGTAGAAGCAGAACAACGGGAACGCGATCGACACGGCGGGCAGCAGCATCGACCGGAGGTTCTCGCCGAGTCCCTGACTGAGCGGCACGTAGCCGATCGCGGGGAAGAACGTGAACTGCACCGCGAACACCAGCACCAGCAGCAGCGCGATGACGTAGTTCGCCACGGCGAGGCCGGTGATGCTCACGAGCATGCTCACGCGGTCGAACAGCCGGTTCGGCCTGTAGGCGGCCAGCAGCGCCACCGGGATCGCGAAGCCGAGCGACATCAGAAACGCCAGGCCCACGAGCTCACCGGTGACGCCGAGCCGCACGCCCAGCTCGCTGGTCACCGGCTGCTGGCTCACCAGCGAGGTACCGAGGTCGCCGGTGAGGGCACCACCCAGCCAATCGAGGTAACGCTGCACCGGCGGCTGGTCGAGGCCCATCTGCCGGGTCATCGCCTCGACCTGCTCCGGCGTCGCCTCGGGACCGAGCAGCAACTGCGCCGCGTTGCCCGGAATGAGGCTCAGCACGATGAAGGTGAGCAGGCTGACCCCGATGATGATCGGGATGGCCGCGAGCAGCCGCCTGACGATCAGCCGCAGGCTCGGGGAGCGCAGGATTCGGGTGGCGACGCCCGGGGCGGCTGTCTCCCGGGCGTCGCCGAGCGCCGGATCGGTGACCGTCACTGGCTCATCCAGACCTCGTCCCAGATGATTCCGGTGTTGACCAGCACCGGCGGGATCTTCGTGGTGACGCCGGGGCCGTGGACGTTGCTGGCGGCCACGTTGGCCGGCGCGAACGCCAGGATGAATGGTGCGTAGGCGTTGTCACTGATCAGCTTTCCGGCCTGCTCGTACAACTCGGCGCGCTTCGCCTCGTCGATCGTGGCCGCCGCGTCGTCGAGCAGCTTGTCCAGCTGGGGATCCTTGACACCACTGAACGGGAACTGCGAGTCGAAACGGAACGCGACCCCGACACCGGCCGCCGGGTCCCAGGCTCCCGCGGTCTGCAGCATCGCCTGCCAGTTGCCGGAGTTGAACTCACCGATCAGCGAGTTCAGCTCGTGTGACTCGATGGTGGTCTTGATGCCCACCTCCTCCCACTGGCTCTGCAGCGCCGTGTTCACCTGTTCGGCGACGTACTGCTTGATCGTTCCCAAGTGGACGGTGAGCCCACCGAGCTCCTTGACCAGCTGACGTGCCTTGTCCGGGTCGTACGTGCGGTAGCCGGGGACCTTCTCCTGGTGGAACAGCCCGCCTGGGCCGGTGAACGTCTGCGCGGCCGGGTACTGGTTCTGGAACAGGCCCTTGCGGATCGCGTCGACGTTCGTGGCGTAGTAGATGGCCTCGCGGGCCTTCTTGTTGTTGAACGGCGCCTTGCTCGTGTTGAGCTGGATCAGGTACGGCGAGGTGGCGGGCTGCTGTGTCACCGTCACCTGCGGGTTGTCCTTGGCCTGGTTGATGAGCGGCGTGGTGACCATGCCCTCGTAGACGTGCGCCTGACCGGCGAGGATCGCCTGGTAGGCGGGCTGGTCGCCGCCGACCGACTTGATGGTCAGGTTGTCGAGGTAGGGCCGGTTCTCCTTCCAGTAGTTCTCGTTGCGGGTGAGCTTCAGCTCGGAGCTGAGCCGGTTGCTGACGACCTTGAACGGTCCCGCGCCGACCGGCTTGATCTTGAACTGCTCGGCGCCCATCTTCTCGTATGCGGTGGGCGAGGCGATCCAGTTGGCGTTGGAGACCACCAGCGAGTTGATCACGGCCGCGTAGGGCTGGGTGAACTTCAGCACCACGGTGTTGCCCTCGACCGTGATGGGATCCTTCTCGACGACGGGCCAGTTCGGCGCGCAGGTGCACGTCGACTCGAGGTCGCGCTTCCAGTTCCAGGCCACGGCCTCGGCGTTGAGCGGCGTGCCGTCGCTGAACTCGACACCGTCGCGGAGCGTGATGCGCACGGTCTTGCCGCCGTCGGCGAAGTCGTAGTCCTTGGCGATCTCGGGCTCGACCCTGGCGTTGCTGCCGTCCTCGTCGGCGACGAGCTTGAACAGGCCGCTGAAGATGGCGTTCATGTGGGTCAGGTTCGCGCCCCCGGTGGTGTTCGTGGCCGGGTCGAGCCCACTCGGCCACGAGCCCGCGAACCCGGAGCTGAGCAGCACCGTGAGGCTGCCGCCCCGCTGTGGCGGGCCCTCGGCTCCGCCGGCCGTGTCCGCCGGGCTGCCCCCACACGCGGCGGCGACGACCATCACCCCCAGTAACGCGATGAATTGCCGGATCTTGGTTTTCACGTGCATCTCCGCTTCGGTTGCGTCATTGAGACCGGGGTCTTGCGATGCGGCTACAGGTTCCCTACTCACCGAAGCCGGGTGCGGCGAGATTTCGCGAGGTGGAAGAGAAGTTCGGGGGAACCTGCACCGGACGTAGCGCGGCTACGTCATTTGTCCCGGGGGCGGGAAAGCCCGGCCCCGGGCGCTCAGTGTTCGTGGATGATCACGCCGCGGATGTTCTTGCCGTCGAGCATGTCCTGGTACCCGTCGTTGACCTGCTCCAGCGAGTACCGGTTGGTGATGAGCTCCTCGAGTTTGAGATCACCGGCGCGGTAGAGCCCCAGCAGCATGGGGATGTCGTAGAGCGGGTTGCTGTCCCCGAAGAGCGCGCCGCGGAGCTGCCGCTGGTAGCCGATGAGCATCCCGGCATGGACGTGCACGGCCTTCTCGTCGATCTTGCCGACGGCCGTGATGGTCACCTTGCCGGTCTTGCCGGTGATCTGCACGGCCGAGTTGACGATGTCCTCGGTGAGCACGCCGGGCGTGCAGATGGCGTGGTCGGCCAGCTGGCCCCACGTCGCCTCCACCACGAAGTCGTGCGCGGACTTGGCGTCAGCGAAGGTGTGCGTGGCCCCGAAGACCTTCGCCATGTCGCGCTTGAACTCCACGGGGTCGACCACCACGACGAACTTGGCGCCCGCGTACCGCGCGCCCTGCACCGCGTTGCTGCCGACGCCGCCCGCGCCGTAGATCACCACCGTCTGCCCGGCTCGGACCTCGGCGGCGTGCACCGCGGATCCCCAGCCGGTGGGCACGCCGCAGCCGACGAGCGCGCCGATCTCGAACGGGATGTCGTCGGGCAGCGGCACGCACGCCCACTCCGACACGACGGCGTACTGGGAGAACGTGCCCAGGGTGCAGAAGCCGCCGAGGTCCTCGCCGTCGAGATGGAAGCGGAACGTGCCGTCGGGAAACATTCCGGTGGAGGCGTTCTTGCCCTCGTCGCACATGTTCTGGTGCCCGGTGGAGCACGGCCTGCACTTGCCGCAGGCGGGGATGTAGGAGCAGACGATCCGGTCGCCGGGCTTGACCCTGCCGACATGCGGACCGACCGACTCGACCACGCCCGCGCCCTCGTGGCCGCCCACCACCGGCATCCGCACCGGGGCGTCGCCGCGCGTGATGTGGTCGTCGGAGTGGCACATGCCCGCCGCGTGGAACCTCACCCGCACCTCGTGGGCCTTCGGTTCGTCCAGCTGCAGCTCGGTGATCTCCCACGGGGTGTGCGCGCGCCGGGTGATGGCGGCACGGGTCGTGATGCTCACGCGGTTCTCCCTCCGACGGTGCCGGGCAGGCCCGCGTGCGGGAGCACGTCCCCGGCCAGCACGGCGATGTGGTCCAGGTCGTCGATGTCGTAGATGTGGAAGTAGACGGTGTCGGCGCCCGCCTCGGCCAGCTCGCCAAGGCGCTCGGTGACCAGGCCGGGCGTGCCGATGGCGGCGTGCTCGCGGATGAACTCGGAGCCGATCACCGCCGCCCTTCGGTCTACTTCGGACTGGCTCCGCCCGCAGGCGACGGGCAGCACGGCGGAGTGCCGCGCGGTGGCGGGGTCACGGCCGATCGCCTCGCACGCGGCGTCGAACACGCCGAACCGCTCGCGCAGATCGCCGCCGAGCGCGCCGTTGAACTCGTCGGCGAAGCGGGCGGCGATGGCCGGGGTGCGGCGCGGGCCGGAGCCGCCGATGATGACCGGCGGGTGCGGCGACTGGGCCGTTCGCGGCGGCGTGCGGTTGCCGTCGATGCCGAAGTGCTTGCCGGTGAAGGAAAACCCGGAGTCGCCGCCCGGTTCCGTGCGCCAGAGACCGGTGATGATCTCCAGCTGCTCCTCCAGCCGGTCGAAGCGCTCCCTGACCGGGGGAAACGGCACCCCGAACGCGGCGTGCTCGCGCTCGTACCAGCCGGTGCCGAGGCCCAGCTCCACCCGGCCGCCGCTCATCTCGTCGACCGAGGCGACGATGTTGGCCAGGATGCCCGGCGAGCGGAACGTGGCGGCGCCGACGAGCGCGCCGAGCCGGACCCGGCTGGTGTCGCGGGCCAGGCCCGCCAGTGTCGTCCAGCAGTCGGTGGGCCGGTAGGTGGCGTCGTTCGGGTCCACGCCCATCAGGTGATCGGAGCGGAAGAACGCGTCGAAACCGGCGTCCTCGGTGGCCCTGGCGAGGGTGAGGATCTGTGCGTAGGTGGCGCCGTGCCGGGGTTCCATCAGGATCCGCAGGCGCGGGCCGCGGCTAGTGCTCATGCATGATCACGCCCCGGATGTTCTTGCCGGACAACATGTCCGCATAGCCGTCGTTGACCTGCTCCAGCGAGTAGCGGCGCGTGACCAGCTCGTCCAGCTTGAGGTCGCCGGTGCGGTACAGGCTGAGCAGCCTGGGTACGTCGTAGAGCGGGTTGCAGGCGCCGAACACCGCGCCCTGGACGCGCCGCTGGTAGCCGATGAGCATGCCCGCGTTGTGGTTGACCGAGCCGTTGCCGACCGCGGTGATCGTGACCTTGCCGCTCTTGCCGACCACCTGGATGGCGGCGTCGATCACCTCGTCGTCGAGCACGCCCACGGTGATCAGGGCGTGGTCGGCGAGCTGGCCCCACGTGGTCTCGACGACGAAGTCGTGCGCGGACTTGGCGTCGGCGAAAGTGTGCGTGGCGCCGAAGACCTTCGCCATCTCCCGCTTGAAGGGCACCGGATCCACCACGACCACGTTCTGTGCACCCGCGTACCGGGCGCCCTGCACGGCGTTGCTGCCCACGCCGCCCGCGCCGTAGACGACCACCGTCTGTCCAGCCCGGACACCCCCGGCGTACACCGCGGTGCCCCAGCCGGTGGGCACACCGCAGCCGACGAGCGCGGCGATGTCGAACGGGATGTCCTCGGGGATGGGGATGCACGACCATTCCGACACCACCGCGTACTGCGAGAACGTGCCCAGCACGCAGAGCCCGCCGAGGTCCTCGCCGTCGAGATGGAAGCGGAACGTGCCGTCGGCGAACATGCCGGTGGAGGCGTTCTTGCCCTCGTCGCACATGTTCTGGTGCCCCGTGGAGCAGTACCGGCACTTGCCGCAGGCCGGGATGAACGAGCAGACGACGTGGTCGCCGACGTTCACCCGCGTCACGTCGGCGCCCACCGCGTCCACCACACCGGCGCCCTCGTGCCCGCCGACCACAGGGAAGCGCATCTGCGCGTCGCCCTTCTGGATGTGGTCGTCGGAATGGCACAGGCCCGCCGCGAAGAACTTGATCCGGACCTCGTTGGGCTGCGGTTCGTCGAGCTCGATGTCGGCGATCTCCCAGGGCCGCCCGGGTTCGCGGCAGATCGCGGCACGCGTGGTGATGGTCATGCTCGTCACCATGCCCCGCGCACTGTGCGGCGGCTACCGGCCTTTCGCGTCACGGAAGAGGTGCGCCACCCGCGAGTCCTGCGTTCAGGCCCGCGAGTCCTGCACCCAGACCCGCGAGTTCTGCGTTCGGGCCCGCGAGTTCTGCGCTCGGGCTCGGGCGGACTCCGGCCAGCAGAACCCCACGCGCCGTGGTCAAGGCCCGAGCCAACGGTCGAACCAGGTGCGGGTCCGGCGCAGGAGGTCCAGCTGGTGCCGGCGTTCCCGGATCGAGTGGCCCTCTCGCGGATAGATCACGAACTCGTGCTCGACGCCGAAATGGCGCAGCGCCCGGTGCAGGTACACGGACTGACCGAGGGGCACGTTGGTGTCCTCGGCGCCGTGCAGGATGAGCACCGGAGTCTGGATGCGGCCGGCGAAGGAGATCGGGCTGACCGCGTCGTGCGGATGCGGGCCGACGCCGGACCAGCCGGTGCTGCCGCCGAGCGCAGCTTCGAACTGGCCGTGCTCGCCGGTCGCGGCGAGCATGCCCCAATCGATGACGCCCGCGAGGACCAGTGCGGCGCGGAAACGGTCGGTCTGGCCAACCGCCCACGCGGACAGGAACCCGCCGTGGCTTCCGCCGGCGATGCCCAGCCGATCCGGATCGGCCACGCCTTCGCCGACGAGCAGGTCGATGCCGGTCAGGATGTCGGTCCACTCCTCCTGTCCGACCCGGCCGGCCACGCTGACGGCGAACTGGTGGCCGTGGCCCTGGCCCCCGCGGGGGTTGGGCAGGAACACCGCGTAGCCGGCGGTGGCCAGCCACTGCGCGCTGGGGAACCAGAACAACTGAAAACGATCGGCGTAGCGGTCGTACGGACCTCCGTGCACGATCGTGACCAGAGGAAACGGGCCGTCCGACGCGGCCTTTCCGACCGGCAGTACCAGCAGGCCGTCCAGATCGAGACCGTCGGCGGCACGGTAGGCCAGCGGTTGCTGGGTCCCGAGCGCGATGCCGTTCAGTTCCGGACGGGTGTTGGTGATCCTTCGCAGCGGCCCGGCCGGTGGCCCGGCATGAACGTTCGCGGGCTCGTATCGGGTGCCGGTCAGTACCGCGATCTTCTCGCCGGTGGGTGTGGTGGTGAGGTCGTCGAGGCGTCCGCGGTGTCGCGACAAGGTCGTGGGGCCGGTGGGGTCGAGCCGGGCCAGGGTCGTGTTGAGGCCGTCGGCGAACACAATCAGGGGGGCGGCATCGGTCTGGTGCAGTTCGGTGGGGCACATCGGGATGCCGGACGTCCGGTTACGCAGGACCCGGCTGTCCACGGCCAGGTCGAACACGGCGGTGCCTGCTTGCAGAAGCGGCGGGGTGAGTGCCAGGTACCCGAGGTGCCAGCCGTCCTCGCCTGGCCACCAGGCCAGCGAACGTGCGCCTGCCCCGGCCGGTCCGAGCTCCACCGTGGCCCCGGTCGACGGGTCGAACAGGTGCAGGCGGCCGGTGCGGGGGCCGTAGTCGTTGTCGCTGCCGGCCTGGGTGAGCACGGCGAGCGGGCCGCCGTCGGGTCGTTGCCGCAGCTCCACGACGTGCCGGTCGCCGAACACGGCCGGGGTGGTGACCAGGCCGGTCCGCAGGTGGAGCAGACGCAACCGGGCATGCGGTTCGCGCTCGCCGACGACGATGGCGTCGTCGCGGTCCTGGGCGCGGCGCGTGTCCTCTTCGGTGGGTTCGTCCTGGGCGAGCAGAGCGACCAGGCTGGGGTCGGCGAGCGGCAGGTGGTCGATCACGCCGGCGCGCCAGCTGGTCACGCTGCTCACCGTGCCGTCGGCAAGGGCGAGCCTGTGCACCTGCGGGGTACCGCGATCGGTACGGTCGGACAAGAAGAACACCGCGCCGGAGTCCGCGGACCAGCGTGGTCGAGACTCCGTCGAGATATCGGCCGTCACCCGGCGCGGCGCGACGGCACGTTCGGTGTCGGCGAGCCAGAGTTCGGTGTCGAGGTGGTCCCCGGTCCGGCTGGCGGGAGCGAGGACGTAGCAGAGCAGGCGCCCGTTGGGGGCGAGGGCCGGCGTCTGCGGTGCGCGGCCGTCGACGACGAGCTCGGCGGTCAGACCTGTCACCCGGTCAGTCTGTCAACATCGACCGCGCGACGACCCCGATGGCGCGCCAGGCCAGCGTGGGCGCAGAACTCGCGGGCCCGAACGCAGAACTCGCGGGCCCGAACGCAGGACTCGCGGGCTGGAACGCAGGACTCGCGGGGTCAGGTGGGGGTGCAGGTCGGGGCGGGTTCCTCGGGGTCGCCGGTGAGGCTGCCGGTGAAGCCGAAGGTGGTGGCACCGCCTGCGGGCACGGTGACGTTCCAGTCGGCGCTGGTGACCGTCACCGTGGATCCGTCCCGGCTCACCTCGCCGTTCCACACGTTGTCGACGGTGTGCCCGCCGGGCAGCTCCCAGCTCACGGCCCACCCGGTGAGCGTGTCGTCGCCGTCGTTGCGCACGGTGACCTCCGCCTGGTAGCCGCCCGGCCAGGCGTTGGTCACCCGATACCGCGCCGAGCAGGCCAGGTCGGGCGCGCCCGCCGAGGACGACGGCGCCACGGCGCCGGTCGACCGCTGCGGTCCGGGCTCCGACGACGAACCAGACGGCGGACTGGCCGTCTGGCCCGTGGTCCGCCCCGGCGTGATGAGCACGCCGAGCAGCACCCCGGCCGCCACCAGGACCGTGGCCACCCCGCCCAGCAGGACCGCGCGCCTGCCCGGACGGCGGGGCGGGCCACCGGCGCCGCCCGGCAGGAGCAACGTCGGATCCCGGGGTGGCGGTGGCAGCTCCGCGGGCCGCCCGGCGGCGACCGCCTCCAGCGCGTCGCGCGCCTGCTCCATCGTGGGCCGCTCCGAGCGCGCGGGCCGCAGCATCCCGGCCAGCACGCCGGTGAGCGCCCCGGAACGGCGGGGCGGGACCAGCTCCCCCGCGGCGATCCGCCGCAGCAACGCCACCGGGTGCTCCGCCTCGCCGCACGGCGGGGTGCCCTCGGTGGCCGCGTAGAGGGTGGCGCCGAGGGAGAAGACGTCCGAGGCGGGCCCGGCCTCGCCGCCCTCCGCGACCTCGGGCGAGACGTAGGCGGGCGTGCCCGCGAGCACGCCGTCCCCGGTCACCGTAGCCTCGCCCACGGCGCGGGAGATGCCGAAGTCGGCGATCTTGGCCGTGCCGTCGTCGGTGAGCAGCACGTTGCCCGGTTTGACGTCGCGGTGCACGATGCCCTCCGCGTGTGCGGCCGCCAGCGCCGACGCGACCTGAGCGCCGATGGCGGCGACCTCGGCCACCGGCAGCGGGCCGCGCTCGGCGAGCACCGCGGAGAGGCTGCGCGAGGGCAGGAACTCCAGCACCAGGCACGGCGTGCCGTCGTGCTCCACCACGTCGTGCACGCTGATGGCCTGCGGATGCCGGAGCCGGGCCGCCACCCTGGCCTCGCGCATCGCGCGCTGCCGGGCCTCCTCCGTGGCCTGCTCACCGGCGCCAGGGTCGAGCCGCAGCCGCTTCACCGCGACCGTGCGGTCGAGCCGCTCGTCGCGCGCCCGCCAGACGACCCCCATGCCGCCCTGCCCCACGGGAGACAGGAGGCGGTAGCGTCCCGCGATCAGCTCACCCTCGTCGGTCACGACGACCCTCCGGTGCCGGTACGCCCCACCCGGCGACCATTCTAGGGATTTTCAGGCGCCCGCGAGGCCCGCGAGCTCGGTCCACAGCGAGTGGTAGGCCCGCGTGGCGGGGCTGTCCGGCGCGTAGACGGGCAGCGGGGCACGGTGCACCGCCATCTGCTCGACCTGCGACAGCGCCGGGACCGCGGTGGGGCTGATGCCGTCGCGCTCCCCGGGCAGGCTCGCGATGATCTCCCGGTGCAGCGACTTGCGGCGGTCGGCCATCGAGAAGAAGGCGTGCAGCCGCGGCCTCCGCCCGTCGAAGCCGTCCACGAACTCGGCGAGCTGGTCGTACGTGCGCAGCGCGAGCACGGTGGGGATGATCGGCACCAGCACGACGTCGGAGGCGCGCAGCGCGTTCTCCGACACCAGCGACAGGCTCGGCGGCGTGTCGAGGAAGACCACGTCGTAGTCGTCGGCGAGCTCGCCCAGGAGTCGCCCCAGCGCCCGGGACGCCTTCGTCGAGCGGCCGTGCGCCCCGGCCAGGTCCAGGTCCAGGTTCCGGTACGTGACGTCGGCGGGAAGCAGGTCGAGTCCGGTGAAGTCGGTGGCCTTCAGCGCGGCGCCGATCGGCCGTTCGCGCCGCACGAGCCGCCCGCCGCCGCCCTTGACCCGCGGCTTCACCCGGAACAGGAACGTCGCGGCGCCCTGCGGGTCGAGGTCCCACAGCAGCGTGCGCCTGCCCTCGCGCGCGCTGAGGTAGGCGAGGTTCACCGCGGCGGTGGTCTTGCCGACGCCGCCCTTGACGTTGTAGGACGCGACGATCCTCACGGCAGCAACGCCTCGCTGCGCACCTGGGTGTCCGGGCCGAGGAACCGCTCCAGCGCGGCGGTGAGATCGTGCCTGGCCTGCCGCTGGAGGGTGACGAACCGGGCCGACAGCTCGCCCATCGCGAGCAGGGTCGCGGCGGGTGGCCTGCTGGGGTCCTCCTGCATCCGCTCGGCGAACACGCGCAGCGCGGCACTCTGCACCTCGCCGTCCTGGAAGTCGCCGAGGATGTCCTGCAGTTTCTTGAGGTCCTTCAGCGCGGCGCGGAACGCGGACTCGTCGCACAGCGGCTTGGCGAACTCCAGCAGGTAACGCAGCTCCTTGCAGCGTTTACGCAGGTCGTGCACATCCTCCGACGGCGAGTCCGGGGTGATCGCCTGCGCGCGGCGCGTCACCTTCTTGACCATCCGGCGCAGGCGGCCGGCCACGAGCTCCCTCGCCGCGAGCCCGCGTTCGCTGTCCTTTTCGGACTCTTCGCGCTCGGCGATTCCGGCGAGACCGGAACGCCAGCCGTCGAGCAGCCGGGTGAACCGCTGGCTGCGCAGTGCCCGGACGAGGGCTCGCCGAGCCTTCCGCCGCTCCCGGTCGAGGTGCTCGGCGAACGGCTCGAGGTCCTGCCGTTCGCCCGCCACGAGGCCCGCCGCCAGCTCCTCCAGTTCCAGCAGGTAGACGTCGAGGTCGCGGGTGGGCGTGGTGACGTCCCCCAGCCATTTGAAGCCGGGCGCGTGCCGCGCGACCAGCCGTTCCGGCAGCACGTCACCGGCCAGCTTGATCAGCGACCGGCTGCGCCGCACCGCGACGCGCAGGTCGTGCAGGAACTCGGTGTCGACGTCGTCGACCACACCGTCCACGTTGTCGACGATGGTGTCGGCGAAGCCCAGCAGCGCGGTGGCCACGGCGACGTCGGCGGGCATGTCCGCGCTGATCGCGGGCCGTGCGATGGCCTCGGCGGTGCTGCCGACGGCGGCGAGCAGCGCCTGGTAGAGCGTGTCCTCGGCGGGCTCGAAGCCCTCGCTGTCCCGCAGTGCCCGGGTCACGCGCTCGGCGTCGCGCCGGTAGCCGAGCAGCGGCCGCACGGTGACCCGCACGAGCGGCTCCGTCCGCACCGGCTCGCTGCCGGTGAGCTCCGCCCAGTCCAGGCGCACGACGATCTTGCCGTCCTCGTTGAGCACGGCGGCCTCGCGGGTCACCAGCCTGCCCTTGGCCACGGGGGCGACGGCCCGGACCCACATCGCGTCGGCGAGGCCGTCGCGCAGCTCGCCGTCCGGCAGGTGCTCGATCCGCGCAGGCCACGCGACCGGTGAGGGCAGGGTGGCCGACACGGCGTCGCCGGTGCCGTCCAGGCGGAGCGTGCCCGCCTCGGACGTTGCGCGCTCGTGCCGCAGCACCAGTCCCTTGCGGCGCAGCCGCCAGTCCACTGTGTCCAGATAGGTCACGGTGCGGGTCGTGGCCTGTCCTGCCGAGAGCGTGTAGCGCGTGCCTGCGGCGGGGTTCAGCGCGCCGAGCACCGCCTGTACCTCACCGCGGGTCGGCTGCCCTGTCCAGAGCATGGTCAACGAGGGCGCTTGGCGTGGCACGGTGGCGAGATCCCCAGACGTCGGCGAGGGCAAGGGCGCCGCCGAGTATAGTTCACCGGCCGAACATCGGAGTTCACCTTCCGGTGACCTCGCCGTGATCTTTTCCGCACGCTCCCCCGGCCGAGGGATGCGGCCGTCCGGCCGCCACCGCTGGTACAACGGACGGAGCGTACGGAGGAGGTCGTAGGCCCGCACGGCCGAGACGGCCACGGGCCCGGAAGGAAGAGGGCGGATGACCGGCATTCCCACGATCACCCTGAACAACGGCGTCGAGATGCCGCAGGTCGGCTTCGGCGTGTTCCAGGTGCCCACGGACGAGACGGCCGCCGCGGTGGACGCGGCGCTCCAGGCCGGGTACCGCAGCATCGACACCGCCGCCGCCTATCGCAACGAGGCCGGCGTCGGCCAGGCGATCGCGCGGTCGGGCCTGGCCCGCGACGAGCTGTTCGTCACCACCAAGCTGTGGAACGCCAGCCATGGCTACGACGAGACCCTGCGCGCCTTCGACGCCAGCCTCGGCGAGCTCGGCCTGGACCACGTGGACCTGTACCTGATCCACTGGCCCGTTCCGGAGTACGACCGCTATGTCGACACGTGGCGCGCGTTCGAGAAGATCTACGCCGACGGGCGGGCCAGGGCGATCGGCGTGTCGAACTTCCAGCCGCACCACCTCGAGCGCCTTGCCCGCGAGAGCGACCTGGTGCCCGCGGTGAACCAGATCGAGCTGCACCCCTATCTGCAGCAGGAGCAGGCGCGCGCCTACCACGCCGAGCACGGCATCGTCACCGAGGCGTGGAGCCCGCTGGCCAAGGGTGGCGACCTGCTCGCCGACCCGGCGGTGACCGCCGTGGCCGGCAAGCACGGCCGGACGCCCGCCCAGGTGGTGCTGCGCTGGCACCTCGAACTCGGCAACGTGGTCATCCCGAAGTCGGTGACGCCGTCGCGGATGCGCGAGAACCTCGACCTGTTCGGCTTCTCGCTCGACGGCGACGACCTGGCCAGGCTGGCTCCGCTGGAGCGCGGCGAGCGCACGGGCCCGGACCCGGACACCTTCAACGCCCGCTGAACCGGGCCGGGCCCGCCTCGGCTCAGGCGTTCGGGTCCACGCCGAACTGCCTGGCGATGTCGTCGAGCATGGCGTGGGCGCCCTGCAGGCTCACCGAGGTGTACCACGTGTTGTCGTCCACCTCGGCGATCTTGCCCGCGAGCGTGCCCCACAGCGGGTTCGACTGGAACTTCGCCTTGGGGTCCTCCGCCTCCTGGGTGGAGTCGACGTAGCTCGAGACGTAGATCCGGTCGGCGTCGAGCTTGCCGATGTCCTCCTGGCTGAGGTCGGTGGCGATGGAATCCTTGGCGTCCGGCTGGCCCTGCGGGCTCGCGAGTCCGACGTCGGACATGACGATGCCGGGGAAGGACTGGTCGCTGTAGAGCCGGACGGTGGGCTCGCCCTCGACGAAGCGCACCAGCGAGTACGTCGGGGTGCGGCCGAGCTTGGCCTTGATCGCCTCGCCGATCGAGCGGGCCCGTTCCTCGTACGCGCCGATCTTGCGCTCGGCCAACTGCTCCTTCCCGAGCGCCTTGGCAAGCAGCCGGATGTTGTCCTTCCAGGTGGCGCCCGTGGTCTCGCTGAACACCGTGGGTGCCACATTGGACAGCTCGTCGTAGAGCTCCTCGTGCCGGATCTTGGCCGACACGATCAGGTCCGGCGCGATGTCGTAGAGCTGCTCGACGTCGGGGCTGGACAGCTCACCGATGACCTTGGCCTGCCGTCCATAGCGGGCGTCGTCGCCGAGGTAGCCGGGAAGCTGCTCGTAGGACGGGTACTTGGTGTAGGCGACGACCTCGGTCTCCAGTGCCAGCGCGGCGTCGACGTAGCTGGAGTCCAGTGCCGCCACCGTGCGCGGCTTGTTCTCGATCGTCGTCTCGCCCATGGCATGGCCGATGGTGCGGGGATACCCGCCCTGCTCGGCGGCGTTGCCCGCGCCCGACTCTGCCGGCTCCTCGTTGGACGGCGAGCACGCGGTCAGTGCGAGGCCCGCGACGCCCACGGCGACGAGGGCGGTACGCCACGTACGGGACAGGCGGATCATAAGTCACCTTCACATTCGGTTAGGCTTTCCTAACGGCCACTGGACGATAAAGGACACCGCCGCCTCGGCAAAGTCTTCGTAATGTGGATGACAGGAGCGGGTACATGGCAGGGAGCCTCACGGCGCGGACGGACACCGCCCGCGACCGTGCGGGTGCCCGCTCCCGCAGGCGGCGCCTGCTCGTACTCGCCGCGCTCGGCGCCGCGCTGCTGGTGATGGCCGCGCTGAGCATCGCCTACGGTGCCCATCCGGTTCCGCTCGGTTCCGTCTGGCGGGCGCTCACGCAGCCCACCGGCAGCGAGGACGACATCATCGTGCGCTCACTGCGGGGCCCCCGGACGCTGATCGGCGTGCTGGCCGGGATCGCGCTCGGCGTGGGCGGCGCGCTGATGCAGGGCCACACGCGCAACCCGATCGCCGACCCGGGCCTGCTCGGCGTCAACCAGGGCGCGGCGTTCGCCATCGTGGTCGGTGTCGTCGTGTTCGAGGTCACCGGCCTGCACGGCTTCATCTGGTTCGGCTTCGCGGGAGCGCTGGTGGCGGCCGTCGTGGTGTTCCTGCTCGGCGCGGTCGGCGGCCGGGGTTCGACTCCGGTGACGCTCGCGCTGGCGGGTGCCGCCGTGAGCGCCCTGCTGTACGGGCTGATCTCGGCCGTCGTGCTCGCCGACCGGCAGGGCATGGAGGCATACCGGTTCTGGCACGTCGGCTCCATCGCGGGCCGCGACTTCACCGTGGCGGGCCAGATCGCCCCGTTCGTGGTGGTGGGACTGCTGCTCGCGCTGGCGAACACTCCGGGCCTGAACACGCTCGCGCTCGGCGACGACATGGCGACCGCGCTCGGCCGCGACGTCCGTCGCACCCGTGTGCTCGGGGTCCTCGCGATCACCCTGCTCGTCGGTGCCGCGGTGTCGGCGTGCGGGCCGATCGCCTTCGTCGGGCTGATCGTGCCGCACGTCGCCCGCGCACTCGCCGGGCCGGACTACCGCTGGCTGGTGCCGTTCGCCGGGCTGATCGGCGCCGTCCTCGTGCTCGCCGCCGACGTGCTGGGCAGGCTTGTCTCCGGCGACCGGCTGGAGGTGGGCATCATGCTCGCCGTCGTCGGCGCGCCCGTGTTCATCCACCTGGTGCGCAGGAAAGGGCTGGCCCGGATATGAGCGCCGTGCGCGAGACCCGCTCGGTGCCGGGCCGCAGGGTGCTGCGGGCGGGGCCGGTGGCGTGGACGTTCCGCCCGAGGACCGTGCTCGTGCCCGCGGTGGGCGCGGTCTTGCTCCTGCTGGTCGCCGCCGTCAACATCGGCCAGGGCAGTTCGCACATCGAGGTACTCGACGTGCTGCGCACGCTGTTCGGCGGCGGCGACCGCAGGGAGAACGGCATCATCTTCGACCTGCGGCTGCCGCGCACGCTCGCCGGCGTGCTGGTGGGCGCGGCGTTCGGCCTGGCAGGAGCGGTGTTCCAGACGATCGCGCGCAACCCGCTGGCCAGCCCGGACATCCTGGGCGTCACGTGGGGCGCGGGCGTCGGCGCGGTGGGCATGATCGTCCTCGGGGGCACCCGCGGCCAGGTCAGCGGTGCTGTGGCCGAGTTCGGTATCCCGCTCGCGGCGCTTGGCTGCGGCGTGCTGGCCGGGCTGCTGCTGTACGCACTGTCGTGGCGCAGCGGCATCGACGGCTACCGGATGGTGCTGGTGGGCATCGGCCTGTCGGCCATCGGCTACAACGTCGTGTACTGGCTGCTGACCGTCGGCGACGTGGACGACGCCACGCGTGCGACCACGTGGCTCGTCGGCAACCTCGCCGATGTCGGCTGGGAATCGGTGACGCCGGTCGCCATCGCGCTGGCCGTACTCGTGCCGGCGACGCTGATCTACGCACACACACTGGGCGGGCTGCAGTTCGGCGACGACACCGCCAGGGGCCTCGGCATCCGTGTCGACGCGGCCCGCGGCGGGTTGCTGCTGCTCGCGGCGGCACTGGCTGCCGTGGCAACCGCCGCGGCGGGACCCATCACGTTCGTCGCGCTGGCGACCCCGCAGATCGCGCTCCGGCTGGCTCGCACGCCGCAGCCGCCGCTAGCGGGCTCGCTCGTGCTGGGCGCACTGCTGACGGTGAGCGCGGACCTCGCGGTGCGGCTGGCGGCGCCGAACCTGCCGGTGGGTGTGCTGACGGCGATCCTCGGCGCGCCCTATCTGATCTACCTGTTCGTCCGATCGAGGCAGAGGACGCGCGCATGAACGGAGAGCGGAAAGGGGCGCGCGCATGAACGGCGCACGGTTGCGGGCCGAGCAGGTCCGCCTCGGGTACGGCGAGCGCGTCGTCGTCACTGGGCTGGACCTCGACGTCGTCGACGGCTCCATCACGGTCGTGATCGGGCCCAACGGCTGCGGCAAGTCGACACTGCTGCGGGCGCTCGGCAGGCTGCTGCGGCCGAGGTCGGGCGCGGTACTGCTCGACGGCAAGCGCATCGACCGGCAGCCGACGAGGGAGGTCGCGAAGGTCGTCGGCCTGCTGCCGCAGTCGCCGAGCGCACCGGAGGGGCTGACCGTGGCCGACCTCGTCGCCCGCGGCAGGCACCCGCACCAGAGCTGGTACCGGCAGTGGTCCGGCGGCGACGACGAGGCCGTGGCCCGCGCGCTCGCGGTCACCGGCATGGAGGTCCACGCCGAGCGGCTGGTGGACGAACTGTCCGGCGGGCAGCGCCAGCGTGCGTGGATCTCGATGACGCTCGCCCAGGACACGTCGCTGCTTCTGCTCGACGAGCCGATCACCTACCTCGACCTGGCCCACCAGGTGGACGTGCTCGACCTCGTGCGCAGGTTGCACACCGAACGCGGCACCACCGTGGTGATGGTGTTGCACGACCTGAACCTGGCCGCCCGCTACGCCGACACGCTGGTCGCCATGCGCGACGGCCGCATCGTGGCCCAGGGCGCGCCCGGCGAGGTGCTGTCCGAGCAGCTGCTCTCGGAGGTGTTCGACCTCGACGCCAAGGTGCTGCCCGATCCGGTCGCCGGGACGCCGCTGGTGGTACCCGTCAGCGCGCACCTGCGCCCCGACCACGGCTGAGCGACTGCCGCCGCGCGGCGGCCCTAGCTCGGATCCAGGCGCGCGGTCTCGCCGACGAGCCACTCGGCCGCGTCGCGCAGCTTGACGTTGGCGTGCTGGGAGGCCTCGACGAGCATCTCGAAGGTCTGGTCCGGTGTCAGTCCGTGGCGCTGCATCAGGATGCCCTTGGCCATGCCGATCACGTCGCGCGTCTGCAGCGCGCTGTGCAGCTGCGCCTGTCCGCGCGACCCGGCCAGCGCCACGGCCGCGTGCGCGGCGAACAGCTCACCGACCCGCTCGGCCTCCTCGTCGAAGGCGTCCGGCTTCGCCGAGTACAGGTTCAGCGCACCCACCACCGTGGTGCTGGTGAACAGGCGGAACGCCAGCATCGACGCCACCCCGGCGCCGGCAGCCGCCGTGCCGAAGCGCGGCCACCGGCGGTCGTTGGCGATGTCGCCGGTGCGGTAGATGGGGCGGGTGAACACCGCGTCCACGCACGGGCCCTCGCCGATGTCGTGCTGCAGGCGGTCGAGCTTGGCGACCACGTCGCTGGACGGCGCCACCGAGCGCATCTCACCGCGCTCCAGCAGGGACACCCCGGCCTGGTCGGCGCTGGGGACGGTCGCCGCCGCGGCGGCGACGATGTTGCTCACCATCCGCTCGACGTCGGGCTCGGGTTCCAGCGTCCGCGCGATCTCGCTCAGCACCGTCGCCAGGTCCACCGGGTCGGGTGTGGAGGGCGCGGCGTCGGTCGGGTCGGGGGCAACCATGCCTGCATCTCACACCGAACCGCCACCGAGGCGCAAGTTGCAGCTCCTGCTCACTCGATGCCCGCCGCCGCACCGAGTTCCGCGACGTGGCGGTCTGGCTGGCCGAACAGCTGGGCGCCACCGTGCGCCCGCTTGAAAAAGAGATGCGCGTCATGCTCCCACGTGATCGCGATGCCGCCGTGGAGCTGGATCATCTCCGCGGTGACGTGCTGCGCGGCCCGCGCGCAGCACACGGCGGCCACCGCGGCGTCCAGGGGCAGCTCGGCGGAATCGGCCAGCGCCGACAGCAGAGCGGCGTGCACGGCGGAGCGGGCGGCCTCCAGCTCGACGAAGGCGTCGGCCATGCGATGCTTGAGCGCCTGGAACGAGCCGATGGGCCTGCCGAACTGCCTGCGCTGGGCGGTGTACTCGACGGTCAGCTCCAGCGCGCGCTCGGCGACGCCGGTCTGCTCGGCGGCCAGCGCCACCAGCGCGAGATCCCGCACCAGGCGCAACGCCGCCGTGGCGTCGCCGTTCCCGACGCGCCGCGCGGGCGTCCGGCGGAACGTGACGGTGGCGAGCCTGCGCGTCGGATCCAGCGCCGGAGTGTGCGCCCGGCGCAGCCCCGCGGCGCCGGGCTCCACCTCGAACAGCCCCGTGCCGTCGGGGGTGCGGGCGGCGACGAGGAGCATGTCGGCGCTGTCGCCGTCGAGCACGTAGTGTGCCGTGCCGTCCAGCGCGGAGTCCTCGGCCGTGACCGCCGGCGCCTCGGGCGAGAGGCCGCCGTCGGGGCCACTCCAGGCGAGCGCCGCGACGCTGCCGCCGTCGGCGATGGCCGGCAGCAGCCGGGCGCAGACCCGCTCGTCGCCGGTGGCCTGCAGCGCGGTCGCCGCCAGCACGGCCGAGCCGAGCAGCGGGCTGGGGGTGAGCGTGCGGCCGAGTTCGTGCAGCACGACGCAGACCTCGGCCAGCGTGGCGCCCGCGCCGCCGTGCCGTTCAGGGATGGCCAGCCCGGCCACGCCGATCTGCTCGCACAGCAGCGACCACAGCTTGTCGTCGTAGCCGTGCGGGGCCTCGGCGGCCGTGCGCGGGTCGGAATGCCTGGCCAGCAGCGCCCGCACGGCCTCGCGCAGTGCCCTGGCCTCGTCACTGGTCGTGGGATCCATGGTCACGCTCCCGCCAGGACGCGGGCCCGGTGGTAGGCGCCGCCGCCCCACGCCCCGGTGAGCGCGCGCACCCTCGTGAGCCAGAGGCCGAGGTGGTGCTCGGCGGTGTAGCCGATGGCGCCGTGGACCTGCAGCGCGGCGCGGGCGGCGAGGTAGGCGGCCTCGCCCGCGGCGGCCTTGGCCGCGGAGACGTCGCGGGCGGTCGCGGTGACGGCGGCGCCGTGCACGAGCGGCCTCGCCAGCTCCAGCCGGGTCACCACGTCGGCGAGCAGGTGCTTGAGCGCCTGGTAGGAGCCGATGGGCCTGCCGTACTGGTGGCGCTGCCGGGCGTAGGCGGCCGCCTCGTCGAGCAGCCGCTGCCCCGCGCCGAGCAGCTCCGCGGCCACCGCCAGCACGCCTGCCTCGAACGCCGAACCGTCGGTGGCGCCCAGCGCGCCGCCCGTGCCCGCGACCCGGAACAGCCGCCGCGCGGCGTCCACCGAACGCACGGGCTCGGTCTCCGGCTCCCCGCGGTACACGGCGCCGTTCTCCACGAGCAGCACGAGCCCGGCGACATCGGCGTCCAGCGCGTACGGCACGTGCGGCGGCAGGGCGACCGTGGCCAGCAGCCGCCCCGCGGCCAGCGCACGCAGCCGCTCGCCGTCGCCGAGCAGGGCGGGCGCGACGGCGACCGACTCGGCCAGCGGCCCCGGCACGGCGTGATAGCCGAGCACCTCGAAGGCGATCACGAGATCGGTGAGCCCGGCACCGAGACCGTCGCACTCCTCGGGCACCCGCAGCGCCGTCACGCCGAGGTCGGCGAGGTCGCGCCAGAGCTTGAGCCCCGGCTCGGGACGGCCCTCGGCCCACGCGCGGACGGCGCCGGGCGTGTCGGCGCCGGACAGCAGGTCGTGCAGGCTGGCCGCGAACTGTCGCTGCTCGGGCGACGGCGTGAACCTCATCGCGCCTCCCGGGGCAGGCCGAGCAGGCGTTCGGCGATCGTGTTGCGCTGGATCTGGTCGGTGCCGCCGTAGATCGGGCCTGCCAGCGCGAACAGGTAGCCGTCGGTCCACGGCCCGGCGAGTTCGCCGTCGGCGCCGAGCAGGTCGAGCGCGGTCTCGTGCAGTCCGAGGTCGAGGTGCGACCAGTACAGCTTGTTCACGCTGGACTCGGGGCCGAGCTGCCCGCCCTCGGCCAGCCGGGTGGCGGTGCCGTAGGTGTAGAGCTGGTAGGCACGGGCGCCGATCCAGGCGTCGGCCACCCGCTCCGCCGCCCACTCCGGCTCGCCCCGCTGCCGCCACAGGTCCACGAGCCGGTCGGCGGCGGCGAGGAACCGCCCCGGGCTGCGCAGCGAAAGGCCACGCTCGTTGTTGGCGGTGGTCATGGCGACCCGCCAGCCGTTGCCCGGCTCGCCGATCACGTCGGCGTCGGGGACGAACACCTCGTCGAGGAAGATCTCGGCGAAGCCCGGCTCGCCGTCGAGCTGCGGGATCGGCCGCACGGTGACGCCGTCGGCGCGCAGGTCGATCATGAAGTACGTCAGGCCGTGGTGGCGGCTGGAGGAGGGATCGGAGCGGAACAGGCCGAAGGCGCGGTCGGCGAACGCGGCGCGCGAGCTCCACGTCTTCTGCCCCGAGAGCAGCCAGCCGCCGTCCGTGCGCTCGGCCCGGCTGCGCAGGGCGGCGATGTCGCTGCCCGCCTCCGGTTCCGACCACGCCTGCGCCCACACCTGCTCGCCGCGGGCCATCGCGGGCAGGATGCGGTCGCGCTGCTCGGCGGTGCCGTGGGCGAACAGGGTGGGCGCGAGCATGAAGATCCCGTTCTGGCTCACCCTGCCCGGGGCCCCCGCGGCGTAGTACTCCTCCTCGAACACCAGCCACTGCACCAGCGACGCCTCGCGCCCGGTGTACTCGCGGGGCCAGGTGACCACCGACAGCCGCGCCCGCGCCAGCGTCGCCTCCCACTCGCGGTGCGCGGCGAAGCCCTCTGCGGTGTCCATCGACGGCAGGCCGGGCCGCGGCACGTGCTCGGCGAGCCAGCCGCGCACCTCGCCGCGAAAGTCCAGCGTGGCGGCGTCCAGGTCGAGGTCCATCAGCGGTTTCCGTCCCGCATCGAACGCGCCGTCTGCCCGCCCAGCGAGTCGGCGGAGGTCTCGGCGTTGTGGGCGTGGGCGAAGTGGTGCAGCCCGAACACCGAGTCCATTCCCGACCGCAGGCCCATCAGGTCCTCGGCCTGGTTCACCGCCTTCTTCGCCAGCGCCAGGCCGAACTGCGGCATGCCGGCGATGGTCTCGGCCAGCTCCATGGTGTGCTGCTCCAGGTCGGCCCGGGGCACGACCCTGCTGACCATGCCCCACTCCCTGGCCCGGTGGACGTCGAAGCGCTCGCCGGTGAACAGCACCTCCTTGGCCGCGCGCGGGCCCAGCACCCAGGGGTGCGCGAAGTACTCCACACCCGGGATGCCCATGCGGACCACCGGGTCGGCGAAGAACGCGTCGTCGGCGGCCACGATCAGGTCGCACACCCACGCGAGCATGAGCCCGCCCGCGATGCACGCCCCCTGGACCGACGCGATCATCGGCTTGGGGATCTCGCGCCACCGGCGGCACATCCCGAGATACACCTCGGACTCCCTGGCGAACCGCCGGTCGCCGCCGTCACGCTCGGTGTGGTCCCACCACAGCACGGCCCTGCGGTCGAACGGCTGGTCCGCGTCGCGCTCCGGCGAGCCGATGTCGTGCCCCGCCGAGAAGTGCTTGCCCTCGCCCGCGAGCACGATCACCGTCACGTCCGGGTCGTTCACGGCGCGGGCGAACGCGTCGTCCAGCGCGTAGGTCATCGCGGAGTTCTGCGCGTTGCGGTATTCCGGGCGGTTCATCGTCACCACCGCGACCGCGCCGCGGCGCTCGTAGCGGACGACGTCCTCACTCATACCTTCTCCTTGCCGAGCAGTCGCTTGAGCACCTTCCCCGACGCGTTGCGGGGCAGTTCGGGCACGAACGCGACCGAGCGGGGCCGCTTGTAGTTGGCCAGCCTCGGCGCGCAGTGGCCAAGCACCGCGTCCTCGGTCAGCTCGCCGTCGGCGACGACGAACGCCTTGCCGACCTCGCCGAGCCGCTCGTCCGGCACGCCCACCACGGCGACGTCGCGCACGCCGTCCAGCCTGGCGAGCACCTGCTCGACCTCGGCCGGGTACACGTTGAACCCGCCGCAGACGTACATGTCCTTGAGGCGGTCGGTGATGCTGAGGTTGCCCGCGTCGTCGAGCACGCCGACGTCGCCGGTGTGCAGCCAGCCGTCGGCGTCGATCGCCTTCGTGGTGGCCTCGGGGTCGTCGAGGTAGCCGAGCATGACGTTGGGCCCGCGCAGCAGCACCTCGCCGTCGGCGCCGATCGCGACCTCGAACCCGGCGGCCGCGCGGCCGGACGTGCGCGACACGACCGCCGCGTCGTCGCCGGGACGGCACATGGTGGCCACGACCGCCTCGGTGAGCCCGTAGGCGGTGAGCACGGTCTCGAAGCCGAGGTCGGAACGCAGGCGCTCCACGAGCACCTGCGGCACGGTGGCCGCGCCGGTGACGGCAAGACGCAATGACGCGGTGTCGCGGTCGCGCCGGGCAGGCTCGTGCAGCAGCGTCTGGAAGATGGTCGGCGCGCCGGGCAGCACGGAGACGCGCTCGCGTTCGATCAGCTCCAGCGTGCGGGCGGCGTCGAACACGGCCTGCGGCAGCAGGGTCGCGCCGGTGAGCAGGCACACGAGGATGCCGGCCTTGTAGCCGAAGCTGTGGAAGAACGGGTTGACGACGAGGTAGCGGTCCTCGGCGGCGACCTCGCCGCACCCTGCCCACGCGGCGGCGACCGCGAGCGCCTGCCGGTGTGCCGACAGCACGCCCTTGCTGCGGCCGGTGGTGCCGGAGGTGTAGAGGATGTCGCTGACGTCGTCCGCGCCGACCGCGTCGGCCCTGGCCTCCACCTCGGCGAGCGGGACGCGCGCGGCGACGCGGTCGAGGTCCGGCCAGTCGTGGACGCCCTCGGCGGGTTCGAGCGGCCCCGGCAGCGGCACGCGCACGATCGTGCGCAGCGCGGGCAGCCCGTCGGGGCCCGCCGCCTCGCGGATCGCGGCGAGCCGGTCGGCGCCGAGGAAGTCGCCCGCCACGACGAGGGCACGGGCGCCGCTGCGGCGCAGCAGGTCCACGGTCTCCGGGCCGGTGAACCGGGTGTTGACCGGCACCAGGCTCGCCCCGGCGTACTGGGCGCCGAGGGCGGCGGCGAGCCAATGGTGCGTGTTGGGCGAGTTGACGGCCACCCGGTCGCCGGGCCGGACGCCCTCGGCGACGAGGAACCGCGCCACCGTGCGAACGCGTTCTAGCAAGTCGGCGTACGTC
The DNA here is from genome assembly GCF_003202285.1 of Prauserella muralis. Classification (GTDB taxonomy): domain Bacteria; phylum Actinomycetota; class Actinomycetes; order Mycobacteriales; family Pseudonocardiaceae; genus Prauserella_B; species Prauserella_B muralis. The sequence goes on from NZ_MASW01000006.1 coordinate 218,064, forward strand.
AGCCGCACGTCACCGTCCACCACGGCCTCGCGGGAACCGAACCGCTCGGCCGCACGCCGCACGGCCTCGGGGATCGAACCGGGCAGCTGCTCAGCGGCCATCTCGCTCCCTCGCTGGACGCCAAATCTAGAACGTGTTCTCATTATGCTAGCGCACGGTAGCAGGAGGCACGGGTGGAAGACCACGCACGATTCCGGCGGGAGATCGCGGACTGGCTGGCCGCGAACCTCACCGGAGAGTTCGCCGAGCTGCGCGGGCTGGGCGGCCCCGGACGCGAGCACGAGGCGTTCGAGAAACGGCTGGCCTGGGAGCGGCACCTGGCGTCGGCGGGCTGGACGTGCGTGGGCTGGCCACGGGAGTTCGGCGGGCGCGGGCTCTCGCTGGCCGAGCAGGTGATCTTCCACGAGGAGTACGCGGCCTCCGGTGCCCCGGCCAGGGTCGGCCACCTCGGCGAGCAGCTGCTGGGCCCGACGCTCATCGCCTTCGGCACGCCCGAGCAGCAGCGGCGCTTCCTGCCGAGGATCGTGGCGGTGGAGGAGCTGTGGTGCCAGGGCTACTCGGAACCGGGTGCGGGCTCGGACCTGGCCGCCGTGTCCACCTCGGCCCGCCGCGACGGTGACCACTGGGTGATCACGGGCCAGAAGATCTGGACGTCACTGGCGCACGTGGCGGACTGGTGTTTCGTGCTGGCGCGCACGGAACCGGGCTCCACGCGGCACGCCGGGCTGTCCTACCTGCTGGTGCCGCTGCGCCAGGACGGCGTGACCGTGCGGCCGATCCGGCAGCTCACCGGCACCTCGGAGTTCAACGAGGTGTTCTTCGACGGCGCGCGCACGCCCGCCGACCTGGTGGTCGGCGCGCCCGGCGACGGGTGGACGGTGGCGATGGCCACGCTCGGGTTCGAGCGCGGCGTGTCGACCCTCGGCCAGCAGATCGGCTTCCGCCGGGAGCTGGAGGGCATCATCGAGCAGGCCCGCCGCACCGGCACGATCGACGATCCCGTGCTGCGAGCCGACCTCACGCGGGCCTGGATCGGGCTGCGGGTGCTGCGCGCGCACGCGCTGCGCACGCTGGAGCGCGAGCCGGGCCCCGACGTGGCGGTGGGCAAGCTGCTGTGGGCGCAGTGGCATCGCGGGCTCGGCGAGCTGGCGATGCGAGCCCGCGGCGCGCGGTCGATGGTCCACGACGGCGATCTCGACGAGTGGCAGCGGCTGTACCTGTTCTCCCGCGCCGACACCATCTACGGCGGCTCGGACGAGATCGAGCGCAACATCATCGCCGAGCGGGTGCTCGGCCTGCCGAAGGAGGGCAGGGCGGGCGACACTGGCGAAGCCCCGTCCGCCCTGGCCGACCGGGTGCGGGTGTCCCGCAGAACAAAGGAGGTCAGGGCGTGATCCCCGAGTACCCGCGGGGCCGGGATCTGCTCGCGGGCAAGGTCGTCGTCGTCACCGCCGCCGCGGGCACCGGCATCGGCGCGGCCGTGGCCCGCCGCTGCCTCGAGGAGGGCGCGGTGGTGGTGGTGAGCGACCACCACGAGCGGCGGCTCGCCGAGAAGGCCGCCGAGCTGAGCGCACTGGGCAAGGTGCACGCGATCCCGTGCGACGTCACCGCCGAGGAGCAGGTCCAGCGTCTCGTCGCGGGCACGGTCGAGCAGTTCGGCCGCCTGGACGTGCTGGTGAACAACGCCGGGCTCGGCGGTACGGCGTCGGTGCTGGACATGACCGACGAGCAGTGGTCGCGGGTGCTGGACGTGACCCTGACCGGCACGTTCCGCTGCACGCGGGCCGCGCTGCGCCGGTTCGTCGAGCAGGGCGGCGGCGGGGTGATCGTCAACAACGCCTCGGTGGTCGGGTGGCGGGCGCAGGCCGGGCAGGCGCACTACGCGGCGGCCAAGGCCGGGGTGATGGCACTGACCCGCTGCTCCGCGCTGGACGCCGCCGAGCACGGCGTGCGCGTCAACGCCGTCGCGCCGAGCCTGGCCAAGCACCCGTTCCTGGCGAAGGTGACCAGTGAGGAACTGCTGGACGAGCTGGAGCGGCAGGAGGCGTTCGGCCGCGCCGCCGAGCCGTGGGAGGTCGCCAACGTGATGGTGTTCCTCGCCAGCGACTACGCCAGCTACCTGACCGGTGAGGTCGTCTCCGTCTCCAGCCAGCATCCGTAGGAGGACATTCGTGACCGAGGCATACCTGCTCGACGCGGCGCGCACGCCGGTCGGCAAGCGCGGTGGCGCGCTGTCCACTGTGCACTCCGCCGACCTGGCCGCGCACATCCTGCGCGCGGTGGTGGAGCGCACCGGCGTCGACCCGGCGCTCGTGGACGACGTCATCCTCGGCTGCACCGACACGCTGGGCTCGCAGGCGGGCAACATCGCGCGCACGGCGTGGCTGGCCGCGGGGCTGCCCGACCACGTGCCGGGGGTGACCGTCGACCGGCAGTGCGGCTCCAGCCAGCAGGCCGTGCACTTCGCCGCGCAGGCCGTGCTGTCGGGCACGATGGATCTCGTCGTTGCGGGCGGCGTGCAGAACATGAGCCAGATCCCGATCAGCGCGGCGATGCTCGCCGGGCGGGAGTACGGCTTCGACGACCCGTTCTCCGGCTCCAAGGGCTGGCAGGAACGCTACGGCAGCGCCGAGATCTCCCAGTTCCGCAGTGCCGACATGATCGCCGAGCACTGGGACATCGGCAGGGAGGCGATGGAGGCCTACGCCTACCGCAGCCACCAGCGGGCGGTGACCGCGATCGACGAGGGCCGGTTCGACGCCGAGATCGTTTCCTTCCACGGCCTCGCGCAGGACGAGGGGCCACGCCGTGACACCAGCCTCGAGCGGATGGCCGCGCTGGCGCCGTTGTCGGAGGGTTCCCGGCTGACCGCCGCCGTCGCCAGCCAGATCTCCGACGCCGCCAGCGCGGCCGTCGTCGCGTCCGAGGCGTTCGTGCGCGAGCACGGGCTGACGCCGCGAGCCCGCATCCACCACCTGTCGGTGCGGGCAGCGGACCCGGTGTGGATGCTCACCGGGCCGATCCCGGCGACGTCCCATGCGTTGCGCAAGGCCGGGCTGACCGTGGCCGACATCGACCTGTTCGAGGTGAACGAGGCCTTCGCCAGCGTGGTGCTCGCCTGGCTGGACGAGACCGGGGCCGACCCGGAGCGCGTGAACGTCAACGGCGGCGGTATCGCGCTGGGCCATCCCATCGGCGCCACCGGAACCAAGCTGCTCGCCACGCTGCTGCACGAACTGGAGCGCCGCGGCGGCCGCTACGGCCTGCAGACGATGTGCGAGGGCGGCGGAACCGCCAACGTCACCATCATCGAACGCCTCTGACCCGCGAGTCCTGCACTCAAACCCGCGAGTCCTGCACTCAGGCCCGCGAGTCCTGCGTTCAAGCCCGCGAGTTCTGCGCTCAGCGCAGCTTGTCGCCGTACACGTGCTCGACCGTCATCGTCATGAGCACCCTGCGGTCGGAGACCATCACCGACCGGTACTCGGCCCAGTCCGGATGCTCGCCCGCGGCGATGCGGTAGTAACGCACCAGCGCCTCGACCTCCGGGCCGTGCGGATCGGTGCCCGGCCCGGTCAACGTCACCGGGCCTTCGGCCGTGGCCCACGCCCAGCCGTCGGCGCTGGTGACCTGGAGCGCGGCGCGGGGATCCCGGCGCAGGTTGTTCGTCTTCGCGCGGCCCTCCGTCATGGACACGTAGATGACGCCGGCGTCCCGGTCATAGCACGGCGTGACTGGAGACAGCTGGGGCATCCCGTTCGCCTTGATGGTCGCGAGGACGCCGAGCCTGCTGTCGGCGAGCAGGGCGCGTGGGTCGAATGCCGCGTCGGTCATGCGCGTTCCCCCGGGGTTTGCGGAACTGTTCGATCAGCGCAGCGTAGCCCTCGCCGCCGTGCCCGTCGGCGAGGGCGCGCCCGGCGAGCCTCGGCAACTCCGTGCCCAAGCCGACGCCTCACTTTCGGTGACCAGGTTGCGCATCGCGGCCAGGTGCGTGCCGACGGTGGCGTCCAGCGCCGGGTAGGTGCCGTCGTCCATCTGCCGCGCGTATCCGGGCAGCCAGCCGGACACCGTCTCGACCGCCCTGGTCGCGAACGGCAGGAACGCCGAGGCACTGATCCTCGCCGCGCCGAGCAGCGCGGCGCCGTGCAGGAAGCCGTTGAGAATGTTCCACATCACGCGGTCCTGCTGCCGTGAACGCAGAACTCGCGGGCCTGAACGCAGAACTCGCGGGCCTGAACGCAGGACTCGCGGGCCTGAGTGCAGGACTCGCGGGTCAGGTCAGCAGGGCCGGCAGGCGGCGGAGGGTGTCGGCGGCGTCGGTGACCACGCGGTCGATCAGTTCGGCGACGGTGGGCAGGTCGTCGAGCATGCCCACGACCTGGCCGGAGGCGAGGACGCCGGCGTCGGTGCGGCCCTCGACCAGACCGGAACGCAGCAGCATCGGCGTGTTGGCGGCCATCACGAGCTGGCTCCACGTCAGGTCGTTGCCGTGTTTCATCGCCAGCCCCTCGCGGACCATGGCGGGCAGCGACAGCCCGGTCAGTGCCCGGAAACGCAGCGCGTTGCGTGCCGCCTGCACGACACCGCGCACCCGGCCCGCCCGCTCCAGCCGCTCCACCAGATCGGTGCGCAGCACCCTGTGCGGCAAACCGTCCACTTTGGTCGTCACGACGGTGCCGCCGAGCGACTGGGCGAGGTAGAACTCCTTCACCGCGTCGGGCACCGTGCTCTCCTTGGTGAGCAGGAACCGGGTGCCCATCGCGACGCCCGCCGCACCGTAGGCCAGTGCCGCCGCGAGCCCGCGGCCGTCGAAGAACCCGCCCGCCGCGACCACCGGGATGTCCACCGCGTCGAGCACCGACGGCAGCAGCAGCGTGGTCGCCACACCGCCGGTGTGCCCGCCGCCCTCGCCGCCCTGCACGATCACCGCGTCGGCACCCCAGCCCGCCACCTTCTCGGCGTGCCGGGCCGCGCCCACCGACGGGATCACCACCACGCCGTTGTCCTTGAGCTCGGCGATCAGCTCGCGGCGCGGGGCGAGCGCGAACGACGCCACCCGCACCCCCTCGGCGATGAGCAGCCGCACCCGCTCGGCCGCGTCGTCGGCGTCGGCCCGCAGGTTGACGCCGAACGGCTTGCCCGTGCGCCGCTTGGTCTCGGCGACGGCGGCGGCGAGCTCGTCGAAGGTCATGGTGGCCGAGGCGAGAATGCCGAGCCCGCCCGCCTCGGCGGTCGCCGACACCAGGCGCGGGCCCGCGACCCAGCCCATCCCCGTCTGCACGACCGGGTGCGCCACGCCGGTGAGCCGGGTGAGCGCCGTGTCCAGCACCGGTGTCACGACGGCACTTCCTTCTCCCGCAACGCCTCCGGGTCGAGCACCTCGCGGATCAGCCGCAGCTCATCGGCGGTCGGCTCCCGGCTCGTCCCGGCGCCCTCGGTGTCCACGTCGAACGACGTCGCATCGCGAATCTGCTCCACCGTCACGCCCGGATGGGCCGACAGCAGCCGCATCCGGTTGTCCGGCGTCGCGAAGTCGAACACGCCGAGGTTGGTCACCACGCGGTAGACGTCGTGGAACCGCCGCGCCGAGTAACCCACCTTGGCGGCGTTGTCGTAGCCGACCCCGGACACGACGTCGACGGACTCGACGAACACGCGCCTGCTGTGCCGCGGCACCCAGTAGCTGGTGCGGTGGTTGACGGTGTTGCCGGGCGCACCCCGCACGCCGAGCAGCTGCTTGGCCGGCTTGGCGTGGTCACCGATGGCGGAGATGTTCTGGTTGCCGTAGCGGTCGATCTGGTTGGCGCCCATCAGCACGTGCCTGCGGCCGTGCGGCACGATCAGCTCCAGCATCTTGCGGAACGGCTGCCAGCCCTCCACCTCGCCGTCCGCCGTCACCAGCAGCGCCTCGCCGTCCGACAGCAGCAGGTCCGGCGCGAACGTCAGCCGCGCCAGTTTCGCGCCCAGCGACGGAATCAGGCCCATCGGGCTCACGAGCGTGTCTCCGTCACCGCGGAATAGCTCCGCGACGGCCACCACCGCCACCTCGGCCCTGCTCGCCTCGCCGCCGCTCATCGGCTCTCCTCCGTGAACCTCGTCACCTCGTGCTGGTAGGCCTTCTCGTCGCCGGCCAGGAAGCGGTCGGCGAACTCCGGCCAGCGGCCGGGATCCTTGGCGCACTCGGCGTAGTGACGCTGGAAGCGCTCGTCGCGGCCGTAGTCGGGCACGGCCGTGGTGAAGTGCGCGCCGTGCGGCGACTCGACGACGGCGTCCACAGTGGAGCGGTTGAGCAGCAGCGACTGCACCGGCCCCTCCTCGGTGAGGGTGGCCGTGTCCACGACCTTCTCCACGGAGACGAACCGCCGCGTGGCCGCGAGGCAGAACAGGTCGTCGAAGTACGGGTCCGGCCCGAGGTACTGGGCGTTTCCGTGCGGGTCTGCGCGGTTGAGGTGCACGAAGGCGACGTCGAGCCGCTGCGCGGGCACGGCCACCAGCTCCTCGCCGTCGGCGTAGGGCGAGCGGACCGTGCGCAGCCGCGGGTTCACCCGCAGCACGTCGGACCCCAGCCCCGCGCGCGTGGGCAGGAACGGCAGCCGCTGCGCCGCCGCCGACAGCGCGGCGGCGAACATGCCCTCGTCGTACTCGGTGACCTCGATCGAGCCCTCCTGCCGGGCCCGGCCGAACCACGGGTCGTACGGGATGGTGTCGAGCGTGACGAACCCGAACACCACCCGGCGCACCTTGCCCGCCGCGACGAGCAGCCCCACGTCCGGCCCGCCGTAGGAGACCACGGTGAGGTCCCTGACCGGCGAGCGCAGGATCGCGCGCACCAGCGCCATCGGTTTGCGCCGCGAGCCCCAGCCGCCGATGCCGATCGTCATGCCATCCGCCAGCTCGGCCACGACCTCGTCGGCGGTGGCGGTCTTGTCCGTCCTCATCCCCGTCACCCTGTCGCCTTCCCGTCCAGGAACGCCTGCCGTGCCTCGTCGGAAGCGCCCAGCAGGTTCAGCTCGAACGTGAACCCCTGCTCGAAGCGGTAGCTGCGGTGCACGTGCTGGGTGTCGATGCCGTTGAGCGCCTCCTTGGCCGCGCGGATCACCCGCGGGTCCTTGGCGGCGATGTCGCGCGCGACGTCCACCGCGGCCTCGTCCAGCTCCGCGCGCGGCACCACCCGGTACACCGACCCGAACTCGTGCAGCTCCGCGGCGGTGACGGTGCGCGCCGTGAAGTACAGCGCGCGCATCAGGTGCTGCGGCACCAGCCGCGCCAGGTGCGTGGCCGCGCCGAGCGCACCCCGCTCCACCTCCGGCACCCCGAACGTCGCGTCGTCGGCCGCCACCACCACGTCGGCGTTGCCCACCAGGCCCACGCCGCCACCGAGGCAGAACCCGTGCACCGCCGCCACCACCGGCACCGCGCAGTCGTACACCGCGCCGAACGCGGCATGGCAGCCCCGGTTGGCGCCCACCAGCGCCTCGTAGCCCGCGCTGCGCTGGATCTCCTTGATGTCCACCCCGGCGTTGAACCCGCGCCCCGCCGCGCGCAGCACCACCACGTGCACGTCCGGGTCCTGCCCGGCTCGGGTCACCGCCTCGGCGAGCTCGAACCAGCCCCGCACGGGCAACGCGTTCACCGGCGGGTAGTCGACGGTGACCACCTGGATGTGGCTTTCGGTCCGCTCGCTGACGATGCCCATCACGACGCTCCGTAGACCGGTTCGGGCTCGGGGGCCTTCTCCAGCAGCTCGGCCACCACCGGCCCCAGCTCGCCGGGCTCCCAGCGGGCTCCCTTGTCCACCGCGGGGCCGTGCCGCCAGCCCTGTGCCAGCGACACCCGGCCGCCCTCGACCTCGAACACCCGGCCGGTGACGTGCGCCGACGCCTCGCTGCCCAGCCACACCACCAGCGGCGAGGTGTTCTCCGGCGCCATCGCGTCGAACCCGGACTCCGGGCGCGCCATGTCGGCGGCGAAGACCTCCTCGGTCATGCGTGTGCGGGCCGCGGGCGCGATGGCGTTGACGGTGACCCCGTAGCGGGCCAGCTCGGCGGCGGCCACCACGGTGAGCCCGGCGATGCCGGCCTTGGCTGCCGAGTAGTTGGCCTGGCCCACGCTGCCCAGCAGCCCCGCGCCGGAACTGGTGTTGACGACCCTCGCGCTGGGCGTGCGTCCTGCCTTGGTCTCGGCCCGCCAGTGCTCGGCGGCGTGCCGCAGCGGCGCGAAGTGGCCCTTGAGGTGCACGCGGATCACCGCGTCCCACTCGTCCTCGCCGAGGTTGACGAGCATCCGGTCGCGCACGAACCCCGCGTTGTTGACCAGCACGTCGAGCCGCCCGAACCGCTCGAGGGCCGTGCCGACCAGCGCACGGGCTTCCGCGAAGTCGGCCACGTCGTGGGTGCTGGCGACCGCCTCGCCGCCGAGGGCCTCGATCTCGGCCACCACGTCGGCGGCGGGCCCCTCGCCGGTCGTGGATCCGTCGAGCGCCACGCCGACGTCGTTGACCACCACCCGCGCGCCCTCGGCGGCGAACGCGAGCGCGTGCGCCCGCCCGATCCCGCGCCCCGCGCCGGTCACGACGACCACGCGGTCCTGGCACACCCCGGTCACGAACCCTCCTCCTGGTTGACGTCCGCCGCGGCGAGAAACGCAGGCACCTCGCCGCCGCCGTGCACGAGCAACGTGGCGCCGGTGACGTACGAGGCCAGCGGCGAGGCGAGGAACACGGCGCAGTCGCCGACCTCGGCCGGTTCGGCGAGCCTGCCCAGCGGCACCGTCTTGCCCACGGCCTCGACCCCGGCCTCGCTGCCGTAGTGCAGCGCGGCCCGCTCGGTGCGCACCATGCCGACGTCGAGCGCGTTGACCCGCACCTTCGGCGCCCACTCCACGGCGAGGCTCGCGGTGAGGTTGTCCAGCCCCGCCTTGGCCGCGCCGTAGGCGGCGGTGCCCGGCGACGGCCGCCGGGCGCTGACGCTGCTCACCATGACGATCGACCCGCCGGTGTCCTGCCGCTGCATCACGGCGTTCGCGTGCTGTGCCACCAGCAGTGGCGCGAGCAGGTTGAGCCCGACGACCTTCTCGTGAAAGCGGGCCGACGCCTCCGCGGCCCGCGCGTACGGTGCTCCGCCCGCGTTGTTGACGAGCACGTCGAGCCGCCCGTGCCGATCAAGAACACGTTTCATCAGCGCGGCCACCTGAGTGGGCTCGCGGACGTCACAGGCCACGAACTCACCGGGCACCTCGGCGGGCTCGGTGCGCGCGCAGGTCACCACGGTGGCGCCGCGATCCAGGAAGGCACGGGCGATTCCGGCGCCGACGCCCCTGACCCCGCCCGTGACGAGCACGACGCTCCCGTCCTGCCGCAGCTCCCGGCCTGGCACCGAGCACCTCCGCTCCTCGACTGCCACAAAACTAGAACACGTTCTCGTCAGGAACAAGCAGCCGCGTCGTGCCGAAAAGTTTCGAACCCCAAAAGAGGCTTGATTCCTCCCCACATTCCGCCACACTGGCTCGTGCACGACCGCGGTGTTTCCGAAAAGTTTCGACGCTACCGACGTGTACGGAGACTTCGACGATGAAGAGCTCACCCCTGCGGCTCCTCCTGGCGCTGCTGATCCTCGCCGGCGCGGTCACCGCCCTTCCCGCCGCCGCGACCGAGACCGCGAGCGCGAGCCGCTCACCGGGGCCGGGCGGTTACGTCACCACCGACCCCGGACCCGGCCGGTTCCCGCTCGTGGCCGGCGGCGAGGCAGCGCCGATCGTGGTCAGCGACCACGACTACCCCGGGGTCGTGCGGGTCGCGGGCGACCTCGCCGAGGACGTCGAGCGCGTCACGGGGGTGCGGCCCGCCGTCGCGACCGGCACCGTGCCCGAGGACTCCCACCCGGTGCTGGTCGGCACCCTCGGCCACAGCCCGCTCATCGACCGGCTCGTCCGTGACGGCAAGCTCGACGTGCGCGGTGTCGCGGGCAGGTGGGAGACGTCGCTGCAGCAGGTCGTGCACCACCCCCTGCCCGGCATCGACCGCGCGCTCGTCATCGCGGGCAGCGACCAGCGGGGCACGATCTTCGGCGCCTACGACGTGTCCAGGAACATCGGCGTGTCGCCGTGGTACTGGTGGGACGACGTGCCGCCCAGGCAACACGACGAGCTGTACGTGCTTCCGGGCAGGCACAGCCAGGGCACGCCCGCCGTGAAGTACCGCGGTTTCTTCATCAACGACGAGAACCCGCAGCTGGGCACCTGGGCGCCCCGGTACTTCGGGCCCGGCAAGGCGCCCGGCCACCCGAACGGCTTCAACAGCGACTTCTACGCCAAGGTCTTCGAGACCATGCTGCGGCTGAAGGCCAACTACCTGTGGCCCGCGGTGTGGGGCAGGGCCTTCGCCGAGGACGACCCGGAGAACCACAAGACGGCCAAGGAGTACGGCATCGTCATGGGCACCTCGCACGAGGCGCCGATGATGCGCGGCATCGAGGAGTGGAACCGGCACGCGGGAGAGGGCACCGACCCCTACGGCGGCAACGGCGAGTGGAGCTTCCGGCGCAACGCCGAGGCCATCAAGAAGTACTGGGCCGATGGCATCCGCCGCATGATGGGCGAGGACTTCGAGGGCGTGGTGACGCTGGGCATGCGCGGCAACGGCGACGTCAGCCTTCCCGACGGCGACGGCATCGAGCTGATGCAGGAGATCATCGCCACCCAGCGCAGGATCCTCGCCGAGGTGTCCAAGCAGGACATCACGAAGATCCCGCAGGTGCAGACGCTGTACAAGGAGGTGCAGCGGTACTGGGACAAGGGCCTGCGCCCTCCCGACGACGTCACCGTGGTGTTCTGTGACGACAACTGGGGCAACATGCGCAAGCTGCCCGGCAAGGACCTGCCCGAGCGCAGCGGCGGATACGGGCTGTACTACCACTACGACTACGTCGGCGGCGGGCGCAACTACAAGTGGGTGGACACGAACCTGCTGCCGAACATCGCCGACCAGCTCAACCAGGCCTACAGCTACGGTGTGGACCGGCTGTGGGTGGTCAATGTGGGCGACATGAAGAACGAGGAGCTGCCCCTGCAGTTCTTCCTCGACTACGCGTGGAACCCCGACCGCTGGCCGTTCGAGCGGCTGGACGAGTGGGAACGGCAGTACGCCGCGCAGAACTTCGGCCCCGAGCTGTCCCGACCCATCGCCGAGGTGCTGCACGAGTACGCGACCCTGCAGTCGCGGCGCAAGCCGGAGCTGCTGAACCGGCGCATCAGCTTCGACCGGGAGACAAAGCAGGTCACCTACGACGACAAGGCCAGCCCGTTCAGCCTCACCGACTACCGCGAGATCGAGCGGGTGACCGAGGAGTGGACTCGGCTTGCCGCCAGGGCCGAGCGGATCGGGCGCCTGCTGCCGCCGCGGTACGCGGATGCCTACTACCAGCTGGTGCTGTACCAGGTGAAGGCGACGGCGAACCTCTACGAGCTGCGGCTCGCGGAGTTCACCAACCTGCTCTACGCCGAGCAGGGCCGCGCGGCGACCAACGACCTCGCCGACGAGACGGCGGCCCGGTTCGCCGAGGACCAGGCCATGTCGGACTACTACAACACCGAACTGGCGGGCGGGAAGTGGAACGGTTTTCAGACGCAGCCGAAGATCGGCTACGGCGACGTGGAGCGCTACGGGCCGGACGCGCCGTGGCAGCAGCCGCAGACCCCGGACCACGTCGCGTTGCCGGACAAGGTGTTCCCCGAGGTCAAGCGTATCGATCTGCCGGAGCGCGCCGAGCTGGGCGTGGCGATCGACGGCTCGGCGCAGTGGTGGCCGCGGGCGAGCGGGCGGGCGGTGCTGCCCGAGTTCAGCCCGTACCAGAGCCAGCCCCGGCAGTACGTCGAGGTGTTCAACCGGGGCTCGGTGCCGTTCGGCTACCGCATCGAGGCCGGCGCGCCGTGGGTGCATCTCGGCAAGGCGCGCGGGACCGTGGACAAGCAGGTGCGGGCGGAGGTCCGCATCGACTGGGCGCGGGCACCGCAGGGCAGGACCACCGTGCCCCTCACGATCACCGGGGCCGGGCGCAGCGTGCGGGTCGACGCGGTGGTGCACAAGCCGGCGACGCCCCCGCACCGGCTACGGGGATTCGTGGAGGCGAACGGTTACGTGTCCATGGAGGCCGCGCACCACACGCGTGCGGTGGACGGCCAGGGCGTGTGGTGGAAACGCATCCCGGACATCGGCCGCACCGGTGACGGCATGGAGCCCTTCCCCGTCACGGCCGACAGCAGGACCCCCAAGCCGGGCAGCCCGCACCTGGAGTACACGATGACGACGTTCAGCAGCGGGCCGGTGGACATCTGGGCGCACCTCTCGCCGCGCAACCCGGTGCTGTCTCCGGAGGGCCTGCGCTACGCGATCTCGGTGGACGACCAGCCGCCGCGGATCGTCAACATCACGGCCCAGACCGGCGCCGACGACACGGCGATGAACAAGCAGTGGGAGCGCAACACCTCCGACAACGTCAACCGCACGGTCACGACGCACGTGCTCGACCGGCCGGGCGTGCACACGGTGAAGATCTGGATGGTCGACCCGACGGTGGTGGTGCAGAAGCTGGTGGTGGACACGGGTGGCCTGAAGCCGAGCTATCTCGGTCCGCCGGAGAGCACCCGCGTCGGCAGGTAGCCGCGGCCGCCGGCGTCGCCGGGTGCCGGGGTGCGCTGCTCAGAGCTGGCGGCGCACCCCTGCCTCGCGGGTGACCGTCGACGCCTGGTCGGTGAGGTCGGTCTCCAGCGCCCGGCGGGCCTCACCGAGCCGGGGAAACGGCAGCACGGTGCGGTGGGCGGTGTCCTCCAGCACCAGCGCCAGCCCGCCGTAGACGCCGAGCAGCAGGATCACCGCACCCACCGAGGCCGACGCCAGTTCCACCGCGTGGCTGCCGGTGAAGTCGAACACGGCGTTGAGCGTGTAGCGGGCCGCGCCGAGCGTCACCACGGTCCCGACGACGGGCTTGCCCTGCAGCCCCGGCGCGGCGAGCAGTGCCAGCACGAGGGCGATCACCGCGCTGAGCCCGCCTGCCAGCGGGTTCGTCGCGCCCTGGTCCGCGAGCACGGTCACCAGCGCCGTCGCGGGCCAGGAGAACGCGATCACGCCCAGCGCGGTCGCGGCCACCGGCTCCCTGCCGAGGAAGGCGAAGACGCTCGCCAGCAGCTGCATCGGGAAGATGAACACGGCCAGCAGCAGCATGGTGTTGTGCTCCTGACCTGTCCCGAAGAACCCGAACTGCTCCATGCTGAGCAGCCCGGAACCCATCGCGAAGGCGAGGAAGCCCAGCGGCAGCGGGCTCGCGATCGGCCGCAGGGTGATCCGGGTGGCCTCGTCGATGCGCTTGGTGTCGGCATCCATGATCTCTCGCGGCTACCCGTGTGACGCCCACGTGAACCGTCGTGCGATTCGCACAGTCGTCACCCAGCAGGTGTGCATTTCGCACACTGACGGCCCGGCGAGCACACCTTACGGTTACCGCTCAACACTCCCCCGTCGCAAAGGAGGTCGGCATGGCCTCGTCCGTCGGTGTTGACGACTACGCCCTGACCAGGGTCCCCGCCAGCGCACGCTACTCGTGGTGGTCGGTCGCCGTGCAGCGCTTCGGCCAGGTCTCGGCGCTGAGCCAGTTCCTGCTCGGCGCGACGCTCGGCTTCGGCATGAGCTTCTGGAGCGCCTTCCTCGCCCTCACCCTCGGCGCGGTGATCCTGGAGGTCGTCGCCATCTTCGTCGGCGTCATCGGGGTCCGCGAGGGCCTTTCGACGTCGATGCTCGCCCGCTGGACCGGCTTCGGCCGGGCCGGGTCGGCCCTCATCGGCCTGGTCATCGGCATCAGCCTCATCGGCTGGTTCGGCATCCAGTCGGCCGTGTCCGCCCAGGGCCTCGTCGCGCTCGTCGGCGGGCTGCCCGAGTGGGCGTGGGCACTGGTGTTCGGCCTGATCGTCACCGCCATCGTGCTGCGCGGCTTCCACTCGATGGCCTGGACGGCCTACGTCACCGTGCCCGCGTTCCTGATCCTCGTCGGCTGGTCGATCACCTCCGAGCTCGCGCGCCACGACGTCGGCGAACTGGTGTCCTCCGCCCCGGCCGGGCCGCAGCTGACCCTGTTGCAGGGCACCACGCTGGTGGCGGGCGGGTTCATCGTCGGCGCGGTGATCACCCCGGACATGACCCGGTTCAACCGCTCGGTCGGCGACGTGGTGAAGCAGACGCTGGTCGGCATCACCGTCGGTGAGTACGTCATCGGCCTGGCCGGGGTGCTGCTCGCCCACGCCGTGCGCACCGCCGACATCACCGCGATCGTCACCTCGTCGGTCGGCTGGGTCGGCATCCTCGTCATCATCGCGGGCACGGTGAAGATCAACGACTGGAACCTGTACTCCTCGGGGCTGGGCGTGGTGAACTTCGCGGGCACCGTGTTCGGCAAGCGCCTGCACCGGGGCGTCGTCACCGGTGTCATCGGCGTTCTCGGCAGCGTGCTCGCCGCCGCGGGCATCCTCGACGCGTTCACCGAGTTCCTCATCGTTCTCGGTGTGGCGTTCCCGCCGATCGCGGGGATCATGGTGGCCGAGTACTTCATCGTGCGCCGCTGGCGCGGCGAGCTGGAGGCGGCCAAGGCCGCGGGCGCCGTCCCGGCCAGCGCGCCCAACTGGGTGCCCGCGACCCTGCTCATCTGGCTCGTCGCCGCGCTCGTCGGCCGCTACGTCGAGGCGGGGCTGCCCAGCATCAACTCGCTGGTGGTCGCGTTCGTGCTCTACGTCGTGGCGGGCAAGCTCGGCCTCGTCCGCGGGGTCGGCTCCGGCCGCACCGAGCAGGCACAGCAGTCCGCACCCGTCACCCGGTAAGGAGAACCCAGTAGTGCGTATCGGCATCGACGTCGGCGGCACCAACACCGACGCGGTCCTGCTCGACGGCCGTCAGGTGCTCGCCGCGGTCAAGACGAGCACCACGCAGGACGTCACGTCCGGCATCGTGGCCGCCATCGACGGCCTGCAGGCGCAGCGGGCGTTCGACCCGGCGCAGGTACGGGCGGTGATGATCGGGACCACCCACTTCATCAACGCCCTCGTCGAGGCGCGCAGGCTCGCGCCCACCGCCGCGGTGCGGCTGAGCCTGCCCGCGGGCGCGTCGCTGCCGCCGATGGTCGACTGGCCTGCCCGGCTGGTGGACGCCATCTCGGGGCGCTCCTACCTGTGCCACGGCGGCCACGAGTTCGACGGCAGGCACATCGCCGAGCTGGACGAGGCGGAGCTGCGCAAGGCCGCCGACGAGATGGGCCGCGCCGGGGTGCGCAGCGTCGCGATCAGCTCGGTGTTCTCGCCGGTCAACGCCGAGTTCGAGACGCGGGCCGCGGAGGTGATCGCCGCCGAGCTGCCGGAGGTGGCCATCTCCCTTTCGCACGAGATCGGCCGGATCGGCCTGCTGGAGCGGGAGAACGCGACGATCATCAACGCGGCGCTGCGTGAGCTGGCCGCGCACATCGTGGACGGGCTCGCGACATCGGTGAGCGGTGCGGGCATCACCGCGCCGCTGTACCTCAGCCAGAACGACGGCACGCTCATGGACGTCGACTTCGCGCGCCGCTACCCGGTGGCCACGTTCGCGTCCGGGCCGACCAACTCCATGCGTGGCGCCGCCGTCCTGTCCGGTGTGGACACCTGCGCCGTGGTCGACGTCGGCGGCACGACCAGTGACGTCGGCGTTCTGGGCAACGGTTTCCCGCGCGAGGCCACCACCGACGTGAGCGTTGCCGGCATCCGCACCAACTTCCGGATGCCGGACGTGCTCTCCATCGGCATCGGGGGCGGCAGCCGGGTACGCGGTGGCACGGGTGACGTCACGGTGGGCCCCGACTCGGTCGGCTACGAGCTCACGGCGAAGGCGCTGGTGTTCGGCGGCGACACCCTGACGGCCACCGACATCGCGGTGGCCGCGGGCCGCGCCGAGATCGGCGATCCCTCCCGGGTCGCCCACCTGGACCGGGAGCTCGTCCGCGCGGCGCTGGACCGCATCGCGGCCGACGCCGCGGAGTCCGTCGACCGCATGCGCACGTCGGCGGAGCCGCTGCCGGTGGTGGCCGTCGGCGGCGGCTCCATCCTGCTGCCGGACACACTGGCCGGTGTCGGCGGGGTGCACCGGCCCGAGCACTACGCGGTGGCCAACGCGATCGGCGCGGCCATCGCACAGATCGGCGGCGAGGTCGACCGGGTGTACGCGATCGAGCCCGGCCGCCGCGACGCCGTCGTGGACGAGGCCAAGCAGGAGGCGCTGGACCGCGCCATCGCGGCAGGGGCGAGCCCGTCCAGTGTGGACATCGTGGACTTCGACGAGGTGCCGATTCCTTACCTGCCGGGCAACGCGACCCGGATCAGGGCCAAGGCCGTCGGCGACCTGCAGCTGGGGGACTGAGCACATGCGCGAGATCACGCTGGACGACCTGGGCGACATCGCCTCCGGTGCCGCGGTCCTCGGCACCGGAGGCGGTGGCGATCCCTACATCGGCAGGCTGCTGGCCACCTCGGCGCTGCGCACGCACGGCCCCGTGCCGCTCGTCTCGCTGGACGAGGTGGACGGTGACGCGGTGGTGCTGCCCGTGGCCATGATGGGCGCGCCCACGGTGATGGTCGAGAAGCTGCCGTCGGCCGAGCAGGTGGGGCTGGCCGCCACCACGCTCGCCACCTACCTCGGCCGCGAGCTGACGCACATCGCCTGCGCCGAGGCCGGCGGCGTCAACTCGCTGATCCCGGTGGCGGCCGCCGCGCAGCTGGGACTGCCGCTCGTGGACGCCGACGGCATGGGAAGGGCGTTCCCGGAGATCCAGATGGTGCTGCCGACGCTCTACGGCGTGCGCGCCACGCCCATGTCGATCGCCGACGAGAAGGGCAACCGCGGCGTGCTGGACACCGTGGACAACCACTGGGCGGAGCGGCTGGCCCGCAGCGCGACCATCGACATGGGCTGCTCGGCGATGATCAGCACCTACGCGATGTCCGGGCGGCAGGCGCGCGATGCGCTGGTGCCGGGAACGCTGACCCTGTGCGCGGAGCTGGGCGCGCTGGCGCGCACGGCTCGCGCCGGGCACGCCGACCCGGTGGCCGCCGTGGTGGACCGGCTGGCCGGGCAGCGGCTGTTCACCGGCAAGGTCGTGGACGTCGCGCGGCGCACCGTCACCGGGTTCGCGCGCGGCGAGGCCCGGCTGGCCGGAACGGACGGTGACGCGGGCTCCGAGCTGGTGCTGCGCTTCCAGAACGAGCACCTGGTCGCGGAGCGCGACGGCGCGGCCGTCGCGTCGGTGCCCGACCTCATCTGCACGCTGGATCGCGAGTCCGGCGAGGCGGTGACCACCGAGGGGCTGCGGTTCGGGCAGCGGCTCACGGTGATCGCCGCGCCCGCCGACCCGCGCTGGCACTCGCCCGGCGGGGTGGAGCTGGCGGGCCCGCGCTACTTCGGCTACGACCTCGATCCGGTGGTGCTGGCGCGGTGAGCTGGCTGCTGACGGAGAAGCACCTGACCGATCTCGCCAGGGGTGCCGCCGTGCTCGGCACCGGCGGCGGGGGCGACCCGTACGTGGGCAGGCTGCTGGTGCGCGAGGCCATCCGCGAGTACGGCCCGGTGACGGTGCTCGACCCGGAGGAGGTCGCCGACGACGCCCTGGTGATCCCCACGGCACAGATGGGCGCGCCGACGGTGGTGTTCGAGAAGCTGCCGCGCGGCACGGAGGCGGTCGCGGCGCTGCACGCGCTGGAGACGCACCTGGGCCGCAAGGCGACGGCCACCATGCCCATCGAGTGCGGCGGCATCAACTCGATGATCCCGCTGCTGGTGGCGGCGCGCACCGGGCTGCCGGTGGTGGACGCCGACGGGATGGGCAGGGCGTTTCCGGAACTGCAGATGGAGACCTTCGGCGTCTACGGCGTTCCCGGCTCGCCGATGGCGGTCGCCGGGGAACGCGGCGAGACCACCGTGATCGACACCGGGCCGGACAACCGCAGGATGGAGTGGCTTGCGCGCGGCGTCACCATCCGGCTGGGCGGGGTCGCGCACATCGCCGAGTACGCGATGCGGGGCGCCGACGTCAAGCGCACCGCCGTGCCGCGGACGCTGACGCTGGCGCTGACGGTGGGCCGCGCGATCCGTGAGGCCAGGCAGCGCAACACCGACCCGGTGCCGCACCTGGCGGAGGTGCTGTCGGCGACGCTGTACGGGCATCTGCGCGTGCTGTTCCGCGGCAAGCTGACCGATGTCCAGCGCCGTACCGAGGCCGGCTTCGCGCGAGGCAGGGCCGCGGCGCGCTCGTTCGACGGTGACCATGTGCTCGAGCTGGAGTTCCAGAACGAGAACCTGGTGGCGCTGGTGGACGGTGAGCCGCGCTGTGTGGTGCCGGACCTGGTGTGCGTGCTCGACGCGGAGAAGGCGGAACCGATCACCACCGAGGGGCTGCGCTACGGCCAGCGGGTGACGGTCGTGGGCATCTCCACACCGGAGCTGATGCGCACGCCCGAGGCGCTGGCGGTGTTCGGGCCCGGCGCGTTCGGGCTGCCGTACGCCTTCCGTCCCGTCGAGGATCTGGTCACCGCGTAGACGAGCCGAAGGGCACCGTGGGCACGCATCGTGTACCCACGGTGCCCTTCGGCTCGCCGCCGGGCGACCTGCGGGTGCCAACCTGTGACCTGACCCCGCTGAAGCCGTGCACACTGTCCGCATGCGCATCGATCCCGCCGACGTGCCCGCACTGGAACGCGGCGTCGCCCTGCTCGGCTCCGGTGGCGGCGGCGAGACGGTCACCGGGGCCATGCTGCTGCGCGCCCGGCTGGCGGCGGGCGGCGAGGTCACGCTGACCCCGGCCGGGGACCTGCCTGCCGGGGCGCGGGTGGTGCCGGTGGGCCTGGTCGGCGCCACCGCCGTGTTCGACGAGAAGCTGGCCGGTGGCGGCGAGTTCCGCGCCGCGGTGGCCGCCATCGAGCGGTGGACGGGCGAGCGGGCGGACGCGCTGATGTCCATCGAGGTCGGTGGGCTGAACGGGCTGCTGCCGCTGGTCGCGGCGGCCGAACTCGGTCTGTCGTATGTGGACGCCGACCTTTCCGGGCGCGGCCTGCCACGGCTCGACCAGCTGTCGCTGGCCGCCGTGGGGCGGGGGCTCACGCCCGCCGCGCTGGCCGAGTCGAGCGGGCAGGTGCTGGTGCTCACCACGGGCACGGCGGCCGACGTGGAACGCACGGCACGGGCGTTCATCACCAGTGGCGGCGGCTGGGCCGTGCTCGCGCTGGCACCCATCCCGGCCGGTGAGCTGGCCGGCTGTGCGATGCCCGCCACGACGAGCGCCGCGCTCGCGCTCGGCTCGCGTGCGCTGGCGGTCGGGGACAGCCCGGACCGCGAGCGGCTCGCACGGGCGACGGGCGGGGAGGTGCTCGCGCTGGGCCGGGTGATCGAGGTGTCCCGCTGGCAGGGGCCCGCCCGGCACGGCAGGGCCGGGTTCGGGCGCGGCAGCGTCGCCGTCTCCGACCACGCCACGAAGTCGTTGCTGCGCCTGGAGATGGAGAACGAGTACCTGCTGGCACTGCGCGACGGCCGGCCCGTGGCGTCCACTCCGGACGTTCTCGCGGTGCTCGACCGGCGCACCGGCGCGCCGATCCTGTGCGACGCCGTGCGGCACGGGGTGGAGGTGGCGGTGCTCCGGCTGGCCGCCGCCCCGTTCTGGACCCACCCCGCGCGGCTGCCGGTGCTGGCGCCGAGGGCGTTCGGCATCGACTGCGACCCGGTGCTGTCATGACGGCGGTGACGCTGCGCGCGCTGCTGGCACTGCCGGAGTGGGCGCAGAGCGTGCGGGTGCTGGCCGGAACGGCCGGGCTCGGCCGGGAGGTGCGCGACGTGCGCCCCTCGCCCGGCCCGGCACCCGATCATCCCGTCACGCAGGGCGAACTGGTGGTGGTCGCGGGCCCGATGCGGCCGGGAGACTGGCGGATCGACGCGCTGCTGCGCCGCGTCGCCGACGGCGGTGGCGCCGGGGTGCTGCTGCCGGTGGACGACCTGCTGGAGGGCACGCGCAGGCTCGGTGACCGGCTCGGTGTTCCGGTGCTGGTCACGGCCGAGGCGCCACTGGAGAGGCTGGTGGCGGCGCGGCTGGCGCTCGCGGAGCCGGAACTGGACCGGGCCGAGCTGCTGCTCGCCACGCACGAGGCGCTGACCGACCGGCTGCGCCCGCCCGAGGAGATCGTGGCCGTGTTGAGCGGGCTGCTGCGGGCGCCGGTGGCGCTACTGGACGACCAGGGCGGCGTGCTGGCGGGTGAGTCCGGGGCTGCCGGGCTCCTGCGACCGGGCGAGCCCGTGCCGCAGCGGATCGAGCTGTCCGACGGTGTGCTGCTCGCGCATCCGGCGCTGCTGCCCTCGGCCTCCCGTCCCGCGCTGTGGCTGGCGGTCCGGCTGCACGGCACGGCCGCCGCCCGCGCCGGCGTGGTGCCGCCCGCGCTGGCCGTGGCGGCGGGCGCCGTGCAGCGCTGGCTGCTGGCCCACCGCCTGGAGCTGGAGCGGGACGCCCGCTCCCGGTCGGCGTTGCTGGGCGACCTGCTGCGGCTGGACGCCGAACCGGACGCCGACCTGCGCAGGCGGGCCGCCGACGCGGGCTGGCGGCTCGGCGGCTGGCACGTCGGCATCCGGATCGGCACCCCGGCGTCGGTGGACAACGTGGCGCGCGGCGCCGACGTGGCGCGGGCGCTGCGGGGCGAGGGGATCGACGCCGTGGTCGTGGAGCACGGTGACGGCTGGACGGCGTGGACGACGTTCGCCCAGGAGCCGGTGGCCGGTCAGGTGCGGGACCTGGCGGCGCGGCTGCGGGCGGCGCACCGGGAGCTGGGCCGCAGCGTGGGCGCGCACATGGGCGTCGGAAGGCCGCACCCACGGCCCGAGGGGCTGGCCGCGACCATCGCCGAGGCGGGCGACGCCGCCCGGCTGGCGGCGACCCGCCCGGAGACCGGTCACTTCCTGCACGTCGATCAGCTGGGCATGGCGCAGTTGCTGCTGGAGTGGACCCGCACGGACACCTTCGAGCCCGCCGCGCGGGCGTTGCTGGCGCCGCTGCGCGAGCTGCCCGGCGATCTGGTGCGCACGCTGGCCGCCTACCTCGACGCCGAGTCGTCGCTGGCCGAGACGGCCGCCGTGCTCGGCGTGCACCGCAACACCGTGGCCGCCAGGGTGCAGCGCATCGAGCGCGTGCTGGGTGTCGACCTCCGGCGACGTGACGAACGCCTGGCCCTGCATCTGGCCTGCCGGACGGTGATCCTCGCCGACGAACACGGCTGACGCCCGGCGGGTCAGGCGTGCACGGGCAGCAGCGTGCAGCCGGGCACCGACTCGAACGGCCGCAGCGCCTCCGGGTCGGTGTCGTCGACGACGACCGTGTGCTCGGCGTCCATCGGCGCCCAGTAGGAGAACGGCTCGCTGCCCAGCTTGGAATGGTCCACGAGCACGAACGCCTCGCGTCCCGCGTGCAGCATGGTGTGCTTGAGCTGGGACTGCTCCAGCGTCGGGCAGCACAGGCCGCGCTCGGCGGTGAGCCCGTCGGCGCCGAGGAACACCCTGTCCGGCGTGATGTGGCGCAGTTGCTGCTCCACCGTCGCACCGAGAATGGCCTCGTTGGGATGGCGCAGCCGCCCGCCGAGCACCACGACCTCGATGTCCGGGCTGTCGGCCAGCGCCAGCAGCACGGTGACGCCGTTGGTCACCACCGTCAGGCCCGAGCGGCCCGCAAGATGGTGCGCGAGCCGTCCGGTGGTGGTGCCCGCGTCGAGCAGCACCACGTCACCGTCGCGCACCAGCTCGGCCGCCGCCCTGGCCACGGCGTTCTTCTCCTCGGCGTGGCTGGCGTCCTTCTCCCGCAGCGTCCGCTCCACGCTGTGCCCGGTGTCCAGCGCCCCGCCGTAGGTCCGCACGACGTGCCCCTCGCGCGCCAGCTCGGTGAGGTCGCGCCGGATGGTCGACGGCGACACGCCGAACTGCTCGGCGAGCTGCTGGATGCTGCGGTCACCGCCGCGGACGGCGGCCAGCAGCATCGACCGGCGCTGCGTCGTGGACTCGCGGGGAACGGTCACCAGCGCACCCTACGACCGCACGGGCGCCGACGGCGGGTACACCTCGCGCAGCTTGCCCGCGAACGGCGCCAGCTCCACGGCGGCCCGGAACGCCGCGCGCATCGTGCCCGCGTCGGCCTTGCCGGTGCCCGCGATGTCGAACGCGGTGCCGTGGTCCACCGACGTGCGCAGGATCGGCAGCCCGACGGTCACCGACACCGTGCCGTGGAAGTCGACGGTCTTCGAGGCGATGTGGCCCTGGTCGTGGTACAGCGAGAGCACGCCGTCATAGCGGCCCTCGAGGCCCTGGTGGAACACCGAGTCGGCGGGCACGGGGCCGGTGACGTTCAGCCCGGCGGCCCTGGCGGCCTCCACGGCCGGCGCGATGGCCACGATCTCCTCGTCGCCGAACTTGCCGTTCTCGCCGCCGTGCGGGTTGAGCGCGGCGACGGCCAGCCTCGGCTCGCTGGTGCCGAACACCTGCAGTGCCGTGTAGGCCTCGCGGATCGAGTGCTCGATGTTCGGCTTGGTCATCGCGTCCAGCGCCTCGCGCAGCGACAGGTGCCGGGTGGCGAAGAAGATCTTCAGGCCCCGCACCCAGAACATGGTGTTGAACCGGGTGGAGCCGGTGAGCTCGCCCAGCATCTCGGTGTGCCCGAGGTGCTGCGACCCGGCGGCCCAGATCGCCTCCTTGTTGATGGGCGAGGTGACGACGGCGTCGACCTCGCGCGCGAGCGCGGCCCTGGTGGCGGCCTCGATGGCGGCGACGGCCGAGCGGCCCGCGGTGCCGTCGACCACGCCCCACGGCAGGTCGGCGGGCGCGATGCCGAGGTCGAGCACGTCGATCACGCCGGGTTCGAACCGCGCCTCGCTCACCGAACCCACGGCGTTGACCTCGGCGTCGAGCTTGCACACCTCGACCGCGCGCCGCAGCACCGCGGCGTCGCCGACGGCCAGCGGGCGCGCCTGCTCGGTGGCGGCGGGCTCGGACAGCGTGCGGGCGGTGATCTCCGGCCCGATCCCGACGGGATCTCCGAGGGTGACGGCCAGGATCGGGCGTTCGGTGCTGGTCACTGCGACCTTCCTCTCTCGCGTTGCGCGATGACGCTGATCAGGTGCTCCACACAGGCGACGGCGGCGTTGCGGTCGCCGATGAGCCCGCCCTTCGTGGCGAACGGCAGGCCGTCGTGCGGGCCGCCGACGAGGCTGCCGGCCACCGCCAGCGGCAGCACCTCGGTGTCGATGGCGAACCCGTCGCTGGCGAGCGCGGCGGTGGTGGCCTCGGCGATGTCGCCGCCGGTCGCGTAGAGCCCGCCGAAGCGGTGCTCGGCGAGCAGGATCGCGGCCGCCTCGGCCAGCACCCGCGGAATGCGCGCGGCCGTGTCGTGGTCGACCCGCTCCCCCGGCGCGGGCGGGCGGGTGCGGATGCCGACCACCCTGGCCCCGGGGGTGAGCAGTGCGGCCGCCTCCGTCGCGACGGCACGGGCGTCGAGTCGTTCCAGGCCGACCTCGACGAACCGCGCGCGCATCACCTGCTCCAGCTCCCGCACCTGGTCGCCGGTGGTGCCGGTGATGCTGCCGACCACCGCGAGCACCGGCGGCAGCGGGCTCACGCCCGGCCCGATGCCCAGCGCCGTGGCCAGCAGCACCGCGAACGGTCCACTGTCGACGGAGACCCACCGGATCGCCTGCCGGCGCCGCACCGCGGCCGCGGCCTCGGCGATGACGCCGAGGTGCGCGTTGATCGTCGCGTCGCACACGACGATCGGCGCCCGGATGGCGGCAAGGCGGTCGGCGACGGCGTCCACACCGGACTGGACGACGTCGAGCGGCACCTCCGCGATGTCGCGTCGCGTGCCCTGGCGCAGGATCGTCGCCACCCGCGAGTGCGCGACCGGGGTCAGCGGGTCGCGCGCGGCGGAGGTCTCGGCGAGCGGAACGCCGTCGACGAGGTGCAGCCCGCCGACGGTGGTGCGCCCGGCCTCGGGGAAGGCGGGCACGACGAGCGCACGCGTGCCGGGCTCGGCCACGTCGAGCACGGCATCCACCTCGGCGCCCACGTTGCCGCGGAGGGTGGTGTCGACCCGCTTGGCGAGCAGCTCGACGGGCGCCACGGCCTTGACGGCCTCCTGCACGAGCGCCCTGGCGGTGGTGGCGTCGCGGTGCCGCGTGCCCAGGTTGAGCACGACGACGTCCGCGCCGTCGGCGCACACCACCCGGTCGACGCCGCTGACCGACACCGTGCGCAGGCCGGCGCGCGCGAACCGCGCACCGGTCGCGTTGCTTCCGGTCAGATCGTCGCCGATGACCAGCACGTGTGCCTTCGTCACAGAACAGCTCCAGCAAGCAGCACCAGGGGCAGCGAGCCCAGCCACACCACGGTGGTGATGCCCGACCAGCCGCGGATCGCCGCCACGCCGTCCAGTCCAGTGAACCGCGTGACCACCCAGAAATACGAGTCCACGTACTTACAGCTATGACACATCTAAACCCCACTCCAGGACGACGGGGTCGCGCAGGCCTCCGTCGAGCACCTCGGCGAGTAGACGAGGCAGCTCCGGCGGCAGGAACTTCTCCGCGCTCCGCCGCACCTCCTCGAGCGTCCACCACCGCGCGTCGAGCAGGTTCGACCGTTCGCGGACCTTCGCGGGTGCAGGCGCCGCCAGGCGCCCGAGGAACGTCGTGTCCCGGCGGTGCCAGCGCTGGCCGCGGAAGCGGTACCGCGCCTCGCGCTCCCACAGGACGCGCTCGAGGGTGTCGGGCTCCAGCCCGGTCTCCTCGACCAGCTCACGGCGTGCCGTGTCGGCCAGGTCCTCCCGGCCCTCCCGCTTCCCGCCGGGCAGGTCCCACCACCTCCGCCGGGGCTCGTCAGGGTCGACGGAGAGCAGTAACAGGACCCGGTCGTCCGGGTCGAGCAGCAGTACGCGGGCGCCGATGTGCACGCCGACAGCCTAGGCGCGGTTCGGTACCGTGGGCGGCGTGGAGCAGACACGAGCCGCACCGGAGGTCCGCGGCACACGCGCCGAGCTAATCCAGGAGCTTCTCCGAGTGGCCGAAGGGTGGCAGCACTTCGGGAAGGACTACCTCTACGAGCAGGCCGTGGCGGGCGTTGAGTCGCTCCAGCTCCAGGCCCCGTCCGTGAGGGTCGGACACACGCACTACATCGTGACGTCCGCCTAGGCCTGCGTTACCCTGGTCACACACGCCCCCGCGCGTGTGGAGGCCGGGGGCCGGACATAGGACAACAGAATGAACACCCACGCGGACAGCGCGTACGCGCTGAGAAGGTCGCTTGACTCTCAGCCCGCCAGGGCCAGGGGCCAAGCGATACAGCCCCGGCTCGGGCGGGCTGAGTCATGAGCGGGAAGACCTGGACGCCGCTATCCCCCTCGCGCTTTCGCGTGGTGTGGGGCGAAACGGCGTGGGAGCTGCGGGAGACACCCGAGGACAAGTACCCGTGGTGCCTCTCCGGCCCGCAGGGGACCACGCAACCCCTCCGAGCACGCGGGGCGAAGCACGCCCAGCACCGCGCGGAGGTGTGGCTCGCCCTCGGGGATCTCGTGGGGGCCCGAGGGGGTGGTTCGCCTTGAGCTGGCGCGTTCGCCCGGACGGGTCCGAAGACCTCTACGATGAGTCGGGGTCGCTTATCCCGGACGACGACCCCGAGGAGGGGACCATGCCGGACAGACCCCCGTCGAAAGGGCGGGCGGCGGCCAGCATCGCCGCGAACGGCGCGTTCATCGGCGTCTACGCCGTACTGCTCGTGCTGCTGGCGCTGAACCAACCGGCGCTCGCCGTCGTGCTCCTGCTCGCGGGCATCCTGTGGGTGCTCGTGATGAGGCGCAGGCAGTAAACGGGACCAGAAACGCGAAAAGCCCCACCCCGGGGATACCAGGGTGGGGCTTCTCGTGTGCTCAGCGGCGGCGCGCCGCGTCGCGCACCTCGAGCGCGGCGTCCCGGACCAGAATCGCCAGCGCCCACAGGAGGCACCACGCGGCGTAGACCAGCCCGGCGGCAATGAACAGCACGCCGCGCACAGTCGCGACGAACAGCAGCGCCAGGAGGGTGAACAGTTGCATGGTGACCCCTCTCGTGGTGTAGGTACACCTTAGCACCAGGTGACACCACACCACAACCGTCACTCGACGTACAGGCAATCCGTCGCGTACCCGACTACCCCGGCCATCTGGATAGCGACCTCCGCGGCCTCGAGATAGGACTCCGCGGCCACCTCGACGCGCACCCACTGTCCCACGGTCACCCCCTCGCGGAGTAGCTCGTGGCTGGACACGCCGACGTCGAAGGCCCATTCACTCACGGGCGGCCCCGCAGGTGCACGGCGCCACCCGCGGCCCACCAAAGCATCGGCCGGTCCAGGTCGCGGGCCAGACTCCCCGGCTCGCGCTCGGTGCCGCACCGGCCGCACACCTCGTCGGCGAGGGAGAGCACGCACGAGGGCTCGCACGGGCTCGAGGAGGGGAACGGACGGGCCGAGCGGTGCCCGGTGCGTTCCTGCCACGTGGCCCCACACCCCCGGCACTCCCGAGCGATCTCCTCCACCAGCTCGGCGGCCGGGACCTCGCGGAAGCCTGGCACGTCCACGGGCAGCTCGTCCGGCGAGTACCTCGACGCGGTCGGGAAGGGCGGCGGCACGGCCATACTGACTCGGCGACCGGTCGCTACGAGTCGGCGGCGCCCGAACAGGTGGAAGCGCTCGACGCCGCATCGCGGGCAGGCGGTCCAAGGCTCGACGTCGGTCACGCTGACTCCGTTTCCGGCGCCGGTTGGCGCTCCTGGTCGAGGGTGGCGAGAAGCTGGCGGGCGGTGTGCGTCGACACGCCCAACTCGGACGCCAGGCGGCCCCGCCCGATCGTCGGCGTGGCGGCCCGTAGCTGGCGGGCGCGCTCGAGGAGGTCGGTCGCTGGCGCCGGGCGGGCGGGTGCCGGGCGGACTGGCGCGGGCGCTGGCGCTGGCGGCTCGGGTGCTGGCGCTGGCGCCGGGTGAGGCGGTGCGGGCGGCGGATCGGACCGGGCGGGCGCCGGGCGGGCGGTCGCCAGGGCCGCCAGGTGGGCGACTGCGCCGAGGACAGCGGGCGGGATCGCGGCCACCGTCACCACGCCCCACCACGGCGGCGCCAGGTGGTAGGCCGCGAGGGCGTGGTCCGCCGCGTTGCCCGCCACCGACAGCGCCAGAGTCACGAGCGCGAGCGCGCGGGCGAAGTGGCGGGGGCGGGTCGGCTGGCGCACGTCCAGCCACACCAGCGTGGCGACCGCGGCGGCTGCGTCGAGCGCCAGCGGGAACAGCCACGCCAGCTCGGCGGGCGTGCCACACCGGACCGCCAGGGCCCGGAGGCTGGCGAAGGACCAGACGGCGGCGGCCAGGGCGACGGCGGCGAAGCCCGACCACGTGACGGCGGCTCGGGGGTTGGCGGTCATGGGTGGCGGGCCTCCTCGATCGCGGGGCGGTCGGCTCCCCCGGGTCGGCGGGTCACCGCTTGCCCGGCATCGGGAGTCGGGCGTCCCAGGCGTCGCCGGGCAGTCCGCGCAGCCATCGCGCGAACTGTTCGGCCACCTCTCCTTCAGACACGCCCTGGAGGTCTTCCCACTCGGGAAAGTTCTCGGGGTCGTCGCCGTACATCGCGGCGGCCTCGGCCGCGGCGCGGATGAGGAGGGACGCGGCTGCTCGCTTCTGCTTTAGGTTCACGGTGTCCTCCGGGGGCGGTGAAGGCTGAACGGATCGCGCGGGGCACGGGCAGTTAGGCTCGTGCGCCACGCGGGGCGGTTGGTCACGCGGCGGCGACGCGCTCGTGGATCTCCCGCAGCTCCTCGACGCGCTCGCGGGGCAGGCGGACGACGTCCTCGGTCGCGTCAAGGTCCCGGGTCAGACGGACGCCGACCGGCGTACGGCCGTCCCACAGCGAGACCCACACGTCGCGGGGGCCGCCCGGGGCCGGGAACATGACGCACCCCGTGGCAACGAAGGACGGCACCGTGTGGTCCGCGTCGACCACGAGCACCCGCACCGCGGAACCCGGGGCGCCCGGCTTCGGCGAGAACGTGCCGTCCCCCGGCTTCGGGGCGCGCGGGGCCCGGGGTCGCGCCGCGGGGCGGAACGGCTTCACCGCGCGGGCGGCGGCGAGGATGCGCTCGCGCTCGTCGGCGGCTGGGGTGTAGTACGTCGCGATCTCGCGCCGCTCCCGCGGTGTGGCGTCCCCGCGCTCGAGGGCAAGCTCGAGGTCGCGCGGCATCTCGCGGTTGCGCTTGTGGACGGTCCCCTCGGTGGGGAGGTTGAACAGGGTGCCCTCGACGGTGTCGGTCACGAAGGCGGCGGGGCTGGCGGGCATGGTTCCTCCAGGTGGTGGGGGCCCCGGGCGGTCAGGCGTACAGGGCGCGGAACTCGCGGAGGGCGGCGAAGAAGGCGCCCCACGAGAAGCGGTCGCCCTGCCACGCCAGGCCCTCCGCCGCCTCGGCGAGGGCGGGCTCCGCGGCGGCGAACGCCTCGAGGGCGTCGAAGTCGCGGGGGCGGATGCGGAAGGGGGCGCGGATCATGTCGGGCTCCGTTCTCTCTGTGGTGTAGGTACACCGTAGCATGGGTGTATCTACACCACAAGGGGCGCCCCGTCAGACGGGGAGGAGGCCGGACGCGTCCGCGAACTCCGCCTTGAGGTCCCCGAGGGTCTTCCCCGTGGCGTGGCGGTAGTCCGCGAGGGCGTACGGGCGGGTCACGTCCAGGGCGAGGGTGTCGCGGGCCCACGCACGGAACCGGGCGGCGAACTCGCGGCGGCGGAGGTCGTCGGCTGACTTCGCGGCCTTGCGGACCTCCCGGACAGTCCAACCGGCCGCGCGGGCGGCACACTGCGCGCCGAAGTAGACGACCTCCCCGGTTCCGATGCCCTCGACGTCGAGCGCCTCCAGGACAACGGTCCCCTTCAGCTCGACCCGGCCGCAAAGCTCGCACTCGGTGACGTCGGCGGTGGTTCCGTTGACCCGGTAGGCGTTCACTCTGTCCTCCTCGTTCGTGGTGTAGATACACCGTATCATCGGGTGTATCTACACCACAAGCCCCGGCGCCTCCGGCCGTCGGAACAGCTCCGCGCTCGACTTGCGCGCCGGGCCGAGCGGATTCACCGCGTCGATCCGGCGGATGAGCGCGGCCACGAGGTCGGCCGTCGGGGTCGCCGCGACCTGCGCGGCGGTAGCCCTCGACAGCTCGTGGCGGATCCGGAGGACGTCCCAGTGGAAAGTGTCGTGCTGGTGTAGACGCCGCTCCAGCCCGCCGCGCTGCTGCCAGTAGTGCTCGACGTAGCGGAGGACGTCGTCGCGCGCGATGTCCACACCAACCTTGCGCGCGTACCGCTCTGCCAGGTCATAGGCGGCCTCGGCATTCGACGTCGCGTCGTTCCGCTCGCGGATCAGCTCGCGGATTCGCCGCGCCTGGCGCTCCATCTCGTCGGCCTGCGCCAGGGCGACAGCTCGATAGTCCTTGTCCATGTGACCCTCTCGAAACGACGGGGGCCCCGGTCGTCGGTGCCGGGGCCCCGGGCCGGTCAGCGCGACCGGCGGAGGAGGCGCAGCGCACCCCGCAGGGTCCGCCGGTTCCAGCGGTCCGACCAGCGGACCCGCGGGGCCCCCTCGGGGACCACCTGGAATGAACCGTCGGCCACCTCGAAGAGACGCCCGACCCGTGCGCCGTCGGCGAGCACGTCCCACACGCGCCACATCTGCGCGGTGGCGCCATAGGCGACGGTGAGCCCGTCCACCTCGACGGTCGAGCCGAGGGCGGGGGCGGCGGGAAGGGAGATGGTGGCCATTTGGACCTCCTAGGTGGTGTGGGTGGTTGGTGTAGATACACCGTAGCAGTGGGTGTATCTACACCGCAACCCCGGACCTTCCCGGGTGTAGTGACACCGTGCTAGCCTCGGGTCATGCCGAACGCACCGCGCACGCCGACGCAGAACATCCGCGTGGACGAGGACCTCTGGCGGGAAGCACGGGAGGTCGCCGAGGCTATGGGGACCGACCGGTCCTCCGCCGTGCGCGCGTTCCTGCGTTGGTACGTCCGGCGGCCCGGGGCCGAACTCCCCGAGCGGCCCGGCGGGCCCGGCGGTGACGGAGAGTCGGCCGGGGCCCGACGGGCGCTCGAGGAGATAGACCGGGCATACCAGGAATTCCAGCGGGCCACGGCGGTGGCCAAGTCCCGGATTAAGTGACGCCCGGAGGGCCGAACACGATCCGCTGCGGCACCGCCAGCGGCTCGAGCAACTCCACGAGACGCTCGACGGACCGGCGGAGCGCGGCCTGCTCGCGGACCTGCGCACGCTCGGCGGGCGACCAGGTCTCGCACCGGTCGAGGCAGTGAACCCGGCCGGGGACTGTGCGGTACGGGTCGTCGAGGTCTCCGACGTGGACCCTCTCAACCGCGACCGGGCCCGAGCACAGCGGACAGATTCGTGGGGGCCTAGTCACGCGGGGCTCCCTTCAGGTGGGCGGGCATCCTCGGCGGACGGCCCGTGCGCTTCCAACGGTCGAGGAGGTTCACGACACTGCGTAGGTCGGCGAGGATCTCGCGGTCCTCGAAGTCGAGCGGGTCGACGCCGTACGGGTTGTCGGGGTCGCCCCGTCGCTCCGCGCATTGGATCGTCGTGCGGGCCTTCGAGTGAACCGCGCGGACCTCGGACAGTAGGCTAGTCGTCCGCTGCCCCACGGGGAGCGAGTGCTCCCACTCGACCACGGCCCGTCGGGCCTCCGCCTCCTCGCGGTCCCGGGCGCGGCCGTGGATCTTTCCGAACTCGTCCACGACGGTGAGCGGGAAGGCGTCGCGGTACCCGGGCGCCTCCTCGGTCGTCGGGACTACGTGGAACGACTTGTCAGCCACGGGCGGCCTCCCGGTACTCCTCGGCACGCTTGCGCAGTCCTTCGGCGAAGTCCTCTAGCGCGGTCAGATAGCCGTCGAGGAAGTCGTGGCGGCCGGACAACGTCGAGGCCGTGGCCCGGTAATCGGCGGCCAACCGCTCCGCGCGCTCGGCCTCCGCCTCGTCCTCGGCAGCTCGGACGTGCGGGGCGGCGGCACCGAGGGCCCGGTCGACGCAGTACCTCGTCGCCTCATCAACGAACTGGAATTGCGCGCGCGCCGCCTCGACGGCGGCGGTCGGCACGGGCGTAGGGGTGGGGCCTTCGTTCGTCGTGGTCATCGGCGGCGCCTCCCGGCAAGCTCGGCGAGTGCGGAGTACACCGCGCGGAGCGTCTCGACGTCCCCGGCGGCGGAGTGGTCGGGCTCCGGGACCTCGAAGCCGTTCGCGCGTACGGCGTCGGTGACGGTCTTCAGGCTCGCCGGTCGGTCGTAGCCGAGCACAGGCATGGCGTAGGTCGCGACGTCGAGCAGGCGGTAATGCCACGGGGCTACACCCCAGCGGGCGCGGAGGAAAGCCGTGTCGAACGCGGGGTTCGAGCCGACGACCGTCA
This sequence comes from Prauserella muralis, assembly GCF_003202285.1. GTDB lineage: Bacteria > Actinomycetota > Actinomycetes > Mycobacteriales > Pseudonocardiaceae > Prauserella_B > Prauserella_B muralis. The sequence continues at coordinate 249,602 of NZ_MASW01000006.1, forward strand.
CGCCTGTGAGGGCCCGCCGTAGCTCGACGTCGGCGAGCGCACCGAAGCAGGGCGACATACCCACCGGGGCGCGGTCCCAGTAGCCGTTCATCTCGAGGGCCGCAGGGTCCGCGGTACGGAGCGAGTGCGGCAGGTAGGCCGTGACGATCGGGCCGTCGTTCACGGCGTAGGCCACCTCCCACACCTCGTGGCGGAGCGGGTCGAGGCCGGTCGTCTCGGTGTCCAGGAACACGACGTCAGTCACGGGCAGTCCTTCCAGGGAGCAGGCGCTCGAGGAGCGCGAAGACGAGCAGCGACGGCAGCACCGCGAGGGCAGGCAGCACGAGCGGGAGCGCGAGCAGGGAGACGAGCAGGACGCCGGGCAGCGTGGCGAGCGAGCCCCGTCGGCGGGTTGGGTTGAGCAATGCGCCCCAGCGGACCCCGGCCCACATGAGCCAGCGGCGCGGGAACGACACGCCGAGGGAACGCATGGCCTCACGGAAAATGCGATCCACGCGGCGGGACGAGAAGGCCCCGGCGGGAATCATGTGAGTGATGAGGAAATCGTGAAGCACGGCGGCGGGGGTGTAGTTGCCGTATGTCGGTACTAACCACCAGATCGCGCGCGGCACGCTTGCGAAGTCGGTCACGTAGCCCCGCCGAACGCCCATGCGGCCGTCGTCCGGGTCGTCGTAGAACAAGTGCCGGTCCAGACGCCACAGGTAGTCGTCGGTCTGTGTCACGGAGACGTGCGGGTCGACGAAGGTCACTCGGTCACCCCCGGCGGGGTCCAGCCGAGGGCGACGAGGGACTCCGCGGTCGCCTGGTCGACGTAGGTGGTTACCGAGTCGTGTCGGAAGTCCCCTTCCCGGACGAACATCCGCATCGTTACCTCGGCGTGGTCCGGGGCGAGTGCCAGGTCCAGGCTCGCTACCGACGCGCTAATGTCGTGTCCGTCCACGAACACGCGGGTGGAGCCGGGCTCGTCGGCGGACTGGACGATCTCTAGCTTGCTCACGCTTTCCTCTCTTGACATGGGGAAACCGCGGGCGGAGCACGGCGTGGCTCCGTCCGCTGTGGACAGTTGGTCAGAAATGGCGCGCAGCGAAAACCGCCCCTGGCCTGCGTTAACCGGGCGGACCTGGCAAGCGTGGCAAGGGGCGCGGGGAAACAGTCGCCGGGATCGGCTAGGCCCTCGAGTGCGTCATAAGGGCGTCATTCCCCGACCCCTTGCCGGGCTTGCCAGGAACCGGAGGTTTCGGCAGGTCAGGGGCGGTTTCAGGTGAAGGCGGTCAGCGGCGCCAGGTAATGTCTACGGTGGGCGCGGTGCCAGGGCCCGGGACCGAGGTGTTGTAAGCCTCGGGGTGGGCGAAACCGAGAGCGGTCGCGGCCATGGCTGCGGCGACCACGGGGAGCAAAATCAGGCGGGCGAGGGCCTGGCGGCCCGTGCGCCGCTGGCGGGCAGACGGGCGGCGGATGAACTCTCGCATGGCTCCCCCTTCGCAGGTGTAGATACACCCTATCACACGGTGTGGGTACGCCTCAGCCGATGGAGCCGTCTCCCCCACAGTTCCCGCACGTCGTCTCGCGCGGGCGACCCCTCTCGTCCGTTCCGTCGTAGACGACGCCGGACCCGTTACAGCTCCGGCATGTGTTCTCTACTCCCATGGATCACCTCTCGATACGTCGCGTGGTCACGGGGAAGTCACGGCGGGACGGGCGCCGGGACTCGGCCTGGTGAACGGTTGAGCGGAGCGGGGTCCTGCCACGCTCGGTCGGGGTGTAGTGCGCGGGAAGGTCGCTCGAGATCTGGAGTCGGGCCAGCGCCTTGGACCGGATCTTGCGGATAGCTGCCCTGTGCATTCCCATGGCGGCGGCGATCACAGTCGCGTCCTGCGGCTCGTAGCCGCCGAGGCCGTAGGTTCGCTCGAGGACCTCCCGCCACTGCGGGGACAGGGTGCCGAGGAGCTGCTCGGCGGCGTCGAGGTCCTCGACGGAGCGGAGCCGGGTCTCGGCCGTGCGGTCGGCGACCGTCTCGGCCACCGTGGCGCCCTCGCCGTCCAGCGCCGCGGAGTCGTTCCACTCGAGGGTCACACCAAAGGCGGCGAACCAGACGTCCGTAAACGTGTTCGGGTCGACCCGCTCGCCGAGGGGCGCCTCGTTGGCCAGGTAGTCGCGGGCGGCGGGCAGGTTGTAGTCGAACCGGCGGACCGCGTTGTAGACCCGCTGGAAGGTGTGGAACGGGAGCGTCAGGCCGGGACGGGCGGCGGAGGACTCCCGCTTGAGGTTCTGCGTGGCCCGGTTGTTGAACGCCAAGCCGAACTCCCGGCCGTCGTGGCGGACGTCGTCGGCCGCCTCGAGCAGCGCCAGAAAACAATCCTGCCGGGCGTCGTCATAGTCGTAGGTGTGCTGCGTCCCGAATCGGGCGGCGAGCTTATGCACCAGCCCCCCGAAGCGCGAGAACAGCTCCAGCGCGGCGACCGCGTCCCCTTCGAGGGCCGCCACCGCGAGGGCGGCGTCCGTGCGGACCGGGGCGGGGGCGGCGGCGTCGACGGTCATTTTCGGTCGGGTCCTCTCTGTCCGTTCATTCCGGGCGGAGGGCCCGGGGCGGTGCTTCACTCACGTTAGCGTTAGGCGACCGTTAGGTGTTACGGGTCTACGCAAAAATTTCCCTGGCCAAGTTGTCGCAGCTACACCAGTTGGGTGAAGATGCAACACTTGACCAGGGCAAACTTTCGCAGACTAGCGTTAGGTCACGGTTTAGTAGCGGACCGCTCCCAAGCGGACACGGCGTGGTCCAGCTCACGCGCGGCGTCCTCGAGCTGGATCGCGGCGGCTGTGATCTTCAGGCGGGCGGCGGCCACCCGCGGCGTGACTCCGCGCTCGTCGAGGGCCACGGCCGCGTTTTCCACGGGCCGGGAGACGCCGTCGTGGGACGGCTCCGGTGTGTATCCGAGGGGTGCCATGGTCACGATCTCGTCCGCGATACCCGCGAGATGTGTCGCGACGGTCAGCGCGTCCCGGGCCCGCGCGCACACGGGCGTGACGTCGTTCGTGTAGGTCACGGAGTGGTTCCTCTCAAGTAACGCTAGGCTCACGAGGTGAGTCCGGGGTGCCGTCGAACGTGTCGACGCGGACGCGGCTCGCGAGTAGCCAGTGATCGGGGTCGTGCTCGGCGAGCGCGTCTCGAAGCTCGCCGATGTAGCGGAGGAACCCGCGCCGGGCGAGCATCTCGCCGATGTTCGCGCGGGCGTCGGAACGCTCCAGGTGATCGGGGTTGACACAGCGGCGCGCCGCGCACTTGTGGTGAACCGTGTAGCCGGGCGGGATCGGCCCCGTGACGGCCTCGACGACGACGCGGTAGGTCCGCTGGACGGATCCGCCGGGCATCGTTACGCAGGCGTAGCCCGCGCCGTCCGAGGCGCCCCGCCAGAGTCGGCAGCCGTTCCCGGCCTTGACCGTGAACCGCATTAGGTAGTTCACGAGCCGTTGGCCCTCGAGGGCCGCCAACTCCTCCGGGTCCGGGGTCAGGACCGGCAGGCGAAACGGGCGCCCCCGCTCGAGGTCTGTAGCGTGCCGTCGGCAGTAGTCGCCGAGTCGGGCCGTCGTCGTGCAGAAGTCGACGGCGCACACCACGCGCCGGGCTCGGGCGAGGGACTCCTCGCACTCCCGGCAGTCGCTCGAACGGGGGCGGAACTCCGTGTCCGGTTTAGTCAACTCACAGCGCGGGCACCGCTGGCGCTCAGGCAACCCCGCGCCGTGCCAAGGCGGCACGCTTCCGGCGCATCCGGCGGGCCGACTCCCGCGCAATCATCCGGCGGCGGTTCGGGTGGTTCGCGCGGTACGCCGCCGCGTTGACGCGCTCGCGCTCGCGGACACGTTCGAGGTTCGCCTCTCGGTAGGCCGCCCCGTCCGCCTGCGCGCAGGCCCGGCACTGCGTGGCCCGGCCGTCGTCGCGACGGGCATCGTGGCGGAAGGCGTTCAGCGGCTTGGAACCGCCGCAGGTTCGACAGGTCTTTCTCATAGCCCCTCCGGGAAGACCAGGGACAGGATGAACAGGGCCGCCTCGACGGCGGCGGTTGCGGCCATGCACAAGGCCAGCCCGCGCAACCGGGCGCGGTAGGCGGACACGGCCGCCCCCGCAAAGAGGACGGCCGCGACGGCAGCGACGATCACGAGTCGAGGACCTCCGTCACCGGGCGCTCGCAGGAGGCGAAAAGGTCTACCTCGCCGCCCCTGTAATCACCCGACCGATACACGGCCCGCGTCTCCGAGACCCGGTCGCACAGGTCGCCGTCCGCCGTACGGAACATCCACACTTCGGTGGGCAGGTGGCGGACGGCTCCGACGTCGAACGTGCGCGGCTCGCTCCGGGCGGGCTCCTCGGCGACTCGGCGCCAACCGGTGCCGGGCAGTTCGGACACCCGGCGGGACGGCACGCCTCGGCGGAGCTTCGACTCGGCCGCCGCGCGGGTCTGGGCGTACACGGCCCGGGTTCCGTCGCCCACCTCGAAGTAGGCGCCGCCCGGCGTCGTCGCGTTGACCCACTTGTACCGGGTCGGCTCGGCGGGTGTGCCGAACTTCTCGTTCACCGCGGCGACGATTGCGGCGGCCACTGCCGCGTCGACGGCCGTGGACAGGGTGGCCTCTCCGTCGACCCGGAACAGGTACCGACCGTCCGCGTCCCGTACCGCCTGCCGGTCGACCGCCCACGGCGTCGGGCACGTCGGCCCAGGGGCGGGCGCCTCCACTCGCCTGCCGTGGACGCCGTGACGCGCGAGGGTCTCCCGGGCGGCTTCCGCTTCGGCCTCGGTGGCGTACTCGACTCCGCCTAGCTTCCACTTCGCGTCGGCGGGCTTCGGTCCGATCACGTTGTCCGTCACAGTGGTTTCCTCTCTCAGTGTCCGGCCTCTTGCCAGTTGCGCCCCGGCTTGCCGCCGTCGACGGGGAAATGCACAGCCATCCCCGATCCGTCGGGCGGCTGCCACGTGGTCTCCATGCACCGTTTGATGAGCGGGACCCAGTAGTCGACCTCCGCGGCGGGCACGCTGAAGACCAACGCGTCGTGAACTTGGATCTTCAGCATTCGGATTAGGCGAAGGTCCGTCCGTGCCATGCGGATTAGACCGTCCACAATGATCTCCCGTGTTCCCGATTGGCCGTAGAGCGCGGGCGCCTGCGTGAATTCCTTGTCCTTGTCGACGACCATCCGTCGACCCCACGCGTTCGTCACGTAGCCGCGACGACCCTCGCGGATCACCCGCTTTTTCCACTTCTCGACCTGTCGGTACTCGGAGCGCATCGCGTTGACGAACCGCTCCGAGACGGAGATATCCACTTTCGCGTTCGCGGCCAGCGTGCGGGGGCCTGCGTTGTACGAGTAGGCGTGGTTCTGCGCCTTCGCCAGTTGGCGGTAGTGGGCGGTGTGCGGGTCGTTCTTATCCTCGCCGACGAACTCTCGGCCCCACACGATCCACGCGGTGATGAGGTGCGCGTCAGCGCCGGGGGCGAACCGCTCGGCGAAAGCCGCGTCTCCCGAGTAGGCGGCCACGATGCGGGCGTCCGCCTGCGACAGGTCCAGCTCGACGAGGACGTGGTCCTCGTGGTCCGGGAGGTAATACGCCTTCTCCACCGCTCCCGCGCCGCGGGAGGTCCACACGGTCAGGCCCGGGTTCGTCGTGGACTTCCGGCCGGAACGCTGGAGGGTCGAAATCTCCGGGTGGACAAATCCGTCGGGCTGGACGCAGTCGAGGGCAGACTGAGCCAGCGGCCGGAGCCCGCCGAGAGCCGACACGGCGCGGGCCAGCTCGAGTGCCTCCTCCGACTTGTCCTCCGCGGCCTCCAGGATGCCTTTACCGCCGAACGAGGGGCGGTCGGTCGGCTTGCCATCCTTGCCCTTCGTCCGCGGTAGCTCGTCCAGGGAGATCCCGACGTCCTCGAGGGCGCGGGCGAGGGCCTCTTTCCCGGCCTTCGTGGCGAGCGGCTTCTTCCCCGTCTTCGGCAGGCCGTAGCGGTCCGAGAGGAATTCCTTGTACTCGGCGGCCTTTCGCTCCATCTCCTCCGCCCGAGCGCGGGCGGCGTCGACGCCCAGGCGTACGCCGTTGCGCTCGTTCTGCGCGTCGATCGCGGCGTTGATCTGCTCGCGCATCTCGTAGTCCCCGGCGGGGCCGAGCTGGAGCAGACGGCGGGCGACGTTGCGCGAGGCGAGGACGTCGTGGACGAGGTAGTCGCGATACTCGGGGTCGTCGACCGGGATCTGCCCGAACCCACCGTACTTCTCGGCGAGCGCAGCGAGATCCGCGGACTTGCCAGGGACTCCGAGTTGGTACGCCTGCTCGTCCAGCTTGAACCAGAGTTTCGCCTCGGCGGGCTTGCGCGCGTATGCGAGTTTGCCGAAGCGGTTCACGTAGGAGTACGGGGCCGGGTGGTGGAGCGTGGCGTGAGTCCACGTGTCCAGCACCCGGCCCTCGAGGGCCATCTCCAGCGGCTCTATGGAGTCTTTGCCGAATATGACCGTTAGGTCGAACTGGTGAATGTTGTGTCCGACGACGACGTCCGCCGAGCGGATGCGCTCGCGCATCTCCTCGAGGTCGTCGGTCAAGACGACGTCCCCGTCCTGCCCCCACGCATAGCCACCTAGGCGGAACATCTTCTCGGGCGTAAGTGTCCACTTTAGGTCGACGGAGTCCGTTTCGATGTCGAAGAACAGCGCGCGTTGGCGCGGCATTCAGCCCTCCTCGTTGGCGCGGGCGTAGATGTCCTCGACCACCTCGACGCGGTGCCCGTACAGCGGCGACGACCAGGTGTCGACGTCGGCCAGCAGGCGCTCGAGGCGGGACCCGGACATGAGGGCGTCGGCGTTCGGCATGGTTGCTCCCGTGGTTCGTGTTCTCGGTGTCTGAGTAGGTAAGGACCCGGGAGCGCGCCGGGTGTAGCCCGACCGGCGAGGAATTCCGGGGCGTCGCGCGAAACGCACGGCGCCCCGGACTCGGCTAGGCCTTCGGCTCCGCCGCCTTCTCCTCCTCGGTTAGCCACCGCAGACCCACCCACGCAGTGAAGCGGGTGGGGAGGGACGTCACCGGTCCGCGCGAGGAAACCGTGACGGCCTTCTCGTTTCGCCGGGTGAGCTTCTTACGCACGTTGCGACAGCCCGGCAGAGTCGCAAGACGGGTCGCGACGTACTGGTCCGAGACAGGCTGCTTGCCGAGGGACTCGAGGTGCTCGTTATAGACCTCGAGCAGCTCGGCCGACGACACGGCGTAGCCGCGTTTTGCCTCCATCTCCTGCGCGAAGAACGACCCGAACACGTCCGACTCCAGCCGCCATGACTCCGTTTCGCGGGCCACGGACTCCGGCAGAGCGCCGCACTTCTGCCCCCGTTCCCAATACAGCCGGGCCCCCTCGACGATCCACGCGAGGGCGGCCTTCTGCACTTCGATGTCGCGCGAGAGCGCGTGCTTCACCACCGGGTCCGCGCGACGCTCCGTCTCGTCCTCGAGTGGCTCACCCTCGAACTTGTAGGTGTACGGCCACGGGACCGCGATCAGTCGGCGCCAGGTACCCCGGTCGTTCTCAAGCACCTGCGGTCGGTGGTTGGCGTTGACGACGATCGAGTGCGAGGCGTCGAACGTGACGTTGTTCTGACGCATGAGTCGGGCCGTGATCTTCGACGTGCCCACGAGCTTCTTAATCGTCGCCGGGCGGAGGACCTGCGCCTCCGGCAGCTCCTCAAGCACGGCCCAGCGGGCGCCGCGAAACACCATCTTCTCGGTGCCGTGGTCGTCCTTCCCGCCGAGGACGGCCTTGTCGTGGAGGAATACCGCGTAGTCTCCGAGCCCGTTCAGCAGTGCGTCGGTGAGGGTGGACTTTCCGTTCGAGCCGCCGCCGAAACAGAACATCATCGTGTCGTCGTTGGTCGGGAACCCGTAGGCACCCTCCCCGGCCTTGAGCTGGAGCCACTCCTCGACCCCGGGGGCGAAGGATTCCCGGGCGCGGTTCCACAGGTCGTGGTGGGCTCCGGGCACGTACGGAACGTGCGTCGTCTTCGTGATGTAGTCGGCCGGGTCGTGCCGTCGGATCTCGGCGGTGCGCAGGTCGACCGTCCCGGACGGCGTGTTCAGGAGGTGCGGGTCGGCGTCGAGGTCGGAGGCCCGGACGTAGATCCGGCCCGGGTCGGCCTCGACGTAGCGCATCACGAGGTCGTGGTCCCGGCCGTTGGCCAGTGCGTACCACCACCCGGCGGCACGGTCCCATTCCTCCCGCCACTCGTTGACCTCGTCGGCGCGCTTCTGAAGCTCGCGCTCGCGCTGGCCTACGGGTCCGCTCCCGCGGTCCTCTTTGAGCGCCACCAGCTCCTCCTCGAGCTGCTGCGCCTCCTCGTTGTCCTTCAGCGCGTCGACCATCCGCCGGGCTTCGGCACGGTTGCGCGCGATCATGCGCCGGACCGCGTGCCGCACCGGCGTGCGCGGGTCCGGGGACCAACGGTCGCCGACCCACTCGTGCCACCCGATGCCGTCCACGTAGAGGTACCGGCCGACGAGCCCGTCCACCACGACCGGCGCGCACAGGGCGTGAGCCGTCGAGGGGTGGCCGGGCAGGCGTGGCGCCTTGCGGAGTAGGAGGTCGTCGAGAGGGGTGTCCGGGTCGACGGCCGGGAGGACGTCCTCCTCCGGGACCAGCTCCCACGGGTGGGCGAGACCCTTTGTGACGCCGTCCGCGATCCACTGGCGGTCTTCGTCGTCTAGGACGTCCCAATCGACCACGGACAGGACTTGCTCGCCGATGTGCTCGGCCAGTGCGTCCGGGTCCGGCTCGGCGCCGTCACGGGAGGTGGCGGCCTTCGCGCCCTCGAGCTGCGCCACGCCGACGGCGTAGCCGAAGATCCCCGCGCGCATCCCGCGTCCCGACTCGAGGCGGGCCAGGCGCTCGGCCACGATCTCCTCGCCCTGTGTCGCCGAGACCTTGTAGGACCCGTGGATCGCGGGGTCGAACTTCGGTCGCTCCGTCTCCTGGCGCGTGGCGATAATCTCGACCATGCCGGGCGACAGCTCGGGGAGATCCGTCACTGGCACGATCTCGTTCACGAGTGTGTAGACACCCTCGGAGCCCCACACGCGCGTGGGCGGTGCGATCACGAGCCCGCCGTTCCCGCGGATGTCGATCCCGGGCGCGACGTCCCCGGCGGAGTTTCGGACTCGTCCGGTCGGGTCGCGGTAGAGGCGGTGGAGTCCGCCGGAGCGCGTGCGGACCATCATCGGGGTTTCCTGCTGCTCCGGGAGCTTCTCCCACTCCTCGAGGCCGTTCTTCCCTTCGCCTGTGTCGAGATCGATCGCGACGACGCCGGACTTTCCGCAGTCGATCGCGATCCCCTTCATGCCGCGGCGCGGGGTCGCGAACCACTCCCGGACCTTCTCCGGGTCGACTGTGGACTCCTCGTTCCACCCCTCCGCGCGGGGGAACGGTATCGTCAGGCGCTTCTTACCCTTCTCCTCGTCGTAGGAGACGGTCAGCGGGAAGACGTAATAGCCCTTCGAGACGTACTCGAGCCCGTACTCCAGCAGACGCTTTTGGTTGGTCGCCAACGGGGTTAACCTCCAGAGTGGTTGTTCGGTGTCAGGCGCCGGGTCGCTCGCCGAACTCGAAGCGGGCGCGCTGCGCGGCGCGGGCTGCCTTCACGTACCAGTCCGGCGCGGGATAATCGGTCTTGCAACCGCGGAGGAGATCCGGGCCGTCGCGGTAGACGTCAGGGTCCCCAGCGGCGGCGACGGTCTCCACCTGCTCCGTGAAGATGTCCCGGGCTCGGTCGAGCGGCCACGGGTAGGCGTGGAGCGCGTCGCCGTCCAGGGACAGACGCCACGGTCGGCGCGAACCCCCGCGGGGTTGACGGAACACGTCGGGAGCCAGCAGGACATCGTGGCCTTGCCCGGATAGGTAGGCTGCGGCGTTTAAAGCCTTCGCCTTCTCGGCGGGCTTCCACTCGCCCTTCACCTCGACGTAGAGCCCTAGGTCCGGGAGGTAGAAATCCGGGAGGTACGGGGCCCGTGGCGGCGCCCACCCCGGTATGAACGATGTCGGGACAAGGATTCCCTCGGGCTCATACCGAAAGTCAATACCGGCGTTGTCGAAGAACACGGCCCACCGCGCTTCGAGGCGCGAGCGGAACCGGTAGCCGTCGTACTCGGTTTCGATGTGCTTCACGATCTCCTCCACACGACGTCGGCGCCGCGGGCGACGGCGGTCGTGATCGCGGACAGCAGGGACGGCCAGTCATGGCGCCCCGGGGCGGACGGGGCCAGCTCGACAACGTCGCCCCGGGCGAGCTGTCGGAGATCTCCCGGGGACGGCGCGCGGTCGTGCGAGATGAGGACCGTCACGGGCGCCCGGTCCGGAGGGTCTGCTGGTGGAGCGCGACCAGGTGGCGCGCCTCGCGGGCCGCGGTGAAGTGCCCGACCTTCTCGAGGTGGTCAGCGAACTTCGCGAGCGAGAACGTCGAGAAGGCGAAGGCGTACCGTCGGGTGTCCGCCATGTGCGTCTCGAAGCACTCGGACGACGGCGGCTCCTCGGGTTTCTCAGGGTTCGACGCGGGGGCGGGCTCGTCCATCAACCGGCGGGCGGACGTCTCCGTGAGCGAGTACGTCATGTGGACCAGGTCGGCGAGCGGGTTCACGGTCATTCGATCACCTCGAAGTAGTCGGACACGGTGGCCTTGAGCCATTCGTGGTGGGCGTCTGCGGCGCAGTCGGTGACGACGTCCGGGTGGGCTTCGTCGCTGCACGGGAGGTCTGAGTACGCCTCGACGAGGTAGTCCTGTCCGGTGTACTCGTTGTGGATCTTCAGGACGTGGCGCGCCTTCACAGTGCGCCCTCGGTGTGCCATCGCTGCGCCGCGGCCGTGACGGTCAAGGGCTCCCGCCCGGCGGCCCGGGTGGAGTCGACGTGCGCCGCGTAGGCGGTCGCGAAGGCGTGGCGTGCTTCGGCGTCCATCGTGGACAGCACGGAGCGGACGAGGTGCGTCATGCGGGGTTCCTCTCTGTGTACGCGTGAAGGCCCCACGCCGGGCGGAGTCGAAGCTCGACGCCGGGCGTGGGGCTGGTGCGCGGCCGGGGGTCGAACCCGGATCTCTCCGAACCGCCCCGTCACCGGGATTCGGGGGCTCTACCGTTGAGCTACCGCGCTGGCCTACATCAGATGGAGGCCGGGCCGTTCACACGCAGGGACGGCACGGTGAACGTGCGCCCCGTGTTCGGGCCCTTCTTAATCTCGCGCTCGTCGAACGTGAGCGTCACCGAGGCGGGGCCGCCGTCGGCCTTCTCGAGGGCCTCCGTCAGCTCCCGCTCGATTGCGGAGAGGCTCGACACGAGCGACCATCCGGAGGTGGAGTACTGGAGGGTCCCCAACTCCGGCATCGCGGCGAGCTGCGCGCGGAGCTTGATGTCCGGCTTCGGGGCTCGGCCAGCCTGCGCGTCCTTCTTCCACTCGGCGATGGACTCGGGACGCTGGCGCCAGTCCTCGCCGACGGTCGCGCCCGTGAAGTCCTTGCCCTCGACGATCTTTCGGCCGTCCGTGGCGTAGACGAGGCCGCCCTGTCCGTAGTAGGCGAACCGCGCCCGAAGGTCGCTCACCTGGTGGACGAGCAGCTCGACCTCCGAGGTGTCGGAAACGATCCTGTGGTCGTCGCCCTTGTCGACCTCCAGCTCCTCGACCTCGCCGCCGAAGCGCTCCGCGATCGCGGAGGCTACGGTCGGGTCGTCGGTGGTGAACACGAGCGTCGTCGAGGCCACGGGGCGGTTATCCTCCTGATACCCGCCCTTGATGCGTCCGACGATGTCGCTCGTCGGCTGCGTGGTCGTGCGTTCCTTCGGGGCGTCGTCGTAGTCGAAGATGTCCAGCATTGAGTAGGGGTTCCTCTCGGTCGGAGTGGAGGGTGAGGGGTGCGGTGGGGGTGGGGTGGCCTACTTGGCCCGGCGCTGCGAGCCGGTCGACAGCTCGGCCGTGCTGTCGTAGTCGGGGTCACCGAGGACATCCCCGGACAAAGACTTGACCCAGTCGAACGTGTGGCGCAGGGACAGGAAGTGGTCGAACACCACGCGGTCCGTGCGAACGGGTACGAGCTTCCAGCCCTCGGGGCGGAGGTGGAAGACTCCGCCCGCGTTGATTGCCGGGACCGGCTCCTCGTCCCCGGCCTGCGTCACGATCTTGTCGGCGTGGCGGTAGGCGGCGAGCTGGAGTGCGACCTCGGCGTGGACGCCGGAGCGGGTGGTCTTCGTGTCACCAATGACGATCTCGTCGCCAATCCGCGCGATCCAGTCGAATGAGCCCGCGTAATTGTGGGACTCGCTCCATACCGCTTGCTCCAGGTACAGATACTCGGGCTGGTAGCGGTCGTGGAATTCCGCGATGTGGTCGGCGAATGGCTGGACGTCGAGCGGCACCCGCTTCGGTGGGGTGCCTCGGGCGTACTGCTCGAAGTAGTCGTGAACCGCGGTCCCGACCTTCGCCGCGTCGCCCGTGGACCTCCTCGGCGCGCCCTTGACAGCGTCGACCGCGACGTCCCGCTGTCCGTCGAGGAGGAGCTGGACTACCGAGCCGATGTTGTCGACGGTGTACTCCGCGGCCATCTTCGCGGCCCAGTACATGAGGAAGGGCTTCGGGATCATGTCCACAATGGACGTGACACCAGGGACCTTCTCGCCCGTTTCCTTGTTGACGTAGAAACGGCTGTCGTTTCGTTTGATCGTGGAGAGTTTCGCCATGCGAGCCCTTTCTGTCGGCCTCTAAGGACCCAAGGACCCGGGCGGCGCCGGGGTGTAGCCACGAAGCGCGGAGGAATTTCGCGGACACGAAAAAGCCCCGGCCGACCCCTCTACAGGGTGTCGACCGGGGCTCCCGGCGTGGTGCGGCTACTCGCTCATGCGCGTGGCGAGCTGGCGGGCTGGCTCGGCTACCACCTGCTCTAGGGCCATAGCTACCGTCGAGCGCTCCGGCCCGGCGACCGCGTCGGGGTCGAGCAGTGCCAGCAGGCGTCCGGCCACGAGGATGAGCACCTGTGCCTCGTTGCCGTTCACGCACTTTCGCCCGTTCTCGCGGACGTACACGGCGATGTTGTCGTAGAACTCACCGTCGAGCGGGATCGGCGCGTTTTCGGCGCGGGCGAGCGCTTCGGTCAATTCGGACTCCCGTGTACGTTCCCGGACAATCCGCAAGTTGTGCTGTCGGAGGCGGCTCTTGAGACGCGTCATCTCACCCGCGCCCGCCGGGACGGCCGAGTAGATGGTTTGCGCTCGCCACCTGTACTCGTGGGTGAGGCCCAGCCAGTCCGGGGTTCCATCATCGGTGCGGATGGCCTGCCGAACGTCGACCAGTGCCTCCGCTAATCGCTTCTCCGCATCCGTGCTCCCAACCTCTAAGTGCTCGGCCAGGTCAAGGGCACGGTCGAACGCGTCGTCAAGGTTGCTCACGGTGTGTCCCTCCCCGTCGGGTGTGGGGCCTAACGTTACACCGCTGGTGCGGCTAGCGCTAGGGTTAGGCTCACCTCACCGAGCAGCGCGGCCACCGTACCGCGGTTCGCGATCTCCGCGTGGACCGGCAGCTCGTCCACGGCCGTCTCCGACGCGTGTTCGTCCTCGGCACCACGGGCGATACCCTCCCGGGTGAGCCGTATCACGACGAAACCGGCGTCCCGTAGTGTCTCGGCCTCGTTGCGATAGCGCACGTCCGGGACCACGACCGGGCGTCCCGCGAGACGGTGACGCGCGGCGGCCTCCATCGCCCGGCGGATCCACACATCTTCACCGTGGATCTGACGTCCGGCCTCGTCGCCGAGACGCTGGAGCAGCGGGCGGACCTCGGGGAACTCGTCCTTGGCTCGCTCCCACCCGTACGCGGACACGAGGGGGGCCAGCCGGACCACCCCGTTACGATCGGCGGCCCCTTCCTCCCGAAGACGGTCGTAGCGCCGGAACGAAGCACCGTCCGGGTCTACCTCCTCGACGATCGGGTTCAGCGCGAGCGCGGCGGCCTTCAGCGGGTCGGCGAACGCAACGGAGACGTACCCGTGGCGCTGGACGAGGTAGTCGGCGACGGTGGTCTTACCGGTGCGGCGTCGGCCAACGAGGCCGATAGAGGGGAGTCTCATACTCACGCAAGGACCCGGCCGGGCTCGGGGTGTAGCCGGGTGCGACGAAACGGCCCCCAACCTGCGGAAATGGTCCAGTCCTGGCAAGGGTGGCAAGGGGTGCGGGGATCGGCTCGCCGATTCGGCGGGGTCCCTCGAGTGAGTCACAGAGGGGACAATCCCCGACCCCTTGCCGGGCTTGCCAGGAACCGGAGGTTTCGGCAGGTCAGGGGCGGTTTCAGGCCTCGCGGTGCTTGCCGACGTACTGCGCGGGGGGCTGGTCCACGAGCGAGACCGGCTCCTCGTTCGCCCGCGAGACGGCCGTGGTGACGGCACCGGCGACGACCGCGACGGCGGCGGGGAGCCACGACGGGTACGCCAAGCCCAGGGCCTCCAGGGCGGCCACGAGGCCAGCGGAGGGGGTGGCCGCCCCCGTGAGGGCGGCTACTGCCTTTCGGTACCGCGCGAGCATGGTCAGCCCCTCGCCTCGATGTCGAGCGACCACTCCGTGTCCGACGCGAACGCGACGTCAATCCGGGTGACGCCCTTCGGGATGATGAGCGAGCACGACGCGTGCCTGTGCACCCACGCGTTCTTCATGAGCGCACCGTGGCCGCCCGGGTTGTGAACGGTCGCACCGAGACGCCGCTGTGCCTTGTCCCGGGTGATGTAGCCCCACGTGTTGATCGACTCGATGTGCACACCAGCCCTCGGGCCGATGCCCGCAGCAATGACCAGGTCGTGCTCGCGGAGCGCACCACCCGCGATCGCGATCGACTCATAGGCGAGCCGGGTAGCCCCGCCCCTCTTGAGCTTTCCGCCCTTGGGCATCCGCATGGGAAACTCCTTACTGCGATAGATGGCAATGCTTGGCTTGTTGTCGGGCGCAGAGGGCGGGGCAGCCCCGCCCCCGGCGGGGAGCAGCGCTGCGCCCAGCGAGCGACAGTGGTTCCACCGACGGATGCGGTCGGCGATGCCGTTGTAGCCACCGTTCACGGCGCGCGAGGCCCCGTAGATGTCGGCCCGATCGGCGTAGGTGTTCATCGGCCGGGCCACCGTCCAGTACCAGGCGGCGGCCATGAAACCCCAATAAGACGTCGCCACGGTGTCCGGGTGCTTCTGGAAGTACGCGGCGTCAGACACCAGGCCGCGCGACTTGGCCCACTGTCCAAAGTACCCGTAGTTGTATCGGCCGGTTAACTGAATCGGGCCGCGACCGCGGAATCGGTAGCCGTCTCCGGGGTATAGGTTCCCGAGGTCGGACCGGCCCTGGTACCCTCTCTGCGCCTCCGTCGGGCCCCAAATTTCCTCGAAGTATCGGAGCCCCACGGACTCGTGCCCGATCTGAGCGCACCACATAGCAGCCCTGTTTACCGTGGTGCATCCGGCCTGTCGCATGGCGGCATTCATGCCGTTAACGTGCCGCTCCGCCACGGACAGCGAACAACCCATGGCGCTGGACAATGTCAAGGCGTCCACGTCGTCACGCTCCCTTCGAGACGATCTGCGAGAGGAAGGCGCCCCCGCCCCCGCCGAGCAGCGTCGCGGCGCCCATGGAGAGCCACCGGAAACGCTCGAGACCCTTCAGCCTCTCCTCCTGGTCGGCCGGGTTCGACTTCTCTAGCTCGCGGATCCGGTCCTCGTGGTCCTTAATGGACGCGCTCTGGTCCTCGAGGCGTGCGAGTACCTTCTGCACGTCCTCGCGCGTGCCCTTCTGCTCGTCGTAGATCTCGCGCAGAGTTATCACGACGGCGCCGGGAATTTCAGCGCTCACAACAAAAGCCCTCCTCGGGCGGAGATCGGGTCGGGGTCACCCCCGGTAGAACTGGATTCCCTCGAGCACCATCGCGGCGATGTTGATCGCGGCCAGGCCGTAGATCCGGACAGTGCCGTCCGAATAGAAACGAACCTGCGCGACGCTGTCTGTCGGCGTCGACACGTGGCCGATAGGGAACGAGCAGTTGGACGAGGGGCGGTACCCCTCGGGCAGCGTGAACACGACAGTGTTGTCCGCCTCCGTGCCGGAGATCATGGTCCCCTTTATCTCGACCTGGTCGGTCAACGGCAGGTATCGGAACTGGACGTCCGACCACCCGTTCCCGTAGTTGCGCCAACCGTTTTGGAAGGCCACGGGCTGCCACTCAGTCGGGACCAGGTCGGCGGCCCGGATTATCTGCCCGGCGTAGATCGGCAAGGCGACTCCTACAGTGCGAGGACGGACGGGTTAGCGAGGCTCACGGCCGTGTCGTCGGCGTGCGTCTTGACGACCCCGTTCGTCGAGCGGGTCACCGTAAATGCCTGCGGGTTCGGGACCTCGAAGTCCAGGAACGTGATTACCGGGTCCACGTTCGTGTTCCCCGGCTCCGAGGACGCGCAGAGGCTCACGCCTCCCGGCGTGGGGGGCGTCGAAACTCGATAGACGATCTGCCAGTGGTCGTACTCGTGTACCCGGGCGTCCCACACCTTCGCGCGGACCGTGTCGCCGAATGCCTGGAGGCGCAGGCGGTACCACTGGCCTGGCTCGTAGGCGCCCTGCGCCGAGCCGCCGAGCCACGTCGCAACGCCGCCCACCACCTCGTACGCGGCCACTCCGTGTGTGCCGTCCGGCTTCAGCTCGAGCGAAACCGCGAGGTAGTCCGATGAGGACTGTCGACGGACGCGCACCTGCGGCACGAGCCACGCACCAGTCGCGAGCTGGTTAGTGGACACGAGGACGGATGCCTCAATGTCGGTCACGGCCACGGGCAGGTGCGCCTCTGCCGCGGATCCGGGGGCCGGGATCGTGACCCGGCCAGGGACGGGCCCGAACGCGGACAGCGGCGCGCCCTCGCACGTCCAGGCCCGCCCCGCGGCGTTAGAGCCCCACGGGCTCACTGGTTCAGTCATGCGTCACCCCGTGGTCGTCCCGTCGCCGCCGAGCATCATCGCGGACAGGGTGGCGCGGAACAGGCTCGCGTCACCCTCCCGGTAGCCGAGCACGCGGACCAGCACGTCCCCGGTCGGCACACCCTTACGGCAGTACTGCGCCGCGACGAAGCACGTTCGCTCGGCGGCAGAGGTACCGCCAGCAGTACCGGCGAGAGGCGAGGCGGCCGACGTTTCCCACGATGCCCCGTTGTCAAAACTGATATCGACCTTCAGTCCGCCGCGGATTCCCGCGCCCTGCGTGTTCGCATACGCATGGGCCTTCGCGTCGCCGGTAACGGAGACTTGGCGACCCGGGTTCGGGAACCGAATGTAGGTCGCGCCCCCAGTGCTGTACACCTCGTAGGTGTTGGTCGCAGCAGGCTTGAACCCGGAGACGTTCGGGTCGAGGTCGAGGAACCCGGCCATCGTGATAGCCGCACCTCCGGCCTCGACAGCCGACAAGCGGGTCTCGTGGTCGTCGAGGTTGTCGAGGGCGACGTTATAGTCCTCGGCCGACGCACGCAGACCAGGTACGGCCCGGGTCATCTGTTGGAAAGCCAAACTCACTCACCCCATACGAATGTCTCGTCCCACGTGTCGACGTCCCACAACCCGGCGTCGCCGCGGGCGAAGCTGTCCGACAGCAGCGGGCGAATCCCCGTCACGGTCGCGATCTCACCGCCGAACTTGACGTCGAGCGGGAACTGACCGGCCCGGTCCGAGTCCTGGACCCACCGAGGGCCGTTGGTCGTTAGAACCGCGAGCTGTGTGTCCTCCGCGCTCGCGGGCTCGAGCAGCGCGCTACCCGAGGTGTCCGCCCGGCCGTACGTGGCGTCGTCGGCCACGCCCACCGTCCAGGCGGAGGCGGGCGTGCAGTTGAACACGAGCCGCCACGTCAGACCGTCCGTTTCCTCGGTGTAGCCCTGGACGAGCAGGTCTGCTCGGTCCGGCGGCAACCACTTCGGAAGGTTGGTTACCTGTACGCGCGACGCGACGTCGAGCCGCGGCACCGTGTCCACGAGGTGCGGCGCGCCGTGGAGGTCGACGGAGAGCTGCGGGTACCGCGTCTCGTCGACCGTGCCAAGGTGGAGCCTCCACCCGGCTTGGTGGACCACCTGCGGGTCCTCCCATAGCGAGAGCTGGACTGAGTCGTCGTATCGGCCGATGCCGACCGGCGGTGCCTGGACGGACAGCGGTCCGTCTTCGAGCACCGCACGGAACGACGCGCCGTCCTCACGCGACACCGTGACGTCGTTGGCGATCGCGACGTCGTCGTCCGTCGGCTCGAACGGGGCCACGACGTCCTGGTAGTCAATGACCAGCGGGACGCGGTTGTAGAGGTGGGCGCGCGGTACGTACCGCAACGCCGATGTCCCGCGGTCCTCGAGCAACAGCCCGAGGTCCGCCTCGGCGGCCTCCTCCATGAGGTCGAGCAGGGCCCCCGTCTTCTGGTAACCGACGGGCTCGGAGTCGTCCGACCCGGTCGGCGCTATAAACGGGACCGCCTCCTCGTTCGCCAGGCGGGCGATTCGAGCGGTCGCGGTCTCGGGCCCGTTGGCGTTGAATCCGTCGAGGATGGTTCCCCACAGAGAGCCTGTGTTGACGTTGTGGACGGAGAGGTGTCCCACTGCCGTCCCACCGAGGTCCCCGGACGCGCCTATTACGACGGAGGAGGCGGATCCAAATGAATGTCCCGTTAGGACTCCGTCGACCACCCCGGCAGCCTGTCCCCCTTCGTGAAAGAAAAACCACTGCCACCGCACGTCGGCGCCCTCCTGGCGCAACCACAACCCGCCCAGTAGATGGCGGCCGTTCGCCGAGGTGCTCCCCGGCGCGGCCCATGCCCACCCACTTTCGAGCAGGGTCGCTCCGGTACGACTCCACGCGACGACGCGTGCTGCGCCGTTAGACGAGATCTGGAGGGACCACTCGGACGCGGAGCCCGTGGTCCGAAGGTTCAGCAGCGAAACGACGGCGTCCGCTCCGTTTACCTGCGGTACGCCGTTCTCCGGCAGGTGGACCAGGCAGAAGGTGCGTAGCTCGCCCGTCGGCGGCACCGGGGGCACGTTCGCGACTGCGGAGGTGACGTTGAACTCGGCTACCGCCTCACTGCCTCGGAACCCGTCGTAGGCCCCCGGGCGGATGTCGCGCACGTGGTAGCCGGGGATCCGGCCTATCAGCATCGGCGGGCCGCCGATGCCCGACGCGAACTCAGTAGCCCCCGACGGCTCCTCCATGGGCCAGTATGCGATTGTGCGCGGCATCTCGCCCGGGCTGGTCGAGGCGCGGAACATTGGGGAGCGGAGGGGCGCGGTGGTGCGCGAGATGCGCGACCGGAGCCCGATCGCCTCGAGGCGTACCTCCGCGTCCGAGCCGTCCGGCTGGCCCCAGCGTTGGGGCCAGGCCCGGACTTCTCCGTTGAACCGGACGGAGCGGTCCGTCCACGCCGGGTCCCCATGGACGGTCCACTCCCGGCCCGTTCCGTCCGTCCAGGTCGTCGCCTGTTCACCGCCCCGGAACCCTGAATCGGCCCGGACGTCGTCCTCGGTAGGCCCGATCACCTGTAGGCTTTCCACGGTCCCGTCGATCGAAGGGGCGCCGAAGGGCCTTCCGCCCCCTCCGTCGGCGCCGACACCGAGGGGTCCGGTGCTCGACACGTTTGACGTAGGGGGCATCGAAAGCCAGGCCGTTGTGTTGCCGTAAGTCCAAGGGTCGTCGAGGGTCTCGGCGTGGTACTTCACGACAGTGGGGTGTCCGGCTGACTCGGACCAGGTGTCGTCCCCGTCCGGGGAGAAGACGAAACGGAATGCTCGGACGCGGGGACCTACAGTTGCGAAGCTCTCGGCCCAACGGAACGAGCCGTCCGTCTCAGCCTTCCACAGAAACCGGATTCTTCCGTCCGGCCGCAAGATGAGTACCCACGACCTCCCGGTAGCGTCGTCGCCCTTCGCGGCGATCGCGCGTTCATTGGCGGTCGGCTCCACGTCCCGGCCAAGCTCCACCCGCACCTCGAAGCGACCCGCGGGGGACAGCTCACTCCCGGGGTCCGGGGTGGACACGTAGGCGGCGGGGGCGCTGCCAAAATCGATCACGGCGTCCGGGTCGCCGAGCCGCACACGCAACGGCGTGTTACGAGCGAGCTTGCCGTACAGAGGTGAAAGAGGGTTCTTCGGCGAGTACTTGCCCTCGGAGTTGTCCAGAGTCAGGGAGCACCGGGACGGAGGCATTTCCGACTCGTAGTCGTCACGTCCTCGGGTGATCCGGAGACCGTCCCCCACGTTCACGTCACCCACAATGTCGTTCCACGCGTTGTCGTAGAACAACTCCACGTGCCACGGGAGTAGCCCGGTCTCCGGATCGAACACGTTTACCGTCCCTTGCCCTTGCCGAGTGCCTTCTGTACGTCTCCGCCGAACCCGTCGGCTATCTCCCGGCGGAGCGCCCTTGTCAGCTCCGCGCGGTTGCCGACGTAGTTCGGGATGCTCACGTTGACGACGACCGACGGGCCGCCGCTCAACAGTGCCCGGGGTGCCTGTCGCACGGCGCCGCCGCCCGCGAGACCGGCCACGACGCCGCCGGGTCCGAGGGCCACCAGCCGCGCACCCCGGTTTCCGGCCTCCAGGGCGGCCCGGTTGCGCATCGTGTCGGCGGCGTTCGTGATGAACTCGCCGTCCGAAATGGCAACTAGGTTGGCGTCCTCGCGAGGGCCGCCGACGCCGCGGAACATGCCCGGCCGCGGGCGAGGCAAGCCACCGGAGGCGAACCCGGGGACGATGCCGCCGTCCCGGCGGTTCCAGCCGTAGATCTCGAGCGGCTGTACGCCGCCCTTCGTCGGGCTGACGATGGTCTCCATGATCTTCGTATAGGTCGTGGTGACCTGCTCCGGAATAGCGTCCAATTCGGACTTGTAACCGCGCGCGTGCCCTCTCGCTGCCGCCATGCCGTGCTGCTTGATGAACGTCAGCACGTCCTCGGGGATGCCGAAGTAGCGATTAGCCAGCGTGCGCGCCTGGTCGGCGTTGAGACCCATCTGGCGCATTTCGCGGATGAACTGCTGACGACGGTTGTTCGTCGCCGCTACGGCCCGGGCCGTAGCCTGCTCCTGCGAGAGCCCCTGCTGACGGGCGGTGTCGTAAGCGGTTATCGCCAGAGCTCGATAGTCCTCGCCCTGCTGGATAAGCTGCTCCGAAAGATTCCGCCCGGCCTCCGTCGTGAGGTTGATAGAGCCGTTCGCGTTCAGCAGCTCCGCGCGCCAGCTCGCCGAGGAGCCCTTGACCCCCTCGAGCGACGTCCGGATCTCGTCGAGGCCGCCCTCGAACGCCGACGTCGCCTCCTCCATCGTGAGGGCGACGCCGAACAGGCGGCGCCATGCCGAGTTGAGCGCGTCCACGCGGTCCTCGACCGCGGCCGTCTCGTCGCCGAGGGTCGCGAGCGACTCCTCCAGCTCCTTGATACCGGGCGTCGCCTGCATCCCGGACGTGCCGAGCTGCTTCATACGATCCTTGGCCGCGTCGACGGCCGCCTGATACTTCGGCAGCGCCGCCACAACCTCGTCAATCGAGCGGCCGGTCTGCTCCGCGATCTGCTGGACCACCCGGTGCGCGGCACCGATGCCCTCGTCGTCGACCATCTCGGCGAGCGCCTGGTCCAGGCCGCCGATCTGCTCTTTGGCCTCCGAGAGCGGGCCCTTCAGCCCCACTAGCCCCCCGGCGAACTCGGCAACCTCGGCGACGCCACGGGTCAGGCCGCCGTCGGTGACGGCTGTAACGGCGTAGTCGAGGTCCTGGAGGTTCGACCCGAAGACACGGGCGGCCTCGCCGCCGATCCGGCCTGTGCTGGCCCACTTCAGCATTGAGTCGCCGAGCTTCTCGACGTCGGGGTTAATGGCCTGCGCCTGTAGCGCGAGCTGTCCGAGCACCAGCGCGGCGCCGAGTGCGGCGGACTTGAAAGCCGCAGCGCGGGAGCCGGACCTGTCCATCGCGCCGCCGATACCACTCATGCCGGAGGCGACCTTGGCCGCGACACCCTGTACGGCGTTCACGGCCTTAATCGCCCCGGCCAGCGACAGCCACCACCCGATCGCAGGGCCGAGAACGTCCACCATCGGCTCGATAGCCGACAGAAGCCCGGACAGGACGTTGAGCGCGGCGCCCGCGGTGGTGGACAGGACGGGCAGCGCGGAGCCGGTCAGACCTTCGAGTACGCCGATAATCCGGGTCACTACGTCGGCGACCTCGTCGCCGTGCTCGGCCCACAACTCCGACAGGTGCCCGAGGAGGTCGCCCGTCTCAGTTAGCGTGCCGTCGACGAGCGAGCCGAGATGCTCGAGTCCTTCGCCGACGGCGTCGGTGTGACTCGCGGCCTCGTCCATGAGGCTACCGAGCCCGGAGCCAACGTCACCGAGCAGCGCGCCGAAGCCGTCCACAATGGGCCCGGCCTCCGAAACGGCGCGCGACAAGCCCGGCATGGCGTTATACGCGAGGTCGATCACGCCATCCGTGAGCGGCTCGACGTAGGTCGCCGAGTCGGCGAAGATGCCCCGCAGCTCGGGCCGGAGGCCCTGGTATGCGCCGCGCATCTGGTCGGCGGCGCCCACGAACGCGTCCGCCATCGGAGCGGCGTCCTGCGTGATGCCTGTACGTACCTCGAACGCCAGGTCCGCGAAGGACTGCCGCACTTCGGCGTTGTTGCGGAGCGCGACGGCGCCTAACGTCGTGAACGCCCCGACAGCGCCGACGGCCGCCACGCCGAGGGCCGCTGCGGCGGCGGCTGGTCCTCCGACCGCGATCGCGGCGGCCAGGGCCTTGAACTGAAACTGAGTGCGTTTCGCGATCTTCTCGACGTCCCGCAGGGATTCGCCGGTCCGCTGCTGCTCGTCGTTCGCGCGCTTCTGCGCGGCCACCCACTGCTCCGTCGCGGCACGGGTGCGCTCCTGCGCTGCGGCGTACTTTCGGGTGGCCATTGCCAGCGTCTCGCGGGCGCGAGCGAGCTGGAGGTCCGTCGTCTTCCCGGACTTCTTCAGCTCGAGCAACTGTGCCTCGGCCACGCGGACCCGACCGGCGGCGTTCTCCTCGTTGTCCATGGCCGTGCTCAGCACGCGCGAGGCCTTCTCGAGGTCCTTTGTGGCGGCCCCGGCGGCGCGCATCGTCGCCATGTACTGCCCGGCCTCGGCCTTCAGCCGAACGGATACCGTGCGCTCTGCCATGCCCTGCCCTCAGTCCTTCTCTTTCACCGGCCACGAAACGAGGGCCTCGGGGCGGCGTTGCTCGGTGTAGTCCGCCTGTTTCTGGAGCACAACGTCACAGCGGTAACACCGCGACGGAGCGTCGGCTTGCCACGACTTCTCGGGGTCCGTCGTGTCCGGCAGGAACCCTGAGCAGTGCGGGCAAAGCTGGTCCTCGTAGTCCAGGAATGCGATTACCTTCGCCTGCTCGTCGTCGTCCCATTCGACCTCGCGCGTCGTCACCGATTGGACCAACCGGTCGCCCTCGTAGACGTACGTCGTTACTTCCCGCGGCTCCCAGCCCGAGAACCGCTTGTGCGAGATGCCGAGCCGGATAGCCGCCTCGACGTCGCGTCGGAAGCCTTCGTGACGAGCGAGGCGGCCTGCGAGAAAGGGACGTCGGACGCCTGCCTGTTCAGGTCGAGCATGGCCAGCGCCAGGCGCTCGAACTGACCGGAGGTCAGCCGGTCGACGATCTTCGCCAGGCGCGCCGCGTCCAGCTCCGGGCTCACCAGCGACGGGGCGAGGGCCTCGTCAAAGATCGTGTCGGTATTGAACCCGTACAGCCTGTCGGCGTCGTTGTCCTTGCGCGGCGGGTGCTTCGCTTCCAGCTCGCGCCACTCGGTGCGGGGCAACGCCCGTAGCGTCATCGTCAGGACCGACGATTGCATCTCGGTTTCAAGCTCCCGGATCTGGCGCGCCAGCTCCTCCGCCTTGCCCGTGCCAGTGCCAGCCAGGGAAGACCGACCGGTCGACACCTCGGCCTTGAGCTGTCGCTCCAGGTCCTCCCACTTCGCTTGTAGGTCACCCCGCAGGCACAGGTCGACGGAGGCGGTCGGCATCTCCGCGTTTTCGATCAGGGCGTCAATCGCCGCGAGGTCCACTGTGTACTCCCGATCCCCCGATCCTGGAGAGGAGAAAGGCCGCCGCACCCCGGATCGGGTTAGGGCACGGCGGCCGGTCAGCCGCGGCTATCAGACGCCAGAGGCGACGACGCCGTCCAGGCTCGGCTGTTTGCCGACGAACCACTGCGACTGAAACAGGGTTGCGCCGTTGGCCTCCGGCTGCTGCGGGCGCCGCTCGCCGCACTTGCCGGGGAACACCTGGACCTTGTCCGAGGCCGCCCACGCCTGGTCGTGCGCGACGCCGTAACGCATGACGAGGAACCCGGCGGTGCCGCGCTTGAGCGTGGTCCAACCGACGTCCTCGGTCTCCTCGTCCTGCCGGACGATCGTCAGGGTGATTCCGTACGTGGAGCGGCCGGGCGCCTGCGAGTTGCTCGTCTCACAGAGCTTCTGCACGCTGACGGTCTCCTCGTCCACGGAGATGTTCAGACCGTCCGCGGTGACCAAGCACTCCAGGTCGATACCGGCGGTCAGCTCGGTAGTGGTCGGCGCCGCCGGGTCCGCGATCGCGGGGACGTAGGTCAGGCGGATATTGCCATCGTTGAGCATGTCGGCCATGCGTCACTCCTCGTTGTTCTCGGCCGACGCGGCGTCGGCAGTGTCGCGGCGCGATCTCCGGCGCCGCACGGCGGTTTTTGCGCGCGTCGGCACCGGCCCTTCCGCCAGCACCCACCCGGGGAAGACCCCGAGGCGGAATGCGTGGGCGGGCAGGGCCGCGACGTGCCCCGTTGCCTCGCAGCGGGCGCGGACATGGGTGTCAGACACACGTCCTCCGATGTGGACGGTTAGGCGGGACGCGACTCGAGTAGGTAGGAGTCGCGCGCGGTCGACAGGTGGAGCCCCGTGTCCGGGTCGGTGTACGTCGAGTCCGTCACGATCGGGAGCGTCACGTCGAGCTTGATTCGCTTACAGGTGCGTCCGGCCACCACGGGGCGGGCGTCGATGAGGCGCGCGGCCACGGCGTCCGCGACGATCCCGGCGGCGTCGTCCCCTAGGCCTACACAGGTGAGCTGAAACTGAAGCCGGAACTCGTCGGAGTCGTTCGTGACCTTCACGGCGCGTCGGTTTCGGGCCGTCGTGTGGAACACCACGTACGGGAAGCTCGGGCGTTCGGGGACCTCACCGTCGGGATACAGCGTCATGGGCGGCGGCAGGTCTGCCAGCAGCGCCAGTACTGCGGCCTTGTGCTCGCGGATCACAGGACATCACCCGCGGCGTCGGCGAGCGCCTGCTCGAAGCGCGGGGCCTCGTTATGCAGTGGCGCCGTCAAGTTCAGGACTGGCGCGGTGTCGCGCCGTCCGAAGTAGAGCAGGTTACCGAGCGCACCCTGTACGCGCCCCTTGTCCGGCCCGATCTCGGCTTCCAGGTCGCCGACCATGTCGTAGGAGATGGAGCGATGGAAATGCTTGTAGGTTCCGCTGCTCCGTGCGTTGTCGCGAAGTTCCTCCTTGACGTTCAACGCTCCCCGCGCCACTACCCGGCGCAACTCCGGGCCCTTCTCGTCCGGGACGTCCTCGAGGTCGGCGGCTAGCTTCGCTACGCCCTGCGTGGTCACCTCGACGCGCATTAGTCGATCACCTCGTCTACGGCCAGGCGGAGCGCGGTCTGTAACGACTTGCGGTCGCCGGAGCGGATGCGGAGTACCCGGCCGACGTTCACCGGGTCGACTGACGTCAAGATCTCCGCGCGCTGGTCCGTGCCTACGTCGGCGGTGCCGGTCACGGGGAGATGCAGCTCGAGCGGGGACACGGTCCACTGACGGTCGCCGCCGGTCGGCGTGGACTCATACGCGCGAAGGGATTGGATCTTGCACGGACCTTCGTACGTGATTACCACGTTCGGCGTGTTGACCGCGGTAACCGGGTCCACTGTGTACCCGTCTACCTTCGTGATCCGGCAGGAGTCGAGCATGAGCGCCTCGGCGGCCCGGCGGCCCCTCTCGACCAGGCGGAGAACGCGGCTCACGAGCGGCTCACCACCATGACGGCGCCCCCGCCGAAACGGGCGCGCAGACGCCGCCGGGTCGCGTCGGGTAGCTCCATCGGGGTCGCGGTGGCGGCGCCACCCTGCGCGTACTGGACCGACACGTCGTAGTCGTCGACGTGCTCCCGTTCGCTCGTGACGCCGGAACGCGCGGCGTACCCTGCGTCGGCGTGCTCGAGGCCAGCCCCCACGAGGTTGCACACCAGGTCGACGACGTCCGCCGGGACCTCGTCGAGTCCGAATGTCAAGGTCACGTGGACGTCGCCGGGCAGCTCGCCCGCCCGCCGCCAGCGCGGGCGCCAGATCGCCCCACCGGAAAGCTTCCAGTCGTCGACCGGCTCCCCATCGATCGCCACCGAGGTCACCGACCGCACCGGGCCGGGGAGCGCCAATCGGCGCCCCTCCGGCGTCGGCAGCGACACGGTGGCGGTGGCCTTCGAGATGGGCACCCCTGCGGCGCTCCGGACCTCGGCAGACGCGGCGGCGAGCAGTGCGGCGACACGAGCCGTGTTAGTCGTGTCGACGCCGCGGGCCTGGAGGTCGGCGTCCGTTGCCAGCGGAGCTAGGGCCATGGGTGCCTCCTAGGGTCAGCTCTCGGGCTCCGGCTCCGGCGCGGTGCGCGGCTTGCGCGTCCGGCGGGGCTTCGGCTTCGGCTCCTCGGCCTGCTCGGGTTCCGGCTCGGCCTCGGGTTCGGGCTCCGGCTCCGGTTCGGACTCGGGCGTTACGCCCGTCTCGGTCTTGTTCTCGTCCTCGTCGACGGCGACGAAGCGGTAGCCCCGGGAACCATCGCCGACCAGGCCGGTAGCGATGGTTTCCGGGACGTCGACCTCGAGGCCGTTAGGACCCACGACCCGCATCAGGCGTTGGTCCAAACCGCGACGCCCTTCGGGCGAATGACCTTTCCGCCGTAGACGTGGAGACCGCGGAGCCGGTCGGCGAACTTGTCTTGAGCCCGCATACCCTCCGTCTCCGTGATCTGCGAGACGTAGGCGACCGACGGGCGGTACAGCGCGAGCGCCTGCGCCTTGTCGACCACGGGCAGGTTCTCCGTGGTGACAAGGTCGAAGCCGAGCAGACGGCCGAGCGTCGCCTCACGCAGACCCGCGGGCGAACCGCTGACGTCCACGCTGGTCAGCTTCGCGTCGGCGTCCAGCAGCATCGCCTCGAACTCCGCGTTGATGAGGGCAACGCGACCGCCCTGCGGGACCTTCGCCTTGTTCAGGACCTTTCGCAGGTCCCGAAGCACACGGAAGATGTCCGCCGGGTTCGTGACCGCGGCCGGAGTGGTCGCACCATCGCCGGTCGTGGTCGAACCGGCGCCCGTGACGGCAGTCGCGAGGATGAACTTGTCCGAGTCCTCCGCCAGACCCGCGGCGGCACTGCGGGTGTACGCGTCCATCGAACCGGCAGCCTGCCGACGGTCGATGTCGTCCACGTAGAAGTCGAACGACTTTTCCTGGTCGATCAAGAGGTCCTGACCCGTGTCGGACACGGCGTCGGCGGCCGTGGTCCGGCCCGCGGCCTTGTAGTCCTTCACCGCCACGTCCACGGCGGACGTGATGTGTACCGTGTTGCCTCGGGTGGCGTCGCCCTCGTACTCGCGGTTCACCAGCGATGCGGCCACGGCCGTCTCGCGGAAGTCCTCGAGCATCTGTGCATTCCAGATCTCGGGGATAAAGTTGGTAACGGCCATCTGGCGCTACTCCTCGTTACTTGAGCTTGCCGAGAACGGCGTCCAGCCGTCCGGCCTTACGTGCGGCGTTGATCTCCTTCGCGGACATACCCTTGAGATCCGCCCGGGTGAGCTGACCCTTCGGCGTGCCCTTGCCACGCGCGGAGTCGAAACTCGGGGTGCCGCCTTGCGCGGCCAGGTACGGCTTTTTCTTCAGAAGCTCGGTGATTGCGTCCGAGATCTCCTCGCCGTCCACCTCGCCGTCGTCGCCGACCTCGAAGTCGTCGACGTTCAGGTGGACGAGCGCGTCGGCCGGGTCGGCGAGGCGCTTCGCGGCGGCGGCGCGGATCTCACTCCGGAGAATGCGCTCGTTCGCCTTACGGGCCGCCTCGGTTGCGGCCTCCCGCCGTGCGGCCTCGAGGGCCTGCTCGTCGGGTGTCTTGTCATTGCCCTCGAGCTGCGCCTTCATTTCGGCGAGCTGCTGCTCCAGCTCTCGGGCCTTCGCTCGCGCGGCGCGCTCCTTCGCCTTCATCGCGTCGAGAGCCTTCTTTCCCTTGTCTCCGAGGGAATCTGGCCCGTCGCCACCTTCACCGCCTTCGGCGCCCTCCGTGCCCTCGGCGCCCTCGGCAGGCTTGCCGCCGTGGGCGGGGTCAGGGTTCGGGGAGCCCGCGCCGCCGTCGTTCTGGCCAGGCTCGGCGGTGGCGTTCGCGGTGGTGTCGTTCATTCGCTTCTCCGTTGCGGGTAGGCGGGCCCGCCGTTGCGGCGAGCTTCAGACGAGGTAGCCGTGAAGGCGGAGGAGGCGGACGGCCTCCTCGCGGGACGACGCGTCCCGGTAGATCTGCTCCGGCATGAGCCGGACGGCGCCCCCGAGGCGGGAGCGCGCGAAGCCACGTCGAGACGTGCCCTCGGTCGTTACGGTGCGACCGGCGGAGACCGCCATGCCGCGACGAGCGTTGACGACCTGCCCGGGGTCTGCCCCGTCGCGAATCGCCTTCGCTCCGTCCTTTGTGAACACTTTGTCCTGCTGCTCGGCCGACAAGCTCTCGAAATACGACCGGGGGTCGTGAATGAGGCCCTCAGACAGCGCGGACTCCTCGTTGCGAGTCGGCACGTGCACACAGTCACAGTTGGGGTGACGCTGAAAGCCCGCGCTCCATCGGTAGAAGCGCCCGGCCAGGATCGCGCACCGGGAGCAGGCAGGCGGGTTGACGAACCGCGTGTAGCCCGCGCCAGGGGTTGCCGCCACGGCCACGCCGTCGGCCACCCGGCCCGCGTCCTCGACCTGCGTACGCAGGATCAGGTCGAGGGTGTAGCGACCTGTGGCCTTCGCCTGCGGGAGACGCTGGCCCCCGGCAAGCGCGCGGAACGTGGCGTAGACGGGCCGCTGAAGCAGCGACTCGAGGGGTCGACCGTCCGATGCGGACAAGGTGAAGGCCTCCGGCCGGACCACGCCCAACGGGTCCCGTCCCGTGTCCTGCGCGTCGAGCGCCGAGACCACGTACTCGGTAGCCGTTCGCGCGGCGGCGAGCTGCGCGCCCCGGACTATCCGGAGCAGGCGAGCCAGCCGGGCCGCCCACGAGCCGATCAGGTCGTCATCGTCCAGCCCAGCCCATAGGGCCAGGCCCGCGGCGGCCGTAGCCTCCGCCAGCCTGGCGCGCTGCGCGTAATGGGCCCCGGCGACGTCACTCGCCGTCGCCATCCTCGGCCCCCTCGTCGCCGACGGGCGAGCCGGTCGCGGCCAGCTCCGCCGCTATCTTCGCGGTCGGGTCCATTTCCAGCTCTCGGCGACGCATGGCCAGAACGCGCGGGATGTCGTGCGGCGGCACCCCGTCCAGCTCAAGCAGGTACTCCAGCGGGTAGCCGAGAGCCTTCTTCTTCTGGAGCGCGTCCGCGCGCTGCGCCTCCGAGCGGTACTGAATGTCCTTCCACACCACGGACCCGAATCGGACGCGGTCGGCCTTGCGCTTGTCGCCCATGGCCAGTGCCATGAGGCGGTACACCTCGCGGAGCGACGGCTCGGCGAACATGATCCGTTCGCCCACCTTGGACACCAGCCCGGCCTCCGAGACCGTCAGCGCGTCGGCGCTAGAGTTGACGATCTTGGCTATCAGGTAGTGCGGCGGGGTCCTGGTCTGCGCGGCGATGTGCTCCACTGCGTGCTCGATAACGCTCGAGAAAACCTCGAGCGCGGCGGGCTTCCACTCGCCGATGCTCACGTTCTCGCCGGATAGAAACATGATCCGTTCGCGGATCAGCTTGTCCAGCTCGACCGGCCGTGAGCCGACCTCCACGCCGTTCTCGTCGAGGATGGGTACGCGGGGCGGCTCGGCACCGAGGGCCACCCGCTGCGGCAGAGATGCGTAGTCCAACGCGTTCAGCAAGTATGCCCACACGACGTTTACGGTGTCCTGCATGGACATGACGAGCTGAATGTCCGACACGGGGTCCGACGTCAGCATGTGACGGTTCCGGAACTCCACGAGCGGCATACGGCCGAGCGGGTTCCGTGCGTACGGCTCCTCGCCACGCGGTTGCCAGCCGAGAAGGTCTGTCGCGCGCCACCGCTCCCGCAGCGCGGGGTCGTCGGTCGACTCGCGGTAGAAGCGCCAGAGGCCTACTCCTCCGTCGTACAACGTGGCGTAGTCGTACTCGCCGTCCGTCCAGGCCACCATCCCGTACCGGGCTTCGCCTAGAGGGCTGTAATCCACGATGGCCTGTTCCGGGTGCTCCCACGTCACGCGCGGGAGCGACGGCTCGGCGGGGTTCGGGTGCACGAGGGCGAAGGAGCGGGACGCGGACGGGAACACTAGCGCGGTTTCGGCGAACCCGCGGTCGCACTCGGCGTCCGTCCACGCGCGGTACAGCGCGTCGTCGGCCCTTGCGGACCGAGGGTTCAGCCGAATTCCGAGCGGCTTCATACGCTCGGCGGTCGCCTCCGCTACGGGCAGGCACCAGTTGTCCGAGAAACCCGCGAACTGCTTTTCGAAGTATTCGCGGAACTCGTCCGAGGCGAACGGCATCCGGCCGAGGTCGCCTCGCAGATAGCCGATACGCCTTTCCAGGCCGGGGCGCCGAGTCTGAAGCTCCGTCGAGAGACGCTCGACAACCCGCGCCGCATCCTCGACGGAGTCGGGCATTGGTTCATCTCCTCCGTGTGGTGGACGGCAGATACACGTAGTTGGACCGGGCGGACCTCCAGCCCTTCGCGGCCGTCACGTCGCCCGCCGCCTCGTGCGTGATTACCGACGTCACGCAAGCGTCGATCTTCTGCGGGTCCGTCGCCTTCACCAGGACGTAGCGGCCCTGCGGGCGCGCGGAGCACCGGGCGTTGGCCACGTGCTGCGCGGTCAGCTCGCACCCGTCGTGAGTGAATCCGGAGTCCGCCTTGACGATGTCCGTCCGGAGCCGCTCAGCGGCTTCGAACATTTGGACCGGTCGTCTGGTGTGCCAGCGAATCACGCGCTTCTCGCCGTGCCGCTCCGCCCATGCGTCCACTTCGGACTCCCAGTACGGCGGATCGCAGTACATGCGAACGACCTCGTACTTAGCGAACAGCTCGTCTACGGCCGCGTCGACCTCGAGTCGTGGGACCTGGCCGCCGTGGTCGGCGGGGTTCCAGATTGTCGGCAAGTTGTCGGGGCCGTACGTTGGCGTGAACTGGTATCCGTCGGCAGTCTCCGCCCGTATCGCTGTCCAGTCGTCGACGTCCGACCCGTCGAAGCCGAGGACCACAAGGGACCCGCGCCGGATCTCGCGGGGCGTCGGCGCCTTACGCTTCTCCCACTTCGCGCGCTCTACCCACGACCCGGAACCCGAGACGATGCGGTTACCGAAGAAGCGTTCGGCTTCCGCGGGCGACTTCTCGAGCAGCTCGGCGGCCTCCGCCTCGATCGAGTCGAGGTCGATATGCCCGCCGTTCTCGCGTAGCGAGTAGCGGTACACGTAACGGTGAATCCGCCGCCGCTCCGCCTTGTTCGTGTAGGAGAGCGTCGCGGGGGCCTGTGGGTGGAACCGAAAGACGTCCTTCGCCCGGCTCTCGGCGGTCATCTGCGCCACCGACTGCTCCGACGGGTCCCACGCGTTCGTCGTCTCCTCCGCGCGGCCACCCATACCGGCCAGGCCTCGGCGCTGCGTGGTGGCAACCTTCGTCATCTTGTTTGTGGTGGTCCAGATGCCGGTTTCGTCTTGCGGTACGTAGGTCACCCGCTGCCCGAGTCGGGACTGTGCGTTGGACGTAACCTTGTCGACGCGACCCCCGCCGGGAAGCCGGGTGAACTCCTCGCCGGGCGTCGACGGGATGAGGTCCTGAAGGGGCCCGTTCTTGACCATGGAGACGAACGCGTCGTAGACGTTGCCCGCCTGCTCCTCCGAGAACGCGGTCACCTGGATTAGCGGCGTCGGCCAGGGCATCCCCATGGCTTCGCCGGGTTCGTAGACGTAGACGAACCCGCACCCGCAGCCGTATTCCCGGCAGTCGTAGACCTCGCCGCCGCGCGCCCAGCCCGCGAACAGCGCGGGGCCGAGGCCCTCAAGGCAGATTCGCGCCGCGGAGTACGGGCCCTTCCCGGCCTTCTGCGGTAGGACGATCTGCGAACGGCGGTAGTAGAAGGCGGGGGCGAGTACGGGGTCCTTCGGGTTCCACACCACGTCAGGCTTGAGC
Organism: Prauserella muralis; assembly: GCF_003202285.1. GTDB lineage: Bacteria > Actinomycetota > Actinomycetes > Mycobacteriales > Pseudonocardiaceae > Prauserella_B > Prauserella_B muralis. The sequence continues at coordinate 282,043 of NZ_MASW01000006.1, forward strand.
CGGTACGCGTTGGCGAGACACCAGAATTGCCAGTCCAGGAGGTCGAAGGGCTCGCCCTTGCGGAAGCCGTCCGGGATCACGCAGTGCGCCTCTACCCAGTCGAGGGCTACGAACAGCGTCGGGAAGGTGACCCGGAACTCCTCGTCAGGCGCCACCGTTCACCACCCGCATACGTTCCCGGGCGGACGGGCGGCGCCCGGTCGACGCGCGGGACGGGGCGGGGCCCTCGTCAGTCGACGCGGGCGCGGCGTCGGCGATGCGCCAACGGTTGCGGAGCATCCCCTGAACGCTCAGGCCGAGGGAGTCGAGGTACTGGCGGACGACCTTCTGTCGCTCCACGGAGCCGCCGGGCTGCTCGGCTAGCGCGAGCATCCGGACGAACAGCGCGACCTCGTATTCCTGCGAGAGGGCAGCCCACATGACAGCCTGCGGCCGGGTCCACATGTCGTCCCATAGGTCGTGCTCACGGTCGGTGGGGTCCTCGAGCGGCCACGTCGGCGCTGGCGCGTCGCTACCCTCGCGCGGCAGCGTCACCCACCCGGCTTGATCGGACGGGCGGTCGCGCCTCAGCGCGTTGGGGTCCGGCGCGGGGCCGGACACGGCACGTGCGCCTCCTCGTGGCATGGCTCGGTCCCCCTCCCCGCGTTGCGCGGCGCGACGGGCTGGACTGGCGCGGCGGCTACGTTGCGTAACTGCGGCGTCTGTCCACAGTAGAATTCGATGTTTGCGCAGGTCAGCGCTCGATTAGGGTCACCTAACCCGGACCCTTTGAACCTGACAGACCTCGGAGAGCCCTCCCCGGCGGTCCCCTCCGTCCAAGGTGGATAGAGGGGTACCCCCACCCCCTGTCACGCTGAGTGACGGGTCACCGGGCGTTCCATCCGCCGGGCTGCTCACGTGCGGTGTGCTGCGAGTGGTGCGAGTGGCAAAGCGCCTCGAGGTTGTGGTCCGCGTACCCATCCGGTCCGCCTGGCCCTAGCCCGTCGAGGTGGTTCACGTCGGTGGCCTGACGGAAGCAGGCCGCCCGTTCACAGAACGGATGCCGTGCGAGGTAGTCGTCCCGCTTGCGTTCCCACCGAGTGCCGTAGCCACGTTGCCTCGCGGTACCGCGAACCCGGTCCGCCCGGGTCTCACACCCTGCGCACCTACCCGACTCGACCAGCTCGGGACACCCCGACGTGCTACACACCTTCAGCGCACGGCGGCGCGGGCTCACGAGTCCTCGGCCTGCTCTCGGCCGTCTAGGGAGTGGTGCGTGACCAGCCACCTATCCCCGGCCCCGTCGGTGTCCTGGTGCTCCACCTCGGGCCCGCACGGGCACTCGGCGTGAGGGCCGTCTACCTCGTGCCCCACCAGGTCGTCGATCGGGGCGACGTGAATGTGGTCGCCCACCTCGTGCACCAGCCAGCGGGCGGAATCCTCGTCCTCGTCGGCCGGGGCGGGGTCGTGCGTCAGCTCGAACGAGAGAACGGGCCGACCGAACAGGCGCAGCTCCAAGAACACGAGGGCCTCCGTGGGGTCGGCGAGAAGGGACCGGCCGGGGAGCGCACGCGAGAGAGGAGCGCGGCACTCAACCCGGCCGGGGTAGAAAATCCCCCGGCGCCCTCCGCGGACTGCCGGGGGATCAAGATCGCGGGGAGGGCGACGCCGCACGGGGTGGCCGCTGTCTATGGCTGCGCGCCACAACGTCCGCGCGGAGGCCGCTATCTCCCTCTACTTAGATAAGGACCCGGGTGTAGCCACACCACCCGTCATTTTCCCTTCCCGTGTGGCCCGGATCACTCTGAGAAGTCCTCGGGCTCGAGGAGCGCCTCCTCGGCGATACCCGCGGAGAGACGGGCGCGGACCTCATCCCGGCTCACCCGTCCTTGACGCACGCGCGGCCCGACCCACACGCGGAAGTGGCAATCAAGCATGAGCTTTCGCCGCTCCTCGGCGTCGGTCGCCAACTCCCACATGAGCCCGTACGTCACCCCGTGGTCGACTTCCTCCGTCCGGGCCTCCGTCGTCGGCTGCGCGCGCAGGTCCTCGAGCTTCGCGCGCACTCCCTTGCGCATGGTCGCGTACGTCGCCACGTCGCCCTCGTAGGCGCCTGCCTGGTATGCCTCGTCGAGCCGCTGGAGGGACGCCTCCAGTTCGCGGATCTCCGCCGAGAAGTCCTGACCGGGGATCTTGCGGTACTCGACCACGCGCAGGCCGCCGAACATCGCGAGAAACTGCTCCTCGGCGAACTCCTCGACCGGCGGCCCCATGATCGTGCCGCCCACCGGGCACGGCTCGACGCCGGGCGTCCGGCGAGCGCGTAGGCAGACGTACCGGCGCTCGCCCCCTCGGCTACGGCCGCTCACCATGTGCGAGCCACACGCGCAATGCACCACGCCGAACAGGGGCGCGTGTCCCGCGTCGCGGGGCGCCCTCCGCTGCTTCGAGCGGGCTTCGAGGGCCTCCTGGACCAACTCCCACTCACCGGCCGTCACCAGCTCCGGCCCCATAGACCGCGGGAGCCCGTCCGGGCCGAGCACGGGCTTACCCTTGTAGCGCACCCAGCCACGCAGCGCGGGGGAGCGGAGAATGGCTGTGATCGCGGGGGCGCTCCACGCGCCCGTCTCCTCCCGCCAGCGCGTCCGCTTCTCCCCTGCCCGGGGTGGCGGTACCTTGCGGTCCGTCAAGTCGCGTGCGATGCCGTTCACGGAGTGTCCGAGGAGCACGCGCTCCACGATCTCCCGCACGACGGGCGCCGTCTCCGGATCGTGCTCGAGGTGGTAGCCGTCCTCGTCCTTCACGGGCCGGTACCCGTACGGCACCTGCCCGCCTACCCATCGCCCCATCTTCCGGAGGTGGGTCCGGGTCGCTGTGATGCGCTCCTTCATCGTGTTGAGGTCCAGCTCCGCGAATACGGCGGACATCTGCATCCACGCCCGACCCATCTGCGAGCTACTGTCGAGAGAGTCGTCGACAGCCACCACGCGCTTGTCGTGGTCTTGCACCCATCGGAGAATCTTCAGCGTGTCGAGTGCCGATCGGGACAGCCGGTCGAGCTTCCACACGACCAGCACGTCCCACCGCGCCACCCGCTCCGGGTCGGTCAGCCACGGGCCTAGCTCGGGGCGCTCCCACGGCGACACCGCGCCGGACACGTCCAGGTCCTCGGCCACGTGGACTAGCTCGCCCTGGTGCATCCCGGTCCACGTCTCGATCACTTCCCGCTGTCGGGCGGGAGAGGTGGACTCGTCGGTCAGCCGGGATAGGCGGATGCCGCCCAAAACGCGCAACGTCATGTGACCAGCATATACAGACGTGCCACGATGGCAAATACGAGTCGTTGAAGTAGGAGAACACCATCGAACCAGCGCAGCAGGCGATGGCGGCGGCCAGCGGCGAGACGCCCAGCCCGGCGACGAGGGGCGCGGTCACCGAGGCGGCGGTGATCATGGCGACGGTGCCGGAGCCCTGGGCCAGCCGCACGAGCGTGGCGATGAGGAACGGCACCAGCACGCCGGGCAGGCTCCACGACGCGATGGTCTCGGCGAGCGCGTCGCCGACGCCCGTGTCGCGCAGCACCTGGCCGAACGCGCCACCGGCGCCGGTGATGAGGATGATGAGCCCGGCCGACGACGCCGCCTGCGACAGCCATCCGGCCACCTGGTTGCGGGTGGTCACCCGGGGCAGCAGCACGTAGACGGCGAGCACGAGGCCGATCAGCAGCGCCACGACCGGGCTGCCGACGAAGGCCAGGACGGCGACGAGCCCCTCCGGCTCGTACTCCTCGGCGCTGAGCAGGCCCTTGGCATTGCGGTCGAGGGCGGTGGCGACGGTGTTGGCGACGATCAGCAGCAGCGGCACCAGCAGCGGCAGCATCGCCAGCCCGGCCGAGATCCGCCGCTTCGGCTCCTCGCCGCCGGTCTCCCGCGCGTCGCCGGTGTCACCGCCTGCGGGCGCGGAGCCACCTCCGCCGGTGGCCGTCACGGTGCTGCGGGACGCGGTGGAGCCGTAGACCTCGGCACGCACCTCGGGCAGCACGTGTTCCTCCAGCCGGGGGCCGACCCAGCGGGCGTAGAGCACCATGATCGGCAGCAGGACCAGGGTGAAGACGAGGCCGGCGAGGATCATGCCGCCGACGTCGGCGCCGAGGATGCCGGCGACGCCCAGCGGGCCCGGCGTCGGCGGCACGAGGTGGTGGGTCAGCGTCATGCCGCAGCCGAGCGCCAGCGCCAGGGTGACGTACCCGGCGCGTTGGCGCCGCGCGATCGAGCGCGCCAGCGGGTTCATGATCACGTAGCCGGAGTCGCAGAAGACGGGGATGGACACGAGCGCGCCGGTGCCCGCCATCGCCCACGGCTCGCGGCCCTTGCCGAGCGCGCGGACGAACGCCCTGGCGAGTGCGTCGGCGGCACCGGAGACCTCCAGGATCTTGCCGACCCCGACACCGAGCCCGATGACGATGCCGATGGCGCCCATGGTGGAGCCGAAGCCGTCGGTGATCGAGCCCAGGATCTCGGTCACCGGCGCTCCGGCGACGAACCCTGTGAGCAGCGCCGCGATGAGCAGCGCGACGAACGCGTCCAGCCGGGTGCGCAGCACGATCAGCACGATGGCGCCGATCCCGAGTACGAGCGCAGCCAGCAGTTGGAGATCCACGGTGATCCTCCTAGGCCAGTTGAGCGGGAAGGCGCCCATCATGCGCCACAAACCTGCTCAAATCAAGCATCTCTCACGATACAACTGCCCAAACTACGCAACAACACAGGTAGCCAAGAAGCTCCCCAATGCCACATTTGTTCCACTCAACGGAGCGAATGCGGCATTCGCTCCATCCAGTGGAGCGAATGCCGCATTGGGGAGCTTCCGGAGCGCAGGACTCGCGCGGCGAGGCGGGGGCGGCGGCGTTTTGGCTACGCGGTGGTGACCTGGTCGGCGGTCTTCTTGTCGAGGCTCACGCGCACCAGGGCGGCCGAGAAGCGCGCCAGGTCCCTGTCGGCGACGAGCTTCGCCAGCTCGGCGCCGTCCCTGGGCAGTCCGATGCGGTCGGCGCCGCTGACGGTCTTGCGGTCGAGGTACGGCCGCAGCTCCGGCCACACGTCCTGCGCCTCCCGGCAGAAGATGTCCGCGCCGACGGGGCCGAGCCTCGGCACCTCGCACAGCAAGTTGCGCAGTTCGCCAACATCGCCGGCCGCCCGGTCGCGCAGCTTGCGCAGGTCTCCGGAGTAGGTGTCCAGCAGCAGCCGCGCCCCGTCGCCGAGCGCCGTCGCGGTGCTCTCGTCGTAGCGCACGTAGTGGCCCCGGCCGAGAGCGTCCACCCGGTCCTGCCAGGACGCCTCGAGCATCCGCTTCGGCGACGTGCAGCCCGCCGTGAACAGTTCCTTCGCCGCCGCGACCGCGATGTCCGCCTTGATGCGGGTGGACAGCAGCACCGACAGAACGAGCAGCTGGTACAGCGGGGCCGGCTTGTCCGCCAGCTTGATGCCCGCCTCGCGCGCGTACGTGGTGCCCGCGACCTCCAGCAGCCTGGCCACCGTCCGGCCCGGGGCAGTGCTGTCCTTGCTCATGACCCTCGCATACCCCCGGCGCGGCCGTCCGACACGAGGTCCGCGGGTCCTCTCGCCACCGAGAGGGGTCCTCACCGTGACGCCGACCACATAGAGTGTCGGCAACAGGGTTACCGAGGAGGTCATTGTTGAGCACCCAGGAATCCGTCGCCCGTGAGACCGAAGGCCTGACCATCCCGCTGCTGCTCCGGCGCAACGCCACGGACTACGGCGACCTGCCCGCGCTGTCGTCCGCCGACGACGAGAGCGCGCCGACCCTGACGTGGTCGCAGTTGCGGGCCCAGGTCGCCGCCGTCTCGCGCGGCCTTGCCGACCTCGGGCTCCGCGCGGGGCAGCGGATGATCATCATGGCGCCGAGTAGGCCCGAACACTTCATCGCCGACCTCGCCGCCGCCAACCTCGCGGCCATCCCCTGCACCGCGTACTCGACGCTGAGCTCGGAGCAGATCTCCTACGTCGTCAACCACAGCGCCGCGCCCGTCGCGGTGCTGGCGGGCGGCGCGGAGCTGCAGCGCTGGCTGCCCGTGCTCGACGAGCTGCCCAACCTCGAGCACATCGTGGTGCTGGACGCCTCCGCGATACCCGACGGCGACGACCGTTTCCTCAGCTTCGCCGGCCTGCGGGAGCGCGGCGAGGCGCTGCACGCCACGGAGCCGGAGGTGTTCGAGCGGGTCACCGACGAGATCAAGCCGGACGACCCGCTGTCGATGATCTACACCTCGGGCACCACCGGCATGCCCAAGGGCGTCGTGCTGTCCCACCGCAACGCCATCCACGAGGCCGTGGCCGTCCGCGCCCGGCACGGCACACCCATGCACGCCAGCAACATCGCCTACCTCCCGCTGGCCCACATCGCCGAGCGCGAGCTCTCGATCTACCTGCCGATCGTCTACGCCGGGCACGTGCACACCCTCGCGGACCCCAAGGGCATCGTCGCCGCACTCGGCAAGGTCCGCCCCGACGTCTTCTTCGGCGTGCCGAGGGTCTGGGAGAAGATGGTCGCCGGCCTGAAGAACATGCTCGCGGGCGTGCCCGAGGAGCGGCGCAACGCGCTGATCGGCGCGAACGAGCTGCTCCAGCAGGGCTACAAGCTGCGCAGCGAGGGCAAGGAGGTGCCGCCCGAGCTGGCCGAGCGCATCGCCGAGACCGACCGCACCGTGCTCGCCCCCGTGCGGCAGATGCTCGGCCTGGACAGGCTGCTCCTCGCCTCCAGCGGCGCGGCCGCGCTGCCACTGGAGGTGCTCTACTTCATCGCGGGCCTCGGCGTCGAGATCCTGGAGGTGTGGGGCCTGTCGGAGACGACGGGCGCGGTCACCGCCAACTCGGCGTCGTCGTTCAAGGCGGGCACCGTCGGCAGGCCCATCGCCGACGTCGAGGTCCGCACCGGAGAGGACGGCGAGCTGTTCGTGCGCGGACCGATCGTGTTCCTCGGCTACCTGTCCGAGGACGGCTCGATCGAACCGGCGACCGACTCCGACGGCTGGTTCGCCACCGGCGACATCGGCACGATCGACGAGGACGGCTTCGTCACGATCACCGACCGCAAGAAGGAGCTCATCATCACGGCAGGCGGCAAGAACATCGCGCCAACCAGGATCGAGGGCCTGCTCAAGGAGCACCCGCTGATCGGGCAGGCCGTCGCGATCGGTGACAACCGGCCCTACGTCACGGCACTGATCGTGCTCGACGACGAGATCGCGCCGGCGTGGGCGGCCTCGAAGGGCATCGAGGCGGCCGACATCGCCACGCTGGCGGGCCACCCCGAGATCCGCGCCGAGATCGAGCGGGCCGTCGAGTCGGCCAACGACCGGCTCGCCAGGGTGGAGCAGGTCAAGCGCTACCACCTGCTCACCAAGGCGTGGACGCCGGAGAGCGGCGAGCTGACGCCGACGCTGAAGCTCAAGCGCCGGATCATCAGCGAGCGCTACGCGCCGGACATCAACGCCCTGTACGCCGACGCGTGACGAGCGGTCCCCCGGAGGTTGCCCGGCCGTGGCGCCTCCGGGGGAGCGTCAAGCGCTCCGCAGTGGCGTTGAGGCTCCTTCCGTCCACTTCCGCAGGCGTGGGGGCACGCGCTTCTCCAGGCCGTAGGGCTCCAGATGCGCGCTGAACACCTCGTCGAACGCCCGCTGCACGCTGTCGGAGTCCCACACCGCGCGCTCCAGGATGGGCGCCTTGAGGTAGGGCTGGCCCACGATGTGCAGCTGCGGCCCGTTGCACCGGATGAGCTGGCCGGTGATGCCGTGCGAGCCGTCACCGAGCAGGAACAGCACCACGGGGGCGATGCGTGACGGCGTGCGGTCGGGCGGGCAGTTGCGCAGCGAGCGCTCCGACTTCCACACCATCCGCGTGTGGGCCAGCGGGCACACGGCGTTGACGCGGATCCCGACGTCCTCCATGTCCAGCGCCCACGAGTACGTCAGCGAGGCGACGGCGCCCTTGCTCGCCGCGTACGTCGCGAGCTTGCGCTGGCCGAGCGAGGCACCCGAGGAGATGTTGACGATCGACCCGCCGCGGCCCTGCGCCATCATGGCCTTCGCCGCGGCCATGCCGGTGTAGATCACGCCGAGCACGTTGGTCTCCACCAGCTCCCGGATCTGGTCCGGCTCCTCCTGCCAGGGCAGCGCCTCGTAGTTCACCCCGGCGTTGCTGACGAGGCCGTCGATGGCGCCGAACTCGGCGACGCACAGCTCCACCATGGCCTGCGCCTGCTCCGGGTCGGCGACGCTGTGGCCGCTGGCCACGGCGCGGCCGCCGTGTTCGCGGATGTTGGCCGCCGTCCGCTCGGCGAGGTCGGCGTCGAGGTCGTTCACCACGACCGCGGCACCGGCCTGCGCCGCATGCACCGCGAACGCCTCGCCGAGCCCCCTCCCCGCGCCGGTCACCACCACTGCCTTGCCGTTGAGCAGTCTGTCCATCACGTCGTCTCCCACCGCCAGCACCGATTCGCGCTCGCCTCCGCCCGCGTTCAGCTGGCCTGAGATCAGTGTTGGTCACGCACGCGGCCCTGGCCCGGCGAGCGCGCCGAACGGTGGTTTCACTGCGCCGAACGAGTGAGCAGTGATCGGTCCTGGGAAACTGCCCGGCGTGCGGTGAGGGCGCTGCTCGCGGCGCCGGTGATCGTTCGCGACGCTCCGTGGCCCCCGTACCTTGGACGTCGGACGGATGGCGCAAGAAGCACCGCTGTTCGTCCGATCCGGGCAACGTTCCCTGTTCGCCTCCGCGTAGCCGAGGGCATACTGAACGTTGTCGACGATGTAGCGTGCGGTAACCGAGCCAACACAGGGTGACAACGAGGTGAGTACGAGGACGGCGCCGCGGATGGGCACGGCGATCCGCAACCGTGAGTTCCGGGCGCTGTGGCTGGCCGAGGCACAGTCGGTGCTCGGCGATCACCTCACCACGGTGGCGCTGGCGATCATGGTGTTCGGCCGGACCGGCTCGGCGCTGTGGGCCGCGCTGGTCTACGCGCTGACGTTCCTGCCGGCGCTCGCGGGCGGGCTCGGGCTGGCGCAGATCGCCGACCGCTACCCGCGCCGCACCGTGCTCGCGACGGCCGCCGTCATCCAGGCCGTGCTCGTCGGCGCGATGGCCATCCCGGGCACCCATCTGGCGCTGCTGTGCACGCTCGTGGTGCTGGTACGCCTGGTCGGCGCGCCGGTCAACGCCGCGCAGAACGCGCTGACCAGGGAGGTCTTCACCGACGACGACGTCTACCTGCGCAGCCAGGACCTGCGGGGCATCACCACCAACATCGCGATGCTCGTGGGCCTTGGCGGCGGCGGGCTGCTCGTGACGCTGGTGGGCCCGTCGTGGGCGCTGGCCGTCGACGCGCTCACGTTCCTCGTCGCCGCGCTCGTCGTACGGCTGTGCGTGCGCCGGCGCCCCGCCGCGGGCGGCCCCGGCGACCGCTGGTTCGGCGCCGCGCAGTGGGTGTGGTCGCAGCGCAGGCTGCGGGTGCTGCTCGCGTTCTCGTGGCTGGTCGGGCTCGCGGTCATCCCCGAGGGCCTCGCCGCGCCGCTCGCGCACGAGATCGGAGCGCCGGACCAGGCTGTCGGCTGGCTGCTGGCCGCGGACCCGGTCGGCTTCATCATCGGCACGTTCGTGCTGTCACACTACGTGTCCGCCGAGAACCGCAGGCGCGTCATGGGGGTGCTCGCCACCGCGGCGGCGGCCTTCCTCATCGCGTTCGCCGTCGAGCCGAGCCTGCCGGCCGCGCTCGTGCTGCTGGCGCTCGCCGGGGCGGCGGGTGCCTACATCATCACCGTCGGTGCCACGTTCATCACGTGGGTCCCGAACGAACTCCGGGGCGGAGCGGGCGGGCTCTACCGGACCGGCCTGCGTGTCGCGCAGGGCATCGGTGTGGCGATCGGCGGCATCGTCGCGGACCTCGTGGGTTCCGCGACCATCGCGATCGCGCTCGCCGGTGTCGTCGGCGTCCTGCTCACCGTGCCGGTCGCGCTGTCGTGGGCGCGCGTCCACGGTACGCCGAATACGGCCACCACCGGGCTGGCCTGACGAAAGAAGAGAAATGTCGAGTCAATCAGAAGTCGCGGTCCGACAACGTCGGCACCTCCCCGTAACCACAAACAAATATGACCGTCTGTATTCGTTATGACTACGGGTGCTCAGAAATCACGGTCGGCCACTGGGGACACCTCCACACGGCACGCGGGGACAGCAGGAGTTGTACTTCGGTTGCTCAGAAGTCACGGTCCGACACGGGAAACCTCCTCCACGGCGATCGGCGAATTCGGCGGACAGCGGCCGGCTCAGAAATCACGGTCGGACATGAGCACCTCCGGCGGGGAACGGAAACCACCAACACTTGTTTGTTCTAGATCAGAAGTCACAGCCAGACAAGAGGAAAACACCTCCGATCGCTTTCAGGCCGACGCGCGGGCGGCCCGGCACTGTGCCCGTCACACCGGCCCGGCGTCCTCGCCTACACGACCGATCTGGCGCGGTGAGATGATACCTCCTACGAAGAGCGGACCCTTCTCGCGCGAACTCCACACGCGTAGCTGATCGACGAAACCGGACACCCTCGGGAGGGTTGGCGAGTGCCGCGCACGCCCCACGGTCGGCCACCGCCGGCGCCTCCTGCCGCTGGCAGGACGCCCGGAGGCGGCACGGGCGGGCCTGCCTCGCCCGGCGGAGGGGTGCCCGCGGAGCCCGGCCCCGACACGGAAGCCGAGCCGGTGACGGCGTCCCGCTGGCACGCGCGCCATCCCCGCAACTGGGCGCTGTGGCGGCGGCCGAAGCGCTTCGTCGCCTTCCTGCTCGCGATGGAACTCGTCGCGCTCGGCGGCTTCGGTTTCGCATTCGCGAACTCGCCGGCACCGACGGGCACCGACTGGGTGCGATTCGCCATCCTCGCCGCGGGCGCGACGGTCCATATCCAACTCACCCGGCGCCAGGAGGAGCGCAGGCGCAACCGGACGAGGACCGTCCTCATCGACCTCATCGCGGTGTGGGTCTTCCCCGCCGTGCTGGTGCTTCCCGCCACGCTCGTCGTGGCGCTCGTCGTGCTCACCCGCATCCAGCGGTGGTTCACCGCGCGCAGGCCCGCGCACAACTTCGTCTTCTCCGCCATCTCGCACAGTCTCGCCGCCGCGCTTGCGCACCTGACCTATGTCGCGCTTGGACCGAGCGACTGGCACACCCTGACGGGACTCGGCTCCCTGCGCGAGTTCGCGCTCGTGCTCGTGACCGCCGCCGTCTACGAAGGCGTTCAGGTGCTCTACGTCGGCGGCATCCTGACGCTCACCTCCCCGAACCCGACGCCACGCACGGTGCTCGGCAGCAAGGCCGACAACCTGCTGGAGGCGATTACCACCGGGCTCGGCGCCATGACGGCGGTCCTGCTCGTCACCATGCCGCCCACGGTGGCGATCATGGCCGTCGTGACGGTGGTGTTCAACCGGCTCGCCGAGCTCGACCAGTTGCAGGACGACGTCGTGACCGACTCCAAGACCGGCCTGCTCAACATGCGCGGCTGGTCCGAATCGGCCGAGCGCGCGCTGTCCAGGGTGAGCCGTGCCGACGGCACGCTGTCGATGCTCATGATCGATCTCGACCACTTCAAGTGGATCAACGACACGTTCGGCCATCCGGCAGGCGACGACGTGCTGATCGCCGTGGCGAAGGCCCTCGGCGAGGTCACCCGTCCCGCCGACATCGTGGGCCGGTTCGGCGGCGAGGAGTTCTTGGTGCTGCTGCCCGACGCCGACACGGCCGCCGCCGAGGTCGCCGCCGAGCGTGTGCGCAGGACGATCTCCGCGCTGCGCATCGAGACCACCGACAAGCGGGGCGAGCGCACCGAGATCACCGACCGCACGACCTCGATCGGCGTCGCGGTCTACCCGGTCGACGCGAGCACGCTCGACGGGCTCATGCAGGCCGCCGACGCCGCCGTGTACGAGGCGAAGGAGAACGGCAGGAACCAGGTGCGCTTCGCCCGGAACGACCGCCACTGACCACACCCGCGCTCTCCGGGTTCTACCCGGATGCGACCGGCACGCGCGCCTTGACACCCTGGACACCATGACCGCCACCACCGAGGAGCCCGCCGCGGGGTCCAGACCCGGACGCCGGGTCTTCGGGACCTCGGCGTGGATCGCTCTCCTGGTACTGGTGGTGACCGCCTTCGGCTTCGTCGCCTCCCGCACGGCCGCCCCGCCGGACCACGGCCCGCCCCGGGGCGACGTCGCGGCCGCGAAGCAGGCCATCGACGCCCTGCTGGCTCCGGGGCCCTCCCCGGACGCGCTCGCGCTGCTGCCCGCCGACTTCACCCGGGTGACCGGCGTGGTGGCAGGCGAAACCCCGGCGCCGGATGGCACGGTGCGCGCCGTGCACGTCGGCGGCGGCTGCTCGACGCCGTGGGGCGACGACGACACGCGCTGGGGCTTCGGGCCCGCCTGCCAGTCGCACGACCTCGGCTACGACCTGCTCCGCTACGCCGACCGGAAGGGCCACCCGCTCGGCCCCGAGGTGCGCGAGGCGCTCGACGACCGGCTCTCGGCCGACATGCACGGGATGTGCCGGACCAACCCGATGGACTCGGAGACCACCTGCCGGGCGGTGGCGTCGCTGTACTCGGCGGGACTCGTCGTCAACTCGTGGCACCAGCGCTGGGGCCCACCCGTCGGCGAGCCGATCGTGCCGATGCTCGCCGGGCTGGCGATGATCGGGTTGCTGGTGTCGTTCCGGCTGCGGGGCTGGCTGCTCACCCGGCGGCAACGGCCCCGGCCCGCCCGGCGGAACGCCCCGCGGCCCGCGCGCGGGCGTGGCTGGACCCTGCTCGGAATCGGCAGCATCGGGGTGCTCATGCTCGGCGAGGCCACGGTGGCGCTCGCGCGCTGGGCAGGCGCGGGCGAGCAGTGGCTGTGGCCGTTCACCTGGCTGGCGCAGCTGTCGTTTCTGTTCTTCTTCGCGGGCGGGCAGGCCAACGCGGCGGGCTGGGCGGCGATCCGGCGCGCGGGCGGCGGCTACCGGGAGTACCTGGCCCACCGGACGAGCTGGCTGCTGCGGCTGACGCTGGTGTTCGCGGTGGTGGCGTTCGCGGTGCCGACGGCACTCGAGGTGCTCGGCATCCCCGGCGCCACGACGGCGACCGTCGTGCGCATCGCCCTGCACCCGCTGTGGCTGCTCGGCGTCTACGTGCTGACGATCGTGGCGACCCCGGCGCTGGTCCGCGTGCACCGCAGGACACCCGTGGCCGGCGTGCTCGGCCTGCTCGCGCTCGTGCTGGTCACCGACCTGGCCGGCCGCATCCTCGATGTCCCGCTGGTCGGCTACCTCTCCGCCCTCCCGCTGGCATTGCTGGCCCAGCAGCTGGCCTTCGCCGGCCTCGGCCGGTTCGGCGGGCGGCGGTGGCTGCCAGTGGGCGTCGCGGCGCTCGGCGCGGCGGCGCTCGGCGCGGGTGCGGCGGTGGGTCTCGTTCCGCTGACGCTGCTCGGCGCGCCGGAGGGGCCGCCCGCGCTCGCGGGGCCGACGCTGCCGGTACTGCTGCTCGGGGTCGTTCAGCTGGCCGTGCTGGCGCTGGTGAGGCAGCCACTGTCGCGGCTGGCCACGGCCGAGCCGGTGCGGAGAGCGGCTGCCTTCGCCTCCCGTGCTCCGATGACGCTCTACCTCGTGTTCCTCGCGGCCATGCTGCTCGTGGTGGCGGTCGTGTACCTGCCCGGCCTGCTCGCCACGGACGGCGTGTTCCTGCTGCGCCCCCGCCCGCTGCTGGCGGTGGCCATGCTCGCCGGGCCCGCGGTGCTGGTGTTCTGGTGGTTCGAGCGCCATCTCGGGCACCATCCACCGGCGCCACCGGCCGTGTCCGGCACGACCGGTGGGTTCGAACGGCTGCTCGCACACGCGGCCACGGCCGCAGGGATCAGCTTCGCCACGGTGGGTGTGTTCGGCTTCGCGCTGACCACCTTCGGCGGCGCGGCCGATCCCATGCTGCGCGGCGTGCTGCTCGGCCCCATCCAGAGCCTCGTGCACCTGCTGCTGGGCATGGCACTGCTGCATGCCGTGCGCACCGGTGCGGCGGGCTCGCCGCGGACGTGGCTGCTCGCGACGCTGGCCTGCGTGCCACCCCTGCTGGCGGCCGCAGGCGGGCCCGCGGCCGACGCGCTGGGCGTCGTTGTGCACGCGGTCACAGCCGGGCTGGCTCTCGCGGCGGTGTTGGCTACGGTGTGGCTCGCTCGCGCGACCAGCGGCTACGCCAGGTGAACGGCGGCGCCCACACCCGGGTGGTACCGACCACAGGGTGCGGTGGTGTGACACGCTACGACAACCCGTACCCGCGCTCACGCGTCCACCAAACGACCCGAACTGTCGGCGAAAGGAGCCGTTGGCGTGGATTACCCGCCGCGGAACACCCCGCGAGGCCGTGGTCCCGCGAGGCCGTGGCAGGACCCTGCGGGTGGTGGCCGGCAGGCGCCCCCGCCGGGCGGCAGGCCGGGACCTCCGCCTGCCGGCAGGCCTGCGCCGCCGCGCAAGGCCGGGCCGCGACAGGTGCCGCCGGGGTCCCGTGCTCCCGGCGCGGGCAGGCCGTCGGGTTCTGCCCCGCCCGGCTCCCGGCCGCCCGCGGGTCGGCCTCGGACCGCGCCGCCGCCTCCCCCCAAGCGCAGGACGGGGTTGCGCGGCCCGAAGATCGTGCTCGCGGTGGTGTCCGCGCTCGTGATGACCGTCACCGGCTACGGGTGGGCCGCGATGCAGGGGCTGGTGAACGGGATGACGATGGCCGACGTGATCGGCGATGGGGGCGGCGGAGACCTGCCCGCCGACGGCGCGCGCAACATTCTGCTGGTCGGGATGGACAGCCGCACCGACGCGCAGGGCAATCCGCTGTCCGAGGAGATGCTGGCCAAGCTGCGCGCCGGTGTCGCCGACGGTGAGCTGAACACCGACACGCTGATCTTCGTGCACATCCCCAACGACGGCAGCAAGGCGGTGGCGATCTCGCTGCCGCGCGACTCCTACGTCTCGATCCCCGGGTTCGGCGAGCACAAGATCAACTCTGCCTACGCGCGCGCCAAGTTCGCCGCCCGCGCGAAGCTCCAGGAGGAGGGGGTCACCGACCCGAGGGAACTGGAGGTGCGCAGCAACCAGGAGGGCGCCAAGACGCTCATCGCCACGGTCGAGGACCTCACGGGCTTCACGATCGACAACTACGCCTCGATCAACCTGCTCGGCTTCTACGACATCACCAAGGCCATCGGCGGCGTCGACGTGTGCCTGAAGGAGCCCGTGAGCGACCCGTACTCGGGCGCGAACTTCGAGGCGGGACCGCAGACGATCTCCGGGTTCAAGGCGCTCGCGTTCGTCCGGCAGCGACACGGCCTGCTGCGCGGCGACCTCGACCGCGTGGTGCGCCAGCAGGTGTTCATGGCCGGCCTCGCCCGCAAGGTGCTCTCGGCGGGCACGCTCGCCGACCCGGCGAAGCTCAACGACCTGATGGACGCCATCAAGAAGTCCGTCGTCGTCAACCAGGGCTGGGACGTGCTCGGCTTCGCCCAGCAGCTGCGCGGGCTCACCGGGGGGCAGATCCAGTTCCGCACGATCCCGGTGGTCGACACCGAGTACGAGACGCCCGAGGACGGCCAGGCGGTCCAGGTCGATCCGGACGAGGTGCGGGAGTTCATCCAGGGGCTCGGCGGCAAGCCGAAGGACGCCAAGCCGCAGGCCCCCGCGCCCCCGGCGAGCGAGATCACGGTGGACGTGCTCAACGGGTCGAACATCACCGGCCTCGCCGGGTCGGTGTCGGAGTCCCTCGTCGGCAAGGGCTACGTGCAGGGCGAGGTCGGCAACGCCTCGCCGCGCTCCACGACGGAGGTCCAGGTGCCCGAGGGCCAGCGCGCGGCAGGCGAGAAGGTGGCAGGTGACCTGGGCGGCGAGGTCGAGGTCGAGGAGTCGCCGGACGTGCCTGCCGGGCACGTGCAGGTGCTGCTGGGCCCGGACTACTCCGCCGACCAGGTGGCTTCCGGCGGCGCCGCCGAGCCCGCCATGCAGCCGCGGACCGTGCCGGTCGCCAAGCAGCAGCAGCCGTCCGGCGAGCCGGAGGACCCTGCCATCACTGCCAACGGGGTCACCTGCGTCAACTAGCGCGGGTGAGCCCTTTCGGGGGCTTTTGCTACTCCGATCGGAGTAGTTCGGAGGCCTTTACCGAATTTTGTCCGCGAGCCGCGTAAGCCGAGCGGCCTCCATGCCTTTCTCTCGCGTGAAGAACGCATGCGCTGTGCCGGCCGAGTGGGCGCACGGCAACTCACGTGGTGCGGGCAGGGGACCTGGAGTGCTGATCGACGCGGACGCGTACCAGCGGGTACTTGGCGAGGAACTACGCAAGCTCCGCAAGAAGCGAGGGTGGACGCGCAAGCAGCTGAACGAGCGGCTGCAGAGTGAGATCTCGCTGCAGACGCTGGCCACCTACGAGCTGGGCACCCGGCAGTGCTCGGTGGTGCGGCTGGTGGAGCTGTGCCTGGCGATGGACGAACGGCCACAGAACCTGCTGGAGCGGGTGCACCGGAGAGTGTTCTCCGACGAGCCGGGACGGGTGCGGCTCAACCTGGCGCGCGTGGTGGCCGACGACCAGCCGGAGCTGGGGCCGCTGCGCCGGTGGGCGCAGGGCAGGCTGGCGCAGTCCACCGGTGAGGAGGTCCAGCTCGACTTCTCGGCGCTGGAGCGGATGGCGGAGCTGTGCAACCTGGACACCCAGGACCTGCTTGCCCGCCTGCGCAAACTCTCCAGCCTGGGCCCCACCTTCTGACCCACCGCACCACCTGCTCGCCCCGTCCCCCACCTGGCACCAAAGCGGCGGCTACCTGATGAGTTCGAAGTCGTCGGCACGCAGCTTGCGGGTACGCAGCCAGTACCGCCACGTGAAGCCCGGCCAGATGGTGCGGTTCACGCCCTGCGCGTCGAGGTACCAGCTCTTGCACCCGCCCTGCGTCCAGATGCCGTTCGCCAGCTTGCGCTGGATCTCGGTGTTGAACTGCTCCTGCACCGGCTCGCGCACCTCGATGGCCTTCGCGCCGCGTGACTCGGTGAGGCGGATGGCCTCGGCGATGTAGCGGATCTGCTGCTCGATCATGAACACCACGGAGTTGTGGCCGAGGCCGGTGTTGGGTCCGAGCAGGAAGAACAGGTTCGGAAACCCGGTGACCGTGATGCCGAGATGCGTCTGCATGCCCTCGGTGGCCCACAGCTTGCCCAGGTTCCTCCCGCCGACCCCGATGATGTCGAGGTCGTCGAAGGCGTCGGTGACGTGGAAGCCGGTGCCGAAGATGATCGCGTCGACCTCGCGCTCGACCCCCGCCTCGTCGACGATGCCGTGCTCGCGCACCTCGGCGACGCCGTCGGTGACGACGGAGACGTTGTCCCTGTTCAGCGCCGGGTAGTAGTCGTTGGAGATCAGCACGCGCTTGCAGCCGAGGACGTAGTCGGGCGTGAGCTTGGCACGCAGCCGCGGGTCGTCGATGTGCTTGTCGATGTTGCGCTTGGCGAGCTTCTGCGCGAGCTTCATCAGCCTCGGGTTGCCGTTGAAGCCGACGGCGCGCGCCTCCAGCAGCCAGTAGAGCAGGTCACGGTAGGCGCGCTGCGCGCCGGGCACGCGGGCGAACAGGCGTTTGGCCCACTCCGGCATCGGGTGGTCCGGCTTCGGCATGATCCACGGCGGCGTGCGCTGGAAGATGGTCAGCTCGGCGACGTCCTTGGCGATCTGCGGGACGAACTGGATGGCGCTGGCTCCGGTGCCGACGACGGCGACCCGCTTGCCGCGCAGGTCGTAGTCGTGGTCCCACTCCGCGGAATGGAAGGACTTGCCCTGGAAGCGCTCCATGCCGGGCAGCTCGGGCACCTGCGGCAGGTGCAGCGCACCGACACCGGCCACCAGGTAGCGGCAGACGAACTCGTCGCCGCCCGCGGTGGAGACGTACCAGCGGCCCTCGTCGGAGTCCCAGCGGGCGCCCGTCATCTCCTGCCCGAACCGCACATACGGGTAGAGGTCGTACTTGCGCGCGACACCCCGCATGTACTCGAAGATCTCCGGCTGCGGCGAGAAGGAGCGCGACCAGTTCGGGTTCTGCTCGAACGAGAAGGAGTACATGTGCGACTGGATGTCGCACGCGCACCCGGGGTAGGTGTTGTCACGCCAGGTGCCACCCACGTCATGGGCCTTCTCCAGGATGACGAAGTCCTCGCGGCCCTCCTGGCGAAGCTGGATCGCCATGCCGAGACCCGAGAACCCGGTGCCGACGATCACGACCTCCGCTTCGGTGCGGTTGCCCATACTGCCTCCAAGCCGCAGTTCCTGTTACCCGAAGTCCACCTTACCAGGAGTAGGTTACTTCCGGTAGAGTTCGGTTCGTGAGCACCACCGCGAAGGCCCCCGCCCGCCGCAAGCGCATGCCCCGCGCCCAGCGGGAACGGCAGATGATCGACGTCGCCGAGGCGGTCTTCGCCGAGCGGGGGTACGCCGCGGCGTCCATGGACGAGATCGCGGAACGGGTCGGCGTGTCCAAGCCGATGCTCTACGAGTACTTCAACTCCAAGGAAGGGCTGCTGCTCGCCTGCATCCGCGAGGCGAGGGCGGCGCTGCGGACCGTGACCGAGGAGGCGGTGGCGGGCGCGCCGACCGCCGAGGAAGCCATGCGGCGCGGCCTGCACGCCTTCTTCGTCTACATCCGGGAGCGCAGGCAGGCGTGGTCGCTGCTGCGGCACGAGATGGCCCTGATCGGCACGTCCGCCGCCGAGGAGATCGAGGCGACAAGGCAGCAGCAGACCGACCTGATCGCCACCCTGATGGGCGGCTACCTCGACAGCTCGGACCCGGTCCGCACGCAGGCGTCGGCGGAGTTCGTGGTCGGCGGCTGCGAGCGCCTGGCCATCTGGTGTGAGGCCCACGAGAACCTCACCCCGGAACAGGTCACCGAGTACGCGATGGACCTGCTGTGGGGCGGACTGGAGCGGCTGGCGAACCGATGATCACCGTGCCGACATCGGGCGATGACAGCTCGTGACGACACACTGAGAGTGTTCTCACGCTCAGTAGTTCCTGACGCTTTGTCGTATTGCCGGATCGATCCGCCCGTTACAGAATCTCAACGAGACGCCGAACGAGATCTACACGAACGGGTTATTCGCGAACTGGCGTCATAAGGCGGCGGCCACGCAGTCTCGCACTGTGGAGCATGCTGTCGAGAGAGGGGTGAGACTGGTGGCGCAAGCGATCACCGCGACGTACGTGCAGGAAGACGACGACTGGACTGTCAAGGTCGCCGGCCTGGGCAAGGAACTGCAGGGGAAGGCGCCGGGCATCATCGCCGCACGTGACCGTGCCGACCAGCTCGTGGAGAAGCTCGCGGGCGAGGGCACCAGCACCACCGTGGTCCACCTGCTCAACGGCAGCGCGCTGGAGTTCACGAGTGCCTACATGACCGCGCGGCTGGCCAGGTCCGAGCCGGAGGCCGAGGCGGGCGAGCCCGAGCAGGCCGCCGAGGCCGAGGAGAAGGCCGAGGACACCGCGAAGGCCGACACGCCCGCCGAGGACAAGAAGCGCGACGACGACAAGCCGGAGCAGCCCGACGACGCCGCGTCCGCCGACGAGGCGGCCACCGCGAAGGCCGGCTCCGGCGCGCGGGCCGAGACGCCGGAGCCGCCTGCCCAGCGCACCGACGAGGGCACCTCGGCGAAGAAGAAGGCCAAGCGGACCGTGCCGCGCAAGGAGCTGAGCAAGAGCCCGGAGGCGGCAGCTCCCCAGCAGAGCACCGGCGAGCAGGCAGCCGATTCCGCCAAGGACACCTACGCGGCCGCCGCGGCCTACGGCACGCGGCGCTCGCGTGCTGCCGGCTGACGACGTCGTCCGCCGGCAGCGGCGACGCCCTCTCAGCGCAGGAGCTTGCGCACCAGCAGCACGCCGATCAGCGCTCCGACGCCGATCAGCGGGAACTTCACCTTCGGCTCGGAGAGCTTGGCGGCCAGGCTCGTCTTCGCCGTGTCGGCGAGCCGCTTGGGGCTGGCCTTCGTGCCGAGCTCGTCCAGGGTGGAGGCGAGCGCCTCCCTGGCCTTCTCGATGTCCCGCTCGATGGTGTCCGGATCGCGAGCCACGTGTCCTCCCTCGCTGAGCATGCTTGCCGCAGGCTGCCACGTTAGATCACCGGCCACACCCCGCTCCGGCAGGCCACGCCGACGGCCCGCGAGCAGCCTGCGGCTAAGCTGCGACTCGCAGGGCCCGTAGCCCAATTGGCAGAGGCACACGGTTTAGGTCCGTGCCAGTGTGGGTTCGAGTCCCACCGGGCCCACCTTCTGGATCGCACGTTCGGCACCAGCACCACGCCTGTGTGTATATTGTGTGTATGGCCAGACTGAACGTGTACGTGCCCGACGAGCTGGCCGCCAGGGCGAAGGCCGCGGACCTGAACGTCTCGGCGCTCGCCCAGGCCGCGATCGCCGACGAGTTGCAGCGCCGGGCCACGAACTCGTGGCTGGACGCGCTGCCCACACCCCGCGGCACGCCGTCTCATCGCGCGGTTCTCGAGGCACTGGACGGCGCCCGTGAGGAGCTGGCCGGCGCCGATGACTGAGTCGCCTGCCGACCTCGTGGTCGTCGATGCGTCGGTGCTCGTCGACCTGTTCGCGGGCACCGACTACGCGGCGCCGGCGAGGAAGCGGCTTGCCAATACCGTGCTGCACGCGCCGGCACACCTGGACGCCGAGGTCCTGTCCGCGCTGGGACGGCTGCAGCGCGCGGGAAACCTGACCGCAGCCGACGTCGAGGCCGCCCTTGCGGCGCTGACGGCCATTCCCGTGACCCGCCACCCTGTCGCCGAGCTGGCGCAGGGCGCGTGGGCGCGCCGCGCCGACCTCCGCCTGGCAGACGCGCTGTACATCGAACTGGCCGCCCGGCTCCGGGTGCGAGTCCTCACCACCGATCACCGCCTCGCGCGGGCGAGCGCGCTGGCCGAAGGCATCGAGGTGGGCGACTAAGCCCCGGACAACGCCGCCGACAGCTGCCTGGCCAGCCAGCGCTCGTAGGCGGCCGGTGCCCACCCCCGGCGCTGGACGAGCCGGGCGTGCACCTCGGGCGCGGTGAGCGTCCAGATCACGTCCACCAGCTCCTCGAACTCGCGGCCCCGCGGCAACTGCTCCCGTTCGGCGAGACCCCGCAGGCTGTTGGTGTTGCCGCGCCGGCGTTCGCGGTCGATCGTCGCCACGAACCCGGCCAGGTCGGGGTCGCCGCCGGGACCGTGGGCGAGCAGGACGCCGAGCAGAGGCCCCACCCGGTCGTAGATGCCCCGCACCCAGGCCGCGTAGGCGGAGGCGTAGGCGGCCACACTCTCGGCGTCGGTCACCCGCCGGAACTCGGGCCGCTCGCTCATCGGCGTGCTGCCCTCGTCCCCGGCCAGCAGGACGTCGTAGACGGCCTTGACGACCTCGGCCTTGCCGCCGACCGCGTTGTAGACGGTCTGCGGACTGACCCCCGCCGCCCTGGCGAGCCCGGTGATGGTCATGCCCGCGTACCCGCCGTCGCCGAGAAGGAGGTCGCGGGCCGTGCCGACGATGCGCGACCGGGTGGCCCGCGCCTGGGCGGCGCGCTGAGGCGCTCGGTACTGCCTTGCCATCGGCCTCCTCATTCACTAGATTCTCATTCTACTGGAATCATCTTCCAGCGAATCTCCGGAGGGAGCATAGCCGTGGACAATCCCGCACAGGCGGCGGCGCTTGCCGTGTTCGACGCCATCAACACCGGTGAGCTGGCGGGTCTGGACGACCTGGTCACCGCGGACTTCGTCGACCATGGCTCGCCGTTCCCGCTCCCGCCCGGCCCTGCCGGGTATCGCCAGATCCTGTCCTTCGTGCATCGGGTCCTGCGGATCCGCTACACGGTCGAGGACGTCTTCAGCACCGACGACCGGGTTGTCCTGCGCGCCACCGCGGCGGGGGTCGGCGTGGAGGCGGTCCACGGCCCCGGCACCGCGGGCAAGCCCTACCGGATGACCACCGCGCACATCTACCGCACGGAGGGCCCCCGGCTCGCCGAGCACTGGGGCGTCCGGGACGAACTCGGAGCGCGCATTCAACTCGGCGTCATCCCGGCCCCGGCTCCGGCCGCCTTCGCCGACGCCTGACCCCACCGGGGCGGCCCGCCGCGGCGCCAGGACGTCAGCGTGCGCGGTCGTAGACCATCGCCATCTCGCCGAGCTTGCCGGTCTCCTGGTGGGTCAGCGTCCACTTCGACGCAGGCAGCCCGTCGTCGAACAGGCGGGGCCCGCCTCCGGCGATCTCGGGGCAGAGCATGAGATACATCCGGTCGAGCAGGTCCGCCGAGAGCAGGGCCTTGATGACGCTCGCGCTGTTGTTGACGAGGATGTCGCCCGCTCCGTGAGCTTTGAGGTCGGTGACGACGTCGGCGGTGGGCGCGTTCACCACCCGGGCGCGTTTCCACGGCGCCTCGGTCAGCGTGGTCGACAGGACCACCTTCTCCGCGTCGACCAGCCACCGCGCGTACCCGCGGTCCCGCGGGTCGGCGTTCTCGTCGTCGGCGACCGACGGCCAGAACCCGAGGAACCCCTCGGCGTTGCGACGGCCGAGCAGCGCCGTCGTCGCGCCCTGCCAGATGCGGGTGAGGTGGTCCCGCGCGACGTCGGTGGTCGCGTACGGCACGATCGCGCCCAGATCGCCGGGGCCGCCGGGGCCGTGGTAGCGCCCGTCGAGGGTGAGGCTCATGTTCGCGGAGACTCTGCGGCCGGTGGATTCGGTCATGATGGGTTGTCCTTTCCCTTGGTCGGTCTCATGGTGGTGCGCTGGGCTCGGCCGACGACGTCGGCGAGGTTGTCGAGCACCTGGCCCCAGCCGGTCTCGATCCCGGCGATGTAGGGCACGGCCTCGACGGTCGTGGCGGCGATGCGCAGGCCGAGCCGCAACCGGGTGCCGCTTCCGGCGGCGCTGAGGCCGAGGTCGTAGTGGCTGCTGAACGTGACGGCCCCCGCCGCGTCCAGCACCGACAGGTCGAAGACGAGGCGCTCGGGCTCCTTCGCGGCGTGCACCCGCCCTTCCGAGCGGTACCGCCCCTCGGCGTCGCGGTACTCGAGCACGGCACGCCCGCCCGCCCGCGGTTCGAGAACGCACTCGGTGACCGTCATCGGCGGTGGCGCCCACCAGGACGCCAGCAGGCCCGGATCGACCCAGTGCCGCCAGACGGTGTCCGGGGCCGCGGGCAGCACGCGCTCGAACGAGAAACGGCGCCCGTCCGCCCACCGCGGCCGGTCCGCGACCGCGGTCTCGGCCTCGATCGCCGCGCGGTACCGCTCGATGACGTCTCGCTCGCCCGCGTGCTTCTCGGCGGTCTCGGCCAGCTCCCGCACCCGGCCCGCGAACCCGGCCAGGACCGCCACGTCCAGGGCGTAGACGCGGCGCTGCCCGAGCGGGAAGACGGTGACGAGCCCCGCCCGCGCGAGAGTCTGCAGGTGCTTGGTGGTCTGCGGCTGACGCAGCCCGGTCAGCTCGGCCAGCTCGCCGACGGACCGGGGACGGCCGGCGAGCAGCTCCACGATGCGCCAGCGCGCGCCGTCCCCGAGTGCTGCCGCGATCCGATCCATGACCCAAAGCATTCACCACAAAGAATATTCGTGTCAAGGAATATCTTGTGCCGTTGGTTGGGCCAACACTGTTACCGTGGGCACTCGTGGACGAGATCCCCGAACGCCTGGTCACCAAGCCGAGCTGGCTGCTGACGCAGCTCGCCGTGCACGCCCGCAGGCTGGCCTTCGACGGCTTCGCCGAGACGGGCGCGCGGGGCTACCACTACCGGATCCTCGCCGCGCTGCAGGAGTTCGGCCCGGCGAGCCAGGCCGAGCTGGGCCGCCGGTGCGGCATGGACCGCAGCGACGTCGTGGCGGCCATCAACGACCTGGCCGCCGAGGGCTACGTCGAGCGCACGCCGGACCCGGACGACCGCAGGCGCAACATCGTGACCCTCAACGACGCCGGCACGCGGCAGCTGCGGCGCATGGACCGCGTGCTCGACGGGGTGCAGGACGACCTGCTCTCCCCGCTGACCGCCCAGGACCGGCAGACCCTCACCCGGCTGCTCACCCGGCTGGTCGCGCACCACCGGCCCGCCGGGGACTGACGCACGGCGTCACACGCGCTGCCCGGCGTCCACGACGGTGTGCCGGTAGTGTTCGGCGATCTCGTCGCTGGTGGTCAGCCAGACATCCGGCTGCGCGGCGAGGTATGCCAGC
This sequence comes from Prauserella muralis, assembly GCF_003202285.1. Classification (GTDB taxonomy): domain Bacteria; phylum Actinomycetota; class Actinomycetes; order Mycobacteriales; family Pseudonocardiaceae; genus Prauserella_B; species Prauserella_B muralis. The sequence continues at coordinate 306,323 of NZ_MASW01000006.1, forward strand.
GCCTCGTCGAGGTATCTGGCCCGGAACGCCTGGCCGATCACGAACGGATGCAGCGCGAGCGCCAGCACCCGGCCGCCGGTCCGGGCATCGGCGCGCAGCTGCTCGTGCTGGTCGCGCACGATCCGGACGAACTCGGGTCCGGTGATCCCCCTGCTGAACAGCAGCAGGTCGTTGAGTTCCACCGTGTACGGCACGCTGAGCATGCCGGGCACGTTCAGCCGGTACGGCTGGTCGTCGTTGGTCCAGTCCAGCACGTAGCTCAGGCCGAGCTCGGCGAGCAGGGCCGGCGTGTTGGCGGTCTCGGTGAGGCCGGGCCCCATCCAGCCCTGAGGTCCGCGACCGGTGGCGGCGGCGATCTTGTCGACGATCCCGGCGAGAACGTGCCGCTCCTGCTCGCGCTCCAGGCCGGTGTGCAGGATGGAGTTGGTCTGCCCGTGCGCGAGCCAGGCCCAGTCGCGCTCGACGCCCGCCGTGATGATCTGCGGATAGTGGTCGGCCGCCTCCGAGTTCAGCAGCGCGCTCGCCCTCATGCCGTGCCGGTCGAGACTGTCGATCGTGCGCCAGATGCCCACCCGCACCCCGTAGTCGCGCCAGCCGTGGTTGAGCGGGTCGGGCACGAGGTCGGCCGTGCCGGGCCAGATGCTCGTGGACGGGCGGCCGAGGTGGAAATGCTCGATGTTGAGTCCGATGTAGACGGCGACGCGAGCGCCGCCCGGCCAGCTGAGGGCGGGGCGCTCGATGATCGGACTGTAGTCGAAGAGTGGGTTGCCGGTTGTCTCGGTCATGCCGCCACGGTAGAACCTGACATTGATGTCAAGTTCAAGTCCGGAGCGGGCAGGTGAGGCGGACATGCGAATCGGAGAGCTCGCACGGCGGACGGGCGTGAGCGAGCGATCGCTGCGGTACTACGAGCAACAGAGGCTGCTCGCGGCCGACCGCACGGCGGGCGGCCATCGCGACTATCCGGAACACGCGGTCGACCGGGTCATCCGCATCCAGGAACTGTTCGCCGCGGGACTGCACAGCAGGACGATCGCCCGCCTGCTGCCGTGCATGCGCGACGCCGACGGTGGCCCCTCCGAGGTCGCCACGCCGCAACTGGTCACCGACCTGGTCGCCGAGCGCGAGCGCATCGACCGGATGATCACGGAGCTGACGAGGTCGCGCGAGGTCCTCGACGAGGTGATCGAGGCAGCACGCACACCCGGCGACTGAGCCTTATATATCACTGTCCAAATATACGCTCGTCGTGATATACAGGCCTCAGCACACCTGTGTCACGACGACCACGAACGGATGCAGCGCGATGGACACCACGGGAACCGCACCGGGGACCCTCCCCCACCAGGCGGCCGCGACGCGACTGGCGGCGATGCTGCTCGCGGGCGGCAGCATGCACTTCCTCGCGCCCAGGTTCTTCGACGGCATCATCCCGCAGGCGCTTCCCGGGCAGGCCAGGACCTACACCTACGTGTCCGGACTCGCCGCACTGGCCCTCGGAGCGGGGCTGGCGGCTCCGCCGACCCGCAGGGCCGCGGCGGGCCTGGCGAGCGCGTTCTTCGTCGCGGTGATGCCCGCGAAGGTCCAGCTTGCGCTCGACTGGTGCCGCAGCGACACCACACCGCTGCCCGCCAAGATCGCCGGTATCGGGCAGCTCTTCTGGCAGGTACCGCTCGTGACCGAGGCCCTCAAGGTGCGCCGCGGCACCCCGCGCCGGAGCCGTGGTTCACGGTAGACAGGCAATTAGCTAGTTAGCATAATGGCGTAGTGCTGGACGCGGACCTGCTCAGAGCGCTCGCCAACGAGAAGCGGCTGCGCGTGCTGGAGTGGCTGCGCGACCCGGTGGCCCACTTTCCGCCGCAGCGCGACGGCGATCTGGTGCGCGACGGCGTGTGTTCGCAGCTCATCGCCGAGAAACTGGGCGTCAGCGCACCGACCTGCGGCGAGCACCTGAAGGTGCTCAGCAGGGCGGGCCTGCTGCGCAGCACGAAGATCAAACAGTGGGTGTTCTACCGGCGCGACGAAGAACGCATCGCCGAGGCGAAGGAGCTGCTGGGCAGTGATTGGTGAGCAGGAGCAGGACACGGCCGTCGCGACGCCGGAGGACATCCGGCGCACCTACGACGTGCTGGCGCCGTACGTCCGGCGGACCCCGGTGCTGGAGCTGGACCCGCACGACCTCACCGGCGACGCGGGCACGGGGCCGTGGCGGCTCGCGCTCAAACTGGAGTACCTGCAGCGGTCCGGCTCGTTCAAGGTCCGCGGCGCGTTCGCGAACCTGTTGTTGCGCGAGCCGCCCGAGGCCGGGGTCGTCGCGGCGTCGGGCGGCAACCACGGCGTGGCCGTCGCCTACGCCGCTCACCGGCTGGGTGTGCGTGCCAGGATCTACGTGCCCACCATCTCCGCGCCCGCCAAGATGGACCGGATCCGTGAGCTCGGCGCGGAACTGGTGGTGGGCGGCGATCGCTACGCCGACGCGCTGGCCGCCGCCGACTCCTGGGTCGCCGAGTCCGGGGCGCTGTCCGTGCACGCCTTCGACCAGCGCGAGACGCTGCTCGGCCAGGGCGGCGTCGGCGTCGAGCTGGCCGAGCAGGTCCCGGGGCCGGACACCGTGCTCGTGCCCGTCGGCGGCGGCGGGCTGATCGGCGGCATCGCCGCCTACTTCGCCGGCTCGGCGCGGGTGGTGGCCGTCGAGCCCACCGGCGCGCCCACGCTGCACACCGCCCGAGTCCAGGGCACACCGGCCGACGCGCCCGCGGACAGCGTGGCCGCCGACGCGCTCGCTCCGCGCCGCATCGGCGAGCTCGCCTTCCGGGTCGCTCAGTCCTTTGTGGACGAATCAGTGCTCGTGGAGGACGACGCCATCCTGACGGCCCAGCGGGTGCTGTGGCAGGCCGCCAGGGTGGCCGTCGAGCCCGCCGCCGCGGTCGGGGTGGCCGCGCTGCTCTCCGGGGCCTACCGGCCCGCGCCCGGCGAGCGGGTCGCCGTGGTCCTCAGTGGATCGAACCGGCCGCCCGGCTTCCTGGCCTGACGCCACCGCGGCACCGCGGTCGCTTCAGTCCACGACCTGGTCGATCAGGGCCTGGGCAATGTCGTGCACCTTGATGTTGGTGTGCTGCGAGAGGTCCACGAGAACGGCGAAGGCATCGTCGGCCGAGTACCCGCGCTGAGCCATGAGGATGCCCTTCGCCTGCTCGATCACCCCGCGATGGCGCATGGCCTCGTGCAGGTGGGTGTTCTCCTCCAGCACGGCGCGATGCGCGTGGCGCAGCCTCCTCAGCGCGTCCAGCACCGCACGCAGCCGACCCGGATGCGTCTCCCACCAGTTGCCCGCCTCCCCCGCGTCCCCGCCGTCGGGGTGCTCGAGCAGGCCGTCCAGTTCGGTGACGTCCTCGACGTGGTGCAGCACGCCGAGCACCGTGCCGTCCTCGACGATCGGCGAGTTGACCGGCGTCCACACCTTCTTGACGAACGCCGTGCCGCCGGGAACGGGCACGTCGTAGCGCTGGATGCCCATGTAGTGACGCTGGGCACGGCCCAGCACGTGCTGCAACGAGGCGCCGAGCTTGTCGACGCCGTCGGAGCCGGGGTCGGCCGGGTTGTCCGGGAAGGCGTCGAACAGGTACTCGCCCCGCAGCTCGTCCTCCGTGCGGAGGGTCGCCCGCTCGTACGCCGGGTTCACGGCCCGGATGCGCAACTCGGAATCGAGCAGCAGGTAGGGCGCCGACGTCATCCGGAAGGCCGCGTCGGCGCGCGACGACTCCAGTACCCGGAACTGCCTGTTGGCCACGACCGCGCTCCTCACCCACCACCGGTCTCGTGACGGATCCGTGCCGTTATTCCCGTGTGGGGCGCCCGCGAAACCGGTGCCGGAACTTCCGGGTCTCGTCCGGAGATCATCGGCATCGCCTCAATGCTGCGCGGGTGGCGCGGTGCTGTCCCGGACGACCAGCTCGGTCGCCAGCTCCACCCGCGGGCTTTCGATCTGCTCGCCCCGGACCAGCCGCAGCACGGTACGCACGGCGAGCCTGCCCATGTCGGCCATCGGCTGGCGGACGGTGGTGAGCGGCGGCGACGACCAGCGGGCCTCGGGCAGGTCGTCGAAGCCCACCACGCTGACGTCGGCGGGAACGCGCAGGCCCTCCCTGCGCAGCGCCTCGTAGACGCCGAGTGCCATCTGGTCGCTGGCGGCGAAGACCGCCGTGGGCCGCTCGGCAAGCGCGGCCAGCCGCCGCCCAGCGCGGAAGCCGGACTCGTAGTCGAATACTCCCTGCACCACCAGCTCGTCGGAGACCGTGAGCCCCGCGGTCTCGAGCCCGGCGCGGTAGCCGTCGAGGCGTGCTCTGCTGCACCACAGCTCGGGGCGTCCCGCCACGAAGCCGATGCGCCGGTGCCCGAGCCCGGTCAGGTGCTCGGTGGCGCTGAGCCCGCCCGCCCAGTTGGTGGAGCCGATCGTGGGCACGGCCAGGTCGGGTACCCCCGCCGGGTCCACCACCACGGCGGGCACGTGCAGCTCTTCCAGCTCGGAGTGCAGCGCGCTGTCGAGGTCGGTGGTGACGAGGATGGCGCCGTCGCTGGCGCGCGAGCGGAGATTGTCCAGCCACTGCCGGGTGGAGCTGGCCCTGCGGTGGATGGCCGACACGACCGTGCCGGTGCCCTCCGCATGGGCGGCGTCCTCGACACCGCGGATGATCTCCACGGCCCACGGGCTGTCCAGGTCGTTGAACACCAGGTCGAGCAGGCCGATCCGGCCGCCGGGCTGGCCGCCGCCCCTGCGCCGGTAGCCGTGGCTGCGCAGCAGGGTCTCGATCCGCTCACGGGTCGCGGGAGCGACGTCGGCCCGCCCGTTGAGCACCCGCGACACCGTCGGCGCGGACACCCCTGCTTCGGCGGCGATGGCCGAGATGGTCACGGCCCGAGGCGGGGTGTCGGCCACAGCTCCTCCTTCGTTCCTGCTCAGCGTACGAAGCGCGCACGCAGGCACCGGGCTTGACCCTCGCCCGGCGACAGCCTAATGTCGCTCGGCACTGCATTCCGGAATTTTCCGGAAAAGTTTCGGACAGAACTGGGAGACCCCGATGAAGCCGGTCCGCCTCGTCCGTCTTGCCACCGCCCCACTCCTCGCCGCCGCACTGTCCGTCCCGCTGGCCGCGCAGGCGGCCGCCGCGGCACCGCCCCAACAGCACTCCGCCGCCCCCGCCACGCACGCCCACCACGGCAAGCCCGGCACGCTGCGCGCGGCCGCCCCCGAGGGCTTCGTCATCGGCTCGGCGGTCGCAGGCGGCGGCCACCACCTGGAACAGCCCTACCCCGACCCGTTCACCTCCGACCGCCCCTACCGCAAGCAGCTGGCCAGGGAGTTCAGCTCGGTCTCGCCCGAGAACCAGATGAAGTGGGAGTACATCCACCCGGAACGCGACCGGTACGACTTCGCCATGGCCGACAGGATCGTGGCTTTCGCCGAGCGCAACCGTCAGGCCGTCCGCGGGCACACGCTGCTGTGGCACAGCCAGAACCCGGCCTGGCTCGAGGAGGGCGGCTTCTCGCCTGCCGAGCTGCGGGAGATCCTGCGTGAGCACATCACCACCGTCGTCGGCCGCTACGCCGGCCGCGTGCAGCAGTGGGACGTCGCCAACGAGGTCTTCGACGACACGGGCGCGCTGCGCACGCGGGACAACATCTGGCTGCGGGAACTCGGGCCGGGCATCATCGCCGACGCGTTCCGCTGGGCACACGAGGCCGACCCGTCGGCCGAGCTGTTCCTCAACGACTACAACGTCGAGGACATCGGCGCCAAGAGCGACGCCTACTACGCGCTGGTGCAGGACCTGCTGGCCCAGGGCGTGCCGGTGCACGGCTTCTCCGCGCAGGCGCACCTGAGCACCGAGTACCCCTTCCCCTCGGGCCTGGAGGACAACCTGCGCCGGTTCGCCGAGCTCGGCCTCGCCACGGCCATCACCGAACTCGACGTGCGGATGAACCTGCCGGAGAGCGGAGTTCCCACGCGGGCGCAGCTCGCCGAGCAGGCCCGCTACTACCGGCAGGCGCTCACCGCCTGCCTGAACGTCACCGGCTGCGACTCGTTCACCATCTGGGGCTTCACCGACAAGTACTCGTGGGTGCCGGTGTTCTTCTCCGGCCAGGGCGCGGCCACCGTCATGTGGGACGACTTCACGCGCAAGCCCGCCTACCACGCGCTGCGCTCGGCACTGGCCGAGGCCGCCCGCGACGACCGCTGCCACCGGCGGCACGGGTAGCGGTCCGGGCACTCTCCGGTGAAGGATCCCCTCGCCGGATCCCCGTCCTTACCCCCTCACCGGCAGCACCGCCTGTGCGTGCGACGCCCCGCACGCGCAGGCGGTGCGTTGTCCGCTGTGGACGGCGACACCGCAGGCCCGGCACAGGTCCGGGCTCAGGCCTCCTCGTCGTCGTGCGGGGACGCGATGCCGTCCTGCTCGCCGAAGCCGTAACCGTCGGCGTGCCCGTTGCTCGTCGCGGCCTGGTGGTCGGCGTGGTCGTCGAGCTGCTCGCCCACCTCGATCAGCGACGCCGCGAGCTCGTGCTGCCTCGGCACCGTCAGCTCGCCCCTCCGCAACGCCTCGATGCCCTCGTCGAGGTCGTTGCGCAGCGCCGCCAGCGCCGCCAGCATGGCCCGGGTGTCCTCGTTCATGATCGATGCGCCTCCCCACTCCTTCGTCGTCGGCCGAACGGGCTACGTAGGCAGACGAACGGACCAAATGGCTATGACGCGCAGTTCGACAACACCATTGTGGTGGCGGTTCTGGTAACAATCACGCACATCGATAGGGCTCAGCCAGACGTGTGCTTACACTGACCGACTAAAGATCGACCCGGCGCGCGAGGTGACTGTGCGTGTTTCCCGAATGCTGGTGCCAGTGTTCGCTCTGCTGCTCATGGCACTGGCACCGGCCAGTGCCATGGCACAGAGTAACGAGGTGCCACGCGGCCCGACGTTTCTCGACCGCGCGCTCCAGGTGCTCGTGGACGGCATCCAGTTCGGCTCGATCATCGCGATCACCGCGGTCGGCCTCTCGCTCGTCTTCGGCACCACCCACCTGATCAACTTCGCTCACGGTGAGCTGGTCACCATCGGCGCCGTGGTCGCGTTCTTCCTCAACGTCGCCGCGTCCGGCCCCGGCTGGCACCTGATCCCCGCGGCGCTGGTCGCGATCGCCGCGGGCGCGCTGCTCGGCGGGCTGATCGAGCGAGGCATCTGGCGGCCGTTGCGCAAGCGCGGCACGGGCATGATCAACCTGTTCATCATCACGATCGGGTTCTCGCTGCTGTTGCGCCACGTCGTGCTCGTCTTCTACGGCACGCGGCCGCAGTCCTATCGCGAGTACGACATCCAGCAGGCGATCGACCTCGGCCCGGTGGGCATCACGCCGCGGGACCTGACGATCGTCGTGCTGTCGGTGCTGGTGCTGCTGGGCGTGGCCTTCATGCTGCAGAAGACCCGCATCGGCACGGCGATCAGGGCGGTGTCGGCCAACCGCGACCTCGCGGAGGCCTCCGGCATCGACGTCAACCGGGTCGTGCTCGTGGTGTGGGTGCTCGGCGGCGGGCTCGCCGCGCTGGGCGGCGTCTTCTTCGGCCTGACCGAAATCATCACCTGGGACATGGGATTCCGGCTGTTGCTGCTGATGTTCGCCGGCATCATCCTCGGCGGGCTCGGCTCGGCCTACGGCGCGATGGTCGGCAGTTTCGTCATCGGCATCGTCGCGCAGGTGTCGACGCTGTGGTTCCCCATCGACCTGCAGAACGCCTGGGCGCTGCTGGCGCTCATCGTGGTTCTGCTGATCCGTCCACAAGGCATTCTCGGCCAGCGGGAACGCGTGGGCTAGGCGGGTATAGACAATGGACTGGGAAGTCATCCTCTCCGACGCGGTGCGTTCCGGCATCGGTCCGGTGGCCGCCGCCTACGCGCTCGCCGCCATCGGGCTCAACATCCACTTCGGTTACACGGGCCTGCTGAACTTCGGGCAGGTCGCGTTCATGCTCGTCGGCGCCTACGGCGTGGCCGTCTCGGTGTCGACGTTCGGGCTGTCGCTGTGGGTGGGCGTGCTGATCGGCCTGGCCTGCTCGGTGGTACTGGCCCTGTTGCTCGGCCTGCCGACGCTGCGGCTGCGTGCCGAGTACCTGGCGATATCCACGATCGCGGCCGGTGAGATCCTGCGCCTGTTCTACCGGTCCAGCTGGGCGGAGCCGGTGACCGGCGGCGTCTTCGGCCTGCAGCAGTTCGCCGACGAGTTCTACGACATCAATCCGGTGCCCCGCGACCGGTACGGCTTCTGGCTCATCAAGTACAGCTCCCAGGACCTGTGGGCGCTGCTCATCGCCTGGGGCCTGGTACTGCTCATCACCGTGCTCGTCGCACTCCTGGTGCACAGCCCGTGGGGCCGGGTGCTGCGTTCCATCCGCGAGGACGAGGACGCGGCCCGCAGCCTCGGCAAGAGCGTGTACTCCTACAAGATGCAGAGCCTCGTGCTCGGCGGCGCCATCGGCTCCGTCGGCGGCATGATACTCGCGATCGACACCCAGTCGGTGAACCCGGACAGCTACGACCCGGTGGTGACCTTCTTCCTCTACACGCTGCTCGTGCTGGGCGGCGCGGGACGCGTGCTGGGACCCATCGTCGGCGCGATCCTGTTCTGGATGATCCTGACGTTCTTCGACAGCGCACTGCGCCAGGCCATCGGAGCCGGGGTCATCCCGCAGGACGTCATCAGCGCCCCCGAGGTGGGCGCGGTGCGCCTCGCGCTCGTGGGCCTCGGACTGATGCTGCTCATGATCTTCCGGCCGCAAGGGATACTGGGCAGCCGGAGGGAGATGATGCTCGATGTCCGTTGACCTCTCGGCGGTTGCCGCCGAGCCCGGCGCGGCCAAACCGGATCCGCTGCTCGTGGTGGACGGCGTGAGCCGGTCGTTCGGCGGGCTCACCGCCGTGCACGTGGAGCATCTGGAGATCCAGCGCGGCACCATCACCTCGCTGATCGGACCCAACGGGGCAGGCAAGAGCACCCTGTTCAACGTGCTCAGCGGGTTCGACAAGGCCGACTCCGGCACCTGGACGTTCGACGGCAGGCCCGCCACCGGGCGCGCGGCGCATCGCATGGCGCGCCGAGGTCTCGTGCGGACCTTCCAGCTCACCAAGACGCTGTCGAAGATGACGGTCCTCGACAACATGAAGCTGGCGGCCACCGGCCAGCGCGGCGAGCAGGTCCTGCCCGCACTGCTGCCGCCGCTGTGGCGCAGGCAGGAGAAGGAGATCACCGGCAGGGCCGACGAACTGCTGGAGCGGTTCCGGCTCGCGCACATGCGCGACGAATACGCGGGCACGCTCTCCGGCGGTCAGCGCAAGCTCCTGGAGATGGCCCGCGCACTGATGGTGCGCCCGACGATGATCATGCTCGACGAGCCGATGGCCGGGGTCAACCCGGCGCTGACCCAGTCACTGCTCGGGCACATCACGGACCTGCGCGACGAGGGCATGACGGTCTGCTTCGTCGAGCACGACATGGACGTCGTGATGGGCATCAGCGACTGGGTGGTGTGCCTGGCGGAGGGCCGGATCGTGGCCGAGGGGCCACCGTCGTCCGTCGCGAAGAACCCCGCCGTGATCGACGCCTACCTCGGCAAGCAGCACGACGATCCCGAAGCGAGGGGCGACGATGAACCAGCCGAATGAGCCCGGGGAGCCGATCCTCGTCGCCGACGACATCTTCGCGGGCTATGTGTCCGGAGTGGACATCCTTTGTGGTGCCGGACTCGTGCTCGGCCCCGGCGAGCTGGTGGGTGTGATCGGCCCCAACGGCGCGGGCAAGTCCACCCTCGTCAAGGCGGTCTTCGGGTTGCTGCACGTACGCAGCGGTTCGGTGCGGCTGCGCGGCGAGGACGTCACCAACCGCCCCGCACACGACCTCGTCTCGAGAGGCATCGGCTACGTCCCGCAGCGGCAGAACGTCTTCCCCACGCTCACGGTGGAGGAGAACCTGCGGATGGGGACCTACCTGCGCCCCAAGGCGTTCGCCGAACGCGTCACGGCGGTCGAGGAGCTGTTCCCGCTGCTGGCCCAGCGCAGGAGCCAGAAGGCGAGCTCGATGTCCGGCGGTGAGCGGCAGATGCTCGCCATGGGCAGGGCCCTGATGATGCAGCCCGAGGTGCTGCTGCTGGACGAGCCCTCCGCAGGGCTGTCGCCGATCTACCAGGACCAGGTGTTCGAGCGGGTCAAGCAGATCAACGGCACCGGCGTCGCGATTCTGATGGTGGAGCAGAACGCCCGCCGCTGCCTGCAGATCTGCGACCGCGGCTACGTGCTCGACCAGGGCAAGAACGCCTACACGGGCACGGGCAGGGACCTGCTGCACGACGAGAAGGTCATCGAGCTGTACCTGGGCACCCTGGCCCGCGCCCGCTGAGCGTGCGCGCCTTCGGAGCGGAACAGCGGAGGGGCGCCGGGCGCCCCTCCGCTGTCGGTGTGGGTGCCGCCGTTACGGCGCGCCCGTGCTCTGCTCGGTGCGCAGGGTCTCCAGCTTGCCCTGCTGGTTGTAGCCGTAGACCTCGATCGTGGCCTGGCCCGGCTCACCGGCCTCGACGAAGTCGAGCGGACCGCTCACGCCGTCGTAGTCGATGTCGGTGCCCTGGTCGAGCAGCTTCTTGCAGTCGGCGAACGACGTGCACTTCTCGCCGTCCTTGGTGATGCCGTTGATCTCCGGGGCGAACGTCGCCGGGTCGTCCGACTTGGCCTTCTCCGCGGCCAGCGCGATGGAGACCACGCAGTCGTAGACCTGCGGCGCGAACTGCAGTTCCTGCAGGTCCGGCGCGAACTCCTTGAGCCGCTTGACGTAGTCGGGGTTGTCGGCCGACGCGGGCGCGGTGCCCTTCATCCCCGCGATCACGGCCGGGTTGTTCGGCGACACGAGTGACGCCAGTTCCTCACTGCGCAGGCCGTCGGCGCCGTAGACGCCGATCTGCTGCGGGCCGGCACCGGCCTCGATCATGGACTGCATGATCTGGGTGCCCTCTTCGAAGGCGATCACGACGGCCGCATCCGGCCTCGAGTTCTTGACCTGCTGGGCGACCTGGTCGAAGTTGGTCGCCTCGGGGTCGTAGGTCTGGTCGAGGACCACGGTCGCGCCGTCGGCCTCGAGCGCCTTCTTCGTCGCCTCCATGAGCCCACGGCCGTAGTCGTCGGCACGCGCGACGATGGCGACGCGGTTGTGGTTGTCCTCCCTGACGACCTTGGCGAGCACCGGCCCCTGCAGGGCGTCGCTCGGTGCCGTCCGGAAGTAGAACCCGCCGTCGTCGTAGTCGGTGAACGTCGGGGCCGTGTTCGAGCCGGAGCACTGCACGACACCCGCACCGGTCACACTGTCGATGAAGGCCAGCGACATGCCGGAGGCCGCGGCGCCGATGATGGCGTCCACGCCCGCGGAGAGCACCCGGTCGGCCGCCTGGATGGCCTGTGCCTCCTGACCACCCTCGTCGGAGCCGACGATGTCGGGGATCTGCTGCCCCAGGACACCGCCCGCGTCGTTGATGGTCTTGATGGCGAACTTCGCAGACTGGATCTGCGGTGGCCCCAGGAAGGCAAGCTGGCCGGTCTCCGGCAGCACGTAGCCCAGGTTGAGCACGCCGTCTCCGTCACCGCCGCCGTCACCCCCGCCGCCACCGTCGTCGCCCCCACCGCATGCCGTGACCACCAGTGCCGTAGCGCTCAGGAAGATCGCGGACCGCCAAAGAATTGACGCTCGCATTCCTTCCGCCTCCCGTCGTTGCCGAGAAATGAGACTTGAGAGACTAGATCCACATGCGCACCGCGTGAACAATGAATGTCCGATTGATATGACGACTTGACTCTCCTGGGGGCCTGGTAATACAGGGAGTAGCGTGGACCCCACTGCACGCAAGCACAGGCGGGAGGAAGCGGGTATGGCGGGACGCAATCCCCTCCGCTGGCCCGGTGCCTGGGCCGACTGGTTCGAGATGCGTGGCGTCTACGTGCCCGGTGAGGACAACCGCGTCGTCGACCCGTGGCGGGACTGGGGCTGGCTGATTCTCGCCTGGCTGGCCTCGCTGGCGGTCTTCATCCTGCTGTTCGCCTACGCGGTCTGACACCCGCCGCCCCGCGGAGACACCGCCGTGACGGCTGTCACTCGCGGTACGCCAACGATCACGGGCAGGACACGGCCGTACACCAGGTCCGACTCAACACCGCCGCGACGGTGGCAGCGTACGACGAGCGTCGCCAGAGTGGATCGAGGCGGAGCTGTGCCGCCCTCGAATGGAGCAATTACCCACTGCGATCGGACTAGTGAGGAGCGGTGGCGGTGCGAAAGCCGAAGGCCGTCCTGGCCGCGTGTGCGCTCCTGGCGCTCACGGCGTGTGGCCCGACGGCCGCGGGTGAGGCACCCGCGTCCACGACGCCGGAGGAGTCCGCCAGGTCCGGGGTTGCGACCTCCGCCAGGCCCGCGGCCACGGCAACGGCCGTCGTGAGGTTCGGCTCGGATCACCGGTTCCCTTCCGGCCTCGTCGTGGCGGTCTCCACGCCGAAGACGTTCCAGCCCAGCGACGCCGCCTACCCCAGGGCCGAGCGCGCGGCCGCGTTCGGCATCGCCATCTACAACGAGACCCAGCAGCCGTACCGGCTCTCCAGCTTCTCCGTCCGCGCGACGATCGACGAGCGGCAGGCCACCCAGGTCGTCGACGCGACCCAGGGCTACAACGGCATCGTCGACGCCGACCGCGACGTGCCGCCTGGCGGGATGGCGCGGCTGACCTTCGCGTTCGCGGTGCCCGCGGACGGCACCCCGCTTCGGCTCATCGTCCGGCCGGACAACACGGCACCGACGAGCGCCGTCTACAGCGGCTCCGTGTAGACGCGAGCGGGCTGTCTCCACACCTCGCGGGACTGCGCCGCACGGTCCGGCGGGCCCGCCGCGCTCCGGCATGACGACCCACGGGGTGTCACCGTCCTCGTCTAGGCTTGGCGGCCATGAGCGAACAGCAGCGGCTTGCGCCCGGAGACCCCGCACCCGACTTCACCCTCGCCGACAGCGAGGGCAACAAGGTGTCCCTTTCCGACTTCCGAGGCCGCTCGGTCGTCGTGTACTTCTACCCGGCCGCGGGCACACCGGGCTGCACCAAGCAGGCCTGTGACTTCAGGGACAACCTCGCCGAGCTGAACGACGCCGGCTACCAGGTGCTCGGCATCTCGCCCGACAAGCCGGAGAAGCTGGCCACGTTCGCCGAGCAGGAGCAGCTGACCTTCCCGCTGCTCGCCGACCCGGACAAGTCCGTGCTCACCGCCTGGGGTGCCTTCGGCGAGAAGAAGAACTACGGCCGCATCGTGCAGGGTGTCATCCGCTCGACGTTCGTCGTCGATCCGGACGGCAGGATCGCCAAGGCGATGTACAACGTCCGCGCCACCGGGCACGTGGCGAAGCTGCTCAAGGACCTCGACGTCGCCTGACACCGGGAGGCATCGATCACTGGGGTGGAGGCCGCCGCGCTGAGGCTGGGCGGGGCGGTGGCCTCGCACGCGGCGCGGTCGTGGTTGCAGCGGCGACGCGACCGGTTCAACCGCTCGGCGACCCTCGGCGAGCTCGCCGAGGCGGAGCTGGGCAGCCCGCTGCAGCGGCGGAAACTCGACAACCTGGTGGAGCGCATCGGCCACCAGGTCACCGAGCAACTGGAGCCCGTGATCGCCGAGCGGTTCGCGGCGTTGCCGGACAACGAGGCGACCGCCGCGGTGCTGGCCGTCGTCGACACGCTCGCCGATGCCGACCTGTCGGACGAGGCCCTGCTCGCCGCCGACGCCGACCCGGAGGTGCTCGCCCGGCGGCTGCGCGAGCAGTTCCCCCTGCGCCCCGCCTCCGCTGCCCTGGCCGAAGCGTCCTGGCCCCTGTTCGAGCTGGCACTCGACCTGGCTTGCCGCCACCTCGTGCAGGTGGTGCGACACCTGCCGTCCTTCGCGCCGCGGGCGCTGGCCGAGGCGCTCGGCAGGCTCAGCCGTCAGACCGAGCAGCTGGACGAGCTGCTGTCCCGCGTGCCCACGACGAGTCTCTACGCCCCCGAAGGCACCGATCACGACGCCGAGTTCCGCGCCGAGTACCTGCGGCTGCTGGCGGCGACACTGGACCGGCTGAAGCTGGTGGGCCTGCCGGCCGACGAGCAACCGCGGCTCGCGCTGACGGTCACCTACCTGAGCCTGAGCGTCTCCACCGGGGCGGGGACCGGCTCCCGGCCCCGCCAGGACGAATGGTTCGAGCAGCTGGCCGAGCAGGGCCGGGCCGAGGGCGTGCCCGTGGAGAGCGCGCTGGGCGGCGCCGACCGGATCCTGCTGCGCGGCGATGCCGGCTCGGGCAAGACGACCCTGCTGAACTGGCTGGCCGTCACCGCCGCTCGCCGCGGTTTCTCCGGGGCGCTGGCCGGATGGAACGGAAGTGTTCCCTTCCCCATCCGGCTGCGCGGCCTCGCCGAGGGACCACTGCCCGGCCCCGAGGACTTCGTGGCACACGCGGCGAAGCCACTCGCCGGAGCGATGCCGCGCGGCTGGGCGCACCGGGTCCTCACGAGCGGCCGGGCGCTGGTGCTCGTGGACGGTGTCGACGAGGTGCCCGCCGCACGCCGCAGAGACGTCAAGGCCTGGCTGCGGGAGCTGGTCACCGCGTTCCCGGAGACGCGGGTGGTGGTCACCGCCCGCACCGCGGCGGCCGATCACGGCTGGCTCGCCGAGGAGCGGTTCACCACCGCCACGCTGGAACCCCTGAGTCCGAGCGGGGTGCTGGCGTTCGTGGCGCGCTGGCACGAGGCGGCGGCCGCGGGCGGTGCCACCGGCACGGACGCCGCCGAGCGGCGGCTGCGCGGCCAGCTGGAACGGCCGCACCTGCGCGAACTCGCGGCGAGCCCGCTGTTGTGCGCGCTGCTCAGCGCGCTGAACCTCGCCCACCATTCCGAACTGCCGCGCAACCGGATGGACCTCTACGCCAGGGCGCTCACCATGTTGCTGCACCTGCGCGACGCCGAACGGGGCATCACAGGACCACTCGCCGACCCCGAGAAACGGGTCCTGCTGCGCGACCTCGCCTGGCGGCTCACGCTCGCCAACCGGATCGAGCTCACCAGGGACGACGCCCTCGGCCACGTGGAGCGCAAGCTGCCCGCGATGCCCACCGTGGACGCCGAGCCGGACACCGTGCTCGACCACCTGCTGGAACGCAGCGGCGTGCTGAGGGAGCCGGTGCCGGGCAGGGTCGACTTCGTGCACCGCACCTTCCAGGAGTACCTGGCCGCCGACGAAGCCGTTCAGCAGCACCACGTCGGCACGCTGGTGGCCCACGCTCACCTCGACACGTGGTGGGACACGGTCGTCATGGCGTGCGGGCACGCGACGGCACGGCAGGCCGGTGAGCTGCTGACGGGCCTGCTCGACCGGGCCGACGAGGAACGCAGGCACGCACGCAGGCTCCGGCTCGTGGCGGCGGCGTGCCTGGAGACCGTGCGCGACCTCGACCCGGAGGTCCATGCCCGGATCGACGCGGTGATCGCCCGGCATCTCGTGCCGCCGAGAAGCCTGCGCGAGACGGCCTCACTCGCCGGGGTGGGCCACCGCATCCTGCGCTACCTGCCCGAGGACGTGCGCGACCTGTCGCAGGCGCGAGCCGCCGCGTGCGCGCGCACCGCCGCGCTCACCGGTGCGGCCGAGGCGCTGCCGTTGCTGGCCCGCTATGCCCGCGACCGGCGCACGGAGGTGCAGGCCGAGGTGATCGAGGGGTGGCAGTACTTCGACCCGGAACGCTACGCCGACGCGGTGCTCGCCGATGCACCGCTGATCAGTGGAACGGTCTACGTCCGGTCCCGGCGTTGCGCGCGCCACACCTCGCGGCTGAGGCACCTCCAACGGTCGGCGCTGCTCCTCTACGACGAGCAGATCGAGGATCTCCGGACTCTCGACGGCACGCCGCACCTGGTCTTCCTCGACGCGTCGTGCGCCGCGACGCAGGTCGACGTCGCGCCGCTGGCACGCCACGCCACGCTGTCGCACGTCGGGCTCAACGGGGCCGAACGGTTCACCGGCCTCGACGCACTGCGGGAGCTGGGCGGGCTGCAGACCCTGCGCCTGCGGCCGCTGTCGCCGTGGCGCGATGTCGGCTTTCTCCGGGCCCTGCGAACACTGCGGTTCGTGACCCTCGAAAGGACCGCGCAGCTACCCGAGCTGAACGCGCTCGCCGACCTGCCCGACCTGGGCCGGATCGCGCTCTACGACTACAGCGGGCGGGCGCTCGCGAACACCACCTCGCTGCCGGACGTCACCCGCGTCTCCCTCCAGCACCCTGCGGACGAGCAGGGCCTGACGGCGGCGCTGAGCACGTTCCCGAACGTGGCGGACGCGAACCTGGGCTTCTTCTCCGACCCCGACCTCTCGCTGCTCGCGGAGTGGCCGGTCGAGGATCTGCTGCTGCGCCACAGCCGGATCACCGACCTGCGCCCGCTCGCCCGGCTGCCGAGGCTGCGCAAGCTGTTCCTGTCCCGCGTCGCGGGCGATCCGGACCTCAGCCCGCTCGCTGACCTGCACCTGGACCTGCGCATCTCCCGCGGCGACCGCTACCCCGGCCTCGACCGGCTCGGTCCCGGCGTCACGGTCCGCTACGTGGACTGAGCCTCCGCCAGCTCACGCAGGTGCGGCAGCAGCGCACGCAGGGCGCGGCCCCTGTGCGACACGGAGTCCTTTTCGGATGGCGCCAGCTCGGCCGAGGTCCGGGTCTCTCCCTCGGGCACGAAGATCGGATCATAACCGAAGCCGTTGGTCCCTCTCGGCTCGCGGACGAGCGTGCCCCGCCATTCGCCGCGCACCACGATCTCGCGGACACCGGGCACCACGAGTGCCGCCGCGCACACGAAGGCCGCGCCGCGCCGCTCGTCGGGCACGTCCTTCAATTGCCCGAGCAGGAGATGCAGGTTGGCCGTGTCGTCGCCGTGGGCACCGGCCCAGCGCGCCGACAGCACGCCCGGCATGCCGTTCAGGGCGGCCACCGCCAGCCCCGAGTCGTCGGCGACGGCGGGCAGCCCGGTGGCCCTGGCCGCGTCATGTGCCTTGGCGAGCGCGTTCTCCTCGAACGTCGCCCCGGTCTCCGGAGCCTCCGGGAACTCCTCCACATCGGACAGCCCGAGCACCTCGATCGAGCCGAGCCCGCGCTTGAGCACGATCCGCCGCAGCTCCTCGAGCTTCTTGGCGTTGCGGGTGGCGAGCAGGACGCGCGTGGTCACCTGGCGCCCTTCGACTTCTTGTCGGGTGCGGGCTCGGGCAGCTCACCGGGATAGGGCTGGGCGAGGGCCTCGGCCTGCTTGCGGGCCAGCTCGGCGCAGCCCGCGAGCGCCAGGTCGAGCATCTTGTCCAGGGTGGACCGGGTGAAGGTGGCGCCCTCGCCCGTGCCCTGCACCTCGATGAGGGTGCCAACGTCGGTGGCGACCACGTTCATGTCGACCTCGGCGCGGGAGTCCTCCGCGTAGGGCAGGTCGAGGCGCACGCGGCCGTCCACCACGCCGACGCTGACCGCCGACACCGCCGCCGACAGCGGTTTCGGGTCGGCCAGCTTGCCCGCCGCGCCGAGCCAGGTGATGGCATCGGCGAGTGCCACGTAGGCGCCGGTGATCGCGGCCGTGCGCGTGCCGCCGTCGGCCTGGATGACGTCACAGTCGATCATGATCGTGTTCTCGCCGAGCGCGGCCAGGTCGATGCAGGAGCGCAGCGAGCGGCCGATGAGCCTGCTGATCTCGTGCGTGCGCCCTCCGACGCGGCCCTTGATCGACTCGCGGTCGCCGCGCGTGTGCGTGGCCGAGGGCAGCATCGCGTACTCGGCGGTCACCCAGCCGAGCCCGGATCCGGCCCGCCAGCGGGGCACCCCCTCGGTGACGCTGGCGGCGCAGAGCACCCTCGTGTCGCCGAACTCGATGAGCACGGAACCCGCTGGCCACTGCTGGAAACCGCGGGTGATGCGCACCTCGCGGAGCTGGTCGTCGTTCCTGCCGTCTTTTCGCACCACGGGCCAGAGCCTAGTGAACGGCCACGCGGGCTCCCGAGGTGACCTATTTCAACGTCTGTTGACATTCTGGCCGGGCGGAGCATAATTCATCTCAGGTTGAAAAAGGGGGTGGCGTCATGACCGCCAGCACCCGGCCGCGCCGCCGGCTGGCCCAGCTGCTGGGTGCGCTGGCCGTGCTGGCGGTCATGGCGTGGACGCTGCGGGACCGCGTTCCCGCCGCAGGCCAGGTGCTCGACGCGCTCCGCAACGCCGACACCGGCTGGCTGCTCGCCGCCGCGGCGGCCGAGTTCGTCTCCCTGGCGCTCTTCGCCCGCCAGCAGCGCAGGCTGCTGGTCGCGTTCGGCGTCACCATGACCCGGCGCCGCGTGCTCGCCCTGTCCTACAGCCGCTCCGCCCTCTCCATCAGCCTGCCCGCGGGCTCGGCCGTCTCGGCGGCCTACGCCTTCCGCGAGTTCCGGGCCGGTGGCGCCGACCGCGCCGCCGCCACCGCCGTCATGGTGCTCTCCGGGCTGCTCTCCGCCGCCGGGCTGGTCCTGCTCTATCTCAGCGGCCTGCTCACCGGTGGGGCGCTGAGCCTGGCCCGGTCCTGGGACACCCACCCCGCGCTGACGGGCCTCGGGGTGCTCGCCGTCGCGGCCGCCGTCGGCTGGGTCGCCTACGCACTGGCCGCGGCCCACCACCCGGCGCGCGTCTCGAACGCCCGGCGTGGCCCCCGCGGACCGGCCCGGATGCCGTGGCTGGGCTTCGCGCTGCGGCCCCTCACCGAGGCCGTCGCCACGTCGCGCGCGGTGCCGGCCCGGCACTGGCTGCCCGCGCTGGCCGCCGCGACGGGCAACTGGCTCACCGACATGCTGTGCCTGCTCGCCGCCGCCGCGGCCTTCGACATCGGTCTCGGCGCTGTCGAGCTCGCCACGATCTATGTCGGTGTGCAACTCGCCCGCCAGATTCCGCTCACGCCCGGCGGGATCGGCGTCATCGAGGTCGCCCTGCTCACCGGGTTCGTGTCGGCGGGGGCCGCCGAGTCTCCCGCGGCCGCGGCGGTGCTGGCCTACCGGCTGCTCTCGTGCTGGCTCATCATCCCGATCGGTCTGCTGGCGTGGCTGGTGCTGCGCCTGGGACGCGGCGCCTCACACGTCGTAGCCGGCCCCCTGCTCGACGAGGTCCACGGGGCCGGAGAAGGCGGCCCTGGCCTCGGCGAGGATCTTCGCCGGGTCGGACCACGGCGCGACGTGGGTGAGCAGCAGCCTGCCGACGCCCGCGCGGGCGGCCAGCTCTCCGGCCTGCCTGCCGGATAGGTGCACGCCTCCGGGGCGGTCCGGCGCGTCGGTCCACGACGCCTCCGCCAGCAGCACGTCCGCTCCCCCGGCCAGCTCGTCCAGCGCCGCGCACGGCCCCGTGTCGCCGGTGTAGGCGAGTGTGCGGCCACTGTTGCTCACGCGCACGCCGAAGGCCTCGGTCGGGTGGTCGACGGGCACGGCGCCGATGTCGAACGGGCCGACGCGCACCGGCCTTGCCGACAGCGGGTGGAAGTCGTAGACGTCGGTGAGGTCGGTGGCCAGCCGCTCGGCCTCGTGCGGTGCGTAGGCGTTGGCGAGCCGCGCGGCCGCCTCCTCGGGCGCGTACACGCCGAGCCGCCGCTGTCGCGGGTCGTAAGGCGGGTCCGGGTGGTAGCGGCGCAGCACGGTGAGCGCGCTGAAGTCGGCACAGTGGTCGGGATGCAGGTGGGACAGCACGAGCGCGCCGAGCCGGAACGGGTCGCACAGGGCCTGCAGCTGCGCGAACGTACCGTTGCCGAGGTCGATGCCGAGCAGGAAGCCGTCGGCTTCGACAAGGTAACCGGACGCCGCCGCGCCCGGTCCGGGAATGCTGCCGGAACAACCGAGGATCGTCAGTCGCACGGTCGCCACCCTGCCATGAGCGCCCCGGATTCGCCCGGGCTACGTGTGCGCCGGCACTCCGGGTGCGAAACCCAGGAACCGCTGCGCGAGCCGCGCGAAGCGCTCCGGGGAGCCGGTGCTGACGAACCGGTGCGCGGGCTGCTCCCGCCGCCCGGCGAGCAGGTCGCGCTCGGTGAGCACGCGCACGACCTCCTTCGCGCACTCCTCCGCGCTGGACACCAGGGTCACCTCCGGCCCCATCACGATCTGGAGCACGCCGGTGAGCAGCGGGTAGTGCGTGCAGCCGAGGATCAGCGTGTCCACGTCGCTGCGGGCCAGCGGCTCCAGGTAGCCCTGGGCGAGGCCGAGCACCTGCCGCCCCGAGGTGACGCCACGCTCGACGAAGTCGACGAACCGGGGGCAGGCCACCGAGGTGAGCCGGATGTCGGCGGCGGCAGCGAACGCGTCGTCGTAGGCGCGGGAGCGGACCGTGCCCTCCGTGCCGATCAGGCCGATGCGTCCCGTGTGCGTCGCGGCGGCGGCCCTGCGCACCGCGGGCAGCACCACCTCCACCACCGGGATGTCGTAGCGCTCGCGTGCGTCGCGCAGGCATGCCGACGACGCGGTGTTGCAGGCGATGACGAGCGCCTTGACCCCGTCGGCCACCAGCCGGTCCAGCGCGTCGAGCGCCAGTTCGCGCACGCGGGCGATGGGCAGCGGGCCGTAGGGGGCGTTGCGGGTGTCGCCGACGTAGTGCAGTTCCTCGCCGGGAAGCTGGTCGACGATGGCGCGGGCGACCGTCAGCCCGCCGACGCCGGAGTCGAAGATCCCGATCGGGGCGTCGGCCGGAACGCTGCGAGTCACGCCCCGAGATTACCGGGCGGGGGACCGCTCGCCTTGCGCGCCCGCGCGCGGTCCGACCTGGCGACGATCCAGGCCGCGAGCACGCCACCGAGCGCACCGAACAGGTGTCCCTGCCACGAGATGCCCGGGTTGCCCGGCAGCACGCCCCACAGCATCCCGCCCCAGACGAACAGCAGCACGGCGGCCACGACGAGCTGCCCGAAACTTCGGCTGAAGATGCCCCGCACCAGCAGGAAGGCCAGCCAGCCGAAGGCGAGTCCCGACGCGCCGACCGTGACGACCTGCGGCGGGGCGGTGAGCCACACGCCGAGCCCGCCGACGAGCCAGATGGTGGCCGTCACCGCCACCCACTGCCCGATGCCGCCCGCCATGGCGAGGAAGGCGAACACCAGCACCGGCACGGTGTTGGCGAACAGGTGCGACCAGCCGTCGTGCAGAACCGGCGCCCACGCGATGCCGTCCAGCCCGGACAGCGTGCGCGCGTGGATGCCGCCGAGATCCAGCTGCGCGGGCAGGATGACGTCGAGTAGCTCCACCAGGTAGAGCAGCACCGTGAAGGCCAGTGCGACGACACCCGCCGCGATCGGCCGCGGTGGCAGGATGCGTTTGGCCGGAGTGGCCTGCCGGCCGCCCGCCGGCACGGGCTGGGGCTGCGTGCTCACGTTCTCAGGCTACGTCCGCGACCGGCAGGCTCACCTCGGTGAGAACCCTGAAATTCCGCCCCTGCTCACGGCGCGGGGCAGGTGTCAGGCCCAGAGCTGGCCGTCGAGCCGTTCGGCGGCCTCGTCGAGGGAGCCGCTGTAGGCACCGGTGGACAGGTACTTCCAGCCCGCGTCCGCGACGACGAACGCGATGTCGGCGGACGAGCCCCTGGCCATCGCCTTCTCGGCGACCCCGAGCGCCGCGTGCAGCACCGCGCCGGTGGAGATGCCCGCGAAGATGCCCTCGTGCTCCAGCAGTTCGCGGGTGCGGCGCAGCGCGTCGTAGGCGCCCACCGAGTAACGGCCGCTGAGCACGTCGGGGTCGTACAGCTCGGGCACGAAGCCCTCGTCCAGGTTGCGCAGGCCGTACACCAGCTCGCCGTAGCGTGGCTCGGCCGCGATGATCTGCACGTCCGGCTTGTGCTCGTGCAGGTAGCGGCCGACGCCGACGAGCGTGCCGGTGGTGCCGAGCCCGCCGACGAAGTGGGTGAGCGTCGGCAGGTCCTTCAACAGTTCCGGCCCGGTGCCGTAGTAGTGGGAGTCGGCGTTGGCCGGGTTGCCGTACTGGTAGAGCATCACCCAGTCCGGGTTGGTCTTGGCCAGCTCCTTGGCCCGGCGCACCGCCTCGTTCGAGCCGCCCGCGGCGGGCGAGTAGACGATGCGCGCGCCGTAGGCCTGCAACAGTTGCTTGCGCTCGGCCGAGGTGTTCTCCGGCATCACGCACACCAGGCCGTAGCCCTTGAGCTTGGCGGCCATCGCGAGCGAGATGCCGGTGTTGCCGGAGGTCGGCTCCAGGATGGTGGAGCCCCGGCGCAGCCTGCCGTCACGCTCGGCGGCCTCGATCATGGCCAGCGCGGGCCGGTCCTTGATCGAGCCCGTCGGGTTGCGGTCCTCGAGCTTGGCCCAGAGCCGCACGTCCTCCGACGGCGACAGCCGGGGCAGCCCGACCAGCGGCGTGCCGCCGAGCGCGTCGAGCAGGGACTCGTAGCGAGCCATGGCTAGCGTGCGCCACCCGCGACGGCAGGCAGGATGGTGACCGTGTCGCCGTCGGAGACCTCGGCGTCGAGCCCGCCCGCGAACCGCACGTCCTCGTCGTTGACGTAGACGTTGACGAAACGGTGCAGCTTCTCGTCCTTGACCAGGCGAGCCTTGAGGCCGCTGTGGCGGGACTCGATGTCGTCGATCACCTCCGCCACCGTCTTGCCGGACGCCTCGACGGACTTCTCGCCGCCGGTGTGCGTACGCAGGATCGTCGGGATGGAGACGGTCACGGCCATGGGTTTACCTCCGCAAGTGGTTCTGACAGGACAGACGTCTGGGCCCGCGGCACTATTCCCCGCGTGAGCCGGGTGTGACTCAGGCGTCGGGGACGTCGTCGCTTCCGGTGTTGGCGAACATGTACGACTCGACGACCTCGACCGGCTCCTCGGTCACCACGCCGTCCACGATGCGGTACGAACGAAACTCGTGCTGCTCGGGGTCCCTGGTGGAGACCAGGACGTAGTGCGCGAAGGGTTCCTGGGCGAGCTTGATGTCGGTCCGCGAGGGGTAGGCCTCGGTCGCGGTGTGCGAGTGGTAGATCACGACGGGTGTCTCGTCGTTGGCGTCCATCTCGCGGTACAGCTTGAGCAGGTCGCCGGAGTCGAACTCGTAGAACGTCGGCGAGCGGGCCGCGTTGACCATCGGGACGAACCGCTCGGGGCGGTCACTCCCGTCATCGGGACCGGCGATGACGCCGCACGCCTCGTCCGGGTGGTCCCGGCGGGCATGGGCGACGATCGCGTCGACGAGGTCACGGCGGATCCGAAGCACGGTGAACATCTTACGGGCTGGACAAGCGGTGTTCACACCGTGAGACACCCCACTGCCCTCACCCGGCCGGGTTCGGGTGCCCGGCCGCGGGTACAGCACCCGCGCACCAGGGATCAACCGTCGTACGACGACGTGGTGAACGCCTCGGGCCACACGTCCCGGTAGGCGCGCAGGCCGGGCACCGAGGTCGCCGCCAGCAGCCCTCGCACCATCGCCCTCGTGAACACCCGCGCCGCCGCCGAGCACAGTGCGTCCAGCGTCGCCATCCGGCTCGCCTCGCCGATCCGGCCCTCCGACAGCGGAAGTTCGCGGTCGCCGGTGGCCAGCGCGAAGACGGTGTCGCCGTCGAACATCGTGTGCGCGGGACGCACGGCCCGCGCCACCCCGTCCTGGCCGGCGACGGCGAGCCGCCTGCACTCCGCCTTCGACAGCGCGGCGTTCACCGCCACCACCCCGATCGTGGTGTTCAGGCCCGTTCCCGCCACCGGGAGATCCGCGCGCCTGCCCGGCCAGCGCGCGACTCCGAACTCACCGTCGACCTCGTGGTCGGCGGCGAAGGGCTCGCCCGTCTCCAGCCGCACCGCCTCACCGGAGGCGTTGACCACCGCGAGCGCGCCGAGGACGAAGCCCTCGACCTCCTCGCTCGCCGTGCCGACACCGCCCTTGAGCGAGCCGACCTGCGCACCGGCACCCGCGCCGACCGTGCCCTCGGCCACCGTGCCCGGCGAGGCCGCCTCGCAGGCCGCGTACCCGAAGGAGGCGTCCGGCCGGTTGCCCCAGTCGCCGCGCGGCAGGTCGAACACCACGGCGCCGGGCACGATCGGCACGACCTGGTGCGGCTCGCGCCCCACGGGGAAGCCGAGGCCGCGCTCGCCGAGCCAGCGCATGACGCCGTCGGCGGCGGCCAGCCCGTAGGCGCTGCCGCCGGAGAGGCAGATGGCGTTGACCCGCTGGACGAGATTCTCCGGCTCCAGCAGGTTCGTCTCGCGCGTGCCGGGCGCGCCGCCTCGCTGGTCGACGGCGGCCACGGCCTCGTCCGGCACGAGCACGACGGTCGTGCCGGTCGCCCAGCCGCCGGAGAGCCGCTGATGGTGCCCGACGAGCACGCCCGGCACGTCGGTGAGTCCGCTCATTCGGTGAGCGCCTGCACGAGGCTCTCCTGCACCCAGGTCAGCCAGTGGTAGACGCCGAGATGCGGGGCCCTCGGGTCCTCTTCCGGCAGCTCGTCGGGCATGTCCTCCTGCACGTCGAGCGCGGTGCCGAGCGCGAGCCGCACGTCGTTGAGCGCCGCGAGCCAGGCGTCGGCCTGCTCGTAGCTGAGCTTGATGTCGCCGCCCTCGGGCGGCAACGTCTGCAGCACCACCGCCGCGACGCCGACCTTGGCCTCCAGGACCTCGGGCTCGTGCAGCGAACGCAGCGCCGCGGCCGAGTCCAGGTCCTCGGTGGTGGGATGGTCGGGATCAAGGCGATGGAAGTCGGGCAGCAGCCGCGACAGCACGGGATCGTCGGGCCCCTCGCTCGGGCCCGTGCGGATCCCGGTCAGCTCCTCCAGCTCGTCCTGCGGGCTCTCCTCCGAACGGGCCCGCAGCATGTCCTCCACCTGGCTCACGAGTCCTCGCAGGACAGCGGCCTCCTGCTGCTCGAACCCGCCGAGCACCCTGCCGCCCTTGCGGCGCCAGCTCTTCACGACTGTTCCATCGTGGCCCACAGGCCGGCCGCGTGGAGCTTCGCGACGTCGCCCTCCACCTTCTCCTTGGTGCCGGAGGTGACGGCGGCCTTGCCCTTGTGGTGGACGTCGAGCATCAGTTTGGTCGCATGGTCTCTGCTGTACCCGAAGAGCTTCTGGAACACGTACGTCACGTAGGACATGAGGTTCACCGGGTCGTTCCAGACAATGGTCTGCCACGGCTTGTCCCCGGCGCCCTGATCGGCACCGAGGGTCTGTTCGGCCTCGACGGGCGTGCTCATGACTCCATGGTGTCACGTTCGCCACGGGTGGTGCGGCACCAGGTCTCGCCATGTGGGTGACCGTGACGGCCTGCTCCCGCCACCGGCCGGATCGCCGCATCACGCGCCGCAATAGGCTCCAGCCATGGCACCCACGGACGAGGCCGCGAACCCGGCGGGCAGCACCGCGCTGCTCACCGACCACTACGAGCTGACGATGCTGGGCAGCGCCCTTGCCGACGGCACGGGCAGGCGGGAGTGCGTGTTCGAGGTGTTCGCACGCAGGCTTCCCGCGGGACGCCGCTACGGCGTGGTCGCAGGCACCGGCCGGGTCCTCGACGCGATCTCCGACTTCCGGTTCACCGACGCCGAACTGAGCCAGCTCAAGGCCACCGCCGTCGTCGACGACGACACGCTCGACTGGCTGGCCGCCTACCGGTTCTCCGGCGACGTCGACGGCTACCCGGAGGGCGAGCTGTACTTCCCCGGCTCGCCGATCCTCACCGTGCGCGGCACGTTCGCCGAGGCGGTGGTGCTGGAGACCGTCGTGCTGTCCATCCTGAACCACGACAGCGCCGTCGCCTCCGCCGCGGCCAGGATGTCCAGCGCCGCCCACGGAAGGCCGATCATCGAGATGGGCGGCAGGCGCACCCACGAGATGGCCGCCGTCTCCGCCGCGCGCGCCGCCTACCTCGCCGGGTTCGCCACCACGTCGAACCTGGAGGCGGGCCGGCGCTACGACATCCCGACGCGCGGCACGGTGGCGCACGCGTTCATGCTGCTGCACGACACCGAGGAGGCGGCGTTTCGCGCGCAGGTGCAGAAGATGGGCGCGGACACCACCCTGCTGGTGGACACCTACGACATCACGGCGGGCATCGACACGGCCGTGCGCGTCGCGGGACCGGAACTGGGCGCCATCCGCATCGACTCCGGTGACGTCGGCGTGCTCGCCCGCAAGGCCCGCGAGCAGCTCGACGCCCTCGGCGCCACGGACACGCGCATCGTCGTGTCCGGTGACCTCGACGAGCACGCCATCGCCGCGTTGCGCGCCGAGCCGGTGGACGCCTACGGGGTCGGCACGTCGGTGGTCACCGGTTCCGGGGCGCCCACCGCTGGCATGGTGTACAAGCTGGTGGAAGTGGACGG
Organism: Prauserella muralis; assembly: GCF_003202285.1. Lineage (GTDB taxonomy): Bacteria > Actinomycetota > Actinomycetes > Mycobacteriales > Pseudonocardiaceae > Prauserella_B > Prauserella_B muralis. The sequence continues at coordinate 332,738 of NZ_MASW01000006.1, forward strand.
CAGGCCCGTCGCCAAGCGCAGCGAGCACAAGGCGTCGCGAGGCGGCCGCAAGTCCGCGCTGCGGCGGCACAAGCCCACCGGCACGGCGCTGGAGGAGGTCGTCTACCCGACGGCGAAGCCGCCGGAGCGCGGCGAGCACGACCGGGAGCTGCACATCCCGCTGATGCGCGCTGGACAACAGGTGCCGCAACTGCCCACCCTCGAAGACGGAAGGCAACGACTGCGCAGGGCGCTGGTGAGCCTGCCGTGGGAGGGTCTCAAGCTCTCCGGTGGCGATCCGGCGATTCCCACGACGTTCTTCTAGGAACCGTTGCAGCCAGGAGGAACCATGACTACCGCGCTGATCGTGGTGGATGTGCAGAACGACTTCTGCGAGGGCGGCGCCCTCGCCGTCGCGGGCGGCGCCGCGGTCGCCGAGGCGATCTCGCGGCACGCCAGGCGGGACGGCTACGCGCACGTCGTGGCCACGCGCGACTACCACATCGACCCTGGCGCGCATTTCAGCGACAACCCCGACTTCGTGCGGTCGTGGCCCCCGCACTGCGTCGCGGGCACGGCGGGCGCCGGGTTCCACCCGCAACTGGACATCACGCCGATCACGGCCGTGTTCTCCAAAGGCCAGTACAGCGACGGCTACTCCGGCTTCGAGGGGCAGACCGACGACGGCGATACGCTCGCCGGCTGGCTGCGCTCGCGCAACGTGACCGGCGTGGACGTCGTCGGCATCGCCACCGACCACTGCGTGCGGGCCACGGCGCTCGACGCCGCGAGGTCCGGGCTCTCGGTGCGCGTGCTGGCAGACCTCACCGCGGGCGTCTCGAAGTCCACTGTGGACGCGGCACTCGCCGAGCTGGCCGGTGCCGGGGTCGAGGTCAGCGGCGCCCCGCGGGTCGCTTCGTGAGCGAAGCGGGTCTGCTGACCTTCGGTGAGGGCCTCGCGGCGTTCAGCACGGTCTCGGGCAAGCTGCGGCACGCGACGTCGGTGGAGGTGAGCATCGCGGGGCCGGAGGCCGGGGTCGCCATCGGCGTGGCCCGGCTCGGCGTGGCCGCCGCGTGGGCTGGCCGGGTCGGCGCCGACGAGCCCGGCGCCCTGGTGCTGTCGCGGCTGCGCGACGAGGGCGTGGACACCTCGGCGGCGATGACCGACCAGGAGGCCTCCACGGGCCTGGTGCTCAAGGACTTCCGCACCACCGACTCGACGCGCTCGGCCTACTACCGGCACGGCAGCGCGGGCAGCAGGCTCTGCCCGGAGGACCTGCCGGAGGACCGCATCGCCGACGCGGGTGTGCTGCACCTGACCGGGATCACGCCTGCGCTGTCCGACACGGCGGCGAAGGCCGTGTTCGCCGCCGTGGACGTGGCCCGCGACGAGGGCGTGCCCGTGTCGTTCGACGTCGCCTACCAGCAGGCGCTGTGGCCGCCGGAGGACGCCCGCGACGTGCTGCGCGAGCTGATCACCAGGGCCGACATCGTGTTCGCGGGTGACGACGAGGCGCGGCTGCTCGGATTCACCGGCCCTGCGGGGGAACTGGCCGAGAACCTGGCCGCGCTGGGCCCCGAGCAGGTGGTGGTGAAGCTGGGGCCGCGCGGCGCGATCGCCGAACTGGGCGGCGTGCGCTACGACGTGCCGACCTACCCGGTGCGCGCGGTGGACTCCGACGGCGCCGACGACGCGTTCATCGCCGGGTTTCTCGCCGACTTCCTCGCCGGGGCGCCGCCGGAGCGCCGCGTGCGCACCGCCGCCGCCTGCCGGGCGTTCGCCCTGACGGTGCCGGGCGAGTGGGAGGCACTGCCCGACCGCGACGAGCTCAAGCAGCTCAGCCCCCGAAGGGATCGCAGCTAGCGGTGCCCAGCACGATGTCACCGCTGCCGGGCCCGCCCTCGGGGAAGAGCACGATGCGCAGCGTGTGCGTGGTGAGGCTGCCGTCCGGCAGCGACGGCACGACGAGCTCGTTGAGCACGATCCGCGCCATCGGCGGGTCCCCCGGCTTCGCGCCGGGGATGGTCAGCGTGTGGTTGGGCTTGATGTCGGCGGGCACGGTGAAGCCCGACACGCCACCCAGTTCGACGTAGCCGCTGCTGCCCTTGGCCGTGGTGCGGCATTCGGCACTGTAGGTGCGCACGCGGATGGTGGGGCCGCCGAACTGGCGCAGGACCTTCGTCTCGAACCGCTGGCCCGCGACCTTGGCGCTGGACGTGCCGTCCCCCGACCTCGTGCACGAGGTCTCGCCCCTGCCGTACTCCGTGGTGGAGCCGACCCGGGTGCCGCCGGAGCTGTTGGCGGGCGGCCCGGCGACGACGTCGCACGGCGCGATCGGTGCCGCCTGCGCCGGTGTGCCGCCGACGACGATGTCGGCCTCGCCCAGCGACGCCGACGCCGTCGAGGTGGGCGCCTGCGCGGCCTGTGCCGACGCGGGCAGCACCACCGCCCCCGCCGCGAGCATCGCCACCGCCACCGTCTTGCTGATCTTCGACATCACCGCTCCCGTGCCGTCGTCGCGGACAAACTCGCCTCATCGACATCGGCGGCGGCGCGGGCCTGCCTGACCCGCACGAGCGGATGTCACCCGCACGTGTGGGTCAGGCAGGTACCGGCTCAGGCTCCGGCGAGGATGCGGATGTCGCCGAGCAGCAGGCGCTCCTGCTCGGGCGTGAACGGCGCCGCGCGGACGGCGTGCGCGACGAGCGTCCAGCGGCCCGCGTCGAGATGCCGCAGGATCGTGGCGGTGTGCTGGGCCGGAACCGCGGCCTCGGCCACCAGCACGCGCACCCCGGTCGGGTCCACGACCACGTCGAAGGCCGAGCCGGCCTCGGCGACCCCACCGGGGCCCTCGGCCACGGCCGTGAGCGTGTGCCTGCCCGCCGCCAGCGTGCGCGGGTCGATCGGCGTGCCCGCCTCGATGGGCGCGCCGTCGAGGGTCAGCGTCACCGTGTCGGCCTCGGCGGCCTGCACGGCCACGGTCACCGGGGTGTGGCGGCGCACGGTCGCGCCGTCGGCGGGGGCGGTGATGGCCACGGTCGGCGCCGCCGCCGGATCCTGCTCGGCGCGCTGCCGCCAGCCGTAGTGCTCACCGGCGCGGTTGGTGATGACCGCGTCGACGCCCAGCTCGCTCAGCTGCTCCCAGCGGGCGGCGTCGTCGATGGTGTAGGGCATCACGGCGATGCCGGCGTCGTTGAGCGTGCCCACCGTGCCGGGCCGGGTCAGCAGCGCGGTGACCGACGGGTTGTAGGCCACGACGCCGAAGTCTCGGGCGGTGGCGAGCGGGTCGGCGTCCAGCGACGAGCGCAGCAGGCCGAGCGGAAGCCGCGGCGCCAGGTCGCGGGCGTCGCGCAGCACCTGCTCGTCGAAGCTCTGCAGCAGCACCTGCTCGGTCATGCCGCGCGTCAGCACCTCCTCGACGATGCCCTGGGTCTCGGCCCGCGTCTCGGGGCCCTTGACCTCCAGCAGCAGCGTCGAGCCGCTGTCCTTGACGAGGTCGAGCACCTGGCCCAGCGTCGGCACGCGCTGGCCGGCGAAGGCGGGCGAGAACCACGAGCCCGCATCGAGCCCGGTGACGTAGTCGGCGGTGAGCGAGGACACCGCCCCGGTGCCGTCGGTGGTGCGGTCGACGGTGGAGTCGTGCATGACCACGGCAACGCCGTCGGCGGTGGTGTGCGCGTCGATCTCGACGTACTCGGAGCGGGCGCGGATGCCCGCCTCGACGGCCGCTAGCGTGTTCTCGGGTGCGGCCGACGAGTAGCCGCGGTGGGCCACGGTGAGCGGCAGCGCGCCGTCCGGCTGGGTCACCGGCAGGGGCTCCAGCTCGGTGACCCGCACGTCGTCGACGCTGATCCTGGCGCCGTCGGCGATGAAGCCGAGCACGCCGTCGGCGCTGCGAGGCAGCTGCGTGGTGGCCAGCACGGTCTGCCCGTCGAAGCTCCACGTGGCCTTCGTGCCGTGCACCTCGACGCTCATCCGCACGTCGCGGCCCGTGCCCGCGTCGTACGGGGCGGAGGCGGTGTCGGTGACGTTCCAGGTGTTGGCCCGGGTGCGGGTGGCGAACTCGATGCCGTTGCTCGCACTGGACTGCGACCGCATGATGGCCTGGCTCCACGGCACGGCGCCGGACGGGTCGATGTCGAGCATGATGCCCGCCCACCGGCTCGCGTTGTTCACGGTCTCGAACCTAACCGTTGCCTCGGCGCGAAAGTCCCGCAGGTGGGTGCCGAACGTGATGCGGGAAAGACTGCCGGGCTGCGTGTTCACGAGCCTGCCGCCGCTGACCTCCCACTGGCCCGCGACGGGCGAGAAGCCCTCCGGCAGCGTCGTGCCGTCGAACGACTCGGCGACGACGACGTCGCCCGGGTCGGCGGCGGCGAGCTGGGGCAGGGCGGGGCCGGTGGCGGTGAGGGCGGTCGCCGCCAGCAGGCAGGCCAGCGACCGGGACCGGATGCGTCTCATCGGGCTGACGTTATGTCCGGTTCCTGACCGGCCGGTGAGGCATGGATGGAGCTTTCGTGATCACCAGACGACCGGATGGGGCCGACCGCGGCCGATCCTGACGGTGGGGGCGGGTAACGTCTCGGTCCGTGGCCGACTCCGCCGACTCTTCTGCCCTGCCCGGCGTCCGCGAGCTGCTCACGCATGCCGTCGAGGCCGTGGGCGGCACCGAGCGCGAGGGCCAGGTGCGCATGGCGGAGGCCGTCGGCAAGGCCATCCGCACGGGCGAGCACCTGGCCGTGCAGGCGGGCACCGGCACCGGCAAGTCGCTGGCCTACCTGGTGCCCGCCATCCGCCATGCGGTGGAGCGCGAGGCCACCGTCGTCGTGTCGACGGCCACGATCGCGCTGCAGCGTCAGCTCGTCGACCGCGACCTGCCCCGGCTGGCCAAGGCGCTGAAGAAGCCGCTGGGCCGGGAGCCCACCTTCGCGATCCTCAAGGGCAGGCGCAACTACCTGTGCCTGCACCGCCTCGACACCGGCGCGCCGGAGGAACCCGAGAACACCGGGTTGTTCGACGCCTTCGCCGTCTCCCGCATCGGCAGGGAGGTCAAGCGGCTGCACGAGTGGGCCTCCGACACCGAGACCGGCGACCGCGACGAGCTCGTGCCCGGGGTGTCCGAGCAGGCGTGGCGGCAGGTCTCGGTGACGGCCAGGGAATGCCTGGGTGTCGCGCGCTGCCCGATCGGGACGGACTGCTTCGCCGAGCAGGCCCGTGGCGAGGCGGGCAGGGCCGATGTCGTGGTCACCAACCACGCGCTGCTCGCCATCGACGCGCTGCAGGAGTACCAGGTGCTGCCCGAGCACGACGTGGTGGTGATCGACGAGGCGCACGAGCTGGTCGACCGGGTGACGTCGGCGGCGACGGCCGAGCTGACCCCGGCGATGATCTCGGCGGCGACGCGGCGCAGCGGCAAGCTCATCGACGCCGGCATCGCCGACCGGCTGCTGGAGGCGGGCGACGGGCTCGCGCTGGTGCTCGACGACATGGCCCCCGGCCGCATCGACGCGCTGCCGCAGCCGCTGGCCGGGTCGGTCACCGTGGTCCGCGACGCCGCACACGCGTGCCTGACCGCGCTCGGCTCCGAACGCAAGGAGGACGTCGAGGAGGCCACGGCCCGCAAGCTCGCGCGCTCGGCGCTGGAGGAGGTGCACGACACGGCGGTGCGGCTGCTCGACGCCTTCGACTCCGACCAGGCGAACCGGCCGGACGTGGTGTGGCTCTCCGGCGACAAGTACTCGGCGAACCCGAGGCCGCCCGCCCTGCACGTCGCCCCGCTGGGTGTCGGCGGCCTGCTGCGGGAGCGCGTGTTCGCCCGCAGCACCACGGTGCTCACGTCGGCGACGCTGGCGCTCGGCGGCACCTTCGACACGCTGGCCAGGCAGTGGGGTCTGCCGCCTGCTCCGAAGCCGACGGTCAAGGCGGAGGGCACGGCCACCGAGAAGCCGCCGCCGTCGGATTCCGACGAAGGGCCACGGTGGAGCGGGCTCGACGTCGGCTCGCCGTTCGACTACGCCCGTCACGGCATCCTCTACGTCGCCAAGCACCTGCCCCCGCCCGGCAGGGACGGGCTCGGCGAGGCCATGCTGGACGAGCTGGCGGAGCTCATCGACGCGGCCGGGGGTCGCACACTCGGGTTGTTCTCGTCCATGCGCGCGGCCAAGCAGGCCACCGAGGAGCTGCGGGAGCGCGTGTCCCACCCGATCCTGTGCCAGGGCGAGGACTCCACCTCCCTGCTGGTGGGCAAGTTCGCCGACGACACGCGCACGTGCCTGTTCGGCACGTTGTCCCTGTGGCAGGGGGTGGACGTGCCGGGGCCGTCGCTGCAGCTCGTGGTGGTCGACCGGTTGCCGTTCCCGCGGCCGGACGATCCGGTGTCGTCGGCCCGGCAGCGGGCGGTGGAAGCCCGTGGCGGCAACGGTTTTCTCACCGTCGCGGCCACGCACGCCGCGCTGTTGCTGGCGCAGGGCGCGGGGCGGCTGCACCGGTCGGTCAGCGATCGCGGTGTGGTGGCGGTGCTGGACTCCCGGCTGGCCACCGCACGCTACGGCGGCTTCCTGCGGGCATCGCTGCCGCCCCTGTGGCCCACCTTCGACCGCACCGTAGCGCGAGAGGCCTTGCGCAGACTCGACGCCGCCGCCCCGGCCTGAGGCCGGTGCGCGGCAAGGGGCTACGGTGAACGGAACCCGACACCAAGGGAGAGGTCGTTTGTCCCCCGACTCATCGAGCGCGCGATCTCGTTCGGTCAGCGTCGACGACGTCGGTGTCCGTCGGCAACTGGCCGACGGCACCGAGGAATCGGTCACCTGGGCGGAACTGTCCGCCGTGGTGGTGAGAGTGATCCCCGAGGGCCCGTTCCGGGAGGACGTGTTCCTGATGCTCGCCGCGGCCGACGGAACCGGCACGGCGGTGCCCAGCGGCGACCCGGCCGCCAACGCGCTGATCGAGCGGCTGCAGACCCTGCCCGGCTTCGACCACGAGAAGTTCGTCGAGGCGATGACCACCGACGCCGACGAGGCCTACGTCGTCTGGAAGGCGGGCAGCTCCCCGTCCTGAGCCGCTCGCTCAGCGGCCGGGCCCGGCACAAGGCCACTGGGCGAGGACGGTGACCGTGCCCGGGGCGATCTCGGTGAACCCGGCGTCGCGAACCGCGACCACGCGCCGTTCCCGCCAGGCCTGCGCCGGATCCGCGGGATACAGCGCCGCCCACTGCCGCGGGGTCGCGGTGCGCACGGCGCAGCGGTAGCCGAGCCGCTGCCACGCCGCCAGCTCCTCGGTGTCCAGCAGTGCCGCCAGCAGCATCGTGCCGTGCCCCACCTGCGCGGCGGCCTTGCCGACCGTCATCGTGACGTCGGGGTTGAGCAGCAGCAGCGGCAGTCCCTCCTGCGCGGGGCCGGGTTCGTCGGCGGGCAGGTCGCTGCCGGAGATCTGCAGCCGCGCCACCTCCTTGGGCAGCTCGGCGACCCTGCCGGGCAGCAGCGCCCGTGCCTCGGCGCCGGCCACGTCGATCGTGACCCCGGGCAGATCCTGCACGGCCCGCCAGTGGGCACCCCGCGCCCTGCGCGCGACCTTGCGGATGTGCCCGGCCACCCAGGCCGAGACGGCGTCGTGCCAGTCGCCGCCCTCCTGGGCGCGTTCGTCGAGGCACACCGCCAGCGCCGCGGTCGCGGCGGCTTCCAGCAACGCCGTGCGCGCCGGCGGCTCGCCGCGCTCCATGCGCAGCACCACCGGCATCGCCCGCACCTGGCCGGGGTCGGCCTCCGGTACCGAGGTCTGCTCGGCGGGCAGGCCGAGCCACGTGGCGTAGCGCGCGGCGAGCGGCGCCAGCACCGGAGCGCTCACGGCCGGACGAGCGGAAGGCCGTCGGCGGCGTCGGCCGCCTCCACCTCGGCGCGGGTGACGCCGAGCATGAACAGCACCGCATCCAGGTACGGGTAGGACAGTGCCGCGTCGGCCACCTCGCGCAGGGCGGGCTTGGCGTTGAACGCGATGCCCATCCCCGCGGCCGAGAGCATGTCGATGTCGTTGGCGCCGTCGCCGACGGCGACGCACTGGCCGATCGGAATGCCGTAGTCGGCGGCGAAGCGGCGCAGCGCGGTCGCCTTGCCGGGCCGGTCGACGATCTCGCCGAGCACCCGGCCGGTGAGCCTGCCGTCCACGATCTCCAGCTCGTTGGCGGCGGCGAAGTCGAGCCCGAGATCCTTGACCAGCCGCTCGATGATGCGGGTGAACCCGCCCGACACGACGCCGCACCGGAAGCCGAGCCGCTTCAGGGTGCGGATGGTGGTGCGCGCACCCGGCGTCAGCTCGATGGCGTCGGCGACCTCGTCGAGCACCGACTCCGGCAGGCCCTCCAGCAGCGCGACGCGCCGTTCGAGCGACTCGGTGAAGTTCAGCTCGCCGCGCATGGCGGCCTCGGTGATCTCGCGGACCTGCGGCTCGACGCCGACGTAAGCGGCGAGCATCTCGATGACCTCACCCTGGATGAGGGTCGAGTCCACGTCGAACACCACGAGCCGCTTGGCCTTGCGCGACAGGCCCGACCGCTCGATCGAGACGTCCAGGCCGCCCCGCGAGCCGACGTCGGCCAGCATCGAACGCAGCTGCCCGTCGGCCTCCTCGGTGTCGTCGGCGGCGGAGACGTAGATCTCCAGGCCGGTCACCGGGTAGTCGGCGATGCTGCGGATCGTGTCGATGTTGGCGCCGACGGCGGCGAGCCTGCTGGCGACCTCGCTGAACGCGCGCGCCGTCACCGGGCGGCCGAGCAGCACCATCACGTGTGTCGAGCCACGTTTGGCCGGCGCGAACGGCTCGGCGCCGATGGCCGAGCCGATGCGCACCTCCACGTGCATCGACACCGTCGCCATCGCCTGCTCGACGGCCTCCTGCAGCGCTTCGGGGTCGCTGTCGACACCGACGAGCACCCCGAGGACCAGCCGTCCCCGGATCACGACCTGCTCGACGTCGAGGACCTCCACGCCGTGGCGCGTGAGTGCGGCGAAGAGCACAGAGGACACACCGGGCTTGTCCGGCCCCGTGGTGGTGATCAGGACTGGAGTCGCCGGTGTGTCGCTCACTGTGTCTCCTGTGCGCGGGCGGCAGAGCCGCGGCTCACTGCTCGCTCGCGTTGTCCTTGTCGTGCCTGCCGGGGATGGCCGCCTCGGTCAGTACCTCGGACGGGGCGGGCTTCGCGTCGGGGTGCGCCAGCGCCTTGCCGGTGAAGGTGATGTGTCCCTCGCCGCGCAGCCGCTCAATCATGTGCGGGTAGTGCAGCTCGAACGCGGGCCGCTCCGACCGGATGCGGGGCAGTTCGGTGAAGTTGTGCCGCGGCGGCGGGCAGGTGGTGGCCCACTCCAGGGAGTTGCCGTAGCCCCACGGGTCGTCCACGGTCACGACCTCGCCGTAGCGGTAGCTCTTGAAAACGTTCCAGATGAACGGCAGCGTCGAGGCGCCGAGCACGTAGGCACCGATCGTGGACACCGTGTTGAGCGTGGTGAAGCCGTCGCTGATGAGGTAGTCGGCGTAGCGGCGGGGCATGCCCTCCGCGCCGAGCCAGTGCTGCACCAGGAAGGTGGCGTGGAAGCCGAGGAAGGTCGTCCAGAAGTGCAGCTTGCCCAGCGGCTCGTCCATCATCCGGCCGGTGATCTTGGGGAACCAGAAGTAGATCCCGGCGAACGTGGCGAAGACGATGGTGCCGTAGAGCACGTAGTGGAAGTGCGCCACCACGAAGTAACTGTCCGACACGTGGAAGTCGATGGCGGGCGCGGCCAGCAGGATGCCGGTGAGACCGCCGAAGAGGAAGGTGACGATGAAGCCGATGGAGAACAGCATCGGCGTCTCGAAGCTCAGCTGCCCCTTCCACATCGTGCCGATCCAGTTGAAGAACTTCACGCCGGTGGGCACCGCGATGAGGAAGGTCATGAACGCGAAGAACGGCAGCAGCACGGCGCCGGTGGCGTACATGTGGTGCGCCCACACGGCCACCGACAGCGCGGCGATGGCCAGCGTCGCCCAGACCAGTCCCTTGTAGCCGAAGATCGGCTTGCGGCTGAACACCGGGAAGATCTCCGACACGATGCCGAAGAACGGCAGCGCGACGATGTAGACCTCGGGGTGGCCGAAGAACCAGAACAGGTGCTGCCACAGGATCACGCCGCCGTTGGCGGGGTCGAACACGTGGGCGCCGAGGTGCCGGTCGGCCATGAGACCCAGCAGCGCCGCGGTGAGGATCGGGAAGGCCAGCAGCACGAGCACGCTCGTGATGAGGATGTTCCAGGTGAAGATCGGCATCCGGTACATCGTCATGCCGGGCGCGCGCAGGCAGACCACGGTGGTGATCATGTTGACCGCGCCGAGAATGGTGCCGAGACCGGAGACCACGAGGCCAGAGATCCACAGGTCGGCGCCCGCGCCCGGGGAGTGGATCGCGTCCGAGAGCGGCGTGTAGGCGAACCAGCCGAAGTCGGCCGCACCACCCGGCGTGAGGAAGCCGGAGATCACGATCAGCCCGCCGAACAGGTACAGCCAGTACGAGAACGCGTTGAGCCGCGGGAACGCCACGTCGGGCGAGCCGATCTGCAGCGGCAGGATGAAGTTGGCGAACCCGAACAGGATCGGCGTCGCGTACAGCAGCAGCATGATCGTGCCGTGCATGGTGAACAGCTGGTTGTACTGCTCCTGCGACAGGAACTGCTGCCCTGGACGGGCCAGCTCCGTGCGGATCAGCATCGCCATCGCGCCGCCGACCATGAAGAAGACGAACGACGTGACCAGGTACATGATCCCGATCTGCTTGTGGTCCGTCGTGCGGAACAACCGCAGCAGGTACGAACCCTTCGCCGTCTCGTGCGCCGGGTAGGGACGCGTCGCGATCGGCTGGGGGGCTACGGCCGTCACTCCTGCCTCCTGCACTCGAAACCCCGTGTTGCTTGCTGTCGCCACGGGCGGGGGACCCACGTTGGCTAGGGGGATCGTAGCCGCAGCCCGTTCGGGGCCTGCGCACCGGCTGTGGAAGATCACGCCCGCGTCACGGGCGAGGCGTGTCCCCACGCTCGCGCTCCCGGACCGCCGCCGCGGGCGGCACCACCGGCCGGCCGCTCCCCCTCGGACGGCCGATCCCGGCGAATCCGCAGGTCAGCGCCCTTGCGTGCACTGCCGTCGCCCTCGCCGAAACCTCCGCCGTCCCTGGCCCGCCTGCCGCCTGCCGCCGGGCAACCGCAGCCGGCCCGCGCGCCCCTGGCCCCAGGCGAGCACCCGCCCAGCCACCGACCGGGGAGCCGCATCGCCGCAGCTCAGCGCCCTACCGCCCCCACACCGGCGTTACGTCCGTCACCTTCCAAGCTCCCCAATGCCACATTCGTGGCGTTGAGCGCCACCAATGCGGCATTGGTTGCGTTGAGCGCTACCAATGCCGCATTGGGGAGCTTGCTACGGGAGCCAGTCGAGCAGGGCCGCCGTCACGCCCTGTGGGTCCTCCAGCGGGGTGAGGTGCCCCGCGCCGGGAAGCACCACGAGCTTGGCGTCCGGGGCCGTGTCGGCCAGTTCGCGTGCCGCGTCGGGCGGCGTGACCGGGTCCTGCTCCCCCACGAGGACGAGGGTGGGCACGTCGGCGCCGCGCAGCGCGTCCCGGGAGTCCGGGCGGGCGGCCATGGCCCGCTGGGCCCAGGCGACGCCCTCCGGGCTCTGCGACTCGATCAGCTGCCGTGCCGTCTCCACCACCTCGGGCTTGCCGGACCGGGTGGCCTCGGACAACAGGGTGGGCAGCATGGTGTCGGCGAGCCAGCCGGTGATGCCCTCGGACTCGGCGCGCTCGGCGACGGCGAGCCGCCTGCCCCTGGCCTCCTCGGTGTCGGCCGTGGCCTTCGTGTCGATCAACACGAGCCCGCCGACCCGCTCCGGGGCCGCGCGCAGCACGGCGAGCGTCACGTAGCCGCCCATGGAGCAGCCGCCGAGGATGACCCGGTCGAGTTCCAGCTTGTCCAGCAGCGCCAGCACGTCACGTGCCGCGTCGTCCAGGCTGGGCTCCCTGCCGGTCTCCGGCAGCGGGCTCCGGCCGAGGCCGCGCTGGTCCGGCGTGATGAGCCGGGTCCGCGCGGCGAGCGGCTCGCGCACGCCGTTCCACATGCGCGCGTCGACGGGGTAGGCGTGCAGCAGTACCAGCGGAAGTTCAGCCATGCCCGCATTCTCCCCTGACGGGCGGCTAGGTTCAGGCCGTGACCGCTCTGCTGGAGGACCTGCGCACCGACCGGCTACTGCTGCGCCCGCTGCGCGCCGACGACCTGCCCGCCGTGCTCGAGATCCAGACCGATCCGCGGACGCACCTGCACGACTCCTACCTCGCAGGGCCCGAGGAGGTGCGGCAGTTGTTCGAGGCGTGGCTGCGGCACTGGGCCGACCACGGGTTCGGCTACCTCACGGTGGTGGAGCAGGCGACGGGTGCGGTGATCGGGATCGGCGGGGTCCAGGAACGCGAACTGGACGGCGAGCGGGTGCTCAACCTCTTCTACCGGTTTCGGCCCTCGGCCTGGGGCAAGGGCTACGCGGCCGAGATGGCAGGCACGGTGGTCGACTGGGCCGAGCGGACGCTGCCCGGCCTGCCGGTGGTGGTCATCACCAACGTCGGCAACGCCCCCGCCCGGCGGGTGGCGGAGAAGCTGGGCTTCGCCGTCGACAAGGAGGCCGACTACCAGGGCGCGCCCGCGGTCTACTACCGGCGGCGGGTCGGGCGCCGGTGAAGCCTGGCCTGCCAGCAGGCGCGATGCCAGTGCCTGCGGTCGGCGACGGAGCCGGTGTCGTCGGCGGGCCACGCGACGAGGTGCGGGACGCCGGGCTGGATCTCGTGGTCGCAGCCGGGACAGCGGTACACCTTGGTGGCCTGCGCGCCGGGCACCGTGCGGACGAGCCAGTCGCCGTCGTCGCCGGACTCCGCCCGCGCCCACCCGGTCGACGCGGCGAACCGTGGCGAGTCGCGGCGATGGCGGTTGCGGCGCGGCATGACCCCACGGTAACCGGCCAACCGGCGAAGCAGGCGCCTGGTGGGACTCCGACGGCACGGCTCAGCCGTAGGCCAGCGCGAGCGGCACCAGCTGCTCGGCCGGGGTGAACGAGCCGTGCTGGCCGACGAGCCTCGACTCCATGGGCTCGGCCTCGCTGCGCACCACACCGGAATGCGCCCGCGCGGCCACCACCACGTCGCCGAGGCGCGGCCGCACCCGGTCGGACACCCGCTCGCCGAACCAGCCCAGTTCGATGGCGTGGTCCCGCTCGGCCACCCAGGCTCGCGGGCCCAGCGTCTCGTGCCAGGCGGCGAGCACGTCGGCGGTCGCGCCGTCCTCGGTGTAGACGTGCCGGGCCCGCACCTCGCCGCCGAGCGCGCGGACGCCCTCCCGCAGTGCCGGGGTGGTGTCCACATCGGCCACCGTGTCGTCGACGGCGACCATGCCGTGGTCGGCGACCACCGCGAGCAGTGAGTCCTCGGGCAGGCCGTCGACAATGGACTCGACCAGCCGGTCCACCTGCCGCAGCTGCATGCGCCATGCCGCCGAGCCGGGCCCGTAGAGGTGACCGAGCAGGTCCAGTTCGGAGTGATAGGCGTAGCAGAAGCTGCCGGGCTGCTCGAGCGCCGTGTGCGTGGCCGAGACGAGATCGCCCAGCGCGTGCACGCCGACGAACGTGCCGCCGCGCAGCACGGCGCGGGTGAGCGAGGTGCCCGCGAACTTCGCCGACGACACCACACTGGTCGTCAGCCCGGCCTCGGCCGCACCGGCGAACGTGGTCGGCAGCGGCTGCACGTCCTCGGCGGCCAGCGACTCGCTGAGGTCGGCACCGTCGGGATGGCTGCACCAGCGCAGCGCGTTGAGCACCCCCGTGCCCGGCACCTCGAACGTGTAGCCGGCCATGCCGTGCTCGCCCGAGGCGAGGCCGGTGCCGAGCGCGGCCAGTCCGGCCGCGGTGGTCGCGGGGTAGCCGGCTCTCAGCGGGGTGCGCCACAGCGCGCTCAGCGTGGGTGCGTCGGCGGCGTACTCGCCGAGCAGCTCCCAGCCGAGACCGTCCACGAGCAGCACGCACGCGCGGGAGACCCGCGGCAGGTCGAGGTCGGCCGCGAAGCCCTCCGCGCCCAGCGCGTGCAGCATCGACGGCACAACCCTGCTCAGGTGGGGCACATCGTCCGCGATCACCGGAAGGTCCATCGGGCAAGCTTCCCACTCCGCGCCGCCACGGCGATAATCGTGTTCATGCCGACCTACGCATACCGCTGCCGGGAATGCACCCAGACGTTCGAGCTCAACCGGCCGATGAGCGACTCGGGTGCGCCCGCGACCTGTCCCGAGGGCCACGCCGACACCGTCAAGCTGCTCACCACCGTCGCCCTCACCGGCTCGGCGAGCGTCCCTGCCCCCGCGGGTGGAGGCGGCGGCTGCTGCGGCGGAGCGTGCGGCTGCGGCTGAGCGCTCCCCCGTCCGCTACGTGTAGTCGCGGAAGCCCTTGCCGGTCTTGCGGCCGAGCCGGCCGGCGGTCACCAGGTGCTCCAGCAGCGGTGCGGGGGCGAATCCCGCCTCGCGGAACTCGTTGAAGAGCGTCCGCTGGATCGCCAGCGACACGTCGAGCCCCACCACGTCGAGCAACTCGAAGGGCCCCATCGGCAGCCCGCAGCCGACCTTCATGGCGGTGTCGATGTCGTCGGCGACGGCGTAGTGCGCCTCCAGCATCTTGACCGCGTCGTTGAGGTAGGGAAACAGCAGCGCGTTGACGATGAACCCGGCGCGGTCGCCGCAGTGCACGGGATGCTTGCCGACCGCCTCGCAGACGGCGTGCACGGTGGCCGCGGCCTCGGGCGCCGTCGCGATCGTGCTCACCACCTCCACGAGCTTCATCACCGGCGCCGGGTTGAAGAAGTGCATCCCGACGACGTCGGCCTGCCGCGACGTGGCGGCGGCGCACTCGATTACCGGCAACGACGACGTGGTGGTGGCCAGCACCGCACCCGGCCGAAGCACCGCGTCGAGCGCGCGGAAGACCTCCTGCTTGACCGCCAGGTCCTCGGCGACGGCCTCGATCACCAGGTCCGCCTCCGCGAGGCCCGCGAACTCCACCGCGGGCGTGATCCGGTCCAGCGCCGCATCGGCGTCCTGTTCGGACATCCGGCCCTTGGCGACGGACCTGCCGAGCGAGCCGCGGACCCGCTCCAGCGCCGCCTTCGCCCTGTCGGCCGTGCGGGCCCGCAGCACCACGGCGTAGCCCTTCCTGGCGAACACCTCGGCGATGCCGGTGGCCATCGTGCCGGTGCCGATCACGCCGACGGTGCCCACCGGGCGCGCGCCGTCCATCGTGGACGATGCGGGCGTGGCCGCGTCCGCCACCACCGTGGGCGAGTCCGGCGCGTCGTAGGTGTAGAAGCCGCGCCCGGTCTTGCGGCCCAGCAGGCCCGCCGTGATCATCTGCTTGAGCAGCGGCGCCGGGGCGTGCAGCCGGTTGCGCGACTGGTGGTACATCGTGTCGAGGATCTCGTAGGCGGTGTCGAGCCCGATCAGGTCCAGCAGGGCGAGCGGGCCCATCGGGTACCCGCAGCCGAGCCGCATGGCCGCGTCGAGGTCCTCGCGGGAGGCGTAGCGCTGCTCGTACATCTCCACGGCGTGGTTGAGGTAGCCGAACAGCAGCGCGTTGGCGATGAACCCGGCGCGGTCGCCGATCACGACCGGCGTCTTGCCGAGCCGCCGCACGAAAGCCACGACGTCGTCGACCACGTCCGGCTCGGTGACCACCGTGCGCACGACCTCGATGAGCTTGAGCACGGGCGCCGGGTTGAAGAAGTGCATCCCGACGACCTTGCCGGGGCGGGAGGTGTGCACGCCGATCTCGGTGACCGACAGCGACGAGGTGTTGGACGCCAGGACGGTGTCCGGACCGGTGATCTTGTCCAGCTGGGCGAACACCTCGGCCTTGAGGTCAAGGCTTTCCGGGATCGCCTCGATCACCAGGTCGGCGCCAGAGAGGTCGGCAAGGGCCGTGGTGTGGTGGATGCGTTCGAGCAGCTGTCGCCGGCCCGGCTCGTCGAGCTTGCCCCTGGCCAGCGCCCGGTCGGTGGAATGCTCCAGGTGGGCGCGGCCGCGCGCGGAGGCCACCTCGTCCAGCTCCACGGCCACGACGGACACGCCGCTGCGCGCCAGTACCTCCGCGATGCCGGAACCCATGGTGCCGAGACCGACGACTCCCACGGTCGAGAACTCACGTGCCACGGCGACCTCCATTGGTTACCGGCCAGTAGTGACCCCTGATGGTGCCACACCGGAGGGCCGGCCGGGAGCGCTCGAACGAACCCGGACCGCTGGAACGTCTCCTCCTCGCCTTGTCACTCGTCGAAGTTGCGCTCCGCGAGATCCTCGATCCGGCGCAGCGCCTCGCCGGCCTGCGACCCGGTGGCGGTGATCTCGAGCCGGTCGCCCTTGCGGGCGCTCAGCGACATCAGGGCCAGCACGCTGTGCGCGTCCGCCTCGTCGTCGCCGCGCCGGATGCGCACGTCGGCGTCCAGTCCCGCGATACTGCGCACGAGCAGCGCCGCGGGCCGCGCATGCAGGCCCACCTCGTTGGCCAGCGTCAGCTCGATCCGGTCGGCCTGCCGCTGCTCGGCGGCGGGCTCCTCCTGCCGGGCCCCGTCCCCGGCGCCGGCCGAGGCCGCCGCCTGCGCGACGGCCGCCCGGTCGCTGCCGCCCTGCGCGGCGACCGCCGCGGCCACGGCGCCCTCGACCAGCGGCGCGTCGACCACCACGGCCGAACCCGGATCGGTCAGCGACTCCACGGCCAGCTCCGCGGTCATCTGCGCGCTGCCCAGGTCGTAGAGCAGCACGACACCCGCCCCGGTGTCGGCCGCCTGCGTGGCGGCCAGCACCGCGTCGAAGTCGGTGCCGATGCCGCCGTCGGGCAGCCCGCCCGCCGCGTGCACACCCACGTCCGGTGCCATCTGCGCGGCCAGCTCGGCCACGCCCTCGGCGAGCTTGGCGCTGTGCGAGACGACGACGAGGCCGACCCTCATCCGACCGCCTCCGCGAACGCCCGCAGCAACAGTGCCGTCGACCGGGCGCCGGGGTCGAGATGCCCGACGCTGCGCTCGCCCAGGTAGGAGGCCCTGCCTTTGCGCGCCACCAGCGGGGTCGTCGACTCGGCGCCCTTGTCCGCGGCATCGGCGGCCGCGGCCAGCATCGCGGCGATGCCGTTGGCCTCCGCCATCTCGGCGGCGTCGACGGCGGGGCTCAGTGCGTCGATCATCGTGGCGTCGCCGACCTCCGCCTTGCCCCTGGCGACCACCCCGTCCCTGGCGGCACGCAACGCGGCCAGCACCGCGGGCGGGTCCAGCTCGGCCGCGTCACCGAGCGTGGTGGCCGCCCGCAGGAAAGCCGTGCCGTACAGCGGGCCCGCGGCGCCTCCGACCTTGGAGATCAGCGTGGTCGCGGCGATCTTCAGCACGCCGCCGGGTGTCTCCGGCACCGCGGTGTCCAACGTGGACACCACGGCGGCGAAGCCCCGGTTCATGTTCTCGCCGTGGTCGGCGTCCCCGATCGGCCGGTCCAGGTCGATCAGCTCGACCCGGTGGCGCTCGATCGTGGCGGCGCCGGCCCGCAGCAGGGCCGCCATCTCGGCGGCACCGCAGCCCATCAGGCACCCCACCGCAGCGCGGGCGTGTTCACCGGCGAGTCCCACAGATCGGTGAGCTCGTCGTCGAGCCGCAGCAACGTCACGCTGATCCCCTGCATCTCCAGGCTCGTGATGTACGGCCCGACGAGCCTGCGGGTCACCGTGATGCCCTGGCGCTCCAGCAGCCGCTCCGCGATGCCGTGCGCCAGGTACAGCTCGATCAGCGGCGTGCCGCCCATCGAGTTGGTGAACAGCAGCACGTTGTCCCCGCTGGCGAAGGGCAGATCGTCCACAACGGCCTCGATCATCCGCTCGACGAGCGCCTCGGCGGGCTCGGCCTTGATCCGCTCCCGCCCCGGCTCGCCGTGGATGCCGATGCCGAACTCGATCTCGTCGTCGGCCAGCTCGAAGCTCGGCTCGCCGACGTGTGGCACGGTGGGCGCGGTCAGCGCGACACCGATCGAGCGCACCTGCCCGATGACCTTGCGGGCCACGGCCTCCACGTCGTCGAGCCGGTCGCCGCGCTCGGCCGCCGCACCGGCGATCTTCTCCAGCAGCACCGTGCCGCCGACGCCGCGCCTGCCTGCGGTGAACGTCGAGTCGGCCACCGCCACGTCGTCGTCGATGACCACGCTGCGCACGTCGAGGCCGTCGGCGGAGGCGAGCTCCGCCGCCGTCTCGAAGTTGAGCACGTCGCCCGTGTAGTTCTTCACGATGAGCAGCGCGCCCGCCTCGCTCGTCGTGGCCGAGATGGCGGCCTGCACCGCGTCCGGCGTCGGCGAGGTGAACACCGCGCCCGGTACCGCGGCGTGCAGCATGCCGGGGCCGACGAAGCCGCCGTGCAGCGGCTCGTGGCCGGATCCGCCGCCCGAGATGACGGAGACCGAGCCGCGCACCGGGGCGTCGGCGCGCACCACGTGCGCCGGGTCGTACTCCACCCGCAACAGGTCCGAATGGGCCGCCGCGAGTCCCCGCAGCGAGTCGGCGACCACCGTCGCCGGATCATTGATGATCTTCTTCACGCGTACCTCCAGCGACGGCCGTGTGCTGACGTTGACCAACCTAACTTCCGGGACGGGGTTCTCGCCAAGTGGCGCGCTGGAATGCGGACCCGGAACCAGGGCCTACGGCCGCGGCAGGTTCGGCACCACGCTCCTGGCCACGGTCACGGCGCGCTCGCAGGCCTGCTGCTTGGTGCCGTCGCCCTCGTTGCCGTAGAACTCGACGGCCACCAGCTCGCTCGCACCCTCCTCGCCGGTGGCGAGGTGCTGCCAGCCCGCCTCGCAGACGGGGCCGTCGACCGTGCTCTGCTCCTGGATGGCCGTGACTCCCCGACCGAGGTCGGCGGGCGCGCCGTCGTCCGGCGTCGGCGGGTAACCGGACCGGAACCGCACGGTGACGGTGGGCCCGCGCCCGTCGACCGAGTACTGGCACTGGTGCAGGCCCTGCGGCTGCCCGGCCGCTCCCGCGCCGAGGACGTCGTCGAGCGCCCGCCGCCCCGCGGTGCCACAGGGATCGACGGCGAGCAGCGAGCCGGGCGGCTGCTCGTACTGCGGCGGGTTGTCGTGCAGCAGCTGCAGCACCCGTTGCAACGCGGTGTAGCCGGGTCCGCACGGGTTGCCGCCGCCCTCGTAGTTCACCTGCAGCCCGATGCCGAGCCCGGGATCGCGCGACGTCACCGCCGTGAGCAGGCACGTCGTGTCGTCGGCCTGCTCCTCGATCAGCGGAAGGCCCTCGACGGCGCCCGACGCGCGGTCGTCGATGACGAACGCCTCGCCGAGGTCCAGCCCCAGTCCGATCACCTTGCCCCCGGCGTCCTGCACGTCGACCCGGCACTGGCCCCACTCGCTCTGGTAGGGCTCGCCCGTGCGGGTGCCGAGACCAGCGAGGGTGTCCTGGCTCAGCACCGCGCACGGGTCGACGGTGCGCAACGCGGCCAGCCCGACCGCGGGGTCGTCGATCGGGCCGGTGGGCACGTCACCCGAGGCGGTGCCCGGTTCGGCCGACACGGTCGTGCGCTGGTAGTTGGCCTTGGCGAGGTCCTCGCCGGAGCACCCCGCCGCAAGGCCGAGCAGGACGGCGCACACCAGCAGCGCAGGCCCGCGCGGAACTCGACTGATCACGGACAGCACGGTATCGGCCCGGCGAGCCGGGCGCGGCACGATCCGGTGTTCTACTCCTCGCCCTGCGGCTCCTCCGGCACGCGGATGGGCCGCAGCCTTGTCCACACCACGAACAGCGCCGCGAACACGAGCATGCCGACGCCCGCCCAGAGATTGATGTTGACGCCCGCAGACTGGGCGATCTCCTCGTCCGTGGTGAAGCCGAGGCCCATGATGGTGATCACCAGGCCGTACACGCCCATGAGCAGGGCGATGACGAGCCGGACGTCGAACACTCCGGCGCGGTGCGTACGGGATTCGTCAGCCACGTGTCTCACGCTCCCTTAGAAGATGATGTTCAGCACGATGGTGATGGCCAGGACGATCCCGGCGAGCAGGCCCGGGTTGCGGTACCAGCCCGCGTCCTCGCCGGTGGTCGAGTGCCGCAGTGTCTCCTTCGGAGTGAGCGAGTAGACCAGCCCGACCAGCTGCGCGGCGGGCTTCGGCCTGCTGGCGTAGGTGACGGCGACGCTCACCACGATGTCGACGACGAACGCCGCACCGGCGCCCACGAACGACGCGCCCTGCCCTGGCAGGTCCCAGACGCCGGTCTCGGCGAGCAGGAACACCGCGACTGCCGCGCCGGTACCGGTGACCAGGCCGACCCAGCCCGCGGTCGGCGTCATCCGCTTCCAGAACATACCGAGGATGAACGTCGCGAACAGCGGCGCGTTGAAGAACGAGAACAGCTGCTGCAGGTAGTCCATCAGGTTCGCGTAGGTGGAGGCGATGAACGCCGTGCCGATCGCGAGGATGGTGGCCGCCGCGGTGACCACGCGGCCGGTGCGCAGGTAGTAGTCGTCCGGGCGGCCCTTCTTGATGTAGGCCTGCCAGATGTCGTAGGTGAACACGGTGTTGAACGAGCTCAGGTTCGCCGCCATACCGGCCATGAACGAGGCGAGCAGACCGGCGATGGCGATGCCGAGCATGCCGTTGGGCAGCAGGTCGCGCATGAGCAGCAGCAGCGCGTCGTTGAACGTGGCCCCGCTCGGCGCGCGCTCCCCCTGCAGCAGCGCGGCCTTGTTCTCGCCGGCCAGCTCGGTGACGGTGACACCGGCGATCATGCCGGGAATGATGACGATGAAGGGCATCAGCATCTTCGGGAAGGCGCCGATGATCGGGGTGCGCCGCGCCGCCGACATGCTCTTCGACGCCATCGCGCGCTGCACCTCGACGAAGTTCGTGGTCCAGTACCCGAACGACAGCACGAAGCCGAGACCGAAGACCAGACCGAGCACGGACAGGAAGTTGCTGCCGAAGCCGGTCAGCTGGTTGCCTGGCCAGGAGTCGAGCTGCTCGGCACCACCGGGTCCGCCCGACACGCGCTCGACGAGGCCCTCCCAGCCACCGACCTTGTAGAGGCCGACGATCGTCAGCGGCAGCAGCGCGGCGACGATGACGAAGAACTGCAGCACCTCGTTGTAGATCGCGGCCGAGAGGCCGCCGAGCGCGGTGTAGGAGAGCACGATCACCGCGGCGAGGATCACCGACACCCAGATCGGCCAGCCGAGCAGCAGGTTGACCACGCTGGCGAGCAGGAAGAGGTTCGCGCCCGCGATGAGGATCTGGGCCAGCGCGAAGCTGATGCCGTTGACCAGATGGGCGGGTTTGCCGAAGCGGCGCAGCATGAACTCGGGAACGCTGCGCACCTTCGAGCCGTAGTAGAACGGCATCATCACGATGCCGAGGAACAGCATCGCGGGCACCGCGCCGATCCAGAAGTAGTGGGCGGTCGGCATGCCGTACTGGGCACCGTTGGCCGACATGCCCATGACCTCGATGGCGCCGAGGTTCGCGGCGATGAACGCGAGTCCGGTGACCCACGCGGGCAGCGAGCGCCCGGACAGGAAGAAGTCGAGACTGCTCGACACCTGCCTGCGCGCCAGATACCCGATCCCGAGAACCAGGGCGAAGTAGAACGCGAGCAACACGTAGTCGATCGCGTTCGCATCGAGCCGTAGGTCCGCCTGGGCTAGGACGTCCACCGACCCACCTCCGGATTCAACAGCAGTCAACAACAAACACCAGGGTTCAACCTGCGCGCGCACATTACCGCACGATTTCCCTCGCGTGAATGGCGCACCGGGATTCCCGGTGTGTTGGTGACTGGCAGACGGGCCGCGGGCGGCCCGAACCGGTCAGAACAGGCGGAACTCGTCCGGCTCGATACCCCGCAGGGCGTCGTAGTCGAGGGTGACGCAGCGGATGCCGCGGTCCTCCGCCAGCGTCCTGGCCTGGGGCTTTATCTGCTGCGCCGCGAAGACGCCCTGCACCGGCGCCAGCAGCGGATCACGATTCAACAACTCCAGATACCGGGTGAGCTGTTCGACCCCGTCGATCTCGCCGCGGCGTTTGATCTCGACGGCCACCGCGATGCCCTCGGAGTCGCGCGCGAGGATGTCCACCGGGCCGATCGCGGTGGGGTACTCCCTGCGCACGAGCGAGTAGCCGTCGCCGAGCGTCGTGATGTGCTCGGCCAGCAGTTCCTGCAGGTGGGCCTCCACGCCGTCCTTGACGAGGCCGGGCTCGGCGCCGAGGTCGTGCTCGATCTCGTCGACCACGTTGTCGATGGTGATGACCAGCTTCTCGCCCGCCTTGTTCTCCACGATCCAGAGGTTGCCGTCCTCGATCAGCCAGCACGGCGGGCTCATCCAGTTCAGCGGCTTGTAGGCGCGGTCGTCGGAGTGGACGGACACGGACCCGTCCGACTTGACGAGCAGCAGCCGGGTGGCCATCGGAAGGTGAGCGGTGAGCCTGCCGGCGTAGTTGACCTGGCAGCGGGCGATGACGAGACGCACCCGGCAGAGATTAGGGCACGCGAGGCCCGTCGGGGCGGAGGGTCCGCACGTAACATTCCCTTCTCATCGGCACGGGTGCCCAGCGCCGATGATCGTAGCCCGTTAGTGTCGGTGCGAATCCGAAGCCGATCACCGCACGTCGCGGCGAGTGGTGACCGGCCGACCGTCGACGAGAGGGAGCCGAGCGTGTTCAGCCAACGCCGCGGACAACCCCGTTCACCACGAGTCTGGAGGGGATGAGCGCTATGGACGGACCCCCTGGCCTGATCGACTGGATTCCGAACCTCCTACGAGGACTCGGCAACACCATGCTGGTCACGGTGCTCGCCACGATCCTCATGGTCGTGCTTGCCGTGATCCTGGGCCTGATGGCCCGCTCGCGCCGGATGCCCGTGCGCGGCGTCGCGCGGGTCGTCATCGAGTTCTTCCGCGGCACCTCGCTGCCCATCCAGCTGCTCTGGTTCTACTTCGCACTGCCCATGGTCGGTTTCCAGCTGAACGCCATCTTCGCGGGCGTGCTGGCGTTCGGCCTGAACTACGGCGCCTACGGTGCGGAGGTCGTGCGTGGTGCGATCAACGCGGTACCCAGGCCGCAGTGGGAAGCGGCGACCGCGCTGAATCTGTCGTCGTGGCAACGGATGACCCGTGTCGTCTGGCCGCAGGCGATCCCGCTGATGATCCCCGCGATGAACAACCTGTTCATCCAGCTGTTCAAGAGCACGCCGCTGCTGTTCGCGATCACGATCATCGACGTCATGCAGATGGGCGAGGCCTTCCGGTTCGCGGGCGGCAACTCGACCGCGATGTACCTGCTGCTGATGGTGGTCTACTTCGTGATCGCCTACGCCGTGACCTTCCTGATGAACCTGGCCGAGGCCGCGGCCAAGAAGCGGCTCGGCCAGCACGAAGGTGTGCGCAGCATGTTCCGCACCCGTAAGCCCGTGCCGCAGGAGGTGACTCCGTGAACTGGAGCTGGAGCTTCGCGGTCGAGATCCTGCCGGATCTGCTGGAGCACTTCCTGAAGTACACCCTGGTGGCCACCGTTCTGGGCACCGCGGTCGCCGCCGTGCTCGGCCTGGTCTTCGCGATGATCAGGTTCGTGCGGATCCCGGTGCTGGCGCAGGCGACGACGGCCTTCATCGAGTTCGTCCGCAGCACACCACTGCTGATTCAGCTGTTCTTCCTGTTCTACGCGCTGCCCGGGATGGGGCTCACGCTGTCGCCGATGTTCGTCGGCGTGCTCGGCCTCGGCGTGCACTACGCCTGCTACATGGCCGACGTGTACCGGTCGGGCATCGACGCGGTCCCGAAGGGACAGTGGGAGGCCAGTGTCGCGTTGCAACTGCCGCCGCGAACCACGTGGCAGCGGGTGGTGCTGCCGCAGGCGGTCCGCAACGTGCTGCCCGCGCTCGGCAACTACGCGATCGCGATGTTCAAGGAGACGCCGTTCCTGGCGTTCATCACGGTGCCGGAGCTGCTGCACACCGCGCGAGACATCGGCGGGGACACCTTCCGTTACCTCGAACCGTTCACCATGGCCGGCCTGGTGTTCCTCGCGGCCAGCTATCCGACGGCGCTGCTGCTGCGCAGGCTGGAGGGCAGGCTCGCCGCCTACTGAGTGACCGATGCCGAAACGGGTCGTGAGTGTCGCGAATCGACACCCACGACCCGTTTCGTCAGATCAGCTCTCGGTCTTGCAGAGCTCTTCGGTCGTGGCCTTGCGCGAGGCTTCGGCGTCGAAGCCCCACTTGCTCATGATCTGCTCGAACTCCTTCGTCTCCTTGAAGGCCTTCATCTCCGTGTTGTACTTCTCGAAGAAGGTCTTGTCGCTCTTGCGGAACGCGTGCCCGGAGCCGGTGAGCGGGAACTGCTCGATGGGCGGCGTGATCTCGAAGTTGGCGCCCTGCTGCTCCTTGAGCGACTCCAGGGTCAGGGTCGGCAGCAGGATGCCGTAGACACGACCGTCCTGCATGGCCTGCAGCGCGTCGGGAGCCTGCTGGTAGGTCGGGAGCTTGTCCTCGGGCACACCGAGTGCCTTCGCCGTCCTGCCCTCGTATCCGCCGGCCAGCACGGCGACAGTGAGGTCCTTGTTCTTGAGGTCGTCCACTGTGCGCAGCCCCTGCGGGTTGCCCGGCGGCACCGCGTAGGACTCGGTGGACACCAGGTCCGGCGTCGTGTACTGCACCTGGGCGCAACGGTCCTTGTTCATGAACAGGCCTGCGGTCACGATGTCCCACCTGTTGGCCTGCAGGCCGGGGATCATCGAGTCGTAACCCGCCTGCGCGGGCTCGACGTTCTCGATGCCCATCCGCTTCAGCACGGCCTTGGCGATGTCGGGCGCGGCACCCGTCAGCGTCCCGTCGGCCTCGAGCTTGGTGTACGGCGGCTCGTTGGCGATCGCGAGCCGGATCGGCTGTCCCGAATCGGCCCGCTGCTGCAGGCCGCCGCCACCGCCCTCCGGCTGGCCCGTGTTCGGATCGGTCGTCTGACACGCTCCGAGAAATGAGCCACCTCCGACGGCAGCCAGCCCGGCTGCCGAATAACGCAGCATCGCTCGACGGGTAAGGCGGTTCCTCTTCTGCTCGGACACAGAACACTCCGTTCAGACGGACAGTAGATCTTCGAGACCATACCCAATCAGGGGTTGTGTTGCGGCTTTTCGTTACCGAATGACGACGCCGAACACGCCCCGTGTGTACCTGTACACCCGCCAGGGCACAATCGCCCTATGGAGACGGTGGGCACTCGGCAGGTGTACTCGAACAGCTGGATGACGGTGCGGGAAGACCGGATCAGGCGCACCGACGGCTCGGCGGGCGTCTACGGAGTGGTGGACAAGCCGGACTACGCGCTTGTCATCCCTTTGGCGGACGGCCGGCTGCACCTGGTGGAGCAGTACCGCTACCCGCTCGGGCTGCGCAGGTGGGAGTTTCCCCAGGGCACGGCCCCCGAGCGGGCCGAGGCGGATCCGCTCGACCTGGCCGCCCGCGAGCTGCGCGAGGAGACCGGCCTTTCCGCGGGCAGGCTGGTCGAGATCGGACTGCTCGACGTCGCGCCCGGCATGTCCAGCCAGCGCGGGCGCATCTTCCTCGCCACGGACCTCACGGAAGGCTCCCCGGACCGGGAACACGAGGAGCAGGACATGCGCACCGGCTGGTTCGAACGCGCCCGGTTCGAGAAAATGGTGGCCACCGGCGAGATCACTGACGCTCAGTCCATCGCCGCCTACGCCCAGTTGCTGCTCTGGGAGCGCGGCCAGGCCGGCTGAACGGGCAGGAGGTGCCTCAGTCGGGCCAGACCGGCTTGCGCTTCTCCAGAAACGCCGCCATGCCCTCGCGCGCACCCGGCAGCTGGGAGGCCGAGGCCATCACCTCCAGGGCGATCGCGTAGGCATCCTGCTCGGGGCGGTCGAGCTGGGCGTACAGCGTCTGCTTGCCGAGGGCCTTGGACGCACGGCTGCCCCGGGTGGCCCTGGCCAGCAGCTCCGCGACCGCGTCGTCGAGCTCGTCGTCCGGCACCACGCGGTTGACCAGTCCCCAGTCGAGCGCGGTCGCCGCGTCGATGGTGTCCCCGGTCAGCGCCAGCTCCATGAGCCGCTTGCGCCCGATGGACCGGGCCACGGGCACGGCCGGCGTGTGGCAGAACCAACCGCCCTTCCCGCCGGGCAGGGCGAACCCGGCCGACTCGGCGGCCACGGCGAGATCGCACGAGGCGACCAGCTGGCAGCCCGCGGCGGTCGCGAGCCCGTGCACCCTGGCGACGACCACCTGCGGCGCCGCGTGAATCGTGTTCATCAGCTCGGTGCACAGCCGCAGCAGGTCGCGCGCGCTCACGAGGTCGCGTGCCGCGACGTCGCCGAAGTCGTGCCCCGCCGAGAACACCGGGCCCGCGCCCGCGAGCACGATTCCGGTGGCGTCGGTGGCGGCTGCCTCCTCGAAGGCCGCCACCAGCTCCCGCAGGTGCTCCTCGGACAGCGAGTTCCGGCGGCTCGCCCGGTTCATCGTGATGGTGACCGTGTCGCCGTCCCGCTTGCTCAGCAGGTGCTCGTACTCACCCATGACCCGACGGTAGCCGAGCCCCAGGCACCGGGAAACCCCCGCGAACTCAGACCTCGCGGTCGATCACCGCATGCAGGAACTCCCTGGTGCGCTCGTGCTCGGGCGAGGTGAACAGCTTCTCCGGCACGGCCTCCTCGACCACCTGGCCGTGGTCGAACATGATCACCCGGTCGGACACGTCCTTCGCGAACTGCATCTCGTGGGTGACGCAGAGGAACGTGATCTCGGTGCTGGTGGCGATGTCCTTGAGCACGGCCAGCACGCCCGCGACCAGCTCCGGGTCGAGCGCCGAGGTGACCTCGTCGAGCAGCAGGACGTCGGGCTCCATGGCCAGCGCCCGCGCGATCGCCACGCGCTGCTGCTGGCCACCGGACAGCTGCGAGGGGTGGGCGTCGACCTTCTCGGAAAGCCCGACCATCTCCAGCAGCTCGCGCCCGCGCTCCTCGGCCTCGGCCCGCGACTTGCCGAGCACGCGCATGGGCGCCTCGGTGATGTTCTGCAGCACCTTCATGTTCGGGAAGAGGTTGAACTGCTGGAACACCATGCCGATGTGCCTGCGAACCTTGCGCAGGTGCTTCTCGTCGGCGGGGACGAGCTTGCCGCCGCGCTCCATGTGGCTGAGGTACTCGCCGTCGACCTGGATGGTCCCGCCGTCGACCTTCTCCAGCGTCATCAGCAGGCGCAGGATCGTCGTCTTGCCGGAACCACTGGGACCGATCAGGGTGACGAACTCGCCCGGGCTCACGGTGAAGTCGAGCTCGTTCAGCACGACGTTGTCGCCGAACCGCTTGACCACCTTGTCGAAACGGATCATCTCGCGGTCGGCGGTGGCGGTGCCCGCCTGCGCGTCGGAGAGCGGCTGGTGAGAATCCAAGACGGTACTCCAGTGTCGGACGAATCGAGGGACGATCTCCCGCAGGCTACCGAACGTAGGCGGCTCACCCGCTCAGGTCAAAGCGGGACGGCCGTGCCAGTGCTGTCCGTTACCCGAACGAAACCAGCGCGCGCAAACCCCGCCTACACAGTTCCGGCACGGCGTTCCAGCTTTCTCACGAGGATCGAGGCGGGGTAGCTCACGAGCAGGAAGAAGACGCCCGCCAGCGTCACCGGCTCGACGTAGCGGAAGGTCTCCGACGCGGCCTCCTGCGCGCGGTTGAGGACGTCGAGCACACCGATGGCGAGCAGCAGCGGGGTCTCCTTGAACATCGAGATCGTGTAGTTGCCCAGCGACGGCAGCACCCGCGGCACCGCCTGCGGGAGGATGACCCCGGTCCACACCCGGCCGCGCGGAAGGCTCAGCGCCCTGGCCGCCTCCCACTGTCCTTTCGGGACCGCGTCGATGCCCGCGCGGTACACCTCGGACGTGTAGGTGGCGTAGTGGATGCCGAGCATGACGAAGCCGGTGACGAACGGCGAGAGCCGCAGGCCGAGCGCGGGCTGCAGCAGGTAGTAGAAGGCGAAGACCTGGATCAGCAGCGGTGTGCTGCGGATGAACTCGACGAACAGGTACACCAGCTGGCTGAGCACCGGAACCCGGACCTGCCTGACGAGGGCCAGCACCAGGCCCAGCGCGTAGGCCAGCAGCGCGCCGAGCACGGTCAGCTCGACGGTGACGACGATGCCCTGGAACAGCAGGGGCAGCGAGTCGATCGCGTAGTCCCAGTCCCAGTTCATCACACACCTCCCGCCGTGACCGGTGGGGTGCTCCTGCGCCGCGGCGCCCTGCGGCCGAGCCTGCGCGCGCCCACCCGCTCCAGCGCGCGCATGCCGACGGTGATGAGGACGGCCAGCAGCAGGTAGAACAGCAGCTCGATGACGTAGATCGGCACGAGCTGGGCGATCGGCAGCGACGGGGCCAGCAGCTGGCCCCGCTCGGTGAGCTCCTCTGCCGAGATGAAGTACAGCAGCGCCGTGCTCTTGAGCAGTTGGATGAACAGGTTGTTGAACGAGGGCAGCATCTCCACGACGGCCTGCGGCAGGATCACCCGCAGCATCCGCTGCGCGGGGCTCAGGCTCAGCGCGATCGCGCCCTCGTACTGGGCCTTCGGCACCGACTGCACCGCCCCGCGCACGATCTCGGCTCCGTAGGCGCCGTGGTTCAGCCCGAGCACGAGGATGCCGGCGAACAGCGGCACCAGCTCGAAACCGACCAGCACCGGCAGCACGAAGTAGATCCAGAACAGCTGGACCATCTCGGAGGTGCCGCGGAAGCCCTCGACGTAGACGCGGCTGAGGAACCGGACGGTCCGGGAGGGCGCGAGCAGTGCCAGGCCCGCCACGAACGACAGCACCACGGTCAGGGCGATCCCGCCGAGAGTGGCCGCGATCGTGACGGGCAGGCCCCGCACCAGCGTCGAGAAGATGAGTCCGATCTGGTCGAACACGGCGCCACCGCCTCAGCGATCAGGCACTGCAGAGTTTCTCGGTGGTGACGTCCGGCCCCGGCAGGTTGGCCTCGCCGAACCCGAACGGCTCGACGATCCGCAGCCACTCGCCGCTCTCGTGCAGCCTGCGCAGCTCCTGGTTGAACGCCTCCCGCAGCGGGTCGTCGTCCTTGCGGAAGACGAACCCGCCCGCCGAGATCACCGGCTGGCCGTTCTCGACCGGCTGGAAGCTCTCGGTCACCTCCACCGGGACGTTCGGGTTCTGCTTCACGAGCCACTTCAGCGAGATGTCGGTCAGCGCGGCACAGTAGACGCGGCCGTCGGCCACCGAGCGCAGCATGCTGTCCTGGGTGTCCAGTGTCCGGATGTTGCCCTCGTCGACGCCGGCCGCGGTGGCGTAGCCCTTCTCCACCGCGCCGGAGAGCACGGCGACCTGGACGTTCTTGGCCGCGAGGTCCTCGAAGTTGCGCACCCCCTGGGGGTTGCCCCTCGGCACGAGCAGCGCGGCGAGCGCCGTGTAGTCCGGAATGGAGAACGCCGCCTGGCCGCAGCGCTCGGGAGTGATGAACATGCCCGCCGTCACCATGTCGTACTTGCGGGCGTTCAGCGCGGGGATCAGCTGGTTGAACGTGACGACCTGGTTCTCGACCTCGTTGACGCCGAGGGCCTTGAACACGGCCTTGGCCACCTCAGGTGCCTCGCCGGTGACGTTGCCGCTGGAGTCGGCGAACCCGTAGGGCTGCTCGTTGGCGATGCCGATCCGGATGGAACCCGAGTCGCGCGCCTGCTGGAGGGCGTCTCCCCCGTCACCGGTGCTCTGGCAGGCGGAGAGCAGTGTAGGACCGCCGAGGGCGACCGCGCCGAAGGCCGCCGAGCGCCGGAAGAAGTCTCGCCGCGTCCATTGGTCGTGCGCCATGACCGCACCCCTCTTCGATTGACCTCGTTGTCAATCCCCGCGCGAGCGAACTCGCCTCGGCATCACCCGCACAGGGGCATAGTCACTGAAAGTAGGCGCACCCCCTGGCCTGGTCAAAGGTTGTACCTGCTTCGAGCACCTCTGTAACCGGACCGAGACCACCCACCCGGCCGGGTGAAGTGTGGTGCCCGGGTCAGGACGCGGGGAGGCCGTGCTGCTCGCGGATCACCGTCACGATCTCGTCCATGATGCCGGTGAGCTCGTAGTCCTTGGGAGTGAACACCCTGGTGATGCCGCGTTCGAGCAGCAGCCGGGCGTCGTCGGCGGGAATGATGCCGCCGACGATCACCGGGATGTCGGCCGCACCGGCGGCGCGCAGCCCGTCGACGACCTCGGGCACGACCTCCAGGTGCGAACCGGACAGCACCGAAAGGCCCACCACGTGCACGCCCTCCTGCACCGCCGCAGCGACGATCTGGTCGGGCGTGAGCCGGATGCCCTGGTAGATGACCTCGAACCCGGCGTCGCGGGCCCGCACGGCGACCTGCTCGGCGCCGTTGGAATGGCCGTCGAGGCCCGGCTTGCCCACCAGGATGCGCAGCCGCTCGCCGAGCTCACCGGCGGTCGCCTGGACGCGCTCGCGCACGCGGGCCAGTTCGGCCGCGCCCTCACCGGACGAGCCGGCCGCCGACACGCCGGTCGGCGCCCGGTACTCGCCGAAGACCTCCCGCAGGGCACCCGCCCACTCGCCGGTGGTCACGCCGGCCCGCGCGCACGCGAGCGTGGCCTCGAACAGGTTCTCCGTGGTCCGCGCCGTGGCCTTCAGCGCATCCAGGGTGCGGGCGACGGCGTCGTTGTCGCGGCTCTCGCGCCAGCGCTCCAGCGCCGCGACGGCCTGCTTCTCGGCGACGGGATCGGCCGTCTCGATGGCCTTGGCGCCCTCGGCCTGCAGGGGGCTCGGTTCCGTGGTCTCGAACCGGTTGACCCCGACCAGCACGCGTTCACCGGACTCGATCTTGCCGCGGTAGTCCACGAGCGAGGACACCAGTTGCGACTTGAGGTAACCGCTCTCGACCGCGGCCACCGCACCACCCATGTCCTGCACCCGCGCGATCTCCGCGCGCGCGCCGGCCATGATCTCTTCCACTTTGGACTCGACGACACGGGAGCCGTCGAAGATGTCCTCGTACTCCAGCAGGTCGGTCTCGAACGCCAGCACCTGCTGCATGCGCAGCGCCCACTGCTGGTCCCACGGCCTCGGCAGGCCGAGCGCCTCGTTCCATGCGGGCAGCTGGATCGCGCGCGCACGGGCGGATCGCGACAGCGACACGGCCAGCATCTCCAGCACGATGCGCTGCACGTTGTTCTCCGGCTGCGCCTCGGTGAGCCCGAGGGAGTTGACCTGCACGCCGTAGCGCAGCCTGCGTGCCTTGGGGTCGGCGACGCCGTAGCGTTCGCGCGTCAGCTCGTCCCACAGCGCGGCGAACGCGCGCATCTTGCACATCTCCTCGACGAAGCGCACGCCCGCGTTGACGAAGAAGGAGATGCGTCCCACGACGGTGGCCATCTCGTCGGCGCTGATCTGCCCGGAGTCACGCACCGCGTCGAGCACGGCGATGGCGGTGCTGAGCGCGTAGGCGACCTCCTGCGTCGGCGTGGCCCCCGCCTCCTGCAGGTGGTAGCTGCAGATGTTGATCGGGTTCCACTTCGGGACGTTGCGCACCGTCCACGTGATGACGTCGGTGGTCAGGCGCAGGCTCGGCCCCGGAGGGAAGATGTAGGTGCCCCGGGACAGGTACTCCTTGATGACGTCGTTCTGCGTGGTGCCCGTGAGCTTGCCGAGCACCTCGGGGCCGGACTGCTCCTCCGCGACGCTCACGTAGAGGGCGAGCAGCCACATCGCGGGCGCATTGATGGTCATCGACGTGTTGGCCTCGGCCAGCGGGATGCCGTCGAAGAGCCTGCGCATGTCGCCGATGTGCGCGATCGGCACGCCCACCTTGCCGACCTCGCCCCTGGACAGCGTGTGGTCGGCGTCGTAGCCGGTCTGCGTCGGCAGGTCGAAGGCCACCGACAGGCCCGTCTGCCCCTTCGCGAGGTTGCGCCGGTACAGCTCGTTCGACGCGGCGGCCGACGAGTGCCCCGCGTAGGTGCGCATCACCCAGGGCCGGTCCCGCTCGCGATCCGTGGGGTAGGGCACGGTGCACCTCCTCGTGGACGACCTACACAGAGTACTCGTCGGTAACTTGGTGTGGAGAACACTGTGACGCAAAAGTGCGAGCGTTGCCAGGGGCCCACCGATAGTGTGAGGACACGTGACGTGGAGTCTGTATGGCAGCTACCTCATCCTCGTGGTGCTGGTCGTGCTCGCGCCCGGCCCGGACACGGTGGTGACGCTCAAGAACGCGTTCGCGGGCGGTTTCCGGGGTGGCCTGCTGGCCGCCAGCGGCATCGCCGTGGGCAACTTCCTGCAGGGCACCGCGGTCGCGCTCGGCCTCGGCGCGGTGATCGTGCAGTCGCAGCCGGTCTTCCAGACGATCCGCTGGCTCGGCGTCGCCTACCTCTGCTACCTGGGTGTCCAGGCCATCCGCTCCGCCTGGCGCGGCGACTACGCCTCACTCGACGCGGCCGGCGCCCGCTCCAGTGGCTTCCGGCGCTGGCGGGAGGGCTTCCTCTCGAACGTGACCAACCCCAAGGTCCTGGCGCTCTACCTGTCGGTGCTCCCGCAGTTCCTGGCTCCGGTGCACGGCACCACCCTCGACGCGCTCCTGCTGGCCTACACGGTGGCCGTGCTGGGCGCGGTGTGGCTGCTGGTGCTGCTGGTGTTCGTCAACCGGGTGCGCGGCTGGCTCACACGCAGGCGGGTACGCCGCTCGCTCGACGTCGCCACCGGCACGACACTCATCGGCTTCGGCGTGGCACTCGCCGCGGAGGGCTGAAGCAGACCCGGCTCGGCACCGCCGGCGCTGTCCGGGCAGGTCAGCAGCGGTCGGGCTCGGTGGCGACCCGGTCGATCCTGGCGCCGAGGCGGTTCAGGTTCTCCACGAAGTGCGGGTAACCACGGTCGATGTGGAACACGTCCCAGACCTCGGTGACCCCGTCGGCGCACAGGCCGGCGAGCACGAGCCCGGCCCCGGCCCTGATGTCGGAGGCCCACACCGGCGCGCTGGACAGCTTGTCGACACCCCGCACCACGGCGTGATGGCCGTCGGTGCGGGCGTCGGCACCGAGGCGCACCATCTCCTCGATGAAGCGGAACCGGGCCTCGTAGACGTTCTCGGTGATCATCGACGTGCCGTCGGACACCGACGACAGGGCCACCGCGAACGGTTGCAGGTCGGTGGCGAAACCCGGGTAGGGCAGGGTGACGAAGTCGACCGAGAGGGGCCGCTCCGGCTGCACGACGCGGAAGCCCTTGCCGTCGAACGTCGTGATGTCCGCGCCCGCCAGCCGCAGCTTCTCCAGCACCAGCTCCAGGTGATGCGGGTTCACTCCGGTGACGGTGAGGTCGCCGCGCGTCATCGCGGCGGCGAAGGCCCAGGTGGCGCCCACGATGCGGTCGCCGATCACCCGGTGCTCGGTGGGGTGGAGCGTGTCGACGCCCTCGACGGTCAGCGTCGAGGTGCCCGCGCCCTCGATCTTGGCGCCCATCTCGGTGAGCATCGTGCAGATGTCGACGATCTCCGGCTCGCGCGCGGCGTTGTCGATCACGGTGGTGCCCTCGGCGAGCACGGCGGCCATGAGGATGTTCTCGGTGGCGCCCACGCTGGGGAAGTCGAGCCAGATCTGCGCGCCGTGCAGGCCGACGGCCTCGGCGACGACGCAGCCGTGCTCGATGGAGCTGGTGGCGCCGAGCTTGCGCAGGCCGTTCTGGTGCATGTCCAGCGGGCGCGAACCGATCGCGTCGCCGCCAGGCAGCGCGACGACGGCCTTCTTGAGCCTGCCGACCAGCGGGCCGAGCACGCACACCGACGCACGCAGCTTGCCCATCGCGGGTGAGTCCGCGCGATGCGACAGCTCGGACGGCGTCGTGATGTGGGCGGTGTCACCGTCGAGGACGACCTCGCAGCCGACGCTGCGCAGCACGTCGGCCATCAGCGGGACGTCCAGGATCTGCGGGCAGTTCGTGATGGTCGTGGTGCCCTCGGCCAGCAGCGCCGCAGCCATCAGCTTGAGCACGCTGTTCTTGGCGCCGACGACCTCGACCTCACCGACAAGGCGCGCACCGCCATGCACATCAAAGTGCTCGCTCATGGTCGCCCATAATGCCCGGCGTGACATCGGAGGCGACGGCAGGGGCGTGCTCGGCCGAAACGTGTCACAACCCGCCGGTACGGTGAAACGTCTGGGAGATCACGAACGATAAGGCCCGTTCGGACAAGGAAAACCGCCGTAGACTGCGGGCATGCCCGTTCGGATCAACCGCGTCTACACGAGAGTCGGCGACACCGGAACGACCGCGCTCGGCGACGGCTCGCGAGTGCCCAAAACAGACCCTCGGCTGGGAGCCTACGCCGACGTCGACGAGACCAACTCCGTCGTGGGCGTCGCGATCGCGCTCGGCGGGCTGACCGACGAGCTGGCCGATGTCCTGCGCGCCGTACAGAACGACCTGTTCGACGTCGGAGCCGACCTGTGCGCGCCCGTCGTGCCGGACCCGGAGTATCCGCCGCTGCGCATCACCGAGCCCTACATCGAGCGGCTGGAGGGCTGGTGTGACGAGTTCAACGGGCGGCTGGGCAAGCTGACGTCGTTCATCCTGCCCGGGGGCACCGCGGGTGCGGCGCTGCTGCACCAGGCCCGCACGGTGGCCAGGAGGGCGGAACGCTCCGGCTGGGCGCTGGTCGAGGCGGACGGCGAGCGCACCAACGAGCTGGCCGTGAAATACCTGAACCGCCTGTCGGACCTGCTGTTCATCCTGGCGAGGCTCGCCAACCCGGACGGCGACGTCCTCTGGCAGCCCGGCGGGGGCCGCGGCTAGCGAGGACGGGTCCGAGTGCAGAACTCGCGGGCCTGAGTGCAGGACTCGCAGGCCTGAGTGCAGGACTCGCGGTCAGCTCGCGCGGGGGATACGGCGGCCCGGCGGGGCGGACTCGAGCCACGACAGGAAGCCGGTGAGGGCGCCGGGGCCCATGGCGATCTCGATGGGCTCCTGGTCTCGCGACTCGCAGCGCAGCACGGTCGCGCCGGCCGGCACGGCGTACGACTCGGTGCCGATGGGATCACGCCGGTCGGCGATCTGCAGGGTCTCCCGGCGGAACACCCGATCCGGGCCCGTGCGCAGGCTCCACACCCGGTACCAGACGAACTCCTCGCCGCGGTAGCGGCCGATCCCGAGGTGCCAGCCGGAGCGTTCCCGGTCCGGCTGCCAGCGCAGCGCCACGCTCACCCCACCGAAACGGCGCATCCGGACCCAGCGCAGGGCGTACCAGACGGCGACGCCGAACAGCACGAGCAGGAGGGCTAGGACCAGCAGTGCGATCTCCATGGCCGGCTCCCGCTCGTCGTCCGCGCTAGACCGACTGGCCCGCCGCCCGGAGCCGCGCGGCGGCTCTCGCTCGCTCGGCCTCGTCCTCGGCGCTGAGCGCCTGCCTGGCGGCGTCGACGTCGATCTCCTCGCTGAGGTCGGCCGACTCGGCGAGCACGCTCACCGAGTCGTGCGTGATCGAGAGGAAGCCGCCGTGCACCGCAGCGGTCAGCGTGTCACCGTCCGTAGTGGTGACCTTCACGATGCCGCCCTCAACCAGCTGACCGAGCACCGGTTCGTGCCCGGGCATCACGCCGATCTCACCCTCGGTGGTCTGCGCGACGACGAACGTGGCCTTGCCCGACCACAGACGACGCTCGACGGCCACCAGCTCGACGGACATCTCAGCCACGTAGGTCTCCTTCGGATCGGGCGTTCCCCTCAGTGTAATAGGAACGCCGCCGCTGCCGGCTGTGACTATGCGAACGACGGGACCAGATCCATAGTGGACGCCAGTCCCGTCGTTCACGCGGGCATCACTTGCCGGTGATTTCCCTGTACTTCTTCTCGAGGTCGTCCAGCCCGCCGATGCCCAGGAACGCCTGCTCCGGGTAGTGGTCGAACTCGCCCTGCGAGATCTTGTCGAAGGCCTCCACGGTCTCGGCCATCGGCACGGTGGAGCCCGGCTGACCGGTGAAGACCTCGGCGACCAGCATGTTCTGCGAGAGGAAGCGCTCGATGCGGCGGGCCCGCTGCACCGTCAGCTTGTCCTCCTCCGACAGCTCGTCCATACCGAGGATCGCGATGATGTCCTGCAGCTCCTTGTACTTCTGCAGGATCCGGATGACCTCGGAGGCGACCCGGTAGTGGTCCTCACCGACGATCGCCGGGTCGAGGATCGTGGAGCTGGAGGCCAGCGGGTCCACGGCCGGGAAGATGCCCTTCTGGAACACCGACCGGGACAGCTCGGTGGTGGCGTCCAGGTGCGCGAACGTCGTCGCGGGGGCGGGGTCGGTGTAGTCGTCCGCGGGCACGTAGATCGCCTGCATCGAGGTGATCGAACGGCCCTTGGTCGAGGTGATCCGCTCCTGCAGCACACCCATCTCGTCGGCCAGCGTCGGCTGGTAACCCACGGCCGACGGCATGCGGCCCAGCAGGGTCGACACCTCGGAACCGGCCTGGGTGAACCGGAAGATGTTGTCGATGAACAGCAGCACGTCCTGGTTCTGCACATCGCGGAAGTACTCCGCCATGGTCAGCGCGGACAGGGCGACCCGCATACGGGTGCCCGGCGGCTCGTCCATCTGGCCGAACACGAGCGCGGTGTCGTTGATGACGCCGTCCTCGCTCATCTCCAGGAAGAGGTCGGTGCCCTCACGGGTGCGCTCGCCGACGCCGGCGAACACCGAGGTACCACCGAAGTTCCGGGCCACACGGGTGATCATCTCCTTGATGAGCACCGTCTTGCCCACACCGGCACCGCCGAACAGGCCGATCTTGCCACCCTGCACGTACGGGGTGAGCAGGTCGATGACCTTCAGGCCGGTCTCCAGCATCTCGGTCTTGCCCTCGAGCTGGTCGAACGCCGGCGGGTTGCGGTGGATGCCCCAGTGCTCGAGGTCCTCGCCGTAGCCGGGCTGGTCGAGGCACTCGCCGAGCGCGTTGTAGACGTGGCCCTTGACCTTGTCGCCGACCGGCACCGAGATCGGGCCGCCGGTGTCGGTCACCTCGGCGCCACGGACGAGGCCGTCCTGCGGCTGGAGGGAAATCGTGCGCACCATGTTGTCGCCGAGGTGCTGGGCGACCTCCAGCGTCACGGTCTTGCGCAGTTCCTCGAACTCGATCTCGACCTTGAGCGCGTTGTTCAGCGCCGGGATGTGGCCGCGCGGGAACTCCACGTCGACGACCGGGCCGGTCACGGAGACGATGCGCCCCTTGATCGCAGCTTCAGTGCTAGTCATAGCTCAGTCATCACTTCCTACAGCGGCGAGCGCATCAGCTCCACCGACGATTTCGCTGATCTCCTGGGTGATCTGGGCCTGGCGGGCCTGGTTCGCCAGCCGGGTGTAGGTCTCCACCAGCTCACTCGCGTTGTCCGAGGCCGACTTCATCGCGTTGCGCTGCGCGGCCAGCTCGGAGGCCGCCGACTCCAGCAACGCCGCGAAGATCCTCGTGTTGATGTACTTCGGCAGCAGCGCCGCGAGCAGCGTCTCGGCGCTGGGCTCGAAGTCGTACGCGGGCGGGATCGTCTCCGGTGTCTCCTCCGAGTACTCGACCTCAAGCGGCGCCATCCGCCGGGCGACCGGCGTCTGCGTGAGCATCGAGCGGAACTCGGTGTAGACGATGTGCAGCTCGTCGACGCCCAGGATGCCGTCGGGGCCGGGCTGGCCGCCCACGTCGTCGGCCCCGGCCAGGAACGCCGTGACCAGCGCGTCGCCGACCTCGGCCGCGTTCTCGTACCGCGGCTGCTGCGAGAAACCGGTCCAGCTGTCCGCGACCTCGCGGCCACGGAAGCGGTAGTAGTTCACGCCCTTCGTGCCGATGACGTAGAGCTGCGGGTCCTTGCCCTGCTCACGCAACAGCGAGAGGAGCTCCTCGGTGGCACGCAGCACGTTGGCGTTGTAGCCGCCGACGAGGCCCTTGTCACTGGTGACGACGAGCACCGCGACGCGCCGCACGGTCTCCCGTTCCACCAGCAGCGGGTGGTCGAGGTTGGCTGCCGCCCCGGCCAGCGCGGAGAGCACGTTCGTGATCTCCGAGGCGTACGGCCGGGAGGCCTCCACGCGCGCCTGCGCCTTGCTGATGCGCGACGTGGCGATGAGCTCCATCGCCTTGGTGATCTTGCCGATGGATTTGGTTGCCCGGATCTTCGACCGGAGCTCACGAAGCTGTGCAGCCATGGCCTTCGCTCGCTACTTCTTCGGGGCCGGACGGTGCACCTTCACCGACTCCTGCCCGACCTTGTCGGCGTCCATGGCCTCGGCCTCCGCCTCCACCAGGGTGTGGCCCTCGGAGGTCGTGAAGCCCTTCTTGAACTCCGTGACCGCGGAGACGACGCGCTCGGCGAGCTCGTCGGTCCACTTGCCCTTCTCGCGGATCTCGGCGAAGACGTCCTCGTGCTTGTGCCGCAGGTTCTGCAGGAACTCGGCGTTGAACCGCGCGGTGTCCTCGATCGGCACGTCGTCGAAGTGACCGTTGGTGCCGAGGAACACCGTGACGACCTGCTGCTCGACCGGCACCGGCGAGTACTGCGGCTGCTTGAGCAGCTCGTACAGGCGGGCACCGCGGTCCAGCTGGGCCTTCGAGGCGGCGTCGAGGTCGGAGGCGAAGGCGGCGAACGCCTTCAGCTCCTCGTACTGCGACAGGTCGATACGCAGCGAGCCCGAGACCGTCTTCATGGCCTTGATCTGCGCGTCACCACCGACGCGGGACACCGAGGTGGTCACGTCGACCGCGGGGCGCTGGCCGGAGTTGAACAGGTCCGACTGGAAGAAGCACTGGCCGTCGGTGATCGAGATGACGTTGGTCGGGATGTAGGCCGAGATGTCGTTGGCCTTGGTCTCGATGATCGGCAGGCCGGTCAGCGAGCCGCCGCCCTTCTCGTCGGAGAGCTTCGCGCAGCGCTCCAGCAGGCGGGAGTGCAAGTAGAAGACGTCGCCGGGGAACGCCTCGCGGCCCGGCGGGCGGCGCAGCAGCAGCGAGATCGCGCGGTAGGCCTCGGCCTGCTTGGTCAGGTCGTCGAAGACGATCAGGACGTGCTTGCCCTGGTACATCCAGTGCTGACCGAGCGCGGAGCCGGAGTACGGCGCCAGCCACTTGAAGCCCGCGGCGTCGGAGGCGGGAGCCGCGACGATGGTGGTGTAGTCCATCGCACCGGCGTCCTCGAGCGACTTGCGCACCGACGCGATCGTCGAGCCCTTCTGGCCGACGGCGACGTAGATGCAGCGCACCTGCTTCGACGGGTCGCCGCTCTCCCAGTTGGCCTTCTGGTTGATGATCGTGTCGACGCAGACGGCGGTCTTGCCGGTCTTGCGGTCGCCGATGATCAGCTGCCGCTGGCCACGGCCGATCGGCGTCATCGCGTCGATCGCGGTGATGCCGGTCTGCAGCGGCTCGGACACCGGCTGGCGCTCCACCACGGACGCGGCCTGCAGCTCCAGCGCGCGGCGCTCGGTCGACTCGATGTCGCCGAGGCCGTCGATCGGCTGGCCGAGCGGGTCGATGACGCGGCCGAGGAAGTTGTCGCCGACCGGGATCGACAGGATCCGCCCGGTGCGCTTGACCTCCTGGCCCTCCTCGATCGTGTCGAAGTCACCCAGGATGACGACACCGATCTGGCGCGGCTCCAGGTTCTGCGCGACGCCCAGCACCCCGCCGGGGAATTCGAGCAGCTCGTTGGCCATGGTCGACGGCAGGCCCTCGACGTGGGCGACACCGTCACCGGTGTCGACGACGACGCCGACCTCTTCCCGGCTCACATCCGGGGAGTAACTCGAGACGTAGTTCTCGATCGCACTGCGGATCTCATCCGAGGAGATCGTCAGCTCCGCCATGTCGTTCCCGCTCTCACTTCGTTCTTGCCAAAGTTTGTGTTGTCTCAGCCGGCCAGCTGCCTGCGGAGCGACTCGAGTCGCCCGGCAGCGCTGCCGTCGATGACCTCGTCGCCGACGCGCACCACGAGCCCGGCGCCGATGCTGCGGTCCAGCTCCACGTGCAGCGCCACCGGCCGCCCGTAGATGCGCCGGAGCCGCTCCGCGAGCTGGTCCCGCTGCTCGGCCGTGAGCTCGGTCGCGCTGGTCACGTAGGCCACCGACCGTTCGCGCCGCGCGGCGGCCAGCTTCACCAGCTCGTCGATCTTGTGCGCGGCCCCGCGGCCACGCGGCCTGCCGACGACCTGCTCGGCGAGCACCTTCGTCACCGGGTCGACCCTGTCGGTGATCAGGGTGCGCATGAGGTTCCGCTTCGCCTCGGCAGAGGTGACCTGGTCGGCCAGCGCACGGTCGAGCTCGGGTTCCCTGTCCACGATACGTGCGATCCGGAACAGCTCGTCCTCGACGGTGTCCAGTTTGCCGGAGTTCTCGGCCGCGGTCAGCAGCGCGTTCCTGCCGAGGGACTCGACGCCGTCGACGAGCTCACGCGGGCTCGACCAGCGGTTGCCGACGACGGCATCGAGCACACGCAGCGCCGGCTCGGACACCTTGCCCTGCAGCAGGCTCCTGACCAGCCGCTTGCGGGCCTCGGGGTCCGACGAGCCGTCCGCGACGGCCCGTCGCAACCCGACCTCCCTGGCGAGCAGGTCGACCACGGAGAGCAGCTCTTCCCCGACGGCGGACGGGTCGGACCCCGCGTCGCCGAGGACCTCGTCGAGGCGGCTCTCGGCGAAGCCCAGAGCCTCGCGGCTCGCAGCATGCAGCGTCATGTACGCCTACTCCTAGTTCCTGGATCCGGCCGCGCCGTTGCCGCCGGCGTCGAGCTCGGCGAGGAACCGGTCGACCGTGCCCCGGCGCCTGGCCTCGTCCTCCAGCGCCTCGCCGACGATCCGGCTGGCCAGCTCGACCGAGTTCCGGCCGAGCTCGGCCCGCAGCTCGGCGACGATCTGGGCACGCTGGGCCTGCAGCTGCGCCTCGCCCTGCGCGACGATGCGCCGCGCCTCCTCCTGGGCGTCGGCCCGCAGCTCTTCCTTGATCTGCTCGGCCTCGAGCCGCGCGTCGTCCCGGATCTTGGCGGCCTCGGTCCTGGCCTCGGCGAGCTGCGCCTTGTACTGCTCCAGCGCCTGCTCGGCCTCGGCCTGGGCCTTCTCGGCCTTGGCGATGCCGCCCTCGATCTTCGCGGTGCGCTCCTCGTAGAGCTTCTCGAAGCGGGGCACCGCGAACTTGCGCAGTGCCCACAGCAGAAGCAGGAACGCGACCAGCCCGAGGATGATCTCGGAGATATGCGGCACGACCGGGTTCGGCGCGCCTTCGGCCGCCAGAACCAGCTCGGTGTTCAGCACAGCTTCTCCCTAATGCCGTGAGCGACAGACAGTGAGGATCAGCCGCCGGACGCGATGAAGTAGATGACGATGCCGAACAGGGCGAGCACCTCGACCAGGGCGAAGGTGGTCCAGGCGATACCCATCAGCTTGCCCTGCGCCTCCGGCTGGCGCGCGGTGCCGTTGATGACGGCGGCCCAGATCAGACCGACACCGATACCGGGGCCGACGGCGCCGAGACCGTAGCCGATCGCGGCAAGACCCGGGTTGATGTTGGTCGCGGCCTCCGCGGCCTGCGCGAGAACGATGTTGCTCACTTGCACTTCCCTTTCAACTCGGTCCGCAACTGGCGCGGATCGGGGGCTCTTTCTCGGTGGCTACTCAGTGGTCGGACGCGAGCGCCATGCCGATGTAGTTCGCTGACAACAGCGCGAAGATGTAGGCCTGCAGCACCTGGATGAGGGCCTCCAGGAACGTCAGGGCGATCGCGAAGAGGAAGCTGACGATCGACACCGGCTTGAGCGCCGCGCTGGCCTCCAGGAGCAGGTACTCGCCGCCGAGCGTGAACACCAGCAGCAGCAGGTGGCCCGCGAACATGGCGGCGAAGACCCGCAGCGCCAGCGTGATCGGGTTAATCAGGAACTTCTGCAGGAACTCGATCGGCGTCAGCAGCGGCAGGATGAATCCAGGCGCACTCGACGGCACGGTCTGGTTCTTCAGGTACCCGACGAAGCCGTGTCGTTTGAAGCCGACGTAGTGGTAGACCGGGTACACCACGAGCACCGACAGCGCGAGCGGGAACCCGATGTGCGACATCGTCGGGAACTGCAGGATCGGGATGATCCCGAACAGGTTGTTCACGAGGATGAAGCTGAACAACGCGAGAACGAGAGGGACGAACGGGCGGAAGTCCTTCGATCCGATCTGCTCTCGCGCGATGTTGTTGCGCCCGAAGTCGTAGACCGACTCGACGGCGAACTGGAACTTGCTCGGCACCATCTTGAGGTTGCGCGAGCCGAGCACGAAGAACGCGGCGACGATGATCGCCGCAAGGACGGCGAGCACCATCGGCTTGGTAACGAAAGTTCCTTCGCCGAAGATGGGACCCAGGTCGAAGTCCTTCGCACCGGGGGCGACGAACTCGCCTTCGGCTAGCACCAGCGCGCCCAACTGGGCTCCTTCCGGTTCTCCCGGCCGGCGTTCACTCCGCCGGGGGAATCGTCACGATCAGGACTTAACGTACCTGATACAGATCGAGTACTCGGAGGCGGCTACCACGTCCTGTAGGACTCGACCGGGCACCCGGCCCGTGCAGGGAACGCATCACGCCGGGGAGCCGGGCGAACCGCCTCCACGGCGCGGACGATACCAGCCGCCCGAGGGCTGCCGTACGCCCGTACTCCATAACGCGACAGCCGGGCACGAATCACCTAGTTGGGGATGATCGTCGGGATCTTGGTCCGCTTGAACGCGACCATCTCGGCGCCCGCCCAGACCAGGATCACACCCATCATCGTCAGCGCGAGCGCGTAGGTGTGCAGCGCGTCGACGCCACGCAGCAGGGTCATCACGCCGAAGATCACCAGCATCTTGAAGACGTAGCCGCCCAGCGCCACGGCCATCACGGCCATCGGGTGCATACCGGCCGACCAGCGCATCATGAACAGGGTCGCCAGCGACGACGCGAACGCCACCGCGCCACCGACGAGCGCGCCGAACAGGCCCGCCGAGCCCACCCACAGCGCGCCGGCGACCGCGCCGATCACCACCACGGCGAGCGAGGGCACCAGCGCCGTCCTCCACATCGCACGGGCGAGCTTGAGCACCTGCTCGGCGTGCGGGTTCGGGGGCTCGGCGGCCGTGCCGGCGCTGCCGGTGTCGCCGGTGCTGTCGGGGTCACTGCTGCTCATGAGGCTCCTTGCTGGTTGCGCGACCTCAGTCTAGGGACAATGGACACCAGCGCCGCGACCAGCAGCCCGGCACACGTGATCCAGAACACAGCGGCGGTGTCGAACAGGGTCACCGCGACGGCGCCGAAGGCCAGCAGCCCCGCCCACAGATAGATCAGCAGCACCGCGCGCCGCTGCGAGTGCCCGATCTCCAGCAGCCGGTGGTGCAGGTGCATCTTGTCGGCGGCGAACGGGCTCTCGCCACGCCGCGTGCGCCGCACCACGGCCATCACGAGGTCGAGCAACGGCAGGAAGAGCACGGCCGCCACGACGAACAGCGGCGACAGCAGCGCCACGACGTCGGTGGCGTCGAACAGGGTGTACTGGATGCGGCCCGAGGCCGACGTGCTCGCGGCGGCGAGCATCAGCCCGATCATCATCGAGCCCGAGTCGCCCATGAAGATCTTCGCGGGCTGGAAGTTGTGCGGCAGGAAGCCGAGGCACGCGCCGGCGAGCGTCGCGGCGATGAGCGCGGGCGGGTAGGCGCCGACGTCCCCTCCCGAGGAGGACAGCAGCCCCAGCGAGAACGCCGCCGTGGCGGCCGCGGCGATGAGCCCGAGGCCGGCGGCGAGCCCGTCGAGCCCGTCGACGAAGTTCATCGCGTTGACCATGACCACGACGAGCAGCACGACCAGCAGCCCGCCCTGGTTGCTGTCGAAGATCAGCACCTGGCCGAGCGCGTCGGAGTCGCCGCCCCACGGCACCCAGAACGACACCCACTGCAGTCCGAAGAGGACGAGGATGCCCGCGCACATCACCTGCCCGGCGAGCTTGGTCCACGCGTCGATCTCGAACCGGTCGTCCAGCGCACCGATGAGCACGATCACGGCGCCGCCGACGAGGACGGCCACCGGGTCGTAGGAGTACTCGAACGCGCGGCGCAGCACCGGCAGCTGGTGCGCCATCGCCATGCCGC
The DNA here is from genome assembly GCF_003202285.1 of Prauserella muralis. Taxonomy (GTDB): domain Bacteria; phylum Actinomycetota; class Actinomycetes; order Mycobacteriales; family Pseudonocardiaceae; genus Prauserella_B; species Prauserella_B muralis. Next base: position 376,966 of record NZ_MASW01000006.1, read on the forward strand.
CCGCCACGCCGAAGTACATCGCCAGCCCGCCCATGCGCGGGATCGGGATGACGTGCACGTCGCGCTTGCGGGGCACGGCGACGGCGCCGACCCTGATCGCGAACCGCCGCACCAGAGCGGTCAGCAGGAACGTCAGCGCCGCGGAGACGAGGCCGACGAGGATGTACTCACGGATCGGGAGACCGGCTGTCGCGGTAGGCGTCACGAACGGGTCATCCCCTGGAGGCGAGGCACTGCGGGGTCACAGCGGGCAACGCTACCGCGAGTGCGCCACGTCACTGTCGCGGGCCGACCTCGGCCCCGAGCACCTCCGACACCGCGGCCGCGCTGACCGCGCCCTCGCGCAGCAGCACCGGGTGCTCGCCGGTGAGGTCGACGATCGTCGAGGGCACCGGGTCGCCGCTCGGGCCGCCGTCGAGATAGACCGCCACCGACTCGCCGAGCTGCTCCTGCGCCTCCTGCGCGGTCGCGGCGGGCGGCTGCCCGGAGACGTTGGCGCTCGACACGGCCATCGGACCGACCTCGCGCAGCAGTTCCAGCGCCACCGGATGCAGCGGCATGCGCAACATCACGGTGCCGCGCGTGCTGCCGAGGTCCCAGTTGAGGCTCGGCGCGTGCGGAAGCACGATCGACAGGTCGCCGGGCCAGAACGCCTCGATGAGGGTGCGGGCCTGCTGCGGCACGCCGAGCACGAGGCCGTCCAGGGTGGACCACGAACCGACGAGCACGCCCACCGGCATGTCCGGGCCGCGGCGCTTGGCCTCCAGCAGCGACCGCACGGCGCCCGCGTCGAACGCGTCCCCGCCGATGCCGTACACGGTGTCGGTGGGCAGGACGACCAGCCTGCTCGACCGCACCGCCGACGCCGCCGCCCTGAGCCCGTCGGCCCTGGAATCCGGTTTGCTGCAGTCGTACACCGCGCTCATGGGCGCACAGCTTAGCCCTGCTTCCCCTCGCCGGTTCGGCTACGGTGCCTCTCCCCCGAGCTCCCCAATGTGGCATTCGTAGCGTTGAGCGCAACCAATGCCGCATTGGGGAAGTTGAGTGCTACCAATGCCGCATTGGGGAGCTTCAGGCGCGGCGGGCGGTGACGAAGCGGGGGCGGCCGGCAAGGTCGGGGTGGTCGGCGACGTCGGTGAGCACCCGGCGAGCCTGCAGCAACGGCGGCACCGCGCGGCCATGGCTGTCGTCGTGCTCGATGGCGACCCCGCCGCCGGGCCGCAGCAACCGGGCCGCGGCGGCCACGACGTGCCGGATGACGTCGAGCCCGCCGCCCTGCGCGAACACCGCCTGGGGCGGGTCGTAGCCGGCCACCTCTGGCGGCACCGGGGTGCCCTCGGGCACGTACGGCGGGTTGCACAGCACGAGGTCGACGAGCCCGTCCAGCTCCGCGAAGACGGTGTGATCGGTGACGTCGCCGGAGTAGAGCCGGATCGGGGTGTCCCCGGCCTCGGCGCGCGTGTCGGCGTTGTGCCGCGCCCAGGCCAGCGCGTTCGAGTCGTTGTCCACCGCGTACACCACGGCGTCGGGCCTGGCGTGCGCCACGGCCAGTGCGAGCGCCCCTGAGCCGGTGCACAGGTCCACCACCACGGGATACTCCCGGCCCTTGAGGACCTTCAGGCCCCACTCCAGCAGCAGCTCGGTCTCGGGCCGGGGCACGAACACACCGGGCCCGACGGCGACGGTGATGTCGCCGAGTGCGGCCCACCCGGTGAGGTGCTGCAACGGCACCCGCTTGGCGCGCTGCGTCACCAGCTGCCCGATGGCCTCCACGACGGGAGGATCGACCAGCGGCACGAGCGGGAGGCGCCCGCGCTCCACACCCAGCACGTGCGCGGCGATCAGCTCCGCATCGGCGCGCGGCGATGCCACGCCCGCCTGTTCGAGGATGCGGGTCGCCTCCAGGATCGCCAGGCGCAGGGGCTGTCTCTTCACGGCCTCAAGCCTGGCACACGGCGAGTCGCGGACGCGGCCAACACGGCGACACCGGCGGCCAACACGCGCGGGTCAGGACTGGGCCTTGGCGAGCCGCTCCTCGCGGTCGGCGCTGGTGAGCGCGTCGAGCACGCCGTCGAGGTCCCCATCGAGCACCTGGTCCAGGTTGTAGGCCTTGTAGTTGACCCGGTGGTCGGAGATGCGGTTCTCCGGGAAGTTGTAGGTGCGCACCCGCTCGGAGCGGTCGACGGTGCGCACCTGGGAGCGGCGGGCGTCGGCGGCCTTGGCTGCCGCCTCCTCCTCGGCCATGGCCTGCAACCGCGCCTGGAGCACCTGGATCGCGCGCGCCCGGTTCTGGATCTGCGACTTCTCGTTCTGGCACGACACGACGATCCCGGTGGGCAGGTGCGTCACCCGCACGGCCGAGTCGGTGGTGTTGACGCTCTGCCCGCCGGGGCCCGACGAACGGAACACGTCGATGCGCAGGTCGCCCGCGTCGAGCTCCACCTCGACCTCCTCGGGCTCCGGGTAGATCAGCACGCCCGCCGCGGAGGTGTGGATGCGCCCCTGCGACTCGGTCGCCGGAACGCGCTGCACGCGGTGCACGCCGCCCTCGAACTTCAGCCGCGCCCACACCCCGTCCGCCGGAGCACTGCCCGCCTTGCTCTTGATGGAGACCGTGACGTCCTTGTAGCCGCCGAGGTCGGAGTCGGTCGCGTCGAGCACCTCGGCCCTCCAGCCGTGCCGCTCGGCGTAGCGCAGGTACATGCGCAGCAGGTCGCCCGCGAACAGCGCGGACTCCTCGCCGCCCTCACCGGACTTGATCTCCATGACGACGTCGGAGCCGTCGTAGGGGTCGCGCGGCAGCAGCAGCTCGGTGAGCCTGGCCTCCAGCGCGGGCAGCCGTGCGGCGATCTCGTCGGCCTCGGCCGCGAAGCCGGGATCCTCGGTGGCCAGCTCCCTCGCCGCGGCCAGGTCCGAGCGGGCCCCCTCCAGCTCGGTGAGCGTCTTGACCACGGGGGCCAGCTCCGCGTACCGGCGGCCCAGCTTGCGGGCACGCGCCTGGTCGGCGTGCACGGCCGGATCGGCGAGCTGCTCCTCCAGTTCCGCGTACTCCTCGCGCAGGCCCTGCAGCGAACTCGACTCCACGGCGCCTTCCCTTTCTCCAGCCTTCCGACTCCAGCCGGGTGAACACGAAAACGGCGCCCGCCCTGCCGGAAGGCAGATGCGGGCGCCGTCGGTGAAGCTACTTGTCGCCGGCCTTCTTCGGGCGCCTGCCGTAGCGGGCCTCGAAGCGGGCGACCCGGCCACCGGTGTCCAGAATCTTCTGCTTGCCGGTGTAGAACGGGTGGCAGTTGGAGCACATCTCCACGTGCATGTTGCCCGAGCTCTTGGTGCTGCGGGTGGTGAAGGTGTTGCCGCAGCCGCAGGTCACGGTGGTGACCACGTACTCCGGGTGAATACCGCTCTTCATGGTGTCCTCTCTCAGGTGGCGCCGGGTCCCCACGCCGGGGGTGAACCGGTACCGGACGTCAGCGGGTCGATTCTGCCAGATGAGGCAGCTCCTCCTGCAACGTGCCCCGGTGGCCGGCTATTCCGGCCACCGGGGACACGCGTCGCCGTCGGTCGTCAGTCGTCGTCACTGCCCGGTGCGGTCTTGGAGACCTGCATCAGGAACTCGATGTTGGTCTTCGTCTTCCGCAGCCGGTCCAGCAGCAGGTCGATCGCCTGCTGCGAGTCGAGCGCGTGCAGCACGCGGTGCAGCTTGTGCGTCACGGCCAGCTCGTCCGGCGAGAGCAGCAGCTCCTCCTTGCGGGTACCGGACGGGTTGACGTCCACCGCGGGGAAGACGCGCCGCTCGGCGATCTTGCGGTCGAGCTTGAGCTCGGCGTTGCCGGTGCCCTTGAACTCCTCGAAGATCACCGTGTCGCCCGTGGAGCCCGTCTCCACCATCGCCGTGGCGAAGATGGTCAGCGAGCCGCCGTCCTCGATGTTGCGCGCCGCGCCGAGGAACCGCTTCGGCGGGAACAGCGCCGTCGAGTCGACGCCACCGGAGAGAATCCGGCCGGACGCCGGTGCCGCGAGGTTGTACGCGCGGCCGAGGCGGGTGATCGAGTCGAGCAGCACCACGACGTCGTGCCCCATCTCGACGAGCCGCTTGGCCCGCTCGATCGACAGCTCGGCCACCGAGGTGTGGTCCGACGGCGGGCGGTCGAAGGTCGAGGCGATGACCTCGCCCTGCACCGACCGCTGCATGTCGGTGACCTCTTCGGGCCGCTCGTCCACGAGCACGACCATCAGGTGGCACTCGGGGTTGTTCGTGGTGATCGCGTTGGCGATGTCCTGCATGATCGTCGTCTTGCCCGCCTTCGGCGGCGAGACGATCAGGGCACGCTGTCCCTTGCCGACCGGCATGACCAGGTCGATCACGCGGGTGGTCAGCTTGTTCGGGGTGGTCTCGAGGCGGAGCCGCTCGTTCGGGTACAGCGGCGTCAGCTTGTGGAACTCCGGCCGCTTCTTGGCGACCTCGGGCTCGAGACCGTTGACCGAGTCGACCCGCACGAGCGGGTTGAACTTCTGCCGCTGCTGCTCGCCTTCCCGGGGCTGGCGCACGACGCCGGTGATCGCGTCACCGCGGCGCAGGCCGTGCTTGCGCACCAGCGACAGCGACACGTAGACGTCGTTCTGCCCCGGCAGGTAGCCGGAGGTGCGGACGAAGGCGTAGTTGTCCAGCACGTCGAGAATGCCGGCCACCGGCAGCAGGACGTCGTCCTCGCGGATCTCGGTGTCGGCGCCGCCGCCACCGCCCTCGCCACGGCCGCCACGCCTGCGGCGGTCGCGGAACCGGCGGCCCCTGCGGCCTCCCCGCTCGTCGTCGTCCTGGCCGGAGCCGCCGCCCTGCTGGCCGCGGTCGCCCTGCTGGCCACGCTGGCTGTTGTTGCCGTTCTGCTGCTTGCGCTGCTCGGAGTCCCCGCGCTGCTCGGTGGACGAGTCGCCACGCTGGCCACCCTCGTCGTCACCGCGCTGCTGGGAACCGGCGTCGGGGCTGCCCGCCGCCCGGCCGGAGCCACGCCTGCGCCTGCCGCGACCGCCGCCGTCCTCGGACTGGCGGTCGTCGTCGGCACGGTCGGCACGGTCGCCGCGCGACTCGCCGTCCTGCTTGGCGGGTGCCTTCGCCTCGGCGGCCTTCTGCGTCTGCTCGGCCTTCTCGGCCCTGCCGGGCTTCTCGGGCTTGTCCGCCTGCTCGGCGGGGGCCTTCTGCGCGGCCTTGGCGTCGGTCAGCCCCTCGAGGGGCAGCGTGCTGCCGTCCTCGGCCGCCTTGGCCCGCTTGTTCTTGCCCTGCCGCTCACGAATGGCGGCGATCAGGTCGCCCTTGCGCATGCCCGTGGTGTCCGAGACACCCAGCTCTGTGGCCAGTGCGCGCAGGTCGGCGATGACCATGCCGGACAGGCCACCCGGGCGCCGCTTCGGCGCCGAGCCCGCACCGTTGGTCTGCGGCGCCTGCTCCCCTGTGCCCGGCGAATCCGCCTGGGCGTTCACGTCGCCGCTCAAAAGATCGGTGTTGCTCACACATGTCCTTCCTGACCGGTCCACGCCTCCACGGTGGACCAGCGGACCGCCGCCCGCGTCCGAATTGCGAGACGGCGTTCTGGGTTCCCGTAGGCGATCCGGCTGAGACATGCGAGTCGCAGCGGCGGAGCCGCCGACACGGGATGGGGTCGACCACCGTGGCTACCGGGAACCCGCCTCGAATGAACGGAAGATGCGACCGGGAGAAGCTCCCGGGACCATCACCGGGTGCGGAAATGCACGGTGACCGAACGCCCCCGAGGGTAGACCGAGCAGGACCGCGGTGCAACAACCACCCCCTGCGTGGCGTGCCTCACTGTCCTCCCGACGCGAAGTCGTTACCCGGCCGCTACCTGCACGCCGCTGTGGGCGACGGGCAGTTCGAAGACGTCGAACCCTTCAACAGCGACGTCCCCCGGAAGTATTCCCGTCGTCGTCAGTGCCAGCACCGTGGGCCCCGCACCGGAGATCGCCGCCGCCACGCCGTGCTCGCGCAGCGCCTGCACCAGCCGCAGGCTCGCCGGGTAGGCGGGCGCGCGGTAACCCTGGTGCAGCCGGTCGTCGGTGGCCGCGAGCAACAGGTCGGGACGCGCGGTGAGCGCGTGCACCGCGAGCGCGGCCCTGCCCGCCGTGAACGCGGCGTCGGCGTGCGGCACCTGAGCGGGCAGCAGGCCACGCGTCTCGCCGGTCGACGACCGCGCCTCCGGCACCGCGACGACGGGCCGGATCGCCTCGTGCGGGCGCAGCCGCTCCGCGTGGAACCGCTCGCCTGCCCGCCAGGCGATGACGAACCCGCCGTAGAGGCTCGCCGCGGCGTTGTCGGCGTGTCCCTCGAAGCCGGCGGCCAGTTGCAGAGCGGCGTCGTCGACGGCCTTGCCCGCGAAGGCGTAACCCGCCGAGATCCCGGCGACGACGGCCGCAGCGGAGGAGCCGAGCCCCCGCGCGTGCGGGATGGCGTTGTGACAGCGCAGGTGCAGCCCGGGCAGCTCCGTCCCGAGGTGCTCGCAGGTGCGGCGCAGCGCGCGCACCACGAGGTGGGTCTCGTCGGTGGGCACGTCGGCCATGTCGCCCGCGCCCGCGTCGACCACCTCGACCTTGAGCCCCGTGTCGACGAGGTGCGCCTCGACCACGTCGTGCAGACCGAGCGCCATGCCGAAGGCGTCGAAGCCGGGCCCGAGGTTCGCCGTGGACGCGGGCACGGTGATCCGGAGCCTCATGACAGCACTCTCTTCTTGGCGCGCTCACGCGATGCCGGTGCCGTCCGCGTGTTCGTCACGACAGCTCCAGGGCCGCGGCCACCGCCCTCGGGTCCACCGCGAGGGGCTCCACCTCGACGTTGCCCTCCAGCGCCGTGGCCGGGTCCTTCAGCCCGTGTCCGGTCACGGTGCACACGACCGTGGAGCCCTGCGGGATGCGCCCGTCGGCGGCGGTGAGCAGCAACCCGGCCACGCTGGTGGCGGAGGCGGGCTCGACGAACACGCCCTCCTTGCGGGCGAGCAGCCGGTAGGCGTGCAGGATCTGCTCGTCGGTGACGGCGTCGAAAAGGCCGCCACTGGCGTTGCGGGCCTCGACCGCCGTCTGCCAGGACGCGGGGCTGCCGATGCGGATCGCGGTCGCGATGGTCTCCGGCGTCTTCACCGGCTCGCCGTGCACGAGCGGAGCGGCCCCCGCGGCCTGGAAGCCGAACATGCGGGGAGTGTTCTTCACCACACCGTCGGCAGCGTACTCGGTGTAGCCCGCCCAGTAGGCGGTGATGTTGCCCGCGTTGCCCACCGGAAGGCAGTGGATGTCAGGCGCCTCGCCCAGCACGTCGCAGATCTCCCAGGCGGCGCTGCGCTGGCCGACGAGCCGCACCGGGTTGACCGAGTTGACCAGCGTCACCGGGTAGTCGGCCGCGGTCTTGCGCGCCAGTTCGAGGCAGTCGTCGAAGTTGCCGTCGACCTGGAGGATGCGGGCACCGTGCAGCACGGCCTGGGCCATCTTGCCGAGCGCGATCTTGCCCTGCGGCACCAGCACGGCGCTGGTCAGGCCCGCGCGGGCGGCGTAGGCCGACGCCGAGGCCGACGTGTTGCCGGTGGACGCGCAGATCACCGCCCGCAGCCCGCTGGCCAGCGCGTGGGTGATGGCGACGGCCATCCCCCTGTCCTTGAAGGAGCCGGTCGGGTTCGCGCCCTCGACCTTGAGGTACACGGTGCTGCCGGTGAGCTCGGACAGGTGCGGCGCCCGCAGCAACGGCGTGTTGCCCTCGCCGAGGGTCACCACCTCGGCGCCCGGCGGGATGGGAATGCGCGCCGAGTAGGCGTGGATGATGCCGGGCCAGCCCGGCTGGGTGCCGCTCACGTGTCCTCGCCCTCCACGCGCATGACGCTCACGACCTCGCGGACGACGTCGAGCTTGCCGATCTCGTCCACGGTGGACTGCAGCGCGGCGTCGGCGGCCAGGTGGGTCACGATGACGAGGCTCGCCGTCGAGTGCCGGTCGCGCTGGCGGACCGCCGCGATGCTCACGCCGTGCTCGGCGAACACCTGCGCCACCTGCGCGAGCACGCCGGGACGGTCGGCGACGTCGAGGCTGATGTGGTAGCGCGTCGGCGTCTGCCCCATCGGGCGCACCGGCAGCGCGGCGTGCGCCGACTCGCGCGGCCCCCGCCCGCCCGCGACGCGGTTGCGGGCCGCCGCCACCAGGTCGCCGAGCACCGCGCTCGCGGTGGGCGCGCCGCCCGCGCCCTGGCCGTAGAACATCAGCTCGCCCGCCGCGTCGGCCTCGACGTAGACGGCGTTGAACGCCCCGTGCACCCCGGCGAGCTGGTGGCTGCGCGGGATCATCACCGGGTGCACGCGCGCCGACACCGACTCGGTGCCGTCGTCGGCGGTCACCCGCTCGCAGATCGCCAGCAGCTTCACCGTGCGGTTGAGCAGCTTGGCGGCCTGGATGTCGGAGGCACTGATGCCCGCGATGCCCTCCCGGTGCACGTCGGCGGCGGTGACCCTGCTGTGAAAGGCCAGCGACGCGAGGATGGCGGCCTTGGACGCGGCGTCGTAGCCGTCGACGTCGGCGGTCGGGTCGGCCTCCGCGTAGCCGAGCCGCGTGGCCTCGTCGAGCGTCTCCGCATAACCGGCACCCGTGGAGTCCATTGCGGACAGAATGAAGTTGGTCGTGCCGTTGACGATTCCCATCACGCGTGTGATGCGGTCGCCCGCCAGCGACTCGCGCAACGGGCGCAGTAGCGGGATCGCACCGGCCACGGCGGCCTCGTAGTAGAGGTCGGCACCGGAGGTGTTGGCCGCCTCCGCCAGCTCGGCGGCGTACTCCGAGAGCAGCGCCTTGTTGCCGGTGACGACCGACTTTCCCTTGCGCAGTGCGGTGAGCAGCCAGCCGCGCACGGGTTCGATGCCGCCGATCAGCTCCACCACCACGTCCACATCGGACTCGACGAGCGATCCGGCGTCGGCGGTGAGCAGGTGCTGCGGGAGCTCGGGGTGCTTGTCGGGGCGGCGCACCGCGATGCCGGCCAGCTCGACGGGGGCGCCGATCCGGGCCGCCAGCTCGTCGGCCTCGCCGAGCAGCATGCGCGTGGCCTCGCCGCCGACCGTGCCGCAGCCGAGCAGCGCGACCCGCACGGGGCTGGGATTGTCGCTCACGACACCTCCAAGCGCAGCATGTCCTCGTTCGTCTCCCTGCGCAGCAGCAGCCGGTGGTTGCCGTTGCGCACGGCGACCACGGCGGGCTTCGGCTGCCGGTTGTAGTTGCTGGCCATCGAGTAGCAGTACGCGCCGGTCGCCGCGACCGCGAGCAGGTCGCCGGGTGCCAGGGTGTCGGGCAGCCAGCTGTCCCGGACGACGATGTCGCCGGACTCACAGTGCTTTCCCACCACGCGGGACAGCACGGCGCTCACCGGACGGGGCTGGCCGTCGTCGCTGGCCCGCGACACCAGGCGCACGTCGTAGGCCGCGTCGTAGAGAGCGGTGCGGATGTTGTCGCTCATGCCGCCGTCGACGCTGACGTAGCGCCGGGTGGCGTCGTCGCCGAGCGCGACGTCCTTGATGGTGCCCACCTCGTACAGGGTGACCGTGCCGGGACCCGCGATGGCCCTGCCCGGCTCCCCGGCGATCCGCGGCACCGGAAGGTCGGCGAACTCGCATTCCTTGCGCACGATGTCGCGGATCTGCGTGACCATCTGCGCGGGCGGCGGCGGGTTGTCCCGGTCGGTGTAGGCGATGCCGAACCCGCCACCGAGGTCCACGATGGACAGTTGCTCGAGCAGCTCGGAGCCGTGCTCCTTGTGCAGCTCGGCGATCAGCCCGATGACCCTGCGGGCGGCGACCTCGAAGCCGTCGGCGTCGAAGATCTGCGAGCCGATGTGGCTGTGCAGGCCCACCAGGCGCAGCGACGAGGAGTTGAGCACCCTGCGCACGGCCTCGGCCGCGTCGCCGGAGGCCAGGGAGAAGCCGAACTTCTGGTCCTCGTGCGCGGTGGCGATGAACTCGTGGGTGTGCGCCTCGACACCGACGGTGACGCGCACGAGCACCTGCTGCACCACGCCGTGCCGGGCGGCCACGTCGGCGAGCCGGGCGATCTCGTAGAACGAGTCGAGCACCACCGTGCCCACACCGGCCTCGACGGCGGCCTCCAGCTCCTCCAGCGACTTGTTGTTGCCGTGGAAGGTGATCCGCTCGGCGGGGAAGCCGGCGCGCTGGGCGATCAGCAGCTCGCCGCCGCTGCACACGTCGAGGCTCAGCCCCTGCGCCGCGACCCAGCGGGCGATCTCGGTGCTCAGGAACGCCTTCGACGCGTAGTGCACGAGCGCCGGATCGTCGAACGCCTCGGCGTACTCGGCGCAGCGCGACTTGAAGTCGGCCTCGTCCACCACGAACAGCGGCGTGCCGTAGGTCTCGGCCAGCTCCCGGACGTCCACGCCCGCGATGCGCACGACGCCGTCCGGGGCGCGGTAGGTGTTGCGTGGCCAGACCTTCGGGTAGAGGCGGTCGAGTTCGTCCGACGTGGACGGAGGGAAACCGGCCTGATCGGCGTGCGGGTAGACCTCGGCGTGCCGGGGCCCCGCGGGGTGAGCGCACATCGTTGAAGACTTCCTACATCCGGTCCGGGGCGGAGACCCCGAGCAGGGACAGTCCGTTGGCGAACACCTGGCGGGCGGCCTCGCACAGCGCCAGGCGAGCGTAGGTGAGCGGGGTCGCCTCCTCGTCACCCTGCGGAAGCACTCGCGCCACGTCGTAGAACTTGTGGTACGCCGACGCGAGCGACTCGAGGTAACGGGCGACGCGGTGCGGTTCGCGCAGCTCGGCCGCCCTCCTCAGCACGGTCGGGAACTCCCCGATCGTGCGGATCAGGTCCCCCTCGCGGGGGTGCGTGAGCAGGCCGAGATCCGCGTCGTCCTGCGTCCGCAGGCCCAGCTCGGCCGCGTTGCGCTGCAGCGAGGCGAGCCGGGCGTGGGCGTACTGCACGTAGTACACCGGGTTCTCGTTGGTGTGCTTGCGCAGCAGGTCGAGATCGATGTCGATGATCGAGTCGACCGAGTACCGGCAGAGCTCGTACCGGGCCGCGTCGACGCCGACGGCCTCGACGAGGTCCTCGATCGTCACCACGGTGCCCGCCCGCTTGCTCATCTTCACCGGCTTGCCGCCGCTGACCAGGTTCACCATCTGGCCGATCAGCACCTCGACCACGTCCGGGCTGTGTCCCATCGCCGCCGCGGCGGCCTTGAGCCTGGCGATGTAGCCGTGGTGGTCGGCGCCCAGCATGTAGATGCACAGGTCGAAGCCGCGGCTGATCTTGTCGCGCAGGTAGGCGAGGTCGCCCGCGATGTAGGCGGCGGCGCCGTCGCTCTTGACCACGACGCGGTCCTTGTCGTCACCGTGCTCGGTGGAGCGCAGCCACCACGCGTCGTCGGCGGGGTAGAGGCTGCCCGACTCCTTCAGCGAGGTGACGACGTCGGTGACGGCGCCCGAGTCGTGCAGCGACTTCTCCGAGAAGTACACGTCGAAGTCGGTGCCGAACTCGTGCATGCTCTGCTTGATCTCGGCCAGCATCAGCTCGACTCCGATGCCGCGGAACGTCGCGTGCCGCTGCTGTTCCGGCAGCGACAGCGCGCTCGGCTCGCGGCGCAGCACCTCGGCGGCGATGTCCTTGACATAGGCGCCCGCGTAGCCGTTCTCCGGCGTCGGCTTGCCCTCGGCGGCGGCGATCAGCGACTCGGCGAAGCGGTCGATCTGCGCCCCGGCGTCATTGATGTAGTACTCGCGGGTGACCTCGGCGCCCTGGGAGGACAGCACCCTGCCCAGCGCGTCGCCGACCGCGGCCCACCGGGTGCCGCCGAGATGGATGGGGCCCGTGGGGTTCGCCGAGACGAACTCCAGGTTGATCCTGCGGCCGGTCAGCGAGTCGCCGCGACCGTAGGCCTCGCCCGCGCGCAGCACCTGCCGCACCACCTCGCCCTGGGCGTCCGCGGCGAGCCGCAGGTTGATGAAGCCGGGCCCGGCGACCTCCGTGCCCGCCACCCCCTCGGCGCCCGCGATCTCGTCCGCGAGGGCCTGCGCCAGCTCGCGCGGGGCGAGGCCCACCTTCTTCGCCACCTGCAGCGCCACGTTGGTGGCGTAGTCTCCGTGCTCCGGGTTGCGGGGTCGCTCGACCGTCACCTTCTCGGGCAGGACGCTGTGGTCGAGGCCACGCGCCGAGAGCACCGCGACGGCGGACGAGCGAACGAGGTCGGCAAGAGCGGCGGGAGTCACCAGGCGAGTGTATGTGGCCGGGTCGTGACCATCGACGGCGACTGGAGGTACTACGCGCCGCTTACAGCCACCTCCCTACACTGGGCGGTCGACAGGGTCACCCGGACGAGACGCAGGAGCCATGGCCAGCGGCACGAGGAAAAAGGGCACCCCGAAGAAGAGTGCCGTCAAGGCGGCCCGCGGATCGGTGGTCGCGCAGAAGCACACCCCGTGGGGCACGATCATCGCGGTCGTCGCCATCGTCCTGCTCGCGGCAGGTGTGTTCGGCTACTACTACGTCGCCTCCAGCGACAACCGGGCGCAGCGCGAGCGCGAGGAGTCCGCGGCGGCGTTCACGCCGTCCCAGCAGAACCCGGACCCCTCCAAGGACATCGAGGGCGTCGTCACCAAGGGCTACGAGGGTGGCGCGCACGTGCTGCCCACCGAGCGGGTGGCCTACGACCAGTCCCCGCCGTTCGGCGGCCCCCACGACGGGTTCTGGGCGGCGTGCAACGGCGTCGTCTACCCGCAGGGCGTCCGCAGCGAGAACATGGTGCACTCACTCGAGCACGGCGCCGTCTGGATCGCCTACAACCCGGACCGGGTCAAGGGCGAGGACCTCGAGACGCTGAAGCTGAGGGCCGAAGGCAAGCCGTTCATGATGATGTCGCCCTACCCCGGCCTCGACTCCGCGGTCTCGCTGCAGTCGTGGGGCCACCAGCTCAAGGTCGACAGTGTCGAGGACGAGCGCATCGACCAGTTCATCGCCGCGCTGAAGCGCAACCCCAACACCTACCCCGAGGTGGGCGCGAGCTGCGACGCGCTCGGCCCCGGCCGGTTCGACCCGGACAACCCGCCGCCGTTCAACCCGAACAAGCCCGGCCCCGACGCCAAGCCGATGGACTACCAGGGTTCGGAGGGCGCCGCCGAGGAGAACATGGGCAGCGGCGGCCAGCAGCCCGGGCAGTCCGGAGGCTGATCGATGGCCTCGGCCGAGCCCGCGGAACCGGACCAGGAGGGCACCGAGGAGGAGGTCAGCGACCAGCGGCCCGCCTGGTCCCGGTACGTGATCTTCGGAGCCGCCGCGCTCGCGGTGCTGCTGGTGGGCGCCACGCTCGGCATGGTGCTCACCAGGGCCACCGACGAGCAGCCAACGCCGCCGCCCGCCGCGGGCTCGGTGGAGGTCGGCTTCGCGCAGGACATGTCGGTGCATCACCTGCAAGCCGTGACGATGGCCAACTGGGCGCGCGACCACAGCGCGGACCCGGCCGTGGTGCAGCTCGCGTTCGACATCGGCAGCACCCAGCTGGAGCAGGTGGGCCGGATGAAGGGCTGGCTCATGCTCTGGGGCCAGCCCGAGGAGGCGATCGGCGACTACATGACGTGGATGCCGCAGGGGCACGGCCACGACCATGCGATGCCGCAGACCTCCGGTGAGGCGTCGAGCACCGCGCCGATGCCCGGGATGGCCACGAGCGAGGAGATGTCGAAGCTGCGCTCGCTGTCGGGCAAGCGGCTCGACGTGTACTTCCTGCAGTTGATGCTGCGCCACCACCAGGGCGGCACGGACATGGCGCAGTACGCCTACGACCACTCGTCCAACGGGGCGGTGCGCACGCTGGCCGACAGCATGCTCCGCTCGCAGGGCGCCGAGATGGACCTGATGCGCCAGATGCTCGCCAGGCGCGACGCGCAGCCGCTGCCGTTCCCCTGAGCCGCCCGGCGCGTCGGGGTCACCAGGACAGTTCCTCGCAGCGGCGGGCCGTCTCCCTCGGCTCGACCTGCAGCGTGGCGTGGTTGATCGAGTAGCCGGTGGCCAGCAGGTTCTGGGCGGCCACCAGCACGTCCCCGGTGTCGGCATGCCTGCCGACGGTCAGGTGCGCCGAGGCGACCTCCATGCCGGAGGTGAGCGTCCAGACGTGCAGGTCGTGCACGTCCTCCACGCCGGGCAACCCGGCCAGTTCGGCGTTCAGCTTGGCGACGTCGACGCCGTGCGGTGCGTGCTGGAACAGGATGCGCAGCGTGCGGCGGGCCAGCGCGACCGTGCGGGGCAGCACGAACAGGGCGATGGCGACACCGACGATGGGGTCGGCGTATCGCCAGCCGGTGAGCAGGGTGACGGCGCCGCTGACGAGCACCCCGAACGAGCCGATCAGGTCGGCCAGCACCTCGAGGTAGGCGCCCCGGACGTTGAGGCTTTCCTTCGCGCCCCCGCGCAGCAGCAGGAACGCCGCGATGTTGGCAAGCAGGCCCGCCCCGGCCGCGAGCATCACCGGCCCGCCGGGCACCTCGGGCGGGTCGGTGATCCGGGCCACCGCCTCGTAGCCGACGTAGGCGGCGACGCCGAAGAGCAGGAGCACGTTGCCGAGCGCGGCGAGCACCTCCGCGCGGTACATCCCGAACGTGCGCGTAAAGGTGGGCCCGCTGCGCCGGGCGACGAGGACCGCGACGAGGGCCATGCCGATGCCGAGCACGTCGGTGAACATGTGCGCGGCGTCGGAGATCAGGGCCAGGGAGCCGGTGACGAACCCGACGGTGAACTCCAGCACCATGAACGCCGCGCCGATGGCGAGCGCGGCGGCCAGCTTGCCGACGTGCCGGCCCGACGCGCTCGCGGACTCGGCCATGCCGACGTGGCCGTGCCCGTGCCCGTGACCCATGCGTTTCGCCTTCCCTGTCGCCTTCACCCGCAACATATAGCGACATGCGCATGTATGCAATACAGGTGAGGCTTACCTGACAGATCGCACGAGACTGTACTGCGGACATACCCGCCCCGCGAACGGGCAAACGGCGCGTACCGTCGGGGCCGTGGACGCGGCGATCGTCGGAACCGGACCCAACGGGCTGGCCGCCGGGGTGATCCTCGCCCGTGCGGGCCTGTCGGTGCAGCTGTTCGAGGCGGGCGACACCGTGGGTGGCGGGCTCCGGTCGGCCGCGCTCTTCGACAGCGACGTGGTGCACGACCTCTGCTCGGCCGTGCATCCGATGGCCGCTGCGTCGCGGTTCTTCCGGGAGTTCGACCTCGGTGGCCGGGGCGTGGAGATGCTGCGGTCGCAGGCCGCGTTCGCGCACCCGCTGACGGAGGCTCCTGCCGGGATCGCCTACCCCGACCTCGACCGCACGTGCGAGCGGCTTGGCCGCGATGGCCCGCGCTGGCGCAGGCTGATGGCACCGCTCATCCGGCACAGCGAGGCCGTCACCGACCTGGTGCTGTCCGACCAGCGGCACCTGCCCGTGGACCCGCCGGCCGCGCTCGCACTGGGCCCCAGGGTGCTGGCCTACGGCACCGCGGCGGGCGCAGGCAGGCTGTTCCGCGAGCCGACCGCCGCGGCGCTGCTCGCGGGGGTCGCGGCGCACGCCATCGGCCGGCTGCCGAGCCTGCCCGGCGGCGCCATCGCCATGCTGCTGGGGCACCTGGCCCATCGGACGGGCTGGCCGCTGCCCCGGGGCGGTGGCCAGAGCATCGCCGACGCGCTCGCCGCCGACATCGAAGCCCACGGCGGCGTGGTGCACACCGCCTCGCCCGTGCGTGACCTCCGAGAACTGGCCGAGGCGAAGGTGGTGCTGCTCAACGTCAGCCCCCGGGTGTTCCTCGACCTCGCGGGCCCGCTGCTGCCCGAGCGCTACCGCAAGCGCTTGCGGGCGTTCCGGTACGGCCCGGGTGCGGCCAAGGTGGACTTCCTCGTGTCGGAGCCGATCCCGTGGGCCGATCCGGACGTGGCCGCGGCGGCGACCGTGCACCTCGGCGACGAGCAGGCCGACGTGTTCGCCCACGAGACCGCCGTCACCCGCGGCGAACGGCCGGACGAGCCGTTCGTGCTGCTCGTGGACCCGGCGGCGGCCGACCCCGGCCGCGCGCACCGGGGCAGGCGGCCGGTGTGGGCGTACTGCCACGTGCCCAACGGCGACCGCGCCGACGCCCGGAAGCGCATCCAGGCCCGGATCGAGCAGTTCGCGCCGGGCTTCGGCGACACCGTCCTGGCCTGCCGCTCCGTGCCCGCCGCCGAACTGGAGGACTACAACCCGAACTACGTCGGCGGCGACATCGCGGCCGGGGCCATCACGCTGCCGCAGATGCTGGCGCGCCCGGCGCTGCGCGCCGACCCGTACGGCACGCCGCTGCCCGGGGTGTACCTGTGCTCGGCCTCCACACCGCCCGGCCCGAGCGTGCACGGAATGGCCGGATACCACGCGGCCAGGGCGGTGCTGCGCCGGGAGTTCGGCGTCCGGCAGCTGCCGTCCCTGCAGCCGGACCCGGCGCGATACCCCGGCGAGGCCATGCGCTAAGCTGCTGAGGTCACAAGGCGATGGGCCCTCGTAGCTCAGTGGATAGAGCACTGCCCTCCGGAGGCAGGTGTCGCAGGTTCGAATCCTGCCGAGGGCGCCCTCACTTGAGGTGCACGAACGGCCCTTGACCAGCGGAAACGCCGGTCAAGGGCCGTTCTTATCCTGTCCGGCCATGTCCGGCACGGCGATGTGCACCCGACGGCCCCCACCACACATTGCGCGGGTCATGCCGGGTCCGAGACAGCCATCGACCCGAGGATCCGCAGGGCTTCCGCGGATGTCGATCCTGGCTCGGCCATGTAGGTGACCAGCATCTGGTCCGGGGCAGCACCCGGTGTCGTCCAGGCGACGTAGGAGAGGTCGATGTCACCGACGTCGGGATGCCGCACGAGGTTGATCCCGGTGGTCTTCTCGAAGACGTGATGCTCGGCCCAGAGCCGTCGGAACGTCTCGCTGCGGACAGCCAGCTCGCCGACCAGCGCGGCCAGTCCGGGGTTGCCCGGATCTTCGCCCGCGACCTTCGACGAACTTGCCGACGAGGCAGCCGAAATCTGGCCCAGCCCGTGGCGGGAAGCCATCGTCGACTGCATCCGCCGGCGAGCGGTGATCGGCACGCCGATCGGCGAGTATCTGCCGCACCGACTCGCCTCCGGGCGGGTGTGCCTTGTCGGCGACGCCGCCCACCTGCCCTCGCCGATGACCGGCAGCGGGTTCGACGCATCCGCGCCCGATCGGTCTAGCCTTCGCCGCCGCGATCCGGCATGTGCTGTTCGGGGTAGCGGGCGCCCTTGGCGGCCCCCTTCGGGATGAGCTCGTCGATGCGGGCCAGGTCCTCACGGTCGAGCGTGACGCCGGTGCTGGCGATCATGGTCTCGATCTGCCCGGGTCGCCGCGACCCGATGATCGGGACGATGTCGTCGCCCTGGGCGGCGACCCAGGCGATGGCCACCTGCGCAAGCGTGGCGTGCTTCGCGTCGGCGATCTCCCCCAGGGCGGACACCAGCGCTTCGTTGTGCTCGCGGTTGCCGGGCCGGAACCGCGGCATCATCGGCAGGGCGCCCCCGGCCGCGCCGCTACCTCCGATGAGGCCCTTGGCCAGGACTCCGTACGCGGTGATGCCGATACCGACTTCGCGGCAGACCGAGAGGGTGCCGTCCTCGATTTCCCTGCTGAGCAGCGAGTACTCGATTTGCAGGTCACTGATCGGCGCGACGGCCCTGGCCCGGCGAATGGTGTCGGAGCCGACCTCGCTCAGACCGATGTGCCGGACGTATCCCTGCTCGACCAACTCGCTGATCGCACCGATCGTGTCCTCGATCGGCACCTGGGGGTCGAGCCGGGCGGGACGGTAGATGTCGACATGGTCCGTGCCCAGGCGCCGCAGCGAGTAGGTCAGGAAGTTGCGCACCGCCGCGGGGCGGGCGTCCTTGATCCCGGTCGGCATCCCGGCTGGGGTGAGCAGCTCGCCGAACTTCACCGAGAGCACGGCGTCGTCACGACTGCGCTCGCGCAGGGCACGCCCGACGAGGAGCTCGTTGTGGCCGGCAGCGTAGAAGTCCCCGGTGTCGAGCAGCGTGCCGCCGGCATCGAGGTAGGCGTGGATGGTGCGGACGCTCTCGTCGTCATCAGTGTGCCCGTAGGCGCCCGACATGCCCATGCAACCCAGACCGGGTGAGGAGACGGCCGGGCCGCTGCGGCCGAGGTGGCGGGTGTGGAGTGTCGCGGAAGGTGCATCGGTCATGCCATCAGCCTCTCCGGCTGCGCGTGCGCCGACCAGGCTCGGTGTATCCACGGAGAGGTCCTCCCTGGCTATCCCGTCTGACGGGGGCGATAGTGGAGACATGATCGATCGGCACGGGCTCGCGGACTTCCTCCGTCGCAGGCGGGAGCGCCTGCGCCCGGCCGATGTCGGCCTGCCCGCTGGTGCTCGCCGCCGGACGCCGGGTCTGCGGCGGGAAGAGGTCGCGCAGCTGGCCGGCATCTCCACGGACCACTACGCCCGGCTCGAGCAGGAGCGCGGGTCGGCCCCGTCGGAAACCGTCGTCGCCGCTCTGGCACGGGCGCTGCGATGTGATCTGGACGAACGGGACCACCTGCTCCACCTCGCCGGATACTCGGCGCCTCCCCGCCGAGCCGGTCGGCACATACGCCCAGGGCTCCTTGCCCTCGCCAGCCGGCTCGACGATGTGCCCGTCTGCATCTACACCGACCTCGGCGAGATCGTGTGGAAGAACGCCCTGCTCACTGCTCTGCTGGGCTACGGGGAGACCGCACCCGGCCGCGACAGCAACATGATCTGGCGCATGTTCACCGACCCGGCGGGGCGCTCCAACGTGCCCGAAGAAGACTGGGCACGTCTGGCCGCCGTACACGTCGCCGACCTGCGCGCCACGTACTCCCGACGTGGTGGCGACGCCGACGTCACTGCCCTGGTGAACGATCTGATCGAGGCCAGTGACGAGTTCCGCGAACTGTGGCAGCGGCACGAGGTCGGCGTCCGCCGCACCGACCTCAAGCGCACCGTTCACCCCGAGGTGGGGACGATCGAGCTGCGCTGCGAAGTCATGCTCACCCCCGACGCCGACCTCAACCTCCTCGCCTTCTTCCCCCTCGAAGGCACCGACGCCGCCGAGAAGCTCGAACTGCTGCGCGTCATCGGCACCCAGGACTTCCAGACGACCTCGTCGACCGGGGAACGCAAGCCGCCCACGACCACTCCGTGACAAGGCTGGCGTTCCACCCCTTCCTACCCCGCTGCCCTGGGCCGCATGGCGGAGCCCGCCAGCACCGTCGCGGCGAGCGCCATCCGGTGGTCCTTCGTCCACGGCGGGCCCAGCCTCGCGCGGGGTCCGTGCAGCACCTCGGCGGCGCGGTCGCCGAGGACGCGGGCGGCCTGGTTCTCCACGTCCCTGGCCTCGTAGAAGTGGACGTCCCAGCCGCGCTCGTGGGCGAGTTCGGCCAGCACCTGCCGGTACATGACCGAGTCGGCGCGGCTCTCGTACGGCGGGCGACGCTGGACGGCGACGCCGGAGGGGAAGTCGAGCGGCCAGGCTCGCAGCGACAGCGACACGATCGGCTCGGGCAGCGTGGCGGCGAGCGCGTCCAGGGACGCCGAGGTCGCACGGACCGAGGACGCGCGCACGGTGGCGACCAGCTCCGCCACGGCCACGTCGTCGAGGGGTTTCCCGTCGTGGTGGATCGGCGCCGCAGGCACTCCGGGCTCGACGAGCTCGATCCGCCTGCGGTCCACGACCTCGACCTCGTGGCCCGCCGATGCCGTGACGGCCACGGCCCAGCCGAAATGGTGCGCGACGCCCAGGCGCATGGACCGATTCTGCCCGAGCGTGCGTTCCCCCAAAAGCGTCCTTCGAGGTGCCCGGCGACCGAGGATTGCGGTGTACCCGCCACCTGGCTCGGCTCCGTCGGGCAGAATTCACCGGCAGACATGACCGCATGGGGGAAACGCACCTGACGGGCCGGGCCGGCGAGTCTCGGCGCCTCGCGGGGCGTGCCCGCGAAGGACGAGGGGATCGCGATGACCTATCCACCGCAGCCCGGCCAGCAGCCGGGGTGGAACGGTTACGGCGGGCAACCGCCCCAGGGCGGCTGTCCGCAGGGCTACCAGCAGCATGGCGGCCACCCGCACCAGGGCGGCTATCCGCCACCGGGCCAGGTTCCCCCGTACGGCTACCCGCAGGGTGGCGGCGGCTGGGGCGGCCCACCGCCACCGAAGAGCAGGGCCGGGCTCTGGGCAGGCCTTGGCGCGGGCGCTCTCGCCGTGGTCGCGTTCGTGATCACCGCCTTCGTCGCTCCCGGCTTCCTGCTCGGCGACGACTCCGGTGACCCGCCGGGCGGAGCTGGCGCCCAGGCGGGCGGCCAGGGCGGCGGCAACAGCGCCGAGGCGTTCGCCCAGGGCATCGTCGCCGCGTTCAACAACAGCGACACCAACACGCTGAACGCCGCGATGTGCCCCGGCGCGGAGCCGGACGTCAGCGAGGTCATCGGACAGGCGAGTGTCGTGGAGAACATGAAACTCGGTGCCGTGAAGTCCGTTTCGGACACCGAGGCGACCGCGGAGGTCAGCCTCACGGCCGCGGGATCGCCGATGACGGCCGTCGCTGCCCTCAAGAACGAGGGCGGCAACTGGTGCTGGGACGGGATCACGATGGGATCGGCGGGCTCGTCGCCGTCCGTGGGCGCGAGCGAGTCGTCCTCCGCCCCCGCGCCCGGCACCGGCGGCGGTGACCCGGACGGCGTCGTGTCCCGGTTCGTCGAGGCCGTCAACAACGGCGACAAGAACGCGGCCATGAGCCTGGTGTGCCCGGACCAGGAGTACACGGTGGGCACCGACGTCGAGCGAGCCATCGGCGATTCCGCCAAGCTCACCGCTGGGCCCGCAGAGCAGGACGGAAGCGTCTACACCGCCGAGGTGACCGGCACGGACGACGACGGCCGGGTCGAGGGCGCGGTCGGCGTGAGCGACGACGGCTGCGTCATCGGGCTCGTGCTCTTCTGACGGTTCAGGCCAGGGGCAGGCGAACCTGGAACCGGGTGTCGCCCGGTTGGGACACCACACGCAGGTCGCCGCCGTGGCGGTTGACCACCACCCGCCACGACACGTCGAGTCCGAGCCCCGTGCCCTCGCCCACCTCCTTGGTGGTGAAGAACGGCTCGAACACCCGCCGCCGGAGCTCCGGCGGGACGCCTGGACCCGTGTCGACGATCTCGACCAGCGCGCTGTCCCCGTCACGGGCGGTGCGGACGGTCACCGTGCCGGTGCCGTCCCCGCGGCCGGTGACGGCGTCGACGGCGTTGTCGATCAGATTGGTCCAGACCTGGTTCAGCTCCGCCGGGTAGGCGGGCACGTGCGGCAGCGAGCGGTCGTAGTCCTTCACCACTCGCACGCCGCCGGGGATCTTGCCCGACAGCATCACCAGCGTGGCGTCCAGTCCCTCGTGCAGGTCCGTGTTCTGGTGCGGCGTGCGGTCGAGCTGCGAGTACTGCTTCGCCGCGCCGACGAGCGCCGAGATCCGGTTCGTGCTCTCCTTCACCTCGATCAGGAGGTTCTCGGTCTCCACGGTGTAGGACAGCCAGCGCAGCGCGGCCTCCAGGAACCCGGGATCCACCGCGTTCGCGAGTTCGTCCAGATCGGACGTCGTGATGCCGGCGGCGACGAACACGGGCGCCAGGTCCCAGCCGCCGCCGACGTCGCGCTCCTGAAGCCACTCCCCGAGTTCGTCCTCGCGGTCGGCGACCTCCATCGGCGTCAGCGGCGGCGCGGTCGCGATCCGCTCGATGAACCGTTCCTGGATCTTCGTCAGCCGGTGCAGTTGCAGGCCGTCGAAATGCCCGTCGGCGAGCAGCGCCAGCTTGTGGCGCATACCGGCGAAGCGCTCCCGCAGCGTCTCCGTCGCGCGAACCGCGGCCGCCGCCGGGTTGTTCAGCTCGTGCGTGAGCCCGGCGGTCAGCTT
Organism: Prauserella muralis; assembly: GCF_003202285.1. Taxonomy (GTDB): domain Bacteria; phylum Actinomycetota; class Actinomycetes; order Mycobacteriales; family Pseudonocardiaceae; genus Prauserella_B; species Prauserella_B muralis. The sequence goes on from NZ_MASW01000006.1 coordinate 398,957, forward strand.
GCCGAGCGCGAGCAGCCGCTCCCGCTGCCCCACCAGCTCGTTGGCGTTGCGGATGCCGACGAACATGCCCTGCAGCAGGTGCACCGCCATCGGGAACCACTGCCGGAACCGCACCGCGAACTCGGCCGCGGGCAACGCCAGGAACTCGGCGTCGGTGAGCGCACGGATCGTCGCCCCGTACTTCTGCTCCACCTGGTCGCCCAGGTAGAACTGCGTGGCACCGGAGTACACGCCGGGCTGGTCGGTGCGCGTCACCTCCACCTCGTCCCCGCGCACGGTGCGCACCATGCTGAGCATGCCGGACAGCAGGACGTAGAAGCACTCGGCGGGCTCGCCCTCGGCCGACACCACCTCGCCCGCGCGGTAGGACACGACGTCCCCGTTGCCGGCCACCCAGGCCAGCTGGTCGTCGTCGAGATCGGCGAAGAGGAACAGCTCGCGCAGCCGGGCCGGTTCGAGGTTCGTCATGGGTTCGTCACCGCTCTTCCAGGTACCGGTGCACGAGGGTCACCGCCATGGCGCCCTCGCCGACGGCCGACGCGACCCGCTTCACCGACTGGGCGCGCACGTCCCCTGCCACGAACACCCCCGGCACGCTCGACTCGAGATAGAAGGGGTCGCGGTCCAGCGGCCACCCGCTCGGGCGGGCGCCGTCCACCAGCAGGTCCGGCCCGGTCCAGACGAACCCGCGCTCGTCGCGCGCCACCACGCCGTCCAGCCAGCCGGTGCGCGGCGCGGCGCCGATGAAGACGAACAGGTGGCTGGTGCCGACCGTCTCCGACGTGCCGTCGCGGTGGTCGAGCCGCAGCTGCTCCAGGTGCCCGTCGCCCCGCGCCTCGCCGACGGTCGTGCTGGTGCGCACCCGGATGTTGTCGATCGCCTCGATCTGCTGGATCAGGTAGTGCGACATCGACGACTCCAGCGACTCGCCGCGCACCACCAGCGTCACCGACCGCGCGTGCCGGGAGAAGAACACCGCCGCCTGTCCCGCCGAGTTCGCGCCACCGACGATGTAGACGTCGCTGCCCACGCATTCGGGCGCCTCGGTGTTGGCCGACCCGTAGAACACGCCCCGCCCGGTCAGCTCGGCGACGCCGGGCGCCGTCAGGCTGCGGTACGAGACGCCGGTCGCGAGGATCACCGCGTGCGCCGCGATGCTCGACCCGTCGCCGAACCGCACCGCCCGCGCCGAACCCTGGACCTCCAGGGCCGTCACGTCCCGTGCGGTGAGCATCTCGGCGCCGAACTTCACCGCCTGCCTGCGCGCACGGTCGGTGAGCTGCGCGCCGGACACGCCGTCGGGGAAGCCGAGATAGTTCTCGATGCGACTGCTCTGCCCGGCCTGCCCGCCCGCGGCCTGCCGTTCGACCAGCACCGTGCGCAGCCCCTCGGACGCGCCGTACACCGCCGCGCCGAGGCCCGCAGGCCCGCCACCGACGACGATCAGGTCGTAGAAGTCGGTGGCCGGGTCCACGGTGAGGCCGACGGCGGCGGCGATCTCGGCGTCGGACGGCGTGAGCAGGGCCCGGCCCCCGGTGGTGATGACCACCGGGATCTCCGTCGGGTCGGCCGCCGCCGCGTCGAGCAACCGGCGGCCCTCGGGCTCGTCGATCGTGTAGTACCGGTAGGGCACGGCGTTGCGGGCGAGGAACTCCCTCGCCGCGAAGGTGGGTGCCGACCACCGGTGGCCCACGATCTTGATCTCCTCCACCGCGCTCGCCGCGGTGGACCGCCACGTCTCGATCAGCGCGTCCACCACCGGGTAGAGCTTCTCCTCCGGTGGATCCCACGGTTTGAGCAGGTAGTGGTCGACGTCGACGAGGTTGATCGCCTGGATGGCCGCGTCCGTGTCGGCGTAGGCCGTCAGCAGCGCGCGGCGCGCCCTCGGGAAGAGGTCCATCGCCTGTTCGAGGAACTCGATGCCGTTCATCTCCGGCATCCGGTAGTCGGCGAGCATCGCGGCCACCTGCTCACCGCGCAGCTTCAGTTCCTTGAGCGCATCCAGCGCCTCCGTGCCGGACGAGGCGCGCACGACGCGGTGTCCCTCGCCGTAGCGGCGGCGGAGGTCCCTGGCCACAGCGCGGGACACCCCCGGGTCGTCGTCGACGGTCAGCAGCACCGGTTTGCTCACGGCGGGCGTTCCCGTCACACGATCGCTTTGTCGACGTAGCACCAGCGCCAGCTCTCGCCCGGTTCGAACGACTGGACCACGGGGTGCCCGGTCTGGGCGTAGTGGGCGCTCGCGTGCCGCGCGGGCGATGAGTCGCAGCATCCGACGTGCCCGCAGCCGAGGCACTCGCGCAGATGGACCCAGCGCCCGCCGACGGCGAGGCAGTCCGTGCAGCCCTCGGTGGAGCTGGGGGTCACGTCGCCGCTGAGGTCGGCGACGTGCGTACATTCGGCCATGTGCCCATCATCGCACCCCTGTTCCGGAGCAGGGCGGGTTTTCCGCGGCACGCTCACCGGGGCGCGGTGTGCCGGGTGATGGCGGAGACGACGACCTCCCACAACCTCGGCGGCGGCACCTGGTGCCCCATCCCCTCCAGCGCCACGAAAGCCGCGCCGGGAATCTCGGCGGCGAGCGCCGTGCCGTGCGGCAGCGGGAAGAGCGGGTCGTCGGTACCGTGCAGTACCAGTGCCGGCACGGTGACGTCCGCGAGCCGCAGCTCGTCGCCGTCCTGCTCGGCAGCGATCACGAGGTCGTGGTTGGTCAGGCTCGCACGCAGGTCGCGGCTGCGATCCACGATCCGGCGGACCACGCGGCGCACCCATGCCTCGTCGAAGCCGCGCGGCCCCTCGTAGTCGCGTTCGGCGTCGACGAGGTACTCGAGCACAGCCGCGCGGTCGTCCCACGCCGGTTCGGGCGCCGGGTTCCCGAACACCGCGGCGATCCGGGGATCCATCGGCGGCAGCGGCGTGGGGTCGCCGCGCGTGCCGATCGGGCTGGTCGCGATCAGGGTCATCGTCAGCAGCCTGCCGGGATCGCGCAGGGCCAGCTCCTGCGCGATCCCGCCGCCCATCGACACGCCGACGACATGCGCGCGGTCGAGGCCTAGCCCGTCGAGGATGCGGATCGGGTCCCGCGTCAGGTCGGCGGCGGAATAGGTGGGCGCGCCGACCGGCGAGGCCACCGAACGCCCCGTGTCGCGATGGTCGTACCGGATCACGAAGCGACCACGGGCCGCCAGCAGTTCGCAGAACTCGGCATCCCACCAGTCCATTGACGCCGCCGCGCCGCCGATCAGCAGGATCGCCGGTGCGGCGCGGTCGCCGAACGTCTCCAGGCAGAGCTCGGCGCCGTCGACGGTCATCAGTTGCTCGGTCATGTCAGGACAGACCTGCGCGGCACAGGGAACTCATCGGCGGATCAGGACACCGTGCCCCGCCGGGCCCGCTGATTGGCGTACTTGCGGGCCGCGAACTCGTAGGCCTCGGTCAGCAGAGGCCGCACGGCCTCGAGCGTCTCGTCGCTGGGCGACACCACGCACACCCAGTACTGGGAGGCGTAGACCGGATGCGGCAGTAACTGGTCACGCTCCGCGTAGTCGAACCCGGTGTCCAGCACACCACCCTCGCCGCGCTCGGTCGGCGGTGCGCCGAACCGCGCCGTGTAGGTGGCCTTGGTGACTCCGATGTTCAACCGGTAGGCGCCTGGCCGGTCCAGCGCCGAGGCGGTGTCGTAGGTGTCCCCGGCGACGACCGTGACGAACGGGAACATCCGCTCGTTCGGCAGGTCACCGTCGGGGTCGTAGACGAGGAAGGAGTCCCCGGCGTGTTCCAGCACGCGGACACCCTCGAACGTGGCTGCAAGGTGGCGGGTCAGCTCGGATGCGTTCACGCCTTCAAGCCTCTCATTGAACTACCCAGTGAGGCTTTCTCCGAACCCACGCCTCAGATCTGGGTAAACCCTCAAAGGGCATGGAACGAGCGCGAAACAGGGAGAAGTTCGTCGCGACATAACTCGCCGCGATGAGGAGGCCGCCGCCAGGACGATGAACCGGCCGCAGCAGCGGTACCTGCACGCCAGGGCCGCCCGGCTGGCCGCGGATTAAGATCGGTTCGTGCCGTACGCCCGCGCGGCCGACGACGCCGCGCTGTACTACGAGATCCACGGCCGCGGCGAGCGCGTCCTGCTGCTGCTCGCCGGCCAGGCCAACAACCACCACCGACGCACTCGCGGTGCTCGATGACCTCGGCGCCGACCGGGTGGACGTGTACGGCACCTCGATGGGCGGCAGGGTCGCGCAGTGGCTCGCCGCCGATCATCCCGAGCGGGTCGGCAGCCTGGTCCTGGGCTGCACCTCGCCGGGCGCTCCGCACGGCGTCGAACGCAGCGACCAGGTGCGGCGCTCGCTCGCGCAGCCCGATGCCGCCGCCGCACGGCGGGCACTGCTCGAGCTGATGTACAGCCCCGGGTGGCTGGCCACGCATCCCGGTCCCTATCGCACGCTCGGCGACCCCGGCATGCCCGCACACGCGCGGCGACGGCATCTGACGGCCAGCGCCCGGCACAACGCCTGGGACGCCCTACCGGGGATCAGCGCGCCGACACTCGTCGTGCACGGTACCGACGACACGTTCAACCCGGTCGCGAACGCGCCGCTGCTGGCGCAGCGCATTCCGGACGCGACGATGGAGCTGATTCCCGGCGCACGGCACGCCTACTTCGAGGAGTACCGGGCCGTCGCGAGCCCGCTCGTGCTCGGCTTCCTCGGCGTCTAGCAGCCCGGTGACCGGAGGGCTCAGTACAGCCGGAAGTCGTCGAAGTCGAAGCCCGGCGAGACCACGCAGGACACCAGCACCTCTCCGGCGGTGGCCGGGCAGGCGGACTGCCAGGTTCCGGCCGGAACGAGCACCTGCGGCCGTTCACCACCCTCGACGTCCGGCCCGAGCGTCACGACATCGGGACGCTCGGCGGGGCGTTCCCCGTCGCCGCCGAGCCGCAGGGTGAGGGCGACGCCCCGGTGCCACAGCCACAGCTCGTCGCCGCGCACCTGGTGCCACCGCGACTCCTCGCCGGGACCGAGCAGGTAGTAGATGCCGGTCGCCGACGCGCGCTCACCCGGATAGCCCTCCGGGGTGAACCGCGATGCCGTCTCCCACGTCCTGCGGAACCAGCCACCTTCCGGATGGGGTGCGAGGTCGAGCTCCTGGGCCAGCGGCGGGCGGTGGGCGGGGGCCGGTCCGGACATGGCGCCGCCTAGGGCTTGCGCGCCACGCCGCAGAGCGCGCGCAGCCGGGCCGGGTCGCCCACGGGAGGCTTGTCCGGCCGCCACTGCGACACCCACACCAGGCCCGGCTCCACCAGCTCGAAGTCGCCGAACAGCGCGGCGATCTCCTCACGGGTGCGCCAGTGGCCCAGGTGGGTGGCCTGGCGCTTGTAGTTGTCGGCGATCTGCTGGAGGTTCGACTGGGCCTCCTCGTCGATCTCGTCGACGCTCACGTGCGAGAGCACGAGCAGGCTGCCGGGGGCCAGCCGGTCGCGGTAGTAGGCCAGCGTCTGCTCCGGCTTCAGCTCCGGCGGCATGAAGTGCAGCAGTGCCACGGTGAGCAGACACACCGGCTCGGCCGGGTCGATCCAGCCGCGCTTGACGATGTCCTGCCACAGCTCGGGGCCGTCGAAGAAGTCCCGGCACAGCGCGTGGTGGCGCTCCGGGTCGGCGGTCTCCTCCAGCAGGATCTGGCCGTGCGCGTGGGCGACCGGCTCGTTGTCGATGTAGACGACCCGCGCGTCGGTGGCACCCGCCTCGTCGGCGACCTCGTGCACGTTGCCCTGGGTGGGCAGGCCGCTGCCGATGTCGACGAACTGCCGGATGCCCTGCTCGACGGCGTAACGCACGGCTCTGCCGAGGAACGCCCGGTTCGCTCTGATGCCGTCCCGCATCGCGGGCATGAGCTTCAGCTGCTCGTCGGCGAACTTCCGGTCGATGGCCCAGTTGTGGGTGCCGCCGAGAACGTAGTCGTAGACCCGGCCTGCGCTGGGCCGTTCCAGGTCGACGGGCGGTAGTTCCTCAGACACAGCGCGAACTGTACCCGAACGGGCGATGGCCGGGCCGGGCAGCACGCCAGAGTTGATCTTGGCCATGCTGTCGTCGTTGTCCCGGCTCACCGGCCGAAGCCCGCGGTCAGGCCGCTGACCAGCTGCCTGCGGCCCACGATGTAGAGGGCGAGCACCGGAAGCGTGGACAGCACCACCGCGGCCAGCACGGCCGGGATGTCGACCTGGAACTGCCCCTGGAAGCTCCACAGCGCGAGCGGCAGCACCCGCTGGTCCGGGCTCTGCGTGAGGATCAGCGGGTAGAGGAAGCCGTTCCACACCTGCAGGCCGTCGTAGACGGCGACGGTGACCACGGCGGGCCGCACCAGCGGCAGCACGAGGCTGAACAGCATGCGCCAGTGCCCCGCGCCGTCGAGCCGCATCGACTCGAACAGCTCACCCGGCACGTCACGCAGGAAGTTCGCCAGGATGATCACCGTGAGGGGAATGGCGAACGCCGCCGACGGCAGGATGATGGCGAGCAGCGTGTCGTACAGGTGGGCTCTGGTGATCAGGTAGTAGACGGGGATGATCGTCGCCTGCAACGGAATGGCCAGCCCCAGCAGGAACGCCTTGTACGTCAGCCCGGCAAGGCGGCCGCCGTTGCGCACCACGTAGTACGCGGCCATCAGCGACACCGTCACCGTGATGGCGACCGTGCCGAGCGTGACGACGACGCTGTTGAGCAGGTAGCGGAGGAAGTCGTCCTCCAGCACCCGCCCGTAGTTGTCCACGGTGGGCTCGGCAGGCGGCAGCAGCGGGTTGGAGCTGTAGAAGCCCTCCATGCTGCGCAGGCTGGTGAGCACCACGTAGTACACCGGCAGCAGCACCACCAGCAGCCACCCGAAGGCGAGCACGCCGCCGGGCACGTTGATCCGGGTGCGGGTGACGTTGACCGCCATCAGGCTCCCTCCAGCTGGCTGCCGCGGCGGAAACTGGACAGCCGGGACAGTCCCAGCGCCAGCGCGAGGCCCGTGCCGACGAGCAGCACCGCGAGCACGCTCGCGGCTCCCATGTTGTTGGCGCGGAAACCGGTCAGGTACATGTCGAGCGGCAGGATGCGCGTCGCGTTGCCCGGCCCGCCCTCGGTGAGCACGTAGACCAGGTCGAAGTAGGTCAGCGAGCCGACGAGCATCAGCGTCGACGACGTGATGATGGTGTAGCGCAGCTGCGGCAGCGTGATGTGGAAGAACTGCCGCACCCGACCCGCGCCGTCGATCTCGGCCGCCTCGTACAGCGAGGCCGGGATCTGCCGCACCCCGGCCTGGTAGAGCAGGGTGTGGAAGGGCACGAACTGCCAGGCGATCACGAAGATCACCACGTACAGCGCGAGGTCCCGGTCGCCGAGCCAGTCCTGGGCGAACGCCTCGATGCCGAAGGCAAGGCTCATCCCGAAGTTCGGGTCGAGCAGTGCCTTGAACGCGATGGCGATGGCCGCCGAGGAGAGCAGCATCGGCAGGAAGTACAGCACGCCGAGCAGCGCCCGGTACCGGCCGCGGGCGGCGATGAACACGCCGAGCAGCATCGAGATCGGGGTCTGCACCAGCCAGCTCAGCACCATGACCTGGACGCTGAGCCACAGCGCCTGGTAGGTCATCGAGTCGCCGAGCACGTTGAACCAGTTGACCAGCCCCGCCCAGCTCATGCCGGAGATGCCGTCCCACGACACGAAACTGAGCAGCACGACGCCGACCAGCGGAACGAGCGCGAACACGCCGAAGAAGAGCAGGGCGGGCACGGCCATGATGCCGCTCGGCCCCGTGCGGTCCCTGCGGGGCGCGGGGCCGGTTCTCCTCGCTGCAGCGGGCCGCCCGGCGCGGCGGCTGGCCGCCACGCCGGGCTTGCGCTCCGTGACTCTCGTGCTCACTGCTGCCCGATCGTCTTGTTCATGTTGGCCGAGAACTGCTCGGGCGTGATCTGCTTGGTGAACAGCTGATCCAGGTTGTTCAGCAACGCCTCGCCCTGCCGCGGTGTGAGCGCCTGGTCCCAGGAGAGCTGGAAGTTCGGCGCCTCGGCGGCCATGTTGTACACAAAGGACAGATAGTCGGGGTTCTCCGCACCGGCCAGCTTGTCCTCGATGCCCTTCACCGGCGGCACGGACCCGCCCGAGAGCAGGTTGTCGACGTAGCTGTCGTTCATCATGCCGTCCTTGAGGTAGGACAGTGCGGCCTGCTTCTCCTGCTCGCCCGCGCCGGCCGAGACGGACCAGAAGTTCGACGGGTTACCGACGATGTTGTCCGGGTCGCCCTTGCCGCCCTCGACGACGGGGAAGGTGGTGTAGCCCAGCTTGTCCTCGGCGATGAACTCGGGCGCGGAGTCCTTGATGGTCGGGTAGGCCCACGAGCCCATGAGCATCATCGCGGCCTTGCCCGTGTAGAGCAGGGCGGAGTCGGCGGCGCTGTCCGAGGCGATCGAGTTGAAGCCCTTGACGAACCCGCCCGCGTCGACGAGCTGCTGGATCTTGCGGTTGGCCTCCAGGATCGCCGGATGCGACCACGCGCCCGGCTCGCCCTCGGCGATGGCGTTGAACACCTCGGGCCCGCCGATGCGGTCGACGAGGTACTCCTCCCACATCAGCTGCGGCCACTTGCTCTGCCCGCCGATGGACAGCGGCGCGATGTTCTGCTGCTTGAACTTGGGCACCAGGGCCATCAGGTCGTCCCAGGTCTCCGGCGGCTCCACGCCGACCCGGTCGAACAGCTCCTTGTTGTAGTAGAGGATCACGGGCTGCATGCCGTTGTTCGGCAGCGCGTAGGTCTTGCCGTCGATCTTTCCGGTCTCGAGCACCGAGGGCAGGAACCGGTCGGCGAGCGCCGGGTTGTCGTTGATCTGCCCGGAAAGATCCATGACCTTGTCCGCGTCGACCCACTGCTGGAGCGTTCCGCCACCCCAGCCGAAGATCAGCGTCGGCGCGTCGCCCGCACCGATGGCGGTGCGGATCTTCTGCTTGTAGGCGTCGTTGGCGAAGAACTCCGCGTTGATCCGCGAGCCGGAGTGGTCGGCGTTCCAGTTCTCGAAGGACGTGCGCAGCGTCTGTTCGTCGCCGCCCGTCAGCGCCCAGGCCGACGCCCCGCCGGCACTGCCGGGTCCGCTGGATCCGCAGGACGCCACGAGAGTCAGGAGCGCGGCCAGCCCGGTGGAGAGAAGCGCCGTCCGCCGCTTACCCAGTGTCATGTTGTGCCTTCCTCATCGAAGGTCCGAAAGTTTTCGGAAACACTACGGTGTGGGAGGTGACCCTAGAGCGGCCGCTTGCCAGGAGTCAAGGTGCCAAATAGAGGTCTTCAACAGCTATCCCGCATGGTTATAGTGTGCTGAAATCTTTCGGCAAGTGAACATGGAGGTTGCTGTGCCGGCTGGTTCCAGCGCAACCCAGCGCGCGACGCTGGCCATGGTGGCGGAAGCCGCGGGCGTCTCGCTGCCGACGGCGTCGAAGGTGCTCAACGGGCGCGGCGACGTGGCCGCGGCCACCCGCACCCGGGTCGAGGAGGCCGTCCGGGAGCTCGGGTACGTGCCGCAGGTGGGACGCCGCAGCGTCACACCCGCGCGCGTGGTGGACCTCGTCTTCGACGACCTGGTGAGCCCGTACTCCCTTGAGGTGCTGCGCGGGGTGACGGACGCGGCCGCCGAGTCCGGTGTGGACGTCGTGGTCGGCCGCGTGCCCGCCGACGAGGGCAACGGGCCGCTCGCACCGGAGGACGGCTGGGCCAACCGGCTCAAGGTCAGCGGCCGCGAAGGACTGATCGTCGTCACCTCGGAGCTCAGCCTGGCGCAGGTGGAGGGCTTCGCACGGGCACGGCTCCCGCTCGTGGTCATCGACCCGCTGAACCTGCCGCGGGTCGAGGTCACCAGCGTCGGCGCCACCAACTGGAGCGGCGGCCTCGCCGCCACCGAGCACCTGCTCTCGCTGGGCCACCGGCGGATCGGCTTCGTGGGCGGCCCGGTGCGCGCCTCGTGCGGCCAGGCCCGCCTGCACGGCTACCGGGCGGCGCTGGAGAAGGCCGGGGTGACGCCTGATCCGGCGCTCATGCTGCACGGCCCCTTCAGCTACCCGTCCGGGCTGGAGCTGGGCGGCAGGCTGCTGGATCTGCCCGAGCGGCCCACAGCGATCTTCGCGGCCAGCGACGCGAGCGCGCTCGGCGTCGTCGAGGCCGCGCGGCGGCGCGGGCTGCGGGTGCCGGAGGAGCTCAGCGTCGTCGGTTTCGACGACACGATCATGGCCTCGCTCGCCACGCCCGCGCTGACCGTGGTCCGGCAGCCCCTTCCGGACATGGGCCGCGTGGCGATGCGCACGCTGCTGCGGCTCATCGCCGGCGAGACTCTCGACTCCCATCACGTCGAACTGGCCACCAACCTCGTGGTGCGCGACTCCACGGCCCCGGTCTCCGGTGCGTAGCCGGGCCCTGTCCCGGCCGGGCGCGGACGACTCTCGAACAGTCCTCGAACAAGGAGCACGATGACGGATCAGCCATGGCGGGACGCCTCGGCGCCCGCCGAACGAAGGGCCAGGGCTCTGCTGGAGGCCATGACCCTGGACGAGAAGATCGCCCAGCTCGGCAGCGCCTGGCCGGGCAACGACGAGCTGAACGGCAACGTCGCGCCGATGCAGGACGTGTTCTCCCAGAGCGGCACGTCGTTCGAGCAGCTCCGCGAGCACGGCCTCGGGCACCTCACGCGGCCCTTCGGCACCGCGCCGGTGAGCACCGCCGAGGGCGCAGCACGCGTCACCGCACTGCAGCGGGAGATCGTGGAGGAGACTCGGCTCGGCGTCCCCGCGATCGTGCACGAGGAGTGTCTCACCGGGTTCGCCACCTACGGCGCGACCGTCTACCCGGCTCCGCTGGCGTGGGCCGCGACGTTCGACACCGCGCTCGTGCGGGACATGGCGGGCGCGATCGGCGAGGACATGCGCAGGCTCGGCGTGCATCAGGGGCTCGCCCCGGTGCTGGACGTGGTGCGCGACTACCGCTGGGGCCGCGTCGAGGAGACCCTCGGCGAGGACCCGTACCTCGTCGGGCTGCTCGGCACCGCGTATGTGCGGGGCCTCGAGGACGCGGGAGTCATCGCGACGCTCAAGCACTTCGCCGGATACTCCGACTCGCGCGCGGCCCGCAACCACGCACCGGTGTCGATCGGGCCACGCGAGCTGCGCGACGTGATCCTGCCGCCGTTCGAGATGGCGCTCGCGCTCGGCGGCGCCCGCTCGGTGATGAACGCCTACGTCGACCTCGACGGCGTGCCGGCGGGCGCGAACGCGGACCTGCTGACCGGCATCCTGCGCGACGAGTGGGGTTTCGGCGGCGTCGTGGTCTCCGACTACTGGGCCGTGGCGTTCCTGAACACCATGCACGGCGTCGCCGACAGCCCCGGCCGCGCGGGGGCACTCGCGCTGACCGCAGGGATCGACGTCGAACTGCCCGCCACGTTGTGCTACGGCAAGGAACTCGCCGAGCTGGTGCGCGGCGGCGAGGTGCCGGAGGAGATCGTCGACAGGTCGGTGCTGCGGCTGTTGCGGCAGAAGGCCGAACTGGGGCTGCTCGATCCCACGTGGACACCGGAGTCCGATGTGGACGACACGGTCGAGCTGGACTCGCCACGCAACCGGGACCTCGCCAGGAGACTCGCGGAACACTCGGTGGTGTTGCTGGCCAACGACGGCGCGCTGCCGCTGGCCACGGACACCCGCTCGGTCGCGCTGGTCGGGCCCTGCGCCGACGACCCGCTGGCGCTCATGGGCTGCTACTCCTACCCCAACCACGTGCTGCCGCGCTATCCCGAGCTGGACCTGGGTGTCGACGCGCCGTCGCTGTTCGCCGCACTGCGGGACGAGCTGCCCGGGGTCGCCGTCACGCGGCACGAGGGCTGCCCGATCCGCGAGGAGGACCGGTCGGGCTTCGCCGACGCGATCGCGGCGGCCCGCGAGGCGGAGGTGTGCGTGGCCGTCGTCGGCGACCGCGCGGGCATGTTCGGCGAGGGCACCTCCGGAGAGGGCTGCGACGCACCCGATCTGCGGCTGCCTGGCGTGCAGGACGAACTGCTCACCGCCCTGCTGGACACCGGCACGCCCGTGGTCGTCGTCGTGATGTCCGGGCGGCCGTACGCGCTCGGTGCGCATGCCGGCCGGGCGGCGGCGATCGTGCAGGCGTTCATGCCGGGCGAGGAGGGCGGCTCCGCGGTGGCCGGGGTGCTCTCCGGCCGGATCAACCCCGGCGGCAGGCTGCCGGTGCAGATCCCCCGGCTCGCCGGAGGCCAACCGGGCACCTACCTGCACCCGCCGCTCGGCGGCAACAGCGAGGGCATCAGCAACCTCGACCCCTCGCCGCTGTTCCCGTTCGGGCACGGGCTGTCCTACACCCGCTTCGACTACGGCGAGCTGACCCTGAGCGCGCAACGCATCCCCACCGACGGCGAGCTGGTGGTCTCGGTGGAGGTACGCAACACCGGGGACCGCGACGGCGCGGAGGTCGTGCAGCTCTACCTGCGCGACGTCACCGCCCAGGTGACCCGGCCCGTGCGCCAGCTGGCCGGGTTCGCCCGCGTGGAACTGCGTGCGGGCGGGCGCGCGAGGGTGAGCTTCACCCTGCACGCCGACCGCACCGCGTTCACCGGACTCGACCTGCGCCGGATCGTCGAGCCGGGCACGGTCGAGGTGTTCGTCGGCCGTTCGGCGGGCGACCTGCCGTGCACGGGGTCGTTCGAGCTGACCGGCCGGGTGCGCGAGGTCGGCCGCGACCGGGTGCTCACGACCCCCGCCGAGATCACGCCACTTCCCGGGTGACCCGGCGGGCCGGGCCCTCCTCCGGTGCCTGGCGCAGCCCGAACGGCAGTGCCACCGCCACCAGCAGCGCCAGCACCAGCACCCCGGCCAGCCCGGCCACCGCCCACGCACCGAACATCAGCAGCCCGGCCAGGTCGGTGCCGAGCCCGGCCACGGAGCTCACCGTGGCGCGGGCCGTACTGTCGATGCGCTCCTGGAGCCGCGCGGTGCCGATCACGAGCACCGCGCGGTACAGCGCGTAGAAGACGGCGACGCCCGCCAGCCCGGCCGGGTGCGCGAACAGGCCGGGCAGGCCGAGCGCGACCACGGCCGCCAGCAGCGCGAGCAGCAGTGTGCCCGGGCGCGGCCGGGGCCACCGGCCGGCCAGTGCCGCGCCGGCCGCGCCCGCGAGCGGGATGCCCACGATCGCCACCGGTGTCCACGTGACCGGCACGTGCCAGTCCCTGGCCAGCAGCGGGAAGTACTCCTCGATGTCGTCGAGCGAGGTGAGCAGCGCGACGGCGAGCACGGTGCCCCGCACGCCGGGCCTGCGCAGGGCCTCGGCGACCCCGGCCCGCAGCGTGGCCCAGTATCCGGCCCCGCCGTCGTCGGCGTCGTCGTGGTCGTCGTCCGCTGTGGACGGCCGGGGCGGCTCAGGAAGGCTCGCCGCGACGCAGGCAGCCGCCAGGCAGGTGCCGACGCTCGCCCAGCCGACGAGCGGGAAGCCGCCCGCGGCGAACAAGGCCGCCGCGGCGGCGGCCGCCGGGACCTGCGCGATCAGTTCGAGAGCGCTGACCTGCCCGTACACGCGGGTGAAGTGCCCTGCGGCGCCCGCGGCGGCGAGTCCGTCGTAGAGCAGCGCCTCCTTGGCGCCGGAGACGAGGGTGCCGCCGAGCCCCCACAGCACGAAGCCCGCGGCGAACGCGGCGAAACCCGGCCACGCCGTCCAGCACACGTAACCGGCAGCCTGCCCGACGCCCCCGAGCACGAGCGCCGTGCGCCGGGAGAACCGGTCGGCGAGCGCACCGGTGGGCACCTCGGCGACGATGCCGGTCACCGACCACAGCGCGAACAGCGCGGAGATCTCGGCGTCGGAAAGCCCCGTGTCGGCGAACAGCAACGCGTACAGCGGGTACAGCGGCACGACGTCCGCGAGCAGTGCCCAGCCGCGCATGCGGCGGACGAGCGGACGGGCCGCGCGAGGTTCAGGTGCCGGGCGTCAAAGGAACGGCATGCCGCGACACTACCTGCGGCGCAGCCATCTGGCCACCAGCGCGAGCACGGCGAGGCCGATCAGCGCGAGCCCGTAGCCGGTGGCGGTCGGCAGCAGCCCGAGATGCGTGGCGGCCAGCCCCGCGCCGAGCGAGGGCAGGCTGAACGCCAGGTACGACGCGGTGTAGATCGTCGCGACGAGCGCGGCCCGCCCGCCCGGCTCGGCGAGCCCCGTGGCCGTGCGGAACGCGCCGAGGAACGAGGCCCCGAAACCGAACCCGCTCACCACCGTCGCGGCGAAGAACAGCGGCGCCGAGGGCAGCAGCAACGCGATCAGCAGCCCACCGACGCCACAGGCCAGCGTGAACGCGCCGACGACCATCGCGGTGACCGCCCGGCTGGAGCGCAGCAGCACCGATGTCGCCGAGCCGGAGCCCATGAGCAGGAACACGACCAGCCCGCCCGCGACGGGATTGGCGATGCCCAGAATCTCGACCACCAGCGAGCGGCCGAGCGAGAGGTAGAGCCCTCCGAGGGCCCAGGTGGCCAGCAGGCACGGCAGCACGACGAGGAACTCGGCTCGGCCGCGCCGCGGCACGCCGAGCCGGGGCCGCAGCGACGCGAGCGCTCCAGGGCGCCTTGTCACCGGCTCCGGGATGAACGGCAGGATGGCACCCGTGACCACGAAGCCCGCCAGCAGCAGGACGTAGACGAGCTGGGTCGGAGCGGGCGCGTACCGCACGAGCAGCCCGGCGCCCAGTGCCCCGAGGGCGAGACCCGCGGTGGGCACGGCGCTGTTGACCAGCGCGCCGGTGCCCGGCCTGCGTTCGAGGTCGATCAGCGAGGCGCTGATCGCGCCGGTCGCCGCCCCTGTGGCCAGGCCCTGCAAGATCCGGGCGGCGTAGAGCCAGCCGACGCCGTCGGCGAACACGAACGCCAGCATGCTCACCGCCTCCACGCCGATCGCCGCACCGAGCACGGGCTTGCGGCCGACGAAGTCGGACAGAGCGCCCACCAGCATCAGCATGAGCAGCAGGGCGAGCACGTAGACCGCGAACACGGCGGTCAGCGTCGCCGGGCTGAACCCCCACATCCGCTGGTAGATCACGTAGAGCGGAGACGGCGCGCTGGCGGCGAGCATCAGCAGGAACAGCACGGCCGCCACGAGCCAGAAGCCGAGGCCACGCCGTCGCAGTACCCGCTGCCGCTCACCCGCCGCCGTCACTCCCACGGGTGCATCCTCACACGCGGGTGCCGAAGGCGAGCAGCCCCGAGAAGACACGCGGTCAGTTCTTGCGGATGGCGGTGATCGCCCTGACCACCGCCATGCACCTGTCCTCCACGTACAGCAGGCCCGCCTCCTCGGCGATGGCGCGTGCCTCGGCGGAGACGATGTCCTGCTGCAGCCACAACGCCTTCGCGCCGATCCGCACGGCCTCGCGCGCCACGCCCGCGGCCTCCGGCGACGGCCGGAACACGTTCACCACCTCGACCGAGTCCGGGATGTCGGCGAGCGAGCGGTAGACACGCTCGCCGAGCAGCTCGTCGGCGGTCGGGTTCACCGGGATGACGCGGAACCCGGCGCTCTGCATCGCGGCGGGCACCGAGTGTGCGGCCTTGGCCGGGTCGCGGCTCAGCCCCACCACGGCGATGGTGGTGAAGTCACGCAGGATGCGCTCGGCCGTCTCGTCGATGGCGTCGGTGTCGTCCATGTGATCCATTGTGCGCGAGAGCGACGGCCCTCAGCCGCTCGTGCGGTACCAGCGGGGCGAGGTGTTCAGCGGCGGGCTCAGCTCCGCGCTCACCACCAGCACGTTCGGCTCGTCGGCACGGGTGAACTCCCGCAGCAGGCGGCGGAAGGCCCTGCCGAAGCCGTCGACGCGGTCGGCGTACACGCCGAAGGACTTCGCCAGCCCGACGAAGTCCGGTGTGGCCAGGTCCACCCCGGTGTGCGGCAGCCCGGCCTGCGTCTGGTCGTAGCGCAGCATGCCGTAGCCGCCGTCGTCGACGATCACCACCGTGACCGGCAGGTTCTCCTGAATCGCGGTGGCCAGCTCGCCGACGCCGTAGAGGAACCCGCCGTCCCCGGTGATGCACACCGCCCTGCCCGCACCGGCCGCCGCGACCCCCAGCGAGGCGGGGAAGCCGAAGCCGAGCGTGCCCCAGCCCATCGGGTAGGCCAGCTTGCGCGGGGCGGCGAAGCGGTAGAAACCGCCGACCCAGTACCCGGCAACGCACATGTCCGACACCAGCACGGCGCCGTCCGGCAGGGTCTCCGCGAGCGCGGCGAGGAACTCGGCCGCCTGCGGCTCCTCCTTGCGGACGCGCCTGCGGACGCGCAGTTCGATCTCGTCGAGCCGCTTGCTCAGCGCGTTGATCCCCGGCCGCATCGGCATCCCGGCGAGCAGCCGCTCCACCACCTCGCGCGCGTCGCCCTGCAACAGCAGGTCCGGCGGGTAGTTCTTGGCCGCGTCGGCGGCGTCGACGTTCACGGCGATCAACCGCGGCGGCTGCGGCATCCGCCAGTTCTGCGTCATGAGACCGTCGAAGTCGGTCCCGACGGCGAGCACCACGTCGGCCTCGTCCCACAGTGCCCCGACCTCCGGCGTGTGCACCGGGTTGGAGGCGCGGCACGGGTGATCGGGTGGCACGATGCCGCGCGCGGCGAACGTCGTGATGATCGGCGCCGCGAGCTGCTCGGCGAGCGCGCCGACCGCCTCGCCCGCCCCGGCACGCAGGGCGCCGCCGCCCGCCCAGATCAGCGGGCGCTGCGCCGAGGCCAGCACCTCCCTGGCGCGGTCGATGTCCTCGACGGCCACCACGTGCAGTTGCTCGGTGGGCTCGAACGCGTCGCGGTCCGTGGCGTCCTGGCGCAGGAAGTCGGCCGGGATGCCCACGTACACCGGCCCGCTCTGCGGGCGCAGCGCGACGCGGGCCGCCCTGCGCAGCACGGGCGCGATGGCGTCGGGGTGCTCGACGGTGAACCCGGCCTTGGTCACGGGAGCGAACAGCGCCTGCTGGTCGCTCGTCTCGTGCAGCACGCCGCGCACGGTGCCGGGCCTGCGCAACGTCGACGGGATGTCGGTGGCGATCACCAGCACCGGCGACGCCGAGGCCATCGCCTCGCCGACCGCGCCGAGCGTGTTCGCCGCGCCGGGGCCGGTGGTGACGAGCGCGACGCCGAGCCTGCCCGTGGTGCGCGCGTAGCCGTCGGCGGCGTAGCCCGCGGCCTGCTCGTGGCGCACGCCGATCAACCGGATTCCGGTCAGCGCGAGCGCGTCCCAGATCGGCAGGTTGTGCACCCCCGGTAGCCCGAAGGCAACCTCGACCCCGAGTTCGGTCAGGACGTCAACGAGGCGCTGCGCTCCGGTCTGGGACACGCGCCGAGGATACGAGCCGGGTCACCACTGGGGCGGCAGGGTCTCCTCGTCAGGAGGCGGCCCGGGAGGCGTACCGTCGCCGAACGGCCTGCCACCGAGCGATTCCCTGCCGTGCGGGCTCGCCCAGACCGAGAGGTCCGGACCTTTCGGCACGATCCGTGTCGGGTTGATCTGCTCGTGCACCTGGTAGTAGTGCCGCTTGATGTGGTCGAAGTCGACGGTGTCGCCGAAGCCCGGAGTCTGGAACAGATCCCGCGCGTAGGCCCACAGCACCGGCAGCTCCGCGAGCTTGTGGCGGTTGCACTTGAAGTGCCCGTGGTAGACGGCGTCGAAGCGGACGAGGGTGGTGAACAGCCGGATGTCGGCCTCGGTGATGGTGTCGCCGACGAGGTAGCGCTGGTGCTCCAGCCGCTTCGACAGCTCGTCCAGCCGGGCGAACAACCGGTCGTAGGCGTCCTCGTAGGCCGCCTGCTTGGTGGCGAAGCCCGCCTCGTACACGGCGGCGTTGACGTCGGTGTAGACGTGGGCGTTGATCTCGTCGATCTCGTCGCGCAGCCGCTCGGGGTAGAGGTCGGGTGCGCCCTGCCGATGGTGCCTGGTCCATTCGGTGGAGAGGTCGAGAGTGATCCGCGGGAAGTCGTTTGTCACGAGCTTGCCGCTGGGTATGTCGACCACGGCTGGCACGCTGATGCCGCCCGAATAGTCCGGGTCGGCCTTGGCATAGGCCTCGTGCAGGTAACGGATGCCGAGAACCGGGTCCCTGCCGCCGGGGTCGAGGGTGAACCGCCAGCTCTGCTCGTCCTGGATGGGGTCGGCGACCGCCAGCGACAGCGCTCCTTCGAGGCCGAGCAGCCTGCGCACGACGAGCGCGCGACTGGCCCACGGGCACGCCCGGCTCACGACGAGCCGGTAGCGCCCCGGCTCGACAGGCCAGCCGTCGCGGCCGTCTGCGGTGATACGTGCGGCGAACGCGTTGGGAGCCCGATGGAACTCACCGGTCTCCGGATCGGTCGGGATGGCCATACGGCCGAGGTTAGTACGTAGACTCGGGCACCCGGCGTATTCGATCGCTGGCGCAGCGAGGCGAGGTGAGGCGCGATGGCGATGATGCCCGTAACGGACTCGATGTTCCTGCTGATCGAGACCCGGGAACATCCGATGCACGTGGGTGGCCTGCAGCTGTTCACCCCACCGGAGGGAGCCGGGCCCGACTACCTGGCCGACCTCAGGCAGGACCTGCTGAAGAACACGAGCGTGCGCTCGCTGTTCCGGCAGCGGCCCGCCCGGCCGGTGAACACGATGGGCTACCTCGCGTGGGCCGAGGACGAGGAGCTCGACCTCGACTACCACTTCCGGCACTCGGCACTGCCGCAGCCCGGTCGCGTCCGCGAGCTGCTCGAGCTGACGTCGCGCTGGCACAGCACCCTGCTCGATCGGCACCGGCCACTGTGGGAGATCCACCTCGTGGAGGGCCTCAACGACGGCCGGTTCGCGATGTACAGCAAGGTGCACCATTCGCTGATGGACGGCGTCTCGGCGCTGCGCCAGCTGCAGAGCATCCTGTCCGACGATCCGGCGGCACTGGACTGCCCCCCGCCCTGGGGGTCGCGCCGGCCGCAGCGCGGCAGGCGCGGCAGGCCCGGCGCGCTGGGGCGGCTGCGCTCGGCGGCGGGCGCGAGCCGCCAGCTCGCCGGGCTGCCCGGCATGGCCGCGAAGGTGGCCACCGAGGCGTTCCGGGAGCACACACTGACCCTGCCGCTGCAGGCGCCGAAGACGATGCTGAACGTGCCGATCGGCGGTGCGCGCCGGTTCGCCGCCCAGTCGTGGCCGCTGGAGCGGGCCAAGCAGGTCGCGACCAATGCCGGCGTGTCCCGCAACGACGTCGTGCTCGCCATGTGCGCGGGCGCGCTGCGGGACTACCTCATCGAGCAGCGAGCGCTGCCGGACGCGCCGCTGGTGGCGATGGTGCCGGTGTCGCTGCGCAGCCGCGCCGACACCGGGGAGGCGGCAGGCAACCAGATCGGCGCCCTGCTGTGCAACCTCGGCACCGACCAGCCAGACCCGGCCGAGCGGCTGCGGGTGATCTCGCGCTCGATGGCCGACGGCAAGCGCGTGTTCAAGGAGCTGACGCCGCTGCAGATCCTGCTGCTGTCGGCGCTGAACGTCGCGCCGCTCGGTGTGTCACCGGTGCCGGGCGTGGTCAACAACACGCGCCCGCCGTTCAACATCGTCATCTCGAACGTGCCGGGCCCGCGCAAGCAGATGTACTGGAACGGCGCCACGCTCGACGGCATCTACCCGGCCTCGGTGCTGCTGGACGGCCAGGCGCTCAACATCACGCTGACCAGCAACGGCGAGAACCTGGACTTCGGCATCACCGGCTGCCGCCGCAGCGTGCCGCACCTGCAACGCCTGCTGGTGCACCTGGACACCGCGCTCGCCGAACTCGAGTACGCGACCAAGTAGACGCCGCAAACCCCAAGTATTGCTGACCGATCGTGCTGCTCGTGCCCGGACGAGCCACGGCAGCAGCGAGCAGACCGAGATCACGTACCTCGGGGGACGAACCCATCGCGTAACGGGGCGGTGAGAACGTCCTCGACGTCGAGGTAGTAGATGGCCACGGCTACCTCGCCAGCCGCTCGTTCAACTCCCCGCTGATCCGTGCGACACGCTGCGCGGCCTGGTCCACCAGGTGCTTGCGCGACGACACCACAGAGACGATCGCGTCATGCGCGAGCGCTTTCAGCGATTTGCCCTCACGCTCGGCCGCGGCACGCAGGTCAGCCATCTCCTCGTCGGAGAACTGCAGATTCAGAGCAGGCACAACACCCACGGTACCAAATCCGGTACCTGAACGTTCTCCGCTACCGGGGTGAGCCTGCCGGGCGGTCGGTGGGCCACGGGCGCAGCTCCTCCACCAGCTTGGCGACCGCGAGCACCAGGTCGTCGGAGTGCCGGGGGCCGACGATCTGCAGGCCCACGGGCAGCCCCGCGGAGGTGAACCCGGCGGGCACGGTGATGGCGGGCTGCTGGGTCAGGTTGAAGGGGTAGGAGAACCGCGTCCACTGTGGCCAGCCGTCCAGCCCGCTGCCCGGCGGCACGTCGTGGCCGGCCTCGAACGGCGAGATCGCCATCGTCGGGGTCAGCAGGACGTCGTAGCGGGTGTGGAACTCGCCCATGTGGATGCCCAGCGCCGCGCGCACCGCGCTCGCCTCGAGATAGTCGCTCGCCGAGTAGGTGTGCCCTTGCTGCCACACCTTGCGCAGGCCGGGATCGACGCGGCTCTCGGAACCTTCCGGGAAGGTGTCCAGCCACTTCGCCGCGCCGGTGGACCAGAGGATGTCGAAGGCCTCGATCGGGTCGCTGAAGCCGGGGTCGGCCTGCTCGACCACCAGTCCGGCCTCGTCGAGCGCGGCGACCGTGTCCGCCACCAGGCGCGCGATCTCCGGCTCCACGTCCACGTAGCCGAGCGCGGGCGAGAACGCCGCCCGCAGCCCCCGGACGTCGCGGCGCACGGCCTCGCGGTAGGTGCCGATCGGCGGCGGCAGCGCGTTGGGGTCCCGGTGGTCCGGGGTGGCCAGCACGTCGAGCAGCAGCGCGATGTCGTCCACCGAGCGGGCCAGCGGGCCGGCGTGGCCCAACGGACCGAACGGGCTCGCCGGGTACAGCGGCACGCGGCCGCCGGTCGGTTTGAAGCCGACGATGCCGCAGAACGACGCGGGAATGCGAACGGAGCCGCCACCGTCGGTGCCCACGGACAGCTCGCCCATGCCGGTGGAGACGGCCACGGCGCTGCCGCCGCTCGACCCGCCCGCCGTCAGCGCCGGGTTCCACGGGTTGCGCGTGATGCCGTCCAACGGGCTGTCGGTGACGCCCTTCCAGCCGATCTCCGGCGTGGTCGTCTTGCCCAGCAGGACGAGCCCGTTCTCGCGCATCCGCGCGGTCACCGGGCTGTCCACCTCCCACGGCTGGTCGCGGTCGATGCACAGCGAGCCGCGCAGCGTCGGCCAGCCGTGGGTGAGGAACATGTCCTTCACCGAGGCGGGCACGCCGTCGAGCCAGCCGATGGGGTTGCCCTCCCGCCAGCGCTCCTCGGAGGCGCGCGCCTGCTCCAGTGCGGCGTCGGCGTCCACGAGGGTGTAGGCGTTGTACTCACCGTCGAGGCGGTCGATGACGTCGAGCGCCACCCGGGTCGCCTCGACCGGCGACAGCTGTCCGGAGGAGTAGGCGGCGACCAGCTCGCTCGCGGTCAGCAGGGTTCCCGTGCTCGGCATCGTTCTCCTCAATGGTCGGGTTCACCCGGTGGACGGCACGTAGCCGAGGTCCTTGTCCACGACGTTGCGCAACGGCCGTCCCTCGCGCCACCGCCAGAAGTTGTCGGTGAACACCTCGACCAGCGCGTTGCGCCACCCGACGACGTCTCCCGACATGTGCGGCGACACGAGCACGTTATCCATCGTCCAGAGCGGACTGTCGGCGGGCAGGGGCTCGGTCTCGAACACGTCCAGCGCGGCCCCGCCAAGGTGCCCGGAGCGCAGTGCCTCGACGAGGTCGCCGGTGACCACTAGCTCGCCGCGGCCGACGTTGACGAAACGCGCGCCGGGCTTCATGGCCGCGAAGGCCGAGGCGTCGAACAGGCCCTTGGTCTGCTCGGTGAGCGGCGCGACGGCCACCACGAAGTCCACGTCGCCCAGGTGCTCGTTCAGCCGGGCCGACTCGTGGACGGTGCCGAAGTCGGGGTCGTCGCTGCGTGCGGTGCGGCCCGCGCCGCTCACGCGCAGGCCCGCCGCGCGCAGCAGCCTGGCGATGGCCCTGCCGATCGGCCCCGTGCCGACCACCAGCGCCGTCCGGCCCGCGATGCGCTCGGTCTCCCTGTGCTGCCACGTGCGCTCCTGCTGCAGGCGCAGCGAGCGGGCGAAGTCCTTCGCGAAGGCCAGGATCGTGCCGAGGACGTACTCGGCGATGGAGCCGTCGAACACGCCGCGCGAGTTGGTCAGGACCACGTCGCTCTCGCGCAGTTCGGGAAACATCACCGGGTCGACGCCCGCGCTCGCGATGTGCAGCCACCGCAGCCGGTCGGCGCCGTGCCAGGCGCCGGGGACGGCGGTAGAAAGGAAGTCGTAGACGAACAACGCGTCCGCGCCCCGCAGGGCCTCGGCGAGCCCGTCGGCCCGGGTGTAACGAACGACCGCCGCTTGTTCGATGGGGTGCATGTCCGGAGGGTGCTGGTCACCGCACAGCACAGCCAGCACCGGTGATTCCGTGCCCGTCACGTTGACACGGTAAGAGCCGGTCGTATGATTGTCAACAATCCGAGGAGTCACCCCGGAGGCAACTCCTTCCCAAGCCAGTCGGAGGTTGAGCCTTGGATTTCGCAGCGCTGGACTTCCCCGCGTTCGAGGGGCCATTGGCCCAGCGGGGCATCGGCGTGATCGCGCCCTTCGACCTGGCTCTGGAACGCGAGCTCTGGCGCTGGGTTCCGATGGAAGTGTCGCTGCATCTCGCCAGAACCCCCTACGAGCCGGTGCCGGTCAGCATGGAGATGGCCCACCTGGTGAGCAACGCCCACCACCTCGCGGCGGCCACCAGGGACGTGCTCCACGTCGAGCCCGAGGTGGTGGCGTACCTGTGCACATCGGGCAGCTTCGTCAGCGGCGTCGACGCCGAGCACTCCCTGCGCAAGGTCATCTGCGACGCGGGCGCGCCCGCCGCCGTCACCACCTCGGGAGCGCTGGCCGAGGTGCTGCAGCAGCTCAACCTCAGCCGGATCTCGGTGCTCACCCCCTACGACGCGGACCTCACGGCCAAGCTGCACGAGTTCCTCGACGAACTGGGGGTCAAGACCATGTCGAGTGATCATCTCGGCCTCGGCGGCGGCATCTGGAAGGTCAGCTACCGCACCATCGCGGAGCGCATCCTCGCGGCCAACCACGACGACGCCGAGGCCATCTTCGTCAGCTGCACGAACCTGCCCACCTACGACGTCATCGAGCCGCTGGAGAACGCGCTCGGCAAGCCGGTGCTCACGGCCAACCAGCTCACGATGTGGGCCTGCCTCAAGCGCATGGACCTGCCGATCGTCGGCCCGGGCACATGGCTGCGCGAGGTTTCTTGACCTGTTCTACTAGGATTGTCAACAATCCTGCCAGGAGGTACAGATTGGCCACCGCCGGATTCATCTACCCCGACCACGCCGCCGAGGACGACTACCCGCTCGCCGAGCGCCTGCTCGGCGACGGCGTGCGGCTGCCCGTCGCACACATCTACGGCACCGACCTGCACGCGGTCGCCGAACTGCTCGACCTGGGCAGCCCCGCGCGGCTCGCCGAGGGCGCGGGGCTGCTCGCCGAGCACCAGCCGGACGCCGTGGTGTGGGCGTGCACGAGCGGCAGCTTCGTCTACGGCTGGGACGGGGCCGCCGAGCAGGTGGCCGGGCTGGCCGAGGCCGCGGGCGGCCTGCCCGCGTCGAGCACGTCGTTCGCGTTCGTGCGGGCGGCGGCCGCGCTGGGGCTGCGCCGGGTGGCCGTCGCGGCGAGCTACCCGGACGACGTGGCGAGCCTGTTCGTGGAGTTCCTCGCGAAGGGCGGCGTCGACGTGGTGTCCATGTCGGCCGCCGACATCGACACCGCCGCCGAGGTGGGCCACCTGGCACCGGAGGCGGTCGCGGACCTCGTCGTCAGCCGCGACCACCCGGACGCCGAGGCGCTGCTGGTGCCGGACACGGCGATGCGCACACTCGGGCTGATCGACGACCTGGAGCGGCGCCTCGGCAAGCCGGTGCTCACCGCCAACCAGGTGACGGTGTGGGAGGGCCTGCGCCTGGCCGGGGCGTCCCGCCCGGTTCCCGGGCTCGGCGCCCTGTTCTCGGCGAGAGGCGTCTGACCATGCTGCCCGACCTGGAGCCGGTCAACCGGGAATCGACGGCCGCGATCATCGCCCGCCAGCTCAGGGAGGCGATCATGACCGGCTCCCTGCCGCCCGGTACACAGCTCGGCGAGACCGAACTCGCCGCGCGGTTCGAGGTGTCGCGCGGCCCGCTGCGGGAGGCGATGCAGCGCCTCGTGTCGGAGGGGCTGCTGCGCAGCGAGCGGCACCGGGGCCTGTTCGTCATCGACCTGGAGCCCGCCGACGTCTACGACATCTACTCGGCACGGTGCGCCGTCGAGCGCGCCGCCGCCATGCGGCTGGTGCGCGGCGGCGACCGCGAACGGGTGGCGGGGATCCTCGCCGACGCGGTCAAGGACATGGCCGAGGCCGACAAGCAGGACGACCCGGCCGCGCTCACCGAGGCGGACCTGCGCTTCCACGAGGCGCTGATCGAGGCCTCCGGCAGCCGCAGGCTGGCCAGGATGGCGCGCACGCTGCTCATCGAGACCCGGATGTGCCTTTCGGCGCTGCAGGGCACCTACCGCAAGGACTACCAGGACGTCGACGAGCGCGTCACCGAGCACAACCGGATCATCCAGGCGCTGCGCGCAGGCGACGAGGCGAAGCTGCTGGGACTGCTGGAGGCTCACATGGACGACGCCGTGCAGCGGCTCGCCCCGGGCACGAGCCTCTACTCCGGCCCCGCTCCCGCCGCATCCTAGGGAACCGCGACAGGGCTCGATCAGCCTGCCGCTGTGCCGAGCACGCTGGCCGCTCCCGCGCTGCCCAGCGCGATGGTCCAGCCGACCGGGCCCAGCGGGGTGCAGCCGAAGAACCGGCTCACCCCCGGCGTCTGGATCACGGCCGCCAGCACGGCCGCCGAGCCGAGCCCGCTCGCCAGCACCGCGGGACTGCGCCCGCCGCTGAGCAGGGTCTGCCCGAGCTGAGACCCGACGAGCGCGGCCAGTGCGACGGTGTCGGCCCTGCGCCGCCTGCCGGTGACCCGCGCGAGCGACCACGCCGCCGTCGCCCCGGCCGTCGTGGCACCGGCGCGCACGCCGATCTCCTTGTACAACCGCGTGCCCAACGAGCTCTCCGGGCCTTCCCGCAGCAGGTCGTCCACCGTGGTCTCCGCGGGCCTGCGCAGGGCGATGGCCAGCGACGGCGCCAGGTCGGTCAGCAGGTTCACCAGCAGCAGCTGTCGCGCGCCGAGCGGGGAACGGCCGGTGAGCGCGGCGCCGAGCACGTTGAAGCCGATCTCGCCGAGGTTCCCGCCGAGCAGCACGCCCAGCGCCGAGCGCACGGAGGCCCACATGGCCCTGCCCTCGATCAGCGCCGCGATGATCGTCTCCAGCCGGTCGTCGGTCACCACCACGTCGGCCGCCGCCCGTGCCGCGGGGGTGCCGTGCCCGCCGAGCGCGATGCCGACGTCGGCGAGCCGGATGGCGGGCGCGTCGTTGGCGCCGTCGCCGGTCATCGCCACCGTCTTGCCGAGCGCCTGGTACGCCTTGATGATCCGCACCTTCTGCGCCGGGCTGCAGCGGGCCACGACGTCCACCTCCGGCAGCGTCTCGCGCAGCCGGTCGTCGTCCAGCTCGTCGAGCTCGGCGCCGGTGACGGTGCGCAGCTCCCCTTCGCCGTTCACCTGCGTCGCGATGGCCTCCCCGGTCACCGGGTGGTCGCCGGTGATCATCACGATGTGCACCCCGGCCTCGCGCAGCCGCGCGGCGGCCGGAGCCGCGCTGCCGCGCACCGGGTCGGAGATGGCGACGAACCCGAGGAAGGTCAGGTCCCGGACGCTGTCCTCGGTGGCCTCCTGGGTCTCCACCCTGCGCTCGGCGACGGCGAGCACCCGGTGCCCCGCCTCGGCCAGCGCACGCATGCGGCCGTTGAGCTTCTTGCGGGTGCCCTGGTCGAGGTCGCAGCGCGGCAGCACCTCCTCCGGCGCACCCTTGACGCTGAGCAGCGGTCCCTTCCTCGTCGTGCCGATCACCGCGTGGTAGCCGCGGGAGGGCTCGAACGGCGCCGACGACACCGGCCGCCAGCCCTGGATGCCCGCGGCGGCGTTCATCCGCAGCCGCTGCCCGGCCTCCACGATGGCGCGGTCGGTGGCGTGCGGCAGCTCGCCCGCGTCC
Source organism: Prauserella muralis (assembly GCF_003202285.1). Taxonomy (GTDB): domain Bacteria; phylum Actinomycetota; class Actinomycetes; order Mycobacteriales; family Pseudonocardiaceae; genus Prauserella_B; species Prauserella_B muralis. Next base: position 425,345 of record NZ_MASW01000006.1, read on the forward strand.
TCGGCTTCCGGTGTGGCCCGCAGCGCCGCCGCGAGCACCGGCCGCAGCGACTCGCCCAGCTTGTCGATCCGGCTGCGCGTGCTGCCGTCGTCGATCTCGCTGACGCTGAGCCTGCCCTCGGTGAGGGTGCCCGTCTTGTCGAAGCACAGCACGTCGACCCTGCCGAGCGCCTCGATGCTGCGCTGGTTGCGCACGAGGGCGCCGTGCTCGGCCAGCCGCCGCGCCGCGGCCAGCTGGGCGGCGTTGACGAGGAACGGCAGGCCCTCCGGCACCGAGGCGACCGCCAGGTTGACGGCGGCGCCGAGGCTCTCCCGCAGCGGGATGCCGCGCACCAGGCCCGCCCCGGCCACCGCGGCCGCCGAGCCGACCGCCAGCGGCATGCTCTTCTCCGTCAGCTCGGCGAGCCGGGTCTCCACGCCGGTGGAGGGCCCGTTCTCCCGCGCGATCGCCATGCTGCGGCCGGCCTCGGTGTCGTCGCCGACGGCGACCACGACGGCCGATGCCTCCCCGGCCGCGACCGTCGTGCCCTCGTAGACCATCGAGGAGCGCTCGGCGATGTCGGCGGCCACCACCGGCGCCGGGTCCTTGGCGACGGGCAGCGACTCCCCGGTGAGCGACGACTCGTCCACCTCGAGCCCTTCGGCCTCCAGCAGCCTGCAGTCGGCGGGCACCACGTCACCCGCCGCGAGCGCCACGACGTCGCCGGGCACGAGGTCGTCGGCGGTGACCATCCGCTCGTCGCCGTCCCGCAGCACGGTCGCGCTCACCGACGAGCGGCTCAGCAGCTCGGCCAGCTCGCGTTCCGTGCGCACCTGCTGCACGCTGCCGATCAACGCCGAGAGCCCGGTGACCCCGCCGACGAGCGCGGCGTCGACGGGTGAACCGACCGCGGCCGACAGGGCCGCACCGCCGGCCAGCACGGGGGTCAGCGGGTTCGACAGCTCGGCGAGGAAGGCGCTGCCCAGGCTCGTGCGCTCCGGTCGCGCTCCGCCGCGGGTGCGCGCCCTGCGCTGCGCCTCCGCCTCCGTGAGTCCTTCTTTGCGCCCGAGCCGGTCCAGCACGGCCGCGGCGGGCATCAGGTGCCACGGCACCGTCTCCGGCACCGCGCCCTCCGGGACCCGCAGGCCCCGCGCCCGCCGCCGGGCGTTGACGAGCGCGATCGCGGCGCCCGCGTGGACCGCGCGCATGCCCCGGCTCACCGGACTGGCGCGACGGCCGCCCTGCAACGCGGTCACCACGCCGACACCGCTGGAGGCCTGCGCGATCCGGATACTCTCGCCGTTGACGGCGCGCATCGCCGTGACGGACTCCACGAGCAGCGCCAGGGTGCCCACGTCCTCGCCGACGAGGACATGCGCGCCCCACGGGGGACAGTCGCCCGCGCGGTAGGTGCCGACCCCGCAGTCGGCGGCGCCCAGCGCGCCGGGATCGCCCGACACCAGTAGCACCACCCGGCCCTGCTCGTGCAGGTCGCGCACGCAGTCCCGGGCGTTGGTGGTGTGCTCCACCCGCAGCGCGGACCGCTCGGCGGCCGCCGACAGCGTGTGCACGCCGGGTACGGGCTCGCCACGGAGGGCCACCACCGCCTGGAGGCGGGAACCCTGTGCCAGGCCGAGCACCGCCGTGGCGCCCCTCTTCTCCAGCCGGGCCCGCTCGCGGGCTCCGGTGCGGCCCTGCACCGGGAGCTCGTCCAGCGGGCCGAGCCGCCAGTCGTCCTCGGACCGCACGGCCGTGGGCGCGGCGGGGTCGAACAACCGCCACGCCAGCTCCGCGACAGCGTGCTGGTCGCTGCCCGGCAGCGGCACCAGGTCGGCGAGCACCTGCCTTCCCGTCTCCAAAGAGGACTGATCGAGCACGAGCGTGTCGATGCGATCGAGTGCGCGCAGCGCGGAGCGGTCCATCACGATCGCGCCGCGGTTGGCGAGGATGCGGCCGAGGCTGCTGGCGAAGACGGACCTGCCGACCTCGGCCGACTTCGGCAGGGTGGCGAGCCCGAGAGCCGCCGCCTTGCGGGGACCGGCGAACGGCGCGGCCACGGCACCCGCCGCGGCCCCGAGCGCGAGCATTCGCCGCTCGTAGTGCTCGACCTGGCCTTCCGGCATCGGCCTGCGCGGCGGCGAGGGCTGGGCCGCGGCCGAACCGGGTCCCGTGATCAGCGAGCCCTCCGCCTCGCACCAGGCGCGCTCGTGCGCGCGGGCCTCCTGCCACTGCCCCATGCGCTGCACGGCGTCGAGCACCGCTCCTTCCCCACCGCCGGAGAGGCCCTGCGCGACGGCGCCGAGCACCGACGTCACCGAGTCGGCCCGTTCCTTGCTGTGGGTGCCCCGCGCCAGCCGCGCCCGCAGCGCGGGATGGTGGTTGACCACCGACGGCAGCGCGGCCAGCTCACCGGGGATCGGCGCCCACGGGGCGAGCCGGGTGATCGCCGACATCGCGAGGCCGAAGGCGTCGGCGGCCAGCGTGGGCACCAGGCGGGTGCCGCGTACGCCGTCCGCCGGGTGGTGAAGTTCGTCCTCGGCCGCCTCCTCGTCCGCGCTGGGCGGCTCCGACTCGGCTTCGGCCACGATCCGGATCAGCTCGCTTGTCCGGGGTGGAGGGTCGTCGACGGCGACGATCACGCGCGACGACGGCGCGTTCACCCGCGCCCACAGCACCCCGGGATGCCGTTCGAGGGCGCGCTCGACGCCACGGGCAACGGACTCGCTGCCCTCGGCGTGCACGCCGTGCGCCTCGATGTGCAAACGTCCAGGGCACGACCAGACGTGCCGCCGGGGACGCGTGGCGAGGCCGGCGAGCCCCCGCACGGTTCCGACCGTTGCTCCGACCAACGACAGCGGTCCAGGAATGCCTACCCCGAGCAGCCTCATGGCAGAAGTAGTGCCCAATTCAGCCGAAAGCTATGCATGGGCGCGGGGCCGCCGGGCGGGCCGAAAGTGCCCCTGGGCACGGATCGTGTACCCGAGGGCACCTTCGGCTCGCCGCCGGGCGGGCCGAAGCGCCCCCTACAGCGCCGCCGCGATCGCCGAGCCCAGCTCCTCGGTGGTCGAGCGCCCGCCGAGGTCCGGGGTGAGGGTGCCGCCCTCGGCGAGCACGGTCTCCACGGCGGTGTTCACCGCCTGCGCCGCCGCCTTCTCGCCGAGGTGCTCCAACAGCATCGCCGAGGCCAGTACCTGCGCCACCGGGTTGGCGATGCCCTGCCCCGCGATGTCCGGCGCGCTGCCGTGCACCGCCTCGAACATCGAGGGGTGCTCGCCGGGCGGGTTGATGTTGCCCGAGGGCGCCATGCCGAGCCCGCCGGTGACCGCGGCCGCGAGGTCGCTGAGGATGTCACCGAACAAATTGGACGCCACGACGACGTCGATGCGATCGGGCTGCTGCACCACCCTCGCCGCGAGCGCGTCGATGTGGCACTGGTCGCTGCTGACGTCCGGGTACTCGGCGGCCACGGCGGCGAAGACCTCGTCCCAGAACGGCATGGTGTGGATGATGCCGTTGGACTTGGTCGCCGACGTCACGCGGCCGGTGCGGGCCCTCGCCAGCTCGAAGGCGTAGCGGATGATCCGCTCCACCCCGACGCGGGTGAACACCGACTCCTGCAGCGCGAACTCGCCGGGCTGTCCGGCGTTGTGCCTTCCACCGAGCGTGGAGTACTCCCCCTCGGAGTTCTCCCTGACGATCACCATCTCCAGCTCCTCGGCGCCGCGCCCGGCCAGCACCGAGGACGTGCCGGGCAGCAGCCGCACCGGGCGCAGGTTCACGTACTGCGAGAAGGCGCGCCGGATGGGGATCAGCAGGCCCCACAGCGAGACGTGGTCGGGCACGCCGGGAAAGCCGACGGCGCCGAGCAGCACGGCGTCGAACGGGGCCAGCCGCTCGATGCCGTCCTCGGGCATCATCGTGCCGGTCTTGCTGTAGCGCTCGCAGCTCCAGTCGAACTCCGTCCACTCCAGACCGAAGCCGAACCGGCTCGCCGCCTGGTCCAGTACCTTCCTGGCCTCGGCCGTGACGTCGACGCCGATGCCGTCACCGGGGATCGAGGCGATGCGGTAGGTGTTCACAGGCTCACCGCGATGTACTTGGTCTCCAGGAACTCCTCGATGCCGACCGTGCCGCCCTCGCGGCCGAGGCCGGACTGCTTGACCCCGCCGAACGGCGCGGCCGGGTTGGACACGATGCCCTGGTTGAGCCCGATCATGCCGGTCTCCAGCCGCTCGCACACGCGCAGGGCCCGCTTGAGCTCGCTGGTGTAGACGTAGCTGACCAGGCCGTACTCGGTGTCGTTGGCGGCCGCGACCGCCTCCTCCTCGGTGTCGAACACCGAGATCGGCGCGACGGGCCCGAAGATCTCCTCGCTGGTCATCCGCGCGTCGGCGGGCACGCCGGTGAGCACGGTGGGCTGGTAGAAGTGTCCCGGTCCGTCCACAGTGGCCCCACCGGTGAGCACTCGCGCCCCGCGCTGCGCGGCGTCGGCGACCAGCGAGCTCACCTTCTCCACGGCGGCCTCGTCGATGAGCGGGCCCACCACGACGCCGTCCTCGGTGCCCCGGCCGATCGGCAGTGCCGACATGCGCTCGGTGAGCCTGCGCGCGAACTCGTCGGCCACGCCGCGCTGCACGTAGAAGCGGTTGGCCGCCGTGCACGCCTCGCCGATGTTGCGCATCTTCGCCTGCATCGCGCCCTCGATGGCGGCGTCCAGGTCGGCGTCGTCGAAGACGAGGAACGGCGCGTTGCCACCGAGCTCCATCGACGTGCGCAGCACGGTGCCCGCGCATTGCTCCAGCAGCCTGCGGCCCACCTCGGTGGACCCGGTGAACGACAGCTTGCGCGACCGGCCGTCGCGGATCAGCGGCTCCATCACCGTGCCCGCGCTCTTGGTGGTGACGACATTGAGCACGCCGTCGGGCAGCCCGGCCTCCCGCAGGATCTCGGCAAGCGCCAGCATCGACAGCGGCGTCTGCGCGGCGGGCTTGATCACCATCGTGCAGCCCGCGGCGACGGCGGGCCCGATCTTGCGGGTGCCCATGGCCATCGGGAAGTTCCATGGCGTGATCAGCAGCGACGGCCCCACCGGCTGCTTGGCGACGAGGAAACGACCGCTGCCGTTGGGCGCCACGGCGTAGCCGCCGTCGATGCGCACGGCCTCCTCGGCGAACCAGCGGAAGAACTCGGCGGCGTAGGCGATCTCGCCCCGCGCCTCGGCCAGCGGCTTGCCCATCTCCAGGGTCATCAGCAGCGCCAGCTCCTCCTGGCGGGCCATGAGCGCCTCGTAGCCGCGGCGCAGGATCTCGCCGCGCTCACGCGGCGGGTGCGCCGCCCAGTCGGCCTGCGCGGCGACCGCGGCGTCGAGGGCGGCCAGCCCGTCGGCGGGCGAGGCGTCGGCGACCTCGCAGAGCACCGCTCCGGTCGCCGGATCGTGGACTCCGAAGGTCCTCCCGTCCGTGGCGGGCGTCCATTTGCCGCCGATGAGCAGCTCCTTGTTGACGGCCTCGATTACACCGCTTTCGGTGACCGCGCTCATCCCACGCTCCCTGTGTCGCCTGTACTGGCCGGCCGCGTCCGCATCCCTGATTGCGCCGCTCCGGGTGCCATGCTACGAATATTGTTGACAATCTACAACCCCGCCGAGGACCCTCGCCGGGGTCCCCCCACGCCTTGAAGGAGACCGCTGTCATGGCCCAGCTCTCCCCCATCCTCAAGCAGGCCACGCCAGTCGTCGTCGACCACGGCGAGGGCGTCTACCTGTACGACGTCGACGGCCGCCGCCACCTGGACTTCACCGCGGGCATCGGCGTGACGAGCACCGGGCACTGCCACCCGCGGGTCGTCGCCGCCGCGCAGGAACAGGTCGGCAAGCTGATCCACGGCCAGTACACCACCGTGATGCACAAACCGCTGCTCGAACTGACCGAGCGGCTCACCGAGGTGCTGCCCTCCGGCCTGGACTCGCTGTTCTTCTCCAACTCCGGCAGCGAGGCGGTGGAAGCCGCGCTGCGGCTGAGCCGCCAGGCCACCGGCAGGCCGAACATCGTGGTGTTCCAGGGCGGCTTCCACGGCCGCACCGTGGCCGCCGCGTCGATGACCACCTCGGGCACCCGGTTCTCCGCGGGCTTCTCGCCGCTGATGTCGGGCGTGCACGTGGCGCCGTTCCCGTTCGCCTACCACTACGGCTGGGACGAGCAGACGGCCACCGACTTCGCGCTGCGGGAGCTGGACTACCTCTTCGCCACGCAGACGTCGCCGCAGGAGACGGCCGCGTTCTTCGTGGAGCCGATGCTCGGCGAGGGCGGCTACGTGCCCGCCAACAGTGAGTTCCTCGCGGGCCTGCGCAGGCGCGCCGACGAGCACGGCATCCTGCTCGTCGTCGACGAGATCCAGACCGGCTTCGGCCGCACGGGCAAGTTCTGGGGGCACCAGCACTTCGACGTCCGGCCCGACATCATGCTGATCGCCAAGGGCCTGGCCAGCGGCTTCCCGCTGTCGGGCATCGCCGCGTCGCGGGAGCTGATGGCCAAGGCGTGGCCGGGCTCGCAGGGCGGCACCTACGGCGGCAACGCGGTGGCGTGCGCGGCGGCCGTCGCCACGCTGGACGTGATCCAGCAGGAAGGGCTCGTCGAGAACGCGGCCGCGCGGGGCAGGCAACTGCTGGAGAACGCGCGGGCCGTCGGCGACAAGACCGCGGCCATCGGCGACGTGCGCGGCCTCGGCCTGCTCGTCGGCTCCGAGTTCGTGACGGCCGACGGCAAGCCGGACACGGCCACGGCCCAGGCCGCGCAGAAGGCCGCCGCCGAGCGCGGGCTGCTGTTGCTCACCTGCGGCGCCTACATGAACGTGGTCCGGATGATCCCGCCGCTGGTGGTCACCGCCGAGCAGATCGACGAGGCACTCGACATCTGGGCCGACGTCGTCGCATCCGTCACCAAGTAACCGAGGAGCACCCTTCGTGGCCCGCTACATCACGATCACCCTGGACAAGCGCGGCGTGTCCTGCCGCGCCCGGCTGCTCGACGCGGAGGCGCCGAGGACCTGCCGGGCCGTGTGGGACGCCCTGCCGCAGAGCGGCTCCGCCTACCACGCCAAGTACGCCCGCAACGAGGTGTACACGCTGGTGCCGCCGTTCGCGGAGCCGAGGCCGGGCAGGGAGAATCCGACCGTCACCCCGATTCCGGGTGACGTCGTCTACTTCGGGTTCGAGCCGTGGGAGATCGGCAACCCCGCCTACGGCTACGAGGAGGGCAGCGAGGCGCACAGCGCCCAGGGCGCGACGGATCTCGCGATCTTCTACGGCCGCAACAACCTGCTCATCAACGGCGACGCGGGCTGGGTGCCCGGCAACGTGTTCGCCACGATCGAGGAGGGGCTGGCGGAGATGGCCGAGGCGGCCCAGGATCTGTGGCTACGCGGCGTCGAGGGCGAGACGCTGTCGTTCGCCAGGGCCTGACGTCACCCACCCGGGTGGAAGCCCCAGATTCACCTGTAGTGGCAAGGGTTTAACTCGTTCGTGGGCCGACAGTCCCCGAATACCGCATCAAGATCACCATCACGCCGGGTGACCGGAGCGCCGGGTGCTACTGATCGTCACCGATCGGCCCGGCGCCCGGCCCCGGCGCAAAACCCGAAAGCCTTACGTGTTTAGACTGAGAAGGTTTCGGGTTTCGCTTCCGGCCTCGACGGGCTCTTTGACAGGCCGCGCACCCGCTGAAAGTCTTGCCGTGCTTTCGAAAGTTGGTGTGCGCACACACATTTTCCGTGTAACCCATCCTGAATAGGAGCCCCTCGATGCAGTTCTTGGCCATGCACGCGCACCACGGCGACGACATCATCACGAGCGTCCTCGCCCACCTGGCGCACGTCCTCGGCTGGCTGGTCTGAGCCTGACCCAGCCCCAGGGTGGGGTCGGCACGTTGGCGCGGGCCGGCCCCACCGCATGGCGCAGGATGTGAATCGCGTTCATGGCCGACGACCAGGGCCAGGTACTAGGCTGCGCGCATGGGTGACGTTGCGCAGCGGCTGGCCGAGATCGTCGGTGAGTCCCATCTTCTGACGGGCGAGGCGGTTGGAGAGGACTACGCGGGGGACGAGGCCCTCGTCGGCGAGGCCCGTGTCCCGCGGTACGTGGCCAAACCGGCCACCGCCGAGGAGGTCGCCGCCATCCTCGCCCTCGCCACCGAACACCGCGTCCCCGTCACCGCGCGCGGCTCGGGCACCGGACTCTCCGGCGCCGCCCGGCCCCGTCCGGACGGCATCCTGATCTCCTTCGAGCGCATGAACTCCGTGCTGGAGGTCGACACCGTCAACCACGTCGCGGTCGTCCAGCCCGGCGTCACACTGTCCGAACTGGACGCCAAGACCGCCGAGGCCGGGCTCGGCTACACCGTCTACCCCGGCGAGATGAGTGCCAGCGTCGGCGGCAACGTCGGCACCAACGCGGGCGGCATGCGGGCCGTGAAGTACGGCGTCACCCGCCACAACGTCCTCGGCCTCGAGGCCGTGCTGCCCACCGGCGAGATCATCCGCACCGGCGGCAAGGTCGTGAAGACCTCCACCGGCTACGACCTCACCCAGCTCGTCATCGGTTCCGAGGGCAGCCTCGCGCTGGCCACCGAGGTCATCGTCAAGCTGCACCCCCGGCTCGCGCACGGCTCCACCGTGCTCGCCCCGTTCAGCGACCTCGACCAGGTGATGGCGGCGGTGCCCGCCATCGTCTCCAGCGGGCTCGCGCCGCACATCCTCGAGTACATCGACGCCTTCACCATGGCCGCCATCACCTACACCGCGGAGCTGTCGCTCGGCATCCCGGAGGAGGTGCGGGAAGCCTCCCAGGCGTATCTCGTGGTGGGCCTGGAGAACCGCGACGCCGACCGGCTCGACGCCGACGTGCAGAGCGTCGGCGAACTGCTCACCGAGCTCGGTGCCACCGACGTGTACGTGCTGGAGGGCGGCTCGGCGCGCAAGCTCATCGAGGCGCGCGAGAAGGCGTTCTGGACGGCCAAGGCCGCCGGGGCCGACGACGTGATCGACGTCGTGGTGCCGCGCTCGGCGATGCCGGTGTTCCTCGCCAGGGCACGCGAGATCGCGGCGAAGACGGAGTCCGGCATCGCGGGCTGCGGCCACGCCGGCGACGGCAACGTGCACCTCGGGATCTTCCAGAAGGACCCCGCCAAGCGGGCGAGCCTGCTGCACGACATCTTCGCCGAGGGCATGGCGCTCGGCGGCGCCATCTCCGGCGAGCACGGCATCGGCAGGGCGAAGAAGGAGCACTTCCTGGAGCTGGAGGATCCTGCCAAGATCGAGCTCATGAAGCGGGTGAAGCAGGCCTTCGACCCGGCGGGCATCCTCAACCCCGGTGTCCTCTTCGACTGACCCCGTCCCGTATCGCCTTCGAGTAGGAGCCCCATGAACGGCGCGCAGTCCCTCATCCGCACGCTCGTCGACTCCGGCGTCGACGTCTGCTTCGGCAACCCGGGCACGTCCGAGATGCACTTCGTGGCCGCGCTGGACACGGTTCCCGAGATGCGCGGCGTGCTCGGGCTCGCCGAGGGCGTCGTCACCGGCGCCGCCGACGGCTACGCGCGTATCGCGGGCAAGCCCGCGGCGACGCTGCTGCACCTCGGGCCGGGTCTGGGCAACGGACTCGCGAACCTGCACAACGCGCGCCGCGCGCACACGCCGATCGTCAACGTCGTCGGGGACCACGCGACCTACCACAAGCGCTACGACGCGCCGCTGGAGTCGGACATCGAGGCCGTGGCGGGCTCGCTGGGCGGCTGGCTGCGCCGGTCCGACAGCTCCGCCGACGTCGGCGCCGACGCGGCCGCCGCCGTGGCCGCGGCCCAGGACGCGCCGGGGCGGATCGCGACACTGATCCTGCCCGCCGACGTGTCCTGGAGTGACGGCGGCAGGGCCTGCGCGCCGGTGCCGTCCCGCGCGCCGAGGACCGTCGCCGACGCAGGCGTCAAGCAGGTCGCCGAGGTGCTGCGCACCGGCGAGCCCGTCGCGCTGCTGCTCGGCGGCGCCGCCTGCCAGGAGGCCGGGCTCCGTGCGGCGAGCCGGATCGCCGCGGCCACCGGGGCCAAGCCGTTCGTCGAGACGTTCCCCGCCCGGCTGGAGCGCGGTGCCGGGCTGCCCGCCATCGACCGTCTCGGCTACCTCGCCGAGCAGGTGGCCTACCAGCTGGACGGCACCCGGCACCTCGTCGTGGCGGGCACCAAGCCGCCGGTGTCGTTCTTCGCCTACCCCGGCAAGGCCAGCGACCTCGTGCCCGAGGGCGCGCAGGTGCACACGCTGGCCGACGTCGCCGACGACGTCGTGGCCGCGCTGGAGCACCTGGCCGACCTCGTCGCGCCGTCCACCGAGCCCGTGCTGGCGCAGGCCCACCGGCCGGAGCTGCCCAGCGGCGAGCTGACCCCGCAGAACTGGGTCGAGGTGATCGGCGCGCTGCTGCCCGAGGGCGCCATCATCTCCGACGAGGCGGTGACCTCCGGCCTGCTGCTGCCCGGCGCGACGGCCGGTGCACCCCGGCACGACGTGCTCACCCTCACCGGCGGGGCGATCGGGCAGGGCATCCCGGCGGCCACCGGCGCCGCGATCGCCGCGCCCGACCGCCCGGTGATCAACCTGGAGTCCGACGGCAGCGCCCTGTACACGATCTCGGCACTGTGGACACAGGCGCGGGAGAACCTCGACGTCACCACGGTGATCCTCAACAACCGCGCCTACGCGATCCTGCGGATGGAGCTGCAGCGGGTCGGGGCCGAGGGCTCCGGCCCCAAGGCCAACAGCCTGCTCGATCTGTCCACTCCGGACATGGATTTCGTGCGGATCGCCGAGGGGCTCGGGGTTCCCGCGACGCGGGCGAGGTCGGCGGAGGAGCTGGCCGAGCAGTTCTCCCGCGCCCTCGCCGAACCGGGCCCGCACCTCATCGACGCGGTGGTTCCCCCGATCCTCTAGCGCTGCCGCCGCCGACGCCGGCGAGCCGAAGGGCACCTTCGGTACACGATGCGTGCCCAAGGTGCCCTTCGGCTCGTTCGCCGCGCCGGTGCTGCCGCCGTCGTCAGCTGCCCGGCTCGGTCTGGGCGCGGCCCTCACCGCGCAGCAGCACCACCGCGAGGACCGCCAGCCCGGCGAAGATCGCGGCGCCGACGCCGGCCACCGTGGTCAGCCCGGAGGTGAACGCCGTGCGCGCGGCCTCCATCAGCTCGGCGCCGAGCGCGCCGGGCAGCCTGCCCGCCACCTCGACGGCGGCGGTGAGGCCCTGCCGGGCCGTGTCGGCCGCCTCGGCGGGCACGTCGGCGGGCAGCCCACCGGCCAGCCCACCGCGGTAGACGACCGTGCCGAGGCTGCCCAGCGTCGCCACACCCAGCGCGACCCCGAACTCGCCCCCGGTCTCCTGGATCGACGCCGCCGAGCCCGCCTTCTCCGGCGGCGCGGAACCGAGGATCAGTCCCATGGTCTGCGTCATCGGCAGCGCGATCCCGAACGAGGCCAGCACCAGCCCGGCGACGATCACGCCGAGCGCGTCGCCGTCGGCCTGGGTGTGCACGAGCAGCCCCGCGGCGCACACCACCATCCCCGCCCCCACGACGTACACGGCGCGCACCTTGTTCGCGATCCTCGGCGCGAGCAGCGAACCGGCGATCATCGCGACGTTCTGCGGGATCAGCCACAGCCCCGCCTCCAGCGGGGAAAGGCCCAGGACCAGCTGCAGGTACATCGTGCACATCAGCGAGATGCCCGCCATCACGACGCCGCCGAGCAGCATGACGGCCACCGCGGCGCCGAACGTCCGGTTGGCGAAGAGCCGCAGGTCGAGCAGCGGGTTGCGCAGGCCCCACTGGCGGCGCACGAACACCACACCGAACGCGATCCCCGCCAGCAGCACCAGCGCGGGCAGCGGCCGCACACCGTGCCGGGCCATCTCCTTCAGCCCGTAGATCACCGGCAGGATCGCCGCGAGCGACAGCGCGACGCTCGCCAGGTCGAGCCTGCCGCCCTCGGTGTCGCGGTACTCGGGCAGCACCTTCGGCCCGACGACGAGCAGCAGCACCATGCACGGAACACCGAGCAGGAAGGCCGAGCCCCACCAGAAGTTCTCGAGCAGCACGCCTCCGACCAGGGGGCCGAGCGTCATGCCGCCCATGAAGCAGGCGAACCACACGCCGATGGCCGTGGCCATCTGCCTCGGGTCGGCGAACATGTTGCGGATCAGGGCCATCGTCGAGGGCATCAGCGTGGCGCCCGCGACGCCGAGCAGCGCCCGCGCCACGATGAGCATCTCCGGGCTGGTGGAGTAGGCCGCGACCACCGAGACGGCACCGAACGCCGCCGCGCCCGTCAGCAGCAGCTTCCGCCGGCCGATCCGGTCGCCCAGCGTGCCCATGGTCACCAGGAACCCGGCGATCATGAACGAGTAGATGTCGAGGATCCACAACTGCTGGGTGCCGTCGGCGCCGAGGTCGGCGCCCAGGTGCGGCAACGCCAGGTACAGCACGCTGACGTCGAGCGACAGCAGCAGCGTGGGCAGGGCGAGCACCGCCAGGCCCAGCCACTCGCGCCGGGTGGCGCGGGCCGGAGCCGCCTGCTCGTCGGTCAGGGTGTGCGTCATGGTCGTGTCCTTCGTTCTCGGAGTCTCTGCTGATCCGTCGAACGAGGGGCCGCCGAATCGACAACCGGGGCGCACGGCGGAAGAAATTCACAGGAGATTCTTGGAGTGTGGACGGCCCTGCCGACGTTGAGGTGGCAAAGGCCGGTCGTCGGGGGACCGGCCCGCACGCGAGGAGAACCGGCATGCTGACCACTCCGCACCTGCCGTTGACCGTGCACACGCGCTCGGACGCCGCGAGCGACCGTGGCCCGCGCGCGATCAACGCCGACGCCGTGGCCACCCACACCGACCCGGACACCGGGCGGATGGCGTTCGTCGTGGCCGACGGCGTCGGCGACCACCTGCTCGCGGCCCGTGCCGCGCGGCTGGCCGCGAGCGTGGCGGCCGAACAGGCGGTGCACCACGGTGCGGCGGAGGGCCTGCTGGCGGCACAGCGGGAACTGCTGGCCCAGTTCGACCAGCCGCAGGCCGATGCCGTGCTGGTCGTGGCCGTGCTGCCTGCGCCGGGTGGTGAGGAGGAGACGGGCGACATCGCGTGGGTCGGCGACTGCCGTGCCTACCGGTGGAACGGCCGGGTGCTGCACCAGGTCACCGTCGACCACACGATGGCCGAGTTCTGGCGCGCCCACGGCATGACGCCGTCACCGAGGATGGAGCACATGGTCACCGACTCGGTGCGCACGGCCAAGCCCGGCGACGTGGGCCGCGCCCGCATCAGCGCGGGCGCCGGCAGGCTCGTGCTGGCCAGCGACGGCGTGCACAAGAGCCTGGGCCTGCCCGCGATCAGGACCCTGCTGGCGGACGGGGTGCCCGCGGGTGACACGGCCGCGGCGCTGGTCGCCGCCGCCCGCGAACGGGGCAGCGGCGACAACGCCACGGCCGTGGTCGTCGATCGCGTCCTGGCCTGAGCCAGGATCACGGGCCTACTCGTAGATCTCGCCCTTCTCGGCCTTCTCCACGAGCGACTGCGGCGGCGTGAAGTGGTCGCCGTAGCGCTCGGCCAGCTCGCGGGCTCGGGCCACGAAGCCCTTCAGGCCGCCCTCGTACTGGTTGATGTACTGGATGACACCACCGGTCCACGCCGGGAAGCCGATCCCGAAGATCGAGCCGATGTTGGCGTCCTGCACCGACTTGAGCACGCCCTCGTCGAAGCACTTCACCGTCTCGAGCGCCTCGGCGAAGAGCATCCGCTCCTTGAGGTCCTCGAACGGCACCGTCGCGCTGCCCGAGTTGAACGCCTCCCGCAGACCGGGCCAGATCCGGGTGCGCTTGCCCTCGTCGTCGTAGTCGTAGAACCCGGCGCCCGACGAGCGGCCCTTGCGATCGAACTCGTCGATCATCCGGTCGATGACGGCCTCGGAGGGGTGCTCGTTCCACGTGCCGCCCGCGGCCTCGACCGCGGCGCGGGTCTCCTGCCGGATCTTGCGCGGCAGCGTGAGGGTGAGCTCGTCCATCAGCTGCAGCGGCGGTGCCGGGTACCCGGCCTGCGAGCCCGCCTGCTCGATGCTGGCCGGCTCGACACCCTCGCCGACGGCGGCGATGGCCTCGTTGAGGAACGTGCCGATCACGCGGCTGGTGAAGAACCCGCGGCTGTCGTTGACGACGATCGGGGTCTTGCGGATCTGCTGCGTGTAGTCGAACACCTTGGCCAGCGTCGCGTCCGACGTCTTCTCCCCGCGGATGATCTCCACGAGCGGCATCTTGTCCACCGGCGAGAAGAAGTGGATGCCGATGAAGTCCTCCTGCCGCTGCACGCCCTCGGCCAGGCTGGTGATCGGCAGCGTCGAGGTGTTCGAACCCAGCACGGCGTCCGGGTTGACGATGCCCTCGATCTCGGAGAAGACCTTGTGCTTGAGTTCCGTGCTCTCGAACACGGCCTCGATGACGAAGTCGACGCCCTTGAAGTCGGCCGGGTCCGCCGTGGGATGGATGCGGGCCAGCAGCGCGTCGGACTTCTCCTGCGTGGTCTTGCCGCGCTTGAGCGCCTTCTCCTCCAGCTTGACGGCGTAGCCCTTGCCCTTCTCGGCGTTCTCCTGGGAGACGTCCTTGAGCACGACGTCGATCCCGGCCTTCGCGCTCACGTACGCGATGGCGGCGCCCATCATCCCGGCGCCCAGCACGCCGACCTTCTTCGCCTGGTACTGCTCGTAGCCGTCCGGCCGCGAGCCGCCCGAGTTGATGTGCTGCAGGTCGAAGAAGAACGCCTTCGTCATGTTCTTGGCGACCTGGCCGGTCACCAGGCTGACGAAGTAGCGGGTCTCGATCCGGGTGGCGGTCTCGAAGTCCACCTGCGCACCCTCGACGGCCGCGGCGAGGATCGCGCGCGGCGCGGGCATCGGCGCTCCCTTGAGCTGCTTGCGCAGGTTCGCGGGGAACGCGGGCAGGTTGGCCGCGAAGCTCGGGTTCGACGGGCTTCCGCCGGGGATCTTGTAGCCCTTGGCGTCCCACGGCTGCACGCCGCCGTCCGGGTTGGCCTTGATCCACTCCTTGGCCTTCGGCAGCAGCTCGTCGACCGAGCCGACCAGCTCGTGCACCAGGCCCAGCTCCAGCGCCTTGGCCGGCTTGTGCCGCTGGCCCTGCACCAGCACGTTCAGGATCGCGCTCTGGATGCCGAGCAGCCGCACGGTGCGCACGACACCGCCGCCGCCGGGCAGCAGGCCGAGCGTCACCTCGGGCAGGCCGATCTGGCTGCCCTTGACGTCGGCGGCGATGCGGTGGTGGCAGGCCAGTGCGATCTCAAGGCCGCCGCCGAGCGCCGCGCCGTTGATGGCGGCGACCACCGGCTTGCCGAACGTCTCCAGCCTGCGCAGCTGTGCCTTGAGCTCGTTGCTGCTGCGGGTGATCTCCTCGGCGTGCTCCGGCGTGGCCTGGATCAGGTCGTTGAGGTCGCCACCCGCGAAGAACGTCTTCTTCGCCGAGGTGAGCACCACGCCGGTGATCGAGTCCCGCTCCGCCTCCAGCCGGTCGACGATGACGCCCATCGACTCGCGGTAGTCGGCGTTCATCGTGTTCGCCGACTGCTTCGGGTCGTCCATCGTCAGCGTGACGATGCCGTCGGAGTCCTGCTCCCAGCGGATGGTTTTCGCCTCAGTCATGCTCAGACCCTCTCGATGATCGTGGCGAGGCCCATGCCGCCGCCGATGCACAACGTCACGAGTGCCCTGCGGGCCTGACGGCGCTCCAGCTCGTCGACCATCGTGCCGAGGATCATCGCGCCGGTCGCGCCGAGCGGGTGGCCCATCGCGATGGCGCCGCCGTTGACGTTGACCTTCTCCTCGGGGATCTTGAGGTCCTTCATCCACTTGAGCACCACGGACGCGAAGGCCTCGTTGAGCTCGAACAGGTCGATGTCGTCGATGGTCAGGCCCGCCTTGCGGAGCACCTTCTGCGTGGCGGGCGTCGGGCCCGTGAGCATGATCGTCGGGTCGGAGCCGGTGACCGCGGTGGCCACGATGCGCGCCCGCGGCGTCATGCCGATGGTCCTGCCGATCTGCTCGTTGCCCACCAGCACGAGCGCGGCGCCGTCGACGATGCCCGAGGAGTTGCCGCCGGTGTGGACGTGGTCGATGCGCTCCACGGAGTGGTACTTCTGCAGCGCCACGGCGTCGAAGCCGCCCATCTCGCCGATGCCCTCGAACGACGGCTTGAGCTTCGACAGCGCCTCCACCGTGGTGCCGGGGCGGCGGTGCTCGTCGTGGTCGAGGATCGTGACGCCGTTGACGTCCTTGACCGGCACGACGGACTTGGAGAAGTAGCCGCCGGACCATGCGGCCTCCGCCTTCTCCTGCGAGCGCACCGCGAAGGCGTCGACGTCCTCCCGGGAGAAGCCCTCGATGGTGGCGATCAGGTCCGCGCCGATGCCCTGCGGCACGAAGTAGGTGTCGTAGTTGGTCGCGGGGTCGGTGAACATCGCGCCACCGTCGGAGCCCATCGGCACCCGCGACATCGACTCGACGCCACCGCCGAGGATCAGCTCGTCCCAGCCCGCGCGAACCTTCTGCGCCGCCTGGTTGACGGCCTCGAGACCGGAGGCGCAGAACCGGTTGAGCTGCACGCCGGCCACGGTGTCGGGCAGGC
This sequence comes from Prauserella muralis, assembly GCF_003202285.1. GTDB lineage: Bacteria > Actinomycetota > Actinomycetes > Mycobacteriales > Pseudonocardiaceae > Prauserella_B > Prauserella_B muralis. Next base: position 442,023 of record NZ_MASW01000006.1, read on the forward strand.
CCGAGGCCATGGCGGCGGCGCGCGCGATGTCGGCGCCCTGGTCGCCGATCGGGGTCACGACGCCGAGAATGATGTCCTCGATGAGCGCGGGGTCCAGGTTGGCGTGCCGCGCCCTGAGTTCGTCGATCAGGCCGACCACCAGGTCGATCGGCTTGGTCCCGTGCAGGGATCCGCCCTTGTTCCTGCCACGAGGCGTGCGGATCGCCTCGTAGATGAACGCCTCTGTACTCACACCAACGGTCCTTCCTTGGCCTTCGGGTATGTCCACGAGCCTACGCGGTGCTAATCGCCACTAACATAATCCCGCGTACACCCAGGCTGTCAACGGGTTGTCAGCGAACAGACAGGCGCTAAAGTGTGCTCACGTATGGCACCCTTCACCCCTCGGCCCGCGAGAACCAAGCGGCCGCGCGACCGCAAGAGCCAGCTGGCCGCCGTCGCCGCGGAGCTGTTCCGCGCCCGCGGCTACCACGGCGTCGGCATCAACGACATCGCGGCCGCCGCGGGCATCACCGGCCCGGCGCTCTACCGGCACTTCGCCGACAAGCAGGCCATCCTGGGCCACGTGCTGCTCGCGGGCATCGAGGAGATGGAACAGGCCACCGAGGCGGCACTGGCCGTCGCCGAGGCCCCGACCCCCGAACGGATCCGCGCGCTGCTGACCAGCCTGGCCACCCGCTCCGTGGAGCGGCGTGAGGTCGCGGCCCTGTGGCGGTGGGAGGGCAGGCACCTCGGGCCGGACGCGCAGCGAGCGATCAGGCAACGCTCGACGGCCCTGCTCACGACCTGGGCCAAGACCCTGATGCGGCTGCGGCCCGAGCTGGGCGCCGACGACGCGGAGCTGCTGTGCTGGGCGGGGCTGTCGGTGTTCGGCAGCGTGTCGGTGCACCACACCAGCGTGGCGAAGAAGCGATTCGGGCTGCTGCTCGTCGACATCGCCCTGCGCGTGGTGCACGCGGAGCTCCCCGAGCAGGCGGACGAGCCGGAGCCGGAGACGCCGGCTCTGGCGCTCGGCAGCCCGTCCCGCAGGGAGCAGCTGCTCACGGCGGCCGCGGAGCTGTTCCGCGCCCGCGGGTTCTCCGCGGTGAGCATGGAGGACATCGGCAACGCGGCCGGCATCGCGGGCCCCAGCGTCTACCGGCACTTTCCCGGCAAGGCCGCCCTGCTCGGGGCCATCGCGCGCCGCGCGGCCGACCGGCTCGCACTGGCCGCCGAGTACGCCCTGCGCACGAGCGCGCCGCCGGACGAGCGGGAGGCGCTGCGCAGGCTCGCCGCGTCGTACGTGCGCACGCTCACCGGGCCTCCCGACCTGCTGGTCTCGTTCTCGGTGGACCGCGTGCACATCGAGGAGCGCGACCGCGCCGACCTGCTGCGTATCCAGCGCGACTACGTGGCCCAGTGGGTGCGGCTGCTGGAGGCGGTGCACCCCGGGCTGACCACGAAGGAGGCGAGGATCACCGTGCACGCGGCGCTGACGGTGGCCAACGACCTGGCGCGCACCCGGCGGGTCAGCGGGCGGCCGAACCTCGCCGCGGAGCTGGTCACGCTCATGACGGCCGTGCTCGACCTCGATCCCGGCCGGGCGGTCAGCCCCGATTGAGCGGGCCTACTGGCGGACGTCCCCGGACAGGCGTTAACCTACTCGCGAGTAGGTTGACGAAGGGGAGAGCCGTGTCCCGACAAACACCGCAGAAGACGCGCGACGCGATGGGCTTCGGCCTCGCCGCGCTCACCCGGCTGGCCGGCAGCCGCACGCTGGAGCGCACCGGCCTGCGCAAACCGGTGCAGAACCTGGTAGCCACGGCCACCCGAAACGGCTTCCGCGCCGCGGGTGCGGCCAATCGCGCGTTCAAGGCGACGACCCGGCGCAGCGAGCCCGCGCGGCTCGCGCCCGCACCGGACACCGGCCTGTTCGACCTCACGCCCAGCGACGAGCAGCAGATGATCGTCGAGACGGTCACCGAGTTCGCCGCCGAGCAGCTACGGCCCGCGGCCGCCGAGGCCGACACCAAGCTCGCCCCGCCGGACGGCCTGCTGAGCAGGGCCGCCGAGCTGGGTGTGACGCTGGTCGGCATCCCGGAGGAGCTGGGCGGCGTCGGCACCGAGCGCTCGGTGGTCACCAACGCGCTCGTGGCCGAGGCGCTCGCGCACGGCGACCTGGGCCTCGCGGTGGCGGTGCTCGCGCCGTCGGCCGTGAGCACGGCGCTCGTGCAGTGGGGCGACGAGGAGCAGCAGGCCACCTACCTGCCCGCGTTCGTCGGCGAGAACGTGCCCGCCGCGGCGCTGGCTCTGCAGGAGCCGAAGGCACTGTACGACCCGTTCCACCCCTCGGTGCGGGCCAAGCGGACCGCCCACGGTTACCGGCTCGACGGCGTGAAGTCGCTCGTGCCGCGCGCGGCCCAGGCCGAGCTGTTCGTCGTCTCCGCCGACCTGGAGGGGCGCGGCCCCGCGCTGTTCCTCGTCGAGTCGTCCAGCGCCGGGCTGAGCGTGGAGCCCGAACCCGCGATGGGCCTGCGCGGCGCCGCGACGTCGAGGGTGCTGCTGGACCGGGTCAACCTGCCCGCGAACGCCCTGCTCGGCGGCGGCAGGGCCGACGTGTTCACCGACGTGGTGCGGCTGTCGCGGCTCGGCTGGGCCGCGCTCGCCTGCGGCACGGCCAAGGCCGTGCTCGACTACGTGATCCCGTACGTCAACGAGCGGCAGGCGTTCGGCGAGCCGATCAGCCACCGGCAGGGGGTGGCGTTCCAGGTCTCCGACATCGCCATCGAGCTGGAGGGCATGCGCCTGGTGACGCTGCGCGCGGCGGCGCGCGCGGAGCAGGGCAAGCCTTACGCGCGGGAGGTCGCGCTGGCCCGCAAGCTCGCCACGGACAAGGGCATGCAGATCGGCAGCGCGGGCGTGCAGCTGCTCGGCGGGCACGGCTTCGTCAAGGAGCATCCGGTCGAGCGGTGGTACCGGGACCTGCGCGCCATCGGCGTGCTCGACGGCATCGTTCTTCTGTAACCGGCGCGGAAAGGCCAGCCATGATCAACCTCGAGGTTCCGAAGAAGTCCCGGACACTGATCAACCAGGCACGCCAGGCGGCGGCCGAGGTCTTCCGGCCCATCTCGCGCAAGTACGACCGCTCCGAGCACAGCTACCCCACCGAGCTGGACATGCTCGCGGCCCTGCTGGACGGCCTGAACTCCTCCGGCGAGGGCGGCGCGGGCGCGGCGGGCGTGCGGCGCAAGGACGACGAGAAGAGCGAAGGAAACCGCAACGGCGGCAACCTGAGCACCGTGCTCGGCACGATCGAGATGTGCTGGGGCGACGTGGCGCTGCTGCTCTCGATGCCGCGTCAGGGGCTCGGCAACGCGGCGATCGCCTCGGTCGCCAACGACGAGCAGCTGAAGAAGTTCGCGGGTCTCTGGGCGGCCATGGCCATCACCGAGCCGGGCTGCGGCTCCGACTCGGCCGCCATCACGGCCACCGCCGTGCGCGACGGCGACGAGTACATCCTCAACGGCGAGAAGATCTTCGTGACGGCCGGGCAGCGCGCCGACGCCGTGGTGGTGTGGGCGACGCTGGACAAGTCCAAGGGCCGCGCGGCGATCAAGTCGTTCGTGGTGGAGAAGGGCACACCGGGCTTCGAGGTGGTGCGGCTGGAGCACAAGCTCGGCATCCGCGCCTCGGACACGGCCGTGCTGCGTTTCGAGAACTGCCGCGTGCCCGCCGAGAACCTGCTCGGCAGCCCGGAGATCGACACCCAGAAGGGCTTCGCGGGGGTCATGCAGACCTTCGACAACACCCGCCCGCTGGTGGCCGCGATGGCCATCGGCGTCGCGCGGGCGGCCCTGGAGGAGACGGCGCGGCTGCTCGCCGAGGCCGGGGTGACCGTCGACTACGACAAGCCCGCCAACACGCAGCACGCGGCGGCCGCCGCGTACCTGGAGCTGGAGGCCGACTACGAGGCGGCGTACCTGCTGACCCTCGAATCGGCGTGGATGGCCGACAACCGCAAGCCGAACTCGCTGCAGGCGTCGATGGCGAAGGCCAAGGCGGGCCGCTCGGTCGTGGACATCACCCTCCGCTGCGTCGAACTGGCGGGCACCCTCGGCTACACCGAGGAACTGCTGCTGGAGAAGTGGAGCCGCGACGCGAAGATCCTCGACATCTTCGAGGGCACGCAACAGATCCAGCAGCTGATCGTCGCCCGTCGGTTGTTGGGGAAGACCTCGGCCGAGCTGAAGTAGCCCGCCCCCGGGTTCCAACGGAACTACCCGGCCTGCGGCGAGAGCACGGCCGCGTCGCGGAGCCCGGCCGCCGAGCGGACGAGCGAGGCAACAGCCAGGGAGCGGCTGTTCGGCGGCCAGGCGATCACCGTGGTGACCTCCGGCGCGTCGACCACGGGCACCGCGACGTGTTCGGGCCACTGCCAGGCACGGCTGGACGCGGGGATGACGAGCAGCGTCCTGCCGAGCGCCACGAGCTGGGCGAGCTGCGACTGCGTGCGCACCTCCGGTCCCGGCCCGTCCGGGTAGGAACCGTCGAGCCGGGGCCAGCGCGCCATCGGGAGGCCCGGCACGTCGCGGACCTCCGCCAGCGTGAGCTGGTCGCGGGACGCGAGCGGATGCTGCGCGGGAAGGATCGCGACCTGGCCCTCGACGCAGAGGTCCTCGGTGTCGAACCCGGCGAGGTCGTCGAAGGGGCGATGCATGAGCGCCACGTCGGCGCGCCCGTTGCGGAGCAGCCCGGCCTGCTCGCCGACCTCGCACAGGAGGACCTCGACCGGTGCCGCACCGGGCTCGCTCGCATGGGTGTCCAGGAGCTGCCGCAGCAGTTCGTGGGACGCCCCGGCTTTCGTCGCGAGCACCAGCGGCCGTGCCGGATCCCCGGCCCGCCGCGTCCGGCGCGCGGCCGCCGCCACCGCGTCGAGGGCCGTCCTGGCCTCCCGGAGGAACACGCGGCCCGCATCGGTGAGCGCGACGCCGCGACGGTTCCGCTCGAGCAGCTGGACGCCGAGCCGCTGCTCCAGCCGGCGGATGGCACGCGAGAGCGGCGGCTGGGCGATCCCGAGCCGCTCGGCGGCGCGTCCGAAGTGCAGTTCCTCGGCGACGGCGACGAAGTACCGCATCTCGCGGGTCTCGAGATCGTCCACTTGGGCAGGCTACCTGCTGATACCCGGTGAGTATCACAGCGGAGTGATCCGGTATTGGACGGCGACCACACGGCCCGCCGAGCATGGATGCGTGAACGACACGAAGACCGCGCTGGTCACCGGCGCGAACAAGGGAATCGGTTTCGCCATCGCCGAGGGTCTCGGCGCGATCGGCTTCACGGTCGCGGTGGGCGCGCGGGACGAGATCAGGCGCAAGGAGGCCGTCGAGCGGCTGCGCGCTGCGGGGGTCGACGCCTTCGGGGTCGCCCTCGACGTCACCTCCGACGACAGTGTCGCCGCCGCGGCGGCGACCATCGAGCAGACGGCGGGGCGGCTCGACGTGCTCGTCAACAACGCGGGAATCTCCGGCCGGACCGACGGCGGCGCGCAGGATCCGACGACGCTCGACCTCGACGTCGTCCGCACCGTCCTCGACACGAACGTGTTCGGCGTCGTCCGGGTGACGAACGCGATGCTTCCGCTGCTGCGCCGCGCGACGTCCCCGCGCATCGTGAACATGTCGAGCAACATGGGCTCGCTGACGTTGCAGACCGGCCCCATCATGGCCGCGTACGCCCCGTCGAAGTCCCTGCTCAACAGCGTCACGACTCAGTACGCCCGCCGGCTGGCCGACACGAACATCATCGTGAACGCCGCGTGCCCCGGCTACGTCGCGACCGACTTCACGGGCTTCAACGCGCCGCGCACGCCCGAACAGGGTGCCGCGATCGCGATCCGGCTCGCCACCCTGCCCGACGACGGGCCGCGCGGCGGCTTCTTCGACGACGACGGCGTCGTCCCCTGGTGATCGCCGGACCGGTCAGCTCCGGCCTGTCCGGGGTAGACCATGCCGTGCCTGTGGCACAGTCTCGGTCGTGTCGCTGGACGAGTTGCCGCACTGGTTGCCGGGGTGGTGTCTGGACCAGCTCGGCAGCCACCCCGCCGAGGCGCTGTTCCGGCACCAGTCGATGTCGGCGGTGTTCGGTCTCCGGTTGGCCGACGGCACGAACGTCGTAGTCAAGGCCCGCGCCGACGACGGGCGAGCGGCGTCGTGCGTCGCGGCGCAGGCACGGCTGGCCGGGAACGGGTTTCCCTGCGCCCGCCCGCTGACGCCGGTCACCGTTGCCGGTGAGCTGGCCGTGCACGCCGAGGAATTCCGCCCGCACGGCGAAGTGCTGCACGGGGACGGCCCGGAGGTGGCAGTGCGCTACGCGGAGGTCTTCGCCCGGTTGATGACTGGACTCGCGGACCTCACCGTCGCGCCGCCGCTGCCGAACCCGCGCTGGGTGCGGTGGGATCACGCGGATCCCGGCCTGTGGCCGTCGATCGCCTCACTCGACGAGAAGGACCAGCGTCTCGTGCCCGCCCATGTCGTGGACACCGCCGACAGGGCCCGCCGGCGCATGCTGGCCGCCGACCTCCCCCGCGTGCTGGGCCATGCCGACTTCGAGGCGCACAACCTCCGGTGGCACGACCACCAGGTAGTGACAGTGCACGACTGGGACAGCCTGGCATGGCAGCCGGAAGCCGCGCTGGTGGGCGCGGCCAGCGCGGTGTTCCCGAAGCTGGGACCGGCCACGCTGCCTCCAGTTGACAGCACCGAGGCGTTCCTGGCCGCATACCAGGATGCGCGGGGCCGCTCGTTCACCGCGGAGGAGGAGCAGGTCGCGTGGGCTGCGAGCCTGTGGCCGGCAGCCCACGACGTCCGGTGGGAATCACTGCACGGCTACACCGCCGTGTCCGGGAAAGCGCTCTGGACGCAGGCAGCCGAACGCCTCCGCCGGGCGAACGCCTGACACCGCATGTGCCGCTGCCCCGCCACCCGGGGTTCGGTGGTGGGGTGTGGCTGCGGGGAGGGCTGTGGGTCAGGGCGGTGCGGTGGTGGCGCCGTGGTTCCAGGGATTGCCGGCGGGCTGGGGGCAGGTGGTGCGCAGACGTCCGGCGCCGGGTTGGCGGAGGGCGGGGCTGCGGAAGTGAGGGCCGACGCGGTGGGTGTGGAGGGTGTTGCGGCGGGGTGCACGTTCGGGGTCGAGGTAGCCGGGTGGGACGTAGTGGGCGGCGCCGTCGATGAGGGTGATGTCCCAGCCGCTGTGGTGGATCAGCCGGTGATGGGTTTCGCAGAGGAGCACCAGATTCCACAGGGCGGTGGGGCCGCCGTCGATCCAGTGGAGAACGTGATGCGCTTGGCACCACTTGGGTTTGCGGTCGCAGCCGGGGAAGGTGCACCCGCCGTCGCGGCGAATCAGGGCGCGGCGGATGCGGCGGGGCACGGTGCGGGTGGTGCGGCCGACGTCGAGGATGTCACCGCGGGTGCCGAACACCATGGGCGCGGCCCGGCAGTCGCAGGCCATGCGCCGGATCTGGGCGGCGGAGAGGTCGAGATGCCCGTCGAGCAGGCCGCGCCCGATGCCCTGCTTGAGCTCGGCGAGAGTGGCCGAGACGAGCAGGGTGACCGGCTCCCCCGCCTCGCTGGGCGCATCCGGGCAGCGGGCGGCGAGCTTGAGCACGTCGACGAGGGCATCGCCCTGGCGCTGGACGCGGGTGCGCGGGTCGCGGCCGCCGTTCTCGCCTGCCCGGGGCTCGGTCAGCGGAGAGAGCAGGTTGGTCAGCAAGGCCCCGGATTCGGCGTCCAGCTCGAACGAGCCACGGAGTCTGCCGTCGGGGCGCTGCTGGAGGTCGAGGCACCGCTCGGGGCGGGCCAGGCGTTCGTCCTTGGGGGCGTCGCCGTCGGGGTCGAGCCGGTCGCGGATCTCCCGGCCCAGCCGGGCGACGACCCGGGGTTCGGTGTCGCGGGCGGCGTCGCACAGGATGTTTTCGGCGGTGTCCCGCTCCTGCGGAGTGGTCCAGGAGGGCAGGTCCCGGATCGCGGCGCGGATGGCCTCCACGTGCTCGGGGCCGATCGCACCCTCGGCCAGGGCGGCCGCCACCACCGGCAGCGCGGGCGCAACGAGCCCACCGGAGGCCGCGACCGCCGGGCACAGGGCCTTGGCGTGGCGGTGCACCTGCTGCGCGGCGCCGGAGCCCACCGCGAACAGCGCCCGCACCAGCCCGACCGGGGTGTAGCCACGACTGGTGGCGATGCCCCGGGTGTCGATCTCCGCCAGCAACGCCAGCTCCCGGGCATACAACCGGCGCCGCTGCCGCTCGGTCTCCCGCAGCGCGTCCAGCAGCTCCGCCTCACCCCAGTGGGACAGGGGCGGGGCGGCATCCATGACTTCGGTCGCGTCCACGAAACTATCGTAGCCCACTACTCGAACTGGTGTTCGACTCAATCGGGTGAATCCAGTGTCGGTCCTCGACCGGAACGCGTGGTGGCTGACCGGACGGACCTAGGGTCTTGCGGGGAAGTGCTGCCATCCGTCGGCGACGAGCTCCTGAACACCGGGGTGTTCGCGGGCATGCCGCTCCGGCTTCGGCGCCAGGAAGGGCCAGCGGAACCAGTGCTGCCGCACACCCCACCACAGCAGCAGCCACGCGACCACCCACAGCACGACGAGTGCGAGCTCCCAGAGCTTCGCCCAGGCGAGCGCACCGGCCAGCAACATCAGCCCGAGGAGCACGGCCGAGCCGACCAGCACCCAGAACACCGACTGCTCGATGCGGTGCCCGACCCGGCAGCGGCGGCATCGTGGCACGACCACTGAGAGCTGCTTCCACCGCTGGTAGACACCAACCACGACGAACGTGTCCCGCATGTCCCGGCGCAGCGACAGCTGCAGATGATGCCCGCCGTCGGTGGGCACCCCACAGAACCAGCACTCATTCCGCCCCACCAGCCGAGAGTAGCGGGATCGATCACCGCATAGTGCGCCCAGCGAAAGACACGGCAACCCCGGCGGCCAACACAGCGATCGCGGCGGCCGGCATGCGACCACGCCCGGGGAATACCGGCCCGCGGGAAGCCGTTAGGGTGGATAGTTGAGCAAGCAACTACTTCCGGGCAAGGTGATTGGGATGCAGTTCGGGATCTTCACCGTCGGTGACGTCACCACGGATCCCACCAACGGCCGGACCCCGACCGAGCACGAGCGCATCAAGTCCATGGTCGCGATCGCGCTCAAGGCCGAGGAGATCGGCCTCGACGTCTTCGCCACCGGCGAGCACCACAACCCCCCGTTCGTTCCCTCGTCGCCGACGACCATGCTCGGCTACATCGCGGCCCGCACCGAGCGGCTCATCCTCTCGACGTCCACCACGCTCATCACCACGAACGACCCGGTGAAGATCGCCGAGGACTTCGCGATGTTGCAGCACCTCGCCGACGGCAGGGTGGACCTCATGCTCGGCCGCGGCAACACCGGCCCCGTGTATCCCTGGTTCGGCCAGGACATCCGCATGGGCATCCCGCTGGCCATCGAGAACTACGCGCTGCTGCACGAGCTGTGGCGCAAGGACGTCGTCGACTGGGAGGGCCGCTTCCGCACCCCGCTGCAGGGCTTCACGTCCACCCCGCGCCCACTCGACGGCGTCCCGCCGTTCGTGTGGCACGGCTCCATCCGCAGCCCCGAGATCGCCGAGCAGGCCGCCTACTACGGCGACGGCTTCTTCGCCAACCACATCTTCTGGCCAAAGGAGCACTTCATGCGGCTCATCGATCTCTACCGGCAGCGCTACGAGCACCACGGGCACGGCTCGGCGCAGCAGGCCATCGTCGGCCTCGGCGGCCAGGTCTTCCTGCGCAGGAACTCCCAGGACGCGGTCCGCGAGTTCCGCCCGTACTTCGACAACGCCCCGGTATACGGGCACGGCCCCTCGCTCGAGGAGTTCACCGAGCAGACACCGCTCACCGTCGGCAGTCCGCAGGAGGTCATCGACAAGACCCTGACCTTCCGCGAGCACTTCGGCGACTACCAGCGCCAGCTCTTCCTCGTCGACCACGCGGGCCTGCCGCTGAAGACCGTGCTGGAGCAGCTCGACCTGCTGGGCGAGGAGGTTCTTCCCACGCTGCGCAGGGAGTTCGCCGCCAGGCGCGCCGCAGGCGTGCCGGACGCGCCCACCCACGCCTCACTGCTGGCCCGCAGCACCGACACCGAGCAGGTCCCGACGGGAGGCACCCGATGAAGCCCCTCACGCTCGCCGTGGTCTCGGCAGGGCTCACCGAGCCCTCCTCCACCCGGATGCTGGCCGACCGGCTCGCCGGTGCGGTCACCGGCGCGCTCGCCGACGACCGGCAGGTCGAGGTCACCGTGGTGGAACTGCGGGAACTCGCCGTGGACATCGCCAACAACCTCGTCACCGGCTTCCCGGGCCCCAGGCTCGGCGCCGCACTGGAGGCCGTGACCTCGGCGGACGGCCTCATCGCCGTCACGCCGATCTTCACCGCGTCCTACAGCGGGTTGTTCAAGTCCTTCTTCGACGTTCTCGACAACAAGGCGCTGGCAGGCAAGCCGGTCGCCATCGCCGCCACCGGCGGAACGGCCCGGCACTCCCTGGCCCTCGAACACGCGCTGCGGCCGATGTTCGCCTACCTGCGCGCCGTGGTGGTTCCCACGGCCGTGTTCGCCGCGCCCGAGGACTGGGCCTCCCAGGACGCCGACAGCCTCGCGGCACGCATCGACCGCGCGGCAGGCGAGCTGGCCCAGCTCCTCACCGGCCACACCGCGGCCGCGGAGGAGTCCGATGTGGTCGTTCCGTTCGAGGAACAGCTGGCGGCGGTGCGGCGGGGAGGGTGAGCGCCGTCAGGACGCCACGAGCGTGTTCTGCCTGGCCGCGATCCACCACCTGCCCTGCTGCCTGACCAGCACGTACAGCGCGATCATCGTGTGGTCCAGATCGATCAGCTCTCCGTCGGCCGTCGTCGCGCGGGCCTCCTTGTACGCCAGCGCGACGTCCGGCCGCAGGAAAACGATGTCGGCGACGTCGTAGCGCGCGTACTGGTCGCGCAGGAACCCCGCGAGACCCTGCCGGTTCGCCTCGTCGATCTCGGAGCGGCCCGAAAGGCGCACCCCGGCCGCGTTGACCACGTTCGCATCACGCGCGAAGTGTGCGGACAGCAGGTCGGGATCGTTGGTGTTGAACGCGGTCTCGGTGTCCGCCACGATCTGCCTGATGGCGGCGATGTCGGTCTCGGTGCCCGCGGTGGCGTCCGCGGCGGTCGGCGGCTGCGGCGATACGGATGTCATGCGGCCAGCCTCACACCTCCAGCAAAGTGGAGGTCAAGCCTCGCCGCGTTCCGCCCGTTCCGCCGCGCCAACCGGGCAGGTGTGGTCGTTCTCGACGCACACGTCCACATCGCACAGTCGGCACAGCAGACGTGCGTTGCCCACCGTGCCGTAGAGCCGCGTCAGCAACGTGCCGAGTGCGCCGTCGAGTGCGGCGCGCTCCCGCTCGTCCAGCTCCCGCACCAGCTCCGTCAGCCTGCCGCCGCGCGAGTCCAGGATCTGCCCCGCCGCGGCCCGTCCCGCGCCGGTGAGGTGGACGGCGACCCAGCGCCCCACCGTCTGCCTGCGTTCGACGAGACCCCGCCCCTCCAGCGAGTCGACCATCCGCGCCGCGGCGGGCTGACTCAGCCCCACGCGCCTGCCCAGCTCGGTGACGCTGAGTCCGGGCGCACCCGACAGCACCACCAGCGCCGAGGCGCCGCTCTCGCTCGTTCCGGCCGCGGCGGTGGCCCCGGCCAGCATCAGCTCGCTGACCGCGAGCGCCGCCGCCCCGAGCAGGTTCGCGGTACGTCGCTCGTCTGGATGCATGAGTTATGCATACCGGGCGTCGGGGAGAGACGCAACCTCAGCCGAGGTGGTCGGCCAGGAACCGGTCCACGTGCAGCCAGGTGGTGTCGCGGGCCCTGCGCCCGGTGAGCACGCCGAGGTGTCCCCCTGGCGCCACCTCGAAGCGCACCTCCTTGGCGTTCGGCAAGAGCCCCACCAGCCGCTCGACCGCCCTGCGCGGAGCGATCGTGTCCTGCTCGCCCGCGATCACCAGGGTCGGCGCCGTGACGCCGGACAGCGAGATGACCCGGCCTCCCAGATCGACGCTGCCCTCGGCGAGGTCGTTCGCGCGGAAGAACCGGTGGTACAGCTGGCCGAACGTGCGCCCCGGGTAGGCGATCATGTTGTCCATGAAGTGGTCCACCGCCTCGATCTGGGCGAGGAACTCCCGATCGTCGAGGTTGCGCAGGATCGCCAGCGGCTTGGTGATCTCCTTGTTGAGCCCGGTGGCCCGGAACACGCGGCTGACCAGATAGGACGGTGCGCCGCCGAGCAGCCGGTAGAACGGCGTCAGCAGGTGCCCGCCGGTGGCCTCGATGAGCGGCCGGAACGGCGCCACCAGCGGGATGGCGGTGAAGTCGAACGGCGAGGCGATCGTGGTGATGGACTCGATCGGCAAGTCGGAGCGGTCGGCGGCGGTCAGCAGGGAGAAGATGCCGCCGAGGCACCACGCGACGAGGTGCACCGGGCGGCCGCCGGCGTCGCTGCTCACCTTGCGGATCGCCCTCGGCAGCACCTCGTCGATCCAGTGCTCGACGCCGAGCCCGCGGTCGGCGAACGCGACGTTGCCGTAGTCCACCAGGTAGGTGCGCCTGCCCCCGGCCACCAGGTGCTCGGCGAGACTGCACCCGCGGCGCAGGTCGAAGCACAGCGCCGGAGCCGCCAGTGGCGGCACCAGCAGCACCGGCTGGCCCGCGGGCGTCGCTCCGCCCGCGCCGGTCATCCGGTACACCGATCGGTTGGGCCCCTGGTCGATGAGCACCCTGGGCACCGGACGCAGGTCGGCCACGCCGCCGTGCAGCACCTTCGCCGCCACGTTGGACGCCGCTGACACCAGCCGCGCCGGGGGTGTCGTCATCCCGCCTCCCTCGTCCTACGGGGTGACACGTTAACTCATGCCGTCACATCGAGGCGGCACGCGAAGACCTGCCCGGCCCAGTCCCCGACCTGGAACGTCTCGGTGGGTGTGAAGCCCTGGCCGGTGTAGTAGCGCACGAGCGCACCGTCGCCGCCCGCCCAGCAGTCCACCCGGAGCAGCCCCAGCCCGCGCCGCCGGGCTTCGTCCCGGGCGTGTCCGAGCAGGAAGGCGCCGACACCCGCGCCGGTGTGCTGCCGCGCGGTGATCAGCAGGTCGATGTACAACTCGGGCTCGTCGACGGGCGGGATGTGCGCGGGTGGGTGCTCGGTGAGCACCATGGCGCCCGCCGCCTCCCCGCCGCGTTCGGCGATCAGCAGCCCACCGCCCGCCGCCATGCCTCGTACCCGCTCGACCCGCCGGGCGTCGGCCGACCAGGGCTGCGACCCCCACTGGCCCTCGCGGCCCCGCTCGGTGAGCCACGCGACGGCGCCGTCGAACATCGCCAGCAGCAGCGCCGTGTCGTGTTCGCCGCCAGGGCGGATCACCAGTCCCGTCACGGCGCGGTGAGGATGCGGGGACCGTCGGCGGTGATCGCCACCGTGTGCTCGACGTGCGCGGCCCTGCTGCCGTCGGCGGTGAACAACGTCCAGCCGTCCTCGCCCAGCCGGTAGGCGTCCACCCCGCCCGCGACGAACATCGGCTCGATGGCGAGGACCATGCCGGGCCGCAGCCCCAGGCCGGTGCCCGCGGTCGCCTCGTTGGGCACGTGCGGCGCCTCGTGCATCGCGCGCCCGACACCGTGCCCGCCGTGGTCGGCGAGCAGGCCGTAGCCCGCCGAGCGCCCAACCGTGCCGATGGCGTGACCGATGTCACCGAGCCGGTTGCCCGGCCTGGCGGCGGCGATGCCGGCGTCGAGCGCACGCTCCGTCGTGGCGATCAGGTCGAGGTCGGCCTGCCGCGGGGTGCCGACGACGAAGCTGACGGCCGCGTCGCCGTGCCAGCCGTCGACCTCGGCGCCGAAGTCGATGCTGAGCAGGTCGCCGTCGGCCAGCCGGTGGGCGGTGGGGATGCCGTGCACCACGGCGTCGTTGACACTGGTGCACAGCACGGCCGGGTACGGGCTTGGCGCGAACCCCGGGTGGTAGTGCAGGAACGACGAGCGAGCGCCCGCGTCGGCCAGCACGTCCGCCGCCACCTCGTCCAGTTCCCGCAACGACGTACCGACGCCTGCCGCGGACCTGACGGCCTGCAACGCCGTCGCGACCACCTTGCCGGCCAGCCGCATGGCGTCCAGTTCACCGGGCGTCTTGAGTTCGATCACCGCACAGCCCATTCCACGTCGTGATAGTTATACCGGTATACCTATCACAGCCCGGTTCAGCTGGGAAGGCCGAGCTCGCGGGCGATGAGCATGCGCTGCACCTCACTCGTGCCCTCACCGATCTCCAGGATCTTCGCGTCCCGGTAGAAGCGGCCAACCGGGAACTCGTTCATGAACCCGTAGCCGCCGAAGACCTGTGTCGCGTCCCTGGCGTTGTCCATCGCCGCGTTGGACGACACCAGCTTGGCGATGGCCGCCTCCTTCTTGAACGGCTCGCCGCGCAGCATCTTCGCCGCCGCCTGATAGTAGGCAAGCCGCGCGGTGTGCGCGCGCGTCTCCATGTCGGCGATCTTGAACTGGATGGCCTGGTAGGCACCGATCTTGCTGCCGAACGCCTCGCGCTCGTTCACGTACCGCAGGCACTCGTCCACGCAGCCCTGCGCCAGTCCGACGCTCAGCGCCGCGATCGCGATCCTGCCCTCGTCCAGAATGGACAGGAACTGGGCGTAACCGCGCCCGCGCTCGCCGAGGAGGTTGCCGGCGGGCACCCGGCAGTCGTCGAAGGACAGCTCGTGGGTGTCCGAGGCGTTCCAGCCGACCTTCGAGTACTTCGGCGCCACGGTGAAGCCCGGTGTGCCCGACGGCACGATGATCGCCGAGATCTCCTTGCGGCCGTCCGGCTTCTGTCCCGTCACCGCAGTCACGGTCACGAGCCGGGTGATGTCGGTGCCGGAGTTGGTGATGAAGGACTTGCTGCCGTTGATGACCCAGTCACCCCCGCCGTCGTCGAGGCGGGCCGTGGTCCGTGTGGCGCCCGCGTCGGAGCCGCCGCCGGGCTCGGTGAGACCGAACGCGCCGAGCGCCTCGCCCGCGCACAGGGCGGGAAGCCACCGGCGCTTCTGCTCGTCGGAGCCGAACCGGTAGATCGGCATCGCGCCGAGCGACACACCCGCCTCCAGCGTGATGGCCACCGACGAGTCGACCCTGGCCAGTTCCTCCAGCGCCAGGCACAGCGCGAAGTAGTCGCCGCCCATGCCGCCGAACTCCTCGGGAAACGGCAGGCCGAACAGCCCCATCCGGCCCATCCCGGCCACCAGGTCGTACGGGAACTCCTCACGCTCGTAGAAGCCGCCGATCACCGGCGCCACCTCGTTCTGCGCGAAGTCCTGGACGGTCTTGCGCAGAGCCTCGTACTCGTCGCCGAGCCGGAAGTCGATCATGAGTTTTCCTCCTGAGGGGTGACCAGGGCGAGGGGCTCGTCGAGCGCGACCTGTTGGCCCGCGCGGACGTGCAGTTCGGTGACCACGCCGTCGACCGGCGCGGTGATCGTGTGTTCCATCTTCATGGCCTCCACCACGAGCAGCGGGGCGCCTGCCGCGACGGTGTCGCCGCGCTCGGCCTTGACCACGAGCACGGTGCCCGGCATGGGACTGGTGACCGGGCCCGCCTCGGTGGATTCGGCGTGGCTCGCGAGCAGGTTCGGCACCTCGCCGATCGCCACGCCGTATCCCTCGCGGGCCAGCCACAGCGTGCCGTCGGGCGAGGCCGCGCGCCGGTAGGCGCGGTACTCGCCGCCGCACCGCACCGCGAGCTCGCCGTCCCGCCGCTCGGCGGCCGCCGTCACCGGCTCGCCACCGTCCACACTCACCAGCGCCGCCGAGGGCGTGCCCTCGATGCGCACCAGCGCCTCGGTGTGCTCGGCGCGCAACCGGAACACCACGCCTGCGCTCGCGCCGAGCCGCCAGCCGCTGGGCACGTCCCAGGGGTCAACGACCGGCCCCGCCGGGTACAGGCCGAGCAGGCGGTCGAGCGCGGCGGCGACGAAGAACTCCTCGGGCACCTCGCGCGAGGTCAGCTCGTCGAGCCTGCGTTCGACCAGCCCGGTGTCGAGGGTGCCCTGCCGGACGTCGGGGTCCTGCACGAGTGCTCTCAGGAACGGCACGTTGGTCGTCACGCCGAGCACGGCCGTCTCGGCGAGTGCCCGGTCGAGCCGGTGGAGCGCGGCCGCGCGGTCGGGCCCCCACGCCACGACCTTGGCGAGCATCGGGTCGTAGCTGGAGCCGACGCTCGTGCCCTCACGCAGTCCCGAGTCGACGCGGACGTGCGCGCCACGCGGTTCGGCGAGTGCGAGGACGGTGCCGCCCGTGGGGACGAACCCCCTGGCCGGGTCCTCGGCGTAGACGCGCGCCTCGGCGGCGTGGCCGTCCAGGCGCACGTCCTGCTGGCGCACGGTCAGCTCCTCCCCCGCGGCGACGCGCAACTGCCACTCCACGAGGTCGAGTCCGGTGACCAGCTCGGTCACCGGGTGCTCCACCTGCAGGCGCGTGTTCATCTCCATGAAGAAGAACTCACCGGGGTCCTTGGCCGAGACGATGAACTCGACGGTGCCCGCGCCGACATAGCCGACGGAGCGGGCCGCCTCGACGGCCGAGGCACCCATGCGTGCCCGCGTGCCGGCATCCAGCAGGGCCGACGGCGCTTCCTCGACGATCTTCTGGTGCCGCCGCTGCAGGCTGCACTCGCGCTCGCCGAGGTGGATGACGTTGCCGTGGCCATCGGCGAGCACCTGGATCTCGATGTGCCGGGGCGTGGTGACGAACCGCTCGATGAGCAGCCGGTCGTCGCCGAAGGCACTGCGCGCCTCCCGCTGTGCCGATTCCACGGCGTCGGCCAGCTCGGCCGGGTCGTGCACCAGCCGCATGCCCTTGCCGCCGCCACCGGCGGAGGGCTTGAGCAGCACCGGGTAGCCGACGTCGTCCGCAGCGGCCGCGACGTCGTCGACATCGGACCTGCCGGGAACGACCGGAACCCCGGCGGCGGCGACAGTGGCCTTCGCGCGGATCTTGTCGCCCATCGCCTCGATGGCGCTCGCCGGTGGCCCCACGAACACGAGGCCCGCCTCCGCGCAGGCCTTGGCGAACCCGGCGTTCTCGGCGAGGAAGCCGTATCCGGGGTGCACCGCCTGCGCGCCGGACTCCACGGCCGCGCGCATGACGTCCGGAATGGACAGATAGCTCCGTGCCGCCTCGGCGGGGCCGAGCCGCACGGCCGTGTCGGCCTCCCTGACGTGCCGGGCATCGGCGTCGGCGTCGCTGTAGACCGCGACGGAGCGGATGCCGAGGCGGCGCAGCGTGCCGATGACGCGGACGGCGATCTCCCCGCGGTTGGCGACGAGAACAGTGTCGAACATGCTCTGAGTCCTCACATCCTGAAGACGCCGTAGCCGACCGGATCCAGCGGTGCGTTGGCCGACGCCGACAGCGCGAGGCCCAGCACCGTGCGCGTGTCCATCGGGTCGATCACGCCGTCGTCCCACAGCCGTGCGGTGGAGTAGTAGGGATTGCCCTGGTGCTCGTACTGTTCCCGGATCGGGTCCTTGAACGCCTCCTCGGCCTCGGCGGGCCAGTCCTCACCGCGTGCCTCGACGGCGTCGCGGCGCACGGTGGCCAGCACCGAGGCCGCCTGCTCGCCGCCCATCACGGAGATGCGGGCGTTGGGCCACATCCACAGGAACCGGGGCGAGTAGGCCCGCCCGCACATCGAGTAGTTGCCCGCGCCGAACGAGCCGCCGATGATGACGGTGAACTTCGGCACCCGCGCGCAGGCCACGGCGGTGACCATCTTGGCCCCGTGCTTGGCGATCCCGCCGGCCTCGTAGGCCTTCCCGACCATGAAGCCGGTGATGTTCTGCAGGAACACCAGCGGGATCGACCGCTTGTCACACAGCTCGATGAAGTGCGCACCCTTCATCGCCGACTCGGCGAACAGCACGCCGTTGTTGGCGACGATGCCCACCGGGTGGCCGTGGATGCGGGCGAAGCCGGTGACGAGCGTGCCGCCGTACTCCTTCTTGAACTCGCCGAACCGGCTGCCGTCGACGATCCGTGCGATCACCTCACGCACGTCGTAGGGCGTGCGCGAGTCGGCGGGCACCACCCCGTACAGCTCGCGGGGGTCGGCGGCGGGTTCCTCGGCGGGCAGCACGTCCCACGGCCGTGGCGCACGCGGCCCCAGCGTCGAGACGATCGAGCGGACGATGCGCAGCGCGTCGGCGTCGTCGGCGGCCAGGTGGTCCGTGACGCCGGACGAACGCGCGTGCACGTCGCCGCCGCCGAGCTCCTCGGCGGTGACCACCTCGCCGGTCGCGGCCTTCACCAGCGGCGGCCCGCCCAGGAAGATCGTGCCCTGGTTGCGCACGATCACGGCCTCGTCGCTCATCGCAGGAACGTACGCGCCGCCCGCCGTGCAGGACCCGAGCACGGCGGCGATCTGCGGGATGCCGCGCGCGGACATCGTGGCCTGGTTGTAGAAGATGCGGCCGAAGTGCTCGCGGTCGGGGAACACCTCGTCCTGCCGGGGCAGGAACGCGCCGCCCGAGTCGACGAGGTAGATGCAGGGCAGGTGGTTGTGCAGGGCGACTTCCTGCGCGCGCAGGTGCTTCTTGACGGTCATCGGGTAGTAGGTCCCGCCCTTGACCGTCGCGTCGTTGGCGACGATCACGCACTCGCGCCCGGACACCCGCCCGATGCCGGTGATGATCCCGGCCGACGGCGCCTCGTCGTCGTAGAGCCCGGTCGCCGCGAGCGGCGAGAGCTCGAGAAACGGCGAGCCGGGGTCGAGCAGCGCGTCCACCCGGTCGCGCGGCAGCAGCTTGCCGCGTTCCACATGGCGGGCTCGGGCCTTCTCGGGTCCGCCGAGCCGCGCGGTGGCGAGCCGTTTGCGGAGATCCTCCACCAGCTCGGCGTGCGCGCTCGCGTTGCGGGCATACGCCTCTTCGCGCGGATCGGCCGACGTGGTCAGCGCTGGAGTGTCCATCACGCCCTCAGGTTAGCAGCCGTTAACACCACGCGAGATGTTAGCGACCGCTAACCCGGGCTGTCCAGAGGCGCGGACACTCAGCCTGCGACCGCCTCCAGCGCGGGCAGGTAGCCGAGCGACTGCCCCTTGACGTTCGGGTGGTAGGACTCGTCGACCGGCCAGGTCAGGCTGTGCAGCCACCAGTCGGCCGAGCAGATTTCGTGCCCGGTGAACGGCCCGCGGACGTCCACGAACGTGAACCCGGCCGCGGCGGCCCGCTGCGCGGTGACCTCCGCGAGCGTGTCGGCACCCGAGTTGATGGCGGCCCGCTTCGTCTCGCTCAGCCCGGCGTTGCACGAGCCCTCGAGCTGGTAGAAGCGCGGGTACCCGAGCACGACGACCTCGGCGGACGGCGCACGGCTCGCGATCGTGGCGTAGACGGTGTCGAGCCGCGCGGGCAACGTCTCGCGGACGAACGCCTTGGCCTCCTCGACCCGGTCCACACACGCCTGGTCGCCGCCGAGCGTGCAGTCGGTCATGACGTCGGTGAACCCGGCGTCGTTGCCGCCGACCGAGACCGTCACGAACGTGGTGCTCGCGCTCAGCGCGTCGGCCTGCCCGAGCACGTCGCTGGTCCGGGCGCCGAGGCAGGCCACGAACCGGAAGTCGGAAACGCCGTGGGACGTGGCCCACAGCTGGGGATAGGCGTTGGCGCTGCGCTTGCACGACCCGGAGTCGCCGTAGTCGCCCGCACCGACGCCGGAGGAGTAGGAGTCGCCGAGCGCGACGTAGCTGACGGCCGCAGCGTTGGCGACCGGGGAGAACAGCGACGCGAGCGAGACGACCAGGAACACCGAGAGGACACGACAAGCTTTCACGAGCATGGCCGACCCCTTCGTTAACCATTCGCCGGTAAGAGCTTTACCAGCCGGTTCACCGGGGCGGAAGATCACGGACGGCCGGTAACCCGACCGGACCACGCCGGAAGTCGCAGCGGATGTTAGCGCTCGCTAACCGACCTCGCCTAGACTGACGAGATGTCCTCCAGCCCTGTCCCGCTGGCCGGTGGCGAGAAGGCCACCCGGCGCGAGCAGATCCTCGCGGCCGCGGCCGAACTGTTCGCCCGGCACGGCTTCCACGGGGTCGGCATCGACGACATCGGCGCCGCCGTCGGCATCTCGGGCCCGGCACTGTACCGCCACTTCCGCAGCAAGGACGCCATGCTCGGCGAGATGCTGACGTCGATCAGCGAGTACCTGCTCGACGGCGGCAGGCGGCAGGCGGAGCGCACGGGCGACCCCGACGAGACGCTGGCCGCGCTCGTGGCCTTCCACGTGGAGTTCGCACTCGCCCAGCCCGCGCTCATCACCGTGCAGGAACGCAACCTCGCCAACCTCACCGACGCCGACCGCAAGCAGGTGCGGGCACTGCAGCGCCGCTACGTCGAGGTGTGGGTGCGCACCCTGCGCGCGGCGGTGCCTCATCTGGACGAGCCGCGAGCCCGCTCGACGGCGCACGCGGTGTTCGGCCTCATCAACTCCACCCCGCACAACCGCCACCTTCCGGGTGACGAGCTGGCCGAACTGCTGGGTCACCTGGCGCTGGGTGCGTTGTACGCAGCGAAATGACGATCACTCAAGCGGGCGCACCACAATCCGGCGCCCCTGGTGTTTGATAGGCACGTGCACGCGGACTCCGGTGGCGACGAGCAGCCCTCGCTCGTCGAGAAGGCACAGCGAGCGCTCCTCGCGATGCGCCTCGGCGACGACGCCGAGGCGCTCGACGTGCTGGCACCGTCCGCGGGCGATCGGCTGGCCGAGACGCGCGAGCTGACCCTGCTGCTGTTCGGCACGTGCAGCGCCATGGTCGGCTCGCTCGGCGACGGCGGCGCCGCACCCGTCAAGGTGCAGGTTTTCGACGAGGCGGGCGAGGAGGTCTCCATCGACCAGGCCGACCCGCCGGTCCGCACGGCCGTGCGGACGTTGCTGGCCGAGGTGCACGGCAACACCGAGGCGGCGGAGGAGCAGGTGGAGATCGCCTTGGCCAGCGCGGCGCCCGACGAGGTGGACAGCCTTCTGCTGCAGGCGCTGCGCTGGACGATGCGGCTGTCGGCCGAGTGCCTCGAGCGTGGCCTGCCGGTGGCGCCGTGGATCGCCGACGCGCTCACCGACTGACGCGGTCAGGGCTCCCTCTGCTGCAGCGCATAGCGGTTGCCGTCCGGATCGGCGAACATCGCCCACCAGCCCCACGGCTGACGGGTCGGCTTCGCCGGGAACTCCACGCCCTTGGCCGACAGCTCCTCGTAGGTCCGTTCGACGTCGTCGGCGTAGAAGAAGACGTTCGCCGTGGGCCGGCCCTCGCGGACGGGAAACCGGAACTCGTCGTCCGGGTCGGCACTGAGCACGAGCGCCGTCCGGCCGTCAGGTGAGGTCACCTCCAGCCAGCGGTGGCCGCCGTCCCCGTACGGCGCGTCGGTGGTGACCGTGAACCCCAGGGTCTGCGACCAGAACTCCCTCGCCCGCTGCTGGTCGCGCACCCCGATGACGACCTTGCTCACGCCCCGCATACCCATGATTGACTCCTGTTCGGATATATCCATCTCGGATACAACGAGACTGGAGTGTATGCTCGGCGCATGGCGCAGCGCAACCTGCCGCCCGTGACCCCCGCGGGCTTCCAGGTGCTGCTCGCACTCGCGGGTGGCAGAGCGCACGGCTACGGGATCATGGGGTTCGTCGGCGAGATCACCGGTGGCTCCGTGCAGCTCGGCCCCGGCACGCTGTACCGGACGCTCGCCCGGCTAGCGGCGGACGGGCTCGTGCAGGAAGCTCCCGGCATGAGCGAGGACGAGCCGCACGACGCGCGGCGCCGCTACTACCAGCTCACCGACCTCGGCAGGCAGGTCGCCGTGCGCGAGGCCGAGCTCCTCGAACGGCTCACCGCCGCGGCCGTGGACGCCGGGCTGCTCGACGGGCAGGCGAGAACGGCATGAACGCCCCAAGCCGGGCACTCGGCCTGGTGCCCCACCTGTTCGTCAAGGACGTCGACACGGCGCTGTCCTTCTACCGCAGGGCGTTCGGCGCGGTGGAGCTGTTCCGGAACCTGCTGCCCGACGGCACCGTGTTGTTCGTGGACGTCGCGGTCGGTGACGCGCGGCTGCTCGTCAGCCAGGAGATCCCTGCCCTCGACGCGCTCGCGCCCGCGACGCTCGGCGGCACCCCGATGCTGCTCACCCTGGAGACCGAGGACCCGGACGACCTCCTCCGGCGGGCGGTGTTCGCGGGCGCCACGGTGGAGGCGCCCGTCGAGGAGATGTTCTTCGGCGAGCGCTACGGCCGGGTGGTCGACCCGGACGGCCACCGCTGGGCATTGACCACCAAGCGCGAGCAGTTCACGCCCAGCGACATCGACGCCCGCACCCCCGACGGTGTCTAGATGGTCTCGGTACGCAGCGTCGTCGACAGGGTGGGGCCGACCCTGCTGCACGCCGTCCACCTGCCGGAGGGCTGCCCCGCCGTGTCGGATGTCGTCATCGCCGAGCCGGGCGGCGTGCATCTCGGCGCGGGCGACCTCGTGCTGGCCGTCACCGTGCCCGACGCGCAGGCCGCCGTCGAGCTGATCCGCGGCTGCGGCGAGCACGAGGCGGCGGCCGTGCTGCTCAAGCCGCCGCTGGCGGGCAAGCCGGCGGTGCGCCGCGCCGCGCGCACGGCAGGGATCGGGCTCATCGAGGTCCATGCCGCCACCTCGTGGGCGCAGCTCGTGTGGCTGCTGCGCACGGTGCTCGACGCCATCGCCGACGAGACCGACACCCTGGAGAACGGCGACGATCCGGCCGCGAGCGACCTGTTCCGGCTCGCCGATGCGGTGGCGTCCGTCGTGGACGCGCCGGTGACCATCGAGGACACCAACTCGCGCGTGCTGGCCTACTCGGCCCGCCAGGACATCACCGACCCTGCGCGGGTGGCGACGATCATGGGACGGCGCATCCCGGACGACGTGCTCGCGCGGTTTCGTTCGCGCGGCGTGTTCCGTGACCTCTCCCGGGGCAGGCAGACGATCTTCGTGCCCGGCCAGCGGGACGGCACCAAGCCGCGGCTCATCGTGCCGATCCGGATGGGCGGCGAACTGCTCGGCTCCATGTGGGCGGTGGTGGCCGGGCCGGTCTCCGACGAGCGGGCCGCGGCCTTCGCCGATACGGCACCCGTCGTGGCGCTGCATCTGCTGCGCCGCCGCGCGCACGCCGAGGTCCAGCGCCGCGCCTCCGCCGAGCTGCTGCGGGCCCTGCTGCGCGGGGAGGTGAGTCCCCGCAAGGCCGTGGCGGAACTGGACCTCGCGGACGAGCCACACCGCGTGGTCGCCGTGGAGACCACCGGTGGCGAGACGCTCGACGGGGAGGGGCTGCGGCTGGCGCTGCTGGAGCGGCTCTCGCAGGGCGTTGGCCGCCGCCCGCCCGCTGCCGAGAACGGCGGCCTGCTCTACGTCGTGGTGCCGGACGGCTCGGGCCCCGGGTCGTGGCCGGAGCTACGGAGCGCCCTCGCCGACGTTCCCGCGGGGCGCAAGACGGGCGCCCTGCGCGCGGCCGCGGGCAGTGTGGCCGGGCTCGCGGACCTGGCCCGTTCGCGGGCGGAGGCGGAGGAGGCGCTCGGTCTCCTGCGCGCCGGCGTGCTGCCGGGCAGGGTGGTGTGCTTCGACGACGTGTGGACGGCGCTGGTGCTGCACCGCGTCGCGACCGCGGCGAGCGGGGCGCGGGTCACCGACCTGGGCCCGCTGGGTGCCATCCGGGCGCACGACACCAGCACCGGCACCGAGTACGCGCACACGTTGTACGAGTGGCTGCGGCATCCCGGCGACCCACGCGCGGCGGCACACGCCCTGCGGATCCACCCCAACACCCTGCGCTACCGCATGCGCAAGCTGCTGGAACTGGTACCGCTCGACCTGGACGACCCGGACCTGCGGCTCGCCCTGCTCACCCAGCTGATCACCCAGCGCTGGGCGTAACCGGCCGCCCCAAGCTCCCCAATGTGGCATTCGTAGCGTTCAACTTCCCCAATGCGGCATTCGTAGCGCCCAGCGCCACCAATGCCGCATCGGGGAACTCCCCCTGCCGTTCCCGGCGCCGCCGTCAGCTCAGTTGCCTCGCCACCTCGCCGAGCAGCTCCACCTGCCGGAACCAGTCGCCGCCGAAGGGCATCGCCACGATCCGGCCAGCACCGAGGTCGCCGTAGGCGGCGTAGCGCTCGGCCACCTCGGCCGGGTCGCCGAGTGCCAGCGCGGCGCGCGCCCACTGCTCGTCGAAGCCGTAGCCGGCCAGGCCACGCACCCGGCTCTCCACCGCCGACCCGGCGAGCTTGCCGATGCCGGTGCTCACCGACACCGACAAACCCGGCGCCGGCCTGCCGAACGAGTCGGCCAGCTCGGTGAGCCTGCGCAGGTCGGCCTCCAGCGCGGCAGGCGGGACGAACGCCGGATACCACTCGTCGGCGTACCAGGCGGCCCGCCGCAGCGCCACCGGCCCGCTCCCGCCGACCAGCACCGGCGGCACGGTGGCCTTCGGTGCGAGCGTCACCGGCTCCGCCCCGACCACGGTGGTCCTGCCCTCGATGAGCCCGGGCAGCACCTCCAGCGCCGCGTCGGTGTACCGGCCACGCTCGGCGAAGGGCACGCCCACCACCCGCCACGCCGGCTCGCCGTGCACGGACCCTCCCGCGCCCACCCCCAGCAGGACGCGGTCGCCCGACAACAGCTGCAGCGTGGCGACCTGCTTCGCGGCCCACACCGCGCCGCGCAGCGCCGGGATCAGCACCCCGAAACCCACCCTGAGCCGCTGTGTCGCGGTCGCGGCGGCGGTGAGCACGAGCGTGCTGTCCAGGATGGGCGCCGCCCCGATGAGGTGGTCGCCCTTCCACACCGACTCCAGCCCGCACTCCTCGGCGTGCCTGGCGTGCGCGGCGACGTCACCCGCCTGCTCGGGGCCGAACGAGGGCAGCACCACCCCGACGCGCATCACGCCACCTCCAGCAGCGTCTTGCCGATCGTCGCGCGCGACTCGATGGCCGCATGCGCATCGGCCGCCCGCTCCAGCGCGAAGCGCTGGCCGATCACCGGCCGCAGCCGCCCGGCCGCGGCCTCCGCGAGCGCGCTGCGGGCGAACGCCCGCAGCTGCTCCGGCGCGGGCCGCTCCCAGCTCACGGTGACGCCCCGCTCGGCGGCCAGCTCCTCCGGGATCTCGGCCATCGACCCGCTCGCGGCCCCGAACGGCAGCATCCGGCCACCTCTGCCGAGCAGATCGAACGCGGCCCGGCCGAGGTCGCCACCCACGGCGTCGAAGACGACGTCCACCCCGCCTGCGGCCTCGCGCACCCGCTCGGCCCAGCCGGGGTCGCGGTAGTCGACGGTCACCTCGGCGCCCAGTTCGCGGGCCAGCTCCAGCTTGCGCTGTCCCCCCGCCGCCGCGACGACGCGGGCGCCCGCGGCCCGCGCGAGCTGCACCAGCAGGCTGCCGACCCCTCCGGCCGCCGCCTCGACGAGCACCCACTCACCGCCGCGCGGCCGCGCCCACGAGACGAGCATCGTCGCCGTGCGCCCGTCCGCGAGCAGCGCCACCGCGTCGTCCAGCCCCAGCCCCTCCGGCACCTCCAGCACGGCCCCGGCGTCGACGGCCACGCGCTCGGCGTAGCCGCCCGTGCCGTTCAGGCTGCTGACCACGCGCTGCCCCGCCAGGCCGGGATCCGCCCCCGGCCCCACCCGGGTGATCACGCCACCGACGCCGTTGCCCGGGATGAGCGGGGGCTGCGCGGTGAACGGCCCCCAGCCGCTGCGCCGGAACTGCGTCTCGACGAACGTGATGTTGGCGAACGCGACGTCGACGAGCACCTGGCCCTCACCCGGCTCGGGATCCGGCGCCTCGCCCGCGACGAGCACCTCCGGCTCGCCGAACTCCTTCAGCCATACCGCCCTCATGGGACCCCTTCCTCGACAGGAGCCCAGCGTGCGACTTCGACTTAACTGGAGGTCAAGGGTTTGTGCTCGGGTAACCATGGAACACTGACCGCATTGTGTTGCGCCGACGATGACACCGCCGTCCGGGTGGTTCACCGTGAACAGCGACACCAGAACGAGACGCAGGAGGATCCTGTGCGTATCGCCGTCCCCCGAGAGATCAAGAAGCACGAGTACCGCGTGGCGGTGACCCCGGCAGGCGTGCACGAGCTGACCCGGCGCGGCCACGACGTCTTCATCGAGGCCGATGCGGGCATCGGCTCCGCCATCACCGACGAGGAGTACCTGGCGGCGGGTGCGAAGATCCTGGCCACCGCCGAGGACACCTGGGCGGAGGGCGAGCTGGTGCTCAAGGTGAAGGAGCCGATCGCCGAGGAGTACGAGCGCCTGCGCGGCGACCAGGTGCTGTTCACCTACCTGCACCTGGCCGCGGACCGCCCGCTCACCGAGGCGCTGCTCTCGGCGGGCACCACCGCGATCGCGTACGAGACCGTGCAGACCGACACCGGTGCGCTGCCGTTGCTCGCGCCCATGTCGGAGGTGGCGGGCAGGCTCGCGCCGCAGGTGGGCGCGCAGGCGATGCTCAAGCCCAGCGGCGGGCGCGGCGTGCTGCCCGCGGGCATTCCGGGGGTGCACCCGGCCAGGGTCGTCGTGATCGGCGGTGGCGTGGCCGGGCTCAACGCGGCCCGGATCGCGCTCGGCCTCGGCGCCGACGTCGAGGTGCTGGACACCAACGTCGACCGGCTGCGGCAGATCGACGACGACTTCGCGGGCCGCATCCGCACCGTGACCTCCAACGCGCTGTCGCTGGAGCACGCCGTACTGGAGGCAGACCTGGTGATCGGCGCGGTGCTGGTGGCGGGCGCCAGGGCGCCGAAGCTGGTGTCGAACGAGCTGGTGTCCCGCATGAAGCCCGGCAGCGTGCTCGTGGACATCTCCATCGACCAGGGCGGCTGCTTCGCCGACTCGCGGCCGACGACCCACGACGAGCCGACCTACCGGGTGCACGAGTCGGTGTTCTACTGCGTCGCCAACATGCCGGGCGCGGTGCCGAGGACCTCGACGTACGGCCTGACGAACGTCACGCTGCCCTACGCGGTGCGGCTGGCCGACCACGGCTGGCGCGAGGCGCTGGGCGGCGACCCCGCGCTGGCGAAGGGGCTCAACACCCACGCGGGCGCGCTGACCAACGAGGCGGTCGCGAAGGCCCACGACCTGCCCCACCGGCCCGTCGAGCTGTCCTGACCGGGGCCAGGTGCCGGCCAGGCGGGGCACTCACGGCCCTGACCTGGCGAGCCTGCCGAGGCGCAGGCAGCGCTGCCCGCTCACGCAGAGCCACGCGGCGACGCCGACCGTGACCGCGAGCACACCGAACGCGGGCGGATCGCTGTAGGCCGAGGCGGCCCGCCCCGTGTTCAGGACGTTGAGCAGCACGCTGCCGCCGCCCACGCCGGCGAGCGTGCACAGGCCCAGCACGCCGACACCCGTCGTCACGCGGGCAGCGGGCACGCCACGCCGGCCACGTGACCACAACAGCACCAGCGCGATCCCGCATGCGGCGGCCGCGGTGAACGACAGGCCGTCGATCAGGCGCGCGAGTATGCCGGCCGCGGGTGGTGTGCCTCCGGGCTGGGAGCCCGTCGCCCACACCAGGTCCCACAGCACGACCAGTGCGGGAAAGGCGACCGCCATCCGCGCCGCGGCGCCCCGGCCGTAGCCTGCCGCGAGTTCCTCCTGCAGGGCGGCGGCGACTTCCCGCGCGTCGCCGAAGTCCTGCACTGCCCTGCGCCGGGCCTCGACCGGGTCCAGCCCCGCCTCGCGATACGCGTCGACGGCGTCCTCCAGCCCGTCCCGCACCTCGCGCAGCAACTCCGCACGCGCTCGCCTCGGGCCACGGACCGACCGCTCCAGCGTGCCGATCGCCACGCCCACCGCGTCCGCGGTCACGTCGTTCCCCCCAGCACGCTGCCGACGACGCCGCTGAACCGGATCCATTCCGACCGCCGAGCCGCCAGCTCACGCCTGCCCGCCCTGCTCAGGGTGTAGGTGCGCCGCTTGCGGCCGCCGACGACGCTCCAGACGCCGTCGATCCAGCCCGCGCGTTCGAGCCTGCGCAGCGCCGGGTACACGGTGCCCGTCGGCAGGTCCAGCGCGCCACCGCTGCGCTGGTGGAGCGCCTCGATGATCCCGTAGCCGTGCAGCGGCCCCTGTTCGAGCACCGCCAGCAGCATGCCATCCAGATGACCTCGGACCGCGTCGGTGTTCACGCGTAGCAAGCCTACGCTCCCGCCACCCGACCCCGAGAGCTTTCCCTGGGAAATCAGGGGTATCTCCGGGTCTGCCCGGATACATAGGTAGCGTGCCTACGCATAGCGTGGTCGCGTGCCAACCACGACATCAACAACGGCGCGAGGACCGCGGCGCACGCTGTGGCTGCTGCGGGCCACCGTCGCGCTCACCACGGTGTGCGTGCTCGCGCAACCGGTGCTCGCCGGTGGCTACCTCACCGGCAGGTTCGACTTCCTCGACTACCACTCGGCGACCGCGACCCTCATCGAGGTGCTCGCGCTCCTGCAGGTCGTCGCCTCGCTGCTGTACTGGCGGCCGGGCGGCGGCGCGCTTGCGCCGCTGCCGCTGTCCGGGGTGCTGCTGCTGGCGGTGACCCTGCAGATCGGCATGGGCTACAGCAGGCAGCTCGCCGTGCACATCCCGCTCGGCGTCCTCGTCGCGCTGCTCCAGTCGCTGCTGTGCGTCTGGGTGTACCGCCGCGCGGCCCGGCAGTCGACGCGCCGTCGGCGAAGGAGGACGCATGAGCCTGTCGCGTAGGCGGTTTCTCGGCATGGCGGGCGGTGCCGCGCTGGTCGCCGCGGGCGCCTCCGGCCTCGCGGGCTGCGGCGGGGCGGGCGCGGGGCAGACGGCCGAGCTGCTGCGCAGCCGGGTTCCCCTGCCACCCCGGTTCCGCACTCCGCTGCCCATCCCGCCGGTCAAGCGGCCCGTGCGCTCCGACGCCCACGCCGACCACTACGAGATCACGCAGCGCGTGCGCGAGATCGAGATCCTGCCGGGGTACCGGACACCGGTCTTCGGTTACGACGGCCTGTTCCCCGGCCCCACGATCCGCTCCCGCTCGGGCCGCCGCACCGTCGTGACCCACCGCAACGAGCTGCCGGTGCCCACCGTGGTGCACCTGCACGGCGGCAACACGCCCGCCGAGCACGACGGCTACCCCGTCGACCTGCTCTACCCGGAGGGCACCACGGCGGCGCACCAGCACACCGGCATGACCGGCGACACCCGGCACGGCAGCCGCGAGTACGTCTACCCGCTGCGCCAGCCCGCCGCGACGCTCTGGTACCACGACCACCGCATGGACTTCACCGCGCCACAGGTCTGGCGCGGGCTGGCCGGCTTCCACCTGGTCGACGACGACATCACCGATGCGCTGCCACTGCCGCACGGCGAGCGCGACGTCCCGCTGCTGATCTGCGATCGCGCCTTCGACGAGGACGGCTCGTTCCGGTACCCGTCGCTCGACCCTGCCCTGCGGCACCCGCCCGGAGTGACCGCGGACTTCATGGAGGGCGTGGCGGGAGACGTCATCCTCGTCAACGGCGCGCCGTGGCCGACGATGGAGGTGGACGCGGCCAGGTACCGGTTCCGGTTGCTCAACGCGTCCAACGCCCGTCGCTACCGGCTCACCCTGCGCCCGAATCCCCGTGGCGGGGACGGGTTCACGCAGATCGCCTCCGACAGCGGCCTGCTCGCCGCCCCGGTCCGGCACTCACACCTGGACATCGCGCCCGCCGAGCGGTTCGAGGTGGTCGTCGACTTCTCGCGGTATCCGGTGGGCACGGAGGTGGTGCTGGGCAACGACCTCGGCTCCGGACCGACCGCCGAGGTCATGCGGTTCGTCGTGGCCAGGAAGGCCGCCGACGACAGCGCGGTGCCCGCGCGGCTCGCCGAGATCGAGCCGCTGCCCGCCGCCGCGGCCCGGATCCGTCGCGAGTGGACGTTCAGCAGGGGCGAGGTGCACGGCCACCGCGGATGGGTCGTCAACGGCAGGCCGTTCGACCCCCGGCGCATGGACGCCCACCCCCGGCTCGGCGAGGTGGAGGTCTGGCGGCTGTTCACCGATCTGCATCATCCGGTGCACATCCATCTCTCGCCGTTCCAGGTGCTCGGCCGTGGCGGCCGCGGGCCGGGGCCGTTCGACCACGGCTGGAAGGACACCGTCGACGTGCGGCCTGCCGAGTACGTCGACGTCGCGGTGCGTTTCGAGAACCACGCGGGCCCGTTCCTCATGCACTGCCACAACCTCGAGCACGAGGACATGGCGATGATGGCGGCGTTCGAGACTCGCTGAGCCGCCCAGCGTCACGTGCTGGGAGGCACACCGTCCGGCCACACGCACGGTGAGGAGGCGCCGAGGGACAGATCGCCCTCGACGCTCTCCGTCACCGACATACGAAACGCGTCGTCGTTGTTCTCCACCGACACGAACCGGTCGTCCTTCGCCCGCCAGTCGGTGAGCACCCGGAAGCCATGGCCGACCCAGTAGTCGAACAGGGCGTCGACGAACTCCGCGTTGCGGTGCTTCGGCAGGCCGTCGAGCCAGTAGGTCTTGCCGACCTCATAGCGCCCACGCGGCCCGTCGTCAGTCGGGTCGACGCATTCCGCGGAATCATCACGCTGCAACGTCAACGTCGGCTTCACCGGCAACGCGGCGACCGCGCGGTCAATGTGCTCCTGCGCGCGCTGACGCGCCTGAGCCTCGGTCATCGTCCGCATGTGCTCTCCAGTCCCCGATGAAGGCTCGGTCCCGTTCCGCCCACCGTCGTCGTTCCGTTCGCCGCCACACGCCGCCAGCACCAGCAGGCACGCCAGCAGCACCACTGCCCGGATCATCCACGTGCCTCCCTCGCGGCGCCCATCAGTACGGCTGTCCGCCGAGGACGATGGTGGCCATGTTCCGCAGCGACGCCGAATCCTTGTTCCAGTACTCCGAATGCGCCTCGGTCGAGTAACCCCCGGTGTACCACTCCCCGTCCGTCCCGGGGTCGGAGGTGAAGACCTGGGCCCCGAAGTCCTCGCCGATCGGCTGAGAGCCGTGGATGAACGGGGGCGTGGCGCGGATGACGTCGTTCTCGGCGGTGCTGGCGTAGATGGTGGTGTCGGCCGGCACGTGCAGGTCCGACGCGTGATCCACCCCGACGCCGGGGCTCCCGATGAAGACCACGTTGTCGACGTTCAGCTGGGAGTTACCGCCCTGCGCCGCGTGCCCGATCACCGTGGAGCCGTAGCTGTGCCCGATCATGGTGGTGTTCGCGTCTGCGCCCTGGTGGGTGGCGTTCAGCCCGTCCTGGAAGCTGCGCAGGTTCGCGGCCGCGTCCTCGGCGTAGTGTTCGTTGGTCGCCTGACCGAGGTCCTGCGGGGCGTCGTAGCCGACCCAGCTGATGGCGGCGTTGTCGACGCCGCGTGACCGCCGGTTGGCCTCGTCGAGCACCACCTCGCTTCGGTCCAGCTCGCCGCCGATGCCGGCCAGGTTCGACCCGGTGCCCGGCACGGAGGTCACCACGTTGTCGGCGGTGTCCGGGTTGCCGGTCGCGACGATCCCGCGCCCGTTGCCCTCGGTGGAGAAGTCGAGCAGGTAGGACGCGGGCCTGGTCGCGGAGGGCTCACGCTCGAGCCGTTCGTGGATCGCGTCCATGCCCCGCAGGGTCTCACCGAGCCGCCCGTACTCCCGGTCCTGGTCGGCGGTGCGGTTGCCGCCGAGCGCCTCGAGGTGCTCGCGGCGCGCGCCGAGGTCGGCGTACTCCTCGGCGAACCTGATCCGGTTCGCGCGGTCCCTGGCCTCGGCCGGGATCCCGTCCATGCCGCCGATGACGTCGCCATGGGTGTAGACGGCGGACTCCTGCTCCATGGGCGTCAGGCTGTCCCACCACCGCGTGACCTCGGCGGGCGAGGCGTCGCCGGGGATCTCGGCGGGCGTGACGATGTTGTCGCCGCCGACGGCCTCCAGGTCGAGAACGGCGGCCGACGGCGTCGCCTTGTCCAGCGCGGCGGTCGCCGCCTGATCCGCCTCGCGGACGTCGTCCAGCGCGCCCTGGATGGTCGAGGTCAGCTCGGCGGCCGTGCGCCGGTCCTGTTCCTTCTCCTCCTCGGTGCGGGTGTCACCCGGCCCACCGTGGGTCGCGACGACCGTGCCGGTCTGTTCGTTGAGCGACAACGGGTACTTCACCGAGCCCGCGACGCCGTCGACGGTGCTTCTGGCGGTCTCGATCGCGTCGGACAGCTCCCGCAGCGCGGGCGGGATGAGCTCGATGTACTCGGCCGAGGTCCGATAGCCCGAGCGGACGTCGCCGACATGCGCGCGGGCGGCAGCCGCGGCCTCGCCGTGCCAGCCGTCGAGCAGCCCGCCCGTGGTCCCGATGTCGGCGGCGACGGCGGAGAGCTGACCCGCCAGCCGCGCCCATCGGTCCGCCAGCTCGTCGAACGCGCCGGGATCGGCCTCGCGGAGCTGCCTCAGTGACACCATGACCGCATCAGTCCGCGGAGCTCAGCGGGGGCAGGGTCTCGACGACGGCGTCCTCCATGCGCTCGTAGCCGTCGGCGGCCTCGGCGAGCAGCCCTCCGGCGACCGCCGTCCGCTTGGACAGATCGTCGATGTGGTACTCCCACAGCGTGGCCAGGCTCGCGGCCGTGCCCGTGGTCGTGAAGCCCTCGTTGGCCCCTTCGTGCCGCTGGATGCCGCCGCTGAACTCGGCCTGCGCCTGACTCGCCTCATCGGCGAGCTCGATGAACCGCTCACCCGCGCTGACGAGGCTCGCCACCTCGACGCCGTAACCGCCCATGCTGGCCCCCAACCGGTCCGGATGGGCAGAACATAACCGGGCCGGTCAGCGCCTCGCAAACACTTCACCGAATCGGGAGGACGCGTTCACCGCGCAGACACGAAGGGGCGGCCCGCTCAACCAGCCTGGGGGTCACCGGGAGCGGGCCGCCACCTACAAGCTTAGGTGCTGAATCGCGACTTCGCTGCCCCGGGGTGCGCATGTCGCCGGAAATACTCGGCCACCGGCTCGCCGGGCACGCCGTGGTTCGCCTCCGGACACCGCCGGACCTGCCCGTTTGCCCCGCGGCGTGACGTCCGTCGCCCCGGGACGGAACCCCCACCCTCCGGTGATCGTCCAACAGCGCCGTACGGCAGGATGGCACCCGCCACAGCGCAGACGACGAGGGGAAACGAGGGCAGCATGCACGACGGCAGTGGCCGCATCGCGGTGCAGAACCTCACCAAACAGTTCGGGGCCGTCACGGCGGTGCAGAACCTGAGCTTCACGGTGGAGCCGGGCTCCGTGACCGGATTCCTCGGCCCGAACGGAGCAGGGAAGACGACCACGCTGCGCATGGTGCTCGGCCTGGTCACCCCCACGGCGGGCCTGGCGACCATCAACGGCAGGCCGCACAACCAGCTCGGCAACCCGGCCAGAGTGGTCGGCGCGGTGCTGGAGAACGAGGGCTTCCACCCCAAGCGCACCGCGCGCAACCACCTCCGCGTGTACGCCGCGGCCATCGGGGTGCCCGACCAGCGGGTCGAGGAGGTGCTGGGCCTGGTGGGTCTCACCCCCGCCGCGGACCGGAAGGCAGGCGGCTTCTCGCTCGGCATGCGGCAGCGCCTCGCGCTGGCGACCGCGTTGCTCGGCGACCCGCAGGTGCTGGTGCTCGACGAGCCCGCCAACGGCCTCGACCCCGAGGGCATCGCCTGGTTGCGCACCTTCCTGCGCAGCTTCGCCCAGCAGGGCCGCACGGTGCTGGTGTCGAGCCACCTGCTGTCGGAGGTGGAGCAGACGATCGACCAGGTGGTGATCGTCAGCGCCGGAATGACGCGCTACTACGGCCCGCTGGAACAACTGCGCAACAGCCAGCGCTCCCGCGTGCTGGTGCAGCCCGCCGACGCGAACGGGCTCGTGAAGGCGCTGCAGGAGGCCGGGCTCAACGAGGTGGAGCCCACACCGGACGGCAGGGTGGCGGTGGCGGGTGCCAGCGTCCAGCAGATCGGTGACCTCGCGGCCAAGGCCGGCATCGCCGTGTACGGCATGCAGGAGGACAAGGCCGACCTGGAGAAGTTGTTCTTCCAGCTCACCAGCCCGCAGTACGGCGCGGCGGCGATGCCCTACGGGCAGCAGCCCCCGCCGCAGCAACCGGGCTGGGGCACCCCGCCGCAGGGCTACCCGCCCCAGCCGAACCCGTACCAGAGTCCGCCGCAGGGCTACCCGCAGCAGGGCTACCAGCAGCCGCAACAGCCGCAGCAGCCGGGCCAGCACCAGAGCTGGGGAGGTCAGCAGTGATGGGCAACCTGATCAAGGCCGAGATGCGCAAGGTGCTCACCACCAAGAGCTGGTGGGCGCTGATGATCCCCGCGGTGCTGTTCGCGTTCCTGTTCGCCCTCGGCTGGGGCGCGATCACCAACGACCTCAACGACTACCTGGGCAGTTCCGACGCCAGGCAGCTGGCCGGGGCGCTGGGCGTCCAGCTCGGCGAGCTGCCTGTCGGCCTGCTCTCGCTCGCCCACGGCGTGAACATCGGCACGATGTTCCCGGTGATCTTCGGCGTGTTCGCGCTGGCGGGCGAGTACAGCAAGAAGACCATCACGACGACGTTCCTCACCGCGCCCAACCGCGTCTCCGCGCTCACCGCCAAGATGATCACCTACATTGGCTGGGGCGCGGTGTACGGCGTGGTCATCGTCGCCGGGGCGAGCCTGGCGACCCTGCTCACCGTGGACTCGCGCGGGCTGCCCAGCGCGGGTCAGTGGCTCGCCGTGCTCGGTGCCGGCGTGCTGGCGACGATCCTGGCGACGCTGTTCGGGATCGGCGTCGGCGCGGTGTGGAACAGCGTGGTCGGCGCGACGGTGACGCTCACCATCTGGATGCTGGTGGTGGAGAACGTCCTCGTGTTCGTCAGCTTCGGCTGGTGGGGTGTGCGCTGGCTCGGCGGTGTGCTGCCCAACGGCACGCTGAACGGCATCGTGGGCGCCATCGGCGCGGAGGCCTTCGGTGCGGCGGGCGTGTCGGTGCCCGGCGAGCTCGACAAGGACTTCCAGTGGTTGCTGCAGTACACGGCGGGCGCGCCCGGCGCGTTCTCCTGGTGGGCGGCGGCGCTGATCTTCCTCGCGTGGACGATGCTGTTCTTCGCGGGTGGCTGGGCCGCCAACCAGCGCAGGGACATCACCTGACGACGTAGCTACGAGGGGGTCGTGAGTGTCTGGCAGAGCGAACACGCGGCAGGACGCTCACGACCCCGGCGGGGGCCAGGGCTGGATCCGCAGGCTCGCCGCCGCCTGCTGGCGGCACCCGGTGCTCGTCGTGCTCGCGCTCGGCGCCGCGATGGTCGGCGTCGGGCTCCAGGCGGCCAGTCCCCTGCTGGTGCGCGCGGCGGTGGACGACGCCGTCGCCGGGCACACCTCCCGTCTCGGCTGGCTCGTCGCGCTGCTGCTCGTGCTGCACGTGCTCGCCTTCGGCAGTGCCTTCGTGCGCCGCTACGTCGGCGGCAGGCTCGCGCTCGACGTCCAGCACGACCTGCGCAGGGCCGTCTTCGCGGCCGTGTCGCGTCTGGACGGCGGCAAGCAGGACTCGCTGCGCACCGGCCAGATCGTCTCGCGCGCCATCACCGATCTCCAGCTCGTCACCGGCGTGCTCATGCAGGTGCCGCTGTCGGCGGGCTCGGTGGTCTTCGCCGTGCTGGCGCTCGGCGCGATGCTGTGGATGTCGCCTCTGCTCACGCTCATCGCGCTCGTGGTGGCCCCCGCCGTCGCGCTCGTGGTGGCGATGAGCAGGCGCAGGCTCTTCCCCGCGACGTGGTCGGCGCAGCAGCGCGCCGCCGACGTGGCGCAGCAGGTGGAGGAGACCGTCACCGGCGTGCGCGTGGTGAAGGGCTTCGGGCAGGAGGCCCGCGAGGTCGCCACCCTGTCGGGCACCGCGCGGACCCTGTTCGGCGAACGGCTGCGGGCCGCGCGGCTGTCGGCCGTGCCCACGGCCACCACCTCCGCACTGCCCGCCGCCGGTCAGGTCGCGGTGCTCGCGGCGGGCGGCATCCTCGCCCTGCGCGGGCAGATCAGCCTCGGCACCTTCCTGGCCTTCGCCACCTACGTGTCCGCGCTGGTCGGCCCTTCCCGGATGCTCGCGAGCCTGGTGGTGCAGGCCCAGCTCACGCGGGCGGGCGCCGAACGCGTGCACGAGCTCGTCGACGCGCAGCCGGAGGTGCGCGAGCGCGAGGACCCCGTGCCGATCCCGGAGGGGCCGCTCGACGTGCGGCTCGACGACGTGCGGTTCGGCTACACGCGGTCGGAGCCGGTGCTCGACGGGCTCACCCTGCGCGCCCGGCCGGGGGAAACGCTGGCGCTGGTCGGCACCGCGGGCTCCGGCAAGTCCACGATCTCGCTGCTGCTGCCCCGCTTCTACGACGCGCACGAGGGCAGCGTGCGGCTCGGCGGCGTGGACGTGCGCGACGTGCGGCTGGCCGAGCTGCGCCGCACGGTCGGCGTCGTGTTCGAGGAGGCGTTCCTGTTCTCCACCTCGGTGCGCGACAACATCGCCTACGGCAGGCCCGACGCCGGCGACGACGAGGTGATCGCCGCCGCGAGGGCCGCGGAGGCGCACGAGTTCATCACCGCGCTGCCCGAGGGCTACGACACGCAGGTCGGCGAGCGCGGACTGACCCTGTCCGGCGGGCAACGGCAACGCCTCGGCCTGGCCAGGGCGCTGCTGACGGACCCGCGCGTGCTGATCCTCGACGACGCCACCTCCGCCGTGGACACCGCCACCGAGGCCGCGATCCACGACACCCTGCGCGCGGTCACCCGCTCGCGCACGACGATCCTCATCGCGCACCGCCGCTCGACACTGGCGCTCGCCGACCGCATCGCGGTGCTCGACGAGGGCCGGGTGGTCGACACGGGAACGGCCGCGGAGCTGGAGCAGCGGTGTGCCCTGTTCCGCGACCTGGTCGCGGGCCCCGGGGAGGACGTCGAGGAGGTCGTCCGCTCGGGTGGCGAGCTGGCCGTGAACGCCGAGGGCATCACCCCGGCGCTGTGGCCGCGGCAGGACGAGCGCGACGACGTGACCGGGCTGGCCGAGTCGGCGGCGCGGCGCGCGGGCAGCGCGGACAGCGGTGGTGGCGGCGGGCCGGGCTCGCGCGCCTCGCTCGACCTGCCGCCAACGCCGGAGCTGCTGGAGCGCGTGCGGGCCCTGCCACCCGCCACGGACGAGCCGCGCCTGCCCGGCATCGACCCGGCCGCACCGGATCCGCACTTCCGGCTGTGGCGCCTGCTGCGGCCGGTGCGCTGGCTGCTCGCGGGCGTGGTGACGCTGGTGGCGCTCGACGCGCTGGCCACCATCGCCATTCCCGCGCTGTACGAGCGCGGTGTCGACGACGGCGTGCGCGCCGGGGTGGAGTCGGCGGTGCTGATCGCCGCGGGGCTGGGCGCGCTGCTCATCGCGCTGGACTGGTTCGTCATCAACGCGCAGACGCGGCTCACCGCCCGCGCGGGCGAGTCGGTGCTGTACCTGCTGCGCGTGCGCAGCTACGCCCATCTGCAGCGGCTGGGCCTGGACTACTACGAGCGCGAGCTGGCCGGCCGGATCATGACCCGGATGACCACGGACGTGGACGCGCTGTCCACGTTCCTGCAGACCGGGCTGGCCACCGCCGTGGTGAGCGTGCTGACGATCGTCGGCATCGCGGGGGCGCTGCTGCTCACCGACGCCGGTCTCGCGCTGTACGCGTTCGCGGTGCTGCCCGTGCTCGCCGTCGCCACGGTGATCTTCCGCAGGCTCGCCTCGGCCGCCTACACCGAGGCCAGGGAGCGGGTCAGCGCCGTCAACGCCGACATGCAGGAGAACGTCACGGGCCTGCGGGTCGCGCAGGCCTACACCCGCGAGGAGCGCTCGGCCCGCGACTTCGCCTCCCGCAGCGACGCCTACCGGCGGTCGCGGCTGCGCGCGCAGCGGTACGTGGCGACGTACTTCCCGTTCGTCACGCTGCTCTCCGGCGTGGCGGAGGCGGTGGTGCTCGTGGAGGGCGCCGGCCGGGTCGCGGCCGGGACGCTCTCGGCGGGAGTGCTGCTGGCGTTCCTGCTCTACCTCGGGCTGTTCTTCGCGCCGGTGCAGCAGTTGTCCTCGGTGTTCGACGGCTACCAGCAGGCGAGGGTCGGCCTGCGCCGCATCGCCGACCTGCTGCGCACGCCGACGTCGGTGCCACCGCCGCAGCGGCCGGTGCCCGTGCCGGAGCGGCTGCGCGGCGAGGTGGAGCTCTCCGGCGTGAGCTTCTCCTACCCCGGCACCGAGACCCGGGCACTGACCGACGTCGGCCTGCACGTGCCCGCGGGCAGCACCGTCGCGCTGGTCGGCGCGACCGGCGCGGGCAAGTCGACGGTGGTGAAACTCGTGGCGCGCTTCTACGACGCCACCGAGGGCACGGTGCGCATCGACGGCGTCGACGTGCGCGACTACGACCTGCCCGGGCTGCGTTCCCGGCTCGGCGTCGTGCCGCAGGAGGCGCACCTGTTCTCCGGGACGGTCGCCGACAACGTCCGCTACGGCAGGCCGTCGGCCACCGATGCCGAGGTGGAGGCCGCGGTGCGGGCGGTCGGCGCGCTGGAGGCCGTGGCGGCGCTGCCGTCCGGCTTCCGGCAGCCGGTCGGCGAACGCGGGCGGTCGCTGTCGGCGGGGCAGCGACAGCTGGTGGCGCTGGCCAGGGCGGAGCTGGTGGATCCCGACGTCCTGCTGCTCGACGAGGCGACCGCCGCGCTCGACCCGGCGACGGAGTCGGCGGTGCTGCGGGCCACCGAGACGCTCGCGACGAAGCGCACGACGTTCGTGGTCGCCCACCGGCTCGCGACGGCCGCGCGCGCCGAGGAGATCGTGGTGCTCGACCACGGCCGGGTGGTCGAGCGCGGCAGCCATGCGGAGCTGCTGGCCG
Organism: Prauserella muralis; assembly: GCF_003202285.1. Taxonomy (GTDB): domain Bacteria; phylum Actinomycetota; class Actinomycetes; order Mycobacteriales; family Pseudonocardiaceae; genus Prauserella_B; species Prauserella_B muralis. Next base: position 481,043 of record NZ_MASW01000006.1, read on the forward strand.
CGGAAGGGCACTACGCGAGGTTGTGGCGGCTCGGCGAGGGCGCCGAGGCCGCCGAACCGACCTGAACCGCGCGTTCCAGCGTGTGTAGTCAACAACACACGATCGATTCAGTGAGAAATCCCAACGTCTTCGCTGCACCGTTGGCCCAGTTCGCTGCCGGTGCCCGAGGGCAGGGGGTTAGCCTGGTAGGCGCGTAATCGGACAACCAGATCGAGACGGATAGAGGCGAGTCCAAGCCGTGTCCAGCAGCAGCCCTGCGTCGCAGTTCGGCCCCAACGAATGGCTCGTCGAGGAAATGTACGACCAGTTCCTCGCCGACCCTTCCTCCGTAGATGCCGCGTGGCATGACTTCTTTGCCGACTTCAAGCCTACGCAGTCGGACAAGCAGAAGCCGGACACGACGAACGCCGAGCCCGACTCGTCGGCCAACGGTCAGGGCGGCACCGCCGCGCCGGAGCGGCCTCAGCAGGCCCGGCCCGCGCAGGCCCCGGCACCGCAGACCGAGGCCACCCCGAAGGCCGCCACCCCGAAGGCCGAGCCGAAGAGCGAGCCCACGGCCGCGCCGAAGCCGGAGACCAAGCAGGCCGCCCCCGCACAGGCCGCGAAGCCCGCACCCGCCGCGCCTGCCAAGGACGCCAAGGACTCGCAGGCCGCGAGCCAGCCGGAGACCAAGCCGCTGCGCGGCGCCGCGGCCGCCATCGCGAAGAACATGGACGCCTCGCTGAGCGTCCCCACCGCCACGAGCGTGCGCGCGGTGCCCGCGAAGCTGATGGCCGACAACCGGATCGTCATCAACAACCACCTCAAGCGCACCCGCGGGGGGAAGATCTCGTTCACGCACCTCATCGGCTACGCGATGGTGCGGGCGCTGCGCGACTTCCCGAACATGAACCGGCACTACGCCATGGTCGACGGCAAGCCGCACGCGGTCACGCCCGAGCACGTCAACCTCGGCCTCGCCATCGACATGAAGGGCAAGGACGGCGGCCGCACGCTGGTGGTGGCCTCCATCAAGAACACGGAGAACATGACGTTCCTCCAGTTCTGGCAGGCCTACGAGGACATCGTCAGGAAGGCGCGCAACAACAAGCTCACCGCCGACGACTTCGCCGGGACCACGATCTCGCTGACCAACCCGGGCGGCATCGGCACCAACCACTCGGTGCCCCGCCTGCAGGCCGGGCAGGGCGCCATCATCGGTGTCGGCGCCATGCAGTACCCGGCCCACTTCGAGGGCACGAGCGAGCAGACCCTGGTCGGCCTCGGAGTCAGCAAGATCATGACGCTGACCTCGACCTACGACCACCGCATCATCCAGGGCGCCGAGTCCGGCGAGTTCCTCAAGCGCATCCACGAGTTGCTGCTCGGCGAGGACGGCTTCTACGACGACATCTTCACGTCGCTGCGGCTGCCGTACGAGCCGGTACGCTGGGTGGAGGACATCCCCGAGGGCGAGATCGACAAGACCGCCCGGGTGCTCGAGCTGATCGACGCCTACCGGATGCGCGGCCACCTGATGGCCGACACCGACCCGCTGAACTACCGGCAGCGGCGGCACGAGGATCTCGACATCCTGTCCCACGGCCTGACCCTGTGGGACCTCGACCGCGAGTTCGCCGTCGGCGGCTTCGCGGGCAAGCAGCGAATGAAGCTGCGCGACGTGCTCGGCGTGCTGCGCGACTCCTACTGCCGCACGGTCGGCGTCGAGTACACGCACATTCTCGATCCGGACGAGCGGCGCTGGATCCAGGACCGCGTCGAGATCCCGCACGAGAAGCCGGACGCGGCCGTCCAGAAGTACATCCTGTCCAAACTCAACGCCGCCGAGGCGTTCGAGACGTTCCTGCAGACCAAGTACGTCGGGCAGAAGCGGTTCTCGCTCGAGGGCGGCGAGACGGTGATCCCGCTGCTGGACACCGTCCTGGACAAGGCGGCCGAGCACGAGCTCGACGAGGTCGTCATCGGCATGCCGCACCGCGGCAGGCTGAACGTGCTGGCCAACATCGTCGGCAAGCCGATCTCGCAGATCTTCCAGGAGTTCGAGGGCAACCTGGACCCCGGCCAGGCGCACGGTTCCGGCGACGTGAAGTACCACCTCGGCGCCGAGGGCAAGTACTTCCGCATGTTCGGCGACGGCGAGACGAAGGTGTCGCTCACCGCGAACCCGTCGCACCTGGAGACCGTCGACCCGGTGCTCGAGGGCATCGTCCGCGCCAAGCAGGACATCCTCGACAAGGGCGAGAAGGAGTCCGGCGGCTTCTCGGTGCTGCCCGTGCTGCTGCACGGCGACGCCGCCTTCGCGGGACAGGGCGTGGTGGCCGAGACGCTGAACCTCGCGCTGCTGCGCGGCTACCGCACCGGCGGCACCGTGCACGTCGTCATCAACAACCAGGTCGGCTTCACCACCGCGCCCGAGCACGCCCGCTCCTCGCAGTACGCCACCGACGTGGCGAAGATGATCGGCGCGCCGATCTTCCACGTCAACGGTGACGACCCCGAGGCGGCGTTCTGGGTGGCGCGGCTGGCCGTCGAGTACCGCCAGGCGTTCAACAAGGACGTCGTGATCGACATGATCTGCTACCGGCGGCGCGGCCACAACGAGGGCGACGACCCTTCGATGACGCAGCCCGCGATGTACGACATCATCGACACCAAGCGCAGCGTCCGCAAGACCTACACCGAGGCCCTGATCGGCCGTGGCGACATCTCCATGGAGGAGGCCGAGGCCGCGCTGCGCGACTTCTCCAGCCAGCTGGAGCACGTCTTCAACGAGGTGCGGGAACTGGAGAAGCACCCCATCGCGCCCAGCCCCTCCGTCGAGGAGGAGCAGCAGGTGCCCGCGAAGGTGCCGACCGCCGTCAGCCGCGAGACCATCGAGCGCATCGGCGACGCCTTCGTGCAGCTGCCCGAGGGCTTCAGCCCGCACCCGCGGGTCAAGCCGGTGCTCGAGCGGCGGCAGAAGATGTCCCGCGAGGGCGGCATCGACTGGGCCTTCGGCGAGCTGCTCGCGTTCGGCTCTCTCGCTCTGGAGGACAGGCTGGTGCGGCTGTCGGGGCAGGACTCCCGGCGCGGCACGTTCACCCAGCGGCACTCGGTGCTCATCGACCGCAAGACGGGCCAGGAGTACTCGCCGCTGCAGCACCTCGCCGACAGCCAGGGCCGCGTCATGATCTACGACTCGGCGCTGTCCGAGTACGCGGCGGTGGGCTTCGAGTACGGCTACTCGGTGGCCAACTCCGAGGCGCTGGTGATGTGGGAGGCGCAGTTCGGCGACTTCGTCAACGGCGCGCAGACGGTGATCGACGAGTACATCTCGTCCGGTGAGGCCAAGTGGGGCCAGCTCTCCGACGTGGTGCTGCTGCTGCCGCACGGCCACGAGGGCCAGGGGCCCGACCACACGTCCGGCCGCATCGAGCGGTTCCTCCAGCTGTGCGCGGAGGGCTCGATGACGGTGGCGGTGCCGTCGACCCCGGCGAACTACTTCCACCTGCTGCGCAGGCACGCGCTCGACGGCGTGAACCGCCCGCTGATCGTGTTCACCCCGAAGCGCCTGCTGCGGGACAAGAACGTGAAGTCCTCGATCGAGGAGTTCACCGACCAGTCCAAGTTCCTCTCGGTCATCGACGACAACGACATCGACCCGGCCAAGGCCCGCAAGGTGTTGCTGAGCTCCGGGAAGATGTACTGGGAGCTGTTCGTCGAGCGGGAGAAGCAGCAGATCGACGACATCGCGCTGGTGCGCGTCGAGCAGTACTACCCGCTGCCGAAGAAGAAGCTGCTTGCCGCGCTGGAGCGCTACCCCAACGCCCAGCAGGTCGCGTGGGTGCAGGAGGAGCCGGAGAACCAGGGCGCCTGGCCGTTCTTCGGACTGAACCTGCCACGCAAGCTGCCCGAGGCGTTCGCCAACCTGCAGGTGGTGGCACGGCGCCCGATGGCGGCTCCCTCGGCGGGCTCGTCCAAGGTGCACGAGGTGGAGCAGAAGGCTCTGATCGCCAAGGCCTTCGACTGACGGACTCGCGTGTTGGCCGTCCAGGTCGGTGTGTCGGCCGCCTGGGCGGCCGACACACCGCGTCCCTAGGCTGGCCCCGTGGATTCGGTGAGGCAGGCCTTCGGGGTCGAGGCGTGGCCGCTGCGCCATGCGCTGAGGCTGCTCGGCGACGGCTGGCAGGAGTTCGACGCGCTGGTCCGCGAGACGGCCGCCCCGCGGCGGGATGTCGAGGATCTGCTGGCCGCGCTCGGCGACGACCTGCAACGCGACGGCACGGCGGTGCGCCTGCGGCCCGGTGCGCCTGCCCGGTACGAGGACCTGGCCGCTCCCGGACCCGAGCCCGCCGGCCTGCTGGACACCGTCGCCGCCCACATCCGCGACGTGCCGCCGGCGCTGGCCGCGCTCGACCACGTGCAGGCCACGCCGGAGACCGTGCTGCGCAGGGCGCGCTGGCTGGACGAGCAGTACGACCTGCGCACCACGCGCCTGCTCTTCCTCGGTGACCACGACCTCACCTCGCTGGCCGTGCGCCTGCTGCGACCCGAGGCCCGGCTCACGGTCGTGGACGTCGACGACCGGGTGCTGGAGTACCTGGACCGCCATTCCGGCCGCACCATCCGCACCGTGCACACCGACCTGCGGTTCGGCCTTCCGCTCGCGGTCGCGGGCAGCGCCGACGTGGTGTTCAGCGACCCGCCGTACACCCCGGAGGGCATGGCGCTGTTCGCGAGCCGCGGCATCGAGTGCCTCGCCGACCCGCCGCAGGGCCGGCTGCTGCTCGCCTACGGCTACAGCCGCAGGCATCCGGCACTCGGCCAGCAGGCGCAGCGGGCGCTCGGCGCGCTCGGCCTGACGTTCGAGGCCATCCTGCCCGGCTTCCATCGCTACCTCGGCGCACAGGCGATCGGCAGCGCCGCCGACCTGTACGTGTGCCAGCCCACCGCGCGCGCCCGCAAGAAGGGCAGGAGCAAGGGCGCGGGCAAGGGCACCGGGATCTACACCCACGGCCCGCAGTCGGTGGAGGCCCGCGAGACACCGCCCGTGCTGCGGACGGCCCTCACCGAGCTCGCGGGCGAGGGCGGCCTGCGGGTGGAGACCCGTGGCCCCGACTGGAACGCGCCGATCACCGCCGAGGACGCCGCCATCGCGCTGGACCTCTCGGCCGACCCCGGGCCGTGGCTGGTGCGGGCGCTGCTGGCGACCAACGCTCCGCGGGTCGCCGTGCTGCTGCCCAACTCCCATCCGGACCTCGCCAGCGCGCGGGCGCAGCAGGAGCTCACCGGGCTGCTCGCCCCGAAGTACCGGCTCCAACTCCTGCGCAGCACCCCGGACAACCACCACGCCGTCGTGATCGCCGAGGCCGTCCCGCCGGATCCGGCGACGGCCGCACGCGCGGTGTGGAGCCGCGCGCACGGCCGGCTCGCCAACGTGTGGCCGGACGCTCCGCCCGACGTCGCGGACCTGCGGCTCATCGACCTGCCGAGGCACCGGCTGGCGGAGGCCCGCGACGCGCTGGCGACACCGTCGTGAATCCGGGTTGATAGGCAAGTCGTCACTTGCCTATAGTGGCGGCGTGGACGACGAACTCTTCAAGGCGCTGGCCGACCCCACCCGCAGGCGCATCCTCGACGGGCTGGTGGAACGGGACGGCCAGACGCTGTTCGAGATCTGCGCGCGGCTGGCGTCCCAGCACGGCCTGGGACTGTCCCGGCAGGCGATCAGCCAGCACCTGGCCGCACTGGAAGCGGCGGGGCTCGTCCGCACGCGGCGCGAGGGCCGCTACAAGTTCCACGACCTGAACACCGAACCGCTCGAGCACATCGTGACGCGATGGCTCAGGCCCGGCCCACCGGAGAGCAACCCATGAGAATCCAGCTCGCGAGCGTCTTCGTCGACGACCAGGACAAGGCCCTGCGCTTCTACACCGACGTGCTGGGCTTCGTGACGAAGCACGACATCCCCATCGCCGGAACGGACCGGTGGCTGACCGTCGTCTCGCCGGACAGTCCCGACGGCACCGAACTGCTGCTGGAACCCGACGGCCATCCCGCGGCGAAGCAGTACAAGGACGCCATGGTCAGCGACGGCATCCCGGTCATCCAGTTCGCCGTGGACGACGTCAACGCCGAATTCACGCGGCTGCGCGAGCAGGGCGTGCGGTTCACCCAGGAACCACTGGAGATGGACACGGTGATCATGGCGGTTCTGGACGACACCTGCGGCAACCTGGTGCAGCTCGTCCAGCACAAGGGGGCCTGACAGCCGACCCGCACCGGCCGGGGACGCGATGACCAACCGCGCCCCCGGCCGGTGCGGCTAGCTGGTGACGCCGTCGGAAGCGGCGGCCTTGGCCACCGCGTTGGCCACCTCCACCGCCACCTGCGGGTCGAGCGGGCTCGGCACGATGTGGTCGGCGGCCAGCTTGTCCGCCGCCACCGACGCGATCGCGTCGGCCGCCGCGAGCTTCATGTTCTCCGTGATCGCCCGCGCGCCCGCGTCGAGCGCGCCCCGGAACACGCCGGGGAAGGCGAGCACGTTGTTGATCTGGTTCGGAAAGTCGCTGCGCCCGGTCGCCACGATCGACGCGTAGCGCGCCGCGACGTCCGGATGCACCTCCGGGTCCGGATTGGACAGTGCGAACACGATGGAGTCGTCCGCCATCGTGGCCAGCAGCTGCTCGTCGATGATCGAGCTGGACAGGCCGATGAACACGTCGGCGCCCGCGAGGGCGTCCGCGAGGCCACCGCGCAGTCCCGCGGCGTTGGTGGTCCCGGCGAGCTGCTCCTTGATCGGGTTCAGCCCGTCGCGGCCCGCGTGGATGATGCCCTTGGAGTCGAGCATGGTCACGTCGCCGATACCGGCCGCCTGCAGGATCCGCGCGCAGGCCACACCGGCGGCACCCGCGCCGGAGATCACCACACGCTGGTCGGCCACCGCGCGGTCGAGCACCATGTTGGCGCCACGCAGCGCCGCGAGCACCACGATGGCGGTGCCGTGCTGGTCGTCGTGCATCACCGGGCAGTCGAGCGCCTGCTTGAGCTTGTCCTCCAGCTCGAAGCAGCGCGGCGCCGAGACGTCCTCCAGGTTCACCGCGCCGAACGAGGGGCGCAGCCGCACGAGCGTCTCCACGATCTCGTCGACGTCGGTGGTGTCGAGCACGAGGGGGATCGAGTCCAGCCCGGCGAAGGTCTTGAAGAGCACCGACTTGCCCTCCATCACCGGCAGCGACGCGCTGGCGCCGATGTCGCCGAGGCCGAGTACCGCCGTGCCGTCGCTGACCACCGCGACGAGCCGGTCGGCCCAGGTGTAGCGCTTCGCGAGCGCCGCGTCCTCCGCGATCGCCCTGCTGACCTTCGCTACTCCTGGCGTGTAGGCGACGGACAGGTCACGCGCCTGTGTGATGGGCCGGGTGGCGGCCACCGAGAGCTTGCCGCCCTCATGGCCGGTGAAGATCTCTTCGTCGCTCACGCGAGCTTGGGACACGTCAATCTCCAGGACTGAAAAGGGAGCACCGCGAGCGGAGTCCCCAGGTGTGTGGGCTCCTCGCCAACCGGCTGGGCGGCGCGGTAGCGCCGGCAGACCGGGCGAGGCGTCCGTCGAGGCCCGTGGTCAAGGCCGGTGCCGCGGACGCGGCGGTTCGACCAGTGTGACAGGCCCGGGCCGCCTCGTGCGCGCCGGGTGCGGCTGAGATCACAGATTTCGGCGAGTTTTGGCTGGTCATGGGCTTGATAGCAAGACGACCGTCCGGCTTGGGAGCAGGTGACTAAGCTCCCGGCCATGGATGTGCGCGAGCTGGCCGTGCGGGACGCCTACGAATTCGTTCCCCGCAATTTCCCTGATCATCGCGGCCTTTTCGTCGCTCCGTTCCAGGAGCCCGCGTTCCTCAAGGCGGTCGGCCATCCGCTGCGGGTGGCGCAGACCAACCACAGCGTGTCCCGGAAGGGCACGATCCGGGGGATTCATTTCGCCGACACACCCCCCGGGCAGGCGAAGTACGCCTACTGCCCGCGCGGCTCGCTGCTCGACGTGATCGTGGACCTGCGCGTCGGCTCGCCGACCTTCGGCCGGTGGGACGCGGTCCGGCTCGACGCCGCCGAGTTCCGCTGCGTCTACGTCGCCGAGGGCCTCGGCCACGGCTTCGTCGCGCTGGAGGACGACACGGCGATGGCCTACCTGTGCTCGACGAGCTACAACCCGGCGGCCGAGCACGGCATCACCCCGCTCGACCCGGCGCTCGACCTGCCCTGGCCCGCGGACATCGAGCCGGTGCTGTCCGAAAAGGACTCCGCGGCGCCGACACTTGCCGAGGCGGAGCAGGCCGGGCTGCTGCCCTCCTACACCGAGTGCGTGGCCCACTACGAACGCCTGCGCGCCGAGGGCGCCTGACGTCGCCACCCCGGACTCACGCCCGAACGTCCCCCGTTCACCCGCCGCCACCGCGCCCAAGGTGCCCCTGGGCACGCCAGGCGTACCGAAGGTGCCCTTCGGCTCGCCGGCCGCGCACCCTGCCGTCGAGGTCTGCGGCCTCCCAGTGCGCCGACCGGTCTACCTGCCCGGTTTCGGCGTCACCCGGATGACGATGGTTCCGGTCACCACCGGCACGCCGTGGGCGTCCGACACGGTCACCGGCACCTCGACGTCCGTGCCGTCGGCACCGAACTCCGGCGGCTCGGGCAGGTCGGCCACGGCGGTGAGCCGCGTCCGCGCCTTGGCGACGTACGACACGGTCATGCCCTTGGGAATCCAGCGATGGGTCGGCGGCACGGTCGCCTCGGCCAGCATGCCCATGGCCAGCTCGGCCAGGTTGCACGCGGCGATGGCGTGGAAGGTGCCCAGGTGGTTGTGGACTCCCCACCACTTGGGCGCGCTCACCGTGCAGTGACCCGGCCGCAGGTCGCGGACCGTGGGCAGGACCGTGCCGAAGTAGGGCACTCGCAGGCACACGGCGGCGGAGAACAGGCGCCGCCCACCGGGCTTGCCCGCCAGCCTGCGCCACATCGTGTACGTCTTGGTCAGTGCTGTCACCCACCGCATGTTACCCGTGAGTAGATCCGCGCCGCGGTGACTATATTCGCAGCCGTGGACCAGCACACGCTCCTGCTGCTCCGGCACGGTCAGACCGAGTGGTCGGCCACCGGGCAGCACACCGGCCGCACCGACCTTCCGCTGACGGCCGTCGGCGAGCGCCAGGCACACGCCGCGGGCCGCACCTACGCGCTGATGACCCACGACGACTCGCCCGCGCTCGTGCTCAGCAGTCCCCGGCAACGGGCGGTGCGCACCGCCGAGCTGGCGGGCCTGCGGGTCGACGAGACCACCGAGGACCTCGCCGAGTGGGACTACGGCGACTACGAGGGGCTCACCACCGAGGAGGTCCGCGAGAGCGTGCCGGGGTGGACCATCTGGACCCACGCCGTGCCGGGCGGCGAGAGCTCCGCGCAGGTGGGTGCCAGGGCGGACGCGCTGCTGTCCCGCGTCCGCGCCGCGCTGGCCGAGCGCGACGTCGTGCTCGTCGGCCACGGCCACTTCAGCCGCGTGCTCATCGCCCGCTGGCTCGGCCTCGCGGCCACCGCCGGTGTGCATTTCCGGCTCGACCCGGCGAGCATCAGCATGCTCGCCGCCGAGCGTGGCGAACCCCAGATCCGGCACCTCAACGTCCCCCCGGCCTGACCACGCAGACCCGCAGGCCCCGACCCAGCACAGGAGATCCCGTTGGACCACCGCATCCGCCGCGTCCGCGAAGCCGACGTCGAGACCGTCGTCAAGCTCGTGCACGAGCTGGCCGAGTTCGAGCGTGCGCCACAGGAGTGCCACCTCACCCCCGCGCAGCTGCACGCGGCGCTGTTCGGCGAGGCGCCCGCCCTGTTCGGGCACGTCGCCGAGTCCGGGGGCGACATCGGCGGGTTCACGCTGTGGTTTCTGAACTTCTCCACGTGGCGGGGCGTGCACGGGATCTACCTCGAGGACCTGTACGTGCGCCCGGAACTGCGCGGCTCCGGACTCGGCAAGGCGCTGCTGGCGGCACTGGCCGAGGAGTGCGTGGACCGCGGGTACGCGCGGCTGGAGTGGTCGGTGCTGAACTGGAACCCGGCGCTGGACTTCTACACGGCGCTGGGGGCGGTGCCGATGGACGGGTGGACCACCTGCCGGCTCACCGACGAGCCGTTGCGCGCGCTGGCCGGCGAGTCGCGCCGGTCCTAGGGGTCCTAGGGCGTTTCCTGGTCGTCCTGCTCCCTGCGCCGGGCGCGGCCCTCCGCGCCGCCCCGGCGAGCCGCCTCCTCCTCGGTCTCGCCCTCCAGCTGGCCGAGCGCCCACGCCCGCGAGGGACGCCGGAACAGCAGCACCAGCACGGCGATGCCCGCGAGCATGAGCGGCACGCCGAAGCCGGGCTGGCCGGACGGGCCGGTCGCGTACCAGCCGACACCGACGAGCACGAGCGCGACGACCACCGACGGCGAGCGGGCCCACGTCTTGCCCAGCAGCAGGCCCCCGGCGCAGGCCAGCACACCGGCGGCCAGCACGACGTAGTAGGCGACCTCGGCGTAGACGTTCGCGCCCTGCGCCGACGCGCCGCCGAGCCCTTCGACGGCGAGCACGACCGCGATCGCGAGCAGGGCGATGCCGGGGATGGTGGTGAGGGCCCCGGCGAGGCGGACTTCGCGCGGTGCCGGGGAAATCTTGTCGGCGAGTGGCACGGGGCCGCCCTTCCCGTCAGGTGACCGTGCGTGAACGGTTTCGATGGTATGCCACCCGGTCGGCCGTTTTCGGGCGGTGCACCCGCGAGCAATGATCTGGTTGTCGTCGATGAGCCGGCGGTCGCCGGGGTGCACTCGTCACGGCAGGCAAGGGAGCGTCGAAGCTGTCGAAGGGTTCTTCGGGAACGGAGGGCGACCGGCGAGAGGCGGAGAGCGCGAGCGGAAGGCCTGGCCGCGGCGATCGCGCGGCGGGGCCGGCACAGCTCAGTGACGAGACTCGCAGGATTAGTTCGGCCGAGAGCCCCGAACGCCCTGCTCATTCACCTACTCTGCGGTAGTGCGTGCAGTTCTGATCGTGAACCCGCAAGCCACCGCGACCACCGCCGGTGGCCGCGACGTGCTCGCACACGCGCTGGCCAGTGAGGTGAAGCTCGACGTCGTCGAGACCGACTACCGCGGTCACGCGCTCGCGGTGGCCCGCGCGGCCGCCCGGGACGACCTCGACCTGGTGGTGGCCCACGGCGGCGACGGCACGGTCAACGAGGTCGTCAACGGACTGCTCGCGGACACCGACGGCAGACCAGGCCGGTACCGGGACGTGCCGATGCTCGGCGTCGTGCCCGGCGGCTCCGCCAACGTGTTCGCCCGTGCCCTCGGGCTGCCCTGCGACCCGGTGGAGGCCACGTACCAGCTGCTGCACGCCATCGAGAACCGGCGGGGCAGGCAGGTGGGGCTGGGCCTCGCGGGCGAGCGGTGGTTCACGTTCAACGCGGGCATGGGCTGGGACGCCGACGTGGTGGCGGAGGTCGAGCAGCGCCGGGGCAAGCGCACGAGCCCGTCGCTGTACCTGCGCACCGCGGTGGCGCGGTACCTGCGCCCGCCCGCGGGCAGGCCGGAGCTCACCGTCCAGATCCCCGGCGAGGAACCCGCGCCGGTCAGGACGGCGTTCGTCTCCAACACCGACCCGTGGAGCTACCTGGGCACGCGCCCGGTGCACCTCAACACCGACTGCTCGTTCGACACCGGCCTGGGGCTGTTCGCCCTGCGCAGCCTCGCGTTGCCGACGGTGCTGCGGCACGCCCGGCAGGCCTTGCGCACCCGGAGCAGGCACCGCGGCAAGCACCTGCTGCGCAGGGACGATCTGCCGCTGATCGGCATCACCGCCGAAGAGCCGGTAAACTTGCAGGTTGACGGAGATCTGGTCGGGCAACGCACCCGAGTGGAGTTCCGGAGCGTGCCTCGTGCGCTCACCGTCGCGGTGTGACCGGTTGCAGGCCGTGAGCAGCATCCGGTGATCACCTCCGGCAAACTCTGTGTTGCCGCTCAGCGACGGAGAAGCTCCGCTCGCCGCATCGCCGACCGGGCGCCGAGGCCGTTTCGGGCACAAACCCGCAGGTCAGGCGGATAGCTCGGCCGGGTGAGCTGACTCACCGATCTCTCGAAAACACTTGTCGAACTCGGTGCTTCGTGAAAGCATTCACAAGCACCCCAAGAAACGACCGCCATGACGACTGTGGCGCGGACTGCCGCGCCCCTTTGAAGGAGCTCAAGGAAATGGACTGGCGCCACCGCGCGGCCTGCCGAGACGAGGACCCGGAACTGTTCTTCCCTGTGGGCACCAGTGGTCCCGCGCTCTCGCAGATCACCGCGGCGAAGGCCGTGTGCCACCGCTGCACCGTCGCTTCCGACTGCCTGGCCTGGGCACTGGCCAGCGGCCAGGACGCCGGCGTGTGGGGCGGCATGAGCGAGGACGAGCGGCGCGCTCTCAAGCGTCGCCGTGCGCAGATCGGCACGCGCAGCAACTTCTGATGTAACGCACAACAGCGAGCGTCCTTTTGCCCGGCATGGTCATCGCGACCACCGCGGCCGGGCAAAAGGTTTGAGGGCCGGCATCCTTTTCGGGTGCCGGCCCTCAAGCGCTCACCCCATTCCCACTGTGCACAGTGGATGGCGTGCATTGTGGACATGCATTCACACGCGGCGGCTCAGGGGAAGCCGCAATGCCGCCTCCGTTCCCCCGGAGCGCAATCCGCGCAACGACAGGGAACCGCGCAATTCGGATTCGACGAGTGTGCGCGCGATCTGCAGTCCGAGCCCGTCCGCCCGTTCCAGGGAGAATCCGGCGGGCAGCCCCTTGCCGTTGTCGCGCACGGTCACGTCGAGCCAGCGCGCCGACCGTTCCACGGTGATCTCCACCTTGCCGTGGGTTGCGCCCGCGAACGCATGGCCCACGGCGTTCTGCACCAGTTCGGCGACCACCATCACCAAGGGCGTCGCGATCTCGGCGGCGACTACCCCGAACGTGCCCGTGCGCGTGAGCGTGACCTGCGACTCGGCGGTGGCGATGTCGCCCACCATCGGCAGCACGTTGTCGAACAGCTTGTCCAGATCGACCCGCTCGTCGACCGACATCGACAGGGCCTCGTGCACCATCGCGATCGACGACACCCGCCGCACGGACTCGCTGAGCGCCTGCCGGGCCTCCGGGCTGGGCGTGCGCCGCGACTGCAGCCGCAGCAGCGCCGCGACCGTCTGCAGGTTGTTCTTCACCCGGTGGTGGATCTCGCGGATCGTGGCGTCCTTCGACAGCAGTGCCCGGTCCCTGCGCTTGACCTCCGTGACGTCCCTGGCCAGCACCAGCGCACCCGCGGGGCGGCCCGCGGGGCGCAGTGGCAGCGCCCGGAACAGCACCACCGCGCCGCGCCGCGACTCCACCTCGGTGCGGCTGCCCGGCTTGCCGTCGAGCGCGTCGAGGATGCGGTGCGACACCTCGGTGGCGTCGAACGGGTCGCGGATCAGCGACCGGGTCAGTGGCGCGAGGCGGGTGCCGATGAGGTCCGACTCGTAGCCCATGCGGTGGTAGGCCGACTGGCCGTTCGGACTGGCGAACACGACCGTGCCGCTCTGGTCGAGCCGGATCAGGCCGTCCCCCACCCGGGGGCTGGTGTGCACGTCGGTGCCGCCGTCCGGGCTGGGAAACGTGCCGTCGGCGATCATCTGGCACAGGTCGGCGGCACTGCCCAGGTAGGCGATCTCCAGCGGGCTCGGCACGCGCGGCGAGGCCAGGTTGGTCTCCCTGCTGAGCACGGCGATGACCCGCTCGCCGAACGTCACCGGCACCGCCTCCCTGCGCATCGGCAGGTCGCGGTACCAGTGCGGGTCCTCCTCCCGGCACAGCCTGCCCTCGCGGATGGCCCTCGCCAGCTGGGGGTGCTCCGCGGTGGTGAACCGGGTGCCGACCACGTCCTCGGGGTGCGCTGTCGGGCCCGTGGTGGGCCGCACCTGCGCGACGCAGACGAAGTCGCCGTCGCCGTCCTCCACCGGCACCCACAGGAGGAAGTCCGCGAACGACAGGTCGGCGAGCAGTTGCCATTCGGCGACCACCATCTGCAGGTGGTCGACGGCCTCACCGGGCAGCCCGGTGTTCTCGGCGAGCAGTTCGGCGAGCGTGGACATGGATCTATTCGACCACCGCGATCAGGTCGCCCTCCCGGACGACGTCACCCTCGTTGACGGCAAGCCGGACCAGCCTACCGTCCGTCTCCGTCAGCACCGGGATCTCCATCTTCATCGACTCGAGGATCACCACCGTGTCCCCGGTGTGCACCGCCGTGCCCGGCCTGGCGACGACCCTCCACACGTTGGCGACAAGCTCCGCCCTGATCTCCTCGGCCATCGCCGACCCCCTCGTGACGAATGACGACAGGCCCACATGCCACACTAGAGCAGCACGTCATGGAGGTAACCAACAATGTCGAAGCGAGCCCGGAAGCGTCGCGCCAGGAAGAAGAACGGCGCGAACCACGGCAAGAAGCCCAACGCCTGAGCAGGCGTGACACGGCCCCGGCACCGCGAAGGTGCCGGGGCCGTTCGCTGCACGACCTAGTCGGAGCCCTTCTTCACCTGTTCGATGTCGATCTCGGTGCGGGCGTAGGTCAGCCCCCCGCGCTGCTCGACGGTCTTGCGGATCGAGGCACGAAGCCTGCTCTTGAGCTCGGCGGGCGCGTGGTCACCGCCGCACTTGCGGGCCAGCAGCTGCTTGAGCTGCTCGTCGATGCCGTACTCCTCGAGGCAGGGCGGGCAGTCCTCGATGTGCTTGCGCAGCTGCGCGTCGCGCTCCGGGCTGCACTCGCGGTCGAGCAGCAGGTAGATCTCGGCGAGGGCCTCTTCGCAATGGACCTTGTCCGGCTTGGCCGAGTCGTCGCGTGCACTCATCGGCCGGCCACCTCCTGCTGGGTGGAGCGGATGAACCCCCGCTCCCTGGCAACGTCGGCCAGCAGCCCCCGCAGCTGACTGCGCCCGCGGTGCAGCCGGGACATCACCGTGCCGATCGGGGTCTCCATGATCTCTGCGATTTCCTTGTACGCGAAGCCCTCGACGTCGGCCAGGTACACCGCGAGCCGGAACTCCTCGGGCAGCTGCTGCAGGGCGGCCTTCACGTCCGCGTCCGGCAGGTTGTCCATCGCCTCGACCTCGGCCGAGCGCAGCCCGCTCGAGGTGTGGCTCTCGGCCTGCGCGATCTGCCAGTCGGTGATCTCCTCCGTCGGCTGCTGGAGGGGCTGGCGCTGCCGCTTGCGGTAGCCGTTGATGTAGGTGTTGGTCAGGATGCGATACATCCAGGCCTTGAGGTTGGTGCCCTTCTTGAAGGACGAGAACGCCGCATAGGCCTTCAGGTACGTCTCCTGGACCAGGTCTTCGGCGTCGGCAGGGTTACGGGTCATGCGCAACGCGGCCGAGTAGAGCTGGTCCAGCAGGGGCATCGCGTCGCGCTCGAAGCGCTCGACGAGCTCCTGTTCCCGCTCCGGCTCGGCCCCGGCTGGCGTGGCCTCGGGCTCCGCGGAGTTCTGCGTGCTCGGCAAACCGTTCCTTTCCGTAGCCGACTGCGCATATGTCGCTGTCAAGGATACGCGGGAACGGCTTCGGGGTCTGGTCAGTGTGGTCGGCACGTCGGGTGCAACGCACACGGCGAGGACCTCATTCCGGTGGCGCGGCGCCTCGCTAGCATCACCGGCGTGGCTGGCAAAGGCACTCCCGCGACGGCGTTGCTCACCAGGAACAAGGTCGAGCACACGCTGCACACGTACGAGCACGATCCGCGGCACGAGTCGTACGGGCTGGAGGCCGCCGAGGCGCTGGGCGTGGAGCCGGAGCGGGTGTTCAAGACCCTCGTCGCCGAGGTGGACGGCAAGCTGACCGTCGGCGTGGTGCCGGTCACCGGCCAGCTGGACCTCAAGGCGCTCGCCGCGGCGGCAGGCGGGAAGAAGGCGAAGCTGGCCGACACGGCGGCCGCGCAGCGCGCCACCGGCTACGTGCTGGGCGGCATCTCCCCGCTCGGGCAGCGCAGCAGGCTGCCACTGGTGCTGGACGTCTCGGCGGAGGACTTCGGCACGATCCTGTGCTCGGGCGGCAGGCGGGGACTGGAGATCGAGCTGGCTCCCGCCGACCTGGTGCGCCTCACCGGCGCGATCGTGGCCCCCATCGCGGGCTGAGGCCTCCTCCTAGCTCGCGAGCGGCCGGAGCACGCGGCCCAGCCACTCGGCCACCGCGCGGGACAGGCCGTCGGGGTCGGCCTTGAGGCTGTGGTCGCCGGGCAGCACCACCACCTCGTGGTGCGGGCCGGCCTCCGGGTTGCCGAACGGGTCGCGCTCGCCCTGCACGACCAGCGTCGGCACCTCGACCGCGTCGAGTTCGGGCTGGCGGGTCTTCTCCGGCTTGCCGGGCGGGTGCACGGGAAAGGCCAGGCACAGCACGGCCGCCGCCTGGCCCTCCGCAGCGGTCCGGCACGCCACGCGGGCGCCTGACGAGCGCCCGCCGAACACCAGCGGCAGGCCGTCGAACCAGGTCCCGGCCAGCTCCTCGGCGACCGCGAGCCACGCCGTGTCGAGCTGCTTGGCCGGAGCGGGCGCGCGCCTGCCCGCCACCCGGTACGGCTGCTCGACCAGTGCCACGTGCACGCCCGCCGCCTGTGCCGAGCGGGTGGCGGTCACCAGGTCGGGCGCCTCGATCCCGCCGCCCGCGCCGTGGCCGAGCAGCAGCGCGGCCGAGCCCTCCTCGGCGCAGTGCAGCTCGGCCCTGGCCGGGCCGTGCGGGGTGTCGATCTCCTTGCGGGTCATCGGCCCGGCACGTCGAACAGCGCACCGTCGAGGTCGGTGGCCGGGGTCTCGACCCGTTCGAGGAGCTCGGGGCCGTTGTTGCGGACGTTGTTGACCTTCGTGGACACGGGCCGCAGCTCCAGGCTGTCGGCCCACTCCAGGCCCGGTGGCTCGAGCAGTCCGGTGGCGTCGGTGCGGTCGGGGTCGAGCCAGTCGTGCCACCGCTCGCGCGGCATCACCAGCGGCATCCGGTCGTGGATGCCGGCGAGCTGGCCGACCGCGTCGGTGGTGATGATCGAGCAGGTGACCAGCGGCGGCGCGTCGGCGTCGGCCTTCGGGTCACGCCAGGTCTCCCAGATGCCGGCGAAGGCCAGCGACGAACCGTCGCGGCTGGTCATGAAGAACGGCTCCTTGGGGGCCTTCTTGTCCGCGCCCTCGGCGACGCGCCACTCGTACCAGCCGTCGGCGGGCACCAGGCAGCGGCGCCGGGTCAGCGCCTTGCGGAAGGCGGGCTTCTCGGTGGCCGTCTCCGCCCTGGTGTTGATCATGCGGTTGCCGATGGCCGGGTCCTTGGCCCAGAACGGCACGAGCCCCCAGCGCATGACCCGCAGGGCGCGCACGGCCGGTTCCGACTCCAGGACCCTGCCCTCCTCGTCCCGCGGATGGCGCTCCACCACCGTCACGATGTTCTTCGTCGGCGCGACGTTGTAGTTCTCCGACGGCGCCTGGCCCTCGGTGCCGTCCGCCGCGTCGAACTCCTTCATCAACGTGGCCGGGTCCTTCGTCGCGGCGTAACGGCCGCACATGGCATCCCGCTCCTTGCTCTCGGTGGCGTTGTCCGTGACGTCGCCGGTGTCGCCGATGTCCCCCGAGCGTCATCGTGGCACGGTTGCCGGGCCGTGGCGAGCACGATGGGGGATCATCGGTGCCAACGACACCACTATCAGGAGGGTGTGACGGTTTGGCCCGTAGCGACTGGCGCAAGCTCGACGAGAGCGACGTCCGGGTGCGCCCCGGCAAGGGAACCCGGCCCCGCAGCAAGCGCCGCCCTGCCCATGCCGACGCCGCCCCCGCGATGGTGACCGCGGTCGACAGGGGCCGCTGGACGTGCGCGCTGGACGGCGATCCCGGCCACGTCGTGACGGCGATGCGGGCACGCGAGCTCGGCCGGACGCCGGTGGTGGTGGGCGACCGCGTGGGCCTCGTCGGCGACGTCAGCGGCAAGCCGGACACGCTGGCCAGGATCGTGCGGGTCGAGGAACGCGCCAGTGTCCTGCGCAGGACGGCCGACGACACCGACCCGTACGAGCGGGTGGTGGTCGCCAACGCCGAGCAGCTGCTCATCGTCGCCTCGCTGGCCGACCCGCCGCCGCGTACCGGGTTCATCGACCGTTGCCTCGTCGCCTGCTACACCGGCGGGCTGGAGCCGGTGCTGTGCCTGACCAAGGCCGACCTCGCCGCCCCGGACGAACTGCTCGCCTCCTACGCCGACCTGGACGTGCCCGCCGTCGTCACCCGCCACGACGAGGAGCCCCACGGGTTGCCGGACCGGCTGCGCGGGCGGGTGTCCGCGCTCGTCGGGCACTCCGGGGTGGGCAAGTCCACCCTGGTGAACCGGCTGCTGCCGGACGCGGGCCTCGCCACGGGGGAGGTGAGTGCCGTCGGCAAGGGCAGGCACACGTCGGTGTCCGCGGTGGCGCTGCCGCTGCCCGGCGGCGGCTGGGTGATCGACACGCCGGGGGTGCGCTCGTTCGGGCTGGCGCACGTCACCGCCGACGACATCGTGGCCGCGTTCGGCGAGTTCGCCGAGGCCGCCGAGGAGTGTCCCTCCGGCTGCGGGCACCTGGGTCCGCCCGAGGACCCCGACTGCGCCCTCGACGACGTCGTGGCGTCCGGGCAGGCCCGGCCCGGCAGGCTCGAGTCGCTGCGCAGGCTGCTGGCCTCCCGCGCCGGAATCGAACCGTAACCCCTGAACGGACCGGGGACGCCGGTGACGATCGAGGCGCCGCCTGCCCACCAGGTCAGTGACGCCCCCGCGGGCAACTGACGCCGGGAACCCGGCGGAACCGAAGCGCCCGGACGACGTCGAAGGAGAGACACGAGAGTAGATTGGTCGCTCGCAGGGCGAGGGGATCGAACGAAGGGGAGACACATGGGCAAGCGGATGTTCGCGGTGGCGGGAGGAGCCGCCGCGATCGCGCTGGCACTGACCGGCTGTTCCCAGACCACGGGCGGCACCGCCAGCCCGGTCTTCGAGGACACGGCGAGCCTGGTCCGCGCGGCGGAGCAGAGCACGCAGGAGATCAAGTCCGCGAAGTACACGATGACCATGGACATGGGCATGTTCTCCATGTCCGGGAAGGGCCAGGGCAGCTTCGACCCCGAGAACCCCTCCATGGCCATGACCACCGACATGGACATGAGCTCGCTCGGCGCGGGCAAGATGAGCTTCGAGATGCGGATGGTCGACCGGACCGTCTACCTGAAGATGCCGGACAACATGCCCGCGGGCAGCGGGATGTCCACGGACAAGCCCTGGGTCAAGATGTCGCTGGAGGACATGGGCCAGATGGGCAGCCTCAACGTGGACCAGATGCTGGCCCAGAGCGACCCGACCAAGACGCTGGAGCTGCTGTCGCAGTCCGGCGAGATCGTCGACACCCAGCCCGGACAGGAGGTCGACGGGCAGCAGGCCACCAAGTACACGATCAACGTCGACTTCGCGAAGCTGGCCAAGCAGTACGGCATGGACCAGCAGATGGGCCAGCTCACCCAGGGCGGCCTGGACCTGGGCACGATCCCGGTCTCGGTGTGGATCGACGAGCGCAACCTGCCGCTGCGCTACGACATGGACATGAGCGCCGCGATGAAGAAGGCCGTCGAGCAGAGCGGCCAGCAGGTGCCGCAGGGCATGCTCGACAAGGTGGTCATGAGCATGAAGTACTACGACTGGGGCGAGCCGGTGACCGTCGAGGCACCGCCCGCCGACCAGGTCGGTGAGCTGCCCAACTAGGGCGGAAACGGACGGCGAAGGGCCCCGGGGACGGCGAACCGCCCCGGGGCCCTTCGTGTCTCGTCAGCCCATGTGCGGGTAGGTGATGTCGGTCGGCGCGTCGAAGGTCTCCTTGATGGAGCGCGGGCTCGCCCACCGCAGCAGGTTGAACATCGACCCCGCCTTGTCGTTGGTACCCGACGCCCGCGATCCTCCGAACGGCTGCTGGCCCACGATGGAGCCCGTCGGCTTGTCGTTGACGTAGAAGTTGCCCGCCGTGAACCGCAGGGCGCGGTGCGCCTGCTGCACGGCGGCGCGGTCGTCGGCGAACACGGCGCCGGTCAGCGCGTACGGGGCGGAGCTGTCCACCAGCTCCAGGATCCGCTCGTAGTCACCGTCCGGGTACACGTGCACGGCGAGGATCGGCCCGAAGTACTCGGTGGAGAACACCTCGTGGCCCGGATCGTCGGACACCAGGACGGTCGGCTCGACGAAGTAGCCGATCTGGTCGTCACAGTTGCCGCCTACCAGCAGTTCCAGCGCCGGATCGGCGTCCACACCGGACAGCAGTGCCTTGTGCTTGGCGAACGCGCGGGCGTTGATGACCGCGCCGCCGAACAGGGAGAAGTCGGTAATGTCGCCGTACTTGACGGTCCTGGTGACGTCGGCGAGGCGCTCGCGCAGGCCGCCCTCCCACAGCGAGCGCGGGAGGTAGGCACGCGACGCGGCCGAGCACTTCTGCCCCTGGTACTCGAACGCGCCTCGCACCAGCGCGGTGACCAGCTTGTCGGGATCGGCCGAGCTGTGCGCGACCACGAAGTCCTTGCCACCGGTCTCGCCCACGATGCGCGGGTAGGAGGCATAGCTGTCGAGGTGCTCGGCGATCGTGCGCCAGAGCAGCTTGAACGTGCCCGTGGAGCCGGTGAAGTGCAGGCCGCCGAAGCCGGGGTCGGCCAGCGCGACCTCGCTGACGGCCTTGCCGTCGCCGGTGACCATGTTGATCACGCCCGGCGGCAGGCCCGCCTCCTCGAACACCTGCATCGTGTAGTGCGCGGCCAGCTGCTGCGACGGCGTCGGCTTCCACACCACCGTGTTGCCCATCAGCGCGGGCGAGCTGGGCAGGTTGCCCGCGATGGCGGTGAAGTTGAACGGCGTGATGGCCACGACGAAGCCGTCCAGGGGCCGGTACTCCATGCGGTTCCACGCGCCGGGCACCGAGTTCGGCTGCTCGGCGAGGATGCGCCGCGCGTAGTGCACGTTGAACCGCAGGAAGTCGATCAGCTCGCAGGCCGCGTCGATCTCGGCCTGCTGCACCGACTTCGACTGGCCCAGCATGGTGGCCGCGTTGATGGTGTCCCGGTAGGGGCCCGCGAGCAGGTCGGCCGCCCTGAGGAACACGGCGGCGCGCTCGTCGAAGGGCAGCTCCGCCCACTCGCGGGAGGCCGCCTTCGCGGCGCTCACCGCCTCGCCGACGTCCTCGGCGGTGGCCTGCGCGCACACGCCCAGCACGTGGCCGTGGTCGTGGGGCTGCACGACGTCGAACGGCTCACCGCCCGCGAGCCTGCGCCGCCCGCCGATGGTCTGGGTCAGCTCGTGTTTGTCGGCCTCCAGCTCGGCCAGCCTGCGTTGCAGCGAGGCCCGCTCGGCGCTGTCCGGCGCGTAGCCGCGGACAGGCTCGTTCACCGGTACCGGAACGGATGTCACAGCGTCCATGGTGTTGTCTCGCCTCCCGATCCTCTGCCTTGTGGGCAGGCCCCCATGGTTACATGAGTTCGAGGAGGAAGGGCAGCTCCTGCGGCGCGTACCAGGCGAGTTCGTGGTCCTCGACGTCGCCGAGGGTGAACTCGGCGTCGGGATCTCCGAGATCGGCCGCGTCGATCACCGCGGCCGCGGCCAGGACGGCGGGCTCGGCCTCGGCGGCGTCGACATGCACGGCCGCGACCTCGTCGAGCCGCACCGGCCCCGAGAGTCGCACCACCGCGTGGTCCAGGTCGGGCCGCAGCGTGGCGTGCTCGACGTCGGCCGAGATCACGACCCGCCTCGGCGGCTCCTTCGTGTCGGAGGCACCGGGCTCCTGCGAGGAGGCCAGCAGACGCAGCGAGGCGCGCGCCGCGTCCAGCAGAGCCGCGTACTCCAGCTCCTCGGTGGAGCCGCTGACGTAGGACTCGCGCAGCGCGGGCGTGAGCGCGAACCCGGTGCCGCTCAGCGGCATCAGCTCCCCGTCGGAGACCAGCTGTCGCAGCATGCCGATCGTGGCAGGCAGGTAAACCCTCACCAGTTCGTCCCCTTCAGTTCCTCCAGCGCTTCCTCGATCATCGCCGCGAGGGCGCCGACGTCGTGCAACGCCTTGCGGTCACCATTTAGTCCGAAATAGACGCTTCCGTCATAGGAGGTCACACCGATGGCCAGCGCCTGGTCGCGCACCAGCGGCATCACCGGGTAGATCGCCGACATCCTCGCCGAGCACGCGTAGAGCGGGCGCTGCGGCCCCGGCGAGTTGGCGACCAGCACGTTGAAGATCCGTCCCGAGAACGAGCTCGCCGCGCGGGCGGCGAGCGAGTGCATGGTGGCGGGCGCGAACCCGCCCACCTTCAGCATGGCGCGCGCCGCCACCGAACGCTCGCCGCCCAGGTACTCGGCCATGGTGTGAGCGATGTGCTGCAGCCGCACCACCGGGTCCGGCTCCCCCACCGGCAGGTCCACCAGATACGGCTTCACCTGGTTGTTCACCAGCCCGGCCGGGGAGAACTCGGCCGTGTCGGGGTCGAGCACCGCCAGCGGAACCAGCGCCCGCACGGCCGCGGACGGGCCGGGATGGTGCCCGCGCGAGGAGAGCCACTCGCGCAGCGCGCCGGTGAGCACCGCGAACACGACGTCGTTGACCGTGCACTCGTGCCGGGTCCTGAGCTTGCGGTAGCCGTCGAGCCCCGTCCGCAGGCCCGCGAAGACCCGCCCGCCCGAGACGTGCGCGTTGAGCGGGCCGGACGGCGCCGGCCGCAGCACGGTGCGCACCGCCGACGCGACACCACCGACGGCGTCGGCCGCCTTCTCCGCCGTGGCCACCACGTCCCTGGCGGCCGAGCGGGCGTTCTCCACCAGCTCGCCGGGGCGCTGCACGGCCTCGCCGACCGCGTCGAGCACCAGCTGGGCACGGCTGGGCGGCGTGCGAGGCGTCCAGGTGTCCTCGGCTGGCTCGGACCCGCCCGGCATGGTGTCCAGGATGAGCTGCCCGAGGTCGACGGTGCCCACGCCGTCGACAAGGGCCTGGTGGGTCTTCGTGACCAGGGCGACGCGGTCGCCCTCCAGACCTTCGACGAAGTAGATCTCCCACAGCGGCCGCTCCCGGTCGAGCGGCCGGGCCATCAGGCGGGCGACCAGGTCGAACAGCTGCTCGTCACTGCCCGGCCTCGGCAGCGCGGAGCGGCGCACGTGGTAGTTCAGGTCGAAGTCGACGTCGTCGGCCCACACCGGCCTCGCCAGGTGGCCCGGAACCGGCAGCACGCGCTGGCGGTAGCGCGGCAGGTAGCCGAGCCGGTGGCCCACGAGGGCGAGCACGCTGTCGTAGTCGATGCCGCCGCGGGGCCGGTCGAAGATCGCCACACCGCCCACGTGCAGGGGCGTGGCGGGCTGCTCCACGTAGAGGAACGACGTGTCGAGCGCCGAGAGACGGTCGGCCATGGGGTGATACTGACACAGGTGGGAGACTGGCCGCCGTGGGTGACGATGCCGCGGTGTCTCCGAAGGACCGCTTCCTGACCGTCTACGGGCGCAAGCCCGTGCTCGAGGCGCTGACCGACCCGGAGCTCGATGTCGACAAAGTGATCCTCGCCGACGTCGCGCGGGGGCCTGCCGTGACGGAGATCCAGCGGGCCGCGAAGGCGGTCGGCGTGCCCGTGCAGCGGGCCAGCGCGCACCGGGTGAAGGTCCTCGCGGGCAACGGCAAGCAGGACCAGGGGGTGCTCGCGGACGTGGTGGCCCCGCGCATGCGCCCGCTCGCGGCGGCGCTGGCGGAGAAGCGGCCGCCGGAACGGGTGCTCGTTCTCGACGGGATCACCACGCCCGCCAACGTGGGCATGATCCTGCGCACGGCCACCGCGGCCGGGCTGGGCGGCATCGTGGTGCCCCGGCGAGGGGTCGCCGCGCTCGATCCGCTGGTGGTGAAGGCCTCGGCGGGTGTGGCGTTCCGGGCACCCATGCTGCGCTGCGCCACGGCCGCCGACGCGGTGGAGCAGCTCACCGAGGCGGGCTACGCCGTGTACGCGCTGGGGTCGCAGGGCGCCGAGTCGCTGTTCGACCTGGAGCTGCCCGCGCGGACGGCGTTCGTGCTCGGCGGCGAGACCGCCGGTGTCGGCGGCGACGTGGCTCAGCTGGTGGCCGGCTGGGTGTCGATCCCGATGCCGGGCGGCGTCGAGTCGCTCAACGTCTCGGCCGCCGCGGCCGTGCTGTGCTTCGAACTGGTCCGGCGGGACGGTCAGCACGGTCACTGAACCCGCGCTCTCGGTCACCCGCCTGCGAGCCGAAGGGCACCGCGGGTACGTGGTGTGTACCCGCGGTGCCCTTCGGCTCGGGGTGACGGCGCGCTAGCCGAGGGTGGCGCGCAGCTTGTCCAGTTCGGTGGCGATGGCGCTCGCCGAGCCGGGTGCGATGTGAACCTCCGCCTCGGCGCCGGAACCGTTGGTGTAGTTCAGATACCGCCCCCAGTCGGTGTCCACATAGTGCAGCGGCTCCCGCAGGCGCGTGTAGCGGCCGAGGTGGTCGCGTTCGGCGACGTAGAGCTCACCCGCCCCGGTGACGGGACGCTGGACGACCTTCACGATCTCCCGCACGTCCGGTGGCAGCGACCGCTCGTTCGCCGGGTGGCGGCCGGCTTCCTCCAGGTCGATCACGCGCACCGACCAGTGGCTGCCGCCGCCGGGATACAGCTCGGGCAGGTGCGCCGCGAGCGTCTCGGCCAGCCGGTTGTGGTTCGCGGGCAGCAGTGTCACCCAGTCCCCGGAGCGGACGGCGAGCACACCCTGCAGGCCACGTCCCGCGGCGAGCACGCTCCACGTGGTGTCGTTCTGGGAGAGCCAGCCGTAGTACTCGATCGTGGCGTTGGTCAGCAACGGCAGCCAGTCGAGGAAGTCGGCGTCGACACGGCCCCGCCCCTCGAGCAGCCCGGCTTCCGCCAGCGCTGTGTCCACTGCGGACTCCGCATCGGGCCGGTCGCCGGGTGGGATCCAGACGGGTTCCGGCTGCACGGCGATGTGCAGCTCTCCGAGGCCCTGCCGCGCCACGACCGCCGCGAGCGCCGTGACGGGCAGGACCGCTCTGTCGCCCTTCACTCCCCGATCACCGGTGGCGTCGTCTTGCCAAGGTCACCGATGAACACCTCGTCCGGGTCGTTCTCCTGCAGGTAGGCCGCGCGCTGGTGTTCCTCGTCCTCCGCGCCCTGACCACGGTTGGCGCCCGTTCCGGCCACGGGCCCCATCGCGCCACCGCGCGCACCGGCCGCCGTTCCCCTGGCCGCCGCCGACTCGGCCGCGGCCGCCGCACCGCCCGTCATGCCCACGCCGGTGCCCTTGCCCGCGCCGAGCGCCCTGGCGCCGTCGGCCGCCCCGGCGGCCCGGCCACCGCCGGCAGCCTCGCCGCCACCGGCACGTCCCGCGCCGGGACCGTACAGCCTGCTGCCCGCCCGCTCGCCGAGGCCCGCGCCGCCACGGCCCGAGCCCGGGCCGGTTCCGGTGGTGCTGCGGGACGTTCCGGTGCCGCCCCGCGACGTCCCACTGGTCCCACGCGTGGAGCTGTTCCCGAACGACGGCCGTCCCGTGCCCTGCCGGGTCGAGTCGGAAGGCGTGGACCGGCTCGGCGGCACGTTGGTCGCCGCCGCGATCCCGGTCGGCGCGCCAAGGCCGGTCGTGCCACCGGTGCCCACGTTCGGAGTGCTCACGGGCGGTCCGCCGCCCGGTGACACGGGCGTCGGGCCTGCCCCGGTCGCGGAGGGGGCGTTGACGTGGGGCACCGCGCCGCTGACCGGGCCGCCCGACGTGGTGACCGGTCCCGCGCCCGGACCAGAGACGGCGGAACTGTGCGTCGCGCCGGGCGCGCCGGAAAGGTCGCCGGAGATCCCGCTGGGCGTCGAGCTCTTCAGTGACACCGAAGCCGATCCCGGCTCGAGAACCGTGTAGTCGTGCCCGATGTTCGCGGCGTTGCCACTGGTGGCGGCGGAGTACTTGTCCATCACCGCGACGTTGTTGGCCGATGCTGCCGTGTGCGCGACAACGCCCTCCTGATAGGTCCGGAGATCGTCGGCGGCCATGAACGGCCCCGCCACCGGGATGGCCGCCTTGAGGCCGGTGGTCCACGGGCTCGGCTTCTCCGGCATCGGCGGCACCGGCTCCACCGACCGCGCGGCGGAGTTCCAGCTGCTCGACTGGTCGGCCATCGACCGCACGGTCTGGTCGAAGTTCGCCGCCGACTCCTTCAGCGCCTGCTCGAGCGGGCCTGCGCCCTCGCGAGCAGCCGTGCCGGCATCGCCGGTCCAGGCGGAGGCCATCTGCTGCTGGAGAGCGGCGATCGACTCAGCCCGGTTCCGGTAGGAGGCTTTCAGCCTCGCCAGGGTCTCCGCCATCGACTCCAGTCCTCCTGTGCCGCTGC
The DNA here is from genome assembly GCF_003202285.1 of Prauserella muralis. Classification (GTDB taxonomy): domain Bacteria; phylum Actinomycetota; class Actinomycetes; order Mycobacteriales; family Pseudonocardiaceae; genus Prauserella_B; species Prauserella_B muralis. Next base: position 507,446 of record NZ_MASW01000006.1, read on the forward strand.
CGGACTGAAAGTTCTGGTAGATCTGCTCACCATTCACGTCACGCGCCACCCTTCAGTGTCTCGATGACGACACCGGCCAGAGCCTGGGCATCGGCACAGGCCCGCTCAGGGTCGGAGACGTATCCATCGGTACCCACGGCGAACGACAGGTCGTCCTGGATTCCGACGACGATTCCGCATTCGCCCTGATCCCGGAAATCCTGCTTGTCGGTGTACGCAGCCGGGTAGCCGTTCACGGTGGTCGGCTCCCAGTAGGCGCGTTGACCGTCCTTGTAGCTCTCGTACACGCCGCCCAAGCCACCGGTGCCCCGTTCGCGGTTGACCGTCTGGATGACGACGGAGATACCTTCAGCGCCGTCGGAGAACCAGCCGCACGAGGGACCGCCTTGCAGGGTCTCGTCGGTGGTTTCCTCCGTGCGCTTCGTGCCTGGCTCGCCGTAACCGAGTTCGGCCAGCGCGGCAGGCTCGGCCAGTTTGCACGGGTCGTCGAGGTAGGGCGACGGATCGAGCGGCTCGCTCACCGCCGGCACCCCTGGGCCCCCGGGCACACCGGTCGAACTCGGCGGCGCGCTGGCACCGGACCGCGGCAGCGCACTCCCCGGTTCGGTGGCGGAGCAGGAAGCCAGCAGAGCGCCGAGTGCGGCCGCTGCCAGAGCGGCCCCGACGGTTCTCATGGTCATTGGCCGAACACGGCCTTCGCCGCTGTGAAGGGGTCAGCGTTGCTGTCCTCCGTGCGCTGGATGCCGTCCCGCGCGGCCTCCAGCTTCTCGATGAAGTCCTGGATGTACGCGAGCATCGATGCATTGGACTGGCGAACGGAGCCGAGACCCTCCAGGACATCTTTGACGTAGCTGACGCTCGGATCGTCGTCGGACGGCTTCGCGTCCCCGGCGCGGAGGTCCTGCAGCGTCATGCGGTCCTGCTGACAGTCGTCGAGCAACGCCTTCCACTGGCTGATCACAGCGTCGATCTGGTCGCGGTCGAAGCTCCAGGAGCCGCCGCCTCCGCCGGAGCTGCCGGCGATGTCCTTGCCGAACACGCCGGCCCTGCCGAACACGCTGTCCACCGCGCTCGACGCGCTCTCACCGCCGGAAAAGGCGTCGAACCACTCCGCCATCCCGTCTCCCACCTACCCGTGACGATCCGGTACACGAGCGTAGCCGAACGGCCCGGCCGTCGTCAGGCATTCCGCCGAAGCGCAGGTCACCCTGCCGCAGGGAAGAGCGCGTCCAACTCGGCCAGCGTGTCCTCCACCGACGTGTGCCGGACGCCGACCATGCCCGCCGCGACGGCGCCCGCGACGTTGCGCTCGGCGTCGTCGACGAAGACGCAGGCGGCGGGCACGAAGCCGAGGCGCTCGGCGGTGAGGTGGTAGGCCTCGGTGGCGGGCTTGGCGACCCCGGCCTCCCCGGAGAAGACGAGCGCGTCGAACCACGCGGACAGTCGCCTGCGCACCGCACCGCCGCCCGCGGCGTTGGACAGCAGGGCCGTGCGGATGCCCCGGTCGCGGGCCTTGTCCAGGTAGGCGAGCAGCGCGGGCGCCTCCGGGTCGGTCAGCACGCCCGCGTAGTCCAGCACGATCCCGCGCAGCACAGCGGCCAGCCTACGGCGCACGCGATAGCGCATCGGCGGCCACCGAGGTGGCGGAACGGCGCACTTTCACCACCTCGTGCGGTTCCGGGATCACGGCGCCCGTTTCACCCCTCTGTTCCTACAGATGGTGACGCTCGTGTCACCAGTAGTAGCCGCGATCACTGGAGGGGTCATGCACACGCTCACGCCCGGCACGGGACTGCTCCCGCTCACGCCGTACGAGCCCGCGCGCCACGGGCACCCGCTGCCGGCACGGGAGACGACCGCGGGACAGCTCACACTGGACGACCTGCTGGCCGAGATCCCGCCCCGGCACAAGGCGGGCCAGGCGCTGCCGGTGCTGGAACGGCGCACACTGCACAAGGTCCTGACGGCGTTGCTGGAGGTGCACGCCGGACGCAGACCCGTGGCGCAACTGGGCCGCTGGCTGACCCCCGCACTGCACCGGACGCTCCGGGACAGATGCCGCACGCCCGGCCAGCGCTACACGCTGCGCAGGGTGTACTCGAGCAGACCGGCGGACGGCGCCATCGAGGCATGCGGCATCGCGCACACCGGCGAGCGCGCCTTCGCCGTCACCGCCCGCTTCGAACACCGCGCCGGCCGCTGGTCCTGCACCTACTTCGGGGTGCTTGAGCCGAGCGGCCGGCGCGCGTGACGACGCCGCCACCGCCACGGGCCAACCGGGCACGGCCCGGTGTGGCGCCGCAGGTCAGCGGCGGGCGCCCTTCTTGTTCTTCTTGGCCTCCTGCCGGGCGGCGGCCCTGCGCTCCCGCCGGGTGCCACCCCCGCTGGCCTTGGGGTTGCCGCTGGAGCCACTGTCGCTGCCCCGCGACTCGACGCCACCGCCCTCGGCAGGGCCCGAGTAGGTCAGCGCGGGCGCGCTTTCCTGGCCAAGCCCCTTGCCGCGCAGCGCGGAGGGCACCGGGGTGCCGTCCCCGTCGCGCCCGCCCGTGGCCGGCTGTGGCGGCACCGGCCGCGCATGGCGGCCGGACTTCGCCTCGCCGTTGCCGCTGCCGGCGGCCGCGGACGCCGCGGCGGCCGGTGCGGCTTCGGCCTGCTGCTGTGGCTGCTGCGGCTCGGCCTGCTCGACCTGCAGGTTGAACAGGAAGCCGACGGCCTCCTCCTTCAGCGAGTCGAGCATCGCGTTGAACATGTCGAAGCCCTCGCGCTGGTACTCCACGAGCGGGTCGCGCTGGGCCATCGCCCGCAGGCCGATGCCCTCCTTGAGGTAGTCCATCTCGTAGAGGTGCTCGCGCCACTTGCGGTCCAGCACCGAGAGCACGACGCGCCGTTCGAGCTCGCGCATGGCGCCCTCGCCGACCTTGGCGTCGAGGTCGGCCTCACGCTGCGCGTAGGCCCGCTCCGCGTCGGCCAGCAGCACCTCGCGCAACCGGTCCGCGTCGAGGTCGTCCTCCTCGTCGGCGATGTCCTCCCAGTTCACGCCCACCGGGTACAGCGTCTTCAGCGCCGTCCACAGCTTCTCGTGATCCCAGTCCTCGGCGTAGCCCTCGGAGGTCGCGCCGTCCACGTAGGCGGTGACGACGTCGCGGATCATGTGCTCCACCTGCTCGCGCAGGTCCTCGCCCTCCAGGACCCTGCGGCGCTCGGCGTAGATCACCTTGCGCTGCTGGTTGAGCACCTCGTCGTACTTGAGGACGTTCTTGCGGATCTCCATGTTCTGCTGCTCGACCTGCGTCTGAGCACTCTTGATGGCCCGCGAGACCATCTTGTGCTCGATCGGCACGTCGTCGGGCAGCCGCATGGTGGTCATCACCCGCTCGACCATGGCCGCGTTGAACCGGCGCATGAGGTCGTCGCCGAGCGAGAGGTAGAACCGCGACTCACCGGGGTCACCCTGACGGCCCGACCGGCCGCGCAGCTGGTTGTCGATGCGCCGGGACTCGTGCCGCTCGGTGCCCAGCACGTACAGGCCGCCTGCCTCGATGACCTCCTCGGCCTCGGCCTTGCTCTCGGCGCGGACCTCCTCCAGCACCTTCGGCCAGGCGGCTTCGTACTCGGCCGAGTGCTCGACGGGGTCGAGGCCCCGCTCGCGCAGCACCTCGTCGGCGATGATGTCGGGGTTGCCGCCGAGCACGATGTCGGTACCACGGCCCGCCATGTTGGTGGCGACCGTGACGGCGCCCTTGCGGCCGGCCTTGGCCACGATCAGCGCCTCGCGGTGGTGGTTCTTCGCGTTGAGGACCTCGTGCGGCACGCCGCGCTTGACCAGCTGCTTCGACAGGTACTCGGACTTCTCGACGCTGGTGGTGCCCACCAGCACCGGCTGGCCCTTCTCGTGCCGCTCGGCGATGTCCTCGGCGACCGCCTCGAACTTGGCGGGCTCGGTCTTGTAGATGAGGTCGGCCTCGTCCGCACGGATCATCGGCCGGTTGGTCGGGATCGGCACCACGCCCAGCTTGTAGGTCTGGTGGAACTCGGCCGCCTCGGTCTCGGCGGTACCGGTCATGCCCGACAACTTGTCGTAGAGACGGAAGTAGTTCTGCAGCGTGATCGTGGCCAGCGTCTGGTTCTCGGCCTTGATCTCGACGCCTTCCTTGGCCTCGATCGCCTGGTGCATGCCCTCGTTGAAGCGCCTGCCCGCGAGGATGCGACCGGTGAACTCGTCGACGATGAGCACCTCGCCGTTCCGGACGATGTACTCCTTGTCGCGGTTGTAGAGCTCCTTGGCCTTGAGGGCGTTGTTCAGGAACCCGACGAGCGGGGTGTTGGCCGCCTCGTAGAGGTTCTCGATGCCCAGCTGGTCCTCGACGAACTCGACGCCCTTCTCGGTGACACCCACGGCCCGCTTGCGCTCGTCCACCTCGTAGTGGACGTCCTTCTTCATCAGCGGCGCCATGCGGGCGAACTCGGTGTACCAGCGCGAGGACTGGTCGGCGGGCCCGGAGATGATGAGCGGGGTGCGCGCCTCGTCGATGAGGATCGAGTCGACCTCGTCGACGATGGCGAAGTTGTGGCCGCGCTGCACGCAGTCGTCCAGGCTCCACGCCATGTTGTCGCGCAGGTAGTCGAAGCCGAACTCGTTGTTCGTGCCGTAGGTGATGTCGGCGTTGTAGGCCTCGCGGCGCGCGGACGGCGGCAGCTCCGACAGGATGGCCCCGACCTCGAGGCCGAGGAAGCGGTGGATGCGGCCCATCCACTCGGAGTCACGTTTGGCCAGGTAGTCGTTCGTGGTGACGAGGTGCACGCCCTTGCCGGAGAGGGCGTTGAGATAGGCGGCCAGCACCGAGGTGAGGGTCTTGCCTTCACCGGTCTTCATCTCGGCGACCTGGCCGAGGTGCAACGCGGCGGCACCCATGAGCTGCACGTCGAAGGGTCGCTGGCCCAGCACCCGCTTGGCGGCCTCGCGAGCGACGGCGAACGCCTCCGGCAGCAGGTCGTCGAGTGATTCCCCGTCGGCATGCCGCTTGCGGAACTCGTCCGTCTTGGCCTGCAGCTCGGCGTCGGAGAGGTCCTTGACGTCGTCTTCGAGGGTGTTGATGTGGTCCGCGATACGGCGGAGCCGCTTCACCATCTTGCCCTCGCCCGCGCGGAGCAGGCGGTTCAGAAGCATCCGGGTCGACCTCGCTAGCTGTGTCTTTGTGGTCGTCAGTGGCATCACAGCACCCGAACGGGCGCCGGGCAGCTTGACAGGCGCGGTCGTCGGACCACGCAGTACTCCCCATCGTAGAGGTTTCCGCGAGGTCGGTGTGCCCGCCCGGCGTACGACATGGCGACGGCCCGCGCACGATCGTGCGCGGGCCGCTCGCCTGTGCTCGGCAACCGGGGTCAGCCGAGCCGGATCACGCCGTAGTCGAAGCCCTTCCTGCGGTAGACGACGCTGGGCTTGCCGGTATGGGAGTCGTTGAAGAGGTAGAAGTCGTGTCCGACCAGCTCCATCTGGTAAAGGGCCTGGTCGACCGTCATGGGTTCGGCGGAATGGTGCTTCTCCCGCACGATGCGGCCGGGCTCGTGGACGGCCACACCATCGTCCCAGCTCTGCTGCTCGGGCAGCTCGATCTCCTCGGCCGTCACGGCGGCCTCGGGCTCGACGGGGGCCTCCAGCACCGCGGTGTTGGCCGCGGGGCGCCGCCCGCCGTTGACCATCGATCCGGGCTCGCTCGCCATCGCGCCCACCGAGGTGGCCTCGGCGACGGACTCGGGGCTGCGGCGCCCGTAGTGCACCCGCCTGCGGTCGTGGCTCCGGCGCAGCCGGTTCTCGAGCTTGTTCACGGCGGAGTCGAGTGCCGCGTAGAAGTCGCCTGCACAGGCCTCCGCGCGGACGGCAGGACCCCTGCCCTTGCCGGTGATCTCGACGCGCTGGCAGTTCTTGGACTGCCGGCGGTTGGGCTCGTGGAACAGCTCGACGTCGTAGCGGATGACCTTCCTGTCGTAGCGCTCCAACCGCGCCAGTTTCTCGCTGACGTGGACCCGATAATGCTCGGGCACCTCCACGTTGCGGCCCTTCACGACGATGTCCATACACGACCTCCCTCGCTGAAAATGCGTGCGAGTCAATTTGCGGACGACGAGCGCCGGGGGAACGACGGGAAATGGCCGACACGATCCCGCGTGTGCCATTCGTCTGATTCAGGCCGCCTCCGGCGCCAGGGACATGGGCTGTTCACCTCCCCGCCTGCCGGGATTGCTGTTAGCGCAGCACGTTAGCCGCCTTCCGGCGGTAGCAACAGCCCCCGGTGCGGGGGACGTCGAACGGTGAATGATCGTCACGATCCGCAATGGACTCACCGTGACGCCGGAATGGCCGTCCCGAGCCGTCGGCACTGCGCTGCTGATTCGCGGACCGGGTCCGCGCCTGGCACACCCGTTTCGCGAGCCGGCGATGGTGGCGGTGTGCCTCATAACCACCCAACGGGCGGGACCCGGCAGGCGGTTCCCCGCCACACGTGTGGGTGACGAGGCCACGGTGTGTTCACGCCGCGGTGAGGGCCAGCGCCGCCACGGGCTCGACACCGCCGTCCCGCAGCGCGGCCGCGCACGCCGTCACGGTGGCGCCCGTGGTCACCACGTCGTCGAGCAGCACGACGGGTGTGCCCGGCGGCGGCGCACCCGCCTGCCGCAGCCGCACCCGTCCTGCCAGGTTGGCGGCCCGCTGGGCCCGGTCGAGCCCGACGGCGTCGCGGGCTCGCGGGTCCAGTTCGAGCACGGGCGCGACGGCGGCCTCCCAGCCCAGGGCGGCGAGCCGCGCCGCGCAGTGCCGGGCGAGCGCGAGCACGTGCTGACCGCCCCGCACCCTGGCGGCGGCCCGGCGGGACGGCGCGGGCACGAGCCACCACGTGCCGTGCGCGTCGGGACGGGTCCCCGGCACGTACGGGACCGCACCGGCGAGCGCCTGGCCGAGGGGCGCCGCCAGGTCCCGCCTTCCGCGCTCCTTGTAGGCCAGCACGAGCCGCCTGGCGACGCCGTCGTAACGGGCGAGCGCGCAGGCGCCGCCCGCCGCGTCGAACGGCCGCTGCCCGGCCAGCGTGGCCGCGCAGGCGGCACAGCACGCGGCGCCGTGCTCACCGCAGCCCGCGCACACCGGGGGCAGCACGAGGTCGAGCGCCGCGCGCCCGAATCCGGAAATGGTCCTGACCACCATGACCGCTGAGCATGCACCCGGCCACCGACAGTTCCCGGCTCGCCTGCCGTGCCCAACGCCGCCGATCCGTGCCGAAGGTGCCCGTGGGCACGCATCCGGTACCCAAGGTGCCCTTCGGCTCGCAGCTAGCCCGGGTAGAACGGCTCGGCTCCGGCGAGCGTGTGGCTGTGCGGGCGCCACACGTCGCCGACGTCGTTGGCCGTCCACAGGCCGGTGGAGTCGGCGGCGACGATCGGCCTGCCGGGCGCGGCGGTGATGGCCTGCATCGGCGGGGTCAGGTTGGCGCTGCTGTAGCCGTCGAGGCGCAAGCCGTCGACCGAGACCCTGGCCACCGGCATCGAGTCCGAGTTGGTCGCCACGATGAGCGTGTCCTGGCTGAGCCAGTCGACGTCGACGACGTCGGCCAGCGTGCCCGGCTGCAGGATCCGCGGCGACCGCAGGGTCACCGACGCCGAGTCGGCACTGCGCACCACCGACGCCACGACGAGCTGCCCGCCCGCGATCACCGCGACCCGCGAGCCGTCCCTGGACAGGCGCAGCCCGCTGATCCTGCCGACGGCGAGCAGGTCGGTGGCGTTCACCGCCTGCGGCGTCCACCTGCCGTCGGGAGCACGCGACACCCGCACCACCCGCTCGCCGTCGGCGACGGTCCAGAGTTCGTTGGACTGGCTGCCCGCCGACGTGGGCGGCCGCCAGCTCGGCCGGGTCAGCGTCTGCGCGGGCAGGTCCACCACGGGGTTGTCCCGGCCGTAGTCACCGACCCGCAACGCGACCCGCCTCGGCCCCGCCGACTCCACCACGGCCAGCTGGCCGCCCGTGATGGACTGTGCTGCGCTCTCCACCTCGTAGGCGCCGGCACCGGCGGGCCCCGCGATGGGCGCGCCGCTGCCCAGCGAGCGGATCCGCGAGTCGACCGTCATCAGGCCGGGCAGCTCCGACTTGGGTGAGGACAGCGCCTCGTAGGCGGGCACCTCGCTCGGCAGCCAGTCGTGCTGGCCCGGAACGAGCGACGTCCCGTCGGAGAGCAGCCGGATGCGGCTCGTGGTGACCGTCTGCAGCGAGCGCACGACCTGGGCGACCATGAGCTGCTTCTCCTGCAGGCTCTCACCGTCGACGCCGGTGAGCGGCACGAGCAGCGCGCCGTCGTTGGCGCCGGTCACGTTGCTGTCCAGCGTGGCGTCGGCGAGCGGGTTGCGCACGGCTCCCGCGAGGCCGTTGGACGGCCCGGACAGCAGCAGATCCATCACCCTGGCAGGCAACCCGGACTGCGGCCGCGCGACGACGTAGCGCAGATCGGGCACGATGGCCGTGGAGTCGGGTGCGAAGAAGTACACCGGCACCCGGAAGTAGCTGTCGGTGAAGTCGCTCTCGGTGATGAGGATCGTGCCGGGCGCGTCGACGATGCGCCACTGCCCGTCCGGCTGCATCCGCAACCGCACCGGCACGCCGACCGGCTCGTCCGACGGGATGAACGCGCTGTCCGCGCCGAGCCTGCCGACGTTGGTGCCACGCACGGTCACCAGCTGCTCGTCGGAGTCGGTGGACTCGTCGTCGTCGGGGGCGTAGACGGTGCTGAACTCGTCCTCGATGATCGTGAGCCCCTGGTCGGGCTGCCACTCCTCGCGGGCGTTGGCCGCCAGGTAGGCGCGGGAAGCCGCGTAGTCACTCGTCGGCTGCGCGCTGGCACGCACGAACTCCCGCACCACCGACAGCGGGTCGAGCCCCCGCGCGGGCTCCGGGATCTCCTGGGTGGGCTGGCCCAGGTTCTCCCTCGGGATGGCCTGGGGCTGCGACTCGGAGGGGATCGCCGCGCAGCCGCTCACGGTCAGCACGGCGGTGAGTCCCGCGAGCAGCGCCCGCAGCCTCCTGCGCCGGATCACCGGACCTCCTGATGCTCGACGTGCGGAACGGCGGTCTCATCGCCGGGTGCGGGCAGCGCGCCACGCCCGTCGCCGTCCCCGGGCGGCGCGTCGTCCGGCTCGGGCGGCAACGGCAGCGGGCTGCCGTCGATCTCACTGCCCACGCTGCGGGGCAGCGTGAGCCGGAAGCACGAGCCGCGGTCCGGCTCGCCCCACGCATCCAGCGTGCCACCGTGCAGCCGGGCATCCTCCTGGCTGATCGCCAGCCCGAGGCCCGTGCCGCCGGTGCGCCGGTTGCGCGAAGGGTCGGCGCGCCAGAACCGGTTGAACACCAGCTCGGCCTCGCCCGCCCGGAGGCCGACACCGTAGTCGCGCACGGTGATCGCCACGGCCCGCTCGTCGGCGGCCAGCCGCAGCCGCACGGGCTTGCCGTCGCCGTGGTCGACGGCGTTGGCCAGCAGGTTGCGCAGGATGCGCTCCACCCTGCGCGCGTCGACCTCGGCGGTGACCTCCTCGTCGGGCAGTTCCAGCTCCACGGAGCTGCCCGCGCTGCCCGCGATGACGCTGACCTGCTCCACCGCCCGGCGCGCGATCGGGCGCACGTCGATGACCTCGGCCGACAGTTCCTCCACGCCCGCGTCGAGCCTGCTGATCTCGAGCAGGTCGCGCAGCAGCGTCTCGAACCGGTCCAGCTCGTCGACCAGCAGCTCCGCCGAGCGCGCCAGCCCGGCGGGGAACTGCTCCCGCGAGGCGTGCAGCACGTCGGCCGCCATCCGCACGGTGGTCAGCGGGGTGCGCAGCTCGTGGGAGACGTCCGAGGTGAAGCGGCGCTGAAGCTGGCCGAACTCCTCCAGCTCGCGCATCTGCCGCTGGATGCTCGCGGCCATCTGGTTGTACGAGACGGCGAGCTTGGCGAGGTCGTCCTCGCCGACCACGTCGAGCCGCCGGTCGAGCTCGCCCTCGGCAAAGCGCTCCGCCACGGCGGCCGCCCTGCGCACCGGCCGCACGACCTGCCGCGTGACGAGGTTGGTGATGCTGGCGAGCAGCAGCAACAGCACCAGGCCGCCGACGAGCATGGTGTTCTGCACGGTGGCGACCGTGTTCTGCTCGGTGGCCAGCGGGAACAGCAGATACAGCTGGATGGGCCGGGTCGTGGTGGTCACCGGGGCTCCCACCATCAGGTAGGTCGCGCCGCCGACCGTGTGGATCTGCTTGGCCTGCTCGTTGTTCTCGACGAAGTTGCGCAGGCCGCTCGGCACCTTCTCGTAGGGGCCCGCGGAGATGGCGTGCTCGGAGGCCTGGTCCGGGTCTCCCGCGGCGAGCACCGGCTCGAACGCGCCCGCGGCCGAGCTCTGGGTGTCCTGCGTGGCGACCGAGCTGCTGGTGATCCGCTTCAGTGCGTTGTTCAGCCGGTTGCGCAGGGCCTCGTCCTGGCCCGCGTCGCCGACGAGCTCGCTCTCCGCCGTCCGCACGACCACTTGGAGCTGCGCGATCGCGGCGCGCTCCTTGGTGTCCATCAGTCGCTCGGTGATCTGGTTCTGCAGCACCATGCCCAGCACGAACACCACGGCGGACGACAGCGCGAGCGTCGAGACGGTCACCCGGAACTGCAGCGAGTGCCGCCACAGCTCCCCGAAGGCGACCGCCCTGCGCCTGCCGTAGCTCGCCGCGCGACGGGCCAGCCCTATCGCCGACCAGCCGAGCCTGGTCAGCCGATTCTTCATCGCGGTCTCATTCAGGACATCGGATTATGGCGGGCCGGCCTTGTAGCCGACGCCGCGCACGGTCAGCACGACCTCGGGGTGCTCCGGGTCCTTCTCGACCTTGGAGCGCAGCCGCTGGACGTGCACGTTCACCAGCCGGGTGTCGGCGGCGTGCCGGTAGCCCCACACCTGCTCCAGCAGCACCTCACGGGTGAACACCTGGCGCGGCTTGCGCGCGAGCGCCACCAGCAGGTCGAACTCCAGCGGGGTGAGGGGGATGGCCTTGCCGTCCCTGGTCACCTCGTGGCCGGGCACGTCGATGGTCAGGTCGCCGATGGTGAGCGTCTCCGCAGGCTCGGACTCGGTTCGCCGCATGCGGGCCCGCACCCGCGCGACGAGTTCCTTGGGCTTGAACGGCTTCACAACGTAGTCGTCGGCGCCCGACTCGAGCCCGAGCACGATGTCCACCGTGTCGCTCTTGGCGGTCAGCATGACGATCGGGACGCCCGACTCGGCCCTGATGGCCTTGCAGACGTCGATCCCGTTCATACCGGGCAGCATCAGGTCGAGCAGCACGAGATCGGGCTTGAGCTCACGCAGCGCGGGCAGCGCGCGCGAACCGTCGGCCACGACAGCCGTGTCGAACCCCTCGCCGCGCAGCACGATGGTCAGCATCTCAGCCAGAGCGGGGTCGTCGTCGACGACCAGCACACGTGCCTTCATGAGCACATATTCGCACTGATGTCACACGCCGCGCGCGCGGCCCGGCATTGCGGTGACGACGCTAGCCCAACCGGACGATCCGGATACCCGGTCCAGCCGCAGGTGAGACCGCGCAGGCCACGGCAGGCACCCGGACGGTGCCAAGCAGTGTTGCTCTGTGCAACAATTCGCGTCGACTTGCCTACAGACGTTAGTGTTGCGCCATGCGGAACTCCGACGAGGCCAAGGGCTCCGTGAGCCCCGTCCAGTCCGTGGACCGCGCGATCAGCGTGCTCGAACTGCTCGCCCGCAACGGCGAAGCGGGCATCACCGAGATCGCTGAGGAGCTCGGCGTGCACAAGTCGACCGCGTCCAGACTGGTCAGCGCGCTGGAGAACAGAGGGCTCGTCGAGCAGCTCGGCGAGCGCGGAAAGTACGCGATCGGCTTCGGGGTCGTGCGGCTCGCCGGTGCCGCCACCGGCCGCATGGACCTGGCGAAACTCGGCAACCTGACCTGCCAGCGGCTCGCCGACGAGCTCGGCGAGACCGTGAACATCGCCGTGGCCGACGACGCCCTCGCGATCAACATCAGCCAGGCCCACGGCACGGCGTCGGTGACCGCGCAGAACTGGACCGGGCGGCGCACCCCCCTGCACGCGACGTCGAGCGGCAAGGTCCTGCTGGCCTACATGGACGGTGCCGAGCGGCGGCGGATCCTCGAGTACGGGCTGGAGGAGTACACGCCGCGGACCACCACGACGCCCGAGGTGCTCGACGCGGAACTGCAGCGCATCGTCCAGGACGGCTACGCCGCGTGCTTCGAGGAGTTCGAGCTGGGCCTGCACGCCGTCGCCGTGCCGATCTACGGCAGCAGCGGGGAGGTCATCGCCGCGTTGAGCGCGTCAGGGCCGTCCTACCGGCTCTCCCGGCAGCGCATCCGCCAGCTCGTGCAGCCGATGTCCAGGGCCGCCGCGGAGCTGTCCAGCCAGCTCGGCCACTTCCCGGGATAGCGGGCGACCTACAGGACGGCCTCGGCCAGCGCGGGGGCGTCGACCTCGGCGGCGCCGTCGACGACGTGCCACGGCGAGAGCCAGCCCAGGGCCGCCAGCTCGTCGTAGACGGCGGCGCAGCGGCTCTGCAGCCCGTCGTCGGCCTCGAAGGCGTCGCGGGGGCGCGCCTCGTCGGCGCGGGCGCGGCCCTCGGCCCGCGCGGCCGCCACCTCGGGCGGCACGCGCAGCAGCAGCTGGGTGTTGGGCACGGGCAGCCCGAAGCGCTCGATCTCCAGCGCCCGCACCCACGCGACCACCGGGCTGTCCGCTCCCTGACGCAGCCGTGCGGCCTGGTAGGCGGCGTTGGACGCGACGTAGCGGTCGAGCAGCACCACGTCGTGCCCGCGCAGGTTCTCCCGGATCTCGGCGGCGGCGTCGCGACGGTCGAGCGCGTACAGCAGGCCCATCCCGTACACCGAGGCGCCGAGGTCACCGTGCTCGCCGTGCAGCGCCTCCCGCACGAGGTCGGCGTGCACGCTCACGCCGTAGCGCGGGAACGCGAGCGTCGCCACGCGCGCGCCCCGATCGTGCAGCGCCTTCGTCAGCGCGTCCGTGAGCGTGCGCTTGCCCGCGCCGTCGAGCCCTTCGATGACCACCAGCCGACCCACGCGGCTCAGCCTATGCCAGGCCGTCCCGCCGGTCCGCGGCCTGTCAGTACCGGTAGTGCTCGGACTTGAAGGGACCTTCGACGTCCACGTCGATGTATTCGGCCTGGTCCTTGCTGAGCTTGGTCAGCTCACCGCCGAGCGCCTCGACGTGGATGCGCGCGACCTTCTCGTCCAGCTTCTTCGGCAGCCGGTACACCTCGTTGTCGTACTCCTCGTGCTTGGTGAACAGCTCCACCTGGGCGATGACCTGGTTGGAGAAGCTGTTGGACATCACGAAGCTGGGGTGTCCGGTCGCGTTGCCGAGATTGAGCAGCCGCCCTTCCGACAGCACGATGATCGAGTGCCCGTCCGGGAACGTCCACTCGTCCACCTGCGGCTTGATCGTCTCGCGGCGGATGCCGGGGTAGCGGGCCAGCCCGGCGATGTCGAGCTCGTTGTCGAAGTGGCCGATGTTGCCCACGATGGTCTGGTGCTTCATCCGGGCCATGTGCTCGGCCATCACCACGTCCTTGTTGCCGGTGGCCGTGATGACGATGTCGGCCTCGCCCAGCACGGACTCCAGCCGCTTCACCGGGTAGCCGTCCATCGCGGCCTGCAGCGCGCAGATCGGGTCGATCTCGGTGATCACCACGCGGGCGCCCTGCCCGCGCAGGGACTCGGCGGCACCCTTGCCCACGTCGCCGTAGCCGCACACCACGGCCACCTTGCCGCCGATCAGCACGTCGGTGCCCCGGTTGATGCCGTCGATCAGCGAGTGCCGGATCCCGTACTTGTTGTCGAACTTGCTCTTGGTCACCGAGTCGTTGACGTTGATCGCCGGGAACAGCAGCTCACCGGCCGCCGCCAGCTGGTACAGCCGCAACACACCGGTGGTGGTCTCCTCGGTGACCCCGCGGATGCCCGCACCGATCCTGCTCCACTTGCCGGAGTCGGCGGCCAGCGAGGCACGCAGCAGCGACAGGAAGACCTTCCACTCGTCGGGGTCGTTCTCGTCGGCCGAGGGCACCACCCCGGCCCGCTCGTACTCGGCGCCCTTGTGCACCAGCATCGTCGCGTCGCCACCGTCGTCCAGGATCATATTCGGACCTGCTTGCAGGGTCCGATCATCAGGCACTGTCGGACCTGCTTGCGGACCCTCGCCGTCCCAGGTCAGCATCCGCTCGGTGCACCACCAGTAGTCCTCCAGCGACTCGCCCTTCCAGGCGAACACCGGCACGCCCCGCGGCTGCTCCGGCGTGCCGTGCGGGCCCACCACCACCGCCGCCGCGGCATGGTCCTGCGTGGAGAAGATGTTGCACGACGCCCAGCGCACCTGCGCGCCCAGAGCGACCAGCGTCTCGATCAGCACCGCCGTCTGCACCGTCATGTGCAACGACCCCGAGATCCGCGCCCCACGCAGCGGGAACACCTCCGCATACTCCCGCCGCAACGCCATCAACCCCGGCATCTCGTGCTCGGCCAGCCGGATCTCCTTCCGGCCGAACTCGGCCAGTCCCAGATCGGCCACGGCGAACTCGACACCGTTGCGGGTCTGGTGACGTGGAGCAACGCTTTCAGGGGTCATTGAGAACTTTCCTCCAGACTCGCTGCACAGGCAGCCGCGCTCGCTGACACCCGCAGATTACCGTTGATTCTTCGTCCATCGTCCGCACCTTTTCGAGGAGAACGGCAACGTGCCCATCCCCGGCCCCGACACCCGCGTCGTCGAGCTGCGCGTCCCGGGGCTGATCGGCACGAGCGGGGAGTCCCTGCTCGACTCCGTCGGCACCGTCGAGGTCGCCGGTGACGGCGTCGGCAGGGTCATCCGCCCGTCCGACCGGCTGCGCAGGCCCGCACCCGGCCCGGTGCTCCAGGCGCTCGGCCGCTCCCTGCCGCGCACGCTCGAGGGTTACCTGTGGAGTGGCATGACCTCCGGCGGCGTGGCCAAGGCCACCTGGGCGCTGCTGTTCCCGTTCTCGCTGGCGAACGTGGCGCACTGGATGCTGCCGCCCGTGCCCGAGGGCAGCCGCGTCGCCGCGTCGCTCGCAGCGGCGTGCCGGATGCTGCTGCGCGTCGCCGCGCTGTTGCTGACGATGCTGTTGATGAGCCAGCTGGCGGTGGTCAGCCTGGACCTCGTCGCCGCGCAGTGCCTGGCCCCCGGGGGCAGCCCGGCGTGCCTGGCGTCCGCGCCGTCGTGGCTGCGCGACGTGGCCGCCGTGCGCACGGTCGTCGGCGTGCTGCCGCTGTTGCTGGTGATCCTCGTGCTGTTCCGGGTGTCGTCGGCGCGCTGGCAGGTCAAGGCCCCCGAGCGGGAACGCCAGCCGGGGCCGCCGCTGCCCGGCGACCAGCTCGTCGACGGCTCCGACAGCCCCACGCTGCGCTGCCTGCACGTCGTGGCCGCCCTCGGTGGCGTCGCGCTGCTGTTGCTCGGCGGGCCACTGCGGGTGCCGGAGCGCGCGGCCGACCTCGTGCTCTGGGGCTGCACCCTCGCCGTGCTGGCCGTCGCCGTGCTCGCCACGGCCGCCGGAGCGCGCTGGCCGGGCGTGCTGCCCCGCGCCGCGGTGCTGGCCTTCTCGACCGCACTGGTCGTGGCGGCGGCCGTCGTCCGCACGCCGCTGCCCGCCCGGCTACCGGGCACCGACGACACGGTGGAGGGCGTCGGTGCCGCCCTGCTCGCCGTGTTCGTGCTGTTCGCGCTGCTGCTCGTTCCGGCGACCCTGCTCGCCCGGCCCGCGTGGTCGGCGCTGCCCCGCAGGCTGCGGCCGTGGGCGGGCGGCTGGGCGGCCGCCCCCACGCTCGCGCTCGCCGGGCTGCTCGGCGGCGGCTTCGGCGCCGGCCTGGCGATCGCGCTGCGCAGGCTTGTCGGCGCGAGCGAGCTGCGGCTGCCCGCGAGCTACACGCTCGTCACGCTGCTGTGGGGTGCCGCTCTGTGCCTCGCGGTGCTGCTCGCGGTGCTCGCCTTCGCGGTGGCGGTGCCGCTGCGCAGGCTCCGCCGCGGCGTGCCGGAGGTGGTGCGGCTCATGGAGACCCGCGAGGCCGACGAGCAGGAGGCGGCCACCGCGTGGGCGAGGGCGAGCTGGGAGCGCAAGTACCTGCATCGCATCGTGCTCACCGTCGTCTTCGGACTGTCCGTGGGCGCGGCCGCGCTGCTGGCCGTGCGGTTCGGTTTCGGCGGCATCCCCGGCTGGCTCGGCCCGCTCTCCACCGTGGGCGTGCTGACGCTGGGCGCGCTGGCCGCCGCCCTGTTGCGCGCGGTGTACACGGCGGCGACCGGGCCCGAACGGGCAAGGCACCTCAGCGCGTTCGCCGACCTGGTGTGCTTCTGGCCGAGGGCGGCCCACCCCGCGGTGCCGCCCTCGTACGCGGTGAAGGTGGTGCCCGAACTCGCCGAGCGTGTGCGGGAGCACCTGGCCGAGCCGGGCGCCCGGGTGGTGCTCGCGGGCTACCACCTCGGCGGCCTGCTGGCGGTGACGACCGCCGCGAGGCTCGCGGCGCAGCTGCCGCCCTCGGAGCGCGAACGCATCGGCGTCGTCACGGCGGGTGCGCCGTTGCAGTGGGGTTACCAGCGAGCCTTTCCCGCGGTGTTCCCGCACGACTCGCTCGCCCGGTTGTACGGGTTGCTCGACGGGCGGTGGCGTGGACTGTGCCGGGGCACCGACACGTTCGGCGGCGGCGCGACGACCTGGCGCCACCAGGTGGCCCACGGCAAGCTGCTGGGCATCGGCTACCTGCCCGACGGCAGTGTCGGCGCCCTCGAACCGGCCGTGCAGAGCCCCACGGGCGTGCTCGTGCTCGGCGGCGACCACTGGCTGCCCGACCCGATGCGGGAGCCCGTCAACGGGCGGCGCTGGGTGCCGGGTGTGCGCAAGCACGCCGACTACGTCGCCGACCCCGAATGGGACCGCGCCGTGGTGATCGCCGCCGGGCTGGAGGGCCCGGACAGGGCGGCGCGGCTGGCCGAGCAGGTCCCGCTGTTCGGGGACCTCCTCGGCCAGCCGCGCTGTACCTAGCGTCGCGGAGCGCACCAAGCCCCGCCGGTAGCCGCCTATCCCGGTCGCCGCTGGCGAGCCGAAGGGCACCTTGGGTACGTGTCGCGTACCCAAGGTGCCCTTCGGCTCGTCGCCGGGCGACGTGGACGGTGAGTGTCAGGCCTTGCTGCGGCGCATCCGCGACAGCAGCACCAGTGCGCCGCCGCCGGCGAGCAGCAGAGCGCCGAGGCCGACCAGCCACCCGCTGCTGAAGCCGGTCGAGGCCAGGTCGTCGCTGTCACCGGCGGGCGAGACCCCGGCCTCGCTCGTCGTGGTGACGACGCCACCGGCACCGCTCGTGGTCGTGGTGACCGGGCTGCTGCCGGAGGTGCTGGTCTCGCCCGAGCTGGTCGTCTCGGTGGTCGACGTCTCGCTCGTCTCGGAGGTCGTGGTGGTGGTCTCCGAGGTCGACGTGTCGGTCGTGGTCGTCGTGGTGGTCTCGTCGTCCTTCTCACCGCAGACGAACCAGTGGCTGATCGCCGCAGGCTTGCCGCTGCTGTTCAGCGGCGAGTGCAGGTCGAGCCACGTCGGATGCGGCGGGGCCTCTGCCATGCCCTTCTCGCCAGGCACATAGACGTTGTAGGCGTTGCTACCTTTGATGACGATTGCCGTAACCGTGACACCAGCGTCCACCGCAGTGATGTCCAGGTAGGTCGGCTCGCCGTCGTCGTTGTTCCGCGTCGCGAAGGTGAGGTCCTCCTTCGACAGCTCGTCGCCGCCGCCGACGCCAAGGTCATCACATTCCGTGGCGTTGCCGGAGTAGGCGGTCGCCTTACTGTCGCCCGCAACCGGCGGCTCCTGGCCAGTCGCGGAGGCGACCGTGGCGGTACCGGCCAGCAGGCCGAACGTCATCGCAGCCGCGGCGAGCGTGCGAAGGCGGAACCTCGAACTCAGAGACATATGCAGGCACTCCGTGCGGACGTGATTCGGGGATTCAGTCAGGAGCACGCCGGTTTCAGGCGCGCGAGCCGCAGGGAACCTACCTCGATCAGGTAATCGCTCTACCCAAATCTCACCCCGGTGATGCTATCGAGCCCAATTGGTGACCGTTCTGAACTCAATCGGAGCCAGATCGCAACAAATGGCCCACAGAGCGCTCAGTCGTTGGTGACAGACTGCGACTCCCTGTCCTTCGTCTGGAGCAGCGCGTGCCGCTTGCTGTACGCGAAGTAGATCAGCACGCCGAGGGCCATCCACGCGAGGAACCGCACCCACGTGAGGACGGTCAGGTTCAGCATCAGCCACAGGCAGGCGACGATCGCCAGGATCGGCACGAGCGGCACGAACGGAACCCGGAAGCCGCGCTGCAAATCCGGTCGCTTCTTCCGCAGCACCAGCACGCCCGCCGACACGAGGGTGAACGCGAACAGCGTGCCGACGTTGACCATCTCCTCCAGCTTGGAGGCGTCGAAGAACGTGGCCGCGATCGCCACGACGATGCCGACCAGCACGTTGACCCGCACCGGCGTGCCTCGCGAGCCGGTCTTCGCCAGCGACCGCGGCAGCAGCCCGTCACGCGACATCGCGAACAGCACGCGCTGCTGCCCGAGCAGCAGCACCATCACGACGGTCGTCAGACCGGCCAGGGCACCGATGGAGATGACATTGGCGGCCCAGTCGACGCCGTTCAGCTCGAATGCCGTCGCGAGCGTCTTGCGGCCCGCGGGCTCGGCGTCGGTGGAGAGCTGTTCGTAGGGCACCATCCCGGCGACCACGAGAGAGGTGGCCACGTACAGGACGGTGACGATCGCGAGCGAGCCGAGGATGCCGCGGGGCACGTTGCGCTGCGGGTTGCGGGTCTCCTCGGCCGTGGTGGCCACGATGTCGAAGCCGATGAACGCGAAGAACACCAGCGACGCGCCCGCCAGCAGTCCGAACGCGCCGTAGACGCTGCCGGAACCGCCTGCGAGCACGGAGAACAGCGACTGCTCGAGCCCGGCACCCGACTCGCCGCCCTCGGCGGCCGGCGGCACGAACGGCGTGTAGTTGTCCGGGTTGATGTAGGCAATGCCGAAGACGATGACGAACAGGATGATCACCACCTTGATGGCGGTGATCACGAGCCCGAACCGCGACGACAGCTTGGTGCCCGCGGTGAGCAGCCCGGCCAGCACGATCACGAGCAGCAGTGAGCCCCAGTCGACACTGACGCCGCCGAGGTCGGCCGTGGTGGCGACACTCTCGCCGAAGACGGAGCCGAGCACCTCCTGCAGGTACACCGACCAGCCCTTGGCGACCGCGGCGGCGGCCACGGAGAACTCCAGGATGAGGTCCCAGCCGATGATCCACGCCAGGAACTCGCCGAACGTGGCGTAGGAGAAGGTGTAGGCGCTGCCCGCCACCGGCACGGTCGAGGCGAACTCGGCGTAGCACAGCGCGGCCAGCGCGCACGCGATCCCGGCCAGCACGAACGCGACGGCGACGGACGGCCCGGCGAGGTCACCCGCCGTGCGCGCGGTGAGCGTGAAGATGCCGGCGCCGATCATCACGGCGACGCCGAACACGGTCAGGTCCCACGCGCTGAGGTTTCTGCGCAGCCGGGTGTCCGGTTCGTCGGTGTCCGCTATGGACTGTTCTACCGACTTTGTCCGCCAGATGCCGCTTCCCGGCACGGTTCCTCCCGATGTCCTGGGTCTCAGGTCGAGCGGAACCTTAACCTCTCGGAAACCTGGCTGTCAGGCCGTGGCCCGATCCAGGTCCGGTTCGAGATAAATCAACCGGGCCGCCGGAACCTTCGCGCGCACCTTCGACTCGGCCTCGTCGATGGCCTGCGCGACCTCGGTGAGCGGCAATCCCCTGCGCATGGCCAGTTTCGCGGCCACGAGCAGCTCGTCGGGTCCGATGTACTGGGTGCGAATGTGGATGACCCGCTCCACCGCCTCGCTCGCCGTGAGTTCGCCCACAATGGTCTCCAGCTCCCGCTCGCCGGATCCCTCACCGATCAGCAGGCTCTTCATCTCGATGATGAGGATGATGGCGATGACCCCGAGCAGGACCCCGATCATGATCGTGCCGATGCCGTCCCACACCGGGTCGCCGGTGACCACCGACAGGCCCACGCCGATCAGCGCGAAGACGAGACCGAACAGGGCGCCCGCGTCCTCCAGCAGCACGACCGGCAGCTCCGGGGTCTTGGACTGGCGGATGAAGCCCCACCACGTCTTGTCGCCCTTGACCTTCGCGGATTCCCGGATGGCGGTGGCGAAACTGTAGGTCTCCAGTGCGATGGCCACCACGAGGATCACCACCGCCACCAGCGGCGAGGTCAGCTCCTCGGGGTGCTGCACCTTGTGGACGCCCTCGTACAGCGCGAAGGCCGAGCCGAGGGTGAACAGCATGAGGGCGACGATGAACGAGTAGAAGTACCGGTCGCGGCCATAGCCGAACGGGTGCTCCCTCGTGGCCTTGCGCCGGGAGGTGCGCTGGCCCAGCAACAGCAGTCCCTGGTTCGAGGTGTCGGCCACCGAGTGCACGGACTCGGCCAGCATCGACGACGAACCGGTGATCAGGAAGCCGACGAACTTGGCGGCCGCGATCCCGGCGTTGGCGAACAACGCCGCCAGGATCGCCTTCGTCCCGCCGTTTGCTGCCACCCCTACCCCCTCGGGTCCATGTTGGCGTGATCGCGAGCAGCTTAGAGGCCCTGGGTGTCGCGCGGGTTCGAGGGCTGCCGAGGGCCTACTCGGTGCAGGTGCCCGCCGTGGCGCGGAACAGGTGCGCGGCGCCGGAGCCGACGGGACGGACGCGCACGGCAGGGTCGGACGCGGGCTGCCACACCGACTCGCCGCGGCGCAGTTCCACCTTGGTGCCGTCCTCGGCGCACAGCAGCAGCTCACCCGCCGTGCACAGCAGGATCTCCGGCCCCGTACCGGCGAGCGTCACCTCGTCGCGGTCGCCGTCGGCCCACTCGATGCGGGAGAGTTCGAACTCCGGCGCGTCGGTGCGGTAGACCGACGTCCGGCCCTCCGGCTCGCCGGAGAGCACCGGCATGTCGCCGCAGGCGAAGTCGACCACCCGCAGCAGTTCCGGCACGTCGACGTGCTTGGGCGTCAGGCCGCAACGCAGGATGTTGTCGGAGTTGGCCAGGATCTCCACGGCAGTGCCGTGCAGGTACAGGTGCAGGTTGCCCGCGGGCAGGAAGATCGCCTCGCCCGCGCTCAGGGTGAGCCGGTTGAGCAGCAGCGCGGCCAGCACCCCGGCGTCGCGCGGATGCGACTCGCCCAGTTCCAGCACGGTGCGGCACTCGGTGTCGAACTCGCCGTGGTCCTTGACGTGCAGCACGCACGCGTCCAGCACCTCGGGCAGCAGCTCGTCGAGCGCGGGCTGCGGCAGCGTGATCCACGTCGTGAACAGCGCGCGCAGCCCGTCCGGGTCGGGCTGGGCCGCCAGCAGTTCGGTGTACTTGGTCAGGCCGGGGGTGTCGATGGCCCGCAGCAGCTTGACGGTGCGCTGCGGGTCGCGGAACCCGGCAAGCGCGTGGAACTCGGTGAGCGCGCACACCAGTTCCGGCTTCGCCGTCGGGTCCGGGTAGTTACGGTTGGCCGCGTCGCGGGGAATGCCCGCGCGCTCCTCGCGCGCGTAGCCCTCCGCGGCCTGCTCGGCCGAGGGATGGGCCTGCATCGACAGCGGCTCCTCGGCGGCCAGGATCTTCAGCAGGAACGGCAGCCTGCCGCCCCAGCGGCCCGCGCAGCGCGTGCCAAGCTGGCCGACCGGGTCGGCCTCCACCACATCCAGCAGGCTGCGCTCGACGCCGTCGGGACCCACCACGTGCGAAGGGTCGCCCGGGTGGGCCCCCATCCACAGCTCGGCCTCGGGGTGTGGGGACGGAACGGGTCTGCCGAGCAGTTCCGCGATCGTGGTTCTGGAGCCCCACGCATATGGCCGTACGGCGTTGCGCAGCAGTTCCACCGTCAACTCCACTCCTCGCCGGCCGGGCCGGGGCGACCCGCCGGTATGTCTCGTCGCTGGGCCTACGCCGTCGCCGGCGCGAAGCGGCCCGCTCCCCCAATAGTTCCAGCCGCCAGGCCGAGGTAGACCGCGGCGAGCTCGAACCGCAACGCGAGCACCGCGGCGCACCCGGCGTCGTCGGCATCGATCTCGTCGGACGGCGCCAGCAGGTCGGCCGAAGGCAGCAGCTCGCTCGCGCGGTAGCGGGCACTGTCCGTCGCCGGGCCGGTACGCACGGCGAGCAGCAGAACTCTCGGTGGTGGAGCCTCTGCTGGAGAATCGTCCGGGTCGGCGAAGATGTTGCGGTTTCCGGCGTTTTCCGCCGCCACGCGGTGCAGCGCGGGCCTGGCCATGGCCTGCCGGTAGTCGGCAACGTCGCAGACCATCGCCGCGTGCGCACCGAGTGCGTACGCACCGTGGTGACCGACGGCCACGGCCGCCTGGTCCAGCCCCCACAGCAGGGGCGTGTGGTCGGCGATGCGCAGCGCGAGCGCCTTCGCCGGGTTCACGAACGACTCGTGGGCGGGATGGCCGCGCTCGGCCTCGTTGTCCAGCCGGTCGGCGAGGCCGTCGACGTCGGCGACGAGCAGGCCGAGGGTGTTCGCGGTCAGCAGTCCCGCGGTGAGCGCGCGGGCGAACGCCAGCTCCGGAGCCACCAGCACGCGCGGTGCGATCAGCAGGCCACGGCCCGCGATCGACGACGCGACGGGCCCGTCCGGAGGGGCGGAGAGCACGACGGTCGCGCCGTAGCGGGCGGCGCGCTCCAGCGACGCCGCGAGGTCCATGTCATACGGGTCGTCGGTGTGCGCGAGCACCACGTCGAGCGCCCCGATCCACGGCGGCACGGCGTCGGCGAGCACCACCGGCACCGGGCTGGAGTGTGCCAGCAGGGCGTTGAGCAGCAGGGCGGCGCTGCGGCTCACCCCGGGCCGGATCACCAGCACAAGGGAACGCGGCCTTCCGATGTCGAGCCGCTCGGAAAGCCCCAGCTCGGCCGCGGCCTCGATCGTGGCCCGCACCTGCGCGCCCGCCATGGCGCAGGCGCGCAGCAGCCCCGCCCCGTCTGCCTCGTTCAGGCGGGCGGGATCGTCGAGGAGGGTGTCGTCAAGCACCATCGGATCGGGGTTCGTCGGAGGTGTCCGGCGCGGCGCCGGGCCCCGGGCCGGTCGCCTCGTCCAGCAACAGCACGGGAATGCCGTCCCGCACGGGATACACCCGCCCGCAGGACGTGCAGGTCAGCGCGTCGGCGGCCGGGTCGTCGGGCGAGCCTGGGGTGAGCCGCGCGTGGTCCGGTGCCGGGCACGCGAGGATCTCCAGCAGCTGCTCATCGAGAGTGACGGCCATGTCTCCTAAATACCATCCCTTCCCGCGGCCCGGCCCACACGCGCCGTCCCGTCGCCGGGACGTGACGCGAGCGCGACACCGCGGTTGCCGCGCTACCCGCGAACGATCGCCAGGACCTCGTCGGTGAGCGCCTTGACCGCGGCGTCGTCGGGCGCCTCCACGTTGAGCCGCAGCAGCGGTTCGGTGTTGGAGGCCCGCAGGTTGAACCAGCCGCGCTCGCCGAGGTCGACGGTGAGACCGTCCAGCTCGTCGATGCTGACGCCGCTGCGGCCCTGGAAGGCCTCCTTCACGGCGGCCTGCCGCGCGACCTGGTCGTCGACGGTGGAGTTGATCTCCCCGGACGCGGCGTAGCGGCTGTACTCCCTGGTCAGCTCCGACAGCGGGCCGTCCTGCTCACCGAGCGCGGCCAGCACGTGCAGTGCGGCGAGCATCCCGGTGTCGGCGCGCCAGAAGTCGCGGAAGTAGTAGTGCGCGGAGTGCTCGCCGCCGAAGATCGCGCCGGTCTCGGCCATCTTCGCCTTGATGAACGAGTGCCCCACCCGCGTGCGCACCGCGCTGCCGCCGTGCTCGGTGACGATCTCCGGCACCGCCTTGGACGTGATCAGGTTGTGGATGACGGTGCCGCCCGGCTCCTTGGCCAGCTCACGCACGGCCACCAGCGCGGTGACGGTGCTGGGCGAGACCGGGTCGCCGTTCTCGTCCACCACGAAGCAGCGGTCGGCGTCGCCGTCGAAGGCCAGGCCCAGGTCGGCGCCGACCTCCCGCACCTTCGCCTGCAGGTCCACCAGGTTGGCCGGGTCCAGCGGGTTGGCCTCGTGGTTGGGGAAGCTCCCGTCGAGCTCGAAGTACAGCGGCACAAGGTCGATCGGCAACGGCTCGAACACCGTCGGCACCGTGTGCCCGGCCATGCCGTTGCCCGCGTCGACCACGACCTTGAGCGGCCTGCTGCCGGACAGGTCGACCAGCGACCGCAGGTGGGCGGCGTAGTCGGCGAGCACGTCGCGCTCGACGACGCTGCCCGCCTGACCGGCGAACTCCGGCACGCCCTGCTCCACCGTGTCGCGGATCTCGGCGAGGCCGGAGTCCTGGCCCACCGGGGCGGCACCCGCCCTGCACAGCTTGATGCCGTTGTACTGGGCGGGGTTGTGGCTCGCGGTGAACATGGCCCCGGGCATGCCGAGCTTGCCCGAGGCGAAGTACAGCTCGTCAGTGCTGGCCAGGCCGATCGACACGACGTCGAGCCCCTGCGAGGTCACGCCCTCGGCGAACGCGGCGGCGAGCCCGGGGGACGAGTCGCGCATGTCGTGCCCGATGACCACCGACGGCGAGTCCGGCTTGATCAGCAGCGCGAACGCCGCTCCGAAGTCGGCGACCAGGCCGGCATTGAGCTGCTCGCCGACGACGCCACGGATGTCGTAGGCCTTCACGATGCCCGACAGGTCTGACACGCCTCTCCCCGATCGTTGCGCTGATGCCCTGCCCCCAGGGCCTCAGCTCACTTCAGCTCACGTCGCCGGGAAGCCTACCCACTCTGGGTGGTCGTCAGGCGCGGCCGGGCAGAACCCGCAGATGTCCTCGCCTGCCGGAGGGTCCTTCGGGCTGCTCAGGCGGGGTCGCGGGTCGGTCGGAGCGGCCCGCCTCGCGCACGGCCTCGGCCAGCGCGGTCAGTTCGTCGCCGGAGGGCTCGGGTGCGGAGAAGTCGCCCTCGTGCCGCACGACCTCCCAGCCCCTCGGGACCGTCAACCGGAGCGCGTGCGCCTCGCAGAGGTCGTAGGAGTGCGGCTCGGAGGCGGTCGCCAGCGGGCCGACCACGGCCGTGGAGTCGCTGTAGGCGTAGGTGAGCGTGGCGACCGCGGGCTCGAGGCAGCCCGTCCGCGAACACTTCCGTACGCTCCGCACGCCAGGCACGATAGCCGGTCCGGGCGCGACCACGCCGGAGACACACCGGAACCCGGGGCCGGTGCGAACGCGTACCCTTCCCCACGTGGCAATGGCTCGGAGTTCGCGACAGCGACGGCGGATTCGCCGAGACCGGCACGGGCGCGGTCTGCGCGGTCCGCTGTACCCGGCGACGCTGCCTGCCGCGGCCAGCCGCGCCGAGAAGTTCGACGCGCTCGTGCTCGACGCGCTGGAGCCGATCGAGGCCCGCTGGCGGCACGAGCTGACCAGGCTCGACGTCGCCGTGGACGACGTGCCCGAGGTCCGCGAGGAGCTGCCTCCCGCCCAGGCCGACGGCGTGCTGCACGACGGGTCCGTGCCGCTGTCCCGGCTGGTGCCCGCCGGCGTGGACAGGGCAGGGCTGCCCACCAGGGCGCGCATCGTGCTGTACCGCCGCCCGCTCGAGGCGCGCGCGAAGGATCCGGCAGAGCTGGCCGACCTGGTGCACGACGTGCTCGTCGAGCAGGTCGCGATCTACCTGGGCGTCGAGCCCGACATCATCGACGGCGAGTGACTCCCCGCTCGATGCCGTCGAGCAGGCTGGCGAGGCCGAACGCGAACAGGTCGGCGTTGCTCTCGGTCGCGGCGCGCTCGTAGCCGCCTTCGCGCCGGACCCGCGCCATGGCCGGGTGCGCGCGCTCGTCGAAGAACCGGTCCCAGTACGACTCGCGGGCCGCCCACCAGGCCTCGTGCGACTCGCCCGTCACCTGCTCGGCCTGGTCGCTCTCGGCCTCCCTGCGGGCCGCGGCGTCGACGAACGTGGCCACCGCACCCGCCGCGTCCACCAGTTGCCGGGCGGACAGCCCGGCTCCGGAGAGGGCCGACAGCAGGTACTCGTGGACGGCGAGCACGCCGGGCCCGAGCGGCGGGCGCACGAGCGAGACCTGCCACAGCCAGGGGTGCCGCCGGTGGACCTCCCGCGCCCGGTGCGCGTAGAGCTCGACCTGCTGCCGCCAGTCGCCGGTGCGCGGCTCGTCCGGGCCCGGCAGCGCGCATTCCAGCAGCACCTGGTCGACCATGAGGTCGATCAGCTCCGCCTTGCCGGGCAGGTAGGTGTAGAGCGACATCGTGCCCGAGCCGAGCTCGTCGGCGACGCGGCTCATCGACATCGCGGGCAGGCCCTCGGTGTCGGCGACGGCGATCGCGGCGCGCACGATGGCGTCCACGGAGAGCCGGGGCTTGCGGCCCCGCGGCGTCCTGTCCGTGCCGGCGGGTTCGGCGTGCGCCCGCCACAGCAACGCCATGGTCCGCTCGGGATGCCCGCCTCCGCTGCGCTCGACCGCCACCCTGCCGATCCTACATTCACGTATGGCGTACGCCATTGTGTTGCCTGCCGGGAATGGCGGTGAGCACGGTGAACAGCAGGGCCGCGACCTGCCCGAGCAGCAGCACGTTGTGCAGCGTCGGCGAGTACTCCACGGTGACCTCCGACTGGCGGGGCGGCACCGACACGGCCACCTGGTGCCCCCAGGCGGGCACGATCGGCACCCGCTCACCGTTCACGGTCGCTGCCCAGCCCGGCTCCTGCTCGGCCGCCAGCACCAGCAGCCTGCCGTCGGGCCCGTCGGAGACCCGCACGCGCACCTCCGGCAGCCGCGCGTCGACCGCGGCCACCGCCGCGCCGCCCATCAGCTCACCGCTGGGCGGCTGCCCGCTCACCGCACGCCGGGCCTGCTCCGGCGACACCAGGGCCACCGGCGCCGAGGCGGGGGTCAGCCGCAGCACGGTGCGGCCGTCGGTGGTCGGCGGCGCGCCGGTGACGAGGTCGGCCGCGGCCTGCCGCAGGTGCTGCCCGTCCTCGCCGGGTGGCAGCACCACGAAGAGGACCCCGGCCGCGGCGGCCGAGGTCACGGCTTCGCGCGAGCCGCCGAGCAGCGCGGCCCGCCAGCGGTCCAGCCGCTCGGCGGCGCCCTCCACGGGGGGCAGGGCGTCGTCGCCGTAGCGGGGCAGCCTGCCGCCGGTCATGCGCACCGGCTCACCTCGCTCACCGAGCACCAGCACGTAGCGCCCCGTGGTGGACAGCTCCTCGCTGAGCGACGAGGCCAGCCGCCAGCCTCCGCCCGGCTGCAGCGGGCCCTCGCGGCCCGCCGCCACTCCGCTCGCGGCGAGCCCCAGCACCAGTGCCACACCGCCGACGGCCCCGAGCCGGGCCAGCGGCACCGGCACCGGCCTGCGGCCCGGCACGCAGGTGCCGAGCACCACGGCCAGCAGGCCCGCGCCGGCCACGAGCAGCCCGGCCCCGGCGAAACCCTGCTCCGGAGCGCCACCGCGCAGCGGTTCGACCGGCACCAGGCGCTGCACGACGACGGCGGCGACACCGAGCGCGAACACGGCCAGCCCGGGCACGATCCGCACGGTCGGCCGGGTGACGGCGGCGACGAGCGCCGCCACGACCACGGCGAGGCCCACGGGCAGGGCACCCGCGCCACCGGGATCGAGCCCGGCGAGCTGCGTACCGGACGGCAGCGCCGAGGCGGGCCCGGCGAGCCCGTGCAGGACGAGCGCGGGATGGGTGAACAGGGTCGGCAGCCACGGCAGCAGCAGCATCAGTGGCAGGAACACGACGATGGCCACGGCCGGGACCCCCCGGGCCGGCCGGTGCTGGGGCGGCGGCAGCACGACGAAGCCGACGACCAGCGCGACCAGCCCCAGCGCGTGTGTCAGCGGGGAGAACGCGCCGATCACCGCCAGCGTCAGCGCGCACAGCACGCTGGTGCTCAGCCAGCGAGCGTCGGCACGGGTGAGCACCGCGACGATCCCGGCGATCAACGCGGGCAGCAGGATGTGCACCACCACGACCCCGACGCGGCCCTGCGCCGCCGCGGCCGTGGCGGCGGGCAGCAGCGCGTACGCCGCCGCGGCACCCGCCCTGATCCACCGGTCCACCCGCAGCCGCCGCGTGGCCGCGTAGGCGACGAGCGCGGCCAGCGGCACGTCCCCGACGAGCAGCAGCGCCACCAGGGCGTCCGGTCCGCCGACCGGGGCGAACGGGGCACCGGCGAGGCCGAGCACGGCCAGCGCCACCGGCGTGGCGCCGCCGGTGCCGCCCGCGACGGCGTGCCACGTCTCCAGGTAGGTGGTCCACACCTCGCCGAGCCCGCCGACCGGCAGCAGGGCGCCGCCCGCGAGGTCGAGACCGAGCCGCGAGCCGTTGACGACGAGGCCGAGCGCGGTGAGCACCACGAGCAGGATCACGGGCGGCGCGAACACGGTCGCCGCGAGAATCCGCCGCCTGCTGACCTCGACGAACACGAGTTCCCGCTCGGCGGTCGCGGCTCGCCTTCCCGGCGAGGGCCGCGCGGGGGTCTCCGGCGCGGCCACCGGGGGTTGCTCGCTCTCCGGCGGCCCGGTCTCGGCCTGTTCCGGCAGGGACACCGCGACCACCTCGGCGGGCCTGCGCAACCCGGGCCCGCGCCCGCGCAGCGACCGCAGCGCACCCGCGGGCAACGCGTCCGGGCCGACCGGGCGCTGCCGCTGGTAGCGAGCCTCCGGCGGCACCCACGCGCTCGGCTCGTCGGCGGCCTCGGGCAGCCTGCCCAGTGCCGCCTCGCTGGCGACCCGCCTGCGCACCAGGTGCACCACGCCGTCGCGCAGCGCCTCCCGCATCCGGGTCAGCCTCCCGGTGACGAGCCCGCGCACCGAGCCGGTGTGCGGCCGCGCCGCCCGCGCCGCCCGCAGGTCGGCCCTCCCGCTGCCCAGCAGGTAGCCGAGCGCGGCGAACTCGGCGCCCGCACGCGTGGTGGCGCGCAGCAGGCCGAAGCCGAGCCCGCGCAGCAGGCACAGCAGCGCCAGCCTCGGTACGCCCAGGACGTAGGAGACGGTGGAGCAGTTGGCCAGGAACGTGCGCAGGCCGTGCCTGCGGTCGGCGGCGGCGACGGAGCCGGGCACCGCCTCGGCGCCGCGCTGCCCCGTGCCGACGGCCCGCACGTGCCGCAGCCGGGCCGACGGCACGCACAGCACGAAGCGGCCCGAGGCGTTGACGCGCCAGCCGAAGTCGATGTCCTCCCGCAGCAGGGGGATGCCCTCGTCGAAACCGCCGAGCTCCTCCCAGGTCGCGCGGTCGACGAGCGAGCCCGCGCTGGGCATCGCGAGCACCTCGGTGCTCTGCTCGGGGGAGCCGTCGTCGCCGAGCCCGCGCGGGACGGCGGGCCTGCGGTGCCCCGACGCGTCGGTCGTGAGGCCCGCCTCGACGACGAGGCGGGGGTCGGCCCAGTCGACGGCGAGCGGGCCGAGGACGGCGGCCGAGCGCGCGGTCTCGGCCGCGCGCAGCAGCAGGTCGAGACAGTCGGGTTCGGGCGCGGAGTCGTCGTGCAGCAACCAGAACCACCGGCCGGGGTCGCCCCAGCGCTCGGTGGCGTGCCCGACGGCGGCGGCGACCGCCGACGAGAAGCCGGTGCCGGCGCCCAGTGTGACGACACCGTCGAGGACGGGCGGGCCCGCGACGCCGTCAGGCGCCGCTGCCTCGGCCAGCAACCCGGGCGTGCCGTCGGTGGAACCGGTGTCGACGGCCAGCACGTGCCGCGGGCGGATGGTGCTGCGCCGCAACGCCGACAGCACCAGCGGCAGCCAGTCTTGCCCGTTGTGGCACACCAGGATCGCGAGAACCGGCGCCGTCGTGACCGGCGGCGGCATGGGTGTCCGGGGCAAGTACCTCTCCGTGGGTCGAGGGCGGTCGGGGTGCGCTCACCCTACGACGCGCCCTGTCCCCGGCCGGTCACACCGCGCGCTTCTTGAGCTTGCGCCGCTCCCGCTCGGACAGCCCGCCCCAAATGCCGAACCGTTCGTCGTGCGCCAGCGCGTACTCGAGGCAGTCGTCCTTGACCTCGCAGCCCTGGCAGATCCGCTTGGCCTCGCGCGTGGAGCCACCCTTCTCCGGGAAGAAGGCCTCGGGATCGGTCTGCGCGCACAGGGCGCGCTCCTGCCATTCCTGTTCGTCGGTCACGTCCAGCAGATCGGTGAGAACGCCCAGACTCTCGTCCGGGTGCCCACCCCAATCCATGACGTGCCCCCATTCCCTTCCACTACTAGTGTCTAACCGCACGTCCGCCTCCTCGCTCTCACGCACTCCCAGGCTGGCGGTTGCGATGTCCTTCCTCTGCCCCCCTGTTCAGACAGCGAATGACATCAATGTGATTACACCCGTGTAGTGCAGCCAGGTCAAGCTGAGTCGCAAGGTTGGGGGATACTTCGAACGACTCGCGCAAGCGGACACGCCGAGAACATGGCCACGACCTCATACGGATCTGACACCGGGGCACATCGGAGGAGAAGGCGGGGCCACACGATCGGGGAGCGATAGGACAGACTGGGCGCGTGCAACGATCAGTGGTCCGCCCGAGCCTGCTCTTCTACGTGATCCTCGCCGTCACCATCGGTGGCGGGCTGCTGGCGGCTTTCGTGCCACCGGTGGACCTCGTCACCGGCGGCCGCGACATCGCAGGCACGCTCGGCGTCGTCCTGCTCGTACTCGGCGGCTGGGCCCTCTCGCTCACGCTGCACGAGTTCGGCCACGCGTTTGTCGCCTACAGGGGTGGCGACCACGAGGTGGCGAGCAAGGGCTATCTCGCGCTCGACATCCGCCGCTACACCGACCCGGTGCTGTCGCTGGTGCTGCCGCTGATCATCCTCGCCATCGGCGGCATCCCGCTGCCCGGCGGTGCGGTGTGGATCAACCGGTGGGCGCTGCGCTCGCGCGCCGTGTCGTCCTGGGTGTCGCTGGCGGGCCCGCTGAGCAACCTCGCCATCGGCATCGCGCTGACACTGGTGGCCGGGCTCGTGGAGATGCCGTTCGGGCTGGCCGTGGGCCTGGCCTACCTGGCGTCGCTGCAGATCCTGGCCTTCGTCATCAACATCCTGCCGGTGCCGGGCCTCGACGGCTACGGCGCGGTCGAGCCGTACCTGTCCCCGCAGGCCCGCGAGTTCGGCGCCAAGGCCCGGCCGTGGGCCCCGCTGGTGCTGTTCGCGCTCATCCTGGCCGTGCCCGGGTTCGCGCAGATCCTGTGGGACATCACTGACACGCTGTTCGGCGCCATCGGCGGCGACGAGTACCTGGCGGGCGTCGGCCAGTACGCGTTCATGTTCTGGCGCTACTGAGCCTTCGTCCTCGCGAGCCAGACACCCGCGCGCTGGGTCACCCGTTTGAGCCCGGACCGCTCGCCGAGGTAGTCGCCGACCATGCCGACCACCGGCAGCATGCCCATGGCGCGGTGGTAGAACCGGCCGCTCGGCCGCTTCTCCAGCTCGTCGGTGACGGCGAGCAGGGAACGGCCGAGCCGCCACAGCGTGCGGGCGGCCGCCTTGAGCGTCACCTTCCCGTGTCGTTTCGAGGCCGCCGACAGGTCTTCGGTGAGTTCCTCGGTCCGTGCGTCCTCGGCGGCCTCGTCGTGTCCCGCGAAGCGCCCCTCGGCCAGCGCCGGGTCGATCTCGCGGCCGAACAACACCCAGGCCAGCAGCCGGACGCGGTCACCGGTGCCGGTGACGCCGTGTTCGCCCGCGATGGCGCACAGCAGCAGCCCCTGCGACGCGGCGCCGAGCGTGTCCTGGATCGGCAGCCGGTCGGCCAGCGCGCCGCCGAGCCCGGGCACCGCCGTGAGCAGCGAGGTGAACCGGCCGACCCGGTTGACCCACCACGTCGTGCGCTCTGCGGTGTCCATGGCGGCCCAGGCGTCGGTCCCCGGCACGCGCACCGAGCGCAGGGCCGCGAGCAGCTTGTCGCGCCGCCTCGGCTCGATGCCCGAGGTGTCCTGCGGCCCCGCGGCGATGAGGCCGAACGGATCGGCCTCCCGCAGCGCGTCGACCATCGGCCCCGCCGCGCGCACGAACGGCCTGAGCACGGCGACGACCTGGCGGTCGGAGATGGACTCGGCCATCGTCGCTCACCTCACCTTTCTCGCCGGGCGGCCGAACGAGCCACCCAGCGCGATCGCTCCTGGCAGTGCGCCGCCTGCCAGGAGCAGGAACGTCCGCCAGTCGGGAAGCAGTACGACGTCGCCACCCGGGCCGCGCAACCCGACGGCCCCGATCGTGAGGATCCACGCCACGAGGGGCACGGCCGCGGGCCGCTTGCCGACGAGCGCCGAAGCCCGCGAGACCAGCAACGGCGTCGTGACGACGGCCAGCAGCACGCTCAGCGGCAGCACCACGTCGCCGAGCCGGGGCAGGATCGTGCCGTCGAGGCGCAGCGGCAGATAGAACAGCTCGAGCAGCGCGAGCAGCACCGCGTCGACGGTGAACAGCGCGAGCAGGCCCCAGCGCTCGGCGGGGCGGGTCACGGTCACGGGTCGAGGCCTCCGAACAGGTCGTCGTCCGCCCCGGCGGCGGGCCCGTCGGCGAGCACGAAGTACTCGGCGGCGGGCACCGGCTGGGCGATGCCGTTGGACAGGGCGAAGGCGGGCTCGTGCACGCTCACCTGCGTCGCGTGCGCGCGCAGCGCGGCGAGCTTGACCCGCACCTGCCCGGTGATGTCGATGGCGGTGGTGATGTGCTCGTCGGCGACGGTGGGCAGCTCACCGTCGGCGGGTACCCGGAACGGCAGTCCGCCCACCTGCCGCAGGGCCTCCAGCCCGCGGGCGGTCGCACCCGCCGAGGACACGGTGTGGAACACGCGGCGCACCGACGAGGCGCGGGCCGCGGCGGCCATGGTGATCTCGTGTGCGCGGATGTGGTCGGGATGGCCGTAGCCGCCGAAGGAGTCGTAGGTCACGACCACCTCGGGCCGCAGCTCCTCCAGCACGGCCAGCAGCTGGCCCGTCTGTTCCTCCACGGAGCCCTTGACCAGGGCACGCGGGTGCTCGGCCGACGGCGTGCCCGCCATGCCGGAGTCGCGCCAGCGGCCGATGCCGCCCAGGTAGTGGTGTTCGGTCCAGCCCAGCGCCGCCCCCGCGGCGGCCAGCTCGCCCGCGCGGTATCCGCCGAGCTGGTCGGCCGCCCACGCGCCCAGCTGCTCCAGCGCGGGCGGGATGATCTCGCCCTCCTCGCCCAGCGTGCACGTCACAACCGTCACATGCGCACCGGCAGCCGCATAGCGGGCGATGGTGCCGCCCGTGGTGATCGTTTCGTCGTCGGGGTGCGCGTGAACGAACAGCACCCTGCGGCCGGCTGGAGAGATCACGGCTTAAGATTAATTCCTTCGTCACGTCCACACGTGGGCGCGTCTCGGCTATCCTCGCGCCAGTCACGACCACGAAACCGTGACGCGGTGTACCCCCACGAAGGGCTTCTGGTGAGCACTGAAGCAATATCGACGTACTCGTCCGGCACGTCGGAATCCGTACTGTCTATTTCGGATCTGCGGATCACGTTCACGACCGAGGACGGCATCGTCGAGGCGGTCAAGGGAATCGGCTTCGACGTCGCGCCCGGCGAGATCCTCGCCATTGTCGGCGAATCGGGTTCGGGCAAGTCGGTCACCTCGATGTCGGTACCCGGCCTGCTGCCCAAGACCACCCAGATCAGTGGCGAACGCAGGCTCGGCGGCACCGACCTCAGTGGCAAGTCGGACAAGGAGCTGCGCCAGTACCGCGGCAACGAGATCGCGATGATCTTCCAGGAGCCGATGACGGCCCTGAACCCCATGTACACGGTGGGGTGGCAGATCCGCGAGGCGCTGCGCGCGCATCAGGACCTGGCCAAGAGCGCCGCGGACGCCCGTGCCGTCGAGCTGCTCGACCTGGTGGGCATCCCGCAGCCGGAGCTGCGGTTCAGGCAGTACCCCCACCAGCTTTCCGGTGGTCTGCGCCAGCGCGTGGTGATCGCGATGGCGATCGCGTGCGACCCGAAGGTCATCATCGCCGACGAGCCCACCACGGCACTGGACGTGACGGTGCAGGCCGAGATCCTGGGCCTGCTGCGCAAGCTGCGGGACACCCTCAACACCGCCATCGTCCTCATCACCCACGACATGGGGGTGGTCGCCGACCTCGCCGACCGGGTCGTCGTGATGTACCAGGGCGAGATCGTCGAGCAGGCACCGGTCAACGAGCTGTTCAGCAACCCCCAGCAGGACTACACCAAGCGGCTGCTGGCGGCCGTTCCGGTCCTCGGCCAGCGGCCCGAGGGCCAGCGGCTGCTGGAGTCGCCGCCCCCGGCGCCGGCGACCGTCGAGCAGGCCACCGTGGACGAGACGCTCCGGCTGGCCGACGCCGAGCTGCAGGGCAGGTTCGACGAGAGCGCGCCCGCGCTGGAGATCAAGAACCTGGTGCTCGAGTTCCCCGGCCGGGGACGCCAGGGCAAGGTGCGCGCGGTGGACGACGTCTCGCTGCACATCGACCGTGGTGAGATCGTCGGGCTCGTCGGCGAGTCCGGCTCCGGCAAGTCGACGATCGGCCGCTGCGCGATCCGGCTGCTCAAGCCCACGTCCGGCACGATCTCGATCGCAGGGCAGGACATCACGACGATGTCCAACAAGGCGCTGCGCCCGCTGCGCCGGTACTTCTCGATCGTGTTCCAGGACCCGGCGTCCACCCTGGACCCGAAGATGACCATCGGTGACTCGATCGCCGAGCCGCTCGTGCTGCACAAGGTGTTGTCCGGCAAGGAACTCACCGCGCGGGTGACGAACCTGCTCGACAAGGTGCAGCTGTCCGGGCACTACCGCAACCGCTACCCGCACGAGCTCTCCGGAGGGCAGCGGCAGCGGGTGGCGATCGCCAGGGCGCTCTCGCTGGACCCGAAGCTGCTCATCGCCGACGAGCCGACCTCGGCGCTGGACGTGTCGGTGCAGGCGAAGGTGCTCGACCTGTTCCTGGACCTGCAGCAGAGCCTGCGCTTCGCGTGCCTGTTCATCAGCCACGACCTCGCCGTCGTCGACCTGCTCGCCGACCGTGTCGCCGTCATGCAGAAGGGCAGGCTGGTGGAGGTCGGTACCCGCGACCAGGTCCTGCACGAGCCGCGGGAGGACTACACCAAGCGGCTGCTGTCGGCGGCCCCCGTCGCCGACCCAGCCCTGCAGGCCCGCCGCCGCGAAGCCTGGGAAGCCGGCCGAGTAGCCCCGGTCGCCGACTGACCCCAGCCCCCAAAGCTCCCCAATGCGGCATTCGCTCCACTGGATGGAGCGAATGCCGCATTCGCTCCGTTGAGTGGAACAAATGTGGCATTGGGGAGCTTGCGGCGACCCGGCGCGAACGGAGCTTTCGCGCATTCCCGGCCCCACACATCACAGAGCAAGGGACCTTTACTCCCGGAAAACGAGAGTAAAGGTCCCTTGCTCCTGTCTGGGCTAGGCTTTCACGCGGCGCTGGCGGGGGTCGAAGGCGTCCCGCAGGCCGTCACCGATGAAGTTGATCGACAGCGAGATGAGCACCAGCACGACGAACGGACCGAAGAACAGCCACGGTCGTCCGGTCATCTGGGCATAGTTGTCCGAGATGACCCGGCCGAGTGAGGTGTCCGGCGGCTTGACGCCGAGGCCGATGAACGACAGCGCCGCCTCGGCGAGCACCGCCTGTGCCACGGCCAGTGTCGCGTTGACGGTGATGGTCCCGACCATGTTCGGCACGAGGTGCTTGAACACGATCCGCATGGTCCCGGCGCCGGACGCGCGAGCCGCCTCCACGAACTCCCGCTGGGACAGCGACATCGCCTCGGCGCGGGTGATCCTGGCGATCGGCATCCAGCCGAACAGAGCCAGCACGATCGCGACCACCCACCAGCTACCGCTGAAGACCTTCACCAGGATCGCCGCGGCGGCCAGCTGCGGCACGATCAGGAACAGGTCGGTCAGCCGCGAGACGGCCGAGTCGACGATCCCGCGCAGGTACCCGGCGAGCGCGCCGAACACCACACCGATGAGCGTCGCGACGATCGCCACCGTCAGGGCGATCAGCAGCGAGAACTGGGTGCCCCGCAGGATCTGCGACACCATGTCCTTGCCGACCTGGGTGGTGCCCAGCGGGTAGTCACCGCTCGGCGGCTCGTAGGAGGGGAACGAGGCATCCCAGTAGCTGTGCGGCCAGAAGATCGGCAGGATCAGCGCGACCAACGCGATCAGCAGCAGCACGCCGACGCTGGCCATGGCCAGCTTGTGCCGGAGGAACTTCCGCAGGACGAGCGCGCCCTGACTGCGCGGCTCCGGAAGCGCGGTGACGTCCGGCTCGCCATCCTTGATCGGTGGCTCGTCGCCGGACTGTGCCCGGGTGACGAGCGAGTTCATGTCAGCCAACGCGAATCCTCGGGTCCAGGATGCCGTACAGCAAATCCGCGACCAGGTTGGCGAGCACCACCGCGATGGCGATCACCACGACCCAGCCCATCATCACGTTCGGATCGTTCTTGTTCACAGCCTCCACGAGCACCGTGCCCATGCCGTTCCAGTTGAACACGCGCTCGGTGATGATCGCACCGGTGATGACCGACGCGAAGTTCACCGAGAAGAGCGTGGTCACCGGGATCATCGCGTTGCGGAACGCGTGCCGGAAGATCACCCTGCGGCCGGAAAGGCCCTTGGCGCGTGCGGTGCGCACGTAGTCCATGTTCAGCGTCTCCAGCATGGACGAACGCTGGAACCGGCTGTACGCCGCGAAGCTGATGAACATGATGGACAGTGTGGGCAGCAGGAACGCCCCGATGTAGGTGACGACGAAGTCGCCAACGCCGTCGGCGCGCAGGCTCTCCGGGCTCGTCGTCCGCAGGAACGGGTTGCCCAGCACGTCGGACCAGCCGAGCTGGTTCACGACGATGTTGATGTCGATCGCGTACGTCTTGAGGATGATCGCGACGCAGAAGATCGGCATGGAGAAGAACAGGAACGCCAGCGTGGTCGCGACGTAGTCGATGGTCGTGTACTGGCGGACGGCGGCGAGCACACCCACCGCGATGCCGAGGATGAGGGCGAGGATCTCGGCGCCGATGATGAGCCGGAACGTCACCCAGAACGCGTTCATGATCTTGGGGTAAACGGGCTCCATCGCCGATCCCTGCGCGATGGAGATCCCCCAGTCCCCGGTGAGGAAGCCGCCGAGCCAGTCGAAGTACCTGGGAACGAGCGGCTTGTCGAGGCCGAGCTGGTGGGACAGCGCCGCGATGGACTCGGGGTTGATGTTCGGCTGGTTACGGATCTCGGCGAGGGGATCGCCCGCGCCTGCGACCATCAGGAACACCAGGAAGCTTCCGATGAACAGGATCGGAACCGAGATCGCCAACCGGCGAAGAATGTAGAAAACCAGGTTCAACGACTTGCTCCTAGTCCGGGTATTGCCCGGAATTATTTCGCCACCGCCCGGGCGCCACGGTAGTGGGGGTCCGGATGGCCTGAACAGCTACCAACGTCGGTTTGTCGGGGGCCGGGCTGGTGGCCCGGCCCCCGACACCGTCGCAGAACCAATCAGCGACTCGAGCGAGTCACCGCTGTCAGTCGGTCCGCTCCCACTCGCCGACGTTCCACAGCACGCCGTTGTAGGACTGCATGTACACCCGGTCGATACCCCGGAAGCCCCACATCGACGGCGTGGCGAACAGCGGCATCGTGGCGTACTGGTTCGCCAGTGCCTCGTCGGCCGCCTGGTAGTGCTTGGTGGCCTCCTCGGCGTTGGTCGCCGACGTGGCCTTGTCGAAGGCCTGGTCGATCTTCGGGTCGCTCAGGCCCTGCCAGTTCTGCCCACCACCGGTGATGTAGATCGACTTCTGCTCGGCCTTGAACGGCGCGGACGACCAGCCGAACAGGGCGATGTCGTAGTCACCCTTGTCGACGCGGCCCTTGAGGAAGTTCGGGTCCGTGTCGTCCTTGATCTCCATGCCGGCGGCACGCGCCTGCGACTGGACGATCTCCACCGTGCGGCTGCGCCGCTCGTTCTCGTTGTGCGAGATCGCCACCGAGAACCGCTTGCCGTTCTTCTGGTAGATGCCGTCCGGGCCCTTCTTCCAGCCTCCGGCCTCCAGGGTCTTCATCGCCGCCTCGGCGCCCTGGTTGGTCTTGTCGCTGTAGAGGTCCTGGTAGCCGTCCTCGCCCTCGAAGAAGACGATGCTGTTCAGCGGCTGGATGTCCGACTGGACACCCTTGAGCAGCTTGCTGACGATCTCCTCGCGGTTGACCACCTGGAAGAACGCCTTGCGAGCGGCCTCGTCACCGAAGAGCCGGTTGTAGTTGAGGTCGAAGTGCTCGAAGGTCAGCTGCGGCGCGGAGCCGTAGTTCACGCCCTGCGAGGCCAGGTTCTTCATGGTGTTGGCCGCGGTGTCGTCCGGCTGGGTCGACGCGGCGACGTCGATCTCACCGTTCTGCAGCGCCGTGGCCATCGCCTTGGTGTCCGGGATGGCCCGGATGGTCACCTCGCTGGGGCCGCCCTTCGCCCCGATCCACTCGGGGTTCTTCTCCAGCACGACCGTGTCGGCGTTCTGGTCGAAGGACTTGATCTTGTACGGGCCCGAGGCCGGCATGAGGTCCGGCTTGAAGCCCTTCCAGCCGTTGGCCCAGAAGTCGGCGGCCTTCTTCACCGCCTGCTTGTCGCTGGGCTTGACCTTGGTGATGTCGGAGATCCCGGTCTGCTCCTCCAGCACGTGGGCGGGCAGCAGCGCGACATCGGAGAACAGGCCCTTGTAGTCGATGTAGGGCTCGGTGAAGGTCGCCTCGAACGTGAGGTCGTCCTTGCACGTCGGGTTGTCCATGAGCTCGTAGCCCGTGGTGGACGCCGCGTTGAAGCCCTCGGCACCGGAGCCGGCAAGCCAGGCGAGGTAGAAGTCCTCGCAGCCCCACGGCGCGCCGTCGGACCACTTGACGCCCGGCTTCATCTTCCACTCGACCGTGTACGGCTTCTCCGACGTGACGGTGACGGACTCCATCACGTCCTTGTTCAGCAGCACCTTGTTGTTGCCGTCGAGCACGAACGGGCCAGTGATGACGGGCACCAGCACGTAGTTGTTGTACGAGCTGTTGGCGTCCGCGGTCTTGTTGTTGTACGCGGAAAAGCCCTCGTCGATGGCGACGGTGACCGGTTCGCTCTCCGGGACGTCGGCGAGCTGGAACTCGTCGCCCTGCTGAGCCTTGCCCTCCGCCATGCTTTTGACATCGACGGTCGAGCCGGTGTTCGAGTCTCCCTCGCCACCGCCGCCCCCGCCGCAGGCGCTCAGCACGAGCGCGGACGCGGCAACCAGCGACAGGGCGGAGACTGCTTTGGATCTCCTCATTTACGTGTGCCCTCCTAGCACTGAGCCCCTGGATGTCCGGACCACGGGACCCACACCGCTCCAGTTGTGACGCCGGAGCCTACGA
Source organism: Prauserella muralis (assembly GCF_003202285.1). Taxonomy (GTDB): domain Bacteria; phylum Actinomycetota; class Actinomycetes; order Mycobacteriales; family Pseudonocardiaceae; genus Prauserella_B; species Prauserella_B muralis. The sequence goes on from NZ_MASW01000006.1 coordinate 546,998, forward strand.
CACGCCAAGCCACACTCGATTGGCGCACTGCGGGGGAACGCTAAGAAGGATGACCACCCGCGGTCATTACTTCCCGAGGGATCGTGACCAAAGGGTGACATCTAACTTGCGTCCCGACATACAACGGTTACCAACTGCAATCATCGGGTAACGAACCGATCGACCGATCGGCAGTCCCGCAGCGAACAAGGTAAACGGTCATTCGCGGCAGGGCAGCAGGATGCCCCCGTTTCGCCCACGCCAGAAGTCGCCCGAACGGGTCAGCGCGGTGCGCGGGTCCAGTTGACCGCGGAGGAGAACGGACCGGCCATCGGGGGGCCGGGGCTCACCCCGGCGACGCTCGAACCGATCGCGAGCGTGTCGGCGAGCTGGAACAGCGGGATGGCCACGTTGCTCTGCCACAGCGCGGGCTCCGCCGTCGACATCGTCTCGGCGAGCGGCTCCGCACCGGCCAGCGCGGCCTCCAGCGTCGGCTGGAGCACCTCGTCGCAGAACGCTGCGGTGTTGGCGGGCACCTGTGGCGAGCTCTCCCCGTCCCCGGGATCGTCCCAGCCCTCCGGGCAGCCGTAGGCCGACACCAGCGTGGAGGCAGGGTCGTTGCTCACCGGCTGCGGCCCCACGACGATGTCGACGGCGACAGGGCCGTCCTGGGCCGTGGACTGCCCGTCCCCGGCATCGGGATCGACCGGTGCGGCGAGCAGGCTGGAGAACAGCTCCCGTGCCGGGGGGTTGATGGTCGTGACCTCGACGCCCGCCGCCGTCAGCTGCCTGGTGAGCTCCCTGGCGATGGCCGCGTAGGGCTCGCGCTGCCCCGGCGAGGCCACCACGAGCGACAGCGGTTCGCCGTCCCGCGTCCACGTCCCCGCCTGCTTGGTGTAGCCGGCGGCCCTCAGCAGCCGCTCGGCGCGGCGCGGGGCGGGGTTCAGCGGCGGGCCCGACCGCGGGATCGTCGGCTCGTAGCCCTTGGCCGAGGGCGGCAACGTGTGGGCGCCGGCCCGCAGCTCCGCGGACGCGCCACCGCCGGTGCCCTCGGCGATGAGCCGCTCCCGGTCGACGAGCGCGGCGACACCGGCCCGCACCTGCGCGTCGGCGAGCGCGGTGCCGACCGGGCGCAGCAGCACCTCCGCCAGGTATGGCCGCGCCACCGTGTGCAGCCGCACGTTCTTGCCGAGCCCGGACAACAGGTCCAGTCCTGTGGCGTCGGTGTTGGCGAGCGCGAGCTGGTCGTTGCCGCTGCGCAATGCTCCGGCCATGGCCGCCTGGTCGGAGCTGTGCAGCACGATCCGGTCGACGGCGGCGGGTTTCTCCCAGTAACGCTCGTTGCGCTCCAGCACGATCTCGCCGCGAACCTCGTCGAGCGTCTTGATGGCGAACGGGCCCCCGTACGCGGGGAAGCTCTCCCCGAGCGCCCCCTGCCAGCCGCCGGGCGCGTCCTTGAGCAGGTGCGCGGGCAGCAGGTTGTCGAACAGCGACTTCCAGCCCGGGTAGGGCTTGTCGAAGGTGACCTCGACGCGCTTGCCGCCCTCGCCGGGCTGGATACCCGAGATGAGCCGGTAGCCGGCGGGCTCCACGACACCGGGCTGGGTCTTCATCGCGTCGGCCAGGTAGGCGAAGTCCTCGACGGCGATCGGCGCGCCGTCCGACCACGACGCGTCGTGCCGGATCTCGTAGGCCACCGTGAACGGCTCGCGGCTGATGACCTCGGCGGAGGTCATCAGGTTCTCGTCCAGCCGCAGCACGCCGTCCTCGTCGGGGCGGAACACCGACGGCAGCAGCATCTGCGACAGCGCCGAGGTGACCGTCGACAGGTCGGCGATGTTGTGCGGGTTGTACCCGCCGTCGATGTCGTCGAGGCCGATCACGACCTGCGACGGCGTGTCGACGGGCGGCGCCGAGGTCTTGGCCACCGGGCTGCTCACCACGGGCGGCGGCGGGGTGTTCGTGCACGCGGCGAGCACGGCGGCCAGCAGGCACGCGAGCACCAGCAGTGGTCGCGGTCCCTTCCCGCCGTTGCCCACGCGCAGCCCCTCCTGCTCGTCGAACTCGGTTCGCGTTTCCCCAGACCTGTGCCGATCAGGTCACGAGCGTGCCAGATCGGATGTCAAACCCCGATACCGGATCGGGTAGAGCCACCTGAGCCGACGCGAGATCGTCTCGACCGGTTCCGGGATCGCGGCTACGCGTTCTGGTCGCGGCTCTTGGCGCGGGAGCGCTCCTTCGCCCGCTGGTTGACGTCCAGCGTCACCTTGCGGACGCGCACCACCTTCGGCGCCACCTCGACGCACTCGTCGACGGAGCAGAACTCCAGCGCCTCCTCGAGGCCGAGCTTGCGCGGCCGGGCCAACCGTTCCAGCTCGTCACCGGTGGAGGAGCGCATGTTGGTGAGCTTCTTCTCCTTGGTGATGTTGATGTCGAGGTCCTCGGCCCTCGGGTTCTCGCCGACGACCATGCCCGCGTACACCTCGGCGCCGGGCTCGACGAAGAACGTCCCGCGGTCGGCCAGCTGCAGCATGGCGTACGTCGTGACCGGGCCCGAGCGGTCGGCCACCAGCGAGCCGGTGTGCCGGGTGCGGATCTCACCCGCCCACGGGAAGTAACCCTCGAACGTGTGATTGGCGATGCCGGTGCCGCGCGTCTCGGTGAGGAAGTCGGTGCGGAAGCCGATGAGCCCGCGCGCGGGCAGGACGTACTCCAGCTTGATCCGGCCGGTGCCGTGACCGTCCATGTGTTCCATGCGCCCCTTGCGCGCGGCCAGCAGCTGCGTGATCGAACCGAGGTGCTCCTCCGGCGCGTCGACGTAGAGACGCTCGAACGGCTCGTGCACCTTGCCGTCGATGACGCGGGTGACCACCTGCGGCTTGCCGACGGTCAGCTCGAAGCCCTCGCGGCGCATCTGCTCGACGAGCACGGCCAGCGCCAGCTCGCCCCTGCCCTGGACCTCCCAGGTGTCCGGGCGGTCGGTGGGCAGCACGCGGATGCTGACGTTGCCGACGAGCTCGGCGTCGAGGCGGGCCTTCACCAGCCGTGCGGTGAGCTTGTCGCCGCCGCCCCGCCCGGCGAGCGGCGAGGTGTTGACGCCGAAGGTCATCGAGATGGCAGGCTCGTCCACCGTGATCCGGGGCAGCGGATCAGGAAACTCCGGGTCGGCGAGCGTGTCGCCGATGGTGATGTCCGGGATGCCCGCGATGGCCACCAGGTCGCCCGCGCTGGCCTCCTGCGCGGGTACCCGGGTCAGCGCCTCGGTGACCAGCAGCTCGGAGATGCGCACCGGCTGCGCCGAGCCTCCCCCGCGCAGCCACGCCACCGTCTGCCCCTTGCGCAGCCTGCCCGCGTGGATGCGGACCAGCGCGATCCGGCCCAGGAAGCTGGACGCGTCGAGGTTGGTCACGAGCGCGCGCAGCGGCGCCTCCGGGTCGGCGGTGGGCGGCGGAATGTGCGAGAGCAGCACGTCGAACAGCGGGTCGAGGTTCTCGCTGGCGGGCACCGCACCGTCGGCGGGCCGCTCCAGGCTGGCCTTGCCGTCGCGCGCCGCGGCGTAGATCACGGGCATGGACAGCACCGAGTCCATGGCGCTGTCGTCCATGTCCTCGATATCGGAGGCCAGCTCCAGCAGCAGGTCGTGGGTCTCGTCGACCACCTCGGCGATCCGCGCGTCGGCGCGGTCGACCTTGTTGACCACCAGGATCACCGGCAGTCCGGCCTGCAGGGTCTTGCGCAGCACGAACCGCGTCTGCGGCAGCGGGCCCTCACTGGCGTCGACGAGCAGCACGACGCCGTCCACCATCGCGAGCCCGCGCTCCACCTCGCCGCCGAAGTCGGCGTGGCCGGGCGTGTCGATGACGTTGATGGTCACCGGGCCGTCGGGCGTCTGCCTGCGGATGGCGGTGTTCTTCGCCAGGATCGTGATGCCCTTCTCCCGCTCCAGCTCGCCGGAGTCCATCACGCGGTCCACGAGCTCGGCGCGTTCGGCGAACGCACCCGACTGCCGCAGCATGGCGTCGACCAGCGTTGTCTTGCCGTGGTCGACGTGCGCCACGATGGCGACGTTACGCAAATCAGGCCTCCACCTGCGCGAGTCGGCCGACTCGTGGGGCAAACATGGGGCAGTCCGGACATCGAGGGTCATGCACCCAGGTTACGGGCGGCCTCGTGCGACTCCTCCGGCGAGTCGTCTCAGCGCTCGACGAGCCGCACGCCCGGATCTGGATCCGCGAGGACGACGAGCGCCGCCGCTCGCGGCGTCTCTGGTACGCCGTCCGCCCCTTCCTGTACGCGGCCGGCGCCGCAGCCATCGCGCTCGCCGTCGTCGACTACGTCAACCCGGACATCTGGTCCGCAGACTGCTCGACCGGCATCTGTGTCGTCACCGGAGGTGGACGATGAGCTTCGCTAACGGAGAGGTCGAGATCACCATCGCGTTCAACGAGCACTCGCTCGTCACCTACGGGGACAGCTACCTCGCGATGCTGTGGCATGTCGCGCAGGCGAACCCCGCCGACGGCTTCGAGGAGAATCGGCCGGGCGAGATCGCCGAGCGGATCGGCCGCGAGATCATCCGTCGCTGGCTGAGCAAGGCGCCGGTCGAGCTGTATCACCACCAGGGCCAGCACTACTACCACCGCGAGCTGACCAAACACGGCAAGTGGACCGGACCGGGCGGCACGTACGTGCTCGGCGCGAACGACGGCGACGAGGCCCGCGCGGCGGTCGCGACGCGCGACGCGGCTGGAGGTGGGCGATGAAGAGCATCCGGAAGCCGCCGCGCGACGAGATCCAGTTCGCGACTCCGAGCGGCTGGGCGGTCGCCCGCGTCCGCGGCCACGTCAGCCAGCACGCCTACCGCGTGCTGTACCGCGGCCAGTACGTCGGCTGGCTCAGCCACGCCGAGGACGGCTGGCGCTGGCACATCGTTCCGATGATGCGTGGCCGCATACGCGTCAGCGCACGCCCCTACGACACCTGGCAGGTCGCCGCGAGCTACCTCGGTCGGACCGACATCGCGCGCCGGATCGCCGGCGTGGGTAACGCGCCGCGGGTCACTGAGTGGCGCCGGCACTACAGCGTGCGCGGCGAGCCGTGGGTGCCGAAGCCCGAGAAGCGAACCGAGGCGGTGCGCTCATGATCCGCCAGCTGCGACGGCGCATCGATGCCGCACTCGACTGCCTCACTGTGCTCGCGATCTACCTCGCGCCCGTGATGTTCCCCCGCTCTCTCGATGGGCCGCCCGAACGCGCCGAGCAGCGCACGCGGGACGAGAACGACGAGTAGCCGACTATCACACCCGGATCACACTTCACGGACACCCGCAACGCCTGTCCCGATCCACACGAGTAACCGAACAGCCACCGAAGGGAGAGCCAGTGTCCGTTCGACCCACCCACCGGAATGGGCTGAGGATGGTGTGCCGCGCACTACTGTCAGCAGCGGTCCTGACGCTCGCGCTCACCGCGTGCAGCGGTGAGCGCGAGTCAGGTGCCTCGCTGGCCTCATCCACGACGGCTGCGACCAGCTTGCCGCCGACTACACCAGTGATCGACGCCCACTCGGCGTGCGAGCGCTTCATCGGGAACGGCGGTCGCTACTCGCTGCTGCAGCGCATCCCCGAGATCCTGTCCCGGATCGGCCCGGAACTCGGGCCGGACACTACGACCGAGATCCAGTCGATCCACGGCGAGCTCGACGCGATCATCACGATCGCGCCGGCCGACATGGCGGTCCACCTGAGAGCGGTCCAGTTGCCGTTTCAGCAGGTCGTGGACGTGCTCGCGAACGGCGGGGGCCAGGCCAACATCGACACTGGCGCGGTGCAGGATGCGATCATCCCGCTCATGGAGGCCTGTGCCGATGCGGGCTACCGGGTGAGCCCCCAGTGAGCCGCCGCGATAACGGCCCCCAGGTATCACTACCTGGGGGCCGTCCTACTTGCCTTCGATTCCTGCCTGCGCCTGCTCCAGCACCTCGAGGAGCAGCGTCCGCGCCTCGTCGCCTTCGGCCGTGATCTTCGGCGACCACAGCATGTCGGTCAGACGGGCGTACTTGGCGACCTCATCCGGGTCATGCACGATCACCTCGCCGTGCACCTGCTCGAGCATCACCAGCTCGTCGACGATCCAGTAGCCGTGCGTCAGCGGATACGGCAGGCGAACGTGCGGGCGCAACACACCGAACCGGACGTTCGGGATACCGATGGTCGCGATCAGCCGGTGCAGCTGGCCAGCCATGACGTCCGGCGGCGCCGGTGAGTGCAGCAGCGCCGAGTAGGCCATGAGGATCTCGATCGTCTTGCCCGGCTCGTAGAGCACCTGCTGGCGCCGCATGCGAGTCCGCACGCCCTCGGTGATGTCCCGCTTGCTGCCGTGCAGGTTCGCAACCGCCAGCAGCACATGGCGTGCGTAATCCGCAGTCTGCACCAGGCCGGGTACGACACCCACGTCGACGGCACGGATAACTCGGGCGTTCGCCTCGCGCTCGATGGCCTCTTCCTGCACGGCGCGGTTGCCGACGCGCAGCCGCTCCTTCCAGCTGACGTACTCGCGTTGCAGTGTCGCGAGCTCGGCGTGCAGCTCGTAGGCGACCTCCGCCGGGACCTGGAGCGCAGTGATCCACGCGTCCAGGTCCTCGGCGCTGGCGGTCTGCCGTCCGTTCTCGATCTTGCTGACCTTTGGGGCATTCCAGCCGATCACGCCGGCGAATTCCTTGCCGGTGTAACCAGCGGTGTCGCGTAGCTGCCGTAACCGCTCGCCGAGCTCAGCGCGCCGCTTCTCGAAGCTGGTGGCCACGCCTCTCCTCGTCAGGTCATCCGTAATCAGCGAACGGTATCGCCTCCCGCCATGCTAGGTCACGAATTTCGCGAAATCGGTTCAGGGTTGTGTCATCGGTGACCACATCAGCGTGCGTGAATCCCTCGTCGCCGAAGTGCATGCGTGCGGCCCACTCGTCGTCGAACAACCAGAAGTCCTCCATCGGCAACCCGAGCTCGCACCGGCGCACCTCCGGAAGCAGGCGGATGTCCTCTCCGGCCTCAACGTTGAGGTGGGTAAACGACAGCTGGAACCGGAGATAGTCGTTCAAGGGCTCGGTGAGTACCCGGACGCGGGAGTACCGCAGGCTCCCCACAGTCTGCTGCTTCACTCTCGCCAGGTAGCCGTCCATGAACGACATGTCCGGCTTCCGGCCGGCGAGGAAGTCGGACATCGGGCCCTGTTCGGCGGGCTCGCGGTAGACGCCCTGGGCCTCCCACCGGAAAGCTGAGCTGCGAAAACTGGTGAACGCCTGGGCCCACGACTGTCCGCTCAGGCGCTCCACCGTCACGCCTCCCGGGGGAAGAACTGGATGAGGCTCGCGGGGATCTCGACCGCGGTTTCCCAGTCGGGCAGTCCCCGCTCGTGGAGCTGCGTGAGCGCGCGCGAGTCGGTGATCTTGCGGCCTTGCACGACGAAGGTGCCGCGGTCGGTTGCGTAGACGTTCGGGCAGTTGTCGCCGCCCGAGTCGGGGTCGGTGCCGAGGAAGGTCAGTTCGAGGTGTTCGTGCTGCTCAGCCATGCGGTGCCTCCTGTTGGGGGTGGTTTCCCTGCGCGTCAGAGCCTGCCACGCCGAATGCCCCTCTTGATTGGCCCAACCGGGTGGTAGTACAGTCTGATTTCGCGAAATTTCGTTGAGATTGGGGGTGTAGATCATGCACGGGGTATCCCGCGGCCGAGACAACGGCCAGGTGGTCGTGACCGACGACGAGCCCGACGAGGACATCGACGAGTAACCCCACCGACTGCCGGCCAGGGCAACGCCGTGCGGCACACGGGTTGCTGGCCGGCCGAGAGGGAGGCCCGACAGCGCCGCTTCCACTGGGGGCGCCCGCCGCAGATGAGCATCGTCCGACCGGCCGGGCCTCCCTCACCCTCATCCCAGGAGGACACGAGCGTGACGAGCACGGACGCCGCACACGTCGCCGCGTGGCCCGAGGTCCAGCACCTCATCGACCTGCGCGACGGGGGCTGGTCGTTCGCGCACAAGTACGGCGACAACGGCGAGATCCGGCAGATCAACGGCAAGTACGTGCACCCCAGCGGGCACGTGGATGGTCTACGGGTACGCGAACGGAACGACGCCGCTGCCGTCCGCTGGGACGGCGACGGCCGGGTGCTGTGGGAGCACGAGGGCGGCGTTGTCGACGTCGTTGAAGGCCTCCTCGGCCTGCCGAACCCGGAGGTGTGAGCCGTGGTGGACATGCCCGGCTGGCTGACGCTGACCCTCATCATCGGCGCCTGCGCACTGCTCCCCATCATGATCGCGTTCGTCCGCTGGTGGGACGCACACAGGGGCGGTGACCATTGATCGATCAGCTCAAGGCTGAGTTGCAGGAGATCGCCGTCGACTTGCCGCCAGCCGACCTCAACGGCTGCTACGAGTACGTCAAGGAGCGCGCTTCCAAGCTGACCCTGATCTCGTTGCAGTCCAATCGCCAACAGCTGCAGTCATCGGCAGAGCTTGCGAGGTCAGCGATGGAGTACCTCAACGCTGCCCTGCTGCAACTCCTTGAGGTGCAGCGGCTCGTGAACGAGTACGCGGAGCAGCTGTGAATGGCTGGCTATGCCTCGCCGCGCTGCTGCCAGAGCTCGTCGACCTGGCGCTCGAGGTCGTCGAGGTTCCACCGGTACTGACCGCCGACAGTGCGCCGAGCAGGCGTGACGCGTCCGTCGCGTGCCCACCGTGCAAGCGTGCTCCGCTCCACGCCGATCGCGCGCGCGGCTTCACCGGTCGACAGAAGTCGATCTTGCGTCACTCGAACAGAAAATCACGCCTCGCATGCCCCATTCCACTCAATCACCTCAGATGCCACGGATACTCTGCAAACTGCAATTACCCGGTTTCACTCGATCAGCGGGTACCGATTTCCCACCTATGAACCTACGGTTTCACTAGCAACCCACGCCCCCTGGATGGGTCGCGCACCATGAGGTCGAACACCTGGAGCCCTGGCGCCCTCCCCCCTCGGGCCGGGGCCTCCGATAGAGGCGCGCCCCGGCGGACCCCCAGCGCCGGGGCGCGCCTCCCCTCGAAGGAGAGGTCGCCATGCGTGGTCGAGAGTGCTAGCCATCATGGCTGCAGCGACGCAGGTCAAGCCCCTGCTCATCCACTACTACGGCGTCGGGCACATCGTCGTCGGCTACCTCGCGGCCTCCGACCGCCCGTGTCTACTCACCGCGTGCGGAGCGCAGCTGTCCTGGACAGCCGAATCGCTCGCCCCGAGCTGGCAACCCACGGTGTGCCGTGACTGCATGGCGAACAGGTGACGCGTCACGCCGCCAGCTCGGCGATGCTGAGCCGGCCACGCAACCGCTCCCGGTCATCCCGCAGTCTCGCGACGACTCGCCCTGGTGGCCGTCCGTGGACCGCGACGGCAACGACGAGCTCGCCCGCCTCTTCAGCGCCTGGGACGCCCTGGCATGACCCTATGGCGTCGCGTGATCGACTACCTCTGGCCCCGCGCGAGCTGCAGCTACTGCGGCGAGGTACAGCCACGCGGCCGGTGGGTCATGTACGGCGACGGCATGTGGGCGCCAGCCGTCGTCGTGCACACCTACGAGGTGCGGGGCGGGCGCGTCATGTGCCGACGCTGCCTCGACGCCCAGTGAGCGGCCGGTGGGTCGTCGAGTGCCTCGGCTGTGACAGCGGCGTACCGGGCCAGCCACACACGACGATGCTCCGTCTGATCGCCGCGGCTGCGCTCGACGGCTGGGCCGTCGAAATGCCCCCGCGGTACGTCCTGTGCCCGACGTGCTTCGAGTTCGTCCTACCGGACTGGCCCACGACGTGGCTGGGTGAGCCGAACCGCTGGTGGCGCCTGGGGCCACCGCCCCGTTGCCACTGAAGGAGCTACCCATACTTCCGTCTTCGGTCCTCGCCGAGGCGGTCGCGCCGGGTACGCCCGCGGGGCCTGACGAGATGTGCGGGCAGCCAGTGCGTGACGACGATCTGGTGCTCGCCGTCGCCGGTCCAAAGCGGGTAGGTGACGAGCACGAGTAGCCCGGCGTCGGCGCGGGGAATCTCCTCGCGCACGATGCCTGGCACCTCGGTCTCGATGCGCAACCCGTGGCGCTCGTCGCCCGGCGTGAGGTCGTGCGGGCCGATGCGGAGCAGCTCGCGCAGACGTATCCAGACCAGCCGGGGCGGGTCGAGCACGCGGACTGACGACGGACGCACACCTCCTAGTCGAACACATGTTCGCCCCCGAGCACAACGAAAGGCCCCCGCGCTCACCGCCGGAAGCGGGGAACGCGGGGGCCTCCGCCGACCGCTGAGGTCGGTTTCTGCTGGGCCCGTATGGGCCAATGGGTAGGGTGCCGAGCCTACTTCGCCTTCCGGGGCTCGGCGTTGCGCAACGCGCGGGCCTGCTCCTCGGCGATCTGACCGAACTGGGCCGCGTGGTCGAGCGCGGCGATCAGCTTCGCCTCCGCGTCGCCGAGCGGGTCGCTGTCGCGGTTGGGCACCTTCCACACGCCGTAGACGGTTAGCCCGAGCACGGCGGCCGCCGTGCCGAGCTGGCCGAGCTCGCTGAGCTCGAGCACGTCGTCGCCGAGCGCGCCGGTCAGCACGGTGAGCGCGCCGCCGACGGCCGTGACGACGGCCTTCCACGCCTTGCTGATCCTGATGCTCATGACGGGTACACCTTCCTGAGTCCGGCGGTGGCGATGTGGTCGGTGGTGGGCAGGCTGTAGCAGATCACCAGCGCTGCCGTGCCGCCCTTGATGGGCTTGGACCACCACGGGTCGCCGCCCGGGATGTCGGGGTCGGCGGGGACGTGGAAGGCGAGGTCCTCGCCGTCGAAGTTCTTCTCCTTCACCCAGTGCAGGTCGAGCCCGTCGATGACACCGACGCCGGTGATGAGCCGGTATCCGCGCTCGGGCACGACGAGGAAGGCGGTCTTCTCCTTGACACCGTCTTTCAGGGTCACGCTGTTCACGAGGCCTCCGAGGGTTGATTGCTGCGGCTGAGACCCGCCGCCGGGTTGGGCGGCGAGCTCGTTGATGTCGTCGATGCGGTCGTAGGCGTGCCGGCCGGGGCACGCGGTCGATTTCAGATCGCGATGGCCGCCATTGAGGCGCGGCGCGCGGATCCAGCCCTTGGCGTGCGCGTGCCACAGCAGCCACGCCGCGGCCTCGATCTGCGCGTCGGTGGGTTGGTCCTCCTCGTAGTTGCCGACGAAGCAGATCGCCCGCGCTCGGCTGTTGCGGCCGCCGGTGTGCGTGCCGACGCCGTCGACACGGTGCCCTTGGAAGATCAGCCCGGCGGGGGTGATCAGCCAGGTGTAGGAGATGCCCCAGCCGAACCGGTCCTGGCCGACCTGCTCGATCGCCCGGATCGCGGCGTAGTCGTCGCCGAAGGGCGCCACCACGTCGGGCGCGACCGTCACCGAGTGGTGCAGCCACACCTCCTGGGCAGGCAGCGGCGCGTCGTAGTTGCGGTACGCCGAGGCGTAGCGGGCTCCCCATTCAGATCGCGGGATGATGCGCATGATCAGTCTCCCAGGGTGAGGGTGAGGATGAGGCCGGCGATCGTCACCAGGGCGCTGATCGCGGCGAGGGCGATGGCGAGGTTGCGTTGCCGGCGGAACGACTCCTTGGCCGCGGCCTCGTCGGCGCGGGCCTGCCGAACCTCGGCGATGTCCTTGTCGTGCTCGTCGACGCGGTGCTCGAGCACGGCGATCTTCGGGGTCACCTTGTTGGTCTGCTCCACCACGGTGGCGCTCAGACCCGCGAAGTCGGTCCGGATCGCGGAGATCTCGTCGTGGAAGGTGGCGCGCAACGCGGCGAGTTCCTCACGCACGAACCGCAGCGCCACGTCCGTTGGGCTCTCACCAGGGTGCGACACGGGGGTACTCCACTCCTCGTCTCCGGGATCCACAGTGGTCACGGGATGGGCGCGACCTGGATCATGAACGACCCGTTGAAGAACTGGGCGCTCGTGGTCTGCGCCTGTAGCTGCGCGCGCACGACGATGTCGCCGGTTGGCGTGGCCGTCACGAAGTGATGGCACGCGAGCACGGCACGCCGCTCGCCGGCCTCCTCGGAGAAGTTCCCGCGGGGACCGACGCCGTTGCTGAAGTTGACGCCTCCGTCGGTGGATATGCCGAGGCGCATAGCGGCGAAGGCGTCGGTGACACCGGTCGGGCCAAACGCGTGCCCGTCGCCCCACCCCCATACGCCGACCTTGGTGCCGGGGTCGGCGATGACGATCGTGCTGCCCCAGTCGCCCCACGCCTCGCCCGAGGGCACGGTCGGCGTATCGGGCAGGGTGATCACGTCGCCGTTGTAGCTGAGGTCGGCCGCGGTGACCCGCCGGCCCGCCCGTAACACCACGAGCCGCCTCCTTTCAGAGTGCGACGACAGCCGGCTGCGCGAGCAGAACCTGCGCGCCGGCGCCGAACGTCTTGGTCACCCCGTTCACGGGGGCTTGCTGGACGGTGAAGGTCTGCGGATTGAGCACCGCAAGGTCGTCCCACGACGCGGTCACGGGCAGGGTGTTGGTGTTGCCCGAGCCGAGGGTCTGCCCGAGGGCGATGTCGCCAGCGGCCGTGATGTCAGTGTCGACGCCGGTCACGTGCCAGTTGTCCGGCTCGCTGTTCGCGGCGAGCCACGCCTTAGCTCGTACCCGCGCGGGGGCACCCTGCACGGCCAGGCGCAGCCGGAACTGGGTGCCGGCGGCGTGGGTGAGCCCGGTGGTACGCGTCGAGGCGCCTGCCAGCGCTGATCCGACCCCGGCGATGCGCTTGCCGACGAGCAGGTCCACGCTGGCGCTCGTGGTGAACTCGAGCCACGCGAAGTACATGTTGTCGGGGTCGATCACGCGGCCGCCGAGGATGACGAACTGGGAGGCGCCGGCGGCGAGCGCGTCAGTGGACACGGTGACGACGGCGTCCATGTCGCGGCTGTCGATGCCGCCGAGCACTGTCCAGCGCAGCTCGTTGACGCTGCTCTGCGCGACCTGACCGGGCATCAGGGCGTCACCGAGTAGTCGCTGACCGCGCCGCCCGAGGTGGTCCAGACCTGCCCCGTGTCCGCGGTGCCGAAGCCGTTGGAGACAGTGCGGTTGAACGTGTCGGTGGCGGAATCGTCGATCGCGGTGACGCGCAGCTGCACGCCGGCCGCGGTCACGTCGAAGGGGAACTCGCCGGCGTCGGTTTCCCAGCGCGGCCCCTGAAGGGTGCGCACATCCATCGCGGTGTCGGTGCCCGCGGTGAACTGGTGCGTGGTGGCGGACAGGATGGTGTCGGCGCGGCCCTGCTCGTCGTCTTCGAGGAGCCACGTGCGCCAGGCGCTGCCCGGTGAGCAGTTGAACACGAAGTAGTGCTTGAACTGCGACAGGCGCTCCTCGTAGCCCTGGATGATCAGGTCGATGGCCTGGGCGGCCATCCACTCGGGTGGGTTGGCAATGGTGATGCGGTCCCCGGTGTCGAGCGCGAGCACCTGGTCGATGAGCGCTGGGTTGCGTGCGAGGTCGATGCCGAGCTGGGGGATCCGGTCCTCGTCGACGGTGCCCAGGTGCAGCCGCCACCAGGCTTGGTCCTCGAGTTGGTCGTCGGTGGCCAGGTTGAGGGTGACCTTGTCGGGGTAGCGGTCGACGCCGAGCGGGTCGTCGACCGTCTCGCTCACGTTCATCGGGCCGGACAGCTTGACCGCGCGGGCGGAGCTGCCGTCGACGCGTTCGACCGTGACGTCGTTGGCCGTGGCCTGGTCATCCGGGAGCGGCTCGAACGGCGGGCTCACGTGCCGCTCGTTGTAGTCGAGCGCCAAGGCGGCCTGGTTCTCGAGCTCGGCGTGGTTGCGCCAGCGCAGGGCGAGCGCGTCACGCCGCTCGTCGAAGATGGCCAGCTCGGCGTCGGCGGCGTCGTAGAGCAGGTCGAGGAAGGTCTCGGGCTTCTGCGCGCCCACGGCGACCGACTCGGCAGGGTCGCCGACGATGCGGTGGGCGACGCCTTCCTCGTCGCACAGGCGCAGGAAACGGTCGGCGGCGGTCTCGCCGGACCAGGCGACGAGCAGGTTCTTCACCGCGTCCCAGATCACCGTGTTGGTGTCCTGGTTGTAGACCGCGCAGTGCCCCATCGCGGTACCCGCAAGATCTCCGACCTTGCCCAGGTACACCGTGCGCGCCGAGCCGAACGTGTGCCCGGCGAGGGTGCCCTCGTCGACGCTGCCGACGGTGGCCCCCTCCTCGAACACGAAGATCTGCCAGTCAATGTCGGCGCCGACCTGCTGCAGCCAGATACCGAACAGCGCGTTCTTGCCATTCAGGGCGAAGGCGGTCCATCCGCTGGTCAGGATGCTCGCCTCATTGCGACCCCACGCGCGCATCCGCAAGCTGCCCGCGGAGTCCAGCTCGATACCCCACTCGGCCGCCGTGCCCGACGTCGTCACGTTGAGGACTTGCCTGATGCCTCCCACACCTGCGTCGGGGACGTGCAGCAGCGAGAAGATGCGCAGCTCCCCGGTGGGCGCGGCCCACGGGACAGGGCCGACGGCCGTGGTGATCGAGAACTCAGGGATGGGCTGGGAGGCGACGAAGTCGCCGTAGGCGGCCGGGCGGATGTCGCGCACGAAGCCCTCGATGATGCCGAACGTCATCGGCGCCACGCCGGACAACCCGGAGGCGAAGCTCGTCGCGTCGGAGCCGTCCTCCATCGACCAATAGGCCACCGGGGGCACAATGGCCTGATCGGTGTTGCCGCGCCGCATCGCCGAGTCCAGCGCCGCCTCACCCTGGCCGAGCCGACGCAGCAGGCCGTTCGCGACGACCGGCACCCACACGTCGTTACCGGACAGGTCCCATCGCGGCGGCCAGGCCACCACCTCGCCGATGAACCGCACAGAACGGTCGACGATCTCGGCCTCATCCTGCAGGGTCCACGTCAGTCCGGCGTCGTCGGTGAACGTGGGTCGCGTACCAGGCTCGAGGCCGGCGAAGTCCGCGTCGGCGACGAGTGTGCCGGCAATGCCGTCGCGCACCTCGAACCCGTGCACGAGGCCGCCGAAGTGAGCCTCGTTGTTGAACTCGTAGCCGCCGGCCTGAATGGAGCCGACAGTGAGATTCGCGGTGGACGAGAAGATGGAGGTCGTGCCAGCTGTGACCACCGTCGACCCGAGCTGCACCTCGGAAGGACCTCCGCCGAGATCATCGATCGAA
The DNA here is from genome assembly GCF_003202285.1 of Prauserella muralis. Taxonomy (GTDB): domain Bacteria; phylum Actinomycetota; class Actinomycetes; order Mycobacteriales; family Pseudonocardiaceae; genus Prauserella_B; species Prauserella_B muralis. The sequence goes on from NZ_MASW01000006.1 coordinate 562,174, forward strand.
TCGGCGCTGTAGAAGGTGACGACGTGGTTGCCAGCGCCGTCGTCGACATCGAGGGTGGCCCGCACCGCCAACCGGCCTGAATCCGAGGCGACGGCGGCCGTGGAGCCGCGCACCTGCCGCGTGCCAGAGGTGCCATCGGTGGTCCAGGCCAGCTCGATCGTGCCGTTGGTGAGCAACCGGAACGTCCAGGACCGCTGGTTGCCGCCCGTGTTGTACTTCGCGGCAATCGTCTGCAGGATGCTGGGCCGCCACGAGTCGGGGGTGATCTCGGCCCGGAGGTCAAGGTCGCCGACGATATCCAGCGCCGCCGCGTCCGATGTGGAGGCATAGGACGTGTTATCGGGCAACTCCTCGCCGGTGAGCTCGAGCCCGACGTTGTTGGGCCCCACGCGCACCCGCAGCCGCGTGTTGCGGCCGATCAACGCGAACAGATCGCTACGCGGGTTGCGCGGCGTGTAGCGGCCCACCACGGCGCCGTTGATCTTCGACATGCCGTTGTTGAGCTGCAGTGTGCACGAGCCCGGGTCAGCGCGCGAGGCCTCGTCGCCGCGACCACGAGAAATGACGATGTCCTGGCGCGAACGGGTGTCGGCCGTGACGTCATGCCACGCGCCTGAATAGTAGATCTCGGTGTGGATATCGAGCTTGGTCGCAGGGAAAGCCATCGTTCACCTCCCGCCCTTGCCGAGCACGACCTGAACGTTGCCGCCGCGAACCCGGATAGCGCCCCGCAGCCACCGCAGCAGCGCGTCGTCGAGGCCGCCCGCGTCGATGGACACGACCACCGGTTGCTGCCGCGGCTGCTGCGCCGGCGCCGGCGTGGCCACACTGCGCAGGAACCGCTCGACGATCCCGCGCGCGCCGGGCACGGCGTTGGTGCCGAACACATCCACGCGGCCGTGGCGGGCGGCGAACATGTCGGCGAGCTGGTCGTTGAACCGGCGCACCAGCTGGCTGTTGCCGCGGAAGGAGAAGTCCTCGAACAGACCTCCACCGCGCCGCAGGTGGCCAAGGATCTGCCCCGCAGCCCCGGCGAGCCCGCCGTTGGCCATCTGCACGACGCCGCTGCGGTCGATCGCGATCAGCTTCGCGCCACGGTTGCCAGCCTCGAGCGCGTCGAGGTTACGCGCAGCGCTGGCTGCGGTGGAGACGAACTCGCGGTTGGACAGTAGCGCCAGGATGTCGTCGCTGCGCGGCCCGCCGGGGCCTCGCACGAACCCGTTCGGGAAGGCCTGGACCGCGCCGCCGTCGTCGAACGCCTGGACCTGACCGCCGTCCTTGAATCCGGCCGACGACAGCAACCGGTTGGTGGCGGTCGGTCCGGTCCCACGCGACGTGAAGATGGTCGTAACCGTCGTCGAGACGTGATCAGGGATCTGATTGAGCCGATGCCTCAGATCGCTCGCTCGGTCCAGGGCCGCCAAAATGCCTGGCTGGTGAATGCCGGTGAACACGTCCCGTGGCATGCCGAGGTAGCGATCGGCGAGTCGCTGCGCCTGCCGCCGAGTGAAGCCGAGCTGCTCGGCCTCCCGGATGAACTGAGCCCGCCGTTCGTGCACCGCGGTACGCGCGGCCTCGGTGGCTTGCTTCTGCGACTTGCCCTGCTGCAGGGCTGTGTCGAACGCTGTCTGCGCAAGTGTGCGGTACTCGTCGCCTTGCTGGACGAGGTTCTCCAGCAGGTTGCGGCCCGCCTCGGTGGAGGTGTTGACGGTGCCGTTGGCGTTGAGCAGTGCTCCCCGCCAGTTACCGGTCTCGGTCTTGACGCCCTCGATCTGCTCCGCGAGATCGGCGAGGCCGCCTTCCCAGTTGGCGGTGGCCTCCTCCAGTCCGATCTGGATGCCGAACAGCCGCCGCCACACGTCGTTGAGGGCGTCTGCCTTGTCGGTGGTGTCCGCGGTCTGGTCCGCCAGGGTGGTCAGTGATTCGCGCAGGGCGTCGGCGCCGGGCACGCTGGCGTGCATGGACCCGGCGAGCACGTCGCTGGCGTCGGCCGCGGCGCCGAACTCCTCGACGGCTCCCTCGACGGAGCCGCGCAGGCCGTCGGTGGCCCCGAGCAGGTCCATCGCGGCCTTGGCCTGGTCGGTGTAGACATCGCGCGTGGTGTTGCCGACGAACTCCTGCGAGCGGCCGGCCTCGACGATCCGCTCCAGCCGCGAGCGCAGGCCGTCGAGCGCCGGGCCGCCCTGGACGAGTGCGTCGATGTACTGCTTGTGGGACAGGCCGGCGCCCTGGACCGAGTCCTTGACGTCCTGGTAGGACTCGCTGTTGAACAGGGCACTGCGGGCGTTGGCGTCGAACTGCCCGTTGCTTTCCCGCAGCGCCGAGGCCAGCGAGCGCTGCGTGTTGGCGGCGTCCTGGCTCTCTTGCCCGAACAGCGCCAGCCCGGCGGTTGCGGCCGCGACCGCGATGCCGAACGGGCCGCCGAACAGGCCCACCAGCCCGCGACCGGCGGCCTGCAGACGGCCCCCGCCGCCCTTGGCTGTTTTGTCCAGCTGGGTGTTGAGGTTGCTCACCGAGGTCGCCACGGAGTCGGCCACACCGCGCACCGCGCGGATCCCGCGCATGGCGGTCGTGAGCGCCAGCCAGGCGCCGATCATCGGGCCCAGCGCGCCGGTGATCGGCTCGATGACGGCCAGCACGCCAGAGAGCACGTCGAGCGCGACGCCGAGCGCGTCGGACACGGTGGGCAGCGCCGAGTTGGACAGGTCGCCGACGACACCGACGAGCCGGGTCACGATGTCGACGGCCTGGCCGCCGTGCTCGGCCCACAGTCCGGACAGGTCGACCAGGATGCCGCCCACCTCGGGCAGCAGGTCGCGCATCAGTTGCCCGTAGTGCTCAAGGCCCTGCCCGGCGTCCTCGGCCCCTTCGGAGGTGATCTCGAAGAACTCGCCGAGGCCGGCACCGGTGTCGCGCAGCAGCGATCGGAGTCCGCTCATGACCGGCCCGGCCCGCTGGACTGAGGTCACCATGCCGGGCATCGCGCCCTCGGCGAACTCGACGACTCCTTCGGTCAGTTCGGCGACATGGGGGACGCTGGCCTGGAACGCGGCCGCCATTTGTGGCCGCAGCCCCTGGTAGGCCGAGCCCATGCGCTGTGCGGCGCCGACGTAGGCCTGTTCGAGCGGTGCGGCGTCGGCCATGAGGCCGGTCCGCACCTCCTCGGACAGATCCTCGAACGACTGACGTACCGCGGTGTTCTCGCGTAGGGCGAACGCCCCGAGCCCGGCGAAGGCCACCGGCAGCGCCGCCACCGAGGCGCCGACGCCGGCGGCCGCGGCCGCCGAGGCGCCTTGCACGCCGCCGAGCACCTTGATCGCCCGGCTCCCGAGCCGGTCGATTCGGTCGCCGACGTTGTCGAACACACGACTGGCACGGTCCCGGCCGAGGACGGTGAAGATCAGGTCTCTAGCCGGCACCGGCACCGCCCTCCTGCTCGCTCGCCTCGAGTAGCTCGTCGGCGAGCCGGGCGCTCATCCAGAAGTCCCGCAGCGTCATCCGCCCGACGTCGGCCGGGTTGATGTGCCACAGCAGCAAGAAGTAGGGCTTGTACCGCTCTACTTCGTCCGCCGGGTCCTCGAGGTCTTCGGGGTCGGTTGGGTAGGGTCCGGCGCCTCCGTCGAGTCGCCATCGTCCTCTGTGGACGTCTTTCCGCTGTCCGGCTCGACGAGCGTCACGCGCAGGCTGGTCACCGGATAGTCGAAGTCCTCGAAGGTCACCGTCTCGCCGGCGCGCTTGCGTGCCAGCCAGAACATCGCGTGGCAGGCCTCGGGGTCCTGCATGGAGAAGTCGGCCAGGAGTGGCCACCATTTCATGCCGGTGACCTGGCGCAGTTCGCGCTGCTCGCTGACGAGCACGTCGTGCAGGTTCAGCGTCCAGGTCTTGCCGTCCTGCTCGAATCGATACGTCGCGTTGACGTCGTTGGCGGCCATTCGCGTCCTTACTGTGCGATCTCTCGGAGGATGTCGTCGACGACCTTGGCCGCGCCCTGGCGGATCTTCGGGCCGTGCTCGCGCATCGGCTCGTCGAACCACTCGTCGCGGGACACGGTCTGTGTGACCCACCGGTCCCCGCCGAAGACGGGGTGGCGCCACCGGCCCTCGTTCATGTGCGCCGGCAGCGTCCGCTGATCCGGCGGGAGCTGGCGGGTGTTGACCCGGACCCGCACGCTGGCCGACTGGCCCGACGAGCGGACCTGGGTGCCGATCGCGCGGGCGGTCGAGGAGCGCAGCCCTCGCCCCTCGAACGCCTTCCGCCGGGCGGTCTCGGTCTTCTTGCGCTTGCGGCCTAGCGCGAATTCCCGCCGGGCCTGCCCACCGCCGCCGCGCGTGGCCGAAGCCTCAAGCGATCGCACGGACCGTTGCGCGGCGTCCACGGCAGGCTTGGCCGCGGTGCGCATGCCGCGCGACATCCGGCGCGTCAGCTGGCCGTTACCGGCTTCCTTGAGCCGCCGGGCGGCGCGCCGGAAGTCGCCGGTGCCGCGTATCTCGTAGTAGGCGGGCACCGATCACGGGAAGCTGTCGAAGGTGACCACGCCGTCAACCTGCACGGTGGCCGAGAACGACACCTTGTCGCCGACGGCGCTGGTGATGGTGTAGTTGCTGATCCAGCACTCGCCAGTCAGCCGCGGGTTACCCGTGGCGTTGCCCGCCGGGCCGTAGGTGAACGTGACCGTGGCGTCCTCTTTCTTGAACAGCCCGGACAGCACCGCGTGCGGGCCTGTCGTGGCCGTCGCGTCGAAGTGGCCGGAGATGTCCCACGAACTGTTCTCCAGGCCCGGGATCTGCTTCACGCCGTCGTCGCCGAACGCGGTGACCTCGGCCATCGCGCGGGCGACGGCCGCGGGCACGTTGTCGATGTACTGCGAGAGGTCCCGCTCGGTAGCGCCGTTGTCCTCGATGAGGAACTTCGAGTTCTTGCCGTGCGTGAACGCCATCGGATTCTCCTTGTCAGGGCAGGCGAAAACACCCGGAGGAGCTCCGGGTCAGACGGAACGAGCAGGATTACCGGCGGGCGAACGCCGCGACGAAGGTGAACGACGGGGTGGTGCCGGCGATCGCCCACGAGGTACGCAGGTAGCGGTTGACCGTGCCGGACACGGCCTGCCGCTCGGACGTCGCCGCGGTGGCCTGGGCGAAGGTGATCAGGTCGACGTAGGTGATGTCGTCGGTCGAGTGCTGGATCTTGGCGTCCAGCGTCGGCGAGGTGCCGGACGCGGCGGTGACGTGCAGCGCGCCCACGCCGCCGCTGGCGCTCGAGGCGAGGTTGTCCACGCCGGTGCCGTCCGCGGTGGCCGTCTCGGCGGTCTCGTCGTGCAGCGACACCCCCAGGTCGACCGTCTCGTCGGCGGGCGACTCGACCGAGAAGCCGACCGCCTCGGCCACCTGCGCGTTGATCCCGTGCGAGGTCAGGTCACCCACGGCGATGGTCACCGGGGAGCCCACCGCGTAGCCGTTGATGCCCGCGGTGACGAGCAGGCTGTTGTCGGTGCCGTTGGCGTCCTGCAGGTCGGCGTAGAGGGCGTTGTCCTCGAACAGGCCCTCCAGCGTCATGGTGCCCGCCTTGAGGCCCGGAATGAACCGCTCGCCGTCGTCGGTGAACACCGTCGTCTGCGACATGGTGCGCGAGTTCGCGGCCGTCACCGACCGCAGCTTCGCCGACGCGCTGATCTCGTTGACCAGTACCCGCGTCGACTTGGAGTGCACGAACGCCATCAGCCTTCACCGTCCTGCTCGTCGTCCTCGAGCGGCTCGATGTGGCCCTGCTCGAGCAGCCACGCCCGGCTCTTGGCCGGGATGTCGTCGCGGATCTCGCCCGGCTCGGCGCGCCGCTCGCGGCCGCCGACGCGGAAGTTCATGCCGGTCAGGACGCGGAACTTCTTAGCTGCCACTGGCGGTTACCTCCACGATCTGTTCGGCGCCGAGGTACTGCACGCCGTCGACCTCGACCCAGCCGTATTGGGTGACCTCGCGCACCCGGGCGAAGTCGGCGATGCCGCCGAGGCTGCCGTCCGCCTCGATCGCGGCCTTGACGCTCGTCGGGCCCGAGCCGGCGAGGTAGGCGTCGAGGTCGTCGTAGGCCTCGATGTCGGCGGTCAGCGACACGAGCAGCAGCACGGCGAACAGGAAGTCGTCCGCGCCGCGGGACATCGTCGAGTCGTACAGGATCCGCGTGGGCATCACGCGGGCGGCCGGCGTAATGACGTTGCCACCCGGGCGCGAGAGGACGTTCAGTCCGGAGATGGTCTTGAGCCGCACGCCGATCCCGTCGCGCAGCGCCGATACCGAGGCCATCGCTACTCCCCCGTGTCCTCGCGTGCGACCGCCAGCACCGGCGTGCGCACCAGCGGCGCCAGCTTGTTCGCCGCTTTCGGGTTGTCCCGCACCCGCACGACCCCGAAGTCGCCGAACCCGGCCACGCCCAGCGGCGCGTCGCGCAGCTTGAGCGTCTCCGCCGCGAGGATCTTGCAGGCCTGCACGACCCGCGGCGGCACGGCCGCCCAGCCCCACTGGGCGGTCACGTGCACGGTGGCGCGCCGGGCGAGCGGGAACCGCTTGTCGCCGACCGCGCGGATCGTCCAGAACGGCCAGCCCGGCTGGCCCTCGACGACGCCGTTGAGCGGCTCGAGCTGGTAGTCCGAGGCCGACCACGTGGTCTCGGCCACGCCGTCATCGTCCTCGTCCGTGGCGATCACCAGCCCGGCCGTGGTGTGGAAGTCGTCCACGTACACCAGCTCGGCGTCCTCGCGGTAGAACCTCCGCAGCGTGGCCGAACCGGCATCGTTGAACTGCCGACCCGTGTGCGATTCGATCTCTTCGGACACCTCGTCGAGCACATCGTCGATCTCGTCGTCGTCGCTCGCGGTGTCCAGCTTGAGGTACTGCGACTTGAAGACCGCCGTCGTGATGTAGGGAGCGCCGAGGGCCACGGCTCACCTCACGCGTACACGAACGACGCCACTGCGCCCGTGCCGGCCAGCGTGGCGTGGATGCCGCCACCGCAGAACGCGTCCGCCAGCTCGGCCGACACCGTGGTGTCGATCGCGGCCTTGAGGGTGAGCACCGTCGTGCCACCCGAGCCGCCGGCCTTCACCGTCAGCGTCGACGCCGCCGAGCCGCCGGTCAGCACCACCGTGCGCAGATAGGAATCACGCGTGGTGACGTCCCCGGTCGCCGTGACCTCGAGGATCTGCGAGGACCTCACCGTGCCGCCCTCCGTGCACGCCGCGGCTTCGGCGCCGACGGCTCAGGCTCGTCTGCAGGCTCGGCCGGCTCCGGCTCCGGAGCGGCCTCCGTCGCGGCTGCGTGCTCGCTCTCGGCCGCCCCCTGCGCGTCCGAGACGTCGCCAGCGGGGTCCTGGTCCCCGCCACCCTCACTGTCGCCGTTGGAGCCCGCAGCGGCCGGCTCAGGCTCGGCATCGAGCGAACTGGCGACTACGCCGCCGAGCAGGAGCAGCGCGCCGGGGGAGTCGCGGTTAACCCATTCGGCGCGGTCGAGCTCGAGCTCGACCGCGGTGCCCGACTCGAACGGGCCGATCTGCTGGCCGTTGTCGACCGCGAGGTAGCGGTGCTGGACGGCGTAGCGGGGCATCAGTGGCCTCCTGTCTTCTGCAGGATCAGGCACGCCTGCAGGTCGTCCCAGCCGGTTACCCGGTAGGTGACCTGCCCGGCGAAGGTGAGCTCGCGGCCGCCGTGGGCGGTCACCACCGCAGGGTCGGCCGCGAGCAGGAATTCCAGTGCCACGTAGGCGATCTCGGGCGCCCGAAGGATCTCGACGAGCCCGTCGGCATGGCGACGCACCTCGAGGCCGCCCTGCAGCAGCTCGGCCATCAGGACGAGGCTCCGACCATGCCGTACCAGCGCACGCCGTCGCACCACACGAACGCCGCCTCGGCCTGCGTGGGCGTGACGATCGTGCTGGCGCCGTCGTCCTGGACGGTGAGGACCTCGGCGGCGTCGGCGGTGTTGGCGATGAACAGGTACACGCCCTCACACGCCGACTCGGCGGGCAGCGTAACCGTGCGGGCGGCGCCGCCCGGGTCAAAGGCGAAGGCGTTGTAGCGCTCGACCTCCTCGATCGTGATCGTGCGGGCCGCGGCGAGCGTCTCCGCGGTCTTGGCCGAGAACCGGGAGGCGCGCCCGGTGGGCCAGGTTGCGATGCGTTCCCTCGGCATGAGGGTCTCCTCCCTGGAAGGCGCGAGGGGCCGTGTCGCCACGGCCCCTCGCTGGTACCCGGTGCTGGTCAGAGCGAGATGTTGTAGAGCACGTCCGAGGACTCGATGCCCGCCGCGGCGCCGGTCGGCGTGAACCGGCCCATGCCCAGCCGCAGGCTGTAGACGATGCGGGTCTGGTCGGTCGCCGGCAGGCGCTCGGTCTCGACCCGCACGCGGCGCCGCCAGCCGACCTTGTAGCCGCGCCGGTTGAACGCGGCCACCTGGCCCTTGGTGTTGTTCGCCGCCGTGGTGGAGACCTTGCCGTCGGCCTCGGTCTTGGACATCGCGATGCTCGACACGAGCGGGCTGCCCTGCACGCGGGCGAGCTCGCCGTTGAGGATCGTGGCGCCCTGGCCGTACTTGTCGACGGTGAGCACCTCGTCGATCATCGAGATCGCGTCGGCGGTCTCCGGGTCGGCGATGCGGACCAGGTCCATCGGGTCGATCGGGTGGCCCCAGTCGACCAGCCGGGTCAGGTCGAGCATCCGGCCCCGCTGGGCGTTGAGCAGCGCCAGCGTGATCGCGCCGGCGGAGTCCTTGGAGTTGCCGGTGTTGTCGACCAGGCCGGCGTGCCGGATCCCGTCGAACGCGAGATAGTGCTTGGTGTCGGCGGGGTCGGCGTCGTCGAGGTTGATGTTGCCCGTGGCGGCGTTGGTGGTGTCCCCGTTGAGGACCACGCTGTCGGAGTAGTGCGCCACCGACAGTGCCGCCTGCCGACGCAGGAACGGGATGTAGGGGATGATCGAGTCTTCCTCCATCTCCCCGGACCACATCTGGTGGATCACGAACTTCTTCGCGTCCACCTGCACCCGCTGGCTGCCGGTCTTGCTGGTCGCGTAGTTGCTGGCGCTGCTCGAGGTGGACTCGGTGACGAACAGCATCTCCGGGATGTCCACCTCGACCGGCAGGTAAGCCGTCGGGTCGGTCATCTCGAACGAGTCGATCAGCGGGAAGATCCGGCCCAGCTTGCGCGGCGCCTCCCACAGCTCGCCGACGTACTGGGCGCCGATGAGCTGCTGGCCGAACCCGGACTCGGCGGTGTCCATCGCCAGCATCGCCCGCTTGTAGGCGCCGGTGAGCTCGTACTTGCCCTTCGCCGCCAGCTCGGCGTCCTTGCCGTGGAACTCCGAGAGCGGGATCCGCGGAAACAGGTCGTCGATGGCCTTGCGGTCGAGTTCGCGCACCTTGTCCATCGGCAGGTAGACCGCGTCGGAGATGGCCTCGAACGTCTTGGCCAGCGACTCCGAGGGCCCCTCGTACACGCCGGTGTCGTTGACCTTCTTCTGCCCACGCAGACCGGCCTGGATGTCGTGCAGGAACTCCACATCGGCCAGCGACAGGCCCCAGCGGGCGTACTTGGTGCCGACCAGCTCCTTGTCCTCGCCCGGGTCGCGGCCGAACTTGAGCTTGCGCGCGAACTCGGGGTCCTCGGCCAGCGTCGGCAGGATGGACTTGACCAGCTCGGTCAGCTTGACGTCCGAAGTGGCCTCGGACACCTTCTCGTCGACGGAGTCGAGGCGCTGCCGGATGTCCTTGGCCAGCTCCTCGAGAGTGATCTCAGGCACTAGAGGTTCCTTCCCTCGTGAGAAAACGCTGCCAGGACGGCCCCTGCAGCTTCCTGATCGATGCCCGCGGGGGCGTCGTCTTCCGGGTCTTCCTTCTTTGTGAGCGCAGCCAGGTCGATCCCCAGATGCGCCAGCTCGGCGCGCACCGCGGTGCGGATTTCCTCGGCCGTGGCTGCGCCCTGTTCCTGCTCGTCGAACAGCTCGACGAGCTCCTTGCCGAGGCCAGCAAGGGCCAGCCGGGATTGCTGCCGCAGCGCCCGCGGATCCGCCGGCGTCGTGACGGCCGAGACCTCGACCAGGTCGTAGAACAGCTCGTCGCGGATTTCTTCCGACTTCATGCGCCACGTGTCCACTGGCGCGCCATCTTCCTGGACGAAGTGGAAGCCGACCGAGACGGCGTTGAGGAAGCCGCGGCGGTACTTCGACTCGACCATGCGCGCGAGCTCGTCGTCGCGGTCGAACTCGACGGCGTCGAGAACGATGTGGGCGTCCTTGTTCAGCGCCCGGCCCTGCCCAATCGGCGGCCGAAAGCTGTTGTGCATCCACAGCACGACCGGATTGGCGTTGTAGGCGTCCAGGCGCCAGCCGTCAGTGCGAAGGGCGTAGCCGTAGCGGTTGAGGCCGTCGCTGGACGCGACGAAAGTCAGCGGCCCGTCGTCGGCCAGCGCGGCGCGGTCGAGCTGCGCGCGCCCGTACGCCAGTGTCGTCGTCATCAGAGCCCTCCGTGTCCATTCACGCCGGCGAAGTCCCACTCCAGTGCGGCCAGCACGTCGTTGAATCCGCGCGTGAGCTGCTGTTGCTCGTGCCATGCCTGCCGGTTGGGCGTGTCGGGGTTGTCGTTCGGCGTGCTGTTCTCGTCCTCGACGGCGGCCTTGTTGACCGGGCCCCACCAGACGTCGCCCCACGGCACCGGCGGCATGCCGCGGCGCTGGCGCCACTCGTTGATCGTGAGCGCGCCGACCTCGATGGCCTGCCGCTCGCGGTCCCAGACCGCCGACTGCGACTCCTGCAGCGCGGCCACTCCGGAGAAGTCGTGCTCGACATGGTCGGGCATCGTCCGGCCGCGGGCGCGGCCGAACATCGGCAGGAACTGCTCCTCGATCTCCTGCCCGCGTAGCTCCAGGTCGGGCACGAGGGCGTGCTCCCACAGGCCCTTCTGGAACTCGCGGATGTTGGCGAGCGTGGCGTGCTCGAGGTCGTTGAGCAGCGGCGCCGGGATGCCGTAGGCGTTGCACACCTGCCGCAGGGACAGCTGCAGGCCGTTGATGAACTCGGCGTCCTTGGGGGTGACGTTGACCGGCTTGAACTCTGCCTCGTAGCGCAGCACCGCCCAGCGGTGCGCCTTGTCCGCGCCGGAGAATCGCTTCTCCAGCCGCTCCTGCAGCTCGTCGGCCTGCGGCTGGGTGAACCGGGCCACCTGGCCGGGCCCGTGCGCCTTGGGCATCACCATGCCCGCGATCTGCAGGCCCTTGTCGTGCAGGTTGCGGTTGGCCTTCATCATCGCCGAGCCGGTGTCGGCGGCCAGCCGCGCCGCCGAGATCGGCGAGAGCGCCGAGTATTCGTCGAGCGGGTTCGGGTAGCGGAACCACACGATCTCGTCGGCGTCGAACTCCAGCACTCGCCCGTCGACATTGGACTCGTACTTGTACCCGGCGAGGTAGTTCTCCTCGTCGGGCACGGGCAGCACCCGCGAGGGCTTGAGCCACCAGATCTCGCGCGGGATACCGAGCTCGTCCTTCTCCACCGCCCACACCGACTGGCCCCACAGGCAGGCGCACAGCTCGTCCATGCGCGCCAGGCGCGCTTGTGTCCAGAACGGGTTCACGTGGCGGAGCAGCCGCGCCGGCCGCGAGTCGGGCAGTTCCCGCTTGTCCTGGTCGCGGCCGCGGTAGGAGCGGATCGGCACCGTGCCGACCAGGCGGGAGCGCAGCATTGCGGCGGAGAACACCTCGTTGCTGGTGACGAGGTAGTCGCCATAGCTCTCCGGGGAGAATTGCTCGTCGCGGTGGCCGTAGGCCTTGTCGAAGGCCTCGACGACCACCGGGCCGACCGGATAGGCCAGCTCGGTGTTGCGGCGGCGCACCGCGTCGATGCGGCCGAGCAGGTCCATCACGGGCTCCGCTCAGGCCGCGCCTCGGCCGCGGCCTCCCATCCCACGATCGTGGCCGCCCACAGCCACGACACGATCAGCCGCGCCACCCGGTACACCGTGTAGGCCAGGAAACCCAGCACGAACAGCGGGGCCGCCAGCAGCGTCAGCAGTGCCTTCGTCGGCCGGAACTCGGTGGCCTTGGCCTGGATCCGGTCCACCGTCGCGACCATGCTCGTCATGCCATCAACGACCCTTCGATGTCGTGGGACTCCTGACTCAGTGCCCCGTCCTCGATCGCCTTCCCGCGGGCTGCGTAGGCCAGCACGGCGCCGACGAATCCGTCGATGAACTTCCCCGCCTTCTTGCGCACCACGCGCATGTAGAACTCGGTCAGCTCGCGGGAGCCGTCCTCGCGCGGCGGCTTGCGCTTGCCCTTGGCCAGCGCCGAGTTCTTCGCGTGCTCGGTCAATGTGGCGCTGCCGTCGTGGGTCAGCGTCCGGTCCCGCAGCGCGGTCAGGAACCGCTCGAGCGCCTCGTCCATCCGCTTGTCGACGTTGGTCGGGAACTCCACGACCCGGTTGGGCCAGCGGCCCGCCCAGATGTCCATGTAGTCCTGCCACTTGTACGGGTCGCCGAAGAGGTACCAGGCCTCGTAGGCCTCGAACGCCGCGGTGACCGTGGCGTCGACCTCGAGCCGGTCGATCTTCCACTCACCGGAGAGCTCGTCGTAGGCCGGCCACCACACGCCGAGCTCGAAGATCCGCCCATCGGACAGCCGGCAGGCGTAGAGCACCGTGCCGTCGCGCGAGCGGGAGCCGTCGAAGCCCAGGGCGACCGCCTCGCCGGGCCGCAGCTGCTCCTCGGGGTCGGTGCGGGCTTGGGCGTCCCAGCGGGCCGGGTCGACGGCGTCCTTCTCGCCGACGGTGACCTCGTCCATGTAGTAGCGGCGGATCTCGCCCTCGCCGACCTCGACGGCTTGGGTGTCGGCGTAGATGTCGTCCTCGACCACCCAGCCGCCGCGGGACCGTAGCGAGTCGCCGTACTTGACCCGGATGCGCTCCCGCACCGCGTGCTCGTCGTCGAGATCCACCTTCGGCACGTCCGGCGCGGCGTGGTCGAGGAACACGCCCGGGTTGTTGCCTTCGGCGGTCCACTGTGCCGCCGAGAGCTCGCTCGGGTCCCAGGCGTTGGTGGCCTCGCCCCAGGTGCCGCCGATGCCGGTGAGGTTGCGCTTCATCGCGCGCACCATCGCCAGGCCGCCGTCGGACTCGCACATCAGGTGCGTCTCGGTGAATCCGGCGAAGGTGATCGGGTTACCCAGCCGCGACCGGGCGGCCGCGGTGACCGGCTCGATCCACCCGTCCCCGTTGGGCAGCTTGATCGCCGTCTCGCCGATGTCCAGACCAGGCGTGTCCGCGAGCGGGCCTTCCGAGAGCATCCGGTACAGCGGCCGGAAGGTGTTGTCGGTCTGGTCCTCGCTGGTCGCGGCGAGCTGGATCCACGGCGTATCGACCGGGCGGCCGACCGGCTCACCGTAGGCGTCCCAGCCGTCGAACTGCACGGGCCCGAACGCGTGCGCCGAACAGCGCGCGGCGAGCAGCGGGTCCTTGCCCCACTTCTGTGGCCGCCGCAGCTGCGATCCGAAGTAGACCAGCCCGTCGCGCGGCTTCGGGTAGACCGGGTGCACCTCGGCGTCCGGGCGCAGGCGGTACACCCACAGCAGGTGCCGCCACATCTCCCGGGTGAGCAGGTAGGGCTTGCCGCGCTGCGGGCCGTCCGGGATGACGATGTGGGCCTCGATCCACTGCCCCACCTGCCAGCCGAGTGTCGGGAACTCGCCCGGCTCGCTAGGACCCCGCCACGGCACCCGGGTCGACCGCCTTCAGGTCCGGCCGCTGCGGCGCCGGCGGCGGCGTCGTGTTCTCCTTCCGCTTGTCGTCGAGCTCGTCGCCGGCGACCTCCCAGCGCAGCCGCAGCATCGCCAGCGGCGTCAGGCCGAGCCGGTCGCCGAGCTGGCGCGCCTCGGCGCCGGCCTTAAGGTTGCCGTTCTCGGCGTGGAACTTCCACCGCACGTACTGGGCGACCTCGCGGTACCAGCGCAGCCGCGCCCACGCGACCGCCTGCGGGGTCTTCCACAGCTCGCGCCACATGCGCTTCTCGGCGTCGGTCTGCGTGGCCACGATCTCCTCGAGGACCTCGACGCGCTCCTGCAGCCGGGTCAGCGCGGCCTCGTTGATCGGCTCGCCCGCGGCCTGGCGCTCCTCGAGGTCGGCCACCTTGCGGCGGGCCACGGTCAGCCGCGCGCGGGTCTCGATGTCCTCGCCGAGCGGCCACCGCGGCGCCGTCTTCTGCCGCCCCTCGGCCGGCAGCTTGGTCATCGCCACGGTGGCGTTGCGCCGGCGGCGGTGCTGCTGCGGGGGCGGGCCCATACCGGCCATCCGGCTCACCTCCCGTGACTACACAAAGTGACAATCTTGCTGGTTCACGCGTTTTGAGTTCCCAGACCCGTACAGAGGTTGGGGCACCTGCATATGGGGGTCACGAAGGCCCAGGAACGGCGTGATCTTGAGGCCCCTATCCCCCGTGACACCCCGTCACACCAGGCAATTCGTCACCGTCCGCCCTACTGCCGAGCACTCAGCGTCGTGATCACTGCGCGTTCATCCTTGCTCGAGCTTCCGTCGCGCGCCGCGCATCGAGTTGCACCGACGACACACCACCTCGACGTCACGCACTGTGACCGCTGGCCAGTGGAGGTGATCACCAGTCAGCGGGTTGTCCGCGTCGCCCGTATGCCCGCAGTCCACGCACCATGCGTACCCGCTGGCCGCGCGCTGCAGCTCGATCGCCTCGGCGACCAGCGCTCGCCACCTGCTGTCGTACCCACGCTGGGCGGTGGTAGGCCGCACCCGCCCACGCTCTCGCTGCTGGTTGCGCCGACGTCGGCACACCTCGCAGCGCGTGCCATGCACCAGCCGACCGCAGTTGTCCAGGCAGGGGCGTTGACCCACGGGCAAGGGGGTGGGGTCGGTCCTACAGGGCGGCACGCACGAGGCAGTCCTTCGCCTCGAGCAGCTTGCGCAGGCCAGCCGTCAGTTCGGGCCCGTCCGGCAGCGCGCGGATCATCGACTCCGCCAGGTCGTGACACTGCCTCGAGATCGCGCGCATGTCCTCGCGGGACAGGTGCTCGTAGGCGAAGAACCGGGCGATGCCCGCCGTCGACGGGTGCCGGTCCGAGACGTCCATCATCGCCAGCTCAACTCCTTCGGGTAGCACAAACCCCCGCGACCAGGGGGGTTCGCGGGGGTTCGTTGCTGTCGTCCGACGAGGACAGATCACCCAACGATGAATAAGGTACGCGTTCGCGCTGGTCAGGAGCAAACACGATCGAGCGTCGCGGCGTGTCGCGCGCACCACCCTGCCACCATGTATAGGGCGTTATACGCAGGTCAGGGGGGCGGCGGATCGCGCCACTTCCCCGTGTCGTGACCTGCGTCGCGCAGCGCGTCGTAGACCTTGTTCCGTGAGCCGAGCTTGGCGGCCTCGGCGAGCTGGTCGCCGGTCGCGCCGGCCAGCTTCGCGGCGACCATCGCGCGGCCGCGCACGGCCTGCAGGCGCTCGATCTCGGCGGTGAGCTCGCGCACGTGCTCGAGCTCGGGCGGGGGTGGTGTGGGCTTGCGTGGCATGGCGACCTCTGGGCTATCCTTGTCGGCGGAGTTTCTTCCACGGCCCCGGCCGGCAGTGCTAGTGCCGCCGGGGCCGTTTCGCGCCTACAGGGTGGAGGACTCCGGGTGAGCGCCGGGGCGGCGGCTGGCGGCCGCCGCCCCGGTTCAGTTACCCGATGATCGAGCCGAGGTGCTCGGCGTCGAGGCGACCCCTCACAACGCGGATCGAGCACGCGAAGTCGAACCGCGTGTCAGCCCGGTTGTTCACGCCCCGCCAGTTGTAGCGGTCCGAGACCTGGACCGCGCGAGCCCTGATCGACTCGCGCTTCCACTGCTCGAACTCGGCGGGGTCCTGGATGTGCGCCTGGACGGTGATGAGCCGCTTGGTGACGGTGACCACGAGGATCACTGTCGACGGCATCCGGCCCTCGGCCTGGTCGACCTTGAGATCCGAGAGGATCCGTCCGGCCACCCGGTAGAGGTCCTCGCCAGCACTCTCGTGATAGCGGACCCCGTAGAACCGGTCATCGGAGAACTTCTCGTCCATCCGGAGTTCCTTCCACTCTGTAGTTTTCCCCCGAGGGTGGTGCTAGCACCCTGGTTTCGGGGGCTGCCCCGTTCGGGACTCCTCTATTATGTCCTGTTTCATGACACTATCGCAAGTGGACATATCGTGGTCCGCGTCACACGGTGCGGCTACGCCTCAGCGATTCGGCGGGCCTCGGACTCGGCGAGCTCGCGAGCACGGGCGGCGCTGGGCGCGTAGGCGTTGACGTAGCGGACCTGCTGGCCGTGCACGGCGGCCTCGAGGTCGCCGGCCTGCTCGTCGACGTGCACGCGTTCCTTCGGCCAATCGTCGGCGTCCAGCACGATGCGCGAGGCGCCGCCCAGCCGCGCGGGCTCGCGCAGCTCCCAGCCCTGCCCCACCGTGACCACGACTTGGCAATGCCACACGTGCACGACGAGGACCGGGCCCGCCGGCGCCATGCGTACCGGCAGGACGGAGTGGCCGGGCCCGAGCTCGTCGGCGGCCGCGCCCGCCGTGCCCTGGTCGGGGAACGCGGCGAGCAGCTCGACGGTGTCGGTGTGCGGCGCGCGCCGCACGATTACGAACAGCTCGTTGTCGGTCACGATGCTTCCTCCTGTTCGAGTTCACGCAGGATGTCCATGACGTCGCCGATGCGGTAGCGCGGGTACCGGTACGGGTCGTGCGGGTGCGGCGGGTGCTGGGTGAGGCGGCCGCGGTGAGCGTAGCCGCGGATCATCGCGGCGGTGACCGGCCGGTCGAGGCGCGACAGTGCGCGGGAGGCCTCGACCGCGGTGGCGAGCTGGTCCTCGACCGCCTTGAGCAGGTAGTCCTGCCGGGCGGTCAGCTCCCAGGCCGCCTTGCACGCCGGGCACTGCACGACCGCGCGGCCCGGCGGTGCGTAGATGTCGGCCTCGCACACCGCGCCGTCGCCGAGCTCGGCCCCGCACTGGCCGAGGTACACCTTGTCGGCGGGCCGGTCGATGACGCGCCGGACCCGCTCGACGAGCCCGGTGATGTCGCGGTGCATCTCGCCAGCGGCGGGATGCTCGGCGAGCAGGCCCGGCACGGTGGCCATCCAGTCCGCGGCGCTAGCCACCGACCGATACCTCGGGTTGAGGTGCGGGTACGTCTCGGCGAGGTCGCGCGCCCAGGTCGAGATCGTGTTCCGCAGCTCGGCCGCGAGCTCGGCCGCGCGCCGGTTGAACGGCACCGGGCTCGACGTCGGCCGCGCGCCGCCGCCGGCGCCCGCCACGCCGAACTTCTGTTGCCGGGCGATCGTCAGGTCGAGCTCGGCGCACAGACTGCGGTGGTAATACGCCACCGCCCGTTCCTGACCCGATGCGCGCAGCGTCGCGACCCGCTCCCGCAGCCAGGTCAACTCGGCCTCGTCGACCGGCTCGCCTGCGGCCTGGCGTCGCTCGAGCTCGGCCAGGACCGGGCGGGCCGCGGCCAGCTGGTCCCTCGTCGCGACCCGGTCCCGGTGCACGCGCACGCGCAGCATGCCGCCGGCACCGAGCGCGCGCAGGTCGTCCCGCAGCCGGTCCGTGCAGTCGGGGCACAGGTTGGTCTGCGTGGGCCGGTCGCATCCGGCCGCCGTGCACGTCTGGCTCAGCACTGCCACCACCCCCTTTCGACGCATGGCCATGATCGACTACGGGACTTTCCTGGTCGCTGTCATCCGAGGAGCCTTTCGATCAGGCGACGCAGCCAACCGGGCCGAGCGGGTTCGTCGAAGCCGACCGTGCGACCGACGACGGCCACGTGCACGTCGACCGGCACCTCGACCAGCCGGGCGTCGGCCTGGGCGCACAGCGACTTCCACGAGTAGCGGGCCCTCGCGTTCGGCAGGTCGCGGCCATTGAGCCGCACCCACACCCAGCGGTCGTCGAGCCTGGCGGCCTCGTCGCCGGACCGCTCGTCGCGCACCCGGTGCACGTCGGCCGGGGGCTCCTGCTCGGCGGTAAACACGCGCGGTGAGTCGGCGTCGAGCTTCACCGCGGCCACGTGCTCGGTCAGGTCCGTCTCGCCGTGGTTCGACAGGAACACGACACGGCGCAGCTGCGCCGACGCGTCCTGGTCCACGCCGGTCGACGCGAGCCTGCGACCCAGCTGCGTGTTCATCGTTTGGCAGCGCACCGAGCAGTACTCCTTGCTCAGCCACGGCAGCACCGGCACATCGCAGCCGGGCCGCTCGCATATCCGGGGCTCGGGGGTGGTCATGTCCTCTCCTCGGTGGGTGGTGGTTCGTCGGGGGCGTCGTAGCGGCTGGGGTGGTAGCCGCCCATGCGCACGCGGCGGCCGCGGCGGCCGGGGCGGGTGCACGGCTCGAACGGCACGGCCCGGCAGGCCGGGCACGGCCTCGGGCGCGGGTTCGGGCGCACCTCCGGCGCGTCCTGCTCGGCGGGCCCGTTCCAGAACAGGCCGTCGCGGCTGCCGGGCGTCTTGCGCCGGGTCACGGTGGCTCACCCCGGTCGGCCTGGGCGTGCAGGCACAGCTCGCAGTCGTCGTCGAGCGGCTGCCCGTGCACACAGCGCTGCTCCTGGTCCTCGGCGAGCTCGGTGAAGTCGGGCGCGGGGTCACGTGATCGGCGGTGGTAGATGTCCGGCGCGTCTGGGCGGCGAGCTGGCTGTCGAGATGAGCGGGGAAGGGCATCACGATCGCGCTGCCCGACCCGACCCGACCCGGACCCTTCCGGCGACATCGTTGCGGCTTGTCGTTGTGGTTGTGCCGCCGTTTCAACGCGTACGTCACCTGCGGATTCGTTGTCGGGGCCCGTTGCGGGCGACAACGCTCGTTCGTAGTCGTGTGCGTTGTCGTGTTGGTTGTCCGGTGCGTTGTCGTGTGCGTTGTCGTTGTCGTTGTCGCTCGGCTCGTCGGGCAGGTCGAACAGGGCCTCGCCGCGCTGCTGCCAGGCGGCGCGCTGCTCGTCGGTGGGCGGGGACAGCAGCCGCATCCCGGCCTCGTCGGGCGTGCGGTGTCCCTTGGCCTCGTTGCAGCGCGCGCACGCCACGACGTAGTTGGCGCCGTCCGCGCCGGCGGCCTTGTCCGGGTCGACGTGGTCGTACTGCAGCGCGCGGCGCCGGTCCTTGGCGCGGCCCATGCCCTTCTTGCGCAGCGGCCCAGAGCCGCAGTAGCGGCAGCAGCCGCCGTCGCGGTCGTAGACCGCCGCGCGGAGCCTGCCATCGCGGCTGTCGGCCTTCTGGGCCTGATTGCGGTTGTACTCAGCCCGGGTCGGGTTGCGCTTGATGAACCCGCACACGCGGTAGTCGAAGCCCTCGACCCACGGGCCGGAGTCGTCGAGACAGTTGCGCTCGTCGCAGGTGTCGCCCTCGCGGTGCAGGAACGGCTTCTCACCCAGCACCGGCGTGCACAGCAGGTCGAGGAGCTTGGCGTCACACAGGTTGAGCGCCTGCCGCCGGGTGAGGTACCCGTCGTGCAGGTGGCTCGCGGACTCGAGTTTCAGTCGCATGTAGGCGGCCTGCAGGCGGTCGCGCAGCACGGGCCTGTCGCCGGCGAGGGCGAACCAGCGCGGGTCGCGGCCGAGGGTGTCGGAGAACAGCGCGAACGGCATCTCAGGCCACCGCCCGTAACGTCGCGTCGTCCTTGGCCTCTCGTTGGCCGCACATCGGCCACCCCCCGCATCGTGCTTGTCGACGGTGTGTTCATCACTGCATCGCGCCCAGCGACATCAGCCAGCGGACCTCGCCGGACAACATCACGTAGGACACCGAGACGAACCCGCTCTCGGCCACGAGACGGCCGATGCGGCCGCCGTAGTGGCAGAAGCGGCCCGGGTCGGGATCGTGGCCCGGCGGCCGCGGGATCACGGTGCCCAGCTCCGGCGCCCCGACGACCGCGGCATCGGCCATCCAGTCGCCCGGGGTGCGCCATAGCCGCTCGACCTCCCGGCGTACGCCGTGCGGCACCCAGTCCGGCCAGCGGTAGCCCTGCCAGCCCTGCGGCTTGTCCTCGCCCGTCATGCTCGGCCTCCCTTCTGTGGACGCGGGCCGGCCGCGCCCCGGGGAAGGAGGGCGCGGCCGGTGCTTGTGAACAGGCGTGCAAGAGGTCCGGAGACGGCTCGCTGCCGAGATCACGCCGCCATGCGGCGAACACGGGCATCGAGCCGCAGTCCGGTGTGGTCATCGACCACCAGCCGGTGATACGTCCGCGGCCGGCGCGGGCTGCTCGTCGTCGGGAGGCTCGAACGCGTCCGTGGTGGCCTCGGCCCACAGCTGCGCCTCGTCGGACATCTCGTAGTACCGGTCGAGTACCGGCAGCGCGCATGCTGCGGCTTGCGCGAGCGTGGCGTGCACCTGCGCGACGGCGGCCTCCGCCATGACCTGCTCTGGTCGGCCGCCTTCGCGCGCGAGAGCGAGCAGCTTCTCGGCTTCGCGGTAGTGCTCGGGGCCCGTCATTTCACGTCCTCGACCTTCGTGAAGCCGAGCGGCTCGACGTCCTGGCGTGGCAACGGCTGCTCGTAGATGAGCGCCGAGATGCCGGTGCCGACGGTGTACTCGAGGTAGGAGTCGGTCGTGGCGTCGCGGCCGTAGTAGGTGCTGCACGACCCACTGCCGCCGTAGTAGACACCGTCCATCGCCGGCGCGGGCAGCACGAGATCTCCGTCGGTGCTGTCGCCGTCGCGGATCCGGTAGTTCGGGGTCAGTGATGCGCAGTAGGAGACCGGCAGGCCCTTGAAGATGAAGTAGCCGACCAGCTGCCCGTTCGACGCCTGCAGGTACACATAGGACAGCTTGTTCGGCTCGTCCCATGTGTCGATCCAGAAGTTGATCGTCTCCCGCGTGGGGCTGTAGCTCATGGTCTTGGCGGGCTGCCCCGCGGTCAGCCGGTCATAGCTCGACTGCTGGCGGTTGGTCTCCTGCTGCTGCGAGCTCGGCTGGTCCTCGCATGCGGCGAGGGCGAACAGCGTGGCGAGGGCCGCGAGTGCGGCGAGGATCCGTTTCACGCGGTGCACTGCGTCTCCTTGTCGTTGATGTCGAGGCGGTAGGGCAGGTTCGAGGCGCGGAACTGACCGGCCGTGCCGGCCTTCTCGGCGTCGGCGTTGTACTGGTTGATGTCCGCCGCTCGGGCCGCGGTCACCGCCGTGAGGTTGGCCCGGATCTGCGTGACCCGGGTCGTGGGCGGCTCGGTGCCGAGCTCGTCCTGCAGCGCCGCGAGCGTGGCCTCCTTGCTCTGCACCGCGGCGCACAGGTCGAAGAACCGGTCGTAGGCAGTGATGCGGTAGTCCGGGTCAGCGACGGTCCGCTCGCGCTGCTCGGTGGTGCCGCGGAACTCCGCCGTGCTGCGCTTGAACCAGCCCCAGCCAAAGATCGCCATCGCGGCGATCGCCGCGGCCACGATCAGCGCGACGGCGGCGAGCGCGACCCCGCCGACGGCGAGCGCGCCGCCCTCCTTGATCCCCTGTCGGGTTAGTCGCATCGGTCGGTCTCCTGCTCCCTGGGTCGTGTCCTCAATGGACGATTTGATCTTTCACACACGGGATGGCTCCCGAGGCTTGAGCAGCTGCCGCGCGGCATCGACGCGTCGCCAGTCCGCCGGGTCGCCACCGCGGTCCGGATGCGCGCGCAGCGACGCCAGGCGGAGCAGGGTGGTCACGTCGGACAGCTCGGTCATGTCGGTGAAGGCCTGCAGCCACCGCAGCGCCTCGTCGCGGGTGGCGAACGAGTCGGGTGCCGCGGCCTCGATGGCGCGCCAGCCGGCGTACTGCTCGCCGCGGCCGGCGACGCCGTGCCGGTCGACCGCCCGCAGCGCCTCCAGTGACAGCGCGATCGCGCGCACGTTGGCCTGCCAACCGGGCGTCACCGCATGGTGGCCGGCGCTGCCCTCGTAGGTGTCGCAGGCGTAGGTCAGTTCACCGTGCCGGCACGTGAAGGTGAGCGCCACGCCCGGCTGACTCGGCCGGGCACTGGCGCGCAGCATCCCGTCCCGCCGGATGTCGCCGGCGTCGACGCACGCGCGGACCACCACGGCGCCGATCACGCCGAGGTGCTTGAGCTCCCGCTCGAGCAGCGCCAGCGTGTCTGGCCAGCTCGACCGGAACCGAACCGAGGACAGCCGCGGCTTGGTCACCTGCCACGGCCACTCGCGCAGCGGCTCGATACGCCACGAGAACATCAGATCGTCCCGTACTTGCCGAAGTCGGGCAGCAGCCGCGTGCCGTCCGCGCGGCCCCACAAGTGCAGCACGCGCTCGTGAGCGTTGATGTGATCGTCGGGCGGCACGAAGCACTGGTAGGCGTGGCCGTCCGGCCACACCGCCGCGTGCAGCAGCGTGAGGTCCTCGTAGCTGGGCACACCGTCGGGTCGCTGCATCGAGGCGTGGATCCAGGGGATCGGCGCGCCACGCTCGTCGCGGTCGTCGTCCTCGTACCAGCCCGTCACGATCACGATCCCGACCGGGCGGCCGTCTCCGTTGTGCGCGATGTAGGAGAAGCCGTCCGGCCCCAGCGGGCGTGGCAGGCTCCACTGCTTACGGCCGAGCCGCTTGCGGATCGCCAGCCCGTCGACGAGGTCGGGCATCAGTGCTTCCCCCTTCGGTGCTGATTCGCCTTCGGGCAGGTGGCGAAGTGGGCGACGTGCAGCAGGACGCCGAGTAGCCGCTTGCGGGCGGCGGGGGCGCGGCCGAGGACGCCGGCCATGAGTCGGCCGCCCTGCACGGCGATCATGACGTTGCCGTTGCTGCTGGGCTTGAGGTCGACGGGCATGCGCTCGCCGTCTTCGGTGGTGGCCCACAGAATGTGAGCGCGGCAGGACTTGCAGGTGTCGCGGAACGGCGCCAGCTCGGCCGATGTCGGCGTGTTCATCTCGCACCCTTCCTGTCGTCGGCCCACGCGAGGGCGAGCTCGCGACGGATGCGGGCGAACAGCTCGCCCCACGGCTGCGGCTCGTCCGGCGCGTGGTCGGGCGCCTGCTCGGGTCCCGGGTCGGCCCACGGGAACGGCTGCTTGCGCAGCTCGGCGACGATGTCGTTGGCGCACTGGAGGTCGGCCCGCAGCTGCGCGAGCTCGGCCGCGTCGGGCGGGTTCGCGGTGAGCGGCTCAACGATCTGCGTGCGCACCGCGTCGGCGAACGCGTCGATGGTCTCGGCGGGGAGCGGGTCGTCGCCGGCCTTGCGGGCGAGCCGGTCGTCCACGCGCTTGAGCACGGTCGCCGGGTCCGGCAGCGCGTGCCCGTTCAGCGTGGCCGTCATGGCGCACCGGTCCTCGCCTCACGTAGCCCGAGCCGCGCGCACAGCGCGGCCACGGTCCACCACGGGTCGTCGAGGGCGAGGGCCTGCAGCGTGCCGAGCACGAGCGCGCCCCAGGTCATCACCTCGGCGAGCGCGGGCGGCACGCGGATGCCGGCAGCCTCGTCGACGGCGAAGGTGAGGCCCGCGAACGTCACGACTGATCTCCTTCGGGGTCGATGACGCGCAGCACCTCGGGGAGGCCCTCGACGGTGACGAGCACGTCGCGGGCGACACCCGGGCCGGCGAGCGGGCCGACGACGCCTGCGTGCTCGAGCTGGCGCATGAGCTGGATGGCCTTCGCGTGGCCGATGCGCAGCTTGCGCTGCACCATCGACATGGAGCCGAACTGCGAGGTCACGACGAGCTCGGCAGCGTGACGCAGCAGCGCCGGGTCCAGATCCGCGGCGGCCGCGGGCTCCGGGTCGGACGTGTCGTCCCAGTCGACGACACCGGGGTCGTCGAAGGAGCCGGTGTGCTCGTCGTCGGTCGGGTCGTCGTCGGGCTCGTCCTCGGACGGGGCGACGTGCAGGCCGGCGCCGTCGCGCAGGATGTTCGGCGGCTCCGCCGAGTTCTCGAGCTCGAGCTCGAACGGCAGCTCGACCTGCCCAGTGCGGCGCTCCCAGCCGCGGCGCCACAGCCGACGCGCCGCGGCCGCGTCCGCGGTGTGCCCGAGAAAGCCCTCGATCGCGCGAACGCGCAGCTTCGCCACGACCTCGCCCGTGCCGACCTTCGTGCGGATCTCGTCGCAGTCGACCAGCGCGACCACGACGTGCACGCCTTCGGGGTTGTCGAGCACCGCGCGGGCGATGTCGACCAGGCCGTCCGCGTCGCCGGTGGGCAGCCGCCCGGACAGGCTGTAGCTGTTCATGCCGGCCGCCTCTCCGCCTGTGCGGCGAGCTCGGCCTCGACGATCTCGGCGAGCTGGGCGATCGAGATCGGCTCGGTGAGCCGTTTTGCTGCGCCGAGCAGTGGGTGCTCGACCTCGTCCGGAATGCAGGCCAGCCGCACGGGCGTGCCGTCGAACAGGCCCCCGTCGACACCGACCTGGACGTCGCCCTTGTGCAGGTTCACGTGGGCGACGGCGTCGGTCAGGCTCCGTGCCCACTCCAGGATCACGCGCAACCGGGCCGCCGTATCACGGCCGGCGAGGTGGACGCTGACGCCGTACAGCGGTGCGATCGAGGCGACGTCCTTGCCGAGGTGATGCTGCGCCATGTGCAGCAGTAGCGAGTTCACCCGGGCAGCCACAGGATGCAGGCTCACGCGATCGCCTCCGCAATCAGCAGCGTCGCGAGGAACCCGAGCCCGCTCGCCAGGAGCGCGAGCACGACGAACACAACACCGCCGACGATCAGCACCTCGACCGCCTTGCCGAAGTGGTTGCCCAGCCGGTTGGGCACAGTGGCCTTGTCCAGCATCACCACGCCCCCCATCCCCACAAAGTCACAGACCGAGGTGCGCAGGCTCACCGCGCAAGTCAACGAGCTCAGATCCCGGGCCCCTGCATCGACTGCGACAAGAGACGTCGGCTCGGCCGTATCGCGCCGGGACGCACACCAGTTGGTGCCGCCACACAGCCGGTCTTTCGCGCGGCCGATCACGGCGGCGTGCGTCGTGCAGTACTGCCGCGCGCATCCCTTGAGGACCCATTCGCCGGGATCGGTGCAGCGATCGCTGTATGCCGGGTCGTGCGGGCTGGCGGCGTGTTGCGCGCTGGCACCGCACCGCTCCACCCGCGGCGCGAGCCGGATGTTCGGATGTCCCTCGACGTAGGCGCGAGACGTGACGGTGACGGTCATGGGCCAGTCCTCTCCGCTGGCGTGCGTGCCGCCTCGATCCGCCCGAGCAAGCGCAGACGGATTGCGGCATGCGGTGTGCAGTAGTCGTGCTCGTAGGGGTGCAGGTGCCAGGCCGCCGGCTCGGCGCACCGCCAGCGATGGCACGCGGTGCCCAGCGCCATCGACGCGTGATTCGACTGCTCGAGCAGGTACAGGTCGGCGAGCTCGGTCAGCGAACCCGTGGCCGGCGGGAACTCGGTGCTGCCCTCGGCTGAGACCTCGGACTCGGTGGGTGTCACTCATCACCACCACCGAGGACGATCGGCACGTCGGCCCACTCTGGCGCGGTCACCACAGCAGACCCCCCAGCAGCAGCGCGCCCGCGACGACGACGAGCACAGCGGCCACCATCAGGCAGCCGGCCAGGCGACGGCCGACCCGGCGCGGCCGACGCCCGACAGTCGGCTCGCCCTGCCCGTCCGCCTCCTCATGCCAACGGACCGCGGGCGCTGCGTGGCGTGTCGGCTCGACGGGCAGCCGCTCGTAGATGTCGGTCGGGCCGTCGTCGGCGATCATCCGCGCCAGCGGCACCGTGATCTGCTCGGTCAGCTCCTCGTCCGCGTCGACCAGGTGCTCGACGCCGCCCGGGTCCTCGTGCTGGCGGCGTCGATGGCGATGCATGGGCCTCACCGGCACATCGCCCTGCTCGCGGCGCCACAACTCGATGAACGGCACGGTGGGATACCGGTCGTAGTCCTGCGGCTCGGCGGCCGCGGCCGTGGTCATCGCGCCGCACCACCTTCCGCGATGGGCGGCGGCTTGCGCACGACGACCGAGGCCGGCATCGGGTCGTCGCCCGGTACCCGCGGCTCGGTCGGCTTGCATCCGGCCAGGGCGAGCGCCGCGAGCGCGACCGCCGAGGCGGTAACCTTCCTGTGGATCACTTGGGAGCTCTCCTCTTCGGGATGGGTGGTTTTCTCTCGGGTGATCTGCGGCCCGGCGGTTGCAGCGCCGGGCCGCCTCTTCCTGATGGCCCCCAGCCGCCGCCGAGGCGGGAATCGACGGCGGCCGGGGAAGATCGCTAGCTCACCTGGTCCTGCTCCCCGCCCCGCGGCCGCTCCACTGCTGGCTCGGGTCACGGCGGCGGGGAGGTCAGGCGGCGCGGAGCTTCCGGCGGGCCTTGTGCTTGCCGGTGACGCGGTAGGGGCATCCGGCGTCGGCCCAGCGGTCCACCTCCGTGCGGCGGGCACGCCACGTACAGCCTGGGCCCGGTTGCACGCCAACGAGCAGCCCGCGCTTCAGCGCGAGCAGCACATTCTCTTGATGGCGGCCGGTGTAGGCGGCGATCTCACTGGTGGTCATCCACGGCGACTGGGGCATCACGCCACCGCCGCCGCGTTGTGGTTGCGCCGCGGGGCCTTCTTGTCCTGCTCGGTGTCCTGCCGCTTCGGCGGATGGGTCGGCTCGTTCGGGGGCTGGTTGGGCGGCTCGGAAGGGTCACCCTGCGACGTCCGCTTGCCCGCGTGCAGGGCGTCCTCGGGCAGTTCAAGGATGCGTTCGAGCCGACGAAGCAAGCGCTGAGAGGGCTGGTCGGCACCGCAGATGACGTTGTCGAGGTAGGCCGGCGAAATCCCGGCCCGCCGCGCGATCTCGGCGTTCACCAGATCCTGCTTGTCCCGGCGCTCCTTGAAGAGGTCTCGGTTCATCGGGGGCATACAAGGACAATGCCAGCACATGCCATTGCATGTCAATGGCAAAACCTGGCAAGTACTGGTCTAAGACGGCACTCTTGCCTTCTTCTGAGTTTTTCTGTACTTTTCCTGGCATGCACCTACTACAGCGGTCGCATGCTCCCCCTGGTCGACGGCCCAATACTTGCATTTTTCTGGCATACTCTGGGCGCATGGAGGAGCGGCGGAAGATCGCGGGACGGCGCATCAAGCGAGCGCGGCTACACGCTGGCTACCGAAGTCAGCGAGCCTTCGCCGACGCGATAGGGATTCACGAGACCACGCTCTCCCGAGCAGAGTCCGGTGATTCCCGCGTGGGAGAGGCCACGTTCGTCGCCATTGAAGGAGGGCTCAAGTGGCCCGACGACTGCATCACGCGCTACCTGGAAACCGGTGACGAGAGCCTCCTGCCGTCCATCGGGCGACCCGGGCAGGCAGAAGAAGAGCCGGAGCCCGAACCCCCAGCCGCTCCCTCGCTCGCCGACCAGATGAAAGCGGTCAGGGACGAGCTACTGCTCATCGCCGAGGAGCGCCAGCGGCTGGCCGAGCGCGAAGAAGCCGCGCTCCACCGCGCCGAGGAGCTGCTCGTCGAGTCGGGCGAGCCGCCCGAGCGACGAGGCGAACCCACTGAACGCCGCGTCGGCTAAAACCGGGTAACCGAGGTAAACCGGGTAACGGTTTCACTACCAAGCGTTGCCACTCAGGTGAGGGAGGTGCTTACGGTGACCATCCCGAACGTCACCCACCACGAGGACCCGGCCGCATGTCCCTTCCGGACGACCACGACCCCCCTAGACGAAGCCGCGTCGAAAGCGTGCTCGACCGGCTACAGCAGCGGATCGACGAACTCGACCGCCAGGAGAAACCCGACAACGTCGTCGACCTCGGCGCACGCCGCATCAAACGCGGCGCCCTTGGCCTCGCCGTCCTCACCCTCGGCCTCGGTGCCGCCGCCTACAAGCACCCCGTCACCGCGGCCGGCATCGTCGCCGCGCTCGGCGTCGCCGCGGCGGTCATCTTCACCCCACCGTGGGGCGGCGCGCCTGACGACGCCCTGCCCCCGCCTTCCCCTCCGCCCGCGCCGGCCGAGACGAGCGAGCCACCCATGACCACCACCGCACCCACACCGCCACCGACATCGCCCACCACGATCCCTGACGGCCCTGTGCCCGCCGAACCACCCACAACCACGCCGAACGGCGACGAGCAGCTCGTCGGCGAAACACCACCGACCACTCCGGCCGGCGCCGAGCCGCCCCCGGCCGGCACCGAGCCCACGGCACCCCCGGGCGGAGACTCCCGACCGCCGCCCGAACGCGGCGGGGATGAAGACGGCGACGAAGACGAGAACGGCGACGGCCGCGATGACGACCAGGACGACGACCGCGACCGGCGGCGCCGCTGCCTCGTCGTGCTTCCCGACCCCACCGTCGACGTGAACGCCTGCTTGTCCGCCGTGAGCGAACTCGTCGAGGAGGTAACCCCATGATCTTCGGCAACCGTAGGCAGCTGGAACGCGACATCGTCGACGCCCTCGAATCGATGAAGGACGTCACCGAGAAGTTGTTCGAGCACGTCCAGAACCGGGTGGGAGAAATCGAAGACCGGGTCAAGACCGCGGAGGGTGCCGCCGCCGATCCTGACACGCTGCACTGCGCCTTCTGTGGCAAGAGCCGAACCAAGGTGCGGCAGCTGATCGCCGGACCTGGCGTGCACATCTGCAACGAGTGCGTACTGCTGTGCGTCGAGATCCTGTTCGAGGAAACACCCGCCGAAGTACGCCCCTTCACCTCGGAGCAGACACCCGACCAGCAGGAGACCCCCGATGGCGTGGGCTGAGAAACTCGCGACCGGCTGGCGAGGCCGCTACCGCGACCAGCACGGCATCAAGCAGAAGGTCACACAACCCGACGGGTCCCTCTTTCCCCGCAAGCGCGACGCCATCGAGGCAGCCGAGGAGGAGGCAGTCAAGGCCCGCCGGACAGCCGCCGTCAAACAGGGGAAGCTGCCGGCCTCTGTGAAGTGGGGCGACTGGTGGGACGCCATCGCCGAGGATCGCAAGTTCGAGGAGTCCGACACCGCCTCCACCGAGCGCTACATCGTCGACAAGTGGGTCCGCCCGAAGTGGGGCGAGACGCCCCTAAACAAGATCACCCACGATGACGTACAGGAATGGGTCGACGACAAGGAGGACGGCCTCGGCGTCCGCAATGGCATGTCACCGCGCTACGCCCGCCGTGTCTACGCGGTCCTCTCCGTGTCCATGTCCACCGCAGTCAACAAGAAGGTGCTCGACGCCTCGCCGTGCGTAGGGATCAAGCTGCCGAAGATCCCGAAGAAGCCGAAGCCGTACGTGCAGCTCGAGCACGCCGAGAAGCTGAACCTGCGCGAGGACTACCAGGACGCCGTCGACTTCGGCCTCGAAACAGGCCTACGGCCTGGCGAGTTGTGCGGCCTGCACGATCACCGGCTCGACCTCGAAAACGGCTGGATGGAAGTCGTCGAGGCCTTCGTCCACCGCCGACGCGTCATCCGGCCGATCCCGAAGGACGAGGACGCACGCATGGTGCCGCTGTCGTCGAAGGCGATCGAGATCGCGCGCCGTCGACTCGCCGGCCGCGACCTCACCGCAGGCTGCGGACTACCGCACACGGACGGCGAGGACTGCAAGCACGCCCTCGTCTTCCTGACGTTGCGCCGACGGGTGATGCATCCCGACGCAGTCGGGCAGTGCCTCCGGCGTGCCGCCGAGAAGGCGGGCGTTCCGCGAGAGAACGCCCATATGTACGCCCTTCGCCGCGGATTCGGCACACGCGCCGGCCGTGGCGGTATGGACGCATTCCTGCTCGCGGATCTCATGGGCCACGCTGACGTGCGGGTCACCCGCGGCTACGTCCAGATGAGCGAGCAGGCACGCGGTCAGGCGCTTGCCGCGCTCGGCGAGCAGGTGCCGCTCAAGGTCGTGGGGCAGCGTGGGGCAGCCGCGCGGGGCAAACGTGGGGCAGACCTCGACAGGAGCCCGCTGGAATCAGATGGAGAGGAGAGCGCCGAAAACACCGGATGACCAGCAGATACACCGTTAACCACAGGATCAGACTGGAAAAGGATGGATACCGTGAAACCGCAGGTCACGCACAAATCGCCACAATGGCGATGTTGCGCAGGTCCGTGCGGACCTTCTCGGCGGCGGCGGTAGGCACGCGTCGGCTCCTGGGGGGAAACGGGAACAAGGACTTGTGACCAGCGGCTTTCGCGCCAGGCGTGGTCCTGTCCAGGATACTCGGAGCGGGACTGTGCCCAGCGACACACCTCGATCAAGGGTAGGCTCACCTAACCTGACCGGGTAGGCGCGAGACGGCTTGGAGTGTGGCGAGTGGGCAAGAAGCACGGGGCCAAGGGCGCCGACGCCGACCCCAAGGCGACCGTCCGCAAGCTCATCAAGGCGGGCAAGGTCAAGAAGAAGTGCTGCAAGTCGAAGCCGCGCTGCAAGAAGTGCCCCGTGCTCGCGCTGAAGAAGGCCAAGGGCGAGTTGGCCAAGGCCGCGTGAGCGGGCGGATCAGCGCGCGAGCGCCTCGTTGAGCAGCCGCAACTCCGGGCAGGTACGGGTCGCCGAGAACTCCACGACCTCGTAGTGCGCGTAGTGAGCCAGTGCCAGCGGATCCGCGGCCAGCAGGGCGTCGAGCTTGCCCCGGCTCATCGGTTTGGCGACCATCACCTCCCCCAGATGCTGCTCCCGCCTGCCCGAGGCGACGAAATGGCCGTGCTCGTACTGGCTGGCGAGCCACTCCATGTGGTCGGGCAGAAGGTAGTCGATCTCCTGCCGTGGCGCGGTGTAGGTCAGCAAGACGACGAACATGTCTCCCACGGTAGGTGACGAAAGTCACAATTTCATTCCCGTGTGGCCTGGCCGGGCGAGGCGTCCAGCAGGGCCCGCAGCGCGGGCACGAGAACCCGGTCCGCGGGCAGCCAGTCGACGCAGGCCAGTTCCGGCCCGGTGACCCAGCGCAGGGCCCTGTGCTCCACGGCGCGCGGCTCGACCGCGTCGGCCAGGACGGCACCGTAGACCCGCAACACCTTCCCTCCGGGCAACGCGACGTCGGCACCGACCCGCTCGCCCGGCACGACGGCCACCGACAGTTCCTCGGCGCATTCCCTGCGGACCGCGTCGGTCTCCGACTCGCCCCGCTCGACCCTGCCCCCCGGCAGCTCCCACAGGCCCGCGGCTTCGGCCGGGTAGGCGCGCTGCTGGACCAGCAGCGCGCCGTCGCGTACGACGGCCGCGCCCACGATCACGACGGGTTCCACGAGCAGGCGACGCTACCCGCGGTGCTTGGGCCAGACCACCTGGAACCGCGCGCCGCCCTCGGGTGACTCGCCGACGGTGACGCGGCCACCGCGCCTGCGCACGGCCTCGGCCACCATCGCCAGCCCCAGCCCCGTGCCGCCCGACGTCCGCGCGCGGTCATCGGAGACCCGGTAGAACCGGTCGAACACCCGCTCCCGGTGTTCCGGAGCGAGGCCGGGGCCGTCGTCGTCGACCACCACGCGCACGCGCGAGCGCGACGCCAGCACCGACACGACGATCTGCGACGCGGCATAGCGGCACGCGTTGCGCAGCAGGTTGTTCAGCACCAGCTCCACCTCCGCCGGAGCGGCAAGCGCCCACGCCTGCGGCACGGCCGCGCTCACCCGCACCGGGGGCGCGTCCGCGGGCAGCCGCTGCGCCGCGGCCCTCGCCTCGGTGACCAGCTCCACCGGCTCGACCGGTGGCAGCTCGCCCGCGTCGGACCGGGCCAGTGTGAGGAGGCCGTCGAGCAGCGCGGAAAGCCGTTCGGCCTCCTCGAGTACGTCGGCGAGGGTCTCGTGGGCCAGGTCCGGGTCCGGGTTGGCCACGGCGACCTCGGCCTGCACGCGGATGGAGGCGACAGGCGAGCGCAGCTCGTGCGCGGCGTCGCCGGTGAACCGGCGCAGCCGCTCGCTGGCCTCCTCCTGCCTGGCCAGCAGCGCGTTGAGATCGGAGGCCAGCGCGCGCAGCTCGTCGTGGGCGTCCGGCAGCGGCAGGCGCTCCCCCGGCGGCAGCCGCCGCACCGAACGGCGCATCCGCCCCACCGGCCGCAGCGCGGCACGCACGCCGAGCCAGGACGCGAGCGTCGCGACCAGCGCACCCACCAGCGCCACGAACAGCAGCCAGCGGGAGCCGTCGGCAACCGCCTCGGCCGAGCCGACCATCGGCGCGCCCACCGCGACGAGCCGCTGCGAGCCGTCCGGCGCGGTGGCCACCGATCCGAGCCAGCGCCACTTCGACACCACGGCGCCCTCGAACTTGTTGGTGACGGGCAGCCCGGCCTTGAGCGCGCTGACGTCCTCGGCATCCAGGCTCGCGGGCCGCTGCCCGTCCACGGGCGAGCCCGCCGTGTCGAGCACGCGCACCTCGATGCCCTCCGGCGGGACCGGCGCCCGGCCCGCCGCGACACTCGCCTGCGCCGAGTCCAGCGTCACCCGCAGTTCCTCGTCCACCGACGACACCAGCAGCGGACCCAGCGCCTTGCCCGCCAGCGTGGCGAGGCCGAACAGCACCGCGAGCGTGATGGTGGACGCGATGAGCGTGATCCGGAAGCGCAGGCTGCGCCGCAGCCACCAGCGGCGCGGGGACGAGATCACCCGGTGGTCACCTGGTCGAGCTCCGGGTCGGAGGCCACGTACCCGTGCCCGCGGACGGTCCGGACGAACGCGCCCGCGCCGACGGCGTCGAGCTTGCGCCGCACGTACCCCACGTAGACCTCGACCACGTTGCGCGTGGCCGCCTGCTCGTCGCCCCACACGGCGCGCAGCAGCTCGTCCTTGGTCACCACGGTGCCCGCACGGCCTGCCAGCACCTCCAGCAGCGCGAACTCCCGCGGGCTCAGCGCCACCACGTCGTCGTTCCAGCGCACCTCGCGGGCGGCCCTGTCGACGACCAGCCCCCCGATGCGCAGGGCACCCCGCACGCCCTGCGAGGTGGCGCGGCGCAGCACCGCCCGCACCTGCGCGACGAGGACGACGAACGAGAACGGCTTCACGAGGTAGCCGTCGGCGCCGAGGTCGAGGCCGTCGGCCTGGTCGATCTCGCCGTCCTTCGCCGACACGAGCAGCACGGGCGTGTGCACGCCCTGCGCGCGCAACTGCTGGAGCACCCGGTAGCCGGACAGCCCGGGCAGCATGATGTCGAGCAGGAGCACGTCGAACGCCCCGGTCTGGGCGAGCCGCAGTGCGCTGGGGCCGTCCGCGGCCGTCACCACGTCCATGCCCTCGGCCGTCAGGCCGCGCTGCAGGGCCTTGCGCACGCCGGGTTCGTCGTCGACGACCAGTACTCGGGGTCTCACGGTTCTCAGGATGCCGTTTCCGGGCCGGTTCCGCGCGTGCTCTCAGCCCGTTCTCAGCATCTCAGTCCGGTCTCAGTCGTGGGCGAGCACGCTGAGACAGGAATCCGGGGCACACTGGAGACGCGAACTGGGAGGGCTTGTGAACCCGAAGAGGAAAGCACTGGCGGTGGCCGTGGCAGGCACCGCGCTCGGCGCGGCCGGGCTCGGCCTGCTTGCGGTGCCCGCGGGTGCGGGTGAGGCACCGGAGCTGCCGCCGGTCGGCGCGCAGGCGCTGGTGCAGTCCGTGCTGGAGGCCGACCCGCCCGCGCTGGCGGGCACGGTCGCGTTCGACAACCAGCTCGGCCTGCCGTCGATGCCGGGCGTGCCGATGCTGGACATGGACTCGGCGCGCGTCTACTACGACGGCGAGGGCGACAGCAGGATCGCCGTGCAGGACGGCAACTCCGAGCAGACGATCGTCCGCGACGGCAACACCGTGTGGATGTACGACTCGGCGACCGACACGGCCACCAAGACCGACGCCCGGAGCCACCATCCGCGGGAGGAGAACCCGCAGGGCCGGATGAGCGACCCGGCCGCGGCCGCGGCCGATCTGGTGTCCGACCTGCGTGCGAGCAGCACGGTGTCGGTGGACGGCACGGCGCGCGTCGCGGGAAGGCCGGCCTACGAGCTGGTGCTCACCCCGAAGCCGGAGGAGCGGACGCTGCTGCGCGAGGTGCGGGTGGCCGTCGACTCGGAGAGCAGGCTGCCGCTGCGGCTGTCGGTGCTCACCAACGGCACCACCGAGCCTGCCCTGCAGCTCGGATTTACCGACATCGACTTCGGCGCGCAGCCCGCGGAGCTGTTCGAGTTCACGCCGCCGCGGGGAGCGACGGTCACCGAGGCCGAGCCGGACGTGGAAGGCGCCAGGGACGCGGCGCGTGCCGGGGAGCCCCGGCTCGTCGGCGAGGGCTGGGACGCGGTGCTCGTCGGGCGGGTGCCCGCCGATGTCCTGTCGGGCGGCGAGGAGGACGGCAACGTCCGCGGCATGCTCGACCGGCTCAGCACGCGGGTCAGCGGCGACTGGGGCTCCGGGCAGCTCGTGAGCACCAGCATCGGCACCGCCATCCTCACCGACGACGGCCGGTTCGCCCTCGGCGCCGTGCCGCAGCAGGTGCTGACGAAGGCGCTGGCAACCCGGTGAGTACGGCAGTCACCGGCGTGGACGTCCCCGGCACGGGGGCGTCCACGCCCGCTTCACCGCCCGCGGCGAGGACCAGGGGGCTGCGCAAGACCTACGGCAGCACGGTCGCCGTCGACCACGTCGATCTCGACATTCCCGAGGGCGCGGTGCTCGGCATGCTGGGGCCCAACGGCTCGGGCAAGACCACCACGATCCGGATGCTGCTCGGGCTGGTGCGGCCCACGGCGGGCGAGGCGAGCCTGCTGGGACATCCGATGCCCGCCGGGGCGGCACACGCCCTGCCCCATGTCGGCGCGCTGGTGGAAGGGCCCGGGTTCCATCCGTTCCTGTCGGGGCGGGAGAACCTGCTCCGGCTGGGTGCGGCCGAACCGAAGCTGTCCGGCCGCGAGATTCCCAGGGCCGTGGACGCCGCGCTGGAACGGGTGGGTCTCGCCGGTGCGGCGACGCGCCGCTACCGGGGCTACTCGCTCGGCATGAAGCAGCGGCTCGGCCTCGCCGCGGCGCTGCTCGTGCCCCGGCGAATGGTGGTGCTGGACGAGCCGACCAACGGGCTCGACCCCGCGGGCACGCGCGAGGTACGCTCGATCATCGCCGAGCTGCACGCCGCCGGGGTCACCGTGCTGGTGTCGTCGCACCTGCTGGCGGAGGTGGAGGCCACCTGCACGCACGTCGCGGTGCTGCACGCGGGCACGGTGGTGGCACAGGGGGAGCTCGCCGAACTGCTGGAATCCGGCTCACCCGGTCTCGTGGTGTCCACACCGGACGCCGCCGAGGCCGTGGAGGCCTTGCGCCGTAACCGGATTCCGTCGCGGCTCACGCCCGAGGGAGTCCGGGTCGACCTGACGGCCACGACGGCACCCGAGGTGGTGTCGGCGCTGGTGCACGCGGGGGTGTCCGTGCACGAGGCGCGCCGTGCCCGCACGGGCCTGGAGGATCTGTTCGCGCGCCTGACGCAGCAGGAATCGAACGGGGAGGTGTCCCGGTGACGGAGACCCTGGAATCAGCACCTCCTCCTTCCCCCGCGGCGGATGGCCCGTCCCGTGCTCCGCTGCCGCGCCTGCTGCGAGCCGAGCTCCGCTGGATCTTCCGCAGGCCGCGCACGCTCGTGGTACTCGGTCTCCTGGCGGCGATCCCGGTGATCATCGGCGTCGCGCTGACACTGGTCGACTCCCCCGGACCGCCGGACGGCGGCGGTGACGGCGACGGTGGCTCCCTCGTCGCCACGGCCGCGGGCAACGCTCTCGTTCTCCCCATCGCCGCGCTCGCGATGGCGCTGGGGCTGCTGTTGCCGCTCACCGCGGCGATGGTCGGCGGCGACGCGCTCGCGGGCGAGCAGGCACACGGCACGCTGCGGGGCTGGCTGCTCGCGCCGGTGAGCCGGGGCAGGCTGCTGTTCGTCAAGGCGTTCGGGGTGGCCACGTTCGCGGTGTGCGCCGCGGGGGTGATGGCGCTGACCGGCATCGTCACGGGCCTGGTGATCAACGGAACCGATGCGCTGGTGTCGCTGTCCGGCACGACGCTGACGTTCCCGGAGGCGCTGCTGAAGGTCGCCATCGCCGCCGGGTGGGTGTCGTTGCAGCTGTGGGCGGTCGGTGCCGTGGCGCTGGCGATCTCGGCGTGCACCGAGCATCCGATGGTGGTGCTGGCGTCGGTGCTCGGCGGCGTGGTGGTGTTCTCGGTGCTGCAGTTCCTGGACGCTCTGGACTGGCTGCATCCCTTCCTGCTCAACGCATCCTGGCAGGACCTCGCCGATGTGCTGAGGGACCCGATGCCGGGCGGCGCGCTCGCCGAAGGAGCCCTGCGCGCGGCCTGCTACATCGCGATCGCCTTGTCCCTGGCCTATGCCCGCCTGAGCACCAAGGACGGCTGAAAGCTCCCCAATGCGGCATTCGCTCCACTGGATGGAGCGAATGCCGCATTGGCTCCATCCAGTGGAACAAATGTGGCATTGGGGAGCTTTAGTCCGATCGGGTGGGCGCGGTGCGAGTGGGTTTCTCGTACCCGTTCCGGCATCGTTTCTGTCGGTGGGCTCCCGGAATCTCGTCGGCATTATGAGACGAGGCTATTGGGCCGACCACCCGTTGGTGCGCGGCCAGAAGAACGGTCCAGACGTGGTGCGGGCGGCGGAACTCGAGGCGCTCGGCATGCCACGTAACACCATCTACCGTCGCTGTCTTCCCGGCGGCCCATGGCGCCGCCTACTCCCCGGTGTCATTCAGCTGAACCCGGCTGAACCGACAGCACGACAACGAATCGCCGCGGCATTGCTCCGGGGCGGGCCGGATTCGATGATCACCGGCCTGTGGGCGGTCCGTCAGTACGGACTCCGGCGCACGCCGGAACCGGACGACGTCCATGTGCTCGTGCCGGCCGAACGGGAAGTCACCAGTGCAGGCTTCGCGCTGATCGAAAGGACCACCCGCCTGCCGAAGCCGCAGCGGCGCGACGGCATTCCCGTAGCGCCGGTGCATCGGGCTCTGCTGGACGCGGCGCGGCGGATCCGCGACTTCGACACCATCCGAGCGATGCTCGCCGAGGCGGTCCAGCGCGGCAGGTGCCAGCCAGAGACCTTGGCCAGGGAACTGGAGTTCGGCAGCCAGCGCGGGTCGGCGCTGCCTCGCCGCGCGCTCGGCGAACTCTTCGCGGGCGCCCGGTCGGTCGCCGAGGGG
The DNA here is from genome assembly GCF_003202285.1 of Prauserella muralis. Taxonomy (GTDB): domain Bacteria; phylum Actinomycetota; class Actinomycetes; order Mycobacteriales; family Pseudonocardiaceae; genus Prauserella_B; species Prauserella_B muralis. The sequence continues at coordinate 599,203 of NZ_MASW01000006.1, forward strand.
GATGCATGGCGGTTGTGGCGCAGGGCGGGCCTGCCGGACTGCGAGTGGAACGTCCCCGTGTACGACGACTCCGGCGCCTACATCGCGACACCGGACGCGTGGTGCGACGAGGTGGCGCTCGCCTGGGAGATCGACTCGAAGGAGTTCCACTTCGAACTCGCCGACTACGCCGACACGTTGTCCCGCAACGCCCGCTACGCCGCCGCGGGCATCATCGTGTTGCCGACCCTGCCCGCCCGCCTGCGTACCGAACCCGAGGCAGTCGTCCGCGAACTGCGTGCCGCATACCAGGCGGCGTGTAACCGGCCCCGTCCACCGGTGCGCCGCGGTTGAGGGGGCGAGCTCCCCAATGCGGCATTCGCTCCACTGGATGGAGCGAATGCCGCATTAGCTCCATCCAGTGTAACAAATGTGGCATTGGGGAGCTTTGGGCAGCGCGTCAGGTTGGGGCCGGTGTCCAACGGGCTCCGGTGGGGAGGTGGAGGTCGTGGGCGGCGGCTTGCAGCAGGGTCGCCATCAGGCCACGTGCGGTACGGGACAACGGGCGCATCGGATCGTGGACGAGGCAGATGTCGCGTTCCACCACCGGCTCGGCCACCACGCGCCTGCGCAGCTTCACGAACCCCATCATCGGCACCACCAGCGCCGGAACCATGGACACGCCGAGCCCGGCGGCGGTGAGCCCGGCGACGGCGCCGATGTTGCGTGCCTCGGTGACCGGCCCCAGCTCCACCCCGGTCTCCCGCAACGTCGCGTCCACATAGGCCCGGATGCTCGTACCGGCGTCGAACGCGACGAACGGCTCCCCCTCCAGATCCCGCCACGTCAAGCGCTTGCACCCGTCGAACCGGTGCCCGGGCGGGAACACGCACACGAAACGGTCGACGGCGATCCGCTGCGCGTGCAGGGACGGCGGCACCGTCGGCGACACCGTCACCGCCATGTCCACAGTGCCTCCCGCCACGTGGGCGAGCACCTCCTGTGACAGTCCATCCCGGACGGACACCGACACCTGCGGCCGGTGCTCACGGAAAGCCGACAACACCGGCGGCAGCATGCTGCCCGCCAGCGACGGCAGCGCGGCGATCGACACCGAACCGCGGGTGCCCTCCAGGTAGCCCTGGAAGTGGTTCAGCGCGGCGTCGAAGTCGGCGATCAGCCTCCTGGCGATCACCAGGAACTCCTCGCCGTCCGGCGTCGGCCGGACGTGCCTGGTCGTGCGCTCGAACAGCGGCACGCCGATGCGGTGCTCGATCTCCAGCACGGCGCGGCTCAGCGACGACTGCGCGACGTGCAGCGTGCGAGCGGCCGCCGAGTAACCACCCGCGTCGGCGACGGCGACCAGCACCCGCAGGTGCCGGATCGACAGGTCGATGCTCACAGCGCATCAATCTATGCTGAATCAATGCTGGACGCCAGCAAATGACGGCACCACACTCAGGACGCTCGCTCCGCTGATGTCTCGTGAGAGGTCGAACGACAATGTTGTCTCTACTCGGCTTTCTGACCGTCGGCGTGATCCTGGTGTTACTGCTCACCAACCGGGTCGCGGCCGTGGTGGCCCTGGCAGGCGTGCCCGTCGTCGCCGGGTTCGTCGCTGGGTTCTCGCCCGAGGAGGTCGGCGAGTTCGTCGGCGAGGGCCTTGGCGACGTCGCGGGCGTCACGGCCATGTTCGTGTTCGCGATCGCCTACTTCGGCGTCCAGCGCGACGCCGGGATGTTCGACCCGATCATCGACCGCATCGTGCGGTTCGCGGGCAACACACCGTCCACCGTCTGCCTGGCCACCACCCTGCTCGCCTGCGCAGCGCACCTCGACGGCGCGGGCGCCACGACGTTCCTCATCACGATTCCCGCCATGCTGCCGATCTTCGACCGGCTCGGCATGAGCAGGCTCGTGCTCGCCACGTGCGTGGGACTCGGCGCGGGCGTGATGAACCTGCTGCCGTGGGGCGGGCCGACCGCACGCGCGTCCACCACCACCGGCGTGCCCGTGAACGACCTGTGGGTCCCGCTGATCCCGGCGCAGATCGCGGGCGTGGTGACGGCGCTGGTCATCGCCTGGCTGCTCGGGCGGCGAGAGCGGCGCCGCATCGCCGCCGCCGCCGAGACGACGGAGGCCGTCGCGGTGGGTGCGGGAGGCGGACCGACCGGGCGGCCGGTGCCGTCCAGCGGCGGCAGCGGCTCCGCGGGTACCGGCGGAGAGGACCACCACGACAGCGGCGAGGACCTGCGCAGGCCCCGGCTGTTCTGGTTCAACATCGCACTCACGGTGGCCGTCGTGGGCTGCCTCGTCGCCGCCGTCGCACCGCCGGAGATGCTGTTCCTCGTCGCGCTCGTCATCGCGCTCGTGGTGAACTACCCCGGCCTCAAGCGCCAGACCGCCCGCATCGAGGCACACGCCAAGGGCGCGATGCTCATGGCCACGACGCTGCTGGCCGCGGGCGTGTTCCTCGGCATCCTCGAGGGCAGCGGCATGATCGAGGCGATGGCCACCACCGCCGCCGACGCCATTCCGAGCGGCGCCGCACCCGCCCTGCCGCTCATCGTGGGCGTGCTCGGGGTTCCGCTGAGCCTGCTGTTCGGCCCGGACGCCTTCTACTTCGGCGTGCTGCCCGTGCTCACCAGCGTCGGCGAACAGTTCGGCGTGAGCGGCGCGGCGATCGCGCAGGCGGCACTGCTCGGCGAGGAGACCGTCGGCTTCCCGATCAGCCCGCTCACCGGATCGTTCTACCTGCTCGTCGGCCTCAGCGGCGTCGAGATCGGCAAGCACATTCGGCACCTCATCGGCTGGGCGTGGCTCGCGAGCATCGTCATGCTGGCCGTCGCGCTGGCCACGGGGGCGATCCCGGTGTGGTCCTCGTGACCACAGGCACGCTGCGGCTGGGTGCGGGCGCCGGGTTCGCCGGCGACCGCATCGACCCCGCCGTCGAGCTGGCCCGGCGCGGCGCGCTCGACTACCTGGTGTTCGAATGCCTCGGCGAACGCACGGTCGCGGCCGCGCAGGCCCGGCGGCTCGCCGATCCGGGCGCCGGATACGACCCGCTGCTCGCCGCCCGGCTGGAGGCGGTGCTGCCCCACTGCGCGGCCGCGGGCACGACCGTGGTCACCAACTCGGGAGCGGCGAACCCGGACGCGGCAGGCGAGCACACCGTCCGGCTCGCCAAGGAACTGGGGCTGGCTTCGTTGCGGGTCGCCGTCGTCACCGGCGACGACGTGCTCGACGCGGTCCGCGGCCTCGACCCGGTGCTGTGGGAGACCGGCCGCCGACTGTCCGAATGCGACGACGAGCTGATCTCCGCCAACGCCTACCTGGGTTGCGCGCCCGTGGTCGAGGCGCTGGCAGCCGGGGCCGACGTGGTGCTCACCGGACGGCTCGCCGACCCCGCGCTCTACCTGGGCCCGCTGGTGCACACGTTCGGCTGGGCCGAAGACGACTACGAGCTGCTGGGCAGGGCGACCATGGTGGGACACCTGCTGGAGTGCGCGGGACAGCTCACCGGCGGCTACTTCGCCGACCCGGTCACGAAACCCGTACCGGATCTGGCATGGCTGGGTTTTCCGTTCGCCGACGTCGATCCCGGCTGCGACGCGGTGCTGGGCAAGCTGCCGGGCACGGGCGGGCGGCTGGACCCCCGCACCTGCGCCGAGCAACTGCTGTACGAAGTGGACGATCCCGCCGCCTACGTCACACCGGACGTGGTGGCCGACTTCACCGGCGTCACGTTCACCTCTCTCGGCGAGGACCGGGTACGCGCGAGGGGCGCGTCCGGCCGGGCGCGGCCGGACGCGCTGAAGGCGACCCTCGGTTTCCGGGGAGGCTGGCTCGGTGAGGGCCAGATCACCTACGCGGGCCCCCGCTGCCTGGACCGGGCACGGTGGGCGGCCGACGTCGTCCGCGAACGACTGGCCGCCGTGCACGGCGTGGACGGCGACGCGCTGGACGTCGAGTACATCGGCGCGGCCGCGGCGTTCCGCGGGCTGGCCGACGTGCCGGAGCCCGCCGAGGTGCGCCTGCGGGTGTCGGCCAGGGTCGCCTCGCGGCGGCAGGCGGCCGCGGTCGGCTGGGAGGTGGAGTCGCTGTACACGAACGGGCCCGCGGGCGGCGGCGGGGCGCGCACGGACCTCCGCGAGGTGGTGGCCGTGCGCTCGTGTCTCGTGCCCCGCGACCACGTGCGTCCCACGGTGCGGGTGGTGACGCCGTGAGCACCCGGCTGCGGCTGGACGACCTCGCCGACGTCCGGGCGGGCGACAAGGGCGACACGTTGATGCTCGCGGTGTTCCCGCGCGACGACGAGGCCTTCGCCCTGCTGACCACCCACCTCACGAGCGCGGTGGTGGCCGCGCACTTCGGCCCGCGGGCGACCGGGGAAGTGCGCCGCCACGTGCTGCCCGGCCTGCCCGCATTCGTGTTCCAGGTGCCGGGTGTGCTCGGGGGCGGGGTGACCGGCTCGGCCCTGCTCGACGGCCACGGCAAGACGCTCAGCTACCACCTGCTGACCCTGGTGCTCGACGTGCCGGACGACTGACGTCTCACGCCGTCCGGATCACCGCGATGCCGTCCGGATCGAGCATCAGCCGCACCGCATCGCCCGCGCGCACGCCCGAGGCCATCGGCCCGATCGCCTCCACCGTGGACGGCCCGGCCGCCGGGCGCACCGAGAGGCGGACATGGTCGCGGCGATGCACCCGCGACAACACCTCAGCCTCGATGCCCTCCGCGGCCACCCGCACGGCACCCGGCCGCAGCCCGAGCAGCACGTCGCCGTCCGGCGCCCACGGCAGCACCGCCTCGCCCAGCGCCGAGCGCACCACGCCGCCCTCTGCCGTGGCCGCAAGGACGGTGGTGACGCCGAGGAAGCGCGCGACCCGCTCGTCCACGGGGTGGCGCCACACCTCCAGCACGTCCCCGGCCTGCCGGATCCGGCCCTCGTCGAGCACCGCGAGCCGGTCGGCGAGCGTGAACGCCTCCTCCTGATCGTGCGTGACCAGCAACGCGGTGGTCTTGGCCCGGCGCAGCAGCTCCGCGAGGTCGATGGCCAGCTGCTCGCGCAGCTCGGCGTCGAGCCCGGACAGCGGCTCGTCGAGCAGCAACAGCCGCGGCTTCGGGGCGAGCGCCCTGGCCAGCGCCACCCGCTGCGCCTCGCCGCCGGAGAGCTCGGTGACCTTGCGCCGCTCGTGGCCGGAGAGCCCGACCAGCTCCAGCAGCTCCCGCACCCGCCGCTGCCGCTCGGCGGCCGCGACGCCGTGCATGCGCAGCCCGAACGCGATGTTGCCCGCGACGTCCCGGTGCGGGAACAGCTGGCCGTCCTGGAACACCAGGCCGAAGCCACGCCGGTGCACCGGCACGGGTGCCAGGTCGGCGCCGTCCCAGCGCACTGTCCCCGTGGCCGCCGGTTCCAGCCCGGCGATGGCGCGCAGCAGTGTCGACTTGCCCGAGCCGGACGGGCCGAGCAGCGCCAGCACGTCGCCATCGGCGATCTCCAGCCGCGCATCCCGCACGGCGTGCACGGTTCCGTACGACACGCTGAGCCCGTCGACGGTGAGCATCAGAACTCCCCCACCTGTGCCTGCGGCGCCCGCAGCCGGTCGATCACCGCCGCGACCAGCGCCGTCACCACCATCAGCAGCGCACACGCGGCGTAGGCCATCTGGTTGTTCAGCTCGCCCGGCCTGCCGACGAGCGCGCCGATCGCCACCGGAAGGGTCGGCGCGTCCGGCCTGGCGAGAAAGCTCGTCGCCCCGAACTCGCCGAGCGCCACCACGTAGCCGAACGCGGCCGCCGCGGCCAGCGAACGCGCGGCGAGCGGAAGGTCGATCTCCCGCCACACCCGCACCGGCCCGGCGCCGAGTGTGGCCGCGGCCTGCCGCAGCCGTTCGTCGACCGAGCGCAGCACGGGCAGCACCATGCGCACGATCAGCGGGATGATCACCAGCGCCTGCGCGAGCGGCACCAGCAGCGGCGACGTGCGCAGGTCCCACGGCAGGTCGCCGAGCGTCACCAGGTAGCCGAAACCGACGGTCACGGCCGACACGCCGATGGGCAGCATCAGCGCGGCGTCCAGCACCTCGCCCGCACCCCGGGCGCCGCGGCCCGGAGCCCGTCGCAACGCCACGAGCGCCACCGCGGCGAGCACGCCGACGATCATCGCCAGCAGCGTGGCGTCGGAGGCGGTGCGCAGCGAGTTGAGCGCGGCGTCCCAGCCGGTGACGCCGAGGGTCGCGTCCTCGCCGCGCCCGGCCAGCGCGCGGTAACCGTCGAGGCTCCAGCCGTCACGAGTGGACAGCGAGCGCAGCAGCAGCGCGGCGATCGGAACGAGCAGCGCGGCCACGACGGCGAAGGCCGCGCCGACCACCCACCACTCGCCCCGCTCGGGGCGGCGGGCCGTCTCCGCGCGCGACCGCAGCCGCGCCGCCGTCTCCCTGCGCCTGCGTGCCAGCCCGCCGAGACCCAGTGCCGCGAGCACGGCGGCGAGCTGCACCAGCGACAGCGCGGCCGCTCCGGACAGATCGAGCAGGTTCACCGTGCGGAGATAGATCTCGGTCTCCAGCGTGCGGTACCGCGAGCCGCCCAGCAGCAGCACGATCCCGAAGCTGGTGGCGCAGAACAGGAACACCACGGCGCCCGCCGAGGCCAGCGCCGGGGCCAGCGCGGGCAGCGTCACCGAACGAAACGCCCGCCACGGCGACGCGCCCAGCGCCCTGGCCGCGTCCTCGCCACGCCGGTCCAGGTGTGCCCACAGCCCGCCGACCGTGCGCGCCACGACGGCGACGTTGAAGAACGCGTTGGCGAGCACGATCGTGACCACGCCGCCACCAGGCCAGAGCGCCTTGAACGCCAGGCCCACCACCACGGTCGGCAGGACGAACGGCACCAGCACGAAGGTCCGTACGACACCGACGCCCCGGACGCGCGCCCTGGCGAGCAGGAACGCCACGGGCATCCCGGCCAGCAGGGCGACCACTGTGGACGCCGCCGCCTGGCCCACGGTGAAGGCGGCCAGCTGCCAGGTCTGGACCTCGAACAGTGCCGTACCGACTCCGCCGTCGGAGAAGCCCAGCCGCAGGATCGCGACCACCGGCCAGGCGAAGAACACCGCGAGGAACCCGATCGGCAGGACCGCCAGCGCGGTCACTCCGGCGAGGTGGGCCGGGCGCCGAGCCCGTGTTGTGGTCGCCATCGCAGGTCAGCCTCGCTTCCCGAAGGGCGCTAGCCCTCCACGAGCCCGCGCCACTGCTTGATCCACCGCTCGCGGTTGGCCTGCACGCGCTCGCCCGGCAACGCCGCGGGATCCTCGGGCAGCGGCGCGGCCTGGGCCCAGCCGGACGGCAGCGCCACACCCTCCCGGGCCGGGTACACGTACATGTTCTCGGCGACCGTGGCCTGGAACTGCTGGGACAGCAGGAAGTCCACGACCTTGCCCGCGCGGTCCGGCTGCCGGGTGCCCGCCAGCACCCCGGCGTATTCGACCTGGCGGTAACAGGTGTCGAGCAGCGCCTTGGTGCGCGGTTTGCCGTCGTCGCCGATCTCGGCCGCCGGTGAGGAGGCGTAGGAGACCACGATCGGCTTCGGGCCCTGGCCGGAGGAGCCGGAGAACTCCTGGGTGTAGGCCTCCGTCCAGCCGCTGACCACCTGCACGCCGTTGTCCTTCAGCCGCGACCAGTAGTCCTGCCAGCCCTGCTCGCCGTACTCGGCGACGGTGCGGAGCAGGAACGCCAGGCCTGGAGACGAGGTTGCCGGGTTCTCCACCACCAGCAGGTTCCGGTAGCGGGGGTCGGCGAGGTCGTCGAGGCTCTCCGGCTCGGCGATGCCCCGCTCGGCGAACCAGCCGGTGTCGATGTTGACGCAGACGTCGCCGACGTCGACGGCCGAGAGCCGGTTCTGCGGGTCGACCGAGTAGCGCTGCGGGCCGCGGTCACCCTCCGGGCTGGTGTAGGGCTCGAACACGTCCGCGTCGAGCGCGCGGGAGGCGAACGTGGAGTCCACCCCGTAGGCCACGTCCCCGATCGGGTTGTCCTTGGTGAGCACGAGCCGGTTGGTGAGCTCGCCCGCGTCGCCCTCCTTGCGAACGGTGATCCGGATGCCGGTCTGGTTGGTGAAGGCGTCGAGGACCTCCTTCGGCACGGCCCACGACTCGTGGGTGACGAGTGTGACCGTGGGCTGAGCCTTGTCCTGGTCCTCGCCCTCACCCGCGAACAGCGTGCAGCCCGCCGCCAGCACCCCGGTCAGGCACAGGACCGCCGCCGTGCGAAGGAAACTCATCAGCCCTCCTAGTCGTCACCGGCAGGAGGAGGGAAACTCGGGCCTCCCTGCGCCGGCATGATCCGGATCAGGTGCGAACGGTCGTGGGCTCGCGCTCATGCCCACCTCTCAGCCCGGACGGCGCCGGACTCCCGTGGCAAACGTGCAGCGTACCCGTAGGCGTACCACCATGGACGCATGGCAGACGTACTCAGCGACCAACGCATCGACGAAGCACTCGGCACGCTGGCGAACTGGCGGCGGGACGGCGACGCGATCGAACGGAAGGCGGAGCTGGCGAGCTTCCCGCAGGCGATCCAGGTGGTCAACCGGGTCGCCGAGATCGCGGAGAACTCCAATCACCATCCGGACATCGACATCCGCTGGCGCACGCTGACGTTCCGGCTCAGCACCCACTCGGAGGGCGGCATCACCGAGAAGGACCTGGCGCTGGCCGGACAGATCGACGAGGTGATCGACTCGGTGTGATCTGGCCCGCGCCGGGCAACACGGGTGTGGCATCGCACGTTCACCGGGTAGCCACCCGGTGTGGACGGAAAGGAGTGCGATGAGCCGGATCGGTTTTGGTGTCAAGGACATTCGTGCGGCCAGTGAGTCGCCGGCCCGCCGCCTGTCCATCACCGCGGCCCTCGGCCTGGTGATCATGATGTGCCTGGGTGCGGGTGTGCTTCCTGCCGCGGCGGCGACGGAGACCACGCAGCAGCGGGTGGCCTCGATGCCGTCGAGCAACGTCACGCAGGCGCTCGTCGTCGGCAGCATGGCGTTCGCGATGATCATCGCGATCGCCGGGGCGGTGCTATATCACACGGCCAAGGGCGCCAGGAGCCGGCACAGCGACACTCCCGCCGAGTGATTCGCAACACATCCGCCTGGGGGCGCTAACGGTCGGCGCGAACCAGGCGCTAACCCCGGTGAGACGCCCCTTACCAGCAGCTTTGGACGGCCAGCATGAACCGCAGCGCCCCAGTTCTCACCCCCGGTCAGCAGGCGATGGTGACGGCCTTCGCCACGGTCGCCACCCTGCTGTTCGTCATCCTGCTCGCCGCGGCAGGCTGAGCGGCTACGCCCGCCTTCCGAGGTGGGCGAGAAGCCTGACCAGCGGCGACGCGTCGTCCGGTGCGGGCACCGGGGGTGCGAACATGCCCTCGCGTGCCGGATCGTCGCCGCTGCTCTGCGACTGGAAATCGGCGACCGCCTCGACGACGGCGGGGTCGGGTTCGTAGCCGACCCCGGCGCCGCGGGCGACATCCCAGCCGTGGATCAGCGTCTCGGACAGGCTGATCTGAGCGATGAGCGCGCCCGGCGCGGGTCCGAAGGCGAACGGGAACACGCGCTCCAGCACGCCGGGTGCGGCGAGCGCGGCCAGGCAGCGCTCGGTGCGTTCGCCGTAGGCGACCGCGGGATCGGCGTCGTGCGCGCCGCCCGGGTCGGCGAAGTCCACGTCGTCACCCTCCAGCACCCTGGCGAAGATGTCGTGGGCGTCGGCGAGATGGCCCGCGACCTCGCCCACGGTCCAGCCTGTGCAGGGACTGGGCGCGGCGAGGCGGTGTGCGTCGATCGCGCGCAGCGTCGCCCCGGTGGTCAGGTAGGCGCGCTCCAGCAGTTCCGTCATCGTTGGCGCAGTCATGCATGGACAGACCGGCCGGGCCGCGGGAACTCATCGCCGCCGTCGTCAGCGCAGGGACCTGCCCGTGCGGGCCAGCTCCTCCCTCAGGATCCGGACCGCCTTCGGGCCGACGCCGTGCAGCGCGAGCAGGTCGGCCTCGGTCCGGGTGGCGACCTTGGCGAGCGTGGACAGCCCCGCGCCGAGGAGGGCCCGCGTCGCCGGCTTGCCGATGCCGGCCGGCAGGTCGCTGCCCGGCGTGGTCCCCGTGTCGGCGTCGGCGAGTGCCGCCGCGAGTCGCTTGGGGGCCCGCGCGAACCACGCCGCCCGGACCAGGGCGTTGAGGTCCTTGCCATCGATGTCGGCCAGCGGCACCCGGAAGCCGATCGGCGTGCCGTTGCGGCTGATGCGCTCACCCGTCGGATGCGCTGACACAGCCGACTCGACCTCGTCGGCGCCGAGCTGGAGCTGCACCTCGCCATCCTTCGTCACCGAGGCAAAGCCCTTCCCGCGCACCGAGAACGCCACCATGCCGAAATGGGTGCCCTCCTCGGTCTCCGGGAGGGCCAGGGCCGCCTTGCGGAGCTGGGTCACCGTCGTCATGGGGAGATCCTAAGGAGCGGCACCGACAGCGGGCCCGCGAATTCGCGGACCCGCAGCTCAGTCGTGATTACCCTGGACGCACAGTCGGTCACAAGGGGAGGTGACGGCGATGCGTGAGCCGGAACTCGTGACGGTGAGTCGTGAGGTGTGGAGGCGTCGGCAGGAACCGAGTGCCTTCGACAGGGCGTTCGCGCAGGCGACCGTCTACGCCGAGCGACTGCCGGATCGCCCGGGCGTCGTGGCGTCGAGTCTGCCCGGCAAGGGACGCTGGGTTCTGGCGTTCTCGACTCTGGAACGCCTGGAACGACGACTCGGCGCAGTCCCCTGGTTGTCGACGACAGGTTCCGATCTCCTGGACCAGCTACCGCACGGCCTCGGAGTCCTGCTCGACGTGGGCGACGAGCATGGCCTGCCGCTGCTCCCGCAACCCGGCGGGAGGGCGAGATTCGGTGGTGCGCGTCTGCCCCCGCGTCCTGGCACGGCGAACCCCGCTCCCTGACCTGACCCCGATGAAGACGATCAGCACGCGGCTGGAGGTAGCAACGCCTGGAGGCTTCGAAGTCGAGGTCGACGTGCTCGACGGCGCAGCGACCGCGGTGTCGCAAACCATGCGGGACATGGAGACCTGCAAGATCGAGAGCATCTGCGGACCACGGGAGATGTACGGGCACGACCGTCTGCACGAGGCGTTCGAGCACTTCTGCGGCCGGTGGCAGGAGGGTGTGGAGCTGTTGCTCGAGGACGGCGGCGCCATCGCCGGCACGCTCACCCGAGCGGTCGACGCCTACACCGAGTTCGAAGGCGAGGCCGAGCAGGCCTTTCGCGACCCGGGTGAACGCTGATGGCGGACCTTGGCGAGACCACCGACCCCCGGCAGCTCGTGCCCGGGCACCCGGAGGCGATCGACGACAACGTGGTCGCCATCCGCGGGCGTGGCCGCTCCCTGGACCAAGCGGGAGACGACTTGAAGAAGATCGACTCCGGGGCCTGGACGGGTGACGCCGCGGACGCGTTCCGGGACAAGTTCTCCTACGAGCCCGCACGCTGGCATCAGGCCGGCGACGCCCTCCTCACCACGGCGACCGCACTCGAGAGGTACGCCTCGACCCTGCGCTGGGCCCAGCACGAGGCCGCGGAGGCCATCCGGCTCTGGCAGGAGGCCGAGGCCGCCACCCAGCAGGCCACAGCCCAGCACGAGGCCGCGGTGGCCAGGGTGACCGAACAGAACCGTGTGCTGGCCGCGTCCGGCGACCCGACTCGGATGCCCGAACCGCCGTTCACCGATCCTGGCGAGGCCAAGCGTCAGGCGGCGAGGGAACAGCTCGACCGAGCACGGCAACAGCTCTCCGAGGCCGGCGACCAGGCCGCTGCCACGATCCGGGCTCGCGGCGACGAGGCACCCGAGCAGTCCCTCTGGGGCGACATCGGCGAGGTGGTGGGCGAGGTCGGCGGGTTTGTCGGCGACTTCGCGGAAGGGGCGTGGGACTCGGTCAGCGGCACGGCAGAGCTGCTTTGGGACCTGAGCCCGCACCGCCTGCTGACCGACCCCGCCGCCTACGGCGAAACCTGGAAGGGAGTCGGCCAGACCGTCGCCTCCGCGGTCACCGATCCGGTGGAGTTCGGCAAGCAGCTCGTCGGCTGGGAACACTGGAAGAACGGTGAGCCCGGCCGTGCCCTCGGCCAAATAGCAGGCGGCGCGATCCTCGGCTACGGAGCCGGAAAGATCGCCTCCACCGTCGGCAAGATGCGAATGGGCAAAAGGACGCCTGGCGTCAAGCCAAATATCGGCGACTACTTCCAGGGTGGCGCCACGCCGAAGGCGAGCGATCTGGAAAAGTACGCTGAGGCACAAGGATGGAGGAAGACGCAAAACCCAAACGGACCGCCCAAATACGTTGACGAGAACGGCGTGCCAAGAATGACGCTCAAGTCAGGCAGCGATCGCGCACCCGGCAGCGGCCATCCTCACGTAGAATTGAAAGATGCCAACGGGCAGCGCATCGACCCTGAAGGCAATCCGGTGACCCGAAGGTCAGTCGGAAACCACACGCCGATTGAATGGGACTGGTGACCATGAACTACTCTGACCTGCCCGAGTTGGCAGACGTGTATCTCGAGGACAGCTACGTGCTCAACATCTCCGAGGAGCCGAACAAGATAGTGTTCACTATGGAGTTCGTGCTCACGGAAAACCACGATTCTTACAGTGCACCCCGGGAAGGTGAGCAGTATTGCTACCGGGATGGGTATTTGACCTTCACGGATGTCAGCAAGGTTGAATGGCTGACACAGACCCTCCGGAAATTCACCGACGCGGCAAACGAGGAAGATATGGGCAACGTCGACTTTCTCACCGGTGAAAACGGTAGCTGGCATGTCGGCGGCGATTGGGGCGAGGCCCGCATACACACACGGAGGCAGCCGGAGATTACATTCACGGCAGAATCAGCCTGAATCAGAACAGCGGAGCCATTGCGCTCTGCCGATCGTCGGTCTCGGGCAATTCGTCGACGACTGGGAGCGGATGCCTTTGCCGGGCTGCACGCGGACTACCAGGCGGTTAGTTCGGCGAGCCGGTCGGCGGGAGCATCCGCGCCGACGAGGGCGGGTAGGTGGCCGTGCACGCCGGGCGGGGCCGCGTACCGCTGCCGTGCTGCGGACACCCCGCGAGCTTCCGATGGGGTCAGCTTCTTGGTGAGACCAGACGTTTCAGACGTTGAAGCGGAACTCCACGACGTCACCGTCGGACATCACGTAGTCCTTGCCCTCCATGCGGACCTTGCCCGCCGACCGGGCGGCGGCCATCGAGCCCGCCTCCACCAGGTCGTCGTACGAGACCACCTCGGCCTTGATGAAGCCCCGCTCGAAGTCCGTGTGGATCACGCCCGCCGCCTGCGGTGCGGTGGCGCCCTGCGGGATCGTCCAGGCGCGTGCCTCCTTCGGGCCCGCGGTGAGGTACGTCTGCAGGCCCAGCGTGTGGAACCCGGCACGCGCGAGCGCGTACAGGCCCGGCTCCGGCTGGCCGACCGACTCCAGCAGCTCGCGTACCGACTCCTCGTCGTCCAGCTCGAGCAGCTCGGCCTCGACCTTCGCATCGAGGAACACCGCGTCGGCGGGCGCGACCAGTTTGGTCAGCTCGGCGCGTTTGGCCTCGTCGGTGAGCACACCCTCGTCAGCGTTGAACACGTACAGGAACGGCTTGGCCGTCAGCAGGCTCAGCTCGCGAAGGCCGGGAAGATCGACCTCCTTCTGCGCCGAGAACAGCGTGCGCCCGGCGTCCAGAACCTCCTTGGCCCGCTGGGCGTTCTCGAAGGCGGGACGCAGCTCCTTCTTGGTGCGCGCCTCCTTCTCCATCCTCGGCAGCGCCTTGTCCAGCGTCTGCAGGTCGGCGAGGATCAGCTCGGTGTTGATCGTCTCGATGTCGGACATCGGGTCGATCCGGCCGTCGACGTGCGTGACGTCCGGGTCGTCGAACACCCTGATGACCTGGCAGATCGCGTTGGCCTCGCGGATGTTGGCGAGGAACTTGTTGCCGAGCCCGGCACCCTCGGACGCGCCCTTCACGATGCCCGCGATATCCACAAAGGACACCGTGGCGGGCACGGTCTTCGCCGACGAGAACATCTCGGCCAGCTTGTCCAGCCGGGGGTCCGGGAGCGGGACGACGCCGACGTTGGGTTCGATCGTGGCGAACGGGTAGTTCGCGGCGAGCACGTCGTTGCGCGTCAGGGCGTTGAACAGGGTGGACTTGCCCACGTTGGGCAAGCCGACGATACCGAGGGTGAGACTCACGGGCTCCCAGTCTACGTGCCGGGCCTCGCCGGCCGTCCCGGCCTCGGCGAGCGCGGAGCCGCCGTGTCCGATTTCTGCCAGTCAGGCCGCTGACCAGGTGGCAGTATCGACGTCATGGCACAGCTCACCACGGCCCCAGCAGCCCACGGCGGCGTCTGGCGCGACACCGAACGGTGCTACCGCGCGGTGATGTCCCGCGACGCCCGCTTCGACGGGCAGTTCATCGTGGCCGTGCGCACCACGGGTATCTACTGCAGGCCCTCGTGCCCGGCCATGACCCCCAAGGCCCGCAACGTCGAGTTCTTCCCCACGTCGGCGGCAGCCCAATCGAACGGCTACCGCGCGTGCCGCCGGTGCCTGCCCGACGCCGTGCCCGGCTCGCCGGAGTGGAACGTGCGGGCCGACCTCGCCGCGCGCGCCATGCGACTGATCGCCGACGGCACGGTCGAGCGCGAAGGCGTTCCCGGCCTGGCGCGCAGGCTCGGCTACTCGGAGCGGCAGCTCGGCCGGGTCCTCACCGCCGAACTGGGAGCCGGGCCGCTGGCCCTGGCCAGGGCGCACCGGGCACACTCGGCGCGGCTGCTCATCGAGCTGTCCACGATGCCGTTGTCCGACATCGCCTTCGCCGCCGGGTTCTCCAGCGTCCGGCAGTTCAACAACACGATCCGCGAGGTGTTCGCCGCCACGCCGTCCCAGCTGCGGGCGACCGCGGCGGGCAAGCGCAGGAAGGCCGAGGCACCTGCCGAGACGACGACCACCGCAGGGGTGCGGCTGCACCTGCGGCTCCCGTTCCGCCCGCCGTTCGACGCCGCCGGGTTGTTGGAGTTCCTGGCCGCCCGCGCGGTGCCCGGCGTGGAGGACGCGACGTCCGGGTACGTCCGCACGCTGCGGCTGCCCCACGGCAGCGGCGTCGTCCGGCTGGAGCCCTCGGACACGCACGTCCGCTGCGATCTGCGGCTCACCGACGTGCGCGACCTCGGCAACGCCGTCGCGCGGGTCCGCAGGCTGGCCGACCTCGACGCCGATCCCGAGGCCGCCCGGCAGGTGCTCGCCGCCGACCGTGCGCTGGCACCGATGGTGGCGGCCACGCCGGGCATCCGGGTACCGGGCGCCGTCGACGGCCCGGAACTCGTGCTGCGCGCCATGCTCGGCCAGCAGGTCTCGGTCGCCGCAGCGCGGACCGCCGCCGGGAGGCTGGCCGCCGCGCTCGGGGAGCCCACGGCCGCCGCAGGCGCCGGAGAACCCGGGCTGTTGTTCCCCTCCCCGGCGGCCGTCGCCGAGCACGGCGCCGAGGTGCTGCGCGGCCCGCGGCGACGGGTCGAGGCGATCCTGGCCGTGGCCGCCGCGCTCGCCGGCGGCGAGCTCGACGTGCACGTCGGCCGCGAACCCGCCGAACTGCGCGCCGACCTGCTCGCGGCACCCGGGATCGGGCCGTGGACCGCCGACTACGTGCTGATGCGCGTCCTCGGCCACCCGGACATCCTGCTCGACGGCGACCTCGCGTTGCGCAAAGGCGCCGCCGCGTTCGGCATCGGCGACCTGACCGGCCACGCCCAGGCCTGGCGGCCGTGGCGGTCGTACGCGGGCATGTACCTCTGGCGGGCCACCAGTGCCGGCACCGTCACCACCACCGACATGGGAGAGACCGCATGAGCACCGCACACTGGTCCACTCAGGACACCCCGATCGGGCCGTTCACCACCGTGGTCGCCGCCGACGGCGCCGTACTGGCCTCGGGCTGGACGGCCGACCCGGCCGACCTGACCACCGTGATGTCGGCGGCACTCGCCCCGGCCGAGCTCCGCCACAAGCGCGACCTGGGCGAGGTCAGCAAGGCCGTCCGGCGATACCACCAGGGTGAGCACGACGCCATCGACCTCATCCCCGTACGGCAGCGCTCGGGCGAGTTCCTGGAACACGCCTGGGAGGTCCTGCGCACGGTTCCCGCGGGCAAGCCGGTGACGTACAGCGATTTCGCCGCGCTCGCCGGACGGCCCCAGGCCATCCGGGCCGCCGCGTCCGCCTGCGCCCGTAACGCCGTGGCGCTGTTCGTGCCATGTCACCGCGTGCTGCGCATCGGTGGTGCACTCGGCGGATTCCGCTGGGGGCTCGACGTCAAGCGCTGGCTACTCGACCACGAGACCCCGGCGGTCTAGCCTCCTGCGCCGGGCCAGCGGGGGTTCGTCGCGTTCAGGCAGCGAGCATCCCTCCCTCCAGCTCGAGGGTCGATCCGGTGCGGGACTTGCGCACCCGGAGCCGGACCGGGATGCGCTGCCGCAGTTCCTCGACGTGGGAGACGAGCCCGACGACGCGGCCACCCGCGCGCAGCTCATCCAGCACGTCCATCACGACGTCGAGGGTCTGTCCGTCGAGCGTGCCGAATCCCTCGTCGACGAAGAGCGTGTCGAGCAGCGCGCCTCCGGTCTCCGCCGCCACCACGTCCGCCAGCCCGAGAGCCAGCGACAACGAGGCGAGGAACGACTCGCCACCGGACAGGGTCTTGGCGGGCCGGATCATCCCCGAGTAGTCGTCCAGCACGTCGAGGCCGAGGCCGCCGCGCGTGCCGCGCGAGCCCGCGGCGTCGGAGTGCACGAACGAGTAGCGGCCCTGGCTCATCGATCGCAGGCGTGCCGTGGCGGCCACCGCGACCTCCTCCAGCCGCGCGGCAAGCACGTACGACCGCAGGGACATGCGGCGCGCGTTCTGGCCCCGGCCGTTCACCACGTCGGTGAGGGCGTCCAGCTCCGCGAACTCCTCCTCGGCCGGGGCGAGCGCGGCGAGCGCGGCGTCGAACCGCTGCGCCAGTTCGGCCAGCTCGTCGGCCCGCCTGCTCGCCGACCGCAGGGTCGCCACGGCCGTCTCCGCCCGCGCGCGGGCGTCCTCGGCGGCCGTCTTGGCGGAGCCGACGTCGACCTCATCGTCGGGCGCGACCCCTGCCAGCTCCGGCTCCGCGAGCGTGGCCTTGGCCGCGGCCTCGGCGGCCTCCGCCTCGGCGAGGGCACGCTCCAGCTCGGTGATGCGCTGGTCGTCCCTGGCGGCCGCCAGTGCGGCGGCCACGGAGTCGAACCCGGCCTGCTCGGCGGCGGCCAGGACGGCGGCCTCTTGCTCGGCGAGCCGGTCCTCGGCGGCGGCCCGCGCGGAACAGGCCTCAGCCAGCTCGTCCAGTGCACGCACCACCGCGACCAGGTGCTCGCGGCGCTCGGCCACGCCGGTGAACGTCCCACGGGCGTCGTCCAGCCGCTGCTGCCGCTCCTGCACGCGCTCGTCCAGCGCGTGCCGCTCCGCCTCCGCCTTGGCGGCGGCCCGCTCGGCCCTGGCTCGCTCGGCGGTCAGTTCCTCGTACTCGGTCTCGGCCGCGCGCACCGACTCGTCCAGCTTCGGCCTGCGCCGCGCGAGCGCGGTGAGCTCCGCCAGCTCGGCCTCCACCGTGGCGAGCCGTTCGGCCAGCTCCTCGGCGGACTGGCCCCGGACCCGCTCGCGCACCGTGGCGAGCGCGCCCTCGGCTTCCTGCCGGGCCGTCGCCATCGCGAGCCGGTGCCGCTCGGCCTCCTGCTCGCGTTCGGCGGCGGCGCGCTCCTCGTGCTCACCGACGACTCCTCCCGCCGCACTCGCCGGCGCGGGGTGCTCGGCGGACCCGCACACCGGGCACGGCTCGCCCTCGCCGAGTTGCCCGGCCAGCTCGGCGGCCATGCCGGCGAGCCGCCGCTCGCGCAGGTCGAGCACGGTGGCCTTGGCGCTCAGGTGCGCCTCGGTCGCCTCGTTCTCCGCCCGCACCGCCCGCGTGACGGCTCGCTCCAGCGCAGGCAGCTCCCGCGCATCGGCCAGCGTGTCCGCGAGTTCCGACCTGCGCGCTGTGACCCCGTCGGTCCTCGCCTCGGCCTCGACGGCGCGTTCCCGCTGCTCGTGCAGCTCACGGATGCGCTCAGGAAGACCTTCGAGCTTCTCGCCGATGGCGGTGGCCTGCGCCGCGGCGTAGGTGACGGTTTCCGCCAGGTCGCGCAGCCGGATGCGGTCGTGGCGTTGCTGTTCGGCTTCGGCCACGAGCCCGGCGAGCGCTCCGGCCTCCTCGCGCAGCATCCCCGCGCGCTCGCGCAGCACCGTCACCGGGGCCTCGACCTCGGTGAACCCGGTGGCCGTCAGTGCCTGCCGTGCGGTCTCCTCCGCCTGCCGCACGCGCTCGAAGCGCTGCCGCTGGCGGTCCGCCTCCGCGGCGAGGCCGGTGACCGGCACGGCCCGCCGGGCGGCGGCCAGCTCGCCCGCCTGCTCCTTGCGTTCGACGGCCGTGCGCTCCAGCGCCGCGAGGCTCTCGTGTGCGGCCCGGACCCTGCGGACGCGCTCGGACGCCGTGCGGCGCTGCTCCAGCACGGCCTCGGCCTGCTCGCGTGCGGCCGTCGCCTCTCGCTGCTCCCGCTCGGCGACGGCCACGTCCCCGGCCGCTCTCCTTCGCACGTCGGCCACCCAGTCGCGGCCCGCGTCCTCGGGCGGCTCCTCGTGCGCCACCTGGGCGAACCGGGCCAGCCACTCCCGCACGGACTGGCGGCGGCTCTCCAGCTCGCGGCCCCGCTTCGTGCGCAGCTCACGGAACCAGCGCTCCACGTCGGCGAAGCGCTGCGTGCCGAACAGCCGCTCCAGCAACTGCTCGCGCTCGGTGGTGTCGGCCCGCAGGAAACGGGCGAACTCGCCCTGCGGCAGCAGCACCACCTGGAAGAACTGCTCGGCGTTCATGCCGAGCAGCCGCTGCACGGTCCTGGACACCTCGTCGATGCGGGTCAGTCCTTCGGCGGGCTGCCCCTCGGGCACCTCCCCGAGCCAGCGCAGCGACGCCTTGGCCTGCTGGGTGGTGTAGCCGTCGCCGCGCCGCTTCGGCCGCTGGTACTCGGGGCTGCGCACGATCCGCAGGCGATGGCCCTGCACGGTCAGCTCCAGGGCCACCTCGGTGACCGTGTCGGCGTCGGCAAGATCGCACCGGAGGCGCTTCACCTGGCCTCGGGCGCCGGGCACCGCACCAAACAACGCGAAGGCCACCGCGTCGAGCAGCGTCGTCTTGCCCGCGCCGGTGTCGCCGTGCAGCAGGAAAAGCCCGTCGGCACCGAGCGCGTCGAAGTCGACGGTCTCGCGTTGTGCGTAGGGGCCGAACGCCGCGACCTCCAGCCGATGCAACCTCATCGCAGATCACCGTCCTGCCCGTCGGGGTCCCGTTTGCCCGCGGTTTCCAGCGCCGTGGCCAGCAGTGCGTGCTCCCGCTCGCTCGGCGGAGCGCCCCGGCAGTCGGCGAGGAAGCCCGCCGCGATCTCGCTGTCCGAGCGCCCGCGCACGGCCTCCGCGTAGCGCAGCACCGTCGCGCACCCCCCTTCCGGCTCCCAGTCGAGGTGCACGGCGTGGGGGAAGCGCTCACGCAGCCTGCGCATGGCGTCCACCGGCCGGACGCGGTCGGTGAGCGTGACCGAGAGGAAGCAGTCGGCCAGGTCGGCGAGCTCCGGTGCCTCCAGCAGTTCGTCGAGCGTGCCGGTCACCGTCGCCAGCCGCCTCGGGACGGGCAGCTCGTGCCTGCGCACGTCCGCGAGCCCGCCCGCGTCGAGATCCACCAGCCACACGGATTTGCGTTGTGCCGCCTCGGAGAACGAGTACGCCAGCGGGCTGCCGGAGTAGCGCAGCCCCTCGCCGAGCGTCTGCGCGCCGTGCAGGTGGCCAAGCGCGACGTAGTCCACCCCGTCGAACACGGAGCCGGGCACCTGCTCCACCCCGCCGACGGCGATGGTGCGCTCGGAGTCGCAGCCGACGCCGCCCGTGACGAACGCGTGCGCGAGCACGACGGACCTGTGCACCTCGGGGCGTCGCGCGAGGTCGCCGGTGATGCGGCGCATGGCCTCGGTGAGCACGCCCGTGTGACCGCGCGCATCGGGCACGCCGAGCGCGTGCCGCGCGAGCTCGGGCTCCAGGTAGGGAATGCCGTAGAGGGCGACCTCCCCGTGCTCGTCGCGGAGCAGCACCGGCTTGTCGATCCCGGCGACGGTGGTGCGCAGGTGCAGCCCGCCCGCGGCGGCGAACTCGGCGAAACTGCCGAGCCGTGCCGCGGAGTCGTGGTTGCCGGAGGTGATGACCAGCTCGGCTCCGGCTTCCCTGAGCCGCCGCAGGCCGGTGCTCGCGACGCGCACGGCCTCGGCGGAGGGCACGGCCCGGTCGTAGATGTCGCCCGCGACGAGGACGACGTCGACCGCCTCGCCGGCCACGAGGTCGGCGAGGTGATGCAGGACTGTCTCCTGCTCGGCGAGCAGGTCGGCACCGTGGAATGTCCGCCCGATGTGCCAGTCCGAGGTATGCAGCAACCGCACGCGATCAAAGCTAGGACCGCAACCCGACAGAACCGGGGACAAACGACCGGCGTGTCACTCGAACGTGTGTTCGACGGTGCCGGGCGGCCGGGTTTGTCGGTGCCGTGCGCGATGATGCGATCAACCGGTCACACCGAGAACGGAAGGGAGCGCGCGGTGGGTTCGACAGTGCTCGCCACAGCGGCCGTGGTGGTCGCGGTACTGCTGGCGGCGGTGGTCGCCATGCTGTGGCGGCTGTACCAGGACGGCATGCGCAGGGCTGACGCGGCCGCCCGGCAGGTCGAGGCCGAACGCGCGCGCATCGACGAACAGCAGGTGGCCCTCCGGGAGCAGCAGCTGGCGCTGCGCCGGTACGAGGTCGCGTTCGCGTCGATCAGCGGCCGCGGCGAGCTCGGCGAGCAGGTGCTCATCGAGACCGCGCGGGCGCTCGGCCTGCGCGAAGGGCTGCACTTCACCTCGCAGACCGATCTGGCGGGCGGCGGCGCGGTCAAGCCGGACATGGTGCTGCGGGTGGGCGGCGGACGGAGCGTGCCGGTGGACGCCAAGGCCTCCATGGCGTGCTGGGCGGAGGCCGTGGAGACCGACAACCCGGACGAGCGGTTGGACGCGCTGCGGGTTCACGTCCGCAATCTGCGCTCACGGGCGGCCGAGCTCGCGGGCAAGGGCTACCAGCGCTGGGCCGACGCCATCTACGGGACGGTGATGTTCGTGCCGTCCGACGCGGCGGTGGTCGCCGCGCTGGACACCGATCCGGAGCTGCTGCGCTGGATGCTGGACCGCCGGGTGTTCCTGTGTGGTCCGACCGGGTTCGCGGTCGTGGCGTCGGCGGCGCTGTTCGCGGCCACGGAGCGCACCCTGCTCGAGGACGTGGAGCAGGTGCGCGCACAGGCCGCGTCGGCCCATCGCGCCGCGGGCAACGCCGTCGACGCGGTGAACCTGTCGAGCACGCACCTCCAGCGGTTCCTGTCGGCACGGCGACGGGAGCTGGAGGCACTGGAGTCCTTCCGCTCCAGCGTGTCACCGCTCACCGAGGCGGCCGCGAGCCCGTCTGCCGTCCCCGCGATCCGGAAGGGGGATGAACTGCCCGCGAACTGACGGCACCGCCACAACTGAAGATCGGGACGATCGGGACAAAGCCATCCGAATGCACGCCGGCCCGCCTTGTCTGGACCATCACGGCGAGTGGCCATGGGCTGTGCGTGATCTCACGCTGGTGGGTGTTGCCAGTACCGCGGTTCCAGATGGGTAGCAAGTTTGCGGGGATTACCGGATACGGTGTTCCCTCGTGACCGCCATACGCGATCGCCAGAGCGATCCTGACGCCGCTGATGACGACGCCCCGATTCCGTGGGACGAGCGTTCCATCGTCGGCGCCCGGCGCGGTCTGCCGTGGTGGGGGTCGGTCCTGCTGGCCCTCGGCACGGCGGTGCTGGGCGCGGTCGTGGACCTCCAGGTCTCCGATGCACTCGGCGGCCTCTTCCAGGGCTTCTTCCTGGCCGGCTCGGTCGTGGCCGTCGGAGCCGTCCAGCGACGCAACCTCTTCGGGCCGATGGTGCAGCCTCCGCTGATCCAGGCGGCCACGGTGCCGACCATGGTCCTGGTGGCGTCAGGTCTGCCGTCGAGCAGCGACACGCTCGCGAAGGTGCTCGCGATCAGCACACCGCTGATCAACGGGTTCCCGATGATGGCCATCACCACGGCCCTCACGGTGGCGATCGGCATCTACCGCATGTTCCGCGAGCGGGACCCGGATGCGCCGCAGAAGGTTCGCGAGAAGGGCAGGCGGGCCGACGACCGCGACCGCTCCGACGATGGTGCGCGGGCCGCGGGCAAGCGCAAGGGGCTGGGGCGGCGAGCAGGCGCCGCTGACGGCGATGTCGACCCGGACGAGCCGACGAAGTCCGTGCGTCCCGCGGCGAAGCGGCCCGGCAAGGGCAAGCCCGCCGAGGCGCGGGGCGAACCTCGTCGCGGCGACGCTGCCGGGGCGGCCGGTGCCGCTGGCAAGCGTTCGCGGCCTCCTGCCGAGGACGCGAAGCGGGGCAGGCAGCGGCGGCCCGGCCCGGAAGCCGCGCCTCGCGAAGGCGGTCCGCGTGAAGGCGGTCCTCGCGAGGCGGGGGGCAGGACCCCGCGGGAGCAGGGCGGGCGTCCACCGCGGCAGCGCCCGCAGGCGCCTCCGGATGCCGCCGAACGCCGGCGGCGGGCTGAGGAGTGGCCGGACTCGATTCCCGGGCCGAAACGCCCACGGCGGCGCCCGGCGAGCGGTGACGAACCACCACCGCCGCGCAGGCCGTCCGGGCCGAGGCGCGACCCCGGCCGGGGCGAGCGCCCGCCCCGGCGCAACCGGCCGTGGGACGACGAGCAGGACTGACCGCACGGCGACCGCGGCCGTATCCGGCGGGCAGCGGCTCGCCGGGCACGACCGTCAGCCACGCGCCGGCTGTGGCCGGCCGGTCAGCGCCGAACGAACCGCACGGCCCGGGCTACCGCACGCTGCTGCGGGCGGACTCGCCGGAGGAACGCAGCTCGCGCGGCAACGCGAACGAGATCTTCTCGTTGGCGGTGGTGACCTCCTGGACGTCGGTCCAGCCACGCTCGGCGAGCCACTCCAGCAGTTCCATCACGAGCACGTCCGGCACCGAGGCGCCACTGGTGACGCCCACGGTCTCGACGCCGTCGAGCCACGCCTCGTCCACCTCGTGTGCGAAGTCGACGAGGTGCGAGTCGCGTGCGCCCGCCTGCAGCGCCACCTCCACGAGCCGCTGCGAGTTCGACGAGTTGCCCGAGCCGACCACCAGCACCAGGTCGCACTCCGCCGCCATGGCCTTGACGGCGACCTGCCGGTTGGAGGTGGCGTAGCAGATGTCGTCGCTCGGCGGATCCGAGATCTCCGGGAAGCGCTCCCGGAGCTGGTCCACGCGCTCCATCGTCTCGTCCACGCTCAGGGTGGTCTGCGACAGCCACACGACCTTCGACGGGTCGCGCACGGCGACCTTGTCGACGTCCTCCGGGGTGTCCACGAGCTGAACGCGGTCAGGGGCCTCACCCGAGGTGCCCTCGACCTCCTCGTGCCCGGCGTGGCCGATGAGCATGATGTCGTAGTCGTCGCGGGCGAACCGGTTGACTTCCTTGTGGACCTTGGTCACCAGCGGGCACGTCGCGTCGATGGTGCGGAGGTTGCGCTGCTCCGCCTCGGCCCTCACCGCGGGCGACACGCCGTGCGCCGAGAACACCACGAGGCCGCCCTCGGGCACCTCGGACGCCTCGTCCACGAAGATCACGCCGCGCTCACGCAACGTGTCCACGACGTGACGGTTGTGCACGATCTCCTTGCGGACGTACACCGGCGGGCCGTACATCTCGAGCACCTTCTCGACCGTGATCACGGCCCGGTCGACCCCGGCGCAGTACCCGCGCGGCTTGGCCAGCAGAACGCGCTTACCACCGGAGACGACAGCGTCGTCGCCGCCCTCGATCGATACGCTGGTGGCAGGCTCTGTTCCTGGGCTCGCTGCACTCATGCCACCAGGGTACGGGTGAGCACCGAGGCGGAAGATGTGAGACGACCCCATGGGATGCATGACACGTACAGCCCCATTCGAGTGGGCAGGACGCGCCATCTGCGGCACGCTTAGGGGCATGAAGCATCTCCCGTTCCCACTCCGGGTCGCCGCGGGCATCGCCGTCACCACCGCCGAGCGGGTGCGGGACCTGCCCAAGCAGCTCACCGAGCTGCCGGTGACGGTGGCCAGCCAGGTCCTGCAGGCCTCGATGCGGGTTCAGCAGCAGGTCACCGAACTGGCCATCAAGGGCGACGACGCTCTCTCGGCACTGCGCCCCGCCGAGGAGGAGCCGAGCTGGGCCACCTTCGACGAGGACATCGAGCCGGATCTCGCGGCCCCGGCAGGCGTCAACGGCAGCCACCCCGGCGCGGCCGCGCAGGCGGCGGCACCGCGGCCGCTCGCGCCCGAGCCGCCCGCTCCGCCCGAGCCCCCCGCGCAGGCGGAACCGTCCGCGCTGCCCGAGCCTGCCGCGACCAAGGAACCTGCCGAGCCGTTGGCCGACGACTCCGACGACCCCTGGGTCGCCGAGGAACGCGCGCTCGCCGAGGAGCACTCCGAGGGCGAGTTCGACAGCCCCGGTAGCCCCGCCGACGGCTCCGCTCCGGGTGGCATCACCGGCTACGACGAGCTGACCCTGCCCCAGGTGCGGGCCCGCCTGCGCAGGCTGACGCTGACCCAGCTGGAGGAGTTGCTCGCCTACGAGCGCGAGCACGCCAACCGCCCGGCCTTCACCGGCATGCTCACGCGCCGCATCGGCAACGTCCGGCAGGCGACCGCCGACGAGGGCGGCTCCGAGGACCAGAACCCGCGGTGAGCAGCGGCACCGAGCCGGCCACCCGCGCCGCGGGCCAGGCGTCGTCCGCGGAGAACCCCTGGCCGGTCCGCACCGTCGCCCGCAAGATCGCCGACTGGATCCACCGTCTCGGGGCCGTGTGGGTCGAGGGCCAGGTCACCCAGGTCAACGCCCGGCCCGGCACGTCGACGGCCTTCCTGACACTGCGCGACCCGGCCGCGGACGTCTCCATGACCGTGACCTGTCCGGCTCGCCTGCTGCGCGAGATCGAGCCGCCGTTGCGCGACGGGGCGAGCGTCGTGGTGCACGCCAAGCCGACGTTCTTCCTCGGCCGCGGCACGCTGAGCCTGCGCGCCAACGAGATCCGCCCGGTGGGCATCGGCGAGCTGCTCGCCCGCATCGAACGGCTGCGCAGGCTGCTGGCCGCCGAGGGCCTGTTCGCCGCCGAACGCAAGCGCAGGCTGCCGTTCCTGCCCAGGGGCATCGGGCTGATCACCGGCCGTGCGTCGGCGGCCGAGCACGACGTGCTGGTCAACGCGCAGGCCCGCTGGCCCGCCGTCGCCTTCCACGTCGTGAACACCGCCGTGCAGGGCGTCAACGCCGTGCCACAGATCATCCGCGCGCTGTCGCGCCTCGACGCCGACCCGGACGTCGACGTGATCGTCATCGCCCGGGGTGGTGGCAGCGTCGAGGATCTGCTGCCCTTCTCCGACGAGGCGCTGTGCAGGGCCGTCGCCGCCGCGGGCACACCGGTGGTGAGCGCCATCGGCCACGAGCCGGACTCTCCGCTGCTCGACCACGTCGCCGACCTGCGCTGCTCCACCCCGACCGACGCGGGCAAGCGGGTGGTGCCGGACGTGCGGGAGGAGACGGCCCGGGTGCACCAGCTGCGCGACCGCGCTCGCCGCGCCCTGCACGGCTGGGTGGACACCCAGTGCCGCCTGCTCGACCAGCTGCGCAGCCGCCCGTCACTGGCCGACCCGCTCGGCCCGATCGAGCGCCGCGCCACGGAGGTGGAGACGCAGCGCGAGCGAGGGCGCCGGGCCGTGCTCACCACCCTCAGCCGGGAGCAGGCGGCCCTGGCGTCGGCGCGGGCCCGGCTGGCCGCGCTCGGACCCTCGGCGACGCTGGAACGCGGTTACGCGGTGGTGCAGTTCTCGGACGCCGAAGGCAACCTCAAGGTGCTCCGATCGGTCTCTGATATTGCCGACGGCGCCACGCTGCGGGTGCGGGTCGCCGACGGCGCCGTCCGAGCGACCGTCCAGGGACACGAGGAGTGAATGCCGTGCGCGAGTGCGCTTTCCTTCCGCTGACCAGGGACGCCGCCCGCGTCTGCCAGGATGCGGCGCAGGGCGAGGCCCGTGGCCGGGCCACCGTCGTGCGGCACAGGGCCGAGGAGGTCGAGGCCGCCGCTGCCCTGTGCTGGACCGCGCTGCTCGCCGGGTGCGAGGCGGGCGGCCGGTGGGAGCTGGGACCCCGGCTGCGCAGGCTCTCCGAGGCCACCTCCCAGTACGCGGGGACGCGGTGGTGGTTCCGGGAGGGCGCGGTCCATCGCCGCCGGGTCGCCAGCGCGCAGTCGCGCATCGAGGACGCCATCGCCGACGGTGACGGCCAGGAGTTCGCCGCCGCCTTCGTCGGCTACGACCACGCCATGGCCAGCGCGGTAGTGTGCGCACAGAGCGTCACCCCCGGGGTGCGGCCGCCGACGAGCGTGGAATGAGGACCGTGAGCGAACCGGAAGGCGAGGAGACCGTCCTCGGCTACGAACAGGCCCGTGACCAGCTGATCGAGGTCGTCCGTGACCTGGAGGCCGGTGGTCTGTCCCTGGAGGAGTCGCTGGCGCTGTGGGAGAAGGGCGAGCGGCTCGCCAAGTTGTGCGAGCAACATCTCGAAGGTGCCCGGGAGCGGATCGAGGCCGCGCTGGCTACGGTAGAGGACGCGCCGGACACCGAGTCCACCGAGGAGGCTGACGGCTCCTCCGGTGGTCGCTCTTCATGATGTCCGGGATGTTGTCGACTACGCCATCCGGGAGGCCGAGATGACCGCCGCCAGCCACGCCAGCAGCAGCCCGAGACGCGGAGAGGCCCCGGACCGCAACCTGGCGATGGAGCTGGTCAGGGTCACCGAGGCGGCCGCCATGGCCGCGGGCCGCTGGGTCGGCAAGGGGGACAAGAACGGCGGCGACGGCGCGGCGGTCGACGCCATGCGCCAGCTCATCGGCACCGTCTCGATGCGCGGGGTCGTCGTGATCGGCGAGGGCGAGAAGGACGAGGCGCCCATGCTGTTCAACGGCGAGGAGGTCGGCAACGGCGACGGGCCCGACTGCGATGTCGCCGTGGACCCGATCGACGGCACCACCCTGATGGCCAAGGGCATGCCCAACGCGCTCGCGGTGCTCGCCGTGGCCGAGCGGGGCGCCATGTTCGACCCGTCCGCCGTGTTCTACATGGAGAAGCTCGCCGTGGGCCCGGAGGCCGCGGGGGCGGTGGATCTGGCGGCGCCGATCGCGGAGAACATCCGGCGGGTCGCGAAGGCCAAGCACAGTGGCGTGTCGGACGTGACGGTGTGCATTCTCGACCGGCCCCGGCACGAGACCCTCGTCAAGGAGGTCCGGGACGCGGGCGCGCGGATCCGGTTCATCAGCGACGGCGACGTGGCCGGGGCGATCGCCGCGGCCAGGCCCACCACCGGCGTGGACATGTTGCTGGGCATCGGAGGCACCCCCGAGGGGATCATCGCCGCGTGCGCGATGAAGTGCCTCGGCGGTGAGCTGCAGGGCAGGCTGTGGCCGAAGGACGACGCCGAGCGCGAGAAGGCCCGCGACGCGGGCCACGACCTCGACCGGGTCCTCACCACCGACGACCTCGTGCGCGGCGACAACGTCTTCTTCTGCGCCACCGGCGTCACCGACGGCGACCTGCTGCGGGGTGTGCACTACCGCGCGGGCGGCGCCACCACGCAGTCCATCGTGATGCGGTCCAAGTCGGGCACGGTGCGGCTGATCGACGGCTACCACCGGCTCACCAAACTGCGCTCGTACTCGTCGGTGGACTTCGACGGCAGCCTGGGTGACGACGTCGTCCCGCCGCTTCCCTGATGGGCAGGGTCAGGTCACGCCTGGCCGGTGCGCTCGCCGCGGTGTCGGTGCTGGCCCTGGTGGGCGTGCCGATCGCCTCGGCGGTGCAGCCGTCCATCGTGGGCGGTGTGCCGGCCGACCAGCCCTACCCGTTCGCGGTCTCGCTGCAGCAGAACTCCGGTGAGCACTTCTGCGGCGGTGCTCTGGTCGCGGCGGAGTGGGTGGTGACGGCCGCCCACTGCGTGCAGGGCCGCGAGCCCGCCGAGTTCTCCGCACGCATCGGCAGTCTCGACCGCACGCAGGGCGGTGAGGTCATCGAACCCGCGCAGGTGCTGCCGCATCCGGACTACGACCCGGACGGGGCAGGCGGCGACGTCGCGCTGGTGCGGCTGGCGAGCCCGGCGCAGGCGGAGCCGATCGCGCTCGCGACCGGTGCCGAGGTCGGCGTGCCGACCCGCATTCTCGGCTGGGGCCAGACGTGTCCCACGGAAGGGTGTGGCACGAGCCCGGTGACGCTGCAGCAGCTCGACACGTCCGTTGTGGACGGTGCGGGATGCACGGCCGTGTTCGACCCCGCCGTGGAGCTGTGCACCGGCAACCCGGAGGGCCGCAAGGGCGCGTGCTACGGCGACTCCGGCGGGCCGGAGATCATCCGGGCAGGCGAGCGGTGGCTGCTGGCGGGCGTGTCCAGCCGTCCGGGTGTCCACGACGCGACCTGCGGCACGGGCCCGTCGATCTACACCTCGGTGGTGGCCTACACGCCGTGGATCACCGAGCACGTGGCGCCTCCGCCGCCGAGTCCGCAACCGACCTCGAGCAGTCAGTCCACGTCGGGCGCCCCACCGACCTCGGGCACGCCGTCACCGTCCGGCACCCCGCCGGCGACCACGCCCACACCGTCCTAGAGTCGTGCCCGCGTGCCCAAGGTGACCTTGGGCACGCGTCGTGTACCCAAGGTCACCTTGGGCTCGCCGCCGGGCGGGGCCGGAGTCACTCTGCGTTGCTGGAGTGGCCCGGGAACAGGTGCGCGTCCGGGTCGAGCAGTACGGCGATGTTGTTGATGGCCGTGGCCGCCTCGCCGAAGCCGGTGGCGATGAGCTTGACCTTGCCCGGATAGGCGGCCACGTCGCCCGCGGCGTAGACCCGCTCGCGCGCCGTGGCCATCGTCGAGTCGACCTCGATGGAGCGATGGTCGATCTTGAGGCCCCAGTTCTCGATCGGACCGAGGTCGGCGGTGAACCCGAGGGCGGCCACCACCGTCTGCGCGGGCAGCACGAGCCGTTCGCCGCCCTTGGGCTCCACCTCGATCTCGGCGAGCGCGCCGTCGGTGCCGTTGCCCCGCAGAGCGGTGACCTCGGCGTCGGTGATGATCCGCACGCCGGCCTCCCTGGCCTCGCGCACGATGGACTCGGCGGCGCGGAACCGCGACCTGCGGTGCACGAGGGTCACGCTCGAGGCGATCGAACGCAGCGCCAGCACCCAGTCGAACGCCGAGTCGCCACCGCCGACCACCACCACGTCCTGGCCACGGTGCGCCTCCAGCGCGGGCACGAAGTGGACGAGACCTCTGCCGAGCCAGCCGTCGCCCGCGGGCAGCGGGCGCGGGGTGAACTCGCCGATGCCCGCGGTGATCAGCACAGCGCCCGCGCGCACGACGTCGCCGCCGTCGAGCGTCATCTCCAGACCGTCCGGTGTGGAAGTGAGTGCCTCGGCCTTGCGGCCGAGCAGATAGGTCGGGTTCCACTGCCCCGCCTGCTCCACGAGGCCCTTGATCAGGTCCCGGCCGCGCACGGCGGGAAAACCGCCCACGTCGTAGATCAGCTTCTCCGGGTACATCGCCGTGACCTGGCCGCCGGTCTCGGGCAGGGAGTCGACGACGGCCATCGACAGGCCGCGGAACCCCGCGTAGTAGGCAGCGAACAGTCCGGTCGGCCCGGCGCCCACGATGAGGACGTCGACCGACAGCGTCTCGGGCGAGCCCATGGCTCACCGCCCTTCCGCCAGTGGTGGGTGGCAGTCTCGCCGCCGATCTTAGTGCCGAAGGACACCGGGCGGTGCGCGTCGCGCTGCGCCAGACTGGCGTCATGGCAGAACAGGAATTCCGGATCGAGCACGACACCATGGGTGAGGTGCGGGTTCCCGCCGATGCCCTCTACCGTGCGCAGACGCAGCGTGCCGTCGAGAACTTCCCGATCTCCGGGCGTGGCCTGGAACGCGCGCAGATCCGCGCGCTCGGACTGCTGAAGGCTGCCGCCGCCCGCGTCAACGCCCGGCTGGGGGTGCTCGACGGCGACCTGGCCGCGGCCATCGCGAAGGCGGCCGACGAGGTCGCCGAGGGCGCACACGACGCGCACTTCCCCATCGACGTGTTCCAGACCGGGTCGGGCACGTCGTCGAACATGAACGCCAACGAGGTCATCGCGACGCTCGCCTCCCGGGCGCTCGGCCGCGACGTGCACCCGAACGACCACGTCAACGCGTCACAGTCGTCCAACGACACTTTCCCGACGACGATCCACGTCGCGGCCACCGAAGCGGTGCTCACCGACGTCATCCCGGCACTGGACCACCTGGCGAGCATCATCGAGCGGCGCGCAGGCGAGTGGGATGAGGTGGTGAAGTCGGGCCGCACGCACCTGATGGACGCGGTGCCGATCACGCTCGGCCAGGAGGCGGGGGCGTGGGCCGCGCAGGTGCGCTTCGGCATCGAGCGGCTGCGCAGCGGCCTGCCCCGGCTCGGCGAGCTGCCCATCGGCGGCACGGCGGTGGGCAGCGGCCTGAACGCGCCGGACGGGTTCGGCGGCGCCGTCGCCGCGGAGCTGGCGCAGGTGACGGGGCTGCCGCTCACCGAGGCGCGCGACCACTTCGAGGCCCAGGCCTCGCAGGACGGCGTGGTGGAGACGTCGGGGCACCTGCGCACGGTGGCGGTGTCGCTGAACAAGATCGCCAACGACCTGCGCTGGCTCGGGTCGGGCCCGCGCACCGGCCTTGCCGAGCTGGCGCTGCCGGACCTGCAGCCCGGCTCGTCGATCATGCCGGGCAAGGTGAACCCGGTGATTCCGGAGGCCACGCTGCAGGTGGTGGCACAGGTGATCGGCAATGACGCGGCCGTGGCGTTCGCGGGCTCGCAGGGCAACTTCCAGCTCAACGTCAACCTGCCGGTGATCGCGCGCAACGTGCTGGAGTCGGCGCGGCTGCTGGCGGCGGTGTCCCGGCTGCTGGCGGACAAGGTGTTCGCGGGGCTGGAGGTCAACGCCGAGCGGATGCGCGCCTACGCCGAGGGTTCGCCGTCGATCGTGACGCCGCTGAACAAGTACCTGGGCTACGAGGAGGCGGCGTCGGTGGCCAAGCAGGCGCTGGCGGACCTCAAGCCGATCCGCGAGGTCGTGCTGGAACGCGGCCACGTCGCCGACGGCAAGCTCACCGAGGCCCAGCTGGACGAGGCTCTCGACGTGCTGCGCATGGCCCGCGGCGGCAGGTGATCCCAGGTCCGTTCTCGGCCGCTACGCCGCGCGCTCGGCGGCGGGCGGCTGGTGCTGGCCTCGCCGCGGGGTCGCGGGCACCGCCGGGTCGCCGGGCGCCGAGGCGGGCACGAACTCCTCGCCCCGGGTGCCCGCCCGGCCGCCCGGCCCGGGGACGCGGCGTTCCAGCGTGCCCAGCAGCACGGTCAGCAGGGCGCCTGCCAGCAGCGGCAGGTGGGTACCGAGCCTGCCCCAGCCGACGTCACCGCGGACGAGGTCCAGCACGGACAGCGCCGCGAGGGCGGCGCACACGCTGAGCAGCACCGGCCACTGGCTGCGCGCCCTGCCCGGCCGCGCCGCCACCCACAGCAGCGCCACGGCGAGCGCGAGGTTGAACGCGGCCGTCTCGTGCAGCAGGTGACTCATCGCGTGTGCGGGGGCACCGAGCACGAACTGGCCCGCCACCACCGCGAGCTGGCCCACGGCGGTGATGCCGACAGCGAGGCGCAGCCAGCCCCGCCAGGCGGCCCTGCGGGCGGGCCGGAACCCGGCGAGCGCGCGTTCACCGAGGTCCGGGACGGGCATGGCGGGTGCGAGCCGGGCCATCCTGGTGACCTCGGCGGCGCTCTGCTGCCAGGACACGCAGGAGCGGCAGCCCGCGAGGTGCTGCTCGATCGCCTCGGCGGCCACGCCCGGGTCCTCGCCGTCCAGCGTGGCCGAGATCGCCTCGCGCGCACTCACACAGTCCATACCGTGCAGGTTGCCACCCGACCCCGGAAAGTTCCCATCACCCCTGGGTTGCTCTAGGGTCACTGCCCGTGGACGACGAGATCACCGAGCACGCGCTGCGGGCCGCCGACGGCGACCGCGCCGCCGCCGAACGATTCGTCGCCGCCACCCGTGCGCAGCTGCACCGCCTGCTGACCTACCTGTCCGACCCCCGGGTCGCCGAGGACCTGGTGCAGGAAACCTACCTCCGCGCGTTCGGCGCGCTGCGCGGCTACGAGGGGCGCTCGCCCGCCCGGACCTGGCTGTTCGCGATCGCCCGGCACGTCGCCGCCGACCACCTGCGCACGCGCGGGCGCAGGCCGGTCACCACCGGTGTTCCGGTGGCCGAGGAGACCGGCGGCAGCAGCCCCGACCACGGCAGGGTCGTCGTGCTGCACAGCCTCATCGCCGCGCTGGAGTCCGAGCGGCGGGAGGCGTTCGTGCTGACCCAGGTGCTCGGACTGTCCTATGCGGAGGCCGCGCAGGTGTGTGACTGCGCGGTGGGCACCATCCGCTCGCGGGTGTTCCGCGCGCGCGACGAACTCGCCCGTGCACTGGGCGAGGGCGACAGCCAGCAGGCTAGCTCGTCTCGATGAGCTGCCGGGCCACGTCCTTGGCGTTGCCGATCGCGCCGGGCACCACGCCGAGCGAGGCCGTCACGGTGGCACCCTCCAGCAGGAGCAGCAGCGACGTGGCCAGCTTGCGCGGGTTGCGCGCACCCGTCTGCCGCGCCAGCGCACGCAGGTAGTCGAGCATCCACTGCTTCTGCTCGCGGATCACCTCGCGCCCGGGATGGGTCGCGTCGGGCAGTTCGGCCTGTGCGTTGATGAACGCGCAGCCACGCGGGTTCTCCGTGGCGATCCACTGCTCCAGCGCATCGAACACCAGTAGCAGCCGCCGTGCGGGCGGGATGCGGCCCCGCTGCTCGACGACGCTCACCACGTGCTCGCGCCAGCGCTCGTCGCGGCGTCGCAGGTAGTGCCCGATGAGCGCGTCCTTCGAGCCGAACCGGTCGTACAGCGTCTTCTTGGTGACCCCGGCCTCGCTGGCGATCGACTCGACGCCGACGGCGTGAATGCCGTTGTCGTAGAAGAGCCTTCCCGCCACGTCGAGCACCCGCTCGGCAGCCGGGGTCAGCGTGAGTTCCTCAGCCACCCCTTGACGGTATACCGACCGGTTTAGTATGTCTAGTAACCATACCGGTCGGTTTACTCAGGAGGTCGCATGCGGACGGACGCGCTGCTCGCCGCGGGGTTCGTGCTGATGTGGAGCTCCGGCTTCGTCGGAGCCGTGCTCGGCACCGAGGACGCGAGCGCCTTCACCCTCCTCATGTGGCGCTTCCTCGTCGTGGTGCTGCTGCTCGGCGCGTGGTGGCTCACGCGGTGGCGCAGGCTGTCCGCACGCGACATCGGCTGGCACGCCGTCATCGGACTGCTCTCCCAGGGCGTGTTCCTGTTCGGCGTCGTCTACTCGGCCGAGCTCGGCGTGCCCGCCGGGATCGCCGCGCTGGTCGCCGCCCTGCAGCCCATCGCGGCGGCCGCGCTGTCCGGCCCGCTGCTCGGCGAGCGGACCGCACTCACCCAGTGGGTCGGCCTCGTCCTGGGCCTCGCCGGTGTGGCGCTCGTCGTCGGCGACGATCTCGCCGCGCCCGGCGCCGCCCCCGCGGCCGCCTACGCGCTGCCGTTCCTGTCGATGGCCGGCCTGGTGGCCGGCACCTTCGTGGAGCGGAAGGCGACCCCGCTGCCGCTGGCCGACTCGATGCTCGTCCAGTGCGTGACCAGCGCCGTCGTGTTCACCGCCCTCGCCGCGGCCACCGGTCAGGCGGTCGTCCCCGCGCAGGGCCAGTTCTGGGTGGCGGTGATCTGGGTCGTGGTGTTCTCGACGTTCGGCGGCTACGGGTTCTACTGGCTCAACGTGCGGCGCGGGTCGGTCAACCGCGCTTCGGTGCTGCTGTACCTGACACCGCCGACGACGATGCTGCTGGCCTACCTGATGTTCGGCGAGGGGGTCACCCTGCGCGGTCTCGCCGGGCTCGCCGTCTGCGTCGCCGGCGTGCTGCTCGCGCTGCGCTCACCCCGCGAAATGTCGGCGCCCCGGGAGATGATGGCGGCATGCTCCTCCACGACGTCGTCAGCGCCTCCGCCCGGCTCGCGGCCACTCGCTCCCGCAAGGAGAAGATCGCCGAACTGGCCGGGCTCCTAGCGGCCGCACCGGCCGGTGAGCTCGCCGCCGCCGTCGGGTTCCTCACCGGCCAGCCGCTGCAGGGCCGCATCGGCGCGGGCTGGCGCACCCTCGCGGCCCTGCGCACCGAACCGGCGGCCGAGCCGTCGCTGACGGTCTCCGAGGTCGACGCCGCGTTCAGCGAGGCGGGTGCCGCGGGCGGCAGTGGCTCCGTGCAGCGCCGCGCGGACGCGCTCGGCGCACTGTTCGCCCGTGCCACCGAGGCCGAGCAGGAGTTCCTGTTCCGCCTGCTCACCGGGGAGCTGCGCCAGGGCGCGCTGGAGGGCGTCATGGTGGACGCCATCGCGGCCGCCGCGGACGTGCCCGGCGAGGCGGTGCGCCGGGCGTTCATGCTCTCCGGCAGGTTGCCCGCCACGGCGAGGGCCGCGCTGAACGGCGGCAGCGCCGAGCTGGCCGAGTTCCGGCTGGAGCTGGGCAGGCCGGTCCGGCCGATGCTCGCCGCGCCTGCCGAGTCGCTCGCCGACGCCGTCGCCGAGGCGGGCCCCGCGGTCGTGGAGTACAAGCTGGACGGCGCCCGCATCCAGGTGCACCGCGACGGCGACGAGGTCCACGTCTACACCCGCACGCTGCGGGAGGTCACCGCGCACGTCGGGGAGCTGGCCGAGCTGGTGCGCTCGCTGCCGTGCGAGTCGGTGGTGCTCGACGGAGAGACGCTCGCGCTCACCGACGACGGGCGGCCCTTGCCGTTCCAGGAGACGATGTCCCGCTTCGGCAGCACCCGCGAGGAGCAGGTGCGTGCCCTGCTGCTGCGGCCCTACTTCTTCGACTGCCTGCACCTCGACGGCGCCGACCTGCTCGACGCGCCACTGCGCGACCGCAACGCGGCGCTGCGCAGGGTGGCGGGCGAGCACACGATCCCGGGCGAGAGCGAGCCCGCCGATCCGGACGCGATCCTCGCGGGCGCGCTCGATGCGGGGCACGAGGGCGTGCTGGTCAAGTCGCTCGACGCGCCGTACGCGGCGGGCAGGCGGGGCCGCGCGTGGCTGAAGGTCAAGCCGGTGCACACCCTGGACCTGGTGGTGCTCGCCGCCGAGTGGGGGCACGGAAGGCGCACCGGATACCTGTCCAACCTGCACCTGGGCGCCCGCGACCCGGACGGCGGCCCGCCGGTGATGGTCGGCAAGACGTTCAAGGGCCTCACCGACGAGCTGCTGGCCTGGCAGACCGAGCAGTTCCCCCGCTTCGAGAGCCGCCGCGACGACTGGACCGTGTACCTGCGGCCGGAGCTGGTGGTGGAGATCGAGCTGGACGGCGTGCAGGCCAGCACCCGCTACCCCGGCGGGGTGGCGCTGCGCTTCGCCCGGGTGCTGCGGTACCGGCCGGACAAGGAGGCGCGCGACGCCGACACCATCGACACCGTCCGGGGCCTGTTGCGCGGCTGAGGTTCGCACGTCCTTCCTGGGCACGGATAGGGTGCGGCGCATGGCAGCGACTGTGCAGAACCTGGTGACCTCGGGAGTGTTCCGACTCGACGGCGGCAGCTGGGACGTCGACAACAACGTATGGATCGTCGGCGACGACACCGAGGTGATCGTCATCGACGCGGCCCACGACGCGGAGCGGATCGCCGAGGTGGTCGGCAGCCGTGCCCTGCGCGCGATCGTGTGCACCCACGCGCACAACGACCACGTCAACGCCGCGCCCGAGCTGGCGAAGCGGTGCGGCGCGCCGATCCTGCTCCATCCCGACGACCGGGTGCTCTGGGACCTGACCCACCCGGACCGGGCACCCGACGGCGAGCTGGCCGACGGGCAGACCGTCACGGTCGCGGGCACCGAGCTGACCGTGCTGCACACGCCGGGTCACGCGCCGGGGGCGGTGTGCCTGTACTCCGCGGAGCTGGGCGTGGTGTTCACCGGCGACACGCTGTTCCAGGGCGGCCCCGGCGCCACCGGCCGGTCGTACTCCGACTACTCGACCATCGTGAACTCGATCCGGCACCGGCTGTTCACGCTGCCGAGTGACACCGTCGTGCACACCGGGCACGGCGACCACACGACCATCGGCGAGGAGCAGGAGAAGTCCAAGGACTGGGCCCAGCCGTGATGGCCGCCGGCCCGGCAGCGAGCCGAAGGTCACCGTGGGTACGCCCCAGGTACCCACGGTGACCGTGGGCTCGGCGACAGCCCGGGTCCGCGGTCGCCGCCGTGACCACGTACGCTGGAGTCTCGTGCAGTTTCTGGATGGCCACCGGCCCGCTCACGACCTGACCTACGACGACGTCTTCCTGCTGCCGAACCGCTCGGCCGTGGAGTCCCGCTTCGACGTGGACCTCTCCACCGTGGACGGCACCGGCACCACGATCCCGGTCGTCGTGGCCAACATGACCGCGGTCGCGGGCAGGCGCATGGCCGAGACGGTCGCGCGGCGCGGGGGCCTGGTGGTGCTGCCACAGGACGTGGACCCGGCCGCGGTCGCCGACATCACGACGTGGGTGAAGAGCCGCGACCTGGTGTGGGACACCCCGCTGGTGCTCACCCCCGGCGACGCTGTCGCCGACGCGCTGAACCTGGTGGGCAAGCGTGCGCACGGCGCCGTGGTCGTGGCTGACGAGGGCGGCAGGCCCGTCGGCGTCGTCGACGAGGCGGCGTGCGCGGGCGTCGACCGCTTCGCGCGGCTGGCCGACGTCGCCGACACCGCCGTGCTGACGCTGCCGCTGGCCACCCCGCCGCGGGAGGTGTTCGAGCGGCTGCACGAGCACGGCGGCACGCTGGCACTCGGCGTGGACGGCGACGGGCGGCTCGCCGGGGTGCTGACCCAGGTCGGCGCACTGCGGGCGGGCATCTACCGCCCTGCCGCCGACTCCGAGGGCAGGCTGCGGGTGGGCGCGGCCATCGGCGTCAACGGCGATGTCGCCGCCAAGGCCGAAGCGGTGCTCGGGGCGGGCGTGGACGTGCTGGTGGTGGACACCGCCCACGGGCACCAGGAGAAGATGCTCGCCGCGCTGAAGGCGGTGCGCTCGGTGTCGCCGTCGGTGCCGGTGGTGGCGGGCAACGTCGTGACGGCCCAGGGCACGCGCGACCTCATCGAGGCGGGCGCCGACGTGGTGAAGGTCGGTGTCGGGCCGGGTGCGATGTGCACAACGCGGATGATGACCGGTGTCGGCAGGCCGCAGCTGTCCGCGGTACTGGACTGCGCGGCGGCCGCCCGCGACCTCGGCAAGCACGTCTGGGCCGACGGTGGCGTGCGCCATCCCCGCGACGTCGCACTGGCACTGGCCGCGGGCGCGTCGGCGGTCATGGTCGGCTCGTGGTTCGCCGGAACGCACGAGTCGCCCGGCGACCTGCGCTACGACGAGCACGGCAGGCCCTACAAGGAGTCGTTCGGCATGGCGTCGAAGCGTGCCGTGGGCGCCCGGACGCGCACCGACAACGTCTACGAGCGCTCGCGCAAGGCCCTGTTCGAGGAGGGCATCTCCTCCTCGCGCATGGCGCTGGACCCGGCGCGGCCTGGCGTGGAGGACCTGCTCGACTCGATCACGGCCGGCGTGCGCTCGGCCTGCACCTACGCCGGCGCCGCGACCCTGGAGGAGTTCCACCGGCGCGCCGTGCTGGGCGTGCAGTCGGCCGCGGGTTTCGCCGAGGGTCGTCCCCTGCCCGCGGGCTGGTGACCCGCGGCGGCCGGTGACGGCCCGTCCGCCGTGAACGGGCCGTCACCGCTCTTGCCTACCGGTGCTGTGCCTACCCGTGGTGCTCCAGCATCTCGGTGACGAGTGCCGCGATCGGCGAACGCTCCGAGCGGGTGAGCGTCACGTGTGCGAACAGTGGGTGACCCTTGAGCTTCTCGATCACCGCGGAGACGCCGTCGTGCCTGCCGACCCGCAGGTTGTCCCGCTGGGCGACGTCGTGGGTGAGCACCACCCGCGACGCGGCGCCGAGCCGCGACAGGACGGTGAGCAGCACGTTGCGCTCCAGCGACTGGGCCTCGTCGACGATCACGAACGAGTCGTGCAGTGAGCGGCCCCTGATGTGCGTGAGCGGCAGCACCTCCAGCATGCCGCGGTCGAACACCTCGTCGAGCACCTCCTGGCTGACCAGCGCACCGAGGGTGTCGAAGACGGCCTGCGCCCAGGGCTGCATCTTCTCGCTCTCCGAGCCGGGCAGGTAGCCGAGATCCTGCCCGCCGACCGCGTAGACCGGCCGGAAGACGACGACCTTGCGGTGCATCTGCCGTTCCATGACGGCCTCCAGCCCCGCGCACAGGGCCAGCGCCGACTTGCCGGTGCCCGCGCGGCCGCCGAGCGACACGATGCCGACCTCGGGGTCGAGCAGCAGGTCGAGCGCGACGCGCTGCTCCGCGGAGCGGCCGTGCAGGCCGAACGCCTCGCGGTCGCCGCGGACGAGCCGGACCGTCTTGTCCGGCGTCACCCTGGCCAGCGCGCTGGTGGTGCCTGCGAGCAGGCGGAGCCCGGTGTGGCAGGGCAGTTCGGCCGCCTCGGGCCTGCCGAAATCGGCGAGATCCACCGTGGAGCCGGAGAACAGCGCGTCGATCGCCTCCTGCGGCACGTCGAGGTCGGCCATGCCGGTCCAGCCGGACGGCGTGACCTCCTCGGCCCGGTACTCGTCGGCCGTGAGCCCGACGGCGCCGGCCTTGACCCGGAGCGGGATGTCCTTGGTGACCAATGTCACATTCGACAGCTCCGTGGCCAGGTTGAGCGCGCAGGCCAGGATCCGGTGGTCGTTGGAGTCCGTGCGGAAGCCGGGCGGCAACACCGTGGGATCGGAGTGGTTCAACTCGACGTGCACGGTGCCGCCCTCCTCCCCGATCGGCACGGGGGCGTCGAGGCGGCCGTGCGTGCGGCGCAGGTCGTCGAGCAGGCGGAGGGCCTCCCTGGCGAACCAGCCGAGCTCCGGGTGGTGCCGCTTCGCCTCCAGTTCGCTGATCACGACGAGCGGCAGGACCACCGCGTGCTCGGCGAACCGGGTGATCGCCCAGGGGTCGGAAAGCAGCACCGAGGTGTCGAGCACATAGGTGTACCGCTCGGAAGCTGGTTGACCTGGGGATCCTTCAGTGCCATCGGCACTGGTCGAAGAGCGGCCGGAGGCCTTGCGGGGCAAACGCTGCGCAGTCACGACGGCATCTCCCTCGTGGGCGTTGGCACCAACGCCCGCACTCGCTGGGCCGGGCACTGCCCTGGCTGGTCGCTCTCCCCGACCCGAAGGTCAGGGCGTGCGGCCACGAGGGCCCGGTGCCGGCCCCCTCGTGCGTTTCCTGAACGGCTTCGCCGTTCGCTCCACAGCTGCCACGACCAGGGCCTCCCGCGACGA
The DNA here is from genome assembly GCF_003202285.1 of Prauserella muralis. GTDB lineage: Bacteria > Actinomycetota > Actinomycetes > Mycobacteriales > Pseudonocardiaceae > Prauserella_B > Prauserella_B muralis. The sequence goes on from NZ_MASW01000006.1 coordinate 638,961, forward strand.
CCCGCATGGGTTCGCGAGCCGTCACCACGGAAGCTACCTGCGTGCGCCGTTTCGTGCAGGCAGCCAGGCAGGTGATTCGCCGTTTCGTCATCTCACGGTTAGTGCGTAGCCACCGAACGCCCCGAGATCATCACGGCCAGTGACTGCGATTCGGCACATCGGCCACCCGTCCGATTCTCGTTCACCAGCCCAGGTCAAGGACCATTCACGGAAAACGAATGTGTGCCCCAATAGCAAACAATGGGGACGCCGCCAAGCCCTCCGCGGTTTCCCGATCCCAACAGGGGAAGCCGGATGTTAAGGATTCACACAATAGGGTAAATGGAGCAACATGATTGGGCCATTTGCCGTAACTTCTCTCTCGGGACACGCCGGGACTCTCGGCGGGTCCCGGATTCGGAAACCGAATGAGGAGTGTGTGCGAAGTGCTCAAGAAGGCTGGTTTCGTGACCGCCGCCACCGCGGCGCTGCTGATGGTCGGCGGCACCGCGTTCGCTGCCCCCGCCGAGACTCCGGCTCCGGTGCCGGACACCGAAGGCATCACGTTCTCCGACGCGTACTACCAGTTCATCGACGGCGGAGCCGCCGCGGGCTACGGTGCGGCCTCCCTGGTCGCGGGTGCCTACACCGGCATCGCCCGCACGCCGGCGCTCATCCTGAGCCCGACCGGCGACTGAGCACGCCACGAGCGGTGTGGGCTGTGGCCCGCGGGTTCGCCCGCGGGCCACAGCCGCGTTCGCCGGTCAGGCGCCGTAGCGGCGGTGGCGCACCGCGTAGTCGCGGATGGCGCGCAGGAAGTCGACCCGCCGGAATGCGGGCCAGTAGGCTTCGGTGAACCAGAATTCCGAATGCGCCGATTGCCACAGCAGAAAACCGGACAATCGTTGCTCTCCGGACGTGCGGATAATCAAATCCGGATCCGGCTGCCCTGATGTGTACAAATGCTCGGAAATGTGATCCACGTCGAGGATCTTCGCGAGCTCATGGATCGTGGTGCCCTCGTCGGCGTGCTGTTTGAGCAGCTTGCGGACGGCGTCCGCGATCTCCTGCCTGCCGCCGTAACCGACGGCGACGTTGACGACCATGCCGTCGCGACCGTCGGTGCGCTGCGCGGCGGCGGTGAGCCGGGCGGCGATCTCGGTGGGCAGCATGTCGAGGGCGCCGACGATCGACAACCGCCACGTGTTGCCCGGCCGGGCCAGTTCGTCCACGACGTCGGGAATGATCTCGAGGAGCGCCGCGACCTCCTCGTTCGAGCGGCTGCGCACGTTGTCGGTCGACAGCAGCCACAGCGTCACCACCTCGACGTCGGCCTCGCGGCACCAGCCGAGGAAGTCGGCGATCTTCTTGGCGCCCATGCGGTGCCCACCGTTGACGTCGGTGAAGCCCGCCTCGCGCGCCCAGCGCCTGTTGCCGTCGAGGATCACCCCGATGTGCCGGGGGTGGCGCCCGCCTGCCTGCTGGATGAGGCGCCAGGCGTACACGCTGTAGACGACGTCCGAGAGGAACGACCGAATGCTCACGTCACGGCAGCGTACGCCTGGCCGGAAAGTGACTTTGCCTGTGCTCCACCACATCTGGATGCACGGAAACCTACGCTTCCGTAACCTGGGGTGTGTGAGCGCAGCGACCGACACCATTCCCACGCCGGACCCCTTGGCCGCAGCGAACCGTCCCCGGCTGAGGGGGCACATCCACTTCTGGAGCTTCTTCGGGGCTGTCGCCGCGGGCGCCACGCTGATCGTGCTGGCGGCCACGACGGTGTCCGGCCTCGCCGCACTCGCCACCTCCGTCTACGGGGCCACCGTGCTCGGCGTGTTCGGCGTCAGCGCCCTCTACCACCGGCGCATCTGGAGCCCGCGCGCCTACGCGTGGATGAAGCGCGCAGACCACTCGATGATCTTTCTGTTCATCGCGGGCACGTACACGCCGTTCACGCTGCTGGCGATGTCGCAGCCGACCGGCTACGTCGTGCTCGGCACCGTCTGGGGCGGTGCCGTCGCCGGCGTCGCGCTGAAGATGCTGTGGCCGCGCGCGCCTCGCTGGCTGGGGGTGCCGATCTACATCGCGCTGGGCTGGGTGGCGATCTTCGTGCTGCCCGAACTGGCGACCAACGGCGGGGTGGCCGCCCTCGTGCTGTTGCTCGTCGGCGGGTTCTTCTACACCCTCGGCTCGGTCTTCTACGCGACCCGCTGGCCGGACTACTGGCCGAGGACCTTCGGCTATCACGAGTTCTTCCACGCCTGCACCGTGCTGGCCGCGATCTCGCACTACATCGCGATCTGGCTGGTCATGTACGCCTAGCGGGTCAATACCTGCGTGGGTACCGGTGGACGTTCAACGCGGCCAGGTCACCCACCACGGCACGGATGTGCGTGGCGTCGGCCTGGGCTGCCTCGAGGTGCTCGGCGACCTGTTCGTATCGGCCGATCAGTCTCGCGACCTCGAAGCGCAACTTGTCGTAGGCAATCGAAAGCTCATGCTGGGTGGGCATCGGTGTCCTCATTGGTGTAGCCGGCGACGGCGTGGATGAGGCCCGGCCGGGTTCCAACGGTGCACCCAGCCGGGCCTCGGACCGGCCCGGCGGCGGAAGGGTGTCGAACTGCGCAGCGCCAGGCCGGTGGTCGAGTGGGATTACGCGATTTCCGTCGCCTCGGCGTCGATGATCACGCGTGTGGGTGGTTCGACAACCCGGCCTGTCAACTCGGCTGCGCGGGCATACAAGGCGGCGGACATGCTGCCCAGCAACTCGGCCAGCACCCGTACACCGTCGGCGGGCAACTCACCGCCGTCCTGGTCCTGCATGAGCCCAACGACGGCCTCGCCAAGGTGAGAGTTGACCTGGCTGAGCCGGGCCAGCAACTCGCGGTCGCGAGCGATCATCGCGGGCCCCGCACTGTTGATCGACCAATCGCCGCCATCCTCATCATCCCCTCGTGCTGCGACCCTGAACATTGCTGTCCGTCACATCCAGACGCTAGGAGCCATCACGAGTCTGGACTCGCACCGGATTCGCACCGATACACTGGCGCTTGGACGCGTCCCCGGGAGCTGGGAGCAGCGCATGGCCACCGAGTCGATCGGACGGCGGGTCGCGGCCGCCCGGAAACTCGCGGGACTTACCCAGCAGCAACTCGCCGACCGCGCGCACATTTCGGCCAGTCTGGTGAGCCAGGTCGAGCGCGGTACCAAGCCCGCGTCACCGTCGTTCGTCGCATCCATTGCCAGGGCTCTCCAGGTCGCCCCCGCGTACCTGTACGACAGCCGCCCGGACGAGGTTGTCGAGCAGCCCAGCGCCGAGTCCGCCGTGGTCGCCGAATTGCGCGCGGCGCTCGACGCCTACGACGACCCCCGCCCCGAGGGTGGCCCGCTGACTCTCGCCGTGATCGTTGACCGGCTCAACGGCGTCGCGCGGGCGTTGCACGCCGACCGCTACCTGGAGACAGCGGCGTCGCTGCCGCCGCTACTGCATCACCTGTTCCCGCTCACCGAACAGGCCGGACACGACGGCGAACAGGCCCGCGCCGTGCTGCACGACGCCTATCGCATGGCCGCCAGCATCGCCGGGCAACTCCGGCAAGCCGACCTCGCGGCAATCGCCTCCGAACGGCACATCCGGCTGGCGCCCACGACAGGCGACCCGCTACGGATTGCACTGAGCGCCTATCACCGCTCCACGACACATCTCAAGCACGCCGACTACCGGGCCGGTCTGCGCATGCTCGACCGCGCCCGCGAACACCTCGATGACAGCCCCGCAGGGCGGGCCATGGCCGTGCAACTCGACCTCCGCTCCGCCATGCTCGCCGCCCGCGCGGGAGACATGGGCGAAGGTGATGAATGGATCGGCGAGGCGCGCGCGATCGTTGACGAGTTCGCGCCGCCGGAGCGTCCCTACTTCAACGTCGACGCGAGCAAACTGAACGCGGTGGTGCACTGGTGCGCCCTGCCGGTCGAGACCTACAACGGCAGCGAATCCGTCCGCCGCGCGAGCACGGTGACCGTGGCCGATCGGACACGCCCCGAGCGGGTCGCGCACCACCACATCGACCTGGCACGGGCATGGATGCTGCACGGCGACCGTGAGCAGGCGCTCGTCAACCTCAACGAAGCACGCCGGGTGTCGCCGAGACGTACCCGGCAGCACCCGCAGGTCGGTGAGACCGTCGTGACCCTCGCCGCCCAACAACGTCGCCGGAGCGACACTCTGGCCGGGTTCGCCCGCTGGGCCGGTATCCAGCTGTAGTTGCTTCCACGGCGCGGGTGAGGTAGCCCCGGATGAAGGACCTGAGTGAACTGCTTGCGGCGCGGCCGATATCGACGCGAGGCGCAGCGGGCCGTCCTGGTCACAGAATCGGGCCCACGCTGGTCGATGCAACCGAAGCCGAACATTAAGATAAGACCGCACGAAAGGGTTGCCGCCAATTCCCGCGTCACACGAAGGGCCCTAACGATCGGCAACCCGCGCAGCACATGACGTGTGACGGCGGTACTATCGCTTCGTCTTTCGAGTCGCGGAGTACTGCTCACCCGAAAAGTCACCCGTCCACAAATCTTCATTCAGAAGCAAGAGGATATCTCTTTCAGTCGACTTACTAAAAAGTAGTCGACCATCTTTGATCAACTCTTTCGAATTGAGACCCCTGTCGCGCATCTTCCGCTCAAGAAGGTCCGGCGTCAACATGTCGAGGTACCCACTCTTTAGAATGCTCTGCACACGACGTCTGACGACCGAGCTTTCACGGAGCCTCTGCGCTAGAAAATCGACACCGTCGAGCTCGATCGGAAGTTCCTCGTCAATGTCTTCAGCCCATTGCTGCGTACTAGCAAGAACGGCCTCGCTCTCCTTGAATAGTAGCTCAAAATTCTTCTGATGAAGTACAGTGACCCCGTCTGGTTTGATAATAACGTCGAAGCTTGAATCAAATGCAAGGATAGGTTTTTCCATTTTCGTCAGAGTCTGATCGAATACTGTGACAAGCCCTTTCTTTGCTAGCTGAATTGGGTTCTTTTTACGAATATAGATTGTAAGCTTTTCGGGATCCGCCCCAAGTACCAACGCATAGAGCGTTAGCGAACGACCGCGCAAATCTTCCGGCGATATAACAGGCAACGAGGGGCCACGCTGAACCTGCTCCAGTAGCGCAGCATCAAGCAGCTCCTCTCGATCAGCCGTTAAAAAGGGCGTCTCTTCGTCTTGTTCATCGTTCGGGTCGTACGCACGACCCTCTCCTTCCTCCACCCGAAGAAGCGCATTGCTTGCATACTTTCGCAAGGCAGCGATTACCTCGCCGCCGGCCTTAACAACACGCCCGTGCGCGTTTTTGCCAGTACGCCACGCCACGATCAGAGTTGCAGGCACTTCAGGAAATTCAGGCATTCCTTTCCCTTCATACAGACGCCGACCGCGGAACTTCATACCATCACGTCGACAGTGACCTATTCATCAAGACGTCATTTCCGAATCGTGTCGCTAAAATGTCATCGCCTGCCGAAATTCTCGTACGGGTAATCACATAGCCACGCAAGCCGCCACTATCAATTATCGACTGAACCTTATAGCCGAGAACATAAAGAAGTGGATTTATCTGCACCACGGATGAACGGAGGTAGATGGACGCCACGACAGCCAGAAATCCAATATACGCTACAGAATCCCGCAATGAAGGGTTTGAGACTGTCACGAAGGGCAAGAGGTATGTACCGAGGTATGCGCCAGCCTCCGCGCCAGCATCGCGAGCCTCCACTACCCTATGGACTCCTACGGAAGCGCGACGGTCTAAACGGAACAGCAAAGCGAGCGAAATCACGCCTAAGAGGGCAAGTGCGGCACAAGCGATCACCAATGGCCAACGTTCGAACCGGATCGCCAAGAGTGTGAACAGCGGCGCGAAGGAAGACAGAAAGAGTAACGGCTTAGCGAGCACCTTGGATCCCCTCGTCGTGAGCTGGAACCTCAGTGACATCCTCCCAAGGAGGTACGACAGTCGCCTTCGAGAACAGCGGGGCTTGCATCCCAACCTTGCTGCCGAATTTGACTCTATCGGATCAAGGCACGCGGTCGCGCGCTGGTCGCGTCCGTGCCCTTCCGGACCTGCGGCCGCACCATCCCAGCACGACGGGCTCCCGCTTCCCTTCGCCCGCCGGCTGGCCGGTGCGGCCGCCGTCGCAGCCGTCACGTTGCGCCGCAACTCGCGACGCGTCTAACGCCGATCCTTTGGCGGGTTGGGGTCGTTCCCCTTGCGCGAAGTGTCCTTGTCTCGAATCCGACCATCACGGCCGTGGATCACCGTCTCACCACCAGTGTGAGAGGTGATCTCGCGTGCCCTCGCGATGGCCTCACGCTGAGTGTCAAAGCTGCCGCTAGCGCGCTTTGCGTCAGGCTTCTTCACGTCCCAGCCACCGTCCCCATCGGGCACCACGTGACGATCCTGATCAGCCATGCTTTTCACCCTCCGAAAGGTCACGATCTTTGCCTAGAAGTCGCTCGCTGTGCACGTGCTGTTACCGAACCTCTTCACCCGACGCCCGATCGTGACAACGGCCGGTGGCACCGCATCAAGGGCGCTTCGCGATCTGCGGCTCTTGACACGGCACCACCAACGCGTTCTGGGCTGTGTGTCGAAAGGAAGAGCGAGGTCCGGGCAAGGTCCCGCCAGGCCGCCTCCATGCCATGTGAGGCCGGGTACGACCGAGAACCCGTCAGAAACTATGGCAGACATCCTCGCAGGTCAACGGCCTGATCAGGCCCAGGCAAGCAGGTCAAGAGACCCTTTGATCAGTTCATCGCGATCTGGCTGGTGATGTACGCCTAGCTGGTCACCCGCGCCCCCGTCAGGCTTTGATTTGCAGCCTGCGCTGCAGGAACCTGGACACCGGACGGTAGGACGCGAACCGCAGCGGGAGGTCGCGCAGCCACAGCCGGAATACGTCCGACGGCGCGTACAGCCCCTTGACCCGGCGGCCGAGCTTCTGCTTCTTCTCCGCCTCCGGGCGCAGCTCCTCCTCCCAGGACCGCAGCGCCGCGAGCACGTCGCCGGGGTGCCGTTGCAGCGCATCCCCGAGCCGGTCGGCGCCCGCGACCGCGAGCGAGGAGCCGAAGCCCGCGAACAGCGTGACGCACCAGGCAGCATCGCCGAGCAGGACGACCCGGCCGCGGCTCCACCGGTCGACGACCATCTGGCTGATGGTGTCGAAGTACACCGACTCCGCCGCAGGCAACTGCGCCAGCACGTCGGGCGCGGCCCAGCCCATGTCCGCGTACACGCGGGGCAGCACGGTCTGCGGGCCTTCGGCCAGCTCCGCCATCGGCCGGTCGGTGCGGTAACCGAAGAACGCCGCCGACCGCCCCTCGCCGAGGCTGATGATCGCCAGAGTGCGGCCGGTGTCGGTGAGCGTCGAGGTCGTGCCCTCCTCCACAGAGGACGGTAGCCGGTCGAGCATGAAGACCCCGGTCATGTGATCGAGGTCGAGCCGGAACTTCTCCTCCGGCCCGAACACGAGTCGCCGGGTCGCCGAGTGCAGCCCGTCCGCGCCGACCAGCAGGGCCGCCCGCTCGACCGTGCCGTCGCTCAACGTCACGTCCACGCCGTCGTCGTCCTGCGCCACCGCCTCGATCGTGGTGCCGAAGCGGATCTCGACGTCCTCTCGGATGGCCTCGTACAGCACGTCCTCGATGTCGCCGCGCAGGATGTTCAGGGCCCGCTCGCCGAGCATCGCGCGCACGGTCGGCCCCGGCACCGCGAACCGGGGCCGGCCGTCGGGCTTGACGTAGACCATCTTGTCCGGGGTGATGTGCCGCTCGGCCAGCGCCGGGAGGACACCCATCCGCTCCGCCGCGTCGTAACCGATACCGGAGAACGTCACCGCGTAGCCGCCCGCGCGCCGCCGCGGTGCGCGTTCGACGACCAGCGGCTGCCAGCCGATCTGGCGCAACCGCAGCGCGGTGGCCAGCCCGGCGATGCCCGCGCCCACGATGATGGCCCTGTTGCCCGTTGCCGTGCTCATGTCAGGTCAGCCCTTCTGCCGGGTGAGACCCGCTGTGACGATGTCGATCAGCAGGTCGATGATCTGGGGATAGCGGGCCGGGTCGCCGAGTCGCTCGGCGTGCAGCGGCACGAGCAACACCGTCTGGAGCACGCCCACCACCACGGCGGGGTCGGCGCCGACGAGCTCGCCGTCGCGTTGCCCGTCCTCGATGTAGGCGGCAAGCGCGGTGGCCGGGTTGTCCGCCATCGCGGCGACTCGATCCGCGTCGAGCTTGCGCGCGACCGCCTGCATCTCGTCCGGATGCGTGGTCAGCCGTCGCCAGAGCGGATTCGTGTCCAGCTCGTCGAGAGTGGCGCGCAGGAACCGGCGTAGCGCTTCCCGGGTGTCGGGCGTGCTGTGCAGCGCCTCATCGATCACCCGCTGCTTCACGGAACCGGCCTCCTGGAGCATCAGCTCCAGGTACAGGGCCTCCTTCGAGTCGAAGAACTGATAGAAGCTGCTCTTCGCCATCCCCGCCGGGGCGACCAGCTCGTCCAGCGAGGTCTTCCGCAGCCCCTGCTCCGTGAACAGCCGGTAGCCCGTCTCCAGCAGGAGATCGGTGATCCTGGCCCGCTCCTGCGCCGAGAACGCCGGTGGCATGTCAGCACCTCCCTTCACCAGTACGACTATGAAACCAGATTGTATTTTTGTTTTCAAGACCCGGCTCCGTCGAAACGGAGCCTGCGCCGGTCAGGCGCGGACCAGGCGCTGCCGGGCCTGCTCGTCCTGAGCCCGCTTGGCACCGCGCCGGATGCGGCCCCAGGGCTTGAACACCGACAGCAGGTAGGCGGTCAGCAGCAGTGTCGGCGCCACGATCACCGGGCCCAGCAGGTCGGTGGGCACGTCCGCCGTCAGGTCGCCTGCCAGCAGGCGCTCGCCGATGCTCGCCGCCTCGCCGACACCCGGCCGCAGCAACAACACGATCAGCAACGACATCACGATGTTGATCACCAGCTTCACCGCGACCCACCAGTAACGCACGAGCCCGTACTTGCTGCCGAGGCCGAGCACGACGCCCGTGGCCAGGCAGAGCAGGCTCGCGGTGAACATCGGCCAGATGGCGAACATCTCCACGCTCTGCAGCGCCATGCCCGCCGTCTGCGGGTTGTCGGTCACCAGCGCGGTCACCGCCAGGATGCCCAGTGCCAGGTCGATGCCGAACCAGGCGGCGGCCGAGAGGATGTGCGTCACGAGGAACGCCTTGCGGGTGCGTCCGCTGAGGCGGAAGCCGCCCCTCGCCGTTGTCGTCGTCATGTCCGGGTCCCCTCGCCTCGGTGTGCTTGGTGGACCCAGCATCGGCGAACCGGCCGTGTCTCCTCGTCCGCTCAGGAGCGCGACTTCGCGGTACGTCCGTTGACGTATCAGTCCTCGGCGAGGATGGGCGCCGCGAGGAACTGCTCCGGGATCGCGAACGCGTCGACCAGGGTGCGCGCGTGTGGACGCAACTCCCGGCACAGGTCGTTCACCGCGGCCGTCACGGCCTTCGCCCTGGAACTGGTCAGCCTGCCGTGTTCCAGGAACCAGGCCCGGTCCGCCTCGACGTTCGCGAGCACGTACAGGTCGCACACCCTGCTCAGCAGGTCCTTCGCCTCGCCGTCCTCGCAGCGGTCGATGGCCGCCACGAACGCCTCCAGCACCAGCCGGTCGACGTGCACGCGGCCCGCCCGCAGCACGTGGTCCTGCGCGTCGTTGAAGACCTCGAACGCGTTGGCCGCCGTGGCCTGCCGCAGGCGGCGCGCGACGCCGTCCAGCACGTGTGCCTCGCGGTCCTCGAAGAGCTTGCACTGCCACGCCCGGTCGAACAGCGCGTCGTCGTCATCGCGGCCGGGGCTTGCGTCCACGATCCGCTCGACCACCTGCCGGGCCGCCGTGCGCTCGATGACGGCGCCCACGAACTGCTCGGCGACGAACCGCGCGGTGGCCAGCGGGCTGAGGTCCTCGAAGTGGTCCTTGTAGCTGGTCAGCAGGCCCTTGGCCACCAGTTGCAGCAGGACCGTGTTGTCGCCCTCGAACGTGGTGAAGACGTCGGTGTCCGCCTTCAGCGACGGCAGGATGTTCTCCGAGAGGTACCCGGCCCCGCCGCAGGCCTCCCGCGCCGTCTGGATCGCGTTGGTCGCGTGCCACGTCGCGACGGCCTTGAGCCCGGCGGCCCTGCTCTCCAGCTCCCGCTGCCGCTGCTCGTCGACCTCATCGGCGCTCTGCAGCTCGTGCAGCGAGGTCACCAGCTCCTCCTGCGCGAAGTGCAGCGCGTACGTGGTGGCCAGCGCGGGCAGCAGCTTGCGCTGGTGCGCCAGGTAGTCGAGGACGACGACCTCCTCGCCGTCGCCGGGGCGGAAGAACTGCCGCCGCCGCTCGGCGTAGCGGATGGCGATCGTCAGGGCGCGCTTCGTGGCGCTGCCCGCACTGCCTGCCACGCTGACCCTGCCCCGCACCAGGGTGCCCAGCATCGTGAAGAACCGGCGGCTGTCGCTGTCGATCGGGCTGGTGTAGGTGCCGTCCTCCGCCACGTCGCCGTACCGGTTGAGCAGCGCGTCCCTCGGCACGCGCACCTGCTCGAAGGTGAGCCTGCCGTTGTCCACGCCGTTAAGCCCTGCTTTCGGGCCACAGTCCTCGATCCGCACGCCGGGCAGGGCGTTGCCGTCCTCGTCGCGGCTCGGCACCACGAACGCGTGCACGCCCCGCCGTTCGCTGCCGGTGACGAGTTGCGCGAACACCACCGCCATGCGCCCGTCACGCGCGGCGTTGCCGATGTAGTCCTTGCGCGCCTGCACGTCCGGCGTGTCGATGACGAACTCGCGGGCAGCCGGGTCGTAGGTCGCGGTGGTGCGCAGATGCTGGACGTCGGAGCCGTGCCCGGTCTCGGTCATCGCGAAACAGCCGGGCAGCTGCAGGTCCATGATGTTGCGCAGGTACCGCTCGTGGTGGGGGCGCGTACCGAGCAACTGCACGGCGCCACCGAACAGGCCCCACTGCACCCCGGCCTTGACCATCAGCGACAGGTCGCCGAAACCGAGCATCTCGAACGACACGATCGAGCCGCCGATGTCACCGCCACCGCCGTACTCGACCGGAAAGCCGAGCCGGTTCCTGCCCGTGCCCGCCAGCTCGTGCAGCTGCTCCAGCACCTGCGCGCGGTGCTCCTCGACGCCGAGCCCGTACGGGTCGCGGAACTTGGTGTCGGCCACCTGCGCGCGGATGTCCCTGCGAACGGCGCCCCAGCGCCCGTCGAGCAGATCGGTCAGCGAAGTCATGGATCCCAGCCTGCCGGACCAGGGTCCGTTTCGCAGGCCGACGTCACCCCAGGTCGGGACCCTTCGCGCGCAGGTCATCCACTGTGGACATCGCCTCGCGCAGCTCGGCGAGCCACGTCTCGGCGTGCTGCCCCACCAGTTTCACCGCCCACGCGAGCGCCTCCGACCTCGACCGGGCGACACCGGCGTCGACCAGCGTGTCGAGCACCCTGCGCTCGGGCTGCCGCAGGCGGGTCATCACCGGCGCCGAGTGGGTCGTGAACAGCTGCGTGGTGCCGCCGACACGCGCGCCCCACGCCACCTTGCGGCGGTACCGCTGCTCGGCCTGCCGCGCGATCTCGATGCGCCGGTCCCTGGTCTCCTCGCGAAACCGGCTGATCCGGCCGGACTCCGCCGCCGACTTGGCGGCGTCGTCGGAGAACGTGGCGCCCAGCGGCGGCAGCTCGCCGACGATCACGATCTCCTCGCGGTCCACCGTCACCTCCGGCTCACCGGTGAACCAGTCGTCCGGCAGCCGTCCGCTCAGCCACGCCGCCGCGTCACCCGCGTCCGGTACGTCGGCCTGCTGCCAGCCGCCGCGTCCTCGCCATCCCTGCCCCATCGTCATCGCCTCCGTCGCGATTACATGATTACATCGCTACTGAAGCTACGCCGATTCGCGGGCAAGGTCAGCAATGTTCACCAGGGGCGGACGGCGTTACGCGCCCACGAGCACCCTGGCCAGATCGTCGGGGGTGGTCACCGGCCGTTCGCACACGTAGCCGCGGCACACGTACGCGGCGGGGCCACCGTCGACGAGCGGCCGGTCGGCCAGCAGCGGCACCCCGTCCGCCTCCGGTGGCCCGGCGAGCACCACTCCGCCGCCGTGCACGCCACGGGCGGCCTCCACCAGCAGGCCGGACCGCTCGGCCGCGTCCTGGCCGACCACCGCCACCTGGACGGGACCGGCCAGCAGCGCCTCGGCCACGGTCAGCCAGTTGCCCGCGAAGCGCGGCACCTGTGCGACCAGCGCCCCGGCCCGGCGCACCGCCTGCTCACACGCGGAGCGGTACCGGCTCGCCTGGTCCGGTCCCACCAGTGCGGACGCGGTGAGCAGCGCGCTGGCCAGTGCCGAGGCACCGGCGGGAGTGGCGTTGTCCGTGGGATCGGACGGCCGGTGCACCAGCGTCTCCGCGTCGTCGGCCGTGTCGTGGTAGGCGCCTGGCGTGTCCGCGACCGCGAACCGGTCGAGCGCCACGTCCAGCAGCATCGTCGCCTCCACCAGCCACAGCGACTCGCCCGTCGCCTGATGCAGCGCGAGCAGGGCCTCGGCGAGGCAGGCGTAGTCCTCCAGCACCCCGGCCGCGTCGCCCACCGTGCCGTCGCGCGAACTGCGGCGCAGCCGTCCGTCCACGAGATGCAGGTCCAGCAGCAGCCGCGCCGCGTCCACCGCGGCCTCGACCCAGTCCGGCCGCTCGAACGCCACGCCCGCCTCGGCCAGGGCGGTGATGGCGAGCCCGTTCCACGCCGCCACCACCTTGTCGTCCCGGCCCGGCTGCGGCCTGCGCGCCCGCGCCTCCAGCAGCGCCTCACGTACCCGCACCCAGCGCGCCGGGTCGGCGGGGTCCTGCGGCAACTGCAGGGTCGACGCGCCCCGTTCGAACGTGCCGTCGTCGGTGACCCGGAAGAGTTCGGCGGCCCACAGGCCGTCCTCCCGTCCGAGCACCTCGGTCAGCTGGGCGGGCGTCCAGACGTAGGTGAGGCCCTCGACGCCGTCGGTGTCGGCGTCGAGGGAAGCGGCGAACCCGCCCTGCGGCGTGCGCAGTTCCCGCAGCAGGAAGTCCGCTGTCTCGGCGGCGACCCTGCGCGCGAGCGCCGAGTCGGTGCGCCGCGCCAGATGCGCGTAACAGCGCAGCAGCAACGCGTTGTCGTACAACATCTTCTCGAAGTGCGGCACCACCCATGCGGCGTCCACGGAGTACCGCGCGAAGCCGCCTGCCAGCTGGTCGTAGATGCCGCCGCGCGCCATGCCCTCGGCAGCGAGTTCCACAATGGACAACGCCTCCGGGGCGCCGGTGCGCTCGTAGTGGCGGAGCAGGAACTCCAGGACCATCGACGGCGGAAACTTCGGCGCGCCACCGAACCCGCCGTTGCCGGGATCGGTCTCCTGGCGCAGCTTGGCCACCGCGGAGCGGACCGTCTGCTCGTCCACCGGGTGCTCCGAAAGGGGACCGGTCTGCTCGGCGAGGTGGCTGACGATCTTGCCCGCACCGTCCTTGAGCTCCGCGCGGCGATCCCGCCACGCCTCGGCGACGGCGGAGAGCAACTGCTTGAACGACGGCATCCCGTGCGCGGGCACCGGCGGGTAGTAGGTGCCGCAGTGGAACGGCTCGCCGTCGGGCGTCAGGAAGCACGTCATGGGCCAGCCGCCCTGCCCGGTCATCGCCTGCGTCGCCGTCATGTAGACGGCGTCGATGTCCGGCCGCTCCTCCCTGTCGACCTTGATGTTGACGAAGTGCTCGTTCATCATCGCGGCCGTCTCGGCGTCCTCGAAGGACTCGTGGGCCATGACGTGGCACCAGTGGCAGGCCGCGTAACCGACCGAGAGCAGGATGGGGACGTCGCGGCGCTTCGCCTCGGCGAGCGCCTCGGCGCTCCACGGCCACCAGTCGACCGGATTCTCGGCGTGCTGGAGCAGGTACGGCGAGGTGGCGCTGGCTAGGCGATTCACAGGCCCAGCGTCTCACACGGTGCCGCGTTACGCCGTCTCCCCGCGGGCCGCCCGCTCGACGAGAACCGCGACGCCGTCGAGCAGCCGGGCGAGGCCGAACTCGAAGGAGCGGGCAGGGTCGACGGCCGCCTGGTACTCCTCTCCCGCGGCGGCGCCCACCTCGGCGGCCACCGGGTAACGCTCGGCGTCGAACACCTTCGCCAGCAGCGGCGCGCGCTCCTCCCACCAGGCGATGTCGGTCTTGCCGGTCTGCTGCTCGGCCTGGGCCAGCTCCACGGCCGTGCGCACCGCGCCGTGCACGTAGTCGGCGATCATGCTCACCACCAGGTCCATCTCGATGTTGCTCAGCCCGATGCCGGCGACCGCCCGCAGCTCGTAGTCGTACCGCGCGATGATGTTCGGCCCGAGCACCGGGCGGCTGGTGGCGACCTGCAGCAGCCACGGATGCCGCAGGTAGCGGTCCCACGCCTGCCTGGCCACGCGTTCCAGCCGGGACCGCCAGCCGCCGGGCTCGTGGTCGGGCACGCCGTTCTCCCCGACCACGCGGTCGACCATGACGTCGATCAGCTCCGCCTTGCCGGGCACATAGCTGTAGAGCGACATGGCGGTGACGCCGAGCTCGGCCGCGACCCGGCGCATCGACAGCGCGGCGAGCCCCTCGGCGTCCGCGATGCCGATGGCCGCCGCGGCGATGCCGTCCACGGTCAGCTTCGGCTTCGGTCCCCGCCGGGGTGGCTCCCGCAGCCCCCACAGCAGCTCGATGCTCCGCGCGGGATCGCCACTGCCGCCATACACGCTGGTCACAGGCTTCTTCTCCTTTGTCGCTTTGAACTTCTTACAGCGTAGGCTATTATTCGCCAGCGCTACTCTATACAGCGTAGAAAGTTTGAGGTGGACGATGAGCTCCCCAGAACCCGCCATCGAGGCGAACGGGCTGCGCAAGCGCTACGGCGACACCGCGGCGCTGGACGGGTTCGACCTGGTCGTGCCTGCCGGTACCGTGCACGGCCTGCTCGGTCCCAACGGTGCGGGCAAGACCACCGCGGTGCGCATCCTCAGCACGTTGCTGCGCCCGGACTCCGGCACGGCACGGGTCGCCGGCTTCGACGTGGTGCGCGCGCACCAGCACGTGCGGTACCGGATCGGGCTCGTCGGCCAGCACGCCGCCGTGGACGAGGTGCTCAGCGGAAGGCAGAACCTGGTGATGTTCGGCAGGCTCTACCACCTGGGCACCAGGGCGGCAGAGCGGAAGGCCGACGAGCTGCTGAACCGCTTCCGGCTCACCGACGCCGGGAACAAGCCGGTGAAGCAGTACTCGGGTGGCATGCGCAGACGGCTCGACCTGGCCGTGAGCCTGGTGCTGGCGCCGTCGGTGCTGTTCCTGGACGAGCCGACCACCGGACTCGACCCCCGGGCCCGCAACGAGGTGTGGGACGAGGTGCGCGGGCTGGCCGCGACCGGCACGACCGTGCTGCTCACCACCCAGTACCTCGAAGAGGCCGACCAGCTGGCGGACGCCATCTCGGTGATCGACGAAGGACGGGTGATCGCCGAGGGCACACCGGACGAGCTGAAGCGGCGCATCGGGGCCGACCGCATCGACGTGGTGGTGCACGACTCCGTCGACCTGGGCCGCGCCGCCGACCTGCTGGCGAAGGTGGCCGGTGCGGAGACCACCACCGATGTGGACCGGCGCCAGGTCAGCGCGCCCGTGCACGACCGCATGGCCGCACTCACCGAGCTCGTCCGCGCCTTCACCGACGAGGGGCTGGCCGCCGAGGACGTGGCCTTGCGCAGGCCGACTCTCGACGAGGTCTTCCTGCGCCTGACCAACCACGAAAAAGAGAGGGCCGCATGACCACCACGACCCTGCCCCAGCCGCCCGGCACCCTCGGCGAGCGCCTGCGCTGGGCACTCGCCGACGGCTGGACCGTCACCCGCCGCGACCTCGCCCACCGGGCGCGCCAGCCGGGCATGACCGTCACGGACCTGCTCTTCCCCGTGATGATCATGCTGATGTTCGGGTTCCTCTTCGGTGGCGCGATGGCGGTGCCCGGCGGCGACTACACCGAGTTCCTCGTCCCCGGGGTGCTCGCGCTGACCATGGTGTTCGGCGTCGAGGCGACGTTCACGGCCATCAGCACGGACGCGGCCAGGGGCATCACCGACCGGTTCCGGTCGCTGCCGATGGCGCCGTCGGCGGTGGTCGTCGGCCGCTGCGGGGCCGACATGCTGGGTGCGGTGGTCACCCTCACCGCGATGGTCGTCGCGGGGCTGGCCATCGGCTGGCGCTGGCACGGCAGCCTCGCGGCGGCGCTGGCCGCGTTCGGGCTGCTCCTGCTGCTGAGACTGGCGATGCTGTGGCTGGGCATCTACCTCGGGCTCGTGATGCGCAGCCCGGAGGCGGTGATGGCGCTGCAGATCCTCGTGTGGCCGATCGGGTTCCTGTCCAACGCCTTCGTGGCGCCGGGCACGATGCCGGGCTGGCTCGGCACGGTGACCGAATGGAACCCGCTGTCGGCCACGGCGGGCGCCATCAGGGAGCTGTTCGGCAACCCCGCGTGGGCGGCCGACTCGTGGCTGAGTCAGTACGCGGTGCTCGCCGCGGTCGCCTGGCCCGCCGTGCTCATCGCGGTGTTCTGCCCGCTGTCGATTCGTCGCTACCGGAGGCTGAGCTACTGACGTCGCCCGCGTCGCGCTCCGGCCGCGACGCGTCCGCCTCGGCGGCCGACCGCTCGTCGTCCGCCGGGGCGGCCTGCTCACCGGGATCGTCGAAGCTCTCCGGGAGCCGCTTCAGGTGCTTGGTCATCGAGCGCACCAGGAACACCACGGCGATCAGGAACAGCAGCAGCAACAGCAGGCCCACCGGCGAGGACTTGCCGAAGTCCTCGCCCTGGCCGCCGTTGTCGCCATTGCCGGGCTGCTGCGCCAGCACCACGGCACCCGTCAGCACCGGCGCGGCCGCGAAGGCCGGAAGAGTCATGCCCCCATCTTCTCACGCACCCCCGCGAAGAGGTCGTCCTCGGGCAGCGTGCTGGCGACGAGCGACTGCACCAGCTCGTACTCCTCGGTGGGCCACACCTCCCGCTGCAGGTGCAGCGGCATGGCGAACCACCGGCTGTTCGGGTCGATCTGGGTGGCGTGCGCCTTGAGCGCCTCGTCGCGGACCTCGAAGTAGTCGGCGCAGTGCACACGGGTGGTGACCCGCTCCATGACGTCGGCCTTGTCCGGGTCCCACCGGCCCAGCCACTCCTCGTACGGCGAGTCGAGCCCGTGCGCCACCAGCGTCTCGTGGAACGCGGTGATCTTGGCGCGGGAGAACCCGTGCGAGTAGTACAGCTTGAGCGGCTGCCACGGCTCGCCCGCATCCGGGAACCGGCCGGGGTCGGGGGCGGCGTCGTAGGCGGCGATGGAGATCTCGTGGGTCCGGATGTGGTCGGGGTGCGGGTAGCCGCCGTTCTCGTCGTAGGTGACGATGACGTGCGGGCGGAACTCGCGGATCACCTGCACCAGCGCCTCGGTGGGTTCCTCGAGCGGGACCGTCGCGAAGGAGCCCTCGGGCAGCGGCGGCAGCGGCTCGCCCTCGGGCAGGCCCGAGTCGACGAAGCCGAGCCAGCGGTGCTGCACACCGAGGATCTTCGCGGCCCGCGCCATCTCCTCGCGGCGCAGTTCGGTCATGTTGGCGTGCACCTCGGGACGGTCCATGGCCGGGTTCAGCACGCTGCCCGCCTCACCGCCGGTGCACGTGACGACCATGACGTCGTGCCCCTCGGCGACGTAGCGCGCCATCGTGGCCGCGCCCTTGCTCGACTCGTCGTCCGGGTGGGCGTGCACCGCCATCAACCGGAGCCCCGTACCGTCCCCGGTCGCCGTCCGTCCGTCAGATCCCATGACCGACTCGGCCCCTCTCGTCACCGTCGCTGCCTGCACTCGCGGCCCCCCTGGTCCGCGCCCGTCAGTCCCCCACGGATACTCGTAACGCGGGGTATGACGTCCATCTTCCCCAATGACCACGACAAGACTGTGCGGGAGGCCGGTTTGGGCAGCGGCAGCGCCGCGCCGGACACCTCGTCCGGCGACGCCGCCCGGCGCGCGGCACTCGCGGACCGCTACGGCTCGGCCCGGCCCGGCCCCCGGGCACCGCGGCGCGGCTGGCGCGTGTGGTTGTTCGTGGTGCTGGCACTCGCGGCCAGCGGCACGGCCGCCTACGTCGCGTACACCAATCTGGGGGATGCGCCCATCGAGGCGCAGCGCGTCGGGTTCACGGAGCGCCCGGGTAACGCCATGGAGATCACGATCGACATCATCCGTGAGGACCCCCGGCGACCGGGGGTGTGCATTGTACGGGTGCGCGACATTTCCGGCGCCGAGAGCGGCCGGAAAGAGATTTACGTCGCACCCGGCGTGGAGCGGATGTCGACGGTGGTCCGCAGCATCGGTCGTCCGGTGACGGCGGACGTTTTCGGCTGCTCGTACAATGTTCCGAGGTACTTGTCAAGGACGTAGCGGCCAACGGGGTGAATAGCGCGCCGAATGTCCGCTAAGCGTAGAACTGAGCGGCATTCGGGGGGTCGATCGTGCTATGCTGATCTACCGGCACGGCCCAGACGGGCCGTGTTTTTCCTTTATCTCAGCCACGCCAGCGTGGCGGCCGGCTTGTATACCCAAGCTCGGCAGGCCCTAGGAGGAGATGGTGACCGTGAGCGACAGCAAGGTGACCTGGCTGACCCAGGATGCCTACGACAGGCTCAAGCACGAGCTCGACGAACTGATCGAGAATCGTCCGGTCATCGCTGCGAAGATCAATGACAGCCGGGAAGAGGGCGACCTCAAGGAGAACGGTGGCTACCACGCCGCCCGCGAGGAGCAGGGCCAGCAGGAAGCCCGCATCCGGCACCTGCAGGAGTTGCTTCGCACCGCGAAGGTCGGCGAGGCTCCCACGAAGTCCGGTGTCGCCGAGCCGGGCATGGTGCTGACCGTCCGGTACGAGGGTGACGACGACGAGGAGGAGTTCCTGCTCGCCACCCGTGAGGAGGGCGGCAGCGGCCCCATGGAGGTCTACTCCCCCGACTCCCCGCTCGGCAAGGCCCTGCTGGGCGCCAAGGAAGGCGAGTCCTGCGAGTACCTGCTGCCCAACGGCAAGACGCAGAAGGTCACGCTCGTCAAGGCGGTCCCCTACAGCGGCTGACGGCGCCGAGATCCCGAGGTGACGCGATGAGTGCCGAGCTGCCCATCTGCGCCACCTGCGCCATGCAGTACGCGGCGCCCCGTCCCGACTGCCCCGTCTGCGAGGACGAGCGACAGTACGTTCCCTCGTCCGGCCAGCGCTGGACCTCGCTCACGGAACTCCGAGGCGGTGCCTACCGCGCCCGGATCGACGAGGAGGCGCCCGGTGTCCTGGGCATCGGCAGCGAACCCTCGTTCGGCATCGGGCAACGTGCGCTGCTCGTGCCCTCGTCGTCCGGCGCGATCCTGTGGGACTGCATCGCCTACCTCGACGACGACCTCGTGCGCAGGGTGACGGACCTGGGTGGGCTGAGCGCCATCGCGATCAGCCACCCGCACTACTACACGACGATGGTGGAGTGGGCGGAGGTGTTCGACGTCCCGATCTACCTGCACGAGAAGGACCGCGAGTGGATCGGAAGGCCCGATCCCCGCATCGAGCTGTGGAGCGGGCGCACCCATTCGCTCGCCGACGACGTCACGCTCGTCAACCTCGGCGTGCACTTCGCCGGCGGCACCGTCCTGCACTGGCAGGGCGGTGCCGACGGCGAGGGCGCGCTCTTCAGCGGCGACATCGTCCAGGTGGTACCCAACCGGTCACTCGTGGCGTTCATGTACAGCTACCCCAACTACATTCCCGAGCGGCCGGAGGTCGTCCGCGAGGCGGGCGACCTGCTGGAGCAGTTCCGGTTCGCCCACATCTACGGCGCGTGGTGGAACGCCGTGATCCTCGGCGGCGGCAACGACGTCGTCCGCCGTTCCGTCCGCCGCTATCTCACCCAGGTCACCCCCACCGCCTGAGCCCCAAGCTCCCCAATGCGGCATTGGTAGCGCTGAGCGCTACCAATGCCGGGTGGGTTCTATTGGTGGTAGCAACGCCCTGATTGATGTGGGGTGTTGTGGATGGCTCGGCGGGTGATTCCGGTGGAGGTGCGGGAGAGGTTTTTCGTTTTGGTGTGTGCGGGCTGGTCGTTGGGGGCTGCTGCTCGGGCTGTGGGCGTGGCGTCGTCCACGGCGGGGCGGTGGTGGCGAAGCTCGGGACTTGTGGAGACAGTGATGGAGGTTGGTCGGCGGGGTGGGTTGGCGGGGTCGCCGCCGCCGGTGGTGTCGGGTGGGGCTGATGCGGGTGGTGGTCGGCGGCGGCGGTTGTTGACCGGTGAGGATCGGTGTCAGATCGCGGTGGGGTTGCGGTGTGGGCTTTCGTATGCCGAGATCGGTGCGATGCTGGGGCGGGACCGGTCGGTGGTCTGGCGGGAGGTGCAGCGTAACCGGGGCCGGGATGGCTCGTATGTGGCTCCGGTGGCGCATCGGGCCGCGTTCGAGCGGCGGCGCCGCCCGAAGCGGTTCAAGCTGCAGGACAATCCGGGTCTGTGCCGGCAGATCGAGGAGTGGATGGATCAGGGCTGGTCGCCGAGGTTGATCGCGATGGTGCTGGCTGAGGATCATCCGGTGGGGAGTAGGGACCGCGTGTGTCACGAGACGATCTACCAGGCGTTGTACGTGCAGGCCCGGGGGCGTCTGCGGGCTGACCTGCACACCCAGTTGAGCCTCAAACGCCGCCGCCGTAAGCCCCGCACCACCCCGCGAGCGGGGTCGGCGCGGTTGTATGCCGAGGCGTTCACGATCAGCCAGCGACCGGCCGAGGTCGCCGACCGGGCGGTGCCCGGACACTGGGAGGGCGATCTGATCCTCGGCGCCGGGAACCGCTCGGCGATCGGCACCCTCATCGAGCGCACGACCCGGTTCACGCTGCTCCTGCACCTGCCCCAGCGGCACGACGCGGCCACCGTCGCCGCCGCGATGATCCGCGAGATGCAGCACCTGCCCGAGCACCTCCGCCGCTCCCTGACCTGGGACCGCGGCCGGGAACTCGCCTGCTACAGCGACATCCAGCTCGCCCTGAACATGCCGGTCTACTTCTGCGACCCACACAGCCCCTGGCAACGCGGCAGCAACGAAAACACCAACCGGCTCCTGCGGTTCTGGTTCCACCGAGGAACCAACCTGGCCACCCACACCCGCAACGACCTCCACCGCATCGCCGCCACCCTCAACAACCGGCCACGCCCTACCCTGAACCTACAAACCCCAGCCCAAGCGCTGGACCGGCTGCTCGCCAACCCGGCAGCAGCACCACCGCGTTGCTAACACCGATAGACCACGCCCCGCATTCGTGGCGTTCAACGCTACAAATGTGGCATTGGGGAGCTTTCGGCTCCGGGTCAGGTGGGTGACTCTCCTGTGGCAATGCGTTCCAGCAGTGGGCGGACGCGCTGCGGTACCGGGGTGGACAGGGCGATCGAGGTCGACGTCCTCCGCACACCCGGCACCCCCACCACCTCGTCGATCACCCGCTGGAGGTCGTCGTTGGAACGGGCCACCATCCGCACGAACAGGTCACCCTGGCCCGTGGTCGCGTGCACCTCGCACACCTCGTCGATCGCGGCCAGCGCCGCCGAGACCTCCGCACGCCTGCCCTGGGCGATCTCCAGCACAGCGAAGGCCGTCAGACCGTAGCCCATCGCGGCCAGATCGAGCTCGGGAGGAAAGCCGCCGAGCACACCGTTGGCCGTGAGGCGGTCGAGCCGCGCCTGCACCGTTCCCCGCGCCACGCCGAGCCGCCGCGCGCACTCCAGCACACCGAGCCGCGGCACGTCGGTGAGCAGCAACAGCAGCCGCGCGTCGAGCTCGTCGAGCACCATCGCTGCCTCCTGCACAGATTGTTCGGTCTGATCACCGGCAGGCCAAGTCTACTGAGCAATTTGACCATCAGGTCGGGCAGCTGTTGCTCAGGCTGCTTGGTGGTGCTCATTCTGACGGGTATGACGAACCCAGCTCTCGACGATGTCAGCTACGACCAGCTCCGTCAGCTCGTGGGCCTGGTGGACCACGACGCCTCCGCCGACCCGTTCCCGGTCAGGGCGATGGACGCGGTGGTGTTCATCGCGGGCAACGCCACCCAGACGGCGTGGTTCTACCAGGTCGCCTTCGGCATGCAGCTCGTCGCCTACGCGGGCCCCGAGACCGGCCAGCCCGGCTTCAAGTCGTTCGTGCTCAAGTCCGGCTCCGCGCGGTTCGTGATCAACGGCGGCGTGCGCCCCGACTCGCCGCTGCTCGACCACCACCGCAGGCACGGCGACGGCGTCATCGACCTCGCTCTCGAGGTGTCCGATGTGGACAAGTGCGTGCGGCACGCGCGCGAGCAGGGCGCGACGATCCTCGAGGAGCCGCACGACGTCGGCGACGAGCACGGCACCGTGCGCAGGGCGGCCATCGCCACCTACGGCGAGACCCGCCACTCGCTCGTCGACCGCTCGCGCTACTCGGGCCCGTACCTGCCCGGCTACCAGGCCCGCACCAGCACGATCACCCGGCCCGACGGCGCCCCGAAGCGGCTGTTCCAGGCCATCGACCACTGCGTGGGCAACGTCGAGCTCGGCAAGATGGACTACTGGGTGGACTTCTACCACCGCGTGATGGGCTTCGTGAACATGGCCGAGTTCGTGGGCGACGACATCGCCACGGAGTACTCGGCACTGATGAGCAAGGTGGTGTCCAACGGCAACCACCGCGTCAAGTTCCCGCTCAACGAGCCCGCCGTCGCGAAGAAGAAGTCCCAGATCGACGAGTACCTGGAGTTCTACGGCGGCGCGGGCTGCCAGCACATCGCACTGGCGACGAACGACATCATCGCCACGGTGCGGGCCATGCGCGCGGCGGGCGTGGAGTTCCTCGACACGCCCGACTCCTACTACGACGACCCCGAGCTGCGCGCCCGCATCGGCGAGGTTCGGGTACCGATCGAGACGCTGAAGGAGCACCGGATCCTCGTCGACCGCGACGAGGACGGCTACCTGCTGCAGATCTTCACCAAGCCGGTCGGCGACCGGCCGACCGTGTTCTACGAGCTCATCGAGCGCCACGGCTCGCTCGGCTTCGGCAAGGGCAACTTCAAGGCGCTGTTCGAGGCCATCGAGCGCGAGCAGGAGCGCCGCGGCAACCTCTGACCGCGGCAACTCCGCCGCGCGGGTTCCCCGGCGGCCGCCCGGCCCCGGGGAACCGGCGTGTCACGGCATCACGGTGTAGCCGGCCCGCTGCAGCTGGGCCGCCACCTCCGTGCAGTGTTCGGGGCCTCGCGTCTCCAGCTTCAGCTCGATCTCCACCTCACCGATCGCGAGCCTGCCCGCGATGCGCGAGTGCTCGATGTCCAGCACGTTGGCGCCGAGTTCGCTGACCCGGTTGAGGACACCGGCCAGCGAGCCGGGCCGGTCGGGAACGCACAGCCGCAGGTTCAGGTACCGGCCCGCCGCGGTCATGCCGTGCTGGATGATCTGGAGCAGCAGCAGCGGATCGACGTTGCCACCGGAAAGCACCGCCACCACCGGCGCCTCGAAGGCACCGGGATGTTCCAGCAGCGCGGCCACCGCCGCCGCGCCCGCGGGTTCGACGACGAGCTTGCGCCGCTCCAGGCAGTTCAGCACCGCCCGCGACAGGGACTCCTCGCTCACCGTCAGCACGTCGTCCACGAGCGAGGACACGTGCTCGAACGTGACCGGTCCCGGCTGCCCGACCGCGATGCCGTCGGCCATCGTCTGCATGCTGCCCAGCCGCACCGGCTCACCCGCCGACAGCGACGGCGGATAGGCGGCCGCGGCCTCCGCCTGGACACCGACCATCCGCACCCCGGGCTTGAGCGCCTTCACGGCGCTGGCGACGCCGCCCACGAGGCCGCCACCGCCGGTGGCGACGAGCACGGTGGCCACGTCGGGCACCTGGTCGAGGATCTCCAGGCCCACCGTGCCCTGCCCCGCGATGATGTCGGCGTGGTCGAACGGGTGGATGAACACCGCCCCGGTGCGTTCGGCGAAGGCGGTCGCCTGGGCGAGCGCCTCCTCCAGCACGGCGCCGTGCAGGTGCACGTCCGCGCCGTAGGCCTTGGTGGCGGCCAGTTTCGGCAGCGGCGCGCGCTCCGGCATGAACACCGTGGCCCGCGTGCCGAGCAGGGCCGCCGCGAGCGCGACCCCCTGCGCGTGGTTGCCCGCGCTCGCCGCCACCACGCCGCGCTCCTTCTCGGCGTCGCTCAGGGCGTGGATGCGCGTGTACGCGCCGCGGATCTTGAACGACCCGGTGCGTTGCAGGTTCTCGCACTTAAGGTGCACCGGCCCGCCGTGCGCGGCTTCGAGGTCACGCGCGTGCTCCATGGGCGTCATCCGGACCACGGGTTCCAGCAGCCGCCGCGCCTGCTGGATCCGGTCCACAGTCACCAGCCGCATCACAGCAGATCACCCCCGATACGGCGGGTAACGCGGTGGTCACGTGCATGAGAACGGTCACGATTGGGTACCCTTGGTGCCGGAGCGGCACGAAACGAGGAGACGGCGCCATGGCACAGGGCATCACGCGCGGTTCGAGATCCGCGGGCGTGCTGCCGCTGCTGGCGGGCATCACGTCCGCGCTCGCGCTCACCGGCGCGGCCGTCTACACGGTCGGCCAGGTCTCCTGCGCCGAGCCGGGACAGTACGTCCGCCACGACGACCACGTCGAACTGGTCGGCAGCTGTGTCGACGGCAGCCGGCTGCCGCAGACGGGCACCGGCGGGCCGAAGACCGGCGTGTCGGGCGCGGTGCTGCCCGACAACTACCGTCCCTGATCCGCCGCTCATCCGAGTGCGCCGTTGAGATCGGCCAGCAGGTCACGCGCGTTCTCGATCCCGACCGACAGCCGCACGAGCTCGGCGGGGACCTGCAGCAGTGAGCCGGCGACGCTCGCGTGTGTCATGCGACCGGGATGCTCGATCAGCGACTCGACCCCGCCCAGCGACTCGGCGAGCACGAAGAGCCTGGTTCCTGCCGCCACCTCCAGCGCGGCCTGCTCGCCGTCGGCGTGGTTGAACGACACCATGCCCCCGAAGCGGCGCATCTGCTTGGCCGCCGTCGCGTGGCCGGGGTGCTCGGCGAGGCCCGGGTAGTACACGCGGCTCACCTTGGGATGCACGGCGAGCGCCTCGGCGATCAGTTCGGCGTTGTCGCAGTGCCGCTCCATGCGCACGGCCAGCGTCTTCAGCCCGCGCAGGGTCAGCCACGCGTCGAAGGCGCCCGGCACCGCACCCGAGGCGTTGCGGAGGAAGAACAGCTGCTCGCGCAGCTCGTCGGAGTCGGTGACCACCGCGCCGCCCACGACGTCGGAGTGGCCGCCGAGGTACTTGGTGGTGGAGTGCACGACGATGTCGGCGCCCAGCTCCAGCGGTGTCTGCAGATACGGCGTGGCGAACGTGTTGTCCACGACGAGGCGGGCGCCGCCCGCGTGTGCCAGTTCGGCGAGCGCCGTGATGTCGGCGATGCCGAGCAGCGGGTTGGTCGGTGACTCACACCAGACGAGCTTGGTCTCCGGCCGGATCGCCGTGCGCACCTCGTCCAGGTCGGACAGGTGCGCGACGCTGTAGTCGACGCCCCAGTGGGTCAGGACCTTGTCGATGAGCCGGAACGTGCCGCCGTAGACGTCGTTGCCCAGCACCAGGTGGTCGCCCGGCCGCAGGGTCGTGCGCAGCACCGCGTCGCTGGCCGCCATGCCGGAGCCGAACGCCAGCGCGTGCCGGGCGCCCTCCAGCGCGGCGAGCGCCTCCTCCAGCGCGGTACGGGTCGGGTTGGCGGTGCGCGAGTACTCGTAGTCGCCCTCGCGGGTGCCGCCGACGCCGTCCTGGGCGTAGGTCGAGGTCTGGTAGATGGGCACGATGACCGCGCCGGTCCGGGGGTCGGGCTTTTGGCCCGTGTGGATGGCGCGGGTCTCGAAACCGAGGTGGGCGGGGTCGTGAACCATGGATCCCACCCTAAGGGCGGTTCACCCTTCGCGCCGCCGCCGTACCCACCTGCCCGTCGCGGGCACGAGCGCGAGCGTCAGCGTGACGGCGGCGGGCACGCACAGCACGAGCACGGCCGCGCCGCCCGCACCGATGAGGGCGCCGGTGCCGGTGCCGAACTCGTGGTCGGCCGCGCCGCTGCCCAGCGCCCACGTCACCATCGTGGCGAAGTAGGCGACGGCGAAGCCCGAGCCGAGCGCGACCAGCAGCCTGCCCGCGGGCCTGCGCCGGACGAGGAGCACGCCACCGGGCAGCAGGAGCGCGACGAGCACGACGTTGGCGGCGAGGCCCGCCATCGCGATCGGCTCGCCGGCGACGGTGCCGATGCGGCGCAGCAACGCGATGGCGCCCAGCAGGTGAATGGCCGCGCCGATCAGCGCCAGCGCGGCCGCGGCCAGTGCCGAGGCGCCGCTCGCGGGTCTGCCCGGCGGCAGGTCGTGCGGGTGGCGCGGATGGGTCATCCGGGCACAGTAATGCCCCCGGCCGCGGGGCCGGGGGCATTACTCGGTGCTATGCGTGGCGGATGGTCACCACTGCTGCTGCGGCGGCTGGCCGGGCTGCTGTCCCGGCTGGCCGTAACCTCCGGGCTGGCCGGGGGGCGGACCGCCGAAGCCGCCCGGCTGCTGCGGCGGCTGGCCGTAGCCTCCGGGCTGACCGGGCTGCGGGAAACCCCCGCTGTTCGGGTTCGGGCCACCGGGCTGGCCGAAGCCACCCGGCTGCTGGAAGCCACCCGGCTGGCTCGGCGGGCTGTACCCGCCGGGCTGCTGCGGCGGCTGGCCGAACTGGCCGGGCTGACCATACTGGCCGGGCTGGCCGTACTGGCCGGGCTGACCATACTGGCCGGGCTGGCCGAACTGACCCGGCTGACCGGGCTGGCCGAAGCCACCGGGCTGACCGAAACCACCCGGGCCGCCGGGGCCGCCGAAGCCGCCACCAGGACCACCCTGGCCACCGCCGAGCCCCACGTAACCGGCGGTCTGCGGCAGCAGGGCCAGCACCCCGACAGCCAGGACGAGAACACCGAAGATCAGGTACATCACCGGCGTGCCGACGGACGCGCTGGCGCCGGATGCCTCCAGCTGCCTGGCGAAGTCGTCCTTCACGCTCGTGCCGATCATGAGCAGGATCGCGAAGATCAGCATCACCGCGCCGCCCGCCGCGGTGACGATGGGCGCGAGCTTCTTGACGATGCCGCCCATGCGCCCGGCGAGCACGATCAGCACGCCGCCCGCGAGTGCCGCGAGCGCGCCGATCAGCATCATGATGATGTAGAACATCAGCGTGCCGGGCGAGGCGATGCCCGCCCGCTCGAGGAACTGGTTCGCCGCGTCCGCGTTGGGCGCGGTGTCCAGCAGGTCGGACAGGTCGCTGATGTCGCCCATGTCGACGAACGCGAAGACCAGCGCGATGAGGCCGAGCAGCGCGACGACGCCGCCTGCGATCATGCCGTAGGTGTTGTTGCCACCCGCACCACCCGCGGCGGGGCCGCCGAAGCCGGGAGGCGCGCCGTACGGCTGTCCCGGAGGCGGGCCACCGAACCCGCCCTGGCCCTGTGACGGGTCGTAGCCGCCCGGCTGACCGAATCCGCCGGGCTGCCCCGGGGGAGGTCCGCCGAAGCCGCCCGGCTGCTGCGGCGGCTGGCCGAAGCCGCCGGGCTGCTGCTGGCCGAAGCCGCCCTGGGGGTTCATCGCGGCGGGGTTGTCGGCGGCGCTGGGCGGCGGCGCGTACGGGATGGCGGGCGGCGGCTGCGAGCCAGGGGGCACGAGCTGCGTCGACTCCGCGCCCTGCCCCTCCCCGGACTGCTGCCCGGCCTGGCCCGGCTGCCCTGGCTGCACCACCTGCGTGGGCTCCGGGGTGTCGCCGAACTGCTGCTGCTGTTCCCCCTGCTGCGACGACTGCCCTGGCTGCACCACCTGAGTCGGCTCCGAGGAACCGAACGGGCTGTCTTGCTGTGGTTGAGGACCACTCGGCGGGCCCTGGGGCGGCTGCTGTCCGCCACCCCAAGACTCGTTCGGTGGCTGCGGAGCGCTCATGTGGGTCTTGAACCCCCTTGACGAGGACCTTGGTGTTCGCTGGCGGACACGCTATCGGATCGCGGCGGCAATCGCTCGTAACGCCCCAGCCAGTCCGCACGATGTGAGCTATTCGGGGTTCAGTGTCCCGAGATGAAGGCCAGCAGGTCCTGCCGGGTGACGACGCCCGCGGGCTTGCCGCCTTCGAGCACCAGCGCACCGTCGGCCGTGGTCAGGGCCTTCATCGCGGAACCCACCTGCTCACCGGCGCCGATCGTGGGCAGCGGCGGCGACATGTGCGCGTCCAGCCGGTCGGCCAGCGCGGCCTTGCCGGTGAACAGCGCCTCGAGCAGGGCGCGTTCGTTGACGGCGCCCACCACCTCGGCGGCCATGACCGGCGGCTCGGCGTTGACGACGGGCATCTGGCTCACGCCGAACTCGCGGAGGATGGCCACCGCCTCGGCCACCGTCTCGTTGGGGTGCGTGTGCACGAGGGCGGGCAGCCTGCCGTCCTTGCGGCGCAGCACGTCGCCCACGGTCGCCCCGGTGGAGTCGGGCGGCAGGAACCCGTAGGACGCCATCCAGGAGTCGTTGAACACCTTGCCCAGGTAGCCGCGGCCGCCGTCGGGCAGCAGCACCACGATCACGTCGTCCGGGCCGCACCGGCCCGCGAGCTCCAGCGCCGCGGCGACGGCCATGCCACACGACCCACCGACCAGCAGGCCTTCCTCGCTCGCCAGCCGACGGGTGATCTGGAACGACGTGGCGTCGGAGACGGCGATGATCTCGTCGGCGACCTGCCGGTCGTAGGTGTCCGGCCAGAAGTCCTCGCCGACGCCCTCCACCAGGTAGGGGCGTCCGGTGCCGCCGGAGTACACCGAGCCCTCGGGGTCGGCGCCGACGATGCGCACCCGCCCGTCGGAGACCTCCTTGAGGTAACGGCCGGTGCCCGAGATCGTGCCGCCGGTGCCGACCCCCGCCACGAAGTGGGTGACGCGGCCGTCGGTCTGCTGCCAGATCTCCGGGCCGGTGGTGTGGTAGTGGCTGGCCGGGTTCTCCCTGTTGGCGTACTGGTTGGGCTTCCAGGCGCCCTCGATCTCGCCGACGAGCCGGTCGGACACGCTGTAGTACGACTCCGGATGGTCCGGCGGCACGGCCGTCGGGCACACCACGACCTCGGCGCCGTAGGCCTTCAGCACGTTGCGCTTGTCCTCGCTGACCTTGTCGGGGCACACGAACACGCACTTGTAGCCCTTGCGCTGGGCGACCATGGCCAGCCCCACCCCGGTGTTGCCGGAGGTGGGCTCGACGATCGTCCCGCCGGGCCGCAGTTCACCCGAGGCCTCGGCGGCCTCGACCATCCGCAGCGCGATGCGGTCCTTCACGCTGCCGCCCGGGTTGAGGTACTCGACCTTGGCCAGCACGAGTGGGCTGACGCCTTCGGCGAGCGCGTTGAGCCTGACCAACGGGGTGTTGCCCACGAGGTCGATGACGTGTTCGGCGTAATCCATGCCCTCAGCGTAAACAGTGCACCCGCTCCGCACAGCGGCCCTCCGTGACGGATTGTCCGAATAGGACCCCTGTGCTTAGCTCATCGGGGTCATACGTTCGAGTGACCTCCGAGGAGCCCTGTTGAGACCCGTGCGGACACACCAGTTGCGAGCCGTATTCACCACGGTCGCCACCGCCCTCGCCGCCGCGCTGCTCGTCACCACGAGCACCGGGCCGGCGTCCGCGAACCAGCACACCCCCGCGCCCGCGTTCACGCTGAGCGTGCTGTTCACCAACGACATGGAGTCGGCGCTGCTCGGCGTCGCCGGCGACGGCACCGACGAGGGACCGATCCTCGACGGTGGTCCCCACCCCTACGGCAGCCCGTCCCGGGTGAAGACGCTGATGGACACGCTGCGTACCGAGGCCACCACCGGCAGGCCGGAACCCGGCCAGGCGGTGCGGCGCGGAGAGATCACTCTGTCCGGCGGCGACAACTTCCTGGCGGGGCCGGAGTTCTCCGCGAGCCTGGAGCGCGGGGTGCCGTTCTACGACGCGCTGGCCGTGCGCGAGATCGGCTACGACGCGAGCGCCATCGGCAACCACGAGTTCGACTTCGGCCCCGACGTGTTCGCCCAGTTCCTGGAGAGCATGGGCGGCTCGCTCGAGTTCGTCAGCGCCAACCTCGACTTCTCCGGCGAGCCGGTGCTCGACGCCCACGCCGACGACGGGACGATCGTGTCCAGCAAGGTGCTGCGCACGCGCGGGGAGCGGATCGGCCTGATCGGCCTGACCACCCCGGAGCTGCCCGCGATCTCCAGCCCGCGCGGGGTGCGGGTCAGCGGCGAGCTGGCCGAGATCGCCAACGGCCTCGCGGGCGACTTCGCGCGGCGCGGGATCGACAAGGTCGTGCTCGTGAGCCACTTGCAGGACATCGACAACGAGTTGGCGCTCGTGCCGCACCTTTCCGGCGTCGACGCGGTGGTCGGCGCGGGCGGCGGCGAGATCCTCGCGGGGCCCGGCGACCGGCTGATCCCCGGCGACGTGGCCGAGCGGGGCTTCCCGCTGTACGCCGACGACGCCACGGGCAGGACCGTCCCGGTCGTCACCACCACCGGCGACTACAAGTACATCGGCAGGCTGGTGCTGAACTTCGACCGCCGCGGTGAGGTGATCGGCGTCGACGAGGCGCGGACCGGCCCGGTGCGGGTGTCCGGCGTCGGCCCGGACGCCGTCGCGGGCGATCCCGGCGTGCGTGCCCAGGTGGAGAAGCCGGTCGCCGAACACCTGGAGACTCTGGCCGAGACGGTGGTGGCCACGAGCGAGGTGCCGCTCAACGGCGTCCGGGCCGACATCCGCTCACGGGAGACCAACCTCGGCAACCTGGTGGCCGACAGCCTGCGCTGGGCAGGCACGCGGCAGGCGGCCGAGTACGGTGTCACCCCGCCGCAGGTGGGCATCCAGAACGGCGGCGGCGTGCGCAATGACTCGGTGCTACCCGCGGGTGAGGTCACGGCGCTCGACACCTACGAGATCGCGCCGTTCTCGAACTTCGTGGCCGTGGTGCCCGAGGTGCCCAGGGCCACGTTCCGGCAGCTGCTGGAGCGGGGCGTCGCGGCGGCACCGGGCGCGGCGGGCGCGTTCATGCAGGTCTCCGGCGTCTCGTTCACCTATGACCCGGCCAGGCAGGCGCAGGTGGTCGAGGAGGGCACCAACACGGTCGTCACGCCTGGTGAACGCGTCCGGGACGTGCGGCTCGACGACGGCACGGTGGTGGTGTCGGACGGCCAGGTGGTCGAGGGGCCACCGATCTCCGTGGCGACCAACGACTTCTCCGCGCGGGGTGGCGACGGCTACCCGTTCGGGGACCTGTCGTTCACGCCGGTCGGCATGACCTACCAGCAGGCGTTGCAGCAGTACCTGGCCGACGGCCTCGGCGGCACCGTGACCGCCGAGCGCTACCCCGTGGGCGGGACCGGCCGGATCACGGCGCTGTAGTGCGCTGACCAGCGGCCCGTAGGTGCCTTCGAGTGTGTTCGGCGGCACCTACGGGTTGCCTTGTGGCCCCTGAAGGGCAGGATGTACCTAAGCACCCGCTTAGCCGACCCGAAGGAGTGTCCACCATGCCCGAAGCCGTGATCGTCTCCGTCGCACGCTCGCCCATCGGCAGGGCAGGCAAGGGGTCGCTGGTGGATATGCGGCCCGACGACCTCGCCACCCAGATGGTGCGTGCGGCGCTGGACAAGGTGCCCCAGCTCGAACCCACCGAGATCGACGACCTGATGCTCGGCTGCGGCCTGCCCGGCGGCGAGTCGGGCTTCAACATGGGCCGCGTCGTCGCCGTCCAGCTCGGCTACGACCACCTGCCCGGCTGCACCATCACCCGGTACTGCTCCTCGAGCCTGCAGACCACCCGGATGGCCCTGCACGCCATCAGGGCAGGTGAGGGTGACGTCTTCATCTCCGCGGGCGTGGAGACGGTGTCCCGGTTCACCAAGGGCAGCTCGGACTCGTGGCCCGACACGCACAACCCGCTGTTCGCCGAGGCCGAGGAGCGCACTGCGAAGACGGCCGAGGAGGGCTCCGACACCTGGGCCGACCCGCGCGAGTCGGGCAAGCTGCCCGATGTCTACATCGCCATGGGACAGACCGCCGAGAACCTGGCGCGGCTCAAGGGCGTCTCGCGGGAGGAGATGGACTCCTTCGGAGTGCGCTCGCAGAACCTCGCCGAGAAGGCCATCGCCGACGGCTTCTGGGCCAAGGACATCACGCCCGTGACGCTGCCGGACGGCACCGTGGTGAGCAAGGACGACGGCCCGAGGGCGGGCGTCACGATGGAGGCCGTCGCCGAGCTCAAGCCGGTGTTCCGGCCCGACGGCCGCGTCACGGCGGCCAACTGCTGCCCGCTCAACGACGGCGCCGCCGCGCTCGTGGTCATGAGCGACACGAAGGCCAGGGAGCTCGGCATCACGCCGCTGGCGCGGATCGTGTCCACCGGCGTGTCCGGGCTCTCGCCCGAGATCATGGGCTACGGCCCCGTCGAGGCGTCCAAGCAGGCGCTCAACCGCGCGGGCCTGACCATCAACGACATCGACCTGGTGGAGATCAACGAGGCGTTCGCCGCGCAGGTCATCCCGTCGTACCGCGATCTGGGCATCGACATCGAGCGGCTCAACGTCAACGGTGGCGCGATCGCCGTCGGCCACCCGTTCGGCATGACCGGAGCGCGCATCACGTCGACGCTCATCAACTCCCTGCAGCACCACGACAAGCAGTTCGGTCTCGAGACGATGTGCGTCGGCGGCGGTCAGGGCATGGCGATGGTGCTCGAGCGGCTGAGCTGAGCCACCACCGTCCTCGCACCTGTCCAACGACGCCGAATGCCCGGCCGGGAACCGGAAACGGTCCCGGCCGGGCATTTTTCCGTCCACTGAGGAATTCGAGACTCCCGGTCACGCGGCGACGGCGCGACAGGACAGAAGGCGCTGCCTACACGGTCCGCGGCTGGGAGAGACAGATGACCGTGGCGGGGCGGGAGTAGACGACGGCGTCCACCGCGTCGGTGCCGGAACACACCTGCTGGGGGTCTCCCGAGCCGGGGACGATCTTCACCGTCCTGATCTCGGCGCTCGGGTCGGTGCACTCCACGCGCTCGTAGCCCTTGGTCGCGGAACTGACGTTGGCGAAGCAGTCGCCGTCCTTGGCGTTGAGCATGAGGCACAACGTGTCGCCACCGTCGTAGGAGATCTGGTCGTAGTCGCCCTCCGGGCAGCGACCGTTCTCGCCCTCCACCCGGACGGCCACCTTCACGGTGGCCTTCGGATCGTCACAGGCGACCTTGCGCGGCTGTTCCTCGGCGTTGGCGGAGAACTCCGGCACGTCGAGGCACTCGCCTTCCTGTGCCGTCCCGCCGGAGTTCAGCCACCCGGCGATGCCCGCGGCGACGAGGAGAAACACGATGCCCGCGGCGACGGGCGCACCGATCTTGAGCCACAGCCTGCGTTTCCTCGGCGGCTCCGGCGGGGGCGGGAAAGCCCCGGGACCGTACGGCGGCTGCCCGTATGGCGGGTGACCGAAGGCAGGTTGCCCGTACGGGCCCGGCGGCGGGTGGCCAGGCGGCTGGCCGAACGCGGGCGGCTGGCCGGACGGCGGTGGCGCGTACGGGTTCGGCGGACCGGCTCCAGGCTGGCCGGGATAGGGCGGCACCGTCACGGCAGAAACCTAGCACCGCGCGACAAACACGACGAAGGGCGCCCGGTCGGTGCCGGGCGCCCTTCGTCCAGGAGTACGCGAGTTACTCGCTTTGCAGGTACGACAGCAGCCGCAGGATCTCCAGGTACAGCCAGACCAGCGTGACCATGAGGCCGAACGCCACGTACCAGGAGTACTTGGCGGGCACACCTTCCCGGATCATCCGGTCGGCCATGTCGAAGTCCAGCAGGAAGCTGAACGCGGCGATGCCGATGACCACGAGGCTGAAGATGATGGCGAGCGTGCCGCCGTCGCGCAGGCCCATGTTGACGCCGAACAGGCCGAGCACGAGGTTGGCCAGCATCAGGATCAGCGCGCCGCCCAGGGCACCGATGATCCACTTGCGGAGCTTCGGCGTGACCTTCACCGCGCCCGTCTTGTAGACCACGAGCATCACGACGAACACCGCGGCCGTGCCCAGCACCGCCTGCAGCGCGATGCCCGGGTAGATCAGCTCGAAGACGCCGGTGATGGCACCGAGGAACACGCCCTCGGCGGCCGCGTAGGCGAGCGTCATCGGACCGCTGGCGATCTGCTTGAAGCTGATGATGAGGGCCAGCACCAGGCCGACCAGCATGCCGACGATCATCGCGCCGGTGACGGCGCCCATCGAGTCGGCCGCGACCTGCGCCTGCGCCCAGATCGCGGTGACGACACCGACGAGCAGCGTGACACCGAGGCTCGCCCCGGTCTTCATCACGACGTCGTCAACGGTCATCGGGCGGTCGGCGGCGCCGGCGGGCGCCTGCGGCACGCCGGTGCCCGGCACCCCGCCCTGGGGCTGGTTGAAGCCCGCGTACTGCCCGTACGCCGAGGCGCCCCGCGGAAGGTTGCGGAACGCGGGGTTGCTAGAGGTTCGCACCTGATCCTCCTGGATCTCCTGGCACTTGCATGGGGTTTAACGACCGCGCGTGCCGGTCGGTTCCCGTGGGTCAGTAAAGCCGACTTTACCCACATCGGCCGCGAAGGGCGTGCACCCACCGTAAGCGGCGAGGTCCCGGATGGCCGCATCGGACATCCACCGCCTGGCCGATTGCCCTGGTCACCCTTCTCCCGCCATTCTCACCTGGCGTGCCGGGATCTTGACCGAACGCGTGTCGGGGTGTCCACGATCAAGGGGGTAATGGTGAGACGCACGACACGCCTGGCGACGGCCCTGCGGCTGCTGGCGGCGTTCCTGCTCGGCACGGTGTCGGTGGTCGCCCTCGCGCCTGCCGCGTCGGCCGAGGTCAGAGAGGGCATCGGCCATCGCACGTCGCCAGGCCAGTCCTGGGGCGACCGGGACCGCGACCACGACTGGGTGGGCTCCTATGTCGTCGGCGGCAAGCAGGTGTTCTGCGTGTCGTTCGCGCTCAAGGCCCCGGACAGCGGCGAGGCGTACAAGCCCGGCGACGAGCTGCTGACCAAGTGGGGTGGCAGGCTGCCTGCCGACGTCGCCGCCAACATCTCGTACCTGCTGCTGCGCTACGGCGACACGAAGAACCCCGACGAGGCCGCCGCGCTGGCGCACCTGCTGCACTCGTGGACCGCGGCACCCCGCACCCCCGCCGACCTGGACCCGGGCAAGCCGTTCACCGAGATCGGCTACGACGTCGACTTCCAGTTCGGCAAGCTGCCGCAGGGCGCCAGGCAGGC
Source organism: Prauserella muralis (assembly GCF_003202285.1). Classification (GTDB taxonomy): domain Bacteria; phylum Actinomycetota; class Actinomycetes; order Mycobacteriales; family Pseudonocardiaceae; genus Prauserella_B; species Prauserella_B muralis. Next base: position 674,421 of record NZ_MASW01000006.1, read on the forward strand.
CGTGCAGCGGCTGCGCGCCGACGCCGAGGCCAACCGGGGCCCGTGGACGGCGACGCTGACCGCTCCCGAACAGGAGCAGATCATCGGCAGCCCGGCCGACTGGACCCTCACGGTGCTCAACGCCGAGGGCGAGGGTGTGCCCGGCGTGCCGGTCACGCTCGCGGTCGCCGACGCCGAACTCGACGGCGAACAGACCGTGACCACCGGCGACGACGGCACCGCCACGCTGCGGGTGACCGCCACCGGCGAGCGCCCGAAGGTCACCGGCACGCTGTCCGCCCCCGCCGAACGGCCGTACGTGCAGGACCCGGTCACCGCCGACACCCAGCGCGTGGTCTCCACCGGTGGCGAGCAGGAACTGGTCACCGAGGCCACCGGCACCGCCCGCACCGCGCCCGGCACCGTGCGGGTCGCCAAGGTCGACGCCGACACCGGTGACGGCATCGCCGGTGTGCCGCTGCGGCTCACCGCGAAGGACAGGACCTCGCCCGCGCTCGGCCAGGACGACCAGCCCCTCGTCGGCGAGGACGGCAAGCCCGCCGTCGTCACCACCGAGGGCCGGGACGGCACGGCCACCGTGGACAACCTGCGCACCCCGCAGGAGATCTGCGTCGTGGAGGTGAGCCCGCCCAGCGGCTACGACGACGCGTTCGACCCGGCCGACCCGCCGTCGGCCTGCGGCACGGTGCGGCCGGGCGAGACGCTCGTGCTGACGGTCGCCAACGTCCCCAACGAGGTGCCGCGCACCATTCCCGCCGGGGAGCCGGACCGCGTCGCGCAGAGCGCCACCACCTGGAGCGCGCCCACGGAGGCGCTCGCCGGCATGGGCGTGCTCGCGGTCGCCGCCGCCGGGCTCGCAGGCTGGCTGGTGAGAAGGCGCCACCACCACCGCTCATGACGCACTCCAGGCACGGACGGCGCGGGTGGGTCACGGCCTACCTGCTGGGCATCGGCAGCGTGCTCGCCGCGGAGCTCGTCGTGCTGGGCGTCCTGCTCGTCCCGGCACCGACGGTGGCCGTGGCGGGCAGCGCGCAGCCGGCGACGACCACGCGGGCGGCGCCCGCGGGCACCGGCGAGCCCGAGGAAGCGCCCACCGCGACGAGCCCGGCGCCGCGGCAGGACCGCGCCACCAGCACCCGGCCGCGGCCACCGGCCCCGCCGCCCGCCGCCGAGCCACGGTCACGCGACGAGCCGGTGTCGAGCGGCAGGCGGCCCGGCACCCTCGCGCTGCCGGACGGCGGCACCGCGCGGCTCGTGCGGCAGGAGGTGGGGCCGGGCGCCGTGCTTCCCGTGCCGGAGCGCCTCGGCGAGGCCACCTGGTGGGGCGCCGGGCTCGGCGCGCCCAGCGGCGCCGGCGTGTTCGCGGGTCACGTCAACTGGAACGGCCGCACCGGCCCGTTCGCGGAGCTGTGGAACGTGCGCATCGGCGAGCGGATCACGGTCACCGACGCCGCGGGCACGGTGTGGCGCTACGCAGTGGCGCAGATCGTCACCCTGCACAAGGACGAGCTGCCCGCGAGGGCTCCCGAGCTGTTCAGCCAGAGCGGGCCACACCGCATCGTGCTCGTGACGTGTGGAGGGCAGTGGCTCGGGGGAACCACCGGCTACGCCGACAACCGGGTCGTGGTCGCCGAACCCGCCTGATCGCCTCGCAAGGGCCGGAACCGGCTGCGACAATGCGCGTTGTTTCCTCGGCGACGTTCCGCGGCGAAAGGGCAGGCAATGGCGACGTACCTCGTGACAGGCGCGACCGGGCTGATCGGCCGCCACTTCACGCAGCTGCTGCTGGACCGGGACGACACCGAGCGGGTGGTCCTGCTCGTCCGGGAGACCTCCCGCGACCGGCTGGCCGAGCTGGTGCGGCAGTGGCCCCATCCGGAGAAGGTCATGCTCGTGCTCGGCGACCTCTCCGCCGAAGGGCTCGGCGTGGACGCGCAGACCCGGGAGGACCTGCGCGGCACCGTCGACCACATGGTGCACCTCGCCGCGCTCTACGACCTCACCGCCGACGACGAGGCCAGCATCAGGGCCAACGTCGACGGGACCCGGCACGTCATCGAGCTGGCCGCCGACCTGGGCGTCGGATGCCTGCACCACGTGTCGTCGGTGGCGGTGGCCGGCGACTACGCGGGCGTGTTCACCGAGGACATGTTCGACGCGGGCCAGCGGCTGGTCACGCCGTACCACCGCACGAAGTTCGAGGCCGAGCGCCTCGTCCGCGAGCAGCAGGACGTGCCGTGGCGGGTGTACCGGCCCGCCGTCGTCGTCGGCCACTCCGAGACCGGCGAGATGGACAAGATCGACGGGCCGTACTACCTGTTCAGCGCCATCAGCAGGCTCGCGGGGCTGCCGAACCTGCCGGTCGTGGGGCCCGACATCGGCGACACCAACATCGTGCCGGTCGACTACGTGGCCAAGGCCCTGCTGGAGCTGGTCGGCACGGAGGGACTGGACGGGCGCGCCTTCCACCTGGTCAACCCCGAGCCCCAGCCGGTCGCCTCGGTGTACAACGCGTTCGCGAAGGCCGCGGGCGCCCCGACCATCGACGTGGAGCTCGACGAGCGGCTGTCCCGGGGACTCGTCGGCCTGGCCAAGCTCAGCGAGCACGTGCCGGGGGTGAGCATCGCGCGCGACGCGGTGCTGTCCCGCCTCGGCATCCCGCCGGTGCTGCTGACCACGCTGACCTTCCCCGCCGTGTTCTCGTCCGCGGCCACGCGCAGGGTGCTGGCCCGCTCCGGCATCGACGTGCCGCCACTGGAGCGCTACGCGCCGGTGCTGTGGCGGTACTGGCGTGAGCACCTCGACCCGTTCCGCGCCCGCGAGCACGGTCCTCGCGGGGAGCTGGACGGGCGCCGGATCGTCATCACCGGCGCCTCCTCCGGCATCGGCAGGGCCACCGCGCTCAGGGTCGCCGCGGAGGGCGGCGTGCCCCTACTGGTCGCCCGCCGCAGGCACGAGCTGGAGGAGGTGCGCGACGAGATCGTCGCCGCGGGAGGCCAGGCATCGGTGTACCCGGCGGACCTGACCGACGAGGAGTCGGTGCGCAAGGCCGTCGACGCGATGCTGGCCGACCACGGGCGCGTGGACATGCTGGTGAACAACGCGGGGCGCTCGATCCGCCGGTCCGTGAGGCTGTCCTACGACCGCTTCCACGACTTCGAGCGCGCCATGGCCATCAACTACTTCGGCGCCGTGCGGCTGATCCTGGCGCTGATGCCGCACATGACCGAGCGCAAGTTCGGCCACATCGTCAACGTCTCCTCGATCGGCGTGCAGGGCATCGCGCCGCGCTTCTCGGCCTATGTGGCGTCGAAGGCCGCGCTCGACTACTTCAGCAAGATCGTGGCCACGGAGACCCACGGCGACGGCATCACGTTCACCACGATCCACATGCCGCTCGTGCGCACGCCGATGATCCGCCCGACCAAGATCTACGACGCATTCCCGACGAAATCGCCGGAACAGGCGGCGGACATGGTCGTGCGGGCGCTGAAGAACCGGCCCAAGCACATGGGCTCGCCGGAGGGCTACCTGATCCAGGCCGCGTACGCGCTCGCGCCTGGTCTGGTCGACGCGATCGCCTACGAGGGCTACCGGATCTTCCCCGACTCCACGGCGGCGGGTGGCACCGGCAGGCTGAACATCGGCAAGGGCGAACGGCACCTGTCCAGGGCCGCCGCCGCACTGGTGAAGCTCACCCGTGGCTTCCACTGGTGAGTCCACAGTCGGTAATCGGCTTGTGCGGCGACAACACGAAATCTGAGGTGGACACACGCCACCCGGCCCTTCGGCCTGCCTGACGGCGACGACACCGCGTACGCGGGTACGGTCGGGGCATGGCTTCCGAGCAAGACAACCGCCTGCTGCCGCTGCGGCGGGAGTTCGCCCAGGCGTGGCACGGATTCGACCGCAACCAGGTGCTGCAGTACCTCGATCATCTCGAGGCACAGCTGCGCCGCGTGGTGGCCGACCGCGACGCGTCGATGGCGCAGGCGAGCACGATGTCGCGCGAGCTGGAGAACGCCCGCAGGGAGATCGGCAAGCTGCAGAACCGCGTGGAGGAGCTGAAGAAGCCCCCGGAGCGCATCGAGGATCTCGACGAGCGGATGCAGCGCACCGTGCACCTCGCCAACACGCGCGCCGAGGAGATCGTGACGCGCGCGCAGGAGGCCGCGGAGAAGAACTGGGCCGAGAGCAGCGAGGTGTCCAACAAGCTGCACGAGCGGTACATGAAGCTGCTGGAGACACTGGACACCCACGCCGAGCAGCTGCAGCGGGAGCACCAGGAGGCGCTGGCCGCGACGAAGGCCGAGGTGGAGAAGATGACCACCGACGCCGTGCGGCGCAGGGAGCGTCTCGACGCGGAGGCCGAGCAGCGGCGGCGCACGATCGAGCGCGAGTTCGACGCGAAGATGACCGCCGAGCGCAACGCTCTGGACAAGCACATCGCCGACCAGAAGACCGCGAGCAAGAACGCCGCGGAACGGCGCATCGCGGAGGCCACGGCGGAAGCCAAGCGCCTGGTTGACGAGGCCACGGCGAAGGCGAAGGAGCTGGTCGAGCAGGCCAGGCAGGACGCGCAGCGGCGCACCACGGAGGCCAACACCACGGTGGAGCGCCTCACCAAGATCCGCGAGGAGGCCAGGGCGCGGCTGCGCGAGGCCGACGAGGTGCTCAGGGAGGGCGAGTCGGCGCTGGTGCCGGTGCAGGACGAGGACGACGAGCTGGCCGACGTTCCCGCCTCGGCGAAGCAGGGCAAGCCGGACGGCCAGGGCACGGCCGCCGGGCGCGAGGGCAAGCCGCGCCCCAGCCCCGGCGACCGGCAGAAGGCGTACTCGGCGGAGCACACCTCCTCGTCGTGACCCGCGTCAGGTGACCTTGCGCGACTTCTCCAGGTTGGCCGCGAGCCGGTCGATGGTGCGCGCCTGGGCGACGTAGTCCATCGCGCTGAACTCCCACGGGAACACCTGCCCTGCCGCGGCCGCGGGCAACCGGGCGAACGTCGGCTGTTCGAGCAGCTCCTTGCCGGTCATGGCGCGCAGCGAGTAGAGCACCACGTCGGTGCGGTGCTCGCCGATGTTCTCCCAGCTGACCTGCTGCCAGTAGTAGGCGTCGCCGCCGGGGTCCGGGTACTTCAGGCCCAGCTCGGTGTAGCTGCGCAGCGCCGGGTCGTCGACGGCCTTGGCGATGTGCACGCCCTCGGCGGGGTAGGCGGCGACGGCCATCGCGGTGAGCCCGGACCCGGTGGCCTTGCGCAGCCGCTGCCGGGCCGCATCGTAGTCCTTCCTGTGCCCGTCCAGGGTGGCGCGCGAGACGCCCACCGCGGAGGCGAACTCGGCGGTCCGGGCGACGACGCCGGTGGCGGAGCCGCGCATCGCCAGCGCCACGATGGGCGCGATGGCGGCGACCGTCTCCTGCTGCTTGAGGTCCTTGAAGCCGTACAGCGGCTTGGCGGCATCCAGCTTCCCGGAGCTGTCCACCGGGTAGGCGTGTGTGAGGATCAGGTCGGGCTGCTGCGCGGCGAGCGCCTCGACGTCGATCTCGCCGTAGGTCCGGCCCACCTGCGTGACCTTGGAGACGTCCCTGCCCTCGAAGTTCACGTCGTCCTCCAGCGCCGTGTAGCCGAAGGACGCGACGGGCACCACGCCGTAGTTCCACAGGGACGCGATGGCGTCGTTGAGCCCGGCGATGCGGGTGGGCCTGCGGTCGAGTTCGGCGGTCCTGCCGGTGTCGTCGGTGAAGGACCAGGCGCCGGAGCCGGACGTCGCCTGCCGGGAGCCGCCACCGCACGCGGCGAGCAGCCCCGTGGCGGTGAGCGCCAGGCCGCCGAGCACGGTGCGACGGGAGAGTGTCGAAGCCATGCGGGTTAACTTAGCCAACCCTAATTTGGCCGGAAAGCGAGTGTGACGAAGCCCGGCCGTGGCCGACCGCCCGCGCGTCAGCGCCCCGCCTCGCCCGCCCACCGGCACAGCAGCAGGCACACGTCGTCGTCGTGGTCGGTGTTGCCCAGCAGTTCGTGCAGCACGTGCTCGGCGCGCGCGTCGAGCTCCGGCAGACCGCACGTCCGGCAGGCCGTCGCGAGCCGCTCCATGCCGGCGTCGAGGTCACTGGACCGCCGCTCGATCAGCCCGTCGGTGTAGAAGGCGATCGACGAGCCCGCCTCCAGCTTGCGCTCGTGCTCGGGAATGTGCGGGTCGACGCCGACGCCCAGCATCGGCGCGTGGGCGGCCTCCAGGAAGCTCACCGCGCCGGAGCTCTCCTGCAGCAACGGTGGCGGGTGCCCGGCGCTGGCCCAGCGCAACACGCCCGTCGCGGTCTCGACCTCGGCGACGATCGCGGTGGCGAACAGGTCGGTCTGCCAGCCGCGCAGCACCTGGTGCACCAGGCGCAGCGCGGAGGCGGGCCCGTGGCCCTCGAGCGCGTAGGCGCGCAGGGCGTTCTGCAGTTTTCCCATCACCAGGGCGGCGTCGAGACCGTGGCCGGTGACGTCGCCGACGGTGAGCACCACGGTGCCGTCCGGACGCGCCACCGCGTCGTACCAGTCGCCGCCGACGTGCACACCCCTGGTCGCGGAGCGGTACCTGGCGACGACCTCAAGGCCCTCGTAGGGGGTCAGCGTGGGCAGCATCGCCAGCTGCAGCCGCTGGGCGAGCTCGTGCTCGCGCTCGTACTCCTTGGCGTTGCGCACGCCGATGGCGGCCCGGTTGGCGACGCCCTTGGCCAGGTTGACGTCGTCCTCGGTGAACTCGGCGGTGTCGCGGTGCAGGTCGAGCACACCGAGCACGTGCGGGCCGGTGACCAGCGGCAGGCTCACCCGGTGGGCGCCGTCGGTGACCGCCTGCCGCGTGTCGCGGGCCGCGCGGGTCGTGGCGTCCGGTCTCAGCCGGGGCTCGGCCGGACAGGCCAGGTCGTCGCCCGCGGCGAGCCAGCCCAGAATGCGGTCGGCGAACTCGTTGTCCCGCAGCAGCGCGGCCACCTCGTCCAGCAGCTCGGCGCCGTCGAGCGAGGTGGCCGCCGCGCGGCTGACGTCGTCGAGGAACGCCGTCCGCCGCCGCTGCCGGTCGATCTCGGCGTGCAGCGCCAGCAGGCCGGCGTTGGTCTGCTCGAGCTCCGACTGGTGCCAGCGCAGCTCGCGTTCGTGCTCGAGCACCACGTCGGTCAGCGCCCGCAGCACCCTGGCGAGCGGGCGCCGCTCGCCCTCACTGTCCAGCGAAGCCGCGACCTCGGGCCAGGCCTCGGGAGGCAGGTCCCGGCCATGAAGGATCCGCCGCACCTCCGTGGTGAGGTCGTCCTTGGGCTTCGGGTCCCGGTTCACAACGGGTCACCTCCGGCGATGGCCAGCACGCAAGCATCGTCGCGGCGCCGGCAGTACTGCCCCAGCAGCCAGCCCGCGACGATGGCGGGATCATGGTCGAAGACGTCCGGCCAGCTCGCCGCATCCCATCGCTCGGACACCCCGTCAGTGTGCATGATCAGCCAGCTGCCCTGCTGCCACGGTCGGACCGAGGGGAAGGTCCGGCGCCCGCGCAGCTGCCTGCGACCGACGATGCCCGGAGCCGACACGAGGCTCTCGTGCTTGCCTCCCGCCGGGTACAGCCGCGCCGTGATGTTGCCGACGCCCTGGTAGCGCAGCGTGCCCTCGACGATGTCGAACTGGGCGACGGCGACGGCAGCGCCGCGGGTCCTGGCGAGGTCGGCGTCCAGCGAGGAGAACAGGGCGTCCGGCGCCGCGGCCGGATCGGCCGCGACCCTGGCGATCGCGGCGGCCGCCGCGGTCGCCGCGTCCCGGCCGTGCCCGAGCCCGTCGACGACGACGGCCGTGGTGATGCCGCCGTGGCGCAGCACCGTGCAGGCGTCGCCGCTGAGCGTCTCCCCCGGCGCCGACACCAGCGCCGTCCCGAGGGTCACGCCGAGCGGGTCGGCCCCGGTGATCCGCCAGCGCGCGAGCGCGGTGGTGCCCGCACCCGGCACCGAGTACAGGTCGAACACGTCGGCCATCCGGCGGACGGCGCCGAGGCCGGTGCCCAGCGAGCCGTGCGTCGAGTAGCCGTCCCGCATGCTCTGCTCGACGTCGCGGATGCCCTGCCCGCGGTCGGTGGCGAGCAGATCGAGCGTGCTGGGGCTCCGGAACACGGTGAACAGCCCCTCGGCGCCGTACTTGACCAGGTTGCTCGCCAGCTCGGAGGCGGCGATGACGACGCGGTCGGCGATCCGGTCGGGCAGGCCGGCGGCCCTGGCCGCCGAGGCCGTGATGGTGCGGGCCACGCCGACGTGCACGGGTTCGGTCACTGTCAGCGAGGTCGGCGTCATCAGGTCGCCGCCCTGCCCGCCCGGAAGCCCACGGAGACGGTCGTGCCCTCGCCGGGCGTGGTGTGCAGGTCGAACTCGTCGGCGAGCCTGCGGGCGCCGGAGAGCCCGAGCCCGAGCCCGCCCGCGCTGCTGTAGCCGTCGGTGAGCGCGAGTTCGGTGTCCGGGATGCCGGGGCCCTCGTCCCTGAAGACGAGCCGCACCACGGTGCTCCCGTCGTGCTTCTCGAGCTCCACCTGCGCGGTGCCGCCCCTGCCGTGCTTGAGCGTGTTGCGCGCCAGCTCGCTGGCCGCTGTCACCAGCTTCGTCTGCTCCACCAGGGAGAAGCCGACGGACACGGCGACCTCGCGAACGGTCTGCCGCACATGGACGATGTCGATCTCCTCGCGGATGCGCAGCTCGTGCAGGGTGACGACACTCGTCATAGCGGCCTCACGCCGTCGCCGAACTCGGCCAGGCCGTCCGCCACGGTCAGGGCCGTGGCCAGGCCCGGAAGAGTCAACCCGAGTTCGACGAGCGTGATGGCCACTTCCGGACGCATGCCGACGATCACGGTCTTGGCCGCGAGCAGCTCCGTCGCGGCCGCGATGTCGTGCAGGGTCCTGGCCAGGAACGAGTCGACGATCTCCATCCCGGAGACGTCGATGAGCACGCCCCGGGAACTCCGCTCGGCGACGTTGGCCGCCAGGTCCTGCTGCAGCGCGACCGCGTCGTGATCGGTCAGTTCACCCTGCACGGTGACCAGGAGCACGTCTCCCATTTCGATGACGGAGGTCGCGCTCATCGCGACTACCTCCCCGGCTCGTTGTCGGAGCGGGTGATGGCCATCCCGATCTTGCGCAGGGCGTGGCTGAACGCGTCGGCCAGCGTGGCCCTGGTCGCGACCTCGCCGAGATCGATGCCCAGCTGCACCATCGTCTGGGCGATCTGCGGCCGGATGCCGCTGATGACGCATTCGGCGCCCATCAGCCTCGCCGCCATCGCCGTCTTCAGCAGATGCTGCGCCACCAGCGTGTCGACGGCCGTCACGCCCGTGATGTCGAGGATGGCCACCCGCGCCTGCTGGGCGACGATCTGCTGCAGCAGCGCCTCGGTGGCGGCCTGGCCCCTGCTGCTGTCCAGCGTGCCGATCAGCGGTATGGCCAGGATGCCGTCCCACAGCTTGATCACCGGGGTGGACAGCTCGGTCAGCTGCTGCCGCTGCGAGAGGATGGTGTCGGCGCCCGCCGACAGCTCGATCTCCAGCACCGCGATGCGCAGGGTGTTGATGGCCGTCGAGAGCGCAAGGGCCCCGGCGTTGGTGACGTCCTCGTCGTGGCCCTGCTCACCCCACAACCGCAGCAGCGGGGCCTTCAGCACGGTGACGTCCGGCCGGTCGCTGCCCGAGGGGCCACCCGCCGACCGCGACGCGAGCGAACCGAGCACCGTGCGCACCGCCGAGAAGCCGTCCGCCGAGGGATCCTCCTCGGTGCCGGTCTCGATCACCTGCCGGATCCCGGAAAGCAGCTCCGCGCACTCCTCGGCGGCGTCGGCGGGGCGCTTGCTCGTGAACACCGGCGTCGCGGCCCAGGCGCGTTCGATGTCGCCCCTGCGGATCTTGAGAAACTCCGTCAGGCCGTCTCGAACAGTTTGGTTGGTGCCTGCGATCACGCTCGCGCCTCCCGGTCCGGGTCTCCGCATGACTTTCCTCGCGCTGAGGAACTCGTTGCCTGCTGGCAAACTTAGGGCACAGCATGGCTGAGCCCGAGAGCCGGCACAAACGGTGCCCCGAGACACGTGGTGGTGACAGGAGAAATCGAGACGATGCACGACGGCGAATCCCGCCCGGTCACGGCCGCAGGCCCGACGGTGCGGACGGAACTGGCCGGAACCCGGGGACTGGTCGCGCTGAGCGGCGAGATCGATCACGACGTGGCCCCCCAGCTGGCGGCGGCGCTGGACGAGCTGATCGAAGGGGGCGCCCAAGGGCTGGTGGTCGACTTCACGCACCTGTCCTTCTTCGATTCGGCGTGCATCAGCGCGCTGGTCCGCGCCCACGAGGCGGTGTCGCAGCGGGGCGGCACGATCCGGCTGGTCAACGTGGACCGCTTCGCCCGGCGGGTCCTGCAGATCGCGGGGTTGCTGCCGTTGTTCGAGGTGGAACCGGCGGACGAGCCCGGGACGTCCTAGCGCGGCGGACCGGGGACGTGTGCGCCTCCGCCGGCCGCTCGGATCTGGTAGGACCACGGACGGTGTGTCGAAGGCGGGTGAGCACGTGGAGCTCCGGGAGGTCGAGGTCTTCCTGACGCTGGCCGAGGAACTGCACTTCGGCCGCGCCGCGCTGCGGCTGCACATCACCCAGGGCCGCGTGAGCCAGACCATCCGCGCGCTGGAGAGCGAGATCGGCGGCGCCCTGTTCGACCGCAGCAACCGGCAGGTCTCGCTCACGCCGCTCGGTGTCCGGTTCCTCACCGGCGCGCGCCGGGGCTACGACGAGCTGATCCGCACGCTGCGGGACTGCCGGGCCGCGGCGCGCGACATCACCGGCCAGCTGCGCATCGGCTACCTGCCGAGCATCGGCAACGGGCTGGCGGCCCGGATGGCGCTGGCCTTCGAGCGAAGCCACCCGGAGTGCAGGGTGTACCTGCACACCCTGCAGATGCGCCACAGCCTCGACCCGGAGCCGCCGCTGGTGAACGGGGAGACCGACGTGGTGCTGTGCTGGTCACCGGGCGGCGACGGCCGGGCCGTGGAGCACCGCAGGCTCGTGGTCGGCCCCGTGCTGGCCCGCGTGCCGAGGGCCGTGCTCGTCCCTGAGGACCATCCGCTCACCGCTCATGAGTCGGTGGAACTCGACGACCTCGTCGACTACGTGCTCATCAACCCCGCGCACACGGCACCGCAGCTGCAGCAGGAGTTGTGGACCCCGCGCGTCACGCCGAGCGGGCGCAAGCTCACCCTCACCGAGCAGGACGTCGTGGGGCTCACCCACCGGCCCGAACTCACCGCCGACGACGTGGGAACGCTCGTGGCCCGCGGCCATGGGCTGCACCTGACGGTGGCGACCCTGCTGGACAACGTCCCGTATCCCGGGCTGGCCGTGGTGCCGATCCGGGACATGCCCCCGATGGCGCTGGTGCCGGTATGGTCGGCGACGGCCGAGAACGCGACCATCCGAGCGTTCGCCCGTACGGCCGCCACCATTGCCAGGACCAGCGTTTATTAGCCGAACTAATGGTCGCATTAGCGATCGCGCATTGATCGCGTGTCACCCGGCCGGGCAGACTCGGGCCACTGCGGCAACCGATCTGGGCGACATCCTGCGCAGACCGGAACCGCGATCGGTCTCGGGTCGGCAGTCGCCCGGCTGGGGGTGCGGCTGCCGGCCCGCCAGACCCGTCCGCACCGCTCAGCTCAGGGTGTTTCCACCGTTGACCGCCAGCCGCTGACCGGTGATGAACCCCGCCCTGCCGGAGGCGAGGAAGGCCACGGCCTCACCGACGTCCATCGGCACGCCCAGATGACCCAGCGGCACCCCCGCGGCATAGCGATCCACCTCGTCGGCGGAGACGCCGTCGTGCCGCTCCGTCGGAATCCAGCCAGGGGCCACGAGGTTGACGGTGATCCCGTGACCGGCGAGTTCGCGCGCCCACGAGCGCATGAGCCCGAGCTGGGCACCCTTGGCCGCCACGTAGGCGCTGGAGTGCGGCACGCCCAGCTCCACCACCTCCGAACCGACGTGCACGATCCGGCCGTACCCGCGTCGCTTCATGCCCGGCACCACCTGCTTGGCGAGCAGCAACGGGCTCTTGACGAAGAACTCCAGCTGGTCGAGCACGGCGCGCCAGTCGAGTTCCTCCAGGTCGAGCAGCGGCTGCGGGCCGGTGGCGTTGAGCACCAGGATGTCGATCTCGCCAAGTGACGCGGTGACCCTGCGGCACAGCTCGGCGACGGCGGCCTCATCGGTGATGTCGGCGGGGAACACCTCCGCCCTGCCTCCGGCTCCGGCGATCTCCTCGCGCAGCGCGTCGGCCGCCGCCTTGTTGCGCGCGAAGTTGATCGCCACCGGCACGCCATCCCTGGCGAGTGCGCGGGCGATGGCCGCGCCCAGCCCTCGCGAGGCCCCGGTGACCAGCGCGACCCCGGCGTGCGACGTTCGGTTCTCCATGATGGCCCCCGGCGTCGCGCTCAGCCGTCGAGCAGGTCGCTGACGAGCGCGCGCACCCGCCGGTCGATGTCGTCGCGGATCGGCCGCACGTGCTCCACGGAGCGGCCCGCCGGGTCGTCGAGCTGCCAGTCCAGGTACCGCTTGCCGGGAAAGACCGGGCACGTGTCGCCGCAACCCATCGTGATCACCACGTCGGCTGCCTCCACGTCCGCTGTGGACAGTTTCGTCGGCACCTCGGCGGTGATGTCGAGGCCCCACTCGGCGAGTGCCTGCGCGGCGGCGGGATTCACCTTCTCCGCCGGTTCGGACCCCGCGGAACGCACGGCGATCCGGCCCAGCGCGTAGTGCTGGAGCAGCGCGGCCGCCAGCTGCGACCTGCCTGCGTTGTGCACGCAGACGAACAGGACCTCGGGTGTGTCGGGCACGGGATCTCCTCGAAGGCGCCGGATGCTGACGGCGGTGGTGCGGCGACGCGCCACCGCCCGCAATATATCACCAACGAGTGATATCAGTGCCCCCTGACGTATGGCCTAGCCGAGGGAGCCGATCAGCTCACGGCAGGCCTGTTCACAGTCCCGGCACGCCTCGGCACAGACCCGGCAGTGTTCGTGCCTGCCGGCATGCTGCTCGCACTCGTCGCCGCAGGAGCGGCACACGGTGGCGCACGCCTCCAGCACGGCTTGCGTGAGGTTGGCGTCGTAGCCGGTGTGCCGGGACAGGATGCGCGCGGTCGTCTCGCAGACGTCCGCGCAGTCGGCGTTGGAACGGATGCACTTGCGCAGCATCGGCAACTGGTCGTCGGCCTCCGAAAGGCAGGCGTCCGCGCAGGCCGTGCACGCCTGGGCGCAGGCAAGGCACGCCTCGATGCAGCGCACGAGCGCGTCGCGGTCGATGCCACCGAGGTCGGCGGGGTAGGTACGGGTCATCTCGGCCACCGGCATGAGCGTTGCCTTTCCCTGGGTATGCGTACTGTCCTCCGACGGTGTACCCGGCAAGGTGCAAGGAAACCCTCTGACGTCCGAGTGACCAGTGTGGACGGTCGTCACCGACGCCGGAAGAGCATGCCCGCGACCGCCCGCGCCGTCGTCTCCGGGTCGTCGGCGAAGCGGGGTGACAGCGCGCCGGTCAGGCACAGCGTGGCGAAGCCGTGCACGATCGACCACGCGGCAACGCCCGCGACCGCGAGGTCGGCATCCCCGGTTCGATCGGCCACGGTGGCGACGCCGCCGGTGAGCACCTCGGACGCGCGCGTGCTCGCGGCGACCACGGCCGGGTCGTCGGCGTGATAGAGGTCCGGGCGGAACATCACCTCGAAATGCGCGCGGTGCGCGATGGCGAAGCGCACGTAGGCCACTCCGACCTCCACGAACTCGCCGGTGCGGTCCCGGACCTCGGTCAGCGAGCCGGCCAGCAGGTCGTAACCCTCGGCCGCCAGCGCCGTGAGCACGCCGGCCTTGTCGCCGAAGTGATGGATGGGCCCCGCGTGCGAGACCCCTGCCCTGCGGGCCAGTTCGCGCAGGCTGACGCCCGCGGGGCCCGCCTCGGTGATGACCTCGACGGCCGCGTCGAGCACGGCGCGGCGGAGGTCGCCGTGGTGATATCGGCGGCTCGGCATGACACCAGCCTAGCGGCAATCTAGACATTGACAAGATGACGTCCGTCCGGCAATCTTGTCAGTGTCAAGTTGACGTTGCGGGGAGGGGATCCCATGTCTGTGCTGCTGATACTCGTGCTCGTCACGCTGGGATTGCTGGCGGCGGGCGCCATGGGCGTGCGGCGGTTGCGGCCGTGGCCGGTGGCGGTGCGCGGCGGCATCGCGGCGATGTTCACCGCCACCGGTGTCTCGCACTTCGTCGGGATGCGCGGCACCTTGATCGACATGGTGCCTCCGGCGCTGCCCGCCCCCGAGTTGCTGGTGACCGTGACCGGGGTGCTGGAGCTGGCCGGCGTGGTGGGGTTGCTGTGGCACCGGACGGCGCCGTGGGCGGCGGGCGGGCTGAGCCTGCTGCTCGTCGCGATGTTCCCGGCCAACGTCTACGCGGCGCAGTCCGGGCTGCTGACGGCGTGGGACGACCAGCTGTGGCCCCGTACGGCACAGCAGGTCATCTTCCTGGCCGCGACGCTCGCGGTGGTGGTGCACGCCGTGCGCTCCCGCCGCCGCGAAGCCCAGCCCCTGCCAGCGGACGCGGACCCGTCACCGGCGCACACCGGCCCCCGCTGACGGGCTCCGGCCTGGCACCGCCAGCGAGCCGAAGGGCACCTTGGGTACGCATCAGGTACCCAAGGTGCCCTTCGGCTCGGCACCGGCACCGGCGACGCGCACACCGGCGACGGCCACGTGCACACCGACACCCACCAACCCACCCGGCACGGCACCACCAACGCCAGCGAGCCGAAGGTGACCTTGGGTACGCATCAGGTACCCAAGGTGCCCTTCGGCTCGCTCGGCTCGGCTCGGCAGCGGGCCGGGACTCGCCGGCCTACGCGGTGCGGGCCCGGTCGGCCGCACGCAGCGGCGCGCCCATCTCGTGCAGGTGCTCCAGCACGTGGCGGTAGGACCGGACGAGACTGGTCTGGCTGTAGGAGATGCCGTGCTCGGCGCAGAATCGCCGGACGATCGGCTGGGCATGCCGCAGGTGCGGCCTCGGCATGTTCGGGAACAGATGGTGCTCGATCTGGTAGTTCAACCCGCCCAGCGCGAAGTCGGTGAGCCGCCCGCCGCGCACGTTGCGCGACGTCAGCACCTGCCTGCGCAGGAAGTCGAGCGGCTGGCCCGTCATCGTCGGCATCCCCTTGTGGTTGGGGGCGAACGAGCATCCCATGTAGACACCCCACAGGGCCTGGTGGATCACGACGAACAGCACCGCGAGCCCAGGCGAGAGCACCAGGAAGACCGCGGCCAGATACACCACGACGTGGGCGGTCAGCAGCGCACCTTCCAGCCTGCGTGCCTTCGTCTCGCCCCGCCAGATGGCCCGGATCCCGGACACGTGCAGGTTCAGCCCTTCGAGCGTCAGCAACGGGAAGAACAGCACGGCCTGGTGCTTGGCCATCCAGCGCAGGAACCCGGACTTGATCCGCGCCTGCCGGCTGGTGAAGGCCAGCGCGGGGATGTCGAGGTCGGGATCGTGGTCCTCGTGGTTGGGATTGGCGTGGTGCCGGTTGTGCCCGCTGATCCACCAGCGATAGCTCATGCCGACCAGTCCACCGTGCACGGTGCCCAGGATGTCGTTGGGACGGCGCGTGCGGAAGATCTGCTTGTGCCCTGCGTCGTGGCCGATGAACGCCAGTTGCGCGAACACGACCGCCAGCACCGCGGCGATCATGAGCTGCCACCAGCTGTCGCCGAGGAAGGCGAACGCGACCCAGGCCCCGGCCAGCACGGCCAGGTTGCCGGCGATCTTCCACGCGTAGTAGCCGTAGCGACGGCGGAGCAGCCCGGCGGCCCGCACCTCGCCCAGCAGGGCCGCGTACTCACCGCCGGTTGTCGTCGTCGCCGTGGCGGCGGAGCCGCTCATCGCCGCGGTCCGGTACTGAGGCCGGACGGCGCCGCGGAAAAGCGGACCTGCCGTGCCCGGTCGCTGGCGGCCGTGGGCTCACTGGCGGGAGACTGCGTGACCGGGTGGCTGAAGACCACCGGCGCGACGGTCGATCCGGCCGGGGACGAGCAGGGGTCGTTGGTGGGCATGAAAGCTCCTTCGGCGGCAACCGCAATGGCGACCGGCTGGTCGAAAAATGGCGCGGGAAACGGGCCGGGTGGGCGAACTCGATCACTCGCACGATGTCGCGAGACCCGTTCGCGCTGACAGATACGGGGCAGGTCGCCCAGCTCGACGTCGGCCATGAATCGACGTCGTCCGAAGCGCTCGGCTACGAAACGGAGCGCCTGCTGCTCCTCACGGTACACGTCCCCGCCCTCCGCCGGTGCATTTCGGCGGATCGGCGGTGCGCTCAGGCCACCAGAGCGCCTGCCTTGCCGACGTGCGCGGCCAGCGCCGCGGTGACGTACTCGGCGTCCCGGTGCACGCCACGCAGGGTGTTGGACGCGAACGAGCGCTGGAACTCCAGCCCGACGTAGACCAGGCCGGGGTGAGTCGCGGAAAGCCCTCCGGAGTGCAGGGGGAGGCCGTCCGCGAGCGCACCGAGCGGTTCGAGGTAGTCCAGGTGCGGCCGGTACCCGGTGGCGAACAGCACCGTGTCCACCCGCTCGCGCGTGCCGTCCGGCCAGACGACATGGTCGCCGTCGAAGCCGGTGAACACCGGCCGCCGGTCGAGGCGGCCGCTGTCGAAGGCACGGCGGTAGTCGCCGGTGTCCAGCACCAGCGTGGCGGTGACCAGGCGAGCCAGCCATTCCGGCGGCAGGTCGTCGAAGCCGGTGCGCCGCAGCCAGTAGTGCAGGTCCTGCCCGTCGTGCCGCTGCGGCACGAACCCGATCGGGCCGCGGGTGGCGAGCGTGACGTCGGCGACGTCGGCCAGCTCGTAGCCGATCTGCACCGCCGAGTTTCCCGCGCCGACGATCACGACGCGCTGCCCCGCGAAGGGCTTGGGGTTGCGGTAGTCCGCCGCGTGCAGCACCTCGCCGGTGAAGCCCGCGTGGCCGGGCAGCTCCGGCCGGTGCGGGTTGCCGAAGGAGCCGCTGGCGGCCACGACGCCTGCCGTGGGCAACGTCTGGCCGTCGGCGGTGCGGACGGTGAACCCGCCCGCCTGGTCGGCGGTCACGGCGACGACGCGCGTGCCGGTGCGGATCTCGACGTCCAGGCTCGCGGCCTGACCGCGCAGGTGGTCGGCGACCTCGTCCCGGGTGGGATAGCGCTCGGGATCGCCGGGGAACGGCGCGTGGGGCGGGCCGCTGTAGCCCGCGGGAGAGAAGAGGGTGAGGCTGTCGTAGTAGCGCGGCCACGAGCCCGCCGGCTCGGGCCCCGCTTCCAGGACCAGCGGGGTGAGGCCCCGGTTCCGGGCCGCGCGGGCTGCGGCGATCCCGGACTGGCCGCCGCCGATCACGATGACGTCGTTCATGGTGTCCTCTCGGGTGCGGGTGGTGTGCTGGCCAGCCCGAGCGCGGAGCCTCCCAGTGCGAAGGCGGCGAGCACGAGAAACATCGGTGAGTAGCCGCCGAGCGCGGCGGCGAGGCTCGCACCGGCCCACGGGGCCAGTGCGACGGTGACGGTGAGCGGGGCGGAAAGGATGCCGGTAAGCCGGCCGTAGTGGGTGGCGCCCCAGCGGTCGGTGACGGCCGTGGCCTGCAGCAGGGTGAGAATGCCGCGGGCCATGCCCGCGACGACGGCCGCCGTAATCAGCGCCGCCACCGACGTCAGCACGCCGAGCAGGGCGGTGGTGACCGCGACCGCGGCCAGGACCAGTACGGTCCGGGCCCGCACGCCCAGTCGCCGGGCCAGCGGCGCGTAGCCGAGACGGCCGAGCACCTGGCCGAGCCCGCCGAGGCCGAGCGCCACGGCCGCCGTTCCCGCACCGACCCCTCGCTCGGCGAGCAGGGGTACCAGGTTGATCACCACCGCATAGGTGGCGAGCGCCGTCAGCGCGAACGCCGCGACGAGGGCGGCGAACGGGCGGCTGCGGGCGACGTGACCCGGCGTCTGACCGGCGACCCTGTCGCCGCGGGTTTCGGGAGGCGGCCAGGGACCACGCAGGCCCCAGGCATGCCCCGGCAGCGTGACGGCCGCCAGCACGATCGCGAGCACGACGTAGACCGCGCGCCAGTGCAGGTGGGCCGCGAGGGCGGCCGTCACGGGCGCGAACACGGTGCTGGCGAGCCCGGCCGCGAGCGTCAGCAGCGTCAGCGCCCGCACGCGGCGTGGCCCGTACCAGCGGGTCAGGGCCGCGAACGCGGGCGGGTAGAGCACGGCCCCCATGGCGACGCCTGCCAGCATCCACGCGGCGAAGAACCACGCCAGGTTCTGCGCGGCGGCGACGGCCAGCAGCGCGGGCGCCGCCAAGACCGACCCGGCGGTCATCACGGCGCGCGGGCCGCGCCGGTCGAGAATCCGCCCCACCGGGATGCCCACCAGCGCCGCCACCAGCTGGCCCGCCGAGAACGCCGCCGTCAGCGACGCCAGCGACCAGCCGGTGTCCGCGCTGATGTCCGAGGCCAGTACCGGGAACGCGTAATACAGCACGCCCCAGCTGGTGATCTCGGTGACGCACAGGGTGGCCAGCACCCGCCGCAGCCCGGCCTCGGTCAGCGACGCCACCGGCGCTGCCGGGGGCAGCGCCATCAGCGCTGGGCCGACGGGGCCGCCAGGCCGAGCACCTCCGGCTCGCCGCCGCCGCAGCAGCCGCCTGCCGCCGCACCGTCCGGCTCGTCGAACAGCCCTGCGCCGCCGCACACCCCGGTCTCGGGCAGCACCAGTTCCACCCGCTCCGCGGCGGCCTGGTCGCCCGCGAGCTGCGCGGCGATGCTGCGTACCTGCTCGTAGCCGGTCATCGCCAGGAAGGTCGGCGCCCTGCCATAGCTCTTCATCCCGGCGAGGAACACCCCGGGCTCCGGGTGCGACAGCTCGCGCACGCCGTGCGGGTACACGGTGCCGCACGAGTGCACGTTCGGATCGATCAGCGGTGCCAGGCTGACCGGTGCCTGCAACGTCACGTCGAGGTCGAGCCGCAGTTCCGACAGCCACGACAGGTCCGGCCGGAACCCGGTGAGCGCCACCACCTCGTCGATCTCGCCGAGGCGCTCGCCGTGGTCGGACACCAGGGCCAGCCGCCCGCCGGGCTCCCGCTCGACGGCCTCGGTACGAAAGCCGGTGACCACCCGTACGTGGCCCGCGGCCACGGCGTCTTTCGCCCGCTGCCCGAGCGCCCCGCGCGCGGGCAGCTGGTCGGCGTCACCGCCGCCGAAGGCGTCGCCGACCTTCCCGCGGCGCAGCACCCAGCTCACCCGCGTTCCCGTGTCCGCGAGGCCGGTGAGCGCGACCAGCGCCGTCAGTGCCGAGTGCCCGCTGCCGGCCACGGCCACGTGCCTGCCCGCGTAGGGGGCGCGCGTCCTGTCGTCGGTCAGGTCCGGGACGCGGTAGGTGATGCGGTCGGCCGCCGCCCGCTCGCCGAGTGCGGGCAGGCCATCGCCGCCGACGGGATTGGGCGAACCCCACGTGCCCGAAGCGTCGATGAGCGCGCGGGCGGCCAACCGCTCCTCGGCGCCGCTGGAGTGTCTGATGTGGACGACCAGCGGCTCGCTGTCCCGACCCGCGTCCACCACCCGGTCCCGGCCGCGCCGGGCCACGCCGGCGACCTCGGCGCCGAACCGCACGCGGGACCCGAGAGCCGCCGCCAGCGGACGCAGGTACTCCTCCGCCCACTGCCGCCCGGTCGGGTACGTCTCGGCCACGGGCGGCTGCCACCCGGTCGCCTCGAGCAGCCGCCGCGCGGCCGGGGCCACCAGCTCCGACCACGGCGAGAACAGCCGCACGTGGTGCCACTGCGCCACCGCCGCTCCGGCCTGCGTGGCGCGTTCCAGCACCACCGGCTCGATCCCGCGCTCGGCCAACTCGGCCGCGGCGGCCAGGCCCACCGGACCGGCCCCCACGACGGCCACCGGCAACTCACTCATGAGTCTCACCCTTCATCGACTGCCATCGATTGACTTGGGCGAGACTGTATCGACCGGCATCGATTGACGCAACCATCGATCGGTGTCGATAATGCGGGCATGACGACGACCGCTCCGCAGCCATTGCTGCTGCCCGACCAGGAGGCCGCCACCTACGCCGAGTGGTTCGCCTGCCTGGCCGAGCCCACGCGGGTGCGGCTGCTGCACGCCGTGGCCGTCAGCCCGGGCGGCATCACCGTCGGCGCACTGACCGAGCAGCTCGGCATCAGCCAGTCCACCTGCTCACACCACGTCCGCAAGCTTGCTGACGTGGGGTTTCTTCGTCTGCACAGGGAGGGCACGACCACCCGGGTGTGGATCAACGAGAACTGCTGCACCGGCCTGCCGCACGCTGCCGACGCGGTGATGGGACTGCTGGCGCCGCGTCCCTGCTGCCCGGAGGACACCCCGTCGGACGTGCACATCCGGGAGCTGCGGCCCGGTGACTGGCCCGCCGTGCGGCGGATCTACGGCGAGGGCATCGCCACCGGGATCGCCACCTTCGAGACCGCCGTGCCCAGCCGCGGCACCCTCGACGCGCAATGGCTGCCCGGACACCGATGGGTCGCCGTCCTCGACGGCGAGGTCGTCGGCTGGACCGCGCTGAGCCCCGTTTCGGCGCGCGCCTGCTATGCCGGGGTGGCCGAGAGCTCGATCTACGTCGCCGAGCACTACCGTGGCCGCGGGGTCGGCAAGGCGCTCATCCGCAAGCAGGTCGTGGAGGCCGACGACGCCGGGCTCTGGACGCTGCAGACCTCGGTGTTCACCGAGAACCGCGCCAGCATCGGGCTGCACCACTCCGCCGGCTACCGCACCGTCGGCGTCCGCGAACGCATCGCCCAGCGCGACGGCACGTGGCACGACACCATCCTGCTCGAACGCCGCACCGACGCCGTCGCGCGGCCCACCTGCGGCTGACCGGGGCCTGGTCTGTTCGGGTGGTTCGGCCGCATTCGGATGTCGGCCGCTCAGCGGCGCGCCAGAATCGGCCCTCGGCAAGACCCAGGGAGGAGGTTCTGCCGTGCCCGTGATTCGCAGCCGGCCGGATGGCAGCAAGTATCCGATCACCCCGAAGAAGGGCGGCGGAGCAGTCGTGGCCGCGGCCATACTCGCAGGCGGGCTCGCGGCAGGCGGCGGCCTGGGAGGCGCCGGCTCAGCAGGGACCACGGGGGCTGCCCTCGACGCGGCAGCCGGCCAGGCTCTGCGCGCGAAGACCAGCAGCGCCCGAGCGGAGGCCCGTCAGGGACGCGCCAAGCGCGCCTGGAGCCGGCTCGGCTGGCGCAGGCTCGAACGCTGGGGCGAGCAGGCGGCGAACTGTGCCATGCATTCCTACGGCGAGGTGCAACAGTTCTTCCTGCGCACCCCGTGCCGGTCGTTGAAGCGACGGTTGCTCGTCATCGGAGACGGCCACGGCAACACGATCGTCGTGGCGATCGCCTGGGTGCGCATGGCCAACCGGGATCACGCACAACGCCTCAAGGATCTCGCCGACACGGACGGCACGGGAAACGTCACGCCCCGCCGGGCCGCGGCGCTCGGCGTGGCCGGAGTCGAGTTCACCGGCCTGCACTATCACTCCGAGCGCCGCGGAGCCACAACCGTGATCGCCGAGGCCGAGCCGGTCACCGGCCACCCTGACGGCGCCGTCCTGGACGCGGCGACCGAGATCGCGGTGGCATTTCCGCCGCCACGACGACGGTGACCGCGGGAGGGCCCGCCTCGCCACGAACCCCGATGGCGTCACTGACCACGCCGATCGGGCCGATCAAGCACGCCGCCATCGCCGAACGCCGCTGGTTCCAGCATGTTCTGCTCGGTCTGGACGCAGTCGAATGCGATGGCAACGCCATCCCTGGCGAAGGCAGCTTCGTCGTCGCCGAAGGGGGAAATGCTGGCCGACGTGATCGCCGAATTCGAGCGCACCAGCGAGCGGGCAGACCCGCTCTGGCCACGATGTGGTTCCTCGTTGAGGCCGGGCGTTTCTGGTTCAGTTCGCCCGGCACGATCGAGGGTCGGCCATCGCCGTTTCTTGACGCAGCCCGCGACGGACGAGACGTGGCGGCGATGGTGGCCACGTTCGATCCACCACACGATGTGCGGCAGGTCCGAGCGTCGGGACCTGCACGGCTGGAGACACGAGACGTCGCACGGGTACACCGGATCTACGAGCGCACATTTCACTCAGCCACCGCGTGCCTGCCCGGCTGCCCTTTGGCACGGCGTGATAACCCTCCAGGAGGTCGGCGAGATGCCGCTCGGTCGCACACGGACGCAACCGCCGCGCTCGACCCCGCCACCTCGAAGACTTGCCTGTCCGGCGAGGACGTTCTCGCCTTCTTGAGCTGCGGTCCTCGGTGCAGCCGCCGGCCTGTCGCGTGGCTGCCAGAGGTGAGCGCCGCGCCATGCCGGCCGATAGCGGCGCGGCCTCGGAGGGCGCCACACTAGAGGACGTCTTGTGAGGGTCACCGAGCTAGTGGGGCACTCGATCTTGGTTCCCCACAGATAAGGTCTCCGACCAGTGCGGATGGTGCCCCGACGGGACTCGACCCGCACTCGATCGATTTCCGATCGGTGATCATCGAACGTTGCTGACGCCTGCTGTCATCCCGCACTACCTGCATCCTTAGCAGAAGCTTATGCCTGTCCTCTATCAACGCCTCGGGACGTATCGCACTGAGTTCCGGGGGAAACTCGGTGCCTCTCGCCTCGTCGCCGAGTGAGCGTAAGCGGCTTTGTTCTTGCGATCCGTTGACCTTATTCGCGCCCGAGCCAGGTCACATTCAGCACGTCCACCCGGTCCTGATCGTCAAGGACAAGATAGGTGACGAACCCACGGCCGTTCGCGAAATCGAGTTGCCGCATCCAGCCGTCCGGGTCGGCCTCGTTGTACGGGCGGCCGTTCCACGGCGTGAGCTCGAGGACACCCATTGCGTCGGCCAGCAGGCAGCACGTCCGCTGGAAGGGCACGGATCTGGGAACGGACTTGTGGGTCCGTCACTATGCGGTAGGCCACCGGAAGGTCAGACGCCCAGCTCGGCCCGTAGCTGATTCCACTCGACGGCACCCTCGGGCGGTTCGCCGGTGCGGCGGGTCCGCTCGGCCTGCTGGAGCATCCGACGGTGCGCGGCCGGGTCGGCCTGCGTCATCTGGGCGATGCGCCGCCAGTTCGCCAACGTCGACTGCAGCACTTCCAGGCTCACCGTCTCCGACGCGTCCCGTAACGCCTGCTGATACGCAGCCTCGAACGCGGGAACTTCCTCGGGCAGCAGGGCAGCCCGGATGTCCCGGGGCAAGTCGAATCGCGCCCGGTCCGGGTTCCTGCCGTGGTGCGAGGCCGCCGCAGTCATGCCTACACGATAACCCGCGACGAACCGGCACAGGTCGTTCTGGACACGCATGAAGGACGAAACGCGGCTGCTGGCGTCGGACGCCGATTCACCGTCGCTTGGTGACGAACGTTCCGCGACCGTGGGTGACTGTCACAGGACCCTCGTCGCGCAGCGCCATCACGGCTCGCCGAACCGTCACACGTGCCACGCCGCAGATGGCCGCAAGTTCCCTGACCCAGGACGTCTACATGGGGCGCGGGGGCGCGTCGCCTCGGGCAGCGTCGGCGCTGGAGTCGCTCGAAAATGGCGGGCGATTCGAATTCCGGGGATAAACCGGGGAAATGATCTCGGATGCCCTGCCCCAGGTCGCTGACCAGTGCGGATAGTGCCCCCGACGGGACTCGAACCCGCACTTGATCGATTTTAAGTCGACTGCCTCTGCCGATTGGGCTACGGGGGCACCGTGCAGCTTATGCCCCCGTGGCCGTCAGGACCGAGAAGCCCGGGCGAACTCTTCCTTCGGGTTGTTGATCTGGCCCAGCGAGACGACCTCGCGGCGGAGCAGGCCACCCAGCGCCCAGTCGAGCAGGATCCGGACCTTGCGGTTGAAGGTCGGCATGGCCTTGACGTGGTAGGCGCGGTGCATCACCCAGGCCGCGAAGCCCTTGACCTTGATGTTGAACGTGTCCGCGACACCCTTGTGCAGGCCGAGGCTGGCCACCGAGCCGACGTTCCTGTGGTAGTAGTCCACCGGCTGACCGCCCCGGAGCACCCGGATGATGTTCTTCGCCAGGTGGCGCGCCTGCCGCACCGCGTGCTGGGCGTTCGGCGGGCAGGTCGCCGTCGGGTCCTCCTCGGTCCGCGAGAGGTCCGGCACGGCCGCGATGTCGCCCGCCGTCCACACGTTCGGCTGGCCGACCACCTGCAGGCCCGCGGTCGCCTGGAGCCTGCCACGCTTGTCGACCGGCAGGTCCGAGTTGGCCAGCACCGGGTTGGCCTTCACGCCCGCCGTCCAGATGATCGTGTCGCTGTCGAACTCGGTGCCGTCGGAGAGCACGACATGCCCGTTCTCGAACGACTTGGCCGCCGTCGACAGGTAGACCTCGATGCCGCGCTTCTCGAGCTGCTCGGCCGTCCAGACGCCCAGCGTCTCGCGCACCTCGGGCAGGATCCGGCCCGCGGCCTCGACGAGCACCCACCGGATGTCCTCCGGCTGGATGTTCTCGTAGTAGCGGGTCGCGAAGCGCGTCATGTCCTCCAGCTCGGCGAGCGCCTCGATGCCCGCGAAGCCACCGCCGACAACGGTGAAGGTGAGCAAACGCTTGCGCAGCTCGGGGTCGAGCGTGCTGGCGGCCTCGTCCAGCTTCGTCAGCACGTGATTGCGCAGGTAGATCGCCTCGCCGATGGTCTTGAAGGCGATGCCCTCCTCGGCGAGGCCGGGGATCGGCAGGATCCGCGCGACCGAGCCGAGCGCCACCACGAGCACGTCGTAGTTGAGCTGCTCGATGTGGCCGTCGGCCGCCTCGACCGTGACGGTCTTGCGCTCGTTCTCGATCTTGGTGACGCGCGCGGTGAGCACGTGGCAGCGTCGGAGCACCCGGCGCAGCGGCACCACCACGTGCCGGGGCTCGATGGCCCCGGCAGCCGCCTCGGGGAGGAACGGCTGGTAGGTCATGTGCGGCTGAGGATCGACGATGGTCACGGAGGCCTCGTTGGCGCGGAGCTTCTTCTGGAGTCCCAGCGCCGTGTACAAGCCGACGTATCCGCCACCGAGGACCAGGATCCGCGTCGGTTCCGACTTGACTGCCATGACTCCATGGTCGCACCGGTCCCCGGGGAATGCTCGCGGACCCTACCTGGCTGTGACCAGCGTCGCCACGTTTACGCAAACGATTCAGTCGAGCCCCGCGAGTGATGCTCCTCTCGCGAGCACCTCACGCACCATGGCAGGCGTCAACCTGCCCGTGAAGGTGTTCTGCTGCGACACGTGGTAGCACCCGAGCAGGTGCAGCTCGGACGGCCCTTCCAGGCGCACGTGCGCGCCGTGACCGAAACGCGGGCGCGGGCGCGGCACCTCCCACCCCGCCTCGGCGAGCACCGGCAGCAGCGCCTGCCAGCCGAACCCGCCCAGAACCACCACGGCACGCAGCGTCGGGCGGAGCAGCTCCAGCTCGCGGGCCAGCCACGGGCGGCACGTGTCACGCTCGGCAGGGGTCGGCTTGTTGTCGGGGGGCGCGCAGTGCACCGGCGCGGTGACGCGCGTACCGCGCAGGGTCAGGCCGTCGTCGCGGTGCACCGCCGTGGGCTGCGAGGCCAGCCCCACGTCGTAGAGGGCCTGGAACAGCACGTCGCCCGAGCGGTCGCCCGTGAACATCCGGCCGGTGCGGTTGCCGCCGTGCGCGGCAGGCGCGAGCCCGACCAGGGCCAGCGAGGCGTCGGCGGGCCCGAAGCCGGGCACCGGCCTGCCCCAGTACTGCTCGCCCGCGTAGGCGGCGCGCTTGGTCCTCGCCACCTGCTCCCGCCACCGCACCAGGCGGGGACAGGCGCGGCACTCGCTCACGGCCGCGTCGAGCGCCGCGAGCGACTTCGGTGCTGTCGCCACAACTCCATTGTGCCGTGATCTAGGTTGGAGCCATGCCCGAGACCACGAACAACGACGCCGCCGAGCCCACCGGCAAGGCGGAGTCCGCGCCGGAGCCCACCGACGACCTGGTCACCACCCAGCACACGCTCACGGTCAAGCGCCGCAAGCTGGCCTACACGGCCCAGACCGGGCGGATCGTGCTGCGCAAGGAGGTCCTCACCGACGGCAAGTTCGAGGGTCACAGGCCCAAGGCCGAGGTGTTCGTCACCGCCTACACGCTCGACGGCGCCGACCCGACGACACGACCGGTGACCTTCGCCTTCAACGGCGGCCCCGGCTCGTCGAGCATCTGGCTGCACATGGGGCTGCTCGGGCCGCGCCGCATCGTCTCGGGCGACGTCGACGCCCCGGAGCCGCCCCCGTACCGGCTCGCCGACAACCCGGAGACGCTGCTCGCGCACAGCGATCTCGTGTTCATCGACCCGGTCTCCACCGGGTACTCGCGCGCCGCCAACGGGGAGAAACCGAAGGACTACCACGGGTTCACGCCCGACGTGGAGTCGGTCGGCGAGGTGATCCGCCTGTGGACCTCCCGCAACGAGCGGTGGATGTCGCCCAAGTTCGTCGCCGGCGAGTCGTACGGCACCCTGCGGGCCGCGGCGCTGGCGTCGCACCTGCAGGAGCGGCACGGCCTCTACCTCAACGGGCTGCTGCTGATCTCGTCGGTGCTCGACATGGGCACGATCGTCTTCCACGAGGGCAACGACCTGCCCTACTCCCTGTACGTGCCGACGTACGCCGCCATCGCGCACTACCACGGCAAGCACGGCGACCGCGCGCTGGAGGACGTACTCGCCGAGGCGGAGGAGTTCGCCGCGCGCGACCTGCCGTGGGCGCTGCAGCGCGGCGCCCGGCTCTCCGCCGACGAACGAACCGACCTGGTGAGCAGGCTCGCCGGACTCACCGGGCTTTCGGAGTCCTATGTAGACCGGGTGAACCTGCGCATCGAGCACGTCCGCTTCTTCACGGAGCTGCTGAGGGACGAGGGCCTCACCACCGGCCGCATGGACGGCCGGTTCACCACGTGGGAGCCGGACGGCGGCCGGGAGCACATGAGCGACGACGCCTCGATCTCGCGCATCATCGGCGCGTACTCGGCGGGCTTCAACCACTACGTGCGTTCCGAGCTGGAGTACTCCAACGACCTGCCGTACGAGATCCTCTCGCTCGATGTCAACCGCGCGTGGTCGTACTCCGACTTCGAGGGCCGCTCGGTGTCCGTGGTGGACGGTCTCAGCGCCGCGATGCGCGCCAACCCCCATCTGCGGCTGCACGTGGCGCTCGGCCACTACGACGGCGCGACGCCGTACTACGCGGCCGAACACGTGCTGGCGCAGCTGCGCATCCCGGACGACCTTCGGTCCAATGTGGAGACCGCCTACTACCCGGCGGGCCACATGATGTACGTCCACGAACCGTCGCGGGTGCAGCAGTCCAGGGATCTGGCGGCCTTCGTCCGGTCCGCGGCCAACCGCTGAGCGGCACTCAGCGCAAGGTCAGCGGCGTCTCGGACTCGACGTGGGTGAGCTTCTCCGGGTTGCGCACGTAGTAGATGCCGGTGATGCGGGCGTTCTCGACGCGGATCGCCATGATCCCGTCGAGTTCGCCGCCGAGGCGCACGACGAGGGCAGGATGGCCGTTGACCACGGTGACCTCACCGGTCAGCGGGTCCTCGAGCCTGCCGAGCCCGCCGAAGAGCAGCCTGCCCACCTTCTCGGCGCCGGCCACCGGCCGCAACGCCGCCTGCTTCACGCCGCCGCCGTCGCTGACGAGCACCACCTCGGGGGCGAGCACGTCGAGCAGCCCCTGCAGGTCCCGGGTCTCCACCGCGCGCTGGAACGACTCCAGCGCCGCCCGGGTCTGGCTCGCCGAGACCACCGTGCGCCGCCTGCGCGCCTCGACGTGCCTGCGGGCGCGCAGCGCGATCTGGCGCACGGTCACGGGGCTCTTGTCGACGGCGTCCGCGATCTCGTCGTAGGTCAGGCCGAACGCCTCGCGCAGGACGAACACGGCACGCTCGGTCGGCGACAACGTCTCCAGCACGAGCATCAGCGCCATCGACACGCTCTCGGCGAGCTCGACGTCCTCGGCCACGTCCGGTGTGGTCAGCACCGGCTCGGGCAGCCACGGCCCCACGTAGGCCTCCTTGCGGCGCCGCATGGTGCGCAGCCGGTTGAGCGCCTGCCGGGTCGTGATCCGGACCAGGTAGGCACGCTGGTCGCGCACCTGCGCCAGGTCGACTCTGACCCACCGCAGCCAGGTCTCCTGGAGCACGTCCTCGGCGTCGGCGGCCGACCCGAGCATCTCGTAGGCGACCGTGAAGAGCAGGTTGCGGTGCGCGACGAAAGCCTCGGTCGCCGGGTCCGTGACACCCTCGCCCATTCTCGGGGTTCCTCTCCTCGTCTCGCCGCGTCAGGCCGCGAACGGCTCCGGACCGAACCGGCCCCACGCGATGAAGGCGGCGAGGGCCAGGTAGGTCAGGTTCAGCCCCACGAACAGCGCGCCGTCGCGGTAGCGCACGTGGGTGATGATCGCGCCGATCATCAGCGCGATCCAGCAGATGGCGGTCACCGGCACCAGCACCGGCGCGATGTCGACCACAGCGGGCAGGACCAGGCCGGCCGCGGCCAGCAGTTCGACGATCCCGAGGGTCTTGAGGAAGACGACGCTGACGTCCCCGGTCCACGCTCCGCCGTGGATGGCGGCCAGCTTCCGCTGCGGCACGAACGTCTTGTTGAAGCCGCTGAGCAGGGCCACGGCGGCGAGCAGCCCGGCGGCGATCCAGAGTGCGAGGTTCATGAGGCTCCTTGTCGTTGACGAAAGGGTCGGCCCCAAGACACCGCGGACTCGGTCGGCGTGACAGCCTGTGACGCAGAATGACCCGTTACCGGCCGCACGCCGGTAACGGGTCGCTCTGCACACCTCAG
Organism: Prauserella muralis; assembly: GCF_003202285.1. Taxonomy (GTDB): domain Bacteria; phylum Actinomycetota; class Actinomycetes; order Mycobacteriales; family Pseudonocardiaceae; genus Prauserella_B; species Prauserella_B muralis. Next base: position 703,378 of record NZ_MASW01000006.1, read on the forward strand.
CCGCGGGACTGGCGGCCCGCGGTGACCGCGGCGTAGGCATCCACCGCGCCGTGACCGTAGAAGCCGTTGAACTCCTCGGTGCCCGTGCAGGTCGCGGTGAACGACTCGTCGCGGCCCTCGTCGAGGTAGTCGACGGTGGCCGGGACCGGGCACGCGATCTCGGCCGCTGTGCCGAGCAGGACCCGCTCCACGGCGTCCGGGCTCATGCCGAAGTCCCCGAGCCGCTGCCCGCCGTACTGCGACACGATCAGCGCCGCGACACCGCTCGCGTGTGGTGCGGCCATCGACGTGCCCTGCAGGTACTGGTAGTAGCCCACCGTGCCGTCGGCCGCACTGGCCCTCAGGACGCCCAGCTCCCTGCCCTGCGGGGTGATCCGGCCCTTGGCGTCCACATTGCCCTCCGCGACGGCGATGTTGCGCGGATAGGCCGACAGGATCATGTTCTCGTTGGTGCGGAACCAGTCCGTGCCGAAGAAGTCCCGGTAGAAGCCGCCCGGTGCGGAGACCGAGATCTGCTCCTCGCCGTAGTTGGAGTAGTCGGCCTTGGCCTGCGACGGCCCGAACGCCGACACCGCGATCGTGTGCGCGCCCTCCGTCGGCAGCGAAAGGCACGTGTCGTTGTCGATCGTGCGCTCGTGCTCGTTGCCCGCCGGGTAGTTGGGGCTGCCCGAGTCGGGCTGCGGCGCCCCGAGGTCGGTGTGCTGGTTGCCCAGCGCCACCACCTGAGTCACGCCCTTGCGGTGCGCGTAGGACAGGGCCCGGTGGACGGCCGCGATCGTGATCCGCTGCGCCTGCTGCTGCTCGGCGGAGTCGGCCTCGTTCGCCACGCAGTTGTAGAGCCACGGGTCGATGTAGAACGACATGTTGATGACGTCGATGCCGTGGTCGGCCGCGTAGGTGATGGCGTCGACGGAGGGCTGCAGGAAGAAGTAGCCGGAGTCCTGGCCCGCCCGCAGGTTCACCAGGCGGACGTTCGGGGCGACGCCGGAGATGCCGGTGCCGTTCGCCGCCGCCGCGATGGTGCCCGCCACGTGCGTTCCGTGCCCGTTGCCGTCGTGGTCGGCCGGGTCGACGCAACCGCGGAACTCGCACGGCCCGTCCACCTCGTTGCCGTTCGGGTCGGCCGGGATGTCGCGCACGAAGTTGCGCGACAGCGCCGCGTCGAAGTTCGGCTTGATGTCCGGATGCGAGCCGTCGACCCCGGTGTCGATCACGCCGACGGTGACCCGCCGGTCGCCCGGCTGCACGGTGCGCGCCAGGTCGGACCGGACCGACTTGAGGCCCCACAGGTGCTCGTCGAGCGGATCGCCGCCGGCCGGCCCGGCCTTCGCCGCCGGCCGCCGGGAGGTGCCGGGCACATGACGGTTCTCCCGCTCCACGGCATCGTCGGACACGGCCCTGCGCTGCTGTGGCGCCGCACCGATCGGCCGGGCCCTGCCCGCGCCGTCCACGGCGGCGTCGTCGGCGAGCCGGGCCGCGAAGCCGTTCGCGGGCGCGGTCGCGGTGATGAGCCCGACCGCCCGGTTCACGGTGCGGACGGTGCCGCCCGCGTCGCGCACCGCCTCCACGGCCGCCGCGACCGGCTGTCCCTCGGCGGCGAGCACGGTGTACTCCGTTGCCGGACCGGACAGCTCCGGCTGTGCGGCGGCGGCCGGGGCGGCCATGGTCAGCAGGCCGCCGAGCAGCGGTGCGGTGAGCATCGCCGCGACACGTTTCGGTTTCCTCACTCGGTTTCCTTCCTCGAGCGCGAGTGAGAAAAACCTAACCGGCGGCCGACGTCCGCGGTGGGAAATACCTACGAAAGTGAGGTGTTCAGGCCAGCGACAGAGCGATGCCGTCCAGGATGTCGTGCTCGCTGACGACGAGGTCGGACGGTCCGCCGCGGGAGGCCAGTTCGGCCGCGAGCGCGTCCACGATCAGCGCCCCGCCACCGATGACGTCGACCCGGCCGGGGTGGATCACGGGATTGGCCGCCCGCGTCGCGTGGTCGGCTCCCAGCAGCTCGCCGGTGATGCGCTCGATCTCCGCGCGGCTGAGCCGGGACAGGTGCGTGCGCTCGGAGTCGTACTCCGGCAGCTCCTGCGCCACCGCCGAGAGGGTCGTCACGGTGCCCGCCACCCCGATCCAGGTGGCGGCCTTCGAGACGTCGACGGAGGCGAAGGCGTCGGCCAGCACATCGGCGGCCAGCGTCCGCGCGGCGGCGATCTCGGGGCCGGTCGGCGGGTCCGAGCGCAGTGTGCGCTCGGTGATCCGCACGCAGCCGATGTCGACGGAACGGGCGGCGAGGACGTCGGCGCGGCGGCCGTCCCAGGTGCCCAGCACCAGCTCCGTGGAGCCGCCGCCCACGTCCACGACGAGAAACGGGCCGTCGTCGGGATCCTGCTCGCCCACCGCGCCGGTGAACGACAGCCTCGCCTCCTCGTCGCCGGTGATCACCTCGGCCTCCACTCCGAGAACGTCGCGGGTCATGGCGAAGAAGTCGTCGCGGTTGCTCGCGTCGCGGGTGGCCGAGGTGGCGACCATGCGCACCTTCTCCACGCCCTTGCGCCGCGCGGCGATCGTGTACGCGGCGAGTGCCTCCCGCGTGCGCTCGAGCGCCTCGGGAGCCAGCCTTCCCGTGGCGTCGACGTCCTGGCCGAGCCGCACGACACGCATCTCCCGGTGCAGGTCGCGCAGGTCGACGGTGCCGTCGTGGCGATGCGTCAGCTCGGCGACGAGCAGGCGGATGGAGTTGGTTCCACAGTCGATGGCGGCTACCCGAGGCATGTCGCCACCCTAGCCCGTGGGGTGCTACGGCTCCGTGCTCGCGGTGGTGCCCGACGTGGTGGTCGTGGGCTGGGTGGTGCCGGAGGGCTCCTGCTGCTGGTCGCCGTCGGCCGGGTCCTCCTCCGTCTCGCAGGTCTCCGGCGGGGTGGTGGTGGTGCCGGTGTCCTGCTCGGCGTCCGGGCTCGGCTCCGGGGCCTCGGTCTGCTCCGGGTCCTGGGTCTGGTCCGGGTCCTCGCACTGCTCATCGGGCGGCGGCGTGGTGGTGCCGTCGTCGGGCGGCGGGGTGCTGTCGTCCGGCGGTTCCTCGTCCGGCGACGTGGGCTGGGTCGGAGACGCCGGGGGCTTCGTCGACTGGCCGGGCAGCTGCGGCGCGGTGGGCTCCCCCGACGGCGAGGTGGGAATCTTCGACGCCGACCTCGGCGCCGTGCCGGTGCCGCCGCCCGATCCGGTGCTGGCGTTGTGCTCGGGCAGTGACGGTGCCTCCACCTTGACGACGTCGGGCACCGCGAGGGGCACCTTGCTGTCGGGCACCTCGGACACGCCGCCCCGGTAGGCCTTCGCCCAGCGGATCACGGTCTCCACGTAGGCGTCGGAGTTGTTGTACCGGTACAACGCCGCGCGCAGCTGGTCCTCCTTGGCGAGGTCCAGGCCACCCGAGCACAGGTAACGAGCGGTGGCGACGGTGGAGTCGAAGATGTTGTTCGGGTCGCGGACGCCGTCGCCGTTGCCGTCGGCGCCGTAGCGGGCCCAGGTGGCGGGGATGAACTGCGTGGGCCCCACCGCGCGGTCCCACACGCGGTCGCCGTCGTGGCGCCCGCCGTCGGTGTCGGCGATGGCGGCCACCGGGCCGACGCCGTTGAGCACCGGCCCGAGGATCGGCTCCAGGGTGTTGCCCTTGGCATCGACGTACCCGCCGCGTGCGTGGTTGGACTCGATGCGGCCGATGCTGGCGATCAGCGCCCAGTCGATGTGGCAGCCCGGGTACTCGGCGCCCACGGTCCGCGCGGCGTTGCGGTACGCCTTGAGCGCCGTGCTCGGGATGCCCTGCGGCCCAGGCTCCGGCGGCTCGTACACCAGCAGGTCCTGCGGGTTCGGCTGGTTCGGCAGGCTTCCGTCGACCGACAGCGCGCCGGATCCGGGCAGGTGGCCGCCTTCCAGGCCGAGCGAGCCGTCGACGTTCTTCTCGACGGCCGCGGCCGAGGTCTCCCAGCCGCTCGTGCGATCGGCGAGCGCGGCGGCGGGCACCACCGCGAGCGTGCCACAGGTCAGTATGACGACGATCCGCTGCTGCGGGCTGAGCCTTCGGAAGCCGCCGGCCGTCCGGATTACCCCCACTACCAAGTCCTCCCAGCCCGCGTGCCGTGTCGTTGCCGTCCAGAGACTATGTCGGACAGCCTGCCTCACGGGCGGTGGACATTTCACTATCCACAGGTGAATTCTTCCGTGGATTGCTCCGGTTGCACTAATCCCGTGCGGCGCATTCCCCGGCAGGCCAGCCGTTCTGGCGCACGAGTTCGAGGGTTTCGTCGCCGAACGGGTTCACACCGGTGCCGCGAGCCAGGGTGTGGGCGAGATGGACGTGCAGACACTTGACCCTGCCCGGCATGCCGCCCGCGGTCACCTGGTGTCCGAGCGGCTCGATGGCGTCGCGCTCGGCGAGATACGACTCGTGCGCCCGCTGGTAGGCCGCGGCCAGTTCCGGGTCCTGACCGAGCCGCTCGGTCATCTCCCGCATCACGCCGGAGGCCTCCAGCCTGCCCACGAGCGAGGCGAGCGCCGGGCACGTCAGGTAGTACAGCGTCGGAAACGGCGTGCCGTCCTCCAGCCGGGGACTGGTCTGCACCACCGAAGGATGCCCGCTCGGGCAGCGCGCCGCCACGGCCCGCAGCGCCCTCGGCGGCCTGCCGAGCTGCGCCGCGATGAGCTCGCGGTCGGCCTCGGTGACGGGTTCGAACTCGGTCCTACTCACCATTGTTCACGCTATCCCAGAGCTCTTGGTACCAGGCGCCCTCGGGCCGCGCGGGCTCGCCGTGCGCCCGCTGCTCGGCGGCCTTCTTGTCCTCGGGCAGCTGCACCATGTACGGCGTCTCGCCCGGCATGACGTAGCGAAGCCTGCGCCGCGCCTCGGCCTCCACCTGCGCGGGATCGGCCAGGTCGGCCTTGCGCTGCTCCAGCTGGTCCACCTGCCGCTCCAGCTGGGCCTGCCGCGCCTCCTGCTCGGCGACGTCGGCGCGCTGGGACAGGTAGGTGCGCAACGGGACGGCGAGTGTGAACGCCAGCGCGCACACCACGATCGCCACGAGTGCCGCACGTCGCGTGGTGGAAAGGCCGAGCACCTTCGCGGCGCTCGACGCCCTCGTTGCGCTGAGCCCCCGCCGCAGGCGCGAACGGCGGTCCTCCCGGCGCGCGCGCTGCGGGCGGCGCGGGGACGAGCTCTGCGCCCGTCCCCCGCTCCGCCTGCTGCGCGCCCTGCCCCGCTCGGCCACGGCTGTTCTCAGCCCTCCGGGGAGAATCTCGGGAAGGCGAGATCGCCCGCGTAGCGCGCGGCGTCGCCGAGGGTCTCCTCGATCCGGAGCAGCTGGTTGTACTTGGCCACCCGCTCACTGCGGGCAGGCGCGCCGGTCTTGATCTGGCCGACGCCGGTGGCCACGGCCAGGTCGGCGATGGTGGTGTCCTCCGTCTCGCCGGAACGGTGGCTCATCATGCACTTGTAGCCGTAGGAGGTGGCCAGCGTCACCGCGTCGAGCGTCTCCGACAGCGTGCCGATCTGGTTGACCTTCACCAGCAGCGCGTTGGCCGCGCGCCGGGAGATGCCCTCCTCGAGCCGGTCGGGGTTGGTGACGAACAGGTCGTCGCCCACCAGCTGCACGCGCTCGCCGACCTCGGAGGTCAGCCGCACCCAGCCGTCCCAGTCGTCCTCGGACAGCGGGTCCTCGATCGACACCAGCGGGTAGTTGTCGAGCAGCTCGGTGTAGTAGCCGGCGAGCTGCTCGGCGCTGCGCTTGGAGCCCTCGAACGTGTAGGCGCCGTCGGAGAAGAACTCCGTGGCGGCCACGTCGAGCGCGAGCGCGATGTCCCGGCCCGGCTGGTAGCCCGCCTTCTCGATGGCGGCGAGGATGATGTCGAGCGCCTCCCGGTTGTTCGACAGGCTCGGCGCGAACCCGCCCTCGTCACCGAGACCGGTGGACAGGCCGCGGCCCTTGAGCACCGACTTCAGCGAGTGGTACACCTCCGCGCCCCAGCGAAGGGCCTCGCGGAACGACTCCGCGCCGATCGGCGCGATCATGAACTCCTGGATGTCGACGTCGGTGTCGGCGTGCGCCCCGCCGTTGAGGATGTTGAGCATCGGCACGGGCAGCACGTGCGCGTTCGGCCCGCCGAGGTAGCGGAACAGCTCCAGCTCCGCCGAGTCGGCGGCCGCCTTCGCGACGGCCAGCGACACGCCGAGGATCGCGTTGGCGCCGAGCCGGGACTTGTCCGGCGTGCCGTCGAGATCCAGCAGCTTCTGGTCGACGATGCGCTGGTCGACGGCGTCGACCCCGGTCAGGTCCGGCCCGATCTCGTCGAGCACCGCCGCGACCGCGCGCTCGACGCCCTTGCCGCCGTAGCGGCCCGCGTCCCCGTCACGCAGTTCCACGGCCTCGTGCTCGCCGGTGGACGCGCCCGACGGAACGGCGGCCCGCGCCAGCGTGCCGTCGTCGAGGGCCACCTCCACTTCCACGGTCGGGTTGCCACGAGAGTCGAGGATCTCCCTCGCGCCCACCTGCTCGATAACCGCCACGCGTTGCTCCTCACCCGGTTGTGCCAGCGACGACGGCACCCAGCGTAGTCGTAGGCCGCGGGCGTTCGTCGGAGGCACACGGTGGTGTGCTCTGATCCTCAGCGATCCTCGGCGCGGATCTCCTGCCACCCGGCAGGCAGCTCGACGGTGTCGGAAACGCGCTGCCAGAAGGCCCAGCTGTTGCCGCCGATGTCCTGCACCGTGAACAGCCGGGCGCCGTAGGGCTGGTTCTGCGGCGGCGCCACCTCGACGGTGTCGCCGACCGCTTCGCACACGCGCTCGTACTGGGCATCGACGTCGTCGACGTAGACGACGTTGAGCTGGCCGACCGGCCCGTCGACGCCCTTGGCCTCCCAGTAGTCGGAGCCGACGGCGGTGAGCTGGATCTCGGCGTCGCCCGCGATGACGGTCGCCTGGAACACCTCACCGGCAGCGTCGACGTAGCGCACCTTCTCCCCGAAGCCGAAGACGCGCGTCAGCCACTCCACCGCCTCGGTGGCATCGGTGTAGTACAGGTACGGCGCGAGGCCGAGGTACCTCGGGTCTTCGTCGCTCATGACCGGCAAGTCCATCACATCGCGCCGTGCCGCGGTGAACTCACCCCGCCTCGCGGGCTCCACAGGAGTCCTCGTGCGGGATCGGAAGGGTGTGGTCGAAGTACTCCGGCGGTCGGCGGTCGGCGGTCGGACGGCGGTCCCGTCCGCTGGTCGAGGTAGGCCGGGGCGAGCAGGCCCTCGTCGCGCAGCGGCCCGCAGGCCATCGAGTAGACGAACGAGTCGCTGCCGTCGAAGTGGAAGCCCTGGTCGGCCTTGCGCCAGCGGTCGCCGCGGGCCAGCACGAACGACACGTCGGCGCGCAGCATGGTGACCAGGTCGAGCGGCGCCCGCGCCCGCGAGGGGTCGTCGACGTCGAAGGCGTAGGCGAACACGTAGTTGGTGCGGATGCGCAGCTCGCCCTGCCGGTCGCCGGGCTCGGCCCGCATCGTGCCCCGGACCTTCGGCGCGACGGGCAGCAACCGGGAGCCGGGCGCGATGCGGGTGGCCAGCGACACCGGCCACGGCTCGCGGCGCAACTCCGTACGCAGGTGCGCTCGCCCGCTCGGCGCGAACAGGCGCACGAAGGCACCGGCGTCGCCGCGCTCGAGCATCGCCGGGGCCAGCCGCGACGCCACGAGCATGGCCTTGACCTGGCGCTGGGCCCGCGCGACCTCCTCGGCCGTGAACCCGGCGACCGGCGCGGGTTCGGGCAGCACGTTGCCGTCGGCGCCGCCGCCCACGACCGGGCGGGGGTGTCGAGAAACGGCCGCGTCGTGTCGATCGGGTCGGCGGCGGGCCGGTCGGCGTAGGTGCCGGGCGGCTGGGCGTCCCTGCGCTCGCCGATCAGGTGGATGCCGCCTGCGGCGACACCGAGGATCACCGCGACGACCAGCACGGTCCTGGCGTGCCGGAAACGCTTGCGTGGCCGGTTGCCCCAGATGGCCCCTGTCCGCGGCGGACCTTGCGCGCCTCGCGGCGTGCCCGGCGTTCGGCGGCCTTCCTCCAGCCGGGATCGCGCAGGTCGGGATGGTCGAACGGATCGGGCCGCACCGGGGACCTCCATCGGGGTGATCGAGAACGCCCCTTGATCGAGACCCGGTGCCGTCCCGTTAGCACCGGAAAGCGGATCATGACCGACTCGAAACCATCACGGGGTCGAGAATCGGATGTCTCGGCGGTACCGTCGAAAGGACCATGGTTGACGAGATGCCACCTTCGGAGCCATCGGGCGAGGCCCGGTTCCGGGCCTTCCGTCAAGCAGAGGTGCTGGTGCGCCGGCGCCCGCTGGACGCGCTGAAGGTCCTGCAGCCGGTGCTGGAGGCCGAGCCGGACAAGCCGAGCGTGCAGCTGCTCGCCGGGCGCGCGTACTTCCACTCCGCGCAGCTCAACCGTGCTGAACGGGCGCTGACCAAGGTGGTCGAGCTGGATCCGTCCGACCACTACGCACGCTTCGTCCTCGGAAGGACACTGCAGCGCCTCGGCCGTCTGGTCGAGGCGCTGGCTCAACTACGGATGGCCTCGGCGATGAACCCGGTTCCCGAGTACCAGGACGCCATCGGCCAGGTCACCGCCCGCCTGGCCCTCGGTAACCACTGAGACTTCCGTACCCACCCGCCGCCCGGGTGCCGGTGCCGGGCAAGCTCCCCAATGCCACATTTGTTCCACTCAGTGGAGCGAATGCGGCATTCGCTCCATCCAGTGGAGCGAATGCCGCATTGGGGAGCTTGGGCGGGGTCAGCGGCGGGGGCGGGTGGCGTCGGCGTAGGCGGCGGCTCCGCTGAACACATCGCGGGCGTAGTCCACCGAGTTGTTGTAGGTGAGCACGGCGTCCCACCAGCCCACCGGCGTGCGCAGGTCACGGCCGTTCCAGCACAGGTAGCGGGCGGCGGCCAGTGCCGCGTCGTCGATGTTCTGCGGGTCGGGCCGCGCGCCGTCGCGCACCGCCCTGCCACCCCAGCGCTGCCACGTGCTCGGCAGGAACTGCATGGGGCCGACGGCGCGGTCCCACCTGCGGTCGCCGTCGAGCCGCCCGCCGTCGGTGTCGGCGATCCTGCGCACCCCGGGAGAGCCGTCCAGCGGCACGCCGATGATCGGCCGGTGCGGCGTGCCGTCGCCGCGGAGGCCGTTGCCGTCGAGCGTGCCGTGGTGCGACTCGACCCTGCCGATCCCGGCCAGGGTCCCCCACGACAGGTGGCACCCGGGCCGCTCGCCGCGCATCCACATCTCGGCCCTGCCGTATGCGGCGAGCGCCCTGGCGGGCACTCCGGTGCTGGCGGCCACCCGCTCGGACCAGGCGTCCAGTTCGGCCTGGTCGGACGCGGCCGGCCGGTCCACAGGCGCCGCGACAGCGGCACGGGGCACGGCGGCATGCGGCTGCGGCCTCCGGTCGGGAACCGGGATCGGGGCCGCGGAGCCCTCGTCGCCCCGGTTCATGCCGATCGTGAAGATCAGCGTCAGGCCGGTGGCCACGATGAGCAGGGTGAGCACGAGCCTGCCGACGTACGGGCGCGGCGTGGTGATCACCCGTTCAGGTTACGTGGGCCAGAAGCGGCGCCAGCCGTCGGCGTCGAGGGTCGCCGGTTCGAAGCCCGCCGCCCTCGCCGACCGTTCGGCGGTACGCACCTGCTCGGCGAACGCCTTGGCCACCGAGCGCAGCGCCCCTTCCGGATCGACCCCCGCCCTGCGGGCCGCCGCCGCGATGCGGAACAGCTTCTCGCCCTCGGTGTTGCCAGGAGGCAGGAGGTCGAACGGCACGCCCGACCGCCCGGTGCGCTGCCCGAGCTTGCCCGCCAGCGCCACCGCGGGCTGACCCATCGCGACACCGTCCATGATGGACTCGCGTTGCTTCTCCGCCTGCTTGAGCTCCTCCCACCGCACCTGCTGGTGCTCGGCGGTGTGCACGCGCTCGGCGTCGGTGAACACGTGCGGGTGCCTGCCGACGAGCTTGGTGACCAGGTCGTCGGCGACAGCGTCGATGTCGAACGGCTCGTCGGCGTGCTCGGCCGCCACACGCGCGTGGAACAACACCTGCAGCAGCACGTCACCGAGTTCCTCGCGCATCGCGGCGCGGTCGCCGCCCTCGATGGCGTCGAGCAGCTCGTAGGTCTCCTCCACGAGGTACTGCCGCAGCGACTCGTGGGTCTGGGCGGCGTCCCACGGGCACCCGCCCGGCGAGCGCAGCCGGTCCATCACCTCGGCCGCCCGCACGAGCGGCGGCACCGGCGCATCGACCACGGTGGCGCCCGCGGCGATCAGCGCGGCGGCGCCGGGCTCGGCGGGACTGGCGGCCACCAGCACCACGCCGCGCTGCCCGGTCAGCTCCTCCGGCGATGGGGCGGTCTTGACGTCCAGCGCCACGCGCGTGGCCTCCGGCACGTCCGTCGCCGCGTAGACCTGCTCGGCGCCGCGCAGCGCACGCCACGCCGCGGCAGGAAGCACCGCCGGTAGTGCGGGCGAGACGAGCACCACCGTGGCGGGAAACCAGGTCATGGCTGCACGGTACGGGACTGCAGCTGGTAGCCGGCCACCTCGTCCTCGCTCGCCACGACCGCCACGCTCGTGTCGTCCCACACGCCGTAGCGCGGGTTGATCTTGACGCCGAGCTCGTCGGCGATCGGCTGCAGCTGCCGGTACCCGGCCCAGTAGAGCGCCCGGGAGTCGAGCTGCTGCGCGCTGGACTGGCTCTGCGTCGCCGGGCTCAGCGACCGGTCCTTGATCAGCGCGACCAGCCACCCGGTCTGCTCCTGGCTGGGCTGGATCACCACGACGGAGCCCTCGGGCGCGCCGAACACGGCGCTGATGCCGAACTCGGGCTGGTTGCTCAGTGCGTCGGCGAGCGAGGTGCGCTCGTCGACCACCTTGTGGCCCGCCTCGCGGATCACGGCGGCGGCGTTGTCCGGGTCGTTGGCGATGGCGCGGCCGAGTTCACGTGCCTGGTCCTTGGCCGTCGAGCCGGGACTCTCCTTGACCACCGCGGCACCGACGTAGTGCACCGAGAGCCGGTCGGCGTAGCGCTGCCCGAGCTTGGGCAGCAGCACCTCGTCGGTGGCGACCTGCCGCACGCGCTCGGGCGCGATGCCGAGCTCGCGGGCGATGCCCTCGGTGCCGCCCGCGCTGCTGATCAGCTTGTCGACCTCGCTCCGGTCGGCGCTGAGCTTCTCCCGCTGCGCGGCCACGCTCAGCAGTTCGTGCACGACCCGGCTGCGGACCACCTCGCGGGCCCGCTCGGCGAACTTGCCCTGCTGCTTGGCCTGCTGTGCGGCGGGCGCGTTGTCCAGCAGCCACTGGACCTCCTGCTGCACGTCGCCGAGCGGGATCGTGCGATCGCCGACGAGGGCGGCGGCGTTGACCTGACTCGGCCCCGACCCGCAACCGGCGAGCACGAGTCCTGCGATCAGGGCGATGAGCAACGTAGCGGGGCGTCGGATGATCCGGGTCACAGCGCGTACCTTCTCATACTGGGCGACACCGATCGCAATGCCGTGGGGTCCAAGCGTGTGCCGGCAGGCACGTCAGACGGCGGCCGGTTGCCTCGTCAGCGACGTGATCAGCTTCGTGCACCACTCCAGCAGCGCCTCGTCGCGCAGCGGCGGCGCGCCGATCCGCCCGCCCGCCGGGCCTTCGGTCGGCTTCGGCACCGACACGGTGCTGGTCACCGCCTTGTACACCGCCTTCGGGTACAGCCGCTTGAGCCGCACCAGCTGCGAGTCGGCCAGCGGCAGCGGCGTGAGCCGGATCGTGTTGCCCTGCACGGTGACCTCCGTGACCCCGGCGTCGCGGCACACCTGCCGGAACGCCGCCACCTCCAGCAGCCGCCGCACCGGCGCGGGCGGCTGGCCGTAGCGGTCGACCAGCTCGTCCAGCACCGCGTCCAGGCCCGCCTTGTCCGGAGCCGCCGCGATCTTGCGGTAGGCCTCCAGCCGCAGCCGTTCGCCGGGCACGTAGTCGTGCGGGATGTGCGCGTCGACGGGCAGGTCCACCCTGACCTCGGTGGGCGTCTCGTCCTCGCCTGGCTCGCCGCCGCCCGCACCGGCCTGCCTGCGGAAGACGTCCACCGCCTCGCCGACGAGGCGCACGTACAGGTCGAAGCCGACCCCGGCGATGTGCCCGGACTGCTCGGCGCCGAGGATGTTGCCCGCGCCGCGGATCTCCAGGTCCTTCATCGCGACGGCCATGCCCGCGCCCAGCTCGGTGTTCTGGGCGATCGTGGCGAGCCGGTCGTGCGCGGTCTCGGTGAGTGGCGCCTCCGGCGGGTACAGGAAGTACGCGTAGCCGCGCTCGCGCCCGCGGCCCACGCGGCCGCGGAGCTGGTGCAGCTGCGCCAGGCCGAGGAGGTCGCCGCGCTCGACGATCAGCGTGTTGGCGTTGGAGATGTCCAGCCCGGTCTCGACGATCGTGGTGCACACCAGCACGTCGAACTCGCGCTGCCAGAAGCCCTGGATGATCTGCTCCAGCCGGTGCTCGTTCATCTGCCCGTGTGCGGTGACGATGCGCGCCTCGGGCACCAGCTCACGCAGCCGCCGCGCCGCCTTCTCGATGGAGGAGACGCGGTTGTGCACATAGAACACCTGGCCATCGCGCAGCAGCTCCCTGCGGATCGCGGCGGCGACCTGCTTGTCGTCGTAGGCGCCGACGTAGGTCAGGATCGGGTGCCGGTCCTCCGGCGGGGTCAGGATGGTCGACATCTCCCTGATCCCGGCCATGCTCATCTCCAGCGTGCGCGGGATGGGCGTCGCCGACATCGTCAGCACGTCCACGTGCGTGCGCAGCGCCTTGATGTGCTCCTTGTGCTCGACGCCGAAACGCTGCTCCTCGTCGACGATCACCAGGCCAAGGTCCTTGTACCGGATGCCGGTCTGCAGCAGCCGGTGCGTGCCGATGACGATGTCGACCTCACCGGCGGCGAGTCCGGCGATGGTCTGCTCCGCCTCCTGCGGGTCGGTGAACCGGGACAGGCCCTTGATGGTCACCGGGAACGACCGCATCCGCTCGGTGAATGTGTTGAGGTGCTGCTGGGCGAGCAGGGTGGTCGGCACCAGCACCACCACCTGCTTCCCGTCCTGCACAGCCTTGAACGCCGCCCGCACCGCGATCTCGGTCTTGCCGTAGCCGACGTCGCCGCAGATGACCCTGTCCATCGGCACGCCGCGCTGCATGTCGGCCTTGACCTCGTCGATGGCGCCGAGCTGATCGGCGGTCTCGACGAAAGGGAAGGCGTCCTCCAGCTCGCGCTGCCACGGCGTGTCCTCACCGAAGGCGTGCCCCGGCGCGGCCTGCCTCGCCGCGTAGAGCTGCACCAGCTCGGCGGCGATCTCCTTGACCGCCTTGCGTGCCTTGGCCTTGGTGTTCTTCCAGTCGGAGCCGCCGAGCTTGTTCAGCGTCGGCAGCTCGCCGCCCACATAGCGCGACACCTCGTCGAGCTGGTCGGTCGGCACGAACAGCCGGTCGCCGGGGTGGCCGCGCTTCGACGGCGCGTACTCCAGCACCAGGTACTCGCGGGTGGCGCCGCCGATCGTGCGCTGCACCATCTCCACGAACCGGCCGATGCCGTGCTGGTCGTGCACGACATAGTCACCGGACTTGAGGGCGATCGGGTCGACGGCGTTGCGGCGCCGGGAGGGCATCTTGGTGTTCAGGTCGCGTGTCGAACGGCCGGTGGTGGCACCGCGGCCCGTGATGTCGGCCTCGCTGAGCACCACCAGCGCCGACTGCGGCGCGACGAAGCCGTCCGCGAGGCCGCCGCAGGTCACCGTCACCACGCCGGTCTTCGGCGGGTCGGCAAGCCCGCCCTCCGACAGCGCCGTCGGCACCTCGGCGGCCGAAAGCTGTTCCACGGCACGCTTCGCGGTGCCCGCGCCCGCGACCACGACGACGGCCGCGCCGCCGGACGCGGTGTGCGCGCGCAGGTCGGTGCTCACCCGCTCCAGCTCCCCCCGGTAGGCGGGCGCGCCGTCGATGGCGACGTGGTAGGCGTCGTCCTCGCTGGTCAGCTGGCTCAGCGTCCACCAGGCGCGGCCGGTGTCGCTGGCGTGGGAACGCACCTCGGCGAGACCGCGGTAGGCCGACGCGCCGAGGTCGATCGGCGCCCGGCCTCCTTCGGCGGCACTCATCCAGGAGGCCTCGAGGAACTCCTGCCCGGTGCGCACGAGGTCGGCGGCGCGGGCGCGGATCTTCTCCGGGTCGGCGAGCAGCACGTGCGTGCCCTCGGGCATGGCGTCGGTGAGCAGTTCCAGCTCGCCCTCGCACAGCACGGGGATGAGCGCCTCCATGCCCTCCACGGGGATGCCGTCGGCGAGCTTGGTGAGCATCTCCGCCAGGTGCGCGTCGGAGGCGTGGGCCTCCGCGAGCTTGGCCGCCCTCGCCTTCACGTCGGCGGTGAGCAGCAGCTCCCTGCACGGCGGCGCCGTGACGGCGTCGATCTCGCCGGGCAGCGAGCGCTGGTCGGCCACCGCAAACGCGCGGATCTCGCTGACCTCGTCGCCCCAGAACTCGATCCGGTGCGGGTGCTCGTCGGTGGGCGCGAACACGTCGAGGATGCCGCCCCGCACGGCGAACTCGCCGCGCTTCTCCACCATGTCGACGCGGGCGTAGGCCAGCTCGACGAGCCGGTCGAGCACGCCCTCGAACTCGCTCTCCTCGCCGACTCGCAGCTCCACGGGGTCCAGCCCGCCCAGCCCTGGCGCCATCGGCTGGATGAGGCTGCGCACGGTGGCGACCACCACGCGCAGCCCGCCGTGGCCGGGTTGCGCCAGCCGGTGCAGCACGGCGAGCCGCTTGCCGACCGTGTCCGCCCTCGGCGACAGCCGCTCGTGCGGCAGCGTCTCCCACGACGGGAAGTCGGCCACCACGTCCTCACCGAGCAGGCTGCCGAGCGCCGTCGTCAGCTCCTCTGCCTCGCGTCCGGTGGCCGTCACGGCGAGCACGGGCCGGTCCGCGCCCTGCTCCGCCGCCAGTGCGGCGATCACGAGCGGCCTGGTGGCGGGCGCGCCGTCCAGGTCCAGCAGCGGCGCTCCCGCGCGGTCGACGACTCCCCGCAGCGCGGGATCAGGCAGGACCGCGGACAGCAGCCCGGCCAACAAGGCGTTGCTCACGGATACCCCTCACCTGAGGACAGACCCCTGCCTGGGACTCGAAGCTGCGCAGGGGCACTCCTCGTCCAGGGTACGCAGCCGCCGGGGCACACAGCGAAGCAACCCGGGACGCGGCAGACTCCCCCCATGCGCGCACGAAAGATCGGGATTGCCGGGTTCGCGGCCCTCGCTGTTCTCGCCACCGCCTGCGCCGGGCAGGACCCGCCGCCCGCACAACCCGAGTCCGAGTCACCCTCGCCGCGGTCGGACACCACGAACACCTCGCTGCAGGTGGAGGAGGTCGCGGGCGGCCTCGAGCACGGCTGGGACCTCGGGTTCCTGCCCGGCGGCGAGATCCTGGTGACCGAACGGCCCGCGCGGTTCCAGCTCATCGAGGACGGCACCGTCACCGAGGTCACCGCCGACCTCTCCGACGTGTACGTCACGGGCGAGGGCGGGCTGATGGGCCTGGTGATCCACCCCGACTTCGCGCAGTCCCGCGAGTTCACCACCTGCCAGACCCACCAGGAGGGCGGGCAGGCCGTGGACGTGCGGCTGGTGACGTGGCGCCTGGCGCAGGACAACCGCAGCGCCACCAAGGTGGAGGACCTGCTCACCGGGCTGCCGATCAACGAAAGCGGCAGGCACTCCGGCTGCCGCCCCACGATCGCCCCCGACGGCGCGCTGCTCGTGGGCACCGGAGACATCGCCGAGGACCCGGCGATCCCGCAGAACCGCCGCAGCCTCGGCGGCAAGGTGCTGCGCATCGACCTCGACACCGGCGAGGGCCTTCCGGACAACCCGTTCGCGTCCTCCCAGGACCCGAACGAGCGCCGCGTCTACACCTACGGCCACCGCAACGTGCAGGGCGTCGCGGTGCGGCCGGGAACGGACCAGGTGTTCACCACCGAGCACGGACCCACCGGCTTCGACGAGATGAACCGGATCCGGCCGGGCGGCAACTACGGCTGGGACCCGTCGCGGGGCGGCACCGTGGACTTCTACGACGAGGACGTGCCGATGACCGACCTGGAACGGTTCCCGGACGCCGTACGTCCACTGTGGACTTCCGGGGAGACGCTGACGGAGGCGCCGTCGGGCGCGGCCTTCCTGTCCGGCGAGCAGTGGGGTGCGCTCGACGGCAGGCTCGCCGTGGTGGCACTGCGCGGCCAGAAGGTGGTGCTGTTCGAACTCAACGAGGCGGGCACCGAGGTGGCGAGCATCGCGCGGCCCACGGAGCTCAACGACACCTACGGCCGGCTGCGGGGCGTGCGCACCGGCCCGGACGGCGCGCTCTACATCACCACGTCCGAGGGCTCCGACGACAAGTTGCTGCGCGTCACGCCTGCCGGTTCTTGACCCCGCCACCATCCCCGGTGACAATTTGGGCAAGTGTCCAAAACAAGGGGGATGCCGTGGCAGGGGGCAGGCCGAGCTGGCTGTTCGAGAGCGGGGCGAGCCCGCGCGAGAAGGGACTGGCGCACGCCGTCGCGCTGGCCGGGGTCGCCGCGCTGGCGCTCGCGGGCCGCGACCTCGGCTGGGCGTGGTGGCAGTGGCTCGTCGGTGTGGTGCTCGTCTACGACCTGGCCGGCGGTGTCGTGGCCAACGCGCTGGACAGCACGCAGCGCTTCTACCACTCCCCACTGCCGTTCGCGGGCAACGCGCTGCAGCGCTTCGTCCACCACCCGGTGGGGCTGACGGCGGCGCACGTGCAGCCGGTTGTCGCCGGGCTGGTGTTTCCCGGCGGCGCCTGGTGGTGGGGCCCGCTCTGGTACTGCTGGGCGCTCGCGGGCGCTGTCGTGGCGCACAGGGCGGACCCGCGGTGGCAGCGCCCGCTGGCGATGGCGGTGACCACCTGCGGCGTGCTGGCCGCGCCGCTGGTCGCCGCGCCGCCCGGCCTGGCATGGCTGCCCGCCGTGTTGCTGCTCAAGCTCGTGCTGGCCCACGGCGTCGTCCACCTCGGACAACGGGTGACGTCATAGGTCCGTAATCCTCCGGGGCGTCCCGTTCGGCGCCGTCGTGTCACAGGATGAGCGCATCGGCAACCAACCCAGGGGAGGTCACCACATGTCTTCGCGCGCCCGTTCGCTCGGTGTGCTGCTCGGCGCCGTCACGCTCGCGGCCACGGTCGCCGCCTGCGGCTCGCGGCAGCCGGACTCCGGCGCACCCGCGACGAGCGGCACGGCGCCCGCCTCGGCCACCTCGCAGGCGGAGACGTCTGCGCCGTCCTCGCCGGAGACATCCGGCTCGGCGTCCCGGCCCGCCCCGCCGGTGCCCGATGAGCTGCGGTTCAGCGCCACCACCCTCGACGGCAAGCCGTTCTCCGGCGAGAGCCTCGCGGGCAAGCCCGCCGTGCTGTGGTTCTGGGCGCCATGGTGCCCGAACTGCCGGGCCGAGGCGCCGTCGCTGGCGAGCACCGCGAAGGCGCACCAGGGCTCGGTGACGTTCGTCGGCGTCGCCTCCCAGGACGACGCGGGCCCCATGCGGGACTTCGTGCGCGACTACGGCGTCGGCGGGTTCCCGCACCTCAACGACAGCGGCGGCGAGCTGTGGCAGCGCTTCGGCGTCACCTACCAGCCCGCGTACGCGTTCGTCAGCGCCGACGGCACGGTCGAGGTCGTCAAGCAGCAGCTGCCCGAGGACGAGCTCGCCCGGCGGGTCGCCGAACTGGCCGGTGCCTGAGCGTGGACCTGGACACGCTCGGCTTCGCGCTGGCCGCGGGGATGGTCGCCTCCGTGAACCCCTGCGGCTTCGCGATGCTGCCCGCCTACCTGACGCTGGTGGTCGCCGGGGAGGGCGGGCACCAGCGCGGCAGGCCCGCGGCGCTGGGCCGGGCGCTGGCCGCCACGGCGGCGATGGCGCTCGGCTTCCTCACCGTGTTCGGCGCGTTCGGGCTGGTGATCTCGCCGCTGGCCTCCTCGGCGCAGCAGTACCTGCCCGCCGTGACGATCGTCGTCGGCGTGGCGATGGTCGGGCTCGGCGCCTGGATGCTGGCGGGCCGGGAGCTGACGCTGCTGGTGCCCAAGCCCACGCGCGGAGCCCCGACGGCGCGGCTCGGCTCCATGGTCGGATACGGATTCGCCTACGCGCTGGCGTCGCTGTCGTGCACCGTCGCGCCGTTCCTGGCGGTGACGAGCACGACCTTCCGCAGCGGGTCGGTGGTCGAGGGCATCGCAGCGTACCTGGCGTACGGAGCCGGGATGACCCTGGTGGTCGGAGTGCTCGCCGTCGCCGTGGCGCTGGCCAGCACGGCGGTGACGGGCGGCTTCCGCAGGCTGTTGCCGCACGTCAACCGCATCGGCGGTGCCCTGCTCGTGCTCGTCGGGCTCTACATCGGCTACTACGGGGTCTACGAACTGCGGCTCTTCCACGGCGGCGGCTCGGCGGCCGATCCGGTCGTGGACGCCGCCCGCACCGTGCAGTCCACGCTGGCGTCCTGGGTGGACACGATCGGCGCGGTGCCGCTGCTGGCGGCACTGGGCGTGCTGCTCGCGGCAGGTGTCACGCTGGCCAGAGTGCGCTCCCGCGCGCGCCGGTGACCACGCTCTGCGCTCTGCCGGCCTGACGAACGAGGTCAGGCGGGTTCGAGCCCGATCAGCCGGGCGAGGACGGCCGCCTGATCGGCGAAGTGCTCGACGAATTCGGGCGATCTGGGATCGGTACCGCAGACGCTTTCGATGACGTGCGGCAGTGTTGTGGTCGCCATGGTCGCGGCCATCAGCATGACGAGCAGGCAGGCCGGGTCCACCTCGGCGGGAAGCCGGCCGGATCTCTGGAGCGCACGCAGCTCGTCGACGCTGGTGCTGAGCAGCTGAGTCCGCGCGGCCCGATCGGGGTCGTCGTCCGGGCCGGTGTAGTCGAGGCCGCTCCAGGCGAACATGCGGACGCCCTCCGGGTCGCGCAACACTTCAAGGGCATAGCGGCGCAGCTGTTCAGGCATCGGCGTACCTGGCGGCGCCAGTTCGGCGCGGCGCTGTTGCCACTGCTGAGTCATGGCCTGATACAGACCTTTTTTGCCGTCGAAGTAATACGACACCAGCTGCTGATTGACCCCCGCCCTGGCGGCGATGGCCCGGACCCGGGCTCCCGCGTAGCCGTGCGCGCCGAACTCGGCCGCCGCCGCATCGAGGATCCGCTGCCGGGTGCGTTCGGGGTCGCGTTGCCGCTCCTGCGGCTTGGGCGACCTGCGAGGGCTCGACGATGGCACGCAACCAGTATACATCTGCTTGACAAAGCTACTCATACAGATGTTTGATAAAGGCATTCACATGCTTGATACGGCTGGGCGATCGAGTCGCCCCCAGGAGAGGGACATGCCATGCCAGAACGACCACGGATCATCATCGCCGGCGCAGGCATCGGCGGGTTGGCGCTCGCACAGGCGCTCCGCCACGGCGGTGTCGACGTCGCCGTGTACGAGCGGGACCCCACGCCGAGCACGCGCAACCAGGGCTACCGAATCCACATCGACCCCCACGGCAACGCCGCGCTGCGGCGCTGCCTGCCCGCCCATGTCCTCGACCGGATCCGCAGCACCAGCGGAGTCAACGGCGATCTTGTCGCCACCTACACCTCCCAGCTGGACCGGGTGATGGCCCAGACGTTCCCGGGAGTCAGCACCGACGAGATGACCCACGTCGACCGCGACACGCTCCGGCAGGGGCTGCTCACCGGCCTTGCCGAGACGGTCTGCTTCGCCAGGACACTGACCGGATACCAGATCACCGATTCGGGCCGCGTCCGCGTGGAGTTCGCAGAAGGCGGCCACGACGAGGGGGACCTTCTCGTGGGAGCGGACGGAGCCGGTTCGGCGGTACGCAGGCAACTGCTCCCGCACGTCAGGACTCGCGATCTGGGACTGCGGTGCATCTACGGGCGAATGCCGATCGACGACACGACCGACCCGCTGATCCCGGACGACTTCAACCGCGGCTTCTGCTGGGTCGCCGACGAGAAGGGATACGGCGCCGGGTTCGCGACAGTGCGGTTCCGTTCTCGGCCCGAAGGCGTGTCGGACTACCTGATGACCACGTTCGTCGCGCCGTCCCAGCGGCTCGGCACGCCCGACGAGACGCTGTTCGCTCTTCCGCCACGGGATCTGCAGCGGATCGCGGTGGAGGCCACGGCGGACTGGCATCCGGCCGTCCGGGCGCTGTTCGACCATGCCGACGCCGAATCGTTCTTTCCGATCGCCATCCGGGCCGGCGACCGCGTCGACGCGTGGAGTTCCGGTCCGGTCACGCTGCTGGGCGATGCCATCCACACGATGCCACCGACCGGAGGCGTCGGCGCCAACACCGCCCTGCAGGATGCCGCGACGCTGTCCGGGGAACTGCTGTCGGCGGTGCGCGGCAACCAATCGTGCGCCACCGCGGTCGCCGCGTACGAGTCGGTGATGCTCCCGCGTGGTCTCGCCGCCATCGAGGGCTCACTCCGGATGGCCGGGCAGATGTTCGCCAAGGCCACCTGAAACCGTCGGCTCCTCAGTTCAGCCGCAGTTTCGGCTTGTGCTCCAGGTGGGAGAGGCCGTTCCAGGCGAGATTCACCAGGTGGGCGGCCACCTCGTCACGCTTGGGCTTGCGCGCGTCGAGCCACCACTGCCCGGTGAGCGCGACCATGCCGACCAGCGCCTGCGCGTAGAGCGCCGCGAGCTTGTCGTCGTAGCCGCGCGAGGAGAACTGCTGGGCCAGGATGTGCTCCACCTGGCTGGCGATGTCGTTGAGCAGCGTGGAGAACGTGCCGGTGGAGCTGGCGACCGGCGAGTCGCGCACGAGGATGCGGAAGCCGTCGTGCGAGTCCTCGACATAGCTGAGCAGCGCGATCGCCGCCTGCTCCAGCATCGCGCGCGGATGCCCACCGTGCAAAGTGGACACCATGCGGTCGAGCAGCGCCTGGGTCTCCCTGTCCACGACGACGGCGTAGATGCCCTCCTTGCCGCCGAAATGCTCGTAGACCACGGGCTTCGACACGTTGGCCCGGTGAGCGATCTCCTCGATCGAGGCGCCGTCGAAGCCCTTCTCCGCGAACAGGGCGCGCGCCACGCTGAGCAGTTGCTGTCTGCGTTCGGTTCCGGTCATGCGCACGCGCGCCACCGGGGCGTTCTCCTGCGCCCCGGTGGCGGCGTCACGTCGTGCCCGCCGTCGAGCTGCCACCGGGCAACTGTATTACCCGGCGCGGGCGGCTACCCGGTGTGGACCGCCAGCTTCTCGAGCCGGGTCGGGGTCGGCCAGCGCACGTTGTGTGCCCAGCCGAGCTTCTCGAACAGCCAGATCACGCGGGCGGAGATGTCGATCTGGCCGCGCCGCACGCCGTGCCGCGCCGACGTCGGGTCGGCGTGGTGCAGGTTGTGCCAGGACTCGCCGAAGGACATGATCGCCAGCGGCCAGAAGTTGGCCGAGCGGTCACGGGCGGTGAACGGCCGCTCCCCGATCATGTGGCAGATGGAGTTGACCGACCAGGTCACGTGGTGCAGCACGCAGACGCGCACCAGCCCGGCCCAGAAGAACGCGGTCACCGCGCCCCACAGCGACCAGGTGACGAGGCCGCCGATGAGCGCGGGCAGCACCAGCGAGAGCAGCGTCCACAGCCAGAACAGCTGGTCCACCCTGCTCAGCGCCTTGTCCTTGAGCAGGTCGGGAGCGAACCGCTCCGCGTTGCTCTTGTCCCGCTCGAACAGCCAGCCCATGTGGGCGTGCCAGAAGCCCTTGGCGATGGCCAGCGGCGAGGTGCCGAACAGCCACGGCGAATGCGGGTCGCCCTCACGGTCGGAGAAGGCGTGGTGCCGACGGTGGTCGGCAACCCACGTGATCAGCGGACCCTGCACGGCCAGGCTGCCCGCGATGGCCATCGCCACGCGCAGCCACCGCTTGGCCTTGAACGAGCCGTGCGTGAAGTGGCGGTGGTAGGCCACGGTGATGCCCAGGCCGGAGATGGCATAGAAGACCACGAACAACGTGACGTCCACCCAGGTGAGTCCCCAGCCCCAGGCGAAGGGAACGGCCGCGACGAGCGCGGCCAGCGGCGCGATGACGCCGAAGTACACCGAGGCCTGGACGCCTGCGCCGCGCTTGCCGTCGAGGATCGGCTTGGGTCCTTTGGCGGCGGGAGCTGTGTGTTCTTCGGAGTCTTCGAGGGTCGCCGTCATGCACTTCACTTCTTTCCACGAACGGACCTAGCAAGGGTCGCCTTACCTACGATGCCGTAAGTTACGGTACAGCAGGGTTTGCCCCCGCACGAGTACCCAATCTGGAACTGGCTATCCTGACCAGGCGCGATCCGCCGTAGTGTAATTGGCAGCACTTCAGATTTTGGTTCTGACAGTCCAGGTTCGAGTCCTGGCGGCGGAGCGTTTCGTGACCGGGCGGACCAGGCGAAACAGCGGCCCGGACGCGCCGACTAGGGGGTGTGAGGCGGCTGCACGGCGAGGGTCTTGACGCGGAAGACTCCCGGCGCCCGGCGTTGGGCGACATGTCCGACGCCTGGCTGCTCGGGCGTGCGCGCGAGCTCATCGCCGCGGTGCAGCGCGCCGACCATGCCGAGCAACTCCGCGTCATCGCCACCCTCGACGGCCTGCTGGAGGAGACCCAGCGGCGAGGCGAGCCGGTGCTCGTCGCCCAGATGCTGCGCGCAACGGCCCTGGCCAGGCTCGTCACCCGCGGCCTCGCCGAGGAGGCCGAGCAGCTGCTCGACGAGATGCTCGCCCACACCAAGCGCCACGGCCTGGCGCTGCTGCGGGCCGACGCGCACGCCCTGCGCGGCAGGCGGCTCGTGCTCGGCCTGCAGGAGGACGCGGCGCTCACCGAGATCGCCAGGGCGCTGGCCATCCTCGACGACGCGCCGAGCCCCGGCGTGCCACTGGGCCGCAGGGCCTCGGACCGGCTGCTGTCCTCGGCGCTCAACGACTGCTGGA
Source organism: Prauserella muralis (assembly GCF_003202285.1). GTDB lineage: Bacteria > Actinomycetota > Actinomycetes > Mycobacteriales > Pseudonocardiaceae > Prauserella_B > Prauserella_B muralis. The sequence goes on from NZ_MASW01000006.1 coordinate 726,439, forward strand.
TCGTGCTCAACCAGCTGGGCGTGTACGAGGCGGCCGAGGAGGTCATCGCCCGCGCCCACCAGGCCATCCGGGACAGCGCGGGGCCGCACGAGATCACCCTGCAGCTGATGAACCGGGTCAAGATGCTGCTCGGCTGGGGGCTGCGGCTGGAACGCATCGGCCGCCACGACGAGGCCAGGGAGAAGTTCCGCACGGCCGCGTCCATGGCCATCGCCGTCGAGGCGCCATTCGCGGAGTCGCTGTTTCCCAGGGAGGCGGGTGTGCCCGCCGTCGACCAGGTCGGGGTGCTCGCCGCGTCACTCGCCTTCGCCGCGCCGAGCACCGCCCACGTCGACCGGCTGCGCAGCCTGCACGGCGCGCAGGGCTATCCGCACGAGAACATCCTGGTCTCCATCGCGCTGGCCCGCTGCCTGGAGACCGAGGGCCGCGTCGACGAGGCGCTGGAGGTGCTGTTCACCGTCCGCAACACCCAGGCCGAGGACAACTCGCAGCCGTCGATGCGGCTCAACCTCGTCCGCGAGCTGGCCCGGCTCAGCGACGACGGTACCGGCGAGAGCGGCAGGCACTCGCTGCTCGCCGAGTACGCCGAGACGCTGGAGGACGAGCTGTGGTCGCTGCGCGAGTCGCAGATCGCCACGCTCAACACGCGCCGGGAGCACGAGCGGCTGTCCGCCGAGCACGGCGCGATCACCCAGCAGGCACTGCAGGACCCGCTCACCGGGCTGCCCAACCGGCGCGCGCTCGACGAGCGGCTGCGCACACTGGCCGCCTCGACGCTGGCCCAGCCGCTCGCGGTGGCGCTGGTGGACCTCGACGGCTTCAAGGACGTCAACGACCAGCACTCCCATGCCGAGGGCGACGACGTGCTGCGGGTCGTGGCCAGCACGCTCCGGGACGCGCTGCGCGGCGACGACATCGTGGCCCGCTACGGCGGCGACGAGTTCATCGTGCTGCTGCCCGGGGCCCCGCTGTCGGCGGCGACCCAGGCGCTGAACCGCTCGGTGAAGGCGGTGGCGTCGCTGCCGCACCACCTCTCACACGGCGTGACACTGTCCGTGGGCCTGGTCTCCCTGCGCCCGCAGGAGCGCGCCGAGGAGGTGCTCTCCCGCGCCGACGCGGCGATGTACCAGGCGAAGCGCAGGGGCGGCAACCAGATCGCGACCTCACCGGCCTCGGCGGCCGACGGGGTGGACGCCGACGAGCAGGCACCGGTAACCGACCCCACGCCGGACGCCGCGAGCCACCCGTAGGATCGTGGCCCGGACAGCGCCCGGCGCGCGGTGCGAGCCGCCCGTCCGGCTGCGCGCCAGAACCGCAGGACGAGCAGACCGTCTGGATTGAGGAGTGCCGTGACCGGCCCGCTGAGCACCGTGATTCTCGCCGCGGGTGAGGGCACCCGCATGCGTTCGGCAACGCCCAAGGTGTTGCACCCGATCGCCGGCCGTCCGCTGGTGGAGCACGCCGTGCGTGCCGCGGCGGGGCTCGACCCGGAACGGCTCGTGGTGGTGGTCGGCCACGGCAGGGAGGCGGTGACCGACCACCTCGGCCTCGTCGGCAAGGCACTCGGCAGGCCGGTCGTCACCGCCGTGCAGGCCGAGCAGCGCGGCACGGGGCACGCCGTGTCGTGCGCCGTGCCGGAACTGCCGCAGGGGCCCGGCACCGTGCTCGTCACCTACGGCGACGTGCCGCTGCTCGACACCGGCACGCTCGGCACCCTGCTGGCCGAGCACCAACGGGCAGGCAACGCGGTGACGGTGCTGACCGCGCGCGTGGCCGATCCCTCCGGGTACGGCCGCATCCTGCGCGACGACCGGGGCGAGGTGACGGGCATCGTCGAGCAGAAGGACGCGAGCCCTCAGCAGCGGGCGATCGACGAGATCAACTCCGGGGTCTACGCGTTCGACGCGACGGTGCTCGCCGACGGCCTTTCGCGACTGTCCACCGACAACGCCCAGGGCGAGCTGTACCTCACCGACGTGCTCGGCATCGCGCGCGGCGACGGCAGGCGCATCGGCGCGCTGGTGGTCGAGGACCCGTGGCTGACCGAGGGCGTCAACGACCGTGTGCAGCTGTCCGCGCTCGGCGCGGAGCTCAACCGCAGGATCGTGCGGAACTGGCAGCTGGAAGGGGTGACCGTGGTGGACCCGGCGTCGACGTGGCTCGACGCGGGCGTCACGCTCGCCAGGGACGTCGTCCTCGAGCCCGGCGTGCAGCTGCACGGGGCCACCAGCGTCGGCGAGGGTTCGCGGATCGGCCCGGACACGACACTCACCGACGTCACGGTGGGTGAGCACGCCGCTGTGGTGCGTACACACGGCAGCGAGTCGGTGATCGGCGACGGCGCCAGCGTGGGACCGTTCGCCTACCTGCGGCCCGGAACGCGGCTCGGCGAAAGCGGGAAAATCGGCACGTTCGTGGAGACCAAACAGGCAGAAATCGGGCGCGGAACCAAGGTGCCGCATCTGACCTACGTCGGCAATGCGACTATTGGGGAATACAGCAACATCGGCGCCTCGAGCGTGTTCGTCAACTACGACGGTGTGAGCAAGCACCACACGACGATCGGCTCCTACGTCCGGACCGGCTCGGACACCATGTTCGTGGCGCCCGTGGAGGTGGGCGACGGCGCGTACAGTGGCGCCGGCACCGTGATCCGCCGCGACGTGCCGCCCGGTGCGCTGGCGGTCTCGGGCTCACCACAACGGAACATCGAAGGCTGGGTGCCGCGCCGCAGGCCCGGCACCCCGGCGGCGGAGGCAGCGGAAAGGGCACTCGCCGCACAGCAGGAGAACGATACCGACGGGGAGTCGCCAGAATGAGCCCGAAGTCCGGCACGCCGAAGAAGAACCTGATGCTCTTCTCCGGACGTTCGCACGTGGAACTCGCGGAAGAGGTCGCGAAGCACCTCAACGTGACGATCACCCCGCAGACCGTGCACACGTTCGCCAACGGCGAGATCTACGTGCGCTTCGAGGAGTCGGTGCGCGGGACTGACGCGTTCGTGATCCAGAGCTTCTCCCCGCCGATCAACGAGTGGGTGATGGAGCAGCTCATCATGGTGGACGCGCTCAAGCGCGCGAGCGCGAAGCGCATCACCGCGATCATGCCCTTCTACCCGTACTCGCGGCAGGACAAGAAGCACAAGGGCCGCGAGCCGATCTCCGCGCGGCTCATCGCGGACCTGTTCAAGACGGCGGGCGCCGACCGGATCATGACGGTCGACCTGCACACGGCACAGATCCAGGGCTTCTTCGACGGACCCGTCGACCACCTGCTCGCCCAGACCGTGCTCGCCGACCACATCAGGCAGACCTACGGCGACGCCGACATCACCGTCGTCTCCCCGGACTCCGGCCGCGTGCGGCTCGCGGAGAAGTGGGCCCAGCAGCTCGGCGACCGGCCGATCGCGTTCATCCACAAGACGCGCGACCCCGACAAGCCGAACCAGGCCGTCGCCAACCGCGTCGTGGGCCACGTGCGCAACCGGCTGTGCGTGCTGATCGACGACATGATCGACACCGGCGGCACCATCACCAAGGCCGCCGACGCGCTGCTGCAGGAAGGCGCCTCCGACGTGGTGATCGCCTCCACCCACGGCATCCTGTCCGACCCGGCCACCGAGCGGCTGTCCGGCAGCAAGGCCCGCGAGGTGATCGTCACCAACACGCTGCCCATCCCGGAGGAGAAGCGCTTCCCCGGCCTCACCGTGCTCTCGATCGCGCCGCTGCTGGCCCGCGCGATCCAGGAGGTCTTCGAGGACGGCTCGGTGACGAGCCTTTTCGACGGCAGCGCGTAGTCGTCGCGCCCGGGCGCGGGTGCTCGCGGCCCGCGCCCGGCGCCGATCACGCACCCCGGTGATCGCGCTGATCGGCCTCGATTAAACTGTGCAGGTTGTCTCGGCGAGGCGGGCCGGTGTCAGACCCGGACCCGACGTGATCGACGCGGCGGCTTGAGCGGCCACCCGTGTGCGCGCACGTCGTGGAACTCGCCGCCGGACAGCCACAAGCAACGCGAGTGACCCCACCCCAAGGAGTGCATCCCCGTGTCCGAGGTACGTCTCACGGTCGAACCCCGCACCGAGTTCGGCAAAGGCGCCGCGCGCCGCGCGCGCCGCGCAGGCAAGATTCCGGCGGTGCTCTACGGCCACGGCGTCGACCCGCGGCACCTGGCCCTGCCCGCGATCGATTTCGCGCGCGTCATCAGGGACAACGGCCAGAACGCCGTGCTGACCCTCGACGTGGCGGGTGCCGAGTCCAAGGCCGAGAAGGCCACCGAGCTGGCTCTGACCAAGACCATCACGGTGCACCCGCTCAAGAACTACATCGAGCACGTCGACCTGCTGGTCGTGCACCGTGGCGAGAAGGTCACCGTGGACGTGCCGGTGGTGCTGACCGGTACCTCGGGCCCGGGCACCCTGGTCCACCAGGAGCTGGACACGATCCAGGTCGAGGTCGAGGCCCTGCACATTCCCGAGCAGGTCGAGGTCTCGATCGACGGCGCCGAGGCCGGCACCCAGATCCTCGCCTCGCAGGTCCCGCTGCCCTCCGGTGCCACGCTGACGACCGACCCCGAGTCCATGGTGGTCGGCGTCAACGAGGCGCCGTCCGAGGCGGCCATGGAGGCCGACGTCGACACCGAGGGTGCCGGCGTGGTCGAGGACAAGCCGGAGACCGAGGAAGCGGCCGAGGAGTAAAGGACTTCGGGGTGGAGCACGACCTCCCTGGGGCCGGCGGGCAGGTGCTGCTCGTCGGCCTCGGCAACCCGGGGCCACGGTATGCCGCGAACCGGCACAACGTGGGGTTCATGGTGCTCGACGAGCTGGCCCGCCGGATCGGCGGGAAGTTCAAGGCACACAAGGGCGGCGCCGAGGTGCTCGAAGGGCGCCTCGGCGATCGCAGGGTCGTGCTCGCCAAGCCCCGGTCGTTCATGAACCTCTCGGGCGGGCCCGTCGCGGGCACCGCCCGGTTCTACAAGGTGGACCCCGGCGGGATCGTGGTGGTCCACGACGAGCTGGACGTGCCGTACGGCGGGCTGCGGCTCAAGTTCGGCGGCGGGGACAACGGCCACAACGGCCTCCGGTCCCTCACCAAGTCGCTGGGCACGCGCGACTACTACCGGGTGCGGTTCGGGGTCGGCCGCCCGCCCGGCCGGATGGATCCCGCCGACTTCGTGCTCAAGGACTTCTCCACGACCGAGAAGCGCGAGCTGGATCTCCACGTCGACCGCTGCGCCGACGCTGTCGAGGACCTGGTGGGCCGCGGGCTCGCCGCCGCGCAGAACACCTACCACGCGGCCTGATCGTTTTCACTGTGCGTGCCTGAGCACTCACCCACAGGCGTTCTCTCCTGCACCTGTTCGAGTCGACGATCCGGCGCGGGGGTTCCCCGCTGCCCGGGCCTGCGGCTAGGACGGAAAGCATGTCGTACACCGCTGAGGACGTCGCTCGCATCGAGTTCGACAACGCGCCGATCGGGCGCCGGGGCTACGCCAAGCCCGAGGTCGACGAGTTCCTGGCCAGGATCGCCTCCACCCTGGAGGGCCGCGACGATCTCACCGCGGCGGAGGTGCACCACGTTCAGTTCGGGCGCCCGCTGATCGGCAGGCGGGGCTACGACGAACGGCAGGTGGACGAGTTCCTCGACGAGATCGAGGAGCTGCTCATCAGCAGGACCGGTGTGCGCCGCGACGCGCACCGCGTGCCCGAGGCGCGGGATCGCTCGCCCGAGACCACGAGCATCGAGCACGCGAGGGACAGCAGATGAGCGTGACGTCCGAGGACGTGCACAACATCCGGTTCCCGCTCGCGCCGTTCGGCACCCGGGGCTACAACGAGGTCCAGGTCGACGACTTTCTCGACCGCGTCGCCGCCACCCTCGACGGCGAGGACGACATCACCGCCGCCGAGGTACACCAGGTGACGTTCGCGCTGGCTCCGCTGGGCAAGCGCGCGGGCTACGACCAGGCCTCCGTCGACGCGTTCCTGCGGACCGTCGAGGCCACGCTCGCCGCGCGTGCCCGGACGGTGGCTCCCGCGGGCCCCTACATCGCTCCCGCCCTGGAGCACAGCCACGCACGCAGGCCCCTGTGGCGCCGCGTGCGCCGCTGAACACCCGACCGCAGCCGACGAGCGCCCATCACCGAGCCCAAGGGCACCTTCGGTACACCATCCGTGCCCAAGGGCACCGTCGGCTCGGCGGCAGCGTGCGGACCGGAACCGGGCAGTCCTAGGCGCTGGCGTCGATCTGCTGCTTGAACCGCTCACCGGTGGCGGCGCGCTGCACCTTGCCCGACGGTGTCTTCGGCAGGCTGCCCGGCGGCAGCACCACCACCGCATACGGCCGGGCGTCCACCGCGTCCCGGACGCGGGCGGCGACCTGCCGCGACAGCTCACGCTCGGCGTCGGCGTCACCGGCCAGCTTGGACTCCAGGACGACGGCAAAGCGTTCCCGCCGCGTCCCGGCGTCGATGCGCACGGCGACGGCGTTGCCCGCGCGGACGCCCTCGACGGACGCGGCGGCCCGCTCGATGTCGGTCGGGTACACGTTGCGCCCGCCGAGGATGATGACGTCCTTGCTGCGACCGCAGATGACGATCTGCCCGTCGATGAGGTAGCCGAGGTCGCCGGTGGCGAACCAGCCGTCGGCGTCCTGGGTGGGCGCCGGGCCGTTGACGGTGAGGTAACCGGGCGAGACGGCCTCGCCGCGCAGCCGGATCTCCCCGACCTCCCGGTTGCCGCGCACGCGGCCGTGCTCGTCGACGATCTCTGCCTCGAGGCCGTCCAGCGTCGGCCCGAGCACGGCGAAGCCGCGCACGTCGTCGGTGCCGCGGCGCGGGTCTCCCTCCGGCACCGGCACGGCGCGGTTCTCGGCCTCCAGCGGAGCGGCCTCCACCACGTCGACGGTAAGCCCGGTGAACAGCGGCGCGAACGACACGGCGAGCGTGGCCTCGGCGAGGCCGTAGGCGGGGAACACGCACTCGGCGGGCATGCCGAAGCGGGCGCCCGCGTCGGTGAACGTCCGCACGGCCGTCGGGTCGATCGGCTCCGCGCCGTTGAGGGCGATGCGCAGCGGGGACAGGTCGTAGGCGTCGTCGTCCACCCTGGCGAGCCTGCGGCCGACGATCGCGTAGGCGAAGTTGGGCGCGGCGGTGACGGTGCCGCGGTAGCGGCTGATGAGTTCCGGCCAGACGAGCGGCCCGCTGAGGAACTCGACGGGCGTGATCTTGACCAGGTCGACGCCGAAGGTCATGGGCAGCGTCAGAAAGCCCACCATGCCCATGTCGTGGAACGTCGGCAGCCACGACACCATCACGTCGACGGCCGGGTCCAGCTCGGCCCGGTCGACCATCGCCTTCATGTTGGAGTAGAGGTTGCCGTGGGTGATGCGCACGGCCTTCGGCTCGGCGGTGGAGCCGCTGGTGAGCTGCAGCAGCGCCAGGTCGTCCTCGCCGACGCCCACCGGCTCGGCGAGCGGCTCGGAACCCAGGAGCTCCTCGATGGAGCGGTAGCGGATGTCGTGCTCGGTGAGCACGGGCGCGAGCTGGTCGAACGGCTCGCCGAGCAGCACCAGCTCGGAGCCGATCATCTCCAGCACACGGATCGTGTCGTTCGCCCACTGCGCCAGATCGGTGCGCTGCGTCGGCTGGTGAAGCATCGTGACGCTGCCGCCGGCGAGCCAGGTGCCCTGCACGGTCGGTGCGATCAGCTCCGGCGCGGCGGCGAGGACGGCGACCGCGCTGCCCGGCGCGAGCCCGCCTCCGGAGAGACCGCCCGCGATGCGCCTCGCGCGCTCGTGCACCTCCGCCCACGTCCGGCGGACCGGCTCCTTGGGCTCTCCCGTGACCATGCCACGCTGCCGACCACCCGCGTTCGCGGTGGCGACCATCGTCTCCACGAACCGACTCATGGCAGGAACCCTAGCCGGTCCGCCGGAGACGATCAGGGCTGCAGTGCCTCCAGCGTCTCCGAGGTCTCCAGCCACTGCTGCTCCAGCTGGTCCTTCTCGGCGAGCACCGCCTTGAGCTCGGTGTTGAGCTCCATCAACCGGTCCGGCTCGGTCGCCGCGGCGGCGAGCGCGTCGTGCAGCCGCGCCTCCCGTTTCTGCACGGCGTCGAGCTTGCGCTCCACGCGGGACAGCTCCTTGGCCGCCGCCCGCCACTCCGCCGCCGACGGCTTCGGCCTGCCGTCACCCTGCGCCTGCGGCTGGGGCTGCGGCGAGAGGACCGACCGATCCTGGCGGTCGGACAGGCTGTCCCTGCGCCGCAGGTACTCGTCGATGCCGCCGGGCAGGTGGGTGATGCGGCCGTCGCCGAAGAGGGCCACCACGCTGTCGCACACGCGCTCGACGAGGTAGCGGTCGTGCGAGACGACCACGAGCGTGCCCGCCCACGAGTCGAGCAGGTCCTCCAGCTGCTGCAGGGTGTCGATGTCCAGGTCGTTGGTGGGCTCGTCGAGCAGCAGCACGTTCGGCTCGCTCATCAGCAGCCGCACCAGCTGCAGGCGCCGCCGCTCGCCGCCGGAGAGGTCCTCGACGGGCGTCCACTGCCGCGAGGGCGGGAAGCCGAGCTTCTCGGCGAGCTGGGAGGCGCTCAGCTCCTGCTTGCCGAGCGTCACCCGGCTCGCCACCGCCTCGACGGCCTGCAGGACGCGCAGGTCCCCCGGCAGATCGTCGAGTTCCTGACGCAGGTGCGCGAGCCGCACGGTCTTGCCCTCGATGCGGCGTCCCGTCTCCGGTTCGGTCTCTCCGGCCAGCAGCCGCAGCAGGGTGGTCTTGCCCGAGCCGTTGACGCCGACGAGCCCGATCCGGTCGCCGGGGCCCAGGCGCCACGTGGCGTGGTCGAGCAGCGTGCGCTCCCCCGCCGACAGCGACGCGTCCTCCAGCTCCAGCACGGTCTTGCCGAGGCGACGCTTGGCGAAGGACAGCAGCTCGACGGAGTCACGGGGTGCGGGCACGTCGGAGATCAGGGCCTCGGCGGCCTCGACGCGGAACCGCGGCTTGGACGTGCGGGCCTTCGCCCCGCGCTGGAGCCAGGCCAGCTCCTTGCGGGCGAGGTTGCGCCGCTTCTCCTCCACCGCGGCGGCGAGCCGGGCGCGCTCGGCACGCGCGAACACCCAGTCGGCGTAGCCGCCCTCGTACTGCTCGACGCCGCCGCCCACGACCTCCCAGGTACGGCCGCAGACGGTGTCGAGGAACCACCGGTCGTGGGTGACGACGACGAGCGCGATCTTGCGGGCCAGCAAATGCTCGGCCAGCCAGCGCACGCCCTCCACGTCGAGGTGGTTGGTGGGCTCGTCGAGCACCACGAGATCCAGCTCGGCCACGAGCGCGGTGGCCAGCGCGATCCGCCGCCGCTCCCCGCCGGAGAGCGATGCGGTGGGAGTCTCCAGGCCGATGGCTGTCAGCCCGAGACCCTCCACAATGGAGCGCACGCGCGCGTCGGCGGCCCACTCGTGCTCGGCGGCGTAGCCGGAGAGCACGGCCTCGCGCACGGTGCTGCCCTCCGGCAGCGCGGTGCGCTGGGTGACCACCCGCATCCGCAGGTCGCGCACGCGGCTCACCCGTCCCGAGTCGGGGGGCTCGATCCCGGAGAGCACTTCGAGCAGCGTGGTCTTGCCGCCGCCGTTGAGGCCGACGACTCCGATGCGCTCACCTTCCCCGACGCCGAGCGAGACGGCGTCGAGCAGCAGGCGTTCCCCGTGGGACTTGCTGACGGACTCGAGGTTGACCAGGTTGGCCATCCGTGTGGGTTTTCCTTCCGAACAGGCTTATGCGTGCACTTGGGGCGGCGTGGTCGGCCGCGGCGCGTCCTCTCCCCCCACCACGCGGGCGCCGGGCACCGGACCGTGCGCGACTCGCACCGTGCGGCACACGCCCGCGCCCGCCAGCTCGGCGGCCACCTCGAGCGCGGACTCGGCGTCCTCGCACAGGAACGCACAGGTGGGGCCGGAGCCGGACACCGTGCCGGCGAGCGCGCCCGCGTTGACGCCCGCACGCAGGGTGCGGCGCAGCCCTGGCCGCAGCGACACGGCCGCGGCCTGCAGGTCGTTGCCGAGCAGCAGGGCGAGCTGGCGCGGGTCTCCGGAGGCCAGCGCCTCGACGACGGGATCGTGCGACCCGACGCGGGGCGGGTCGCCGTCGGCCCGCAGGCGGTCGAGCTCGCCGTAGACGCGGGGCGTCGACAGGCCCCGCTGGTCGAAGGCCAGCACCCAGTGGAACACGTGCCGGGAGAGCACGGGCACCAGCTGCTCGCCGCGGCCGGTGCCGAGTGCCGTGCCGCCGTAGAGGGCGAACGGCACGTCGCTGCCGAGCGTGGCCGCGATCCCGGCGAGCTCGTCGCGGCTGATGTCGAGCCTCCACAGTGCGCTGAGGCCGACGAGCGTGGCCGCCGCGTCGGCGCTGCCGCCCGCGAGCCCTCCCGCCACCGGGATGCCCTTGCGCAGGACGATGTGGACCTTGTTCTCGTCGCCGGAGCGGCCGACGTGCTCGGCCAGCGCCTGGACGGCCCGCCACGCGAGGTTGTCCTCGCTGGTCGGCACCGACTTGGCGCCCTCGCCGTGCACCTCGAGGCCGGGTTCCTCCGTGGCGGCGACGGTCACCTCGTCGGTGAGCGACAGCGCCTGGAAGATCGTCGTGAGGTCGTGGTAGCCGTCGTCGCGCGCGTCACCGACCGAAAGATGCAGGTTGATCTTCGACGGCACCCTCACGGTCACGGGTGGCGGTACGACGGCAAGCACGGCGTCCAGCGTACTTGCCGCGTTCAGCCGCGTGGTGCGACCAGCTCCAATGCGACGTCGAGGGCCACGTCGGGCGGCGGCGTGGCCTGCGCCCCGCCGAAGATCGGGTTGAGGCCCAGCACCAGGGCGACGAGCGCGAGCCGGGTGCGCAGGGCGGCCTCCGGGTCGTCGACGTCGGCGCAGAGCAGCGCGAACAGCTCGCGCAGCTTCTCGCCGAGCGGGTGCATCACGCCGAGCTTCTTCACCGCGGGGATGTTCTGCTGGATGAAGTGCATCACCGGTTCGAACCGGTCGGCGACCAGCGCGGAGAACCGGCGAAGCAGCTCCTGCCGCGTCTCGACGGTGCTCGGCCGCTGCCTGCCCCAGTCGAGCAGTTCGTCCAGCGCGGTCACCAGGTCGGCGATGAGGCTGTGGACGATGTCCTCTTTGGTGCGGAAGTGGTAGTAGAGCGCGGCCTTGGTCACGTCCAGCCGCTCGGCGATCTCCCGTAGCGAGGTGTTCTCGTAGCCGTGCTCGACGAACAGTTCGAGCGCCACGTGCTGGATGCGCTCTCTGGTGTCGCTGCGCCGCCCCACCGTGCCTCCTGGAATCCCGCGCGAACTTACTTGACGCCCGGCTAGTTATCGCTTACGTTCGTTGTCGAACTAACTAGTCGGCCGACAAGTAAGTCTCGTCTCTCGAGCGTACCCGGCCATCCGGGTCTCCACACAGTCTCACAAGGGGTGACCATGACAACGACCGCTCCCGCCCCGGTCAGCACCGGTGCGGACCGGCGCAGATGGTGGGCACTGGCCGCCGTCGGACTGGCACAGCTGCTGGTCATCGTCGACATGACGATCATGAACATCGCACTGCCGTCCGCGCAGCGGGAGCTCGGCATGTCCGACGCCGCGCGGCAGTGGGCCATCACCGCCTACACCGTGGCCTTCGGTGGCCTGCTGCTGCTCGGCGGCCGGCTCGCCGACCGGCTCGGCCGCAAGAACACGCTGATCGCGGGCACCATCGGCTTCGCGCTCGCCTCCGCCATCGGCGGCGCGGCCACCGGCACCGAGATGCTCATCGCCGCGCGGGCAGGGCAGGGCGTGTTCGCCGCGCTGCTGGCGCCGTCCACCATCTCGCTGCTGACCGTCACCTTCCAGGAGCCGCGCGAGCGGGCCAGGGTGTTCGGCATCTTCACCGTGATCATGATGTCCGGCGCCGCGCTCGGGCTGCTGGCGGGCGGCGCGCTGGCCGAGTACCTCGACTGGCGCTGGTGCCTCTACATCAACCTGCCCATCGCGGCGGTGGCGGCCGTGCTCGGCGCGTTCGTGCTACCGAACGTCGAAAAGCACAGGGACACGCCGCTGGACTGGGCCAGCGCAGCACTCGGCGGCGGCGGGATCGTCGCGCTGGTCTACGCGCTGTCCGAGGCGGCGGAGTCGGGCTTCGGCTCGGGGCTCGTGCTCGGGCTGCTCGGTGCGGCGGTCGTGCTGCTCGCGGCGTTCGGGTTGCGGCAGGCGCGGGCCAGGGGGCCGCTGCTGCCGCTGAGCGTCGTCACCGACAGGGCGCGCGGTGCGGCGTTCCTCGGCGTCGGCATCACGGCGTTCGGAATGTTCGGGATGTTTCTGTTCCTGACGTACCAGATGCAGGTGATCATGGGTTACGGGCCGCTGCTCGCGGGTGTGGCGTTCCTGCCGTTCGTCGCGGGCAACGTGCTGGCCTCGACACAGCTCACGACGAGGCTGGCGCCGCGGACCGGCCCGAGGCCACTGCTGCTCGGCGGGCTGGCCCTGCTCGTGGCCGGCATGCTCCTGCTCACGCAGCTGGAGGCGTCCAGCTCGTACCTGGGTCTGCTCCTGCCGGCCGAGTTGCTGCTCGGCGCGGGCGGGGGGCTGGTGATGCCCACGGTGGTCAACACGGCGACGAACGGCGTCGCGGCGCGCGACGCGGGGGTGGCGTCGGCGTTCGTCACGACGTCGCAGCAGGTGGGTGCCTCGGTGGGCACGGCGACGCTGAACACCATCGCCACGTCGGCCACCGCCTCCACGGCGCTGGGCGGCGCCGCGGCCACTGCTCACGGCTACGCCACGGCCAGCGGCTGGGCCGCCGGCGTGCTCACCGTGGGCGCCCTCGTGATCGCCGCCCTTTTCCGCCGGCATCCCCAGGTGTCTCCCCAGCCCCAGTAGTCACACCCGAAACGAGAGCGAGGGACCTTTACTCTCGTTTTGTGGGAGTAAAGGTCCCTCGCTCACGGCCTGGCGGGGCGGCACCTGGGTGACCCGTCGCTGGCGTCAGGCGGCGACGTTGCGCAGGCCGTAGAGAGTGTGGGTGACGGTGGCGCCGCGCTCGGCGATCCAGGCGAGGGCGGCATCGGCCCGCTGGCCGCGCACACCGAGCCGGAAGCGGGCGACGGGCGTGTCGCCGAAGCGGGTCAGGCCCCCGCCGATGGTGGACAGCTCCACGTCGAAGCGCGCCGCGGCCTCGGGCAGCAGCGCGCCGACGGCGGCGAAGCCGATCAGCACCACGTCGACCGCGCGGTCGTACTGCGCCAGGTCGGCCCGCGACATCTCGACGGCGGGCAGCAGCTCGGCCGCGATCCGGCTGCCGGGCTTGCCGAGCAGGCCGAGGACGTTGCCGCTCTCCACCACCGAGCCGCGCTCCAGCAGCGTCACGTCGTCGCAGACCCGGCGCGCCACGGCCGGGTCCGGCGTGGTCAGCAGCACCGTGGCACCCAGCTCGGCGCGCGCCCGGTCGAGCACCGCGAGCACGGAACCCGCTTCCTCGGTGTCCACCTCGTGCGTCGGGTCGTCGGCGAGCACGACCGCGGGCCGCGCCGCGAGTGCCCTGGCGACGGCGACCCGGCGCCGCTGGCCCACGCTCAGCTCGTCCGGCAGCTGCGCCGCGGCCCTCGTCAGGCCCACCAGGTCGAGCAGCGTGCCCACCTGGTCGCGCCGCTGCGGCCCCTCCATGCCGAGCCGCTCCAGCGGTGCCGCGACGTTGCCCGCCACGGTCCGCTCCGGCTGCAGCCGGGGGTCGACGACGGCGAGTTGCCTGCGCGCGTCCCGCAGCTTGCGGCCCTCCAGGGTCGCCATGTTGACGCCGTCGAACCGCACGGCGCCCCGGTCGGGCCGCTCCTGCAGCGCGACGCACCGCGCCAGCGTGGACTTGCCGGCCCCCGCGGAGCCGATGACGCCATACACCGCGCCCGCGCCGACGTCGAGGTTGACGTCACGCAACGCCACCACGGGCGCGCCGGTACTGGGGAAGGTCTTGCTGACGTTTTCGACGGTGATCACGAAAGCTCCAAGGCTGCTCGAGCACAGCGACGGACCGTCCGGCGTGGACGGGCGCTGCGGTCAGGGAAAGGCGATGAGGACGAAGACGAGGCGATCAGGCGAGCGCGGTGGAGCGGCGACACGCACAGACGGTGCGACGGCCTTGATCGACGACTCGGCGCCTGGTGAGCAGTCGTGTCCGGTACACAGGTCCTCCATCGGTCCTGGCGTTAGCACCTGCCCGCATCCGGCGGGAGGTTGCTGCGACGTCGACGAGCCAGGTCTCTCGGTCGCTCGGGATGGATACCCACAAAGTACACCCGACTTCGTGACCGGAACGCAAGCCGCCGGGTCGAGATCACACCTTTGCCGCAAGAGCGGCGAACTCGGCCACGGTGAGCTGTTCGCCGCGGGTGCGCGGGTCGATGCCCGCGGCCCGCAGCAGCCGCTCGGCGCGTTCGGCCGAGCCGGCCCACGAAGCGAGCGCCGCGCGCAAGGTCTTGCGGCGCTGCGAGAAGGCCGCGTCGACCAGCGTGAACACGACGTCGCGATCGGCGCCGGCCGGTGGCTCGCCGCGCTGGAACGCCACGAGCGAGGAGTCGACGTTGGGCACCGGCCAGAACACCGACCGCGGCACGGCGGCGACCTTGCGGGCCCTGCCGTACCAGGCGAGCTTCACGCTGGGCACCCCGTAGACGCGGCTGCCGGGCGAGGCCGCCATGCGGTCGGCGACCTCGGTCTGGACCATGACCAGGCCCCGGCTCAGCGACGGCAGCTCGGCGAGCAGGTGCAGCACGACGGGGACGGCGACGTTGTACGGCAGGTTGGCCACGAGCGCCGTGGGCGGCTCGGGCAGGTCCCCAGCGCGCAGCCGCAGCGCGTCGGCCTCCAGCACGGTGAGCCTGCCCGCCGACGCCGGGGCATGTGCCCGCACCGTGCCGGGCAGGCGGGCGGCGAGCGCCGGATCGATCTCGACCGCGACCACGGTGGAACCGGAGCCGAGCAGCCCGAGGGTGAGCGAACCCAGCCCCGGCCCCACTTCCAGCACGACATCGCCCGGGCCGACCTCGGCCAGCTCCACGATCCGCCGCACCGTGTTGGCGTCGTGAACGAAGTTCTGGCCGAGCTTCTTCGTCGGCCGGACGCCGAGATCAGCGGCGAGCCCGCGGATCTCGGCGGGGCCGAGCAGGCCCGGTGTTTCGGTCACCGGCTCAGCCTACGGCGGACGGACGGTGGCTCGTTACGGCAGGCCCAGCTGCTGCTGGCAGCTCGGCCAGGCGCTGTAGCTCCCGCCACGGGCGTCGCGCACCTTCGTGGCGATCGCGATCTGCTCCTCGCGGCTGGCCTCGTGCGGGTACGCGGCGTACTGGTCGCCGCCGTAGGCGTCCCAGGTCTGCTTGTCGAACTGGAGACCGCCGTAGTAGCCGTTGCCGGTGTTGATCGCCCAGTTGCCGGTCGACTCGCACATGGCGAGCGCGTCCCACACCGCGCCGTCGCTGATCGCCGGGACCTCGGGCTCCTTGGTGCCCACACGGACGACCTTGGCCTTGGCCTTCTTGACGATCTTCGAGGACAGCTCCTCGCGGGAGACCTCCTCGCCGTTCTTCTTCGTGACCCGGTAGGTGACGATCTTCTCGCCGGGCTTGCCCTCGTCCTCGACGATCTCGGTGCCCTGCTCGAGCTCCGGGTCCTCGATCTCCTTGACGGGGGGCTCGATCGTCTCGGTCACGTTGATCACCGAGACGCCGGTGCGGCTGATGCGCACCTCGGCGCCGTCGAGCAGCTTGAACTGCGCGCCGCCCTCGATGGCGTCCTCGGGGCCGAGCGTGAGGTTGAGCTCCTTGAGCAGCTCCTCGGCGGTGACCGCGTTGGTGGTCAGCTCGCGGGGCTCGTTGCCGCCGTCGTAGAGCGTGATGTGCTTGAGCGTCTTGATCTCGAGGGTCATGCCCTCGAGGGGCACCTCGCCGGTGACCGGCGTGGAGAACCAGGTGCCCTTCTGGTTCAGCTCGTCGAGGCCGAGCTGGGTGAGCGCCTCGCCCACGGTGGTGGCGCGGACCCAGGAGTCGCGCTGCTGACCGTCGACGACCACGTTGAGGTGGCGGCCACGCTCCAGCGTGATGACCCCGCCGTCGCCGACCGCGGCGTGCGGGGACGGGGAGAGGGCGTCGTGGGCGCCGACCGTGATGCCGGCGTCCTGCAGCACCTCGCCGACCGTGTCGCCGAAGCTGCGGACCGTCTGCAGCTGGCCGTCGACGTCGACCGTGACGCTCTTGTTCATCGCGAGCGCCGCCGCGCCGCCACCGGTCAGCGTGATGAGCACGGCGAGCGCCGTG
The DNA here is from genome assembly GCF_003202285.1 of Prauserella muralis. Classification (GTDB taxonomy): domain Bacteria; phylum Actinomycetota; class Actinomycetes; order Mycobacteriales; family Pseudonocardiaceae; genus Prauserella_B; species Prauserella_B muralis. The sequence continues at coordinate 742,758 of NZ_MASW01000006.1, forward strand.
CCGCGCAGGAAGCGCTTCTTCCACGTCGTGACCGCGCTGGCGAGGCCGTCCTCCGGCTCCTCGCGAACGGCGGCGGTCTTGCCGACGCGGTCCGCGCTCGCCTCGTCCGGCAGCACCACCGGCGGGAGCATCGTGGTCTCGGCGTTGATGAGCCGGATCAGCTCGTCGACATCGATGTCCGCCTCGGACATCAGGCTGTCGGCATCGGGGCCGAGCGCGGTGCGGACGTCGTCCGGGGTGACGTGTGGATCCGGGGAGAACTCGAGATCGTCGAGGTCCCGCGGCCACTCGAGCAGGGCTGTCGATCCGCCGGGTCTCGCGGAGCCGTCGAGACCCGCGTCAGCGCGCCCGTAGCTTCCAGTCACAGGGTCGATCCCTTTCGCGTAAGGCCAGGACTCCCGCAGTCAGCGCCGTCCCTCACACCCCGCAGGGCGTGCCCCGACGTACACCGACGTGACTGTGGGCCAGACCGGGTGGCAGCTCGCTGCGAGCCACCACCCAGCACGGTCACGGGACAATAACGAAGGTCGCGTGGCCGTGCAAACACCGGGCGGAGTGTCGTGAGCTTCATCACTCCACCGGTTGAACTATTGCCTTCCACGGATGTCGCAATGCGTTCAACCCGATGTGACGCTCGGGAGTCGGAACACACGTTCGGCGTTGCGGCGCACCGCATCGGCGACGTCTTCAATCCGTTCCTCCCGTAGGTCGGCAAGGCCTCTCACCGTATACGCCGCGCAGTACGGCTCGTTCGGCCTCCCCCGGTACGGGTGCGGCGTGAGGAAGGGCGCGTCCGTTTCGACGAGAAACTGCTCGGCCGGTACGAGCCTGGCCGCCTCGTGCAGTGCCCTGGCGTTGCGAAACGTCACCGTGCCCGCGAAGGAGAGCACGTACCCGGCGGCGACGCAGCGCCGCGCCATCTCGGCGTCACCGGAAAAGCAGTGGAACACCACGGTCTCCGGCGGGCCCTCCTCGTCAAGCACGCGCAGGACGTCCTCGTGGGCCTCCCGGTCGTGGATCATCAGTGGCAGCCCGGCACGCTTGGCGAGGTCGATGTGCCAGCGAAACGCCTCCTGCTGCGCCTCGGGCGGCGAGTAGTCCCAGTAGTAGTCCAAACCGGTCTCGCCTACCGCCACCACGCGCTCGCCGGTGACGAGCCGCTCCACTTCGGATCGCTCGGCGTCACCGAATTCCTTGGTGCGCGTGGGATGGATCGCCACGGCAGCGTAGACACGGTCGTCCCATGTGGATGCCTGCGCGGCCCATCGCGCGGCGGCGAGGTCGTCGGCGACCGTCACCACGCGCGCGATGCCCGCCGACTCGGCACGGTCCAGAATGGCCGTCACGTCGGCGGCCGTGGCCGCGCCACACGCGTCCAGGTGAGTGTGCGAGTCGATCGCCGGTGCCGGAAGGCGCTCCGGCACCGGCGGGCGCTCAGCCCTCAATGGGAGCCCACTCCGGACCCGTCTCCGCCAGCTTCGGGTCGAGCTTGGCGAACAGCGGCGACGGCTTGGCCAGCGGACGGCCCACCTCGATCGGCACGGACGTCCAGCGGGCCTGCTCCGAGGCGTAGTCGCCGGTCAGGATCGGGTTGGTGCGGCCGGCGATGTCGAGGTCGTCCACCTCGTGCAGGTCCGGCTGCGCCGCCCACACGCCCGTGCCGCCGAGTGCCTCGTGCACCTGCTGCGCCGCGTGGGGCAGGAACGGTGTCAGCAGCGTGTTGGCGTCCGAGACCACCTGCAGGGCCGTGTGCAGCACCGCGTCACGGCGTTCCGGATCGTCCCTGAGCTTCCACGGCTCCTGGTCCGACAGGTACTTGTTGGCCGCCGACACCACCCGCATGGCCTCCGAGGCGGCCTGCTTGAACCGGGAGCGCTGCAGGTGCCCGCCCACGGTGTCGAACGCGGCCTTGGCCAGCGCCTTCAGCTCCTCGTCTGCCTGCCTGGGCGCCCGTGGCTCGGGCACGCCGCCGTTGTTCTTGTGCGCCATCGAGATGGAGCGGTTGACCAGGTTGCCCCACTCGTTGGCGAGCTCGAAGTTGGTCCTGCGCACGAACTCGTCCCAGGTGAAGTCCGTGTCGTTGGTCTCGGGCCCGGCGACGCTGATGAAGTACCGCAGCGTGTCGGGGCCGAAGTCGCGCAGGAAGTCGTTGACGTAGATCACCGTGCCGCGCGAGGTGGAGAACTTCGAGCCGCTCATGGTGAGGAACTCGCTGGACACGATCTCGCCGGGCAGGTCGAGCGTGCCGTAGGGGCCGGGCTCACCGCCCTTGTCGCCCTGGCCGTTGTGGCCGAGCAGGAAGGCGGGCCACAGCTGGGCGTGGAAGGTGATGTTGTCCTTGCCCATGAAGTAGTAGGAGCGGGCGTCCGGGTTGGTCCACCACTGCCGCCACGCGTCCGGGTCGCCGGAGCGGCGCGCCCACTCGACGCTGGCGGAGAAGTAGCCGATCACCGCGTCGAACCACACGTAGAAACGCTTGAGCGGCTGGTCGCGCCACCCGTCCAGGGGGACCTTCACGCCCCAGTCGAGGTCGCGGGTGATGGGCCGGGGCCGCATGTCGTCCACCAGGTTCCTGGTGAAGTTGAGGACGTTGGGCCGCCAGTCGGTCTTGGTGGCGAGCCACTTGCCGAGCGTCTCGGTGAAGGCGGGCAGGTCGAGGAACAGGTGCTCGGTCTCGACGAACTTCGGCGTCTCGCCGTTGATCCGCGAGCGCGGGTTGATGAGCTCGGCGGCGTCGAGCTGGTTGCCGCAGTTGTCGCACTGGTCGCCGCGCGCGCCGTCGTAGCCGCAGATGGGGCAGGTGCCCTCGATGTAGCGGTCGGGCAGCGTGCGTCCTGTCGACGGGCTGACCGCGCCGGTGGTGGTCCGCGGCACCACGTAGCCGTTGCGGTGCAGCGCGAGGAAGATCTCCTGGACCACGTGGGCGTGGTTGCCGGTGGTGGTGCGGGTGAACAGGTCGTAGGACAGGCCGAGGCCGCGCAGGTCCTCGCCGATCTGGCGGGTGTACTTGTCGGCGGTCTCCTGCGGCGAGAGGCCCTCCTTGTCGGCCTGGACCAGGATGGGCGTGCCGTGCTCGTCGGTGCCGGACACCATGAGCACCTGGTTGCCGGCCATGCGCTGGTAACGGGAGAAGACGTCGGAGGGGACGCCGAAGCCGGAGACGTGGCCGATGTGGCGGGGCCCGTTGGCGTAGGGCCAGGCCACCGCTGTCAACACAGGGGTGCTCATGCCTGTCTAGCCTACGGATGGCGTCGTGGGAACTGTCCGCGAGGGAGGAGGCCGGGCGGTGTCCGAAGGCGCCGAGGGTCCCGGCCGGAGGTGGCCTGCCGGCTCGCACTGCCGTGGGGTGTGCGCACGTGCCGTCGCGAGAACGCGTGAGCCCGCGATCGGCAGGGCTGGAACCGCGTTTCCAACCCCGCTGATCAGCGACAACGAGTTAGCCTCCAGCAATGACGGAGCACGGCGACGCGCGCGGGATCAACCTGTCCCTGCACGAAACGATCGACGACTGGGCGAACCTCAGGGCCCACTCGGTGCACTTCGCCTCCATCACCGTCACCGAGAGCATCAACTGGTTCGACTCCACCGCGGCCCGCCAGCTCACCGCGGCGTTCCAGGCCGGGGTGCACGCCGGGATCCGCCACTACGCCCGGCCGGGAGCGGCGCAGGAGCAGGCCAAACATCTGGTGCGCACGGGAATGCCGCTGGGCGCGTTCGCGCCGGGTGCGCTCGCGCCCGCGCTGGACGTGGGCGCGGCGGGCGTGGACGACCGGTTCATCAAGTCGTGGATCAAGGCGCTGCGGCACGCCTCCGGGACGCGCCGCGTGCTCGTGTACGCGGGCTACGAGGACTGGGTGCACCGGTTCCGCCCCGACAAGTGGGCGGACAGCGAGGTGGTGCTGTGGCTCGTGCGGCACAACGGCATTCCGGGACGGCCGGGCTGGTTCCACGCGCGGCTGGGCCTGCACCAGCACGGTCCCGCCCCGCGCGGTGGCGCCGACGCGCTGGTGTACCCGTTCACTCTGGCGGACGTTCTGCTGTAGCCGCGTCCGGGGCCAGCGTGCTCCGGGTGAGGAACACGTTGTACGGGCCCCACTGCGAGACCAGGTAGTAGAGGTCGGGCCCGTCGAGCGACCACGGGTGCAGGAACCCGCCGTAGACAGCGGGATGCTCCCTGCCGGACACCACGACCTCGCCCCACGTCCACGGCCCGGTGAGCCGCGGCGCGCTGCGCAGGACGATGCCCTTGCGGTGCTCGTCGAGGTGCATCAGGAGCCAGCACCCGAGGTGGCGGTGGTAGGCCACCGACATCTCCCCGACCGGGCCCTCGAACACCGGCGCCGCGGCGCGCTCGCTGCCCGCCCAGCCGGTGCCGTCCCAGTACTCGTAGGCGCTCCTGCGCAGCAGCCCGGACGGCAGCACGCGAGCCAGGTAGGCGTCGCCCCGGCGGCCGTTGGTGGTGCCGAACAGGTAGACGTGCTCACCGGAGCGGGTGAACGCGCCGATCTGGAAGCGGTTGTCGTGCCGCCAGCGGTTCGGCCAGCGGGCCGCGCGCGGCTTCTCCCACGTGCGGCCGCCGTCTGCCGACACCGCGATGCCGGCGTGGTTGGTGCGCCACGTGCCGGGCGGGCCCCACCGGCGCACCGACATGTAGTGGACGTAGTGCCTGCCGTCGACGGCGATACCGCCGTTGGGGATCACGGTGATCTCCCGCGCTCGGCCCGACGGGATCACCTGGCAGGCCCCGCCGCCCGGCCGCTCCACCACGCCGTCGAGCGTCAGGCCATCGGCGAGGTCACGGTCGGTGGAGAAGGCCAGCACGTTGCGGCGCCAGTCGGCGGTGCCCGGGCCCGCGCCGTTGCCGCACCAGCCCTCGCCGTAGGTGTCGCCGAACAGCACGAACACCCTGCCGTCTCCGCCGTCCCACATGATGCCGAGATCGGTGCCGAGCACGCCGAAGCGCTCGCCCGTGTCGTTGGCCGAGCCGGGGCCGGTCACCTTCGCCACCCGTGTCGTGTCCATCACGTGCACCATCGACCCGACGGTAGTCGCCGCGAGAATGTCCGGTATGCGACTGGCGCGCCGCTTCCTGCGCTCGGGTCCGGCACCCGAGCGGGTGCTGCTCGCCCTCGACCGGCGCGCACGGCGGCTCGGCCTGGCCCCACCTGCCGCGTTGTGCGGTACGTGGTTCGGCTCGCGGGCCGTGCTGGCGCCGAGCGTGCCGGTGACCCCCGTACCGGACGCCGGGGAGGCGTTCGCGGTGCCCGCCCGGCAGCCGGAGGTGCGGAACGCGGCGCCGGGGGCGGTCGGCGGCGGCTGGTTCGGCTACCTGTCCTACGACCTGACCGATCCGTCCGGGCGCGGTGCCGCGCTGCCCTCCGCCGCCTGGGGGTGGGCCGACCACGTGCTGCGGCTCGACGCCGACGGCGACTGGTGGTTCGAGGCACTGGTGCCGGACGGCGAACCCGAGCCCGTCGCGCTGGCCGCCGAACTGGGCGCGGTGCTCGGCGAGGAGCGCGCCGTGCCTGCGTGGCCCGCCGCCGAGCTCGCCCGGCCGCTGCCGAGCGAGCACCACGCGGCGGTGAAGGCGTGTGTGCATGCCATCGAGGCCGGTGAGCTGTTCCAGGCCAACATCTGCGCGCGGTTCTCCGGCCGGTTCGCCGGTGAGCCGGGCACGTTGTTCGCGGAGGGGGTGCGCAGGCTCGGGCCCGCGCGCGGTGCCTACCTGGCCGGTGACTGGGGCGCGCTGGTGTCGATGTCGCCGGAGCTGTTCCTGTCCCGGACGGGCAGGCGGGTGCGATCGACGCCCATCAAGGGCACGCTGCCGCGGCGTGACGCGGGCGACGACCACCTGGCGCGGCGGCTGCGCGAGTCGGTGAAGGACGTGGCGGAGAACGTGATGATCACCGACCTGGTCCGCAACGACCTCGGGCGGGTGTGCGAGACGGGCAGCGTGCGGGTGCCGGAGCTGCTGGCCGTGCGGGCCGCGCCCGGGGTGTGGCACCTGGACTCGACGGTGGAGGGCACGCTGGCCCCCGGCCGCGACGACGCCGACCTGCTGCGGGCGACGTTTCCGCCCGGTTCGGTGACCGGAGCGCCCAAGCTCCGCGCGCTCGACCTCATCGCGGAGCTGGAGGGCGCGCCGCGCGGGGTGTACACGGGAGCGCTCGGGCTGGCGTCGCCGGTCGCGGGCCTGGAGCTGAGCGTGGCGATCCGCACCTTCGAGCTGCACGGCGGCACGGTGGAGCTGGGCGTCGGTGGCGGCATCACCGCCGACTCCGACGCCGCCGCCGAGTGGCAGGAGGCCCTGCACAAGGCGGCACCACTGGAGCGGCTGCTGCGGGAGCCACCCGGCGCGTGACCTCGGCCGCCGCGCTCAGCGGCGGGCGGCGAGCACCGCGTCGTAGAGCTCCTTCTTCGACACGCCCGCGGCGGTGGCGACCTCGCCTGCGGCGGCCTTGAGCCGCTCGCCCGCGGCGACCCGCTCGGCGACCTCGTCCACCAGGTCGGCGATGCTCACCTCGCGGGGCGCGGCACCGGCCAGCACCACCGTGACCTCGCCGCGCACTCCCTCCTTGGCCCAGGTCGCCAGCTCGGCGAGCGTGCCCCTGCGGACCTCCTCGTAGGTCTTCGTCAGCTCCCGGCACACCACCGCCCTGCGGCCCGCCCCCAGGACGTCCGACGCCTCGGCCAGCGTGGCGGCCAGCCGGTGCGGCGACTCGAAGAACACCGTGGTGCGCGGCTCGTCGGCGAGCGAGCGCAGCCACCGCGCCTTCTCCCCGGCCTTGCGTGGCACGAAGCCCTCGAAGCAGAACCGGTCCGGCGGCAGCCCGGACACCGCCAGCGCCGTCGTCACCGCCGAAGGGCCCGGCACGCACGTCACCGGGAGGTCCTCGGCCGCGCAGGCGGCGACCAGCCGGTAGCCGGGGTCGGACACGCTGGGCATCCCGGCGTCGGTCACGAGCACCACCGTCTCGCCCGCGCGCAGCGCGTCGAGCAGCCGGGGCAGCCGCGACTCCTCGACGTCCTCGTAGAAGCTGACGACCCGGCCTGCCGTGGTCACGCCCAGCGTGGTCGCCAGGGCACGGAGCCTGCGCGTGTCCTCGGCCGCGATGACGTCGGCGTCACCGAGCACCTGGGCAAGACGTGGCGAGGCGTCGCGGGAGTCGCCGAGCGGCGTCGCCGCCAGTACGAGAGGCACCCCCTGAGACTAGGCGGCGGCCCAGAGCGGCGCCCCACCCGTTTGCCACACGGCGGACCGTAGGATCTGCCAGCGTGACCGCACTCCTCAGCCGCTCGGAGCGGGAGGCGGGCCGGGCGCGGCAGCCACCGACCGACCGGGAGGCCGCGCTGCTCGGCACGCCGATGCCGGGCGATCGCCTGCGCGCGCTGCTGGTCACGGTCGTGCTCGGCGTCATCGGCGCCGCGGTGCGACTGCAGAACCTGGGCACCCCCACCGACAAGGGCACCCCGGTCTTCGACGAGAAGCACTACGTGCCGCAGGCGTGGCAGATGCTGCGCAATGGCGGCTACGAGGACAACTACGGCTACGAGCTGGTGGTGCACCCGCCGCTGGCCAAGCAGCTCATCGCCGTCGGCGAGTGGCTGTTCGGCTACAACGCCTGGGGCTGGCGGTTCTCCGCCGCCGTCGCGGGCGCGCTGATCATCGTGCTCACGATCCGCATCGCCCGGCGGCTCACCCGCTCCACGCTGCTCGGCGCCATCGCGGGCATCCTCGTGATCTGCGACGGTGTGCTGCACCTGCAGTCGCGGATGGGGATGCTCGACATCTTCCTGGCCCTGTTCGTGCTGGCCGCGTTCGCCACCCTGCTCCGCGACCGCGATCAGGTGCGCGAGCGGCTCGCCGTCGCGGTCCGGCAGGGCTGGGCCGACGAGTCGCCGTTCGGCCCGCGGCTCGGCTTCCGCTGGTGGCGGTTCGGCACCGGCGTGCTGCTGGGCCTGGCCACCGCGGTCAAGTGGTCGGGCATGTACTGGGTGCTCGCCTTCGGGCTGCTGTGCCTGGTGTTCGACGCGATGGCGCGGCGGACGGCCGGTGTGCCGAGGCCCTGGGCCGGGATGCTGCGGCGCGACCTCGCGCCCGCGTTGTGGGGCGTCGGCGTGATCGCGGTGCTCGTCTACCTGTCCAGCTGGTGGGCGTGGTTCGCCAGCGAGACCGCCACCGACCGGCACTACGTCGAGCTGCAGCAGGTGGGTGACGGCCCCTTCGGCTTCGTGCCCGCGGCGCTGCGCTCGCTGGTGCTGTACACGCTGAACGTGCTGGAGTTCCACGAGAGCCTGTCGACGCCGTCCGGTGACCCGCACCCGTGGGAGTCGAAGCCCTGGACGTGGCCGATGGGCCTGCGCCCGATGCTCTACGCCTACGAGTCGGGGCCGGAGGTCTCCGGCTGCGGCGAGCCGGAGTGTGTCCAGGCGACGATGCTCGTCGGCACGCCCGCCCTGTGGTGGCTGGCGCTGCCGATGCTGGCCTGGGCGCTGTGGCGCTCGATCTTCCGCGCCGACTGGCGCTACGCGGCGGTGCTCGTCGGCTACGGTGCGGGCCTGCTGCCCTGGTTCGTCAACCTCGACCGGCAGATGTACTTCTTCTACGCCACCCCGATGGCGCCGTTCTTGGTGCTCGGGCTGACGCTGGCCCTGGGCCAGTTGCTCGGCGCGGCCCGCAGAGGGCTGGAGCGACGCGGCACCGGTCTGCTCGTCGTGGCCCTCTACACCGGGCTCGTGGTGGCCAACTTCGTGTGGCTGTGGCCGATCCTCAACGGCGATCCGATCACCAACCAGCACTGGCAGGCCGAACTGTGGCTGCCGTCCTGGCGCTGACCGAAGGCACCCCACCAGCCCCTCCAACCCCGCCAGCTGTGGGAGCAAGGGACCTTTACTCCCACAAAACGAGAGTAAATGTCCCTTGCTCCCGTCTTCGCGGGGTCAGCGGGCGCGGGGGACGACCTTGGTGACGGGGCCGTCGGCGGACTGGCCTGCCCTGGCCAGCCAGCCCTCCACCTCGCGGCACACGGCACGCAGTGTCGGCCGGTTGCGCGGCTGCGGGTCGAGCGAGGCCATCAGCAGCCGTGCGTGCACGCTCTGCCGGGGCAGCCGCGACGGCGGCTCGGCCCTGGCCGCCGCCATCAGCGCCGCCATCGGCGTCTCCCGGGTCCCCCGCGGTGGGTAGCCGGACAGGGCGTAGCTCACCGTCGCGGCGAGCTGCCACGCGTCCGACGCCGGGCTGGCGGGCGCCCCGCCCGCCGTCTCGGGCGCCACGTAGTCGGGGGTGCCGATCATCATGCCGGTGGCCGTCAGCTTCGAGTCGCCCCTGCTGCGCGCGATGCCGAAGTCGATCAGGTGCGGAAGGCCCTCGGGGTCGACGATGATGTTCGACGGCTTGACGTCGCGGTGCAGCACACCCTTGTCGTGCGCGGCGGACAGCGCGCTCGCCATCGTCGCCCACAGCCTGCCCGCGGAGACGTCATCGAGCGGCCCGCCGGTGTCCACGGCCTCGGCCAGTGCCTGGCCGTGCAAGTACTCCATCACCAGTGCCAGGCCGTCGGGCTCCTCCACCAGGTCGTACACCCGCACGCAGTTCGGATGGGTCAGCGCGGCCAGTGCCCGTGCCTCCCGCTCCATCCGCGCCTCGGTGTCCCGGTCGGGCGCGTGCGCGATCTTCAGCGCCACCGTGCGGCCGAGCTGGGTGTCCTGCGCCTCCCACACGGTGCCGAAACCGCCGTGGCCGAGCCTGCGCAGCCGCCGGAACCGGCCGCTGCCCGCCTCGCCCGAGCCGGGCGGCACCGGGACAGGACCGGGCGCCGCGGCCAGGGCGGCCGCGTCCTGCGACGGTGCGACCGAGGTGGGCGGGTACTGCTTCGGGGGCGGAGGCGGTGGCGGCTGCTGCTCGGCGGGCGGCACGTACGGCGGCGGCTGGCGCGGCGGCTCCGGCCTGCGCGGCTCCGGCGGCCGGTCCGACTTCTGGATCGTCGACCAGCTCGGCGGCCCGACCAGTGCCACCGGGATCACACCCAGCACGGTGGCGGGCAGGAAACCCAGCCACAGGTGCACGGCGGTGTTGGCCTCCACACCCACGGAGAACAGGACGAACGCGACGAACGGAACCCACAACAGGCGGCCGGGCCACTTCGGGCCCCGGCGCAGCGCGACGCGGCCGAGCAGCATCACCGCCAGCAGGGCCAGGATCGGCAGCCCCACCAGAGCGCCGAGGTAGTAGCCGTACGCCAGCACGCTGCCGCCCGGGTAGAACAGCGTCTCGTAGATGTTCTGCCCGCCGCCCAGGTACTCGGCCTGCACGCCGACGAAGCAGAACTCCTGGCCGAGCGTGGCGCGCTCGGCGCCGGACAGCCCACCGGTGCCGCCCGCGAAGACGGCGCGGTAGACGCTCGACACGCCCGTGGTGAGCAGCAGCGGCAGCAACAGCACGAACACCAGGCCGAGGCCACCGATGGTGAACAGCGCGGGACCGTGGTAGCGGTTGCCCGTGAACTTGCGCACGATAGCGACCAGCACCATGCCCGCCACGGGCACCAGCCCGATCAGCGCCCCTGCCATGCTCGTCGCCCACACCCAGTCGCCAGGACAGAACCCCGGCTGGAACAGCGCGTGCGCCAGCGAAAGCAACGAGCTAGCGATCGACTCCACCCCTCGCTCCTTCGCCGCGTTCTCGGCACCGACCGCTCCAGAGTATGTCGAGTGCCTCTACTGGGGACGCGGGTGGTGGGGCCGTGGTTCACCTGGTGCACCACGCGCTGGTCGTTCTACGGTCTGCATCAGCACCTGACCTCGACGCGGAGGAGGCAGCACGATGGGCGCCTACGCCGACAGCTACCGGCGCAGCCTGGACGACCCCGACGGCTTCTGGCTGGACGCCGCGAAGGCCATCGCCTGGACGCGCAGGCCCACCACCGCACTGGACGCCTCCCGCGCCCCGTTCTACCGCTGGTTCCCCGACGGCGAGCTCAACACCGCCTACAACGCGCTCGACCGGCACGTCGAGCAGGGCAGGGGCGAGCAGGCCGCGCTCGTCTGGGACTCGCCGGTCACCGGCTCGCAGCGCCGCTACACCTATGCCGAACTGCGTGACGAGGTGGCGCGCTTCGCGGGCGCGCTGGCCTCGCTCGGCGTCGGCAAGGGCGACCGGGTGATCATCTACATGCCGATGGTGCCGGAGGCCGTCGTCGCGATGCTCGGCTGCGCGCGCATCGGGGCCATCCACTCGGTGGTGTTCGGCGGCTTCGCGCCGAAGGAGCTGGCCGCGCGGGTCGAGGATGCCAAGCCGAAGGTCATCGTCGCCGCCTCGTGCGGCATCGAGCCCAACCGGATCGTCGAGTACAAGCCCATCATCGAAGCGGCGCTGGAGACCACCGAACACCAGCCGGACCGCGTCGTCGTCCTGCAGCGCGACGCCCACCGCGCCGACCTGGGCGGCCGCGACGTCGACTGGGCGGAGCTGATGGCGGGCGCACCGGCCGCCGACCCGGTGCCGGTGGCGGCCACCGACCCGCTCTACATCCTCTACACCTCCGGCACCACGGGGAAGCCGAAGGGCGTCGTGCGCGACACCGGCGGGCACGCCGTGGCACTGGCGTGGTCGATGGGCGCGGTCTACGACATCGGCCCCGGCGACGTGTGGTGGACGGCCTCGGACGTCGGCTGGGTCGTCGGCCACTCCTACATCGTCTACGGCCCGCTGCTGATCGGGGCCACGACCGTGCTCTACGAGGGCAAGCCGGTGGGCACGCCGGACGCGGGGGCGTTCTGGCGGGTGCTCTCCGAGCACAGGGCCAAGGCGCTGTTCACGGCGCCGACCGCGCTGCGGGCGATCAAGCGGCTCGACCCGGAGGGCGCCGAGATCGGCAGGTACGACCTGTCGGCGTTCGGCACACTGTTCCTCGCCGGTGAGCGGCTGGACCCGGAGACCTACCACTGGGCACACGACAGGCTGGGCGTTCCGGTGGTGGACCACTGGTGGCAGACCGAGACGGGCTGGCCCATCGCGGCGAACCCGCGCGGGCTGGAGCCGCTGCCCGCGAAGCCGGGCTCGGCCACGATGCCGGTGCCCGGCTGGGACGTGCGGATCCTCGGTCAGTCGGGCCAGGAGGTGCCCGCGGGGCAGGAGGGCGCCATCGCCATCAGGCTGCCGCTGCCGCCGGGGGCGTTGCCGACCCTGTGGGGCGACGACGAGCGCTATGTCGAGGCCTACCTGTCCCGCTACGAGGGGTACTACCTGACCGGCGACTCCGGCTACCGCGACGCCGACGGCTACCTGTTCGTCATGGGCCGCACCGACGACGTGATCAACGTGGCAGGGCACCGGCTGTCCACCGGCTCGATGGAGGCCGTGCTCGCCGCGCACCCCGCGGTGGCCGAGTGCGCGGTCATCGGGGTGAAGGACCCGCTGAAGGGGCAGCTGCCGCGTGGCTTCGTGGTGCTCAAGGCAGGCGCGGACATCGCCGAGGAACAACTGCGGGAGGAGCTGGTGGCCGCCGTGCGTGCCGACATCGGCCCGGTGGCGGCGTTCCGGGACGTCTCGGTGGTGGACGCGCTGCCGAAGACGCGGTCGGGCAAGATCCTGCGCAAGACGATGCGCGGGATCGCCGACGGCCGGGACGAGCCGGTGCCCTCGACGATCGAGGACCCGAACGTGCTCACGGCGCTGCGCCCGATCCTGCGCGGGGAGTGAGTCTACCCCGTTCGGCGGATGTCCAGACCACGTTAGTGGTCTATACCTTTACGCACCCTGCTCCCCATCCGATGGAGGTGCTCCGTGCGTCAACGGAGGACGTTCGTCTGCCTGCTGGCGGCGGCGGCGATGCTGCTGACCGGGCTCCCGGCCACCGCCGGGCCCGTCACCGCCGCCAGACAGCTGAGCGACGTGATACCCGCACCGGCGGAGGTGAAGGCCAACCCGAAGGCCGACTTCCGGCTCACCCCGTTCACCCAGATCCGCACGCAGCCCCACTCGAAGGATGCGACGCGGATCGGCCACTACCTCGCGCGGACCCTGCGGCCCGCCACCGGCTACCCCCTGCCGGTGGTGCCCGCCCGGCGTCAGCACCTGCCCGGCATCTCCCTGCTGCTGGGCAAGGCCGCGCCACGCACCGGCACGGAGGGCTACCAGCTCGACGTGGCCCGCAGCGGCGTCACCATCCGCGCCAACACCCCAGCCGGGCTGTTCGCCGGCGTGCAGACCCTGCGCCAGCTGCTGCCCGCCGACATCGAGGCCGACCGCGTCCAGCGCCGCGCGTGGACGGTGCCGGGCGGCCGCATCGTCGACTACCCGCGCTTCGGCTACCGCGGCGCGATGCTCGACCTCGCCCGGCACTTCCACACCCCGGACGAGATCAAGGCCTACGTCGACGAGCTCGCCCAGTACAAGATCAACCACCTGCACCTGCACCTGAGCGACGACCAGGGCTGGCGGATCCAGATCGACAGCTGGCCCCGGCTCGCGCCCGAGGGCGGCGGCCCTGGCACCGGTGTCGACGGCGAGGGCGGCGGCTACCTCACCAAGGCCGACTACACCGACCTGGTGCGCTACGCGGCCGAGCGCTACATCACCGTCGTGCCCGAGATCGACATGCCGGGGCACACCAACGCCGCGCAGTCGGTGTACGCGGAGCTCAACTGTGACGGCGTCGCCGTGCCCCCGCGCACCGACATCGAGGTGGGCTACAGCTCGCTGTGCATCGACTCCGAGATCACCTACACCTTCGTCGAGGACGTGATCCGCGAGCTGGCGGCGATGACGCCAGGGCCGTACCTGCACATCGGCGGCGACGAGGCACACGCCACCACCGACGAGGACTACGCGACGTTCATGAACCGCGTGCTGCCGCTGGTGTACAAGTACGGCAAGCGGCCGTTCGGGTGGAACGAGGTCGCCAAGGTGGACCCGCCTGCCTCGACCGTGCCGCAGTACTGGGGCACCACCACCCAGAACGCCGACGTCGCCGAGGCGGCGGCCCGCGGCAGCAAGATCCTCATGTCGCCGGCCAACAAGGCCTATCTCGACATGAAGTACGACGCGAACACCCCGCTCGGCCTGCAGTGGGCCGGGTTCATCGAGGTGCGCGACGCCTACGAGTGGGACCCGGGCAACCACCTGGACGGCGTCGGCGAGGAGTCCGTACTCGGCGTCGAGGCTCCACTGTGGTCGGAGACACTGCGCACGCTCGACGACATCGAGTTCATGGCGTTCCCGCGCCTGCCCGCGCTCGCGGAGCTCGGCTGGTCGCCACGCGCGACCCACGACTGGGGCTCGTTCTCGCAGCGGCTCGCCGAGCAGGGCCCGCGCTGGCAACTGCGGGAGGTGAACTTCTACCGCAGCCCGCAGATCGCCTGGCCGGGCTAGCCCAAAGCTCCCCAATGCCACATTCGTAGCGCTCAACTTCCCCAATGCGGCATTCGTAGCGCCCGCCCGTCTCCCACCACCACCCAGACGGAGGCGCTCCGCGCCGCTGCGCCGATTCAACGCCACCAATGCCGCATTGGGGAGCTTGCCGGGCGGCTACTCGAGGAGGCGGGACCGGATGAGGAACCGGACCCCTTCCGGAGCCTCCAGGGAGAAGCCGCTGCCCCGGCCCTCCACCACGTCGATGGTCAGGTGTGTGTGTTTCCAGTACTCGAACTGGGGCCCGGACATCCACACGGGAACGTCGTCGATGCCCTCCACGACGAGGTCCCCGAGGTGGACGTCCGTGGCGCCGATGCGGAACTCGTCACGCGGGTAACACATCGGCGCACTGCCGTCGCAGCAGCCGCCGGACTGGTGGAACATCACCGGGCCGTGCTCACGGGCCAGCCGCCGCAGCAACGCCGCGGCGGCGCCCGTGAGCGCGACCCGCTCGGTCACGCCGGAGGCCATCAGAAGAAGCCCAGCGCCTGGTCGGAGTAGCTGACCAGGAGGTTCTTCGTCTGCTGGTAGTGGTCGAGCATCATCTTGTGCGTCTCGCGCCCGATGCCCGAGGCCTTGTACCCGCCGAACGCCGCGTGCGCGGGGTAGGCGTGGTAGTTGTTCACCCACACCCGGCCCGCCTGGATGTCGCGGCCCGCCCGGTAGGCGGCGTTGCCGTCGCGGGACCAGACCCCGGCTCCCAGCCCGTACAGCGTGTCGTTGGCGATCTTGATGGCGTCGTCGTAGTCGGCGAAGCGCGTCACCGACACCACGGGGCCGAAGATCTCCTCCTGGAAGATCCTCATCTTGTTGTCGCCCTCGAAGATCGTCGGCTCGACGTAGTAGCCGCCGGACAGCTCACCGCCGAGGTCGACACGCGAGCCGCCGGTGAGCACCCGCGCGCCTTCCTGCTTGCCGATGTCGATGTAGGAGAGGATCTTCTCCAGCTGGTCGTTGGACGCCTGCGCGCCGATCTGGGTCTCGGTGTCCAGCGGGTGTCCCTGCTTGATCCGGCGCGTGCGCTCGACGGCGTCGCCGACGAACCGGTCGTAGATGCCCTGCTGCACCAGCGCCCGCGACGGGCACGTGCACACCTCGCCCTGGTTCAGCGCGAACAGCGCGAAGCCCTCCAGCGCCTTGTCGTAGAACGCGTCGTCGGCGGCGGCCACGTCGTCGAAGAAGATGTTCGGGCTCTTGCCGCCCAGCTCCAGCGTCACCGGGATGATGTTCTCGCTCGCGTACTGCAGGATGAGCCGCCCGGTGGTGGTCTCGCCGGTGAACGCCACCTTGCGCACGCGCGGGCTGGCAGCCAGCGGCTTGCCGGCCTCCACACCGAAGCCGTTCACGACGTTGAGCACACCGGCGGGCAGCAGGTCGCCGATGATCGACAGCAGGACGTGGATCGACGCGGGCGTCTGCTCGGCGGGCTTGAGCACCACCGCGTTGCCCGCCGCCAGCGCGGGCGCGAGCTTCCACGTGGCCATCAGCAGCGGGAAGTTCCACGGGATGATCTGCCCGACCACGCCCAGCGGCTCCGGGAAGTGGTAGGCGACCGTGTGCTCGTCGATCTGCGAGATGCCGCCCTCCTGCGCCCGCAGCGCGCCGGCGAAGTACCGGAAGTGGTCGATGGCCAGCGGGATGTCGGCGGCCAGCGTCTCGCGAACCGGCTTGCCGTTCTCCCAGCTCTCGGCCACCGCGAGCCGTTCGAGGTTGGCCTCCATGCGGTCGGCGATCTTCAGCAGCACACCGGCGCGCTCGTCCGCGGAGGTCCGGCCCCACGCGGGCGCGGCCCCCTCGGCGGCGTCGAGTGCCCGCTCCACGTCGTCGGCCGTGCCCCGTGCGATCTCGGTGAACGCCCTGCCGGTCACCGGCGTGGGGTTCTCGAAGTAGCGCCCCGAGGCCGGGGGTACGTACTCGCCGCCGATGAAGTGGTCGTAGCGCGCCGCGTAGTCGACAACGCTGCCTGCGGTGTTGGGTGCCGCGTATTTCGTCATGCCTGCTCCTTTGCCAGCGACGGACGCGGCGACCGTAGGAGCGGCAACGTTGCACGGACGTTGCAGGCCCGCGAGCGCCATCACTAGCCTTTCCGGAATGGCGGAGCGGCCAGCGCCCGACCTGCTGCGCGACCCCGAGTCGTACGCGCGGCTGCTTCGGCACGTCCACGAGGCGGTGCTCTCCGGGGCACCGGCGCCCCGCTCGCCCCGGCCACTGGTGTCCGAGTCGTGGCATCGCTCGCTCGCCGCCCGGGTCGACCCGGACAGCACCCCGCCGCCGCTGGTCTACGACGACGCCGAGCTGCGGGGCAGGCGGGAGGACCATCCCCTGGCCTCGGTGCTGCCGATCCTGCGCCAGACGCTGGTGAGCATCGCCGACGACGCCGAGCACATCATGATCGTCACCGACGCCGACGGCCACATCCTCTGGCGGGAGGGGGCGAGCGCGGTGTGCCGCCGCGCCGACCGCGTGCACCTCACGGAGGGCACCCGCTGGTCCGAGGACGCCATCGGCACCAACGCGATGGGCACGGCACTGGCCACCGGTGAGCCGGTGCAGATCTACTCGGCCGAACATCTGGTGCGCACCTATCACACGTGGACCTGCGCGGCGGCCCCGCTGCGCGATCCGGACACCGGGGCGCTGCTCGGGGTCATCGACGTGAGCGGCCCGTTGCGCACCGTGCACCCGGCGATGCTGGCGCTCGTGTCCGCGACGGCCGGGCTCGCGGAAGGCCACCTGCGGGCCGAACTGGCGGCCCGCGACGAGCGGCTGCGGCGCGCCAACATGCCGCATCTGGAGGCGCTGCGCGGCGAGCCGGGCGCGCTGCTCTCGGCCAGCGGGCGGGTGCTCGCCACCGAGTCCTGCGGCCCGCTGCCCTCCACTGTGGACGTACGGAGGCCCTCGGGCACGGTCGCGCTTCCCGACGGCAGGCTGGGCAGCCTCGAACCGTTGCCCGAGGGTTTTCTGCTGCGTCTGCGCAGCGGCGGTGCGACGCAGGCGGCACGGAAGCCGAGGCTGGCGCTGGAGTTCCTCGGCGACGGCGAGCCGCTGGCCACCGTGGACGGCCGGGACGCGCCGATCACCCTGCGGCACGCCGAGATCCTCACCCTGCTCGCCCTGCATCCCGACGGGCTGAGCGCCGAGCGGCTGGCGTTGCAGCTCTACGGCGAGGCCGGCAACCCGGTGACGGTGCGCGCGGAGATCCACCGGCTGCGCAGCCAGCTCGGTCCCGCCGTCGTGCAGACGCGGCCCTACCGGCTGGGCGCCGAGGTCGAGGCCGATTTCCTGCGAGTGCGGGCCGCGCTGCGGGCGGGCCGGGCACGCGAGGCGGCGACGGCGTTCGACGGCCCGTTGCTGCCGCACTCCGAGGCCCCCGCCATCCTGGACGAGCGGGAGTCGCTGACCGCGCTCGTGCGCAGGGTGGCCCTGGACAGTGGCGACGCCGACGCGCTGTGGCAGTTCTGGGACACCTCGTGCGGCGCCGACGACGCCGAGGTGGTGGCCGCGCTGTGCGCCGCGCTGCCGTCCGGCGATCCCCGCCGCGCGGTCGCGGTCACGCATCAGGCGCGTCTCGACTCCTGACCGCGACGTAGACAGCGTCTACAACTCTTTGCTACACATGCCGAGTGAGATGAACGGCAGATGTCGGAGAGTTGAATGGGTTACCAACGCTTCGTGGCGCTCGGGGACAGCTGCACCGAGGGGCTCGACGACCCCTACCCGGGCAGGCAGGTGTACCGCGGCTGGGCCGACCTCGTGGCGAGCCACCTGGCCCGCGACGAGCCCGGGCTGCGCTATGCCAACCTGGGCGTACGCGGGCGTCGGCTCGACCAGATCGTCGTGGAGCAGATCCCGACGGCGATCGACCTGCGCCCCGACCTGGTGGCCCTGTTCGGTGGCGGCAACGACATCATGATTACGCGGGCGTACAGCACCGAGACCGTGACCAAACGGGTGCGCGCGGCCGTGCGGCTGCTCTGTGACGCCGCCCCGACCGTCGTGGTGTTCACGCTCAGCGACATCTCCGGGCGGATGCCGGGGCTGCGGCGCATGCGCGAGCGCATCGACGCGCTCAACGACGCCATCCGCACCGCGGCCGCGGACTACGGGGCGGTGCTGGTGGACCTGTGGCCCGACGAGGCCGCGCAGGACCTGCGCTACTTCGGGCCCGACCGGCTGCACCTCGGCGAGCACGGGCATCGCAGGGTGGCCGCCCACCTGCTGCGCACGCTGGGCGTGCCGTACGACGGGAGCTGGCTGGAGCCGCTGCCCGGCAGCCCCGCCGAGCCCAACCTGCTCGCCCACGCGCGCTGGATGTGGAGCGCGGTGCTGCCGTCGGCCAGAACGCGGGTGACGAACTTCCTCACCGGGCGCTCGTCGGGCGACGGGTACCTGCCGAAGCGTCCCGACCTGCTTCCCGTGCTCAGCGACGAGCGGGATCCATGGGCAGCGATCCCCGGCAGCATCTGATCGCCAGCGCGACGGCGCTGCTCGCGGACGAGGGTGTGGAGGCGGTGACGCTGCGGCGCATCGCCAGGGAAGCGGGCGTGTCGCACGGCGCTCCGCTGCGGCACTTCGCCGGGCGCACCGAACTGCTGTCGGCCGTGGCCTCGACGGGCTTCGCCGAGCTGCGCAGGCGCGGGGAGACCTCGGCCGGCGCGACCGCCGCCGAGCGGCTGCGGGCGGCGTGCCTGGCCTACCTCGACTTCGCGCTGGGCAACCCGGCGATGTTCGAGCTGATGTTCCGGCACGATCTCATCGACGCCCACGCCCCGGAGCTGGCGGGCACCAGCGACGCCCTCTTCACCGGCTTCTGCGAGCTGGTGCGCGGGGCGCAGGAGGAGCAGGGCTGGCGCACCGGCACCGACTCGCGACTGCTGGCCGCGTCGCTGTGGTCGGCACTGCACGGGCTGGCCGAGCTGTGGCTGTGGGGCGAGCTGGGCCGCGCGCTCAAGCCGGACGAGATCGACGCGGTGCTGCGGGTGACGCTGGAGACCTACCTGCGCTGAGTCCGGGCTTTCACCGAGTCACGACACCGCCGCGCGGATGGCCTCCCACGCCTGGTGCACGTGGCGGCGCTGGGTGGCCGGGCCACCGACGGCCAGCCGCAGCACCGTGCGCCCGCCGACCACCGCGTGCGTCAGGTACAGCTCGCCCGAGTCGTTGAGGCGCTCCACCAGTGCCATGGTCGCCGCGTTGGCGTCCTCGGTGGACAGCTCCGGATACCGCGGCCGGAAGCAGACCAGCCCGAACGGATGGTGGTCGCTGACCTCGAACCGCGGGTCGGCGGCGACCAGATCGGCGAACTCGTCGGCGAGCGCGATCCCGTCACGGATGTGGGCTCGCAGGCCCTCCGCGCCGTACCAGCGCAGCACCGCCCACAGCTTCAGCGCCCGGAACCGGCGGCCGAGCGGGAGCTGCCAGTCGCGGTAGTCGATCACCTCGCCGGAGCTGGTCGCCGGGTTGCGCAGGTACTCGGGCAGAGCCGACAGCGCGTCGATCAGCGGGGCGCGGTCGGCCAGCCACAGCACGCTGCAGTCGAAGTTGGTGAGCAGCCACTTGTGCGGGTTGGTGACGTAGGAGTCGGCGTATGCGGCGACGCCGTCGTTGATCCAGCGCAGCTCGGGGCACACCGCCGCCACCCCGGCGTAGGCGGCGTCGACGTGCAGCCACACGCCGTGCTGCCGGCACACCTCGCCGATGCGTGCCACCGGGTCGATCGCGGTGGTGGCGGTCGTGCCGATCGTCGCGCACACCAGCGTGGGCACGGCACCGTCGGCCCGGTCGCGTTCGAGGAGCGCGGCCAACCGGTCCGGATCCATCGCCAGCGTGTCCGGGTCGACCTCGACCGCGCGCACGTCGCCCGCGCCGAGGCCGGCGATGCGGCCTGCCCGCTCCAGCGACGAGTGCGTCTGCGACGACACGTACAGGGTGTGCCGTCCCGCGCCGGCTCTCTGCCGCGCCGCGAGCAGGGCCACGAGGCTCGCGCTGGACGCCGAGTCCTGGATGACGCCGCCGCCCGCCTCGTCGGTGCGAAACCGCCGGGGCAGGTCCAAGAGTTCGGCGAGCCAGTCGACGACCACCGTCTCCAGCTCCGTGGCCGCCGGGCTGGTCGCCCACAGCATGCCCTGCACCCCGAGACCCGAGGAGAGCAGGTCACCGAGGATGGCGGGGCCGCTGGCGTTGGCCGGGAAGTACGCGAAGAAGCGCGGGTGCTGCCAGTGCGTGATGCCGGGCAACAGAACGCGGTCCAGGTCGGCCAGCGTGTGCTCGAACGGCTCGCCGTGTTCGGGTGGATGGGAGGGCAGCGCACGCCGGATGTCACCAGGCCCCACCGGTGAGCGCACGGGATGGGACTCGACCGAGGCGAGGTAATCGGCGATCCAGTCGATTACCTGCTTACCGTGCTTACGGAACTCCTCCGGTGACATGTGGTCGGCCATTGCGGCAGCGTAGCCGCTGTACGACGAGCCCGGGCTCACCTTCGCGCCGCCGCCAAAGTCCTGGTCAGTAGGATGGCGGGCATGTCACAGCCCGTAGCCAAGGTCTCCTTGACCGGCATCAAACCGACCGGCGACCCGCACCTGGGTAACCTGGTCGGCGCGATCCGCCCGGCGCTGCAGCTGGCTGAGGAGTACGACTCGCTGTACTTCATCGCCGACTACCACGCGCTCACGACGGTGCGCGACCCCGAGCTGCTGCGCCACTACTCGCGCTCGGTGGCCGCGACCTGGATGGCCGCGGGCCTCGACCCGAAGCGCACCACCTTCTACGTCCAGTCGGACGTGCCGGAGATCTTCGAGCTGACCTGGGCACTGTCCTGCATCACCGGCAAGGGGCTGATGAACAGGGCGCACGCCTACAAGGCGGCGAGGGACCGCAACCTGGAGGCGGGCGAGGACCCGGACGCCGGCGTGAACATGGGGCTGTTCAACTACCCGATCCTCATGGCGGTGGACATCCTGATCATGGAGTCCGACGTGGTGCCCGTCGGCAGGGACCAGGTGCAGCACGTGGAGTACGCCGCCGACATCGCGGGCAGCTTCAACCACCTGTACGGCAGGTCGTACGAGTTCAAGATCCCGCAGGCGATCATCCCGCCGGGCGAGACCGGGCACACGCTGCCCGGCCTCGACGGCCGGAAGATGAGCAAGTCCTACGACAACACGATCCCGCTGTTCCTGCAGGAGAACCAGCTGAAGAAGCTGGTGCGGCGCATCCCCACCGACAGCACGCCGGTGGAGGCGCCGAAGGATCCGGACAGCTCGGCGCCGTTTCTGATTCTGGAGTCGTTCGCTCCGCCGTCGGCGTCCGGCCTCGTCGCCGACACCCGCAAGCGTCTCGAGGAAGGCGGCATGGGCTGGGGCGAGCTGAAGAACGTGCTGTTCGAGGTGCTCAACACGGAACTGGCGCCGCTGCGGGAGCGCTACGACGAGCTGATGCGGCCGGGCAGCGAGCTGGACAGCTTCCTGGCCGACGGCGCCGAGCGGGCTCGCGCGCGAGCGAGCCGGGTGCTGTCGTCGGTGCGCAAGGCCATCGGCATCGCGAGGTGACGCCGCCTCCGTGGCGGCTCGGCAGGTGCTGACTGTCCGGCCGGTTCACCGCGGGCAGGCCCGGCACGGCACCCGCAACCGCCTCACCGATCGGTGACGGGGGCGCCCATGCCGAGCTCCCGCCGCCGCACGGCGAGCTCGGCGCGGTCGGCGGCCGCCCTGCCCGCCTGCCATCCCTCACCGTTGCTCACCGACGTGGACTTGCGTACCACGTGGCCGAACATCGCCTCGAACGTCTCCTCCACCGCCTGTGAGCGGGCGGCGAGCACGGGCAGCAACCGCGGGTCGGCGACCGGTTCCCGGGCCTGCTCGGCGGCCTCGGTGAGCCGTTCCCCGATCCGCACGGCGTAGGAAACGAGGAACGCGCGGCGGAACGAACGGGTCCGCGACGCCGCGGTACGCGTGCCGCGGCCGCCCTCCGCCACCATCGCCCGCGTCGCCTGCACGAGCAGCGACGTGGCCAGCAGCTCGGTGATCTCCAGGTCGAGCTCCTCCCCGACCAGGGCGACGAAACCGAGCCCGGAGTAGAACACCGAGCGGCACCGGTTGGCCTTCGCGATGGCCGCCACCAGATGCGATTTCGCGTCCACGTATGGACTGTCCAGCCACACCCGGGTGGAGGTCGCCGGACGGCCCGCGTGCGGGCCGGCGTCGAGCAGCGCCCGTTCGAACGCGTGCCGGTTCATCAGTTCCTGCGCCTTCGCCGACAGGGCGTCCGCCTCCTCGGGGAACGACGTCGACTCCGCCTTGGCCAGCAGGGCGCGGACCCGCGCCAGGATCTTCGGGTCCACCCCGGCCGCCCCGGTGGCGGACGGCACCGGCTGCCCGGTGCCCGGCGGCGACAGGATCCGCGGCAAGGACGGCAGCAGCACCAGCTCCGACAGCAGGCCGATGGCGACGAGCACGGCGTGTTCCAGGCTGACGCCCGCGCGGTGTGCCCACTGCGGCAGGTGGGGCCGGTCGTGCTCCCACCAGACCGCCGCCTCCAGCCCCCGTACCTGCGCCAGCCAGCGCTGCGGGACGGCGGCCACCGCGTGCCGCGCCGTGTCCGCCGCGATGGTGTCCACCAGCAGGCTCACCTGCTCCGGGCCCGCCCGTCTGCGGATCGCCTGCCAGAGGTCCTCCGGTAGCCAGCCGGCCTCCCACAGCTCGCCGACCAGCGTGCCCAGCGCGATTCCCGCCGCAACGCCCACGGTGCGCGGCCTGCCTGCGAACCGGCCCCGCCCGAGCTCGGCCGCGCAGGCCGCCGCAGCGGTGCGGTGGCCACGTGCGTGCGCGCGGGCAGCGGCGACCAGCGACCCCGCCAGCAGCTCGGCGGGCGTGCCGTTCGGGCCACGAGTGCTCATGTCATCCCCCCGGTGACTCGGTGCCCGCCGACCGTAGCGACGGGCACCGACAAACCGGATGGCCCGTGCGGCCCCTCGAGGCCCCCGGGCCGCGTGCCGTGGCCTTCAGGTCAGGGTCAGAACGACCTCGTCGACCTCCTCCCCGCGGGCCCGCGCGAAGGTCCGTCCGTGACCGGTGACGACGAACCCACATTTCTCCAGCACACGGATCGAGCCGACGTTGTCCGCGACCGCGTGGGCGTACAGCGGCCGCGTACCCACCAGCTCGATCAGGGCGGCCAGCGCGGCAGTGGCGACACCGCGCCCCCAGAACGCCACATCGATCCAGTAGGTGACCTCACGTTCGTCCGGCGGGCCGTAGACGGCGGCATGGCCTGCCACCACGTCATCGGCCAACACCGTGCGCACCAGGACTGCCGGATCGGAAAGCACCTTGGCCCAGTGCATGTCGAAGGCTTCTCGGTCGTCGTGATACGGGCGGGTCACCGCCGCCATGTCCTTGGCCGTGCTGTTGCTCAGGTGCGTCCAGAACACGGCCAGATCGCTGTCGCGCACCGGTCGAATCGACGTCTTCACGAAGGACGACACCCTTCAGCCGAACGCGAGGCGCTCGACCCGGGACAGGGTCTCGCGGAGGTTGTCCTCCGTGGTCGCCTCCCACGCCTCGCCCATGGTCAGCCAGCGCAGCGGCGCGTCCGGCTTCTCCGGACGTGCGGCGTCCGGTTCTCCGGTGGCGAGCACGAACCGCAGGTCGGCGTGCTCGTGCGCGGGATCGTCGCCTTTGGCGGGCACCGGCACGATCACGGCGTGCACCAGGCGCCCGTCGGGCCACGGAGCCAGATCCGGCAGCCCGGTCTCCTCCCTGCCCTCACGCAACGCCACGTCGAGCGGAGCGGTCTCGCCGGGATCGCCGTGGCCGCCGACCTGCAGCCACGCCCGCTGACGCGCGTGCCAGCGCAGCAGCACTCGCCTGGTCGGCGGATGCACGATGACGGCCGAGGCCGTGACGTGCAGGGGCAGCGACTGCGACCACGGGTCGGTTTCGGCTGCCAGCACCTCGCGGATCCGCGCCACGTCGGCGGCCTCGGTGGTGTCGGCGGGCTGGTAGCCGGTAAGCAGGTCGGCGACCGGCGGGCTGGCTTCGATCATCCGGCAAGGGTAGCCACAGCCACCGCGATCGTCGTCGGTTGCGCCCAAGGTGCCCGCGGGTACCTGATGTGTACCCACGGTGCCCTTCGGCTCGCCAAGGCCGAGCATCGATTAGGGGCCATCAGTACAAGTTTCGGGACATGGCGTTAGACGTCCCGCCACGCGCGGTTCATGCTGATGCTCGACACGGAGCTCACCGGGACGGTGACGGCAGGCCGCCCGCGAGGAGGACAGAGATGACCGCACGCGTGGGCAAGGTGACCTGCGACCTCACGATCACGCTCGACGGGTACGCGGCCGGGCTCAACCAGACCGAGCAGCGCCCGTTCGGCGACGACGGTGGCGACGGCTGGGGTGACAAGCTGCACGCGTGGTTCGCCGAAGGCCCCGAGGTGCACCCGGACGAGTTCGGCCGCATGATGACGGCCAAGGCATTCATCATGGGCCGCAACATGTTCGGTCCGGTGCGTGGTGAGTGGGATCGGCAGTGGAAGGGCTGGTGGGGCGACAACCCGCCGTACCACGGCCCCGTCTTCGTGCTCACCCACCACCCGCGCGACCCGCAGCCGATGGAGGGCGGCACCACCTTCTACTTCGTCACCGACGGGATCGACGCCGCGTTCGAGCGCGCGCGAGAAGCGGCTGGGGATGGCGACATCTCCATCCACGGTGGAGCGACCACTGTCAACCAGTATCTCGCCGCCGGCCTGATCGACGAGCTGCGGCTGCACATCGTGCCGATGACGCTCGGCGCGGGCACCCGGCTGTTCGACGGCGTCCCTCCGCTCAACCTCGAGCAGGTGGAGTCCCGGGCCGCGAGCACGGTCACGCATCTGCTCTATCACGTGCGGCCCTCGACGACGACCGAAGCCTGACGGGAGACCCACCATGACACCCGACGGCACACTGCGCGGCTTCATCGACGACGTGGACCGGGTGGTCGGCACCACCGACGACGAGCACGAGATCACCAAGCAGGTCGCGGCGTTGCTGTCCGCGCTGCTGGCAGGCGGCTACCGGCTCCCTCCCGAGGCCACCCGGCCGTCGAAGGAGCACCACGTCAACTACCCGCTCCACATCGCGCCCGGCGACAGCTGGTGCCTGGTCTCCGTCGTGTGGAGCCCAGGTCAGCGCACGCCGGTGCACGGACACGAGACGTGGGGCGTCGTCGGGATCCACTCGGGTGCCGAACGCGAGACCCGCTATCTCAAACCCGCCGGCGGGCCGGGCAGACCCCTCACACCGGCCGGCGAGCAAGTGTGGCAGCGCGGCGAGGTCACCGTGTGCTGCACCACCGACGACGACGTCCACGCCGTCACGGCCGTCGGCGACGCGCCCACCGTCGGGATCCATGTCTACGGCGGCAACATCGGCACCATGCGGCGGCGGCTGTACGACCCGGCGACCGGCGAGGTCCGGTGGCTCGTCTCCGGCTGGGACGTCCCGGACGCCGGCGCCCGGAGCTGATCACGCCTCGCGCAGGCGCCGGGCGACATCCTCGGGCAGCACGTCGGTGACGAAGGCGTTCATGCCCGACTCCGACCCGGCGAGGTACTTGAGCTTGTCGGCGGCCCTGCGCACGGAGAACAGTTGCAGGTGCAGGTAGCCGAGGTCCTCGGGGTCGGAGACGGGGCCCTGGTGCCACGCGGAGACGTACGGCAGTGGCGCGTCGTAGAGCCGATCGCAGCGGCGCAGCACGTCCAGGTACACCGTCGCGAAGTCGTCGCGCTCGGCGTCGGTCAGCTCCGGGATCGTCTTCACCCGCCGCAGCGGGTACAGGTGCACCTCCACCGGCCAGCGCGCGGCCGCGGGCACGAACGCCACCCAGTGCGCCGTCTCCGCCAGCAGCCGCAGGCCCGCCGAACGCTCGGCGGCGACCACATCGGCGTGCAGGTCGCGGCCGGTGCGCCCGCGGTAGCGCAGGGCCACCTCGCGCATCCGCCGCGTCCGCGGCGTGACGAACGGGTAGGCGTAGATCTGCCCGTGCGGGTGCGCGAGTGTCACGCCGATCTCCGGCCCCCGGTTCTCGAAGCAGAACACCTGCTTCACGCCGTCGAGCGCCGCCAGTTCCTCGGTGCGGTCCGCCCACGCGTCCACGACGAGCCGGGCCTGCTCGGCCGACAGGTCGGCGAAGCGCGCGTGGTGGTCGCTGGTGAAACACACGACCTCGCAGCGGCCGAGGCCCGCCCGCACGGGGACGAGCGGATGACGCAGGTCCCCTTCCGGCGGCCGGGCGCCCATCGACAGGCTCGGCTGCCGGTTCTCGAAGATCGCGACCGAGTAGGCCGGAGCGGGAATTTCGGTCCATCTCCCCTCACTGGACGGACACAGTGGACAGTCCTGTTCGGGCGGAAGGTGGGTGCGGTTCTGCCGGTGTGCGGCCATCATCACCCACTCGTCGAGCAGCGGGTCGAGCCGCAGCTGCGACGTGGTGCTCACCATGGGCAGCCGCCGCGGGTCGTGCAGGTCGGGGACGCCGCCGTCGTCCGCGGTGAAGTACAGCAGTTCGCGTCCGTCGGCCAGCGTCGTCGTCGTCCGTTTCACCGGTCACCGTTCCCTCGTGCGCCGCGCGGGTGTCTGGGGATTCCGCATTCAACCACGTTGAAACAAAAATCAACAGACGGCCGTTCACTTCGTCGATGACCAGCCGCATTAGTCCGTTCGGCCGATCAAGGGCCGCGGCGACATTCCGGCGAATCCGGCGCGAAGGCGCCCGGGATAGCGGCAGGGATAGATCGGCACTGTTCGCAACTGGGGAAGTTTGGGTGCAAGTGTTGACATACCCACACGCGGTGTGTGAAATGCTTCACGCCGGTGTTGAATCCGTGTGAACCACGGGCTGCCGGTGCAGTACCGCCAGCGAGACGCTGGCGGGGTCCCCCCGAGAAGGGTGTTCGACTGTGCTGTCACTCGCACCACTGACTCGACGACGCGGAAGCGGTGCCCGTTCACTCGCGGCCCTGGCCGTCACGACGATGCTCTCCGCGGCGCTCGCCGCCGGGATCACCTCACCGGCCACCGCCCAGACCGACGGCGCCGGCTGGGAGATGGGCGAACCCCGGCTGGCCACGCCGTGGACGGCCGACGTGTCACCGGGCAACGCGTTGCCGGAGTACCCCAGACCCCAGCTGACCCGTGACGCCTGGCGCAACCTCAACGGCGTGTGGGAGTTCGCGGGCGCCACCGAGGGCGAGGCGCCGCCGTTCGGCGACACGCTCGCCGAACGGATCCTCGTTCCCTACCCCACCGAGTCGGCTCTGTCCGGCATCCAGCGGCACGAGGACCACATGTGGTACCGCCGCACGTTCGAGGTCCCCCGCCACTGGCAGGTCGGCAACGGCAACCGACTGAAGATCAACTTCGGCGCGGTCGACTACAAGGCCGTGGTCTACGTCAACGGCCGGGAGGTCGCCCGCCACACCGGCGGCTACGGCGCGTTCTCGGCCGACGTCACCGACGCACTGAGGCGCCACGGCGAGCAGGAGATCATCGTCGGCGTCGAGGACCGCACCGACGCCACCTGGCAACCCGTCGGCAAGCAGCGCCGGGTACCCGACCGCGGCATCTTCTACGAGGGCGCCTCGGGCATCTGGCAGACCGTCTGGATGGAGCCGGTCGCGAGCCGACATGTCGACACGCTCGACATGGTGCCCGACATCGACACGTCCACGCTGAACCTCACCGTCAACACCGAGGGCAACACCGCGGGCATGACCGTCGAGGCCGTCGTCTCCGACGGCAGGCGCGTCGTCAGCCGCACCACCGGCACCCCCGGGGAGCCGATGACGCTTCCGGTGCCCAGGGCCAAGCTGTGGTCGCCCGACTCCCCGTTCCTCTACGACCTCGACGTGGTGCTCAAGCGGCAGTGGCGCCCGGTCGACCGCGTGTCGTCCTACTTCGGCATGCGCGAGATCGGCACCGCCGAGGGCGCAGACGGCCGCAAGCGGATCACGCTCAACGGCAAGGTGCTGTTCCTGATGTCCACCCTGGACCAGGGTTACTGGCCGGACGGCATCTACACCGCACCGACCGACGAGGCCCTGCGGTTCGACCTCGAACAGCACAAGGAGCTCGGCTTCAACACGGTGCGCAAGCACATCAAGACCGAACCCGACCGCTGGTACTACCACGCCGACCGGCTCGGCCTGCTGGTGTGGCAGGACATGCCGTCCATGCGGACCGGTGGCCGCCCGCCGGTGGCCGCCCAGCAGCAGTTCGAGACCGAGTTGCACGAACTGGTCGAGGAAAAGAAGAACTGGACCTCGGTCATCGGCTGGGTGCCGTTCAACGAGGGTTGGGGCGAGTGGTCCCGTGAGGCGACCGGCCGCATCGCAGGCGAGATCAAGCAGCAGGACCCCACCCGGCTCGTCAACGCCCACAGCGGCGTCAACTGCTGTGACTCGCTCGGCGACTCGGGCAAGGGCGACGTGATCGACTGGCACGCCTACCCGGGCCCCGCCCAGCCGATGCCGGACGGCTCCCGCGTGTCCATCGACGGCGAGCACGGCGGCTACGGGCTCGAGGTCGCCGGCCACATGTGGTTCGGCGAGGGACACGCGTACCGGATGCTGCCCGACAAGGAGAGTCTCACCGCCGCCTACGTCGACAACCAGCGCCAGGTGCTGGACGTGGCGAAGCGGTGCGCGATCAGCGGTGCGATCTACACGCAGATCACCGACGTCGAGCACGAGGTCAACGGTTTCTTCACCTACGACCGCCAGGTGAAGAAGATGGACTTCGGCCAGGTGCGCGCCGTCAACGAGGCGATCATCCGCAACGCCGACGGCAGCGGCGACGACGGCCCCGCACCGGACCCGGGCACGCCCGGACTGGCCGGGGTGCACGCCTACAAGTTCAACGAGGGCACGGGCACCACGGCGACGGACTCGGTCGGCGACGCCGACGCCACCCTCAGCGGCACCGAGTGGGCGCAGGGGGTCCACGGCGGCGGCCTCTCGTTCGCCGGGGCCGGGGAGGCCGACACCGGGCGGAGCCTGGTGAACACGGCGGGCAGCTACACCGTCTCGGCGTGGGCGAAGCTCGACGAGGCAGGCGGGGCGTTCCAGACGATCGTCAGTCAGGACACCGGCCAGCACAGCGCGTTCTTCCTGCAGTACTCCGGCCAGGACCAGCGGTGGGCGATGAGCTTCGTCGGCCTGCGCGCACTGTCGCCGACCAAGCCCGAGGTCGGCCGCTGGTACCACCTGACCGGCGTGCGTGACGCGCAGGCGGGCACGCTGGAGCTGTTCGTCGACGGCGAGAAGGTCGACACCAGGAGCGCCTGCTCCGCCGACGGCTCCACCGGCAACACCGTGATCGGCCGTGGCCAGTACAACGGCGGCAAGGTGGACTACCTCCGCGGCGACGTGGACGACGTCCGCATCTTCGACCGGGCCCTCTCCGACGAGGAGGTGGCCGCACTCGCCTCCTCCGGCGAGTGAGGTCCGGCTGGGGCGGAGCCGGCTCGACGCTCCGCCCCAGCCACCTTTCCCCTCCCGGCAGCAATGGAGCAGCCATGCGCACTTGTCGACGCGCGGTCACGGTCGCGATCACTCTGGCTCTGCTGGCGGGCCCGGCCGCGGGTACGTCCCCGGCCGCGGAGACCTCACCGCAGGCGCCGCCCCTCTACCCCGTCGTGGGCGAGGGCACGTCCTTCCTCGACCACGAGTCCGCAGTGGACGGATTCGTCGAGCCGGAGTGGTACGAGGCCAACATCGGCTTCGTCGACCTGCCGGACCAGGAGATCGAGGACACCTACTACTACCGATGGCGCGTGTTCAAGGAGGCGCTCAAGTACACCGGGCCCGACGACGGCTGGATCGCGTCGGAGTTCCTCGGCCCGGTTGGCTACTCCGCCCCGGGCGGCGCGATCTCCGCTGCCGCAGGCCACCACGTCTACGAGGGCCGCTGGCTGCGCGACACCCGTTACCTCGACGACTACCTCGACTACTGGCTACGCGGCAGTGGCTCCGGACCGAAGCCCGCCACGGACGGCCTCAACGAGAACACCACGGACTGGGCGCACCAGTACTCGTTCTGGGCCGCCGACGCCACCGTGGCCAGGGCCGCGGTGGACGGGCGATGGGACTTCGCGACCGACCGGCTGCCCGAGCTGCGCCGCCAGTGGGAGGGCTGGTCGCCGCAGTTCAACGCCGAGCTGGGCCTGTACTGGCAGGTTCCCGTGTGGGACGCGATGGAGTACACGGCGAGCTCCTACCAGAGCGACGATCCCTACCACGGTGGGGAGGGTTTCCGGCCGACGCTCAACGCCTACCAGTTCGGCGACGCCCGCGCCCTCGCGCGGCTGCTTCGCCAGCGCGGCGAGCCGGGCGACCTCGCGGCGGCACGCCGGTACGAGCGGGCGGCGGAGTCCCTGCGGCGCAACCAGGAACGCCTGCTGTGGGACGAGACCGACGACTTCTACAAGCACGTGATGCGCGACGGCAATCCGGACCTCGCACCGGTCGCCGATCGTGAGCAGATCGGCTTCGTCCCGTGGTATTTCCACATGGCGCCCGCGGACAACGCGGCGGCGTGGGCACAGCTCACCGATCCGCGGGGCTTCGCGGCGCCGTTCGGGCCGACCACCGTCGAGCGGCGCAGCCCCTGGTTCATGCACGAGGCGGAGCGGGGCTGCTGCCGCTGGTCGGGGCCGAGCTGGCCGTACGCCACGAGCCAGACGCTCACCGCGCTGGCCAACCTGCTCATCGACTACCCACGACAGTCCTATGTAGATCGCCAAGACTACTATGAGCTGCTGCGGGGCTACGCGCTGACCCAGCGCAAGAACGGTCGGCCCTACGTCGCCGAGGCGCACCACCCCGACGAGGACCGCTGGCTCTACGACAGCCGGGGGCACAGCGAGGACTACAACCACTCGACGTTCAACGACCTGGTGCTGTCCGGGCTGATCGGCATCCGGCCCCAGCGGGGCGAGAGCGTACGCATCGCCCCGCTCGCACCGAGGAGCTGGGACCACTTCGCCGCTGAGAACGTGCCCTACCACGGGCGCAACCTGACGGTGCTGTGGGACCGCGACGGCAGCGCCTACGGTGCGGGTGCTGGCCTTTCGGTGTGGCTCGACGGCAGGCTCGTGCACCGGCAGCAGCGACTCGGCCCCGTGGAGGTGCCGGTGCCCTCGGTGCCGCGCAAGGACCACGCGCAGGCGGTGCCGCTCACCGACGACCTCGCCAACGTCACCGAGACCGGATTCCCGTCCGCCGAGGCATCGCACACCTGGCACGGCGACAGGCCCGCCGACGCCATCGACGGGCAGGACTTTCACCTCGACGTCCCCTCGAGCCGCTGGACGTCCTACGGCAGCCCGAACGCCTCCGACTGGCTCGCCGTCGACCTCGGGGTGGCCACGCGCGTCTCCGACGTGCGGATCTCCTTCTACGACGACGGAGGCGGGGTGCGCACACCCGACTCCTACGCCCTCGACTACCGCACGCCGGACGGCGCGTGGGCGACCGTGCCAGGGCAGGAACGCGCCCCGAACCTGCCCGAGCGCGGCAGGCTCAACCGGGTGCTGATCGATCCACCGGTCACCACGGACGCCCTGCGGGTGCGGCCCGTGCGACACGACGGCGGCGCGGTCGGCATCACCACCCTGCAGGCCTGGCGGCCCGAGGACGCCCGGCTGACGGCGCGGATCGACACCGGCGGCGAACCGGTGTTACGCGTGCGACCCGGCGCGACGACCGAGGTCCTGACGTCGGTCCGCAGCACGCGGCCGGTGGCCGTGCGACCGCACCTGCTCGTTCCACGCGGCTGGTCGGCCGAACCACTGACCGCCACGGGCGAGCGGACCGTCCGTCCGGGCAGGCCGTACGAAATGCGATGGCGGGTGCACGTGCCCGCCGGGCTGGCCCCGGGCAGCAGGCTGCCGCTGCGGCTGCTTGCGGAGTCGGTCACGAGCTCCGGCAGCCCACGCAGCACGGGTCACGTGGTGCGGGCGGAAACGGTGTTCGATCCGGGTGAATTCACCCGCACCGTGTGGGACGACCACTTCGGCGGCGACTCCCTCGGTGCGTACCGCGTCGACACCCCGTTCGGCGAGCCCGCTCCTTCGCTACGGGTCACCGGTGGCGCGTTGATCGCCTCGGCGCAGGCGCAGTCGGCGGCCGTGCTCGGGGCTCCCGCGCGGACATCGGGAGGCGATCTCGCGGTGTTGCTCGAACCCAGGTCGTTCGGCGGCGCGGCACCGGAGGACAGCATGTTCTTCGGGCGATCCGACGGGCCAGATGATCTCGTCCTGGGCTGGTACAACAACCATTTCGGCACCTCGGGGGTCGACGTCCGGGTGGCGGGCCAGGGCTACGGGGACTCCGCGACGGGCGGGTGCTGCACCTCCTTGCGCTGGGCCGAGGGTGATCGTTTCGCCGCCGTGTTCAGCGACGGGGTGCTCACCACGTGGGTCGAGCACAACGGCCGCTGGCAGCGCCTGAGATCGGCGCCGTTCGGCACCGCCGTTCCAGCGGAGCAGGTGGCCACGTGGGCTCCGAGCTTCGGCCTGCGCCTGACCGGCGGGGAGGTGGCTCTGGACCGCGTGACCGTGCTGGAGCGGCCCGGCTGAGTTCGTTCGTTGCCGTTTCTTGACCACACGAAATCTTGCGCGAATCTGTTCATTTCTGTTTGATTAGCGTCGCCGGGGGGCCGGTGACCAAAGGAGTTCCCATGAAGAGAACGACATTTCCGCGTACCTGGCGTCTTGTCGCGTGCTCCGCGGCGGTCCTCGGCGCGGCTCTCGCCGGCTGCACCAATCCCGGCACCTCCGAGCAGCCCGCCGGCGCGGGCGGCAACAGCGGCGGCGACGGCCAGGTGGTGAAGGAGAGCAGCGGCGAGGGCTGCACCATGCAGGACTACGGCGCCGAGAAGCTCGACCTCTCCGAGGCCGTCGTGGGCTTCTCCCAGTCCGAACCGGACACCGCGGCCTTCCGGGCCGCCGAGACCAAGTCGATCCGCGAGGCGGCCAAGGAGACCGGGGTCAAGAAGCTGCTCGTCACCAACGCCAACAACGAGCTGCCCAAGCAGATCGCCGACATCCAGAACATGCTGAACCAGGGCGCCGACTTCCTCATCGTGGCCCCGGTCAACTCCGACGGGCTCGACCCGGCACTGGCCGCCGCCAAGCAGAAGGGCGTCCCGGTCCTGACCATCGACCGCAAGGTGACCAACACCCACTGCGACGACTACCTGGCCTTCCTCGGCTCCGACTTCTACGAGCAGGGCAAGCGCGCGGCCGACGCGCTCAACGAGTCCACGGGCGGCGAGGCGAAGGTCGCGATCCTGCTCGGCTCGTCGGGCAACAACGTCACGGAGGACCGCAACGCCGGCTTCAAGGACCAGGTGAAGGCGCAGTACCCGGGTCTGGAGATCGTGGCGGAGCAGACCGCCAACTTCGCGCGCGACGAGGGCCAGGCCGTCGCCGAGCAGCTGCTGCAGTCCAACCCGGACATCACGGCGATCTACGCGCACAACGACGAGATGGCGCTCGGCGCCGTCACCGCCGTGCAGGCCGCGGGCAAGCAGCCCGGCGAGGACATCAAGATCGTCTCGATCGACGGCACCCGCAACGCCGTGCAGGCGATCGTCGACGGCCAGATCAACGCGGTGATCGAGTCCAACCCGCGCTTCGGGCCGCTGGCGTTCGAGACCGCGGAGAAGTTCTACGCGGGTGAGGCCATCCCGGAGAACGTCATCATCTCCGACGACGAGTACAACCGGGACAACGCCGAGGCCAACCTCGGCAACGCCTTCTAGAGGGCGGAAGCGGCGATGCTGGAGACCGAGGGCGTCACCAAGTCGTTCGGCGGCGTGCACGCGCTGCGGGGTGTCGACTTCTCCCTGGCCCAGGGTGAGATCCACGCCCTGGTCGGGGAGAACGGCGCGGGCAAGTCCACCCTGATCAAGGTGCTGACCGGGGTGTACCGGCCGGATGAGGGCACGATCCGCTTCGACGGCAGGGAGGTCTCGTTCCACCGGCCCGCGGACGCCCAGCGGGCCGGGATCTCCACGATCTACCAGGAGGTCAACCTCGTCCCCCTGCTCTCGGTGGCGCGCAACATCTTCCTCGGGCGCGAGCCGAGGACGCGGCTCGGGCTCGTCGACGTGGCCGCGATGAACCGCAGGGCCGCCGAGCTGGTGGGCTCGCTCGGCATCGACATCGACGTCACCGCGGACCTCGGGACGCTCGGGCTTGGCATCCAGCAGATGGTGGCGCTGGCCAGGGCGGTGTCGGTGGACAGCCGCGTGGTGATCATGGACGAGCCGACCTCGTCGCTGGAGGCCAAGGAGGTCGCGACACTGTTCGACGTCGCGCGCACGCTCGCGGCGCGCGGTGTGGGGCTGGTGTTCGTCTCGCACCGCCTCGACGAGCTGTGGCAGCTGTGCGACCGCGTCACCGTGCTGCGCGACGGCAGGCGGGTCCACAGCGGATCGATGGCCGAGCTCGACCGGCTCGGCCTGATCGCGCACATGCTCGGCAGGGAGGTCGCCGAGGTCGCCCGCGAGGGGGCCACCGAGTTCGGCGACACGCACCGGCGCGACCAGGAGCCGGTGCTCACCGCGCACGGCCTCCAGGTCCGCAACCGGCTGCACGGCGTGGACCTCGCCGTGCGGCCCGGTGAGGTGCTCGGGCTGGGCGGCCTGCTCGGCTCCGGGCGCAGCGAGACCGTCAAGGCCGTGTACGGGGCGCTGCCCGTGCGGTCGGGTTCGGTGCACGTCGGCGGACGGCCGGTGCGGCCCAACTCCGTTCCGCACGCGCTGCGGGCCGGGGTCGCGCTGCTGTCGGAGGACCGCAAGGCCGAAGGCATCATCGCCGACCTCTCGGTGCGCGACAACATCGCGCTGGCGGTGCTGCCTCGGTTCTCCCGGGGCGGGCTCGTCGCGGAGAAGCGCATCGACGCGCTGGTGGAGACGTTCGTCCGGCGGCTGCGCATCAAGGCCGCGAGCCCGCAGCAGAAGGTACGGGAGCTCTCGGGCGGCAACCAGCAGAAGGTGCTGATCGCGCGGTGGCTGTGCACCGAGCCGAAGGTGTTCCTGCTGGACGAGCCGACGCGCGGCATCGACGTCGGCGCCAAGGCCGAGGTGCAGGCGCTCATCGACGAGCTCGCCGAGCAGGGGCTGGCCGTCGTGCTGATCTCCAGCGAGATGGACGAGCTCGTGGAGGGCGCCGACCGCGTCGTCGTGCTCCGCGACGGCGCCGTCTCCGGGGAGCTGTCCGAGGACCGCAAGACCAGTGCCGCCCTGCTCGCGGCGCTCGCCGGTGCGGCGGCCGAGGAGGAGGGCGGCGATGAGTGAGAGGCTGGCCATGCGAACCCCGGCGGAGACGCCCCCGAAACGGCGGACGCGGCCGCGGCGCATCGACGCGGACTGGATCCGGCGCAACGGCGTGTACGTGGCGCTGGTGCTGCTGCTGGCGATCAACGTCGTGTTCACGGACAACTTCGTCAGCGAGGGCACGCTGCGGCTGCAGCTCATCCAGGTGGTGCCCGTGCTCATCGTCGCCATCGGGATGGCGCTGGTGATCGGCACGGAGGGCATCGACCTCTCCGTCGGCGCGGTGATGGCCATCGCCGCGGCGCTGATCCCGCTCTACATCGGGTACGGCACGCTCGTCGCCGTGCTGGTCGCCGTGCTCGCGGGGGCGATCAGCGGCCTGCTCGCCGGCACGCTCGTCGGAAGGGTCGGGGTGCAGCCGATCATCGCGACGCTGGGCATCATGGTGGCCGGCCGGGGACTGGCGAACCTGTTCGGCGGCGAGATCAAGAGCATCCGCGACCCCGGCATCGTCGAACTCGGCTCGGGCAGCGTGCTCGGCATCCCCTACGTGGTGCTGATCGCGGCCGCCGTGGCGGCGGGCGCGTGGTTCCTCGTCCGCCGCTCGACCTACGGGCGCAGGCTCGTGGCCATCGGCGGCAACAAGCGCGCCGCGGAGCTGGCCGGCCTGCCGGTGCGGCGCGTGCTCGTCACCACCTACGTCCTGTGTGGACTCCTGGCCGCGCTGGCCGGGGTGCTGCTCGCCGCTCGCTCCCAGGCCAGCGACCCCACCAAACTCGGGCTGCTGATGGAGCTGTCGGCCATCACGGCGGTGGTGCTGGGTGGCACGCCGCTGTCCGGGGGCCAGGTGCGGATCGCGGGCACCGTCGCGGGCGCGCTGCTGCTCCAGCTCATCACGGCGACGCTCATCTTCCACGACATCCCCGACTCCACAGCGCAGATCGCGCAGGCGGTGATCGTCGTGGCTGCGGTCTACGTGCAACTCGGGCGGAAGAAGGCGAGACGATGACGACGGCACTCGAGTCCCCCCGCCCGCGCGGCCGGAGCGGGGCCTCCGGCCGGGCCCGGCTCGCGCGGCTCGCGCAGCGGCAGGGCGCGCTCGTGATCCTCGCACTGGTAGTGCTGGTCGCGACGTTCACGTTCGACTCCTTCGGCACCGCGGGAAACCTGGAGAACATCGCGCTGCAGGCCTCGTTCCTGGCGGTCGTCGCGCTCGGCATGACCTTCGTCATCATGTCGGGCGGCATCGACCTGTCCGTGGGGTCGGTGTTCGCGCTCGGCGGCGTGCTGGCGGCGTGGGGCGCGGGCCACGGCACGTGGGTGGCACTGCTGCTGCCGCTGGGTGTCTGCGGGCTCATCGGCCTCGTCCAGGGGCTGGTGATCGCCCGCGGCGGGCTGCCGCCGTTCATCGTCACGCTCGCCGGGCTGCTGTTCGCGCGCGGGCTGTTGCTGCTCATCAGCGACGAGGGCGCCACCACCTACAAGGTGCCGCCCGGCTCGGCGTTCCGCGAGCTGGCGCAGGGCTCGTTCCTCGGGATCGGTTACCCCGTGTGGATCGTGGCCGTCGCCTTCGCCGCGGGCGGGCTTGTGCTGCACCGCACGTCGTACGGCTCGACGGTGCTCGCCATCGGTGGCCAGGAGGACGCCGCGGACCTGATGGGCCTCGCCGTGCTGCGCACCAAGGTGATCGCCTACACCGCCTCGGGGATGCTGGCCGGGTTCGGCGGTCTGCTCATGGCGTCCTACACGTCCTCCGGGGTCACCATCCTCGGCGTCGGCACCGAACTGGAGGTGATCGCGGCCGTCGTGCTCGGCGGCACGCTGCTCACCGGCGGCGCGGGCACCGTGCTCGGCTCGCTCGTCGGCGTGCTGCTGCTGCAGGTGATCCGCAACGTCATCAACCAGATCGGTTCGCTCGACTCCAACTGGCAGGCCGTGATCAGCGGCACGATCCTGCTCGTCGTGGTGACCCTGCAGCGCTGGCTGGCGACCGTGCAGCGGGAATGACCCGGTCAGCGCACGCGGTGGGCGCCGCGCGACGGGGTGGCCACGAAGCCCCGCGGCTCGGCGAACCCGCGTGCGGCGAACTCCCGGCGGACGGCGGCCAGCACGGTGTCCACCCGTCCGGCGGGCAGCAGCGCGATCACGCAGCCGCCGAACCCGCCACCGGTCATGCGGGCCCCGTAGGCACCGGACTCCAGCGCGGCGTCGACGGCGACGTCCAGTTCCTCCACCGTCACCTGGTAGTCGTCGCGCAGGGAGACGTGCGAGGCGGTAAGCAGGGGGCCGACCGCCGTCACGTCACCGTCCCGCAGCAGGCGCACCACCTCCAGCACACGCTCGTTCTCCGTGACGATGTGCCGCACGCGCCGCCGCTGCGTCTCGTCGTCCAGTCTGGACAGTGTCCCGGCCAGCGACGCCGCCGGGATGTCCCTCAGCGCGGCGGCTCCCAGCGCCGCGGCCGCCTTCTCGCACGTGTGGCGGCGATCGGCGTACTCGCCGTCGACGAGCCGGTGGGGGGCGCGGGTGTCGATCACCAGCAGCGCGTGCCCATGCGCCGCGAGGTCGAACGGCACGTGCTCGGTGGTCAGCGAGCGAGTGTCCAGAAACAGCAGGTGCCCCTCGCGGCTGGCCATCGACGCCATCTGGTCCATGATCCCGCACGGCATGCCGACGAAGTCGTTCTCGGCGCGCTGCGCGGCCCTGGCGAGCGCGCTGGGACCGAGCCGGAGACCGAACAGGTCCGACAACGCGGCGGCGACGGCGCATTCCAGCGCGGCCGAGGAGGACAGTCCCGCTCCGGCGGGCACGTCCCCGTCGACGGCGAGGTCCAGCCCACCGACGTCGAAGCCTGCCGTGCGCAGGCTCCACACCACGCCCGCGACGTAGGCGGCCCAGCCGGTGACCGCGCCGGGCTCCACCTCGACGTCGAAGGTCACGGGCGTGCCGGGTTCCTGGCGCGAGACCACCCGCACCCGCGTACCGGCACGGCGCGCGGCGGCCGCCGTGACGCCCTGTGGCAGCGCCATCGGCAGGACGAAGCCGTCGTTGTAGTCGGTGTGCTCGCCGATCACGTTGACGCGTCCCGGCGCGGCCCACACCCCGTCGGGAGCGCCGCCGAACGCCGCGGTGAACTGGCCGGTGCTCATGCGCGGGAGCTGCCCGGCTCATCCGACTGCTCCCCGCCGGCGGCCTCCACCAGGACCAGCTCGCCGACCCGTTCGCGCAGGCTCGCCCTGTGCTCCTCGACCAGTCCCGAGTCGGTGATGAGCACGTCGGCGGCGTCGAGCGGGGCGATGGTGCTGATGCCGAGTACGCCGTACTTGGTGTGGTCGGCGAGCACCACGAACCGCCGGGACGCCTCGACGAACGCGCGGTCGGTCTCGGCCTCGACCAGGTTCGGCGTGGTGAAGCCGTTGCGCAGGTCCATGCCGTGCACGCCCATGAACATGATGTCGAGGTTGACCGACCGGATCGCCGACACCGCGAACGGGCCGACCAGCGCCTCGGACGGGGTACGGATGCCGCCGGTGAGCACGACGGTCTGGTCGGAGCGTGGCTCGCGGGAGAACAGGTCGGCCACCTGCACGGAGTTGGTCACCACCGTGATGTCGGGCACGTCGCGCAGCAGGCGGGCGAAGGTCCATGTCGTGGTGCCGCCCGACATGCCGACGGCCATGCCGGGCTCCACCATGCGCAGCGCCTCGGCCGCGATCGCCTGCTTCTCGGCGTTCTGCCGGTTGGACTTGGCGGCGAAGCCCGGTTCCTCGGTGCTGCGCCCGCCCGGCAGCACGGCGCCGCCGTGCACCTTGCGCAGCTCACCTTCCTGGGCGAGGACCTCGAGGTCGCGGCGGATGGTCATGTCCGAGACGCCGAGGCGCTCGACCAGCGCGCTCACCCGCACGGCACCGGTCCTGCGGATCTCTTCCAGAATCCGGGACCGCCGTTGGCTGGCCAGCATCAGCCGTCGTCCTCCTCTCGGGCACGCACCACCGCGTGCGACCTGACGGAAAGGATCGCACATTATCGCACCCGAATCGAGGGTGAACACCTGGGGAAATGTTGAACTTTGAGCCGCCCGGCGTCGAGTACGGTATTGCCGACCCGTCGGTGCGGACTGGCTCAGGCCTGGGAACCTGCCGTCCGGCTGAGTCGTGTCGCGACGTGTCCGAAGCCGTTCGATCGATCCCAACTCCGATGCCTGATTCGCTCGACAGGACACCCAGTTCAACATATTCGAACACACCGGGGTTTGCGCCCGGTACGTTGTCGCCGGGCTCGGGAGATCCGGGCCGCCGAAGCCACAGCGCCCGCCCGGCTGCGCTGTGCCTGCTCAGACGCAGCTGAGCGGCACCTCGCCGAGGTGCGTGAACTCCGCGGCGACCCGGGTGCCGGGCCGGACCGTGACCGCGTCGGTGAGGCCGCCGGTGAGCACGAGCCAGCCGGGTTCGAGCGCGACGCCGCGGCGGGCGAGGGTGTTGGCGGCCAGGGCCAGCGCCTCACCGGGATGGCCCTGCACCGCCGCGCCGGTGGCCGTCGCCACCACGGTGCCGTCGACCGTGAACAGGCAGGCCTCCAGTCCGAGGTCCAGCTCCTCCGGTCTGCGGGCGGTGCCGCCGACGACGAACCGCGCCGACGAGGCGTTGTCGGCCACCACGTCCGGCAGGGTGAACCGGAAGTCGTTGTAACGGCTGTCGATGACCTCCAGTCCGGCGTAGACGTGGGACACCGCCGCCATCGCCTTCGCCGCGGTGACGCCGGGCCCGGAAAGCCGCTGCCCGAGCACGAACACGATCTCGGGCTCGACCCGCGGATGGATCAGCGTCGACACGTCGAGGGGCGCGCCCACCGGCAGGGCCATCCGGTCGGTGAGCCAGGCGGTCAGCGGTGAGTCGATGTTCATCCGCTGCTGCTTCGCCCGCGAGGTGAGGCCGAGCTTCACGCCGACGACCGTCTCGCCGTCGGCGGTCTTGCGCCGCACGAGCTCCTGCTGGACCGCGTAGGCGGTCTCCAGGTCGAGCGACGGCCACTCGTCGGTGACGGGCCCGCGATCGGCCCGGTGGCGTTCGGCGTCCAGCAGCACGGTGGCGGCGTGCTCGACGGTCCATTCGGTCATGGGGCGAGTCCTTCCAGCTCGGCGAGGACGCTCGGCCAGGCCGGGCTGTCCGGGTCGATCAGTTCGAAATGCGCCATTCCCGGCAGCAGCACGAGCCGCGCGTCCGGGTGGGCCTCCACATAGGACCGGCTCTGCGCGGGCGGCACACCGGTGTCGTCGGCCCCGTGCACGAGCACCACCGGGCTCGCGGGCGGCTTCATCCGCACCGGGTCCAGGTCGGGCCGCGTGGTGGCGGAGCCGCCGAGGAAGTCGCGCACCGCTCCACCACCGAGGTGCTCCTCGTCGGCGGCCAGCAGGTCCGCGACCGGCGCGAGGCCCAGCGTGCCCGCCAGACCGGGTGGCGCGCACGCCGACGCGGCCCACAGGGCGAGCTGCCCGCCCGCGGAGTGCCCCGCGAGCACGATCCCCTCGCCGGGCAGGCGGCCGGGCACCTCGGAGAGGGCGGCCCGCACGTCGTCGGTGTAGTGGTCGGGCCGTCCGGCATCCCGGCGGTACTCGATCGCCGCCACCGCCCAGCCCGCGGCCCGCAGCGCGGCGCACAGCGGGCGCGTGTGCGTGCGGTCGTACGAGGCCCGCCAGAACCCGCCGTGCACGAACACCACCAGGGGCTTCCCGGTCGTCGCGGGCAGCCACGCGTCGGCGACATGCTCGGGGGCGGCGCCGTAGCGCACCGTGGTGTCCGGCTCCGGGGCGGGACGGCTGAGGATCGAGCGGTCCATCAGGTCCGCTCTCCCGGAATCCGCGCGACGCCGGAGATCTCGATCAGCAAATGGGGATGCGGCAGCTGGTGCACGGCGACCGTGGTGCGGGCGGGGCCGTTCTCGTCGAAGAACTCGCCGTAGACCTCGTTGTAGCCGCCGAAGTCGTTCATGGACACCAGGTACGCGGTCACCGAGACCAGGTCGCTCAGGTCGGCGCCCACCTCGGCGAGGATGTCGCGGATGTTGGTGAGCACCGCCCGGGTCTGCACCCGGATGTCGAGGGTGGTGGTGCCCATCTCGTCGACGCTCGCGCCCGCGATCGTGTTGTCCGGAAGGCGGCTGCTCGTGCCGGACACGTACGCGAACCCGCCGGACACCCTGACGTGGGGGAACCTGCCCCGCGGCTTCGCCTTGCCGGCCACCGTCCTCGCCTGGTCCATCGTCGTCCTTTCGTCGTGGTGCCGGGTCACGCCTGCTCACCGCCGCCCGCGCAGCCCCGCGAGGCCGCCCGCGAGCGCCGCGGAGAGCCCGATCCCGGCGGCGGTGAGCAGGCCGTGTTGCCTGCGGACCCGGCGCTGGACCTCGGCGTAGGGCACGGTAGAGAACGACACGAGTTCGTAGCGGGAGACGTACCGGCCGGGCAGGAGGCGCTCGAGGGTGTGTTCGAGATGTCTGCCGAGCCGGAAGGCCGGCGAGGCGACCTTGTCGCGCATTTCGATGAAGTTGGCCAGGGCCATGCGGGCGATGGCTTCGGTGTCGTCGCGGCGGGAGTCCTCGAACAGGCGCAGGGCGCGTGTCCAGTCGCCGCCGGTGTTGTCCAGGCACCGTTCGAGCACGGTGACGTCTTCGAAGGCGCAGTTGGCGCCTTGTCCGTAGAAGGGGACGATGGCGTGGGCGGCGTCGCCGAGCAGGCAGACGCGGCCGGAGTGCCAGGGCGCGCAGCGGACGGTGCCGAGCAGGCCGACGGGGTTGTGCTGGTAGTCGTCGACGAGGCCGGGGGCCAGCGGTGGCACGTCGGGGTAGTGCTCGGCGAAGAACCGTTCGACGGCGGCGGGGCTGGACAGCGACGCGAAGGCGCTGGTGCCGCTGTTGGGCCAGAACAGGGTGCAGGTGAACGACCGGTCGGGGTTGGGCAGCGCGATCATCATCGACCGGCCACGCGGCCAGATGTGCAGCGCCCGGGGTTCGAGGGCGAAGTCGCCGTCCCGGGGCGGGATGCTCAGTTCCTTGTAGCCGTAGTCGAGGAAGTCGAGGGTCTCGGAGGTCACGCCGTGCCGCACCAGCTCTCCGCGCACGGCCGAGCCGGCACCGTCGGTCCCGAAGACCACGCCCGCCTCGGCATGCACCCGGCCCCGCGGTGTCTCGAACACCAGCGCGCCGGTCTCCGGGTCCAGTTCGACGAGCCGGTGCTCGAACCGCAGCTGCACGGTCGGGGACTTCTCGGCGGCGTCGAGGAGCACGTTGTTCAGCGCGCCGCGGCTGATGGAGTTGATCGCGCGT
The DNA here is from genome assembly GCF_003202285.1 of Prauserella muralis. Lineage (GTDB taxonomy): Bacteria > Actinomycetota > Actinomycetes > Mycobacteriales > Pseudonocardiaceae > Prauserella_B > Prauserella_B muralis. The sequence goes on from NZ_MASW01000006.1 coordinate 785,816, forward strand.
TCGCCGTCGGCGCTGTAGGGCTGGAAGTCCAGCGGCCCGGTCACGGGGTGGATCATCCGGCCCCGCATGGGCAGCCCGTCGGTGAGCACCTGTTGTTCCAGTCCGACCCGGCGCAGGGCGTTGAGCCCGCGCTCGGAGAGGGCGAGGTTGATCGAGCGTCCGCGTTCGGCGGTGCCGGTGCGGGGGTCGGGGCGCCGCTCGTAGACGACGACCTCTTCACCGCGTTGGGCGAGCACGCAGGCGAGCAGGCATCCGGCGAGGCCTCCGCCGACCACGGCGATCCGGGTCATGAGCGGTCTCCGATCACGGTGGCGAGTGCGGTCGCGGCCCGCCAGCAGTCGTGGTAGGTCGAGTACAGCGGTACCGGCGCCAGCCGCACCACGTCGGGGTTGCGCACGTCGGCGCACACGCCATGGTCGGCACGCAGCCGCCGGGCCACCTGCCCGGCGTCGTCGACGCGCAGCGACAGCTGGCAGCCGCGCCGCTGCGGGTCGCGCGGGGTGAGCACGGTGACCGCCCGGTCGGCGAGGGTCTGGTCGAGCAGGGCTTCCAGGTAGCCGGTGAGGCGCAGGCTACGGGCGCGCAGGGTGTCCATGCCGATGGTGTCGAAGATCCGCAGCGAGGTGCGGACCGGGCTCATCGCCAGGATCGGGGGGTTGGACACCTGCCATGCCTCCACCGTGGAGGGTGGGCGCGACACCGGCTCCATGGCGAACCTGGTGGCCTCCTCGGTGCTCCACCAGCCCTCGAACCGGGGCAGGCTCGGATCGCCGTGGTGGCGTTGGTGCACGAACACCCCGGCCACCGCGCCGGGCCCGGCGTTGAGGTACTTGTAGGAGCACCAGGCGGCGAAGTCCGCGCCCCACTCATGCAGGTGCAGCGGCACGTTGCCGGCCGCGTGCGCCAGATCCCAGCCTGCCACCGCCCCGGCCGCGTGCGCGGCGGCGGTGATGGCCGGGACGTCCAGCAGCTCCCCGGTGAGGTAGTTGACCCCGCCTAGCAGCACCAGCGCCACCGTGTCGCCCTCCCGGGCGAGGTAGTCCAGCACCTGCCCGGTGCCCAGCCGCACCACCGTTGTGTCCGGGTCCAGGCCGTGGAAGCGGGCCTGGCTGCGCACCGCGTAGCTGTCGGAGGGAAACGCGGAGTCCTCGATGACGATGCGCGTGCGCCTGCCCGCGGGCCGGTAGAACGACACCATCAGCAGGTGCAGGTTCACCGTCAGCGAGTTCATCACCACCGTCTCACTGGGCAGCGCCCCCACCAGCCGCGCCGCGGTCTCGGCCAGCAGCGCGTGATAGGGCAGCCACGGCCGCCGCGCCTCCAGATGCCCCTCCACGCCCAGCCGAGCCCAGTCGTCGAGCTCCTCCAGCAGCTCCTGCCGCACCGCCAGCGGCTGCAGCCCCAGCGAGTTACCCGCGAAGTACGCCGTCTCCGGATACGGGCCGCCCTCAGCGGGCGGGATGGCGAACCGGTCCCGGTACCCCGGATCGGCCCGGTCCAGCTCCCGCGCCCCGGCCTCGGTCGTGTCCATCAGTCCATCACCGTCCTCGCCGAGAACAACTCCGCAAACACCGGTCGCTCCATACTGCGCCGCAACCAGGTCAGCCCGCTCGACCCGCCGGTGCCCACCCGCGCACCCATCGACCGGGCCACCGCCTGCAGATGACGGTAGCGCCAATCACCGAACTCCTCGGCCACCTCGGTGAGGGCTTCCCCGAGCATCCTGAGGTGGTTGCCCGGTCCCGGCTCGCGGTAGACCTCCACCCACGCCGCCTCCACCGCCGGATGCGGCTCGTGCGCCACGGTGCGGTCCCGGACCAGCACGGAGTCCGGGATGGGGTGTCCGTGGCGGGCGAGCACGCCGATGACCTCGTCCCACACGCTCGGCGACCCGAGCGCCGCCTCCAACCGGGCGTGGACGTCGGGCTGGTGGCGAAACGGCCGCACCAGCGACGCGGTCTTCAACCCGAGCCGGAACTCCAACCGCCGGTACATCGCCGACTGAAACCCCGACCCCTCACCCAGCAGATCCCGGAAGCGGTTGAAGTCCCCCGGCGTCATCCAGCGCAGGCTCTGCCACCCCGCGTTCATCCCCTCCAGATGCAGCGCCGCCCGGCGCAACGGCAACAGCGACCCCCACACGTCGTCAGCGTGCAGCCGGTCCTGAGCCGTGCCCAGCTCGAAATCGACCAGTCCGAAATAGAGCTCCATCACCTGACTGATCACCAGAAACGACATCTCACCGGGGTCGTCGCTCAACGTGCGCTGCAACCCGTGCAGCGTGCTCGCGTGCACGTAGTCGTCGTACGGAACCCGCCGGAACTCCAGCGTCGGGTCGCCGCCGTTGGCCGTGGCCCGGTGTGCGCGCTCGGATTCGGTGGAGGGCCGCACGGCCGGGTTCTGGGAGGTGCGCTGCACGGGTCTGCCTCTCTCGCTCGACTGGCGTTGTCCATGCTCGCAACCCGGACGTGCGACCTGAATACCGATTCGAAGGTCTATCGTCGGCTTCGTCGCGGATTCAAAGGCGATGAACCGCTTTCACCTCATGATCGGATGGACCTCGTGGACGAGATGGACTGGGCGTTGCTGGCGGAGTTGCAGGCCAACGCGCGGCTGTCGTTCAGCGAACTGTCGCGGCGGGTGCACCTCTCGCCGCCCGCGGTGGCCGAGCGAGTGCGCCGGATGGAGGAGGCCGGAGTCATCACCGGTTACCACGCGCAGGTGGACCTGGCCCGCGCGGGCCGTCCGGTGATCGCGTTCATCCGGATGTCCTGCTACGGCTCACACTGCGTGCTGCGCGACCCGGGCCTGCTCGAGTGGCCCGAGCTGCGGGAGCTCCACCGCATCACCGGCGACGCGTGCAGCGTGCTCAAGGTGGCGACCGAGTCGATGACCGCGTTCGAGCGCCTCATCGACCGCCTGGCCCCGTACGGCCAGCCGTCCAGCACGATGGTGCTGTCCACCCCGCTCGCCCACCGGCCGGTCACCGGCCCCGGCTGACCCGCCCGCCGCGAGCCGACGGCGCCCTCGGGCACCTACCAGGAACCCAAGGCGCCCTGGGGCTCGGCGACGGCGACCTAGGCGAGCCGGGCTCGCCGAGTCGGGCGGCTCGGTCCGGTGGCGAAGAACTGGGGAGAGCGGGCCTTGACGACGTCGATGTCGCTGAACACCTGCCGCAGGTGCGCGCGCAGGGCATCCTCGGCGCTGCAGGGATCCGGCCAGGCGAGTCGTTCGACGATGTCGACGTGCTGCTCCAGCATCCGGTCGAGCGTGTCGGCCACCGGGAGGCACGCGCGACGCGCGCGGTCGAGGTGGCCCTTGGCCGCGCTGACCGTCGTCCAGGCAGCCCCGTGCCCCGCCAGCTCCAGCATGCTGCGGTGCAGCTCCTCGTCGAGCTCGAAGAACTGGTCGACGTCGCCCGCCGTGACGGCGGCCCGCTGCCGGTCGAGCACGGCCCGCAGGCGCGCGAGCTGCGGCTGCCCGACGTTCGCGGCCAGCTCCCGAAGCGACGCGGTCTCCAGTGCCTCGCGGATGAACTGCGCGTCGGCGACCGCGGCCATGTCGATCCGCGAGACGAACGTGCCGACCTGCGGATAGATCTCGACCAGCCCCTCGTTGGCGAGCAGGATGAGTGCCTCACGCACCGGCGTGCGGCTGACGCCCAGCTCGGCGGCGATGTCGTTCTCTCCCAGGGAGACACCGGGTTCGAGGGTCAGATCCAGGATGCGGCGGCGCAGCTCGGCCACCACCACGTCGCGCGCGGTGGTGGTGCCGCGGGTTCCGGCTCGGACGCTCATACCGCACGATCCTATTGACTAGCGTGGTTGCATGTCACTACTAATATACTAGTAGCCTAACGGGCAAAGGAGGCCGTGGTGAGCACGAAGACAGCGGCGGCGAGCAAGGACCCCTACGTCCTGACCGCCGATGATGTGAAGGAACCACCCAAAGGCTGGCGGGCGTCGCTCCGCTTCCTCGGCCCAGGCCTGGTGCTCAGCGCCTCCATCGTGGGCTCCGGTGAGCTGATCGCCACCACCGCACTGGGCGCCGAGGCCGGGTTCGTGCTGCTGTGGCTGGTCGTGTTCAGCACGCTCGTCAAGGTGGCCGTGCAGGTGGAGCTGGCCCGGTGGGCGATCGTCACGGGACAGACCGCGCTCGAGGGCTACAACAAGGTGCCGCCCCGCATCGGCAGGCTCGGCTGGGTCAGTCTGTTGTGGATCGTCATGGCGGTCGTGAAGGTGCTGCAGGTCGGCGGCGTGGTCGGCGGTCTGGCCGCGGCGCTGAGCATCCTCTTCCCGATCGGCTCCGGACCGCTGGAGTTCACCTCACTGGCCATCTGGACCACGGTGGTGGTGATCGGCGCCATCGTGTCGCTGTACTCCAATCGCTACTCGCTCATCGAGTTGGGCGCGGTGGCACTGACCGTGCTGTTCGTCCTCATCACGTGCGCGATCGCGTTCGGCCTGCCCGCCACCGACATCGGCTACGGGCTCGGCGACCTCGGCGACGGGATGCGCTTCGCCCTTCCCGCGGGCGCGATCGGGGCCGCGATCGCGATGTTCGGGCTCACCGGCGTCACCTCGGACGAGATCACCTACTACACCTACTGGTGCATCGAGAAGGGCTACGCGCGCTGGGTCGGGCCCAACGACGGCAGCGACGAGTGGAAGCGCCGCGCGAAGGGCTGGATCAGGGTCATGTACCGCGACGCCGCGCTGTCCTGGGCCGTCTACACCATCGGCACGCTCGCGTTCTTCATCATGGGCGCCGCCGTGTTGAATCCGGCCGGACTCGTTCCCGAGGGCAACGAGATGATCACCACGCTGTCCCGCACCTACACCGACACCCTCGGCGAGTGGGCCAGCGTCGGCTACCTCGTGGGCGCGGTCGCCGTGCTGGGTTCCACGCTGTGGGCCGCGCTGCCCGGCTGGGCCAGGGTCGCCGCCAACGCCGTGTCGCTCTGCGGTGGCTTCGAATGGCGGGACGCGGAGCGGCGGCAACGCTGGATGAAGGTGTTCACGGTGCTCTTCCCCATCGCCTGGGGTGCGGCGTACCTGTACTTCACCTCACCGGTGTTCATGATCCAGACCGGTGGTTTCGTCGGCGGGCTGTTCCTGATCGCCGTCACCGTCGCCGCCTGGTACCTGCGCAGGAAGGAGGTCGATCCGGACCTGCGGGGCAGCTCGTGGTTCTCGGTGGCCCTGCTGGTCAGCAGTGTGCTCATCGCCGGTCTCGGCATCTACACGGCACTCGGCGCGTTCGGAGTGTCGGTCGAATGAGCACCACGATGCGCGCCGCCGTCCTGCACGCCGCGAAGGATCTGCGGATCGAGCCCCGGCCGGTGCCCCGGCCGGGGGCGGGCGAGGCACTCGTCGCCGTGGAGTCGGTGGGGCTGTGCGGGTCGGACCTGCACTACTACCTCGACGGCCGCAACGGCACCAACGAACTGCGCGCGCCCGCCGTGCTCGGGCACGAGATCGGCGGCACGGTCACCGCGCTGGGCGCCGGTGTTCCGGACGACCTGTCCGGTGCCCGGGTGGTGGTCGAGCCCGCCGTGCCGTGCCGGACGTGCCCCGCCTGCATCGGCGGGCGGTACAACCTCTGCCCGCACGGCAGGTGCCTCGGCTCCCCGCCGACCGACGGCGGGCTCGCGGAGTACGTCGCCGTGCCGGCCACCCAGCTGCATCGCGCACCCGACCCCCTGCCACCGCACGCCGTACCGCTGCTGGAACCGCTGGCCGTCGCCGTGCACGCACTGCGGCGTGCACACGTCGAAGCCGGTCAGTCCCTGCTCGTCACCGGGGCCGGGCCGGTGGGCCTGCTCGTCACCCAGGTGGCGCGGGCGTGGGGCGTGAGCGAGATTGTCGTGTCCGATATGGACGAGGATCGGCTCGCCGTCGCCCGCGAACTGGGAGCATCCCGCGCGGTGCACCCCGGTGACCTCGGCGGGGTGCGCGTGGCTCGCGGCATCGAGTGCTCCGGTGCGGCGGCCGCCCTGCCGGGGTTGCTGGCGGCCGTCGAGCCCGGAGGCAGGGCCGTGCTCGTCGGCACCCTGCGAGCGGGCGACGTCCCGGCACCGCTCGGTCTCGTCCAGCGCTACGAGGTGGACCTCGTCGGCACGTTCCGGTACGCGGCGAGCTTCCCGCCCGCCGTCGAACTGGTACGGCGCGGCGCCGTGAACCTCACCGCACTGGCGGGCACGAACTTTCCGCTCGAGGACGCCGACGAAGCCTTCCGGCACGCGGCGAGCGGCGCGGGACTGAAGACGACCATCGACTGCACCATTCAGGGGGAGCAAGCATGAGAATCGCCGAGGTGAAGGTGATCGTCACCTCGCCGGGACGCAACTTCGTCACGGTGAAGATCACCACCGAGGACGGCCTGACGGGCGTCGGCGACGCCACGCTCAACGGCCGTGAACTGGCCGTGGCCACATACCTCACCGAGCACGTGCGGCCGCTGCTCCTCGGGCGGGACGCCCGCCGGATCGAGGACACGTGGCAGTACCTGTACCGCGGCGCGTACTGGCGCAGGGGGCCGGTCACGATGACGGCGATCGCGGGCATCGACACGGCGCTGTGGGACATCAAGGCGAAGGCCGCGGGGGTGCCGCTGTACGAGCTGCTCGGCGGGCGCAGCCGCGACCGGATCCTCGTCTACGGCCACGCGCAGGGCGCCACCATCGACGAGACGGTCGCCGACGTGGGGCGGTTCCTGGACCGGGGCTACCGCGCCGTCCGCGCACAGACCGCCGTGCCGGGCACGCAGGGCACCTACGGCATCGGCAGCGACGGCGACCGCTACGAGCCCGCGTCGTCGGGACTGCCGGAGGAGACCCTGTGGTCCACAGCGGACTACCTGGCGCACGCGCCCACGCTGTTCGCCGCGGTACGGGACAAGTACGGCTTCGACTTCCACCTGCTGCACGACGTGCACCACCGCCTCACCCCGATCGAGGCCGCCGGGCTGGGCAAGGCCGTGGAGCCCTACCGCCTGTTCTGTCTGGAGGACCCCACGCCCGCCGAGGACCAGAGCGCGTTCCGGCTGGTCCGGCAGCACACGACCACGCCGATCGCGACGGGCGAGGTGTTCAACTCGATCTTCGACTGTCAGCAGCTCATCACCGAGCGGCTCATCGACTACATCCGCGCCACCGTCACGCACGCGGGCGGCATCACCCACCTGCGGCGCATCCTCGCGCTCGCCGAGCTGTACGGCGTGCGCTCCGGTTCGCACGGCGCCACCGACCTCTCCCCCGTATGCCTCGCGGCCGCACTCCACGTGGACACCGCGATCCCGAACTTCGGCATCCAGGAGTACATGCCGCACACCGCGGACACCGACCGGGTGTTCCCGCACGGCTACCGGTTCTCCGGCGGGTACCTGTACCCCGGCGAGGAGCCGGGTCTCGGCGTCGACATCGACGAGGACGCCGCCGCGGAGTACCCCTACGAACCCGCCTACCTGCCCGTCGCGCGGCTGCACGACGGCTCGATGCACGACTGGTGAGCGCGATGACCACGAACCACACGGACTACGACGTCATCGTCGTCGGCGAGGTGCTGCTGGAGGTCTCCACCGAGGCCGACTTCCGGCATGGCGCCGCCGCCGAGCTGGGCTACTCGGGCGACGCCCTCAACGCCGCGGCGGCCGCCGCCGCGGCCGGGGCGCGGGTCGGGCTGCTCACCAGGGTCGGCGACGACGACGTCGGCGAGGGCATCGTCGCGCGGGTCGCCGAACTCGGGGTCGACACGGCGCTCATCACCCGCACCGGAGCGCCCAACGGCTGCTACGTGATGCGAACCGATCCCAGCGGCTCGCGGGCGTTCACCTACCTCCGCCGCGGCAGCGCCGCGAGTGGCCTCGGACCGGACGACGTCCGGCGGGCGGACGTGGGCCGCTCCCGCTGCGTGCTGACCAGCGGCATCACCGCCGCCCTTTCGGACACCGCGAGGCAGGCCGTGCACTACGCCGCCGAGCACGCCGCGGCGTTCGTCTACGACCCGAACCACCGGCCAGCCCTGGCGGATGCGGCCACGGCCGCCGCGACCCTGCGCACCGTCAGCAGGCGGGCAGCGCTCGTGACGCCGTCGTATCCGGCGGAGACGTCGGCACTGCTCGGCGGCGCCGGCCCCGAGGCGGCGGCGCGCCTGCTCCGTTCATGGGGCGCCGCGGCCGTGGCCGTCACGTGCGGCGCCGACGGCGTCCTGCTCGACGACGGCGACACCGCCCACCGGCTTCCGGCCCTGCCCGCGCCCCGCGTGGTGGACCAGACCGGCGCGGGTGACGTGTTCGCGGGAACCGTCACCGCGCGGCTCGCCCTCGGCGATGCGCTCACGACAGCGGTCGGGCTGGGTCTCGCGGCCGCCGCGCTGTCGGTCGGCGGGCGCGGCGGCACGGGCGCGATCCCCGCCCTGGCGCGGACAAGTGCGCTGCTGGATGGGCTGGCATGCGCAGGCTGAGCCTTCGGACGCTGGGCCACCTGCCCCATTCGGTGCACAGTGGACTCGACCCGCGCGGTCTCGGCATCGGGATCGTGCACCTGGGCATCGGCGGGTTCCATCGCGCGCACCAGGCGGTGTTCACCGAGGACGCGATGCTGGCCACCGGGGAGACCGGCTGGGCGGTCAGCGCGGTGACCCAGCGTGGCCCGGCGGTCCGCGACCGGCTCGCGCCGCAGGACGGGCTGTACACCGTCGCCACGCGTGGACGCTCGGAGAGCGGGTACCGGGTCGTCACCACGGTGCGCGAGGTGCTGGACGGCCCCTCCGAGGCCGACGCCGTGCTCGACCGGCTCGCCGATCCGGCCGTGTCGGTCGTGACCCTCACGGTCACCGAGAAGGCCTACCGGCTCGACCCGGCTCAGCGTGGTCTCGACCTCACCGATCCGGATGTCCGCGACGACGCCGCCGGGGCACCGCCACGCACGGTCGTCGGCAGGCTGGTGCAAGGGCTGCACAGGCGGCAGGCACGCGACGCGGCACCGCTCACGGTCCTCTGCTGCGACAACCTCACCGACAACGGCGGCCTGCTGCGCCGGGCCGTGCTCGACTTCTGCACGCTGCTGCGCGGCGGCGACGCCACAGCCGCCTGGATCGACGAGCACGTCGCGTTTCCCTCCACCATGGTCGCCGGATCGTCCCGGCCACCACGGAGGCCGACCTCGCCGACATCGAGGCCGCGCTGGGCCTGCGCGACGACGCGGCGGTGGTGGCCGAGCCGTTCGGGCAGTGGATCGTCGAGGACGACTTCCGTTCGCCCCGGCCCCGGTGGGAGCGGGCAGGGGCGCTGCTGGTGCCCGACGCGCGGCCGTACGAGCTGACGAAGCTGCGCACGCTCAACGCGTGCCACTCGCTGCTGGCCTACGTCGGCGGGCTCGCCGGGCTGACCACCATCGCCGAGGCCGCCGCCGTACCGGAGCTGGGGGCCGCCGCGCGCCACCTGGCCCGGTGGGAGGTCCGGCCGACACTGCCGCCGGCTGAGGGCGTGGACCACGAGCAGTACACGGACACGGTGCTGGACCGGTTCGCCAACCCCGCACTGCGGCACACCACCCGGCAGGTGGCCTCGGACGGCTCGCTCAAGATCGGGCCCCGGCTGCTCGGCACCGTCGCCGACACACTCGGCTCGCCCACCGCCGGCAGCCCGGCGGTGGCGACACTGGCCATCGCCGCGTGGCTGCGGTGGGCGGTCGTGGGCAGGGCCGACGACGGGACACCGCTCGATCTGGCCGATCCGGCGACCCCGGCGATGCGGGCCGCGGCGGCGGGCCGCACCGGCGTCGCCGCCGTGCGGCCCGCGCTGGAGGCCGCCGGTGTGGCCCCGGCCCTGCTCGACGACAGCCGCTTCACCGGCCTCGTCGAGCAGTGGTACGCCGAGCTCGGCCGAGGCGACGCCTTGGCCACCGCGCGGCTGGTCAGCGGGTAGCGCCGTCCACTGTGTCCAGACAGGAGTAGACGGCCTCGACGTAGGCGCTGGCGTTGGGCGCGCCGATGAGCCCGGGTGCCATGCCGTTCATCACGTAGGCGAAGGTCAGGCGCCGGTCGAGGTCGTTGACCACGATCGAGCCGCCGAATCCGCTCCACCAGCAGATCCGGCCCTGCGGGATCGCCGGGACCGTGCGCGGGCTCGGCAGCGCGTAGCCGAGTCCGAAGCGCAGGTGGGCGCCCAGCACCCGGTCCACGCCGTCCGACTGCACGGCGAAGACGCGTTCGATGGCCGACGGCGACAGGTAGCGCGTGCCGTCGAGGGTCCCGCCGTGGGAGACGATCGACTGCACGCGGGCCACCGAGCGGGCGTTGCCCTGCCCGTTCAGCGCGCCCAGCTCGGCTGCCAGGAACGTCCGGGTTCTCGTGTCGGCGGGCCGGATGACGGGGTTGGTCAGCGTGCGCACGGCGGCCCCGGCCGGGTCGAGTGCGGAGTAGTCGATGCCGGACGTCGCCGGAGGGACCAGCGCGGCGACCCGGGAGTCGACGCTCGCGGGCGCGCCGAGCCAGAAGTCCGCACCGGCGGGGCCGGTGAACTCCTCGCGCAGCAGGGTGCCCAGCGAGCGGCCGGTGACCCGGCGCGCGATCTCGCCGACCAGGTGGCCGTGGGTGACGGCCTGGTAGCCGGAGCCGTCGCCGGGTGTCCACCACGGCTCCTGGGCGGCGAGCAGTGCCGCCGCGGCTTCGGTGTCGCAGACGTCGTCCAGGCTGACGGTTCGCTCCCACCCGCAGACTCCGGAGGTGTGGCCCAGGACGTGCCGCACCAGCACGTCGCCCTTGCCCGCCGCGCCGAACTCGGGCCAGTACCGCGCGACGGGCGCGTCCGGGTCGAGCACGCCCCGGTCGACGAGCGCGAGCGCGACGAGCGCGGTCATCGTCTTGGTCAGCGAGTAGGTGTTGACCAGGGTGTCGCTGGTCCAGGCGGCGCCGGTGGCCGGGTCGGCGACGCCGCCCCACAGATCCACCACCGGCTCGCCGTCCTCGATCACGCAGACGGAGGCGCCCACCTCGTCGCCGTCGCGCAGCCGCCGCTCCAGCAGGTCGCGCACAGGGGCGAACCGGGCGGCACACACACCGTGTGCGCCGCTCACCGGACGGGCGCCTTCGCCGCGGCGCGCTTGCGGCCCGCCTCGATCTCCCTGTGCAGGTCCCGGACGTAGCGGGCGAAGTCGACCTGAATGGTGTGCCGCGGCGCGTTGTAGTACTGGCCGAGGTGCTTGTCCTCGTCCCGGCGGATGGCCGCGTGCATCGCCTCCACACTGGGCAGTGCGTAGCGGCCGGTCAGGTGCTCGGCGATGAGCTTGCTCTGCTGTTCGGCGAGGTTGACGATGGTCGGCGACGCCTGGGCGAGGCCCGCGAAGTACAGGTTGTCCACCCCGGGCTTGAGCATCCGTTTGAACAACGGGAACCGGTGCCGCTCGTCCGGCAGCAGCTCCGGGTCGTCGAAGAACGGGAAGGAGATCCGGTAGCCGGTCGCGCACACGATCACGTCGGCCTCGATCCGGGTGCCGTCCACGCAGACGACGGCGTCGCCGTCGAGCCGGGCGATCTCGGGCACGCACGTGAGATCGCCGGAGCCCGCCTTGACGAGGAAGTCCGCGCTCACCGAGGGATGTGCCGACAGTGGCTCGTGGTCGGGCTTCGGCAACCCGTAGTCCTCCATGTTGCCGAGGGTCTTCTTGATGGCCCTGCGGGCCAGCGCGAGCCCGATCTTCTTCGGCATCCAGGGCGGCATCATCATCTTGTCGGCGGGCTGGCCGCCGCGGTACTTCGAGAGCACCCAGACGCCGCGGCGCGCGGAGACCCAGACGTGCTCGGCGAGCGAGCGGTGCGACAACTCGGAGGCGATGTCGAGCCCGGAGTTGCCCATGCCCACGACGACGACGCGCTTGCCGCGCATGTCGACGGGGTCGAACGGGCTGCGGTAGGAGTGGCTGTGCAGCATCGTGCCGTCGAACGTGCCGGGATACTCGGGCCAGCGCGGGTTCCAGTGGTGTCCGTTGGCGACCACGAGCGCGTCGTAGGTGCGGCGCGCGCCACCCGAGAGGGTGACCCGCCACGTGCCGTCGGCCTCGCGCGCGGCGTGTTCGACGGCGGTGTTGAAGGTGATCGAGCCCCGCAGTCCGAAGTGGTCCACGTAGTCGCGGAAGTAGCGGTGGATCAGCGAGTGGTGGGGAAAGTGCGGCCAGTCCTCCCCCGCCGGGTAGTCCTCGAACTGCAGCCGGGTGGTCGACGTGTCGATGTGCAGTGACTCGTAGCAGGCCGAGCGCCCGTTCGAGTTGCCGAAGTACCAGTTGCCGCCGACGTCGTCGGATTCCTCGAAACAGTCGTAGGGAATGCCGTGGTCCTTCAGCCGCTTCGCCGTGGTGAAGCCGGAGCAGCCGGCGCCGATGATGCAGACGGACGGAAGTGAACTCACGAACGCCTCCTCGCATGCCGTGACGTGGGTCACTGTCGCATATTCACCGACACACTGTCTAGTGAGTGAGTCGTACGTCGACGAGTGGGGCGGAGAGGTACGATCCGGGACGCGGACGGCCGAGCCCGAGCGGAGGTACGGGGTGAACGAGCGCGCGGGCAGCACGGGGACCACCCGGCGGCCCACCCTGCGGGACCACCAGAAGCAGCAGACCCGCCGCAGCCTGCTCGAATGCGCCAAGACCCTGTTCGTCGAGCGCGGCTACGCGGCGGTCACGATCGACGACATCGTCTCGGCGGTCGGCTGCGGCCGCGCCACCTTCTACCTGCACTTCTCCGGCAAGCCGGACATCCTGCAGCGGATCGGCGCGGAGACGATGGAACAGCGCGCCGTGACGGTGTACGCGGACCTCGACGCGGTGCTGGAGTCGGGTTCCCGCGCCGAGTTCGCCCGCTGGATGCGGCGCGCCGTGGCGTGGTTCGAGGACAACCAGGCGATCCTGCCCGCGTGGGACGAGGCGGTGGCGCTCGAACCGGAGTTCAGGCAGATCGCCAAGCGGGCGGTGTCGGAACTGCCCGCGGCGATGCCCCGTTACCTGGCGCGCTGGGGCCCCGATCGCCAGGACGAGGCGCGCCTGCGGATCGAGCTGCTGGTCAGCCAGCTGGAGCGGTTCTTCACCCGCTGGGCTGTGCAGGGCACCATCGACTCGTCAGCCGACGACGCGGCCGAGGTGCTCAGCGACATCTGGTTCCCGGCCCTGCTGCCGCCTGAGCACCGACCGGCACCGGAGCGTTGACCGGGGTTTTCGCACCTCGACGTCTAGGGTGGTGCCCATGGGTTTCCTGGGCTGGATCATGCTGGGCCTGCTCGCGGGCGCCATCGCGAAGATGCTCATGCCCGGCCGTGATCCGGGCGGCTGCATCCTGACGATCCTGCTGGGCGTGGGCGGCGCGCTGCTCGGCGGCTGGATCGGCAGGACACTGTTCGATGTGGACCTCGGCCGCTTCTTCGAAGCCCGCACCTGGGGCCTTGCCATCCTCGGCTCCATGATCATCCTGGCGATCTATCGGGTGGTCATCGGGTCACCGGGCCGACGGGACCGCTGAGCGCGACGCCGCCGTCACGGCGCGCTGGGCACCCTTGCGAGGACCGAGCCGGCTGTCGTCGCGTCGCACCGGGGGCGGCTCCGGGTGCTGTTGAGACCGCCTCACCGGTATCGCCGGGCGATGGCAGTGACTTCGACCTCGGCCGGCTGCCCACCCGGCAGGTTGGCCACGCCGATGGCTGTGCGCGGGCCAAGCGCGGCTGCGCCCCAGCGTTGCCGCAGATAGGCCGAGGCGGCGTCGGCCATTGCTGAGTGTTCGGTGAAGCCGGGAGCACAAACCAGGTAGACCGTCAGGCGCAGACACTGGGAGACGGTCTCTCCCGGCCTGAGGAGGCCGGCGACGGCATCGGCGGCGTTCTCGGCGGCGACCCGCACCGCGCGCAGGCCGTCTTCCTTGGTCAGCTCCGCGCCGATGGTGCCGACTAGCTGAGCGACTCCCCGCACACGGGAAGTCATGCCCGCCGTGGTGATCAGCTGGCCGTGTCGTGCGCCGGGGACGTACTCGCCTTGAGGTGGTGGAGCGAGGGTCACCGCGTGCGCTCCTCGATGCGTTGAACGATGCTCTCGACCGCAGCGACGGCACGATGACGGTCTTGGGAGAAGTTCAGCCGAATACTTGCTGCGTGATGGGGACTGAATTCGGCCCCCGGTGTGACAACGATGCTGTCTTCGAGGCGGAGTGACTCGCAGAACGCCCCGGCAGGAATGCCCATTTCCGGCAACTTCGGAAACAGGTAGCTGCCTCCCTCCGTCGGTCGAACGGCAACGCCGTCGACGGACCGGAAGAGCGAAACGAGATCGTTCCTGAGGTCCTGGTGCTCCTCGACACGTTGCTCGAGCCAGCCCTCCGGCTCGTTGAACCAGGTCGTCAGGACAGCCTGGTTGTAGCCGGCGGTTCGCAGCGAGTGGATCGCCAGGATCTGCTCCATCCTGTCGAGGATCGGTGCCGGTCCCATCGCGACGCCGGTGCGGAATCCGCTGAGCGACTCCGTCTTCGATGGACCCATGAGCGTCAGGCAGTTCGCCGGATCGATGCCGCTTGCGCGCAGATGCGTGAAGGACTGTCCTGGGTAGATGAGCCGCGAGTAGAGCTGGTCGACAACGACGAACATCCCATGCATTTGCGCGATGGAGACGATCGCTCGAATCTGGTCCTGGGTGTAGACCACGCCAGTGGGGTTGTTCGGGTTCGAGAACACGAGCAGTTTGGTGCCCGATCGGGCAGCGTCCTCGATCCGTTCCACGTCCACGGTGGCCGGCGCAGACACATCCTCGTAATCGAGCGCCACCGGCACGATCCGTCCCCCAAGGAAGGCAATGATCTTGCGGTTGGCGAAGTAGTCCGGTTCAACGATCGCGACCTTGTCGCCCGGCTCGACGATCGCGGAGAGCGCGAGGAACAGTCCACCCTGCGTGCCCGGCGTGATCATGAGACCGTTCGCCGGGTCGACCGGAGCACCGGTGAATCCGGCGAGCTTGTCGGCGACCTCGTTCAGCAGGTCGCCGTGTCCTCGATACGGGGAATAAGCTCGCCCGGAACCGGCGAGGTACGCCTCGTTGACGGCTTCGATGGCCCCTGAAGCGGGCGGAAAGGCATCAACGTCGCCATGTGAGAAATCCATCACCCTCTCGCCTGTTTTCTGGACTGGGGCCTGCTGGCCGGGCGCATTGTCGATCCCTAGCGCAGCGAACCGATCATTGACTGTCACGTGGGAGTCCTTGGTTCTCGTTGTGAATGCTCGTCCGGTGTGGTCAAACCCTGCTCTGACTGGCTCAGCCAGCTACGCCGAGCAGTTGCGGAACGCCGCGCAGATCGGGCACCACCGCATGAGGCTCGGGCACTCCCGGATTCAAGGTCTGCGCGTTCCGGTTGACCCAGATGGTCCGCATGCCCATCGGGACGCTGCGAGGCAGGTCGACGTATTGGGACTGGGCGATGTGCACGGTGTTGCGTGCCGCGACACCAGCTCGCGCCAGGATGAGCTCGAACAACGCGGGAGCCGGCTTGTAGGCATGCGTGGTCTCGGCCGTGATGACCAACTCGAAGACGTTGTCCATGCGCTTCACGGCGTGACTGATGATGTCGTCCTGACTGTTGCTGATGGTGCCGAGCCGGAAATGTGGCGCGACCCTGTGGAGAAATTCCAGCGTGTCCGGAAATGGATCGGCCTCGGCCATGGCATCCCCGAAATCGTCCCCATCGTCCGGAGCCACCTCTGCGGAGTGCGAGCGCAACGCGTCCTGCAGGCTGTCCTTCAAGAGCTGCCGATAGAGCTTGAAGGGCCCGGCGAGCATCGGAAGAGCGTGCTGGTAATACCAGGTCTCGTAGAAATCGGCGGGCGAGACCGGAATCTCCTTGGCCGCGACGAGGTCGGCCACATAGTTTCGCAGCGCGGTGTCCCAGTCGATCAGTGTGCCGTAGGTGTCGAAGGTCAACAGCTCAGGCGTGGGGTCGGTGAATGTCATCGATCTACTCTCCCTCGAGAAGTTGAATGAGCGGGTGCGATCAGACGCCGCGGTCACGCCAAGTCGCCTGAATTGGCCTTGGGCTTGCCGGCGGTCTTTTCCTCAGCCGCGGTGAAAGACAGGCTCCTGCGGGACGTTTCGGGTAGCAGAACAACCGAGACGAGGCTGATGGCCGCCAGTCCGGCCAGCCACGCCGGAGCCGGCCAGGACTGGCCGACCTCAGCAACCATCGCTGTCACGATCAGTGGGGTGGTACCGCCGACGAGCGCGGCCGATACCTGCTGGCCAATTGAAGCACCGGTGTAGCGCACCTCGGGCCGGAAGATTTCCGCGGTAAGGGAGCCCATGAGTCCGTAAAGGGAACCATTGGCCAACCCGCCGATGCCGAGCGCCATCCAGATGAGCAGCTCCTCACGGGTGGCGACGAGCGCGAACAAGGGGAACGCGTAGGCGATGGTGAATGCCGCCACCGTGATGAACACCGGCCGACGTCCCAGGCGATCGGACACGGTGGAGGCGAGGAAGGTCCCGATGATCGCACACGAGGCGAACACCATGCCGCTGATCGTCATGGTGGTCTTGGCGACCCCGAGATCGTTCGTCCCGTGCGCCACCATGTACGTGGCGTAGACGTAGTAACCGCCGCTGGTCACAGCAAAGGAACCGATGCTGAGCAAGACAGTCTTCGGCTGTGTCCTCAACAGCGTGGCAAGCGGCATCGAGGGCGTGACATTCGCCTTCTTCTGCTCCTCGAAGACCGGTGTCTCGGGGATGGTCGCCCGAATGACCAGGCCGACGACCACGAGCGCGGCGCTGAGCAGGAACGGGATGCGCCATCCCCAGGTACCGAACTGGTCTCCCGTCAGAGTAGTGGTCAGGGTGAAAACGGAGGTGGCCAGCAACAGGCCGGCCGGCGAACCAACCTGAGGCAGACTGCCGTAGAAGCCGCGCTTGCCGTCAGGCGCATGCTCCACGCTGAGCAGGACAGCGCCACCCCACTCTCCGCCGAGACCGACGCCTCCCAACAGGCGCATGACGATCAGCAGGATCGGCGCGACGACTCCGATGGATGCATACGAGGGAATGAGGCCGACAGCGAAGGTCGTGATCCCCATGAGCAGAAGCGTCGTCAGCAGGACATTGCGGCGGCCGATCCGATCGCCGAAATGCCCGAAGATCAGCCCACCGACAGGACGTGCGACAAAACCCAGCGCGAAGACGCCGAAGGAGGCCAGCGTACCCGCGACCGAGCTCGCCTCGGGGAAGAAGACGTCATTGAAGACGACTGCCGCGCTGAGGCCGTAGATCTGGAAGTCGTACCACTCGATCGTGGTGCCGATGAGGCTGGCTAGGCCCGCTCGCCTTTGATGCGGGTTACTGTTCATTGTTAACAACCTAATCTGTGCAGAGGATTCAGGTCGAGCTCGAAGAAGCCGCGGTGGAGACGGTCAGCGCACCACAGGGCCGCAGGTCATCGGTCGTACCGCTCGAGAAGTCGCTCGTAGGAACCCTTGATGTGCTCGGTCACGGCCGAGACAAGGCTTTCCTCGTCGCGCTCCCGCAGTAGCCGCGCCAGGTGGTCATGCTCGTCGACAATGACCTCCTTGGTCGTCACGGCCACCGTGTTGCGGGAGTAGAGGAGCAGGGAGACCTGCGAACGAATGGCGCGCCATGAGGCGTGGAGCCGTCGATGATGGGCAGCTTGATAGAACGCATCGTGAAACTGGAGATCCGCATCGGCGATCGCCCTTCGGTCACCGCTGGCCAGTGCATCACGGATCACCGTCATGGCAGCGGACAAGGCTTCATGATCCGCCGCCTTGGACCGGTGTACGGCTCGCCGTGCAGCGAGGGTTTCCAGGGCGAGCCGAAGGGTGTAAATCTCCTCGACGTCCTCCCTGGACATCAGCGGCACGCTCGCCCCCTTATGGGGTTCGATCGTGACGATTCCTTCGTGAGCGAGCTGGGCGAGGGCCACACGTACCGGCCCCCTGCTGACCTCGAGCTGATCGGCCAGCGCCACCTCACTCAGCCGCTCACCCGGCGCGAACTGCCCACCGAGGATGGCGTCGCGTAGCACCGCCAGGACATCGTCCTGAAGCCGCATGCGACTCGCGGTCCGCATAGGTCGACCACCCGCCCTTCGTTGTTAACAATGAACTGTAGCCAGGCTCCAGTTCGCCGTCAACAACGACGCCGGTTGGTCGTTGCGCCTCGGGGCGGCGGCTCATCACCGCGCTCGCCCGCGCGGCGGCGATCGATTCCTCGATCGCGTCGGATGCTCAGGGCCGGGCAGGCACCAGCCGCACCGGGACCGAGACCGCTCCCACCTCCGGCATCCGTGCTCCCTCGATCTCGCCGTCCACCTCGACGTGCCGGGTCCGCGCCAGCAGCGTGCGCAGCGACACCAGCAGGCCCAGCCTGGCCAGCGGCATGCCCGCGCAGCGGTGCCTGCCCCGGCCGAAGGCGAGGTGTTCCCTGATGTTCTCGCGCCCCATCCGGAACGTGTCCGGGTCGGCGAACACGCTCTCGTCCCGGTTGGCCGAGGCATAGGGCAGCGTGACCGGCTCCCCGGGCCGGATCGTTCTGCCGTGCAGGGTCACCTCGTGCGCCACCGTCCTCGCGAACCCCCGGTACGGGGTGTACAGCCGGAGGAACTCCTCGAGCGCATCCGGCAGCAGCTCCGGCCGTTGCCGCAGCCGATCCTGCAGCGCGGGATCCCCGGAGAGATGCACGCAGATCGAGCCGAGCACGATCGGCGGCGCGACCATGCCCACCACGAGCGACTGGCGCAGCGCGCCCACGATCTGCTCGCGGTCGAGCGGCTCGCCGTCGTGCCGCTCGGCGAGCAGTGAGCTCGCCGGGTCCTCCGACACCGGCAACGGTTCGCTTTCCCGCGCGGCCACGAGCTCGCGGGCGATCTGGTACATCCGCTCGCTGTGCCGGTTGACCGCCGCGTGGTCCTCGGTCCGCCAGGCGTTGACCCAGCGGGCCGCGTTCTCGGCGAGCACAGGCGCCGTCTCGGGGGACAGATTGAGCCACTCCACGGTGACCCAGGCGGGGAAGCGCGCGCCGTACTCCTGAGCGATGTCCCCGCCGCCGCGGTCGAGCATGGGGGCGAGCTCGCGCTCGGCGTGCCTGGCCAGCGCGGGCTCCAGTCCCGCGACCCGCCGCCGCTGCAGGGTCCGGTCCAATGCCCTGCGGTACGGGGTGTGCGCGGGCGCGTCCAGGTTCAGCGGTGGCCTGCGCAGACCGCGGGGATCGCTGGGCACGACGGCACGCACGGAGGAGATGAACGTCCGCGGGTCGCTCGCGGCGGCCCGGATGTCGGCGTACCGGCTGAGCGCCCAGTGCCCTCCGTAGCTGTCACTCCAGGCGACGGGACACTCTCGTCGCAGCCGCGCGTACATCGCGTACACCTCGGCGGGCGCGGGATTCCCGGTGGGATCGAAGTCGTCGGCGCCCTGCTCCGCCGCGGTCACCGGCGCCCCTCGACGCGGGCAGGCACGAACCGCATCGGCACCGAGTTGGTTCCCCACTCCGCCCACTTGGCCATCTCGATCGGGCCGCTGACCTCGAAGTCGGCCGTGCGTGCGAGGGCCTCCTCGAGCGTGACCACCATCATCATCCTGGCCAGGGGCGCGCCGGGACAGCTGTGCACGCCGCCGCCGAAGGCGATGTGCTCGCCGATGTTGGGCCGGTCGAGGACGAACGTCTCGCCGTCGGGGAAGACCTCCGAATCCCGGTTGGCCGAGGTGTACACGAGCGCGATCGGCTCACCCGCCTTGATGAGCCTGTCGCCGAAGACCACGTCCTCGCGCGCGGTGCGGGCCATCCCCCGGTAGGGACCGTAGAGCCGGAGGAACTCCTCGACCGCGGCGGGAATCCGGCCGGGGTCCGACCGCAGGGTCGCCGCGAGCTCACGGTCCTGGCTGAGGTGCACGAACATGTTGCCGATGAACACGCTCGGCGCGACCATGCCCGTGACGAGCAGCTGGCGCACGCAGCCGAGCACCATCTCGGGTGGCAGCGGCTCGCCGTCGTGGGTGGCCTGCAGCAGGGCGGTCGTGAGGTCGCTGTCGGGGTCCATCCGCTGGGTCTTGCGCTCGTCGATGACCTGCTGCGCGATCTCGTACAGGCGACCGGAGAGGCGCTTGACGGTCTCGTCGTCCACCGCGGTGATCGCGGCGACGTAGGCGGCACTGATCTCCTTGATCAGCGCCGACAGCTCCCGCGGCAGGTTGAAGAACTCGGCGAACACCATCGCGGGGAACTTGTGCGCATAGTCGACGGTGATGTCGCCCGCTCCGGCCTCGATCAGCGGACTGAGCTGCTCGACGGCCAGCTGCCGGACCGTGGGGTGCAGCGCGCGCATCTTCGTCGGGGTGAAGAACCGGTTGATCACCCTCCGGTATGCGGTGTGCTCGGGCGGGTCGAGATGCAGCGGAGGTCGCCTGCCCGTGAACGCGAACTTGGGCACCGTGTTGCGGACGGACGTCGTGAACATCGCGGGTTCCCGGAGCACCCTGTGGACGTCGGCGTAACGGAACAGCGCCCAGAAACCGCCGTCGTAGGCGTTGCTGTGCGCCACGGGGCACCGCTCGCGCAGTTCCGCGTAGAGCGCATGCGCGCTGGTGAACGTCTCGGGGGCCTTCGGATCGAAGTCGTCCCCCAGCTCGCGGTCGGCACTCTGGTGGGCTTCCGGCGGCGTCATTGGCTCACTCCTCGATGGAAAGGCGGGCTCTTGTAGCGAACGGTCCTCGCTCACGGCGAACCGAGCAGCTGCTTGATCTGCTTCTCCTGCTGGGCCGAGACCGGCTGGGGACGTTCGAATCCGTCCGGCAGCCCGGTGCCGTACGGCGAGCCCGCTCCGGACACTTCGGCCAGCAACGTGCTGCCCTCCTTGGAGAGGACGAAGTGGGCGAACAGCTTGGCGGCGTTGGGATGCTCGGAACCCGCGGTCAGTCCCAGCGCGATCTCCGGACCGGTGGTGGGGCCGGGAACGACCGTCTTGACCGGCGCGCCGGATTCGGTCAGGTTGCGCACGATCGCCTCGACACCGGGATGGCCCAGTGCGTCCTCGCCCGCCGCGACCGCCTGCGTTCCCGGCACGGCGCTGTTGTGCCAGGTCGGCTCGTTCGCGGCCACTCCGCGCAGGAAGTCGTCGCCGTAGGTGTCGCGCATGAGCTGCCAGAACGACAGGTTGGCAGGCGACGTCGCCGGGTCGGCGACGGCGAGTTGACCCCGGTACTTCGGGTCCGCGTAGTCCTGCCAGGACTCCGGCGGCGCGCTCACCTTGTCGGTGTTGTACACGGCACTGGTGGGAACGAGGCTGACCACGGGGACGTCTCCGTCGGAGAGCAGGTAGTCGGCGGGGTAGTCACCGGGGTAGTCCGGGATTCCCGCCGAGGACACCGGCGTCAGCCACTTCTTCTGCAGTGCGTCGGCGTAGAACGGGGAGTGCGTCATCAGGATCAGGTCACTGGCGGGCGCACCCGACGAGGCCTCGGAGGAGAACCGCTGGGCCAGGTCCGCGGACACCAGCCGCACCGGTTGCACCTCGACCCCGTACAGCTCGGTGAACCTGTCCGCGACGGATCGCAGCACCTTCTCGTCCGGGACCCCGTACAACACGACGGTGCCTTCTTCCTGTGCCGCGGTGACGAGCGCCTTGAGCTCGGGGTCGGTCACGTCGGCCGTTGCGGAGTCCGCCGGCGAACCGCCGCACGCGGCGAGGCCGAGCGCGATCGAGGCGGCGGCACCGAGTGCGGTGACCGTTCTGGCGATGGACTTCATGCGGTTTCCTCCACATCGTCGTGGGTGAGGTCGGGTGGGGGCGGTGCTGCGTCCTCGCACGTCGGTCACACGCCTCCGACGCTGGCTCGCACGCCATGGCGTGACGCGCGACGGGTGTACGCGAGGACAGCGACGAGCACGAGTGCGGTGATCACGACCAGCACGGTGGACAGCGCGGCCAGCAGGGCGTAGGAGCCGCTGGTGAACACCTCGAGAATGCGGAAGCCGACCACCGGGTTTCCGGTTCCGGCGAGGATGGCCGAGGCGGTGAGGTCGCCGACCATGCGGATGAACAACAGCGCCCAGCCCGCGACGAGGCCGGGAACCATCAACGGCAGGTAGACCTTCCGGAACGTGCGAAACGGTGTGGCACCGGACACCGCCGAGGCCTCCGGAAGTTCGTCGCCGACCCCGGCGACCGCGGCGTCGGCCGCGATGGAGGCCTGCGGCAGGTACAGCGCGAGGTAGCCGATCAGCAGGATCGCCAGTGTTCCGGAGAGCAGGAACGGCTCGCCGCCGAACAGCAGCAGGATCCCGACCGCGATCACCATGTTGGACACGGCGGCGGGAAGCTTGATGCCGGCGTCCACGGTGGACGACAGGGCGCTGCGGTGGCGGGCGACGTAGAGGGCCACCGCCGCCGCCGCGAGGATCCCGACCAGCCCGCCGACGACGCCGAGACCGAGGCTGTTGGCGAGCGCCGTACTGGTGATGGGGTCGTCGAAGACGGCCTGGCGCAGCGCGTCGAGGCTGAGTGAGCCCCAGCCGATGTCGGGAGTCCAGTAACCGTTGAGCGCCACCAGGACGAGTGAGACGATCGGCAGTACCGTCGACACGAGCACGTAGCCGAGGATCACCACCCTGGCGGGCCATTTCCAGGCGCCGAGGTCGATCCTGCGCGCGGCGCCGCCCTTACCGGACTGCACGGCATACCTGCCTCGGCGCAGGATCCGCAGCTGCAGCCAGTAGGCGACACCGACGAACAGGACGACGAAGCCGCTGAGGCCGACCGCGACCTCCGTGTCCGGCGGGTAGCTGAAGGTGAGCAGCTCGACGATCCGGACCGAGAGCACCTCGATCCCGGCCGGGGTGCCGACGATCGCCGGAAGCGAGTACATCCCGGCACCGAACCAGACACACAGCAGGAGACCGGCGCCGAGGCTGGGCGCCACCAGCGGCAACGTGACCTTGCGCAGGGTGCGGCCCAGTCCCGCACCACCGAGCCGCGAGGCCTCTTCCAACGAGGAGTCCAGGTTGCGGAACCCGGCCGTGGCGTTCATGAACACGAACGGCACGGCGTAGAACGCGTAGACCATGACGAGGCCATACCAGCTGTGGATGTCGAACGGCCCGCTGTCGGCCCGGATTCCGACCAGCCCGAGCGCGTCCCGGATCCAGCTGTTGAGCAACCCGGACTCGGGCGAGAGCAGCATCACCCAGCCGACCGCGCCCGCGACCGGCGGCAGCAGGAACGGCAGCAGCGGCAGCGAATCGGTCAGCAGGCCCATCCGCGCGTTGGTCCGTTCGTTGAGCCACGCCAGAGCGACCCCGATGACCAGGGCGACCGCGCTGCTGGCGAGCACGACGATGACCGTGTTGCGCAGGAGGTCACCGAGCCCCGGCAGGGACAGCGTCCGGGTGATCGGGCGCACGGTGAACTGTCCGTCCACCCAGAACATGCCGATGAGCACCCGCACCAGCGGCACCATGACGACGGCTATCAGCGCGACGCCGATCAGCAGGCTGACCGCCTCGAAGGGACGGGCCGGGCGCAACCGGCGGCGCCCCCGGCGAGCAGGACGCGGCGGGCCGGGCGCGGCGGGCGGTGGCGGCTGTGCGGTCGCGGGCGCACTCATGCGTCCTCCGCAGGCAGCACGAGCAGGTCGGCCTCGGAGATCTCGATCCAGACGTCGGAGCCACCCGGCAGCACGGCGGCGCCGGGCACCTGCACCCGTACCTCGCGGCCGTCCACTGTGATCACCTGCTCGGTCGCGGCACCGAGAAACAGCGAAGCCTTCACCCTGCCGGCCAGCCGGTTCGCGGCGACCGGCTCGTCGGTGGAGAGCGTCGCGCTCTCCGGGCGCCACATCGCGGCCACGTGGTCACCGATGTCGACGCCGCCACCGATCCTTCCGGTCAGCACACCGAGGTCCGTCTTCACCTCGGCGGTCTCGCCCTTGGTCGCGGTCACGGTCCCGAGGACCTCGTTCATCGTGCCGACGAACTTGGCGACGTACTGGTTGGCGGGTTTCGTGTAGACCTCCAGCGGCGAGGCCAACTGCACGATTCTTCCCTTGTTCAGCACGGCGATCCGGGTACCGAGTTGCATCGCCTCCGACTGGTCGTGGGTCACGAAGATCGCGGCGAAGCCCAGTTCGCGCTGCAACGAGAGCAGCTCGACGCGCAGCTGCTCGCGTACCTTGGCGTCCACGTTGGACAGCGGCTCGTCGAAGAGCACCAGCGCGTCGTTGCTCACCAGCGCGCGGGCGAGCGCGACGCGCTGCTGCTGGCCGCCGCTCATCTGCGCGGCGTACTGCTGCTCCAGTTCGGGGATGCCGACGAGGCCGAGCGCCCGGCGAACCCGCTTCGCGGTCTCCGCCTTGTTCCGCCTGCCGGGCCCGCGGCTCTCCAGCGGGTACGCGACGTTGCGGAAGGCCGTCATGTGCGGCCACAGCGCGTAGGACTGGAACACCATGCTGACCCCGCGCCGCTCCGGTGGGACGTTGATCCCCTCGGCCGGGGAGAACTGCACGCGGTCACCGAAACTGATCACCCCGTCGTCCGGCGTCTCCAGGCCTGCGATGCTGCGCAGCAACGTGGTCTTGCCGCACCCGCTGGGCCCGAGGAGGACGACCAGGTCGCCCGCCTGGACGTCGAACGAGACGTCGTCGATCGCGTCCACCGTGGAGCCATCGCGGCGACGGAACCGTTTGGCGAGGTGCTCGACCCGGACGACCGGGTCCGCGCTCTCGCTCGTGGGCAGGACGTCCATGTCCCGGTCCCTCCCTGAAGTCGGCGGGCCAGAGCGGTGCCAACCAGCGTGGCCGTCTCAATATCGCCGAAACGGAGTCGGTCGTCAATAATCTGACGCCTATTAGCCGTCAGTCTTCCGCCGGGATGCACTCCGGAGGACCGCTCAGGAGCGGTGGCGCACGCTCCGTGTGTGGTTCGCGGCTTCGGCCTCACTGAGCCGGTGTGCCTCGGTGGCGCGCTCGAACGGGGTGTCGCCCTGCGGCCGAGCGCCGAGCGACCGCATCTGCCGGGTGATGCTCTCCAGGTCGTGCCGGGTCGCCAGCTCGGCCAGTTCCGGATCGGTGCGCGCGAGCAGCTGCCGGAAACGCAGCTCGGCGACCGGTCCGAGCCGGTCGTAGATGTCCACGAAAAGCCGCTGTGCCCTCGGCCGCTCCCAGTCGGGGGGCAGCAGCCCGGCAGGAAGGTCCGGATCGGAGCGGACCAGAGCACGCCACTCGGCACCCATGACGGTGCGGATGCGCAGCGCGTCGGCGGGGCCGATCCGGCCCGCGTTGGCCTGCTCCAGCGTGGGCTCGTACCGGTCGGCGAAGTCGCGGTAGTCGCGCGCCAGCGGGTTCAGATCGAACGCCTCGTGCAGCCCGCGTGCCCTGGGATCGTGCCGCACCTCGGTCGACCGCAGCACGGTGGCGGTGAGCAGGCCGAGCTCGTTGAGCATCCGGCTCGCGGTCGCCGCCTGGTCGTGCGGCGACACCCAGACACCGTCGTAGAGAGCGGCGAAGCCGAGCACCCGCAGCCGCGCCCGCAGGGCCGTCCGCAGGCCCCTGTCCTGCTCGGGGACCGAGAACGTGACGACCGTCCACATGCCGTCCCACTCGGGCGCCGAGGCGCCGAAGGTCAGCATTCGGTGGATGTTCTCGACGATCACCGCCACCGACCGTGGCGGGATGCCGTATGCCGTGGTGCGTCCCCTGCGCTCCACGATGAGCAGTCCCCGAGCAGCCTGCCTGCGCATCGCGGTGCGCGCTCCGGCAGGCGTGATGCCGAACTCGGCGAGCAGGTCGACCAGCGCGGCCGACGGGATGCACTCCTCGCGCCAGTACCAGAAGTCCCCCAGCAGGGACCGCAGCACCTCCTGCGGCCGCACGCCGCCCTGGCGGCGTGCTGGCGGGGTCGATGTCATCCTCGGTTCTGGTCCTTCGCAGTGGGCGCCGGTGCCGGGTCGGGCGGACCAACCTTACTGGGCCGCTGCCGGACCGCACCCGATCCCGTCGCCAAGACCCGCCCTCCGCTCAGCCCCGAGCCGCCGCAACAGGAGTCACATTATGCGACGACCGTCCAGGATGTGTCGTCGAAGCAGGCCGGTGACCACCCGGTCACCGACCGAGCAGCTGCCGTCGCGCGGCCTGCGCGATCGTCTCGATCCCGTAGACCACCACGGCGATGACGATGACGATCGCGCTGGTCACGTCGTAGCTGAGGGTGGCGACGGACTCCTGCATCAGGTAGCCGATCCCGCCCGCGCCCACGATGCCCAGCACGATCGACTCCCGCAGCGCGAGGTCGACAACGAACAGGCCGTTCCCGGTGAACGCGGGAACGAACTGCGGCCAGGTCGCGCCGAGAAACACCTGCGGGCGGGTCGCGCCGACCGACTCCAGAGCCTGGCGCGGGACGGCGTCGAGCTCCTCGAGTGAGTCGGTGAAGAATTTCGCCGCCAGCGCCGTGCAGGAGATCCACAGCGCGAGCAGGCCGGCGAACGGGCCGAGACCGAGCGCCGCGACGAACAGCAGCGCGTACACGAGGTCCGGCACGCCTCTGAGCACGACGACCAGCGCCCGCGCCGCCGTGGCGAGCGGGCGCCACGGCGCGATGCCGCGTGCCGTCAGGAGGGCGAGGACGAGACCGCCCGCGGAGCCGACGACCGCGGCCGCGATCGCCATCAGCAGGCTTTCCAGCACACCCAGGACGATGTCCGAGGAGAAGGCAGGCGGCCACATGCCCGTCAGCAGCTGCCGCAGGTTCGGCCAGGCGTCGAGCAGCCGTTGCGGCGCGGGCTCCAGCGACCACACGGACACGACGAACAGCACGACCGTCGCCGCCACCGCGGCGAACCGCAGGATCCGGCCGCGGTCCCACCCGACGTCGTGCCGAGCTCCGGCACTGACGGGCAGAACGTGCCCCTTCGTGGTCCGGTCCGGTACCGCCGCGCCGACCCGCTTGCGGGTGGCGACCGACAGCACCTCCAACACCAGGATCAGCGCGATGATGACACCGATGATGCCCGCCGCCCGGTCGTAGTCGAGGCCGCCGAGCGCCGTCTGCAGTGCCACGCCGATGCCACCGGCGCCGACCAGCCCGAGCACCGCCGAAGCACGGATGTTGATGTCCAGCCGGTACAGCACGATGGAGACCAGCGAGGGCAGGACGCGCGGCACCACGGTGGAGACCGCGACGTGCCACCGGCGTGCGCCGCAGGCACGGACGGCCTCGGCGGGCAGGGGGTCGGCCTCGTCGATGACGTCCGTCGCCAGCTTCGCGATCATCCCGACCGAGTGCACGGCCACCGCCAGCCCGCCCGCCAGCGGGCCCAGACCGAAGACGCGGACGAAGAGGATCGCGAACACCAGCGTCGGCACGACGCGCGTCAGCACGATCACCAGCCGGGCCACCCCGCGGACCAGGCGCGCGCTGCCATGCGACCGGGAGGCGGCGAAGGCCAGCGGCAGCGAGACCAGGGTCGCGATGCCGGTGCCCGCGACGGCGATGAGCAGTGTCTCGACGACCGCGGAGAGGAGGCCGGGAGCCGGAGGCAGGTCGGGAGGCAGCATCCGCCGCAGCAGCGCGAGCGTGTCGCCGAGTCCGGCCAGCAGCGAGGGGACGGAGACGCCGATCCACCAGAAGGCGACCCCGGTGAGCACCACGCCGGCCACCGGCAGCGCACCGACCGCCAGGCTCGCAGGCCGCACCGGCGGGCGCAGCCTGCCGGGTTCGAGGACGGCTCGGGGCCGGGGCGGCGCCGGTGCCGGACCGCCGTCAGCCATCGGTCCCGTCCCCGGTGCCGTAGACCGTGCGCAGCCGGTCGGCCGTGAGCGTGTCCGCCGCCTCGTCGAGCACCACACGGCCCGCACGCAGCGCCACGATGCGGTCGGCGTTGGCGAGCGCCAGCTCGACCTGGTGCAGGCTGCAGAGGACGGAGATGTCGTCCTCCCTGCTGATGCGCCGGAGAATGTCCAGCACCAGGGCACTCGACGCCGGGTCGAGGGAGGCGACCGGCTCGTCGGCCAGGATCAGCTGGGGGCCCTGCATCAGGGTTCTGGCCACCGCGACCCGCTGTTGCTGGCCACCGGAGAGAGTGTCGCAGCGCTGGAAGCGCTGGTCGGCCATGCCGACGCGGTCCAGGTTCTCCAGCGCCGCCACGCGCAGCGCGCGCGGATAGCTCATCACCCCGTAGCGCGGCCAGCGCAGGGTGGCGAGCGCGCCCATCAGCACGTTCTCCATCGCGCTCAACCGGCCCACGAGCCCGAACTGCTGGAAGGCGAAGCCGACCTTGGTCCGCAACGCGCGCAGACCGCGTCGCGAGCACGTGGCCGGGTCGGTCCCGAGCGTGCGTACGCTTCCGCGTTCGACCGTGTGCATCCCGTTGACGAGCCGGAGCAGCGTGGACTTGCCCGCACCCGAAGGGCCGACCAGGCCGACGAACTCACCGCGCCGGACCGCGAGGTCGACGTCGTCGAGCACGGTGACGGCGCCGAACGCCTTGTGGACGCCTCTCATCTCGACCGCGTACCGGCCGGGCTCCTCGGCGGCCGTGGGGATGGCGCTCCGTCGACCTCGCACCGCATCCGTCCTCATACGTCGATGGCCAGCAGGTCGTGACCGACGACGACGTCGCCGTCGAAGTCCCTGCGCACGATGTCGCTCCACGCGCTGTCGGCGACCGTTCCGTCGGAGGGGCTGAGATGACTCAGCACCAGCGTGCGCACCCCCGCATTCGCCGCGATCCCGCCCACCTCCGTCACCGGCGTGTGTGAGCCGAGCTGATGCCGGCGCATGCGCTCGGGATCGAAGTTGCCCCGGCGATCGCCGACCCAGTCCGGATTGTGGGTTTCGTGCACGAGCAGGTCGGCGCCGCGGGCCAGCTCCACCAGCGCCGCGCACGGCGCCGTGTCACCGGAGACGACGACGGAGGACCCAGCGTGGTCGAAGCGGTACGCGAACGCGTGCTCGAACGGCGGATGGTTCACCAGCGCGGCGGTCACGGTCAGCTCGCCGAAGCTCGCCACGTGCCCGGCTGAGCGGATCTCGTGACAGTCGACGAGGTCGCGGATGTCCACGCGCCCCTCGTCCTCGACGCGGGTGTCGATGTCGACCCGGTTGAGCGCAAACACCGCGCGGGTCATCTCCGCGAGCGGCGGCGGCCCGTAGGTGGCCAGGCGGCCGGTTCTGCCGTTGGCCCAGCCGGACATGATCACGTTCCCGTAGGCGCCGTTGTGGTCGCTGTGGTGGTGAGTCAGCAGGATGGCGTCGATGGCCGCGGGGTCGAACCCGGCGCGCAGCAGCTGGTGGCAGGTTCCTTCCGCGCAGTCGACGAGCACCGTCGTCTCCCCCGCGATGACGACCTGACCGGGCCCCATCCGGGCCGTGGTGATCCGCGGCCCCGCCTTCGTGCCGAGCAGAACGATGCGCATACGGCTCGCTCACTCCCCCTCGGTACAGACGTCGGCCTTCGTCACCTCACAGATCCGCGCGATCGTCCGATAGTCCTGATCGGACGCTTCGACGAACTTCCACGCGTTGGAGGCGCCCATGGTGCACGCCCGCACACCCTGCTTGTCGCCCCAGAGCTCGGGCCCCTCGATCTCGGCACCCTCGCAGAAGCCCTGCTGCGCCATCTCGGCCGCCGTGTGGGCCGTCACGGTGCGCTGTATCCGCTCGCGGGTCTGCTCGGGCAGCCAGGTGCCGACGACGATCGGTGGCGCCGGGATCAGCGGTGAGGTCCAGACTTTCCTGACCTGGCCGGGCTTCAGCAGACCTCGTTCGGGCAGGAGCTGGTCGATGAACACCTCGCCGACGAACGCGATGTCACAGTCACCCGCCAGCAGTGAGGCCACGGACGTGTCGTGCCCGCCGGAGTACACCACGGTGGCCGCGCGTTCGGGGTCGACGCCGGCCTGCCGCAGGGACGCGAGCGGTTGCAGGTACCCCGTGGTCGAACCGGGGTCGGTGAAGCAGATGTTCTTGCCCTTGACGTCCTCGAGCGAGTTGATGTCGCGGTCGTCGCCACGCACGACGCCGTAGGAGGTCGCGCCCGCCTCGCCGCCGGGGGTGTCCACCGGAGCCGCGATCGGCTCGACGTCGGCGCGGCTGCGCGCCAGGTAGTAGCTGAACGCGCCGTAGACCGCGATGTCCACGCGCTGCGCGACCTGCGCCTCGACGACGGCCGCGTTGCTGGTGACCGCCTGGAACTCGATCGGAACCCCGAGTTCCTTCTCCAGCGCGGACAGGATCGGCTCGAAGGAGGCCTCGAGATGTTCCGACTGCTCCGACGGGATCGCGGCGAAGACGAGCTTGTCCGCGCCTCCGCCGTCCGCGGCGGCACCTCCGGGGTCGGCGCCGGGACCGGCACCGCAGGCGGCCGCGAGGACGGCCGTCACGCCAACGGCGAGCATTTTCGGGGATCTCTTCCGGAACATCGGCAACTCCTTTGCTGCGCGTTGCCGGGTAAAGTATGCAGGTAAACGGGCATTGTCAACACATCCGCAACGGGCGTACAGTATCTGCCCAACGTCATTACTCGTCAGATGGACGACGTCCGTACACGATTCGCCTCGTATCGACCTCGGCGCCAGCGCCGGATCGCTCAGTGTGGAGTGTGACCATGGGTTCTCGTCGTCGGCGACAGTGGGCGAGAAGGGCAGGGGCTCTCGCCATCCTCGCCTGCACCGCGGCGCTCGCGCCGAACGCGGCCGCCGCGGCCGGGTCCGGGCCCACCGGCCCGGTGAGCGTGCGCGGTACACATCCCGGCGGCGCGACGTACGCCATCGAAGTACCGCGGCACTGGAACGGCACCGTGCTCACCTTCAGCCCGGGCTACGGTCAGGGCGCCGGGACCGAGGGACGCCCCGCTGAACTCGGTGGCAACCCGGCCGCCCGGACGTGGTTGCTCGACAACGGGTACGCGCTCGCCGGGACCCGCCCCTTCGGGGACGGCTGGGCGGTCGAGGAGACGTTGCGGGCGGTACCGCAGACCATGGCCACCTTCCGCCGGATCGCCGGCGAGCCCGAGGTCACGCTCGCGTGGGGCGCCTCGATGGGCGGGGCGGTCACGGCAGGCCTCGCCGAGAGTCGGCCGGACGTCGTGGACGGTGCGCTGCCCTACTGCGCCTCGGTCGCCGGGCCGGTCGCCATGCTCAACCAGTCGCTCGACGCGGCGTTCGCCTTCCGCACCCTGCTTGCCCCCGGCGAACCTTCGGTGCGGCTGACCGGCTTCGCCTCGGCCGCCGAGGAGACCCGGACGACCACGACCGCCAGGCGGATTCTCGACAGCGCGCAGCGCACGGCCGAAGGGCGGGCGCGGATCGCGCTGGCCGCGGCGTTCGCCCAGGTGTCGACGTGGTCGGTTCCCGGTACTGCCGAGCCGTCAAGGCACGACTGGGCGGGCCAGCAGGCTCAGCAGTACGCGGCGTTCATGCCGACGGTGTTCTCCCCGCGTTACCCACTCGAACAGCGGGCGGGCGGGAACTTCTCGTGGAACACCGGCGTCGACTACACCGTCCAGTTGCGACACTCGGGGCGGCTTCGTCAGGTACGCGCACGGTACGAGCACGCCGGACTGGATCTCGACGCCGACCTGCGGCGGCTGGACCGGGCACCCCGGATCGCGGCGAGCGGGGAGCCCGTCGCCTACCTGGAACGCAACGTCACCCCCACCGGACGGCTGGGCGTTCCGGTGCTCACCGTGCACGAGCGGGGCGACAACTATCCGACCGTCACGCAGGCACGTGCCTACGCCGATGCGGTCCAGCGAGCCGGTGACCGGCGGTTGCTCCGGCAGGCCTTCGTCGACCGGCCGGGACACTGCGCCTACACCCCGGCCGAACTCGTCTCCGCGCTGCTGACCCTCGAGGACCGGGTCCGCACCGGCACGTGGAAGCACCCCACGGCGGTCTCGCTGAACCGGCTCGCCGCCCGGCTCGCCTCGCGGAATCCGGAGCTGGGCACCGCGATGTTCGTCCCGCTGCGCCCGCACGAGTTCCTGCGGCCGCACTCGCCCGCGCTCACCGGTGACCGGCAGCAGAGCAGCCGGTGAACCTCCTCGGAAGGAAACGCATGCGCAGATCAGTGATCCACGGTGCCGTCGCGGCACTCACCGCGCTGGCCTGTCTGGCCGGCGCCGCACCCGCGGTGGCCGACGAACCCGCCGGGAACCCACGGCCGTGCCTCGTCGAGGTACCCGCGGGGACATCCTGTGTGGAAGGGTCCCTGCCGGACTCGACACCCTACCGGTTCGTGGTGCCCTCCGGCTGGAACGGCGCCGTGCTCGTGGACCTCGACTTCGCAGGACGCCCGCTCGACGATCCGTACATCGCCAGGATGCTGGACCGCGGCTTCGCGATGGGCGGCACCACCCGGACCGTGACCGGATGGCGGCTCACGGCCGCCGCCGGAAACCAGGCTGCCGCACTGGAGCGGTTCGTCGCGGCGTTCGGCGAACCACGCTGGGCCATCGCTTCCGGGTCGTCCATGGGCGGCATGATCTCGGCACTCACCGCACAGCGGCATCCGGAGTCGTTCGACGCCGCGGTGCCCTTCTGCGGCGGGCTCGGGGGCGCCGTCGGCCAGTGGAACCAGAAGCTGGACACCGTCTTCACGCTCAAGACACTGCTGTTCCCCGGCTCCGACCTGCCGGTGACCGGCATTCCCGCCGACATCGAGGGCGCGCGGCAGGCCTGGCAGTCGTCACTCGCGCGGGCACAGACCACCCCGGAGGGCCGGGCGCGGATCGCACTGGCCGCGGCCATCGGCCAGCTGCCGTCGTGGGGGCACACGGCGAGCGGCACGCCGACCCCGATGCCGGATCCCGGTGACACTGCCGCCCTGCAGGAAGGCATGTACCTTGCCCTGTCCGGCGGCGCCCTGCCCTACATCGGCCAGGCGATGAGCAGCAGGCACACCATCGAACGGCTCGCCGGGGGAAACCCGTCGTGGAACACCGGCGTCGACTACGCCGAGCAGCTGGCCGCCGCCGAACCGCGGCAGCGGAGGGCCGTCGGCGAGCTCTATCGCCGCGCGGGGCTGGACCTGCGCGCCGACCTGCGCACGCTGGCGGGCACGTCACGGATCGCGGCGGACCCAGGTGCGGTGGAGTACCTGGAACGGACGGGGGTCTTCACCGGGGACATCCGGATTCCCGTGCTCACCGTGAACCCGATCGGCGACCAGATCTCCACGGTCGCCCAGCAACAGGCGTACGAATCGGTGGTCCGCGCGTCGGGCAACGGCGCGCTGCTGCGGCAGTCGTACGTGCGCACGGCCGGGCACTGCACGTTCAGCACGGGAGAGCGCGAGGCCGCGATCGCCGCGATCATGCACCGGTTGCGGACGGGCCACTGGGACGGCATGACGACGCCGGCGACGCTGAACAGCCTCGCCGAGTCGGCGCCGGGGGCGGAGCAGGGCCGCTACCTGCCGTACCGTCCGGCGAGGTTCAACCGCCCGTACTTCGGCGCCTGAGCCTCACCGAGTCACCTGTGGATGCGGGGTAGCTGGGGACGCACCCCGCATCCACAGGCCTCAATGTTGCGTGCTCAGCGGGGTTTCGCGGGTGCACAGCAGCGAAACGAGGGCCAGCAACGCCAGCGGCAGCGCGACGAGGAAGACCGAGCCGAGCCCGGCGGTGTAGGCGGTGCGCACCGCCTCGGCGAGCGAGCCGGGCAGCGCCGCGATCCGCTCGGGGGTGCCGAGCAGCGTCCGCAGCGCGGCGTCGTCGGCGGCGAGCCCGGCCGAGGCGAGCGCCGACGGGAGGTCGGAGTGCAGCCGGCCGGTGATCATGGCGCCGAAGGCCGCGACACCGACGGCCCCGCCCAACGTGCGGCTGAAGGTCGCGGCCGAGCTGGCCACGCCGAGGTCGGCCGCACCGACGGAGTTCTGCGCGACGAGCACGAGAACCTGCTGGGTCAGCCCCGTACCCGCGCCGAGCAGGGCCATCCCGGCGGCCAGCCACCACTGCGGGGTGCCGGTGTCCAGCAGGCACAGCACGAGCAGGCCCGCCACCAGCGACCCGCATCCCGCCACGGGAAAGACCTTCCACCGGCCCGTGCGTGCCACCAGATGCCCGGACAGCATCGACGCCACGATCATCGTGCCGATCTGCGGCAGCATGAGCAGCCCGGCCGTGGTGGCGCCGTACCCGCGCACCACCTGCAGGTACTGCGGCAGGTAGATGATGCCGCCGAACATGATGGCGCCGAGCAGGAAGCTGCTCGCGCACGCCACGGTGAACGTGGGACTCCGGAACAGCCGGGGCGGCAGCATCGGGTCCGGCGCCCTGCGTTCGCGAAGCAGAGCCAGCGCGCCGATCACCAGCACGCCGGAGCCGAACGCGACGGTCGTCGTCGAGAGCCACGGCCAGGCGCGGCCACCGGCCGACAGCAGCACCACCAGGCCGGTGGCCGCCGCGGCGAACAGCGTCCCTCCCACGAGGTCGACCTGGCCGCTGGGCCTGCCCCGAGTCCGGTTCGGGGCTCGCCGCACCAGCACCGCCGCCAGCAGGGTCAGCGGCACGACGCCCAGGAAGCACCAGCGCCAGCCCAGCCACGGAACGCCCACGACCAACCCGCCGACCAGCGGCCCCGCCACCGACGACACCCCGAACGAGAGGCCGAACCAGCTCGTGTAGCGCCCGCGGTCGCGCGCGGGAACCAGCCCGGCCACCAATGTGTTGGTCAGCGCGAGGATGCCCCCGGCACCGGCGCCCTGCAGCCCGCGGCCGGCGATGAGCACTCCCATCGACGGCGCGAACCCGGCGACGAGCGACCCGGCGACGAACACACCGAGCGCGACGAGCAGCAGCGGCTTCGGCCCTCGGCGGTCGGCTCCCTTGCCCCACAGCGGGGTGGAGACGGTCATCGTCAGCAGGGCCGCGCTCGCGACCCACGCGAGTCGGTCCTGCCCGCCGAGCTCACCGGCGATGGTCGGCAGGGCGATGCCGACGATGGTGTTGGTCAGCGAGCCGACGAACAACGCCACCAGCGCTCCGGAGAGCACGGCGGTCATCGAAGGAGGTTCAGTCACCGGGGAGCACGACGTGATCGAGCCACTCCGCGACCGTGCGGGTGATGCTGGCTTCGTCGGTTTCCCGGGAGTCCACATTGTCCGCGTGCAGTTCGAGCACCGGAATCCCGGCCGCCTCCAGCGCGCGGGTGGTGAAGTAGCTTCCGCGCGGGTCGTCCGAGACCAGGTGCACCACACCGTCGACGCCGTGCTGCCGGGCCTCCTTGACATACCACTCGGCCGACCACGGCGGGGTGTAGAGCTGGTCGGAGAAGGCCGCGAACCGTGCGGCCAGCGCGCGCAGCGGATCGTCGCCGTACCGCAGGTAGCCGTCCGCGGCGATCGCGAGGTACATCGACCACACGAACACCGCGCCGTGGCTGTCCTGGAACCGCCGGTAGAAGTCGAGGTCGAACCAGAGTCCCCGGCCGATCCACATCAGCCGTGCCCGCTCGTCGGCGCAGACCGAGGCACCCGCCGACACCCGCTCGGCCACCTCGTCGTGGAACGCGCGTGCGGCGTCGCGCGCCCACGTGGTGCCCCGGTGCCACTGTGGAACCATGACGCTGGGAATGCTGTCGGTGACCGCGAGCGGGCACGGTCGGGCGCGCGCGATGAGATCCCGGCTGCGCCGGTTCCACTCCTGCTGCTCGTTGGCCAGTGCCATGACCTCGCGGAAGCGGGTCTCGCGGAACGGCCTTCCCGTGGTCAGCTCGAGAAACCGGATCAGGCCGCGCAGCTCGCCGACCATCAGATCGAGCCGGTCGGTGCCGACGGCCTCCTCCCAGCGGCGTGGCATCAGCTCCCACCAGCGCACCGGAACGTCATTCGCCGCGGCGCTTTCCATGGGATAGAACGTGATGTCCGGCTGCTCGCTCCAGACATCGAAGATCTTGCGCGACGCATCCCCCGACGTCTCGCCGATGACGATCGAGGGTCGCGGCAGACCGCCCCACGGCGCCGAGCCGGGATCCGGGTCGAACAGCGCCGCCAGCGCGATCGCGCTGTACTGCTCGATGTAGTCCGGGTAACCGCGCTCGCGCAGCAACGCGAGGCAGTCCTGGGTGCGTCCCTTCGCCGTCAGGATGGATGCCCACCACTGGTTGACGACGTAGGGAATCCCCATCGTGCGCAGGATCTCGTGGGGCGCGTCGGCGTTGACGAAGGCGAAG
The DNA here is from genome assembly GCF_003202285.1 of Prauserella muralis. Classification (GTDB taxonomy): domain Bacteria; phylum Actinomycetota; class Actinomycetes; order Mycobacteriales; family Pseudonocardiaceae; genus Prauserella_B; species Prauserella_B muralis. Next base: position 822,005 of record NZ_MASW01000006.1, read on the forward strand.
TGCCCGCCATCGGACCGTCCGGCGCGCAGATCGGCGAACCACTCCCGCTGGTGGGCGGTCGCCGCGCGGGCGGACGCCAGCCGTTCGCTCACGCTCGCACCTCCTGGCCGTCCCGCAGCATCGCGACGGTCTTCATCGCGTCCTCGGTGAGCGCGCCGTACGGCTGCCGCTCCAGCAGCGCCGCGGGCAGCCCCGTGGTCGCCCGCTGCGCGGGGAAGTCCCACGGCGGGGCATCGTCGTGAACGCGCACATAGGACAGCAGGACCTCGGCGGCACAGGCACGGGCGGCCGTCGCGGTGTGCGCGGCCCTGTCCCGGATGGATGCCCTCGGCGCGGTGGGCCCGTTGTGCTGATAGCGCTCGGCGAGCGCGAGTTCGGTCGGCGCGCCCACCCGGTGCCGCTGGGGCAGCTCGCCCCAGTCGTGGTCCTCACCGACGATGAGCAGGCCCGCTGCCTCCAGCGCGGAGTACACGTCGACGGTGTCGTGGCCGCTGCCGGTGAGAAACGTGCGTCTCCCGTGCACCTCGCGCAGCGAAGGCACCTCCGCGAGCAGCTTCTCGACCAGCTCGGTCGCGCGCTCGACGGGCAGCGTCTGGGTGGCGGCGAGCACCGACAGCATCCGTGTTCCGGTCAGCCGGGCAGGCCGTGCGCGCCGTGCCTCGGCGAGCTCGGCGAGCCGGGTGCGCAGGCGGTCGTGCGCACCGATGGCCGCGCCGACCTCGTCGTCGGTGATCTCGTGCCCGGCCCACGCCTCCAGGGTTCCCCGCAGCTGGCGCAGCATGGCCTGCACGTACCGGGTGGTGGTGTGGTGCGGAAGGTGCAGGACGTCGACGAGGTGAACGGGCGGCAGGCCGACCGACGGCTCGATCCGGCGCAGCTCGCGCAGCGCGTAGAACAACCGGGAGGACGCCTCGCAGTCCCGCGACACGACCAGCCCGTCGAGGTGCCCGTAGTCGCCGGCCAGCAGGCGCGACAGAAGGGAACGCGCGGCGGGGTCGAGCCCCCGGCCCAGGTAGCGGTCGCCTTCGCGGCTGTCACCGTCCGGGGCGCCGCCCAGCCGGACCGGCAGCATCCCGGCCGCGGTCAGCAGCTCGACGGGGGTGTCCGCACCGACATAGCCCACGACCTGCCGTCCGGCCGCACGCCAGCGCCTGGCCTCAGCCATGCGGTCGGTGGCGTGCGCCGTCAACTCGGCGAGCGCGCTTGTCGACATACTTCTCCTTCCGGGCCCGCTCCGTGGGCCCCAGGCGGTCCGCCTGGTCCCCACACCTGCCCTCAGATGACGGAATGCGTGCTGAGCTCGGCGATCTGCCGCTCGCTGTAGCCCAGCCGCTCCCGGTACACGTGGTCGTTGTGCTCGCCGAGCGCCGGTGCCGGCCGGTCGAACCCGGCCTTGGCCGCGGAGAAGCGGATCGGCATGCCGGTCGCCGTCAGCTCCGTGGCGGTGCCGTACCGCGGATGCGCGATGGGCACGACCTCCTCGCGGTCGCGGACCAGCGGGTCGCGCACCGCCTCCCTGGGCTCCCGGACCTCGGCGGCGGGCACGCCATGCTCGGTGAGCACCTCCACCACCTCGGCGACCGGACGGCCGGCGCACCACGCCCGGATCACCTCGTGCAGCTCGTCCGCGTGGCGCACCCGCTGGTCGCGGCTGGCGAAGCGGTCGTCGTCGATCAGCTCGGGCCGGCCGATCGCGCGCAGCGTGCCGTGCGCGAAAGCGTCGGTCGGGGCGCAGAGTGCCACGTGACCGTCGGCGGCGGGCAGGATGCCGAACGGCGCGAGCCGGGGCACCATCGATCCCGTCCGCTGCGGGATTCCCACCGCGTCCAGCGCCTCGAACGGCTCGCACGCCACCAGCGACGTCAGCGCTCCGAGCATCGAGACGTCGACATGCTGGCCCTCACCGGTGTGGTCGGCCTGCATGAGCGCGGACAGGGTGCCGATGACCGCGAACAGCGGCGCCATCAGGTCACCGACCGGAAGTCCGAAGCGGACCGGGTCGTCGCCCGGCTCGCCCGCGGTCATCATCACCCCGCTCAGCGCCTGGACGATCGAGTCCATCGCCTTGCCGGAGCCCCGGCCGCCCTGGCTGCCGAAACCGCTGATCGAGGTGTACACGATCCTCGGGTTGATCTCCCTGACCGTGGCGTAGTCGATGCCGAGCCGTTCGGTGACGCCGGGGCTGTAGTTCTCGACCACGGCATCGGCGTCCCGGACGAGGTCGGCGAAGACCGGCCGGGCAAGGGGATCCTTGAGGTTCAGCGTGACGCTGAGCTTGTTGCGTCCCCGCACCAGCATCGACACCGACATGTCGTCCGGGTCCCTGCGCTGCAGGGAGAGCCCCTGCTTGCCCACGTACGGAGCGTTGTTGCGCGCGGTCTCCCCGCCGGTGGCCGGGTTCTCGACCTTGATCACGGTGGCGCCGAGCCCTGCCAGCAACAGCGTCGCGTAGGGGCCCGCGAGCGCGGTGGTGAGGTCGATGATCGTGCGCCCGGCGAGAGGCTGGTCGGTCATGGTGTCCTTTCGCTGCTCAGGTCGATCGTCACGTGCGCGCCGTCGGGGGCGAACCGGCCGTTCAGGCCGGCGGTGCGGGTGATGTGGTCGATGTAGTCGGTCACCCGCTGGGCGTCCTCGGTGTCACCGCACGGAACGGGCCGTGCCGCATCGTCGATCCGGCAGGGCACGAACCCGGCTTCGCGAAGGCCGCTCTCGTCGAACCGGCACCACGCGATCGCCGTGTTGCGGCTTTCCGGGTGAAACGGGTAGTAGGGCATCCGGGGATCGGGTTCGAAGCCGAACAGCTCCTTGCGCCGCCGTGCCCACGCGTCGCGTTCGGCGTTCGCGGTTCCGTCGCCGGGCGTGAGCGCCCTGGTCGCCGTGGCGAAGTTGCCGAGGCCGTGGAAGATCGGCCTGCCCCGGTAGGTCTCGATGCCGCGCATGATGTGCGCGTGGTGGCTGAACACGGCGTCCGCACCGGCGTCGACGGCGGCGCGCGCCACCGGCCGCTCGTACATCGCGACAGCGGCCGGGGTGTGCCCGATTCCCTTGTGGAGCGACACCAGCACGACGTCCACGTCGGCGCGCAGCCGTCGCACGTCGTCGGCCATCGCCTCCAGGCTGTCCGGGTCGGCAAAGGTGTAGACCTTCGGAGGTCCGCCAGGGCTGGCGTGGTCGAGCTCGTAGTGGGTGAGCACGTGCACGTAGGCGCAGCCCGGCTTGCCGGACGTCGCCCACGACTCGCGCGGCCCGACACAGTTGTACGAGAGCACCCCGACCCGGAGACCGCCCCGCTCGACGATCGCGGGTTCCCTCGCCTCGGCGAGGTCGGCACCCGCGCCGACCGGAACCAGCCCGGCCTCACGGGCGTGCCGCACGGTGTCGACGACCCCGATCCCGCCCGCGTCGTAGATGTGGTTGCCCGCCAGAGTCGCCACGTCGAACCCGGCCTCGCGCAGCGCGGTGAGCGCAGCCGGGTCCGCGGGCGGCGCGGGCACGTCGGTGCTTGCCTGTCCGGTCGCGGTGGAGTGCGGCACCTCGACGTGGCCGACCGTGACGTCCGCCTCGCGCAGCAGCGGTGCCGCGGGGGCCAGCAGCGACGCGGGGTCCGGCTCGTCCAGGATGAGGTCGCCGACCGAGGCGATGGTGATCACGAGGTCGTCTCCAGAGTGGATTCGTGCGACGTGGCGTTGTGCCGGGAGAGGAACGAGCGCAGCCGCTCGGTTCTCGGGTTGGTGAACAGCTCGTCCGGGGGGCCGGATTCGACGACCCGGCCGGCTTCCATGAACACGCACCGGTCGGCGACCTCTCGCGCGAAGGCCATCTCGTGGGTCACCACGATCATCGTCATGCCCTCGGCCGCGAGGCCACGCATGACCGCGAGCACGTCACCGACGAGCTCGGGGTCGAGTGCGCTTGTCGGTTCGTCGAAAAGCAGGATGCGGGGGCGGGTGGCGACGGCGCGGGCGATCGCCACCCGCTGCTGCTGGCCGCCGGAGAGCTGCCGGGGATAGTCGTGCGCCCGCTCGCGCAGGCCGACCCGGTCCAGCAGTTCGAGCGCATCCTGTTCGGCGTCGGCACGGGGACGGTCGTGTGCCCTGCGGGGCGCCTCCGTGACGTTGCGCAGCACCGTGAAGTGCGGGATCAGATTGAACTGCTGGAAGACCATGCTCATCCGGCGCCGCTGGACGGCGACTCTCCGCTCGCCGAGTGCCCGCAGGCCTCCTCGGCGCCGCTCGTAGCCGAGCAGCTCACCGTCGAGGTAGATGGCTCCGCCGTCGATCGCGTCGAGCTGGTGCACACAGCGGATCAGCGTCGACTTCCCCGACCCGGACGGGCCCAGCACGACGACGACCTCGCCCTCGTGCACGTCGAGGCTGACGTCCGCGAGCGCGGTCTTGCCGTCGAACGCCTTGCGCACTCCCGCGACACGCAGGATGGGCTTGGCGGCCTCACCTGTCGCTGCCATGCGTCCCTCCGTCCGAAATGGTCGATCGCCTGCGGTTCCGGGAAACGGGCGCGTGCCCGCGGGAGAAGCGTCGTTCGAGCCACCGCTGACCCGCGGTGAGGACGGTGACGACGGCGAGGTACCACAGGCAGGCCACGATGAGCAGCGGGATGATCTGGTAGGTGCGGTTGTAGATGACCTGCACGGAGTGCAGCAGGTCGGCCATCGCGATCACGGAGACCAGTGCCGTCCCCTTGAGCACGGTGATGAACTGGCTTCCGGTCGGGGGGATGATCATCCGCATGGCCTGCGGGAGCACAACCCGGACGAAGGTCTGCGTCGGGGTGAAACCCATCGCCCGCGCGGCATCCCGCTGCCCGTGGTCGACGCCGAGGATGCCGGCCCTGATGATCTCGGCCATGTACGCGGACTCCACCAGCGAGAGGCCGACGATGGCCGCGGTGAGGGGAGTGATCACCTCGTTCGAGTCCCAGGAGGCGAACTCGGGTCCGAACGGGATTCCGATGGAGATCTGGGGCAGCAGGTAGGCAAGGTTGAACCAGAACAGCAGCTGCACCAGAGGCGGAATGCCACGGAAGATTCCCACGTAGACGGTCGCCGCCCAGCGTAGGGGCGCGAAGTCGCTCACCTGCGCGGTGGCGAGCAGGCCACCGACCACGCAGGCGATGATCATGGCGACGACGGCGAGCATCACGGTGGTTCCGAGGCCGGACAGCACCGTGGGATCGAAGACGTACTGCGCGACGACGTCCCACTCGAAGCGGTCGTTGTTGACCAGGAACCACCCGATCTGCGCGGTCAGCACGGCCAGCACGATGCCGGCCGCCCACCGCCACACGCGAACGGGTCGCCGCGCGGTCGCGACATCCTCGGTATCGGCCGGAGGCGCGATGAGCGTTGTCATGAGTCTGTCTGCCGGTTTCCTCGCGCCTCAGCGCTCGCTGGTGGCGACGTTCAGAAGGGGCTTCTCCACCATCACGTCGGTGAGACCCCATTTCTCCATGATCCTGGCGTAGTCGCCGTTCTCGAACAGCTCCTGGAATGCCTTGTGCATCACCGGGCCGAGTCCGCTCGTCTTCGGGACGAACAGCGCGAGGTTGTCCTTGGTCGCGCCCTGCTCCTCCGTCTGGGTCACGTAGGTGAGATCCTTCTGCTGCTTCACGATGTCGATCGCGGAGGCCTGCGTGGTGGCCGCGGCGTGCGCACGTCCGGACTGGACGGCGAGCACCGTCGCGTTGGTGTCGTCCAGTTCGATCGGCGTCACCTTGTCCTCGCCCCGTTGCGCGCAGTAGTCGGAGAGGTGGGCCAGTTGCTCCGCGCTGATGCTGGCCTTCGTGACGGCCACCTTCGTACCGCACAGATCGCCGGCGTCCTCGACTCCGGCCGCCGCTTTCCGGGGCAGCACGTAGGAGGTGCGGGTGGTCATCCAGGTGACCGTGTCGAACTGGTTCTCGCGTTCGGCCGTGGCCTTAACCGGGCCGTTGAACGCGTCGTACCGGTTGCTGAGCATGCCCTGCAGTGCGGCGGGCAGGTTGTCCACGATGGCGATCTCGGTTCGGACGCCGAGCACCTTGCCCAGCGCCTCCTGAAAGTCCTTGTCGATCCCGGTGATCGTCTTGCCGTCCTGGCCGACGGTCCGGTAAGGCGGATGCGAGTCGCCCGCGAAGGTCAGCACCTTCGACTCCCTGATGGACTCGGGAAGCGCGTCGTGCAGCGCCGGGGCCGAAGCGGCCGGTGCGTTGCCGGAACCCTCGTCGTCTCCGGACGTCGAGCCGCAACCGGCGAGGGCCAGGCCGACCGTGGCTGTCAGGACAAGCAGAAATCGGGGACCGAATGAGTGGCGCATGGCGATGTTTCTCCCTGCATTGGGTCTGTGCCAGGCGTGGACGTGGTGTGAGCTGAAACCCCCGCGTCGCCGCACGGAAGCTGTACTGTCTATGATGACGACGAGCGTCGCACAAAGTGTCGCTTATAGCAAGCCCGTGGTCCGGACGCCGCCGCCGTCCCGGTGTGCATCGGCGAGCGGCCGCGTCCGTCGTACGCTTGCCGGGAACGCCGCCGGAACCGACGAGGTGGGGATGGGCGATGACGACAACGGGGGCCCTGCCGAGGTCGCAGACCGGCCCGGAGCCACAGCTGTTGCTGACGTCGTTGCTGGGTGACTTCTGGTACTGGCGCGATGAGCACATCCCGGCGACGGCTCTCGTCCGGCTGCTCGCCGACTTCGACGTGACGACCGACGGCGCGCGAGCCGCCATGCGCCGGCTCGCCGGGCGCGGGCTGCTGGTCGTCTCGCGTCATGGCCGCACCACGGCGTACGGCATCCCGCCAAGGACGTCGGAGGTGGTCATCGAGCGGACCCACCGGATGCTGAGCTTCGGGGCGAACGCGCCGGAATGGGACGGCTGGTGGACGGTGGTCGGCTTCTCCGTGCCGGAACAGGCACGCGGCGTGCGCACCGCCCTGCGGTCCCGGCTGCGGCTGCTCGGGTTCGCCGCGCTGTACGACGGCTTCTGGGTCTGCCCGCACGACCGCGGCGAGCAGGCTCGCGAGACGCTGGCGGAGCTCGGGCTGGACACCGCGACGGTGTTGCGTTGTGTCGAGGTCCCCGGAGGCGGTGAGCAGGGCTGCCCGCGATCGGCGTTCGACGTCGCCGGTCTGAACGAGGAGTACCGGACGTTCGCCGACCGCTACGAGCCGCTGCTGAGCAACCTGGATGCCGGGCTCATCGATCCGGCCCAGGCGCTGCGCATGCGGACCGAGCTGCGGGTGGACTGGCGCCGGTTTCCGGAGATCGATCCCGACCTGCCGGCTCAGCTACTGCCGCCGGACTGGCACCGGCCCCGCGCCCAGCAGGTCTTCGTGCGGATCTACGACCTGCTGGGCCCACTGGCCGAGGAGCGGTTCCGGCAGATCATCGGCACGGTCGCACCGGAGCTCGCCGACCTCGTCACGCACCACGACTCGGCGACCGTCGCGAAGCTCTACGCCGAACTGGGCGACCGCAGGCCGCACGGGGACACGCCGTTCGAGCAGGCCGCCGAGGCCCGCAGGCTCGAGGAGGCCAGTCGGTCGTAAGCCGCATATCCATGCGATCACCGGCACGCTGGTACCGCGAGGAGCACGTGCCGCTGCTCGGGTATTCGGTGTTCTGCGCGTCCCACGATGAGGCACGATGGCGCGCATGACCCTGGCCACTCCCCGACTACGCACCGCTCGCCTGCGACTGCGACCCTTCACCGACGCCGACGCGGACCTCCTCTTCGCGTTGCACAGCAACACCCTCGTCATGCGCTACTGGGACTCGCCACCGTGGACCGAGCGGGCCCGCGCCGAGCGCTTCATCACCAGGTGCCGGAAGATGGCGAACGAGGGCACCGGGGCGCGCGTGGCCATCGACCGTGCTTCTGACGGGACGTTCGTCGGCTGGTGCAGTCTGAGCAAATGGGTCCCCGACCACCGCAGCGCGTCCTTGGGCTACTGCCTCGACGAGGCGATGTGGGGCCATGGCTACGCGACAGAAGCCGCGCACGCCTTGCTGCGGTGGGCATTCGACACACTGGGCCTGAATCGAGTTCAGGCCGAGACCGATACGCGCAACGTGGCATCAGCCCGGGTCCTGAAGAGATCGGATTCGTGCGGGAAGGGACTCTGCGGGAACAATGCGTCGTGAACGGCGAGGTGTCCGACACGTGGGTGTTCGGACTGATCAGGCGGGAGTGGCGGCCGTTGTCCATGCCAACGCCCGTGGCCTGACGAACTGGTCGCTGATCAGCGAGGCCAGGGCGGCTTCGTCGTTCGCGGGCAGACCTCCTCGAGCACGCGGCGGGCAACGGCCTCGATGCCGCCGGCGGCCATTGTTGGCTCCTTGCAGGGTCCGGACCGGCGCCGGACAACAGCATCGCCCTCGCGCACCGGCGGGTGGCGACACCAGTGGTCTGATGTGGAGGGTTCGCGCCGTGGATCTACCTGATCGTGTGATCGAACGTGTGTTCGAATAGCGGTAGGGTGGTGGTGTGGCCGAGTTCGTGAGACGCACCAGCGAGGCGGGGACCCTGTTCCTGCCCCGGGCGGCCGCGCGCGGTGTGCGGGACGTGGTGCGGCTGCGCGACAGTGAGCTGCTGGCCGCGTTCACCCGCAACCCGGGTCGCGCGGCTGCTGAGGAGTGTGTGGAGGTGCTGGCCGCGGCGCGGCGGCGGCGCGCGGAGGCCGACGCGCTCGAGGCCGAAGCCCTGGCCCGGCTGGACACGTTGCGCGGCGGGGACCGGTATGTCGCCGATGAGGTGGCGCTGGAGTTGCGGGTCTCCCGGCGGCAGGCGCAGCAGCGCCTCGCGCGGGCGCAGGGTCTGCGGCGGCTGCCCGGGGTCCTCGCGCTGCTGCGGGGCGGGGAGTTCGAGGGCTACACCGCCGGGCGCATCGCGGAGGTGACCACACCAGTCAGCGACGCCGTGGCCGCGGAGATCGATGCCCGACTGTGTGCGAAGGTGCGGGGCGGCAAGGTCGATCTGGCCGATCCGGCCAGGGTGGTGCGGGCCGCGCGGCGGCTGGTGGACACCCTCGACCCCGAGGGTGTCCTGGCCCGGGCGCGGCAGGCCCGCGAGCAGCGCAACCTGGAGCTGATCCCCGGTGAGGAGGGCATGTCCACCCTGACGGCCTGGCTCCCGGCGGAGGTCGCCGCCAGCGCCTACTCGCGGGTGGACGCCCTGGCCCGCCAGCAACGCAACCACGGCGACACCCGCACCCTCGAACAACTCCGGGCGGACGTGACCGCGGCGTTGCTGCTCGGCCAGCACCCCGGCGCGACGGTGCCCGCGGCGGCGGCGATGGTGTCGCTGCACCTGCCGGTCACCACGGCATTGACGATGACCGAACACGGCTGCCACCTCGACGGCTACGGCCCCATCCCCGCGGCGATCGCCCGGGAGATGCTGACCAACCCGGCCAGCGTGCTGCGCAAGGTCATCACCGACGAACACGGGGTGGTCACCGGGGTCGGCGCCCACCACCGGCGGCCGAACGCGGCACTGGCGGCGCTGATCCGCGCCCGCGACCGCGAATGCGTCCACCCCGGCTGCCACCGCCCCGCCACCCGCAGCGACCTCGACCACCAACACGAACACCACCGGGGCGGACCCACCAGCCCCGGCAACCTCGCACCCCGCTGCGAACACCACCACTACCTGCGCGACCACCCCGGCTGGAACGTCCAGATCACGCCGCGCAGCCGGTTGAGCCTGGTCACCACCCCCACCGGCAGAACCTACGCCAAACCCGCCGACACCATCCTCGAACCCCAGGCCCCAACCCCGAGCCACCACCGTCCGCAGAGTCCGCTGTGGACACCCGGACAACCCAAACCGAAGATACGGCTACCCGGGCCACCGGACCGACGACCACAGCATCACCGACACCACCGACACCGCAGGGGCGCCAGCACCCTCGAAGCCATCCTGCGACGACACCACCACGCCACCCCACTCCCCGCGCCCTAGCAGACCTGCACAGGGACCTGTGGCGCTGTTGATCGTCCGATCGAGGCGCTCGTTCGAGACCCGGACGCCGAACCACACCGCGCAGGCGGTCCCGAAGCCGGCTGCGAACAGTCCGCCGAGCAGCGCGCCGGTAGCCAGCGCATCCTGTACACCGGTGGCCCCGTCGTCACGTCCCAGGGATGCACGAAGACCGGTGCACCCATGAGGAACAGCGCGAGGTCAAGTTCTTGCCCCGGTCACTGTCGGAGTAGGTGAGTTGCCTGGTGACCGACAGGCGGTTCTGGCGGTACTGGACGAGCACGTCCTCGGCGAGGGTGTGCGCGGGGCTGACGTTGGCGAGCCTGATCAGGTGACCACGGTCTTTGCCCCCGTGCCAGAGCACATCAAGGGCACCGCGCGTGTCGAGCTCCTGGGCGACCCTCCATGCGATCAGCCGTTGCGCCTCGTCGGTGTCGGTACCGTAGTAGGCACGGAGTTTCTCCTAGGTGTCGTTCTGGGTGCCCCGCTAGCCCTGGTGCCAGCCCGACTCCAGCAGGACAGCTTCGATGGCGCCCTCGAAACGGACCTCGTGATGCGCGGTCATCGCGGGCTCATTCCCCGTCTCAACTTGACAGATCGCACAGTTGTTCGTAGTCTGGCCGTACAAGCCGGTGACAAGAGGTCCAGGGGACCACTTCTCGGGAGACCGAGATAGCCGGCTTCTTTCCTGCCTTCGATCACGCTTGCCCCCACGGTAGGAACCTCGTCTTCAGTGTGGGCTCGACGCACGGTTCGTACCAGGAACACTTGCGCCCTTCCAGCACGCGCTGCACCGCCCACAGTACGTAGTCGGCGACCTGGATTCCCCACGATGTCTGGGCGTCCCAAATGCACGGAACAATGGTCCGGCGATGCGCGACCTGGTTACAGACGTCTTCGAGCGCATGGCGAATCGCGTCGCGCTTGTTGTGCGTCTGCAACGAACCCGCGATGACGTACAGCGTGTCACCGGGCTTGGTCACCCGCCGAGCGATCTCCTTGAAGTGCAGGTACCACGCGACCTTGTAAAGGTATGCGGACCCCTTCTCCTTGATCGAGTCGTAGGCGTTGCGCTTGTACAGAAAGGTCGTATCCAGCCGCGGCGCTTGCCGATGGATGAGTTCAAAGACCTCACCGCGCGTCGCCGGCGAGTCGTTCTTCGCGTGGAGGCCTTTCGGGAGTTTCACACCGCGCCGCTCGAGATGACACCTCAGCTGGAGACCTTCCCACAGTTCTTGACCGTGGTCTCGCGTGAAGACGGCCGTTCCGAACCCGAAGTAGGTGCTGGAGCCGGGAGAACCGCTCATGTCGAGGTCGCCGGTTTCGTCGGCGTACATGTAGATCTCACTCATCGAAGAAGTCCTCGTCGACGCGTTTGAGGACAAAGGTGTCCTTCACCTGGACGCCGATGTCGTGCTGAACCATCAGTTCCGCCAGGCGCTGACCGTCGATCAGCACGATCCGATTGGGAATGCGTTCCACGTACGCCCGTGCTTCCTGGTTGAACTGGCTGGTGGTCACGAACACGCCGCGATCTGCGCCGACGCCGGTCAGCGCGCCGACGAACTTCTGCATGTCGGGCCTGCCGACAGCGACATCGGTATACCGCTTTGCCTGGAGGTAGACGGTGTTAAGCCCCAGCGCGTCTTGCCGGATGGCGCCGTCGATGCCGCCGCCACCGGAGCGGCCACGATGCTCGCTGCCCGCCGCGTCTCCATAACCCATCGCGTTGAGCAGCGTCAAGGCAAGCTTCTCGAGGAACTCCGGTGGCTGTTCGATGATCCGTTTGAGCAGTTCCCCATGCAACGCTGAGGTGGCCTCGGCGACAGCGTCGGCGATGTTCTCCAGCGGCGTCTCCGCATCTGTCGCCATCGGCGAGGCGGCGTGGACGGTACTCTGGGCGCGGGTCCGGCTTCTGAAGTCCCGGTACTCGGCGAACCGAAGCAGATAGTCGGGTGTGATCTCATCCCCGCGCTCATCGAGCACCTCGTACCCTCGGCGGGTCAGCTGGGCGAAACCGCGGCGGGGCCCTTCGATGAGTCCCACTTGGGACATATGCGACGTCGCCCATTGCACGCGGTTGTCGAGCCTGGCCTGTCCACTCGCGATCTTCTCCCTGCAATCCGCATCAGTCAGGCCGAACGCGATAACACAGCCATCTCGCAACTCACGCCAACGCCGCGCCCGGACGTCGGTGAGCTGCCGCATGATCGGAGCCATGAGTTCATGCCATTGCGGCACCGTCATCGCACCCCCAGACGGTATTGCTCGGCCAGAATGACCCTGCGCTCGGTAGGCACGGATTCATCGTCGAGGACGGCTGGCCGGTGCTCCGAGGTGTCAACCGAGCGGGCGTCGGCGTCCTTGGCGTCGCTCTTGCGCGCGAACTCGTTGAACAGCAGCTGCTTGTGCTCCTGGATCTCCCGGATTCGCTCGTCGACGCTGCCTTTGGCCAGGATACGGTGGACCTGCACGGTATGGATCTGCCCCATCCGGTAGGCCCGGGCGATGGCCTGCTCCTCGATGCTCGGCTTCCATTGCGGCTCGGCGATGACCACAACCGATGCGGCCTGCACGTTCAGCCCGACGCCGCCCGCTTCGATCTGGGACAGCAGCACGGCGCTGCCCTGACGCTGGGTGAAGTGGTCCACGAACTGCTGCCGCATCGCCGGCGGCACGGAGCCGGTCAACGGGCCCATGGCGATCTCGCCCAAAGTCCTCTGGATCGCGCCAAGGACGTCGAGGAAGTAGGAGAACACGATGACCTTGCGACCGTCCTCCACCGCTTCGTCGACGATCTCGCGGATACGTTCCAGCTTGGCCGAGTCCGGTGAGTCGAACGCGGCCCGGCGCATCCACATGAGGTTCTTTGCTTTCACCGCCTTGCGGTAGGCTTCCTCGTCCGTCAAGGAAAGCTGGACCCAGTCCTCGACCTCGATCTTGTCGGGGAGTTCGGTGAGCACGTCTTCCTGGTTGCGACGCAGGTAAACTGGAGCGACGGCACGGCGAAACGCCTTGGCGCCCGCGATGGCATCCGCCGGGTCGATGCGCGCGGCCAGCCACGGCTGAAGGTAGGCAACGAGGTTGCGGAACTCCTCGACCCGGTTCTCCATCGGCGTGCCGGTGAGAAACAGGGCGCGCTGGGAACGATCGAGCACCTCGGCGACGGCCTGGGACCGTTTCGCGTCGGGATTTTTGACGTAGTGGGCCTCGTCGACCACGAGCATCGCGATCTCGGCGTCCTCGAGACACTGGAGCGAGCCCACCGTGGTGAAAGTGGTGACGGCGACACCGCCGGTACGGAGCCAGCCTTTGCCCGCAGATTCGCGGTCGCGGCCGTGCAGGAGGTGCGCGGCAAGATCGGTGTGCCGCTCGATTTCCTTCATCCAGTTGATCTGAACGCTCGCCGGGCAGATCACCATGAACCGGTGCTGCCCTTTGGTCGCCATGTGCGCGAACACGGCGAGTGCCTCGACCGTCTTGCCCAGCCCCATCTCGTCGCCGAGGATCGAGCGCTGCTGATGAATAGCGTACTTGGCGCCGAATGCCTGGTACTCGCGCAGCGTCGCGTTCAACAGCCTGGTGTCGAGTGGCTCGGCCGAGATCTTCTGGCGGAGTTCGGGCCCGATGAAGCCTTCGGCCGCCTCCCGGTCTTCGGTATGGCCGGCGCCGCCGACCGTCGACAACAGAGCGTTGAACGCGGCAGCATCGACCGTGTAGCCGTGCCAGAGCTGCTCTGGCTGGTAGTTGCGCGGGTCGGTGGCTTGTTCGGCACTGTAGATGCTGTTCTGCAGTGCGACAACGTTCGGGTCGTCGAGGATCGCCTGGAGCTTGCCGAGCGCAGCGAGGGTGTCCTTTTTCCGCCGCCCGGCGAAGGCCATCCGCCATTTACTGGTGGCGCGTTCGACTTCCGGGAGCAGCGGCGCGGTCTGGGCTTGGATCTGTTGGATCGGACCACGCAGCGCGGAGGCGGCGCTGTCGGCGTGCCGGGCAGCGGCCAGGGTGGCGAGCAATTGGGTGTGGCCGACGGGTTTGCCGACCGGGTCGAGGCGGACACGGGATTCCTTAGCGAGCTGCCGTGCGAGCTTGTGCGCGGCGGCAACGGCCTCCTGCGCGGTGTGACTGCCGACGCCGGCCACGCGCAGCAACTGTGCGGGATGCGCCTGGTAGACGTGGGCGACGGTCTTGTAGCCGGCGTTTTCGAGATTGCCGAGCCGAGCGCGCCCTTCCATGAGGCTGCGAAGATCCCCCACCGGGCGCCTGCGCAGCTCGGCGAGAACCTGTTCGTCCGAGAGCATGGTGGTCTGCTGCTGCGCGCTCTGCCGCAGGGCGTGCGGAACCTGCAGCAGCCGCGCTCCCCGCGCGGCCAGGTCCTGCACGTGAGCGATCAGATGGCGCGCGAGCTCGGCAGGTTTTGTTGGCCTCTGCGGCGCCCCAGCCCTCGCCGGTGGTGGAGGGTGGACCCCTGTCATCGCCGTCTCCTCTCGATCCCCACGGTGGCTACACCCGAACGCCGGCGTTCTCGGAGAACGCCCCGATGTAGGACCGGACGTTGCATCCGACGTAGTCCTGGTCCCGCACCGCGAAGACGAAGTCCAGCTCCGAGGTGTTGTAGAAGTCCACCTTCGACACCGTCTTCAGCATCCGCTCGTTCTGGATGCCTCGTTCAGCCAGCTCAGCCTTACACGCGAGCACGGCGGCCTTGGTCGGAGCCAGGACACAGTCCAGCCGTCGCAACACTGTGGAGGGCAGGATCACCTTGCCGTACTCGGACTCCTCGTAGTCGCCGCGCAGCAGGTCGGCGACCGCCAAGATGGAGGCGGCCAGGCGGGTGTGCGTCGTGCTCATGGGCATCTTTCGCTTCGTCGTTGGTGGGCTACATCATGTTTCCGGGAACGTCCGGATTTGACGAAGCTGTGATCTTTCTTCACTCGAACGGCCGTCGTTACATATTCAGCGCCGCCTGCTGAACCAAGCCCTCTTCGAGGCCGCCTACATCGAAGACGAGAAGATCACCGGCCACCAGCTCAAGCAGCCGTTTGCCCGATTGCACCATATCCAGGGTGACCGGCATCACATAAAGGACGGCACGTCTCGCACCCATGACAGCAATAGGACCGCCTCC
Source organism: Prauserella muralis (assembly GCF_003202285.1). Classification (GTDB taxonomy): domain Bacteria; phylum Actinomycetota; class Actinomycetes; order Mycobacteriales; family Pseudonocardiaceae; genus Prauserella_B; species Prauserella_B muralis. Next base: position 837,105 of record NZ_MASW01000006.1, read on the forward strand.
CGCTGGGAAGACGGCCCTACTATGAGTAACGGACTTGAGGCCCTACTCGAGGCATTGATTCGGCCCAATGTTCTCGCAAGGCCCCTAGGGTGGAGGTTAGGGGACCTTACTCGAACATAAAAGACCAGGTCAGAGCCCTGGAAGAGCTCCGTGAGAAGCTTCCCAGCCTCGATACGCCCGAGCCGCCGTCGATCGAGCGCGATCGGCCCCGGCGTGCCCGACAACTCGGTGCCGATCAAGTCGTGGAGTTGATCGCGGGCTATCAGTCCGGCGCGACAGTGTACGAACTCGGTGACCGGTTCGGCATCGAACGACGAACGGTCAGCAACATCCTCCACCGGCACGGCGTACCGATGCGCCGCCGCGGACTGTCCCCCGACCAGGTCGACCACGCCATCCACCTCTACAACCTCGGCTGGTCCCTGGCACGAGTCGGCGAACACCTGGGCGTCAACCACACCACCGTGCTGAACAAGCTGCGTGAACGCGGCATCCCCACGAGAGACAGCCATGGACGTCCGCGCGTCGAAGCAGGTGATCTTCGATGACCCGGCCCGCAGCTATGTCAGTTCGATCAGGTTCGGACGCGGCCACCGTCGTGAAGGCCGTCACCGTGATCATGGGCGTCGTCGTCGGTCTCACCTTCCTCTTCGGCTTCGGCAACGTCCTCAACCTCGCCCTCCGGCTCGGAGTCCCAGTCTGGGTCGCGCCGCTCGTCGCACCCGCGGTCGATCTGTCGATCCTTGGTCTGCTGCTGGGTACCCGGCATCTGGCACTCGCTGGCGCGTCGGCGGAGGTACTGCGGCCGGCTCGTCGACTCCTGATCTTCGCGAGCGTGGTCACGTTGGCGTTGAACGTGGCCGACCCAGTAGTGGCAGGTGAGTACGGAAAAGCAGCCTTCGACGCCGTCGGGCCGCTCCTCTTGATCGGCTGGGCTGAAGTAGGCCCGAGCTTCCTACAGGCAATCGGTGAATGCAGTGCTTCGACGGCCACACGCGGTGCGGTTGCTGAAGAGCAGCCGGAGGTACTCGTGCGGGAGAAACCTGGAGCCAGCCCGGCTGGCAGCGATAGCAACGAGGACGAGGTAGCTGACCGGGATGGGCCCGGCCTGACGCGGCAGAAGCGTTCGCCGGAGAAGCTCTTGTCGTTGGCTCGGGAAGCAGACGCTGCGCATCGTGCCGCGCACCAGAAGCCAATTTCGGCGGACACGCTTCGTGTTCAGTTGGGCATAGGTGCGACTCAGGCGCGGCGGCTGGTCAAGGCCGTGCGTTCCGAGTTTCAGGCGCGGATCGAGGGCGATCAGCGCCTGAGCAGCGTTCCGCAAGACGCAGAGCGGGGCGAGCCTGTTGCCGCCTGACGTACACGTTTACGACATCGTGAGCGGTCGCGGCGTTGAACGAGGTCAGGGCGGTGCCGAAATGGCTCGCGGCTGCCGCGGACAGCGACGCGGCCGACGTGTGCGCTGCGGCGTCAACGCCTGCTGCGGCGCTGCGGGTGCGGCTGCCAATCCTGACCTGCTGTCTCCGGTCGACGTGCCTGAGTGAAAGGCTGAAGAGCGTGAGTCTTGATGACGACGCGGTTGAGGAACTCGACCTGGTGCTCGGGCAGACGCATCACCTACTTGGTGAGGCTGGTGACGAGTTGGCACAGCGCCTCGTGCAGGGGGCCAAGCTGACTCTGCGTCGTGACGGCGGGTACTTCCACCCGGCGCCCGGCGACAACTGGCGGTCGGATACCTACGAGGCCGTGTTCGAAGTGGCACCGTCGTTGGTTCCGGAGTTCACCAGCGAGATTGTCGACCGTATCTGGAGCAAACTGGAGCCAGTGCTGCGACAACACGGCCGACAGGATGTGTTCGGAGTCGTCGTTGAACCGACGGTACCGCCGCTGCCGGAGGTGGCCGCTGATTGGCGGGCACAAGCCGAGCAGCCACCGGTTGCGCTGCCAGGCAACCAGGCCCGGCGGGAGCGAGCGAATGGCGGCTACCCGGTGTCTGACGGGTTAACGTTCGGTAGTCGAGCCGAGATCGTGGTCTATGAGTTGCTCGTCGAACTTCAACGGGCGTGCTCCCGGCACCGAGCCATCGCCATGATGCCGCTGCCAGCGGCCAAGCTGCGCGACGCCGGCGTGCGCACCCCGGACTTCATCGTTCTAGGCAACGGCCGCGCTGTAGTGATCGAGGTCGATGGACCGCACCACTACGGCACCACGCGGAAGGCCGACGACGCCGACCGTGACAGGCACTGGGATCGCTGTGGCGTGCATACCATCCGAATCGGTGCTCATCACACAGACGAGCCCGCTGCCCTGAAGGAGCTGCTGCGGGAAGAGCTAGACCGGTGGCTCTTCCAGACAAGGTGAGGATCAGCAGCAGAATGCCCACGTACGGCAGGATGCACGTCCCGTACGACACGACTCAGTCAGGGCCCCCACCTTGTGCGAGCGATGACTAAGATCGAAGGATTGCGACTACAAGCCGTACGGCTTGTACGGCATCATCCGAGGCTCGCGTGGCGGTGCGGCGAGGTTGTCATCCCGGCCAAAAGGGACGTGTCAGGTGGAGTAACGCTCGGCGAGCCGGTCGAAGAACGCGGCAAGCCGTTTGTCCGTGGCCGAGCCATCAATGAGCTCGGCGCCGCCGAAGCGGTAGACCTCGTAGCCGCGCAGTCGTAGCTCACGGTCCTCGGCGACCATCTCAGCGTACCGCTGGGAGTCAGCGCGCCCAGCCTCGTCGGCGTAGTGCTGCCGCCCGTCGCACTCGATCACGATGCGGATTCGATGCGGCAGGAGCAGCAGGAAGTCCATGCGCTGGCGGGGCAAGGGCGCCGCACCTGGAACGTGGTGTGCTCGGGTGTACGGGTCGTAGTGGAGGTACACCTGTGGGAGCAGGGCCGGGATGTCATCGCCAAGCCGGACGTAGCGCTCAGCGTACGTGCGCAGGATCCGCCGCTCCGCGTCGTTGTCGCCAAGTGAGCGGTCGAGCCGCCGGTACAGGCTGCGCGAGACTTCCCGTACAGGTTCCGCTGTCAGCCCTTCGTGCTCAGCCCACCAGCTGGTCAGGTCGGCCCAGGTGAGGCCATGCGCCGCCAGCGGCCGGTCGTAGATGAGGCAGAACTGTTCGTTCTTGATCACCAGGACGTCGTTGTTGAGCGCATCGGTGAACACGATCTCCGGTTTGGGACCGTCGGCGGCGAAGATCAGGTTCTTCATCGAGCCGGGCACACCAGCGCCGATCCTGCGGCCGGCGAAGACGGGTGCACCGCTGATGGCGTCGATCTGGACGATCTCGTAGCCGTCGTGAACCAGTGTCTGGTTGAGGAAGTCGTGTAGCTGCTCGACTTCGGTCAGGTTCGTCCGGACCGCTGGGTGCAGCATTTCGGCCAGGAATCGCAGGAGCGCATCGTCGTTGTCCGCTAAGCCGAACCGCTCGTCGTAAAAGATCCAGTCGTCGGGCCAGTCCAGGTTGGCGATGCAGTGCTGGATGATGTCCTCGCGCGCCGTGGGGAACTGCGTGGACCGGGAATCTGTGGTGGGCAGCGTGTCGAGGTCGTAGAGGCGCCCGAGGAACTCGACTTCGTTGAGCACGCCGTACCAGGCCGTGGTGGCGAGACCCTCGATGAGGCGTCGCCGGGTGACGTCGGTGATGCGGCTCGTCATGGCGATGGTGCCTCCTGGGCGTCGGCTGCAGGCGGTGAGTAGGTCGTCAGTCAGGCTGGCGGCGGCTCGCTGGCGGTGCAGCGAAGTCGCTGTTCGTTGTTCGCGACCGCCTTCCGCGCCTCACCGGTCGTCATGGCCCAAAGCTGTGCCAGGTGATCGAGCGTTCCGAGCAGATCGGAAGGAACGGCTGGGCGGCTTCCGGAGCGGGCGAAGGGGCCGTCGGTTTCCAGCAGTACGCGTTCCGGCGGAAGCCGTTGGAGCAGCGGCACGGCTTTCTTCGACCGGACCATCGCCGGGTTGATCGAGAACCAGAGCCCTGCATTGAGTGCATCGTCGACGGCGGCCAGTGGTCCGGTGTACCAGTGCAGGATTGCTGGCACGTGCGCTTGCGCGAGTCGGGCGATGGTCTCCCGCTCGGCGCCCCGGCTGTGGACGGTGACAGGTCGAGTTCGCACCTGTGGGTCCGCCAAGATGGCCTCGAACACGCGAAGCTGTTGCTTGCGGGTTGCGACTCCGGCGCGAGAGAAGTCGAGTCCGATCTCGCCGATCCACGTGGCCTGCGGCAGGAGCCGGAGAAATCGGGCTAGATCGTGAGGGGATGCTGCTCCTGCGCGAAGAGGGTGGAAGCCCAGTGCGACATCGACGCCGTCGCGTCGGCCGAGACGGGTGCGCAGCAGGCGGTACTTGCCGGGGTCCTCGGTCACCGCGATCACGTGCACGCCTGCGGCGCGGGCGTCATCCAGTACGGCGAGCGGGTTGTCGTAGGCGTCGATATGGCAGTGGGTGTCGGTCAGCACCGCGGTGGTCACGATCGAGACTCCACCAGCTCGGCCAGTGGGCCGCGGGCTCCGCTGGCGAGCCAGGTACGGAGCTCGGCGAGTCCACGTCGCCAGACCCCGGTGAAGGCGGCGCGTTCGCCTTGTGGAAGCGGGCCGTTGCGTAGGACGTCGCGATCCGGTCGATCCGCGAACGCTCCGGCGATTACGGCGCGCAGATCGGCTCCGCGGCGGCTGCGGCGGTTGAGGAGGATCGTGGAGTCGTCCTCGGCGAACACGTTGTAGGCGTACTCGTCGTCGTCCCATCCGACGTGTGCCAGCGAAGCGCGGCGGATCAGGCAGGGGAAGCAGTATCCGCAGTTGCCTTGCTTGCGGCCGACGTAGCGGGCGGTCTCGGGGTGGGAGCAGGAGACGCTCAGCGGGGCTAGGCGCCGCAGGAGAGCGGCGTTGCGGGATTCGGCGAGCATCTCGCCCTTGGTGCGCAGGCGGTACGGGTTGATCACGCGGTTCGATACGCCGATTGCGGCGCTGGCCGTGGCGAGTAGGTGCATGAAGTGTGGGTGTGTCGTGCGGGTGCTCGCGCTGCCGACACGAGCTCGGGTGAGCGGCACGTTGATCCCGATGAAGCCGTTTTCGGGCACATATACCGGCACGGCCGGTCCTTCGGCGGCGGCGAGGGCCAAGGCAGCGGACAGGAAGAGCAGGGATCGGGACCGGGTGGTGTTCTCGCGTGGCCGGGGCAGAGGTCGGGCCTGGTGGTTGTTCGGGGGTGCGGGACGTAGGTAGAGGCGCCGGGAGCGGATGCGTTCGGCGCCGTAGTGTTCGCCGAGTTCGTCGAGCAGAAGTTGTTGCGCGGTGGATGCTTGTCCGCCTTCGTGGTGGGACAGCAGGCACAGCCGTCGTTCGGGGTCCTCTTCGAGGAGATCGATGACGCCGCACAGTGAGTCGAGGCCGCCGGAGAACAGGCACACGCCGTCGACGCCGAGTCCGATCGGCCGCTCGGCGAGGGGGACGCTGGCCACACCGGCGAGGGGATGCCGGCTGGAGTTGTAGGGCTGGGTCTCCCAGTGATCGCCGGTCAGAAACCGCAGGGCGGCGTCGAAATCGGCGTTTCGCCAGACAGCGGTGGCCTCGACGGGGAGCCGGAGGGTGATGTCCCTGGTCCAGGAGTCCGGCGTGCCGCGTCGTCGGGTGGTTTTGTCGGCGCAGTACACGGCCGCGCCCAGCAGCAGGAGGTCGGCGGCGGCACGCGGTGGTCGCCAGCCCGTGAAGAACTCGGGGCCAGCGTCGCCAGTTTGGATGGTGGCCGCAATCCGCCCAGGAGCCCAATCCAGCAGCCGGACGTCGTCGGGTTCGGTCACCGGGGCGGTGAGATCCGTGCGCACCAGGTAGGTGGTCACTGTGCGTCTCCGTCCAGCCCCTGCAGGGCCTCGTAGGTCATGCGGACGGTGTCCTCGGCGATCTGGCGTCCCTCCGGGCCGGCCCAGTCGACCGTGAAGGGGTCGTCGGGGATGCGTAGTGAGACCAGGACCTGGATGATTTGGCGCATTTCCTCGTCGGCTTGGCGCACGGCGTGCGGGTCGGTGATGCGGCTGAGACGTTCGGCGATGACGGGAACCCTGTTGTAGACGTACTGGGCGAGGAACGTTTCCAGCAGGGTGGGCAGGTTCTCCCGCGAGACGGCCATCTCGGCGGTGTCGGTCAACTCGGTCCACGTATCGGCGTCGCCGAAGACCTCGTCCAGCACGTCGCACGCGGCGTCGCGGGCGGCTTGGGAGTCCAGGTCATCGCCGTCTCCGGCGATGAAGGTGATCAGTTCGTCGAGCACGTCGAACCGGGTCCGGCCGACGAGAGTAGCCAGTCCCAGCGAGGTCAGCGTGTTTTCAAGCCCGGTTCCGCCGACTCCAGCGAGCAAGGCGCCGAGGCGCTGGACGCCGCTACGTCCGGCACGGGCACCGGCCGCAGCGCCGCCAGCTCCACCCAACACGGGAACGTGGCGAGCGAGCACCCGCTGGGCATACGTGCGGGTGCTCGGAGATCCGGAGGTAAGCCCGCGCACATAGGACGCGGTCGCGTGTTTAAGCGGAGTCCACGCTCCGCCGCTGCCCGCGGTTCGATCAGCCGAGGTACCCATCAGTGCCGGCCGCTGCGTCGTTGAGCTTGACGCGCGGTGTTGATCACACTCTTCAGGCCGGGGGCGTCGCTGTTTTCCCACCGGTCGAGCAGGGCGGAGACCGTCGGGTTGTCGGCAGGGAGGCGACGGACGGCGTTCCCGGCCTGCCCCCGCGGGATGGCCTCGGGTGGGATCCGCATCAAGGCGTCGCAGATGGCTGACAGGGTGTCGGGCGCTCGTTCGGCGAGTTCGAGCGCTGCGAGGAAGGCCGGGCCGCCCGGTCGACGCGTCAGCACTTCCACCAACGCCTCCACGAGCTGGACACGCTCGTCGCCAGGCAGCTTTCCGATCTCGTCACACGCAAGCCGCCGCACACCAGCGACCTCAGCCTGCGCCCTGGTGAACAGCTCCTGCAGGTGCGGAGGCAGCCGCGTGACCGCGACGCCGAAGGCGAGCTTGTCACGGGAGTAGGTGAAGTACGGCCCCAGGTCTACCTCGCCGAGCGGAGGCTCCAACCGCAGCCACGCACGCACGTGCGGTTTGTCCACCCACGCCCGCACCTCTTCGGTTACCTGCGGCTGTTGGGCAGCCGTCCGCCCCCGCTTGGAGGCGGGTGAACGGCGAGCACCCGAAGACTCGTCGGCGGTCTCGCCCTCATCTGGCCGCGATATGTCCCCATCGCCGTCCGGTTCGGCGGTGGTCGATCCACCCCGCGCGATAGACTCCGCAGCCGCGAGTTCCGAGATGGGGCCAGGCGCGGTGAGTTGCCAGTCGAACAGGCGCTGGAAGTCGCTGAAGTGTTGTTCCTCCAGGACCATGAGTTTGGCCAGCACAGGCAGGTCGAGGGTGATCTTCCGGCGCAGCGCGCTGCGGTGCTTGAGCAGCAGGTTGTTGAGGAACCGCTTGAGCTGCCTCGGGTTCCCGCGCAGTCCGCCCCCGAGTACCTCGGCGATGCTCGCCGCCCAGTTCAGGTCGCGCACCAGGTCGGGCGGCACGTTGCCGAGGACCGCTCCGGCCATACCGACGTTGAACGCCACCTGCAGATTGCCCGCTTCGCGGCGACGGCGGGTCTCGGCGAGGACCTTGGCGAACTGCTCGTCGTCGAGGCGCAGTTCAGCCAGCAGCAGGTTGACGTAGGTGTCGGCCTCCGGCGCGGACAGCGGCGGGATGGCTACCTTGAGCTGCAGCATCTTCTCCAGGTAGTCGGCACCGATCCCGGCGCCGTCGGGGCGCCGCAGCTGCGGGTAGCGCGAGTCGATCGCGGACTCCACGACCGCCTGGTTGGCTGCCAGGACGTAGGCGGTCTTGGGCGTGTTGAGGAACAGCCGGATCGCCTCGAAGGTGTCCACCACGGTCTCGGGCAGGCACCGGTCGAGGTCGTCGATGAACACCACCACGGCGTCTACGGCTTCCAACGTCGAGACGACCTTCGCGAACTCCGCCCGGAACCGCCCAGCGTCCGTGATTGCCTCAGCCGTGCCGTTGCCCGAGACGGCCTGCTTGGCCTTGGGGTCTTCCAGCAGCTTGTTCGCCTCGCTCGCAGCCGCATTCACCCCCGCCTTCGTCACGTCCAGGACCTGCGGAGCCATGCTCGGATCTATCGCCAGAAGCGCGAGAGGTGCCGCGGCCTGGGCGGTAGACACTGCGACCCGTCCGCCCCTGCGCCCCCATCGGCCGAGGCCCTGGGCGAACCTGCGGAGCCTGGTCACCTGTTCCTGCTGATCACGACCGGCTCGTGCGCCGATCGCGTCGAGCACGGTCGTCATCAGCGCGACCTTGACGTCGTCGTAGTCCTCGTACTGCCAAGGGCTGAACTCGACGCACACGTACCGTGACGGTGACTCGTCGTCGTCCCGGATCTTCAGCAGCTCCTGCCGGGTGATCCGCATCAGGCTGCTCTTCCCGGAGCCCCAGTCCCCGAGCAGGCCCACCGTCAGTGGGAGCAGCCGCGGCTCGGTGAGCGCCACGAACAGGGTGTCCACCAGGAAGTCGAAGCCGAGAAGATCAACCTCGGTTTCGTTGTCCGCCCACATCGCCCGCTCCGTCCGACGCGGCAACTTGAGGCATCCGCTCCTCGGTGGCCGCTGACCGAAGGCGAACATCGAGGATAGATCGGCGATCAGCGTCGATGGTCATTTGACAGACGTGTCGCCGCAGACCACGTACTGTTACCGTCAGTTACCGAGGCGTGATCAGCATGTTGCGGTCTGGCTGTGGCCGAGTGAGCTCGGCGAGCACGAGCTGAATCGCACGGCCCAGCAGGCGAGCAAGGTCCTCAATGAAGCGGGCGAGGTCTTCGCTCTTCGCTCCGCCGAGGAGCGTCATCCTCTTCTGGACAGGGTGGTCACCGTGGATCTCCGCATTCCGCAACCGGTACGCCTCCTTGAAGAACCTCTCGATCTCCGTTCGCTCGACCCCGAGCACCGGGTCACCGGCCAGCAGCTGTCCGGCCGCCTCCGCCGCGGGTGCTCCCTTCTGTCCTCCTTTGATCTTGCCGCGCTTGATGAACAGTGCCTCGGAGCAGATGTTGAGGTCGATGAGTCGATCCTCGGGCAGGGACTTCGAGCCGGCGAAGACGAACCGCCGGAGGGAGACCTGCAACGAGCGATCCCGCGCGACCGCTGGGGCTGCGAGCGCCTCGTACACCCTGCGCACAGCGTCGACGTGTTCCTCGGTCAGGAGCAAGGTCGGCCGGTTGACGTCGGCGAGACCGACTGCGGGGAGAGTAGCGCTGCCCTCGATGTCCCGAGGGAAGTCGTCGTCGTGCTGCAGGAGGATCGGACGCGTGGCCACCACCGATCCTCCACACACCACATGCAGCGCGGTGACCAGCCTCTGAACAGGCTCCTCCAGGCTGGGAAAGGCAGGGGGCCGCGGATGTTCGGGCATCCCCTGTTTGTACGACGTGACCGGGTAGCTCTGTTCCCTGGTCACGGCCCACTGGTGGAAACGTGAGACCTGCACGCTGTTGGGGCCGCCGCTGAACTCGGCCGGCGCTGCGAGCACCTGGATGGCCCGGCTCATCTGCCGGTCAGTCATCGGGCGCAGGACCACGCCGCCGGGCAGGGCGATTTCGTCCATGCTCGACACAAAGCCGTTGAGCGGGATGAACTCGACGAGTCGGACAGTGTCGGCCAGCAGGCCGGCTTCGAGCCGGTTGTAGTGCAGATCGAATGCCGCCTCGTCGAACTCGTAGGTACGAGTGGTGACGATCATCGGTTCGAGCAGGTGCTCGATCAGTAGCCAGTCCAGTCTGCGCTGTTGGAGCGAGAACTCAACCCCGACCATCGTGTCGACGCGGGTGCCCAGGATCGGGTCAGCGTCGATCGCTTCGCGGACGGCGACCATCTCAGCGAACGTGTCCAACCAGTTGACCTTGGTGACGCGCTCGGGCATGTACCAGGCAGTGGGTCGTAACGCGACAAAGGACTCTTGGCCGTAGCGCCACCAGTTCCGAAGATCGGGCATCTTGTCGACCTTCGGGGCACCGTCGCGTTCCGCGAGGTCGCCGAGCGCGGCCACAAGCACTGAGGCCACAGCCGCTCGAACCGGCGGCCTCTGACATGACTGCATCAACCTGATCCCAACCCGTCACGTCCTGCCCGCCGAGGACCTGTCAGACGCGAGCCGGTCAGGATGCCACGAACGGACCAGCGTCCCAAGCCAATTTGCGGGTGACACGCCGGATGTCCCCCGCCAGGGATGATGTTCGACGCGAGAGTCAACGATCGGCCTCCTCACCCGCTAGTCGGGTGCGACGATCTCAGGAGCCGTAAAGTTTAGGTCGTGGCCTTGCATGGTTATGACGATGTCGAGCCCGCTTGCCAGGACAGCGTCGACATCTGCATGTAGATCGACATCGACAACTGCGACAGCTAGGCCAGACTCGCTGACGATCTGTAGTTCGGAGGGCGCGTCAGTCGTTGTCGAAATGTAGACGATCTCTGGCGTCTGGTGGGAAATTGTAAGCTCACTGCGAAGCGTGACCTGGGCGCGTCCTGTCTCCAGCAGAGATCGCAGCACATTGTTCCGGCGAGCTCGGATGAACTGCAAGAGATCGAGCACCTCGCGCGCCACGGCGTCAAATGTGCTCCGCCAGCCTCGGATGTGCATGCCTGCGAGCCAGGACCGGACATCTTCTACCTCGACACCTTGGCGCTGCGCCTGGGGCTGCTGAATGATTCTGTGACAGCGGTTTAGGCCGCGGTTGTGGCGACCTGGCTCATGATGGTTTCGTACTCGATGGGGGTCAAACGGCCGAGTCGGGCTTGGCGGCGTCGGCGGTGGTAGGTGCGCTCGATCCAGGTCACGATCGCGATCCGGAGTTCTTCCCGGGTGTCCCAGCGGCGGCGATCGAGTACGTTGCGCTGGAGGAGGCTGAAGAAGCTCTCCATGGCGGCGTTGTCACCGGCCGCGCCGACGTGGCCCATGGATCCGCGCATGTGGTGCCGCCACAACGATTGTTGCAGCTTGCGTGAACGGAACTGACCGCCTCTGTCGGAGTGCAGCGTGCAGCCGACGACGTTGCCGCCCCGTCGGGCGACGGCAGACTGGAGCGCGTCAACGGCCAGCTGGGAGGTCATGCGCTCAGCGATGGAGTAGCCCACGATCCGGTTGGACCACACGTCCTTGACCGCGCAGATGTAGAGCTTACCCTCGCTCGTCGGGTGTTCGGAGATGTCGGTCAACCACAGGCGGTTCGGCTCATCGGCGGTGAACTCTCGACACACGAGATCCTCGTGCACGGGCGCGCCGGCACGGGCCTTTCTGCCACGCCGTTTCTTACCGAACACGCACCACCACTGGTTGGCCGAGCAGATCTTCCACACCGTGCGGTCAGACACCTCGTGGCCGGCTGCGGTGACCTCGTCGAACAGCAGTCGATACCCGAACTCGGGATCGTCACGGTGGGCGTCGAAGAGCGCGTTCGCCAGATACGCCTCGGCCAGCTCGGCACCGCTCACCGGGCAGGCCAGCCAGGCGTAGTAGTGCTGGCGGTGGAGTTTCAACACCCGACACGACACCGCCACCGGCACCCGGACCCGGGCACCGGCGGCAGCCAACTCCTTCACGAGCGGGTAGAGCCTTTTCCCGGCAGATTGCCCTGCGACAAATACGCCGCCGCGCGGCGTAAGACCTCGTTCTCCTGCTCCAACAGCCGATTGCGACGCTTGAGTTCCCGCAGCTCCCGCGCTGCATCCGTGGTGACGCCTGGCTTCACGCCGCCTTCGACGCCGGCCTGACGCAGCCACTTCTGCAACGTCATCGCATGGACTCCGAAGTCGTTCGCGACCTGCTCGATCGTCACACCCGACTCGCGGTTTCGGGCAACCCGGACGACGTCCTCACGGAACTCACGGGGATAGGGCTTGGGCACAGCAACATCCTTCCACGCCTGCACATCAGCAAGCGATCTCAGATGTCACAGATCCCTTCAGCAGCCCCCCTCGCTCCCAATGACATGTGCCAGTCGACGAGAACGGACTCCTTCATTGAGCAACGCCAGGGCATGCGGCGTGTTGACGCCGTGTCGGATACACCACGCAGTGTCTGGTCGAAGGCGGCTTACGAGGCCAGCCTCCTCAAGGCCAGCGTTGGCCTGCTCAATGAGCACCCCGACAGTCCAAGCCAGGTAATGTTCAAATGTTGAGCTGATGGCGTCAACAGTCTGCTCCAACTGCCACTCGACGGCCAGGCCGGGAAGAATCCGTTCGGCAAGAGCGGGAACGTCAAGGCCGTTTATCCACCCTGTCAATCCATCCACAATGGACACGTCGATTAGGTTCTTGTCTCCCTTAGCTCTCGTCGACCAGAACTTCCAGCAGTTGTCGGCCTCCGGTTGCGCCAGCAGTCGCGCGAGTACTTGTTGTTCCGCTAGAAGAAGAATGGTGTCGTTGAGCGGCCAGTACCAAGCTTCATCAGGGATAGCCGCACCTAGTTGGCGAAGCTCGCCTTCCCGCGTGGCAACGGCATCAACTACCTGACCGGCAATCGCATCTAGCCGTGCCGCTGTACCGAGCGAAGTCCCGGCAGCTGTCCAACGCCGCCGCTGTGCCGGGCTTGTACGTTCATAGGTGGCTCGAACCTGCTCGGCCAGCCGCAGCCAACGTTGCCGAAGCGCCGGGTCCATCTGCTGAAATGCAAGTAGTTTACCGAGGACGATGTCCATCTGTATGGGGTCGTCGAAGAGCGTCCACAATGGCTGCAGCGTCGTCAGGACAAACCACGTATACGACACGAAGTCAGACACGACCGTGTCCGGCGCAAGCTGAAAGACGGCGTCAGCCGTAGTGGCGATGAGCTCTTCGGCGTCAGCCAGAGCTGTCAGCGACTCCTCTGCCAAGAGAGTGGAGCGGGCTTCGAGCGCCTCGTCATTCGGGCGGAGCTCGTCGAAGTCCTTGAGCTCGGACTGCTTTTGCAGCGCAAGCACGATCCAGCCTTCGGACTCACGGCCGGCTCGTCCAGCTCGCCCGATGGCGTTCATGAGCCGTGCGGCTCCGAGTTGGGCTCCAGGGTACTGACCTTCGAATCGGGTTTCGGCGATCACGACCGTTCGAACCGGCAGGTTTACCCCGTCGGTCAGCGTGCTTGTAGAAACGATCGCCAGCACGATCTCAGTCCGGACTGCTTCCTCGATCGCGTCAAGGACGTCTACAGGCAGGCCGGCATGGTGGTACGCGACGCCGTGCTCGGCGCAGGCAATGAGCGGATGCTGGTCACCCAGCCGCTCGCGAAGGAACTCGACAAGCTCGCGCGTGGGTTCACGTGGCGGTAGGTAGCCTGCCAATGCTTTGGCGGCGTCACGGGCCATAGTCCGCGACGAGACGATCATCAACAGACTGCCCGCATGCGTCAGTATCGACGCTGCGGCGGCGAAGATCTTGTAAGCCGGCGTGCCTCCGCTGTCCTTGGTGAGCTTGCCGCCGGAATCTTCCTTAAGGACCAAATTTCCGAGTGGCTCTTCAGGACGCGTCGTCAGTTTTGTAACTGGCCCCGCCTCGGCGGGACGTAGTCGCAACTGTGCCACCTGCGGCACGGTAACTCGCGTTGGCCACTGCGCCGACTTGCGAGGACTCCGCACTGCGGCTTCCCAGACCGGCTGAGTGTTGAGTAGGGCATGGAGACGGCGCGGCCCCCGCCATGCGGACGTGAACAGTACTTCCGGGCGCTCCGCGTCGAGCCAGGACGCGAGCGAGGCAGCATTCCCGAGTACACCGGAGAGAAGCACGATCCGCGGGTTGTCGGCCTCCGCCATGAGGTAGGCAAGCAGTCCTTCGACGGTGAATCCTCTGCCCGGTTGCGCCAGTAGGTGTGCTTCGTCGATGACGAACAAGGAGAAGCGTTGCATCACAGCGTCGGCGTCGTGACGCAGCAGGTGCATCAGTCGTTCGGGTGTCGTGACCTCAACGTCAGTGGAGTCTTGCGAGAAGGACAGTATGTCGAAGAGGTCGCTGTCTTCACTCAACTCACGGTTGAGCACTCGGAGTCGCCCCGACAGCGCCTTCCGCATCTCTCGCCCAAGACTGCGCAAGGGGGTGACGTAACAGACTCCACCTGGCTGTGTCGCGACGTGCGTGCAGATGATCAGCTGCGCGAGCAACGTTTTCCCGGCGCTGGTGGGTACTGACAAGAGCAAGCGGCGCGTCGCTGGATCCAAAGGGTTCATTCCTGGCCGCGCAAGCAGTTCTCTTTGGGGTGGCCACAGGGTTAG
>NZ_MASW01000007.1 GCF_003202285.1 Prauserella muralis
CAGCGTCTCGGTGAGCCGCTCGGCCAGCGCGGTGGTCATCGCCGCACCGGCGTAGGCCAGCTTGTCCACCGATCGCGCTTCCCCGAGACGTCCTGTGTGCAGCAGGGACCAGTAGCTGGTGGGCACGAGATAGAGGCTGTTCACGCGCTCGCGCACGATCAGCTCCAGTGCCTTGTCGGCGTCGAATCGAGTCTGCGGCACCCAGGTCCCTGCCGTGAGCACGGTCGCCAGCAGGGTGCGCATGCCCATCGTGTGGAAGAGTGGCATCACGCCGAGCGTCGTGTCGAAGCAGGACTGTCCGGTCTGGATGATGTGCGCGAGCGCCGCGTAGTGCTCCGCGGAGTGGCTGCGCGGGACCCCCTTGGGCTTTCCGGTGGTTCCCGACGTGTACAGCATGACGCTCGTCGCGTCGCCGGATACCGCGACCGGGGAAGGCCCGGGGCCGCCCTGTGCGGCCAGGTTCTCGACCGTGCCCGGCGTTTCCGCCGGCCCCGACACGGCCCTGCGCACGCCGGGCACGTTGCCCACGGCGGCGGACACGAGCGTCTCGTGAGCCTCGTCATGAATCGCGAGCACCGGGCCGGCGTCGCCGAGACAGTACGCCAGCTCGTCCGGTCCGAACCGGAACGACAGCGGAACCGAGACGGCGCCGATCTTCTGGGCGGCCAGGTGCAGGCTGGCCAGCGGCAGGCCGCCCGCGAGCACGAGCACCACGCGGTCGCCGGATCGCACTCCCAGCTCGCCGAGCGCCCGGCCGAGCCGGTCGGTGTGCTCATCCCATTCGGCGTAGGTGAGCGGATGACTTCCACCCACGGCGCGACGTGCCGGATAACGCTCGGCCGTCCAGCGCAGCGCTGTGCCCAGATCCATGACTGCCCTGCTCTTTCGTTGCGACAGTGCGGAGACGCGGAGAAGCCGCTCGAGGTAAATGGTGCGATCAATATCGTCTGTTTCAGACTATCCGGAACGTACGATAACCTTCAGGGCATGTCAAGCGTGCGGCTGTCCACGACGTCCTACGTCGTTCTCGGCATGATCGCGCTCCGCGGCCCCTCGACGCCCTACGACCTGAAGCGAGCCGTCGGCCGATCCGTCGGCTTCTTCTGGAGCTTCCCGCACGCACAGCTGTACTCCGAGCCGAAACGGCTGGAGGAGGCTGGCCTGCTCGACCTGCACGAGGAGCAGCACGGACGCAGGCGCAAGCTGTACACGATCACCGAGGCCGGGCAGACCGCGTTGCGCGCGTGGCTGAAGGAACCCGTCAACGCGCACTTCGAGCTGCGCGACATCGCGGAGATCAAGCTGTTCTTCAACGAGCTCGTCGAACCCGCCGACGTCGCCAAGCTCGCGGTGGACCAGATCCACCAGCACGAGCAGCGCATCGCGGTGTACGAGGACATGCGGCGCCGGTACAGCGACATCGACGCGGTGTCCAACCGGATGGTCACCCTCGAACTGGGGCTGGGAATGGAGCGGGCCGCGCTGGACTTCTGGCGCGGTGTCGCCGCCCAGGTCGAACGCGGCGAGTTTCCCGACTCCCGTGCCCGCGACCACAAGCGCCGGAAAACCTCCCGGCGAAGGTCCACATAGGCAACCGCTATCGATGCCATCACGTATTGCGCATTGCCGCGGGCCACGCCAGTCGTGAGGGTTTAACCGGGTTGCGCTCGACCCCTGCGGGACATCCGCAGCCGAGGCCCTGCGGGGCAGCCGCACCCGAGCTTGCCGGAACACTCACCAGGAGTGTTGCAACGACGCGACACCGGAGGCAGCAATGCAGTCAGCCTGGCTGGTCCTGCTCGTCGTGGGGCTCTACATCGCCATACTCGCGGCGATCAGCTTCGTCGTCCGACGATCGTCGCGGACGTCGAGTTCGTTCGCCAGCGGCGGCAAGGTGTTTCCCGCCGTCGTGATCGGCTTCCTCATGGGGTCGGAGTTCATCGGGACCACCGCCAGTGTCGGCACGGCACAGGCGGCCTACGAGTCCGGCATCTCGGCGGCGTGGAACGTCGTCTCGCTCGGCGTGGGGTTCATCCTGTTCTCCCTGCTGCTCGCCCGCAAGTACCGGGCGCTGGGCGAGATCACGATCTCCGGCGCACTCGCGAGCCACTACGGAAGCCGCGTTCGCATCGCGACGTCGTTGGTGATGATCTGCGCCCTGCTCATCGTCGCCGTCTCCGTCTACGCCAGCGGCGGCGCCATCCTGGCCAGGCTGCTCGAGATCGACAAGTCCCTCGCCATCGCGCTCGTGGGCGTCCTCGCGACCGCCTACGTCAGCGTGGGAGGCATGCGCTCGGTCGTCTACACGAACCTGCTGCACGCCGTCGTCATGCTGGTCGGCATCGTGGTGCTCGTGGTCGTCGCCATGAACCGCGTCGGCGGCCTCGGTGAACTGACCGCGAAGCTGCCGCCCGGCATGTTCTCCCTGGACGGCGTCGGGCTCTCCCAGATCTTCGCGTGGATGCTCGCCGGTGTGGGGGCGACGTTCGCCACCCAGTACATCGTGCAGGCCATCACCACGGTCGGCGACAGCACCAAGGCCCAGCGCGCGGGCTTCTACTCGTCGCTGTTCCTCATCGCCTACGGGTTCCTGGCGGCGTTCATCGGCGTGTGCGCGGCGGTGCTGTTCCCGCGCATCGAGAGCATCCAGGCGATGCCCGCGCTGGTCGTGGACCTGAACCCGCTGCTCGCCGGTGTCGTCGTGGCCGGGCTCGCCGGCGCGATGTTCGGCACCATCGCGGCGCTGTCGATCGGCGCGTCGACCCTGCTGTTCAAGGACTTCTACCAGCCGTTCTTCAACCCGCAGGCGGACGAGCGCAAGAACGTGGTGTTCATCCGGGTCGCCGCGGGTGTGGCCGGGCTGCTGCCGATCGTGCTCGCACTCTACGCCACCGACGTGCTCGCCGTGACGTTCCTGGCCAAGGCGCTGCGTGCGGCGCTGGCCGTGCTCGTGCTGCTGATGTTCTACGCGCCCAGGTTCGGCACCCGCGCAGGTGCACTGTGGACGATCGTCATCGCGCTGGTCGCCACCATCGGCTGGTACCTGGCGGGCAGCCCGTTCGGCATCGACGAGGCCTACGTCGCGGTGGCCGTGCCGCTCGTGGTGATGACGCTCAGTCAGCTGGCCAAGCGCAAGGGCTCCGGAACCGCGTCAGCCCCGGCAGCGGCGGAGAAGTCGGCACCGGTGGTCCGATGAGCGCCACCGTGGCGACGCAGCTGGTCGCGAGCCTCGCCCAGCACGGCGTGCGCCGGGTGTTCGGCGTCCCGTCGGAGAGCTTCACCACGCTGCTCGACGCGCTGTACACCGCCGAGGACCCGGAGTTCGTCGCCGCACGGCACGAGGGTGGCGCCGCGTTCATGGCCGAGGCGCACGCCACCGCCTCCGACCGCGTCGGCGTCGTGCTCGGGGGGCGCGCGGTCGGCGCGGCGAACCTGTCCATCGGCGTGCACACCGCGCGCGAGAACTCGACACCGCTGCTGGTGCTCGTCGGCCAGCTCGACTCGCGCCACCGCGGCCGCGAGGGCTTCCAGGAGACCGACGTGGCGGCCTTCCTCGGCCCGGTCGCCAAGCACGCCGTGGAGGAGAGCGATCCACGCCGCGTACCCGCCGCCGTCGACCGGGCGCTGACGCTGGCCCGCACAGGAAGGCCCGGCCCGGTCGTCTTGTCCCTACCGGAGGACGTCCTCGACCACAGCACCTCCGCGCCGCCCGCCGCGCCCCGCACGCTGACCCGCCCCGCGCCCTCACCCGAGGACGTGACGGCACTGCGGCGACTGCTGCTGGGCTCCCAGCGCCCTGTCGTCATCGCGGGAGCGGGCGTCAAGCACAGCAGGGCCGAGGACGAGCTCGTGACGTTCGCCGAGGCCTGGGAGGTGCCCGTGCTCGCTGCCTGGCGGCGGCACGACGTCTTCCCCAACGAGCATCCGCGCTATGCGGGACACCTGCAGATGGGCACCCATCCTGCCCTCGTCGAGACGGTGCGCGAGGCCGACCTCGTCGTGGCGCTCGGTGCACGGCTCAACGAGATCACCACCCAGGGCTACACCGCGCCGGCCGAGGCGCAGCGCATCGTCCAGGTCGACATCGAGCCGGGTCAGCTCGGCAAGACCTATCCGGTGGAGCTGGGCGTGCACGCCGACGCGGGCTGCACACTACGCGCCGTCGGCAAGCCCGGGGAGTGGCGCGACCCCGGCTGGGCCGAGCAACGGCACGCCACCTATCGGCGAGTGACCACCGTGGAACCCGCAGAACACGCCGACCGCGTGGACAACCGGCAGATCATCCGCGCGCTCCGGGCTGAGCTGCCCGCCGACGCGGTGATCACCAACGACGCGGGCAACTTCGCGGGCTGGCTGCACACGTTCTTCCGGTTTCCGCGGGCCCGCACGTACGTCGGCGCGGCCTCCGGCGCGATGGGCTACGCGCTTCCCGCCGCGATCGGGGCCAAGCTCGCCCTGCCGGACCGGACCGTGGTGTCGGTGTCGGGCGACGGCGGGTTCCTGATGACGGTCCAGGAACTGGAAACCGCCGTACGGCTCGGCGCACCGATCGTGTCCCTGGTGTTCAACAACAACATGTACGGCTCGATCCGGATGCACCAGGAGCGCCGGTATCCGGGCCGGGTGATCGGCTCCGGCCTCGGCAACCCCGATCTCGTGGAGCTGGCGCACGCTTTCGGGGCCTTCGGCGCGCGGGTCCGTGCCGACGCGGAGTTCCCCGCCGTTCTGCGCACCGCACTGGCGGCCTGCCGGCCGGCCGTGATCGAGATCGTCACCGACCCGGCGCAGATCTCGGTGTGGGCGACCATCGACCAGCTACGCGAAGGAACGGCATGAGCGACGGCACTCCACACGCGCTCACGGTGCGGCTGCGACGGCGGCGCGGCGCGGCCTGGGGCCCTGGCAGCGGGGTGGGTGCGCAGGCCGCACTGCACCGGCGGCTGCCGACGATGGCCGACGTGGAACGGGCGGCGCGCAGGCGGCTACCCCGGTTCGCCTACGACTTCGTCGCGGGCGGCACCGGCGACGATCTCGGGGTGCGCCGCAACCGCGCCGCGCTGGACGGCGTGGAGCTCGTGCCCCGCTACGGCGACCTGCCGCCGGTCGACAGCTCCGTCACCCTCTTCGGCCGCAAGTACGCGCACCCGTTCGGGATCTCCCCCGCCGGCTTGGACGGCCTCGCCTGGCCGGACGCGACCAGGCTGCTCGCCGGCACCGCCGCCGGGGCCGGGCTCCCCTACATCACGGGCACGCTCGCCTCCGCCTCCGTCGAGGAGGTCGCGCGGCGCTGTCCGGGCCGTACCTGGTTTCAGCTGTACGGGTTCCCCGCCGAGCGCCACCGGGTGACCTTCGACCTCGTGCGTCGCGCGGCCGATGCCGGTGCCGAGGCGCTCGTGGTGGCGGTCGACGCACCGGTGCGGTCCAAGCGGCCGCGTGACCTGCGGCACGGCCTGGTCGTGCCCTTCCGGCCCAGCCTGCCGATGGCGCTGCAGGTCGCGACCTCCCCTGCCTGGTCGCTCGCGGCGCTGCGCTGCCGGATGCCGGTGTTCGCCAACGTCGGCCGCTACGTCGGACCCTCGGCGACTCTGGACGAGGTCGCCGGGTTCGTACAGGGCGAGATGCGAGGCGGGTTCACCTGGGCCGAGATCGCCGACCTGCGCCAGGCGTGGCCACGCGCCCTCGTCGTGAAGGGTCTGCTGCATCCCGCCGACGCGGAACGTGCGGTCGAGGCCGGAGCGGACGGCGTCCTCGTGTCCAATCACGGCGGGCGGCAGTCCGATGCGGCACCGCCCGCCGTCGACGTGCTGCCCGCGATCGCCAGGGCCGTCGGCACCGACGCCACGGTGTTGTTCGACAGCGGTGTTCGCTCCGGGCTGGACATCGCGCGGGTCATGGCGCTGGGCGCCGATGCGGCCTTCTGCGGACGCGCCTTCCTGCTCGGTCTGGCCGCCGCAGGCAGCAGAGGCGGCGCGCACGTCGCCGCGTTGCTCGCCGGCGAGCTGCGCACGGCGCTCGGGCAATGTGGCGCGGCAGATCCGGAGGGGTTGCGCGAGCTCGACATCCGGCACGAAGGGGCCTGGGAACTGTGGAAAGGAACCCGATGACGGCGACGGAACTCCCACCCGGCGCGGACCTGCGCACCTGGCTGGACCACCTGGCAGCCACCGGGCGGCTCGCCCTGACCGACCAGGGCATCGACCTGCGGTTCGGTGTCGCCGGAGTGGCGAACCGGCTCGACGGGCGGCAGGCCACGCTCTTTCCCCGGCCGAGCGGGCACCCCGTTCCGATCGTGTCCGGCCTGCTGTCCCAGCGCACCTGGATGGCCGAGGCCGCGGGGGTCGCCGAGCAGGAGCTGGTGGCGCACTTCCAGCAGGCCTGCCGGGAACCGCTGCCGTCGAAGCCGGTCGGCACGGCGCCCTGCCAGGAGGTGGTCCACCGGGACTTCGCGCTCACCGAGCTGCTGCCGCTGCCCACCCACAACGAACACGACCACGGTGCCTACATCACGGCGGGACTGCTGATCACGCGTGAGCACGGCAGCGGACGGCAGAACGTGTCGATTCACCGGCTGCAGGTGAGCGGCCCCGACCGCCTCGGCGCCCTGCTGCTGCCCCGCCACACGCTCGCGTTCTTCCGTGATCGGGAACGCGCCGGTGCCGATCTCGACGTGGCGATCGTGGTCGGCGCCGACCCGCTGACGCTCATGGCTTCCCAGGCGATCGTGCCGCTGGGCCAGGACGAACTGGAGATCGCCGGCGCGCTGCGCGGCGAGCCACTGCCCGTCGTGCGCTGTCTCGACAGCGACATCCACGTGCCCGCCAACGCCGAGATCGTGCTCGAAGGCACGCTGCTCGCCGGGGTCCGGGAGCCGGAGGGTCCGTTCGGCGAGTTCCCGCAGTACTACGGCGCGCGTGCCGAGCGGCACGTCATCCAGCTCAGCACGGTGACGCACCGGCGGGATCCGCTGTATCACACGATCGTGGGCGGCGGCCGCGAACACCTGCTGCTGGGCTGCCTGCCCCGCGAGGCCTCGTTCCTGTCCGAGCTGCGCAGGAACTTCCCCTGCGTCACGGCCGTGCACCTCTCGCTCGGCGGCACCTGCCGGTACCACCTGTACGTCCAGGTGGACCGCCCCGCGCCCGGAGAGGCGAAGAATGTCATCCTGGCCGCCCTGGCGGTGCACTACGACGTGAAGCACGTCACGGCCGTGGACACCGACGTGGACGTCGACAACGCGGTCGAGGTCGAATGGGCCGTGGCGACGCGGTTCCAGGCCGACCGGGACCTCGTCGTCGTGCCCGGCACGCAGGGCTCCAAACTCGATCCCTCCACCGACGGCGGCGTCGGAGCGAAGCTGGGGTTCGACGCGACGGTCCCGCCTGGAACGGAGCCCATGCGGTTCACCAGGATCGGCGTGCCGGGCCAGGACCAGCTGGACATCGGCTCACTGACGCGGGACGCCGGCGCCGACTGGCACGCCGCGATCCGGTAGGACCCGAAACCAGCCGGCTCACCGCCGCGTCCTCGGATCGTGCGAGGGGTCGGCGTACTGGGGAGGGCAACCGCACTCGGGCGCCTCGGGACGGAGTTCGTAGTGCCAGGGCTCGTTGCGGTAGATCTGGCAGAGCCCGTACCCCGCGCCGTGTTCGGACAGCCACGCCCTGGCGGCGAATCCGACGTCGACCGCTGTACCTGCCACGTGGGCGGAGGTGTCGGCGGTGGCCACCCACCGTGCGGCCTCCTCGGCCGAGCCGTACTTCGCGATCGCCTCCCGCAGCAGCTGGTTCTGGTACTCCGGGGATCGCCATCCGCCGTTGACGGAGAACTCGACCCCGTCGTCGGCGGCATCGATCGCGGCTCGGCGCAAGGCGTCGAGCAGGTCGGGATCGAGGTTCGCCACGGCCGGGAGCTCGTCGTCGAAGACCGTCGTGGAAGCGGGGACGGCGCCGTGTGCGGTGCCGAGGCCGCGCCGGACGGCACGTGAGGGGGGCGCCTGCACCGGCGCGTCGCGGACCGTGGTTCGTACTCGTTCGCTGTCGGGCATGCCGCCAGTCAAGGCAGCGTGGTGTTGCCGGCACGTATCCGGTTTTCGATATGCAGGCGATATGCGCTGGCTCGTAGCATCGGCGCATGCGTGTGTTGATCGTCGAGGACGAGCCCTACCTGGCCGAGGCGATCCGCGACGGGCTGCGCCTGGAGGCGATCGCGGCCGACATCGCGGGTGACGGCGACACCGCGCTGGAGCTGTTGAGCGTCAACACCTACGACATCGCGGTCCTCGACCGCGACATTCCCGGGCCCTCCGGCGACGAGATCGCCAAGGGCATCGTCGATTCCGGCAGCGGTATGCCGATCCTGATGCTCACGGCCGCCGACCGGCTCGACGACAAGGCGTCCGGGTTCGGTCTGGGGGCCGACGACTACCTCACCAAGCCGTTCGAACTCCAGGAGCTCGTGCTCCGGCTCCGGGCCCTCGACCGCAGGCGCGCGCACAGCAGGCCACCCGTGCGGGAGATCGCGGGCCTGCGGCTGGACCCGTTCCGCCGTGAGGTCTACCGCGACGGCCGCTACATCGGGCTCACCCGGAAGCAGTTCGCCGTGCTCGAGGTTCTCGTCGCCGCCGAGGGCGGTGTCATCAGCGCCGAAGAACTGCTGGAACGAGCCTGGGACGCGAACGCCGACCCGTTCACCAACGCCGTGCGCATCACCGTCTCCGCCCTGCGCAAGCGGCTCGGCGAGCCGTGGCTGATCGCCACGGTGCCCGGCGTCGGCTACCGCATCGACACGGGAGTGGACTCCGGGGGCGAGGGTAAGAGTCGTGAATAGAGCCCCTGGGCTGAGCGTTCGCCTCAAGCTCACCCTCAGCTACGCCGGGTTCCTCATGGTCGCCGGTGCGTTGCTGCTCGCGGCCGTGTGGCTGTTCCTGCTGCGCTACGTGCCCGAGGTGATCCACCTGCCGACCGCGGCGGACCGCCCGGGCCGGGTCCCTGGAGTGTTCGTCCCCAACCGTTCCGACCTGGAACGTGCGTTCGTCCCGAAGGCCGCCGCGGCGCTGGCGTTCCTGCTCGTGTTCGGCCTCGTGGGCGGGTGGCTGCTCGCCGGGCGGATGCTCGCGCCGCTGACCCGCATCACCCAGGCGACCCGCCTGGCCGCGAACGGCTCGCTCTCCCACCGGATCCAGCTGGAAGGCAGCGACGACGAGTTTCGGGAACTCGCCGACGCCTTCGACGCCATGCTCGCGCGGCTGGAAGCACACGTCGCCGAACAGCAGAGGTTCGCGGCCAACGCCTCCCACGAACTGCGCACCCCGCTGGCGATCACGCAGACCCTGCTCGAGGTGGCCCGCAGCGATCGTCACCGCGACACCGGCGAGCTTGTCGAGCGCCTGCACTTCGTCAACACCCGGGCGATCGAGCTCACCGAAGCACTGCTGCTGCTCAGCCGCGCCGACCAGCGGTCCTTCACCCGCGAGCACGTCGATCTGTCCCTGGTCGCGGAGGAGGCCGCCGAAACCCTGCTCCCCCTCGCCGAGAAGCGCGGCATCACCATCGAGACCTCCGGCGAGGTCACCCCTGCCCTCGGCTCCCCTGCCCTGCTGCTGCAGATGACCACGAACCTCCTGCACAACGCGATCGTCCACAATCGGCGGGAGCACGGCACCGTGTGGCTGACGACGAGCCGCCACCCCCAGAGTGTGGCGCTCACCGTCGAGAACACCGGCGACACGCTCACCTCGCAGGCGGTGTCCACGCTCGCCGAGCCGTTCCAGCGCGGCACCGCACGCATCCGCGCCGACCACACCGGTGTCGGCCTCGGTCTGGCGATCGTGAAGAGCATCGTCCACGCACATGACGGCACCCTGACCCTCACGCCCCGGCCCGCAGGCGGGCTCAGCGTCACGGTGCGCCTTCCCGCCGCGCCGCCACCCGCGGACCGCTGACGGTCAGCCGGCGTGCCCGCGTCGCTCGGCGACCACGGCGAGCACGTGCCGGGCAAGGACGACATCGGCATCGCGTGCGCCGGCCGCCGCCGCGCGCGCCGACATCGCGGCGATCCGCTCCGGGTCGGACAGCAGCGGGACCAGGGCGGCCTCGATCCAGGCCGGGTCGAGGTCGGCGTCGTCGACGAGCAGTGCCCCGCCTGCCGCGACGACCGGTTCGGCGTTCAGCCGCTGCTCGCCGCCGCGCAGCGGCAGCGGCACGTAGACGGCGGGCAGGCCGGCAGCGGCCAGTTCGGCGCACGTCATCGCCCCCGAGCGGCAGAGCACCAGGTCGGCGGCGGCGTAGGCGTAGTGCATCTCCTCGACGTAGGGGACGACGACGTAGGGCGAGTCGGCCGGGTCGCCGTCGGGCACGCCGACGACGCGCCGCGGCCCGGTGATGTGCAACACCTGCACCCCGGCCGCCCGCAACGCCGGGGCCGCGCCGGAGACCGCGGCGTTGATCGCCCGTGCGCCCTGCGAACCGCCGGTGACCAGCAGCACCGGCCCGTCCGGTCGCAGACCGAACCGCTCGCGGGCGGTGCCGCGCAGCGCCGACCGGTCGAGCCCGGTGATCGCCGGCCGCAGCGGGATGCCGATGGCGGTGGCGTGGGCCGGCCGGACGCCCGGCGCGGCGGTGAACACGTGCGTCGTCATCCGGGCTCCCAGGCGGTTGGCCACCCCGGGGCGGGCGTTGGCCTCATGCACGACGATCGGCAGGCCCCGCCTGCGCGCGGCGAGATAGGCGGGCACGGCCACGTAGCCGCCGAAGCCGACCACGACCTCGGCCCGCACGCGGTCGAGCACCGCCCCCGCCGCCAGCACCGAGTCCCGCAACCTGCCCGGCGTCCGCAGCAGGGCCCGGGTGGGGTGGCGCGGCAGTGGCACCGGCGGGACGAGTTCGAGCGGGTAGCCGCGCGCCGGGATGAGCACGGTGTCCAGGCCGCAGACGGTGCCGAGTGCGGTGATCTCGGCCGAGGGCTCCAGCCTGCGCAGCGCGTCGGCACAGTTCATCGCGGGCTCGATGTGGCCGGCCGAATGGCCGCCCGCGACGACGACACGCGGTGCCGTCACGCCCGGCGGCCGAGCCGGCCTGCCCTGCCTGCGCGCTGGTGCCGCGTGGGGGCGCTCAGGTGATGGGAAAGTCAAAGTAGGTGTCCGGAAAGGGTTCGTCTTCCAGGGTGTAGTGCCACCACTCGGTGTCGTATCGCCGGAAGCCGCAGGACTCCATGATGGAGCGGAGGTGCTGCCGGTTTCTCGCTTCGACGTGCGTGATTCCCGTCGCGCCATGGTGGGAGATCGGGTCCATCAGGTCATGGTCGCCACCCATGGGAGCGAGCTCCCGGGTGTCCAGGTGGTACAGCGTCAGGTCGACGGTGCTGCCCCGGCTGTGGCCGGACCGGGCGGCGACGTATCCCTGCTCGAACATCTCGGTGCGGTCGATGTTCGGGTAGTGCCGCTGCTTGGTCCGGCCGTCCTCCGGCTGTTGGGACCAGCGCAGGAAGCAGTCCACGGCCCGCTGCGGACGGTACCCGTCCCACAGCAGCAGACCGAAGCCACGGTGTTCGGCCTCGTCTCGCGCCCCCTTCAGTGCCGCACACAACGCCGTCGTGCCGACGATGCGGTTCGCCAGGTATCCGTCCACCGGCCTTCCGGTGAAGTTGTCCCAGGTGGCGTACTTGGCGTCCCAGCGTATTCCCGGGACGAACTCGTCGACGAAGACGAAGTCGTCGTTCATCGGAGTTTCCCGGTCAGGGTCAGCGCCACAAGCCGGTCGAGCACCTCGCCCAGGGAGAGCCCGGCGGCCGCCATCATCCTCGGATAGCGGCTGTAGGAGGTCATGCCAGGCAGGGTGTTCACCTCGTTGAGCACGACGCTGCCGTCCTCCTTCAGGAACATGTCCACCCGGGACAGTCCCCGGCAGCCCAGTGCGCGATAGACACGTTTCGCCGTCTCCTGGACGAGCGCGCGGGACTCGGCCGGGATGTCGGCGGGCACGATGGGCGTCGCGTTCTCGGAGCCGCTTTCGGGCTCGCTCTCCTGATGGATCCTGAAGAACCCGTGCGAGAGCGCGATGCGGTCCACCTCACCCACGATGAGTTCCAGCTCGTTTCCGAGGATGGCGCAGCCGACCTCGCTGCCGGCCACGGCCTGCTCGATCAGCACCTTCTCGTCGTACTGCCGTGCCACCTCCACCGCGCTCGGCAGCTCGTTCCTGGCGGTGACCTTGCTGACACCGAACGAGGACCCCGAGCGGGCCGGCTTGACGAAGACGGGGTAGGTGAGCCGGCCGGGATCGATGGTCTCGTTCGCCGCGACGGACCAGAACTCCGGTGTGGCGATTCCCGCGCTCCTGGCGACGGTGTAGGCGAGTGACTTGTCCATGCACAGGGCGGAACTCTGGACGTCGCAGCCCGCGTAGGGAATGCCCGAGAGCTCCAGCAAGCCCTGCATCGCGCCGTCCTCGCCCTGCTTGCCATGCAGCACGGGCAGGATCAGGTCCAGGCCGACCGTTTCGTATCGTCCGTGCTCGAGAACGAGCAATCCGCGGACGCCCCGGTCCGGCGACAGCACGGCCGGGCGGCACCGGCCGTCCTCCCAGTTCTCGCCGGGGCCGTCACACAGCTTCCAGGCACCGTCCTTCGTGATCCCGACGTAGAACGGCTCATACCGTTCGGTGTCGAGGTGCCGGGCGATTTCCCGTGCGGACTTGACCGAGACGGGGTGCTCCTCGGAAGCGCCCCCGAACAGGATTCCGATTCTCAACCTATCCACGCTGGCTCCCGCTTTCGAATTTCAGGCAGTTGGCGATGGAGTTCTCGACGGTGTCGCGCAGGGCGTGCTCCGTGTAGTAGGCGGTGTGCGGGCTGACGAGCACGTTCGGCAGCTCCTGCAGCCGCAGCAGCGTCGTGCTGTGGGGTGCCTGGTTTCGGCAGTCGGCGTAGAAGATTCCTTCCTCACCCTCGAGGACGTCCAGCGCCGCACCGGCCAATCTGCCGCTTTCCAGGGCCGAGACAAGCGCCTCGGTGTCGAGCAGGGCACCGCGTCCGGTGTTGACGACGACGGCGCCGTGCTTCAGCTGCTCGATGCGCCTGCGATCGAGCAGGTGGTGCGTGTCCGCGGTGAGCGGCGTGTGGAGCGTGACGATGTCGCTCTGCCGCACCAGTTCGTCGAGCGCGACGTAGTCGGCCGCGACACCGGGCCTGCTGTCGTGGGCCAGTACCCGGCAGCCGAACCCCCGCAGCCGGTCCAGGACGGCGGCGCCGATGCGGCCCGTGCCGACGACCCCGACGGTCAGGTCGCGCAACTCTCGCCCGCGCACCTCCGGCAGCCGGTAGTCATGAACGTCGGCGCGGCGGATGACGGATTTCGCGTTCCGCACCGCCATCAGCATCAGCATCAGCGTGTAGTCGGCCACGCTGTCCGGCGAGTAGGCGACGTTCTCGACGGAGATGCCGACGCTCTCGGCGTAGCGCACGTCGACATGGTTGTATCCGATGCTGCGCGTGGAGACGTACCTGACGCCCGCTCTTTCCAGGGCGCGCAGCGTCGCGTTCGTGATCCGGGTCTTGTGACCAACGCTGATGCATCGGTTCCCGCGTGCCAGTTCGACGGTGGCTTCGGACACGGGCTGCTCGGTGATGGTCGGCAGGACGCCGAAGCGAGGCGCCAGCTCCCGGAACAGGGCGGCCTCGTCCTGCTCGCAGCCATAGACGGTGATGCCGAGCGCGGGGACGGCGGTGGAGGGCGCGGACGCCAGCGACCGGGCGCGAAGAGCGGCCGCTCGTGCTGGTTCGCTGTGGGTCATGGCCCCCAGTCAAGACAGCATGGTGTTGCCGGCACGTATCCGGTTTTCGATATGTCGACGATATGTTACTCGCTGGTAGCGTCGGCCTCGCCGGGCTCGGCCTCCTGACGCAGCAGCGGAGTGATGCGGTAGTCGACGAGCTGGCGCATGACCAGCGCGGTGTTGGTGCGTTCGACACCGGGGATGGCGAGGATGCGGCCCGCGACGCGGTACAGGTCGTCGGCGTCGCGGGCCACCACGTGGATCATCAGGTCGACCGGGCCGGAGATGCCGTGCACCTCCAGCACCTCGGGCACCGTGGCGAGGGCGGCGGCGACCTCGTCGAGCCGGCGCTGCGTCACCGCGGCGGTGATGAACGCGGTCAGCGGGTAGCCAAGGACGGCCGGAGGAACCCGCCGCTCGAAGGAGGCGAGAGTGTCCCGTTCCATCCGCGCGAGCCGCGCCTGGGCCGTGTTGCGGGAGATCCCGACGCGGTCGGCCAGGGCCAGGGTGGTCGCGCGGGGGTGTTCCGTCAGTTCCAGCAGGATCCGGGCATCCGTCGGGTCCACGGTGCCGCCATGCGTCATTGTGCTCACCCTTCCGCCGCGGCGACGGCCCGAGCTTGAGCAGATTGCTCAATTTCGGACCGGCCTGTTGAGCATCAGTCCAGCCGGTTGTTTCACTGTGGGCAACCTGCCCACCGATCGAGGATGATCCGATGAGCGAGCCCGTCGTCAGCCCACCCGCCACCGAGCTGCTGCGCGCGGTCGAGGACCGGGTGCTGTGGCTGTCGAGCGCGATCATCCACCACGCGAACCGGGTGCGGCCGAACCCGACCGGCCTGAAGGTCGGCGGGCACCAGGCGTCGTCGGCGTCGATGGTCTCGATCATGACGGCGCTGTGGTTCCGGCACTTGCGGCCGGAGGATCGCGTGTCGGTGAAGCCGCACGCCTCGCCGGTGCTGCACGCGATCAACTACCTGCTCGGTGAGCTGGGCGCGTCGTACCTGCCGCGGCTGCGCGAGTTCGGCGGGCTGCAGAGCTACCCGAGCCGCACGAAGGACCCCGATCCCGCCGACTACTCCACCGGCTCGGTGGGCATCGGCGCCACCGCCCCGATCTGGGGTGCCGTCTCCCGCCGCTACATCGACACCGCCTTCGGTGGCGCGGGGACGGGCCGCCAGTACTCGCTGGTCGGCGACGCCGAACTGGACGAGGGTGCGGTGTGGGAGGCCGTCCTCGACCCCGGCGTCGCCGAACTCGGCGAGATCGTGTGGATCGTCGACCTCAACCGCCAGTCGCTGGATCGCGTCGTGCCCAACATCGCCGCGGACAAGCTGCGCGGCATGTTCGCCGCCGCGGGCTGGCAGGTCATCCAGCTCAAGTACGGCAGGCTGCTCGAGGACGTGTTCCACCACGAGGGCGGGGCCGAACTGCGGCAGCGCATCGACGCCATGACCAACCCCGAGTACCAGCGCCTGCTGCGCTGCGACGCCGCCGAGCTCCGCCGCCGCCTGCCCGGCGACGGGCCCACGGCCGGGGCGATCGCCGGTCTCGTCGCCGACCTCGACGACGCCACCCTGGTGGACGCGATCGCCAACCTCGGCGGCCACGACCTGACCGCCCTCGACCACGCACTGGCAGGCATCGACGACACTCGCCCGACCGTCGTCTTCGCCTACACGATCAAGGGCCACGGCCTCGCGACCAAGGGGCACCCGCAGAACCACTCCGCGCTGCTCACCGACGCCCAGCTGCGGGAACTGGCCGCTCGGCTCGGCACCGACCCGGACGACCCGTGGCGCGCCTTCCCGGACGGCAGCCCGGAACACGAACTGTGCCGCGCCACCGCGCGACGCCTGCGCCGTCCCGCCGCTCCGGCGCTTCCCCCACCGGCGGTGCCCGCCGACTTCGGCCGCACTCCCTCCGGTACCGCCACCACCCAGGCCGCGCTCGGCCGCGCCCTGCTCGACCTCACCCGCGAAGCACCGGAGGCAGCCCGTCGCGTCGTCACCGTCAGCCCCGACGTCAGCTCCACGACCAACCTCGGCGGGTGGGTCAACAAGGTCGGTGTCTGGTCCGCGCGGGAGCGCCGGGACTGGTTCGCCGACGACGCCGAGACCATCCTGCACTGGCGGGAGGAACCCACCGGACAGCACATCGAACTCGGTATCGCCGAGGTCAACCTCGTCAGCCTGCTCGGCGAGCTCGGCGCCACCTGGAGCCGCTGGGGCCAGCCCCTGCTGCCCATCGGAGTGCTCTACGACCCGTTCGTCGAGCGCGCACTGGAGCCCTGGTCCTACGGCATCTACGCCGGCGGCCAGTCCATCCTCATCGGCACTCCCTCGGGCGTGACGCTCGCCCCCGAGGGGGGCGCACACCAGTCGATCAAGACTCCGTCGATCGGGCTGGAACAGCCGGGCTGCCTCACCTACGAACCCGCCTTCGCCCAGGACGCCGAGTGGACGCTGCTCGCCGCCCTCGCCCAGCTGGGCAAGCCGGGAGGCAGCTCGGCCTACCTGCGGCTGTCGACGCGCCCGGTCGACCAGGCACTCGCAGGCGTGCCCGCCGATCCCGCCGCGCGGGAGCGGCGCAGGCGCCTGGTGGTCGCCGGTGCCTATCCCCTGCGCCGCGAGGACGGCGCCACGGTGACCCTCGCCGCGATGGGCGCCGTGGTGCCCGAGGCGCTCGCCGCCGCCGACCGGCTGGGCCAGATCGGCATCCCCGCCGACGTCGTCTGCGTGACGAGCCCCGACCTGCTCTACCGCGCCGTCCGTGCCCGGCAGGGCCACGAGCAGGCCGATTCCTGGATCCTCGATCAGGTCCTTCCCGCGGAGCGGGCGACGCCGCTCGTCACCGTCCTCGATGGACACCCGCACACCCTGTCGTTCCTCGCCACCGTCAACCGTGTCGCGACCACCGCGCTGGGCGTCACCCGCTTCGGCCAGTCCGGATCGCTGGAGGACGTCTACCGCCACCACGGCCTCGACGCCGACAGCATCATCCGCGCCGCGCTCGACATCGCACGCTGAGCCGGTCGAGCGTGCGATGTCGAGCGGGCAGCGCTGTCACAGCTGGCCCCCGACCTTGAACCCGCGTTCGGTGCCGTCGATCCGGGTGTAGGAGAATCCGTCGGCGCCGATGGTGACGTCCATTTCCCGGCTCTCGGTGCGGGCGGTGACCGGCGCGACGTTGCCGTCGAGATCCAGCACGGGCGAGGCGTCGGTGTACCAGCTGGGCACCACGGCGTTGCCCCACCAGTCGCGGCGCTGGTTGTCGTGCACGTCCCAGGTGACCAGCGGATTGTCGGGGTCGCCGGTGTAGTAGTCCTGGGTGTAGATCTCGACACGGTGACCATCGGGGTCGCGCAGGTACAGGTAGAACGCATTGGAGACACCGTGGCGGCCCGGGCCGCGCTCGATCGCGTCGGATCTGCGCAGGGCACCGAGTTTGTCGCAGATCGCGATGATGTTGTGCTTCTCGTGGGTGGCGAACGCGATGTGGTGCAGCCGCGGCCCGTCACCGCCGGTCAGGGCCGTGTCGTGCACGGTCGGCTTGCGGCGCAACCAGGCTGCGTAGGTCACGCCCTCGTCGTCCCTGATGTCCTCGGTGGTGCGGAACCCGAGCGCCTCCAGGTAGGCGAGGCCCTTCGGCACGTCCGGCGTGACCTGGTTGAAGTGGTCCAGCCGCACGAGCGCGCCCGGCGTGTGCAGGTCGTAGCGCCAGATGAGGCGTTCGACGTGCTCGATCTCGTGGAAGAACTCGCAGGGAAAGCCGAGCGGGTCCGTGACGCGCACGGCGTCGCGGACGCCGGCGGTCCAGCCCTCGGCGCGGCGCTCCGTGCGGCAGCCCAGGGCCCGGTAGTAGGCCTCGGCCCGGTCGACGTCCTGCCGGCTGCGCACGCGGAAGGCGAGCGCGGCGAGCGCGGCGACGGGTCCCTTTCGGAGCACGAGGTTGTGATGGATGAACTCCTCGAGCGAGCGCAGGTAGACGGTCTCGTCGTCCTCTTCGGTCACGGTCAGGCCGAGCACGTCCACATAGAACTCGCGGGACGCGGCCAGGTCGGTGACGACGAGTTCGCCGTACGCCGCGCGCACGATGTCCGGGGGCGTGGGAGAGGCGGTGCCGGTCATGGCTTCTGGGTCTCCTTCTCGTCGGCGCCGGTGCCGAACCGCGGCGTGTGCACCTCACCGAGACTGATGTGCACCGCCTGCTGATCGGTGTAGAAGTCGAGCGACCGGTAGCCGCCCTCCTGGCCGAGCCCGGAGGCCTTCACACCGCCGAAGGGGGTGCGCAGGTCCCGGACGTTGTGCGAGTTCAGCCAGACCATGCCGCAGTCGAGGGACTGGGCGAAGGTGTGCGCACGCTCCAGGTCTCGGGTCCAGAGGTAGGCCGCGAGCCCGTACCTGACACCGTTCGCGAGCGCGAGTGCCTCCTCCTCGGTGTCGAACGGCGTGAGCGCGACGACCGGCCCGAAGATCTCCTCCTGAAAGATGCGGGCTTCCGGCTTGACGTCCGCGAAGACGGTCGGCGCGACGTAGTTGCCCGTCTCGAGCCCGTCGGGGCGGCCTCCGCCTGCCACGAGCCTGCCCTCCGACTTGCCCAGCTCGATGTAGCCCATCACCTTCTCGTAGTGCTCGGGGTGGACGAGCGCACCGACCTCCGTCCGTGGGTCGCGTGGATCACCCACCACGACCCTCGTGGCGCGGGCGGCGTAGCGCTCGACGAACCGGTCGTAGACCGGGCGCTCGACCAGAATGCGGCTGCCCGCGGTGCAGCGTTCGCCGTTGAGCGAGAAGACGCCGAAGAGGGTGGAGTCGAGCGCGGCGTCGAGGTCCGCGTCGGCGAACACGACGGCGGGCGACTTGCCGCCCAGCTCCATCGACAGGCCCTTGAGCGTCGGCGCGGCGTTCGCGAAGATGATCTCGCCGGTCCTGGACTCGCCGGTGAACGAGATGAGCCGTACGTCCGGGTGTTTCACCAGGGCGTCGCCCGCCTCCTCCCCCAGCCCGTGCACCAGGTTGAACACCCCGTCGGGCAGGCCGGCCTCGCGGAAGATGTCCGCCCAGAGGCTCGCCGAGAGCGGGGTGAACTCGGCCGGTTTCAGCACGACGGTGCAGCCCGAGGCGAGCGCGGGGGCGAGCTTCCACGACTCCAGCATGAACGGGGTGTTCCACGGCGTGATGAGCCCCGCGACGCCCTTGGGCTTGCGGTTGACGTAGTTGACCTGCCTGCCGGGCACCTTGTAGGTGTCGTCGGACTGGGCGACGATCAGGTCGGCGAAGAAGCGGAAGTTCTCCGCCGCGCGCTGCGCCTGGCCGAGCGCCTGCGTGATGGGCAGGCCGGTGTCGAAGGTCTCCAGTTCGGCGAGGCGCGCGTCCCGGGACGACACGATGTCGGCGATCCGGTTCAGGATCCGGGCGCGGGCGCGGGGCAACAGCGTCGGCCAGGGCCCCTCGTCGAAGGCCACCCGCGCCGCGGCGACGGCGCGGTCGACGTCATCGGCCTGCCCGGCGGCGGCTCGCAGGTAGGGCTCGTTGGAGACGGGGTCGAGCACCTCGAAGGTGCGCCCGGACAGGGAGTCCACGGATTCGCCGCCGATGACGTGCCGGATCCGGTCCGGCAGGTTCTCCGGGGTGCGCTCGGCGCGGGATGCGGGTGCGATGGTCATGATCACCTGGCTCCGATGGTGAACTCGTCGGCGACGGGCGAGACGTACTGCCCGGCCTGTGCGAGAAGGGTCCTGGCCGTGGACTGCCCGGCCTCGGTCAGCGGGATGAGCGGCGGGCGCACATGACCCGAGCGGAAGACGCCGAGCTGCTCGAGCACCCACTTGCCCGCGGCGGGGTTGGTCTCGGTGAAGATCAGGTCCACCAGCGGGTGCAGTCCATAGTGGATCTCCAGTGCGCCGGCGTGGTCGCCGGCGGACCAGAGGTCGAACATCCGTGCGTGCGCCGCGGGCGCGATGTTCGCGGTGGCGGAGAGGAACCCGGCGCCGCCCAGCGCCAGCAGCGGCAGGCAGAGCAGCTCGATACCGCTCCAGACGACCAGGTCGCGCCCGCAGCGTTGCAGCACGCGGCTGAAGTGCTCGAAGTCGCGGGTGGTCTCCTTGATGCCGACGAAGTTGGGGACGTCGGCGTAGAGCCGCTCCACCGTCTCCGGCGCGATGTCGACCGAGGTGCGGCTGGGCACGTTGTAGGCGAGGATCGGCAGGTCCGGCACCTCGGCGGCCACGGTGGCGTACCAGCGGTACAGCGCCTCCTGGGTCGGCCGGGCGTAGTAGGGCGTGATGACGAGGGCGGCGTCGGCACCGAGTTCGGCGGCCTGGCGGGTCAGCTCGATGGTCTCGTCCAGTTTGGTCGTGCCGGTGCCCGGAATGACCGGGACCGTGTGTTCGGAGGCGGCCAGCACGGTCTTGAGCGCGCCGAGCCGCTCCGCGATGGACTGTGCGGACGGTTCGCCGGTCGAGCCGCCGATCGACAGCCCGTGGGATCCGCTGGCGATCTGCCATCTCACGGCGTTCGCCAGTGACTCGTGGTCTACCTCGCCATCGGTCGTGAACGGCGTCATCAGTGGCGCGATCGATCCGCGCAGTCGCCGTGGTTCCGTGCGAAGGGACATCGGTGGGTGCCTCTCCCTCTCGGTGGGTCAGTCGTCGAGCAGCTGCGCGCCCTGGTGGGCGAGGAACGCGTCGAGCGTGTGGGTGCGGTGCTCACGCGCGGCCCGCTCGATGGTGTCGGCGTCGGCGCCCCGTTCGATGAGCCGCAGCAGCCGCTCGTGCTCGTCGACCGACTCGTGCGCACGGCCGGGCACGAAGCTGAACGTCGAGTCACGCAGGTTCGCCAGGCGGTCCCAGCCGCGGTGCACCAGATCGAGGACGTGCGGGTTCGGACAGCTTTCGAACAGCAGGGAATGGAACTCGAAGTTTTGCCGGGTGAACTCGTGCGGGCGGAACTGGGTGAGGCTGTCGCGCATCCGCTCGTTCACCTCCCGCGCCCTGCGTAGCCGGCCGGGCGTGACGAGCGGCGCGGACAGCGCGGTCGCATAGCCCTCGAGCAGCGCGAGCGTCTGCATCGTGTGCAGGTACTCGCGCTCGTCGAGCATGGCGACCTGTGCGCCGACGTTGCGCTGGAAGGTGACCAGCCGTTCGGCCTCGAGCCGCCGGATCGCCTCGCGGACCGGCACGACGCTCATTCCGAGCTCGGTCGCGATCGTCGCGAGCACAAGCCGGTAGCCGGGCGTGTAGCGGCCCGAGACGATCCGCTGCTTGATGAAGTCGTAGGCGAGCTGGGCCTTGTTCGTGGTGGCGGTCATCGGCGCTCCTGCCGTTGTGCTTCGTAGGCCGCGCGCCATTCGCCGGTCAGCGCGTACAGCCCCTCGACAGCGGCCCCGGCGCTGACCTGCTCGGCGATGAAGCGCTCCTCGTCCTCTTGCTGGAGGGCCCCTTCGACGACGTCCTCGACCAGCCCCGGGGGAATGACCACGACGCCGTCGTCGTCACCGACGATGACGTCGCCGGGCTGGACGGCCGCACCGCCGCAGGCGATCGTCAGATCCAGATCCCACGGCACGTGGCGGCGGCCGAGGACGGCGGGATGCACGGTGGCGGCGAAGACCGGCAGGCCCGTCCCGGCCACGGCACGCGAGTCGCGCACGCCGCCGTCGCTGACGAAACCGGCCGCACCCCGGCTCACGGCACGCAGTGCGAGGATGTCGCCGATCGTGCCCGTGCCGAGTTCGCCGCGGGCCTCGACGACGAGCACGTCACCGGGATTCAGCGCGTCGAAGCCGCGCTTCTGGGCGTTGTACCCGCCGCCGTGCCGGGCGCTGAGGTCCTCGCGGAAGGGAACGAACCGCATGGTCCGCGCCCTGCCGACGAGGCGCGTGCCCGGAGTGAGGGGGCGCACGCCGTCGATGGACACGGCGTCGAGGCCCTGTTTACGCAGCTGGGCGCTCAGGGTCGCCGTGCCCACCGTGTTGATCTTGTCCTTGAGTTCGTCGGTGAGCTCGAACGCGGCCGGAAGCCCCGCCGCCTCGCGCGAGCCCCAGGCCTGTTCCCGCTGCTCGTCGTCGACCTTCGGACCGGCTCCGTACCGGCCGGGGGCCACGGTGCCCTCGGCGACCGGGGTGACCAGGCGGCCCGTGGACGGGGTTCCGGGCACGGTCGGCGCGTCCACCTCGACCTCGACGGTCTGGCCGGGGACGACCACCGAGGACCCCGCGGGGGTGCCGGTGAGCACGACGTCCCCCGGCTCGAGCGTGATCAGCTGCGAGACGTCGGCGACGAGCTGTGCGAAGGGGAAGACCAGCTCCGCGGTGGTGTCCTCCTGTACCAGCTCACCGTCGACCCACGTCCGCACCCGCAGCGCCGCCGGATCGACGGCGCGGGCATCGAGCGCGGCCGGGCCGAGCGGCGTGAAGCCGTCGCCGCCCTTGCTGCGCAGGTTCGACCCCTTGTCGACGTGCCTCAGGTCGTACACCCCGAAGTCGTTGGCCGCGGTGACCGCCCGGACGGCGTCCCAGGCCCGCTCGATCGGTACGTCGCGCACCCGCTCGCCGACGACCAGCGCGATCTCGCCCTCGAAGGCCAGCAGTTCGGTCCCGGTTGGACGGTGGATGGGCGTCCCCGAGGCCGACACCGACGTCGAGGGCTTGAGAAAGAAGGACGGAGCCGCCGGCGCGCGCCCTCGCTGGGCGATGCGCGACGGGTAGTTGAGGTGCAGTGCCAGCACCTTGCCGGGTCGGTCCGCCCCCGTGGGGTCGTAGCGGAACACTGCCTCGTCGATGACCACGCGAGCATCGTATACGATTTCGAATCTGACACAAGGGCGCCGGATCAGATCCATGTTCGGGCCGGACATCCTGAGCTTTTCTGGGGTTGTTGGAAGGTTTTTTGACCTTTACCTGTGGAGGTGCGCCCGCTGACACTCGAGCCATCCGCTGGCTAGGAGGCGACGTCAACGATGACCGTGGACACGACAGAGGCGCGGCCGATCCCGGCAGCCGACTGGGTGACGATCCCGGACCTCTACGAAGACCCGTACCCGATCTACCAACGGCTGCGGGCGCAGGCGCCGATCCACTGGGTACCGGCCGTGAACCGCTACCTGGTCATCGGCTACGAGGCCTGCCATGCCATCGAACTGGATCAGCAGCGGTTCTCCGCCGACGAGGCGCAGTCGCTGATGAAGCGCTCCATGGGGCACAGCATGCTCCGCAAGGACGACCCGGAGCACGACGTCGAGCGCAAGGCCTACGGCGGAGTGCTGCGCCCGAAGGCGATCAAGCAACGATGGGAAGCGG
This sequence comes from Prauserella muralis, assembly GCF_003202285.1. GTDB lineage: Bacteria > Actinomycetota > Actinomycetes > Mycobacteriales > Pseudonocardiaceae > Prauserella_B > Prauserella_B muralis. Next base: position 23,069 of record NZ_MASW01000007.1, read on the forward strand.
TGTTCGACCGCAACTACGCGACCTATGCCGCACGGCTGCGTGCGGCCGGGCCCGGAGCGGACCTGGTCGCCGAGTTCGCGGCGCCCTATGCGGCGGAGAACCTGCGGGTGGTCCTCGGCTTCTCCAACGCCACCCAGCAAGACCTGCAGCGCTGGTCCCAGACCCTGATCGACGGCACCGGCAACTACGCCGACGACCCGCAGGTGTGGGCGGCCGCGGAACGGTCGTCCCGTGAGGTCGACGAGGCCGTCGACGAGATGCTGCCCGCTCTGCGGGCCGAGCCCGACGGCAGCCTGCTGTCGGTCCTGGCAACGTCCGGGATGCCACTGGACTCGGTGCGGGCCAACCTCAAGATGACGATCGGCGGAGGTCTCAACGAGCCGAGGGACGCGCTCGCGACGACGGTCTGGGCCCTGCTGGCCCACCCCGGCCAGCTGGCGAGCGTGCGGTCCGCCGGCCGCTGGTCGGACGCCTTCGAGGAGTCCATCCGGTGGGTCGCGCCCATCAGCATGTATCCCCGTGAGGCGACCCGCGACACCGAGCTCTGCGGCATGGCCATCCCCCGGGGAGCCCGCCTCGGTGTGGTGGTCGGAGCCGCCAACCGGGATCCGGGGGTGTTCGCCGACCCGGATGCCTACGACGTCGATCGCCCCCGCAAGCCCCATCTCGCGTTCGGCGGCGGAAACCACTTCTGCGCCGGGGCCTGGATCGCGCGGGCATCCGTCGTGTCGATCGCGCTGCCCCGCCTGTTCGCCCAGTTCCCCGGTCTGCGGCTCGCGCCGTCCCGGCCCGCCACGATCGGTGGCTGGGTCTTCCGCGGCGTGCTGAGCCTGCCCGTTCACTGGGACTGACCCTCGAAGCAAGGAGCATCGATGCCCAAGGTCGTTTTCCACCACCACGGCGACACCAGCACCGTCGTCGAGGCCGACGCAGGCAGCAACGTCATGCGCGCCGCCGTGCAGAACGGCGTCGCCGGCATCGTCGGCGAGTGCGGCGGCCAGGCGATGTGCGCCACCTGCCACGTCTACGTCCGCGAGTCCCATCTCGGCGCGCTGCCGCCGATCAGCGAGGACGAGGAGGAGATGCTCGACTGTACCGCCGCACCCCGCGACGACCGTCGCAGCCGCCTCGGCTGCCAGCTGACGCTCGGCGAAGGCCTCGAGGAGGTGGAGGTCGATGTGCCCGGCGCCCAGCTCTGACGGCCACGCCCGCGCCGGTCACATCGGCGCGCGGGTCGTGGTGGTCGGCGCTGGGCACGCCGGTGTCCAGGTGGCCGACGCGCTGCGCACCCACGGGCACCGCGGTTGCCTCACCATCGTGGGCGACGAACCGGTCCTGCCCTACCAGCGGCCGCCACTGTCCAAAGAGCACCTGGCACCGGCGGAGGGGGTCGCGGCACTGCCGTTGCGCGCCGAACGGCACTTCGCCGAGCACCGGATCACGCTGCTCACCGGCGTCACCGTCACGGCGCTGGACCGGCGGGCCCGCACGGTGGCGCTCTCCGACGGCGGCGACGTGCCCTACGACGCGCTCGTGCTCGCCACCGGGGCGGTCAACCGGGCGCTCACCGTGCCCGGCGCCGACCTCACCGGCATCCATGCCCTGCGCACCCTCTCCGACGCCGACACCCTGCGCACGGCGTTGCTCGAGGCCGGCTCGGTCCTCGTCGTCGGTGCCGGATTCATCGGCCTGGAGTTCGCCGCGGCGGCGCGCAGGCACGCGGCGCGGGTGACGGTGCTCGAAGCGGCCGAGCGGCCGTTGGCCAGGGCGGTGTCCGCGGAGACCGCGTCCTACCTCGCCGACGCTCATCGAGACGCCGGCACCGACCTGCGCTGCGGTGAGGCCGTCGCGCGGTTCGTCGGCGACAACGGGCGGGTCCGGGGCGCGATCGGCACGACCGGCGCGGAATACGAGGCGGACCTCGTCCTGGTGGGTATCGGGGTGGAGCCGCGTGTCGAACTGGCGCTGCGAGCCGGCCTCGACGTGGCCGACGGGATCGTCGTCGACGAACACCTGCGCACCGCCGACCCGGCGATCTACGCCGTCGGAGACTGCGCGAACCACCCGAACTCCCATGCCGGTGCCCGCCTGCGGCTGGAGTCGGTGCAGAATGCGTCGGGCCAGGCCCGGCATGTCGCCTCCGTCATCCTCGGCGCGCGGCGCGAGTACGCCGAGCTGCCCTGGTTCTGGAGTCACCAGGGCGAGCTCAGGCTGCAGATCGCCGGGGTGCGGCTGCCCGGCGACGACAGCGTCGTCCTCGGTGACCCCGCCACCGGCCGGTTCTCGGTGTGTTGCCTGCGCGGCGGCAGGCTCGTCGCCGTCGAGTCGGTGAACCGGCCCGCCGACCACATGGCCGCCCGCCGCCTGCTCGCCGCAGGGCCCGTTCCGGCCCCCGAGAACCCGCACGATCCGGCGTTCAGCCTGAAGCGCTTCGCCCAGGAACTCGTGCCTGCCCCGTAGCCGACGTCCAGCCCGAGGAGTTGTGATGACGACGACGTCCACCACCTCAGCACCCGCCGCCGACTGGGTCGATCCGGCCGCGTTGGCGATCGACCCCTACCCCACTTACCGGCGGTTGCTGGACGAGTGCCCCGTGGCCTGGGTGCCCGCGCTGAACCGGTACCTGGTCACCTCCTTCGCGGGCTGCCGCGCGATCGAGGAGGACCAGGAGACGTTCAGCGCCGCCGTGTCGGGCGGCGGCGCCACGATGGCGCGCGCGCTCGGCGCGCAGCCCATGCTCCGCAAGGACGACCCCGAGCACGCGCACGAGCGCAGGGCGATCAATCCGACGCTGCGGCCGAAGAGCCTCCGTGAGCGCTGGGCACCGGTCTTCGAACGCAACGCCCGGGCCCAGCTCGAGGTGCTGCGGCAGCGAGGCCCCGGCGACGCGGACCTCAACCGCGACTACGCCGCGCCCGTCGCCTCCCAGAACCTGGTCGACCTGCTGGGCCTTCGGGGCACCGGCGTCGAGGACATGCGGCGCTGGTCGCATGCGTTCATCGCCGGAACCGGCAACCTGCTGGACGACGCGGAGATCTGGCGCCGCTGCGATGCCGCCCGCGACGAGGTCGACACCCTGCTCGACGAGCTCGTCCCGCACCTGCGCGAGCATCCGGACGGTTCCATCACCTCCGCTCTCGCGGGCGCCGGACTTCCCGCCTCGCAGGTCGCGGCCAACGTCAAGCTCACGATCGCCGGTGGCATGAACGAGCCCCAGCACATGGTGACCAACGTGGTGTGGGCGCTCAGCCGTCACCCGGACCAGCGGGCACGTGCGCTCGCCGATCCGGCCCTGTGGCCGACCGTGTTCGACGAGACCGTGCGCTGGCTGTCCCCGATCGGGATGTATCCGCGGGAGACGACGCGGGATGTGGTGCTTCAGGACGTCCTCCTGCCCGCAGGCGCTCCCGTTGGGGTGGTCGTCGGCGCGGCCAATCGCGACGACGCGGCGTTCGAGCACGCCGACCGCTTCGACATCACCCGCCCACGCCTGCCGCACCTGGGATTCGGCAGCGGAACGCATCTGTGCGCAGGCCACTGGGCCGCGCGCATCGCGATCGGCGAGATCGCCGTTCCCCTGCTGTATGCCGAGCTGCCCAGCGTGCGCACCGACCCGCGCCGCGCGGAGTCCTGGGATGGCTGGGTCTTCCGTGGCCTGACGGCGTTGCCGGTCACCTGGGACGCCTGAACCGCCTCCCGCGGCCTGTCCAGCACCAGACCGTACGCTGCTTTCACCCTCGACGACGCGGGAGAAACGATGAGCGGGGCCACGAGACGGCTGCCCGTCCACGTGACGAGTTTCGTCGGCCGTGACGACGAGCTGTCGGCTGTCCGGGACGGGCTTGCGCGATGCCGCCTGGTGTCGCTGCTCGGTCCCGGAGGTGTGGGCAAGACCAGGCTGGCCATCGAGACGGCACGCGCGCTCGACGCCGAGATGCCCGACGGTGCGTGGTTCGTGTCTCTGGCCCACCTGACCGGCCCCGCGCAGGTCGCGCAAGCGGTGGCCGGCGCGCTGGCCATGAAGTTCTCGACGACCAACGTCGTGGACCATCTCGTCGCGGCACTCGTGGACCTGGAGATCCTGGTCGTGCTGGACAACTGCGAACACGTGCTCAGCGGTTGCCAGGCCTTCGTCGCCCGGGTGCTGCCCATGGCACCAGGAGCGCGGATCCTGACCGCGAGCCGACAGCCGCTCGGCATCGTCGGTGAGCGGGTGATCGAGGTCCGCCCGCTGGAGACTCCGGCATCCGATGCCCCGCTGCGGACCCAGGAGGCGACCCGCTATCCCGCGATCCGGTTGCTCGACGAACGGGCCAGCGCGATCAGTTCCCACTACCGGCTCACCGACGAGACCGTCGGCGTTGTGGCGCAACTCGTCCGGCGGCTGGACGGGCTGCCGCTCGCCATCGAGCTCGCGGCCGCGCGGTTGCGGTCGCTGTCGCTTCCCGAGCTGCTCGACCGGGTCAGCGACCGCTTCCGGATACTCGGCGGCGGTGACCCGACCGGCCTTCCGCACCACCGCACGCTGCGGGCGATGGTCGAGTGGAGCCACGAGCTGTGCTCACCTGCCGAGCAGCGCCTGTGGGCGCGCATGTCGGTGTTCACCGAGACCGCCGAGCTGCGGGCCGTCGAGGCCGTCTGCGCGGAGCGCCGGTCCGCCGATGTGCTCGACACCCTCGACGGGCTCGTCGCGAAGTCCATCCTCAGCACCGAGACGACGCCGTGCGGGCTGCGATACCGGATGCTGGAGTCGATCAGGGAGTACGGCCGGGAACAGCTGCGCGCCCGCGGCGAGGAGCAGGTGCTGCAGCAGCGCCATCGCCGGCACTACCTCCAGGTGGCGGAGCGGGCCGGAGCCGCCTTCTGGGGCCCGGACCAGGCCCGCCAGCTCGCGCACCTGACGACGGAGTTGCCCAACTTCGGCGCGGCGTTCGACTCGTTCGTCCGCGATGGTGACGCCCATGCTCGGCGGAACGCTCTGGCGCTCGCCGCCCGGCTGCGCATCCTGTGGGTGATGGGCGGTCACCTGCAAGAAGGCCGGCGGCGCCTGGAGCAGGCGCTGGCCGCGCACACCGCGGCGTGCCCGGAACGTGTCGAGGCGCTGTGGTCCTGCGCCTGGGTCGCCATGTTGCAGGGCGACCAGGACGCGGCACGTGACCGGCTGGACGAGTGCGCAGCACTTGATGCGGTCGCGGGGCCGAACACCCACAGCTACCGCGCGACCTGGCAGGGATCGCTGGCCCTGTTCACCGGCGACCTCGCCGCCGCCGTCGAACAGTTCACGGTGGCGGCGGCCGGGCATCGCACCCATGGCTCGGCCGAGGGCCTGCTGATGTCGCTGTTCCAGCTTGCCCTCACCCAGGCGTTGCTCGGACACCCTGCGGAAGCGAACCGGCTGTGCGACGAGGCGCTCGAGTGCAGCACCTCGATCGGCGACGGATGGGCCCGTTCCTATACGTTGTGGGCACGCGCCCACGTCGCGGTGGTGGAGGGCCGGCTCGCGCATGCGGTCACGGCAGGATGTCAGAGCCTCGAACTGAGCATGCCGCTGGAGAACCAGCTCGGGGTGGTGCTCGCGCTGGAGGTACTTGCCGTCGCGTTGGTCGCGGCAGGCCGCCATCACGAGGGCGCCACCCTGCTGGGCGGCGCCGAGACGACGTGGCGCAAGATCGGCACCGACCTGCGGGCCTTCGGTCCGCAGCTCGCCCGCCTGCGCGACCAGGCCGCGGCCCGGGCGCAGGCTGCGCTGGGACCTGCCGGGTATCGGAAGGCGCACCAGGAGGGAGCCGCCCTCGGTCGCGCCCAGCTGCGCACGTATCTCGGCACCGTTGCCCGGACCTACGGTGACGATGGGGGCGCGGCACCGAACACGCCGGAACCGCGATCCCTGACCCGGCGCGAACGCCAGGTGGCGGCGCTGGTGGGCAAGGGCATGAGCAACCGGGACATCGCCGCCCAGCTGGTGTTGTCCCACCGCACGGTCGAAGGACACGTCGAGCACATTCTCGCCAAGCTCGGTTTCCGGTCGCGCGCCGAGATCGCGGTGTGGGCGACCACCCGCGACCCCGGCGACTGACCGGTGCCGGGAAACCACGTGGTCCACCCACGTGGTTTCCCGGATCTCTCGGCATGGCAGCCGTCACATCCTTGTGGACAGTCACGGTCCGCACCGCGGATCCACACCTACAGGGAGGTAGACGTGCGTTCGATCGCCATCATCGGTGCCGGGCAGGGCGGGCTGCAGCTCGCGTTCGGACTGCTCAGGGACGGCTACGAGGTGACGGTGTACTCCGACCGTACTCCCGAGCAGATCGCCACCAGCCGGCTTCCGTCGAGTGCGGGGCTGTTCGGGCGGGCCCTCGATCGGGAACGCAGCCTCGGCATCTGCTTCTGGGACGGCGAGCAGCCGTTGATCGAGCAGACGTTCGCCAAGATCACCGACCCCGAGGGCAACGTCGCGGTCGCGTTCGCGGGCCGGTTCGCGCAGTACGGGCAGTCGGTCGACCAGCGCCTGAAGTTCAGCACCTGGCTGGAAGCCTTCGCCGGACGCGGGGGCAAGGTCGTCTACGGCGAGGTCGGCCTGGCCGGTCTCGACGAGATCGCCGCGGCGAACGACCTCACGATCGTCGCTGCCGGGAAGGGCGACATCGCCAAGATCTTCGCGACCGACCCGGCCCGGATGACCTACGAGCGCCCTCAACGCTCGATCGGCATGATCGCGCTCGTCGGGACCGAACACCCGTGCCCGGACGGCGTGTCCTACAACATCCGGCCCGGCGTCGGCGAGGCCTTCGGAATTCCGATGCTCACCGCGGCCGGACCGGCCGTCACCTGGGTGATGGAGGCGCTGCCCGGTGGCCCCATGGACCGATGGTCCCAGGCCACCACGGCCGAGGAGATGCTGGAGCTGACGAAGCGCACGTTCGCGGACTTCTTTCCCTGGGAGGTGGACCGCTACGCCGGTGCGCGCATCTCGGATCCGAACGGGTGGTTGTGCGGTGCGGTGCCGCCACTGGTGCGGGAACCGATCGCCACGCTGCCGTCGGGCCGGACGGTGGTCGGCATGGCCGATGTCCTGGTGCTCAACGACCCGTGCTGCGGTCAGGGTGCGAACAACGCCAGTGCGCACGCGGCGGTGATGCACCAGCTGATTCTCGACCGTGGCTCACAGCCCTTCGACGAGCCGTGGATGCGGGCTGCCTTCGACCGGTTCTGGGAGCAGGCCCGGCACCCGACGAGGTTCACCAACACGATGCTCGCCTTCAACAGCCCCGGCTCCGTGCCGCCCCAGCACGCCACCGAGCTGCTCGCCACCGCCGTCGACGTGCCGGAGGTGGCCAACCGTTTCTGCAACGCGTTCAACGATCCGTCCGACCTCGAGAACTTCTTCTACGATCCGGCACTGACCAGCCGCTTCCTCACCGAGGCACGGGAACGTCACGAGCTGCGGCTGCGTGGACGCGCCGGCCTGGCCGCGGTGGGAGGCACGGCATGACGACTCTCGAGGAACACGCCCTGGCTCCCGCGGACGACCCGCGCCGCTACCGGCGCTCGCTCGGCTGCTTCCCCACCGGCATCACGGTCATGACCGCCGCGCACGGGGGCACCCGAGTTGGTGTCACCGCGAACTCGTTCGCTTCCGTCTCGCTCGAGCCCCCTCTCGTGCTGTGGGCACTGCGGGCGGACTCGCCGAGCCTGCCCGTGTTCCGGCACGCCGGACACTTCACGGTGAACGTGCTCGCCTGGCATCAGGAGGACCTCTCCCGGCGCTTCGCCACCCCCGCCGATGACAAGTTCGCGGGCCTGAACGTCACCGAAGGGTGGGGCGGGGCGCCACTCCTCGACGGATGCGCCGCGCGGTTCGAGACCCGCCTCGCGCACCAGTTCACCAGCGGAGACCACGTACTGCTCGTCGGCGAAGTCCTGCGCTACAACAACTTCCACCGCGAGCCTCTGGTCTTCGTCCGGGGCGGGCACCGCTGGCTCGATCAGCCCGGCATCGGCTGAGCACGAGAGGATCCTCCATGCGAAATCAGCTGTTCATCAACGGCGAGTGGCGTACCGGGCGTGCGGGCTGGTTCCCGACGCTCGACCCTGCCACCGGCAAGACCATCACCGAGGTCGCCCACGCCAGCCACGAGGACGTCGACGAGGCCGTCGCCGCCGCGGCGGCGGCCTTCACCGCACCGGAATGGGCCGCCATGCCGCCCAGCACGCGTGCGCGGCTCCTGAATCGCCTCGCGGACCTGGTCGAGGCTCACGCCGACGAGCTCGCCCTGCTCGAGACCACCGACCAGGGACAGCCCCTCTCGGTCTCGGCCGGAATCGCCATACCCAACGTCGTCGAGCACCTGCGCTACTACGCCGGATGGGCCACCAAGATCACCGGCATCACCGCACCACTGTCCATACCGGACGTCGACTACCGGACGCGGCGGGAACCACTCGGCGTCTGTGCTCTCATCACCCCCTGGAACTTTCCGCTGACCATCCTGACGTGGAAGCTCGCGCCCGCCCTCGTCACCGGCAACACGGTCGTGATCAAGCCCGCGGAACAGACGCCGCTGAGCACGGTGCGGCTGGTCGAGCTCGCCGCCGAAGCAGGCTTTCCGCCGGGCGTGCTCAACCTCGTCCTCGGCGGGCCGGAGATCGGGCAGGCGCTGGTCACCCACCCCAGGGTGGCCAAGGTCTCCTTCACCGGCTCCACCGAGGCCGGCCGTGAGATCGGCGCCGGCGCCGGGCGTGCACTCAAACGACTCTCCCTCGAACTCGGCGGGAAGACCCCCAGCATCGTGACCGCCGACGCCGACATCGACGCCGCCGTGGCGGGCAACCTCATCGGCGGCACCGTGAACTCCGGGCAGGTTTGCGCCGCGTGCTCCCGCCTCTACGTCGACCACCGGAGAGCCGACGAGTTCGTCGACAAGCTCGCCCGTGCCGCCCGTTCGCTCAAGCTCGGCCCCGGCACCGACCCGGACACCCAGCTGGGTCCTCTCGTGTCGCAGGAGCACCTCGAACGGGTCGACTCGCTGGTGAGATCGGGTGTCACCGAAGGCGCCGAGCTCGTCACGGGCGGCGCCCGTGCCGACGGTGACCTCTCCGACGGCTACTTCTACGAGCCGACAGTGTTCACCGGCGTCCGGCAGAACATGCGCATCGCCCGCGAAGAGATCTTCGGCCCGGTGCTGCCCGTGCTGCCCTACGAGTCGTCCGAGGACATCGCCGAACGGGCCAACGACTCGGACTTCGGCCTCGCCGCGGTGATCTGGTCCCGGGACATCACCACCGCGAACCGCCTCGCCGCGTCAGTCCGCGCGGGTACCGTCTACCTCAACATGCCGCCGATGCTCGACGCCGCCGCGGCGTGGGGCGGCACGAAGGCCTCGGGCATCGGCAGGGAGATGGGATGGGAAGCCATCCTCGCCTACACCGAGGTCAAGAGCATCTGGACAGCGCTGGCGTGACCACCCGGCCGCACCGAGCTCCCCAATGCGGCATTCGTAGCGTTGAACGCTACGAATGCCGCATTGGTGGCGCTGAACGCTACAAATGTGGCATTGGGGAGCCACCTGCCGCGGCAGGAGGACCGCGTCAGCTGCTCGTCGGCCCGGCAGGCTCAGCCGCGCTTCACTCGCGTGCGCCGGGTGAGGTGGGCCAGGCAGGCCAGGCACACCACGGCCATCACGGTCAGGTACGCGCTGATCGGCGTCGTCGAGTTCCAGGTGACGTACAACGCGGTCGCCACGGTCGGGGCGAGCCCGCCGCCGAGGATGGAGCCGAGCTGGTAGCCCAGCGAGGCGCCGCTGTAGCGCACCTCGGCGGAGAACAGCTCCGCGAACAGCACCGCCAGGGGGCCGTAGACGATGGCCAGGAACACCGCGAGTCCGATGATCGCCACGAGGATCAGGGCCGGGCTGGCCGTGTTGACGAGCGGGAAGAGCGCGGCCGCCCAGACGATCTGGCCCGCCGAGCCGAACAGCAGCACCGGCCGCGCCCCGTAGCGGTCACACAGCAGGCACGCGATCGGGGTCACCACCAGCCACACGGCGGATCCGGCCACGATGAACGCCAGGATCGTGCCGCGGTCCAGCTCGAGCACCGTGGTCGTGTACGACAGCAGGTACGCCATGAAGATGTAGCCGAGAGCGTTGTTTCCCGCGAACGCACCCGCCGCCACCAGCACCTGCTTGAGGTTCTTGCGCAGCACGACCAGGACCGGCAGCCGCTCCTGCCGGCCGGCCGCCTTCACCTCCTGGAACGCGGGGCTTTCCGCAATGGACAGCCGGATCACGAGTCCCACCGCCAGCAGGACGGCACTGGCCAGGAACGGCACGCGCCAGCCCCAGCCTGCCATCGTCTCGGGCGACAGCGACGCCGTCATGACGAGGTAGACCAGGCTGGCGAGTACGAACCCGCCAGGAACACCCATCTGCGGGAAGCTGCCGTAGAACGTGCGCCGCCGCGGCGGCGCGTGCTCCACCGCCATGAGGACGGCGCCACCCCATTCGCCGCCGACGCCGACACCCTGCAGCAGGCGCAGCAGCACGAGCAGGATCGGCGCCCAGACCCCGATCGTGGCGTAGGTCGGCAGCAGCCCGATGCCGACCGTCGCGAGTCCCATCAGCATCAGCGACGTGACGAGCATCGACTTGCGGCCGACCCGGTCTCCGAAATGGCCCATCACCACGCCACCGATCGGCCTCGCCAGGAACCCGACCGAGAAGGTGGCGAACGAGGCCAGGGTGCCCGCCAAGGGCGAGAAGCCGGGAAAGAACTGCGGGCCGAACACCAGCGCCGCGGCCATGCCGTAGATGAAGTAGTCGTACCACTCGACCGCGGTGCCGATGAAGCTGGCCATGGCGACCCGGATCGGCCGCACCGTGCGTTCCGAGGTTCGTCTGGTGGTGCCCTGGTGGGCATCGAGCGGGCTCATCATGTGTCTCCTCATCGTCGGGGAGCCGGTCGCGGGTTTACAGTGAGTCGCGCCCCTACCTCAGGTAAAGAACAGAATTCCGGGAAGCAACCGTGGAAAAGCTGAGCAATCTCCCTGGCTTCTCGCTGCGGCAGCTGTGGTACTTCGTCGCCGCGGCCGAGGAAGGCACGATCAGCGCGGCCGCGAATCGCCTTCACGTGTCGCAGTCCGCAGTGTCCCTTGCGCTGGGCGAGCTGGAACGCGCGCTGAAGGTCCAGCTGTGCGTCAGGCGCAAGGCGCACGGCATCACGCTCACCCCGAGCGGAACCCAGGTGCTGCAGCAGGCCAGGGCCCTGCTGCGGCAGGCGGAGGACCTGGAGGAGACGAGCGCAGGCGACTCGGCGGACCTGGCGGGCAGGCTGGCGCTGGGCTGCTATCTCACGCTCGCGCCCACGGTGCTGCCCCGCCTGCTGCATGGCTTCGGGGCGCGATATCCGCGCGTGACGATCGACTTCACGGAGGGCACGCAGGACGCGTTGCAACGCCTGCTCCTCGCGGGCGAGCTCGACCTCGCCGTGCTCTACGACATGGAGATCCTCCCGGAGATCGCCCAGGTCCCGCTGTATCACCGGCGGCCACACGTGCTGCTGCCCGCCGACCACAGGCTGGCCGGCGAACCCGAGGTCGCGCTGCACGATCTGGCCGACGAGCCGATGGTGCTGCTCGACGCACCGCCGAGCTCGCACCACACGCTGCGGCTGTGCACGGACGCGGGCGTCAAACCGATGGTGCGCCACCGCACGAGCAGTTTCGAGACGGCTCGCGCGCTGGTCGGCCGTGGCCTCGGCTACGCCATGCTGATCCAGCGCCCGGCCAACGACCGCACCTACGAGGGACTGCCCGTGGTGTCCAAGTCGATCTCCGAGCTCTCCGGCTACGCGGTGTCGGTGCTGCTGGCCTGGCCGCGGCACACCCGGCTCACGCGGCGCTCGGCGGAGTTCGTCGCGTACTGCGAGGAGGTCTTCGCCGGTGAGTCGTCCTGAGCCGTGCCCCTGGCCTCACGCGCCGGACGCTCTCCCGCCGCTGGTCAGCGCTGGCCGGCCAGGTGGTCCGCGAAGAACTCGGTGACCGGCGGGCGGGTCCCCGGGGCGCTGTGGCCGACGCCGGGGACCACGACCTTGCGAACCACGGTGCCGTGTCGTGCCAGGCTGTCGCCAAGGCGGTCGAGCTGTTCCGGCCGGCTGTGGCCGGAGTACCCCATGGCGGCCAGGTCGGCCCGGCCGTCGTCGTCGCCACCGACGACGAGCAGCACCGGCACCGTGGCCACCGCGCCGGGGTCCACGGTGATGCCGAACCGCTGGGCGGTGCCGCCGGTGCCCGCCGGCCAGGTGAAGGACTGATCCAGCAGCGTCACACTGCCCGGTGCGCTGACCGCGACGGCGCCGACCCGGTCCGGATGCAGATAGAGGAAGCGGTGGGCGAACTGCCCGCCGCCGGAGTGCCCGCACAGCAGCACGGTGTCGACCCGGGCGTTCCACCGGAGCCGGACCTGCTCGAGGATGTCGAGCACCACCAGGTCGAACCGGATGCCGTGGGCCTCGATCAGCTTGTAGTCGTGCACGTCGTCCGGATCGTCGATGCCGGCCGGGAACAGCGGAGTCACGACGATGACGTTGTGTTGCTCGGCGAAGGGAATGAACCCTTCGCGCAGCTCGCCGACGTTGCGCCCGGTGCCGTGCACGGCGACCATCACGGACGTCTCGCTGCCGGGGGTCCAGCGCTGCGGGACGTAGGCGCAGTAACTGCAGCGCGGCTCCCCCGGTGCGGCGAAGAAGGGCGTGCGCTTGGTGAGCAGGCGACGGCCGGGATGCGCCGCGGGCAGGTCCTCCACCCGGATCACAGGCCCTCCCTGGTGGCGTCCTCGCCGTCGACGGCGAGGACGCCGGTGAGCGCGGAGACCGTCGCCGCGCGGTCGATGGTCCAGATCGCGTCGAGCATCCGCCGGCACCGTCGCTCCGAGGCCAGCGGCCGCACCAGTGTCGTGAACTTCTCCTCGAACTGCTCGTCGGTCATCGGCGTCCGGCGGCCGCCCGGCGCGTCGCGGACCTCCCGGACGAACTCCTCACCCGAGGCGAGCCTGACGGTGACCCGGTTGGGGATGCGCTCCGGCAACATCGCGGTGAGGGCCGGGTCCTCGCGCACCTCGACCCGGTCCAGCAACGCGCCGACCACAGGGTCGGCGAGCGCGTCCGGGTCGTAGGAGGACGGCGTCAGCGTCCCGTCGACGAGTACGCGCGCCACGGTGTACGGGAGGCTGTGGTCGGCGGTCTCGCGAGTGGACGGACGCCACTTCTCCGGGTCCTTGCCCAGGATCGTCCAGCCGATGTCGGTGGTGTCGACGACGATGCGTTCGACGGCGCGGAGATCCGGGATCCGCTCGCGCACGGCGAGTGCCGCCCACACCGCCGTCTGCATCTCGCCGTTGGTGGGCAGGAGTTTGGTCAGCGTCCTGCACACGGCGTAGGTGCTGCCGGCGGTCCGCGGGAACGTCGGCGGCTCCAGGGTGAAGGAGCCGCTCACCTGCCGCATGAACCCCATCTCGCCCTCGAAGATCGGCGCGGGGCCGGTGAAGCCCTCCCGAGCCAGCCAGGCGGCGAACACGCCGTTGCGGGCGGCGTTCGGCGCCGAGGAGCTCTTCCACGCGGACAGCTGTCCTGCCCTGACCTGGCGCAGCGCGATGTGGCCGTTCAGGGCGATGTTCACCGCCTGGGCCAGCTGCCGCGCGTCGAGGCCCATGAGCGTGCCCGCGGCGAGGGCCGCCGAGACGAGCACGTAGTTCGCGTGGTCCCACCCGCGGCGGTAGAGGTTCGCGGCGTCCTGCAACCGCACCTGCACCTCGTAGGCGAGCGCGATCGCCGTGACGAGGTCGCGCCCCGAGCGCCCCTCGGCCTCGGCCACCGCCAGGCAGGCCGGGATGTTGTCACTGGGGTGCCCGGGCTCCAGGCCGAGGTAGCCGTCGTTGAAGTCCAGGTGCCGCACCATGGTTCCGTTGACGAATGCGGCGACGTCGGCGGTGGTGGAGTCGTCCGTGCCCAGCACCGTGGACGGCCCCGGCGGGAGGGCACGGGCGAGCCGCCGCGCTGCCCGGCTCGGCTCGGCGGTCAAGGCTCCGAGCCCGCAGCCGAGGGTGTCGACCAGGCGCTGGCGGACGGTGTGCACGGCGTGGTCGCCGAGGTCGGTGAAGCGCAGCGCCGCCGCCCAGGAGCCGAGGTCGTCAGCGATCGCCACGATCGGCACCGCCTCGCTGCGGGGCGACCCGGAGGCGCGCGAGCGGGACGTGGTGCTGACCCGCATGCATGTCCCGGTCCCGCAGCGATCCCTGACTCAGCCTGCGGGGGAAGGAGATCTTCACGACGTTCAGCGACGGGATCCGAAAGATCTGGACCGTGCTCTCCTCGACCCGGTACAGCCGCGCGACGGTCCGCTCGTTGAGGAACGACTCGTCGGCGACCATCCGGTAGCCTTCGGCGTCGCGCAGGAAGACCTCCATGGTGACCCAGAACGGGCCTGCGTTCTTGGACCGGACCTCGTGGGCGAGATCCGCCAGCGTGGGGCCGGTCGTGCTGTCAGTCATCGGTCTTCCCCCATCTCCATCCGGAACAGGCTCGTCGGGCTGTCGCAGTCGACCACGTGGTTGAGCACGAACTCGTACGCTGCGCCGCGCTCGACCTCGGCAGGCGAGGACGCGAAGGCCAGGCTGGGCAGGTAGTCCATGCCCGGCGTCGGCAGGTGCAGCAGCAGCGGGTTGGCGACCTTGGCCACGGCGGTGGCCGTCGCCTGGTCCGGCGCGTTGACGAGCAGCATCACCCCCACCTCACGCGGCGGCCCACTCTCGGGCTCCAGCTCGTCCAGCACCGCGTTGTGACCGTAGAGGCGCAGGTCGAAGGCGTACTCGTCCGGCAGGAGACCCAGCGTCTGCTCCACCCGCTGCGTAATGATCGTGCGCATCAGCTCCGCCCAGGCGTCGATGTCGGCGAGGATCAGCGGGTCCCGGATCGCCGAGAACGACAGGGTCTCGTAGCCGGTGATCCGCGCACCCTCCAGCTTGACCGTGTACTGGTCGGCGACATGGAACCGCGAGCCCTCGACCCGCACGATCCGGTCGTCGACCGCGGTGTAGCGCGCGTCCCGGACGTCGAGGGTGCCGTCGGGCTCGCGCATCTCGAACGGGTTCGCGGTCTCGTAGAGCATGTGCGCGGCCACCGAGATGGGCGTGCACGACACCGTGGGGTCGAGCGGCTCGATGGTGAAGCCACCGGCGTCGATGGTGGCCAGGACGCCCCCGGCGCGCGGGTCGGTGGTGCACTGACCGCCGCACTCGACGATCTTGGCGGCGTGCCAGGTGGGCCCGGCGGGCATCCCCTGCATCAGGGGGTAGGCCGCCGCCACGGCCGTGTCGGTAGCGCGGCCCGCGAACACCACCTGTGCGCCTGCCCGGAGGGCCTCGACGATCGGTTCGTGGCCCATCGCGCCGACGATGTGGGTGCAGCTTTCGAGGGTCTCGGCCCGCAGCTCCCCCAGCGGTGGCAGGGGGTGGATCCGGCCCGCGTTGAGGTGCTCCTTCAACTCGGCCGCGTTCTGCTCGCTGTAGATCCTCGCGACCGGAAGGTCGAGACCTTCCTCCGCCATGACCTCGGCGGCGATCCCGGCGACCCAGTCGACGCCGCTGTCGGTCCCGCTCGTGCCGCACGAGCCCACGATCACCGGTATCCCCGCCTCGGCGGCGGCCGTCAACAGGCTGCGCAGGTCGCGGGCGACGGCCTTGGCCGTGGTCTTGGGCGTCGCGGAGCCGAGGTAGTAGGGACCGGAGTCCGTGGATCCTCCGTCGATGCTGATGACGTCGGCCCCCAGCGCGATGCCGCGTTCGACCGTCGCGTGGTCCCAGCCCGCGCCGAGCATGCCGCTCGGCGTCAGCACTCGCACGGACGTCACCGGTTCGTTGTCCATGTTCCTCATTTCTTTCCCTCGGGGATCAGCTCGGCGTTGACCGCGAACCGGGCCCGGCCCTCCAGCGCGGCCACCAGTTCCTCGGCTCCGTGGCGGCCCGCCGCGGCCCGCGCCTCGGCGGTCTGTCCGGCCAGGTGGGAGTAGACGACGATGCCGTCCACGTCGCGGAGCGGGCTGCCGGGCGGAAGCGGCTCCTCGCGTACGACGTCCAGCGCGGCGCCCGCGATCCGCCCCTCCCGTACGGCCGCGACGAGCGCCGCCTCGTCCACGATGGGTCCGCGTGCGGTGTTGACCAGCAGCGCGGTCGGCTTCATCCGGGTGAACGCCGCCGCGTCCAGCAGGCCCCGGGTCCGGTCCGTGAGTGCCGTGTGGATCGAGACGTAGTCGGAGGTGGCCAGCAGCTCGGGCAGTTCCACGAAGCGCACCGCGGGGTCGCGGCGCAGCCGCGGCGGCACGCCGGTGGTACAGATCACGGTCATGCCGAACGCGCGGGCCAGTGGGACCACCGCCCGCGCCGAGGCCCCGTAGCCGATGAGCCCGAGCGTGGCACCGCGCAGTTCGTGCCCGTCCTCGCGGGGCCAGGATCCCTGCGCCACACCCCGCGCGGACTGCACCAGTCGCCGGGCCCCCGCGAGCAGCAGACCGAGGGTGTACTCGGCCACGGCGTTGGCGTTGATGCCGGGCAGGTTGCTCACGGTGATCCCGAGCCGGGCCGCGGCGGCGACGTCGATGGAGTCGTAGCCCACGCCCGTCCGCACGATGACGCGCAGGTGCGGTGCGCGGGCGAGGACGTCGGCCGTGAACGGTTCGTTGGCCACCAGGGCGGCGTCGATCCCGGCGAGCGCCGCCACGAGCTGCTCGGGATCGCGCCTGCCGACCAGGGGCAGGTGCACGGTCTCCAGGCCGGCGCCTCGCAGGAACCGGTCGACGTCGTCGCCTGGGTGAAGGTAGTCCGTCGTGATCAGAACGCGAGGCACGGGTTTCCTTCGGTGGACGGTGCGAAGCGGTCGGGCCTGATGCGGGCGAGCGTCCTCACAGGACACCCCCGGCGGCCGCCCGCCGCTGCAGGACGCTGACCCGCGCGACCGCCAGCACGGCGACGAGCGCGACGACCGCGACGTTGAGCAGCAGCAGATGCCAGCCCGTGAGGTCGACCATGCCGCCGACCAGCGCAGGTCCGAGGAAGCCGCCACTCACCCAGCCGACGGTGTAGAGCCCGGTGTAGGCACCGACCACCCGGTCCGACGGGGCCAGGTTCCACAGCACGACCACGGCGTTGACCAGGAACGACGACGCGCCCGCCGCCGCGACGCAGAGGCCGACGACCGCGCCGGTGGGCGTCTGCACCGCGGTGCCGAGGACCATGCCGCCCGCGAAGACCGCCATCCCGATCATCATCACGCGCAGCCGCCCGAAGCGTTCGGCGAGCCTCGCCACGGGATAGGCGGCGAGCAGGAAGGCGACGCCGCTGGGCAGGGTCAGCCCGCCCGCCTCGCCGCGGGACATGTTCAGCGCCTCCATGCCGTACGGCGTCATGAGTGCCCGCGACGCGGCCCACGCGCCCCCGAAGAGGAGGATCGACACGATGAGCAGCAACCTGCTGCGGTCCCGGTCCTTGGCGATGTCGCGCACGATGTCGCGCACGCGAGTCCTGATGGGCACGCCGGACGAGGCCGCACCGTGCCGCTCGCGCTCCACTTCGCGCTCCTCGGCGACCGCGGCCTGGTAGGCGGGCGAGGTGTTGTCCCGCAGCTTCGCGGCGACCACGGCCACGGAGACCACCATCAGGATCGCGGGAACGGCGAACGACAACCGCGGAAAGTCGTCGATCATCAGGATGCTGATGAGTGCCGCGACCATCACCGTGAGACTCGCGGCGATCTTGACGGCCGCGTTGGCGCGGCTTCGCCGCTCGGGCGGAACGAAATCCGGGAGCAGGGCTTCGGCGATCGGCTTGAACGAGTTGGCCACCAGCGCGTAGCTGAACATCACCAGGATCAGCAGCGGCAGCGTGGCCGCGGCATGCGGGATGGCGAGGAACAGCAGCGCCGCCAGCGGCATCCCGACGACCAGGTAGGGAATGCGCCGTCCCCACGAGGTGCGGGTGTTGTCGGACCGGTTGCCCATCCATGGCTGGATGAAGATGCCGAGCAGGTTGTCCATCCCCATCAGCAGGCCGACGAGTGCGGCGCTGGCGATGTGCTCGCGGAGCAACGGCGGGACCTGCGAGTCGTAGAGATTCCACGTCGACTCCTGGGCGAAGACCGCCAGGGCCACGAGGAACGTGATCCGCCCTGTCCGGGCGGGCTGCGTGCTCACCGTCGTCGCCATCCGGCACCTTCCCTTCACCACGACCGTTGTGGCGACCGCTACCGTACTTTTGCTATAGCAAGATGGTCAATAGTTTCGGAGAGTTTTTGCCATGGCAGCTAAGGTGATGCCATGGCGAGTGAAACGTTGAAGGGCCTCACGGCCGACACGCTGGCCGACCGCGCGTACCGCGCCATCCGTGACGCGATCACCACCGGCGAGCTGCGCCCGGGTCAGAAGGTCACCGAACGCGGGCTCGCCGAGCGGTTGTCGGTCAGCCCGACGCCGGTGCGCGAGGCCATCCGCCGCCTCGAACAGGACGGCCTGCTCGAACGGACGGGGCCACGGACGGTGCAGGTCGCCGCGTTCGGCGACGTCGCGATACAGGACCTCGCCGAGGTGGAGGTCGCGCTGCGCGGGATGGTCGCCCGCTTCGCCGCGCGGCATGCGTCCCCGGCCCAGCTGGACCAGCTCGACGCGGTCCTCGACGAGGCCGACGACCTGCTGATCCTCATCAAGCAGCGCCAGAAGGCCGGGCAGGATCTGTCGCGGCACCTGGGCCGGCTGCTCGATGCCATGCAGCGCTTCAACGAGGTCGTCGAGTCGTGCGCCCACAACCCGGTTCTGGTGCGCCTGCTCGGCCAGACAAGGGTGTTCTCCTGGCCGGAGCGGCGGGCCAGGCTGCTCGAGCACATCAGCAAGAACGACAGGTTCGGCCTCGACCGCTACGGGAGCCATCGTGCGCTCGTGCGGGCGCTGAGGGTGGGCGACTCCGCGGCGGCCGAGGCGCTCGTCATCGAGGACGCGCGGGGCGGGCTCGGCGACCTGCTCGCCGCGCCCACGACACCGGCGTCCTCCACCCAGCCATCCTGAGACCCGCACCGTCGTCATCAGCCGTCACGAGCCCGCCCCCTCGACGTCGACGAGCAGGGTCAGCTCGGGGTCGACGCGGATGCGGCACTCCGGCCCGAAGCAGCACGACGACTCACGCTCCTCGAACACCGCGGGCCCCGCGATCTCCGTCCCGGGCCGCAACCGGTACCTGTCCCACACGGTCGCCTCGAGCCGGCCGTGGCCCGGGATCCAGACGTCGCGGACGCCGCGTCGCGGGTCGCCGGTGGCGGGTTCACAGCCCAGGGTGACGCCGTGTCCGGGCAGCCGGGCCGAGAGCCGCCAGTTCACCACCTCCGCCGGACCGTCGAGACAACGACCGAACGTCGCGCGGTAGGCCTCGCCGAAGGCGCGCTGGAGGCGGCCGGCGTCCACCTGGCCGAGGCCGGAGCCCGGCAGCTCGACCTCGATCTCGAAGCCCTGGCCCACGTACCGCATGTCGGCCGAGCGCCGCACCCGCAGCTCCTCCGTGCCGTCCGCGCCCAGGACGGCGGTGGCGTGCGCGGTCATCTCGTCGTACACCGCGGCGACGCGATCCCAGTCGATCCCGGTCAGCGCCGAGGGCAGGCTCCGAGCCTGGTCCACTGTGGCCGGAGCGACGAGGAAGCCGTAGGCGGACATGACCCCGGCGCGCATCGGGACGACGATGCGCGCGATCTTCAGTTGTTTCGCCAGGCCGTAGGCGTGCACGGGCCCCGCACCGCCGAACGCCACGAGCGTGAAGTCGGAGGGATCGCTGCCGTGCTCGGAAAGGTGCATCCGGGCGGCGGCGGCCATGCCGGCCGTGGCGACCTCGACGATGCCCGCGGCGGCGCCGATGCGGTCGAGACCGAGCGGCTCGGCGACGCCCCGGTCCAGGGCCTTGCCTGCCTCGGTCGTGCGTAGCCGCATCTCGCCCCCGAGGAAGGTGGCCGGGTCGAGGTGGCCGAGCACGAGATCCGCGTCGGTGACGGTCGGCTGCTCGCCGCCCCGGCCGTAGGCGACCGGCCCCGGGACGGACCCGGCGCTGCGCGGGCCGACCTTGAGCAACCCCAGCGAGTCGGGGGCGGCGATCGACCCGCCTCCCGACCCGATCTCGATCATGTCGACGACCGTGAGCCTGATCGGCAGTCCCGAGCCCGGCTTGAACTTGTCGACGCGGCCGGCTTCGAAGTCGTGCGTGCGGCGCGGCTCGCCGCCGCTCACCATCGCGATCTTGGCCGTCGTGCCGCCCATGTCGAACGAGATGACGTCCGGCTCGCCGAGCCGCCGCGCCACGGCGGCCGCGGCGATCGCCCCCGCCGCCGGACCGGACTCGAGCAGGCGGAAGGGAAACTCCTTCGCCTCGTCCAGTGTCGTGACCCCGCCCCCGGAGAGCATGACGCGCAACGGCGCGTCGATGCCCATGGCGAGCAGGTCGTCCCGCAGCGCGTCGAGATAGCGCGCCACGAGCGGCTGGACGTAGGCGTTGAGGCACGCCGTGCTCGCTCGCTCGTACTCGCCGAGGACGGGAGCGACCGCGCTGGAGAGGGTGACCGGCAGCCCGGGGTGAGCCCGCGCGAGCAGGCGCCGCACCCGCCGTTCGTGCCTGTCGTTGCGGTAGGCGTGCAGCATGGCCACCGCCACCGCCTCGACGCCGTGCTCCAGGAGATCGCCTGCCTGTGCCAGCACGTCCGCCTCGTCCAGCGGCTCCAGCTCGGTGCCGTCGGCGCCGATCCGGCCCCGCACGCCGCGGCACAGGCGGCGGGGCACCAGCGGGGCGGCAGGGCGGGCGTGCAGGTCGGTGGTGTCGAACCGGATCTCCCTGGCCATCTCGAGGATGTCGCGGAAACCGTGCGTGGTGAGCAGGCCCACGACGGCTCCGGTGCGCTCGAGCAGCGTGTTGGTCACCAGCGTCGTGCCGTGGACGACACCGGCGACGTCCTGCGCGGGCGTGGCCGTCTCCTCCAGCAGCCGTGCGATGCCCGCGGTGATGGCCTCGTGGGGGGCATGGGGCGTGGTGGGCAGCTTTCCTGGCCACGTGAGGCCGCGCACGGGGTCGTGCAGCAGCAGGTCGGTGAAGGTGCCCCCGACGTCGACGCCGATCCGGACGGTGCGGCTCATGGGTGACGCTCCGTGTTCGAGGGTGCGACGTAGCCGCCGAGCTCGTCGGCCAGGACCAGCTGCGGCTCCCGGTCCTGCGGCGGGCCGAACCCTCCCCCGCCGGGAAACGAGATGAGGACGGACGCGCCGGGTGCCAGCTGGGAGATCGACTTCAGCGGCACACGCTGCCCCGATTCCAGCACCGCCTGCGCCGTCGCCCCCGGCTGCCCTCCGTCAAGGCCGAGCGCGGGGTGCCGCTCGCGATCGCCCAGCAGCACCATCTGCACGGCACGGCTGGTCGGGTTGTGCACCTCGACGTCCTGGCCGAGGCCGCCGCGGCGCCGCCCGCGGCCACCGGAACCCGCCCGCAGCTCCTTGCGCACGAACCGCAGCGGAGACGTCACCTCGAGGGCCTCGATGCTGCCGCTGCCCGAGTTGGTGGGGAAGGCGGTCGTCGAAAGGCCGTCCTTCTCGCGGGAGGCGCCCATGCCCGCGTTGGCGAACAGCATCTGGGCGAAGGGGCGGCCCTCGTCGTCGATGCCGGCGAACCGGACGCGGAGCGCGGGTGCTCCCCCGCTGTCGGCGATGACCCGGTCGGGCAGCACCGGCGCGAGCGCCTGGTAGATCGCGCAGGAGAGCAGGTGCCCGGTCAGGTGGCGCGCGACGACGGGCGCGGGAAACCTGGGGTTGACGATCGTGCCCTCCGGAGCGCTCACGTGGATCGCCTGGTAGGAACCCCAGTTCGTCCGCGTGGCCGGATCGAGCAGGATCTTCAGCGGATACATCGAGTAGGCACGGGTGTAGTTGAGGGTGGAGTTGGTGGAGAACGGCACCTGAGCCGAACTCCCGGTGTAGTCGATCGCGATCCGCTCACCGCTCACCGTGACCGCGCACGCGATGTGGGTCGGGTGCCCCTCGACG
Organism: Prauserella muralis; assembly: GCF_003202285.1. Lineage (GTDB taxonomy): Bacteria > Actinomycetota > Actinomycetes > Mycobacteriales > Pseudonocardiaceae > Prauserella_B > Prauserella_B muralis. The sequence continues at coordinate 45,171 of NZ_MASW01000007.1, forward strand.
CCGTCGGCGTCGACACCGGCCCGGTACACGCCGTCCGGCAGCTCGGCGACGGCCGCCCGCATCGCGGCGTCCGCCACCGCGTGCACCTCGGCGGCGAACCGCTCGAAGTCCGGTTCGCCGAAGTCGTCCAGGAACTCCCGCGCACGCCGCCTGCACACCGCGTGCGCGGCGGTCTGCGCCTCCAGGTCGCCCCACAACTCGCCGGGAAGGCGGACGTTGGCCAGCAGGAGCTCCTTGATCCCCTGCTCGACGCGGCCCGCGCGGAACAGCCGCAGCGGCGGGATCAGCATGCCCTCCGAGATCAGGTCGGTGGCCCCCATCGACGGGGTGCCCCCGATGTCCGGCGAGTGTGCCGCGGTTCCGGCATAGCCGACGAGCACGCCCCGGTGAAAGACGGGTGTGATCATCGCGATGTCGGGCAGGTGGCCCGTCGCGATCCACGGGTCGTTGGTGATGACGCAGTCGCCGTCCTGCCAGTCCCGGGCCGGGAACCGGTCGAGGACCAGGGCGGTCAGCGAGCTCATCAACGCCGCGAAGCCGGGGATGCCTGCCCGTGACTCCGCCATGGTGCGGCCCTGCCGGTCCATGAGTACGACCGTGTAGTCGTTGGACTCGCGGATGATGGTCGAGAAGGCGGTGCGCAGCATCGTCGACGCGGCCTCGTCGGTGGCGGCCGCCAGCCGGTCCCACCGCACCTCCAGGCCGACCGGGTCGGAGACGGGCGGCGTCATGATGCCGTCGCGGTTCTCGGCCGCGCGCCGCGCTGCCCGGACGGCCCGCCCGCGATCTCGGCGGCGATCGCCCCGCCGAGGCTCCCGGTCGTTCCCGAGCCACCGAGGTCGGGAGTGAGCACGTCCGGCCGCTCGTCGAGCACGCTCTCGATCGCGGCCACGACCCTCGCCGCCGCGGCCGGCTCCCCGAGGTGGTCGAGCATCATGGCGCCGCTCCAGATCTGCCCGACCGGGTTGGCGATCCCGCGTCCGGCGATGTCGGGCGCCGAGCCGTGTACCGGCTCGAACAGGCTCGGCCAGGTGCGGTCCGGGTTGATGTTGGCGCTGGGGGCGATCCCGATCGTCCCGGCGCACGCCGGTCCGAGGTCGGACAGGATGTCGCCGAAGAGGTTGCTGGCCACGACGACGTCGTAACGCTGGGGCTGCAGGACGAACTTCGCAGTGAGGATGTCGATGTGGTCGGAGTCGGCGGCGACGTCCGGGTACCGGCGCGCCATCGCCGCCGCGCGCTCGTCCCAGTACGGCATCGAGATGGAGATGCCGTTGCTCTTGGTCGCCCACGTCAGCTGCCGGCGCGGGCGGCCCGCGGCGAGCTCGAAGGCGTAACGCAGCACCCGGTCGACACCGGTTCGGGTCATCACGGTCTCCTGCAGCACCGTCTCACGGTCGGTGCCCTCGAAGATCCGGCCGCCGATGCTGGAGTACTCGCCCTCGGTGTTCTCCCGCACGATCAGGAAGTCGATGTCCCCGGGCTCGTGGTCGCGCAGCGGGCTGCGCACGCCGCGCAGCAGCCGGACCGGCCGCAGGTTGACGTACTGGTCGAACCCGCGGCGGAACTGCAGCAGGCTGCCCCACAGCGACACGTGGTCGGGCACCACCTCCGGCCGGCCGACCGCGCCGAAGAAGATCGCGTCGAAGCCGCCGAGCACCTCCCGCCAGTCCGGCGGCAGCATCGCGCCGTGGCGCTGCCAGTAGTCGGCACTGGCGAAGGAGAACTCGGCGATCTCCAGCTCGAATCCGTGGACTTCGGCGGCGGCGTGCAGGCATCGCAACCCTTCCGGCACGACCTCCCGGCCGATGCCATCACCCGGAATGACCGCGATGCGATAACGCTGGGACACAAGACGCTCCTGACGACCTCGCCGGCTGGGCACGCGCGCGCCCGGCCGGGTATGGCTGAGCGCGCGCCCTCACCCTCGTCGGCGCCGGGCACCGCGACAAGAGCGTCAAGGGCAACCTATCCTTTCGCTCATGGAAAGCGACGGCCCGCGACACCGCCACGGCGCGACACGATGAGCACCACCGTGGACGACCTCCGCTTCTTCCACGTGGTCGCCTCCAGCGAGACGCTCACGGCCGCGGCGCGCGAGCTGGACTGTTCGCTGCCGGTCGTCAGCAAACGGCTCCGGGCCCTGGAGCGCCGCCTGGAGGTCCGCCTGGTGCACCGGGGCACGCGCAGGCTGGTGCTGACGTCCGAGGGCCGGCTCTACGCCGCGCGCCTGGAGAAGATCCTCGATCAGGTCCGCGAACTCGAGGATCTGGTCACCCACCGCTCCGGCGACCTGCGAGGCTCCGTCGTGGTGCAGGCGACGCTCGGTCTCGGACGCGCCCACGTCGCCCCGCTGATCGGCGAGTTCACCGCCCTGCATCCCCAGCTGGACGTCCGGCTCCACACCTCGGCCCTCCCGCTGCGGCCGCATCGGCGCGAGTTCGACCTGGCCGTCCACGTCGGCACGCCACCGGACTCCTCGCTGCGGATGCGCCGGCTGGCCCGGAACCGCCGGGTGCCGTGCGCCGCACCGTCCTATCTGGATCGCAAGGGCGTGCCCGGGCAGGTCGAGGACCTGGCCGACCACGACTGCATCGTGCTGCGCGAGAACGAGGGCGACTTCGACCTGTGGCGGTTCGGCGACGAGGGCAACCCGCGGCAGATTCGCGTGCGTGGCCGCCTTTCGAGCAACGACGGGGACGTCGTGACCGACTGGGCGCTGCAGGGTCACGGCGTGATCATGCGCTCGGAGTGGCAGGTCCGGTCCCACCTCGACAGCGGCGCCCTGGTGCGCGTGCTGCCCGAGGTGCCGACGCCGCCCGCCGACATCTACGCGCTGCTGTCCGACGACGTGCACGTACCCCGGCGGACCAGCGCCCTGATCGACCACCTGGCGGCGCGGCTGCCCGACCGCATCGGCGGCTCCGCGAAGCCGGGCCTTTCCCGATGAGCAAGGCCGCCTTTCCGCCGGCGGCGTTGCCCGGCCAGCACGGCGGTTCGTAGGTTGCTGCCGTGGGCATCATCGAGCGCATCGATCCGCAGGTCCGCGCGCGCCTCGACCGGTACCTGCGGCTGGTCGGACCCGGGGGCCTGAGCGGCATCACCGACATCGCCGAGCGGCGCCGCAGGCAGGCCGAACTGGCCGCGTCGCGCGAGACACCGGTCGCCGCCGGCGACGTCGAGGTGCACGATGTCTCGATCGCTCACGGCGGCGACGTCCAGGGTGACCCGGTGCTGGTGCGGATGTACCGGCCCCGAGCTGCGAGCACGCCGGCACCATGCGTCTTCTACATCCACGGTGGGGGCCTGGTGGCCGGCAGTGTCGACGGCGATCACGGCAAGGCCGTCGCACTGGCACGCGCGACCGGCTGCGTCGTCGCCTCGGTCGAGTACCGCCTCGCCCCCGAGCACCCCTACCCCGCCGCCCTCGACGACTGCTACGCCGGGCTCGCCGGAGTCGTGGACCGGCATCGCGAGCACGGCATCGACCCGGACCGTGTCGCGCTCTACGGCACCAGCGCGGGCGGTTGCCTGGCGGCGGCGACCGCCTTGCTGGCACGTGACCGCGGCGGCCCGGCCCTCGCCTGCCAGCTACTCGTGTCGCCGATGCTCGATGATCGTTGCTCGACGCCGTCCGCGCTGGCCAACACCGGCTTCGGCGCGTGGAGCCGCGAGGCGAACATCCAGAGCTGGCAGGCGTGGCTCGGCCCGGACTACGGCACCGATCGGGTCCCGCCGTACGCCGCGCCCGCGCGTGCCGGGGACCTGGCGGGCCTTCCCCCTGCCTACGTCGACGTCGGAGACCTGGATCTGTTCCGGGACGAGGCGGTCGATTTCGCGCGCAGGCTCTGCGAAGCCGGCGTTCCCGTCGAGCTGCACGTCTATCCGGGCGGCATCCACGGCGGCGAGAGCCTGGCGCCCGACGCCGAGCTCAGCGTGCGCGTGCGCGGATATCGGCAGGATGCGCTTCACCGTGCGCTGCGTTCCGCGGCCCTCGCCCCGTGGTCCCCCTCCTGAGCGCACGACCGCGATCGTCCGGCGGCGAGCCGAAGGGCCCCGTGGGTACCTGGTGTGCACCCAAGGGGCCCTTCGGCTCGGCGGCATGATGTGGGCGACCGGTGACGCGGGAGCGCTCAGCCGTGGCAGCAGCCGGTGCTGAGGTATCTCGCGAGACCGCTCGCCGCGGACGCCGTGGAGGCGGTCCGGACCCGCTGGTGTGTCGCCGCGTCGTAGACGACCTCGCCGCCGACCACGGTCATGACGATCGGCAGGTTCACGATCTCTCGGCGGGAGTCCGGAGCAGGTTGCCCTCGAACACCACGAGGTCGGCCACCCTGCCCGGGGTGAGCCTGCCCTTCCAGTCCTCGGCGTGGTCCTGCCAGGCCCCTGCCGTGGTGTAGGTGGCCAGCGCCTGCCCGAGGCCGATGATCTCCTCGGCGCCGAACACCTCGCCGGTCGCCAGGCTCCTGCGCGTCAGCATGGCCGTCAGGCCCTCACAGAAGTTCGGCATGCCCGCTGCGCCACCGCGCCCGGGGGCTCACCCTGACCACCGCGGGCGAGGCGTTCTACAAGCGGGTGCTGGACTTCCTCGCCCACGGCGCCGAGCTGGTCGAGACCGCCCGGCAGTCCGGCGCAACCGCCGGACGGACTGTCCAATGCCGGAAGCCGCGGGCCGGGAGGTGCTCCGCGGTCGCGAACCCCGGAGAACCGCCACACAGCCGGGACATCGAGGAGTGCCCTGGAGCAGGAGCGCGAGCCGACGGTCGAGTTCGAGGTGGTCGGCCGGAAGGTGTACCTGACGCTGAACCGGCCCGAGCGGCGGAATGCGATCACTCACGAGATGGCCCGCGAGATCAAGGCCGCCGTGGATCGCGCCAACGAGGACCCGGCCGTGCACGTGATCGTCGTGCAGGGAGCGGGCCGCGCCTTCAGTGCGGGCTACGACCTGCATCGCTACGCCGAGGAAGGGGTGGGCGTCCAGCCACCGGTGTGGGATCCGATCAAGGACTACCAGATGATGAAGAGCAACACCGACGACTTCTTCAGCCTCTGGCGGTCATTGAAACCCACCATCGCCAAGGTGCGTGGCTACGCCGTGGCCGGCGGCAGTGACATCGCGCTGTCCTGCGACCTGGTCGTGATGGCCGAGGACGCCCGCATCGGCTACATGCCGGCACGGGTGTGGGGCTGTCCCACCACGGCGATGTGGGTGTACCGGCTGGGCGCCGAGAAGGCGAAACGCATGCTGCTCACCGGCGACACGATCGACGGGCGTACCGCCGCGGACTGGGGCCTGGTGGTGGGCTCCGTGCCGGAGGCGGAGCTCGACGACACCGTCGAGAGGCTCGCGGACCGGATCGCCGGGGTTCCCGTCAACCAGCTCGTGATGCAGAAGCTCATGGTCAACCAGGCCTACGACAACATGGGCCTGCAGGGCACGCAGATCCTCGCCACCCTGTTCGACGGCATCACCCGCCATTCGCCGGAGGGGCGCTGGTTCCACGAGTTCGCGGCGACCCACGGCTTCGACGCAGCCGTGAAATGGCGGGACTCCGGGCGGTGGATCCCGGAGGGCGGCGGCAACGTTGCCGATCAGACCGAACGGGACACGCAGGACTGACGTATCCCGGCGACCGGTGGGAAAGGTCGTCGCCGCCGTCATCGAGCCTGCGGACGAGCGGGCCGTACTCTCCCGTGGCGAGCTGCACGCCCTGGTTCGGGCAGTCTCACGGGACGTCCATGATCCGGGCCAGCGGATCGCGGGCCATGGTGCCACACCAGGACGGCCACGCCGGAGCCGGACGCGCGGCCGCTCGTGGGCGCTCACGACGCCACTTCGACGCCCGGTGTTCACCGGGTGCTCGCACACCGCCGCTACCGTTCGGACGTGGAACTGCGCCATCTGATCTCGTTTCTCGCGATCGCCGACGAGCTGCACTTCGGCCGCGCCGCGGCGAGCCTGCACCTTGCCCAGCCGTCGCTGAGCCAGCACCTGCGCAGGCTGGAACGCTCCGTCGGGGTCGAACTGGTCGCGCGCAACTCACACGAGGTGCGGCTCACTCCCGCGGGTGAGGCGTTCCTCGGCCTCGCCCGCGACATCGTCGCCAAGGTGGACCAGGCTGGGGCGGCGGCCCGTGCCGCCGCCGCGGGCAAGGTGGGCACCCTGCGAATCGGGTACAACTTCCCCGCGGGACAGCGGATCCTGCCCGGTGTGCTCACCACGCTGGACAGCCGCCATCCCGCCATCGATGTCGAGATGTTCGAGCTGCGGACCGGGCCGCAGCTGGCCGCGCTGGCCGAAGGCAAGCTGGACGTGGCGATGGTGTACGGCAAGCCCAGCTCCACGTCCCTGCGCAGCAGGCACCTGCTGCGCGTTCCGCTGGTCGCCATCGTCGGCGAGAAACACCGCTGGGCGGGCCGCAGGCGCGTACCGTTCGGGGAGCTCGCCGCCGAGTCCTGCGTGCTGTTCAACCGAGCGCAGTCGGCCGCGATGTACGACACCATCCTCTCCGCCGCCCAGAGCAGCGGCATCCGGCTCACCATCGCCGAGGAGGTCGACGATCCCGGCGCCACGGCCATCCTCGCGGCCATCAAACCGGTCGTCGGGTTCGCCTCGGCGGCGCGGGGCGTCTTCGGCGGCACGCCCGGCAGCCCCCGCACCACCTCGGTGGCCCTGTACGACCCGGTCCCCATTCTCGACCTCTACGTCGCCTGGTCCGACGCGCGGAACCCGCTTGTGGAAGCCTTCCTCGGCTGCCTGCCGGCCACGCTCACTTGAGTCCCGACCGCACGAACGCGTTCACGATGTGCCGCTGCAGGACGAGGTAGAGCGCGAACACCGGCAGGCACGCCAGGCCGGCCGTGGCCATCAGCGGGCCCCAGTCGTTGCCCTCGGTGCCCATGAAGCTGCGCAGGCCCAGCTGCACGACGGCGTTGCTGCGCTGCAGCACCATCGCGGGCCAGAAGTACTCGTTCCACGCGCTGATCGCCAGCAGGATGCCCAGCGCGGCCAGTGCGGGCCGCAGGGTCGGGACGACGACGGTCCACAAGGCACTCCACGACGTCCGGCCGTCCATGCGCGCGGCGTCGAGCAGCTCCTTCGGGAAGCTGTTGAGGTGCTCCCGCAGCAACAGCACGCCCAGGGCCGAGCACAGCGTCGGCACGATCACGCCCGCGAGCGTCTCCAGCAGGCCCAGCCGCGACAGCAGCACGTAGTTCGGCAGCATCGTCGCCTGGAACGGCACGAGCCACGTGCCGACGAACATCAGGTACAGCAGCCGCTGGAACGGGAACCGCCATGCCGCGAAGGCGTAGGCGGCGAGCAGCGCCACCAGCAGCTGCCCCAGCGCGCTGAACACCGCGACCACGCCGGTGTTGACCAGCATGCCCAGCACGTCGTTCTTCGCGAACGCCTCCGTGTAGCTCGCCGTGGACAGCGGCCACGGCAGCACCGACAGCGACGACACGTCCTGCGGTGCGCGCAGCGAGGTCGCGTAGAGCCAGTAGATGGGGAACACGCACACCAGGCTCAACAGGCCGAGCACGACGTGCCCGCCGAGCCGCCGGGCCCGCGACGACTCCCCCACCACCTCAGTCGTCATGATGACTCAGCCTTGCCGCGAGCCGCGTCAGCAACGCGGCCACCACGATGAAGCCAAGGAAGAACAGCACTCCCGCCGCGGCGGCCAGGCCCGCGTCGTGGCTGCGGAATCCGTACTCCCAGAGCAGGTAGTAGAGGTTGGTGGTCGAGGAGACCGGCCCGCCCTGGGTCAGGGTGTCGATCAGCGGGAACGTCCACTGCGCCGACAGCAGCACGGTCATGAGCGCCAGGAACGCCAGCGTCGGCGAGAGCAGCGGCAGGGTGACCCAGCGGGTCACCTGGCTTCGCGAGGCTCCGTCGACCTGTGCCGCCGCCGCGTAGTCGGGATTGATGCCCGCCAGCCCCGCCGTCACCACGAGCACGGCGAACCCGACGACGTGCCAGCCGGTGATCACGATGATCGACCACTGTGCGGTGCTCGCCGTGTTGAGCCAGTTCACGTCGGTGCCGAGCACGCGGTTGACGGCACCGGCGGACGGGTCCAGCAGCCACTGCCACACGGCGGCACCGGCCACCGGGGCGACGAGCATCGGCGCGAACACCAGTGCCCGGTACACTCCCTGGGCCCGGCCGCGCACCCGCCGGGTGAGCAGCGCGACCGCCACCGGGATCACGACCGTGAACGGCAGCATCCCGAGGATCACGACCACCGTGCGCCAGACCGCGCGACCCAGCTCCGGCGTACCGAGCAGCCGCTCGTAGTTGCCGAGCCCCACGTCGACCATCGGCGTGCTCGGCACCAGGTTCCACGAGTACGTCGACAGGACGAACGTCTGGGCCAGCGGCTGGTAGGTCCACACGACGAGCAGCACGACGGCGGGCACGAGGTAGAGGTACGGCGGCGCGAGCCGGCGTATCCGGCTCCACCCGGACTCCCGGGAGGCGGGCGCCGTGCCCGCCGTGCCCGCCTCCCGGTTCCGCGCGGGAGCCGCGACCTCCACGAAGGTGCCGCTCACCATGTGCCGACGACCTCCCGCACCAGCCGCACCCTCTCGGCGGCCGCCACGTCGTACACGCCCTCGGCCCGCGACAGCGGCACCGCGGTGGCCACGACCTGGTCCCCGAAGACGTCGATGCGGCTGAACGCCGCGTCCGCGCGCGCTCGCAGCCTGCCCTTCGGCGGCACCGCCGCGACGCCGTAGGCCAGGGCGGGCCCCACCCACACCGGGATCGCGCCGAGCGCTCCGCAGCCTGCGTGGTGGGCGTGCCCGGTGACCACGAACCGGACGTCGCTGCCCTCGACAACCCTGGCCAGCCGCTCGGCCTCCCGTAGCCGCAGCAGGTGCACCGTCGGCACCGGCGACGGCAGCGGCGGGTGGTGGCACACCAGCACGGTGCCCCGTGGCGCGGGTGTGGCCAGCACGTCGCCCAGCCAGTCGAGCTGGTCGGCGGAAAGGTGCCCGTCGTGCTGGCCCGGCTCGCTGCTGTCCAGCGACACGATGCGCAGGCCGCCCACCATGGTCACCGTGTCATAGTCCGCTGTGGACGGCTCCGCGCCGAGCACCTCGGTACGGAAGGCCCCGCGCTCGTCGTGGTTGCCCAACGCGTAGATCACCTCGGCACCGAGCCGCTGGGCAGCGGGTTCCACGACCTCGCGCAGCCTGCGATAGGCGGAGGCAGCGCCGTTGTCGGCGAGGTCGCCGGTGAGCAGCAGCGCCGCCACCGGCAGGCCCGACCGCTCGATCATCTCCAGCGCCGCGACGAGGTTCGCCGCCGTGTCGACGACGTCGTGCATCAGCGCTCCCTCGGGCAGCAGGTGGCTGTCGGTCAGCTGCACCAGGGTGAGATCCGGCCCGGTGCCCACGCTCACTTTCCTCCGCCCTGCATCAGCCCCGTGGCCTCCTCCTGCACGGAGCGCAGCGACTCGGCGGGATCGGCGCCCTGGTACACGGCGTTCTCCACGGCCTGCATCATGCCGTCGCGGATCTGCAGGTAGTTCGCGCCGGGCATCGACACCCACGGCTCCAGGTGCTCCAGCTGCTTCAGGTTTGGCTCGAGGTACGGGTTCTCGCCGGCCCACTGCTTCAGGCCGTCCGGATCGTCCACCAGCCCGGTGCGCAGTGGCAGGTAGCCGATCTTGGTGGCGATCGTGGTGTAGGCCCGCTCGCTGGTGAGGAACCTGATCAGCTCCCACGCGGCCCGCTGCTTGGCGGCGTCCTTCGAGAACACGAACAGCGCGGCGCCGGAGTTGGTCGGGACGGCCTGCTTGCCGTCGAAGCTCGGCATCGCCGCGGCGCCGAGCTCCCACCTGTCGCCGGCGCCCTTGAGGAAGGTGCCCTGGATGGCGCTGGACTCCAGGATCATGCCGAGGTCGCCGCGGGCGAAGGACTCGACGGCCTGCATCTGGGTGCGGTTGGGCATGGCGCCGGCTTTCACCATGTCCTGCATAACGCGCACGACCTCGACCGAGGGCTCCTCGGCGAACGTCAGTGTCGAGCGGTCCTCGGAGAGGACCCTGCCGCCGTTGGAGCGCACGAGCGCCTGGAAGCACCAGTCCTTGGCGGCCTTGGTCAGGCAGTCCACATAGGCGCCACCCTTGCCGGTCCTTTGCTGGATGGTCTTCGCCGCGTCGCGGACCTCGGCCCAGGTGGCCGGCGGGTTCTCGGGGTCGAGACCGGCCTGGGTGAACAGCTGCTTGTTGTAGTAGAGCATCGGCGTGGAGAAGACGAACGGCACGCCGTAGGTCTTGCCGTTCCAGTCGCCGAGGGTGCGCGCCGACTCAGCGTAGGGGTACTGCTCACCGTCGAAGTTGGCCTGCACGGCGTCCTTGCCGACCAGGTCGTCCAGCGGCAGAGCCTTGAGCTGGTTGACGGTGAAGTCGAGATCCGAGAAGCCCAGCTGCACGACGTCGGGCGGGCTGCCCGCGGTGAGCTGGCTCTGCAGGCTCGAGATGGTGTCGGTGGCCGGGTTCGCGCTGTTGCCCTGCGGCTTCTGTGCCGTCACCGAGATGTTCGGGTGTTGTTTCTCGAACGCGGCGATCAGCTCGTTGAACGTGTCGGTCCACGCGCCGGCCTGGCCGAAGTTGTAGCTCTCGAAGACGATCGACACCTTCTGGTCCGGCTTCAGCTCGGGAACGCGGCTCACCGGCCCTTCCGAGCCGGTGCTCTCGCTGCCCAGTCCGCAGGCCGAGGTGGCCAGCAGCAGCGTCGCGGCGCAGGCCGCGAGCAGGGTCCTTTTCATGGGGGATTCCTATTTCTGTGCGGGGACGATCAGACGGGTTCGGGAACGGATGCGGCCTGCCAGGCGAGCCTGCGGCCGCTGTTCTGGTCGAACAGGTGCAGCCGGTCGGGCCGGGCGGCCAGGGTGACGGCCTCTCCGGACGTGACCCCGAGAGGACGCGGTCCGCGCACGGAGACGGCGGTGTGCCCGGCCCGGCATTGGGCGACCTCCTCGCTGCCGAGGTTCTCGACGGCCGTGACGACGGCCCGAATTCCCTGCTTTCCGGCCGGGGTGAGGGTGAGATGCTCGGGCCGGACGCCGAGCCGGACCGGCCGGTCCGGGATGTCCGCCTCGATGCCGAGTGACAGGAGGAGTCCTTCGGCCTCGGCGCGGAGCACGCCGTCCACCGAGCGCACCGTCGCGTCGACGACGTTCATCGCGGGCGAGCCGAGGAATGTCGCGGCGAACACCGACGCGGGCGCGTCGTACACCTCGGACGGTGTGCCGAGCTGTTCGAGCCTGCCCTCGTTCAGCAGGGCAATGCGCGTGGCCATGGTCATGGCCTCGACCTGGTCGTGGGTGACGTACACGGTCGTGGTCCGCAGCCTGCGGTGCAGCTCAGCGATCTCGGCGCGGGTTCCCGCGCGCAGTTTGGCATCCAGATTGGACAGCGGCTCGTCCATGAGGAAGGCGCCGGGGTCGCGGACGAGTGCCCTGCCGAGCGCCACCCGTTGCCGCTGGCCGCCGGAGAGCTCGCGAGGTTTGCGGTCGAGCAGGCCGGTGAGGTCGAGCGTGGCGGCCACCTCGGCCACCTTCGCCCGGATCTCCGCCCGCGGGCGTTTCCTGGTGCGCAGCGGGAACCCGATGTTGCTGGCCACCGACAGGTGCGGGTAGAGAGCGTAGCTCTGGAACACCATGGCCACGTCGCGCCGCTGCGGCGGCAGGTGCGTGATGTCGGTGTCGCCGAGCCAGAGCCTGCCCTCGGTGGGCGGGAGCAGACCGGCGATCATGCGCAGCAGGGTCGACTTACCGCATCCACTGGGCCCCAGCAGGACGAGGAACTCGCCGTCGGCGATGTCCAGCCCCATGTCGTCAACGGCCGTCACCGCGCCGAAGCGCCGGGTCAGCCCCTGGAGTCGAATCCGGCTCACAACTGGTACCGCACCTTTCCCTTTCGTCGGCGGCTTTCCACCGAACGGGCTCAGTGCAACAGCGGTGCGTATACGGATGGTGAACAGACCCCGTGCCGATCGGGAAACGCAATCAAGCCAGTGCGATCGCCTCTGGCCGCGAGCTGGTATCCCCCGTCGAGCACGGAGCCGAGGCGGGTATCGGCGCCGGCCACACGCCGGGGATGCGGCAGGTCGGTGTCGCGAGCGGCCGCCGGGTCCCCAGCGTCTTGACCAAGCTCGCTGTTTCGGCCGATGCTGGTCTCAGCAATGGGCGAAAGGGGGGCGATGGACGGTGTCTGAGCAACGGGTAGCCGACGTGATGACCCGCAGGGTCGTCGCCGTCGGCCTGGACACCCCGTTTCGCGACATCGTCCACGCCCTGGTCGAACACACGCTGACCGCGGTGCCGGTCATCGACCCGGCCAGCCGTCCGGTCGGCATCGTCACCGTGGCCGACGCGGCAGCGAAGCGCGAGTTCCACGGTGCCTCGGACCTGCCGCCCGTGTTCGGCGTCCCCCGCCGCTGGAGCCGGCGGCGCAAGGCCCGGGCGCTCACCGCGGCCGACCTGATGACCGCCCCGGCCCCCACCGTCACCGCGAGCGCCCCCGTGCACGCCGCGTTGCGGCGCATGGCCCACCGCCACACGCAGTTGTGCGTGATCGACGAACGCGGCCATCTCGTCGGCGTGTTCGCTCATCGTGACGCCTTGCGCTGTTATCTCCGGCCGGACGCCGAGATCCATTCCGAGCTCGAAGAACGCCTGCCCGGCGACATCGCCGTCCACGTGAGCGACGGCGCCGTCGTCCTGAGCGGCACCGTCCAGCTGCACAGCCACATCGGCAAGGTTCTCCGGGACGCCTGGCGGGTGCCGGGAGTCGTCGCCGTCGATCACCACCTGGAGTACCGCATCGAGGACCTGCCCGCACACGGGCTCTGATCCGGGCCGAGGCAGCCCGGACGCGCCGGAGTACGGCGTCAGTAGCCGCGCGCGATCCATTCGGCCAGGTGCGGCGCCTCGGTGCCGATCGTCGTCCCGTCGCCGTGTCCGGTGTGGACACGGGTCTCCTCGGGCAACGCGAACAGGCGGTCCCGGATCGAGTCGATGATCGTGGGGAAGTCGGAGAACGAACGTCCGGTGGCGCCGGGCCCGCCCGCGAACAGCGTGTCCCCCGAGAACAGCGCCTTCGCCTCGGGCAGGTGCAGGCAGACCGAGCCAGGCGAGTGCCCCGGACTGTGGAGCACGTGGAGCTCGGTTCCTGCCACGGCGATCCGGTCACCATCGCTCAGCGCCTGGAACGGCTCGCCCGGGTGGGTCATCTCCCACAGTTCCTGGTCGCCTGGATGGAGGAGGACCGGCGCGTGGACGTTCTTGCCGAGTGCCGGGGCCACCGTCACGTGGTCGTTGTGCCCGTGCGTGCACAGGACCGCCACGACCTGGCGCCCGGCGACCGCGTCGACGATCGCGGCGTCGTCGTGGGCGGCGTCGACGATGACGACCTCGCTGTCGTCGCCGATCAGCCAAATGTTGTTGTCGACCTCCCAGCTGCCGCCGTCGAGGGTGAACACACCGCTGGTGACGACGTGGTCGATCCGCAGGCTCACAGGACCACCACCGACCGCAGCACCTCACCGGAATGCATGGTGTGAAAGGCCTTTTCGACGTCGTGCAGTGAGATCCGCTCGGTGACGAACCTGTCGAGCGGCAGCCTGCCCTGCAGGTGCAGTTCGACCAGCATCGGGAAGTCTCGCTCCGGCAGGCAGTCGCCGTACCACGACGACTTGAGCGCGCCTCCGTGCGAGAAGAAGTCGAGCAGCGGCATCTCCAGGCGCATGTCCGGCGTCGGCACGCCGACCAGCACGACCGTGCCCGCGAGGTCGCGGGCATAGAAGGCCTGCTTCCAGGTCTCCGGGCGGCCCACCGCGTCGATCACGACATCGGCGCCGAACCCGCCGGTCAGTCCCTGGATCGCCGCGACGGCGTCGGTCTCGGCCGCGTTCACCGTGTGCGTCGCGCCCAGCCCGGCGGCCCACTCGAGCTTGGTCGCGTCGCGGTCCACGGCGATGATCGTCGTGGCCCCCGCGAGGCGTGCCCCGGCGATCGCCGCGTCGCCAACGCCCCCGCATCCGATGACGGCAACCGAGTCACCACGGCTCACCGCACCGGTGTTGACCGCCGCGCCGATGCCTGCCATGACACCGCAGCCGAGCAGCCCGGCGACCGCGGGATCGACGGCGGGGTCGACCTTGGTGCACTGCCCGGCATGCACCAGCGTCTTGTCCGCGAACGCGCCGATGCCCAGCGCCGGGGTCAGCTCGGTCCCGTCCGTCAACGTCATCCGCTGCGCGGCGTTGAACGTGTCGAAGCAGTACTGCGGCCTGCCGCGCTTGCAGGCCCGGCATCGTCCGCAGACCGCTCGCCAGTTCAGTACGACGAAGTCCCCCGGCTGTACCGAGTCCACGCCCTCGCCGACGCTCTCGACGGTGCCCGCCGCCTCGTGCCCGAGCAGGAAGGGGAACTCGTCGTTGATGCCGCCCTCGCGGTAGGTCAGGTCGGTGTGGCACACCCCGCATGCCCTGACCGCGACAACGACCTCGCCAGGACCGGGGTCGGGAATCACGATGTCGGTGAGCTCGACCGGGCTTCCCTTGGCGCGCGCGATCACACCGCGGACCTGCTGTGGCATCGAGACTGTTCCTCCATCCTCGGCGGGAAAGCATGCCTGTGCACGCATGCCTTGCCGACCGTAATCGCGGTTCGCGCGCACATGACCTCACCGAAAGGAGAGTAGGACCTCGACCTCCGACCAGGTTAGGGTGCAGGGATGCCCGGCACGGAGACAGCAGACCCGATCACCGACCTCGTCGGGCTCCGCGAGGTCCTCGACGGCCCCCTGCACGAGATCGCGCGGCGCCTTTCCCGCTACCTCTCCGGGCGATGGCCGCACACCGCGCTGGTCATCTTCACGCGCGAGTGCACGGGCCGTCCCCGCAAGGTGGCCGGAGACACGAAGACGATCAACAAGGTCACGATCGAGGAGCTGGAGACGCTCAAGGCCGCTCTCGAGCCCGGCAGACCGGCCGGCACGACCGCCACGATCGCTGGCGGCCGACGAACGGTCTGGGCGATCCGCGACGCCGCGGATCTGCTGCTCGTGCTGATCCCCCGGACACCGGGGCGGCAGTTCCCCGAGCCGCACCGGCTGTCCGCGATCTTCGGCCTCGTCTCGACCTCCATCCGGCAGCAGGTCGCGCAGGCCAGCCCCGACTACCTCGCCGAGTCCCGTGCCGCGGCGCTCGAACGGGAACGCACGATCACCGAACTGGCCGCCGCCCACGAGGCCACGCTCGTCGCGATACTCACCACGTTGCGCTCCACCGGGCTCGACGACAGCCGCGCACGCAGCGCCGCCGCGGACTCCGCCTCCTCCGCGCTGGTGACGTTGCGGACGGCGCGGCACGCGGACCAGGCGCTGTCCGACGAACCTCCTGCGTCCGCGTTCAGCAGGCTCCGCAGGGAACTCCGCCAACTGTTGCGCCACCATCCGGCGCGGATCGAGTTCGTCGCCCCGCCCGGTGCCAGCCGCGCGCTGCCCGGCGACGTCGCCCACGCGGCGCGCGCGATGACCCGCACCGCCGTGGTGGCACTGGCCGCGCAGCCGGACCTCACACGTCTGCGGATCTCCTGGACCAGCAGCGGAGACTCGCTCCGGGTGGACGTTCGCGACCAGGGTCCGGGCACGCTGGATGCCGACACGCTGCGACACCAGCTGGAGGGCCGATCCCGCGCGCTCGGCGCCACCTTCGAGGTGGACTGCGCGCCTGGGTGGGGAAGCCAGGTCACCGTCGACCTGCCTGTCGACCCACCCTCGAAGGCGGCACGCGCGACCGAGCTGACCAATCTGAATCGCCGCGAGCGCGAAGTGCTCGCCCAGCTCGCGCTGGGCAGGCGTAACAAGACCATCGCGGCGGAACTCGGCGTCGCCGAGAGCACGGTCAAGTTCCATGTCACCAAGTTGCTGCAGAAGCTCGGAGTCACCACCCGCGGCGAGGCGGCAGCACTGGCGCTCACGGCGGGATCCGACGTGGCGCCGGCCGCTACCCGGAGCAGGTGACGACACAACGACTCCGGGTCTCGGCGGCCGCATCAGGCCGAGAACACCGCGGCCCGGACACCGTCACGGTCCGGTGCCGCGCCGAACTCGGCGGGTTGGCAGGTGGTTTCGAGCACGGACATCCACAGGTCGCCGTCGGGATCGACCTGGTTGCGACGGCTGGTCATCAGCGACAACGGGACGTGCACGAAACGGCGGCGCCAGCGGGCGACGGCGACCTCGGTGCGACCCGCCATGGCGGCGTGCACCGCGGCATGGGCCAGACGCAGGCAGTAGACGCTGTCGTAGGCGTTGGCGGCGACGCTCCGGATCGCGTAGCTCGGGTCGAGGTAGCGCATCGTGGGAGTGAGGCCGGCAGCCGTGAGATGGGCGTTGATGGTCTCCTTGAGCAACTCCCCGATGTTGCCGAGCTTGACGTTGCCCGAGGCGTCGGTGCCACGGCCGTTGTGCTGGGGCAGGCCGTACTGCTCGATGAGGTCCTGCCCGGCCCCCTCGGCGACGACGATGACCACGAAGCCCTTGGCCCGCACGTGCTTCTCGACGTGCGCGAGCAGGCCGTCCGGTCCCCCGAGCGCGAAGGGAACCTCAGGGATCAGCACGATGTCGGCGCCGTTCGCCGCCAGCGCGGCATAGCTGGCGATGAACCCGGAATGCCGGCCCATCAGCTTCACGATCCCGACACCGTTCGGGCTGGCCGCGGCCTCGACGGAGACCGACGAGATGAAGTCGGTGGCCCGCGCGAACGCGCTCTGAAACCCGAACGACTGATCGGTGAAGGGCAGGTCGTTGTCGATCGTCTTCGGCACCCCGACGACCGCGATCTCGAGCCCGCGCGCCCTGATCGCCTCGCTGAGGAACGTGGCCGCGCGCATGCCGCCGTCGCCACCGATGACGAACATGACGTCCACGCCACGCAGGACGAGCGTGTCGACCATTTCGTCGGCGTCCTGGCCTCCGCGCGAGCTGCCCAGGATGGTGCCGCCGGCGTTGTGGATGTCGCGCACGCTGTCGGGAGTCAGGTCGACGGTGTCCTGGCGGTGTTCGGCGGTCAGCCCCTGGAGGCCGTTGCGGAAACCCAGGATCCGCTTGACCCCGTAATGCACGGAGAGCTCCTGGACGAGACCGCGGATGACGTTGTTGAGGCCAGGGCACAACCCCCCGCACGTGACGATGCCTGCGGTGACCCGGGCGGGGTCGAAGTAGATCTTCCTGCGTGGCCCCGCGGCTTCGAAGCTCGGCACCCGGCCGGGCGGGAGACCGTGCTTGGCGAGCATGGACACGGTGTCCTCGAGCAGAACCCGGTCGCCCTCCGCCACGTAATGCGGAGACGTCTGCTTGGTGGAGAGCAGCTCGGAGAACGGCGAATCGTAACGGCACTCACCGAGCTGGCGAACGCGGATGTCGTCCAGGTGCAACGTCACCGAATCTCCTTGGTCGTGATGAGTCGTGCTGCCACTCGGGCGGGGACTCCGCGGAAGGGCCGGGGCTCCCGTGGGGCCGGCACGGGCCGGGGAGCTATCCGAAGGTCGTGTGTGTGATGTGCCGGATCTGGCCCCTCGAGATCAGGAGCGATTCGGCGGTCGTCGTGCCGTCGCACTCGCGTGGCCGTCCGAGCAGCGTCCCTCCGCTGACGCCGGTGGCCACGAAGAACGCATCGCCGGACACGAGTTCGGCACAGTCGTAAATGCGGTCGAGCGACATGCCCGCTGCGCGGATGGCGGCCGCCTCCTCGGGACGCTGCGGGGCCAGGCGCCCCAGCATGCCGCCACCCAGCGCACCGACGGCCGCGGCGGTCATCACACCTTCGGGCGTGCCGCCGACCCCGAGGAGCAGGTCGACGTCGAGCGTCGGCAGGAGGACCGCGAGACTTCCCCCGACATCGCCTCCGGCCGGAGTCTGCACGGCCGCGCCCGCCTGCACCACGCGTGCGATCAGCTCCTTGTGCCGCGGCTTGTCCATGATGACGACGCGGAGCTCGCTGACCTCCTTGCCGAGAGCCTTGGCGACGTTCACCAGGGTCTGCTCCGGAGGATCGTCGAGGTCGATCACGTCCTTCGCCTGCGGCGGCACCACGATCTTGTCCATGTAGAACCCCGGCCCTGGCGACCACAGGGTTCCTGGCTCGCCGAACGCGATCGTGGCCAACGCACCGGGCAGGTCCTTCGCGCAGAACGAGGTGCCCTCGAGCGGATCGACGGCGATGTCGAAGTCCGGGCCCTGACCGTTGCCCACGATCTCGCCGTTGAACAGCATCGGGGCGTCGTCCTTCTGCCCCTCACCGATGACGACGGTCCCTCGCCCGGGCGCGTCGGCCAGCGCCTGGCGCATCGCCCTGGTGGCCGCCGCATCGGCGGCTTGCTGGTCGTATCGCCCCACCCAGGCGTAGCTGGCCACCGCGGCGCGGTGGGTGGCGGCCAGCGCCACGGCCTCCAAGGCGTGGATGTCGACGCAAGTCCGCGGTGCGATCTCACTCTGACACTGCATCTCGGGCTCCTGTTCGGGTCTGTCGCATCAGTACAGAGCTGGCGACACCTGCGCGGTCGAGCGGACCTTCCTGTGCCACCGCGGAAACTTGCCGTGGTTACTCGAGATTGGCGTGCAGACGCCACAGCTCGCGGGCCTGGGTCCCGCTGGTCTGCCACAGCGTGTGGAACAGCGCGTCGGTGGTGAGCAGGACGGACTGCTCGAACAGGCTGCCCGCATACTGAACGGAGGTGTTGCCGTCGAAGTCCTGCTTGTCCGCGGCCGGGATGACGAGGACTTCGGTGGCGATCTTCGCCAGCGGCGAGTCCGCCGCCGTGGTCAGCGCGATCACGTCGGCGCCGTGCTCACGAGCGGTCTGCGCGGCCCGCACCACGCGGGCCGTCGTGCCCGAACCTGACGCCGCCACGAGGACGTCGCGCGGGCCGATGGCCGGGGCGGTCGTCTCGCCGACGACGTGAGTGGGCAGTCCGAGGTGCATGAACCGCATCGCGGCCATCTGCAGGGCGAGCCCGCTGCGTCCGGTGCCGATGGTGAACACCGTCGGCGCCTTCAGCAGCAACGCGCCGGCACGAATCCACGCTGGAGAGTGCACTGCCGCACTCACCCTGTCCACCTCTCCGACGACAGCGCGCGTCGCGTCCGCGAAATAGCTGGCCTCGAGGTTCTTCGAAATCGACTGCGTCAACGCGATCGTCCTCCATTCACGGGGCGATGGCAGCGGCGGCCGCCGGGCCCGGCACCGATCCGGGTTCTCGGCGGGAACCCCGGTCCGGTACGGCCGGGAGAGCCATCGCGCGAATCGACGTAGCCACCTCCGAGCATCGTGACGTCGAGCTCGGACCAGCTACCTGAAAAGATGATTGTCCGCCGGCGTGGTGGCCAGCAAGGCTTACGACATTGGCAAACAGTATCCCGTAATTGAGATAACGAATAATGACCGGCGCAATTCCGGGTGCGCCGTGGAACCGGAATGTGACACCGGCCGCGAACAGCCGAAGCGGCCCCGGCGTCCTGCCGGGGCCGCTTCGCGCAGGCGCCCCTGCCGCCTGCGAGGCGGGCATCAACTCGGCCGTATGGAACGCATGCTCCGGCGTGCCGCTTCGACGACGGCCTCTGTGGTGATGCCGAACTGGCTGAACAGGGTCCTGAAGTCCGCGGAAGCGCCGAAGTGCTCCAGCGACACGATCTCGCCCGCGTCGCCCGCGAACCGGTGCCACGGCTGCGCCGTACCCGCCTCGACGATCACCCTGGCCCGCACCGAAGGGGGAAGCACCTGGTCCCGGTAGGACGGGTCCTGGCGGTCGAACCACTCCACGCAGGGCATCGACACGACCCGGGTGGCGACGCCTTCCGACTCGAGAATCCTCCTGGCCTCCACCGCCAGCTGGACCTCGGACCCGGTGCCGACGAGCACCACGTCGGGGTTGCCCGAGGACGCCTCGGCGAGCACGTAGCCGCCACGGGACACCCCGTCCGCCGAGGTGCCCTCCAGGGTCGGCACGTCCTGCCGGGTCAGCGCCAGCCCCGCCGGGCCGCCGGGATCCTCCAGCACGGCCTTCCAGGCGTGCGCGGTCTCGTTCGCGTCGGCAGGGCGTACCACCGACAGTCCGGGAATGGCCCGCAGCGAGGCCAGCTGCTCCACGGGCTGGTGGGTCGGACCGTCCTCGCCCAGCCCGATCGAGTCATGCGTCCAGACGTAGATGACCGGCAGCCGCATCAGCGCGGCCAGGCGTACCGCCGGACGCATGTAGTCGCTGAAGATGAGGAACGTGCCGCCGTAAGGACGGGTCCCGCCGTGCAGCGCAATGCCGTTGAGGATCGACCCCATCGCGTGCTCGCGGATGCCGAAATGCAGCGTGCGCCCGTAGGGATGCGCCCGCCACGCCTTGGTGGAGATCTCCGCAGGGCCGAAGGAGTCCGCGCCCTTGATCGTGGTGTTGTTGCTCTCGGCCAGATCCGCCGACCCGCCCCAGAGCTCGGGCAGCACCTCGCCGAGCTTGGCCAGCACCGCGGCCGACGCCTTGCGGGTGGCGACTCCCTTGGCGTCGGGCTCCCAGGTGGGCAGGCTGCCGGCCCAGCCTGCCGGCAGTTCCCGCGTGCTGATGCGGTCCAGCAGGGCCTTGCGTTCCGGGTCGCCCTTTGCCCAGGCGTCGAACTCGAGTTGCCACTTCTCGCGGTCGGCCCTCCCGCGTTCGGCCACCTCACGAGCGTGGCGCAGGACGTCGTCGTCGACCTGGAAGCTCCGCCGCGGATCCAGGCCCACGGCACGCTTGACCGCGGCGAGCTCGTCGGCGCCCAGCGCGGCACCGTGCACCTTGCCGGTGTTCATCTTGGTCGGGGCCGGGTAACCGATCACGGTGCGCAGCACGATCAGCGTCGGGCGAGACGTCTCGGCCTTGGCCTGCTCGATCGCCTCCAGGAATCCGGCCACGTCCTCGCCGCCGTGGACCGTGAGGACGTGCCAGCCGTAGGACTCGTAGCGCTTGGCGGTGTCCTCGGACAGCGCGATGCGGGTGTCGTCCTCGATGGAGATCTCGTTGCTGTCGTAGATGACCGTGAGGTTGCCGAGCTGCTGGGTGCCGGCGAGCGACGAGGCCTCGGAGGTGACGCCTTCCTCGATGTCGCCGTCCGAGGCGATCACGTAGATGTGGTGGTCGAACACGCTCTCGCCTGGCTCGGCGTCCGGGTCGAGCAGGCCACGCTCGCGGCGGGCCGCCATGGCCATGCCGACCGCGTTGGCCAGGCCCTGGCCCAGTGGGCCGGTGGTGGTCTCCACACCCTTCGTGTGCCCGTACTCCGGGTGGCCGGGGGTCAGCGAACCCCACCTGCGCAAGGCCTTCAGGTCGTCGAGTTCCAGGCCGTAGCCGGACAGGAACAGCTGGATGTACAGGGTGAGGCTCGAATGCCCCGCGGAGAGCACGAACCGGTCCCTGCCGATCCATTGCGCGTCGCCGGGGTCATGCCGCATGACCCGCTGGAACAGCGCGTAGGCCACAGGCGCGAGACTCATGGCCGTGCCGGGATGTCCGCTCCCGCAGTGCTCGACCGCGTCCGCGGCCAGCACGCGGGCAGTGTCCACCGCACGCTGGTCCAGCTCGGTCCAGTTTTCGGGGAGTCGCTTGGTGGTCAAGCGAACAACCTCGTCAGGTGATTCGTTTGCTGCCATGGGCGCGCACTCCTGTGGTGTCTTCTCTTCGCGTTTCTCGGGCGGGCTGCGGTCGTCAGGCGGCGCGTTTTTTGAGTTCGTGGGCGGCGGTGGTGGGGTTGGGGGCGTTGTAGATGGCGCCGCCGGCGACGGCGACGGTGGCGCCGGCGTCGCGGACGGAGGCGATGGTGTCGATTTTGATGCCGCCGGCGATGGAGAAGGGCACGCCGGCCTGGCGTCCGTCCTCGAGCAGGGTGTCGATGGTGTAGCCGGGGCGGGCCTGTTCGTCCAGGCCGGCGTGGATTTCCACGAACGCCACCCCGAGCTTGGCGACCTCCCGGATCCGGGCGACCCGGTCCTCGACCACGGTGATCATGTCGGCGACGACCTCCTTGCCGTACTTGCGGCCGGCCGCGACCGCGCCGCGCACGGTGTCGTCGTCGGCGGCGCCCATCACCGTGACCAGATCCGCCCCGGCCTCGAACGCCATCGCCGCCTCCAGCTCACCGGCATCGGCGGTCTTGAGGTCGGCGAACACCAGCTTGTCCGGGTGCGCGGCCTTGATCGCGCTCACCGCGCCGATGCCCACCGACTTCACCAGCGGCGTCCCCAGCTCCAGGATGTCGACGTGCTCGGCCACCTGCTTGGCCAGCGTCAACGCCGAGGGCAGATCCACCACATCCAACGCAACCTGCAACTTCACAGCACACTCTCCTCACCAAAAAAGGGCCGACCAATCAACCCACACGACAATTCCCCACCCACCCAAAAACCAGCAACACCCCACCACATGCAAAACCCCAATCCCCCAATGCGCACAACCAATAACCACCCACCCACCCCCACACCACTACCCTCGATTCTGTGTCTCATCAGCCAATGATTGCGCCG
The DNA here is from genome assembly GCF_003202285.1 of Prauserella muralis. Classification (GTDB taxonomy): domain Bacteria; phylum Actinomycetota; class Actinomycetes; order Mycobacteriales; family Pseudonocardiaceae; genus Prauserella_B; species Prauserella_B muralis. Next base: position 67,734 of record NZ_MASW01000007.1, read on the forward strand.
TCCATCCTTTCCGCCGATTTCGCGCGGCTCGCCGACGAAGTGGCCGCCGTGACGGGACAGTCAGGCCGTGGGGCGGATTGGCTGCACGTGGATGTCATGGACGCGCATTTCGTGCCGAACCTGACTCTCGGCCTGCCGGTCGTGCGGTCGCTGCTCGCGACCACTGCCCTGCCGCTGGACTGCCACCTGATGATCGAGAACCCCGATCGCTGGGCGATCGACTACGCGGAAGCGGGCTCGTACAACGTCACCGTGCACGTCGAGGCCGCCGGCGATCCGGTCATGCTCGCGAAGGACCTGCGGGCCGCGGGCGCGAAGGCGGGACTGGCGATCAAGCCGAACACCCCGCTGGAGCCCTACGTCGACGTGCTCAAGCACTACGACACGCTGCTGGTGATGTCCGTGGAGCCCGGTTTCGGCGGTCAGAAGTTCATCGCCACCGTCCTGGACAAGGTGCGGCACGCGCGGAGGATGGTCGACAGCGGGCACCTCAACCTGGTCGTGGAGATCGACGGCGGCATCAACGCCGGCACGATCGAACAGGCGGCCGAGGCCGGCGTCGACTGCTTCGTGGCCGGCTCGGCCGTCTACGCGGCCGACGATCCGGCGCGGGCCGTGGAGGGGCTGCGCAGCCAGGTGGAGGCTCTTTCCTCGCGCGGACGCCGCTGACGCTCGTGCCTGCTGTCCGCGCAAGCCTGATTCCGCCGCCATTCATCCTCCGGCGGAATCAGGCGGGAAACGGGTGCTTACACGCCGAGCAGTCGCCGGAGTTCCGGAGCGTGGCGCCGGGAAACGGGCACGAACTCGTGGGAACGGGAGTCCATGATCAGGAAGAGCTCGCCCTTGATGCCCCGTTCCAGCTCCGCCACCCGGCGAAGGTTCACCAGGAAGCGTCGATGCACCCGGCTGAACCCGTAGGGCGTCAGCAACCGCTCGACGTTCTCCAGGCCACGGGTCGCGGCCTGGATCCTGCCGCGTTCGGTCATGAGCCAGACGACGTTCCGGTCGGCCTCGGCGTAGCGGATCTCCGACGGAGCCAGCAGAATCAGCCGGTCGTTGCGCATCCCGATCACGCGCCGGGGCAGCTGACCGACCGCCGCCTGCGAGGCGCTCTCGTACGGCTCGCCCTCCTGCATCCCGAAGACACAGAGCATGCCCACCACGTGGCTCGCGTCGACGACGGGCCGCATGGTCAACGGAGTGGCCGCCTCTCCCTCGTTCACGGTCAGCGTCGCGTGGCCGCTCCACTGCCCGGTTCCCTGCGCCCGCTCCTTGACCCACCGCACCACGTCAGAGAGTCCTGAGATGTCCGGGGTCCAGCGTTGGGCCGGTTCGATCGCACCCGCCACCAGCGGCGTGTCGCCGGTCAACCCGAGCAGCGCGACCGCCGCCTCGTTCGCCGCGATGACATTCCCACCCCGATCCATCGCCATCAACGGAGCGCTGACCTGGACGGAGTTCTTGTTGAACTCGGAGATCACCTTGTCCGCCTCGTAGACGGCGCGCCGGTAGATCTCCTGCTCGACGCACGCCACCGCTTTCGTCAGCCACACCGGCACGAGCTCGGACAGCGGGGCGTTCCATCGCGAGATGTTGATCGACGCGACCGGTGCGCGGGTGACCACATCGCGGATGGAGATCCCCGCACAGGCCCACTGGTGGAAGGCCTCGCACCAGTGCTCCGGCCCCGTCACCGTCACCGCGCCGGGCACCTCGAACGAAGTCCCCATCCCGTTCGTGCCGGTGCACTGCTCCGACCATGACGACCAGGGGGCGAGGTTGTGCAGCTCGGCCCGCCGCTGCGCGGAGGGGTCGCCCCAGATCCCGAGGACGCGCCCGCCGCCGTCGGTCACGGTGACGACGGCGCCGTCCCGTTCCACTTCCTGCCCGGCCAGCGCACCAAGGCTGCCGAGTGCCGTGAAGATGACGTCGTTGTCGGCTTGCTGGGCATCGCCACCCGCTCCCGGCGCGACGTCCAGCGTCCGGTCCACTTCGTACCGATCCCGGCACCGGTACCACGAGGCCAGGATCTCCGGCCGGACGCCCGTCTCGACGTCCTCGCCCGCGGCAAAGCTTTCCCAGGCACGGGCGACTTCTTTCGCCGATGACGTCGTCACCAGCGAGCCTCTCGCCACGTGGTCACGTCCGCTGGGCCTTGGTGCGATCGCCAGCGGTGGCACTCTCCCGGTCATCGCAACCTCCTTACGGCCTGACGCGCCGGGGCTTCCTGGGACCGCCGGACCGTGACAGAACCTCACAAACTACTTGACGTGACTTGAAATTTCAAGACACGTCCGTGTCGGCCGGCCACAGGTTTGTAGACAAACAAGATCGGCTTGCCGAGCCAGGCCAGCCGCGGATCACCTCCGCGATCCGGCCGTGCGGGCAAGCGATACAGGCGGCCTCGACAACCTCGACGACGCGGCACCAGTTGCCCGGAGATGGTGCGCCACAACTTTGAATTGGTCAAGTTAGCCGGCCTGGAATTCGCCCGTTCGGAATCGTCCACCGCGGCGGACCAGCCACGCGGTTCGCCCTGGTGAACGCGGTAAACCGGGAAGGGCCGCGTGCGTGCCGGCCTGCGAACCATGATCGTCGGCCGGACCGGAGAACGACCGCTCGTGAGCGGCCGGCCGCCGATAATCGCGGTTTCGCATCCGTTCGTACGTCATCCGCTCGCGGTCGTCCCACTGTGCTTGCCGCCGGAACGCGGCGCAGCTTAGCCTGCGTCGGCGGCCACGCGACGCGGCCCGATACGTCAAGCGGCACACGAGCGGCCAACGGCACCGACCTTGTGCGTGCCGGCCGGGTTGGCAACGGACCAAAGGCGGTCTTCCATGGCACAACTGCGCCGACTCGATCCGACCTCTCGCACCGATGGCGAGGCAACGGTCTACGGGGCATGGGAGCGATTCGTCCGGGGTGAGGACGACCTCCGTGGCGTGCGACCCGAGATCGCGATCTCCTGGCAGCGGTGCCGGGACCAGTACCGGGTCGACCCCCACCTTGCCGAGGCGCCGGTAGCCGTGGCGAAGGTCGACCATGCGCTCGAGCACGACGTCGTCATCGCCGAACTGGGGTTCCGTGCCGCCTCGCTGGAGCATGAAGTCAGCAACCTCGGCGGCATCGTCACCATCACCGACGCCTCCGGCCGCGTCCTGGCCCAATGGGGAGACCAGGCCACGCGCACCGTCGCCGCCAAGGCGAACCTGGCACCGTGGTTCTGCTGGGCCGAGGGCGCCACCGGGACGAACGGCATGGGCACCGCGCTGATGTCCTACACCCCCGTGCTGATCCGCCGTGCCGAACACTGGTGCCAGGCCTTCCACGACTGGACCTGCGCCGGTGTGGCGGTACGGGACGTGGTGACCAGGGAGCCGGTCGCCGTGCTCAACATCTCGTGCTGGCGTCGCGAACTACCCGCAACCGTGGGTGCCTGGCTCGGCAACGCCGCCAAGATGACGCAGCGGACTCTGCGACTGCGCGCCAAGGACGACGGCGGCGAACTGATGGCCGCCTTCAACCACGCCAGGTCGCGCTCGGCCGCGGCACTCGCGGCCGTGGATCCCGCAGGCCGGGTGGTGCTCGCGGACGACGCGGCGGGCGTGCTGCTCGGCATCCCGGGCTCCACGCCCGCGCCCGATCCCGCGGTGCGATGGAAGCCCGAACTGCCGGAGTTCATCCGAGCCGCCCAGTATGCCGCCAAGCAGGCGGCGCGCAATCCCGACTGGGTCGGCTCCACACAGATCTTCACCCGGCTCGCCAACGAACCGACCTCGATCAGCTTCCAGCCCGTGTTCCTGTCCGGGCACCTCGTCGGCAACATCGTCTCGTTCGGGGTGTCCGAGGGAGATCCGCTGCCCCGGGCGGGAGGCGACGCCCCGCTGGGCGCGCAGCCACGTCGCATGGTCGCGACACGCGAGAACCGCATGGTCCTGCTCCGGCTGCCCGAGGTGTCCTTCGCGCAGTCGGACGGCAACGACGTGTGGCTGTCCACGGACCAGGGCCGGCTGCGGTCCGCGTCGCCAGGCCTCGACAGGCTCGAAGCCGAGCTGAGTGATTCCGGTTTCCTGCGGGTGCACCGCCAGTACGTGGTGAACCTCAGCCGCATCCAGGAGGTCGAGCGCCGGTTCAAGGGTGAGCTGTTCCTCGTCATGGACGACCAGGCCCAGACGATGGTCCCCGTGTCCCGACGGAACACGCCTGCCGTGCGCAGGGCGCTGCAGATCTGACCCGGCCACCTACCTGACCCGGCGACCGCAACCGGACACCGAACCCCGCCTGCCGGGCGCCGGGGCGCCGGCGTTCAGCCTCGGTACCTGTGCACGTCGCACACGCAGTACATGAGACGGCAGCTGAAACACGCGGGCTTGTCGACGCACGTGATGCAGGGCCCGCAGTGCACCGGCTCGGTGTGCAGGGCGAGATCACCGGGCCCGTAGGTCTCACCGCAGTACAGGCACGGCAGCTGCTCGAGTCCACCGCCCTGCTGGGGCACCGACGACTGGTTCATCAGACCACCTTTGGTTTTCGCCGGACATGGCACCGGACCGGTGATCGAGGCGTCGCCAGGACGACTCGATCACCGGTCCGATGGAGGCAGACCCGGGACGTCACCTCGGGCCCCGGGTCAGCGCCACCTCAGTGGCACGTCCCCGTCAGAGGGAGAACGTGATCAGCGAGGCACCGTGACCCTGACCGGACAGGCCGGGCACGATGCCCTCGAGCCAGCCACCCCAGCCGACCGGCACCGAGATGTACTGCTTGCCGTTCACGGAGTAGGTACTCGGGCTGCTGTGGTGACCACTGCCGCACTGGAAACTCCAGAGCTTCTCCCCGGTCTCGGCGTGGAGCGCCATGAACTCACCCGCGGGCGTGCCCGCGAACACCAGGTTCCCCGCGGTGCTGAGTGTCGACGCCGCCATCGGCATGTTGTTGAGCCGGTAGCGCCACTTCTCCTCGCCGTGGGAGTCGAACGCGCTGACCGACCCGGCCATGTTGTCGATGTCGACCTCGACGGCGGCGCCCCAGTAGGGCATGCCTTCCTTGAACTCGCGACGACGCCGGGTGGCAGTGGCACCGACGTCGGCCACCGGAACGTAGAACAGATCGTGCTCCGGGTTGTACGAGGCGTGCGTCCACTCCTTCGCACCGGCGGGGCCGGGGAAGAAGTGGCAGGGCTCGCCCTCCTTGTCCGGGTACTTCCGGGGGGTCACCTTGCCGTCGCGGGTGATGACGCCCCAGTCGATCCGGTCGACGAACGGCGTGACGTGCTGCAGCTCGCCGTTGGTGCGGTCAAGGACGAACATGTACCCGTTCTTGTCGAAGTGGGCCAGCAGCTTCTTGCCGTCCCGCTCGAACAGGGTCATCTCCATGGTCGAGTCGTAGTCCCACAGGTCGTGGGGGGTGAACTGGTAGTGCCACTTGATCTCACCGGTGTCGACATCCAGCGCGACCACGCTGTCGGTGTAGAGGTTGTCCCCCTCCCGGACCTCGCCGTCGAAGTCGGGAGCCGGGTTCCCGGTGCCCGCGTAGTAGAGGTTCAGCTCCGGGTCGTAGGTTCCGGTGACCCAGTGGTTCGCGCCTCCGCGCTGCCAGGCCTCGCCGTCGGCGGGCCACGTCTCCGAGCCGGGCTCACCCGGCTTCGGCACGGTGTAGGTGCGCCAGCGCTGCTCGCCGGTCTCCAGATCCCAGCAGTCGATGTGCCCGCGGACGCCGTACTCCCCACCGGCGGAACCGGTGATGATGGTGTCCTTGACGACGAGCGGAGCGATCGAGGCACTCTCCCCCGCCCGCACGTCGCCGATGGTCTTCTGCCAGACCTTCTGGCCGTTGGTCGCGTCGATGGCCAGCAGCTGGGCGTTCTGGGTGACCATGTAGACCTTGCCGTTGGCCACCGCGCAGCCGCGGTTGACGTTGGCACAGCACAGCGTCACGTCGAAGGGGACCGCGTGCTTGTACCGCCACAGCTGCTCGCCGGTCGTCGCGTCGAGCGCCCAGAGCCAGCCGTCCCAACCGGTGACGAACATGACGCCGTCGACGACCAGTGGGCAGGCCTCGAACGCGTAGGTCGAGGTGGAGGCGATCAGGCCGGTGGCGCTGGCCTGATGGATCCAGGCGACCTTCAGGTTCTTGACGTTGTCGACGTTGATCTGGTCGAGCAGGCTGTGCCGCTTGCCGTCGTAGTCGCCGTAGTAGGTGATCCAGTTCTGCGACTCGCTGCGCGCCTGGAGGATGCGCTCGTAGTTGATCCCGCGCGTCACGTCCGGAGCACTGTGCGGGAGGTTGGAGAGCTCGCTGTGGTTGAACGCCTCGCCGGCGTCGACATATTCGACTGTCATGGTGGGTTTCCCCTTTCTACGGCCGCGGCTGTGCGGGTCGGTCGAGCTTGGCCTCCGGCGGCACCTCGCCGCCCACGACGATGGCGGCGGTCAGTCCCCTGCCCTCGTCGTTGCCGGCGGGCGAGCCGTACCAGTAGCAGCCGGGACCGTCCAGCTCGAGCGTCGCCCGGCCCTTCGAGTGGTTCAGCAGACCGATGAACTGCCGTTCACCGTTACTGGGCAGCAGGCAGGCGTGGGTGTTCTTGTCGTCATTGATGATCGTCAGCTCGATCTTGCCGCCGTGCGGCAGCATCAGGATCGCCGGCTCCCACGTCATGGCGTCCTCCGGGATCCGGATGGTCGCCTCCATGGTCCCGTCAGGCCGCTCGGTTGCCTTGCCGATCGAACCAGTCCCGAGCACGGCACCGATGGTTGCCTTGTTCTGTCCGGCGAGTTCGGCCAAGAGATCCTCTCGATCCTGGGCAATCGTCATCGGACTTCACCTCCTCGTCAGCAAAAGATGAACTTTCTGACAGATTTCACGAAACACATCGCCCAAACGAGATCGTCGGTGTCGCGACGACGACATCGCATGCTCTCGAAAACGTGCGCCACAGCCGATCCGGTGTAGCGCACCGATTACAGGTGCCGAATCAGTCTCGAATTGTGCGGCTGAGCCTGTAACGAGTTCGTACCCTACACCCGGACAAGCCATTCCGATATGCGTTGCCACCGACCGGCCGGACCCCACCGCTCCCCCGGCGAGAGCTACCGTTCGTGCCACCCCGCGTCGTGCGGGAGGTCGGCTGATGTCGTTGCGGGGGCGCCGTTCCCGCCGGATCTCCGGCCCGGCTGCCGTGCTCGGCGCGGAAGGTCGAAACGGTCGAGTTCCATGACCTTGACCCACGCGGCAACGAAGTCCCGGACGAACTTCGCGCGTGCGTCCCCGCTCGCGTAGACCTCCGACAGCGCCCTCAGTTCCGAGTGCGAACCGAAGATCAGGTCGACGCGGCTCGCGGTCCACGCGACCTCGCCGGTGCCGCGGTCGCGGCCCTCGTAGGTCTCCGTCCAGCTGTCGCCGTTCTGCCTCGGCACCCACTCCGTTGCCATGTCCAGCAGGTTGACGAAGAAGTCGTTCGTCAACGACCCCGGCGCCGCGGTCAGCACGCCCACCGGGGAACGTCCGTGGTTGGCACCCAGCACCCGCAGCCCGCCGACGAGCACGGTCATCTCGGGCGCGGTCAGCGTCAGCAGGCTCGCTCTGTCGATCAGCAGATGCTCTGGCGGCATCCGGAAACCGTGGCCAAGGTAGTTCCGGAAGCCGTCGGCCGTGGGCTGCAACGCACCGAACCACTCGACGTCTGTCCATTCCTGGGTCGCGTCGGTGCGTCCCGGCCGGAACGGCACGTCGATCTCGTGGCCGGCGGCCGCGGCGGCGTGTTCCACCGCGGCACAACCGCCGAGCACGATCAGGTCGGCCATCGAGATCCGCTTGTCCCCCCGTTGGGAGGCGTTGAATCGCTGCTGGATCGCCTCCAGCGCGGCGAGGACGACGCCCAGCCGCTCGGGTTCGTTCACCGGCCAGCTGCACTGCGGTTCGAGCCGGATCCGCGCTCCGTTCGCCCCACCGCGCTTGTCGCTGTCGCGGTACGTCGACGCCGACGCCCACGCGGTCGCGACGAGTTCCGCCACCGTCAGGCCCGATCCGAGGATGTCGCGTTTGAGGGCGGCGATGTCGTCGGCGTCCACCAGTTCGTGGTCCACCTCCGGCACGGGGTCCTGCCAGATCAGCCGTTCGGCCGGGACGAGCGGCCCGAGGTAACGCTGGATCGGCCCCATGTCGAGGTGGGTCAGCTTGAACCAGGCCCGCGCGAACGCGTCCTCGAACTGGTCCGGATGCTCCAGGAAACGCCGCGAGATCGACTCGTAGACCGGGTCCTCCTGCAGCGACAGGTCCGTGGTGAGCATGACCGGGTGGTGCTTCCTGTCCGGGTCGAAGGGGTCCGGCACGGTCCCCTCGCCCTGGCCGTCGCTCGGAATCCACTGCCACAGACCGGCCGGGCTGAGCTCAACGTCCCATGTGTACTCGAACAGCGTCTCGAAGAACGTGTGATCCCAGGTGACCGGCGTGCGTGTCCACATCCCTTCCAGCCCACTGGTCGTGGTGTCCGCGCCGTTGCCGGTTCCGTGTTCGTTCGCCCAGCCGAGGCCTTGCGCGGACAGCGGTGCGTCCTCCGGTTCAGGCCCGAGGTTGAAGGCCGGGTCCCGCAGCCCGTGCGTCTTTCCGAACGTGTGGCCACCGGCGATCAAGGCGACCGTCTCCTCGTCGTTCATGCCCATTCGCCGGAACGTCTGGCGGATGTCGCGCGCTGCGAGCACCGGATCGGGGTTGGTGGCCGGGCCCTGCGGATCGACGTAGATCAGCCCCATGTCGGTGGCCGCCAGCGGCTCGTCGAGGTCACGAGTACCGCTGTGCCGTTCATCCGCGAGCCACTTGCGTTCGGGTCCCCAGTAGGTGTCGTCGGGTTCCCACACCTCGGCCCGGCCCCCGCCGAAACCGAAGGTCTTGAAGCCCATCGACTCCAGTGCACGGTTGCCGGCGAAGACCATCAGGTCCGCCCACGAGATCCTGCGCCCGTACTTCTGTTTCACCGGCCACAGCAGCCTGCGCGCCTTGTCCAGGTTGCGGTTGTCCGGCCAGCTGTTCACCGGCGCGAAGCGTTGCATCCCGGCGGCCGCACCGCCCCGGCCGTCACTCATCCGGTAGGTGCCCGCTGCATGCCAGGCCATGCGCAGCACGAGAGGGCCGTAGTGACCGAAGTCGGCCGGCCACCACTCCTGCGAGGTCGTCAGCACCTCGTCGACATCGCGCGCCAGTTCGTCGAGATCCAGCGTCCGGAACTGCGCGGCGTAGTCGAAGTCGGCGCCCAGCGGATCGGCTACGGGTTGCCGCCGGCGCAACGCCTTCAGGTCGACCCGGTGCGGCCACCAGTCGTTGGCATCGCCGCTCGCTGCCGGGTGGTTGCGCCGCCGAGCCGCCTGCGTCTCGCGCAGCACCTTGTCGTAGGTGCGGTAGACGTGGGTATCGGGATTCTCCGGCATTGGTGTCCTCCCAGGTGTTGCCGAGCCTGAGACACCGAGCACCTGAGCCCAGGGGGCCGGCAGACCGGCACCAGCACGTGCTTCCGGCGGCCCGCGACCGGAACCATCCGCCCCGCTCCCTGGAGCTCGACCTCACGGATCCGGCTCAGGTCAAGCGTACAACGGTGCCCGTCGATCACTCGAAAACCAGTGGCAGCAGGATCGCGGCGCCGAAGAGCGAGACGCCGCAGAGCAGGTCGGCGCGGATTCGGATGACCTTGGCGGCCATCTGACCGACGAGGAGTCCGACGAACGACATGACCATCGTCATGACGCCGAACGCCAGCATCGGGACGATGATGGAGAACCCGGCGATCCCCAGTCCGGCGCCCGCGACGAAGTTGTCGATGCTCAGCGAGAGCGGCATACCGAAGAGCGTCACCCACGGATGGTCCAGGTCTTCCTCTTCCGGTTTCGGGTTCCGGAGAGCTCCGACGATGAAGTAGACACCGTAGAGTCCCAGCGCGACCGCCCCGATGTATTCCGCCCAGTCCCCGAGAAAGTCACCCAGGAAGTGACCGATCAACCCGCCCAACAGCGGACTCAGGGCATCCCATATTCCAAACACGACAGCGACCTGCACGGCCCGGCGCCAACCGAAAGGAATGGTGCCGATGGCGATCGACGAACGGAAATTGTCGAGACTGAGACCGAAAGCAAGCGCTATCAGCGGGATGAACTCGAGAGACACCTGGACCACCTCGAAGAATAGCCACGGTTCACCGGGGAGGGAGACGAGAAATACGAGCCGGTACTCGACAGACCTTGCTCGCGGGTGTTCGCGACGACGACCGGCGAACTGCCACGCGCGGGCGTATCGGCGGACCGCCCTGTTCGAGTCCTGTGCTTTGTCGCGGAGCCGGTCGCGGGTTGGGCCCAGTACCGCGGACTCCTGCGTGACGTGCCGGTTGACGTGCCCAGCGGCGAACTCCTTGACGCCGGCACGTCGAAACCGTTCTCAGCGTGTGACGCAAGGCCCCTGCGCCATCGATGCACTCGACCCGGGGCCTTGCGTCAACGCCGGCCGTAGTCTCGTCGCAGCCTTCGGCGACCCGACGCGACTACGCCACATCGAGCGACACGAGCCGTCGAGCCCGGCTGTCAGCCCCGGTAGAAGTAGCCGGTGGCCTCAGCACACACCTCGACGACCGTGTACTCCGGAGTTTCCCACTTCATAGTTTCCTCCTCGCTGTTGGCTGCGCCCGGCGACGGGGCGACAACCGGACATTCGTGATCCGCGCAATTTCGACGACTGCATCCCGAAATGTCGCGGCCACGCACGAGCATCGTGGATTTAACGAAGTCGTAGCAACTGACCTTGAACCAGTGGTCGGGAACCGGTGCCGAACGGCATCCTGGGGCCTACGAGTGGAGCGGACACGTTCACCGACGGTACGGCCAGAGGTACCGCCGCCACGGCGACACCATCCGCGACCTGCGGAAACGTGGACACAAGAGGCCCGGCGACGAGCTACGGGCACCCGCACGACCTCGCGGTGCCGATCGCCGCGCTCCACCGGCCTCGCCGTCGGGCGGCGGCCGGGGGCACGAGGGCCTGCCTGCGGACATGCTGCACCTTCACGCTACGACCCGGCGAGCGAGGACGTCAACGGCGCGGACCGCATCGCGGGTGCCGGTGGTCGTGCTGGTCGCCTCCGGGGGACCCACGTCGCCGAACAGGAGGCTCGAAACCCCCGACTATGCCTGCCTATCACGACTTTCAATGGCAGACCACCGGTTACCGAACCGCGAAACCACGATGGGGGAATTAGGCTGGCTGGGTGCGAATTTACCTTGGCTCCGATCACGCCGGATTCGAACTCAAGAACCACTTTGTCACCAGGCTCACCGATCTCGGTCACGAGGTGATCGACGTCGGCCCCACCGTCTACGACGAGAACGACGATTATCCACCGTTCTGCATCGAGGCGGCACGACGCGTTGTCGCCGACAAGGGCAGTCTTGGCGTCGTGATCGGTGGCTCCGGCAACGGGGAGCAGATCGCCGCCAACAAGGTGCCGGGCGCCCGCGCCGCGCTGACCTGGAACGTGGACACCGCCCGGCTCGCCCGCAGGCACAACAACGCGCTGCTGGCCGGCATCGGCGCCCGGATGCACGCGGTCGAGGAAGCCGAGCGCATTGTGGAGGCCTTCCTCACCACCGAGTTCGAGGGCGGCCGCCACCAGCGCCGGATCGACCTGCTGTCCGGCTACGAGCGCACAGGCGAGCCGCCCGCCCTGCCAGGAACATGACGCGCGGGGGCTGCGCGGGTCGTCGCCGGCGTAGCCCCCGCCCGCTGTGCCGGAACAGGCCGCTAGGCGGCGTGGGCCGGCTCGAGCAGACCGAGCTCTCGTTCGATCCCCGCCCACAGGTCCGCGTCGCCGGAGATCGCACGACCGGCGTCGCGAGCGGCCCAGGCCGTGAGGACGACGGACCGCAACAGCTCGCCGTTGCCCACGGCGCGAGGCATGCGGGGTACGGCGTCCGTCCAGAGGTCCACCGGATGGCTGGGCGAGGTGGCGCGCAACGGCAGCGCGGGCTCGAGCAGTCCGCTCAGGTCGGCGGCGAGATACGTCGGACGCTCGGGCGGCTCCGCGAAGGCGAGGTCCCGCAGCCGGGACGCCCCGGTCAGGACGAAGAGCGAGTCGAGCCCGGCCGCGTTGGCGCCCTCGATGTCGGTGTCCAGCCTGTCCCCGCACACCAGAGTCTCCGGCTGGTCGGTACCGAGCCGGGAGCGGGAGAGGTCGAACAGGGCGGCCTGCGGCTTGCCGACGACGTGCGGTGCCGCGCTGGTCGCCGTTTGCACCAAGGCGACCAGCGCGCCGTTGCCGGGCGCCTGCCCGTCGGGCGTCGGCAGCGTGACATCGACGTTCGTCGCCACCCAGGTGATGCCGGATTCGGCGAGACGGCTCACCGCCGCGAGCTCGGTCCAGGTGACGTCGACGCCCAGTCCCTGAACGACGGCCTCGACCGGTGTGCCGCCCAGCTCCGCGACGCGAACCGGGGTCAACCCGGCTTCGGTGAGCGCCAGGGCGACACCCGGCCCTCCCACCGCACACACGCGCGCTCCCGGGGCCAGTCGCTCCGCCAGGTGCGCCGCGGCCGCCTGCGAACTCGTGACCACCGACCAGCCGCGCGGTGCTAGACCCAGCCCGCGAAGGTGATCGCCCACCTGTTCAGGAGGACGGGAGGCGTTGTTGGTCGCGAACACGACCGGGGTGCCGTCGGCCGTCAGCTGGTTGAGGGTCTCCACCGCATGGGGAACGGCCCTGGAGCCGCGGTAGACCACACCGTCGAGATCACAGATCAGTCCGCGGTAGCGCGCGATGAGGGTCTCGGCCAGGACGGGCGGCGTGGTGGCGTCACTCGTCATGCGAACTGGTGCTCCTCGTGCCCCCGCCACCGGGAGTGCCGGTGTTCGGACTTGACGATCCGCACCGTGTCCGGGTTCGAACACAGCACAATGGACTGTGTGATGGCCCGGCCGGAGTGGTGCTGTATCCCGGGCAGCACCTCGCTGTCGGTGACCCCCGTGGCGCAGAACACGATGCTCTCGCCGCGCACCAGGTCCTGGGTGTGCAGAACCTCGCCGACGGCGGGACCGGTGTCGCTGTGCTCGGGGCCCCCGGGCCGCGGCCGGGCCTGCAGCGACCCACCCAGGCAGGACAGGGCCGCCGCGGCGATGACTCCCTCCGCTGCTCCCCCGGTGCCCAGCAGCATGTCCACCGGGCTTTCGCGCAGCGCGGGAGCGATCGCTCCCGCGACCTCACCGCCCTCGACCAGGTGGACCCGCGCACCAGCCTCGTGGATGTCGTGCACGAGTTTCCGATGCCAGGGCCGGTTGAGGACCGCGACGACGACATCCGGCACCCGGACACCCTTGGCCGCGGCAACGGCTCGCAGGTTCTGCGCCACCGGGCGGTCGATGTCGACGACGTCGGCGAGGTGGGGCCCGACGGCCAGCTTCTCCATGGAGCGAACGGGCGACGGGTCGTACAACCCGCCGCGCTCGGCCACCGCGATGGCCGCGAGCGCGGTCGGCACATCCCTGGCGGCCGACAGCGCGGCCCCGCCGACGCTGATCCCGACGTCGCAGGCCGGCCCTGCACCGGCGCCGATCTCGGCACCCGCGGAACGCGGCTGCCCACCCTCATCGACCACGACGACACCGCGCATCGACACCGACGTGATCAGCCTGTGCACCGTGCCGGCGGCGGCGACCTTGCCACGGTTCTCGTCGCCGTGCCCGACCCACCGGCCGGCCGCGACAGCGGCGGCCTCGGTGACCGGCACGAGTTCGAGAGCGAGAGCGTGATCGGGCCCGCCGGTTCCGGCGGACGCACCGAGGTACCGCTCCTCGGTACGGAAACCGCCGGTGGTCCCGGGGACTGGCCATCCCGTGGTTCTCATCAACCTCACTCCGCTCAGACACGGGTCAGGAGCGTCGAAGCCGGGGCGACCGCACCGCGGCCGCCCCGGCTCGAGCACTCAGCGGGCGGCCGCGTTGGCAACGGCTCGCTCGGAGAGGGCCTGCTGGGCGGCGGCCCAGTTGCCCTCATCGCCCCGCCACGTCTCCAGTGCCGGCCCGACCAGCGCCCGGCCGAACGAGTACGTGAGCTCCCAGGGAAGCGGATCGAGCTTCTGCATCGCCGCGAGGTGCTGCGTCGCGAGTTCCGGACTCTGCCCGCCCGAGAGGAATGCGATACCCGGTACGGACGGCGGCACGGTCGCGTGCAGAGCGTCCACTGTGGCCCTGGCGACATCCGTCACCGTGGGCCGTTCCCCGCTGTCGGACCCGGGCACCACCATGTTGGGTTTGAGGACGATGCCGTCCAGCTGCACCTGCATCAGGTCGAGCTCCTCGAACAACGACTCCAGCACGGAGGTCGTCACCTCCTGGCAGCGCGCCAGCGAGTGGGACCCGTCCATCAGCACCTCGGGTTCCACGATCGGCACCAGGCCACCCTCCTGGCACAGGCCGGCATACCGCGCCAGTGCGTGCACGTTCGCACGCACGGCCCTGGCGGACGGCCGGTTGTCGCCGATCGTGATGACCGCGCGCCACTTGGCGAACGTCGCGCCGCCGCGCACGTACGCCGCGACTCGTTCGCGCAGTCCGTCGAGCCCCTCGGTGACCTTTTCGTCCGGGGCTCCCGCCAGCGGCTTGGCGCCGGTGTCGACCTTGATGCCGGCCAGGATTCCCAGTTCATCCAGATACTCCGGGAACGTGCGGCCGTTGGCCAGTTTCTGATGGAAGGTCTCGTCGGCAAGAATGACGCCGCTGACCGATTCCGCGAGCTGCGGGGTGGTGACAATCAACTCCCGGTAGACTCGGCGGTTTTCCTCGGTCGGTTCGACTCCGACCTTCTCCAGCCGGGACGACATCGTCCCGATGCTCTCGTCAGCAGCGAGGATGCCGCGCCTGTTGGAGACGAGCGTACGTGCAATCTTGTTCAGAGCTGACATCGATCGTTGATCCTCCTGCACTCGACACCGGCACGGTGTGGACGTTCGTCAATCGTTCCGGTTTGGTCTAGGTTTTCGCGGTTGTTTCCGGCTCCAGGAGAAGGCTTGCCTTCGTGGCCTGACCGGGCAGTAGAACAGGCATCGGACTGCCCTTCGACGCGGCGATCTCCACCAGCTCCCGCGCGTATTCGGGGAGTCCGCGGCCCTCGCTCCAGGCCGCATAGATCGGCTTCGCGGGCAGCTCCCGGTCGACGGCGACCATCTTCAGTCTTTCCTCGGCGAGTTCGGACCGCACGGTGGAGATGTTCAGCACGGTCACCCGCTGGCTTGTCGCGACGGCTTGCTTGATCGCGGCGCTGGACGGCAGTTCGACGTAGCTCCCCGCGACACCCGCGGTCCTCAGCAGCTCATCCGTGAACTCCCGGAGCCCCGAGCCGCGCTCGCGCAGAACGAGCGGAGCGGACGCCAGCTCCTTCACCGTCACGGGACTCTGCCTCCTCGACCACGGATGCTTCGACCCGACCACCACGGCCAGCCTGTCGTCGCAGATGTAGCGGGTCTCCATGTCATCGCCGAACTGCTGCTGCACACGGCTGCCCGCCTGGCACCAGCCGTCGATGAACGCGAGATCGACGTGACCCGCACGGATCAGCTGGCGCAGCGCGTCGACATTGCCGGCCTGCACCTCGACACGGGCCTCACCGAACGAGAACCCGGACCGGTTCAGCCATTCCGGGATCAAATGCTCGGAGATGGCCGGGCTGCCCGCAATCCGTAGCCGTTTCGCCTCTGACGACCGGGACGCCGATCCGAACTCCAGCAACTCTCGGGCCGCTTGCATCACGTTGCGGGCGTACTTCGCCAGCATTTCTCCTTCCTCGGTGAGCTTCGATCCCGTAGGAGAGCGCTCCAACAGCCTCAGGCCCAGCCGGCGTTCCATCGCACTGATGCGGATGCTGGCTGCCGGCTGTGAAAGGCTGTGCGCCTGAGCGGCCTTTCCCACGCTGCCGTAGCTCGCCACGGACAGCAGTAGATCGAGGTCAGCGAGCTGAGGCATCTTTGACGGTAGAACCACGATTCACCTCTCACTCCAGACTTCGTCATACGGTTGCCTGTGGTCGGAAATGCTTCGGCCTGCGAGGGAATGCCGGAAGGCAGTGGCCGATCGCACCGTCGACGCGCGGTGTGCACTGAGCTTGCCCGGACGCGGTGCGCGGGGTCAATCTGTTGGACACGAACGCGCGCCGTGCGCGTATGAACGGTGTGCACCGCGCTACCTGCGGGTCGTGCGGGAAATCAAACGGCGGCGATTCCACTTCCACGATGTCGGCCCGGAAAAACCGCCGGCAGCCGAGCGTTCACACCTCTGCTCGTGGCAATATCAGGACCGTTTGTCATCGATTCCCTGCCACTCGTTCGGCCCGGTTGCCGAAAACGCGGCGTCGTGGCCACGGCCGGCGACACAGTCGTGTCCTCAGCACCCACGCGCCACGAGTTTCTCCGTCAGCGGTCCCTGCCCGCCGTGTCGCAGGCTCGTGCGGCCTGCATGATGACGAGCTCGGTTCGCTCCTCGCTCACCACCTTGCGTACGTTCTCGGGGAGCAGGTCGTGTCCCAGCAGGGCATCGGTACCCGCGAGTACGCTGTGCTCGGCGGTCGTGAAACGGGGATAGAGCGCGCGGGCGAACGCCAGCAGGAACTCGGTGTCCGCGGTTCCTGCCATGCTCTCCAATGCCCGCATGTAGCGCTCCGCGTACGGGGTGAGCAGCTCCTCCTGCTCCGGTTGCCGCAGCCCCGCCATGATGGCCTTGCGTTCCACGAGCGAGAAGCCGTCGCCGAACAACCGCGTCCAGGCTTCTTCCTTGGCGGCGGGCATGGGGCGTGCGGCTTGCGCCAGCAGCGCGTTCCGGCGTCCACTGTCGCCAGGATCGGCTTCCACCGCGGTGTCCAGTAGTCCGTCGATGTCGGCTCCGATCGATGCGAGGCGGAACAATGCCCGCCACCGCAGGTCGCGATCGACGTCCAGCCCTGTCCAGGGAGACCGGCCGCACACCAGCTCGCCCAGCAGCTGGTGACTGCCGGGGTGAAGGAGGTCCACCAGTGCGCGGGCGAGTACCAGCTGGCGATCGCTGCCCGGAGCGGCACCGGCCAGCTGATCGCGGACCTGGTTTGCCATGCCCGCCAGCGTTCGGCAGCTGCTGGACGGATCACCGTAGACCCGCACGGCGTGCACGGCGCGCTCCAGCAGCGCCTCCATGACGCCGGCATCGCTCTCGTTCAGTCCATGCGTGAGGACGGCCGATGCGTAGCTGCGCGCGGGCAGGCGCGCGTCGAGCAGGTCGTCCCACAACGCTCCCCAGACGACTGCTCGCGCCTGCCGGTCGTCCAGTGCGGAAAGGCTGCGCAATGCCGTCAGCCGGGACCGGGCATCCAGCCGGACCTTGACGTAGCTCACCGCGTCGGCATTGGGCAGTATCAGGTCCGGGCTCGCTCCACCGAACACGGCGAGCTCCCGTTCGCACTCGCCGGGACCGAGGGTCACGTGCGCGCGTCGACGCAGCACCAGCCGGCCCTCCTCGGCGTCATACGCGGCGAGTCCCAGGTTCAGCCTGCGTGGTGGAACATGCGGGTCGGCAACCTGCACAACCCTGTCCCCGTCCGCGCGGCGGGAGACCTCGACCGTGTCGATACCGCTGCGCAGCAGCCACTCGTCGGCCCAGTCGCCCAGATCGTCGGTCCCGACCTGCTCCAGCGCGGCCACGAAGTCGGCGAGGTCGGCGTTTCCCCACGCGTGCGCTCGCAGATACCCCCGCACACCGGCGACGAAGGAGTCCCAGCCCAGACGCGCGGCGAGGTCCCGGAGTACCGCTGCGCCCTTCCTGTACACGATCGGGCCGAAGTTCGACCTCGCGGCGTCGGTGTCGGCGGTGTCGACCCGGATCGCGTGGCTGGTGGGCAGCCGGTCGCCATGCCGGGCTATCGGCAGCGAGTGGTGCGCGAAACCGGCCCAGCCTTCCCCGTACGGCGTCGCCTCGGGCTGCGCGACGACCGACATCATGGTCGCGAAGGCCTCGTTCAGCCAGAGGTCGTCCCACCAGCGCATCGTCACGTAGTCGCCGAACCACATGTGCGCCATCTCGTGCATGAGCAGCTCGGCTCGTCGCCGCCTCTTGTCCTCCGTGACGCGGTCGCGGAACAGGAATCGCTCGTTGAGCGTCACGCAGCCCGGGTGCTCCATTCCTCCGAAGGTGTACTCGGGCGCGAACACGTGGTCGTACTTGGCGAACGGGTACGGAAGGTCGAACAGCCCGGTGTAGAAGTCGAGACCACGGCTGATGACGTCGAACAGCTCGGGAGCCTGGTCAGTCAGCTCGTCGACGAGAGACTGCCGCGCGTACAGCGCCAGCGGCACGCCGCCGTGTGCCGACTGCACCCGACGGAACGGGCCGGCGGCGACGGCCACCAGGTACGGCGGCAGCGGTGGCGTGCGATCGAAGCGCCTTGCCACCCGCCCGCCTCCGAGTGAGACCGTCTCGATGTCGTTGGCGTTGGCGACCACCGACCAGTGATCCTCGGCGACGACGGTCAGGTCGACCCGTGCCTTGAGGTCGGGCTGGTCGAAACACGCGAACACCGTGTGCGCCGCGAAGGGCTCGAACTTGGTGTGCACGTACACCTGCCCGTCGAGCGGGTCGTGGAACCGATGCAGTCCCTCGCCCGTTCGGGAGTACGACGCGGTGCCGGCCACTCGAACCGTGTTGGCGCCGGGCCGAACGTCCAGCCGGATGCGCGTCCCGTCGTGCACGTGCGGCCCCAGCTCCCGGCCGTTGCATTCGACCGACTCGGCCTCTCCCACGAAGTCGAGGAAGACGCACGCGCTCCCGGACCGGGCCTGGAAGCGGATCTCCGTGCTCGTCGCGAACGTCCGCTCGCCTGCCGTCAGATCGAGTTCTACCGCGTAGTGCACGTCGGCGACCTCGGCCGAGCGCGCTGCCGCCGCGTCCTGTGTCAGTTTGCTCCTGGCGGCGCCCGGGCTGTCGAACGCCATGGCCTACCTCCGCACGGGCGCACGCGGGCGGCGGTACACCAGCTTCTCGCGGTCCGGCTCGCCGCCCTCTCCGACGTCCGCCCGATTGGCACGGGCCAGAGCGTCCTGGATCAGGTGATGGTCGGGCGAGTGCACGCACACGGGGTCGGTGCGTGCCGGGTCACCGGTCAGTGCGAAGGCCTGGCAACGGCATCCGCCGAAGT
Organism: Prauserella muralis; assembly: GCF_003202285.1. Classification (GTDB taxonomy): domain Bacteria; phylum Actinomycetota; class Actinomycetes; order Mycobacteriales; family Pseudonocardiaceae; genus Prauserella_B; species Prauserella_B muralis. Next base: position 86,911 of record NZ_MASW01000007.1, read on the forward strand.
CCGTCTCCTTGCGCGGGCAGCTCCGGCAGGGGTCGGCCATCCACTCGGTTCCCCGGAATGCCTCGAACGCCTCGGATTTCGACCAGATCCACTCGAGATCGTGGTCGCGGACCGAGACGAACTCCATGGTCGTGATCTCCGCGGCCACCGGACACGGATAGACCATCCCATCCGGGGCGACGGTCAGCGCGGTCTGCGCCCAGCCGCCCATGCAGGGCTTCGGATACCGCTCGTAGTAGTCCGGGAGGATCCAGAGGAGCTCCATGTGCTCCCCCAGCTCGGCCTTCCGGCGTTCGTACACGCCGACCGCTTCGTCCAGCTGGGCCCTGCTCGGCATCAGCAGGTCGCGATTGCGCAGAGCCCAGCCGTAGTACTGGGTGTTCGCGAGCTCCAGGCGTTCGGCGCCCCACGCCACACAGACGTCGATGATCGCGTCCAGCCGCGACAGGTTCAGCCGGTGCAGGACCACGTTCATGTTCAACGGCAGCCCGGATTCGCGAATGATGCGTGCGGCTTCCTCCTTCTTGTCGAATCGCCTGCTGGCCGCCACCAGGTCCGTCGACTCGGCCGCATCGCCCTGAATGCTCAGCTGCGCGCTGTTGAGCCCCGCCGCTACCAGCGACCGCGCCCGGCTCTCCGTCAGCCCGAGGCCGCTGGTGATCAGGTTGGTGTACAGGCCGCGCCTGCGGCACTCGGCGACCAGCGTCTCCAGATCGCCGCGCACCAGGGGTTCACCACCGGAGAAGTGGACCTGCACGACACCGAGCGCGGCTGCCTCGCCGATCACCCGCAACCAATCGCCGGTGGTCAGCTCGTCGTCTCGGTCACGCAACGCCAGCGGGTTGGAGCAGTAGACGCAGTGCAACGGGCATTGGTGTGTTACTTCGGCCAGCAGGCCAAACGGCTGCGGCACAGGGTTCATGTGACCACCACCCAGCCGCGCCCACGCGCATCCTTGAGAAACGTCATCACGTCGTTGGCGAGATCGGCCGCGTCGAAATCGTGTTCGAGCTGCGCGATCACGTCCTGCACGGTCCGGCTGCCGTCGCACAACCCCAGGATCGCGGCCCCCGACTTGTTCAACAGCACCACCCGCTCGGGGAGCAGGAGCAACTCCACGTCCCGGACACTGTCGTGCCTGAGCATCGCCTTGGTTGCCAGCTTCGGGACGGCGGTCAATTCGGATTCGTCCATCATGAACCCTTGCTGTAGGCGAGTTCCACGGCGTCCAGCAGGCTCCAGAGGACGTCACACTTGAACTCGAGTGCCCGTGCGCACGCGTCCTGCTGGTCTCTGGTCGTCGCGTTGGTGAGCACCAGGTGCAGCAGGTGCTCGATGTCCTTCGGCTGCTGGGTGAGCCGCGCGCGGAAGTACTCCAGGCCTTCCGGGGCGATCCACGGGTAGTGGTGCCGAACGTCGGTGATCCGCCGGCTGAGCAGGTCCGGCGCGAAGAGTTCGGTCAGTGCCGACGCCACGGCCTCCAGCCACGGCTTCTGCCGGCAGAAGTCGACGTAGGCGTCGACGGCGAACCGAACCCCGGGCAGCACCGTGTCGACGTCGAACAGCTCGTCGCGGGTCAAGCCGACGGCTTCGCCGAGGCGGACCCATTTCTCGAGGCCCCCCTCGTCGCCCGTCCGGCCGTCGTGATCGATGATGCGCTGAATCCACCGGCGCCGATCCTCCCGGCCGGGGAGCTTGGTGAGGATGAACGCGTCCTTTTTGGGCAGGTTCATCTGGTAGTAGAAGCGGTTGCGCACCCAGCCCCGGAACTCCTCCTCGGACAACCGGCCCGCGTGCATCCGCTCGTTGAACGGGTGCAGATGGTGGTACCGCTTCTCTCCGATCGATCGCAGGCGCGCCTCGAACTCCTGCGCAGACCACGCGTTCACACTTCCACCTCCAAGCCGGCTCGGCCGATCTCGATGCCCAGGCCCGTCACCCAACGCCGCTCTTCGGAGTCTTCGTCGAGGATCGGGTTCGTGTTGTTGATGTGCGTGTAGATCTTCCGCTTCGCCGGCAGGGCGGCCAGTGCGCGGGCCGAGCCGTCGTCACCGCTGATGGGCATGTGCCCCATGGAGCGTCCCGTCCGGTTTCCCGCCCCCTGGCGGGACATCTCGTCGTCCGTCCAGAACGTGCCGTCCACGAAGACGCAGTCCGCCGACGCCACCTGCTCGGCGAACCCGTCGTCCCACTTCGGCAGCGTCGGCGCGTACACCGCGGTCCCCCTGGTCTGCCTGTCTTCCAGGCGGTAACCCACCTCCCACTCCGACGACGGGCCGCGAAGCTGCGAGCTCCCCACATACCGGGGGGCTTTGGACCCGGTCAGGAACGGAGTGACCCGCAACCGGTCGTCCAGATCGAGCGGCTTGCCGACATCGACCAACGACCAGGTGAGGTCCGCGTAGTCGCTGAGCAGCTCACGAACCGGGAACCACAGGGTCAGGGCCTCCAGCACGGGATACGTCCCGTACACCGTCAGCGACGACTCCTCCCGCAGCATCAGCAGGCCGATCGTGTGGTCGAACTCGGCGTCCGTCAGCAGTACGCCGGCCACCGGCGTGGCCCGGATTCCGGGGCCCGGGTGCAGGGATGGGTCCGCCGCGATCTGATGATGGACGTCCGGGGTCGCATTCAGCAGGAACCACCGCTCGCCGTCTCCGGAGACGGCGATCCCCGCGTGTGTCGTGGCGGCTTCAGGGGTGGCGCGGGCCTTGCGGCACCCCTCGCACGCGCAGTTCCACTGCGGGTAACCTCCGCCTGCCGCGGCTCCGAGGCAATGTATGAACACGGCGCGAAATCAATTCGGCAACGCGTGCGCCGCGGAAGGGTCGGCTGTGTCCCGTCTCATGGCGTCCTCCCTCATGGTCGGCCATTGGTGCCGGCCGGATAAGAACAGGCTCCGTTGCCCGCCGAGGGCTGGTTCGGGGCGATTGCCGGACATCCCCGATATCATCGCCCTGAACTCGGCTTGCATTGTGCACAGCTTGTTCGTCGCCGCCGGGCGTGGCAACTGACCACGAACGACCGGGGGCAAATCCCGGACGAACGGCGGCCGCGCGCTCACGAGCGGGCCGGCGTGGTCGCAGGGCGGTGTGGACTGGTGTGATCCGGCGACCGTCGCGCCTGGCGGGTGGGCTGGCCAGCGGCGACACGACCGTCAGCCTCAGGCCTTTCTGGTGCGAGGGCGACGAGCGTGGCCGGTGGCGGTGGTCGCCATCGGCTCTCCGACGGCCGCGCCACCGCCCACCGGCGACGCCGCCCGCACGGCCCGGGAAGGGCCCGGCGTCGCCGGCGAGCCCCGGCTCACCCACGACTCGGAATCGAGGGTAGTGGTGTGGGGGTGGGTGGGTGGTTATTGGTTGTGCGCATTGGGGGATTGGGGTTTTGCATGTGGTGGGGTGTTGCTGGTTTTTGGGTGGGTGGGGAATTGTCGTGTGGGTTGATTGGTCGGCCCTTTTTTTGGTGAGGAGAGTGTGCTGTGAAGTTGCAGGTTGCGTTGGATGTGGTGGATCTGCCCTCGGCGTTGACGCTGGCCAAGCAGGTGGCCGAGCACGTCGACATCCTGGAGCTGGGGACGCCGCTGGTGAAGTCGGTGGGCATCGGCGCGGTGAGCGCGATCAAGGCCGCGCACCCGGACAAGCTGGTGTTCGCCGACCTCAAGACCGCCGATGCCGGTGAGCTGGAGGCGGCGATGGCGTTCGAGGCCGGGGCGGATCTGGTCACGGTGATGGGCGCCGCCGACGACGACACCGTGCGCGGCGCGGTCGCGGCCGGCCGCAAGTACGGCAAGGAGGTCGTCGCCGACATGATCACCGTGGTCGAGGACCGGGTCGCCCGGATCCGGGAGGTCGCCAAGCTCGGGGTGGCGTTCGTGGAAATCCACGCCGGCCTGGACGAACAGGCCCGCCCCGGCTACACCATCGACACCCTGCTCGAGGACGGACGCCAGGCCGGCGTGCCCTTCTCCATCGCCGGCGGCATCAAAATCGACACCATCGCCTCCGTCCGCGACGCCGGCGCCACCGTCGCCGTCGCCGGCGGCGCCATCTACAACGCCCCCAACCCCACCACCGCCGCCCACGAACTCAAAAAACGCGCCGCCTGACGACTGCACGTCTTCGCTGTGTGCCCGGCAAGCAGTCCGGCGCACAGCGAAGGCGGCCAGTTCTGACGGCCCCGGGCCCCGATCGTGTTCGAGCAGCCCTGCCGGCTGCCCGCAGCGCTGGCAGGTGACGCAGCGCAGACAGGTGAAACAGCGCCGCAGTTCAGCAGTCCTGGCAAGCCGCGGCGGCAGATGTGACGAGAGAAGGGAGTCGGCGTGGAAAGCCAGAAGTCGGGTGCCCGGACTGAACGGGCAACGACCACGCACGGTACTTACTGCTCCTTGCTGTTGCAGGCGGCACGCGTGCTGCGGATGCGCTACGTGGAGTGCCGCCGCGACACGAGTCTGTCCCCCGCCGTGGCGAACGAGCTGGCAGAGGTCTTCGAGGGTGTCGCCAAGGGGGACTCCGCCTTCGACCAGATCGATCCGAATGAGGCGATCGCCCTGGCACATCGACTGATCGACGACGACCACCCTGAGCTGTCCCGAATGTGGCCCAGGACCACGTAACGACCGGAGGTTCCCTGCGGCCGCCGATCACTGGCCGCCGCCCACCGCATCCCAGGATCATTCGCCACTCAACGAGGAGTAAACGATGACCACTGCCGCTGCCACTGAAGCCCCCACGCGATCCGCGCCCGAAGGCGACCCAGCCCTGATCGGAGTACCCACCTTCATCGTCGGCGCGACCGCGCTCGGCCTTGTGCTGACCGGGTACGTTCCGACCGGCGCGGTCGGCGCCTCGATCGCGATCATCCTGCCTGCCACCGGCCTGGGCCAGCTCGTCGCCGCGGTGTGGGCCGCGGCGCTGGGCCAGAGCGCGGTCGCCGCCGTGTTCGGCGTGTTCGCCGGCTTCTGGCTCAGCTACGCGGCTCTGGTGCTCGGCCTGATCCATGGCTGGTTCGGCGTTTCCGGCGACGCGGCTGTCGCGACGGAGGGCCTGTTCCTGATCGCCTGGCTGATCATGATCGTCCTGCTGACGCTGACCACCCTGCGGCTGCCCGCCGCGTTCACCGTGCTGTTCACGTTGATCGACCTCGCGCTCGCCCTCGTGCTGTACGGCACGGTGGCCGGCTCCCCGGGCGCGATCACCGTGGGCGGGTACGTGGTCTTCGCGTTCACCGCGGTCGGCGTGTACCTGTTCGCCGGCGCGCTGTCCGCCGCGACCGGTGGCAGGCCGCTGCCCCTGGGCCGTCCGGTACTGGGCTGAGCGGCCCCAATGCCACATTCGTAGCGTTGAGCGCTACGAATGCCGCATTGGGGAAGTTGAGCGCTACCAATGCCGCATTGGGGAGCTTCCGGAGCGCAGGACTCGCGGGCCTGAACGCAGGACTCGCGGGTCGGAACGACGCGGCTTCGACAGCCCCAGGTGGCCGGACAGTGCTCGCTGCCGGGCGCGACTGCCTACTTGTATCCGTTCTGGTGCAGGAAGCCGCGGACGGTCTCGTTGAACTCGAACGGGTTCTCGATCATGGGGTAGTGGCCCGTACCGTGAAGCACGGCGACCTGGCTGCCCGGGATGCGGCTCTGCGTCGCCTCGACCTGCTCCTTCGACACGAGCCAGTCGGCCTCGCCTCTCAGCAGGAGCACGGGAGCCTTGATCCGGCCCACCTGCTCGCGCAGATCGAAGCCCGCGTACCCGATGAGGTCACTCGCCATCACCTCGGGAACGTTGCGCCGGATCTGCCACACGGCCTCCCTCGCGCGATGTTCGGGCGTGCGCGCTCCGGTGAGGGACTCGCAGAAGGTCTCGACGATCTGCTGCCCGTTGCGGAGCAGCATTTCGAGCAGGAACCCCGACATGGTCGGTGTGTAGTCCGCACCGCAGGACGAGATGACCGCGGCATAGGCGTCCGGTCGCCGGGCGGCGAGCTCGAGAACGAGGTTGCCGCCCATCGAGCAACCCAGGATGGCAGGCTTGCGCAGGCCGAGAGCCTCCATGAAGGCCTCGTTGAACTCGGCGTGTCTGGTCAGGCTCTGGAAGGGGCCGTCGGCGGGCAGGTCGGTCTTGACGTGGCCGGGGGCGTCCACCGCGATGACGCGGTACTGATCCGACAAGCCGTCGAGGACGTAGCGGTACATCAGCGAGTCCTGGCACGCGGCGTGGAAGCAGACGAGGACCGGTCCCTGGCCTGCTTCCTCGTAGTAGGTGCGGATGCCGTCGACGGTGACGTACCTGCCCACGGTGGGTTCGCCGGACGGACGCGGATCCGGGGACGGCGCAGGGCTCGCCTCGCGGCGTCTGCCGACCCGCGCCATCACCTTGAGCAGGAGGTGGACAACGCGGATGTTGTCCATGGCGAGGACGGTGTCACCGTCGATCTCGAGCCTGCCGAGGCCGGGAGTGGTCGCCTTCATGAAGTCGGAATCTCCGGCGACGATGCGGTCCCACTCGTCACGAGGGGCACGGAAGACGACATCGGCACCGCGGGGTGCGGGACCATCCAGGACATCGAGCACGCGGCCGCCGGAGACGAAAAAGCTCGTCACACCGGTGCCGTAGTCGAGCTGGATGCGGCCGTGAAAGTACTTGGCAGCGTCGTGGAAGCGCGGGTCGCCGTTCGCCTCGCTGACGAAGGCGTCCCACCATGCGGGGGTGAGCGTTGCGGTCATGTGACTCAACTCCTGTTCGTTTCGCCGGTCGTGGTGGTACATGCCGGGGGTGCCTACGGCAGTCGCTCACTCGGTCGCCTGCGGGCGGGTACCTCGATCACCTCGAGGTGGATCCCATAGGTGTCCTCGAAGTCGAAGTACGCGAATCCGCCGTCGCCGTCGAGGCCGTAGCCTGAGCCGGACTGGATGGTGGCGTGGCCCGCCGCCTCGAACTCCGCGACGGCGCCGGTGAGTGAGGGTACGAAGAATCCGAAGTGGTGAAAGCCGTAACCGTGCCGGTCTATCCAGTCGTGGTAGATGCTGGGCCCGGCCAGCGGCTGGATCAGTTCGACCTGCGGGCCGGACCCGGCCAGCGCCAGCCTCAGTGCGAACCTGCCGGGCTCGCCCCGGTAGGTGAGGTTGGGCACGTTCGCCGGATCGTAGGTGTAGACGCGCCATTCGTCGTCGCGGTACAGCGCGCTCCAGCGTTGGACGGCGGTGGGCAAGTCCTCGACCAGGAAGGCGACCTGATCGACGCGGCCGGCTCCGATGGTGCGTTCCATCGTCGTGGCCAGACTGTCGATGTCGCGGGTGCTCACGTGGTGCTCCTTTGCTGTCTGCCGTCGGGGTCCGGCGGTGTCTGTCGTCAGGTGCGTCGCCGGCCGAGGACACGGCGGCTGGTGGTACTCAGCGCGACGGCGGCCAGCAGAACGAGGCCCTGGACCAGGTACAGGACGTAGGACTGTGCGCCGAGGATCGCCAGCCCGTTGCCCGCGATGCTGACAATGAGAACACCGACGAAGGTGCCGAGAATGTGGAACTGCCCGTCGCGAATCACCGACGCCCCGAGGAACGCGGCGGCGAAGGCGCTGAGGAGGAAGCCATCGCCTGCGGTGACCATTCCACTGCCGATTCTCGACGACAGCAGCACGCCGCAGATGGCCGCGCACACGGCAGCGCACACGAAGGCGGCCAGCGTGACGCGGCCGACCGCGACTCCGGCCAGGCGTGCCGCGGCGGTGTTCGACCCCGTGGCCTGTAGATGGTGTCCCAACAGAGTGCGGTTCAGGACCAGCCACAGGATCGCCAGGACCGCGGCCATGGCGATCACCGGGATGGGGATGCCCGCCAGTGCTCCTCGCGCGATGTCGGTGAACCCTCCCTCCCCGAGCGTTATCGGTGCGCCGTTGCTGTACAGGAAGTTGAGACCCAGCAGGACCGTCGACGTGGCCAGTGTCGCGACGATGGCATGGATCCGCAGGTAGGCGACGAGGACACCGTTCGCGATCCCGACGGCGATCGCGGCCAGCAGTGAGCCGCCGATCGCGACCGGGATCGGCAGGCCGCTGCGTTCCAGCAGACCGACGCACAGGATCCCCGAGAAGCTGATGATGTTGGCGAAACTGAGGTCGAACTGGCCGGCGACGAGGACATAGGTGAGTCCACCCGCGACGATGGCCAGCAGGGCGCTCTGGTTGAGGACGTTGATCAGGTTGCGTTCGCTGAGGAACTCGACGGGGCGAGCGACGCCGAAACCGATGATCATGGCTGCGAGCACGATGAGGGTGCCGTAACTGGCGAAGAAGGCCAGCGCTCGCCGCCCCGTGTCGGCAGCTGGCGCTGCGGGTGCGGTCACGGTGGAAGTCATGGAAGCTCCCGGATTCCGGTCAGAGATAACAGAGACGGAGCATGTCGTTGACGGTGATCGAAGCACCGGTGAGTTCTCCGACGGTGGAGCCTGCGCTCATCACGACCACCCGATCGCACTCGAGCAGCTCCTCGAACTCGGAGCTGATGACGATGACCGACATGCCGGTCCGGGTGAGGGAGCGGATCCGTCGATAGATCTCCTCCCGCGCCCCGATGTCGACACCTCTGGTCGGTTCGTCGAGGAGCAGAACGGCAGGCTCGGTCTGCAACCAGCGCCCGAGCAAGACCTTCTGCTGGTTGCCACCGCTCAGGCCGGCGATCGGCTGCCGGACCCCGCCCTGCCGCAGCACCACGCCGAGCTCCTGGGCGATCTCGGCTGCCTGGCGTTCCGCTCTGCGGGCGGACGTGAACGGTGTGCAGCGAGTTCGGCGTTTGTGCCAGGTGTTGACGTAGAGATTGCTCGTCACGGACAGGTCGAGGAACAGCCCCTCGGCACGACGTTCCTCCGACACGAGCGCGACCCCGTGACGAATCGCGTCCGCGACCGACGTGGGCGCATACGGTCGGCCGAACAGCCGCATGGCTCCCGAGTCGATCCGGTCGGCGCCGAAGATGGCGCGGGCCAACTCGGTGCGGCCGGAACCGACGAGGCCGGCGATCCCGAGCAGCTCTCCTTCGCGCAGCTGCAGCGTGGCGCCGGTGAGCGCCCGGCCGCGCCGGACATCGGAGACCTCGAGCACGACGGGCCGGTCCTCACCGGAGTCTCGCCGAGCCGGCCGGGACGGCGCGGACTCGTGACCGACGATCGCTTCGACCAGGCGCTGCCGGGTGAGCTCCGGCCGTTGCAGGGTGGCCGATACCCCGCCGTCCCGGAACGCCGTGACCCGATCGCACAGCTCGAGGACCTCGTCGAGCCGGTGGCTGATGAACAGCACCGCCACGTCGTGACTGGCGAGGTCGCGCGCGACCTTCAGCAGCCGTGCCGATTCGTTCGCATCAAGCGATGCCGTCGGCTCGTCCATCGCGATCAGCTGACAGTCGTGCACGAGGGCTCGCGCGATGCTGACCAGCCACTTCTGGTGGACTGTCAGGCGCGCGACTGGCCGGTCGAGCCGGAAATCGATCCCGAGTCGCTCCGCGGCGGTTCGGGCGGCGGGATGGACGCCATCGACCCGCCGGAACGCCAGCGCAGCCCCTTCGTGACTGCCGAGCATGATGTTCTGCGAGGCGGTGAACGTCTCCACCAGGTTCAGCTCCTGGTGGATGAACGCGAGTCCCAGCCTGGTCGCGGCGGAGGGATTCGGGACGTGCGTCTCGACGCCGTCGATGCGGATCGAGCCGGAGTCCGGTTGTTCGAGGCCGGCCAGCGAGCGCACCAAAGTGGACTTGCCTGCGCCGTTGGCACCCACCAGACCGTGGACCTCACCTCGGCGGAACGTGATGTCCACACCCTTGAGTGCGCGGATGGCGCCGTAGGTCTTGGTGAGTGCCTGCACCTCGACGAACGCCGACGCCGACACCGGCCTGCGCGGGCCGCCCGACACGAGCTCAGTCGCGCTCATCGTGCTGTTCGAGGAAGGCTGCGACGTTGTCCTTGTCGACGATCTGCGTGGCACCGCCGATCACCTCTTGTTCGACCGATCCGGGCGCATCGACATGAGCGATAAGGCGCTTGGCGAGTTCCTCGCCCTGACCGGGGCCATCGATCCACAGCGTCGCGGTGAGTTCGCCGTTCTCGACGAGCTTCACGGCTGGTGCGGTGCCGTTCAGGCCATAGCTGAGAACGTCACCGCGGCCGGCCTGCCGCAGTGCGGAGACCACTCCCGTCGCCGGGTCGTCGAAGCAGGACCACACCGCCAGCGGTGTGTCGCCCTTCGGATGGGATGCGAGCCAGCCGAGCGTGGCCTCGGCCGCGGAGGTGGCCGCGCCCGGGATGGTGATCTGTTGCTTGCTGACCTTGATGCTGGTGCCTGCGGCGGCCGCGTCCAGTGACTTCTCGCGGTCCTGGCACGGCAGCCCCGGACGGTAACCGAGCACCAGCAGGTCGCCCCTGCCCCCCATGTCGCTGACGACCCGTGCTGCGATCTCGTCCCCGAGTGCGGTGTCCGCCGCGAACAGGACACCGTCAGCGAGCCCGCCGCCCCAGTTCGCCACCGGGACGTCCGCCTGCCGCGCCGCCGCGACACCGGCGCCCAGGGCCGAGGACGGGAACACGCTCACGACGATGGCATCGACGCCGCGCGTGACCAGGTTCTCCATCATCGTGTTGGCGCCATCGACCGAACCCTTGGCATCCACCGTCACGGTCTGCCATCCCTGGGATTCGGCGTACTCGGCGGGGCCTTGCAGCGCATTGTTGGAGTAGACGTCATCGCCGCTGAACTGCACGATGCCGAGCGTTCTGCCTGTCCCGGACGACGTCGCTTCGCCGGAGCAGGCCGCGATGCCGATGGCGGCGGCCACCGCGGCGATCCCCAGCGCCCATGGTCGGGTTGTCTTCACGTCATGCACCTCTGCTTCCTTGCGAGGTCCGCTGGTGCCGGACGGCACCGGTCTCCACCGTTCTGGTAACGCCGTAATGGGATCCACATCCTGCTGGCTGCCCGCAGCGCTGTCAAGCATATCGGATCCAATCAATCCGAAAAAGCGGGCAAACACCCGCTCTCGACCGCATCGACGCCCATGATTGGATTCATTCTGCCACCCCAGGGTCGCGCTTCGGCCAGTGCTGACCTTCGGTGGCGATCCGGTGGCAGGGCGTCATCGGAGAGGCGCGCCGACGCTCCTTCTCTCGAGCCTTGAGAGCCAGTTCGGATCCACTTCAGCAACCCCTGGCGACGAAGCGCCTCGACGAGGGACGCCTTGCGCCACTTCCAGCTTGCGATTGTGTCCAATCGTCAGTAGCGTCGCGTCTGGACAGGCGGAGTGAAAGCCGGGACCCACACTCGGCAGACAGGAGCCAGACGCCGGTGCGCCATCCTGAGGCCATGAACGACCAGCAACCCGGGCAGGATGCCACCGACAGCCTCGAACCGGCGAAGGCTGGCGTGAGCAGTCGGCGGATCGCCGACTACCTGCGCACTGCCATCCTCAACGGAGAGCTCGCGCCGGGGACGCGGCTGCGTCAGGAGGAGATCGCCGAACGACTCGGCTCCAGCCGGATCCCGGTCCGGGAAGCCCTCCGGATGGTCGAGGCCGACGGGCTCGTCACCGTCAAGTCCTACAGCGGCGCGCGGGTGGCCAAACTGGACTTCAACGAGTTCGACACGGCGTATCGGATCCGCGAGCGCATCGACCCGCTGGCACTCACGCTGAGCCTTCAGGAGATCACCGACGAGGACGTCGCCCGGCTCGAGGCACTCCAGACCGAGGTCGAGGAGACCACGTCGCCGGACCGGTTCGTGGCCCTCGACCGGCAGTTCCATCTCGCGACGTACACCGGCTGCACCGACAAGCAGCTCCTGGCGACAGTCACCCGGTTCTGGAACACCACCCAGCACTATCGGCGCGCCTACGCACAACTCATCGATGACCGCGGCCGGTCGATCATCACGTATGAGCACCGCCTGCTCATCGACGCGATCCACCGCCGCGACCCGGTCGATGCGGAACGTTTCCTGTCCGGGCACATCCGCCGGACCAGAATCACCCTCGCTGAACACCCGGAGTTGTTCGACTAGCGGGCGAAAGGGACGAGCGGCCGAACGGACCGCCATGCTCGAGAGTGCCGCCGTCAGGCAAGATCTCCCGGCACGGCAACCCGTGGTGGAGTGCGAGGCGCGTCAGCGCCTCGCACTCCTTCGTGACGGAGACAGAAAACTTGGTGTCACGCAAGGATCCGCACCGGGTGTTCGAGGATGCCGGTCAGCTCGCGCATCCATTCAGCCGCTGTGGCCCCGTCGACGGGACGATGGTCGACGGAAAGGCACAGCCGCATGATGGTCGCGACCTGCAGCTCACCGTCCACGACATGAGGCTGCTGGCTCGCCGCGCCGACAGCGAGGATGGCCGCATGCGGGGGGTTGATGATCGCCGCGAACTCCTCGATGCCGAACATGCCCAGGTTGGTGACCGTGATGGAGCCTCCTTCGAGTTCCTCCTGCCGCAACCTGCGGTTGTGTGCTCGCTGGATCAGCTCCCGCGTCCGCCGGGCCAGCTGCCCGATGGACATGGTGTCGACGCCGCAGACGACCGGCGTGACGAGCCCATGCTCGGTCGCCACCGCGATCGCGATGTCGGCATGGCGGTACTGCCGGACGGAGTCACCGTTCCACCGCACGTTCAGGCCAGGCACCCGGGAATGTGCCACGGCGACCGCCCTGACGATGAGGTCATTGATCGTGACGGCGGCTCCGGCGTCACCGCCTAGTTCGCGCCGCACATCCAGAAGACGGTCGACGCGGACCGTTGCCCTCAGGTAGAAGTGGGGCGCGCTGTGCTTGCTGTCGACCAGACGGCGTGCGATGGCCTGCCGCATGCGCGAGAGCGGCACGTCCTCGAAATCCGCCCGCACAGCGACCGGTCCGGTCTCCTGGCGAGCGGGCGGCGGTGAGGCACCGGTGTCGGGGCCACTGTCCGAGGCCCCAGCCGCGCGGGAGACCGCGAGCGCGGCCTCGACGTCACGGCGGCGAATGCTGTGGTTCGGACCCGTACCGACGACGGCCGCCAGGTCGAGACCGGCCTCGGCCGCGAGTTTGCGAGCGATGGGGCTGGCGAAGATCCGGCCACCGTGGCCGGACGATGCTGTACCCGCTCCGTCATGGGCAGCGCCAGCGGCTGCCACCTCGGCCGGGCTCTCGTTGCCGGCGTCGCCACCAACCGTGGAGCCAGCGGGGAGATCGAGTGCGGCGACCAGCGCGTCAACGGCATCCTGGTTCTCGTCAGGGTGCCCCCAGACCGCGATCGGTGAGCCGACAGCGACCGTCTGGCCTTCCTCGGCAAGCAACCGGAGTAGCGTTCCCTCAGCTTCGGCCTCGATGTCGACGGCGGCCTTCTCGGTTTCCACCGTCACGATCGTCTCGCCGGCGGCGTAAGGCGTGTTCAAGGAGACGTTCCAGCTCGAGACCACGGCCTCGGTGGTGTTGGCCGCGACCTCGGGCATACGCAGGATCTCGGGCATGGGGTCGTTACACCTCGGCCATCTGACGAAGCTTGGCGGCGACTTCTTCGGTGCCCGCGAAGGCGGCACGCTCGAGGACCTTGCTGATGCTCGGGGAAGCCTCGCCACCCGTGACGCGTTCGATGGGGGCGTCGAGCCAGTCGAACAGCCGGCGCTGTATCTCGTCGGCCAGCCAGCCGCCGTAGGAGGTTCCCTGCGTCCCCTGTTCGGCGATGAGCACGGTGTTGCACTTCTGGACACTTGCCGCGATGGTGTCCCAGTCGAGGCTCGCCCGGTCGAGCCATCGTAGATCGATGACTTCCGCGTCGATGCCGACGTCTTCGACCGCCGCCAGCACGTACTGGGTCATCGCGAGATAGGTGATGACCGTGATCGCGGATCCACGGCGCCGGACCGCTGCCTTCCCCACCGGCAGGTAATGGTCGTAGTCGTCGGCGATGGTGGGCCCACGGGACTGGTACAGGTCGACATGTTCGAGCACCACGACGGGATCGTCGCACGCGAGGGCCGTGTTCATCAGTCCGATGTAGTCGTACGGCGTCGAAGGAGCGACGATTCGCCAACCCGGCGCGGTCGCGAAGATGCCGGCCGGGTCCATGGAGTGTTGTGAGCCGTAGCCGGTACCCATGGCGACCTTGCTCCGCAGCACGAGCGGCACCGTGCCAGTGCCACCGAACATGTGCCGGGCCTTGCCGATCTGGTTGAACAGCTGATCGGCGGCGACCCACATGAAGTCGGCGTACATGAACTCCACGATGGGCCGGAACCGTCCGTCCATGGCCAGGCCACCACCGAGCCCGGCGAAGGCGTTCTCGGAGATGGGTGTGCCGAGGACCCGTTCCGGGAACCGTTCGCTGAGTCCGCGCGTCGCACCGTTCGTTCCACCGTTGAGCCGGTGCACATCCTCGCCCATGACGACCACACGCGGGTCTGTCTCCATGCGGCGCGCCAGCACACCGGCGATCGCGCCGATGAACGACGACTCGACGAGCTCACCAGCATGGTCGCCGAGGTCGGTGAAGGGCAGCTCTGCCAGCTCGCTGAGATCACCTCGCACGCCCTCGTCCACGATGCCCGCGTCCGGCCATTCCTGGGGTTTGATCCGCTTCTCGTTCGGCTTTCCGTCAGGCTTCGGTTCCAGGATGACCTCGCCGAGCTCCGCCATCAGCTCCTTGGCTTGCTGGATGCAGCCAGCGATGTCCTCCTGGGCGAGAATTCCCCGGCGGACAAGGTGGCGGGCAACCGTGTCGAGCGGGTCCCGTTGGCGCCACTGCCGTTCCTCCTCCTTGGTGCGGTAGCGAAACGCAGAACCGGGGAACGGCCCGTTCTGGTGGAAGTACCGGTACACCTCCGCCTCGACCAGCACGGGCCCCCGCCCTGCGCGCAGGTGCTCGAGGGCCTCCTGCAGCACCAGGTGAACCGCCAGCGGATCCATCCCGTCGACCTTCCAGCTGCGGATGCCGAAACCAGGTCCGCGGCCGGACAACCGGGTTTCCGCGGTGACCTCGGCGATGTGCGTGGACACCGCATACTGGTTGTTCTCGACGAAGAAGCACAGTGGCAGCGACCACGCCGCTGCGAGGTTGAACGTCTCCAGCACCGAGCCAATGTTCATGGCACCGTCGCCGAAGTAGCTGACGGCCACGGCATCCGTTCCGGCGTGCTTGTGCGCCCACGCCGATCCCGCGGCGAGCGGCACCCCGCCACCGACGATCGCGTTCGTTCCGATCGCGCCGGCCTCGTCCCACCGCAGGTGCATGCTGCCGCCGCGACCGCGGCTGAACCCCCGGGCCAAACCGCAGATCTCGCGCAGGGTCCGCAGCAGCGCCTCACGGACATCCTCCGGTACCGGCTTCGCCGGGTCGATGCCGTCGGGGTGCAGGTGGGTGAGCACCTTGGCCAGGAACTGGTGATGACCACGATGGGATCCGTTCACGGTGTCCCTGGAGGTCAAGGAGATGCAGGAACCCACCGCTCCGCCTTCCTGTCCGATGCTGGAATGCGCAGGCCCATGGATGAGGCCCTTCGCAGCGAGGTCGAGAACGAACTCCTCGAACGTTCGGATGAGGACGAGCTGGCTCAGCATCGCGGTCAGAAGCTCAGCGGACGCGGCGTCCCAGTCAGCATCGGTCACGACGAGCTCTGTCCAGGCGGCGCCCGGCTCGATCGCCCTGTGGATAGGCATCTGGAGTTCCCTTCGAACACGTTCTCCGCAGAAGGTGCGGGGGCGAGCATGCTCGGCTGCTCTCAGCCTCGTCGGTCCGACGCCGGGCGCCGCGCGACGCGCCTGCCCGTCACAGGGTCACACCGTAGCGGATGCAACCACGGGAGGCAATCATTTTGGATCCAATAGCAAGCTCAATCCGCTGGATTCTCCACTTCGCTTGGCTGTAGTGGTTGCTAAAGTATCCAATCAGTGTCACAGTGGCACCCTCAGAACTTCGGCAGAACCCCCCGTGGACGGCGATGCGCGGACACGACGAGAGGAGTCGACGATGACCAGGGCGGGCAGGATCGCGGTAGCGGACGGAGAACTTCACGTCGAGGACACCGGGGAGACCGACCTCGTCCCCGTGGTGTGCCTGCACTCGCTGTTCCTGGACAGTCGCCAGTTCGACGAGTTCGCCCAGGCTGCCTCCGGCCAGTTCCGGGTCATCCGTCCGGACTTTCGCGGGCAGGGACGGAGCAGCGGTGCGCCGCGCGACATCATCAGCGTGGAGAGCTGCGCCGGCGACATCCAGTCCCTGCTCGACAAGCTCGGAGTCACCCATGCGCATTTCCTCGCCTCCTCGATGGGTGGCGACGTGGGAGTCCGGGTTGCGGCCAACCGCCCCGATCTCATCCGCTCCATGGTGATCACAGGCTCGTCCGCGCGCGCGGAACCCGCGGACCAGCTCGAGAGGTTCCTGCAGTGGGTCGACGACGTCGGCGAGCGCGGATTCGCAGACGACGTGCTCGCGACCACCATGCGGATCATGCTCGGCGAGACCACGCTCAACGACCCAGCCAAGCGCCCGATCGTCGAACTCTGGACCTCACGCATCGCGGCGCTGACACCACAGCTCAAGCCCGCGATGGCCGGGGTGATCCGACGACGGTCGGCCCTCCCTCTGCTCGAGGACATCACGGCCCCCACGTTCGTCATCTCGGGAGAGGAATGCATCGCGAGGCCACCCGAATGGGCAGAGGAGCTGGCGAACGGCCTGCCCAACTCTCAGCTCTGGATGATGCCGAAAATCGGGCACAGTCCGCTTCTCGAAGCCCCCGACGTGGTCTTCCCCCGGGTGCTCACCTTCTTCCACGAGCACTGACCGAGCACGGCTTCGACTCGGCAACACCGCGTCGACGATGGTCACAAGCCGCTCCCGGGCACCGCGCGGCTCCGCGCCTGTGCTACGACCGACCCGGTTCCGGGCGATGGCGACGCACCAACGTCCGGGTACGCAACGGCGCCGAGAGCACGAGATCGCGCGTGGTGAAGCCGCCGAGCGCGGCCAGCAGATCGTCGATACGGCGGGGATCCGCCGCGAGGAACAGGGTGCACTGGCTCTGGCTCACATCGATGATCCCGGCGGACGTCGAATGAGCGGTGGCGACGACCTCGGGCAGCCGGGTCGCGGGCACGTCGATCGAGACGAGCACCGCCCGCCTGCTACGCGACTCCTCGTGGGAAAGGTGAACGACCTTGATGACGTCCGGAGTGCGGACCAGGTACTTGACGGCCCGGCGTGTTTCGTGGTCGTCGGCGGCGAGCTCGACGGTGACCCGCCGCACGCCGTGGACGGCCGCCCCGGCGTCCGGCAGAAGATCCTCGACGCCGACGACCAGACCGCCCTCATGCTGCAGTCGATCCGCCACCACCGGGCGATGTTCGCCGCCATTGCCGACCGCGACGGCCTCACGGCCTCCCGACTCGCCCGCGAGTCCCTGTACGCGTACTACGCCGACCACGTCTCCCCCGCCGACCGGAAGATCCTGGCCGACCTGGTCCGCGAATGCGGAGGACGCCTCCCGGCGTAGGCGAACGGTGCGGGGCAAGGATCCCTGCACCCGCGCGGGCGCGGCTTCGTCGAGGTGGCGACAGAGCTCGGCCCGCGCGGGCGCGGCTTCGTCGAGGTGGCGACAGAGCTCGGCCCGCGCGAGTTCGGCACGGTCATGCGGTAGCGCGCTCGCCCACCGGTGTCATTCGAGGCAGGTTCGCACGGCGTTGGCCAGGTTCGTCGCCCGTGGGTCGTTCGGCCGGAAGTTCCACAGGTTGGTGACGTAGCCGAAGCCGACCTGGGCGTCGGGATCGGCGAATCCGACCGAGCCGCCGGAGCCGGGATGGCCGAACGACGCCGGGCTGAGCATCGGGTACGGCGGGCAGGCTCGCCAGAACCCGAGCGACATGTTGAAGGAGCGGTCAGCGGGGATGTTCAGTCCCGGTGGCAGTCCGTGCATCGGTGTCGTGTCGGTGTGGATTTCCGTCGCCGTCCGGACGGTGGCCGGGTCGAGCAGCCGCACGCCGTCGACGCGGCTGACCGTGGCCGCGTACATCCGGGCGATCGAGTGCGCGTCGGCGACCATGTTCGCGGCCGGGAACTCCGCCGCACGCCAGGCCCGCGTGAGGTGATAGTCGGGCGTGGTGAGTGCGCCACCGAGTTCGCCGGCGCGGATCGCGACCGAGCCAGGACTGTACAGGGCGGTGACCCAAGCGGTGACCGTGTCCGCGTCGAGCCCGGTCACCTTGATCAACCCGGCGAGCAGCTCCTCCACACTGAACGGAGCGGCATGGTGAATCGTCGCCACCCGTCGCTCGTGTCTCTCCGGCAGCCCGATCCACGCGCTCAGGCCGAGCGGGCGGGCCACCTCCTCGGCGAAGAACGTGCCGAGCGATCTGCCGGTGATCCGGCGCACGACCTCACCGACCAGAAACCCGTACGTCATCGCGTGGTAGACGTGCTGGGTGCCCGGCTCCCACAACGGTGGCTGCGCCTCCAGTGCGCGGATGACCGGGTCCCAGGCGCACGCCTGCTCGAACATCAGCGGCCCGTCGACGACCGGCAGACCCGCCTGGTGCGACAGTAACCACCGCACCGGGATCCTGTCCTTGCCGTTCGCGCCGAACTCCGGCCAGTACCGCACCACCGGGGCGTCCAGGTCCAGCAAACCGCGCTGCACCAGCAGGTGCGCGCAGATCGCGGTGGCACCCTTGGTCGTGGACGCGACCTGCGTGATCGTGTGTCTTCGCCACGGACGGTTCGCCTCACGTTCGGCGAGGCCGTCCCACAGGTTCACCACGAGACGCCCGCCCGCGTAGACACTGCACGCCGCACCGACCTCGCCGTCGCCCTCGAAGTTCTCGCGGAACGCGTCGGCGACCTTTCCCCATCCCCGCGCGACACCGCACTCGTCAGCTTTGGCGGAGGCGCTGCCGTGGGCGCCGAGGCCAGTGAGCGCAGCGGCACCCACCACGCCCGTCAACAGCGTCCGCCGTCCGACGGGCCCTTGCTCGGCCGGCCTGTTTGTCGTGTCCACGATGTTGTGATCCTTTCTGGAGATCTGCGAAGCACGAGGGTCAGGCGGCCGCGGGGTGGAGGGCGATGTCGCCGAGCCGGGTGCGGGCGTGGACGGTGACCTTGTCGGCGAACTTGCCCGGGTTGTCCTGCGCGGGCAGGGAGTTGCGCACGGCGCCCTTCGTGCTCGTCGCGTCGACCGTGGCGGCGGTGCCGTCGCTGATGCCGATCTCGATGCCGCCGGACGCGTTCACCAGCTCCGCCTGGCCACGGGTGAGCCGGCCGATCCGGATCGGACAGTCGCCTGCCGTGACGGTGACGCTGCCCTCGGCGGTGTCGATGTCGACGCTGCCGCCGGCGCCGCCGAGGTCGAGGTCGGAGTGGGCGTGGCCGATCCACACCTTCCCGGTCGAGCCCTGGTACCGGACGATGCCGGTGATCTCACCGAGGCGTATCCCGGCCGCGCCGCCGTCGATGGTGGCGTTCCCGGTGACGTGGCCGATCTCCACCGACCCGGCCGCCAGGCCGGCCCGCAGCGTGGCGGTGTGGTCGAGCCTCACCGGGCCGGATGCGATGTTCAGCTCGCAGTCGCCGAGCGGGCCGTCCGCGTGCACGTCCGTCCAGGCGGTGTTCAGCACCAGCCGGGAGCCGGCCGGCAGTTCGATCGTGATCGCGACCGAGGCGTTCCGGTCGCCCGACTTGGTCGTCGTCACCGACAGTGCGCCGGCGGAGAAGCCGACCTCGGTGTTCTCGGCCACCTTCACGTCCGACGCGCTCGCGCTGTCGATCGGCTCGACCCGCACGACCGTGTCCGGCCGCTCGCTCGCGGCGATCCGCACCCGGGCGCCGGCGGTGGTGACCGAGGCCGTGATCGGGTCCAGGGTGGTGAAAGCAGGCATGACAGGTCTCCCCTTGTTCCGTCCGTGTTCTCGGAAGTTGACGTGTCCACGGTCGCCGACCGGCCAGACACGCCACTGACACCGCGCTGACACCGGCCGTGCCGGCGAGACCGCCCGTGTCAGCCGGCTCCGGTGACGTCCCAACACTCCCGCCCCGCACGGCGGCGATCAACGGTGAACATCGCAAGGACCGATAACCCGACGGTTATCAGCGCGTCGATGGGCGCGTCCGGCGGCACACGCGGCGCCGCTCAGTCGGCCCAGCGGGCGATGCCCAGAGCCGCGGCACGAACGGCGGGGGCGAGCCGGTCGACGGCGGCTCGCGAATGCGCCACGATGCCCAGCGCGGCGCGGACCCGGCCGTCCAGGCCGAGTACCGGAGCGGCGACGGACACCGCTCCCAGGGTCATCTCCTCGTAGGAGTAGGCGACCCCGGTCTTGCGGACCTCGCCCAGCGCGGCCGCGAGCCGGCCGGGCTGGGTGATGGTGTGCGGGGTCATCCGGGTCAGGCCCGCCTCGGCGACGGAACGCAGCAGGTCCTTTCCGGAGAAGGCCAGGATGGCCTTTCCGACCCCGGTCGCGTGCAGAGGCAGGCGGCCGCCGACGTGGGTCAGCGTGGGCACGGCTTTGGTGCTGGAGATTTTCTCGATGCAGAGCGCCTGCTTGCCCTCCAGGACCGTCAGCTGGATGTTCTCCTGGGTCGCCTGGAAGAGATCGTGCATGTAGGGCAGGGCGGCTTCTCGCAGTCCACGCTGCTGCGGAGCGAGAGTGCCGATCGTCCACAGCCGCATCCCGATGCGGTACCGGCCGTCGTCGAGCCGCTCCAGCCCGCCCCAGTCGCGGAGTTCGGTGATGAGCCGGCGCGCGGTCGAGATCGGCAGGCCGCTTCGGGTGGCCACCTCGGTGAGTGACAGCGCGGGATGCGCCACGTCGAAGCAATCCAGGACGGTGAGCAGCCGCCGGGAGACGCTCTGACCGGGCGCATTCGTTCGACCTGCCATGCCGCCAAATCTACGGACGGTTGCCACTGGATGGCAACAGCGTCTGGTGCCGAGCGGGGTCCCGGCCGCAGGATCGCTACGTTCCGACGAGATCAGCGGCGCAGAACAAGGAGGTTCTGAGGATGAGGAGCAACGACGGGGCGGATCATCGCCACGCCACTGAGTGGGAGGCCCGATGAGCGGGTTCTGGACACGCCAGGGCATCGTCCCGCACCTGCGCTGGGGATTCGTGGCGCTCACCTTGTTCATGATCGGCGACGGGATCGAGTCGGGGTTTCTGTCCCCTTACCTTGCCGAGCACGGCTTCGGCCCGGGCCAGACGTCACTGCTCTGGAGTGTCTACGGGTTCGTCGTCGCGGTCGCCGCCTGGCTGTCGGGCGCACTCGCCGAGGCGTTCGGTCCTCGGCGCGTGATGCTCGCGGGGTTCGTGATCTGGGTCGTCTTCGAGATCGCGTTCCTGGTCGCGCTGGCCCAGGGCGACTTCACGTTGATGCTGGTCAGCTTCGGCGTCCGCGGCCTGGGGTATCCGCTGTTCTCGTACGGCTTCCTGGTCTGGGTGGCCATGGACACGCCCGAGTCGGTGATGGGCAAGGCCGTCGGCTGGTACTGGTTCTTCTTCGTGCTGGGCCTTGGCGTGATCAGTTCCTACTACGCGGGGGCGGTCATCCCGCTGATCGGTGAGTTCGCGACTCTGGTCACCTCACTGGCGTTCATCGGCGCCGGCGGGGTCATGCTGGCGGTCCTCGTCAGGGCCCGCCCACAGGAGCCGACCAGCGTCGCGACCAGCCTGCGTTCCGTTCTGGGCGCCGTCACGATCGTGATCGAACGGCCGAAGGTGGGCCTCGGCGGCATCGTCCGGGTGATCAACACCTTGGGTTTCTACGCCTTCGTGGTGTTCCTGGGCACGTTCATGGTCCGTGATGTCGGGCTGTCCACTCCGGAATGGCAGACGGTGTGGGGCACGATGCTGCTGACGAACATCCTCGCCAACATCGTGTTCGGGTACGTCGCCGACAAGATCGGCCGCGTCCGGACGGTGGCCTGGTTCGGCGGCCTGCTCTGCGCCGCGAGCGTTCCCGCCTTCTACTACGTGCCGGAACTGCTCGGCCCGAACTTCTGGGCGATCCTCGTGGTCGGCATCCTCTACGGCGCCGGGCTCTCCGGCTTCGTTCCGCTCTCGGCGATCATGCCCGCGCTGGCTCCGCACCGCGTCGGCAGCGCCGTCGCGATCCTGAACCTCGGCGCGGGGGTGAGCCAGTTCATGGGGCCTGTCCTCGCCGGGCTGGTGGCCCCGATCGGTGTCTCCGGGACCCTCTGGGTCATCTCCGGCATCTACGTCGCCGGCATCGCGCTCACCTACTGCCTGCGCAACCGCGAGCACCGGACGACCGGCCTGTCCACAGCAGACCATCACCTGACCGAAAGGACCGCGCTATGACCCGCCTGCCCACGATCGTCCTCGTCCACGGTATGTGGCACGGCGGCTGGGCCTGGGAACGTGTCGCGACGCACCTCGAAGCGAGCGGCTATCCCTGCGTCCGCGTCACGTTGCCGGGCCAGGACCGCGCCCCGGGCGACCCGACGTTCCGCGGGCACTGCGATCACCTCGTGCGCGTGCTCGGGAACGTCTCCGGCGACGTCGTGCTCGTCGGGCACTCCTATTCCGGCGCTCTGCTGACCGAGGTCGGCGACGCGGCGGGGGTGCGTGCCCTGGTCTACGTGAGCGCGTTCTGCCTCGAACCCGGTGAGTCGGTCGCGTCCGTCAACGACGCCGAGGCGGGCTCCCAGGCGGGCAAGGACGACATCCGCCAGATCGGCGACTACCTGGTCATCGACCCGGAGACCGCGATGCACGCGTTCTACCACGACTGCACGCCTGCCGATGCGGCGAGTGCGGCCGAGCGCCTCACCCCCGAGCACGCGGACGCCCGGACAGCGATCGTGTCCCGTGCGGCCTGGCGGACCGTTCCCTCGCATTTCGTCGTCTGCACCCTGGACCGGGCCTGCACGCCGGAGGTCCAGCGCAGAATGGCCGCGCGAGTGACCTCATCGAGCGAGCTCGAGTCGAGTCACTCGCCGATGCTGTCGATGCCGGAGGCCGTGGCGAACACGATCGTCAAGGTGGCGACGGAGCACGCGTCGTGAACGCCCCCGTCGCGATCGTCACCGGCGGTGCGGGCGGCATGGGCACGGCCATCGCCACGGCCCTGCTCGATGACGGCTTCCGGGTGATGCTGCTCGATCGCCGCGGGGCGAAGGAGGCGGCCTGCCGGCTCACCGGCGAGACCCTGGGCATCGAGGCCGACGTCACCGACGAGGCATCGGTGCGGGCGGCCATCGAGCAGGTGGACGCGACGTGGGGCCGGATCGACGCGCTGGTCAACAATGCCGGGATCGAGCCGCCGCACACGATGGAGAATCTGGACCTGGAGTCCTGGCAGGCGACACTACAGGTCAACCTGACCGGCCCGGCACTGATGATGAAACACTGCGTCCCGTTGTGGCGGCGCCAGGGCGGCGGTCGAGTGGTGTCGATCGGCTCGCGCGTGTGGCTCGGTGGCGGCTGGACGCCCGCGTACTCCGCGTCGAAGGCGGGACTCGTCGGACTGACCCGGGTGGCGGCACCCGAACTGGGCCGGCTCGGGGTCACGGTCAACGTCGTCGCGCCGAGCTTCGTGCACACCCCGTTCAACGTCCAGAAGGCCGATCCCGGGTTCGTCGAGGACTACGTCGGCCGGTTCGCCGCGGCCTCGCCGCTGGGCAGGCTGGTGGAGCCGGTCGACGTCGCGAACACCGTCGCGTTCCTGGTCTCAGACCGGGCCCGCAACATCACGGGAGAAGTGATCCATGTGGCCGCCGGAACCCAACTGGCGCCGGCGATTCGATGACAGGGGGTTGAGGACCGTGTCGACAAGCCTCGAGGACAGGCTGGCACTGCGCGAACTGACCGACAACTGGGCCGTCTGGCGCGACGCGGGAGACTGGGACCGCTTCGCGACCGTGTGGCATCCGACCGAGGGGTGGATGACCGCGACCTGGTTCCAGGGGCCTGCCGCGGACTTCATCGCGGTCAGCCGCGAAGGCTTCGATCGCGGCGTGAACATCCTGCATTTCCTGGGTGGACACAGCGCCGACGTGAACGGCGACCGGGCGATCGCCCAGACGAAGATGACGATCACCCAGCGCGCGAGCGTCGACGGGGTGGAGGCCGACGTGGTGTGCACCGGCCGCTTCTACGACTTCTGCAGCCGCTACCGGGGCGAGTGGAAGATCGTGCGCAGGCAGCCGATCTACGAGAGGGACCGGCTCGACCCCGTCGACCCGTCCGCGCGGCTGGAGCTCGACGCCGATCTGCTCAAGCGGTTCCCCTCCGGGTACCGGCACCTCGCCTACCTGCAGACCAAGGCGGGGTTCACGGTCAAGACCGGCCTGCCCGGACTCACCGGTGAGGCAGTACGGCGCCTGTACGACGAGGGCGCGAAATGGCTCGCGGGCTCCGCCACCCCGGGCGACGTCAGCAAAGGATGAGCACTGGCATGAAACACCTCAGCTGCAGCGCGAGCACGCTCCGCAGGGCGGACCTGACCACCCGCGTGTCCGTCGCGGCCAAGGCCGGTTTCGCCGGCATCGGGCTGCGCGTGAGCGACTACCTCGACGCGGACCTGGCCGACGGGCAGATCCGCGACCTGCTCGACGAGCACGGTCTGCGGGTGCTCGAGCTCGAGCACAACTGGGACTGGGCCGTCGGCGAGGACCCGGTCGAGGAGACCATGTTCCACCTCGCCGAGACGATCGGGGTGCGGCACCTCAACGTCCCGATGTTCGAGGCACACCCGCACGCGGACCTGGTGGAGCCGTTCGGCGCGCTGTGCGACCGCGCCGCCGAGCACGGCGTGCTGGTGGGTTTCGAGTTCCTTCCCTACAGTCACGTGCGCACCCTCGGCCAGGCGTGGGACGTCGTCGCCGCCGCTGACCGACCGAACGGCGGGATCACCCTCGACCTGTGGCACTGGTTCCGCTCCGGTGCCACCCCGGACGACCTCGCCGGCATTCCGGCCTCCGTGATCACGACGGTCCAGCTGTGCGACGTGCTGCCCCAACCGGAACCCGACCTGACCGAGGAGGCCCGCCACCGGCGGTTGCTGCCCGGGCACGGCGCCGGCGACACGCTCGGCGTGCTCGGCGCGCTGCGTGACCACGGCGTCGCCGCGCCGATGTCGGTGGAGGTCTTCTCCGACGATCTCGACGCCCGGCCCACGGAGGACACGGCCCGGCTCGCCTTCGGCGCGGGCGCCGACGTGCTCGACCGCGCGGGGTTCGCCGCCCCGTCCTGGACGACGAACCTCGAGGAGGGCCGATGACCGGCTTCTCCGAGCACACCTCGGCGGAGGTCGTCGCCGAGAGCTTCGCCGGCACCCCGGACCCACGGTTGAGGCGAATCCTGACGAGCCTTGTCGAGCACCTGCACGGGTTCGTCAGGGACGTCGAACCCACCCAGGCGGAATGGCAGCAGGCGATCGACTTCCTCACCGCCACCGGCCACACGTGCGACGACACCCGCCAGGAGTTCGTCCTGCTCTCGGACGTGCTCGGGGTGTCGATGCTGGTCGACGCGATCAACAACCGCACGTCCCCGGCCGCCACCGACACCACGGTCCTCGGGCCGTTTCACCTGGTCGACTCCCCGCCGCGTGAGCTCGGCGCGAACATCTCGCTCGACGGCAACGGTGAGCCGTGCGTGTTCGCGGGGCAGGTCCGCTCGGCCGACGGGGCGCCGCTGCCCGGGGCGCGGGTCGACGTGTGGCAGGCCAACGGCGCCGGGTACTACGACGTGCAGCAGCCCGGCCTGCAGCCCGAGCGGAACCTGCGCGGGCTGTTCGTCACCGACGAGCACGGCCGGTTCTGGCTGCGCACGGTGGTTCCCCGCTACTACCCGATCCCGGACGACGGGCCGGTCGGCAGGCTGCTCACCGCCACCAACCGGCACCCGAACCGGCCCGCGCACATCCATGTCATCGCCGAAGCGGACGGCCACGCGCCGCTCACGACGCATGTCTTCGTCGAAGGCAGCCCGTACCTGGACTCCGACACGGTGTTCGGGGTGAAGGAGTCGCTGATCCGGCCCGTCACCGACGTCGACGATCCCGTTCGCGCCGAGCACTACGGCGTCGCCAACCCGTTCCGGCTCATCGAGTTCGACGTCGTTCTGGACCGGGTGCGGCCATGACTCACGAGTTCGTGCACGAGAGCCGACCCGGCCGCGTCGTCTTCGCCGTGGGTGCGCGCACACGGCTCGCCGAGGAGGTCGATCGCCTCGGCCTGCGCAGGCTGATCGTGGTGTGCACGCCGGAGCAGGCGGATCTCGCCGCCGAGCTCACCCTCCCGCTCCGGGACCGGATCGCGGCGCTGCACCCGCACGCGACCAGGCACGTTCCCACCGCGGTCGCCGCGACAGCGGTCGCCCGGAGCCGGGAGGCCAGCGCCGACGGATGCATCGCCGTCGGTGGTGGCTCCGCGATCGGCCTGGCCAAGGCCATCGCCAAGGACACCGGCCTGCCCTCCGTGGCGGTGCCGACGACGTACGCCGGTTCGGAGATGACGCCGATCTGGGGCCTGACCGGCGCCGACCGCAAGACCACCGGCCGGGACCCGCGCGTCCTTCCGTCCACCGTGCTCTACGACCCCGCGCTGACGCTTACCCTACCGAGCCGGCTCTCCCTCACCAGCGGCATCAACGCCCTCGCGCATGCGGCCGAAGCGCTCTACGCGCCCGACGGCTCGCCGATCACGGCACTGATGGCGGCGGAGTCGGCACGCGCCCTCGCCGGAGCACTCCCCCGGGTGGCCGCCGATCCGCGCGACCTCGAGGCCCGTTCGGACGCCCTCTACGGGGCCTGGCTCGCCGGCAGCGTGCTGGGCGCCACCACGATGTCGTTGCACCACAAGCTGTGCCACGTTCTCGGCGGCGCGTTCGACCTTCCGCACGCCGAAACCCACACCGCGATACTCCCGCACGTTCTCGCCTTCAACCTCCCGGCGGCGGCCCGGGCGCGGACCGCGCTGGAATCCGCGTTCGGCGCGGCCGATCCGGGCGGCCACCTGTTCCACCTCGCCGAGGACCTCGGCGCCGAGATGTCCCTCGCGGCACTCGGCATGCCGGAGGACGGCGTGGACACCGTGGTGGCCCAGGCGCTCGCCACGCCCTACGCCAATCCGAGGCCGGTGACCGAGACCGACCTGCGCGCGATGGTCGGCAACGCCCTCACCGGGGAGGCCCCCGCCCCGCGCCCGCTCGGATAGCCAAGCACCATCACGAAGGGAACCCGATCATGCGACTGCACGACAAGATCGCCCTGATCACCGGCGCATCCAGCGGGATGGGCCACGCCACCGCGGCGACGTTCGCTCGCGAGGGCGCGACCGTCGTCGTCGCCGACATCAACGATGACGACGGCACGGCCGCGGTCAAGGAGATCCGCGCCGCCGGCGGGCAGGCCCGCTATCTCCACCTGGACGTCACCGACGAGGGCGCCTGGATCGCCGGGATCGACGAGGTCCTCGCCGAGTTCGGGCGGCTCGACGTGCTGGTCAACAACGCCGGGATCAGCGGCACCTTCGACCCCGATCGCACCAGCACCGCCTTCTTCGACCAGCTCATGCTGGTCAACGCCAAGGGTGTCTTCCTCGGCATCAAGCACGGCGCCGCCGCGATGGCGCGCTCCGGCGGCGGCTCGATCGTCAACCTGTCCTCGATCTCGGCCTCGATCGGCCAGCTCGGCGTGCACCTGGGCTACGGGGCATCCAAGGCCGCCGTGAAGTCGATGACCAGGACCGCCTCCGTGCAGTATGCCGACGACGGGATCCGGGTCAACGCGGTCGCACCGGGAATGCTCCCTCCGATGCGGACGTCCCGCGGGTCGGCCGACCCGGTGTGGCGGGCGAAGCAACTCGACGGGGTGCCGATGAGGCGAGCCGGTGAGGTGCGGGAGGTCGCCGACGTCGTGCTCTTCCTCGCCAGCGACGAAGCCTCGTATGTGACCGGGGTGGAGATCCTGGTCGACGGCGGGCTGACCGCCGTCTGACGAGGACTCACCGCGCGCGAAGGAACGCTTCCACGGCTCGTACCACCTCCTCGGGCGCCTCTTCGGGGACGTAGTGGCCGCCCGGGACGGCGTGCCCGCTCACGGCGGCGGGGTCGGCGTGGTGCTCCTGCCAGACGCGCACGACGTCGCTGCCACCGAGACCGCCGTCGACGCCCCACAGGACAAGCAGCGGAGCCCGCACCCGCAGCCCCCGCGCGTGATCGGCCTGGTCGCGATCGAGATCGGTCGTGAAACCGGTCCGGTAGTCCTCGAAGGACGCTCGCAGGCGCTCCGGATCGCTGAACGCGGCGACGTAGTGCTGGAAGGTCTCCGCGTCGACGGCGCCGGAGGCGAGCACGCGGGCGAAGAAGTGGCGCAGATACGCCTCCACGTTCCCGGAGACGAGTGTCGCCGCCAGCTCGGGATTCCGGTGGAAGAACCAGTGCCACATCGCGCTCGCCGAGTCCCGGTCGAACGTGTCCATGACGACCCTGGTCGGCAGGATGTCCAGCAGCACAAGGGCCTCGATGTCGGAGGGGTGATCGAGCGCCCAGCGATGTGCGACGCGGGCGCCGCGGTCGTGGCCGATCACCACCGCTGAGGAGAAGCCCAGGTGCCGGAGCAGGGCGCTCAGGTCGGCGGCGGTGGCGCGCTTGTCGTACTCCCCCGACCGGGCCAGCCCCGAGTCTCCGTAACCGCGCAGGTCCGGGACGAGAAGAGTGCGCCCGCGGCTGAGCGGCTCCACCACATGCCGCCAGCAGGCGTGCGTCTGTGGCCAGCCGTGCACCAGCACAGCGGCCTCGGCCCCGTCACCGACGACGCGGTAAGCCAGCTCGACGTCGCCAAGCCGCACCGACTCGCGCGTGTCCCACGGCATGCTTCTCCTCTTGTGGTCCTGGGTGTTTCGTGACCACAGTGCACACGCCGGTCACGACACACCAAGCGGCGGTTGCCGCCCAGTGGCAGCCGGGTTTTCCTGTCGGTGCGGCTGGGCCGCCGGCCGGCCGGTCACGACGCGCGGAAGGGCGTGGGCGCCGGAACCGGTGCGGCCATCTGCTTCGCGATCAGGTCGCGGTAGTGCGCGAGGCTATGCGTGAAACCCGCCGTGACCGCGCCGACGACACCGCCGTCGCGGTGGTATTCGGCGAGGAAGCGGCCGCCCGGCTCACTCGCCACCAGATGTGTGTCGTACCGGATGCCCGTGAGGCCGACAGAACGCAGCTTCCGGCCGTACAGGTCACCCCAGAACGACGGCACCGGCGCGAAGCGGCCCGGGTAGCCCAGCAGTGCCCGGGCGGCGTGGGCGCCCTGATCGATGGCGTTACTGTAGTGCTCCACCCGGAGCAACTCCCCGTCGAGCGCGGGCTGTGGCCACCGTGCGACGTCGCCCGCGGCCACGACACCGGGTGCGGCCAACCCGTTCCCGTCGACCACGACGCCGTCGTCGAGCCGCAGTCCGGACCCGCGTAACCACTCGACCCTCGGACGTGCGCCGACCGCCACCACGACGAGGTCGGCGGGCAGTGCCGTCCCGTCGTCGAGGTGCACCTGGCGGACCGTGGGGTCGCCCGTCACGGCGGTCACCCGCCTGTGGAGCCGGAGGTCCACGGCGTGTGCGCGGTGCAGGTCGGCGACCAGCGCGCCGACCTGCCTGCCAAGCGGCCGGTGGAGCGGAACGGGATCGGGTGACACGAGGGTGACCGGAAGGTCCAGGGCGCGGAGCGTGGCGGCGATCTCCGAGCCGAGGAAGCCCGCGCCGGCGATCACGACGCGGGGCCGGTCCGCGAGCCGGGCACGCAACATCCTGGCGTCGTCGAGGCTCCGCAGGGTCATCACCCCGGGCAGGTGACCTCCGTCAGGAAGGTTGCGAGCCCCCGCACCGGTGGCGATGACCAACCCGTCGAAATCGACGGGTGGCAGCGTGCCGCGCAGCACGCGCCGGCCGGGCAGGTCCAGCCCGGTAGCGGCGTGACCGAGCAGCCAGGTCGCAGCCAGGTCGTCGAGGTCGCCGTCCGCCAGGGTCAGGTGGCGATCGTCAGCGGTGAGCAGGTACTCCTTGGACAGCGGTGGACGCCGGTAGGGCCGGAACGGCTCGGCGCCGACCAAGACGAGCGCGCCGTCGTAACCGAGTCGCCGGAGTTCCTGGGCGGCGGTCAGCCCGGCCAGCCCGGCGCCGACTATCGCGACACGTCGCATTCCTCATGCCCCGTCGAGGAAGATCGCGCGTTCCGGGCAGGCACGGGCGGCTTGTTCGATCGCCTGTCGCAGCGCGTCGTCGGGTGCCGCGTCGTAGCTCAGTTCGTCGTTGTCGTCGAGTGTGAACACCGTCGGCGCGGCGAACACGCACTGGGCGTGTGTCTGGCACCGGGTCATGTCGACGCGAATCCGCATCGTGAGTCCTTTCAGGACGGGTTGAACCGGGAGTACTTCTCGAACGACCAGCGCAAGGGGCTGGTCTCGGCGGTCTCGATCACCTGCTCCACCTCGAAGTCGACCATCCGGTGCGCGCCGGGTGTCGCGGCGGCCCGCGCCGGGTCCCAGTCGGTACTGGCACGGCCGGTCAGCTGCAGCGTGTTGCCGTGTTCCCAGTCGAGGAACAGCAGCCCGCAGCGGGGATCGAGCTCGAGGTTGCCGAGCGTCATGTACATCGAGTTGCCGGTGTAGTCGGGCCAGGACAGCCGCCGCCCGGTCGCCGTCACGAAGCCGGGGTTGCCGCCGCGATGGGACGTGTCGGCGCCCAGCCCGGCCGCGTGGGTCGTGACGAAGAAGGTGTCGGCGGCGGTGATCCAGCGCTGTTGAGCGGCGGTGAGTTCCCTGGTGCGCCGGGGCTCTCCGGCCGCAGAGGGGGCGTCCCCGACCACCGTGCGGGTCTGGATGTATTTGGGGCAGTTCGCGTAGACCTGTTCGGTGCGCACCAGCAACCGGCCGTCGGCGGCGTGTGCCCGGCCGTTGATCCGCATCCGGCGCCGGGTCGCCGGTTCGATCGCGAGCATGCCGAGGTCCCGCTCGGTGTCGAACAATCCCGCGAGCGGGCCGTCCGGAACCCCGGCAGCGGCGACGGTGCGGTCGTCGGCGGCGGTGACGAACCCGGCCGGACCGGTGAGCACGCTCGTCCAGACCGTTCCGTCGTCGGTGGCGGCGCCGAGCACCACCATCCGCTGCTGCGCGAGGAACTCCGCCGCCACGGGTGGGATGACGGCATCGACACCCACCGAGCCCCAGCCGTCGGCTGTCAGCCCGGCACGGCGTTGCACCGTACGTTCGCCTTGGTGATACATCGCTCTCCTCCTGCTGGGGCCCGGGCCGGGTACGCCCGGGCCCCAGTCGGCTCGATCAGAAGAAACCGCAGGTGGGCGCGCCTTGGACCGGCGCCTTCGCCGACTCGGCACCGGTGGTTGCGTAGATCTCGAGGCGGACGCCGTCCGGATCGGTGAAGAACACGCCACCGGAGGACGCGCCGTCGCCGTGCGGCACGATCCCGTCGTAGAACAGCTCCACGCCCAGCTCTCCCAGCGTCTTCTCCGCGCGGCGGACCGCGTCGATGTCCGGCATCTGGAACGACAGGTGGTGCAGGCCGGGCAGGTCGGTGGCGAAGCGGCCGTCGCTCTGCTCCCAGAGGGCGACCATCAGCTTCCCGTCCAGCCCGAGCAACGCGTGTTTTTGGTCGCCCTCGGTCTGCTCGGCGAGCACCTCGAACCCGAACAGCGCGCGGTAGAAGGCAGTCGAACGGACCAGGTCGGTCACGTTCAGCCCGACGTGCCCGGTCTGCAATACCGGCGTACTCATGCGCCTCTCCTTTTCTAATGGCTATACCCTAGTTGAACCATTAGAACGGTGCCACAGGTTTCTCACGAGATCAAGCCCCGGCTATCGTTAGAACCATGGACATCGCCAACCTCGTCGACGGTGGCGCCCCGCTGCTGGGCGAGCCGCTGCCGATCGAGCTGGGCAACACCGCCTACGCGGCGCGCGGCCGCCCGTTGGACGGCCTGCTATCCCGGGAACATCTGGCCGCGTGGCTGCGCGACACGCGCCCCCGCCTGGCGCTGCCCCTCGCCGACACCGACATCACGGGCGTGGCCGAGGACGACCTCGCCACCGCCAGGCACCTTCGCGACGCGATCAGGTCACTGGCCGCCGCAGCGGTCGACCAGCGCCAGGCCGATCGGGACGCCGTCGCCGTCCTCAACCGAACCGCGGGCCGAACCCCGCGGTGGCGCGAACTCCGGACCGACCCGGAACCTCACACCGTGGTGTGCACCGACGGCCGCCCGGTCGCCGCGGTACTCGCGGAACTGGCCGAGGACGCCGTAACCCTGTTCACCGGGCCGATGCATCACGAACTCCGCGCCTGCCAAGGTCCGGGCTGCAGGCTCTTCTTCGTCCGCGACAACCCCCGGCGCGCCTGGTGCTCAGCCGGTTGCGGCAACCGCGCCAGAGCCGCCCGCCACTACGCCAGGACGCAACGTTCGGCCTGAAACGATGACCGCCGGGTCGTCGTCGCGGAGGTGACGGGGCGGGGAACCTACTCGGGTCGTGGTCCGTGGCGGTCGGCGTACTCGCGGAACCAGTTGAGCGCGAACCTGTGCGAGGCGATGCCGTAGTCGAGGGTGGCCCGCTGGTGTGCCGCGACCTCGCCGAGTTCCTCCGGGATGTCCACAGTGTCGAGCTGCTTGTCCAGCTGCGAGAACTTGGCGAGGTCGCTCTCGATGCGCGCCTCGATGCGGCGCAGGACGGGCAGGCGTTCCGCTGGCTCCACGAGACCGAGGAAGTACAGCCGGGACAGTGCCGCGCTCTCCAGATCCGACCCGGCAAGCTCGCCGGTCATCCAGGCGCGGAACTCCTGCCTGCCCGCCTCGGTCACCCGGTACGTCTTCTTGCCGCGTCCCCCGGTCTCGGTGCTCGCCACCTCGACGAGTCCTCGGTCGAGCAGGTTGTCCAGCGCGCGTTTGATGCTGCCGGAACTGGCGCTGTAGAAGAGCGCCACACCTGCCTCGAACCCCTTGACGAGGCCGTAGAGGCTCTGCGGAGCGATCAACAGCAGCCCGAGGATGACGTGCGCCATGCGCCGAGCCTAGCCGATTGACTCTCTGAGACATATCCAGTAGACATCTCTCAGAGACAGGTCTAGGAGACATATCGCCGCTGGGCGCGGCACGAGGAGGCCGACGTGACGCCACCGATCGCCACCACACCGGCACCGGACAACACCGTCGCCCCCGACGTGGGCGCGCGGCTGTCGCGTCTGCTGGAGAGCTTTGTCACCCACCGCGGGCTGCACCACGCCGTCGCCACGATCGCGACCGGCGATGGGACGCTGCGCTGGTCAGCCGCGTGCTCGCCCGCCGGTTCCGACGATCCGCCGCACGCTGAGAGCCCGTTCTTCACCGCGAGCATCACCAAACGTTTCATCATCACGCTCGTGGTCCAGGCGCACGAGCGCGGTGAGCTCGACCTGTCCGCACCGATCACCACCTACCTGCCGGCGGAGACGGTCGCCGGGCTCCATGTTCTCGGCGGTGTCGACCGGACGTCCGAGATCACCGTGCGCCACCTCGCCAGCCACACGTCGGGCCTGCCCGACTACTTCGAGAAACGCCGAGGTGGACCGAGCCTCCACGACCAGCTCCGGGCAGGCCGGGACCAGGCGTGGAGCTTCGAGGACGTGCTGCGGATCGTCCGCGAGGAGCAGCGCCCGCACTTCGTGCCACAGGACCTGACAGCCGCCCGGCAGAAGGCTCGCTACTCCGACACCGGCTTCCAGCTGCTCATCCGTATCGCGGAAGCGGCGACCGGGCGTTCCTTCGCCGGCCTGCTGGCCGAGCGGATCACCATCCCACTCGGCCTCACCCGCACCTGGCTTCCCGGACAGGATCGGCCTGTCCCCTTGCCACTCCACACCGGACAGCACCAGGTCGAGCTCACCTCGTTGATCGAGTCCAGCAACGACGTCATCAGCACCACCGGTGATCTCCTCACCTTCCAGCGGGCGCTGCTCGCAGGCGAACCTTTTGACCACGCCGGATCGGTGGCGCTGCTCACCGAGCGGAGGAACAGGCTGCGCAACATCCCGATCCTCCGCTACGGACTCGGCACCATGTTCTTCAACGTCGGCCGGCTCATGACGGCAGGCAGGAGCCCGCTCACGCTCGTCGGCCACTCCGGCGCCACCGGGACATGGTTGTTCCACTGCCCGGAACTCGACCTGCACCTGGCAGGCACCGTCGACCAAACCCACGGACAGGCGCTCCCGTTCCGGCTCGTGGCGCGGATGCTCCACATCTGGCGGTGATGACGTCCGTGCCGGCCCGGCGTCACATGGCCACCGGAGAAGACGACTTGACCCGTTGTCCCCCAAGGAAAACCCGGCCATCACCGCGACCTGCGCCGCGAGACCCTGGCCGACGTCAGGTTCCGCAATCGCCCGCCCGGGTTCGAGCGCGATGCTGTTCCTGTGGCCAGACCCGCAGGCCCATGGCTCAGGCCGCCAGTCGCACCAGTCCCAGCAGCTCCGCGGTGGCACGGCTGCTCATCAGGCACGCCGCCGCGTGGTTCCGGCCGCTGGCGTTCCCGACGGGGACCGGCGTTGTCGAGTCGTCGCGCAGCATGAACGGCTGGTGAGAGGTCGCTGAGAAAACCTCCGCGCGGGCACTTCTGCCGGGCCGCGCACGTTGACCCATCGAAGGGGTTGCCAAGGACCCTGCGGAAAGGAGTCGGCCATGAGCGCGATCGGAGCACTGCTCGGGTACGTCCTGACGGCGTTTCTCGTGGTGCTGTTCGCCAGAGCCGTGCTCAGCTGGGTCGGCATGGCGGCCGGACACCGCCCATGGGTTCGGCGGGCCAGTTCGGTCACCTCCGCGCTGACCGAGCCAGTGATCGCTCCCGTGCGCCGGGTCCTGCGCCCGGCCCGGGTCGGAGGACTGGGGATCGATCTCGCGTTCACGGCGGTGTTCGTGGCCGCGCTGATTCTCCGGTCGATCGCGTTCAGCCTCTAGCCAGGCCGCCGATGCACCGGCCGCGCCGCCGACCACCAACAACGGACGTCGTCTCGTCGCGTCGGCTCGCTTGAGTCATCCATCTGCGTATGCAACGTTCTCTGTGAGCGCAACGGTTTTCGACCGTGACGGCCTCCGCGGCAGCAGTGATGGTGTCCCTACCCCTGTCACCACGGTCACCGGCACTGCGCACCGTGCCACGCAGCCCATCCCCACGTGCGCTAACAGGCCCGCACCCGTGGTGCCTACAGCAGCGGACTACCACCGTTTGCGACTGCGTGCGTCGACTTTTACCTGGATCGAAACCTCGGCTCGTCCATTGTACTGATAAATCGCTGAATAGTTTCCTCGCGGAACCCAGACCGAACCACATCCGGCCACAAATCATCTACCGCGCGAGCGGCGGTCACGAATTCCAACTCGGTTGCATCACGCCAAGGACGACGCACCTCGGGTGAGTACACCACCAGAACTTCCCAATTTCTATCGCCCCACACCGCCCACTTTGTTGAATCACCGAATATCGCAAAGATGGTTACAGCATCCCTGATCGACCCGCCGTTCAATTCCTCAACTGGCTCGTGCCCCACAGCAGCCCGATACCCGCGAGGAATTTCCTCTACAGCAAGGCTGAAGCAAGGCCTCATGTCGCCGCCATCGAGGGTGACGAAATACAGACTCTTGTCGCGATGCACCTTGGCAATTTCTGCAAGCGCAACTGCAAAATCGTCACCCGAAAACTCGACATCCTCACAAATATCGACTTCGCCCTCTACTGGGATAAAGGGCCAGTCAGGCAGAGATGAACTGGGGTCGACTATGCGGTGGAGCCGCGAAGAAATCTGACGGAGCTCTGATTCAGATTCAATAAATGGGTACGCCACCCCTACCCGCCCCCAATCGGAAAAGAGCCAGCGAGGGGTCCCATCAGGCACAAGCCGCGATACCGACTGGTCATCTGGAACGAAGTTCCCGCTCTTAACTCGATGACGAATCTTGAGTGCGAGGCCTGGGCCGTCTCGGGTTCTCCTCTGCCTCAACGCCGGCAATAATGTCGAGGTCAAATGATTCGATCTTCCCTCCGGAAATATCCCGCATCAACCGCTCAAGATTATCTACATTCGGAGCGGAGCAGCCAGTACGAATATAGAACTCAGCCCGAGAAACGGAGAGAATTGATTCGAGAATCACACTCGACCAACGCGACACCTCTTCACAGGAGGCCACAAACGTGACTTCGTCTCCCTGTTTCCATGCCCGCATGGCAAATCTCCACCTTTCCGTCGATTGAACATACTAGGAGGCTCTTTGAAAGCCATCATTGACCATTCATTTCGTTGGATAACCGTGACCCCTCGTTCTCTGTCATACCAACCTGTAGTTCCATCCTTGAACCGAGTACCGTCTCCTCTTCCCGCAAAATGTCGAGGTAGTCTTGCAAGTTCATCGTCTGACATATCGAAACGGTGATTGTTGGGCTTCCTGCTTTTTACTTCCTTCTCGGTCTCCTCGCGAATGTGCAGCACGCCCTGGTAGGCGGCATCACTGCATCCTTCCCTGCCGCCCGTGTTGTGGACGAGGGTATCGGTCCCGCCTACGACCACGTGGCAGGTGTGGTCGAGGTTGATAGTGAGGTTGTGAACGATCCGGTGACGTTAGCGCTCCCGGGTGTCGACGACGACGGCGTGGCGGCCGTCGGCCGGCCGGAGGACCTCGCCGACGTTGAGATCGTCTGCCTCCACCCACGCGCTGCCCCACACAGCCCTACTGCCCGTGACAATCCCGCCCATGCGCACACGCCAGAAGGGATTGTGGTGGTGCGCCACTGTTCCACCGCCAGCTTGCGGTACACGGTGGCGGTCTCCCGTGCCAGCGAGTCGAACTCGTGGATCGTCTGATTCGGCACGGCGTTGTCCAGGACGCCGAGCAAGGTCGTGCCGGGTTCCTGGTCGTTGTAATAGCCCGCGTTCTCCTTCCACTGCAGGCCGCGGGAATCGTAGAACCAGTCGGTGACGATCGACCCGAGCTTCGACACCGGCGAGTCCGAACGCGTGCTGCGTGGCTTCCTCTCCGGCGCGGTGTTCGACGCCGGACTCTACTGCCGTGCCGACGACCGAGGCGAACCGTGATCCAGCTGTCCCCTCCCCTGGTCTGTGGCCAGGCACGGTTCGACGAGATCGAGCAGATCCTGCGCCAGGCGCTCACCTCGGCATGGGCGCTGCTCTGAGGGAGCACGTGCCGACATGACCGGTGGCGCGGATGGTCGTCCCGATGTGGCCACCAAGCACAGTGGACGCGACGTGTCCGGCCAGGACGATCAACCCTGACGTGCCTTGTACCGCGGATCGCGCTTGTTGATCACGAAGACCTTGCCGTGCCGGCGAACGACCTGCGCCCCCGGCTTCTGCTTCAGCGATCGAAGCGACCTGCGAACCTTCATGGGACCTCGTTCCCTCGCGGCGGCCAACCAGTCGAACCCTACCCTAACTGACAATTGTTTCCAATAACGAGGGGTCCGGCGGACCGGCCGCCGGGGGGCCGTGGCCGAGGACGCACGCAGCCCCGACGAGCGGGCCGGAGCGTTCGGTGGCGTGTTCGGCCCCTCGCGGTTGTCCAGGCCCGGCTAGCGGTGGGGTGGGCGGGGTGGGCGGATGGTGAGCAGCACCGCGCCGGTGATGGTCATGGCGGCCAGCAGCAGGATGGTGAGGCCGAGTTCGATGAGGAATTCGGTGAACATGGGTCAACTCCGGATCTCTCGCTGTGTGGCACCGGCGCGGGAGCGCAGGCTGGTCAGGGTGACCGTGGCGAGGATGAGCACGATGACCGCCAGCGAGAAGAGAGTGGGTATCTCCGGTACGGCGGGCCAGATCCCGTGCGCCCAGTGCAGGACGAGCTTGACCCCGATGAACGCGAGGATGAGGGCGAGGCCGTGGTTGAGGTGGGTCAGCCTGGCCAGTACCGCGTGGAGCACGAAGTACAGCGCGCGCAGCCCCAGCAGGGCGAAGGCGTTGGTGGTGAAGACGAGGTAAGGATCTTCGGTGATGCCGTACACGGCGGGCACGGAGTCGACGGCGAACACCACGTCGGTGGCGAAGACCGCGACGACCACGACGGTGAGCGGGGTCAGCGCGCGCCGGCCGCGCTCGGTGACGAGCATGCGGGTCCCCCGGTAGCCGTCGGTGACGGGCATCAACTTGCGCAGCAGGCGAACCGAACGCATCCGTGAGACGTCACGCTCGAGGCCCTGGCCGGTGAGCGCCTCGTGCAGGATCTTGATCGCGGAGGCGAACAGGATCGCGCCGAAGACCAGGAACGCCCACGTGCCGGCGTTCAGGAGCGCGGCGCCGGCGGCGATGAAGACGCCGCGCAGGACGAGGGCGCCGATGATGCCGTAGAGCAGGACCCGCTGCTGGATCTCGGCCGGCACGGCGAAGGCGGCCAGCAGAAGCATGAAGACGAACAGGTTGTCCACGGACAGGGACTTCTCCACCACGAAGCCGGTGGTGAACTCCAGCGCCTGTCCGCCACCGACGCTCAGCCACAGCCCGCCGGCGAACAGCAGTGGCAACGCCAGATAGAACACCGACCAGCCCGCGGCCTCACGCATCGACACCTCATGGGGGCGGCGGGTGACCAGAAAATCCGCCACCAGCAGGGCCACGAGCACCACGATGCTGAGCGTCCACAGCAGCGGTGACCCGATCGACTCCAGCGCCGGGGCGGGGACGGAATGCGGGTACATCGGATCCTCCTCGAACACGCGTCACGGTTCGAGGTCTCCTTCACCCGCCAAGCGGGCGACCCGCCGGGAACACTCCTGGATGTCCGTACTGACCGGCCTGGTCTTCGGGAAGTACTCCCCTCATCGCCGAGTATGGGACAAATCGGGCAAATGTAAAGGGAGAAGTGCCTGGCATCCCTCGACCGGGTGCCAGCGCCACTGGCCCGAGGGCGGCGGACGGCAGCGGCACCGCAGGGCGAACGTCAGTGCGGGCCGTGGTTCCGGCAGCCTGCGCCACGGGCTCGGCCTGATGAGATCAAGGCTTGTTGCTCGGCGCGTCGTGCGGTGTCTCGCGAGGCCGGACACGACGTGACCGGGCGGCCCTGCCACCCGGTCAGCCGCCGTGCCGAACTGCGTCGCTTCCGCAACACCCTCTGGTCAGAAACTGGTGATCAGGCGGTAGCAGGTGGCGAGGATCGCCAGGAGGCCGATGGCCGAGATGGCGTTCTGCCACCAGCGGTTGCGCAGCTCGCCCATGAGCCTGCGGTTGTTGGCGAGGATGACCAGCAGGACACCGAGCAGGGGCGCGACCACGACGGTGAGCGCCTGGGCGGTGATGATCAGCTGCACCGGCGACCCGCCGGCGACCGCGGCGATGAGCGCGCCAAAGGCCAGCACCCCGACAATGCCGGCGCGCACGCGCATCGAGGAGAGCTGGTTGCCCCAGCCCAGGCCATCGGAGAGCAGTGTGCCTCCCGCGGTGGCGTTGGCGATCATCGACGAGAACGCGGCGCCGAAGAAGCCGAGCGCGAAGATGATCCGCCCCGCGTCGCCCGCGATGGGGTCGAGAACCCCGGCCAACTGGGCGAGGCTGGCGCTGTCGTCTCCCCCGAGGACCGCGGCGGCCGCGATGATGACCAGCGCGGTCATCACCCCGGGGGCGACGATGCCGGGAATGGTGTCGGCCAGCGTGGTTTGCCGGTACTGGTCGCGTCGCAGTCCGCGCTCACGGGAGGCATAGCCGGTATAGAAGGCGGCGTTGATCGAGAAGTTCGTGCCGACCAGCGCGACCAGCAGCAGCCCGGTGCCTTCGGGGATCGTCGGCAGGAGACCGGCGGCCGCGTCGCCCCAGGCGGGCCTGCTGAGCACCGCCGTGACGACGAAGCACACCGCCATCGTGGCCACGATCGCGAGCAGCACCTTCTCGACGACGCCGTAGCGGCCGCGGGTGAGCAGCACGGCGGCGACCACGGCGGTGCAGGCCAGTGTCCACCACACCGGCGAGCCGCCCAGTACCAGAGAGAGGCCGAGCCCGGCCCCCACGGCGTTGCCCACCGCGAACATCAGCGTGATCGCGAAGACGCCGATCCCGGCGGCCGTGCCGACGGGACGGC
This sequence comes from Prauserella muralis, assembly GCF_003202285.1. Lineage (GTDB taxonomy): Bacteria > Actinomycetota > Actinomycetes > Mycobacteriales > Pseudonocardiaceae > Prauserella_B > Prauserella_B muralis. The sequence continues at coordinate 126,961 of NZ_MASW01000007.1, forward strand.
CGAGGGTCTGCTTGACGGTCTCGACGACCGAGCTACGGGATACGATCGCGATGCGCACGCTCATGTCGGTGAACATGATCATCAGCGCGGTCGAGACCACGATGACCCAGATCAGGGCGTAGCCGAAACTACTGCCCGCCTGGACGGCCGAGGTGAGGTTGCCAGGGCCGAACTGCCAGGCCCCGGCGATGAACGCGGGACCCATCAGCGCAAGCGCCCGGAGGAACCGGAACCTGCGCCCAGGACGCGAGGCGGGCGCGGGCGGCGATCCAGCACCCGTGGAGCGGGAGGTTGGCACTGCGTCGGACATGTCGATCATTCCTCGCCCTCCACGTGGGACGTGGAGTTCGTCGGGACTTCATTGTCACCGGCCGGAGTTTCTCCGCCGCGGCGGCTCAGATCAGTTCGGCGCTCTTGAGCGCCAGCGCGATTTCTTCCTCGGCCTCGGCCGACAGGTCGATCAGCGGAGATCGCACGGTCGCCGACGGCAGGATGCCGCGTGCCTTGAGACCGAGCTTTAGAGCGACGGTGCCCTCCATGTGCGAGCCGCGGTGATACACCGCCTTCGTCACCGCAGCAGCCGGTCGTGGACGGCCCGCGCCGCGACGTAGTCCCGCGCCTTGCCCGCGGCGATGAGTTCGAGCAGCGGCTCCGGGGCGAGGCCACCATAACCGACGAGCGCACCGTCGACGTCGAACATCGTGTGCAGCAGGTACTCGTCATGGCAGGTGAGGATCTGCAGATCCGGATGCTCGGCCCGCAGCACCGGGATCTCGGTGTCCCACCGGCGCATGTTGCGCACGCCGTTCTTGGTCGCGAACACGCCGGGCTGCGCGGCGATCTCCAGCTGCGTGGGCAGGTCGTAGCTGGCCTTGGTCACGTCGGGGTACTGGAACAGGATCAACGGCAGCCCGGACTCCTCGTGGATCGCCCGGTAGCGATCCTGCGGGGCACCCGGCTGGAAGCCGAACCGCAACCAGCCGTGGGAGGGATACACCAGGCCTGCGGCCGCGCCCGCCTCCACCGCCCGCACCGCTTCGGCAGCGGCCACGGCCGTGCCCTCAGCGGTGATGCCCGCGATGATCGGCACCGCTCCGTCGACCGCCTCGACCAGCGTGCCGATGACCGCGACCTGCTCGTCCTGGGTCAGGAACGTGCCCTCACCGGCGTGGCCGAGAAGTCCGAGGGCAGGCCTGCCATGTAGGGGACCGTGAGACCGATTAGGCACCGCGCAAGCAGATCTTCGTCGCGCCAGGGAAACGGGGCGGACAGGTGGTGTCGAGGTTGATGTCGTCGGCGGCATCACAGGCCTGATCCTGGGCGTGCTGGTCACCAACGTCTTCGTCGCCACGCAAGGCCGGGCCGTCGTACTGACCTGGGCTTCAGTGGGACTCGACCTGGCCTACTCGCTGCTCATCGGCTCCGTCGTCGGTCGTACCCCGCACTCCGGGCCGACTCAGTACCGCCCGCCGAAGCCATGCGCAGCACATGACCAGGCACCTCGGTAGGGCCAGTGATTCCGGGCTGTGGTCGCATGCGGTCACCGTTCCCGGGCGGTGGCCCGGTGCCGAAAGTCGTGCCCACGGCGTGCTCACGTCAGGAGTGCCACCGATGACGCAGCCGCGTTCCCGGGTCGACCTGTACGCGGCGATCCGACGGGATGCCCAATCTGGGATGTCCAACCGCGCGCTGCAGCGCAAGCACGGCGTCGGCTTCCGAACCGTGACAGCGGCGCTGGAATCTGCATGGCCGAAGGAGAGAAGGCAACCGCCCAAACGCGGCTCACGGCTTGACGCGTACCGAGTGGTGATCGACGACTGGCTGCGCTCGGACCTCGACGCGCCGCGGAAGCAGCGACACACGGCGAAGCGGATCTTCGATCGACTGCTTGACGAACATGACGGGGCCGGGGTGGTGTCGTACTGGATGGTCCGCGAGTACGTCGCCACCCGACGCCGTGAGATTCGCGTCGAGGTCGGACGGGAACCTGCCAACGCGTTCATCCCGCAAGAGCACCTCCCGGGCCACGAGGCCGAGGTTGACTTCGGCGACGTCGCCATCCGCCTGCGCGGCGAGCTCGTAACCTGCGCGCTGTTCAGCCTTCGGCTCTCCTACTCGGGCAAGGCCGTGCACAGGGTCAGTGCCTCGGCTGGGCAGGAAGCCTTCTTCGAGGGTCACGTCCACGCCTTCAACGTGCTCGGCGGGGTGCCGACCGGGAAGATCCGCTACGACAACCTCAAGGCCGCCGTCGCGAGCGTGATCGGGTTCTCCCGCCAGCGGGTCGAGGCCGACAGGTGGACCGCCGTCCGTTCCCACTACGGCATCGAAGCCTTCTATTGCCAGCCCGGAATCCAAGGTGCGCACGAGAAGGGCGGCGTCGAGGGGCAGATCGGCTGGTTCCGACGCAACCACCTCGTCCCCATCCCGGAAGTCGACTCCCTCGATTGAACAGGCCGCCGGGCACGTAGAACGTTGTGACGAGCTCGGCCGGGTCGGGCCGAGCCGGAGTCCACGTTTGCATCGTGCCGGTCTGCAGTTCGAACGAGAACCCGTTCGGCAGTCCGGCTTCGGCGAGAAGCTGGCGCGCCCGAGCGGGATCGTATTGCGCTGCCGGCAGGGAGTCGAGGTCAGGATCGTAAGCCCCCGTCGTCTGGGCGGACCGGCTGCGCACTCGGGACGCAGCCGTCGCCGCGGCTCACGAACCCAACCCGGGAGGACGAACCCGAATCACCGGCGTCGCCCGTCTCCACAGTCCACAGTCGTGAATGAAAGACGGCAACCGCAGGGTACGTCGCCATCCGGCGTGCCGCGGTGGTCGAGCTGGGTTCCGCCCCGCGGGGCCGGTTATCCCTGTCGCGATGCGACGTAGTCGGGCCGTGCCAGCAGATCGGCGCGACCGCAGTCGCACGTGAGGGGTCCAGGTAGCCGATGATGCGGGTCGTCGCCGAGGGCTTGCGGTGGGCCGGTCCTCCTCAGGTGTTCCACAAGGTCGGCGACGGTGACCAACCTCAGGTCGTGGCACTTCGCGAACACGATGAGCTCGTCGAGGCGAGCCATGCCGCGGTCGTCGGTCGGTGAGACGATCCTGCTCAACGCCGCCACCGGCGCCCACCCCGCCAGCCTCGCCAGGTCGACGGCCGCTTCCGTGTGCCCTGGCCTGCGGAGCACACCGCCCGCGCAGGCACGCAGCGGCACGACATGACCAGGACGGGAAAACGACCGCGGCGACGCGCCGGGGTCGGCCAGTAACCTGATGGTCCGAGCTCGGTCCCTGGCCGAGATCCCCGTGGTCACTCCGTCGCGCGCGTCCACCGTGACCGCGTGGTCCGTTCCGCGGACGTTCTGGTTGACGGCCGTCATCGGTGGAAGCCGCAGCCGGTCGGCGACCTGGGCGGGCAGTGCGGTGCAGACGAACCCGGACGTGTGGCGGACCGCGAACGCGACGAGCTCCGGCGTCGCCGCGGCCGCCGCGAAAACCAGGTCACCTTCGTCGTCGCGGTCGCCGTCGTCAACGACGATGACCGGCCTGCCGTTCGCGATATCCGAGACCGCCTGTGGGATGTCGTCGCCGCGGCTCATCCTCAACTCCTCCTGGGCGCGGTTCTGGCCGCGCCTATCCGCGCGTGTACAGCCCACGCAGGATGACCTCCAAGAGCTGGTCGGCCACCTCACGCGGGCTCAGTTTCCCGTCCGCGACGTACCAGGACGGCGCCCAGTTCAACGTGGAAAGCAGGACCCGCGCACCCAGCTGCGGGTCAGCGTCGAACGCCTTGGTTTCGATCCCGTCGGCGATCGCCAGGCGGAAGCCGTCCTCGTACCGTTCCCGGAGCCGGATCACCTCGGCCTGGTTGGCGTCGCCGAGTTTGCGCCATTCGTCGAAGTAGACCCGCACGGCCGGACGACGGTCCCGGATCATCTCCAGATGGGACCGGCACAGAGCTCGCAGCCGCTCCTCGGGGTCGTGGACGCCCTCTGTCGCGCGGTCAGCCCGCTCCAGGAAGTCCCCCGCGACGTCGAGGATGATCTTGTAAAGAACGTCCTCCTTGCTGGAGATGTGGGAGTAGAGGCTGCCGCTCTTGATTCCCATTCGATCGGCGATCATGCGGACGGTGGCCTGTTCGTAGCCGATCTCGCTGATGAGGTCCGTCGCGATCTCGATGAGATCGCGACGTCGAGGGGTGTCGCGCTGTCCTCGTTCAGATCGCATTATGGTCGTTCACGTTTCCGTTCGGCTCGGCGGTGTCGCGAATCCCGGCACCTGGCGGGACTCATGATATTGCACGAAGAACCAGCCGCTCGGACGCTTCCGCAGCAGGTAGGTCTGGCGGACCTGCCCGTCCACGGGCTCGTCGTCGGGCCGCTCGATGCGACACCAGAACCGAACGTAGGCGTGGGCGAACTCCCCGCACACTTCGAGCTTGCGATCCACGACCCGGGTGTCGTACAGGCCGCGGATGACGTGGGGAAGGTTCCGGATGTAGCTGTGCAGGGCGTCGCGGCTGTAGATGGCGTGGTGCAGTTCCTCGGGCTGGTACACGATCGTCTCGGCCGCGGGGTCCCACAAGGACACCATCAGGTCCGCGTCGAATGTGCCGACCGCCCGGGAAAAGCTCCGCATCACGGCGGTGACGGCCTCTTCCTCGCTTCCGGTCGTGGGCTTCGTCTCTGCCATCGTCACTCCTCGGTGTGTCGTCGTGTCAACGAAAAGGGGTTGGCCGGGCGCCGGCTCGTCCAGGTCAGGACGCTCTTGCTCTCGAGGTACTCGGAGAGTGTCTCCGCCGCGAACTCACGGCCGAACCCGGACTGCTTGAATCCGCCGAACGGCACGCCCGGGAACGTCGTGTAGGGGTGGTTGATCCCGACCGTTCCGGCCGTGACGCCCGCCGCGGTGCGCTGGGCCCGGCCGGGATCACGAGTCCAGAGTGTCGCGAACAGGCCGTATTTCGTGTCGTTGGCGAGCCTGACCGCCTCGTCCTCGCCGCGGAACCGCTGGACGGTCACGACCGGGCCGAAGACCTCCTCCTGCACGATCTCGGCGTCCTGCGGCGCAAGGACCACCGTGGGCGGGTAGAACGCGCCCGGCCCTGACGGGACCGCACCGCCGAGCAGGACCTGGGCACCGCCGACCCGGGCCCGTTCGACGAAACCATGAACCCGCTCGCGGTGGGCGGTGGAGATCAGTGAGCCCACCACCGTGTCCGGGTCGAGGGGGTCGCCCACGCGCAGGCTTCGGGACTGGTCGGCGAAACGCTCCAGAAACCGGTCGAACACCTCGTCCTCGACGAGCACGCGCGAGCGGGCCTCGCAGCTCTGTCCAGCGCAGGTGAACGCACCCCAGACCGCGCCCGGCACCGCGTCGTCGAGATCCGCATCGGCGAACACGACCGTGGGGCTCTTGCCGCCGAGCTCGAGCGAGACCCGCTTGACCGGGTCGGCGGCCAGCCGCATGACCTCGCCGCCGGTCACCGTCGAACCGGTGAACGCGACCCTGTCGACACCGGCGTGGCGGACCAGATGGGAGCCCACGCGCGGCCCGTCGGCCGGTATCACGTTCAGCACTCCGGGCGGGATGCCGGCGACGAGTGCCAGTTCAGCGAGCCGGAGCGCGGTCAACGGTGTGGCCGGATCCGGTTTGAGCACGACCGTGCAGCCCGCGGCCAGCGCCGGAGCCACCTTCCAGGCAGCCATCAGGAGCGGGTAGTTCCACGGGACGATCTGGGCCACCACGCCGACCGGTTCGCGGAATGACTGGAATGCCAGCGCGCCGTTGAGTCGCGACGACTTCCCCTCGATGGCCGCGGTGGCCGCCGCGAAGTATCGGAACGTGTTGACAGCGTGCGAAACCTCTGCCCTGACCGAGGTGATCGCTTTGCCCACGTTGCGCGCTTCGAGCTGCGACAGGGCGTCGTGCCGGCTCTCGAGCTCGTCGGCAAGCCTGTGCAGCAACCGGGAGCGGGCCACGGGCGACGTGCGCCGCCACGGGCCGTCGAGCGCGCGCCGCGCAGCCAGGACCGCCGAGTCGACGCACCCCTCGTCGGCGAGCAGGACCTGGCCGAGCGGTTCACCGGTGGCGGGCTCGCGCACCACGCTGACCACCCCGCTGCCCGGCTCGACGGCGTGCCCTTCGACGAAGGGCCGCGACACCGAAGACGTCGGGGTCATCGGCTCACCCGCCGTGCGGTCGCGTGCGTCGGCTCCGCGTTCGGCTCGCGTCCGACCCACCGTCGCTCGGTGACCCGTTCGACCAGCTCCGCGGTGTCGAGGAGGAGACCCTCACCGTGCCACGGGGCGTGGAACATCAGTCCGACGGGCAGGCCATCGCCGTCCAGCCCGCAGGGGACCGTGATCGCCGGTACGCCCGTGAGGTTGGCGAGACCGGTCGTCCGCATCGCGGCCAGGTCGGCGGACACCGTACCGGAGGGCAGCGCCGCCCGTGGCCGCTCGAGCGCCGGCGGGGACGTCGGAACGGTGGGCCAGGCGACGAGGTCCACGTGCTCGAACGTGGCTTCGAGCGCGTCACGGGCCGCCTGCCGGGCAGCTCTGGCCCGCCCGACCTCGTGTTCGGGTACGGCCATCGAGGCCTCCAATGATCGCTGAATCGTCGGGTGGAGTGTGGGAAGCACGGTCTTCCTCCAATGGGGCGTCATGCGGGCCAGCCGTTCCGCGCCGAGTACGGTCGTGGCGGTTCGCGCGAGGTCGGTGGATCGCGGCAGGGTGATCTCGACGATCTCGCAGCCGGCCTCGCCGAGAAGCTCGATCACGCGGCGACAGGCGGCGAGCACAGCAGGATCGACGTCGCTCCAGTAGGCCTCGACGGGAAGTCCGATGCACGCACGACGGTCTCCCGGTGGCAGCGGCTTCGACAACAGCACTTCGCTCGCGAGACGGCAGTCGGCCGCGTCTCTGGTGATGGGGCCGATCGCCATCATCGACGACGCGCCGGCGCAGCCGTCCGAGGGCACTGCTCCCCAGGTCGGCTTGAGGCCGGTCACTCCGCAGTACGACGCGGGAATGCGCACCGACCCGACGGCGTCGGTGCCGATCGCGAGGGGCACCAGCCGGGCGGCCACGGCCGCCGCCGACCCGCTGGATGACCCACCGGGGCAACGCGTGAGGTCCCAGGGGTTGCGGCACGGGCCGTACGCCGAGACGTGTCCCGTCGTGCCGAAACCCAGCTGGTGCATGTTGGTCGCGAAGGCGACCGTGCAACCCGCGTCGTGCAGGCGCCGGAACACTCCGCTGGCGCCCGCGCCTGGCCGCCGGTAGGCCACGGGGGTCGCGTCCCTCGGCGCGTACCAGGGCAGTGCGAAGGTGTCCTTCACGGCCACCGGCACCCCCGCCAGCCTTCCTCCCGGAACCGGCTCCATGCGAGCTTCCGCGTCGAACAACGCGCAGGCGGCGTTCAACCGGGGGTTCGACCGCCGCACCCGGTCGATGGTGGCCGCGGCCAGCGACCGCGCTTCCACCTGCCCGCTCGTGACGGCGTCGATCTGCTCGCGCAGGCCCAGCTGCGTGAAGTGCTCCGTCACCTCGACGTCCCGGGTGCGCGGACGGATTGCCGGACCACGTGGGCCGCCACCTCCCCGGACGTGGGATGGATCCAGCCCTTGGTGCCGGCGTAGCGGAGCATGCTTGCGAGTTTCTCCGCCCGCGAGCCGGTGTGGCAGCCACCAGCGTCGCGAAGCCAGTCCGGATCCACCCAGGCGCGCGTGCTGTCGTCGAAACGCACCTGGGGTACCTCCTGGTCCGCACGCGCCAGGTCGACGCCGTCGGCGACAACAACGGCGAACGCGGTGAAATCGTCGGCGTCGAGCAACCTCAGGCGCAACGACCCCTGGTGCTCGTCGATGGCCACGCGCATCAGGACTCCTTCTCCCGGAACGCCGGCAGGACCTCCTCGGCGAACAGCTGCAGCATCTCGAGGCTGACGTCGGAGCCGTGCGGAGCCGGGAAGTAGTCGGTCAGAATGAACTCGTTGATCCCCAGCTCGCTGTGCAGCCGGCCGATCTGGTCGACGATCTGGGTGGGCGTGCCGTTGAACGCCATCGGATGCGGGAGGTGGTAGGGCGCGACGCTGTACACCATGGAATCCCACTCGGACATGAGGTCGGCCCGTTTGCGGGCGGTCGCCTCGTCGGCGGCGATGGACAGCGTGCCGCCGGCGATGATCCCTTCCCCGCGCCGCGGTGTCCGCCCGGCCTGGTACGCCTCGTCGGCGTAGACCTCGAGCATGCCCTTGACAAGATCTTCCCGGGGAGTCAGGCACATGATCGTCGCGCCCTCACGGGCCCAGAACCGCACGGTCGCGGACCGGCCCGACATCGGAGCGAACACCCGCGGGTGCGGTGTCTGGTACGGCCCGGGGGCGATGCTGACACCGAGCAGGTTGTCGTCCTCGTCGACTCCGGCGCCCCACGTCTTGGTGTGGGGGTAGGGCCATTTCGTGCCGGGCACAGGGAACTTCCAGAACTCGCCATCGAAGCTGAACACGTCCTGTGTCCAGGCCAGCTTGATGATCTGCCAGCATTCCTGCAGGGCCCGCAGGTTGCGTTCGTCGGCTTCCGACTTGTCCGAGCGGGTGGCGCGCATCGGAATGTGCTGGCCGTACTGGTCGGCCCAGCGCGGGGTGTTCCCGCGGGAGAAACCGGCCAGCGCGCGTCCGCCGGTCAGCTGGTCGAGCTGGGCGATCTGGTCGGCCACCAGCAGTGGGTTGGACACCGGGAGGGTCATCCCGAGCTGGCCGACCTTGAGCCGTTCGGTCCGGGACGCGACGAAGAGATCCAGGAGCACCGGGTTCGCGGTGACCTCCGGGATACCTTCGATGTTCCCGTGCTGTTCGCTGAAGAAGACGCCTTCGAATCCGGCGCGGTCGGCGAGTTCGGCATGCGCCGCGAGCTGCTCCAGCATGTGCTGGTAGCGGTCGGTGCGCCGGCCTCCGAGTTTGATGGGCTCGTCCATCCGTTCCCAGCTGAACGGATTGAACATCAGGTAGAACTTCATCACGAGCTGCTCCTCGTCTCCACGGGTGGTCGTCCGATCGCCTTGTCACTAGGCCACGGGAGTGGATCCGGGGGATCCGCCGATACCCCAGCGACGAGCGGGTACTTCGTCGAGGACCACCCACGTCTGCGCGCGGACCGAGTCCCCCAGCACGCCGGTGATCGCGTCGGTGAGGGAGTCGATCAACCGGGACTCGGTATCCTCCGAGAGCCGTCCTTCGAAAAGCTTGACCTCGATCAAAGGCACTGTGTCACCTTCTCCTTCCTGGCGAGTAAGATCGCCTTCCCTGGACTCGCGGTCCGTGGACAATGGACTTTCCGGCATCGAGTTCCGGATGTGGCGGTGGCGAACGGCGGCCACGCAACCGAGGCTGATGAGCGTCGTCGCGGTCAGGTAGACCGTGATCGGCACCGACGAACGCCAACTGGCGTAGAGGCTGGACGCGACGGTGGGCGCGAGTCCGCCGCCCAGCAGCGCGCCGAGCTGGTAGGCCAGCGACGCACCGCTGTAGCGGACCCGCACCGGGAACAGTTCTGCGTACAACGCCGCCAGCGGGCCGTAGACCGTACCCATGGCGATGCCGGTGACGAGCAGCGCGATCAGGATGACGGTGGCACTTCCGGTGTCGACAAGGGGGAACAGGGCCGCTGCCGCGGCGGCGAGACCGACCGAACCGTAGAGGAGCACCTTCCGCCTGCCGTACCGGTCGGACATCACCGACGCCGTGGGGACCGTGACCAGCCAGGCGCAGGAGCCCAGCAGGATGAAGGTGAGAACCAGGCTCCGGTCGAGGTTCAGCGCCTCGTCCGAGTACGCCAGCAGGTAGGCCATGTAGATGTAGCCGACGGCGTTGATCCCGATGAAGGCACCGGCCCCGAGCGCGACCGCCCCGGTGTTGTGCCTGAGCACGGCGACGATCGGCAGGCGTTCGGTGCCGCTGGACTCCTTCGCCCGCTCGAAGTCGGGGCTTTCGGTGATGGTGAAGCGGATGACCACACCGACGACCACGAGCACGGCGCTGAAGAGGAACGGTACCCGCCAGCCCCAGGTCAGGAACGCGCTGTCGCTGACACCCGCGGTCACCCCGAGAAAGGCGACGTTCGCGAGGATCAGCCCAGCCGGCACGCCCATCTGGGGGAAGCTGCCGTAGAAACCCTTCCGGTTCCGCGGTGCGTGTTCCACCGCCATCAGCACCGCGCCACCCCATTCGCCACCGACCCCGAGGCCCTGGATCAGCCGCAGCGTCACCAGGAGCACGGGCGCCCAGGCGCCGATCGCCTCATAGGTCGGCAGCAGGCCGACACCGACAGTGGCGATACCCATCATCAGCAGTGAGGTCACCAGCATGGATTTGCGACCGATCCGGTCGCCGAAGTGGCCCATGACGATCCCGCCCAGCGGCCGGGCGACGAACCCGACCGAGAACGTCGCGAAGGCGGCCAGGGTCCCGGTGACCGAGGAGAAGGCAGGGAAGAACAACGGGCCGAAGACCATCGCGGCGGCCAGACCGTAGACGAAGTAGTCATACCATTCGATCGCGGTGCCGATCAGGCTCGCCATCGCGACCTTCATCGGCCGAACCGGACGGGGGGCTGTCCCGGAAGAAGTAGCGCTCATTGGTACTCCTGGGCGGTCGCGGGCGTTGCGCGCCGGTCGACGACGCGCTGGATCTTCCCGGCCGAGCGGCCGAGGGTGTCGGGTTCGGTGACGTCGACGTCGACGGTGACGCCGATTCCGTCCTTGACGCGGGCGGCGAGCGTGGTCGCCGCGGTGTGGCGATCCTGGGTGGAGGTCCCCGGTCGTGCCTCGACACGCACGGTCATGCGATCGAGCCGGCCCTCGGTGCTGAGCACGAGCTGGAAATGCGGGGAGAGATTGCCGGTGCGCAGCACGATCTCTTCCACCTGGCTAGGGAAGACGTTGACGCCCCGGAGGATGATCAGGTCGTCGGTGCGCCCGGTGACCCGCTCCATCCGGCGCAGGCCGGGCCGCGCCGTTCCGGGCAGCAGCCTGGTGAGATCCCGGGTGCGGTACCGGATGACCGGGAACGCCTGTTTCGTGAGTGAGGTGACCACCAGCTCACCCGGTTCCCCGTCGGGGAGTACGCGTCCGTCGACAGGGTCGATGACCTCCGGGTAGAAGTGGTCCTCCCAGATGTGGAGGCCGTCCTTGGTCTCCACGCATTCCTGTGCGACGCCGGGACCGATCACCTCGGAAAGTCCGTAGATGTCGACCGCATCGATGCCCATGCGGTCCTCGATCTCTCGGCGCATCTGCTCGGTCCACGGCTCGGCGCCGAAGATGCCAACCTCGAGTGAGCTCGATCGCGGGTCGATGCCTTGGCGTTCGAACTCGTCGAGCAGGGTCAGCATGTACGACGGGGTCACCATGATCACCTCCGGGCGGAGGTCGGAGATGACCTGAACCTGTCGAGCCGTCATGCCGCCCGAGGCCGGGATCACGGTGCAGCCGAGCTTTTCCGCGCCGTAGTGCGCGCCGAGTCCACCCGTGAACAGGCCGTAGCCGTAGGCGATGTGCACCTTGTGCCCCGGTCGGCCTCCTGCCGCCCGGATCGACCTCGCGACCAGGCCTGCCCAGGTATCGAGGTCGCGGCCGGTGTAGCCGACCACGGTCGGCTGGCCGGTGGTGCCGCTGGAGGCATGGATGCGGCTGAGGCGGTCCACGGGCACCGCGAACATGCCGAACGGGTAATTGTCCCGCAGGTCCGCCTTCATGGTGAAGGGGAACTGCGCGAGGTCGTGAAGGCTTCGCAGGTCTTCCGGGCGCACGCCTGCGTCGTCGAACTTCCGGGCGTAGGCGGGGACGTTGGTGTAGGCGTGGTCGAGTGTCCATCGTAGACGCTGGAGCTGCAGGGCCCGCAGCTCGTCCACGTCGAGGCGTTCGCCAGGGTCCAGTGCTCGGTCGATCGTCGTCATGGTTGCTCCTCGCCGTCGACGAGGGGCGTCCAGGTTCCGAAGCGGCGCTGGAAGTACACGAGCGGCTCGTGGGCAGGGGGCGGCACGTCCCCTTCTCGCACCGCAGCGATGAGTACGACGTGGTCCCCCACAGGAACGGCTTCCATCATGGAACAGTCCGCCCAGGCCAGGGAATCCTCGGTCAGGATCGGTAGCCCGCTCGCCGTCGGGGCCCAGCGGACCGCGCTGAACTTGTCCTCCTTCTTCGAGGCGAAGAGGATCGAAGTGGCGCTTCCGGATTCCCGGAGGAAGTTGACCACGAACTCCTTGCGGGACAACAGCGACGGGAGTGTCCGGCTGCCGCGGTCGACGCACACCAGCAAGGCCGGTGGGTCCGCGGACACACTGCACAACGCGGTGGTGGTGAGCCCTACCGGCTGTGCGTTTTCGTTGACTGTGGTGATGACTGCTATCCCGGCCGGAAAGGCACTCATGATCGACAAGAACGTGGCGGGATCGATGCGATCGTCCTGACGCGTCACATTCATGGCGCACTGCTCCCTGCTGTACGGGTGGGACCTGCCTGGCTCGCCGGCCGGCGACGCCTGGTCCAAGGCGTCCGCTCCGGAACCGGTAGCTGGGTGCATCTGTAGTTGCCTCCCTGTGGAACGACTCCTGATCGCCCCGGCAAGGAGGGTAGCTAGCGTCCGCTAGTCCGTAGACTAGCGCTCGCTAGCCTTATGTGTCCAGCTCCGGATCGAAACAGCTCCCTCACGAGCAGGAACGCACTCCCGGCAATTCACGAGCTGATCACGGCCACGATCAGGCGCGAGCGGACTGACCACGGTCAAGATCGCCCGAGGTCGGCGAGGTCGAAGGCGTCGACAGGTACCGCCACCCTCCGACGCGGGTTCAACCCCCGGTGGCGCTCACCGAGGGATCCTGGCCCGCCAGACGGCGCGCAAGTGTGGACACGTGGGTGCGCGGGCCGGACCCGCTCTCCCAGGCGACAGCGATGCGCCGTCGTTCCTCGTGGACCGCGGTTTCGGCGGCGTGCCGGGCGCGTTCGGCCGTGGCGACCGCGAACGCGATGCTCTGCGCGGCCGCCGGGAAGGTCGTCCGCTGTCGAGATGCACTGAGTCGCCTGTTGGCCCGCGCCAGTCGGCGACCATGCCGTGCTTGGCCTCCCTGGGGCCGGGTGTCCCGGTCGGCGGTCAGGTGGTGGCCAGCACGAAGTCTTCGCCGCTCGGCGGGCGGAGTTCGTCGGATCGGCCGGTGAAGTAGCGCTCGCCCAGAGACGATCCCGACACGTGCCGGACTTGCGTGAAGCCGGCCTCTCGGGCGAGCGCCAGCATCTCCTGCGGTGTGTAGAAGCTGATGAACGGTGTTCCGGAAGCCTGCGCACCGTTCTCGCTCATCCGCAGTCCGGTGCGGTCGGCATCGTCCACCAGTTCGGCGGGCAGCAGAAAGGTCATGGCGAGCGTCGAGCCGGTGGCGAGCCCGGCGATCTGGCGCAGCGTGGTGGCGGTGGCCTCTTTCGTGAGATACATGGTGACACCGGCCGATGCGACGACCGCAGGACGGTTCGGATCGAAGCCGGCAGCGACCAGCTGCTCCCACCAGGACTGACCCAGCTCGAAATCGACCGGCACCAACCGCAGCCAGTCGGGAAGCGGGTAGCCAAGCTCAGCCAGGCGTCGGCGTTTCCAGGCTTGGGTGCCGGGTTGCTCGATCTCGAACACCCGGAGCCGGGAAGCGATCTCCGGCCTTCGCTGGGCGAAGGTGTCCAGGCCCGCCCCCAGGATGACGTACTGGTCGATGCCGCGTGCGGCCTGCTCGACGACCAGGTCCTCGACGAAGCGCGCGCGGGCCACGATGGCTGCCCGGAACTTCCTGGTGGCGTCCGGGTCCATGTCCGGGCGCTGACGCCAGTTCTCCTCCGGAGCGGCGAGCCGCAGACCGATCTGATCGTCGAAAACGTGTGGGGGCGCGTCGACCTCGACGTGCATCGCCCGCCAGAGCGCGACCCGCACCGCGGTGTTGTCAGGTGCCTCGGCTTGCTCGTCGGCCATGGCGACTGCTGTCGTCACTTCTTGGCGGGCGCTTGAAGACTCCAGAGGCGCCCGTCAGGGTCACGAACGGTCATTTCCCGGGTGCCGTGGTGCGTGGCCTCGAACGGGGTGACGACCTCGACGGACGAGCCAGGCCGGAACGTGTCCGCGTCGGGGACCGCCAGCACAATCCGGACCCGGGGATCGTGGTCCTCGGGAACCTCGGCGATGAATACGGAGGGGCCATCACCATTGCGGAGCTGGCCGGAGTTGTGATCGGTCTCGAACTCCAGCGTGAAACCCAGTGCCTGGAAGAACCCTGCGGCCTTGCCCCAGTTGTGGGTTTCCAGGAAGACGGCCTCGATCCCTTCGGTGCTCATGTCAGTCCTCTTTCACAGGTGGTTGCCGCGGTTGATCGTGAGGGGCGTTGAGGTAGCTGCGGAGCGCTTCGGCGACCAACGCCGACAGGGACATGCCCGACTCGATGGCGTGGTGTTTGACCTGCTTGATCAACCCGATCGGCAGGTACACGTTGAACTGTTTGACGTCCTCATCGCCCACCTGGCGATGCTAGCACACTAGCAAGCTAGCCCGCAGGTAGTGATCAGAACGGTTGATGCCGAGGAAACGCTGGACGGCCCGCGCCGGCCTGCCCGACGTGGACCGGCGCAGGCCGTGAGGCCTGAGGCGGCTTCCACGGGCCGGCGACCTTTCCCGGCTCGTCGTTCGACAGCTGCCTCTTGACACACCCCGCCGCGAGATATTCACCGAGTCACTCGGTACTGCTGCCACCTGTGGACGGCCCCGCACTCGGCGGTCGTACCCACCGACCACCCCACACCCTCACTCGGCAGGCTGCATGGTGAGCCAGCCTGGATGTCGCGGCTGGGTATCGCGAATGATCACTCCTGAAGGCCGCGTTCTTCGCAGCGACGACCGGCGATCCCAGTCGCGGCGGCAGGATCGCTGTCCTGGCACCGTGTTTTCAGCAGACTTCGCAGTCGCTGCAGCGACCGCTCGGTCAGGTCCGGGTTGCCGATGGTGAGTTGGTGGAAGACCAAGCCGTCAGCGGCCGCGTAGATCACATGCGTCAGCGCGACGTCGGGTTGGACACCTGCGTGTTCCAGTTCGGCATGCAGTGCGTTGACATAGGTCTGGTAGATGTCTACGACGTACGGGCGCAATTCAGGACGACGCCGGGATTCAAGGATCAACTCGTACTGGAAAGCCTGATCGTGAGGGTTGGCCTCGACCAGGGTGGACAGACCGACGAACAACGCATCGAGGTCTCCGCTGCCGGGGCGTGCACTGATCGTTGTCACACTGTTGTCCAAGGAGAACCGCAGAGCCGCGGTCAGGAGTGCCTCGCGGCTGCCGAAGTGGTGGGCGACCAATGCATGGGCGACACCGGCCTTCCGTGCCACCGCTCGATACGTCAGATTCCGCAGACCTTGGTCGGCAACGACCTGGACAGCGGCCTGAAGCAAGGCCTCGCGCCCCTGACCGTAGCGTCGCGAACCACCCGATTCCCTGGCGCTTACCGCCACGCAGTGACCCCTCCCCCGCTGTCCGCCCTGTGCTGCGACGCGAACCGCGTCCGCGCCTTGACCAAGCCTGGTCACCTGTGCATAGTACTGCTACCAGGAAAAATGTCCAATTGTTCAGTTGTAGGTCCTGCCTTTCGCTACCTCGGCGGGGCACCACGGAGACGACATGTGACGAGGAGGTCCTGTCATGACTGCCGTGCTCGCACCCGAGGACCATCGACCGCTCGATGTCGACGCGTTCGCTTGGACTGTGTCTCAGGCTTTCGTGCCCCTGGAGACCGCGGACGCCAGGGCCGGGTTTCGAGGCCGGGTCCACGGCGGTTCCGTCGGCCCCCTGCACGTCTGCGAGGTCGCTGCCGACGCGCACACGGTGCAGCGCACTCCGAGGACCATCCGCGTGTTTGATCCCGGTTATCTGAAGGTCGGGCTGCAGCTGCACGGTCGCGGCCTGGTGATGCAGGACGACCGGCTGGCCAGTCTGGGGCCGGGCGAGTTCGCGCTCTACGACACAACCCGCCCGTATCGGCTACGGTTCGATGAGCCATATCGGGTGCTGGTGCTGATGCTGCCGCGCCAGCTACTCCGGCTGTCCGATAGCGACCTTGCGCGGATCACTGCCCAGCCGCTAGGCGGTCACAGTGGCCTCGGTGCCGTGGCGGTGCCGCTGCTGCGCCAGCTCGCCGCAGGTTTCGAGGAGTACGAGCGTGCGGTGACCACGCACCTGGCAGAAGCAGCCGTTGAGTTGCTGGCCGCGGTCTTCGTCGCGCAGGTCGACGACAGCCGCAGTTCCCGGCCGAGCACCAAGCACTGGGTACTCCGCGCTCGCATAGCCGCCTTCGTCGAGGCCAACCTGCCCGATCCCGGCCTTGATGTCCCGTCCATCGCGGCGGCTCATCACATCTCGGTGCGCCAGCTGCAGAAGATCTTCGAAAGCGAACAGACTACGGCCAGCGCATGGATTCGCGAACGGCGCCTCGAGCGGTGCCGCCGGGATCTCGCCGACCCGCGGCTGGCGCACCTGCCGGTCGCGGCGATCGGTGCGCGGTCCGGCTTGCGGGATTCCGCTCACTTCATCAGGACCTTCAAGACACGGTACGGGGTCACTCCCGGCGCGTTTCGACGAGAGCGCCAGGTGGGCGCCTGAACGCCGACGCCGCCCCCCCCTCCCGGGTCAGCGGATTGTGCACCTGCGGTCAATTGCCGTGCCGCTGCCGTCAACTACGGGAGGTCGCCCACAGCGATAGTGGCAACAGCCACGCGGCGTCCGGTACAGGCCGTGCACGAAGGAGTGCGTCCATGGAGATTCGTGAACAACTGCTGATCGGTGGCGCGTGGGTCGACGCTGCGTCCGGTGCCGAGTTCAAGACCTGCGACCCCGCGACCAACACGGTACTGGGGGTGGTGGCCGACGCGGGAGCTTCCGATGTGGATGCCGCTGTCGCGGCGGCGCGCCAAGCGCTCGTCGATCCGACGTGGACGGGCCTCACCCCGGCCGCCCGCGCACGGCTGTTGTGGCGCGTCGCGGAGCTCATCGATGACAACGCCGACCAGCTCGCTGAGCTGGAGACTCGCGACCAAGGGCAGCCCCTCAGCGTGGCCAAGACCGTAAGCCTGCCAATGGCCGCGGAGGTTTTCCGCTACTACGCCGGCTGGTGCACCAAGATCGAGGGAAAGACCTCAGCGGTATCGATCCCCGGCATCCTGCACTACACCCGCCACGAACCGGTCGGCGTGTGCGCATTGATCACGCCGTGGAACTTCCCGCTGATGATCGCCGCGTGGAAGCTCGCGCCGGCCCTGGCGTGCGGAAACACCGTGATCTTGAAACCGGCCGAGCAGACGCCGCTGACCACGGTCGCGCTGGCCCGGCTCTGCGTGGACGCCGGCATCCCTGCCGGCGTGGTCAACTGCCTGACCGTTGGTCCCGAGGCCGGAGCGGCACTCAGCGCGCACCCGGACGTCGACAAGGTCTCCTTCACCGGGTCGACGGAGGTGGGCCGCAAGATCATCGTGGCCGCGTCGTCCAACCTCAAGCGTGTGACCCTCGAACTCGGTGGCAAGGCGCCCAGCGTCATCGCGCGCGACGCCGACATCGACG
The DNA here is from genome assembly GCF_003202285.1 of Prauserella muralis. Taxonomy (GTDB): domain Bacteria; phylum Actinomycetota; class Actinomycetes; order Mycobacteriales; family Pseudonocardiaceae; genus Prauserella_B; species Prauserella_B muralis. The sequence goes on from NZ_MASW01000007.1 coordinate 144,572, forward strand.
CCGCGGTCACAGGAAACCTGCAGGGCGCGCTTCTCAACAGCGGGCAGGTGTGCGCGGCCTATAGCCGCTTCTACGTGGACTCCAGTCGTGTCCATGAGTTCACCGACAAGATCGCCGCAGCCGCATCCGAACTGCCGATGGGGCCGGGGTTGTCGCCGGACACCGTGATTGGGCCACTCGTCTCACCGGAGCACGCCGAGCACGTCGATCGTCTCGTGCGGACCGGTGTGGCCGAGGGTGCCCAGCTGGTCGTCGGCGGTAAGCGTCCCCACGGTGAGCTGGCCACCGGCAACTTCTACGCGCCCACGGTGTTCACCGGCGTCACCGACGACATGACGATCGCCCGCGAGGAGATCTTCGGCCCGGTGCTGTCGATCCTCACCTACGACGACGCGGATGAGCTCGCCGCCCGCGCCAACGACACCGACTACGGCCTGGCCGCGTGCGTCTGGACGCAGGACCTCACCACCGCCCACACGCTGGCCGCCGCGATCCGTGCCGGCAGCGTGTTCGTCAACATGCTGCCCTACCTCGACCCCGCCGCACCCTGGGGAGGTTTCGGCGCGAGCGGCTGGGGCCGGGAGATGAGTTCCAACGCCATCGACGAGTTCACCGAAACCAAGGGCGTCTGGGTCAACCTCGCCTAGTGTCTCCAGCCCGGCGACGACGCCGGTGACACCGTAAGGACAACGATATGCACTACGACTGTGACGTCGTCATCGTCGGTGGCGGGTTCGCCGGGGTGACCGCCGCGCGTGAGCTGGTCCGCCGCGGAATCCGTACAACCCTGCTCGAGGCCCGTGACCGGCTTGGCGGACGCACCTGGACCCGGGGCACCGCTCTCGGGCGTGAGCTGGACATGGGCGGAACATGGGTGCACTGGATCCAGCCGCACGTGTGGGCCGAGATCACCCGGTACGGCCTCGACCTCATCGCCAGCCCCGAACTCGACACCGCATACTGGCGAGTCGGTGACGAGGTGCACACCGGCACCGCCGAGAGCATGTTGGACGCACTCGACGCTCCCATGTGCGCACTGCTGGCTGGGGCACGAGAAAACCTGCCCCAGCCTTACGACTTCGCGCCGCTACCGGATGGCATCAAGCGGCTCGATCACGTCACCGTCGCCGAGAAGATCACCGAACAGGACCTCGACCCAGAACGGCACGCGCTGCTCGACGGCATGTGGGCCTTGAACTTCAGCGGCGACCCGGCACGCAGCGCCTACACGCAGGCGCTGCGCTGGTGCGCGCTCGCGGGCGGCGACTGGAAGCTGATGTTCGAAGCCTGCGCCACCTACAAGTTCGCCCGGGGCACGCGGTCCCTGCTCGACGCCATCGCCGCCGACGCCGTGGGCACCGATATCCGCCTCAACACCCGGGTGACCCGGATCGAGGAGCGCTCCGACGGGATCGAGATCGGCTGCGACGACGGGACACGGTTGCGGACCCGGCGGGCCATCGTCACGCTGCCGCTCAACGTCCTGAACAGCATCGACATCGCACCCTCCTTCGGACATGGCCTGCCGCAGATCGTGACGGAAGGCCAGGCCTCGACGGGCTTCAAGGTGTGGATCCGCGCCCGTGGCGACGTCGGCAGGTTCGCCGCACTCGCCGACAGCACGGCCGCACTGACCTTCGTCCAGTACGAATATCCCTTCGAGGGCGATAGCCTCCTCGTCGCCTTCGGCCCACGGTCCGGGGTCATCGACCTCAACGACCCCCGCGCGGTCGAGAGCGAACTCCGCAAGTGGCTTCCCGATCTCGAGGTCGTCGCGGTGGACGCGCACGACTGGACCGCCGACCCGCTGTCCGGCGAGACCTGGCCCATGCTGGCCCCCGGTCAACTCTCCGCGGTCCAGCAGGCTGCTGGTGACCTCACCCGCGGCGTCCGGCTAGGTCGTGTCCTGTAATTCATCGTAGCCAGAGGATGATGGCGGCGATGGTGAGTTCTGCCTGGTAGTAGGCGGCGCGTTTGGCGTAGCGGGTGGCTAGGTCGCGGAACTGTTTGAGCCGGTTGAAGCAGCGTTCGACGACGTTGCGCTGCTTGTACAACTCGGCGTCGAAGGCGGGCGGGCGTCCGCCCCGTGAGCCGTGCGCGGCGCGGCGGGCGATTTGGTCGTCGCGTTCGGGGCTGACGAACCGGATCCGGCGTTGCCGCAGGGCGCGGCGGGTCGAGGGGTGCGAATAGGCCTTGTCCGCGATCACCACCTCGGGACGGCGGCGCGGGCGACCAGGCCCGGTGCGAGCGACCCGGATCCCGTCCAGCAGCGGCACCAATTGTGGATTGTCACCAGCCTGCCCCGGGGTGAGCACAACCCGCATGGGCAGCCCGCGTCCCTCGACCACGAGGTGGATCTTGGTGCTCAATCCGCCGCGGGAACGTCCGAGTCCTTCACCGTCGACCGCGATCGCCTCGACGGAGGACGTGCAGCCCCCTTTTTCCGGGCTCCCGCAGCATGCTGGTGAGCCCGGACCACCGAGGAATCGACACTGATGACCCACTCCACGTCCCCGACAGCGTCGTCTTTGACGATCACCTCGTCCAGAATCCGCTGCCAGGTACCGTCCTTGGTCCACAACCGCAGCCGCTCATGGGCGGTCTTCCACGGCCCATACCGTTCGGGCAGATCACGCCAGGGCGCGCCGGTCCGAAGCTTCCACAGAATCGCATTGATCACCTGCCGGTGATCCCGCCACCGCCGCCCCGGCCCCGACACCGCCGGCAGCAGCGGCTCAATCCGCGCCCAGGCCCGATCCGTCAACTCACCCCGACCAACCACGGACAAGATCAAACCCCATCCGCAGCTAGATCATTTACAGGACACGCCCTAGCCGGCAGCGACTACGCACGTGGCTGGGCAGGATTCATCGACGGCGCCATCGAATCCGGCCTGCGCGCGGCGCGGCAGATAACCAACGAACTCGAAAGCGAGAACTGACCATCATGGGATACTGCGTGGAACTCGTCCGGTTCACCGTCGCCGAGAGCGATGTCGACACCTTCCTCGAACGTCGGCAGGAGGCCATCAAGGAGGTCAAGGCCGCCCACCCGGCCCTGTGGTCGGTACCGCTGTGCTCCCGCCGCGACGACGGCACCTGGGTCGACGTCTGGATCTACGAAAGCAAGGAAGCCGCTGACGCCGCCAACGCCGACGCCGAGAACCTGCCGCGCTTCCTGGCCATGGCCGAACTGCTCGACGACATCGAGATCGAGGCCACCGACATGCCCGAACGCGCCGTCAGCCCGCTCTGACACTCCCTGATTCCCAAACCTCCCCTGGCGGACGCAATGTCTGATCTGTCCACACCCGCGATCTCCGACTCCCACCCTCCCAAGGCCCTGCGCTGGTTCGACGGGTTCATACTCGCCCTCCCCATCGCCAACGGCCTGTTCATCTCCGTCGGCTATGCCATCGGCGCCCTCGGCGCACTGCCCGCCGTGATCATCTGCGTTGTCTTGTCGGTGGTCGCGCTATGCCAGAACAAGCTCTTCGCCGAAATGGCTGCCATGTTCCCGAACAAGCCCGGCGGTGTCGCGATGTTCGCGGCCGAGGGCTGGAAACGGTACTTCACCCCCATCGCCCCGCTTGCCGCCTTCGGCTACTGGTGCGGCTGGGCCCTGGTGCTTTCGCTGGTCGGGCTCACCATCGGCTCCCTCATTCAGGCCCAGTGGTTCCCCGGCGCCGGCTGGACCCTCTTCAGCCTCGGCGGCGTCGACTTCGGGTTGCCGCACCTGATCTCGGCCGTTCTCATCATCGCCTGCACCGTGGTCAACGTGCTCGGGATCCGGGTCGCAGTACGGTTCAACCAGGTCGTCGGCGTCGCCTTCGTGCTGGTGCTGCTGGCCCTGGCGATCGGACCGTTCGTCGCGGGCCAGTGGAGCAGCGCCGGCCTTGCCTCCCACCTCGACGGCGACTGGACCGCCTTCGTCGTGTGGCTCTACGTGTCCGCGTGGGCCATCTACGGCTCCGAACTCTGCGCGATCTTCGCCCCCGAATACCGGGACACCACCCGCGACACCTCGCGCGCTCTGACCTCGGTCGCACTGTTCATGGTCGCCGCCTACACCCTGGTTCCACTGGCCACCTCGGGACAGCTCACCGGGCAGGAGTTCCTGGACAACCCGATCACCTACGGCGTCGTCAGCATCGGGCACATCTCGGGCGGCCTGTCCAGCGCCATCACCGTGATCCTGTGCGGTGCACTGTTCCTGAGCATGGTCTCCTCGTCCGCGGACGCCGGACGCGCCCTCTACGGCCTGTCGGCGGAGAAGATGTCCATCACCCAGCTCGACCAGCTCAACTCCCGCGGCGTACCCAGTCGCGCCCTGTGGATCACGATGCTCGTCAACCTCGGCATCCTGCTCTTCGTCGGCAACCCCGTCGCCATCCTCATCGCCAGCAACCTCGGCTACATCCTCGCCATCACACTCGCCGTCACCAGCTTCCTGCTCCTGCGCAAAGACCGTCCACACTGGCACCGGCCGATCCGGCTCCGGCGGGCCTGGGTCCCGGTCGCCGTCGTCGTCGCCGTGTTCAACCTGTTCATCCTCGTCGTCGGTGCCCTCAACCCCGAACTCAGCTACGTGGGCGGTTTCAAGGAGGTCGCCATCGGCCTTGCCCTGCTGCTCATCGGCGTCGTGCTCTTCGTCTACCGCCGCAAGATCCAGGACCGGGCGCCGCTCACCTGGCGCGAACCCGCCGAGGAGAACCCGGGCCCGATCGCGTCAGGCACAACTGGGAAACCATGACCGCCACCTACACCGAGTTCGTGCGCAGGGCGTATCTTGGAGAGGTGTTCGGCGCCGCGTTCCTCGCGGAACTCATAGATCGCGGGCACCACCCCGAGCGCCTTTCGCAGCTACGGCTCCTGCACGCGCTCGAGAACGCGACCCGGCGCCGGCTGGCCCGGCACGTCGGCACCGCCGAGCTGGCCAACGAGTCAGCACAGCAGATCACCGAGGCTTGCGACTTCGCCCTGAAGGTCGCCGCCATGACCTGGACCGGATTCATGCGGGAAACCGTCCGGATCGCGGAGGCCGCGCTGCCCCACTTCGAGCGAATGCTCGACCTCGCCCCGCCCGCGGCGCGGGACGACATGCACGCAGCGCTCGATCACGAACGAAGCCTTCTCGAGTTCGCCGGCCAAGCGCTGACCGCCGCACCGAGCGACGCCGCGCTCGTGCGACATCTCTCGACCTACGCACCGGAAAAGCTGCCACGAGGAACAGGACAACGGCAATGACATATGCCAGCACCTCCAACGCCGACGCGGTCTCCGAGTCGATGCGCGCGGGCTGGCAGCTTCCCGCCACGCTCTACTCCGACCCCTCGGTCCACGAACAGGAGCGAGAACGAATCTTCTCGCGAACGTGGCAGTACGTCGGCCGCGAACGCGACCTCGCGACGGCAGGCGACTACCTCACCACACGCCTCGGCGACCTGCCCATCGTCGTCGTCCGTGACCGGGACGGCCGATTGCACGGCCATGTCAACGTCTGCCGTCACCGCCTGCACCCAGTCGCCGAAGGCGCGGGCTGCAGGCAGCTGTTTCAATGCCGCTACCACGGCTGGACCTACACCCATGACGGATCCCTCCGGTCCGCGCCAGGCCTGCAGGACGAAGATGCCTTCGACCGCCAGACCCTCGGCCTTCGGCCGGTGCAAGTCGACACCTACCGCGGGTTCGTGTTCGCCAACCCCGACGTCGAAACCCCGCCGTTGCGTGAATACCTGGGCGGCGCGTACTCCATGGCGGACGAGCTAGGCCTCGACTACGCGGACTGGGAGTTCGGCGGCACCTACACCTACGACATCGCGGCCAACTGGAAGCTGTTCACCGAGAACGCGCTCGAGTGCTACCACTGCCCGCTGGTGCATCAGGACACCTACGCCATCGCCTTCCACACCACCAAGAAGGACTACATCTGCACGGAGTTCGACAACGCCGCGATCCAGGTCGCTCCGGTCACGGAGCAGACCGAAGGCCTGGCCGCACAGCATGGGCTCGCCGGGTTCCGGCTGCTCTATCTGTGGCCGGTGACGTTCCTGTCCGTCGACGACTTCGTCGGCATGATCGCGCGCACGGTGCCGACCGGCCCCCGCAGCTGCCAGTTCATCGTCGACACCTTCGTCAAACCCGGCACCGACCCGAAGGTGCTCGAGCGATGGCTCGACATCTACGACCGCACGTTCAACGAAGACAAGAAGGTCGTCACCGCGCAGCAGGCCGGCTACAACTCCGGGTCCGTCCCGCAGGGGCGGCTGATGCGCAACTGCGAGACGACCATCGCCATGTTCCAGCATCGCACCTGGCTGGGCTTGAACGACTCACAAACCGCACCGCCACGCCCACCCACCATCCCACGGCGCCAGCAGCAGCCGGCGGAAACGGCAGTGCTCGTCGAAACCGTCACCGAAGAAGCAGATGACGTCGTCTCGCTCACGCTGAAGCCCGAACCCGGCGAATCGCTCCCACCGTGGCGGCCTGGCGCCCACATCGACCTATGCCTGGACAACGGGCTGACTCGGCAGTACTCGCTCTGCGGTGATCCACGTGACTCCGGACACTGGACAGTCGCCGTGCTCAAGGAAACCAGCTCCCGAGGCGGATCAGCCTTCGTGCACGAACACGTCCGAGCCGGCAACCGCCTCCGCGTCCGCGGGCCGCGCAACCACTTCACCCTGCCCGAACGGGACGCATACCTGTTCGTCGCCGGAGGCATCGGCATTACGCCCATCCTGCCGATGATCGACGAGGCCGAGCACAGCGGCGCGGACTGGAGGCTCCTGTACGGCGGCCGCACCCGCTCGTCCATGGCGTTCCTCGACCGGCTCACCCGGCACGGCGGCAAAGTAACGATCGCGCCGCAGGACACGCACGGCCTGCTCGACCTCACATCCTTCCTGGCCAACGCCCGGGCAGGCACCGCCGTCATGGCCTGCGGACCAGCTCCGCTGCTGGCCGCACTGACCCAGTCCTGCCACGGCCGCGAGGACCTCACCCTGCATACCGAGCGATTCACCGCACCCGACCGCGGCAACCTGGTGAACACCGCGTTCGACGTCGTCCTCGCCCGGACCGGCGACGTCATCCACGTCAGTGAGCAGCACACCGTGCTCAGCGCACTACGCGAGCACGGTGTGTCGGCGTCGTCCTCCTGCGGGGAAGGACTGTGCGGCACCTGCGAAACCCCGGTTCTCGCGGGCGAACCCGAGCACCGTGACACCGTACTCACCGACGAGGAAAGGCAGCGCGGCGACACCATGATGATCTGCGTATCCCGATCCGCGGGAGACCGGCTGGTCCTCGACTTGTGAGAGCGGCACGCATTCACTGACGGCAGCGCTGAACATGCCTGAGCAGACCGCATAGAGTGACGGGCTGCCTGAGAATCCGATCAGAACACTCACGGCTGGCGGCGTGGGCAGCCGGTCATCACCGAAATGCCCGCCCGTCGAAGTGATCACGTTCGCAGCCTTGGCCAAGACCGAGCAGAAGGCGCGGCGGCTCGATGGCGAGCGCTCACGATCTGTGGGCCCGAGTGGGAATCGGCCGGAGTGTGCTTCGACGAATCCGCAGTCTATTTGGACAGTGTCGATCATGCGGCGTCGAAGGCGACATCGTCCAAGGCGGGAAGCGATAACCCGCCGCCCCGATCAGTCAGCACCGCTCGACGGGGGCATAGGCATCCAGCCGGCCGCTCAGCCCGCCCAACCGGTGGATCGCCGTGGCGCGGGCGGCCTTCAACCTCGACGCCGTCCCGGCCAGGCAACAGCCCCGCGCTGGGCTCGGCTATGCCACGCGCCGACCGCTGCTAAAATAGCCTAAACATCGTCAGATATGAGACCGAGTCGACCGTGATCGACGCTGCCTTGGGGAGACTGGATGCAGGAGCCCAACAATGCGCGGCACATGCCGAGGTTTCGGCAGCGTTCCGCGAAGATGGCCGAGCTCGTGGCACGCCAGATCGTCGAGGACATCGTCGAGGAGGGCCTGCAACCCGGTGCCGCACTGCCCAGCGAGGCTCCGATGCTGCAGATGTACGGAGTCGCGCGCGGCACCCTGCGTGAGGCACTGCGGATCCTGGAGAACAACGGCCTGGTCCGGGTCCGCCCCGGCCGCGGTGGCGGCGCCACCGTCGGTTCCGCGGATCCGTACAATTTCGGGCGCACCATGACGCTCTTTTTGCAGATGGGCCGCACCCGGTTCTGGGAGCTCGTCGAGGCACGCGTGATCATGGAGCCGATGATGGCCCGCCTGGCTGCGGAGAGGCGCGACGAGCGGCGCCTCGACGAGCTCGCGAAGTCGATGCAGGAACACAAGGACCTCGGTACGCACGACCAGGCTGCCTACCTGTCGGTCGTGCAGAACTTCCATGGCGTGATCGCGGGTATGTCCGGCAACGGCGTACTCGACTTGTTCGGCCGTTCACTCAAGGAGGTCTACACCGAGCGCGTGATCGCCGCCGAACGACCACCGGCGCGCTGGGCCGAAGTCCAGCGCGAACACGAGGCCGTGGCGCAGGCCATCTTCGATGGCGACGGTGAGCGAGCCGAGCGGCTCATGCGAGAACACATGATCGAGCTGGCGGCTGGTTTCGAACGACGTTACGCCGCTCTGCACGACGAGATCATCGGCTGGTCCTGAAACACCGGCCATCCGTGCGCGACCGCGTGCCGCGCGTGCGCGCCTCAGTTCCCCGCTGGCTGGCAGTACTTCACACTCGCGCCGCCGTCGACGACCAGCGTCTCCCCGGTGATGAAGCTGCCGAGGCCGGATGCGAGGAACACAGCCGCCTGCGCGACCTCGTGGGGCTCGGCGATCCGGCCCAGCGGGATCTCCGCGCGATACCGGGCAGCCAGCTCTCCTTCGGCCAGATGGCGCCTGCGCGGGGTCCGCGTGGCCCCTGGCGCCACCGTGTTCACCCGCACCCCGTACTCCGCGGCCTCGATCGCCAGCGTTCTGGCGAGCGACACCAGCCCTGCCTTCGCGACGCCGTAGGCGGCGCGCAGCGGCGACGAGCCCAGTGCGTTCACCGACGAGATCAGCACGATGCTGCCATGGCGCTGGGCGATCATCGGACGCAGCACCTCGCGCGCCACCACGAACTGGTGCTCGAGGTTGATGCGCAGCACGTCGCTCCACACGTCGTCGGGCATGTCGGCGATCGGTCCCGCCGGGCCTCCGTGCCCGACGACGTTGATCACGACGTCGATGCCTCCCAGCCTCTCGATGGCTTCCCCCACGGCCCTTCGGACATCTGCGGGCTCGCGGACGTCACACACGACGGGTACGCCGTCACCCTGACACGACGCGAACTCGCCTGCCGCCTCCCCCGCACGTACCTGGTCGAGATCGACGCACCCGACGTTCGCGCCAAGCCGGCCGAGCAGGCGGACGCACTCGAGGCCGATGCCAGGCCCCACCCCGAACACGACGGCCCTGCTGCCCGTGAGCCCGTGGTCCAGTCCAGCAGGCTGGGTGCCGGGGCGAGTCCCGTCCGCGCCGGGGTGGTCGGCCCCTCCCCTGGTGGCCGCCGCGGTCACGCCGGGAGCCCGTTCCCGTCGCGACCGCCGGACTCCGCACGGGCGTCCCGATCGGAACGCAGGACACCGGCCTTGGCCATGTGATCCTTGCGAATCTCCTCGATCACCACAGTGACGGTCTCGGGCGGGACCGCGTACGCGTCGACGACGACATCCGTGATGGCACGGACGAGATGTCGCTTCTGGTCCAGCGTCCTGCCTTCGTAAGCCTGCACCACGATCCTCGGCATGGCCTTCTCCTTTCGGTAGTGTCGTCAGGACAATGCGCTGGCCAGGACGGACTCGACGGGCCTGCTGTCGCTGTCCACTCGCCAGGTGGTGTCGTCGTCGCGCCACTGCCTGCCGATCGGTGCGACGGCAGGCAGCACCTCCCGCGAGAACAGGGAAAGGCTGTCGCGCACCTCGTTGCTCGTCATCTCTCCCGCCTGGTTCATCAGGATCAGGTTTCCGACGCCCGTCTCGTCATAGAGCCGCTGAATCTGCTTGGTCACGGTGTCCGGTGTGCCGACGAGCATGATCCCTTCATCGACCAGCCTCTCGAAGCTGTACTTGCGCACCTCTCCGAGCTTCCCGCGCAGCGCCGCGACGGCAGCGGCCGTCGAGGAGTATCCCGGTGGGCTGATGGCGCCGAGCCGCAGCCGGCCCTGCTTGAGGTACCACATCAGCTTCTCGCCGGACTGTCGTGCTTGTTCCTCGGTCGGGGCAACGTGGCAGAAGGCGAGATAGGCGAGCTTGTCCGGGGACGGCTCACCGAGGCCCGCCTCCATCGCGGTTCTGCGGTAGAGGCGGAACGACTTCGCGGTGTCCTCATAGGTGCCGAGCAGGTTGCACAGCGTGTAGCCGTGGCGGGCCGTCCACTCGACGAGCTTGCGGGTGGTACCGCTCACCCAGATCGGCGGGTGTGGCTGCTGGTACGGCCTCGGCCACACGCTCACGTACCGATAGTGGTAGAAGCGGCCCTCCCAGGAGAACACGTCGTGCCGCGTCCACGCCTCCTTGATGAGGTCGTGGGCCTCGAAGAACATGTCCATGTTGTGCACGGGATTCTGGTTGGAGGGGTAGGTCTCCCCCTGCACTCCCCTGACGAAGCCGCAGTTGATCCGTCCCGCGCTGATGGCGTCGAGGTAGGCGATCTCCTCCGCTACCCGCACGGGGCTCTCCCGATGCGGCAATGGAGTGCCGAGCACCAGCACACGGCCGCGCCGCGTGCGGCTGAGCACCGACGCCGCGCTGAGTGTGGCCGAAACATGCAACGTGGACGCCGACTGGTGGTGCTCGTTGACCATCAGGTCGAAGCCAAGCTCGTCGGCGAGCTCGTACTCGTCGAGGTAACGCTGGTACAGCTCGTAACCACGCGCCGGGTCGTAGTATCGATTGGGCATGAAGTACTTCAGGCCCCTGTGCTCGTCCTCCGCCTCGGCAGGGACATAGGGGTAGGGCATCTCGGTGAAGTGGAAACACTTCATGTGCTGGCTCCTGTCTTCCGGTCGGCGCCGACGAAGTGCGCGACGGCCTCGACGAACTCGCCGGGACGCTCCAGATACGGGTAGTGGCCCGCGCCGGGTATCTCGACGTAGCGAGCGCGCGGGAGCAGCTCGGCGAGCGCCCTGCTGTGCTCCGGCGTCACGAGCCGGTCGCGGTCACCGGAGACGACGAGGGTGGCGACGTCGACGACGTGCAGCCACCGGCGCAGCCGCGGATCGTGCATGAACGGCTTCCAGGCGAACCGCGCGAGCGCCTCCCGGTCGGCGAACGCACGCTCGTACTCGGGGTCCTCGAGCCCTGGCGGAAAGCCGGGCATCCGCAGCTCACGACAGGCCGCGGGGTCGGCCCAGCCAAGCTCCACGACTTCCGAGGGATCAAGCAGCAGGATGTCGGCGAACTCCCGGTCGGTCGGCCCGAACAGCTTCACCCCGTACGGAGCGACGAGCACGAGTGTCGCCCAGCGCCGCGGCGCACGGACGGCCATCTCCAGCGCGATCCAGGCGCCGAACCCCGCGCCCGCGAGGTGGATCTGCCCAGTGCGGCCGTCCCGGTCCAGCGCGTGCAGGTAGTGCTGGGCCAGGTCGGCGACCGAGTCCCACTCCTCGGCCAGCTCGTCGTCGGCACTGCCGAAACCGGGGTGCCGCGGCACCTCGACGTCGATCATCGTGGCCAGCTCCGCGAGGGCACCGACCTGACCGTCGACCACGTCCGCGTCGTGCAGGAACAGTAACCGCTGCGCGGTTCCCGCGCTGACCTCCGTCACGATGACTCCCTTCGGTCACCTCACAGCGGCGACCCACATTCAGGCTAAACATTATACGGTTTAAAGGCAAGAGGTGTGCCCCTCCGCAACTGAGCGCTGGGGCTCCGCTCGGCGCTAGGATGCGCCCGGGAGCGGAGCGAGAACCGTCCGGTGGGCTCCGTAGCCGACGGGCTCCAGCACGGAGAACGTCTCCCGGAACGCCCTGCCGATGTCGTCGACCTCCCAGGAATCCGCCTCGACCATCTCGCCGATCTCCGGGTGCCGCAGCAGGCCCAGGCCACGCCGCGCCCGCCGGATCACCTGTCCGGTGATGCCCGCCGAATCCTCGCCGAGCAGGAAGGTCACCACCGCCGCGACCTCCTCAGGCTGCACGTGCCCCTCGTACGGCGGCAGTTTCATGTCGGTGACCGCGAGCGGCGAGATGGCGTTGACACGGACCCCGAACGGCAGCAGGTCCAGAGCCCAACCGTACGTCAGCGAGGCCACCGCGCCCTTCGTCGCGCCGTACACGCCCGTCTCCGGATGGCCGAGGTGGGTGCCCGACGTCACGTTCACGATGGAGCCCGGCCTGCCCCGCTCCACCATCCACCTGACCGCGTAGAGGCCACAGTAGACCGTTCCGAGCACGTTGACGTCGACGACCGCACGAATCCGGTCCACGTCCTCCGCCCACGGCTTCGCCTGATGGAAGATGCCGGCGTTGCTCACCAAACCGTCGATCGCCCCGAAGCGCGACACGCACAGCGCGACGATCTCCTCGGCCGTGTCCGGGTCCGACACCGACCCGGCACAGGCTTCGGCGGTTCCTCCCGCCGCCTGGATCTCGCCTGCCACGTCGCGCGCGGCTTCGCCGTCGACGTCGTTCACCACGACCGCCGCGCCGGCACGAGCGGCGTCCAACGCGTAGGCCATTCCGAGCCCGCGACCGGCGCCCGTGACCACCACGGCCTTCCCCGCGAGGTTGTCCATGCTCACCTGTCCATCCGTCAACCCGAGATGTCGAACGCGTGATTGATGCCTGCGATGATCTGGTAGTAGCCCACGGTCGCCACCAGCTCGAACACGCCCGCCCTCGACCACAGCCGCTCCGCGGCGGCGAACGTGTCGTGGTCGACGTGGTTCGCGAGCAGTCCCGCGACGAACGCGTACGTGACCTCGGCAGGACGGTCGGGCAAGGTCGGTGAGCCGCTGGGCAACGTCTCAATCGTCACCTCGGGCAGGCCCGACGCGCGCGCCAGCTCCTCGTGTGCCCGCCACTCCACATCGGACCGGCAATGACAGGCGACCGTGAGGATTGCCAGCTCTCTCGCCCACGAGGGCAGCAGCGACCGGTATCGGACGGCGACGCCGACCTGTTCCAGCGCGGCACCGATGCCCGGGCTGAGCAGCATCGCGCGGTAGGGACCGCTGAGGATGCCCTCGTCGTCGGCGACCGGGAAGAAGGACGCGTGTTGCTGTCGCGGGCCTTCCACAATCTGCTGGTACAGCCTGGTCTGCTCCGGCGTGAGCTCCGCCGGGGCCAGGCGGGGCAACCGCGCTGCCGCCGAGCCGTCGCTGTCGTCCCACGCCGTCATCGGCTGTCCGTCTGGCGCGCGGTCGCCGTCAGGTCGCGGTCGCCAGCGAAGAACTCCCGGAGCAGCGCGGCGACGGTCTCCGGCTGGTCCAGGTTCGGGGCGTGCTTGGCGTCCAGCCGCTCCACCCGCACGCGCGGCGAGAGCTGTTCGAAGTGGTCCGCCCAGCCGGGATCGAGCAGCGGGTCGCGCTCACCGCTCACGATCAGCACCGGAACGGGACACGCCGCCAGCGGCGAGGGCCAGCTCCCGCCGGGCGCCTGGCGCGTCATGGTCGGGTGCTTGAGGCGGGCGGCAAGGCAAGCCTCCACGTGACCGGGCTTGCGGGTGTTCGCGTACCGGAGGCGGACGGCGTCGGCGAAGCCCCGGTAGTCGTCCACCATGAGACCCAGGACGCGCCGCACGTCGTCCTCGTTGCCGTCGAACCGGCCGAGTTGCTCCACGCCCCAGGCCGAGCGCCATGGACCTCCGGTGCCGGAGATACTCACGCCGCTGCGCGCCGGCAGCGCGGGCGACTCACTGGCGAGGGCACGCAGCACCAGCGACCCGCCGAGCGAATGGCCGACGAAATGCGCGCCGGCTGGACCGACGCCCACGGCATCGCAGAATGCCGCGAGGTGCCTGGCGCGAAAGGCATGCGGCGAGCGGTCGAAATAGACGACCTTGTCCGTGTCGCCGAAGCCGAGCAGGTCCGGCGCGAGCACCCGGTGCCGCTCGCCGAGCAGCGGCATGAGCTCTGCCCAGCTGGTCCTGGCATCCGCACCGAACGCTCCCTCGTGGACGAGGACGACCGTCCCCTCCGGTTCCCGCTCCGGCGCCAGCTCCCAGTAATGGGTGGCGTACCCGCCCGCCTCGATCGTGTGCTCGGTCAGGTCCGTCATGTCTTTCCTCTCGTGCTCAGTCGTTTTGCCACGGTGCGAGTAGCCTGCCCACCAAGCTGATGCAGGCGGAGACCAGCCACCCCGTCAGGCCGACGATCGCCAATCCGAGGAACATCACCGGCACGTTGAGCACCTGCCACGAGTTCCAGATCATGTAGCCGACCCCTCCGTCGCCCGCGACGAACTCGGTGGACACCACGATGATCAGTGCCTGTCCGAATCCGAGCCGGAGACCGCCGATCACCGACGGGATGGCGGCCGGGATGGTGATCGTCCGAAGCCGCACGAGCCGCGGAAGCTCGAAGGCCGAGGCGACGTCGCCGTAGACGGGATTGCTGTAGATCACGCCCGACGTGGTGTTGATGCTCACCATGAAGAACACGCCCAGCGCGATCAGGGCGATCATGCTGGTGTTGCCGATCCCGAAGAAGATGATCATCAGCGGGAACAACGTGAGCTTGGGCAGCGGGTAGATGCCGCTGATCAGCGAACTGAGTGCGTAGCGGGTCACCGGGTGCAGGCCCATCGCGAGGCCGACGACCAGCCCCACGGCAGAGCCGAGCAGAAACCCGATCCCCAGGCGGACGCCTGACTGAGCCAGGTTGCTGAACAGCTCGGCCCGCAACTGGGGATCCGTGAAGTAATGGGACGAGTCCGTCAGGATACCCGTCGGCGAGGGGAAGAACCGCTCGTCGAGCAGCCCGGTCCTGGTGGCGAGCTCCCACGCGAGGAGCACCGCCAGCGGCGTGAGGATCGCCCATGCCTTTCGCTTCCGCTGCTGGCGACCACGGTCGCGGCGCAGCCGGTCGGCCACATCCGACACGTCGATGTCGGCTACCGGTGTGTCGGTGCTGCGCAGTACCTGTCCGGTCATCACGCCACACCCGCCTTCGCCTTCGCGGGGTTCCCTGAGTTCCCGGAGTCGTTCGCGGCGAGAGACACCCCGACCTCGCCCGCGATGACCTCCCACAGCTCAGCGACCAGGTCTCCGAACTCGGTCTCCCGCCTGAGGTCGGTCACGCTCGACGTCCTGGTGCCGATCTCGCGTACCAGCCGCACCCGGCCTGGCCGGGTCGAGAGCACGACCACGCGGTCGGCGACAGTGACCGCCTCCTCGATGTCGTGCGTGACGTAGAAGACGGTCGAGTGAGTCTGCCGCCAGATGTTCAGCAGCTCCTGCTGCATCACGATGCGCGTCTGCGCATCGAGCGCCGCCAGCGGCTCGTCCATGAGCAGCAGGTGCGGGCGGGTTGCGAGGGCCCGCGCGATCGCCACCCGCTGGCGCATGCCTCCCGAGAGTTCGTGCGGGTAGGCCTTCGGAAACTCGGCCAGCCCGACCAGGCGCAACACCTCCTGCACCCTGGTGTCGGCCTCCCTGCGGTCGATGCGCAGCCTGGAGAGTCCTATCCGGACATTGCGGTCAACAGTCAGCCACGGCAGCGTGGAGTCGGACTGGAACACGGTGGCGCTCGTGAGCCGGTCCCGGCGGGGCTTGTCCCCGCCGTGGTCACCGGCGAGATTCCAATGCACCCTGCCCTCGTACACCTTGTCCAGCCCGGCGAGAATACGCAGGAGTGAGCTCTTCCCGCAGCCGCTCGGCCCGATGATCGCCACGACTTCACCACTGCGTACTTCCAGGTTGATGTTGTGCAACGCCTGCAAGGCGGTGCCGTTGCGGCTCAGGAAGACCTTCGCGAGGTCCTCGATCCGGACGGCCGTCGTGTTTGGAGACTTCATCTGCGTCTCTCCTTCCGCGGGACGTGGCCCCGGTCGGGTCAGGGTGCCTGGTACTGGCCGAGCTGCTTGACCGCGGCCTCGGCGAAGGATGTGTCCACCAGTCTGTTCACGTCAACGGGTTGATCCAGCTCACCCTGGCTGATGTAGAAGTCCTGCAGCCGACCTATGTAGGAGGGGTCGAGCCGCTGATCGGGGTCCAGTCCCACGGGCGAGGTCTTCTTGATGAGGTCGACCGGCATGTCAGCCTCCGTCGCGATGATCTCGACGACCTTGTCGCGATTCTTCCCGTGGAAGATCGCGTCATTGTAGGCGCGAACACCGCGGACGTAGGCATTCATGAATGCTGTTCCGAGCTTGCGTTCCTCCAGCATCCGCTTTCCGTAGAGCAGCCCGGTCAGAGTCTCGCCCTCTGGCGGCGTCCCCTCGGTCAGGTCGGACGCGGGCTTGACGATGCCCGCCTCGACGCCCTGCGTGTAGTAGGGCTCGAGCATGACCGCGGCGTCGATCGAGCCACCTTGGAACGCGCTCACCTGGTCAGGCGAGTGCACCGGCGTGATCTGGAAGTCCTTCAACGACATTCCGTGTTGCCGCAGGAGATTGCTCAGCATGAACATCTGGATCGAGAGCTTGCTGTGCACGGCGACCCGCTTGCCTCGCAGCGCTTCGAGAGTCCTGCCGATATCGCCCCGGTCGAACTCCGGCTTCACGGCGAATCGCGTCGCCGAGACGCCAGGCCGGATGCTCTGTTTGTCGCCGACGACCCTGAGGTCGATGTCGCGTTGCGCGGCGGTGAAGATGCCAGGGGCCAGCGAGGCACCCGCCACCTCGAGGTTGCCCGTCGCGAGGGCGTTCGTGATGGCGGGTGCGTCCTTGAGTCGCACGTACTCGACCTTGATGCCGGCTTCCTTGAAGTAGCCGAGGTGGTCGGCCAGGAAGATTCCGGCGTCCGAGGTCACCTTTTCCGAACCGATCCGCACCACGGTCAAGCCGTCGGCGGTCTGGCCCGTCGAGCTCGATCCGGCCGCGCCGCAGGCGGCGAGCAGTGCGCCCGCGGCGACGGCGGCGAAGGCATTCGCGATCTTTCGTTTCATGGCGGTTCCCTTCGAGAAGGAGCAGGAAAGCCTGTGGTGTTCCCTCGTCGGCCGGTCGACATGTCAGCGTCTGGCCGCGGTGGTTCGTGGCGAGACGTACGGTCAGCCGGTCGGCACAACCGCGGCGTGGTCGCTGCGCACCGAGTCGCCGCCGGGGCGGAAGGCGCCGTAGGCCCCCGCCCGGTACAGCAATGGTTCAGCGTCGGCCTGGAAGCGTGCGTGAGCGATCGCACCGGACACGATCCAGTGGTCGCCACCGGGATGGATCTCTGCCGAGGCGCACTCCAGCACGGCCGTGGTACCGGTCGCGAAGGTCGGCACCGAGGTGCGTCCGGGGACGATGATGTCCGCAAGCTCCGCGAGGTCCGCGCCGCGTGCGGAGAAGGCGTCTGCCCAGTTCGACCGGTCGGCCGCCAGGTAGTTGATACTGAACCTCCCGGCGTGGCGAATGAGCGGCACCAGGCCGGTCTTGTCGTCGATCGCGACGACGGCCATGGGCGGTTCGGCGGACAGCGACTGCGCCGACGTGCAGGTGATCCCGGTCGTTCCACCGTTGGCGGTGGCCACGAGCACCACGGCCACCGGAGCTGGAATGCGCCGGAACGTCTGGCGGAACCGCATGTTGTCCACGAGCCGGACTGCACTTCGCGGGCCGGCGGGGTGGTCGGTCTCGGACATCAGGACTCCTTTGTCATGCTCAGTCGCCAGCCGCGTAACTCCGGGCGCGCGGCGAGCCTTCCGGCGGCCGCGGTGCCGCCGACCACAAGCGCACTGCTCAGCCAGTCGGCGGCAGCACCTGTCGTGGCGACCACCGTGGCCTCTGCGACGTCCGATCGGGACGGCCGGCCGGTTCGCGGATCCACGAGATGGTGCAGGCGGTCACCCCAACGCCGTTTCGCGGTTCCGCTGGTGGCCACGGCGCCGTCGGTGACGACGACGACCTCGCCGGTGGGCAGCGCGACCGGCCATCCCTCACCGGAGGGACCGGGACCGCGGCAGGAGACGTCGCCGCCGAGACCGGCGGCCGAGTTGGCGCCGAGCCAGCGGACGACGTCGTCGGCCCACAAGCCCTTCGCCAGCCCGCCGATGTCGACGGCGTGGCCGGGCGCCAGACGCGCCTGGTCACGGCGCAACTCGAGGACCGACGTGAGCGGCTCGACCGGGCCGGCGGGATCGGCAGGGGGATCACCCGGACCCTCGTGCGGCTCCGAACTCACGTACCCAGCCGCCAGCAGCCACGGCAGGACGGCGATGTTGATCAGGCCTGCGCTGGCGACGGCGACATTGAGTGCGTGCTCCAGTAGCCGGTGCAGCTCGGGCGAGATGTCGCACCAGGCACCGGCGGCCGCGTTCAGCGCGCACACCTCGCTGTCGGCGCGGAACCGCGAGAACCGGCGATCCAGCTCGTGCAGGCGGCGCTCGACCTCGGGGAAGGGAGTATCGGGCTCACCGTGGCAGGCCAGCACCACGTCGCAGGTGAAGACCGTGCAGCTGTGCCTGGAGATGCCCGGATCGGGCACGGCGCCGAGCGAACCGCCCCGCGCGCTGGCCGGACCGCTCCCCTGCCGGGGCAGAGCGTGCGCACGCACCGGCACCAGCTCCTCTTCCGGATGTGCTCCATTGCACATTTAATATCCCATTCATGATACTGTTTAGCAAGGCATGCCTGGCCCTCGCCGAGGGCTGACACCCTTCGCCTTTCAGCCGCCTGTCACCTCGGCCGTGCGTTCGGCCTGCCGCTCTGCCGGGAAGGTGCCGAGTTCGCGTGCCGCGGTCTGTCCCGCGATCCGGCCGAAGATCATTCCCCGCAGCACGGACGTACCGCCCGGATACTTGTCGTGATAGATGCCCGTGCATTCGCCGGCCGCGTAGAGCCGAGGGATGGGCGCGCTGTCCCCGCCGAGTACTCGTGCACTGTCGTCGGTGTCGAGGCCGCCAAAGGTGAACACGACGGCGCACGCGACCGGATAGGCGAGCAGCGGGGGCTGGTCCACCCGCAAGGCCCAGTTCGTTTTCGGCGGCTCGATGCCCTGTGTGTGCCTGCCGTCCGGCTTCCGCCAGTCGAACGGTCCGTCGACGACGGCGTCGTTGTACTCGGCCACCGTCCTGGCCAGCCGCTGCTCCGGCAGACCGAGCGCCGCGGCCAGCTCGGTGACCGTGCCGGCGACAACGGGTTTGACACTCGTGAGAATGCCGCGTCGCCGGTCCGTCACCGCGTCGAACTGTTGATCGGTGATGAGGTAGGCGATTCCGCCTGGCTGTGCCCACACCGCACGGGCCGTGGACTCGTACGTCTCGTCGACGGTGCCCCTGCCCTCGTCGATGAAGCGCTCCCCGTCGCGGTTCACCAGGATCCCGTACGGGAACACCATGACGAGTGCTTCGGGGTCGGGGGACCGCGGGTCCACCGGCTCGGCATGGAACCCGTCCCACTGGCCGGCGCGACGTGCACCGGCCTCGACAGCCATCCGGATGCCCTCGCCCTTGTTGAAGGTGACACCGGGCGCGATCGGGATCAGCCGGTCGACGTCGCCACCGAGCTCCGCGGCGAGCGTCTCGGGATCGCCCTCGAACCCGCCGGAGGCGATGACGACCGCCGCGGCCGGAACTGTCTGCTCGCCGTCGTCTCCGGTGACCACGACCCCGGTGAGCCGCCCGGCGCGGTCCCGCACGAGCCGCTGCGCCGTGCACCGGTAGCGGAACCGCACACCGAGCCGCTCTGCCGCGGGCCGCAGCACGTTCAGCAGGCCCTCCCCTCCGCCGACCGGCTGCAGCCGGGGGCGGCTGCTGTTGACGAAGTAGGTCGGGAACCTGCGGAATCTCGCGCCGTGACCTTGGATCCATTCCATCGTCTCCGGCAGGTGCCGCACGAGCGTCTCGACATAGGAGGACGAGGTGCGACCACCGGAGAAGGCGACGACGTCGTCGACGAAGGAGTCGGCGACCTCGTAGATGTCCTCGAGCCGGAGGTAGGCGGAGGTCCACTTGCTGTTCCCGCCCGCCTGAGCGGGGTCCGCCCTGTCGACGACCGTCACCGAGCGGCCCGGCTCACCAGCGAGCTCCTCGGCCGCGCTGACAGCCGCGGAAAGCCCGGCGATGCCGGATCCGATGACGACGATGTCGTCGCCGGAGGCCGATGCTGTACTAGCCGCATTGGACATTGCTTGCACCTGCTTTCCTGCGCATGGGAGCGGCGGAGGGCATCAAGCCCGGGGGTTGAACGGGTCCTTGACACCCTGGCCGGTGTCGACCCAGACGCTCTTTTCCTCGGTGTACTCGTGCAGCGCGTCGGGGCCGTTCTCCCGGCCGAGCCCGCTCTGCTTGTAGCCGCCGAAAGGAGTCGCGTAGGAGGTCTTGCGATAGTTGTTGATCCAGACAGTGCCGGCGCGCAGTCTGCCGGCCACGCGGTGAGCGCGCTGGACCTCGCCCGTCCAGATGCCGGCCGCGAGGCCGAAATCAGTGTCGTTGGCTGTCCGGACGGCCTCCTCCTCGTCGCGGAACGGAATGACTGCGGCGATCGGGCCGAACACCTCTTCCCGCGCGATCCGCATGTCGTTGCGGACATCGGCGAACACCGTCGGCCGCATGAACAGACCGTCGGGAAACCCGTCCACGACGGCGGGCTTGCCCCCGGCGACGAGCCGGGCGCCGTCGGCGGTGGCCACCTCGACGTAGTGGCGCACCTTGTCGAACTGCGCCTGGCACGCGACCGTTCCCATCTCGCTCGCCGCGTCTCTCGGATCACCGACCTTGATCGCCTCCGCCCGCTCGGCGAGCCGTGTCACCACCTCGTCGTAGTGGGACTCCTGCACGAGGATGCGCGACCCGGCCATGCACGTCTGTCCACTCGCGCCGAAGATCCCGGCGACGAGGCCGTTCACCGCACTGTCGAGGTCGGCGTCGGCGAAGACAATGTTGGGTGACTTCCCGCCGAGCTCGAGCGACACGCGTTTGAGGCTCTTGCCCGCCTCGGCCGCGATCGCCCGGCCAGTGGCCGTCGACCCGGTGAACGCGATCTTGTCCACACCCGGGTGCCCGGTCAGTGCCGTGCCCGTCGGACTGCCCAGCCCGGTCACCACGTTGAACACGCCGGGCGGCAACCCGGCCTCGGCGGCCAGCTCGGCGAGTCTGAGCACCGAGACCGGGGTGACCTCAGACGGTTTGGCGACGACGGTGTTGCCCGCGGCCAGTGCCGGTCCGAGCTTCCACGCCAGCAGCAGGAGCGGGGAGTTCCAGGGGGTGATCGCGGCGACGACCCCCAGTGGCTCGCGCACCGTGTAGTTCACCATGTCCTTGACGTGCAGCGGGTTCGTCGTTCCGGTCGGCATCTGCGCCAGGCCCGCGTAGTAGTTGAAGTACTCGGGCAGCAGTCTCGTCTGGCCGAGCATTTCCCGCATCAGCTTGCCGTTCTCGTCCACCTGCAGCCCGGCGAGCTCCTCGGCGTGGTCCTCGACCAGCTGGCCGAGCCTGATGAGCAGCTTCGCGCGGTCGGCAGCACGGCAGGCGGGCCACGGCCCGCTCTCGAAGGCACGCCGCGCGGACTCGACGGCACGGCCCACGTCGTCAGCGCGAGCGTTCGCCACGCGGGCCCACACGTGGCCACGTGCCGGGTTCACGACATCGAGGTACTCGCCGGTGGCCGGTTCGACCATCTCGTTGTCAACGAACAGTCCATACTGCCGCACGCCCGGTGGCGAACTGGCGGCTGTGGACAGGGTCTGCGACATCTACGCCTCCCATGCCGTATCTCGTCGCGGCGCACGTTACGTGATTGTCCCACAATCGGTCAATGGGTTAGAGGACAATCGGACAGTGGGGCAACACAGTGCTATCCTTGACGGGTGAGAGTCACTCGTGTTGTCGCCCCCGTTCGCGCGCAAGCGGTGGAAGCGATCCGGGCCGACATCATCAGCGGCGCGCTCGCTCCGGGACAGCGGCTGGTCGAGCGGGAGTTGTGCGAGCAACTCGACGTCTCCCGCAACACCATCCGGGAGGCATGCCGGCAGCTGGAGGCAGAGGGGTTCCTCGTCATCCCCCCGCACAAGGGTCCGACAGTCGCCCGGCTGACGGATGAGGAAGCGCGCGCCGTGTATGAGGTGCGAGAGGCCCTGGAATGCTTCGCCGTGCGATTGTTCGTCGAGCGCGCGACCGACGAACAGATGGCCGAACTCGCCGATGTCGCGGACAAGGTGGAGACGGCGCACGAGCACGGCGATGTCTCCGCGATGCTCGACGTGAAGAACGACTTCTACGACGTGCTCTACTCCGGCGCCGGCAACGAGGTGCTACACAACCAAGCGCGGTTGCTGCATGGCCGGCTCGCTCAGCTGCGCGCCCGGTCGCTGTCCCGCGGCGACAGACCGCAGCAGAGCATCGGGGAGATCAAGCTGGTGGTCGCCAAGATCCGGCAACGCGACGCCGACGGCGCGAGCAGTCTCTGGCGCGAGCACATTCGCAACGCCGCGGCCACGGCTCTCGGGAGCGACTCCAGGATCTGAGCCCGGCCTCACTGATGCCGCTGGTACCACGTTGCGTTGTCGTGGGGTGAGGGACGATCGCCACCGAGTAGCCAGCATCAGCCCGATCGTCTACGGCGTGCCGGACTCAAACGCAACGCGCGGTAGCCACCCGATGCGACGAACTGGCGCTGCGCGACCGGGCGAGCCCTTCGATCGCATCGGCAGGTCGAGCACCAGCACCCGCGCCCCGTACTCGCTAGCCCAGGGCTACGCCCGGATGCCGTCGATCAGCGCGCCGAGGAACATGTCGGCCACCTCGTCAGGAGTCAGCGCACCGTCGGGCTCAAACCAGAGATAGGTGTAGTTGAGCATGCCGAGGATCCCTTTTACCAGCAGGCGCGGCGTCTGCCGGAGCACCCCGCCGCGCACACCGTTGTCCAGCGCCTGCCGCCAGTAGCTCTCATACCGCTCGCGAGCGGCGATCACATGGTCGCGGCGCTCGCCGGTCAGCGCGGTGTACTCGCGGAAGAACACCACCCACTCGGAGCGGTGCTCGGCGATGTTGCGCAGCAGTCCACGCGCCATCTGCCGGAGCAGGTCCTCCGGCTCCAGCCCTCGGTCGAGCAACTCCTCGGCGTAGCGGTTCATCATGTCGACCTGCTCCTTGCTGATCGCGTAGAGCACGGCTTCTTTGCTGCCGATGTAGTGGTAGAGCGCCCCCCGACCAAGGCCAGCGGCCTGACCGAGCTCGGCCATCCCGGTGCCGTGGTAGCCGTTCCGGGCGAAAAGGTCGGCCGCGATCCCAATCACGCGCGCCCGGTTCGCCTCGAAACCCGTGACCGTCATCGCCAACGCCCCCTCGTTCCCGTCCGTACCGAACGATCCAGAGAATATCCCGCGGGAGGCAGGACCGGGTGCAGGGGCGGGCGACGTGCGACCCGGCTGTCGAGTCTCCATCCGAATTCCTACGTCCCGCGCTACGCACGAACCGTCATTCTCCGCTCCTGACATTGCGGACCATGCCCGCCTTGTACCGAACGATACAGCCAGAGGTCACCTACCCGCGGAGCACGTCCTGCCGGGGGTGGAGAACGGGCTCATGGCCTCGTCGATCGACGGCCACAACCGGCCAACTGCTGGAGGAGGTCCGCACGCCGGTCCCGCCCGACCGACAGACCTGGTCCACCCCGGGCACGTGGTGCCCACGTGCGTCGGTCAGGATCGCTCGCCCGCACCGCTAAGCGCCGAAGAGGGGCGGTGCGTCTGTGCGAACTCGGGGCCTGCCCCCGGTCGCGGCCAGCGCGGTACCCCTCGCCGATGACGGCGCGATGCTGTGGCCGCAGGCCGTCAGGCATCCTGCCGACCGCTGTGACCTCGTAGCGCTCTGCGTGCCAGAGGTCGTCACGTCGCCGTTGCTCAGCGGTAACCGGCGTCTCCCCGGCTTCCGGACCCTGCCTCCTTCTGTGCTATTCTGCAGTACGTCGTACTACACTGTAGAACAGTCGAGGTGGTGGCGTGAGCGAGCCCCGGTACGGGCTGGTGTTGTGCAGTCAGTTTCTCCCTGGCGAGGACAGCGCAGCTCGGTTCGCCGAGCAGGTCGAACAGGTTCGCTACGTGCGAGACGCCGGGTTCCAGTCGGTCTGGGCGACTCAGCACTACCTCGCTGACCCGTTTCAGTATCTCCACCCGCTCGCGGTACTCGGTCGGATCATCCCGGAATCCGGCTCAATGCGTATCGGAACCGCGATTCTGCTTGCCGCATTGGCCAATCCGGTCGATCTCGCCGAGCACCTGGCAACCCTCGACATCATGTCCGGTGGACGGCTCACCGTAGGACTCGGCCTCGGCTACCGAGCGGTCGAGTTCGACGCGTTCGGCGTGCCACGCGGCGCCCGTTTACGCCGCTTCCGGGAGAATGTCGACCTGCTGCGTAGGCTGTGGACCGAGGACGAGGTCAGCTTCCACAGCGAGGCCCTGACCCTGGATGCGGTGCACCCTGTGCTGCGCGCGGTACAGCGGCCGCACCCGCCGATCTGGCTGGCAGGACACACCGACGCCGCGCTGCGCCGTACTGCGGCATCTGGTCTGCCATGGCTGGCGGCCGCCGCCCACGTCGACCGTGACCACCTCCGGCGACAGGTGTCGTTTTTCCGCCAATGTGGCGGTCAGCAGGTCCATGTGCTCCAGGAGATCTATGTCGCTGAGACGGAGCTACAGGCGGTCGAGGGTGTACGCACCGCCTTGGAGACGAAGTATCGCGCCTACCGGGCGTGGGGTCAGGACGCCGTGCTGCCCGCGTCCCAGAGCTTCGACAAGGACTTCGACGAGTTACGCAAGGGACGGTTCATCCTCGGAGATCCGCGGCAATGCCGCGCTCAGCTGCGCGCGCTCGTGGCTGACACGGACGCCGGGGACGTGCTCCTGCGCGCGCAATGGCCGGGCATGCCACACGAACAGGTGATGGCCAGCCTACGACTGCTGACGACCGAGGTGCTCTCGTGAACCACCTCGTGGACACCCACCGGCCGTCATCGCCCTGCCGACGTTACCCGTGGGCTCAGGCACGTCATGCAGCACACGAAATGAGGAAGGACGGCTTCTGATGAGCGACAAGCTCTATCACTGGATCGACGGTCGGAGGGCAGAGGGCACCTCGGGGCGCTTCGCCGAGGTGACGAACCCGGCGACGGGAGAAGTCACCGCGCGCGTTCCGCTGGCCTCAGTCGCTGAGACCGCTGATGCGGTCGCGTCCGCGCGCGCCGCGTTCCCGGCGTGGCGCGACACCTCACTGGCAAAGCGAACCCGTGTGCTGTTCGCGTTCCGGCAACTGCTCGACGCCCGCGCCGATGAGCTGGCGGAAATCATTACCGCCGAGCACGGAAAGGTGCTCTCCGATGCCGCGGGCGAGGTCGCACGAGGGCTGGAAGTGGTCGAGTTCGCTTGCGGAATTCCACACCTGCTCAAGGGGTCGGCGACGACGAACGCCTCGACCGATGTGGATGTTGCCTCGGTCCGGCAACCGGTGGGCCCAGTCGCGGTCATCTCCCCGTTCAACTTTCCCGCAATGGTGCCCATGTGGTTCTTCCCGATCGCGATCGCCACCGGCAACACGGTCGTGCTCAAGCCGTCCGAGAAGGTCCCGACCGCGGCACTGTGGCTGGCAGAGCTGTGGCAGGAAGCGGGTCTGCCCGACGGGGTGTTCACCGTGCTGGGTGGCGACAAGGTCGCGGTCGACACGCTGTTGACCAGCCCGGACATCAAAGCGGTCTCGTTCGTCGGGTCCACCCCGGTCGCCCGCTACGTCTACGAAACCGGCACCACACACGGCAAGCGGGTGCAGGCGCTGGGCGGGGCGAAGAACCACATGGTGGTGCTGCCGGACGCGGACTTGGACCTGGCCGCGGATCAAGCGGTCAACGCCGGTTTCGGGTCAGCGGGCGAACGGTGCATGGCGACCTCGGTCGTCGTCGCAGTCGGTGATGTCGCGGATCAGCTGGTGGGCAGGATCGCAGACCGGGCGAAGGCACTGAAGACCGGCGACGGCCGTCGCTCGTGCGATATGGGCCCGCTGGTGAGCGCCGCGGCGCGCGATCGGGTGTCCGGCTACATCGACGCCGGAGAGAAGGCCGGAGCGACGCTCGTCGTGGACGGCCGCGATGGCGAGTTCGACGCCGACGGCGCCGGGTTCTTCGTCGGCCCCACGCTGTTCGACCACGTGCGCCCGGACATGTCGATCTACACCGACGAGATATTCGGACCGGTGCTGTCAGTGGTGCGCGCGGACAGTTATGCCGAGGCCGTGGAGCTGATCAACGCCAACCCGTACGGCAACGGCACGGCGATCTTCACGAACGACGGCGGGGCGGCACGCCGTTTCGCCAACGACATCGAGGTCGGGATGGTCGGCATCAACGTTCCGGTACCAGTGCCGGTCGCCTACTACTCGTTCGGTGGGTGGAAGAGCTCGCTGTTCGGCGATACGCACGCGCACGGCACCGACGGGGTGCACTTCTACACCCGCGGCAAGGT
The DNA here is from genome assembly GCF_003202285.1 of Prauserella muralis. Classification (GTDB taxonomy): domain Bacteria; phylum Actinomycetota; class Actinomycetes; order Mycobacteriales; family Pseudonocardiaceae; genus Prauserella_B; species Prauserella_B muralis. Next base: position 171,138 of record NZ_MASW01000007.1, read on the forward strand.
CGTCACCACTCGCTGGCCAGGCCAGGGCCACGGCGGGATCGACCTTGGCTTTCCCCAGAACGCCTGACCTCGGAAGGACTTCGCGATGACCACGCAGAATCTGTGGATGCACTTCGCCCGCATGGGCCGATACGAAACCGAACCTCCACCGATGATCACCAAAGCCGACGGGGTCCACCTGTGGGACGACCGCGGCCGGCGCATCCTCGACGGCCTGTCCGGGCTCTTCGTCGTGCAGGCCGGGCACGGCCGCCGCGAGCTTGCCGAGGTGGCCGCCCGACAGGCCGCCGAACTCGCGTACTTTCCCATCTGGGGCTACACAACCAAGCCCGCGGCGGAGCTGGCCGAGCGGCTGGCCCATCTCGCCCCTGCGGATTTGAACCGCGTGTTCTTCACCACTGGCGGCGGCGAGGCGGTCGAGTCGGCGTGGAAGCTCGCCAAGCAGTATTTCAAGCTGACCGGCAAACCAGCCAAGCACAAGGTAATCAGCCGCGCGGTGGCTTACCACGGGACTCCGCATGGCGCGTTGGCCATCACCGGGCTGCCGGCCATGAAACGGGACTTCGAACCACTCGCACCCGGCGGATTCCGCGTGCCCAACACCAACCGCTACCGCCATCCCGAGTTCGACGACGACGAAACCTTCGGCCGCTGGGCGGCCGACCGGATCGAAGAGGCCATCCTGTTCGAGGGCCCGGACACGGTCGAGGCCGTCGTGCTCGAACCCGTGCAGAACTCCGGTGGCTGCCTGACGCCGCCACCTGGCTACTTCGCGCGCGTCCGCGAGATCTGCGACCGCCACGACGTGCTGCTCGTGTCCGACGAGGTGATCTGTGCCTTCGGCCGGCACGGCGCAACCTTCGCCTGTGAGAAGTTCGGCTACGTTCCAGACCTGCTCACCTGCGCCAAGGGAATGAGCTCCGGCTACGGCTCGATTGGCGCACTCATCGCCTCCGACAAGGTGATGGAACCCTTCCTCGCACCCACGGTGACGTTCCCGCATGGCTACACGTTCGGCGGGCACCCGGTTTCCGCGGCCGTCGCACTCGCGAATCTGGATCTGATGGAGCGAGAGAAGCTCAATCAGCGCGTGCTCGACCACGAGGACGCCTTCGGTGACACGCTGGGCAGGCTGCTCGACCTGCCCATCGTCGGGGACGTGCGTGGTGATGGTTACTTCTGGGCGGTGGAACTGGTGAAGGACAAGGAGACCCGCGAAACCTTCGACACCGGCGAGCGCGAGCGTCTCGTCCGCGAGTTCTTGCCCAGCGCCCTGTTCGATCGGGGCCTCTACTGCCGTCCCGATGACCGTGGCGATGTCGTCGTGCAGCTCGCACCTCCGCTGATCGCCGGACAGGTCGAGTTCGACGAGATCGAACAGATCCTCCGGCACACCCTGGTAGAGGCGCAGCGACTCATCTGAGACGATGGTGCGCCGCAGATTCGGCTATCGGATCCGTGTTTCCGAAGGCCTGACGGGAGTGAACCGTGTCATGCAACTGATGCGGCAGCGCCAGTACGACGTTGTGTGGCTCAAGGCCCGCACGGACCAGGACACGATTTGGCGGGCGGAATTCGTGGTCCTCGCGACAGAGGACGACGTCCAGCTCCTTGTCAGGCGGCTCAACCGGCTTCCCTGCGTGCTCAGGGTTCTGCCGTGGTTCTCTGGTGGCACATCGGCATGACGTGCCACCAGAGAACCGTATCATGCGACGACGGGTTCAATGGTGTCCGCGAGCCACCGGGCGATCGCGGTCACGCGGGCGTCCGTACCGGGCTGCCCCATGACCTGGACACCCACCGGGAGGCCACTCACCGTCAGCAGCGGCACGGTGACCACCGGCGCGCCCAGCAACGAGCTCGGGGTGTTGAACACGGCGTCGCCGGTCGGCCACGGCGCGAGGGGCTCGCCGGGAACGTCGCCCGGCCACAGGGGCGCCGGGCCCGGTGATGCGAGGGACACCATAACGTCCACATCGGACGCCAAGGCCGCGTGTTCGCGACGCACCTGTTCGCGACGACGCAGCAGATCCGCGTAGCCTTCGACGCCGAGCTTCTCGGCAACGTCGAGGCCCGCCTTGCTTCGCTGGCTGACGCCGTCCGGCTTCCGGGCCACGAGGTCCCGCAGCGTCCACTGGTTCTCCCACGCTGTAATGGTCGTCGTGACGTCACGGACCCCGAGCAGTGCCTGCTCGAACCGCTCGATGGCCGGGTGGTCGCTGCGGCGGCGCACGGGGACGCCGATGGCGTCGAGGCGCCGCAGGAACTCCTCGAAGGCGTTCCGGGACTCGGCGTCCAAGCCCGGCCATCCCTCGGTTTCCATGACGCCAACGGAAAACGGCTGGTGCGGTGCGGGCGTGGTCGCTGGCCCGGACAGCGGGGCGCGCCCGGGATCGCCGCCCACGCGTGTCGCGATGGCGATCGCAACCAGCCACATGTCTTCGGAACACGCCGCGTGGACACCGTGGGTGCTCATGCTCGTCGCTTGCCGCTCACCCCGGTTGATGGCTCCTTGCGAGGGTTTGAGCGCCCAGTTTCCACAGTAGCTCGCTGGCCGGATGATCGACCCGCCAACCTGGGTACCGATGGCCGCAGGCACCATCTCCGCGCCGACCGCGGCGGCGGAGCCCGACGACGAGCCGCCAGGAGTGCGGGCCGGGTCGAGCGGGTTCGTCGTCGGACCAGGATGGGACCCACCGAGCTCGGCGGTGACGGTCTTGCCGAGGATCACCGCCCCGGCTGAGCGCAATGCGTAGACCGCGGCGTTGTCCCGCTTGGGGAAGTTGCCGGCGTAGGCTTCACAGCCCATTTGCGTGGGCATGTCGGCCGTTTCCAGGAGATCCTTGATCCCGATAGGCAGACCGTCGATCGGTGACAGTGGCGTGCCGTCCCGCCAGCGGGCCGTGCTGCGGTCAGCCTGCTCCCGTGCGGCATCGGAGTTCAGAACGACCCAGGCGCGCACGGCGGGCTCACGGTCGGCAATCGTGCTCAGACAGCGCTCGAGGTAGTCCCGCGGGGTGTCGTTCCCGGTGCGGAAGTCCTCGGTCGCGGTGTGGAAACGCATCATTGCTCCTTGCGGTCAGTTGAGGCTGTCCTCGTGGTGCTGCCAGATGCTCGGCTCGAGGCGGAGCGTCTTCGCCGGTGGGTAGGCGCCGAGCCAGTGACGGGCACACTCCCCCGCGGTGGCGTTCCAGATTCCCGGGCGAGCGACCGCGTGAGCGAGGAAGTCGTCCAGGCGGCGCAGCCGGTTCGGCCAGGCAATGGCATGCGGGTGAAGGTTCATGGTGAAGGCGCGGCCGCGCCGGTATTGTGCGGCAAACTCGGCCCGCCAGTTGCGGTCCAGCGCGTCGGCGTGCTCCAACCCGGTGCCACGCGCGGGAAACAGCAGGAAGAACTGGTCGTCGAACGGGTAGTAGTACGGCATCGCGAGGATGGCAACCGGGCCGGCCGGATCCGCCACCCAGTAGTGCGGGACGTCGTCGGCCGGACTGTTGCCGAGGTAGCTGAAGCCTTCCTCGAGCAGCAGCGGCACCGTGTACGGGCTGATCGCGCCAACCGCATACTTGTCACCGGCGCGCGGAAGGCAGTACCAGCCGGCCGGCCGCTCGCCTGTGGCTTCGGCGAGTGCCGCGACGGTGCGGCGGATACGGTCGCGTTCCTCGGTCCGGTCGAGGGCGCTGATGTCCTCACGGCGCCAGCCGTTGGCCGCAATCTCGTGCCCGTCCGCGTGCAGGGAACCGACAATCTCCGGGTAGAGTTCCGCCATCACCCCGGGCACCGCGAAGGTCGCCCGCAGCTTGTGGCGTGCCAGGGTCTCCCGCACCGCTTCCAGCCCGCCGTGCAGCCCATAGTAGTTCTCGGGGGTGTCGAGATCGCGGGCCGTGATACCGGCGGATCCACAGTTCGGGCCCAGATCGACCGTGATGCCGAAGCAACAGGTGGCTCCACCGGGCCAGCGGACGTCGGCGTCGGCGATGCCACGCTCATCGGAGATCGTGTAGCCGTCTTTCCAGGGCATTCAGCGCTCCTCTTCAAGGCTCAAGCAGTGCCGGACGACCTCTTCGCAGCTCGCGAACCAGACCCCGGGCAGCTCCTTCATCCGCGTAATGAGCTGGTCGAGCATCGCGACCCGCATCGAGCGACCGGACATGAACGGGTGCAGGCAGATGTTGAGGTAGCCGCCTTGCTGGTATTGCTGCCAGAACGTGTCCCACCACAGTTCGAGCACCCGGTCGGGATCGGCGATCCGCTGCGCGGAGTTGTCGGTGTTCAGCCACGCGAAGCTGAAGAACTGGGCGTCGTCGAGCGCATAGTGAAACGGCAGGTTCATCAGCCGTGTGCCACCGTGATACTCGGTGAAGTAAGGCCGGTGGTCCGCCGCGTCATGCGAGTTGTACAGGTATCCCAGCTCTCCCAGCAATTCGGCGGAATGCCAGCTGCGGGTACCGATGGGCCGGCGGCCGCTCAGCTTCTCCAGCGCCTCGGTGGACCGCAGCAGGTGGGCCCGCTCGGTCGCAGGGTCAGCCGGCACGCGGTGCTCCCACATGTGGTCCGCGACCTCGTGTCCGCTACGAGCCCAGGCCCGGACGGCCTCGGGGTAGAGCTCGCCGATACGCCCTGGCACGAACAAGGTCGTCTTCATGGCGTGGCTGTCGAAAAGGTCGAGCAGGCGCCAGACGCCGACGCGGCCGCCGAATTCGCCCTTCGCGAGCTGCATCGGCGGCTCCTCCAGCAGGCGCCGCAACAGCATCGCGTCGAAGTCGGCGGTGAAGTTCACGGCGATCCGGGCACCGTCCGGCCAGCGCGGCTCGGCGACCACCTGGTAACGCCGGTCCTGTGCCCTCACGATCGCCCGCATGGTGTCGATATCGTCGAGCTCGGGGGCGAACTCGCCGTCCTTGCCCACGTTGTTCTGGGCATGGGGAGAAGGCCGTGAGGCCCGCGGGGGTGTCGTCATTGATCAGCTCCTCGGTTGGCGGCGAGGTTTAGCAAAAATAGCACGGCGTGCCATTGAATGAAACGGCTTCTCGCACCCGTCAGGACAGGATCAGCTGCCACTCCGGGTCGGCGAGGATCTGCCCGATCCGGGCGAGGACCTTGCTGCCCAGCTCGCCGTCGACCAACCGGTGGTCGAACGAGAGCGCGAGCTGGGTCGTCCAGCGCAGTGCCACCCTTCCCTTGTGCTCCCATGGGTTTCTGCGCACGGCACCGAGGCAGAGGATCGCGGCCTCGCCCGGGTTCAAAATCGGCGTTCCGGCGTCGACCCCGAATACGCCGATGTTCGTGATGGTGATCGTGCCGTGGCTCATGTCCTCCGGCGTCGCCTTGCCCTCGCGCGCTGTCCGGACCAGACCGGTCAGCGCCGACGCGAGCGCGGGCAGGGACAGGGCGCCCGCATTCTTGATGTTCGGCACGAGAAGGCCGCGCGGGGTGGCGGCGGCGATCCCGAGGTTCACTTCGTGATGCAGCACGATCTCACCGGCTTCGGCGTCCCACGAGGAGTTGATCTCCGGGAACTCACGGGCCGCGGTGAGTAGCGCCCGTGCCACCAGGAGCAACATGGTGACCTTGTGCTCGCGGAAGGCAGGCTCCGTCTTGAGCTTGTCGACCAGGCGGACCGAGCGGGTTACGTCCACGGTGAGGAACTCGGTGACATGCGGAGCCGTGAACGCACTTGCCGACATGGCGACAGCGGTGGCCTTGCGCACGCCCTTGACCGGGATCCTGGTGGCCCTTTCCGGCTTGGCTGCTTCGCCGTGTCCAGTGTCGACATGGCGAAGGACGTCGTCCCGAGTCACCACCCCGCCGGGTCCGCTCGGGGCGAGCGCGGTGAGGTCGACCCCCAGGTCCTTAGCGAGCTTGCGCACCGGTGGTTTCGCAAGGGCGTGCGCGGGGCTTCGCGGAGGTGCCTCCACCTCGGCGGTGCGTGCGGCTCGCCTGCGTCGCGCGTCCCCGTTCGCGCTCGGTCCGTAGCCGACCAGAACCGTCGGTTTCGTGTCTGGCTCGCCGATCGTCACGATGGGCGAACCGACCGCGACGGTCTGTCCCTCCTCGGCGAGGAGCGCGGTGACCGTGCCCGCGAACGGCGACGGCAGCTCCACCGCGGATTTCGCGGTCTCGATCTCGACCAGGACGTCATTGATGCCCACGGCGTCACCGGCCGCGACATGCCACTTCACGATCTCGGCTTCAGTGAGACCTTCCCCGACATCGGGCAGACGGAACTCTTGTGCACTCATCGTTTCACCAGGCGAATGATTGGTCGACGGCGTCGAGCACGCGGTCGAGGTCGGGCAAGTACTGATCCTCGAACTTGGCAGGCGGATATGGCGTGTTGTAACCGCCAACTCGCAAGACAGGAGCTTCGAGGTGGTAAAAGCAGTGCTCGGTCACGGCGGCGCCGATCTCGGCGCCGAGCCCGGCGAACGTCGGTGCCTCGTGGACAACCACACACCGGCCGGTTTCGCGCACCGACTCCGTGATCGTCTCGATGTCCAACGGAGAGAGTGTGCGCAGGTCGATCACTTCGAGCGAGTGCCCTTCCTCCTCGGCGGCTTCTGCCGCCCGCAGGCAGGTGTCGACCATGCCGCCGTAGGTGAGCACGGTGACGTCGCCACCGTCTCGCAGCACCTGGGCGTGCTCGAAACGCGGCAGGTCACCGGGGTCCTCGGGCACATCGGACTTGCTCCAGTAGCGGCGTTTCGGCTCGTAGAAGATCACCGGGTCGTCGCAGTCGATCGCCTGGCGCAGGAGCCAATGCCCGTCCTGGGGGTTCGAGCAGCACACGACGCGGAGCCCGGCGGTGTGCGCAAAGTATGCCTCGTTCGATTCGCTGTGGTGCTCGACAGCGCCGATGCCACCGCCGACCGGAATCCGTACGACCACCGGCAGGGCGAGCCTGCCTCCGCTGCGTGCCCGCAACTTCGCCAGTTGCGAGACGATCTGGTTGAAAGCCGGGTACACGAAGCCGTCGAACTGGATCTCACAGACCGGCCGGTACCCGCGCAGAGCCAAGCCGATCGCGGTGCCGACGATGCCGGCCTCGGCGAGTGGGGTGTCGATCACCCGGTCAGCGCCGAAATCCTTTTGCAGACCGTCGGTCACACGGAAAACGCCGCCAAGACCACCGACGTCCTGACCCATGACTATCACTGCTGGATCGTCTTCGAGGGCACGGCGCAGGCCGGTGTTGATCGCTTGGGACAGGGTGAGTACGGGCATGTTCGCTCCCGTCGAATCGGGCATCAGTCCTCGTAGGACCGTGCGAGTTCCAGGAATTGGCGACGTTCCTCGGCGAGCAATGGCGTCTCCTCGGAGAGCACTGTGCCGAACAGCTCCGACAGCTCGCCCAGCGGCAACTCCCGGCACACCGTACGGGTCTGCTCCGCCAGCTCAGCGCATTCCGCGTCGACCGCGGCCCGCTGGTCACCGTCCAACCAGCCTTGCCGGGCCAGCAGAGCCTCCAACCGGGCAATGGGGTCGCGAAGCGACCACGCATCGAGGTCGCTCGCCGTCCGATAGCGGTCCGGGTCGTCGGAGGTGCTGTGGCCGGCCATCCGGTAGGTGACGGCCTCGATGAGCGCCGGACCGCCTCCCGAGCGGATCCGGTCGGCGACAGCGCGGGTGACCGCGTGCACCGCCAGGACGTCGTTACCGTCGACGCGGTACGCGTCCAGCCCGAACCCACGGGCCCGCTGGACCAGCGGCGCGCGCATCTGCGTTCGTACCGGCGTCGAGATGGCCCAATGGTTGTTCTGACAGAAGAACAGCAGCGGCACCTCCGCCGCGGCTGCCCAGTTGAACGCCTCGTTCGCCTCGCCTTCGCTGGCCGCCCCGTCCCCGAAGTAGACCGCGACGATCTCGTCGGCGCCGTCACGCTGAACGCCCATGGCGTATCCGGTCGCGTGGGGCAACTGGGCCGCCAGTACCAGGGTGTAGATGTGGAAGCGGTACTGCTGCGGGTCCCAGCCGCTGTGCCGGTTCCCCCGCCACTGCACCAGTAGCTCGGCCGGGGTGATGCCGCGGCACAACGCCGCCGCATGCTCGCGGTAGCTGGGGAAGACGTGGTCGGTGTCCCGCAACGCGGTGATCGAGCCGACCTGGGCCGCCTCCTGCCCGAGGGACTGCAACCACAGCCCGAGCTCGCCCTGTCGTTGTAGAGCCAAGGCCGCGCTGTCGAGACTCCGCGCGATCCGCATCCTGCGGTAGAGATCGCGGCACAGTTCCGGTGTCACATCGAGCGTCCACTCCGGGTCGTCGTGCAGGTTGCCGCCCGGGTCGAGCAGCTGCAAGGGATCCATACGTCCTCCACGGGAAACCGGGATCCGACCGCCAGGGTGGCGACGGCGGAACCGCAGGTCCGGTCGCCGGGTGCCGTGTGCTTGACAGCGATCCGGCGACAACTCAAGATGTCGGGACCACAATACAGCACACCGTTCCACAACGGGGTACGTTAACAACAGGTTTCTCGAATCGAGTCGGGTTGCCCGGCCACGGACGTCCAGGAGTAGCCATGACCGCACCACCCCAGACCAAACTGGTGGCGCAGCTCAATGCACGCATAGACCGACTCCCCCGAACAGGGCTGCGGCTCCCGGTGTTCGTGGTGATCGGTCTTTCGTACTTCTTCGCCTTCTACGAGATCAGCACCTTCGCTTACACGCTGCCCACGATGCGCGAGGTGCTCGGGCTCGCCGGTAGCCAGGTGGCCTTCCCCGTTGCCGCCAACCTCGCTGGCTACGCCGTCGGCTCCTACCTCCTCGGCAGGATCGCGGACCGCCGGGGACGGCGCGTGGCCATGATGCTCACGGTGGCCGCGGTCGCCGTCTCCGCGACCGCGACCGCGTTGTCCTGGGACGTGTGGTCGCTGACCGTGTTCCGCTTCCTCTCCGGCGTCGCGACCGGTGCCGAGATCATCCTCGCGGCCACGCTGATCTCAGAACTGTCACCGGCGAAGAAGCGCGGCCGTTACGTGATGCTGAACTACCTATGGGGAGCTGCGGGCCTGGCAGCCACGCCGTTCATCACCATCGGCCTCCTCGGCACCGGCCCGATCGGCTGGCGCCTGGTCTACGCCGTCGGCGCGGCGGCGGCGTTGCTGATCTTCGTGATGCGCGGCCGCTACCTGCCGGAGTCCCCGCGCTGGTCGGTTCTCAACGGACGCGAGGCCGAGGCACAGCAGCTCGTGGCTTCGATGGAGGAACGCTGCCGCACACAGCTCGGCCGTGAGCTGCCGCCCGTGCCGGAGGTGGCTGCCGACAGGGCCCAGGAGCGTGGCAGTGTGGCCGAACTGTTCCGGCCGCCCTACCTGCGCCGGACCGTAGTGGCGCTTGGCTTCTGGTTTCTCATGTATGTCGCCAACTACAGCTACCTCAGCTACTTCCCGGCGATCCTCATCGACGCCGGCCTGCCCGAACCGAGCGGACTGCTCTACAGCGGGCTGGGGCAGCTGGGGCTGCCGATCGGCGCTCTCATCGCGCTCGCGGTCGCGGACCGGGTGGAACGGAAGCACTACCTGGTCGTGGGCACGACACTCTATGCGGCCGGGTTCGTCATCGTGGCGGTGAGCTCGGGGGCAGGACAGATCATCGTCGGCGCAGCCCTGATCTCGATCATGTTCGCGGCGTGCGCTGTCGCCTACGTCTATACCTCGGAGATCTTCCCGACCCGGATTCGCTCGACGGGCTCCGCACTGGGCAACGGCGTCGGCCATCTCGGTGGCGTGATCAGCCCGTTCGTCGCGGTCGCACTGCTCGACGGGCTCGGCGGCCGTGCCACGCTGTGGGCCATGGCGGCGTTCGTCCTTGCTGCGGCGCTGCTCCTGCTCTGGGGTGGAGTCCGAACCAGCGGCCGCGAGTTGACCGAGATCGCAAACTGAAAGGCAGCCATGAAAGCCGTAGTCGTCCATCAGTTCGGTGGTCCCGACGTCCTGCGCGTCGATGAAGTCGAACAGCCACGTGTGAAGCCAGGGCAGGTTCTCCTCCGCCTGCGCGCGGCGGGGCTCAACCGCGCCGACGTGCTCGTCCGGGAAGGACGGTTCGCAGAGCTGGCCAGCCAGCAGCCGTTACCGATCATTCCCGGCGTCGAAGGCGCCGGCGACATCGTGGAGCTCGGCGAGGGCGTGCCATCCCTCCACGTGGGCCAGCGCGTCGCAGTCTTGCCGATGCTTACCTGCGGGACCTGCGTGGAGTGCGAGGCGGGCCGGGTCAGCGAATGCGCGGCTCTGACCATTGTCGGCGAGCACGTCGACGGCACGTACGCGCAGTACATCGCGGTTCCGGCACGCAATGCGATTCCCGTGCCGGACAACCTGACGTACGAGCAACTCTCCGTCAGCATCGTCGCGTACATGACGGCCTGGCACATGCTGCGCACTCGGGGCGCGCTCACGGACGGTGAGACCGTACTCGTGGTCGGCGCGGGCAGCGGGATGGGCAGCGCCGCCGTACGGCTGGCCAAGGCGCTGGGCGCGCGGGTCATCGCGACCAGCGGTACCGACACCAAGTGCGCGAAGCTTCGCGAGATCGGCGCCGACGAGGTGATCAACTACAGGAAGGTAGCCGATTTTCACGAGGCGGCCATGGATCTCACCGGCGGCCGTGGCGTCGACCTCGTGCATGACACCGTCGGCGGCGCCACGTTCCAGAAGTCGATCGACTCACTGCGGCATGGCGGTCGGCTGATCGGCATGGGTTCGCATACCGGGCGGGTGGCGGAGGTGCACCTCGTCAGCATCCACCGCAAGGAAATCGATATCCGCGGCGCGCACACCGCGCACCTCGGGGAGATCCGCGAGTTCCTGCCCCTCCTCGCCGACGGCTCGCTCGAGCCTGTGATCGACTCCGTCTACCCTCTCGACCAGGCCGCCGACGCTCAGCGCAGGCTTACATCGGACGATCGTTTCGGCAAGGTCGTACTTACCATCGATTGACAAGGAGCAGCAGTGGACTTTCTGGTTCGTGTCGACGCCTCGCGCGCCTACGGACTCCCTGAGGACGAACGCATCGCGCTCATCGAGCGGGAGCGGGAACGCGGGCTCGAGCTGATGGCGGAGAACGTCATCCGGCACTTCTGGCGAGTGCCGGGCACACACGCGAACGTCGGCATCTGGTCGGCACCGGACGCAGACACACTGGAGGAGGCACTCACCAGTTTGCCCATCCATCCCTACGCCGATATCGAAGTGACTGCGCTGGCAACGCACCCGATGAGCCGGATGCGCGAGGCCGCTGCTTGACGGGCCTGACCGTGGGCTCGCAGACATGCGTCCGGTGAGCCCACGGTCGTCGGCGTGTCCAGAAAATGATCTCGCTGCGGAACGGGGCGAACCTCGTCCGCGGTAGGTACGTTCGAGTTGAGGTATCGGGCCTTGGCGCGGACTGAGGCCGCGGCTCTCCACGACACCGGGCCTTTGGGTGGTACCGAGCTCCGGCGTCCCCCTGCCATCGCAACGCCGAGTGGCCAGGCAGAAACCCGGCTGCGCTGGCAACATGCCCAGCGCGGCGATCGACAGCATCTAGGTTTCGAGGAGCGCCTTCGAGATCTTCTCGGCCGCGTCGAGTGCCTGCTTGGCGTAGAAGGCTTCATTCTGTCGGTAGAACCGGCTCGACGGGACCGACACCGCCAGCGCGGCGATGGGCTTGCCCGCCGCGTTCACGATTGCGGCACCGATAGCGCAGACGTCGGGCCGCCACCACGAGGCGTCGTTGACGGCGTAGCCACGCTCACGTGTGCGCGCGACTTCGTCGAGCAACGCCTGCTTTGTGACGATCGTGGTGTCGGTGTACTTCTCCAGCTCACCGTCGAGCGCAGCCTCGGCTTCGTCCTGTGCCATCTTCGCCAGGATGGCCATCCCGCATGACGTGGCGTGCAGCGGCGCCCGGGTGCCGACCTCGACGAAGGTGCGGACTGCTTGACTCGAGTCCCTTCGCATGAGGATCAGCAACGAGTTCCCGTCCCGGACCGCGAAGTGAATGGTCTCGTTCGTCGCGTCACGTAGCGTCTCCAGGTGTGGGCCGGCAGCGTCGCGCAGACCAGCCTCGCCGGCAGCCCGCAAACCGATTCCGAGCGGCTTACTGGTCACCCCCCACCGTGAACGATCGGCATCGACTATGCGCAACCAGCCCGCTGTGCGCAGAGTCACCAGGCAACGCTGCACCGTGCTCTTCGGCATCTCGGTCACCCGCGCGAGTTCGGAAACACCGACGGGCTGCCGTTGCGCGACCTCTTCGAGCACGCGCAACGTGCTGAGCACACTCGCCATGGCCTTGCCGGATTCGGGGTGGCTCATCGGACGGCCTCCTCACAGCTGAATCGGCGCCCCCTCCCGGGACGCCGATCCACATTGTGGCACACGAGAGCATCAGAAGCTTCTCGGCATGCCAAGTACGTGCTCCCCCACGTACGACAAGATGAGATTTGTCGAGATAGGTGCGATTTGGTAGAGCCGGGTTTCGCGGAACTTCCGCTCGATGTCGTACTCGGTCGCTACACCGTAGCCACCGTGCGTCTGCAGCGCCACGTCCGCAGCCTCCCAGGACGCGTCCGCGGCGAGCATCTTCGCCATGTTCGCCTCGGCGCCGCACGGCTCCCCGGCGTCGAAGAGATCGGCCGCCCGCCAGCGCATCAGGTTCGCAGCCTCGACATGGACGTGAGCGCGTGCGATCGGGAACTGGACTCCCTGGTTCTGCCCGATGGGGCGCCCGAAAACCTGCCGCTCGGTGGCATATTTCGACGCACGTCGCACGAACCAGCGGCCGTCGCCGACGCACTCCGAGGCGATCAGGATGCGTTCGGCGTTCATGCCGTCGAGCACGTACCGGAACCCGGCGCCCTCCTCCCCGATCAAAGCACTGGCAGGGACGTGCACGTCAGTGAGGAACACCTCGTTGGTCTCGTGGTTCACCATTGTGCGCAGCGACCGTAGTTCCACCCCGTCGGTCTCGCGCAGGTCGATCAGAAACAGTGACATCCCGTCGGAACGGCGCCGCCCCTCGGACCGCTTCGCCGTCCGCGCGAGCAGGAGCATGAGGTCGGAGTGCTGGACGCGGGAGATGAACACCTTCTGCCCGTTGATGACGTAGCCGTCGTCCGTGCGCGTGGCGGTGGTGCGGATGGCCGTCGTGTCGGTCCCCGCTGTCGGTTCGGTGATACCGAATGCCTGCAGGCGCACCGCGCCCGAAGCGATGTCAGGCAGGTACTTCGCCTTCTGCTCCGCGCTGCCGTGCCGGAGCAGCGAGCCCATCGTGTAAAGCTGCGCGTGCACTGGCCCGGCGTTGCCACCGTTGGCGTTGATCCCTTCAAGCAGGACGGAGGCGTCCCCGAGTCCCAGCCCTAGCCCCCCATACTCCTCCGGCACGAGCGCGCCGAGGCAGCCCGTCTTCGTCAGCGCAGCCACGAACTCCTCAGGGTAGCGCCTCGCCGCATCGACCTCCCGCCAGTACTGATCGGGGAAATCAGCGCAGATCGTGTCGATCAGCTGCCGCAGATCCGCGCGCAGCACATCGCGATCCGTTGTCATGAAGCCTCCTCGAACCGCGGGCCGTGCCCGCGCTTGTAGACCAGCAGAGTGCGTTCGAACTCGATGACAGCTTCGCCGGTCTGTTTGACGCCTGTGGTCCGCACGGACACGACGCCGAGATGTGGTCGCGATCCCGAGGGTCTCGTGCCGGTCACTTCCGAGCGCGAGTGGATCGTGTCGCCTTCGAAGACCGGCGCCGGCAGGACGATTCTGTCCCAGCCCAGATTCGCGTAGACGTTCTGTGACACGTCGGTGACGCTTTGGCCGGCGACCAGTGCCAACGTGAGCGTCGAGTTCACGAGCGGCTTGCCGAAGTCGGTCCGGCGGGCGTACTCGTGGTCGAAATGCAGGGGCGCGGTGTTCTGCGTGAGCAGGGTGAACCAGATGTTGTCGGTGGTGGTGATCGTACGGCCGAGGGGGTGGTCATAGACGTCTCCGACGGTGAAGTCTTCATAGAAGCGGCCCTGCCAGCCGGTGTGCGTCGTCATGGTCGCTCCGTGGTCGTCGTCTCGGTGAGTTCGGCGAGCACCCTTTCGGTGTGCTCGCCGAGTGCGGGCACCGCACCGCTCTTGGCGTACCGTTCGCCCGGTGTGCCTACGGGGGCGAGCGTGCGGACCGTGCCTGCCGGCGTCCGCGTCGCAAGCCAGCGGGCCGGGAGTGCCAGCTCCGGATGTTCGGCGAGGTCAGACACACCGTTCAGCCGCGACCAGGCGATACGGGCGGCATCGAGGCGGGCGACCACGACCGCGGCGGCGTATCGCCCGAAGGCGACCATCAGCTGTTCGTCGAGTTGCTTGCGGTTGGCCACGCGCTGGGCATTCGAGGAGAACCGGGGATCCGCCAGGAGTGTCGGGGTCTCCAGGACCTCGGCGCACAACCGCTGCCATTCCCGCTCGTTCTGCACCGCGACCATGAGCCGCTCACCGTCGGCGCAACACACCGCTCCATAAGGGGCGATCGTGGGGTGGGCGGTACCCATCGGCACAGGGGCCGTGCCGCCATAGGCCGTGTAGTACAGCGGATAGGCCATCCACTCCGCCAACGCACCGAACAGGGAGACGTGCACGGGCAGCGACTCCCCGGTCCGATCGCGGTGCCTGATCGCCGACAGCACACCGGCGAACGCCACGGAACCGGCCGCGATGTCGGCGACGGAGATGCCGGTCTTCGCAGGGGCTTCGGCGGTCCCGGTGAGCGCCATCAGACCGGTCTCCGCCTGGATCAGCGCATCGTACGCCTTGCGTTCCGCCCAGGAGCCCGCCGGGTCGTATCCGGAGATCGTGCACACCACCAGGCGGGGATGTCGCGTGGTGAGTTCGCTGGCCGTCAACCCGAGCTCGCCCAGCACCCGGGGCGACAGGTTGGCCACCAGCACGTCGGCGTGCCCGAGGAGTGCGTGCAGGGCGGCCAGCCCCGCTTTCGTCTTCAGATCCAGCTGCACCGACTCTTTGCCCCGGTTGAGCCATACGAATGCGCTCGACACACCGCCGACCGCCGTGTCGTAGCCCCGGGCGAAGTCGCCGCCGTCCGGATGCTCAACCTTGATCACCCGGGCGCCGAGATCCGCGAGCTGCCGAGTCGCCAGCGGCGCGGCCAGTGCCTGCTCGATACCGACGACAACAAGATCGTCCAGCGCGAGTCGGGCCACGACCGGACACCACCTCTCTGTCTTGTGCCAGTCAATGGACCAGCGTTCTGCTCTGTGGTCCAATCGTCGGATACGGGAGTGTCACTGTCAAGGCCGCAAACCCGGTCCTCAGGTGAGGAAAGCCCAGCCGGGCCGACCTGCGACACAGGCTTCGTAGGCCACTGGGTCAATGGTCTGGTAGACGCCCACCGCAGTCTCGCCCTCGGCACTGACCCGGCACAGATGCTCGTCGAGACCGCGAAGCTGCTTGCGCGTCGCGGCGTCGGACAGGTCGTACGTCTCCCCCTCGGTGTGGTCCGGGCCGTCATAGGCGCCCTGGTGGACACCGGAGCCAGGCGTACCGCCGTACATGCCGCAGCGCAGGAATGCGGTTTGCCACCCTATCCGCTCGTAGTGAAACTGGGCCGTCTCTCCGGTGCCGAACCGGTAGTCGACGATTCCTTCGGTGAACAGGTGCGTCCCTTCCTCGAAACGCAACCGGCGTACGGGTTTCGCCACCCGTGTGGCCCCGGGCCGCTCGTGCCCGAACGGGTAGAACACACGGTCACCCCACAGGGCCCAGCCGGGAAAGGCAACGAACGCGTTGCCCGAAACGCCGACGTGCAGGCGTCCGCCCAGGGACATCGCGGGTCCACCGACACCACGGCCGGTGCCCCAATGCCGGTCGCGCGTACCGGCCGATCCGGGCGGCAACGTGATGGTCTCCGCGCCGATCTTGACGTGGCCGGAAACCGTGCCAAAACCTTCGAATCCCACGGTGACATCGCTGCGCCTGCCCGGCGGAGTCCCCCGCGCCGAGTCCGACAGCGGCTCGCGGAAGACCTGCCGTGTCGTGTCCTGAAAAGACAGCTCGAAGGCGATCCCCCATTCGTTGGGCTCAAGCGTGTAGCGCCATTCGCGCAGCCCGCGGACGATGACCGGCACGATCGGCCCAACCCGGAGGTCGGCGCGGTCTGCCCCCAGCCGACGGAAGCTGCGGACCGTTGTGTGCACACCGTTGCGGACCACGATGGCGTAGGCCTCAGCACGGTCGAGGTTGGGATAGAAGCTCCCGCCAGTAGCGATCAGCACCTCGCCCGCAGGATCGTGCGCGATCATCCAGTAGCGCTCGTAGGCGCGGGGATCACCGGTCCACATCACCCGTACCGGATCTGGTGTCTGGTGGATCGGATAGTCATCCAGCGGTGACAGCGGAAACTGTTCCGCGAAGTACCCGTCGTCGATCGTCAGCATGTCGGCCCTCCCAGGTCGGTGACTTCAGCTCGGATCGGTCTCGACCCGCCAGCGCAGGTAGCGCCAGATCCGTTCCCAGGCATCCGTATCGCGCTCTCCCAGCTCGCGGATCGTGCGTGCCAGGGAGGCACGCAGCTCGTCGTTACGCCCGATCAGTCCCTCGAACTCGACGGGAGGTTCGGCCTCACCCAGCAGCACGGCCAGCCGGGCGTTGTCCTCCGCCAGAAACGCGGGCAGGCCGGTACACGAGCGATGCACGTGAGTCAGGAGCCGTCCCACGTCCCGTAGCCGGTCGCGGGATGCGGGCGAGAGGTTCTCGTCGGCCCTGACGAGGTCGAGCAGCCGCTGCGCCCCCTCCAGTTGCTCGACGATTGTTGGCCGCACGTCAGCACCGCCTTCCGCCGACGGCGTCCAGCAGCGTGCCCAGTACCGCTCGCGTTGGGCGGAACGGCTCCTCGCTGCGCCCGTCCAGGAACGACCGCAGCCCGCTCACTTGCATCACCGCCGTCTTGAACGCCGCGAAAGCCGTCCACCATGCAAGGCTCGCCCGGTCGACCTGGGCTCCGGTCGTGTGTTCGTACCGTGCAATCAGGTCTTCGTTGCTCCAGGCGCGTGCGATGGTGTGCTCACGCGCTCGCAGCGGCTGCGTCACCCAGCCCAGGTCTTCCAGTGGGTCGCCAAGATGCGCCAGTTCCCAGTCGAGTAGCGCGGTGACACGGCCGTCCTCGAGCAGCACGTTGCCTGGCTTGAAATCGCCGTGCACCAGCACGGTGCGCGACCCCGGCGGCACGGTCGCGCGCAACCACCCGAGCGCCAACTCGAGCTCGGGATAATCCTCCAGCTGGTCACGTCGTAGGACTGTCTCCCATCGGTCCAGTTCGTACGCGGCGGCCGCCATTCCGGGATCGGGAAGGACATCACCGATACGCAGCCTCCGCCAATCGACCGCGTGTACAGCGGCCAGGAGATCGCACAACCGCTCCGCAAGATCCCGTCGCCAGGCCAATGGGCGTGTACCGCGCAGCACGTGGTAGTCACACTCACCAGGGACCCGCCGCATGATGAGCGAGGGCCGTCCGAACCACGTGCCGTCGGCGTCGAGCCAGCGCGCGTAAGGCGTAGGCAGCTCGCTCGTCTCCAATGCTTTCAGCACGGAGAACTCGACACATCGGTCGGTCTTCAGGAGACCGCCGTCCGGGTCACGGCGCAGGATCAGCGACTCGGTCCCCCTCCCTCGGTCACGAGGTCGAACGCCCAGTTCTCACGAGAACGCCCTGCCCCGATGCGGTGCAACCGGGCTACCCGGGGCCAGAGGTCGTCCACATGAGCCTCAATGAATGTGGTCAGCCGGTCCGTGATCACCGCGCCCGCCTCAGTCAATGGTCACCGTCCCGGCCCAGCAAAGCGGCCGCGCGCGCCACGACGGGGCGTTCGACGAACGTGCCGTCAGCCAACCGGACCGCGCCCACGCCTTCTCGTTGAGCGTTCGCGAAGGCGTCAAGCACTTCCCGCGCCCACTCCAGCTCGTCCCGCGTTGGCGCGTACGCCCGCCGGACCGGTTCGATCTGCGCCGGGTGGATCACTACTCGCCCGCCGAAACCGAGCGCACGCACTGAACGGCACGACTCCACCAGGCCCTGCTCGTCGTCCAAGGAGACGTGGGGTCCGTCCACCGGTGACGAGATCCCCGCGGCCGCGGAGGCGAGAACGAGTTGCGAACGAGCGAGCAGGAACTCTGTCCCCGCCACTGTCGGCGCGATGCCCAGGCTCGCGGCGAAATCGAGGACACCGAACATCAGCGTCACCACGCGAGGCGCTGCGGCGATGTCCGCCGCGGCCAGCACTCCGCGCGCGCTTTCCAGCACCGGTACCAGCCGGGTCGGTCCGGCCTGCGGGCGGTTTCGACGCTCGGCATGTGAGAGCCGCGCAGCCACCACCTCGACCTCGGCGACCGACTCCACCTTCGGCACGACGAGGCCGGAGAGCCGATCGAGGACTGGTTCGAGGGCGTCCAGGTCCCGGTCGCAGGCCTCGGTGCCGACGGGGTTGACCCGGACCGCGACGTTGTGCCGCGGCTGATCCCGCACCACCTCGACGACGAGATCGCGTGCCCTGTGCTTCGCCGGTTCGGCTACCGAGTCTTCGAGATCGAGCACTACGGCGTCCGCGTCGCCGGCGAGCGCACCGGTGCTCCTGCGCCGATGATCGCCGGGCGCGAACAGCAGCGCGCCTCGATAGCCAGCCTGATGCGACTTCCCGCCCAACTGTTCCACAATAAGGAACGATGTGCCATAATTTTCGCGATGTCAAGGTGGGAGGCGCGACCATGGATGTGGCAGTGACACTCGCCCAGTGGGCGTCGCGGTTGGTGCCTGAACCCGGCGACCGCGAGCTCGCCCAGCGCGCCTTGGCCGACACGCTCGCCGTCACGGTCGCTGCCGCCGACGAACCTGTCGCCGCGCAGACAGCAGCCCTTTCCGAAGTCACCCGGTGGGCCGCCGTGGGCCACGCACTGGACTTCGACGACGTACATCTTCCTTCCACATCGCACATCAGCGTCGTCTGTGTCGCCGCCACGCTCGCCGCGGGAGGTGGCGTGCGGGAGTACCTCGGAGGTGCTGGGGTCATGGCCCGCCTGGGTACCGCACTGGGTTGGGAGCACTACCGGCGCGGATGGCACACGACGTGCACCGCCGGCGCACCGGCGGCGGCGGTCTCCGCCGGGCTGGCGTTGGGACTCGACGAGGAGGGCCTCGCACGGGCGCTGGCTCTGGCCGTGCCTGCCGCCGGGGGTGTACAGCGCGCCTTCGGCACGGACACCAAGCCGCTGCAGGTGGGTTTCGCTGTCGACTCCGGGGTCCGCGCGGCACGGCTCGCCGCCGCAGGCGCCACCGCCGACCCCGCTTCGTTCGACCACTGGTTCGGCCTCATGGGCGGCACTACCGCGCCGGACCTGGACGGGCCCACGATTCCCGGCGGTCTCGCCGTCAAGCTCTATCCGTGCTGCTACGCTATGCAACGACCAATCGGGGCGGCCCGGCTGCTGGACGTCGACCCTCGTCAGGTCACGCGCATCCGGGTCGAGGCGCCCGCATCGTCGCTGCGACCGCTGATACACGACCGGCCGGAAAACGGGCTGCAAGCCAAGTTCTCCCTGCCATACGCCATCACCACCGCCCTGCTTGACCGATCCCCCAGCAGCGCGAACTTCACCGACCGGGCCGTGACGCGGCCAGAGGTCCGCGATCTGATGGAGCGCGTCGAAGTCGTCACCAGCCCCGGCGGGGACAGCGTTTTCGCCGGACCGACCCGGCTCACCGCGCGCCTGCATGACGGGTCCACGATCGTGCGATCCCTCGACCTGCCACCAGGACATCCGGACACTCCGCCCAGCACGCACGAGCTCGCCGCGAAGGTCCACGGATGTGCCGGTGACCGCTGGGCGCCCCAAGTCCGGTCCGCCGACTGGGACAACGCCGCCGCTCTCCTGCGATCAGCCCTCACGACAGGCAGCCGTGCTGCGGAGGTCGGCCGGACGGTCGATGATCCTGCGGGGGGTGGGCGATCGTGACCCTGTCGTCGCCGAGCGCCTGCAACGACGTGCGGGAACGAAAGCGACGTGAGCCGGGCCGCCGCTCATGTCGAAGTTCCCGACGGCCCGGACACGTCGCGGCCCCCGGCTCCAGCTCGGCGGAGACTTCGGTGCGGCGACGGCCGTTACGCATGGAGCGGTGCGAGCGCGGCCATGCCGCTGTCCAAGACCTCCGCCGTGCGGCCGAGCCGACTCCGAAGCAACAGCACCGCTGTGTCCCGGACGAGCGATCGGTCGCCGGGCGCGGTGAGGTACTCGACCGGCGATGCCCCGTCGACCCTGGCCAAGAGCAGTGCGGGCACGAGCCCGGCGACACGTTCGTCGAACTCGTGCGGGGGTTCCCAGTCGAGGTGTCGGCGGTGCGCCGCGAGGAGCCGGTCGGCCGATTCGCGCAGCGGGCCCGCCCTGTCCGTTCGCACGCGCGACTTGAGCAGCAGGTGGGTCAGGCAGAACGCCAGGTCGAACGCCGGATCTCCGAACCAGGCGCACTCGGCGTCCAGCAGGATCGGCGTCGTCGGATGGACCAGGATGTTCTTGGGACTCAGGTCTCCATGTACCAGCGCGAGCCGGGTACCGGCGAGGCGGTCGGCGAGGTCGTGCAGCCGATCGGCTACCCCGGGATTGCGGCCCGCGGTGACGCGCAGGTATGGCGCGATGCGCAGCGCATCGAAGTTGGCGTCCGTCGCGAACCGTCTCCTGACGGACTCGTCTCCGGCCGACGCCGCGTGCAACCTGCCGACGACGTCGCCGACTCGGCCCGCGAACTCGGGATCGACATCGCCGGCGAGTAGCGTTGCCTTCCACTGGGGATGGTCATCCGCGGGCAGATACTCCATGGCGAAGAAACCTGCCTGGACGTCCTGGCCCAGCAGACGCGGACAGCTTCCAGGGACATGTTCCCGAGCGAAGCTGAGCCAATCGTACTCAACGGCGTTGCGTTCCAGTGGAGCGGACCAGTCGTCTGCGACCCGTAAGCGGGACAGTGCGGCCTTGACACAGAGAGTCCGGCCAGGCAGGTCCACTCGCCACAGATCGGAGGACACTCCGCCGGTCAGGGGCGTCCAGTGCGACTGCTCGTCCGCGGCCTGCAGGCCCTGCGCGACGAGGAACCGCCGCGCGGCGACGACGCGATCGTCGCCTGTCACGACGTACTCGCCGGCGACCACGGAGCGAAGGGGACGCTGTCGTCCTCTGCGATCCGCACGAGCTGGTTGTACTTGGCGAGCCGGTCCGAGCAGCGCAGGGAACCGATCTTGATCTGACCCGCGCCGACTCCGACCGCGAGATCGGCGAGAAAGTCGTCTTCCGTCTCGCCCGAGCGCGCCGACACCATCGGGGCGTAACCCGCGGCGCGTGCCGCCCGAACCACGTCGAGCGTCCCGGTCAGGGTTCCGTTCTGGTTGAGCTTGATCAGAATCGAGTTCGCCGCGCCGAGGGAGACGCCCTTGCGGAGTCGTTCCGCGTTGGTCGTGAAGAGGTCGTCCCCGACGACCTGGACGCGGCCGCCGAGGTGTCCGGTCAGCGTGGTCCACCCGGACCAGTCCTCCTCGTCGAGGCCATCCTCAATGGACACGACAGGGTATCGGTCGACCCAGCGCTCGAGCAGCGCGACCGTCTCGGCCGAGGAGCGAGTGACGCCCTCGCGGGCGAACGCGTAATCCCCATCCGGCGTGACGAGCGTATGGGCGGCGACATCGAGGGCAATGAGCACGTCGCGGCCGGGTCTGAGCCCTGCGGCCTCGATGGCGGCCACCATCAGGTCGAGGGCTTCCTCACCCGTAGCGCACCCCGGCGAGAGGCCGCCCTCGTCGGCAAGCAACGTGGGGAGCCCGCGGGCAGTGAGCACGTCCGCTGCCGCAGCGCGGACACGTGCGATGATGTGCAGGGCGTCGGGGAAGCTGGTCGACGCGGCGGGAACAGCGAGGAAGTCCTGGACGTCCATCCCGCGCCCCGCATGCACGCCGCCGGAAAGGATGTTGACGACCGGCGTCGGCAACGCGGGCGTCGTCCCCGCCAGCTCGGCGATGTACCGGTAGAGCGGCTGCCCCGTCGCCACCGCGCCCGCACGGCAGACCGCGAGTGAGGCACCCAGTATCGCGTTGGCCCCGATGCGGGTCAGCGCGGGTGACCCGTCGAGGTCCCGCAGCAGGGTGTCGATCTCCTGCTGGTCGGTGACCGGCCGGCCATGCAGGGCGGTGTCGATCTCCGTGCTCACCGCCCGTGCCGCCTGCCGCACGCCAAGGCCCGCATACTGTGAGTGGTCTCCGTCGCGGCGTTCGTGGGCCTCGTAGGTGCCGGTCGATGCGCCAGAAGGCACCGAGGCTCTTGCCATCCGGCCGTCGTCGAGGTGGACGTCGACCTCGACGGTCGGACGTCCCCGGGAGTCGAGGATCTGACGGCCATGCATCTTCGCGATGGAGGGAACGGATCCGCTCATCATGCTTCCTTCGCTTTCGTGGTCTTCCGGACCAGTGGGTTGCAGGGGTGGAGCGGATCGCCCCCACCCAGCACCCGGACGACCTCCTGCGCCGCAGAGCGGCGAAGCTGCGCGACGGAGTCGTCGGAGGAAAAGGCGACGTGCGGTGTCACCGTCACGGAGGGTGCCGTCCGAAGACCGTGGGGCACATCGGGTTCAGTGTCGAGGACATCGAGTGCCGCCGCATCGAGGTGCCCGCTGTCGATCGCGTCGATCAACGCAGCAGTGTCGACGAGTCCGCCTCGCCCGACATTGACCAGAAGCCCTCCCGGTTTCATCCGCGCGAGCTCCGCGCGCGAGATCAGGTTCCGGGTCTCGGGCGTCAGCGGCGCGTGGAGCACGACGACGTCGGCCCGCTCGAGCAGTTCGGCGAGACTCACGAATTCGGCCCCGTGGAGCTCAGCAGGTCGAGTCGGCCCGGTCACGAGGATCCGGGGGCCGAAGGCACCCAGCTTCCGCGCGGTCTCCCGGCCGATCCGTCCGTAGCCGACGATCCCGCAGGTGAGCGACGCAAGCCTGCGCAGACGAGCTGATTCCGGCTGCCACTGTCCGCCTCGTACCGCCTGCGAGAGTGCCGCGATCCCACGCGTCCAATTCAGGACCAGGGCCACGGCATGATCGGACACCTCGGCGACGCAGTAGTCCGGCACGTTGGTTACCGCGATGCCGCGTGCGGTGGCCTCGTCGACGTCGATGTTGTCCAGGCCGACCCCCATCCGAGCGATCACCGTCAGGTCCGCCGACGACGCGATCGCCGTCGCGGTGACCGGCGCCCAGCAGGTCAGGATGGCGGCAGGCGTATGGCACCGGACCAGTCGCTCGATCTCTGAAGCGGAGGCTGGCTCAGGTGGCCCGCTCACGAACCGGAGACCACC
This sequence comes from Prauserella muralis, assembly GCF_003202285.1. Taxonomy (GTDB): domain Bacteria; phylum Actinomycetota; class Actinomycetes; order Mycobacteriales; family Pseudonocardiaceae; genus Prauserella_B; species Prauserella_B muralis. Next base: position 194,481 of record NZ_MASW01000007.1, read on the forward strand.
AGCCTCGACGATCTCCCGCTCGATCTCGTCGTCTGGCCAGGCTCGGTCCGTCAGGAGCACGGTCGCGCGGTCAGTCATGAACACCACGCGCTCGGGCACGATGGGTGGGGGCTGCCGCGGCGAGGTGGATCACTCTGGGAGTCATGAAGTATCCAGCTTTCGGTGGCCGATGTGGTCAGAACGAACGGGGCAAACCCAGGACGTGCTGGCCGATGTGGGCAAGGATCAAATTCGTCGAGATCGGGGCGATCTGGAACAGCCGAGACTCGCGGAACTTCCGCTCCACGTCGTACTCGCTGGCCATGCCGAACCCGCCGAGCGTCTGCATGGCGACATTGGCGGCTTCCCACGAAGCGTCCGCAGCCAGCAGCTTCGCCATGTTGGCCTCCGCGCCGCAAGGCTCACCGGAGTCGAACAGATGCGCGGCGCGCCAGCGCATGAGGTCGGCCGCTTCGACGTGCACGTGCGCGGTCGCGATGGGGAACTGAATGCCCTGGTTCTGGCCGATCGGGCGGTCGAAAACGATACGTTCGCACGCATACCGTCGCGCGCGGTCGACGAACCACCGGCCGTCGCCTACGCATTCGGCCGCGACGAGGACGCGCTCGGCGTTCATCCCGTCGAGGATGTGGTGGAATCCCCGTCCCTCCTGGCCGACAAGAGTCGACGCGGGCACGCGCACGTCGTCGAAGAAGACCTCGTTCGTCTCGTGGTTGACCATCGTCTTGATCGGCCTGGCCGTCACGCCGTCGACCTCCCGGAGATCGAGCAGGAAGAGCGACAGACCCTGTGACTTCTTCTCGACCTCGTCGATTGGGGTGGTGCGGGCGAGCAGGAGCATCAGGTCGGAGTGCTGGAACCGCGACGTCCACACCTTCTGCCCGTTGATGACGTAACCGTCCCCGTCCCTGCGCGCGAAGGTACGGATCTTGGTCGTGTCCGTGCCGGCGATAGGCTCCGTTACGCCGAAGGCCTGTAGGCGCAGTTCACCAGTCGCGATGAGCGGCAGGTACTGGCTGCGCTGCTCGTCGGATCCATGCCGCAGCACCGCACTCATGGTGTAGAGCTGGGCGTGCACCGCCGCGGCGTTTCCGCCGTTGCGGTTGATCTGCTCGACGATGATCGACGCGTCGCCCACACCGAGCCCGAGCCCGCCGAACTCTTCAGGCACCAATGCCCCGAGGACGCCCGTGGAGGTGAGGGCGGCAACGAACTTCTCCGGATATGAGTCGGTCTCCTCGAGGTCCCGCCAGTAGGCGTCGGGGAAGTCGGCGCACACGCGGTCGACCAGTTCCCGCAGATCTGATCGGATCTCGGTCTCGCTGGAAATCATGAGCTGCTCTCTTCATGGGCGATCGCGCGGGGACCGTGGCCCCGGCGGTAAACAAGGACAGTGCGGGTGAAACGGATGACCAGGTCGTCGTTCTGGGTGAAGCCCTCGGTCTGGACCGTGACCACGCCGAGCGCCGGGCGGGACTTGGACGGCCGCACCGCCAAGACCGTGCTCCGGGACCGGATGGTGTCGCCCTCGAATACGGGGTTGGGCAGGACGATCTGTTCCCAGCCGAGGTTGGCGAACACATTCTGCGAGACGTCGGAGACACTCTGGCCGGCGACGATCGAGAGCGTCAGGGCGGAGTTCACCAGCGGCTTGCCGAACTCGGTCTTCGCCGCGTACGAGTGGTCGAAATGCAGCGGCGCGGTGTTCTGAGTCAGCAGGGTGAACCAGATGTTGTCGGTCGTCGTGATGGTCCGCCCGAGCGGGTGCTCGAACACGTCCCCCTCGACGAAGTCCTCGAAGAACCGGCCCTGCCACCCTCTGTGGACGGTCATAGCGCACCGTCCTCCTGAGCGGTCGCCAGGATTCGCCGTGCCCGACGAACGACCGGCTGGTCCACGAAGCTGCCGTCGTCCAGTCGGGCAGCCCCGCCGTCCTCGGCTACGGCCACGACCTTTTCGGCCCAGGCGATCTCTGCGGGCCGCGGCGCGAACGCCGCGTGCACGGCCTTGATCTGACCGGGATGGATCACCGCCTTGCCGCCGTATCCGAGCTCGCGGGCGGCGGCAGCGGACCTGGCAAGTTCGTCCTCCTCACCGAGAACGAGGTAAGGACCGTCGATCGGGGCGGCCAGTTCCGCCGCCGCCGCGGCGAGGACGACCTGGGCTCGGGCGAACGCGAGTTCGCGCCCTTCGGCGGTGGGCTCGACATCCAGATCCGCCGAGAGATCGGCCACGCCGAACAGCATCGTCACCACTCGCGGAGACGCCGACGCGATGGCACGGGCTTCGAAGACTCCAACGGCCGTCTCGATGATCGGGACGACACCCGGCACGCCGTCCCCTCCCGCCTGATCCAGCAGGCTGACCAACCGCGCAACGTCGGCTGCCTCGGCGACCTTCGGAAGGAAAACCGCATCGACAGCGGGCAGGACCTCGGCGAGCCGCTCGATGTCACGCTCGAGCTCGCCGCTGTCCCACGAGTTGACCCGCACGGTGGTCCGAGCGGGGCGTACGGTCCGCAGATACTCGAGAGTCAGCTCTCTGGCCGCCTCCTTCGCCGGGGGCGCCACGGCGTCTTCCAGATCGATGGCCACGACGTCCGCTCCGCGCAACACGGCCTTCGCAACGCGGTCGGGCCGGTCTCCGGGAACAAACAGCACGCTCCGCCAGCATCGGTGCCGCACCTCTCACCTCGTTCTGTTCCGACACTCGGTACAATGGTCCGCATATCGGACTATATCCTCAGAGGGGTTGCGCGCGATGTCAAGGCCGAAGTCGCACAGCACACGTCGGGTAGGGTGATCGACCGTGGTGGAGGAGGGATCGCATGGCGGTGGCAACCGCAGCGTGCTGACCGCCCTGCGCGTGATGGAAGAGGTCGCCGCCCGGCAACCTGTTGGTGTCTCGGACCTTGCCCGCGCGCTCGGGCTGCCGAAGACGACCGTCCAGCGCGCGATCATGTCCCTCGCCGAGGGCGGATGGCTACGGACGACGGGCACCGAGGTCACGCGATGGCGAATCTCCCACCGCGCGCTGTCCGTCGGTCTCGCGGGCATCCGCGGGTCGGGCCTCGACGAGATCGCACACGAGGAAATGCGCAAGGTCCGTGACCAGACCAGCGAGTCCGTGCATCTGGCGGTCCGGGATGGCGACGACGTTGTCATTGTCAGCCGGCTCGACGGCACCCGGTCGGTTCGCACCTATCTGGAGCTGGGCACACGCGCGCCCCTGTACGTGTCGTCGAGTGGGCGGGCGATCCTGGCATCGGTCGCTGACGAGTCCGACGTCGAGCGAGTGCTGTCCCATGGTGTCCGACGGTGGACCGACCGGTCCCTTTCCGACGTCGCGGCGCTGAGGAGCGAGCTGCAGCGAACTCGAGAGCGGGGCTACGCACTGAACGCCGGCGAGTGGCGGGAGGGCATCGGGGGGATCGGGGTGGCGATCCTCGACCGCCGCCGCCGGCCACAGGCGGCGCTTTCCATCTCCATGCCGCTCTCCCGATATGAGCAGGCCGATCTACCCGGGCTGGCGGAATTGCTCACGGAGGCAGCCCAACGCATCGGCCAGCTCGGGGAGATCTGAACGACGGGGTCACCACCCGCCGCGGCACAGCGGCAGCCCCCGAGCGCCGCCTAGGTCGTCGACGATCAGCACGCGCCCACCCTTGGCCGCGGTGACCACCAGCACGTCGAGATCCGGCCCGGCGAAGCACAGGTTCGTCGGGAAAGTCGGTTCATCGAAGCGGATGGTCCGTCCCGGCCGTCCGTCCGGCTCGAACACCACCACCGCGTCCGCGTCCGGCGCGGCGGCGTAGAGCCGCCTGTCGGTATCGAGGGCGAGCCCGTCCGGCCCACCCGCTGGCAGCACGAGGGGAACGTCCGCCACGTCGAGCCTGTCACCAGTCCAGTGGTGCCGAGTGACGTGCCCGGCATCGGTCCAGGCGAGATACACCAGGTCTCCGTCAATTGCGAGGCCGTTGGGGTAACCGATCCCGTCGAGCAGCACACTCGTACAGCCGGTGGACGGGTCGTGGGCACACAGCCGACCCGGCCCGGAGGCGCCCGGCCCCGGGTCGGTGAACCAGATCCGGCCATCCGGTCCGACCGCCAGGTCGTTGGGCGCCATCGCGTGCGGGACGGCGACCTGAGTCACGTCAGCTCCGAGGATTCGCTGCAGGCCCGGGGGGACGCCCCGCTGTGAGCCGCCCCGCCGAACGACCCCGTTCTGGGCAACCCACACCGTCCCGTCGCCCGTCTCCGCGAGCCCGTTCGGGCCGCCGCCGGTGTCGATGGTGCCGACGACCCCCGCTCCATCGAGATCGATCTGTGCCACGAGTCCCCGGGACGTGACGACGACGAGAAGCCGACCGTCCGCCGTCCACAGGGGCCCCTCGGTGAACCCGATCCCGGCGGCGAGGACGCCGGCTCGCGCATCGTTTCCGGACGTGGCCGTCACCGGGTCATCACGACGGTGCTGACCGAACCGCCGTCCGTGCCGTTGACAGAGCCACCCTTGCAGTAGGCGAGTGCGGTGCGGGCGCCGTCGACCTGCCTGCCCCCCGCCGTCCCGCGCAGCTGCCACGTCAGCTCACAGACCTGGGCGGTCCCGGTCGCACCGACGGGATGGCCTCGGGACAACAGACCGCCCGAGGGGTTGACCGGCAGTTGGCCGCCGAGCGCGGTGTGCCCGGCTGCCGTCCATTCGCCGCCTTGGCCGCGCGGGACGAGGCCGAGGCCCTCCAGCCGGACGATCTCGGCGATGGTGAAGCAGTCGTGCATCTCCACCAGGTCGATCTCGCCGGGACCGACGCCGGACAGTGTCCAAGCCTCCTCCCCGGCGCGGCGCGAGACGTCCTCCGCGTTGAGGTCGCCCAGCCCGGTTTGCACGAAGCCGCTGACCAAGCCGACCGCCAGGATCCGGGGAACCGGTCCGCTCAGGCCGAGGCGGCGCAACCCTGCCCTGTTGCACAGCAGCACCGCCGCTGCTCCGTCTGAGATCGGGCTGCAGTCGAGCAGCCCGAGCGGCTCGGCAATGGGGCGCGCACCGAGAACCTCTTCGAGACTGATCGGCTTCTGGTAGTGCGCGAACGGATTGTGCACCGAGTGCGCATGGTTCTTCACCGCGACCGCGGCGATCTGTTCCCGAGTAGCGCCGTGGTCGGCCATGTAGCGACGCGCGCTCATGCCATGTCCGGCGGCCATGACGTAGCCGACGGCGGCGTCGAGATCGCCGGGGTCAGGTCGGACCCCGCCCACGATCCGGTCCGTCATCTTCTCCACGCCAATCACGAGTACGACATCGTGCAGGCCCGCCGCCAGGGCCACCCAGGCCTCACGAATCGCCGTGGCGCCGCTGGCGCAGTAGTTCTCGTGGTTGGACACCGGCTTGCCGTCCAGCCCGAGCTGGGCACCGATCCGCTGCCCGGCGACCGGCCCGCCGAACACGTGTCCCATGTAAAGGCCGTCGACGTCCGCGAGATCGGCGCCGGCGTCGGCGAGTGCGGCACGGGCTGCGCCGACGCCCATTCGCTCGAGCGTCACGTCGACGGGATGCTTGCCGAAGCGGATCATGCCTGCTCCGGCGACGAAGGCGGGTGCCGGGCTCATCGCGTCTCTCCCCTCGTCGTGACACGGAAGCGGAAGCCCATCAGGGAGGCGCCGTCGTCAGCGGTGCCGAACGGCGTCAGCTCGAGCTCGACCGGCTGGTCCAGTTCGACCTCCTCCGGCTGCGTTCCGACCACCGTCGTCAGCAATCTCACCCCGTCGTCCGGAAGGTCGACCCAGGCCAGTACGTACGGAACCGGCATGCCGGGCGGGGCCTGCCTGACGATGGTGAACGAGTGGATTCGGCCTGCCGTCGCGAGCTCGGCCTTGTCGATGTGCTCGACGGCTCGGCAGGAAGGGCAGAACTCGCGAGGCGGGAACGCCGTAGTTCCGCATGCGGCGCACCGTGAGCCGAGCAGCCGTGGCGGATCGAGGGCGACCAGGCCGTCCCGGAACGGGCGAACGGCCCGGGTACCCGGTGATTCCGCTGTGGTGGTGGGCATGGATCCTCCTCGTGTCCTGAGTCGTGCGGGCGGTGGCAAGGCCCGCCCGTCCTGTCCACCTTCGGGCCGGGAACGTCGGTGTGGGGTGCGTGTCGTGGGTGCGTCGCACCCAGTCAACGCGCTGAGACGAGGACCGCAGGCTCCACCGGCAGTCGGCGCACCCGTACTCCGGTCGCGTGGTAGACGGCATTGGTCACGGCCGCTACCGTGCCTACGAGTCCGATCTCACCGACGCCTTTCACGCCGAGCGGGTTGACCGCCGGATCAGCGATGTCGAGCATCTCCACCCTGACCTGCCCGACGTCCGCATGGGTGGCGACATGGCAGGCGCCGAGGTCGGTGCCGCTGAACGCGGCGCGAGACCGGTCGATCGGCGTCCGCTCCATGATCGCGTGACCGATGCCCCAGGTGATACCGCCGACCAGTTGGGCACGTGCGGTCCGCGGATTGACGATCCGGCCCGCGTCGAATACTCCCACCACCCGCGGGACCCGAACCATCCCCGTGACGGGGTCGACCCGAACTTCGGCGAACTGCGCCCCGTACGCGAACAGCACGCGGCCATCGCGAACCGGGCCGAGCTGCACACGGCTGCCCCGGCGGTGTGCCGCGTGGAGCGCCGGGGTCATCCCGCGCGGGACCCAGCGTGCCGTCACGGTGACCGGCGCCGACTCGCCGCGCTCGAGCGCCGCGCGCAGGAGCAGACCCGCGCGGTACACGGCAGAGCCGGCCGACCCGGTCGTGCATGAGCCGGCCGCCATCAGGCCGGCAGGCAACACCGAGTCGCCTAGGGTGACGACGACCGCACCGGGGTCGAGACCGGCGGCGTCGGCCGCGATCTGGGCGAGCACGGTCGCCGCTCCGGTTCCCAGATCCGTCGCGGCGACCTCGACGACGGCCCGCCCGTCCTCATCAAGCGTCATCCGGCACTCAACGATGCCGCCGCCGTTGGCGGGGTAGAGCGAGGCAGCGCACCCCCATCCGATCAGCTCCCCGGCATCCGACATCGAACGCGGCCGCGGATCGCGGTCCGCCCAGCCGAACAGCTCCGCGCCGAGCCGCAGACATTGGGACAGGTGCCGCCCACCGAAGGGAAGCCGCGTGACCGGGTCGCGCGCAGGCTCGTTGCGCAACCGCAGCGCCACGGGATCGACCTGGAGCCGGGCTGCGAGCTCGTCGACCGCCGACTCCAGCGCGAACGCGTGCCCGAACTCGGCCGGTGCCCGCATGAAACCGGGGGTGGGCGCATCAACCGGCGCGACGGTCTCGCGGCAACGGATCCGTGACGTGGCGTAGAGCCGCGCTGTCATCGCGGTTCCCGCCAAACCCACGGTGTCCGTGCGGGAGGTCTGCGCACGGACGTCGTGCTCGTACCCGAGCAGCCGCCCACCTGAGGTCGCCGTCAGCCGCACCCGATGGGTGCTCTGCGGGCGGAATGACGCGACGGTCGCGCACTGCTGCCTGGTGACGAACAACCGCACCGGAGCCGCCAGCCGCCGTGCAGCCCAGGCGACGAGGACGGTGTGCCACAGGACAACGGCCTTCCCGCCGAATCCACCCCCGACGTAGGGCGCCCGGACTCGGACCGCCGACTCGGGCACGCCGAGTGCCGCGGCCAGGCCCCGCTGCTCGCCCTGCACCCACTGCGTCGGCACATCGACCTCCAGGCTCGCGCCCCGCCACTGCGCGAGTACCGCATACAGCTCGATCGCGTGGTGGTGCTGGGCCGGCGTCGTGTAGACCTCATCGACGGCCACAGCCCCGCCCGGCATGCGATCACCTACTTCCCAGCGGGCGACCTCCACATCGTCGGCCGGATCGGTGTCGGCCAGGTCGAGCACCGCCGGCCCAGTCGCATACCGCACGTCGACAGCGTGCGCGGCCCGTTCCGCGACCTCCCCCGTCTCGGCGACGACGAGGGCGACGATCTGTCCGGCGTGCCGGATCACCGGTCCGGCCAGCGGGCAGGCAGCGGTGTGGAAGTGACCTCCATCGACGAGGGCCTGCACCGGGTTCAGCTCTCCGGCCAGGTCGTGGTGAGTGATCACCGCCCGCACCCCCGGCAGCCCGGACGCGTCACTGGCGTCGATCGACGTGATGAGACCTCGAGCGATCGTGCTGGTGACCAGCCGGGCGTGCAGCATGCCGGGAGGACGATGGTCAGCGGCGTAGCGCGCGACGCCGGTCACCTTCGCGACGGCGTCCGCCCGGACCTGCGGGCTGCCGATGCTCATGACACGCCTGCCCTGGACGCGGCGGTGAGGCATGCCTTCGTCACGGCGCCACGAGCCGCCTCGGCCCGTGGGCCGCACGTCCCGGCGAGAGCGGCGTCCGCGGCCGCCCGTGCCGTCCCCGCCGTCAACCGCTCCCCCACCAGCACCGACTCGGCCTCGTGGCTGCGCCACGGGATGGTGGCGACGCTGCCGAGGACGACCCTGGCGGCGATGACCAGCCCGGCGGACACCTCGAGGCCGACGGCGGCGGACCCGAGGGCAAACGCGAAACTGCCCCGGTCGCGTACCTTCACGAAGGCGGCGTTGCGCGCCGTCGGCCCGCCCGGCACCAGCACGGCCGCGATCAGTTCGCCACGACCGAGCACGTGCTCCCGCTCCGGGGTCGCGCCAGGGGCACGGTGCAGCGCAGCGGCCGGGATCCGCCGGGTACCCGCCGGCGAGCGGGTCTCGATCTCCGCGTCGGCGGCGACCAGTGCAACGGCGAGATCGCCGGGGTACGGGGCGACGCACGCTGTCGAGGTGCCGCGGACGGCGTGGTCGTGGGCGGGGCCGGTGCGCGCGGCGCAGCCGCTGCCGGGCGCACGGCGGTTGCACGGCGACCGCCCATCCCGGAACGCGGGGCAGCGCGACGCCTGCAGGAGGTTGCCGCCGATCGTCGCCATGGCACGCAGCTGCCCCGAGGCGGCGAGTTGCAGGCTCTCGACAACCGCGGGGAAACGGGCCGCCATGAGCGGATCGGCTGCGAGCGCCGCCATGGACGTGAGGGCGCCGATGCGCGCCGGTTCCCCCGCCGTGTCCCATTCCCGCAGCTCACCCACCCAGCGCAGGTCAACGACATGTGCCGGACGTGCGATCTCCGCTCTGAGCAGCTCGACCAGTGTCGTGCCGCCTGCCAGCGGAGTCGCGCCCGCGGCCGCGGCGGTCACCGCCTCGGACAGCGACCGCGCTCGCGTGTACTGGAAGGCCCGCACTGGTCAGTCCTCCGCGGCGGCGCGGATCGCGGACAGGATCGCAGGGTAGGACGAGCAGCGGCACAGGTTGCCACTCATCCGGTCGCGCAGCGCATCGTCGTCGAGATCAGCGAGGGTACCGCCGCTCTCCGCCAGCAAGCCCAGCGCCGACATGATCTGTCCGGGGGTGCAGAAGCCACACTGGAGTGCGTCCGCGTCGACGAAGGCGCGCTGCATCGGATGCAGGCTGCCGTCCGGACCGGCAAGTCCCTCGATCGTGGTCACCGTCGCCTCGTCGAGAGTGACGGCCAGGGTCAGGCAGGACAGCACCCGGGCCCCGTCCACGAGCACCGTGCAGGCACCACAGGTCCCCTGATTGCATCCGACCTTGGTGCCGGTGGCTCCGAGCCCGTCTCGCAGCAGGTCCGCCAGCGTCGTCCGGACGTCGACGGCGAGGGCGTGGCGCCGCCCGTTGACCGTCAGCACGACGGGCTCCCCGGCAGGATCGGAACAGGCTTCCGCAGCGGGCTGAGGGATCTCGGTCATGCCCCCAACGCTGCCTGGCCGCGCCGGCGTCTACCAGGGTGTGGCGCTCCTTGGCTCCGGCTTGCGTTGCGCGACCGGGACCCGGCCGCCGCGTCGGGACCCGGCCAGCGATCCCAGTAAGGCAAGCGAGTCCTCGGACGGACTGCCAGGGTCCGCGTGGTAGACGATGAGCTGCTGGCCGGGTGCCCCGTTGACGGTGAAGCTTTCGTAACGCAGGGCAAGGGGACCGACCTCGGGATGGTGCAGGCGTTTGGTGTCACCGACTTTGCCGCGCACGTCGTGGCGGGCCCACAACCGCGCGAATTCCTCGCTCTGCACGCTGAGCTCGCCGATGAATGCGGCCAGCGCGGGATCTTCTTCGAATCCGCTGTTGGCGGCGCGCAGCGTGCCCACGACGTTGCGCGCCGACCGCTGCCAGTCGACGTAGAACTCTGGTGCCGCCGGGTCGAGGAACGCCATGCGCAGCAGGTTGCCCTGCTCACTGAGTCTCAGAGGTTCGTAGAGGCAGCGTCCGATGGCGTTGCAGGCTCGGATGTTCATCAAGCGGTCGAGCACGAACGCGGGCGTGTCGGTCCAATGTTGCATGAGCCTGACCAGCCCGGCGGAGACCCGGTCGGCGTCGGCCCGGCTGCGCCGGACCGGGCCGGCCAGCGTGTGCAGGTATTCCGTTTCCTCTTCGCGCAGTTGAAACGCTCTGGCCAGTGCGTTCAATACCTGCGTGGAGGGGTTCCGTTCGCGTCCCTGCTCCAGCCGGACGTAGTAGTCGGTACTGACGCCGGCGAGCATGGCGACCTCCTCGCGGCGCAGCCCCGGAGTACGCCGGCTCGGCCCCGCACCGTCCGTCTCCGCCGGAGGTGAGAGCCTCTCCCTCCGCGCGCGAAGGAAATCGCCCAGTCGATTCCGGCCGTTCATGTGACCAGGGTAACCGCGCCGGGCCGGACCGCGAAGTGTCATGAGTGGGTGCGCCACACCCCCGTTCGACGTTTCCAGAGCCACGGCCCGTCGGCGAGTATCGCTGCAGTCCTGGACCCGCTCCACCGCGGGCGCCTCACGGAGAGGTTCTCAACGATGAGTAAACCACCATCTGTTCCCGGCCAGCGCAGCCGTTCGGCATCGAGCGCTGCCCTGCTCGGCTCCGCGCTCGAGTGGTACGACTTCACGCTCTACGGCACGGCTGCCGCGCTGGTGTTCAACAAGATCATCTTCCCGACCGGCGACCCGGTCGTGGGTACCCTGGCCGCTTTCGGCACCTACGCGGTCGGCTTCCTGGCCCGCCCGCTCGGCGCCGCGTTCTTCGGCGCTCTCGGCGACCGGGTCGGGCGACGGCGCGTCCTCGTCCTCACACTGCTGCTGATGGGCGGCGCCACCGCGGCAATGGGCCTGATCCCCAGTTACGAGACGGCGGGGCTGTGGGCACCGATCCTGCTGATCGCGCTTCGGCTGGTGCAGGGCTTCGGGGCGGGCGCCGAGTTCGGTGGTGCGGCCGTGCTCGCGGTCGAACACGCGAAACCGCACCGCCGGGGTCTGCAGGGTTCGTGGCCTGCCGTCGGAGTGTTCCTTGGGCTGGTGACGGCCTCAGCGACGTTCACGTTGCTGACCCGCCTGCCTGCCGAGGCGTTCCTGACGTGGGGTTGGCGGGTGCCGTTCCTGGCGAGCGTCGTCGTGGTCGCCGTCGCACTCGTGCTGCGCCTGCGCCTTCCCGAAACCCCGGACTTCGCCAAACTTCAGCAGACCGCGCGGGTGGAGACCGCTCCACTGCGGACGGCGGTGCGGGACTATCGCAGGCCGCTGCTGGTGGTGTTCGGGACTCAGATGGGTCAGAGCGCCATCTCCTATGTCTACCTCACCTTCGTGACCGCCTACCTGGCACAGAACCTCGAGATGGGCAGCAGCGTCGGCCCTCTCGCCACCACGTTCGCCGCGATCGTGTCCCTCGCCACCATGCCGCTGTTTGCGGCTCTGTCGGACCGAGTCGGCCGGCGACCCGTGATACTTTTCGGCGCGCTGTTCTCTGCGGCCTTCGCCTTCCCGTTCTTCATGCTCACCGACACCCGGACGACGGCGGGCGCCACCATCGCGGTGATCGTCGCGGTCGGTGTCGGCTCTGCGGCCATGATCGGCCCCCAGGGCGCCTACTTCTCCGAACTGTTCCCCGCGCGAGTGCGGCTGAGCGGCTTCACGGTCAGCCGCGAAGTCGCGAGCGCGCTGAGTGGCGGCATCTCCCCGCTCATCGCCGTCGCCCTCGTCGCCGCCTCCGGCGGCTCGTCCTGGCCGGTGTCGATGCTGGTGATCGCGTTCGCCGCCCTCAGCGTCGTCACCCTGCTGTTCGTGGGCAAGGAGACCGCCCCCGCCCGAACCGGCGAGACCGGTGACGCCGCGCCCACACCTTCCGCCGCTGCAAGCTCTCTCCCCGAGGAGGTCCGATGACCGCCGGTGCTCTGGACGGCCTGCGTGTCCTGGAAATGGGGCAGCTGCTCGCAGGCCCCTTCTGCGGCCAACTGCTCGGCGACCACGGCGCGGACGTCGTGAAGCTGGAGGACCCCCGCGCGGGGGACCCTATCCGGCAATGGGGCCGCGAGCAGAAGGACGGCACCCCGTTGTGGTGGCCGATCGTCGCCCGCAACAAGAAGTCGGTGACCTGCGACCTGCGCACCGCGGACGGGCAACGGATCGCCCGCGAATTCGCGGCACAAGCCGACATCGTGCTGGAGAACTTCAAACCGGGAACGCTCGAACGCTGGGGCCTGGGCTACGACGAGCTATCGGCCGCCAATCCCGGACTGATCATGGTGCGGGTCAGCGGATTCGGTCAGACCGGGCCGGACGCGCACCGGCCAGGCTATGGGTCGATTGGCGAGGCCGTCGGCGGGCTGCGCGACGTGGTCGGCGACCCAGACCGACCGCCGTCACGCTGCGGGATCTCCATCGGCGACTCGCTCGCGGGCACCTTCGCCTGCGTCGGCACTCTCGCCGCGCTGCACCACCGGACCGCGACCGGCCGAGGCCAGATAGTCGACGTCGCCATCTACGAATCGGTGCTCGCCGTCATGGAGTCCTTGCTACCGGAATGGGAGCTCGCCGGGCACCGCAGGCCCCGCACCGGCGCCCGGCTCCCCAACGTCGTGCCGAGCAATGTCTACCCGACCGCCGACGGCGGCGGCGTGCTGATCGCCGCGAACGCGGACTCACCGTTCCGGAGGCTGTTCACCTTGATGGGCGAGCCCGAGCTCGGCGAGCGCTACGCGCCGCACGAGGAGCGCATCGCGCGGGCCGACGAACTCGACGCACTGATCGCTGCCTGGTCGGCGCGACACACCACGGAGGAAGTTCTGTCTCTGCTCGACACCCACGATGTGCCCGCAGGCCGGATCTACACGGCGGCCGACATGCTCGCGGATCCGCATTTCGCCGCGAGGGAGTCGATCGTGCACGTCACCGAACCACGGCTCGGCTCCTTCCCGATGCAGAACATCTTTCCACGCCTTTCGGACACTCCGGGTGCGATCCGCTGGACCGGTCCCACACTCGGCGAGCACACCGACGAACTGCTGTCCAAGGATCTCGGCCGCTCCCCAGCCGAGATCGACGACCTTCGGAAGCGTGGTGTCGTGTGAGCGAGCTGCTCGCCGGCATCCGGGTCGTGGAGTTCGCGGCGTTCGGGCCAGCCCCGTTCGCCGCGACCATGCTGGCCGACGCGGGCGCCGAAGTGCTGTGCGTAAGCCGACCGGGCGTTGCCGACGACGACCCGGTGCGCCGCGGCGGCGGTTTCCTGAGCCGTGGTCGTCCCACTGTCGAACTCGACCTCAAGTCGGCGGAAGGTCAGGGACGTGCTTTCGATCTCCTTTCGCGGGCCGACGTGCTGCTGGAGGGATACCGGCCCGGCGTCATGGAACGGCTGGGCCTCGGCCCGGACGTCTGCCTTGCGGCCAACTCCCGCCTCGTCTACGGACGGATGACGGGATGGGGCCAGGACGGCCCCCGGGCCGCGCAGGCCGGGCACGACATCAACTACCTCGCGGTGAGCGGGGCGTTGCGCGCCATCGCCCGGGCAGGCGAGGACCCCGTGCCCCCACTGAACCTCGTGGGGGATTTCGGCGGGGGCGGCATGCTGCTCGCCTACGGCGTGCTCGCCGCACTTCTCGAACGCACCCGCAGCGGGCGCGGGCAGGTCGTCGACGCCGCCATGCTCGACGGCGTGAACCTGCTGATGTGCGGGGTATGGACCCGGATCGGCAATGGAGGCTGGAACCCCGACCCCGGCACCAACGAGATCGACACGGGCGCGCACTACTACAACGTCTACCGCACGGCCGACGGCGAGTACATGGCTGTGGGCAGCGTCGAGCCACGGTTCTACCGGCGCCTGCTCGCCGGGCTCGGACTGGATCCAGCATCCCTCCCCGACCAGCACGACAGCACATGCTGGCCACGCCTGCGGACGCTCTTCGCCGAGGTTTTCGCGACACGGACGCAGGCGGAATGGATCGCCGTGTTCGACGATCTGGACGCATGTGTGACTCCGGTACTCGGCGTCGACCGCGCCCCCGACGACCCGCAGGTGGTCGCGCGGACGTTGCTGCCCGAGGTCGGCGGGGCCCGCCAGCCCGCGCCCGCTCCCCGCTTCGGGCGTTCCTCGCTGCGTTGTCCGGACGCGCCGTCGCCGAGCGCGGAGGAGCTTCTGAGGCGCTGGGGCATCAAGGATGACGTGGGACGGACGGCGGTGTAGTCCGCCCCCGTCCATGTCGCGCGACCAGCAGCGGGACCCGGCGGCGCATTCAGCCACCGGTGGGTGGGTCCAAGCCGGCCGCGGCGGCGTCGTATCCTCTTCCTGTCGGGAGGAGCAAGCGTGGCGCGAGGGGGAGCGGCAGTGCCGTCGGAGCCCGGTGACCGTCCGGCCGTCGGGAGGAAACGCCGCAAGCAGCACGCGCGGCGGCAGGAGGTGCTCGATACCGCGGCCCGGATGTTTTTCGAGCGGGGCTACGACGGCACCACCACGCAGGACATCGGAGCCGCGCTGGGGCTGCTCAAAGGCAGCGTCTACTACTACATCTCCAGCAAAGAGGACCTGCTGTTCGAACTCATCCAGCAGTACCACGACGATACCCGCAGGCACTTCGAGGCGATCCTGGCATCGGAGGGGTCACCGGTGGAGAAGCTTCGCGAACTGATCGCGGTCGACACGGCGCACGCGGCCCGCAACCTCGAACGGTCGACGCTGTTCTACACCGAGTGGCGGTCACTGTCAGAGGAGCGTCAAGCCGTCATCATCGCCGAGCGGAGCCGGCATGAGCGTGCGGTCCAGGAATGGATCACCGAGGCGCAGGCTTCAGGGCGGATCCGGCCCGAGGTCGACCCGAAGATCGCGTCCTTTGGGATCTTCGGCATGGTCAACTCGGTGTACCGCTGGTTCTCCCCCGGCGGGCGCAAGACTGCCGAGGAGATCGGCCGGGACTTCAGCGACCTCATCCTTGACGGCCTCATCGATCCCGCGGGCTGATCCGCTACACGTAGCTGGCGAGGAAGCCGCGCGCCGACTCCCACGCGGCGGTGTACGCCGGATGGGTCGGCAGCTGCAGATAGCCGTGCGGGGCATCCGCCGCGAGGTGCACCCGATGTGGAACGCCGGCCGCGAGGAGGGAGGAGGCCAAATCCTCGGTCTCCTCGCGGAGCGGATCGTGCTCGCCGACCGTCAGCCAGCACGGGGGGAACCTGGGAAGCGAGTCAGCGTGGCCGGGGCTGAGCCGCGCGTCCCCACGCAGAAGGTCGAACTGTACGGGGTCGAGATACAGCTGGCTCTCGGCGTCCGGGCCACCGGCGAGCGCAGTGAGCTTCGGCAACGCCCGGTGGTAGTCGTACACACCGTAGAGCAAGAGCGCCGCCCGGACGTAGCGAGCGCACGGCGGGTAGGCCGCGAGCACCGCACAGGCGAGGTTCGCCCCCGCGGAGTCGCCCCCCACGATAAACCGGCCAGGCTCGCAGCCGAACGCCGCCGCCGAGGCGTACGCCCAGTCCACCGCGGCGGCGGCATCCTCCACTGCCGCGGGGAAGCGGTGCTTGGGTGCGCGCCGATAGTCGACGGAGACGACCACCAGGCCGAGCGCCGCCAGCTCCGCGGCCAGTCGCCGGTGTGTCCACGGTGAGCCCAGCACCCACCCTCCACCGTGGAGATAGACAAGGCAGGGAAACGGGCCGGTGCCGTGCGGCACCGTCACGTCCGCGGTCAGTCGCCAGCCCGCGATCTCCCGGATCGGCACACGCTCCTCGACGGCGGCCACCTCTGGGCCTCCCCCGTTGATGTAGCTGTCGTGGCGCCCGAGTAACTCGCGCAGGTTCACCCCCGGTGGGACCTGCAGCCGCTCGTGCCACTCGAGCAAATCCGTCGGCACGCCGTACACCGCACTCATCGCCCGGTGAACTTCGGGGACCGCTTCTCGGTGAACGCCACGATTCCCTCGTGGGCGTCGGCGCTGGTCATGAAGTAACGACTGGCCGTCTCGCGCTCGAGGCGCAGCCCAGCGGTCACCGCCGTACCGTCCCAGTAGGCCGCGTTCAGCGTCCTCTTCGCGTGCGCCAAAGCGAGCGGCGAGCGAGTGGCGATCCCGCGGGCGATCTCGGCTCCGGCGGCCTGCAGGTCGTCGTCCGGGACGACCTGGCTGACCAACCCCCAATCCCTGGCCTCGGCCGCTGCGAGCAGCCGCCCCGAAAACACGAGCTCCCGCGCACGCGCCGGGCCGACCGCCCGCGGCAGCAACGTCAGCGACCCGCCCCCGCCCATCTGGCCGTACGGCAGGTGGGCGTCGCCGATCCGAGCGGACTCCGCGGCGACAGCGAAGTCGCAGCCGAGGAGCAGTTCGAGGCCACCGGCGACGGCGACGCCGTTGACCAACGCGATCACCGGCGTGGCAGCGGCTCCGATCTCGGTCAGCAGTGTGTGCAGGTCGCTGAGGAACGCGGGGAAGCCGACCGTGTCACCCTGCATGCTGAGGTACTTCTTCATGTCGCCGCCCGCGGAGAAGGCCCGTCCTGCGCCGGTGATGGCGATCGCTCGAACCTGCGGTTCGGCATCAAGCACGGCGAGGGCGGCGCGCAGGGCCCGGATCGTATCGTGGTCGAGCGGGTTGAGCTCGTCCGCCCGGTTGAGAGTCAGAACGGCCAGCTCGGCGTCTGCTGGCACTTCGAATTTTGGGCCGAAGCCATTCACCGGCGGTCCCGCTAGCGAGATCCTGCTGGTTTCGACGCTCACGCGCCACCCACCTTTCCTTCGTAACCCGCCCAATGTGGTTCACGCAGCACTCTGCGCTGAACCTTGCCCGTCGGTGAGACCGGTAACGGCTCGGTGGTGAGCTGGACCCGCCCAGGCTTCTGGTGCCTGCCCAGTGTCGTGCCCACCAGTTCGATCACCTCCTCCTCGGACACTGTCGCGCCCGGTTCGATGACGCAGACGGCCATCGGCGTCTCCCCCCACTTCGGGTGCGGGATCCCGAACACAGCGACGTCTCGGACGTCCGGATGCCTGGCGATGATGGTCTCCAGTTCCGCGGGCCAGATGTTGAATCCGCCCGAGACGATCATGTCGTCCACGCGGTCGAGCAGGTACAGGTAGCCGTTCGCGTCGAGCCGGCCGATGTCTCCGGTACGGATCCAGCCGTCGACGAGGCGGTCGGCCGTCCGCTCCGGATCACCCCAGTAGCCGCTCATCTGGGCCTCGACCTGGGTCCACACCTCGCCGACACCGCCCGGTTCGAGGACAGCCCCGACCGGGTCGCGGATCTCCAGCCGGCAGAAGGGCAGCACCCGCCCGGCCGAACGCATCGGCGTCGAGCCCGGAACCGTGGCGAACCACTCCTCCGGTGTCAGGAAGGTCAGCGGGGTCGCCTCGGTCTGGCCGTACACCTGGTACAGGACGTCCCCGAAGACCCGACGGCCCGCCTCGATCGTCCGGTCGGTGATAGGTGAGCCACCGACGAGCAGGCACTGCAGCGCCGAGAAGTCCCGGCCACTCGCCGAGGGATCGGCGGCGACTGCGGCGAGCATGGTCGGGGGGAGGCAGAGATGAGTCACCCGGTGGGTCTCGACCAGCTCAAGCGTGCTCTCAGCCGAGAAGGCCCCGAACAGGACGTTACTCGCCCCGGACAGCCACGCCGGGAGGAACAGGTAACCGGAGGCGTGCGAGATCGGTGCCGCGTGCCCGACAACCGAATCCCAGTTCAGGTTGGGGAGCCGGTAGTACCAGTTGCGACAGTTCACCAGCCAGTCGTGCTGGGTGTACCCCACACCCTTGGGCCTGCCCGTGGTCCCCGAGGAATGCCGGATGATGTACCAGTCGTCCGGAGCCACCTCGACGAGCGGGTCATCGGCGGACTGCGCCGCCAGCCAATCCTCCCATCCCGCGTCCCGTACCAGCACGGTTTGCAGTGAAGGCACCTCGCGTTCCAGGCCCTTCACAGCCTCCGCGTAGGGCTGCTCGGCTACGACCAGAACGGTGTCGGTCTGCGCCATCATCACCGCGTGCGCCTCGCGAGAGCTGCGAGGATAGAGCGGTACGCGCACCGCACCCGCGATGGCCGCACCCAGGAACAGATCGGCGCAGCCCAACGTGTTGTCCTCGACCGCGGCGACCCGGTCGCCGGGCCGTACCCCCGCCGCCCGCAGTCCATTCGCGACTCGAATGCCCCGCTCCCAGGCTTCGCCGAACGTCAGCGACCGCCGGCCTGCCACGAGCGCGGTCCGGTCGCCGTGGAACCGCACGGACTGCCGCATGAGGCTCGGTACGTCCATGATCTTCCCTTCTCGTCTCAAGGCGGCTCAACCCGTCTTCAGCGGCTTGCCCGCCATCTCGGGGATGGACAGCGCGGCGGGAATGGCGAGAAGTGACACGGCCATGATGTAGAACGCACCGACCACGGCGCTGCCCGTGAGATCGCCGAACCACGTCAGCAGGTAGGGCGCCGACCCGCCGAAGACGGCGATCCCCACGTTGTAGGCGATGCCATGGCCGGTGACCCGCACGCTCGTCGAGAACAACTCAATGACCGCCGGGTTGATCAGCGCGGTGAAGGCGCCTGCTCCAACGCCCATGATGACGAGCCCAACGACCATGGGTCCGAACGAGCCCGAGGTGATGAGCAGGAACGCGGGCCACGACAGCAGCAGTAGCCATAACCCCGAGCCGACCAGCACGCGCCGGCGACCGAGACTGTCGGACCACCGGGCCGCGAGCAGCTCTGCCCCGAGCATCGTGACTATCGCGACCACGACCGGCAGGAACGCCGCGGTCCCCTCCAGCCCCAGAGTCCGAACCGCGAAACTGGGCAGGTACCCGACGAGCATGAAGAAGGAGGCAGCACCCAGCGAGGTGATCAGCAGACACCGGCCGAGCAGCCGCCACTGACGACGTCCCGACAACGCTGCCGCGATGGGGTTGCGACGTGTTTCGCTGCGGCGTTTGAGCTCGAGGAAGTATGGCGTCTCTTCCAGCTTGAGCCGGATGTAGATCGCCACGACTCCCAACGGCAGGGCGAGCAGGAACGGAATCCGCCAGCCCCATGTCGTCATGGCCTCGGTGGAGAGCGTGAGCAGCAGGGTGCCGGGCACGATCGTGCCGAGCAACGTGCCGAGAGTGGCACCGACGGTGATCAGCGCGACGGAGAAGCCCCTGCGCGACACCGGTGCCTGTTCGGCGATGAACGAGACGGCTCCGGAGACTTCACCGCCGCACGAGAAACCCTGCAGGAAGCGGAGGAAGATCAGCAGGATCGGCGCGGCCACTCCGATCGCGGCGTAGCTCGGCAACACACCGATCAACAAGGTGGACGCGGACATCAGCAGGATTGTCAGAGCGAGTGTGCGTTTGCGGCCGATCCGGTCCCCCACCGGCCCCCAGACGAAGCCGCCGAGCGGGCGGGCGAAAAAGGCGAGCGCGAAGACCGCCAGGGAGGACAACAAGGCCACTGTGGGGTCCGTCGCGGGGAAGAAGACCACAGCCATCGTGGTGGCCAGCACGCCGTACGCCGTGAACTCGTAGAACTCGACCACGGAGCCGATCACCGCGCCGACGACCGTGCGCCGGAAGGCTCGGACCCGGGCGGGGTCGGCCTCCGCCATGACCGGTGACGGTGACGATGCGCCGTCTGGGACGAGTACCCGGTGCGAGTCGGACTCGGTCATCGCAGCTCCTCAGCGTTGGGGAAGGCCGGAAAATTCAACCCACCGTTTGATCGAGAGAGAGTACTGACGTGACCACGGTCACGTCAAGACGTTGCAGGCGAGGCGAGTATCAGCCAGAATCAAACCACCGGTGGGACGAAGGGACGATGCCCGATGACGACAGCCAGGACACCCGTCGCCTCCGCGACGGCCGGGCCCCCCGATGGGCGAATCGACGCCGACAGCGCTCCGTTCTGGGCCGCATTGCGCCAGGAGCGCGTGGAACTGCAACGGTGCACCGCCTGCGCGCGGCTGCGGTTCCCCCCGATGGGGCGATGCCCCTGGTGCGCTGGCGCCTCATACGTGCGTGAGGAGGTCGACGCGCGCGGCACGATCTACTCGTGGATCGTCGTCCACCGGGCCTTCGGGAGCGAGTTCGCCGCCGACGTTCCCTATGTCGTCGCGACTGTCGACCTCGACGCGGGGCCGCGGATCGCCCTCAGGTTGGAGCGCCCGGAGGGCGTCGACTTCGGATCGCGCGTTCGTCCGGACTTTCACCATCACGACGACTGGACCGAGCTGAGGATGGTGCTCGATGAGTGAGGTGGCCGTAGTCGGCGTCGGATACACGCGGTTCAGTCGCGAGTCCGCTCGCCCGGTACTCGACCTGGCGGCCGAGGCGGCAGTCGCCGCCTGCGACGACGCTGGACTGCCGGTCCACGAAGTCGACGGCATCGCCAGCCACATGATCGGGCACGACTCGGAGAACGCTCAGGCAGTCGCCACCGCGCTGGCTCTGCCCGGCCTCCGATGCGTCCTCGACCTCAACCAGGCCGGACAGGCGCCCTGCAATCTCCTGGCGCATGCCGCGGCCTCCATCTCGGCTGGGCTCGCGAACCACGTCCTGATCTTTCGAGCGCTCAACGGGCGTTCCGGCCCGAAGGTCGGCTCGGCACGCTTCCCCGGCCGTGGCGGCCAGTTCCGCTACCCGATCGGCTACGACTCCTACTTGATGTACATCGCCATGTGGGCTCGCCGGTACCTGCACGAGACCGGACAGGACGAGCGTGACCTGGCGGCCGTAGCCATAGCCCACCGGGAGTACGCCGTGCGCAACGAACGGGCGATCCGCCGCACCCCGCTGGATCTCGATGGCTACTTCTCCTCCTCCTACGTCGCCGAGCCCTTCCGGGTCGCCGACTGCACCCCCGAGGTCGACGGTGCCTGCGCCCTGCTCGTCACGAGCATGGAACGCGCCCGGGACCTCTGCCACCCACCGGTTCGCATCGCCGCGGCGGCTTACCGGACGGGCCCACGACCAGGCCTCGACATCGGCGACCACGTGCTGACCGACGACTACACCCGCAACTTCACCGATCTCATCCGGGACGACCTGTTCGGCAGGGCGGGCGTAACACCCGCAGACGTCGACGTGGCCTGCCTCTACGACTGCTTCACCGGCCCCGTACTGATGAGCCTCGAAGGTCTGGGGCTGTGCGACCGGGGCGGTGCCGGCGAACTGGTCCGGTCCGGGCGCCTGCCGATCAACCCCCACGGCGGACTCCTCGGCGAGGGTTACCTGCACGGCATGAACACGCTGGCCGAAGCAGTCCTGCAGATCCAGGGGCGCGGTGGCGATCGCCAGGCTGCCAAACACGAGGTCGCCGTTGTGACCTCCGGCGGGCTCATGGACGGTTCAGCGGCCGTCCTGACCAACTGACCAACTCGTAGGGAGTGGGAATGGCACGGAAGAGGGTGCACCAGTGACCGACCAGGTCGACTGTCTCAACGTCGTCGGGGGGCGCCGGATCGCGGGCAACGAACCGATCGAGGTCGAGAACCCGGCGACCGAGGAGCGGATCGGCACCGTGCATTGCGCGGATCCGGCGCTTGTCGACGCCGCCGTCACCGCGGCGCGCGAGGCCTTCGCGGAATGGTCCCAGACGCCGCGCGCAGACCGCGCCAAGGTGCTCGGCGCGCTGTCCTCGCTGATCGGCGACAGGGAGGAGGAACTCGCCCAAACGATCACGCGGGACGTCGGCTCACCGATCACCCTCGCCCGGCGGATCCAGGCGGCACTGCCGAAGGCCGACGTCGACGCGTGCAGAGCCGTGCTCGACGAGCCCGAAGCGCAGGAATGGATCGGCCACTCGCAGGTCGTGCGCGAGCCGGCGGGTGTGGTGGCAGCCGTGACCCCCTGGAATTACCCCCTGCATCAGGCTGTCCTCAAAATCGCACCGGCGATCGCGGCGGGATGCACGGTCGTCCTCAAACCCAGCGAGGTCGCACCACTCGCGACCGAGGCACTCATGGACCTGCTCGTTGCCGCGGGAGTGCCGCACGGCGTCGTCAACCTGGTGCACGGCACCGGCTCCAGTGTCGGCGAGGCGCTGGTGGGCCATCCGGGGATCGACGTCGTGTCCTTTACCGGCTCTACCGGAGCGGGCCGACGAGTGGCAGCGCTCGCAGCTGCGACACCGGCCAAGGTCGTGCTCGAGCTCGGGGGTAAGTCCGCCAGTGTCGTGCTCGACGACGCGGACCTCACGGCCGCGGTCAAGGTCACCGTCGCCAACTGCTACCTCAATGGGGGCCAAACCTGCAGCGCCTGGACCCGATTGATCGTGCCGCGGCACCGGCACGACGAAGCGGTGGACATCGCCGCCGCACAGGCCGCCCGCTTCGCCCCGGGCGATCCCACCGACCCCGCGGCCAGGCTCGGCCCGCTGGTCTCCTCCGCGCAGCGGGAACGGGTGCTCGGGATGGTCCGCGCCGCCGTCGCGGACGGCACACGGCTCGCCTTCGGCAGGACGGACGGCGGTTCGCTGCCGGACAGGGGCCATTTCGTCACACCGGTGGTGTTCTCCGGAGTCGATCCCACGGCGCGGATCGCCCAGGAGGAGGTCTTCGGTCCAGTCCTCGTGATCATCCCAGTCGACGGCGAGGAGGAGGCGGTCGCCGCCGCCAACGCCGTGCCCTACGGACTCCACGGTGCCGTCTGGTCGGCCGACGAAGGGCGTGCGGTAGCCGTCGCGGCCCGGATGCGGACCGGACAGGTGGACCTCAACGGGGCGGCCCACAACCCCGCCGCCCCGTTCGGTGGGGTGGGCGCGTCCGGTCTCGGCCGGGAGTCCGGCGCCTACGGCATAGCCGAGTACACCACCACCAAGGCGATTCAGTTCCCGGCAGGGAGGGCATCATGAGGACGAGAACGACGACCGCGGCAGTGCTGCACCGCGTCGGCGAGGACATGTCGATCGAGGAGCTTGACGTCGCACCTCCGCAGGGCAGGGAGGTCCTGCTCTCGTTCCGGTACGCGGGTCTGTGCCGTTCCGACCTGCATGTCACCGACGGCACCATCGTTGGGAGGCTGCCGCTGGTGCTCGGTCACGAGGGCTCGGCAGTGGTGGACGCGGTAGGCCCGCTGGTGTCCAGGGTGGAGCCAGGGGACCATGTCGTCTGTTCCTTCATTCCGAGCTGCGGCCAGTGCCGCTGGTGTGCCTCCGGCCGCCAGGTGCTGTGCGACACCGGCGCCGGGACCATGCGTGGACATCTCCCTGGCGAGAGCTGGCCGCTTTCCGGGCGTACAGGTCCCGTCGGAGCCATGTGCCAACTCGGTACGTTCAGCCAGCTCGGCGTCGTCCACGAGAACTCGGTCGTCCGCATCGACGCGTCCATCCCGCTCGATGTCGCGGCGCTGGCAGGCTGTGGTGTTCCGACCGGATGGGGCTCGGCGGTCAACGCGGCAGCGGTCCGGCCGGGCGAGGTCGTGGTCGTGCTCGGAGCGGGCGGAATCGGTATGAACGCGGTCCAGGGCGCCCGCGCCGCTGGTGCGCGCGAGGTCATCGTCGTCGAGCCGGTCGAGTTCAAGCGGGACGCCTCGCACGCGTTCGGGGCCTCGACCGCCGTTTCGGACGCCGCCGCGGCCCGGGAGATCGTGCTGCGCCTGACCGGGGGCGCCGGCGCCGACAAGGTTATCGTGGCCACGTCGGTGGTGACGCCAGAGATCAGCGCCGCGGCGGTAGACCTGTGTTCCAAGGGCGGGACCGTCGTGATCACGGCCATGGCGTCCTTCGACGAACCCGCGCTCGTGCTTCCGACCGCGATGCTGACCATGCTCAGCAAGACCATCCGGGGCACCATGTACGGCGACTGCAGCCCGTCCAGGGACATCCCGGCGCTTCTCGCCCTGTACCAGGAGAAGAAGCTGCTACTCGAGGAGCTGATCACCCGCCGCTACCGGCTCGAACAGGTCAACGACGGATACCAGGACCTCGAAGACGGGGCCCTGCTACGTGGTCTGGTCGAGATCGCGTGATTCTCGCAGGCATCGGCTCCCGTTGAGACGGCTGGTCTCCGCTACCGGGAACGCCTCGGGGGTACGCCACTGCACGTCGCATGACCACGACCTCGGCGAGGCGACCTGGGACGCCGGGCGAGCGGGCTGACGGATGACCCGGCGAGCTCGTGCGGCCTGGCGACGCGCGTTGACGAACCGGCCGCCCGGTAGGTGGTGCCCGGGCACCGGACCGGTGTCCGGGCACCGCGCACTCAGGCTGACCCGGCGCGATCGAACGCGTCGTCGAAGGAGAAGCCGTCGAGCAGCCCGCGCGCCGCCACCATGTACTGGATCGTCGGCGTGCCCTCCTCGAGCCAGTTCAGCCGGGCGTCTCGGTACAACCGCTCGATGGGATGTCGCCTCGTGTAGCCGATCCCGCCGTGCACGAGCAGAGCACGATCGGTGACCCTGCCCACGGCTTCCAGCCCGAACTGCTTGACCATCGACGACTCGACCGGAATGCGGCTGCCCGCATCCCATTTGGCCGCCGCGTCCGCGAGCATACCTCGCAAGGCCCCGATATCGATGGCCATTTCGGCCAGGTAGCGCTGAACGGCCTGCCGGTGCCCGATCGGCTTGCCGAACGTGACTCTTTCCCGCGCATGCCGCAACGACAGCTCCAGGCAACGCTCGGCCGTGCCCAGCGAGCTGGCCGCGATGAACACCCGGCTGATCTCCAGCGCACGCTCAAGATGGTCCTGGCCTTGCCCTTCGGATCCGACAAGCGCTGACGCGGGCACGCGCACTCCGGCAAACGTCAGGTGCCCGTGCTCGCCGCCCTTGCATCCCATCGTCTCCGGCAGCGGCTCGATGGTCAGCCCCGGGGCATCGCGCTCGACCAGCAACGCAGACACGCTCGCGGGCGCGGTCTTGGCGAAGACGAGGAAGTGCGAGGCAAGATCGGAATTGGTGATCAGCCATTTGCCGCCGTCGATGACGTAGCTACCGGCCTCGCGGCGAGCGGTCGTGCCCAGGTCCGCGCCGGTGCCATGCTCGGGCTCGGTGAGCGCGAAAGCCAGCGACCGCTGCCCTGTCGCCGCTCCGGGCAGGAGGGCCTCCTTCTGCGCGGCATCACCGATCTCGGACAACGCGTGTGCGAACGAGTTGTGAACGTGCACAATGACACGAATTCCGCCTTGGATCTTCGCGAACTCCGCGATGATGGGCAGATACTGCGCGATCGAAAGACCGCTCCCACCGTACTCCCGCGGCACGAGTAACCCGAAGGCCCCGATCCGGCGCAGCACCGGCAGCACCACGTCGTAGGGAATACGTTCCTCGTTCTCGATCCTTTCCTCCAGCGGATCGAGCTCATCCCAGATCGCGCTGCTGATGGTTTCCCGAAGCTTCCGGTATTCCCCGGCAGGTAGCCCGGGTGTCTCGGCCATGCTCACAGGTCTCGTCTCCCTTCACGTTTGGGCAAACAGGATCAGATCGACCAGCCGCCGTCGGCGGTCAGTACCGCTCCAGTGCAGTAAGTGGCATCCTCCGCCAGAAAGACGGCGGCACGGGCGATCTCCTCGATCGTGCCGAAGCGGTCCAGCAGCGTGGCTTCGGTGATCGCCCGCCGTGCGCCCGGCCGGACGGCAGCGGTCATGTCGGTGTCGATGAACCCGGGCGCGAGCACGTTCACCCGGATTCCGGCCGACGCCACCTCCTTGGCCAGCGACCGCGCGAACCCGATCATCGCGGCCTTCGCGCTCGCGTATGCGGTGTCCCCGGGGAAGCCGATCAGGCCGACGACGGAGGACACGAGCACGATGCCGGCCTTGCCCGATTCGGCCAGCGCGGGCAAGGCCGCGCGGATCAGCGACGCGTTTCCCTTCAGGTTCGCCTCGACGACCTGCCACCAATCGCCGGGGTCGACATCGACCAGCTTGCCGCCATGCCACAAGCCGGCGTTGCACACCAGCGTGTCGAGCCGGCCCCACCGGTCGAGCACCGCACGGACGGCGGCCTGGCCGGCGTGGTCGCCGGTGAGGTCGAAGCGGACGGGATGGAGGTGCGTGCCGGGTGCGCTCGTCCGGCTCGCCAACTCCCGAGCGAACCCGGCGTCCGACCGGTATCCGCACGCGACACGGTGGCCCCGGCGGATCAGTTCCGCCGCGATGCCGGCACCGATCCCGCGTGATGCCCCTGTCACGAGCGCGACCCGGGCATCCGCACTCACCTCGGCCGTCATCCGATCTCCAGCACGGCCTTGCCGACGACCTCACCGGCGACCAACCGCGCGACGGCCGTGTTCGCCTCACCGAGCGGGCGCACCGAGTCGATCAGCGGCTCGATACTGCGCTGCCGGCACAGGTTCACCAATGCCGTCAGCTCCTCCACCGTGCCCATGCGGGACCCGACCACACGCAGCTGCCGAAAGAACAGCCGACGCAGGTCCATCGGCGGTAGGTGCCCGCTGGTGGCTCCGGCGACCACGAGCGTGCCGCCGATCTTCAGCGACTTCGTCGAATGCTCCCAGGTCGCGGTACCGACCGTCTCCATCACCGCGTCCACTCGCTCAGGCAGCCGCGCCCCAGGCTCGAACACCGCGTCGGCGCCGATCCGCAGCGCCGTCCTTCGTTTGGCCTCGGTACGCCCGGTGACCCACATGCGGTATCCCGTCGCCGCGCCGAGGGCGATCAGCGCGGTCGACACGCCTCCTGTCGCGCCCTGCACCAGCACGGTGCCGCCCGGCTCGACCCCGGACTGCACGAACAGCATCCGATACGCGGTCAACCATGCCGTCGGCAAACACGCAGCCTGCGCGAACGACCACCCGGCGGGCATGGGCACGAGGTTCACCCGTGGCACGGCGACCAGCTCCGCGAACGTGCCGTCGTGCCGCTCCGAGAGCAACGGCTCACCGAACGGGTCGATCGCGCGGCTACGGTCCGCGCCCAACGCGGGAATGACCGGATAGATGATCACCTCCCGGCCGTCCTCATCGATCCCGGCACCATCCGAGCCGAGCACACGTGGCAGATCCCGCTGGGTCAGCCCAACGCCACGCAACGACCACACGTCGTGCCCGTTGAGCGCCGCCGCCCGAACCCGGACCAACGTCCACCCCTCTCGGGCGACCGGCTCCGGCCGGCTTCCCATCGTCAGCCCGGCCACCGGATCCGCCTCATTGAACGCCGAGCAGAAAACGGCGCGCATCCAGCACTCCTCTCCTCGTCCTGTCCCGTGCCGCATGGTCGGGACATTCCTCGCACACCGGTCCACGAGCCGGTCCCGAGCTACAGAACACATCCTGCGGATCGCGCAGCTACGCTCGCCTCCCTTCACGCCGGTTCTCGACCTCCACTGCGGACAAACTGATGCCGCGTGTCTCCGGTATCGTGGCGATCGTGGCCACCATCACGACAAGGAGCGCGATGAGGTACCAGCCGAACATTCCCGGAACCTGACGCTCCGCGAAGAGGGTCTGCACGTATGGTGCCGTCCCGCCGAACGCCGCGACGGAGATCGCGTAGGGCACGCCGAACCCGGTCGCCCGGACACGGGTCGGGAACAGCTCCGCGTACACCGCTGGAATTGCCGACGCGATGGCGGCGATCAACACGAGAGCGATGGACTGGGCCACAAACAGGTGCAGTGCGCTGCCCTGGATCATCCCGTCGAGCGGGAACACGAGCGACGCCAGGAGAACTGTGCCGGTCAACAACACCGGCTTGCGTCCGAATCGGTCCGATGCGGCACCCCACAGTGGAAGAGCCATGATGAGGAGGCAGTTGGCGGCGACACTGGCCCACAGCGCGCCCTCGGGCTCCACCCCGCGCGCCGTGATCGCGAAACCAGGCGCCGCGACCGCCCACACGTAGTAGATCACCGCGAACCCCGATGTCAGGCCAACCACCTGGAACAGGGGCCCAGGGTGCGCGCGGAACGTGCGCCACATCGAGCTCTTCTCGCCCTGCTCGCCACGTGGATCACGCTGTGCGGCGGTGTCGGCTTCGAACACCTCCGTTTCCGGCATCCGGCGGCGGATGAAGAAGGCGACCAGGCCGAGCACACCGCCGAGCAGAAAGGGTATTCGCCAGCCGAAAGCCGCCATGCCGCCCGCGCTCAGTACGCTGGACAGCAGGGCTCCCAGTAGAGTGCCGGCCAGGATGCCTGTCGTACCCGAGACGTAGATCACGCTGGACCACAGGCCCCGACGGTGCGGCGGTGCCACCTCGGTCACATACGTCTGCGCCGAGGGCAGTTCGCCACCGTGCGCAAGTCCCTGCGCGAGTCGCGCGACGACCAGGACGACTGCCGCGCCGATGCCGATCTGGTCCGCGGTCGGCGACACTCCGATCAGAAAGCTGCCGCCAGCACCGAGACCGACCGCGAGCGCCATGGCCGTACGCCGTCCCCTACGGTCGGCCACGAAACCGAACAGCCAGCCGCCGAACGGGCGTGCGCCGAACCCCACGGCGAACACCGCCAGCGTCGAGAGCAAGCTTGCGAGCTCACCTGCCTGGAAGAACTGGCCGGCGAAGAAGGACGCGAACGTCGCGTAGACGGTCCAGTCGAACCATTCCACGGCGTTGCCCGCGCCAAGGCCGATCAGCGATGTCCGTTTGACCCGGGCGCGAGCTGAGACGGCAGGAACATGAGTGAATTCGGTCATCGTTGACCTCCTGGAGTGGTTCCCGTTGGGTCTTACTGGGAAGGAGTGGCGCAGATGCCGGGGAGATCATCTCCCAGCGGTCGGCGAGCTGTCGGAAGCCCTGCTGGTAAGCGCGGCCGACAGGCTCACCCCGCTCGCCCAGCGACATCTGTCAGCTCCATCGGGCCACGACTCCCCGGCTCACGGCGAGGTCCATCAGGTCGGCATCGAAGTCGTCGCCGAGCCCGCAACGGCTGCCGGCGACCCGGAACTGGTCCTTTGACACCTGCATCGCGTAGTCGGGCTTGGCGCAGGCGGACTCGGCGAGCTCATGCACCGTCTGGTCGAGCTCGTCGGGAGCGCAGACCCGATGGACAAGCCCGGTGCTTTCCGCTTTCGTGGCGTCGAACTCTGCGCACAACATGACCAGCTCTCGTGCCCGCGCCGCGCCGATCTCGTGGATGAGGCGCGGCACCGCACCCCAGGTGAGCGGCGCGCCGAGTTCCACCTCGGGAAACCGGAACCGCGCGTCAGCGCTGGCCACCCGGAAGTCACACGCGAGGGCGATCGCGAGGCCGCCACCGTAGACATGTCCGTGCAGCCGGGCGACCGTCACGGCCGCGCAGCCGGCAATGGCGGCGCAGGCTCGTTGACCTACCTGCGTGTGCCAGCGGCGCTCGCGCTCCGATGCACCGCGCGGACGACCTGGCGGGTTCTTCAGATCCGCTCCGGCGCTGAACGAACTCCCGGCACCGCCAAGCACCACCACCTTGACGTCGAACCGCCGTTCCAGACCGCCATACAGCTCGGCGATCTCCTGCAGCAGCACGTCATCGAGCGCATTCAGCGACCCTTCCCTCGCCAGCCACACACGCAAGACTGGACCGTCTTCCTCAACCCGCAGCATCGAACATCCCTTCTCGTGTCCTCGAAGACCGCCATTCCGCGAGCACCTCCCGCGCCGACGCCGTACTCGGCGGCAGCGGGCGCGATGGCGACGTCCGGGAGAACCGGGGCGCGGGAACGGGCTGGTCGACTCCGTCGATCCGCGCGAAAGCCTCCCGGGCCCGCGCCTGCGGATGCTGCAGCGCCTCGGAAAGGTCGAGCACTGGGCCGACGCACGCATCCGTTCCGGCGAACGCGGTCACCCAGTCATCGCGGGTCCTCGTCGCGAAGATCGCCGCAAACCGTTCGGAGAGACCCGGCCAGCCCTCGCGGTCGTGCTGATCTGGCAGATCCTCACCGGCCAGCCCCAGCCCTTCCAAAAGCGCGGCGTAGAACTGGGGCTCGATGGCGCCCACGGTCACGTAGCGGCCATCGGCACAGGCATAACATCGGTAGAAAGGCGCGGCACCGTCGACGAGATTCGCGCCGCGGTCGTCGGACCAGTACCCGATGCCCCGCCACGCCCACACCGCCTGCGCGAGCACGTTGACTCCGTCCACCATGGCGGCGTCGACGACCTGCCCGCGGCCCGACCGTTCGCGCTCCCACAACGCCGACACGACACCAAGCGCGAGGAACATCGACCCGCCGCCGAAGTCACCGACCAGGTTCAGTGGTGCGACAGGCGGTCCACCCGCCGGCCCGAAGGCGTGCAAGGTCCCGGTGAGACCCAGGTAGTTGATGTCATGGCCGGCCTCGTCCGCGAGCGGCCCTTCGCGGCCCCATCCGGTGACCCGGCCGTAGACCAGCCGCGGGTTGCGGGCGAGGCAGACGTCCGGTCCCAACCCCAGTCGTTCCGCGACCCCGGGGCGGAACCCCTCCACGATGACATCGGCCTCGGCGACGAGAGCGAGCGCGAGTTCACGGTCGGCGGAGTCCTTGAAGTCCAGCGGCACCGAGCGACGGCTGCGCAGCGAATGGTCGATCCCGGGATCCACGATACTGAAGCCGGCCTTGCGTTGCACGCGAACGACGTCGGCACCCAGATCGCCGAGGAGCATCGCGGCGTGCGGCGCCGGGCCGATTCCGCCGAGTTCGAGTACTCGGATACCGGACAGTGGTCCCATTCTCACATATCTCCCGTGGTCAGGGCGGTCAGAGTCGACAAGATCAGCGCAGTACGCCGCGTGCGTGTGCACGAACTCCTGTAACGGTCGTACCCTGCGTCACGGGATTCCCCCGTCCTGCCGTGACCGCAAGCCGGTCAGCGCCGAGCGCTTGAGCTTGCCCGTTTCCGTCCGCGGTAGTTCGGCGACGAAATCGATCTGCCGGGGCACCGCATACCGTGCGACGCGGGCGCGGACGTGATCCTCGATCTCACGGCGCAGCGAGTCGTCAGCCGCGACACCCTCGCGGGGAACGACGACCGCGCGCACGACCCGTCTCTGCTGCGCGTCGTCGGCCGCGACGACAGCAGCATCGACCACCTGGGGCAACGCCACGAGCGCGGTCTCCACCTCGACGGGACTGACATTGAACCCGGAGGTGACGATGATGTCATCGGCTCGGCCGACGAAGCGCCACCGCCCGCCCTCCTCGATCACCGCGATGTCCTCGGTGACATACAGATCACCCCGCCATCGCTTCGCCCATGCGGCGGGGTCGTTCTCGTAACCGTCCGACAGGGAGAAGCGAGGGCGGCGCACCGCGATGCGGCCCCGCTCGCCTTGCGGGACCTCTATCCCGTGCTCGTCGGCCAAGACGACGTCGAACCCGGGGATCGGACCCGCCAAGGTGCCGGCCCGGGTGCCGCTGGGTGGAGTATTCGTGTCGCCGAGCACGATCCCAAGTTCGGAAAGCCCGTAGGCATCCAGAATGGGCGGCCCACCTGCCTCGGCCCAATCCGACGCGGTCTCGGCCAGCAACGGCTCACCGCCGGATCCGGCAGTGATCAGAGAGGGCGCGGACGGGCCCGAGGCCAGCACCGGCGCGAGCCTCCGGTAGGCCGACGGCGCGGCTCCCATGGCGCTCACGGCGTGCTCGCGGATCACCCGCATCCAAAGCGTTGGATCGAAGTCACCCTGGTAGACCACTCTTGGTACGCCGAGCGCCATGGGCACCATGCCGGTGCTGTAGAGCCCATACGACCAGGCTGGGTCGGCGGTCGTGAACAGCAGCGACCGGTTCGTCAGTCCCAGCGAGTGCCGGACGAACGGGATCAACGACACCAGACCTCGATGGGGTATCTGGCAGGCCTTCGCGACGCCCGTCGTGCCGCTCGTGAACAGGAGCGTCGCGAGGTCGCCCGCGGCTGTCTCCGCGATCGGCACCTCGTCCGCGACATGGTCCATACCCGACCAGAACTCGTCCGGGCCGCGACCTCCGACAGTCAGCACTCGCGGCTCCACCGGCAACTCCGCCAGCGCCTGGTCGAACGGCTCGCGCCAACGACGGTCGACCACCGCCAGCCTCGCCCCGGAGACCCGGACTCGCTCGGCGATCGCTGCCGACCCGAATCCACAGTAGAGGGGCACGTACACCAGACCGGTCGCCCAGGCCGCCAGCGCCACGATGACCGACTCGACCTGGCGCGACAGCAGCGCCGCCACCCGGTCACCCTGGCGCAGACCTGCCTTGGCGAACACGGTGGCGCAGCGGGAGGCGAGTGCGTCGAGCTCCGCGTAGGTCCAGCGACGGAACGAACCGTCGGCATGACAGAACGTGACTGCGACTCGTCCTGGCTCGGTGCGCCATCGCGTGCAGCATTCGAACGCACAGTTGAAGCCGGCCGTCGGTTCCTGCGCGAGCTCATCGCGGGCCCGCTCCCAGACCATGTCGCCGCCCACCGCTGCTCCCTTCTGCTCCGCCCGACCGTGCCGGATCGCCCAGGTGAAGCGACCCGGTCGCGGACGGCGGCCCGCGCCGTTGTTGCCCCACGGTAACCGCTTGGACCGATCGGTACAAGCTTCGCGGATCAACTGTTACGGAGACCTGTCATGGCCCATCGCGACCCGTGATCACCACTCGAGATGGACCTGACCGGACAACGAGGGCTTCATGACAGCAATAAGCTCCGGACATCGCACTGAAGGACGCAGGCGAGATCCTGCGGATGATCGATGGCGCACGCACCGATACCTGGCTTTCGCCGGATCAGACGGCGACCGACGATGTATCGATCAGTCCAGCGAGTGCCGGTCGGTCGACGGCCGGCGGAACAGTGGTCCGTGCGGGCGCTTCGTCTCTGCCGCGGCCGCGCAGTTCACTGGCCGGGGAGCGTTCACCTGGCTGTCCAGCCTCCGTCGACGAGCAGACTGGACCCGGTGATGTACCGGGCGTGGTCGGACACCAGGAACACGACCGCGGGGACGACGTCCTCGACCTCACCGATACGACCGAGGGGTGTCTGGTCGAGCATGGATTGTTCGTAGGACGGCTCGGTGAGCAGGTGGGCGTTCATGGGTGTGCGGATGTTTCCGGGCGCCACCGCGTTGACGCGGAGCCCCAGCGGGGCCGCGTCGAGGGCCAGCGCCCGGACGGCTCCCTCGACGGCCGTTTTGGTGGTGACGTAGGCGCTCGCGCCCGGGAAGGCCACGTGCCCGGCGATGGAGCTGAAGAAGCAGACAGCTCCGCCCTGGCGCATCCGTGGCAGCGCTGCCGTGGTCATGGCGAACGGCGCACGCACGTTGACCGCCCATTGACGATCAAGTGCATGGGTCTCGTCGTCGCAGCCGACCTCGAAGAGACCGGCGGCGTTGACCAGCACGTCGAGAGCGCCGAGCTCACTGATCGCCGCGTCGACGATCGACGTTGCCGACTCGGGGGCGCATACATCGGCGATGCGGACCACGCCTCTTCCCCCTGCCGCCTCCACCGCGTCCCGGGTCTTCTCCAGGCGCTCACGGTCGCGACCCACCAGCATCACCTCCGCTCCAGCCGAGGCCAGTCCGGCCGCGATGCCCGCGCCGAGCCCCGAGCTGGCGCCGGTGACGAGCGCTGCTTTGCCTTCGAGGCTGATTCTCATTCTTCTCTCCCTTTGTCTTGGACCAGCGGAGAAGCCACGTTGACCCGGCTGACACCGGGCACACGAACTGCCACCGGATTCCGAGTGTGGTCACGGGTTCTTCGTGGGCAAGGCGGTGTCGAGCCCGTAGACCGTCCGGGCACGGCCGGACGTGACCAGGCCGTCCATGACGTCGTGCAGCACCAAGTCGGGCTCGCGGTCGCGCGGGTGGCCGTAGCCGCCACCACCTGTGCTGTGGGAGACGATGGTCTCGCCGACCTGGAGGGTCACCCGCGCAACCGGTGGGAGCTCGACCAGCTCCCCGTCGGCCCGGCGCAAGAACTGCGCGCTGGTCGCGCCTGCGCCGCCACCACGCACACCCTTGGCGGCGTGTACCGCGCCGTCACTGCCGTACATCACGTCCATCGCGGCGTGTGTCGGCCCGTACTCGACAAGCGCCGCAGGCGCTCCGCGCCGACGTCCGGCGCCTTCGGTATCAGGCAGGATGTGCTGTCTTTCGATCCGGATCGGGTGGTGCATCTCGTCGATCTCGACGCTGTCGCGCAACATCATGCCCGCATTGCCCACATGTCCGATGGTCAGCCAGCCGTCGGTGACCGGGCCGCCGGCGCCGCCGGTCACCGACGGCAGGAAGATCTGGTTGATGTAGGCCCGGTGGCCATGTCGTGGGTCGCGCCCGGAAATCACGCCCCACGCAGGCGGCATGGCGGCGCCCGTTTCAGCCATCCCATAGCCGTCGCCTATCGAGGCGAACGCGCCCTGCACGGCGTTGGTGAGCCGGTCGGCCAGATTGGTCGTGGAGACCGAACAACTGTAAGGATGCGTCGGTCGGCCGACGATGCAATTGTCGCGCAGTAACACCTCGAGACGTCTGAAGCTGCCCGCGTTCGGGGGAACGCCGGGCCCGAGCGAGTTGAACACACCGATCATCGCCGCGGTTCTGGCAGTCGACTCGGTCAGGTTGAGTCCGCTGGGCTGGCAGTCGTCGTTATGGCGAAGGTCGACACGGATTCGCTTCTCAATCGGGTCCACGTCGACCACGACCTTGATCGTGACACCGTCGGGGATACCGGGGAACGGATCATGACAGGTCTCGTACGTCACCGACTCGGCCGGGAGCCGGCTGATCGCCTCGATCATACAGCGCTCGGAGTAGTCGAACCATTCTCGCCGGTACTCGTCGAGGACATCCCACCCGATCTCCTCGCCGAGTTCGAACATCATCCGCTCACCGATCCGCGCTGCTCCCAGCATCGCCAGGTAGTCGCCCCACCATTGGTCCGGCACACGGATACGCATCCGGCACATCCGGACGATGTCGGCAACGTCCTCGTAGTCGCGTTGGATCTGTACACACGGAAAGATGAGCGCGCCCTCGGCGTAGACATCGGTCGCGTCGGCCGAGTATGTGGTGGGGGCCGCATTGCCACAGTCCGCCTGATGCGCCTTCACCATCAGCGTGTAGCGGTGCTCTCCCCCATCGACGACGGGGACGAGCAGCGTGTGATCCGCCGCGTGAGAGTTGCCGTGGTACGGCGAGTTGTGCAGGAACGCGTCACCTTTCGCCACCTCGGGATGGAACTCCAGCATCGCCTGTGCCATGAGATCAGGGCCGGACATGACGTGAATCGGCAGGCTTTCGGCCATCGCGAGCAGCTCGCCCCGCGCGGTGACGATGCAGCACGAGAAGTCGCGAGCGGTGTTCAGGATGCCGGACCGGCCGGTGCGAGCCAGGGTGTTCATCATGGCGCGCGCGACGCTCTGCAAGCGACTGGTGAGCAGCGCCAGCCGCACACCGTCGACCGATGAGGTGTTCCGAATGGACATCTGGCGACTACCTCCGGGCACGAGTCGGCGAGGGGACGCTCTTGTCGAGGCGAACGAGCACGCTGCCGGTTGCGGTACGGACCGCGCTCGCCCCCGGGTTGACGACGATGGTCGTCACCGGGGACTCGACGATGAGCGGCCCGGGGACGGGGTCGGTGGTGGAAAGCAGAGCCAACGGCACGACCGGGACGTCCACGGCGCCCAGTGCACGCAGGTACACCGGCCGGTGCGCCAGAGCACGATCGGCGCTCCCGGACGCGTCGGGAAGGAGACCCCGATCGTGCATCCGGCATCGAACCCGGGCTCGCCAGCCCACGATTTCGACCGGCGAGCGTGAATCGTCGATGGCGAAGATCTCGCGGTGGACGCGGTGGAAGTCCGACCTGAGCTGCTCCACATCGGCCCTCTCCGCGAAGGTGGCGACCCGCAGGGGAACTTCGAGTTCCCACACCTGGCTGGGATAGCGGGCCTCGGCGACCAGCTCGACCGTCGTCGAGATGGCGTTCGCCCCAGGCCCGTCCGCGAAGGCCGCACACTCCCCTTGGAGCTCGGCGAGGACGGCGTTGACGTCGTCGTAGGTGAAATCGTCGGTGGAGGTTCGCAGCGTCCGAGCCCACTCGGCGGACAGGTCCGACATCAGCGCCCCTGCCGCGCTGAGCACCGCGCCGAGCGCCGGAACCACGACGGTGTCACAGCCGAGACGGCGCGCGATCGCCACCGCATTGAAACCGGCAGCGCCACCGCCGCCGACGAGCACAGCGTCCTGCGCGGAGATGCCCTGGTTGAGGGTGATCTCCTCGATGGCGCCGACCATATGCTCCGTGGCAAGCTCGAGTATCGCCGCCGCCGCCTCTTCGACTGTCAGGCCGAGAGCGCCGGAGATCCGCGTGACTGCCCGACGTGCACCCTCGACGTCGAGCTTCATCCGACCACCGAGGAAGTAGTCGCCGTCGAGGTAGCCCAGTGCCAGGCACGCATCGGTCACCGTGGGCTCGGTTCCACCGCGGCTGTAGCAGACGGGCCCGGGCTCGGATCCGGCGCTCTGCGGGCCCACCCGCAACATTCCGCCGGCGTCGACCCACGCGATGCTACCGCCCCCTGCCCCGACACTGCGGATGTCGACTCCGGGGAAACCGGTCAGCTGTCCCGCGTGCCGCTCACCGATCCAGGCTTCCTGGGTCACCGGAATGCGACCGTCGCGGACGACGCTCACGTCATAGGTGGTGCCGCCGGTGTCGGCCACGATGGCCACCGCGTTGCCGGCATCCCTGCCGGCGTAATAGCGTCCGGCGACCGGAGCCATCGCCGGACCGGAGTTGATGGTGTGAATGGGCGCCGCCGCCACGTCGAGCGCATCCTGGACACCTCCAGCGGATGTGTTGATGAGCAGACGGCCACGGAAGCCACGGCTTTCCAGCGAGCCTTGCAGGGCACGCAGGTAGGCGCCCATCAGCGGCTTGAGCGAGGCATCCAGAACAGTCGAGCAGGCCCGCCGATATTCCCGGACGATCGGGTTGATCTCGTGCGACAACGTTACGGGCAACCCGGGTGCGAGCTCGGCGAGCAACTCACCGACACGAGCCTCATGAGCCGGGTTGACCACGGACCACAGCAGGCAGACCGCCACCGCCTCGATCTCCCCTTCCCGCAACCGTTCGACGATGGTCTTCACCGCCTCCTCGTCGAGCGGGCGGACCTCGCTGCCGTCCGCCGCGATACGACCCGGCACCTCGAAGGTACGGTCACGAGGCACCCAGGGCCGCGGATACGAGCGGGTGAAATCGAAAGGCGCACCTCGCCCACCCTCACGGAACAACAGGATGTCGGGATGGCCTTCGGTCGTGAGCAGAGCAGTCCTCGCGGTCTGCCCGGTCACGACCGCGTTGAGACTGCGCGTGGTCCCGTGCACGAATGTGTCGGTTCCGGCAAGGAGTTCCGACATCGTCTGGCCGAAGTCGTCCGCGGCCAGCTGGATCGCATTGAAGACGCCCACCAGTGGCTCGTTCGGGGTGGTCGGGCTCTTGTACAGGCGCACACCACTGTCCCCCCGTTCCACGATCAAGTCGGTGAACGTGCCGCCCATGTCCGTGGCGATCCGCATCATTTCCATCAATCCTTTTGTCGAGGTGAGAGCTCGCTCTACGCGAGCGCCCCCAGGTCAACGGGGACGCAGCTGCCGGTGATGGCCGCCGCCCGAGGGGACGCCAGGAACGCGATCGTCTCGGCCACCTCGTCCGGCTCGACAAACCGCTTGACGGCCTGTTCAGCGACAAGGTCGGCGATCACGTCGTCCGCGGACTTGCCGAGCAGCCGACTCCGTTCGGCAACCTGCTTCTCGACCATCGCCGTCCGCATCCACGACGGCGCCACCGCGTTGACGGTGATTCCCTTCTCGGCGCCCTCGAGGGCAGCGACCTTCACCAGCCCGAGAAGTCCGTGCTTGGCCGCAACGTAGGCCGCCTTGTACTTCTCGGCCACGAAGCTGGAAGTCGACGCCGTGGCGACGATCCGCCCTTGACCGGCCGCGGCCAGGTGCTCCCATGCGGCGGCCATCATCAGGAACGGTCCGGTCAGCATGACGCCGGTCAGCTGCGTCCACTTGCCGGGCGGGAACTCGTTGATGGGCGCCAGGTGCTGCACCCCCGCGTTCAGCGCGAGGATGTCCAGGCGGCCATACCGGCTGACGGTCTCCTCGACGACCCTTTCGTTGTCCGTCGCCGAGGAGATGTCGGCGACCATGTCAGCGTCGCCGGCGATGTCCACGCCGACGACGGTGGCACCACGGCGGCTCAGCGCCGCGGAGATCGACTCGCCCAGCGCGCCCTGCGAACCCGTGACGATGGCGACCTTGCCGGCGAGGTCGTCGGTTCCGCTGCCCATGGTCATCGGGCCAGGGGTGCCGGGACAGCCTGAGCGGATGCCGCGGACCTGTCCCAGCGGGTGAGCCGTGCACGCAGCTCCGTCGGCGTCGCGATCGGCCTGCCGAGCAGGTCGGCGAGGCTCAACGCGACCTGCACGAGGTCGCCGTTGCCTTCTGCCTGCCGGTCCCGCCGCACACGGAGACTGTCCTCAAGCCCGACGCGGCAATCCATGCCGAGTCCGAGCGCGACGGCGGCATGGCGGAACTGCATGGGGTAGCCAAGGCCCGCGACACCGAGATCAGCAAGGTCAGGGCCGAGGATCTGCAAGGCACGGCCCCGTAAGGCGAACAGGTCCTCCAGGTCGTTGCCCGCACCACCAAGGACACCGAGCACAAGCTGGATGCGCACTGGCGCGACCAGGGTTCCCTCGTCGATGAGGAACCGAGCCATGTGCAGGTGGCCAAGGTCGTAGGCCTCCAACTCGGGCGTCGCGCCGACATCACGCGCGGCTGCGGCAGCGTCGCGGAGCATGGACAGAGTGTTGACGAACGTGCCGTTTCCCGACGATGTCTCGACGAGCTCCCGTTCCCATTCGGACTCGACCTTGGGCCAGCGCGCCGGCGTTGGGAAGCCTTCGTAGTTCATGGTGCCCAGGTTGAAAGTCGCGATGTCGGGCCTGGTGGCCTGCATGCCGGCCAAACGCTCGGCAAAGCTCATACCCGGAGCCCCACCGGTGGTCACGTTGACGACCACGTCGGATTCGGCACGGATTCGCTCGACGATCTCGACGAACAGCTCAGCCGATGCGGAAGGTCGCCCTTCGGCGTCACGGGCGTGCAGGTGCACCGAACTCGCGCCCATCCGCGCCGCGACCAACGCCTCCCTGCTGATGCCCTCCGCACCACGCGGGATATAGGGGCTTTGGCTGGGAAGAACATCGCCTCCCGTCACCGCAGCGGTAAGAGCGGACGACCTATAGCGATTCTGCATTGCGGACCCTTCTGTCGTGATGAGTCGTCGACGTCGATAGTCTTCGACGTCCTTCGTGCCCCGGCCGGTCACCCCGCCACGGCGAGCCGGTCGCAGAGCCAGTCGCAGATGTCGTCCGCGGCGATCAGCGCCGCGTCCACCTGACAATGCGTGCATCCACTGGTCCAGGCCGGATACCGCAGAAACGTGCGGTCCTCCACCGTCAGGTCCGCGAACGTCTTCTCCGCCTCGGCGAACGGGGTGATGCGGTCCGACTCGCCGTGCATGAGCAACGTCGGGCACGCGATCTTCTCGGCGACACCGTGCAGGTTGTAGGGCGCCAGTGCTGCCATCAGGTCGGCCTCCGGCTCCATTCGGAGGATCTTTCGCCACAACGTCGTGAAATGCTCGCCTGCCGGGGTGCCCGCGAGCTCGACACCGAGTACGTGCGGCAGGTCGTAGATGGCGCCCCAGATCACGCAGGCCGCGAAGCGCGGTTCGAACGCCGCCGCGCGTGCGGACAGGTAGCCGCCCAGACTCTGCCCGACAACCGCGATCCTGCGAGGGTCCACCGACTCTAGACGCGCGAGGAAGTCGTAGGCCGCGGCGGCCGGGACCTCCCAGTCGTAGCGGCCTGCGATCCCGCGCCTGAGTGCCTCACCCTGGCCCGGACCGTCGATCGCCAGCGTGTGGACGCCGCGCTCGGCCAAGGCTTTACCGAGGAAGAAGTACATTTCCTCGGCGACCGCGTCCGTACCGCCGAAGATCACCGCCGCCGGCTGCCGAGCACCGCTGTCCCTCACGCTGGCGGCCGGGAACAGGTAACCGGGCAGCCTGGCGCCGTCCTCGTAGGGAATCTCCACGGCCGTGTAGGCCGGCTCGGTCAGCGGAGCCGCGCTGCGAAACGACGCTCGTCGCGCCTCGATGCAGGCCGAGTGCCGCGGATCGGCGTCGGCGAGGAAGAACCCAGCAGCCTGATGATAGTTCGTCGCGCGATACAGCTTGTCCCTGGCCGAGAGTGGGTTGCCTCGTTCCAGGCTGCGCTGCGCCTCCTGATCAAGCCTGTGCGCAAGGCCGGCAAACGCGCCATACCACGCCTCTCCGTCTCCCGGCGCGACTCCCCGCAGTGCCAGGATCATCTCCGAGAAGTCGCCGCCACCTGCCGGGATCTTGCCCATCATGCGGAGGAACTGAAACGACCAGAAGCTGTTCTCCGGCCAGAACTCGAAGTGGTCAAGGCCCGTCGCGGTCGCGATGGTCACGGGGTTCTCCTGCTTCTGTCGACAAGACCGTCGCGGCGGTGGTGCGCCGGGACGGATCGGATGAGTTGCTTGGTGTAGCTGTCCCTCGGGTCGTCGAGCACCGCCGGCGTACTCCCCTGCTCGACGATCCGGCCGTCCATCAGGACATAGACCCGTTCGGTCACCTGCCGCACCACCGCGAGGTCGTGGGTGATGAAGAGGTACGACAGACCAAGGTCTCGCCGGAGATCGGCGAGGAGGTTCAACACGTGCGCTTGGACCGACACGTCGAGGGCCGAGACGATCTCGTCGCAGACGATCAGCCGGGGATTGCGGGCAAGCGCTCTGGCGATGGCGACGCGTTGCCGTTCGCCACCGGAGAGCTGGGTCGGCCGGCGCTGCTGGTACGAGGTCGGCAGGCCGACGAGGTCCAGCAACTCCGCCGGATCACGACGAACCGTGTCCTTCGGGGCCAGCCGTATCGCCTCGTTGAGCGTGTCGCCGACGCTGAGCCTGAGATTGAGCGTCGAGTACGGATCCTGAAATGCCATCTGCGCCGTTGAGCGCACCATGGACCAGTCCGCCCGGCTGAGCTTGCCCTGGCCGAGGTCGACGCCGCCGACGCGCACCTCTCCGGAGGTGGGCCGGGTGAGGCCGACGATCATGCGGGCCAGCGTGGTCTTGCCCGACCCCGACTCGCCGACGAGACCGACGCTCTCGCCCGCGAAGACGTCGATGTCCGCGCTCTCGACAGCCACCTTTGCCCGGCGGCCGGTTCCGAACGTCTTCCGCGCAGCGCGTACGTGCACCAGCGCCTCGGTCTCGTCGGCGCGGGCCAGGCGGTCCGATCCGATAACCGTCGGCGCGGCCCTCGGAACCAACTCATGTTCGATCTCGCCTGCTCGCACACAGCGCACCTGGTGGGCCGGCGCGACGTCGTTCAGCGCCGGATGTTCGTGCGTGCACTCGTCAGTAGCCCAGCGACAGCGTGGCGCGAAGCGACAGCCCTCCGGCCAGTTGCCGGGAGACGGAACCCCTCCGGGCAGGTTCAGGAGCCGATCGACCCGGACGTCCAGCGGCGGCTTGGCTTGGATCAAGCTGAACGTGTACGGGTGCCGCGGACGGTCGGCGACGGCCGCGGTCGGTCCCGACTCGACGACGGTCCCCGCGTACATGACATAGACGCGGTCGCACACACTGAACGCGACGTCCAGGTCGTGGGTGATGAGTACCAGACTGAGCCCGTGGTCGCGGCGCAGCCGGTCGAGAAGGGAAAGGATCTCCCGCTGTGTGGTCACGTCGAGTGCGGTCGTCGGCTCGTCCGCGACCAGAACTCGCGGCCGCTCCGCGATCGCGGCCGCGATCGCCACGCGCTGCCGCATCCCGCCGGAAAGCTCGAACGGGTACCGGTCGGCCACAGCGGGATCGGAGATCCCGACCTCTTCCAGTCGTGCGACTGCCTGGGCACGGCAGAGCTTTCTGGTCAGTCTGCGGTCTCGAGCACGCAGGGCCGCCATGATCTGTTCCCCGCATCGCTGGAGCGGGTTGAGCATCGTGAACGGGTCCTGCATGACGAAAGCCAGCTGACAGCCGCGCAAGCGGTGTCGCTCCCGGGCCGTCAGCTTGCCCAGCGATCGGTGGTCGAACCGGATCGAGCCTGCGGCTGTGACACCAGGCGGCAACAAGTCGAGTAGCGCCCGGACCGTCAGCGACTTGCCACTCCCCGACTCCCCCACGACGGCGATCGCCTCACCTGATGCCACCCGCAGTGCGACGTTGTCGACGATCCCGACCTCGGCGCCCGCCCGTCGCCCCCGGATGCTGAGGGCGGCAACGTCCAAGACCGCGGATTCGGTCGTGTCGAGTGATGTCATCGTGCTCTCCCGGCAGCCTCGTAGCGGTTGTAAAGCCAGTCGCCGACGATGTTCGCGGAGACTGCCATCACGATCAGTGCGAGGCCGGGTGCCGCGGTCGCCCAGAAGTTCTGCAGCATGGTCACGCGATTCTCGGCGAGCATCCGGCCCCAGTCCGTGGATCCCGGAGGCACGCCGAGACCGAGGAACGACAGGGCGGACAGATCGACGATCCCGTAGGTGAACCGCAGGAAGAACGATGCGACGATCAGCGGGCTGATCACTGGGACCAGGTGTCGCCACAAGATTCGTATCGACTTCGTGCCGAGCGTCTTGGCGGCCTCGATATAGGGAAGCTGCGCCTGCTCCTCCACGGCCGCCCGCAGGACCCGCACGTTGTGCGGAAGATTGAAAACCGTCAACACGGCCACGCCAAGCCAGAACCCACCGCCGAGGACACCCACCAGGACAACGGCGACGACCAGCGGCGGTACCGAGTACAGGACGTCGACGAAGCGGCTGATGACCCCATCGGCCCAACCCCGGTAGTACCCGGCGATCAACGCCAGAACCGTGCTGATGGCGACAGTGACCGAGGCGAGCAGCAGCGGGCCGAGCAAGGCGCTGCTGGCCCCGTGCACCATCCGGGCGAAAACGTCGCGACCCAGCGAGTCGGTGCCGAGCCAGTGTTCGGCAGAAGGAGTCAGCAGTGCGTCCGAGGCGACGATCCGGGTGGCGTTGCCCGGGCCCAGCGACGGAAAGAGCACGCATACGATGGGGACAAGAAGCAGGACGGCCGCGATGAGGACCCCTACGGGGATGCCAGGGCGCCGCCGAGGTCTCCGTGTCCGCCATCCGGTCAGCGTCAGCGAGGTACTCATCGGGTGACTCCTCCCCGGCCGATGCGCAGGCGTGGGTCGATGGCCATACACACCAGGTCGACCACGAGATTCACCGCGACGATGAAGATGCACGTGAACAATGTGATCGCCTGGATCAGCGGGATGTCGCGGGCGGTGATCGCCTGGATCAGCAGGGAGCCGAGGCCATCAAGATCGAACACCTCCTCGACCAGGATCACTGCCGAGAGCATCGCGACCAGGACGGCGCCGGCCTGTGTGACGAGCTGGACACCGGAGTTTCGCAGCACCTCGCTGACGAGCACTCCACGCGGTGGGAGCCCGCGTGCGGTCGCGAACGTGATGTGGTCCGCTTCGAGGACCTGCCCGACCCGCACCTTCGTGACCTTCGTGATGGCCGCCATCGCCGCGATGGCGAGGGTCACGCCGGGGAGTACCAGGTGTCTGATCCGGTCCATTCCGCCGTCGCCTTCCCCGAGCGTCGGCAGCCATCCCAGCGCGACGCCGAACACATAGCTCAGCAGGATCGCCGTTGCGAAGATCGGGGCGCTGGCTCCGACGACGGTGAAGCCCAGAACGCCACGGTCGAAGGCTCCACCGGCGTGGCGGGCGCTCACCACCCCGAGCGCCGTCCCGATCAACAGGGCTGCCAGCCACCCGAACAGGACCAGCGGGACGGTCGTGGACGCGGCCCGGCTGATCGAGTCCGTCACTGGTTCCCGCATGGAATAGGACGTTCCGAAGTCAAGTCCCAGAGCCGACGAAACGAACTGCCCGTACTGCGTCCACAGCGGATCGTTGAGGCGGTACTGCTCCCGGATGGCGACCAGTTGTTCAGCGGTCGCGAACCGTCCACCGATAGACCGTTCGGGCCCGCCGGGCGCGGCGTGCACGAACGCGAAGACCAGCATCGAGACGATC
Source organism: Prauserella muralis (assembly GCF_003202285.1). GTDB lineage: Bacteria > Actinomycetota > Actinomycetes > Mycobacteriales > Pseudonocardiaceae > Prauserella_B > Prauserella_B muralis. The sequence continues at coordinate 238,768 of NZ_MASW01000007.1, forward strand.
GCCACGACGACGGCGGCAGACAGCAGCCTGCGGGCAAGGTAGCCGGCCAACGGCGCCAGACCGGCCCCCTTCGGGTGGCGCCTGGGCACGACGGTGGTCGTGGTCACGACGAACCCAGCCTCGTCCAGTCGGTCAGCCACCAGAACGTGCTGAAGTGCGACAGGTCGAGTTTGGAGTTACCGACCGCGTAGACGTTGGGGTGCGCGATAGGCACGTACGGTATGTCCTTCGCAGCGGATTCCAGCGCGTCGAGCAGCAGCGCGCCTCGCTTCGGATCCTCGGTGCCCAGCCGCTGGCTGCGCTGAAGCGCGTTGTCGACCTGCGGGTCGGAGTACTCGGCGATGTTGACACCCGACCCGTCGGGCAGGCCATTGGCGGAAAGCAGGCAATAGAGGGGCAGGTTGGCCGGGTCAGGGGAAGTCGCACCGAAGTTGTCCAGAGTGAATCCGTCGGTGGTGTGTTTGAAGTAGACGGCATCGTAGTAGGTGTTGTCGTCAACCTCCTGGATCTTCAGTTCCACGCCGATTTCGGCAAGCGACTGGGCCGCCGTCTGCGCTATCGCTGAAAGATTCGGGTCGCTCCCGGTAACCGGCACCGTGACCGAGACACCGTCGGGCACCGACGACCGGGCCATTTCCTGCTTGGCGACCTTCATGTCGAACTGAAGGTCGGATTCCAACCGCTGGTAGAGGCGGCTCACCTCGTCGGTGGCTGCGAGCGTGGTCATCACGTCCGCGGGCACGAGGGTGGGTGCCGGCGTGGCTTTGCCGCCCAGCGGCCCCTTGATCAGATCTGCCCGGTTGATCGCCAGCGTGACCGCACGGCGCAGATGAATGTCGTCCCACGGCGCTTTGCTGGTGTCGAAGTTGAACTTGTAGACGGCATAGTCCGGCGCTTCGGCCTGCTCAAAACCCTCAAGGCCGGCGTAGGAGCGTAGTTGGTTGAGGGGAACATTGAAGATGCCGTCGAACTCGCCGGACTGGACCGCGAGGAGCCGGGTGGAGTCGTCGCCGACGGTTCGTGCGGTGACTTCGTCATGCGCGGGCTTGTCTCCCCAGTACTCGGGGTTGGCTCGCAGTACGGTTTCGCTCGACGGCTTGAAGGACGCGAACTCGTAGGGACCGGTCCCCATGTTCATCACCGCCGGAGTCCCGACGTTGCCCTTGTGCTTCTCATAGAAGGCCTTGGAGACGATCCCGGTCTGGGCGACGACATACGGGAACTGGGGGTCGGGCTCGGCCAGTTCCACCGTGACTTCGTCCTCCCCCGTCTTCGCGACGTTCGACACGGACGCCCACAGCGATGCGTTGATGCTCTTGGACCCTTTTGCCGCGTGCAGGTTGAAGGAGTGAACGACATCGTCGGCCGTGAGTGGCGTCCCATCCCAGAACCGGACACCACTGCGGATTGTGTAGACGAAAGTGCGCGGGTCGGGCTGCTCGACCTCCGTTGCGAGGTTGGGTCTCAGGCTGCCGTCGGGCCGCAGCCGCTGCAGAGGTTCGAGGCCAAGCAGGAGGATGCCGAGGGACTGAATGGATGCCTGGGTCGGATCCAGCAGCGCTCCTTGAACCGGCACCAGGACCTTGAGACCTCCGGCGGCGGGGCTCGTGGCCGAGCCTCCGCACGCCGCCCCTGTCAGCAGCAGCGTCATCGCAAGAGCAGTGGCGGCTGCCCGCCTGAGGCGAGCTCGCGGCCGGATGATCTGAACCATGTTGACCTCTTTCGAGTTGGTGCCCCCGCCTCGAGTTCGCAAACGGAACGACACCGTTCCGTTCTGCTGGCTTGCAGAGTAGACCTCCGCGCCCACGGAGTCTAGGAGTAATTCGCACACCTTCGCGGAGGCACGAAGTGCAGGAGTTTCCGACGTTTCGCGCCGTTTCGTCAGCCCGGCCTCGGCAAGCTGTTAGACTCCGGCAGTACGGGACAGTACCGTTGCGAATCGCTCACTGAGAGGTACCGCATGGCCAGACCCGACACCACCGACGCGGCACGCCGGGCGTATCCCCGACGGGTCCACCGTCGCGGCATCTGTTCACGCGGGGACCGGGTGCGTCGCGTCGCGCTGGCCGGGACGACGGAGCCGACCCGGCGGGTGGGTCGGCTGCTTGAGAGGCACCCATGACCCAGAGCAGTACGGCCACCCCAGAACCGGGCCGACGCAAGCAGGGTTCCCCGGCGCGAACCTCCCCTACACTGCTCGGCATGGCGCGGCAAACCCACGGCAGCAACGGGAAGGGCTCGGCGGCACTCCGTCCCAAAGTCACCGACGCGATCGTCGAAGCCGTACTCGCCGAGCTGGCCGAAAGGGGCTTTCTCGGGATGTCCATGGATGGGGTCGCGCGTCGCGCCGGAGTCGGCAAAAGTGCCCTGTACCGCCGATGGCCGTCCAAGGTTGAGATGACGGCTGACGTGCTCAGCACCCTCAGCGTCACCGAGGAGCCTGCCGCTGACACCGGTTCGCTTGAGCAAGACGTGCGCGCGCTGCTCGACGACATCCTCAACTGGCTGAGCGCACCACAGGTCCGCCGCATCTACCCGGACCTGCTCGCCGAGGCGCAACGCAACCCCATGCTCGCCGAGGCGCTCATGGACCATATCGGCAACCCTCGGCGGTTGCGTGCCCAGGCCGTTCTCGATCGGGCCGCTGCCCGCGGAGAACTCGCCGGGAATGCCGACCAGGATCTCATCCTCGACGTGTTCGGGAGCCTGATTTTCTGGCGGATGATCGCCCTCAGCCGGCCGGTGACGCCCTCCTATCTCGACAAGGTGGCCAGCCTGATCCTTCACCTGGCCAGGGGCGGCACGGACATAGCGGCACTCGAGCCGGCCGACACGGACAGCTGTTAAGCCTGGGGCAGGGGATCGAGCTCGACCGCCTCCGCCGGAGGGCTGGACGAACCTGGGCTGGACCCGGCGACCTGGCCCTCCGGCAGAGGTCCGGCAGCGGTCCGGCAGCGGTCGCGCGTGCGCCGGGAAGTCCGTGTCGGGCAGCACGCACGTCACCGCTGGGTGCGGCGACGTCGTGTTCCACACCCAACCAGGTCCGTGGTATCCGCGCGCAACAGCCGACTACGCCGGTGCGCTACCGGCCAGCCGGTCGTTGTCGTTGACAGGACGGCGGGAGCCTCGTCGGCGGTCGACGACCTGCCGCCACTGGTCGCCGTAGGCGAGGCCAATCATGTCCTCTCCTGCCATGACATCATGGGGGAATCCGGGTTCGGGGGCGCTGATCTCGTCGAGCCGGCGCAGGGCCTCCTCGTCGAGGGTGACGTCGAGGGCGCCGAGGTTCGTGGTCAGCTGTTGCTCGCTGGTGGCGCCGAGGAGGGGGATGACAGTGCCGGGCCGTGAGCGCAACCAGGCGAACGCAACCTGGGCGGGCGTCCAGCCACCCGCCTTCGCGACATCGACGACCTCGCGCACGATGTGGTCGCGGCGTTGGCCGCTGAAGTCCCAGCCGCCACGGGTGAGGCGGCCTTCAGCGCCATCGAGGTACTTGCCGGTCAGCCGTCCTTCAGCGAGCGGACCCCACGCGACGATCGCGAGGTCGTGGGCCCGGGCCATGGGCGTCAGTTCGGACTCGACCGAGCGGGCCAGCAGGTTGTAGCGCATCTGGACACCGACGAACGGTGACCAGTCACGCAGCTCCGCAAGGGTGTTCGCCTGCGCGATCTCCCACGCGGACCAGTCCGAGACGCCGACGTGCAGTACCTTGCCAGCGCGGACCTGATCGTCCAGCGCGCGCATCAACTCCGGCAACGGGGTCAGGGTGTCGCGGGCGTGCACCCAGAGCACATCGATGTAGTCGGTGTCCAGGCGGCGCAGGCTCGCCTCGAGCGAGGTGACCAGGTTCTTACGATGGTTGCCCGCCGTGTTCAGGTCGCCAGGTGAGGTCTGCAGCGTGTACTTCGTCGCGAGCACGAAGCGGTCGCGACGCCCCCGCAGGGCACGACCGATGATCGACTCCGACGCACCCCCCGTGTAGGCGTTCGCGGTGTCGATGAAGTTCCCGCCCGCGTCCGCGTAGACCTGCAGCATCCTCGTGCTGGTCTCCGGCGGAGCGCCCCAACCCCATTCGTCCCCGAAGGTCATGGAGCCGAGGGCGAATTCGGCAACGCGGATACCGGAACGGCCGAGAAGCGTGTAACGCATGAGGGTTCCTCGTCTCGATAGTCAGAGAAGCACTGGCGAGGTTTCGCCGCACACTCCCACGCTGACCTCGCTCGCCGACGGCTGGCAGGACCCGGTGTTCCTGGGTGCGGTTCACCCAGGAACCGGCTGTCAATGTGCAGCCAGTTCCCGGATGCCCGTCCCGCGAATGTGTCCCCTCCTCCATTCGCTGGACGAATCGTCATGGACGCCCTGTGACTTGCACAAAGCGAGGTGGACAAGGGCGGGACAGGTTGCCGTTCCTCCGGCCGATCTCGTTCAGCCCGTAGCCCGGCCGCCGATGGACCAGGGCGGGTCGGCCTGTCCTGCTCCACGGCGAACCCGCCGTCTCTCACCATCGCCAGAGCAGTGCGATACCAGGCGCGGACCTCGTCCCCGGCCTCGGCGCGCACGGCCGGCCATCGGTCCGTTTCCGCCGCGGACCACGCGACGAGGACTGCGCCCGGCGGCGGCCGGAGCGGGAAACGATCCCCATGGCGCACGCCGAACGCGCCGCGACGTCCCGCTGCGGGCTCCACGCGTTCGGCGAGCACGAGTCCGTCGCCGGATTGACCGTGCCGACAGCCGAGCCGCCGCCCTGCCGACCGAGACCAGCGCCGGGCCTCGCCATCGGCGCCCTCTACCACGCGCCCGAGCCCGGCGCGGCGCCGTTCGGGTCGGACGGCGACACCGTCGCCGCCGGGCGGCTCCTCCCGACAGCACGCTGGTCGAGTACGGGGACCGGCATCCGGCTGTCCGAGCCGTTGTAGCCCGGCGGCTGAGGGGCTATTCTCAGAAAATCTAAGAGTAATATCTCAATTAAGAGTGGAGCTCGCTATGTTCATCGCTGCGGCTACCGACAGCGTGTCCGTCTCGCCGAACTGGCCTCGCAGCGCAGCGGCGGTGATCCGCCATCTGGGAGAGGTACCGGCCGCGAACGTCGGTGACGCACTGCAGCGGATGACCGTGCTGGACGGCGGGATCCGGCTGCTCACCGGGCGCACTCCGCTTCTGGGCAACGCCCTGACGGTCCACGTGCGGTCGGGTGACAACCTGGCCATCCACCGAGCGCTCGACGAAGCCCGCCCGGGCGACGTCCTGGTCGTCAACGGGCACGGCGACCTCACTCGCGCCCTGATCGGCGACCTTATCGGCGAGATCATGGTGAACGCCGGTGTCGTCGGCGCGGTGGTCGACGGCGCGGTCCGCGACGTCCAGGTGCTGTCCGAGATGGGCCTGGCCGTCTACGCGCGCGCGGCCACCCCCGCTGGCCCCTTCAAGCACGGGCCCGGCACCATCGGCGCACCGGTGGCGGTCGGCGGCGTGGTGATCGCGGCGGGTGACGTGCTTGTCGGCGACTCCGACGGCGTCGTCGTCGTCCCGCGGCACCGGGTGCAGGAGGTCGTCGAGGCAGTCGAGGGGATCGGCGAGAACGAGGAGGCGCTGCGACGGCGCATCCTCGCCGCACGCCCCGACAGCGCGGTGCCGGCCCGATGAGCGCCGCCCTGCCCGCCCTTCGTGTCGCGGAACTGTGCCGCCGTTCGCGGCGTCCGGCACTCACCCCGGCCCCGCCGGGTGCCGTGTCACTCGCCATGGGCGAGCCGGACTTCCCGACACCGCCGCCCATCATCGAGGCCGCCGTGGCCGCCCTGCGCGCAGGCGAAACGCACTACGCCGACCAGAAGGGCCTGCCGGAACTGCGTGCCGCGCTCGCCTCCCGGTTGCCGGCGCGCCCGGGCCGGACGTGGAGCGCGGACGACATCGTGGTCACCCACGGCGCCACCGCGGCGCTGGCGGCGGTCGTGCTGGCGACGGTCGGTCCCGGCGACCGCGTGGTCATCCCGGAGCCGGCCTACTCGCTGTACGCCGACCTGGTCGTCCTCGCCGGAGGCACCGTGGACTTCGTCCCGCTCGGCCCGGACCTGCACTGGGACCTCGACGCGTTGGCCGCCGCGCTCCCCGGCGCCCGCCTGATGATGTTCTCGAATCCGGCGAACCCGACCGGCATCGTCCACCGCGAGCGGGAACTCGAGGCCCTCGGACACCATCTCGCGGGGTCCGATGTGCTGGTCGTCAGTGACGAGGCATACCACCGACTGGTCTACCCGGGGAACGAGTGGACGTCGGCGCTGGCGATCGAATCGTTGCGGGACCGGACGGTGTACGTCCAGACGTTCTCCAAGACGTACGCGATGACCGGCTGGCGGGTGGGGTATCTGACCGGGCCGCGCGAGGTGGTGGACGCGGCGGCCCACGTGCACCGGAGTCTCAACGGCTCGGTGAACACGGCGGTCCAGCACGCGGCCCTGGCCGCCCTCGATCTGCCGGACGGCATCGTGGACGCCATGGCCGAGAAGTACCGGCAGCGGCGCGAGCTGGTGGTTGCGTACCTGTCGGACATCCCCGGCCTGCGCCTGATTCCGCCGGAGGGCGCGTTCTACGGATTCCTCCGCTACGACGCCGCCCTTGCCTCCGAGGACGTCGCCCGCGAGCTCGCCGAGCGGAAGGTGATGGTTCGGGCCGGCGCTGAGTACGGGCCCTCGGGCGAGGGGCACATCCGGATCTCGTTCGCGGCCTCCGAGGACGACCTGCGGACCGGGCTAGCCCGTATCGTCGGCCATCTGGGCGCCGCGAGCTCCTGATGAGCCGGTTGCGTCCGCCTACCGGCACAGCTGAGCGGTGGCACGTACCGCGATCGGACGCGATACCCTTACCTGCACTTCCATCCGGCGGAGGAGGTCCGTGTCCGATCAGCAGGCCGCTCCACGTGGGGGGCGCAAGTTGCGCAGTGACACCCGCCGCAACCGCCGGCGCCTCCTCGAGGCCGTCGGCGAGCTCGCCCGGGAGGCACCCGACGAGCTCACCATGCAGGCAGTCGCGTCGCGCGCGGAGATCGGTCCCGCCACCGCCTACCGCTACTACTCCTCGATGGAGGAGGTGCTCGCGGCCTATGTGCTCAGCGTCGTCGAGGAGCTCCGCGATTTCAGCGCGACGTCGACCGCGGAGGGGCGGCCGCTCTTCGACGCCGTCGTGGACAAGTGGATGGACCTGCTCTCCGAGCACGGACCGGCGTTGGTGCAGCTTCGGTCCCGACGGGGTTACCTGGAGCGTCTCCACAACGGGAACAAGATCATCGCCGCCATGCGGGACGCCTGGAGCAGGCCCGTGCGGGGACTGCTCGACGACATCGGGCTCCCGGAGGATCTGATCGAGTACGCGCTGTTCCTCAACAACATGATCTTCGATCCGCGGGAGGTCGAGGACCTGCTGCAAGAGACTCCTCTGTCGCGCAGGGAGGTCATCACCCGGCTGACCGAGGCGTACTGTGGCGCCCTGCGCGGGTGGGCGCGAGTGGGCTGACCCGGCAAGGGGCACCGGCGGGCACCAGAGCCCGGATCGGACCAACCCGGCATCCGGCTCTGCCCGGGCTCGTGCCCGGGCAGCCGATGAACGTGCCGCCGTGGCACCGGTCCGGCTTCGACGAGCGGGCCGCCGCATCCCTGCTCGACCGGCACCCCGGCACGGCAACGCTCGAGTATTCCGGTCGTCGAGGCGAACCCTTTCGCACCAGAGGCCGCAGCTATATGATAGTCGAATCTCAATTAGGATGATCTTCTATGTATCCGACCGCAGGGAGGTCCGAAGGGGCAGGGCAACAGGCAGAGCGCGAGCCCACCGGCTCGGCGAGTACCACCATTCGGGCTGGTGAACTGGAAGTCGGGTACATCGACGGCGGTAGTGGCGTGCCGCTCGTGCTCATTCACGGCGGCGAGAGCGACCGCACCGCCTACGCGACACTCCGTACTCACCTCGGCGCAGGAATACGGGCGATCTCCTACGACCAGCGAGATTCGGGCATCACCGTGAACCCACCGGATCCGTACACGATGGGCGACCTCGGCGATGATGTCGCCTCCTTGCTCGATGCACTGGGGATCCAGAGTGCGCATCTGCTGGGCACGTCCTTCGGTGGCGCCGTCGCGCAGCACGCCGCGCTGCGGCATCCCGAGCGGGTCGCGTCTCTCACCCTGATCGCCACCACGCCGAGCTTCGCGTTGACCGGTGAGCCCATCGACAAGCTGCTGAACATGCCCTACGACGACATGCGGCGTGCGGTCGACGACTTCTTCGTCACGCCCGGAGGCCGAGCCGAGCTGCGGAGCCGGGCCGCCGAGACACTCGTCACCCGCGATCACGAGCAGCGCGCCCGCCGCCATGCTGCCGCCCGGCAGCACGAGGTCCGGGACCGCCTCGGGGAGATCACCGCACCCACCCTGATCGTGCACGGCACCGAAGACCAGCTGGCGCCCTACGCCGGTGCCGTGCTGATGGAGCAACGGATTCCGAATGCCCAACTGCGGTCGATCGAGGGCGGGCGGCACGCGATCGGGATGGAATTCGCCGATACGATCGCCCTCTGGGTGCGGGAGTTGCTCGGGGTGAGGGCAGCGTGAGCGGCGCGACGCACCCCGGCGTCCGGTCTGCGTGGCAACGGTGTGCGGACACGGCCCGCCCAGATTCGGTGGCGCTCCGACGCCATGAGTGAGGCCGGCCGGGACGTCGCGCACCGGATGGCCGAGGCGGCTCTGGCGTGGCTGGACTCCCTGGACGCAGACCAGCGCACGGTGGCGGTCGGCCCGCCGCCCGCGGCCGACGGTGACGCCGAGGCCGAACGCACCCGCTGGTTCTACACGCCCACCGATCACGGTGGCCTGACCTTCCACCAGCAACATCCCGCCCAGCACCGCTTGGCGATGCAACTGATCGCGAGTGGACTGTCCGAAGCCGGGTACACCACCGTCGCCACCGTGCTCGGCCTCGAGAACGTGCTCGACCGCGTCGAGGGGTTCTCCGTGAACTGGGGGCGGGAACGGACCCGCGACCCGGGCATGTACTACCTGCGGGTCTTCGGCGAGCCAGGCGGACGGCGACCGTGGGGATGGCGGTTCGGCGGTCACCACGTCTCGATCAACAACCTCGTGGTGGATGGGACGGTCGCCGCCACCACGCCGTGCTTCCTGGGTGCCGACCCGGCTGCGTCGCCGCTGCTGGGTGGCGCGACGCTGCGCCCACTGGGCACGGCCGAGGACCTGGCTCGCGAGCTGGTCCGATCCCTGCGGCCCGAGCTCGCCACCCGCGCGGTGCTGCTGCCCCGCGCCCCGAACGACATCGTGGCCGGCAACAGCGCCCGGATCGACGACCGCGTGGTGAAGCGCAGCGAGCTCTGGCGCCCCGGCCCGCACATTCCGGACCGTGCCGAGCACCCCGCCACCGGCCTCGACGATCAGGACCAACGGGCGCTGGCCCTCACCCCGGCGCCCAAGGGGTTGCCGGGCTCCGAACTCGACACCGCGCAGCGGGAGCTGCTCCGTGCTCTGCTGGGCACGTACCTCGACCGCGTCCCCGACGGCGTCTCCCCGCTACCCCGCTATGACGACCCGGCAGCGCTGGACGCCGTACACCTCGCCTGGGCCGGTTCGACCACGGCGGGGCAACCGCACTACTACCGCCTGCAGGGCCCGCGATTGCTCATCGAGTGGACCAACATCCACCGCGGTGTCAATCACGCTCACGCCGTGTGGCGGGACCCCGAGACCGACTTCGGCGGCGACGTCCTCGCCGCCCACCACGCCGCCCACCACACGCCGTAAGCACCACGTGCCGGCGCCCAGGAACGGAGTGTGACGACATGGCCGGTCGACCACCACCACCAACCAATGCGTCCCCTCACCCGGCACACCCCAGGAACACTGCGGCGAGACGTGGCCCTCACCTGAGCAGCAGCACGACACGTACGGCCGACACCCCACCCGCCCCGCAATGTCAAAGAGGACATTCATGACCACAACTCCGCATCCCCCGATCTCCGTCGGCAAGGCCGCTATCGGGGCCCTCGGCATACTGGCGGTCGCCACCGGCGCCCTGGAATCGGTGGTGACGCCGACGCTGCCGCTCCTGCAACGTGAGCTGGACATGAGCCCTGCCGAAGGTGCGCTGCTCAGCATCGTGTTGCTCGTCACCGGCGCGCTCATCACTCCGATCGCCGGCAAGTTCGGCGACCGCTACGGCGGCAAGCGAGTCCTGATCCGGCTGATGGCGGTGGTCTGCGCCGGTGGCCTGGTGTCCGCGCTGGCTCCCAACCTGCCGGTGCTGCTGTGCGGCCAGGTGCTGCAGGGCGCGATGGTGGGCGCCCTGCCACTGTCGTTCATCCTCGTGCGCAAACACCTGCCCCCCCGGTGAGTCGAAGGTGGCCATCGGTGTCGTCAGCGGCCTGTTCGTCGGGGGCGGGATGGTGGGAACGCTCTCCGCAGGGCCCGTGGCCGAGGCGCTGTCCCGGCACTGGATGTTCGCGCTGCCCACGATCGTCGTCATCGGGGCGACCCTGCTGGTGAACCGGCTGATGCCGCACGACTCGCCGGGCCGCCCCGACGATGCCGGAATCGACTGGCCCGGTCTCGTGTTGCTGAGCGGGACGCTGGTCACGCTCATGCTCGTGCTGGCGCTGGCACCCGACATCGCCTCGCAACCACTGGTGCTCGGGGTCGCCGTCGTGCTGCTGGCCGCCTTCGTGACCGGATGGATAGCCGTCGAGCGTCGCGCGGCCTCGCCAATGGTCGATCTGCGCATGCTGGCACGCCCCGCGGTGTGGAAGTCGTGCGTGCTCACGTTCGTCATCTGCGTCGGGACCTCGGGGGCGGTCTTCCTCGTCCCGCAACTGTTCGCGGTACCCGCCGACGAGTACGGGTTCGGGGCCACCGCCACCCAGATCGGCTTGTTCCTGCTCCCCGGGGTGGTGGCCGCGTCGGTGGCCGGGCCGATCGGTGGTATCGGGGTACGGCGCCTCGGCTCCCGTGCCGTAGTCACCGCCGGGATCGTCCTGATGGCCTTCTCGCTGATCGGCCTGGCCGCCGTGCACACCGAGGTCTGGCACCTCATCGTCGGCAAGGCGCTCGTCGCACTGGCCAACGGTTTGTGCATCACGGCGATGGTGACCAGCACCGCCACCTCCGTCGACCAGGGCGACACCGGCATCGCCACCAGCCTGGTCCTCGTCACACGCGTGCTCGGTTTCGCCGTGGGCGTGCAGGTCAGCGGCGCGATCCTCACCGCGGGCACCCCTTCCGGGTCGGACGTTCCGGCCGAATCGGCCTTTGTCGTCGGCTTCGTCCTCGCCGGGGCGGTCACGGCACTGTCCCTGCTAGTCACTCGCACCATGGGCAAAGGAGTCAGGGAATGACCCGCACCGATCACGCAAGCCTCCCCGCGGTGCCGAGGCGCACCGTCCTGGTGTCGGGGGCCAGCATCGCGGGTCCGGTCCTCGCGTTCTGGCTCACCCGCTACGGATACGCGGTCACGGTGGTGGAGAAGGCGAGCGCGCCCCGCAGCGGCGGCTACCCCGTCGACGTGCGCGGCACCGCGCTCGAGGTCCTCCGGAGGATGGGGCTGCTGTCCCGGCTGCGGGACGCGCACATCGACCTACGCCGGCTGACCTTCCTCCGCGGGGACGGCAGCCAGGTGGCCTCGATCCACCCTCACACGGTCACCGGCGGTGTTGCGGGCCGGGACCTGGAAGTGCGACGCGGAGATCTCGCCGACGCCCTCTACACGGCCATCCGAGACGACGTGGAGTTTGTGTTCGACGACTCCATCCACACCCTCGACCAGTCCGGCGACGGGGTCGACGTCACCTTCCACGGGGGCGGCAGCCGCACGTTCGACCTGGTCCTCGGCGCGGACGGTATGCACTCACGTACCCGGGACATGGTGTTCGGCCCCGAAGAGCAGTTCCATCGCTACCTCGGCTATTGCTTCGCCGTGTTCACCATGCGCAACACCTTCGGGCTCTCCCACGAGACCGTCATGTGGAACACACCGGGCAGGGCCGCCGCGCTCTACGCCACAGGGCACGGCGACGAGCTGCACGCCTTCCTGAACTTCGCGCGGCCAGAGCCGCCGTTCGACGCGTTCCCGGATCCTGGCGCCCAACGCGATCTCGTCGCCGCGGTCTTCGCCGACGCCGGATGGGAGGTCCCCGGGATACTCGCCGCGATGCGCGAGGCGGACGACGTGTTCTTCGACGCGGTCAGCCAGATCCGCATGCCCCGCTGGCACCGCGGCAGGGTCGCGCTGGCGGGTGACGCCGCGTACGCGCCCTCGTTCCTCACCGGACAGGGCACCAGCCTCGCGCTTGTCGGCGCGTACATGCTCGCCGGTTCCCTTGCCGACGCCGACCACGCTGAGGGCTTCGCCGCCTATGAACGCGACACGCGCGAGTTCGTGGCCGCGAACCAGGGACTGGTCGGCGAGGGCGGCGCCACCCTTTTCCCCACCACGGTCGCGGCGCTGGAGCAACGCAACGACAGACTGCGCAAACTCAGCGACATGCCTGCGGCGCAGGGACGACCGGAGCACTCCGCGCTCACGCTGCCCACATTCACGATCACGAACCCAACCCAGCACGCACACCGATGACACGACCTTCACCAGCGCGTTCGGCGCCGAACTGCTCCGTGCTTCTGCAGTACCTGCGATGCGGTCGTTCCGTCGCGCTCTCAGCGAGATTCGCGATCAGCTCAGGGCCGCACCAGCTTGTAGCGCTCTTCCAGCCAGCCCGCGATCTCGGCGGCGGCCAGCGCGTTGCCGGTCGGTGGGCGTGTCCTACCGGCTGTGTAAGTGACGTGGCTCGACTCTGAACTGCGGAAGCGGTTCGGGAAGGGACCACGTGATGACGAATTCCGATTCAGTGCCGGCGGGCAGGGCTGCTCGACCGGCTGCGGAAGAGTCGCTGATCGACGGTGTGCTGGCTGATCAGCTGCTGGCGAAGGCCGAAGCCGAAGGGGTCGAATTGCTCGGCCCGGACGGCCTGCTGTCCCAGGTGACCAAGGCCGTGCTGGAGCGGGCCCTGGGCGAGGAGCTCACCGAGCACCTGGGCTACGAGAAGCACGACCCGGCCGGTCGCGGGTCTGGCAACTCCCGCAACGGCGCCACGGGGAAGAGGCTGCTGACCGAGGCCGGCGCGGTCGACCTGCAGGTGCCGCGAGACCGGCGGGGCAGCTTCGAACCGAAGATCGTGCGCAAGGGCCAGACCCGCCTGGACGGGTTCAACGACCGGATCATCGCCCTCTACGCGCGCGGGATGACCACCCGCGACATCCGGGCCCACCTGCGGGAGATCTACGGGGTGGAGGTCAGCCCGGATCTGATCAGCCGAGTCACCGACGCCATCGTCGACGAACTCACCGAATGGCAGTCGCGCGCTGGATGCGGTGTTTCCGGTGGTGTTCATCGACGCCCTGATGGTCAAGATCCGCGACGGCGTCGTCGCGAACCGGCCGGTCTACCTGGCCATCGGGATCGACTGCGAGGGCGCCAAGCAGGTGCTGGGCATGTGGGTGGGTGCCTCCACCGGTGAGTCGGCGAAGTTCTGGATGTCGGTGCTCGCGGAGTTGCGTAACCGCGGGGTGCGGGACGTGTGCATCCTGTGCTGCGACGGGCTATCCGGGCTGCCGGAAGCGGCGACCACCGTGTGGCCCCAGGTGACCGTGCAGTTGTGCGTGGTGCACCTGATCCGCGCCTCGCTGCGCTACGCGTCTCGCAAGTACTGGCCGGCGTTGGCCAAGGACCTCAAGGCGATCTACACCGCCAGCGACGAGGCCGCGGCCGCCGCCGCGCTGGAGGCCTTCGCCGAGCAGTGGGAGGCCCGCTACCCGGCGATCGTGCGGCTGTGGCGAACCCACTGGCAGGAGTTCACGCCATTCCTGGCGTTCCCGCCCGAGGTCAGGCGGGCGATCTATACGACGAATCTGATCGAGTCGCTCAATGCCCGACTGCGGAAGGTCACCCGCAACCGTGGCCAGTTCCCGTCCGAGCAGGCCGCGCTGAAGGTGCTCTACCTCGCCGTCCGCAACCTCGAGGACTACCGCACGCCGAACATCGGCATCCGAACATCGGGCTGGAAACAAGTACTGCAAGCGTTCACCATCTATTTCGAAGGGCGGATCCCCGCCCCATGACCGCCACGATCACTTACACAGGCGGCCGGACGCTCCCGGTCGTTCGCGCGACTTGCTTGGTGACCGTGACGGTTTTGTAGTACAGACCGTTGGGATCGCTGTTGGTCGCCGGCGAGTTGTTGCCGTAGGCGTACCCGTTCATCTGCTGTGGTTCCGCGGTATCGAGAACCGGGTCCACAGAGATGAACCGACCGGTTTCCGGGTCGTACTCCCGTGCGCCCAGATGGGTCAGCCCCGTGTCATCCTTCGTACCCCCGACGAAGCCCTTGTCGTCCGGCCAGGACTGCGGTTGCTCACCCCGCGGCTGCCCGAAAGGGTCCCGGCGGCGGGTGCTGACCTCCAGGTTCGCGGCATCGACCGCGACCGAGGAGGTGCCCTGATGGTCCCCGATCAGCAGCGACACACCCTCGCCAGCGGTGCGGACAGCGACCGTCTGCCCACCGTGCGAGTAGTAGCGTTTGCCGGTCACCTCCCACGTGGTGTTCTGCAGCACCAGCACCATCCCGTCCAGCGCAGGGTCATTGCCCGTAGTAGCGGCCGCGCGCCTCGGCGCGCACGATCAGCACGCCGCCGCGTTCCCGGATGTCCAGCCGTGTGCCCGGCCCCCAACCCAGCGAGCGCACGACAACGCGCTCGGCCAGCCGACCCCGGGCGTCGACCGTCGACAGCCCATACACCACGCCGCTCGACCGCCGCGTCGGAACGCTCGGCAACGGCAACCCCCGGCGAGGCACCGCCGCGCCAGACCGACCTCCAACCGCCCGGCCCTCGGACGTCGGCACGGTGCGCGACATCGTCACCGGCGATATCACAGCGCCGCTCATGACGACCACCGCAACACGACACCCAGCCGTCGCCTACTCGCGACGGCCACGTGGTCGAGTGCGTTCAAGCACAGATACGCTAGATGTAGCAGGGATGCCACGAAACTGTGTCCGAGGGGGGACTTGAACCCCCACGCCCTTTACGGGCACTAGCACCTCAAGCTAGCGCGTCTGCCATTCCGCCACTCGGACTTGCTGCGGAACAGAGTAGCGGACGCCTCCGGATGCGCACACCGGGGGTCCCGGCGCGCCAGCCTCATACGTTTCACCTGCACCAATGATAGGAATAGCGGGTGACCGAACCGAACCTGATCGATGCAGCCGCCGACGAGGCAGTGACCCTGACCAGCGAGCTGATCCGCATCGACACCACCAACACCGGCGACCCGGAGACCCTGGTCGGCGAGCGGGAGGCCGCCGAGTACGTGGCCGAGAAGCTCACCGAGGTCGGCTACGAGATCTCCTACGTCGAGTCCGGCGGGCGCAACCGGCACAACGTCGTCGCCCGGCTGGCCGGCGCCGACCCGAGCCGGGGCGCGCTGCTCGTGCACGGGCACCTCGACGTCGTGCCCGCGGACGCCTCCGAGTGGTCGGTGCACCCGTTCTCCGGGGCGGTCCAGGACGGCTACGTCTGGGGCCGCGGGGCGGTCGACATGAAGGACATGGTCGGCATGACGCTGGCACTGGCCCGGCACTACAAACGCCACGGCGTCGTCCCGCCCCGCGACATCATCTTCGCCTTCGTCGCCGACGAGGAGGCGGGCGGCAAGTTCGGCGCGCAGTGGCTCGTCGACAACCGGCCCGAGCTGTTCGAGGGCGCCACCGAGGCCGTCAGCGAGGTGGGCGGCTTCTCGATCACGCTGCGGGACAACGTCCGCGCCTACCTGGTGGAGACCGCCGAGAAGGGCATCCGCTGGATGAAGCTGCGCGTGCGCGGCACCGCCGGTCACGGCTCCATGATCCACCGTGACAACGCGGTCACCAAGCTGTCGGAGGCGGTCGCCAGGCTGGGCAACCACCGGTTCCCGCTGGTGCTCACCGACTCCGTCCGCGAGTTCCTCGCCGGCGTCACCGAGATCACCGGCTGGGACTTCCCCGAGGACGACCTGGAGGGCGCCGTCGCCAAGCTCGGCAACATCTCCCGCATGATCGGCGCCACCCTGCGCGACACGGCCAACCCCACGATGCTCACCGCGGGCTACAAGTCCAACGTCATCCCCTCCACCGCCGAGGCTGCCGTGGACTGCCGCATCCTGCCCGGAAGGCTGGAGGCCTTCGACCGCGAGCTGGCCGAGCTGCTCGGTCCCGACATCGAGCGCGAGTGGATGGAGCTGCCGCCGGTCGAGACGACGTTCGACGGCGCGCTGGTGGACGCCATGACGGCGGCCATCACCGCCGAGGACCCCGGCGCCCGCACCCTGCCCTACATGCTCTCCGGCGGCACCGACGCCAAGGCGTTCCAGCGGCTGGGCATCCGCAACTTCGGCTTCGCTCCCCTGCGCCTGCCCGCCGACCTGGACTTCTCGGCCCTCTTCCACGGGGTCGACGAGCGCGTGCCCGTGGACGCGCTGCGCTTCGGCACCAGGGTGCTGGACCGGTTTCTGCGCAGCGCGTAAAGATCCGGCACGTCCGGGGTCCGAGTCGCTAATGTCGGGGACGTCATGACCACCGGAACGCCTGCCGCCGCCCTCATCGGCCGGGACCATCCCGCGTCGACGCTGCGTGCCGAGGTCGCCAGGGCCGCCGACAGCCACGGCGGCCTCGTCCTGGTGACCGGGGAGGCCGGGATCGGCAAGACCACCCTGGTCGCCGGCGCCGCCGACGAGGCACGGCGCCACGGTGCCCTGGTACTGGCGGGCGCCTGCTGGGACTCCGGGAGCGCACCCGGCTACTGGCCGTGGGTCCAGGTGCTGCGCGCGCTGCGCCGGACGGCCACGCCCGAGGAGTGGTCGGCCGCCGAGCAGGCAGGCGGCGACGGCCTCGCCGTGCTGCTCGGCGAGGCGCCCCGGCAGGACACCAGCGACTCGTTCGCCCTCCACGACGCCGTGACCAGCGCGCTCGTGTCCGTCTCCCAGAGCAGGCCCGTCGTGGTGGTGCTGGACGACCTGCACTGGGCCGACACCGCGTCGCTGCGCCTGCTGGAGTTCGCCGCGCGCCACACCTGGTTCGAGCGGCTCCTGCTGATCGGCGCCTACCGGGACGTGGAGGTCGAGGACACCGGCCACGCACTCGGCCCGCTGATCCTGTCGCTGGTCGCGAAGGCGACCACGGTGACGCTGACCGGGCTCGACCGCGACGACATCGCCGCCCTCATGGCCCGCACCGTCGGCCACGAACCCGACCCGGAGCTGGTCGCCGAGGTGCACCGGCGCACGGGCGGCAACCCGTTCTTCGTCGAGCAGACCGCCCGGCTGTGGCACAGCGGCGGCTCGGTCACCGCCATCGCACCCGGCGTGCGCGACGCCGTGCGGCACCGGCTCTCGCTGCTGCCCGCGCCGGTCGCCCAGCTGCTCACCGCGGCGTCCGTGCTCGGCAGCGAGTTCCATCGGCAGGTCCTCGCCGCCGCCGTCGCCGCCCCGGTGGCCCAGGTGGACCGGCTGCTCGACCGCGCGATCGCCGCCCGGCTGGTGACGGCCAAGGGTGGCGGCGTGTTCGCCTTCGCCCACGACCTGGTGCGGGAGTCGCTGCACGAATCACTCGACGACACCCAGTTGCGCGCCCGCCACGCGGCCATCGTCACGGCCATGCGACGCTCCCCCGCCCTCGCCGAACGCCTCTTCCCCGGCGACCTCGCCCGGCACGCCTTCCTCGCCGGCGACGAGGTCGAGCTCGGCCACCGCATCGACCTGCTGCTGGCCGCCGGGCGCAGCGCCGCGTCCCGCATGGCGTTCGACGAGGCCGTCGGCCATTTCCGCCGGGGCCTCGAGCTGGCCGGGCCCGCCGAAGCCCACCGCAGGATCACACTCGTCGGGGAGCTGTGCTCGGAACTCGCCCACGCCGGCGACACCGAGGAGGCCTGGCGGCTGCTGGACGAGGCGGCGGCGTTCTGCCGGGAGCACGCCGATCCGGCGCTGCTCGCCCGGGTCGCGCTCACCGGCTACCGGCTGGGGCACCACACCGGTCACCCGGCCCGGGAGCCGCTGCTGAGAGAGGCACACGCACGCCTGGTGCGCGACGAGCCCGCCGAGCGGGACACCCCGATCGAACAGCTGGCCACCGAGCTGGCCATCCAGCTGGAGCAGCTCGCGCGGCGGGGCGGCGACGACGAGGCGCTCGGCTTCATCCTCTGGACGATCCACGACACGATCTGGGGGCCGGGCACCGCCGAGCGGCGGCTCGCGCTCACCGACGAGCTCGCCGCCGTCGGCCGCCGCACCGGAGACCTGGAGATGGAGCAGTACGCGGCCTCGCTGCGCTGGGTCGCACTGCTCGAACGCGGCGACCCCGGCTATCTCGCCCAGCTCGACACCTTCGTGACGCTGGCCGACCAGGGTGTCGACACACGGATGAAGCTCGGCGCGACGGTCGACGAGTGCATCATCGCCGGATTCACCGGCCGCTTCGCCGAGGCGGACGCGCTGTTCGCCAAGGTGCTGGCGACGCTGGAGGACAGCGAGCACGTCCACTTCGCGTCGATGCTGTACCACATGCGCTGGCAGCACCTGTACGCACAGGGCCGCCTCGACGAGGTGGAGCAGCTCTACCCCTCGCTGAGCGAGACGGACCATGGACGGCTGCGCGTCGTGCAGGCCATCACCGCGCTGGCCACCGGCGACCCGGCCCCCGCGCTGCGCTACCTCGCCGAGACTCCGGACGCCGCCCAGCGGTTCTCGATCCGGACGCGCCCGCTCTGGCTGCGCTTCCTCGCCCAGACGGCCGCCGTGTCGCGGGATCCGGAACTGTGTGAGCGGGCGCGAGCCGAACTGGCCCCGTACCGCGGCCAGTACCTGGTGTCGATGTTCGGCTTCGACCTCGGCGGTCCGGTGCTGTACTGGCTGGCCAGGCTCGACGCCGCGCAGCAGCGCTGGGACAGCGCGGTGGAGGGCTTCACCGAGGCCGCCCGATCGGCCGACGCGATGCGCGCGCGGCCGTGGGCGGTCGAGGCCCGGTCCGGCCTGGCCGATGCCCTGCTCGCCCGGGGCGGGCCCGGTGACGACGACCGGGCGGCGGGCCTGCTGAGGGAGGTGCAGCGGGAGGCGGACACGCTCGGGCTGCGGCATCTGGCCTCCCCGGCCCCGGCGTCCCCGGCGTCCGATGTGGACGCGACGGACCGCGAGCCCGCCGGAGAGTTCCGGTTCACCGGCGGGACGTGGCGGTTGAGCTTGAACGGCGAGACCGTGCACATGCCCGACGCGAAGGGCCTGCGCGACCTGCACACGCTGCTGAGCCGCCCCGGCGCCGACATCCCCGCGGTGTCGCTGCTCGACCCGGCGGGCGGTGAGCTGGTGGTGGCCGCGCGGCGGCTGGGCGGCGACGACGTGCTCGACGAGGAGGCGAGGTCGCGGTATAAGCGGAGGCTGACCGAGCTGGACGAGCAGATCGACGCCGCGACCGAGCGCGGCGCCGACGACCGCGCCGCGCAACTCGACCGGGAACGGGCCGCCCTGCTGCACGAGCTACGCGCGGCGGCGGGGCTGGGCGGGCGCCCGCGCCGCCTCGGCGACGAGGCGGAGCGGGCCCGCAAGACCGTGACCGCCCGGATCCGCGACACCCTGCGCAAGCTCGACGATCGCCACCCCCAGCTGTCCGCGCATCTGCGGGCGACCGTCTCCACCGGCACACACTGCCGCTACGACCCGGACGGCACGGTCTCCTGGCGACTGTCCTGAGTGGTCTCCCCGGCGAGACGTCCACTCAGGACAGACCAACCGGCTACTTGCGGTTGTAGAGCCGCATGGTGAGCGTGCCGAACACCGCGAGCAGCACCGCCGCCGACACCAGCGTCCACGTGATCTCGCCGCCGTCCCAGCGGCCCTCCATCAGCCCGCGCACCGAGGCCACCAGGTGAGCGATCGGGTTGACGTCGACGAAGCCCTGCAGCCAGCCCGGCATCGTCCTCGGGTCCACGAACACGTTGCTGAGGAACGTCATCGGAAACAGCACCAGCATGCTCACGCCCATCACCGAACGCTCGGAGCGCAGCAGCAGCCCGAACATCGTCCAGATCCAGGAGAACGCGAACGAGAACACGACCAGCAGCAGCACCGCGGCGAGCACGCCACCCAGGCCACCCGCGGGCCGGAACCCGAGGATCAGCCCCAGCACGAGGATCACCGTCGAGGCGATGGTGTAGCGCAGCCCGTCGCCGAGCAGCGCGCCCACCAGCGCCGAGGGCCGCCAGATCGGCAGCGTGCGGAACCGGTCGAACACGCCCTTCTCGATGTCGGTGTTCACACCGATCCCGGTGTACATCGTGATCATGACGACGCTCATCACCAGGATGCCCGGCAGCAGGTACTGCAGGTAGTCGCCGGGCGAACCGGCGAGCGCACCGCCGAAGAGGTACGTGAACATCAGCGTCATGATCACCGGGAACGCGGTGACGTCGAACAGCTGCTCCGGCACGTGCTTGATCTTGAGCATCGCCCGCCAGCCGAACGTCATCGACGCCGAGAGGGCGCTGGGCCGCGGCGGCT
Organism: Prauserella muralis; assembly: GCF_003202285.1. GTDB lineage: Bacteria > Actinomycetota > Actinomycetes > Mycobacteriales > Pseudonocardiaceae > Prauserella_B > Prauserella_B muralis. The sequence goes on from NZ_MASW01000007.1 coordinate 259,387, forward strand.
GCTCCCCGGCCGCCAGCACCGCGCTGAGGCCCTCGGCCGTCGGCACGTACGCGGCCGTGACGTCCTGTTCCGATGTGGTCGCGGTCGTCGTCATGCCGCCGCCTCCTTCGTGGTCGTGGTGGTGTGGTCGGTGAGGGCGAGGAACACCTCGTCCAGGCTCGGCTGGCCGAGCGAGAAGTTGTCCACGGTGATGCCCGAACGCGCGAGCTCGGCGAGCGCGCGGGAGGCGTGCTCGGCCGCCCCGGATCCGGTCTCGGCGCCGGAGATCCGTGCCGTGAGCCCCACCGGGTCGGGGTCGAGCTGCACGGTGGCGCCGAGGGCGCGGGCCAGCAGCCGCTCGGCCTCGGGCCGCTGCGCGGCGTCGCGCAGCCGCACGTGCACCGAGCCCGCGCCGACCGACGACTTGAGCTGGCCTGGCGTGCCCTCGGCGATCACCTTGCCGTGGTCGATCACGGCGATGCGCGAGGCGAGCTGGTCGGCCTCGTCGAGGTACTGCGTGGTGAGCAGCACCGTCGTGCCCTGGGCGACGATGATCCGCACGATCTCCCACACCTGGTTGCGGCTGCGCGGGTCGAGCCCCGTGGTCGGTTCGTCGAGGAACAGCAGGTCGGGGGTCTTGATGATGCTGGCGGCGATGTCGATGCGCCTGCGCATGCCGCCGGAGTAGTTCTTCACCTGGCGTTCGGCGGCCTCGGTGAGTCCGAACGCCTCCAGCAGCTGGGCCGCGCGTCTCCTCGCCGATGCCTTGCCGTGGCCGAGCAGCCTCGACAGCAGCACCAGGTTCTCGGCGCCGGTCAGGTCCTCGTCGATCGAGGCGTACTGGCCGGTCAGGCTGACCCTGCCGCGCACGGCGTCCGCCTCCCGCAGCACGTCGTGCCCGAACACCCTGGCCTCGCCCGCGTCGGGCCGCAGCAGCGTGGCCAGCATCCGCACGGCGGTGGTCTTGCCGGCGCCGTTGGGGCCGAGCACCCCGTAGACCGTGCCCGCGGGCACGGTCAGATCGACGCCGTCGACCGCCCTGGTCCTGCCGAACGTCTTGACCAGGCCGTGGGTCTCGATCGCCACCCCGGTCGCGTGTTGGTTCATGGTTTCCCCTTTTCTTCTCTCAGCTGATGTAGGGCACCGCCGCGCGGGCCGCCCGCAGCGCGCGGCCCCACCAGACGAGCTGGTCGAGCATCGCCGTCAGCGCCCGCGCGGGCTCCCCGTCGTCCGGTGGCCGTCCCGCGTCGTCCACGCCGCCGTCCAACAGGTTGAAGCTGACCGTGTCGCGCATGGTCACCACGTGCAGCTCCGTGAAGACCGCGCGCAGCTGCTCCACGGCGTAGAGCCCCGAGGAGCGGCAGCCGTACGACACGAAACCGGCCGGCTTGCCGTGCCACTCGTCGTAGGCGCAGTCGATCGCCTGCTTGAGCGAGGCCGGGAAGCTGCGGTTGTACTCCGGTGTGACCACGACGAAGGCCTCGGCCCGGCCGATCTGCTCGGCGAAGGCGTCCATCTCGCGGGTCGCCACCTCCGGCAGCCGCGCCGGGAACACGAAGTCGGCCAGATCCAGCACGGTGAGCTCCACGTCGGCACGGCGGCCCGCCTGCTCGGCGAACCACCGGCCGACGGACTCCCCGACCCGGCCCTCGCGCGTGCTGCCGATGATCGTGGCCACGCGCAGCGCGGCCACGCCGTCGCTGCCGGGCTGCCCGGCCCGATTCTCGCGTGCGGTGCTCACACCCAGCAGGCGCGAGATCCGCGCGAGACGCCGCTAGATCCGATCCAGCGGCCACGCCTTCGAATAGGCGATAACGCCGCCAGAAGTTTTCCGAGCACTTTTTCAAACGGCGCCGTTTTCTTCGAGCACAGGTATCCGCTACACTTCCGGATAACCTGGATACTCACATTTGTGGGAGTCAACCCCAATAACAGGAGGAACTGGTGGCTCAGCAGGTTCTTGTCTCCCTCGTGGATGACCTGGACGGTTCCGAGGCCGACGAGACCATCGAGTTCGGCCTGGACGGCATCAGCTACGAGATCGACCTGTCCACGGAGAATGCCGAAGAACTGCGTGACGCGCTCGCGCAGTATATCGAGCACGCCCGCCGCGCAGGAGGCCGCAAGCGTGCCGCGGGCAAGCGCGCCAACGGTCAGGCTCCGGCCCGTTCGTCGTCGGCCGAACGCCAGCAGAATCAGGCGATTCGCGCCTGGGCCCGCGAGAACGGTTTCGAGATTAACGACAGGGGACGCATTCCCTCCGAGGTGACCGAGGCCTATCGCCAGGCTCACTGAAACGGGGGTTTCATTTACTCGATCGGGGTGGTGACTGAGAAGTCGCTGAGCGTTTCTGGGAGTTCTCCCAGAACTCGCGGCCTCGCGCACCGGCCTGGCCAGCTCGCCACGCTCACCGAGGACCTGTTGCTGCTCGCCCGGCTCGACAACCCGGCGGCCCACGACGGGCCGCCCCTGGAGACCGGCCCGACGGACCTGCGCACGCTGGCGGCGGACGCGGCACACGACCTGCGGGCGCTGGACGCCTCGCGGCCGGTGCGGCTGACCGGCCCCGGCGACGAGCCGCACGCCACCGCCGCACCCATGCTCGGCGATGAGGCGAGGCTGCGGCAGGTGGTGGTGAACCTGGTGGGCAACGTCGCCGCGCACACCCCGCCGGGCACGCCCGCGCGGATCGGCGTCGGCACCGTGGCCGGTGAGGCCGTGTTCGAGATCGCCGACGCGGGCCCCGGCCTCGCGCCGGAGGACGCCGAGCGCGTTTTCGACCGCTTCTACCGGGTCGATGCGTCCCGCAGCAGGAACGGCGGCACCGGCGCCGGGCTGGGACTGGCCATCGTGCGGTCGCTCGTGCTGGCCCACGGCGGCCGCGCCGAGTTGTCGACGGCGCCCGGCGCGGGGACGACGTTCCGGCTCGCCTTCCCGGCTCTCGGCGACGCGGGGCCCGACCGTCTACAGTGACCCCGATGAGTGCCGAGTGCCTGTTCTGCCGCGTCGTGGACCGCTCGGTCCCGGCCACCGTGGTGCACGAGACGGAGACCGTGCTCGCCTTCCGGGACATCAACCCCCAGGCGCCGACCCACGTGCTCGTGATCCCCAAGGAGCACTACCCCGACGCCGCCGCCATGGCCGCCGCCGACCCCGCGCTGGCCGGTACCGTGCTGGCGGCCGCCGGTGACGTGGCCAAGGCCGACGGCGTGGACGGCTCCGGGTACCGGCTGGTATTCAACACCGGCGCCGACGCGGCGCAGACCGTGTTCCACGTGCACTGCCACGTGCTGGCGGGCCGGGCGATGACATGGCCGCCCGGTTAAATACTCAGTCTTGACTTATATAAGTGACGCCTATAACAATGGCGGGTGTGCACGCGTTCGACGTCCTCGGTGACCCGGTGCGGCGCCGGATCCTGGAACTGCTGGCCGACGGCGAGCAGTCCTCCGGCGCCGTGACCGCGATCATCCAGGACGAGTTCGGTATTTCCCAGCCCGCGGTCTCCCAGCATCTGAGGGTGTTGCGGGACAACGGGTTCGCCACCGTCCGCGCCGAGGGCACCAGGCGGCTCTACGCGGTGGACACCACGGCCCTGCAGGAGGTCGACCTGTGGCTGGACCGCTTCCGCGGGCTGTGGAACCAGCATCTGGACGCCTTGGCCACCGAACTCGCGCGGGGCAAACGCGAGCGGCGGCTGACGAAGGAAAGCGAGGGCACGTCATGATCGACATAGCCACCCAGCTGAAGGCCGTGGCCCGTGAGGTCAAGCAAAGACCGGACGACACCGGGGGCGAACTGGTCAGCGTGCTGCTGCGGCGGCGCTACGACGCGCGTGTCGACGACGTGTGGGAGGCCATCACCGACCCCGGCAGGCTCAGGCGGTGGTTCGCTCCCGTGAGCGGCGAGCTGAAGGTGGGCGGGCAGTTCGAGGTCGAGAACAACGCCAGCGGCGAGATTCTCGCGTGCGAGCGGCCGAGCCTGCTCCGGCTGACCTACGGCGGCGAGGTGAGCGTCGTCGAGGTGCGGCTGGCCGCCGACGAGAACGACGACACGGTGCTCGAACTGGAGCACACGGTGCCGCTCGAGATCGCGGGCAGCGTCGCGGGCGCGTTGTACGTGGGTCCCGGCTGGGACATCCCGTTCCTGGGACTGGAGAACTTCCTGCGTGGCGACGCCCCCGACGACCTGACGGCGTGGGAGAACTCCGAGGACGTCCAGAAGTTCTCCCAGCACGCCGTCAGCGCGTGGGCGACCGCGGCCGAGAACGCTGGCGGCGCTCCCGACGCGATCGAGGCGGGACGCCAGGCCGCGCTCGCCCAGTTCGCTCCCGACCTGGTCACCTGATTCGCGTGGCCGCGGCGAACGCCGTCACCAGTACCGGGTCTGGGTGCCGTCGGTGTCGGCGACGAAGACGACCGCGTCGACACCGGCGAGATCCGCCGGTGTCAGCGGGAGGTGGCCGGCCACGATCGGCTGCCCCGCGCCGATCGACGGGTCGAGCGCGGCGCGCAGGGCCGGCGCCGGGAAGAGCGCACGCCGGCTGGTCGCCTCGGCCAGCAACCCCTGGAGTGTGTCCGGGTCGCTGTCCGGGTTGGCGTCGGTCGCCACGGCCACGTAGCGCTCGCCGAGGGTGAGCGCGGCGAGCGCGCCGGCGCTGTCCCAGCTCGGCTGTTGCTCATCGGCCGCGGTGGTGGACGGCGCCCGCCGCAGCAGCACGTTGTGCGCGAACACCAGGCTCGGCCCGCGTCGCCGCTCCTGACCGACGATCGCCAGCAGGTTCTCCGCCATCATCTCGGCGCGCAGGCTGAGCATGGCCGCGATGCGGTCGGGTCCGGGGCCGGCCATGGCCGCGTGGTAGCGCAGCAGGCCCGGCGCCGTGCGGGCGTGCGCGGCGGCGTGGGCGTAGCCGTCCGGGTCGGCCGCTCGCAGGGCGGGGGCAGCACGGCGCAGGCCGCTGGCGAGATCGTCGGCGACGACGCGCAGGGCGCGGGCCCGGTCGGAGTCACCGACCGATGCCGCCGGGTCGAACATGGCAGCCTCGTTCGTCCAGTCCGCGTCCTCGCCGAGCAGCGCGTCGAGGTCGCGGGCCGAACCGGGCCGCAGCGCCGCGGGCAGGTGGTCGATGACCGCGAACAGCGAGCGCCGCGGGCTCGGCGCCGCGGAGAACTCCACCGGCGCGTCGAAGCCGTAGAAGCGGACCCGGTCCCGCGGCGCACGGCCGGCGTTGTGCGCGCGAAGCCATTCGACGAGCTCGCGGTTGCCCGGCACGGCGCCGAACCCGTGGCTGAACCCGGTCGCGAGCACGGTCTCGACATCCGCCGCCGCACCGGCCACGTAGTCGTCGACAATGGACGCGGCGAACACATCGGTTTCCAGCACGATGGACCGGTAGCCGCGCTCGACGAGATGACCGAGCAGTTCGTTGCGCAGCAACGGAAACGCCGCGATCCCGTGGGCCGGTTCGCCGAGCGCGAGCACGGCGGGCGGCTCGGCCCGCGCGGCGAGCAGCTCGTCGAGGGCGCGGCCCACGGCGGCAGGGTCGTCGAGCGGGCGGCCGATGGGACGCAGTGATGCGGCGGTGGGCATGGGCATCCTCCAGAACGAAAGCGGAATGCCATCGACAGTATCGTTGAAGAATCGGGTGAAACTTCGCTAGCGTCTACCTGCAGAGAAACGACACAAGCTTCAACCGGAGGCACGCGCTGCGACCCATCGACCTGGCCCGGGAACACGCGTTGTCCGCACAGGCGGTGCGCAACTACGAGGACGCGGACGTCCTCCCGGCGGCCGAACGCAGCGCGAGCGGCTACCGCCGCTACACGCCCCTGCACGCGCAGGCCCTGCGCGCCTTCCTCGCGCTGCGCCGCGGCCACGGACACCAGCAGGCGATGGAGATCATGCGCGCGGTCAACCGGGGCGACAGCGACTCCGCCTACCGGCTCATCGACGCCGCACACGTCGCGCTGCTCGCCGAACGCGACACCCGCACGGAGGTCGCGGCCTCCCTGGGCGCCCTGTCCACCACGGCACCCAGGCCGGTCGGCGGGCGGCCATTGACCGTGGGCGAGCTGGCGCGGCGTCTCGGTGTGCATCCGGCGACGCTGCGCACCTGGGAGACCGCGGGGATCCTGCGCCCCGAACGCAACCGGGCGACGGGGTACCGCGAGTACGGACCGGAAGGTGTGCGCGACGCCGAGATCGCGCGGCAGCTGCGCCGGGGCGGGTACCTGCTGCACCAGGTCGCGCGGTTTCTCGAGTCGCTGCGCGAGGCGGGCGGCGCCGACGCGCTGAGCGCGTTCCTCGACTCCTGGCAGGACCGGCTGGCCGCCCGCAGCCGCGACCTGCTCGCCGGCGCCGCCCAGCTGGACGCCTACCTCACGCTGCTCGACCGGACGTAGCGGCCGGACGCGGCAGCGAGGGCCGCGGCGGTGTCCGCGGTGGCGAGGTCGGCGTTCATGTGGGCGCCCGCGAGTGCTCCGGCCGCGGCGGAGGCGCCGACCTGCGCGGTCAGGTCGGTGGCGTTTCCCGCCACCCATACCCCCGGCACGCCGGTCGTGCCAGCCATGCCGCTGACGAAGCGGCGGCCCATGCCGCCCGGCAGGTCCTCCATCGGCAGCCGCAGGCCGTCGAGCCCGTCCGCGCGTGCCCTCGTCGTGGTGACGACGGCGAGGACACGGCGCGGCACGACCTGCCCGTCGGTCAGCAGCACGCCGGTGATCCCCGTCCGGCCGGACCGGACCTCGGCGACCGGGGTGTCGATGACGCGAATGCCGCGGGCGGTGAACCCGGCGCGGGTGGCCTGGTCCAGATCGGTGCCGCGGGTGAAGTAGACCAGGTCCTCGGTCAGCTGGCGGAACAGCAGTGCGTGGTGGACCGAGGCCGGACCCACGGCCAGCACACCGATCGGTTCGTCCCGGACCTCCCACCCGTGGCAGTACGGGCAGTGGACCACGCCGCGGCCCCAGTGCGGGGTCAGGCCGGGGACGTCGGGCAGGACGTCACGCAGTCCGGTGGCGACCAGCACCCGGCGCGCCGTCACCACATCGCCGTCGGCCCGGGTGATGGTGAAGCGCGGGTCGCCGTCGGAGGACGGCGCGGCAGGCATGGCGGAGACCACGTCGCCGGTCACGACCTGGCCGCCGTAGCGGCGCACCTCCTCCCTGCCTCGGCGCAGCAGCTCCGCGGGCGGCGTGCCGTCCATGCCGAGCAGGCCGTGCACTCCCGCGGCTGGGGCGTTGCGGGGACTGCCGCTGTCGATCACGACGACCGAGCGGCGTGAGCGGGCCAGCATGAGTGCGCCGTTCAGTCCTGCTGCGCCACCGCCGATCACCACGGCGTCGACGGTGTCCTCCGGTCGTGGGTCCGTGCTGGTCCCCGGCATGACGGGTTACTCCTTCTTCGCGTGCAGGGCGCTACGCCACGATGGTAGGCAAGGTTTGCGGCATTGACATATGATCGTGCCTATGACGCAAGACGATGGCGGGCTGGACGGCCTGGTACGCAAACGCATCCGTGCACTCCGGGTCGCGCAGGGCTGGTCGCTGGAGGAGCTGGCCACCCGCGCAAGGCTGAGCCCGTCGTCACTCAGCCGCATCGAGAACGGCCAGCGCCGCCTTGCCCTCGACCAGCTCGTCACCTTGGCCCGGGCCCTGGACACCTCTCTCGATCAGCTGGTCGAGACCGACACCGACGATGTGGTCATCAGTCCGATGATCGATGGCACCCACGGTGTGCTGCGGTGGCCGATCAAGGCGGAGCCCGGAATGACCGTGATGCGCCAGCGCATGACGAGCCCGCCACCGGACAATCCCGCCAGCATGCGCGCACATCCCGGCCGGGAGTGGCTCGTCGTCCTCTCGGGTACCGCCGTCCTGATGCTGGGGCACCGCCGCTTCCGCGTGGAGACCAACCAGGCCGCCGAGTTCCCGACCATGCTCCCGCACGCGATCGGCACCGCCGGCGGCCCGTGCGAAATCCTGGGCATCTTCGACCGCGAGGCCCGCCGCGGGCACCACACCGACCCGGACCGGCCCTGACGGCCGGGCGTCCGGCTCGCTTGCGCGGCCGGCAGCCCGAGCAGCCCCCGCCTTGCCTATTGCGCAAGACTTCGTGCATGTAGCGCATGGGGCACCTACGGTCGTTGGCGTGACACCCACTGCCCAGGACCACGGCCTTCCCGGCCACCACCACCCACAGGGGCACGGGAGCGGAACCGACGCGGACTGCCAGGCCGAGATCCTCGAGCTCGACGCGGAGGTCCTCGCCGTCGCCGCCGTCGACTCCTCGACGCGCCTGCTGCGTCGCCTGCGGGAGAGGGCCCACGGACGCGCCGTGGCCGACCGCGTGCGCACCGTCCAGGCCGACCTCGATGCGACCTGGCCGGAACTCGGCGAGCCGGACCAAGTGTGGCCGTCGGCATCCCTGCGCCACATGACCGATCCCGACCGCGTCCTGCGCCAGGTGCGCGCCGTGCTCGTCCCTGGCGGGCTGTTCACAATTCCGCCCCGGTCCGGAGCGGCGCTGCCACTCCGCGAGCGAGCGTCGCCACGCCGAGCACCTGCCGCACCGGGGGGCGAGGATCGCACGGCGCTGGATCAGCTGCTCGACACGAACGGCCCGCACAGCATCCTGCGGCGCGACGACCTCGCGGTGCGCACCGAACGCACCGTGTGGGCCGCACGCCGCAGCTGAGCTCCATCCCGCAACCACATCCGCAACGGCTGCACGCCCGTGCGCACCGCGACAGCGAAAGCAGGACATCTCATGGACACCGATGCCGTTTCCTCCCGCCCGCAGACGGCGAACACCGTGCCCGCCGAGTACGAGGCGTGGCGCGAGGCCAGATGGGAGGAGATCGCAGGCCCGCACGGCAAGGCCAAGGTCGTCGCCAACGGCAGGGTGGCCGGCCGGGATCCCGTCGCCATCCCCGGTGTTCCCGGACAGTGGCAGGTCACCGAGGCGGGTACCTTGACCGTGTCGGCCACGGCCGCCGACGGCGTGACGGTCAACGGCGAAACGGTGGACGGAACAGCCGAGGTGCCCTCCGGCAGCACTCTCGGACTCCCCGGGGGACGCGTGGGCTTCGCGGGCGGCGCGGGCGGGTTCTACGGCGTGGTCGTCATGGACCACGAGGCCCTCGCCCGGTCGGGCCTCACCGGCATCGACACCTTCCCCTACGACCCGGACTGGGTCTTCGAGGGCGAGTATCGAGCGGCTCCAGAGGGTCGCCGGATCGAAGTGGGCCGCCTGACGACGCCCCGCAGCACGGAAGCCATCCTGGCGCCCGTCGATCTCGCCGTCACCATCGACGGCACCGACTACGTGTTGTCGGTCCTCGAAGACATGCCGGGTCAGCGGCTCGTGGTCTTCACCGACGAAACCAACGGAACCGAGACACCCGGCATCGGCCGTTGGCTGGTGCTGCCCCTCCTGGAGCCCGGCAACACCCTGACGGTCGACTTCAACCAGGCAACGCTGTCGCACCACCACCTGGCCCCGGCCGTCTTCACCTGTCCGCTCTCGCCGCCCGGCAACCACCTGCCCATGCGAGTCGAGGCGGGAGAACGCGCTCTCGTCTACACCGGCACGTGAGCGCACCCGGTACCCGGCACCACTCACCGCGCACGGAAGGAAGCAACCCATGAGCACCGACCTCAGGAACAAGGCGATCGCCTACCTCCGCCACCTGGAGAACAGGGAATGGGCCGATGCGCAAGCGATGTGCTCCGAGAAGGCCATGGTCTGGCACAACGACGGTAAGGGCGAATCGACGATCCAGGAGAACATCTCCGGCATGAAAGCCCAGGTCGATCCCATCCAGTCGATGCGCTACGACATCACCAGGCAGTTCTCCCAGCCCGGCGAGGTCCTCCAGCAACACGTCGTGAACGTGGTCATGAAGGACGGAGCACGCTTCCGGCTCGATGCCGCCGTGTACTTCCGCTTCGAGGACGGCCTCATCACCCGCATCGAGGAGTACGCCGGCCTGCCCAGCAACGACGCCGGCTGACCCGCGCCACGCCCAGGGCCTCACCGTCGAGCCGTGCCGCACCAGCGTAGGCAGGCCGGTGCGGCACGGCTCCTCGCCTGCCCTCACTCCGCGAGCCAGCGGGCCGGGTCGTCGACGAGACCGCGGGTGACCGTCGCCGCGGCCGCCCTGGCCACGATGTCGGCGGGTAGCCGCGAAAGGCGCACCCGCACGCTCGGCGCGAACCCGGGGCAGCGTTGACCGAGCGCGGCACCGACCCACTCGGCGAAGCGCGGGCCGAGCCCGGCGAGATACCCGCCGAGCACGATCACGTCCGGGTCGAGTGCGGACGCCAGGCCGCCGAGCGCGCCGCCGAGCGCCGTGCCCGCGCGGCGCGTCGCGGTCACCGCGCGCCGCTCGCCCTCGCGCACCAGCGCGGGCAGCGGGCCCTCGCCCGCGGCGAGGCGGGACCGCGCCGGTTCGGTGACCCCCGCCGCGCGCAGGAGCGCGGTCTGGCCGGCCACCGTGTCCAGGCACCCGGCCGCGCCGCACTCGCAGGGCTCACCGCCTGAGGCGCGCACCCGCACGTGCCCGATGTCCCCCGCCGCGCCCCGCGCTCCCTCCAGCACGGTGCCGTCGAGGAGGATGCCCGCGCCGAGGCCCTGCTCGCCGCTCACGCAGACGAGTACCTCGGCGTCCTGCTCGCCGCCGAACCAGGCCTCGGCGAGCGCCGCGAGCCGGGCCGAGGCGCGCACCGTGACCGGGATGCCCGAGCCGCCGAGCACGGCGAGCCGCGTCCCCAGCAGGCGGGCGAGGTCCGTGCCCTGCCAGCCCAGCCCGGCCGAGGTCACCGTGCCCGTGCGCGACACGCGGCCCGGCAGCCCGACGGCGATCCCGGCCACGACGCTGTCCGTGCTGAGCGCGGTGTTGAGCAGCCTGCGCAGCACCGGCTCGGCAGCCCGCACCGCGAGTCCGGGCTCGCCGCGCAGGTCGCCGGCCCTGCGGATGGCGCGATCGCGCACGCGCCCGGTGAGGTCGGTGAGGCATCCGGCGACGTGGTCGGCCTCCACCTGCAGCCCGATCGCGGCCGGGCCGAGCGCGTTGAGCTCCAGCAGCGTGGCCGGCCGCCCCGGGCCCCCCGCCCGGCCGGTACCCAGCTCCCGCAGCAGGCCGCCCTCGACCAGCTCACCGGTCAGCTGCGTCACGGTCGACTTCGTCAGCCCGCTCTGCTGGGCCAGCCACGCCCGCGACACCGGGCCCGCACGGGCGGCCAGCCGGGCGACCAGCGCCAGGTTGTGTTCGTGCTGCTGGACCGGCCTCGCCGGGGCATCACGCCGCACATCGGCTCCTTTTGTTCGTCCAGTAGACTATTTAAGTCTAGCCATGGTGCCCCGGCATCGGATAGACAGATGCGCACGGCGGGCAGGACCCAGTGGCCCGCACCGGTGAAAGGACCCGCGCATCATGGCCGATGTCTCGTTCCGCGAAGCGTCCCGGATCTTCCCGGGCAGTCCCCCGGTCCGGGCCGTCGACAAGCTGAACCTGGACATCGACGACGGCGAGTTCCTGGTGCTGGTGGGCCCGTCGGGCTCGGGAAAGTCGACCGCGCTGCGCATGCTCGCCGGCCTCGAGGACGTCGACGAGGGCGCGATCACCATCGGCGGGCGCGACGTCACCGACGTGTCGCCGAAGAACCGCGACATCGCGATGGTGTTCCAGTCCTACGCCCTGTACCCGCACATGACGGTCGCGGAGAACATGGGTTTCGCGCTGAAGATCAAGCGGATCAGCAAGTCGGAGATCGCGGCGCGCGTACAGGAGGCCGCGCGGCTGCTCGACCTCACCGACTACCTAGACCGCAAGCCCAAGGCACTCTCCGGCGGGCAGCGGCAGCGCGTCGCGATGGGCCGCGCGATCGTGCGCGAGCCCGCGGTGTTCCTCATGGACGAGCCACTGTCCAACCTGGACGCGAAGCTCCGGGTGGAGACGCGCGCCAACATCACCGCGCTGCAGACCCGGCTGGGCACCACCACGGTCTACGTCACACACGACCAGATCGAGGCCATGACGATGGGCCACCGCGTCGCCGTGCTCAAGAACGGCGTGCTGCAACAGTGCGACACACCCAGGGCGCTCTACGACGCGCCGGGCAACGTGTTCGTGGCCGGGTTCATCGGCTCGCCCGCGATGAACCTCACCACCGTGCCGCTGACCTCGGAGGGCGCCAAGCTCGACGGGCTCACGGTGCCGATCGCCCGCGAACTGCTGTCCGGTCCGCAGGCCAGGGACCTCAACGAGGTGACCGTCGGCATCCGGCCCGAGGGCCTGCGCCCGGCGAGCGCGGGCGAGCCCGCGCTGGAGATGAAGGTGGAACTGGTCGAGGTGCTCGGCTCGGACGCCTACGTCTACGGCCGGGTCGACGTCGGCGGCTCCCAGGAGCGCTTCATCGTCCGCACCGAGGCGCACACGACGCCGTCGTTCGGCGAGACGATCCGGGTGACGCTGCGCGAGACCGACTCCGCGCACACGTTCAACCCGGAGACGGGCCTGCGCCTGACCGCCTGACGCCCGCGAGTCCTGCGCCCAGGCCCGCGAGTCCTGCGCTCAGACCCGCGAGTTCTGCGTTCAGGCCCGCGAGTTCTGCGCTCGCGCCGGGGCCTCGACGCGCGCTTCGCGGATCGGCGTGACCGTTCCGCGCAGCGCAGGCCCACCAACGACCCGCCGCTGCCCGCCGCCGGATCCCGGTGGCGGGCAGTGGCGCGTTCCCCGCCTGGTTGCAAATAGGAAGATATCTTCCTATTGTGGTGGCATGCCGCGCCGCAAGCCCGGAACCCTCCTGCCCCTCGAGACCGAGATCCTCGAGGTGGCGCTGTCGATGCTGCGTACGGGCCGGCAGAGCTTCCACGGATTCGGGATCGCGCAGTTCATGCGGGAGCAGCGCGGCTCCTCGTCGCTGACCAGCCACGGAACGCTGTACAAGGCACTGGGCCGGCTGGAGGAGTTCGGCCTGCTCACCTCCCGGTGGGAGGATGTGGCCGCGGCCGAGGGACGCCCGCGCAGGCGACTGTACGAACTCACCAGGCGCGGTGCACAGGCGGCCGAGCACGCACGTGCAGCCGGCACCGCCCCGGCGCCGGCACGGCTCCCTCGCATCGCCCCGGAGCCCACATGACACCGGAGCGCATCGCCGCGCTGGTGGCGCGCTGGGTACGGCTTTACACGCGGGGCGTGCCCACCCCGATCGCCCAGCGGCGGATCGAGGAGATCGACGCCGACCTTCGCGACCATCTCGCCCACGAGCGGACCCACGGCACCGGCGAGCGGCGCATCGCGCTCAGCATCCTGTCCCGCATGATCCGCGGCGTTGCCGCCGACGCCGCCTGGCGCGGCCGGCACGCCGGAGCCGCCGCCGGGCGGCCGACAGCACCGGAGGACGCGATGACGACACACCGCACCACCTACCGCTCCGCCGTCGGCGTCGCCGTCGCGGCGGCGTTCCTGCTCGTCTGGCTGAGCCTGGGCGTCGGCGTCATCGGCAAGGACGGCGACCGCGCCAACCTGATGTACGCCGGGGTGCTCGCCGTCGGGATCATCGGCGCCGTCATCGCACGCCGGCGGCCCCACGGCATGGCCAGGGCGCTGCTCGCCACGGCCGCCGCACAGGCCGTGGTCGCCGTGATCGCGCTCGCCGCCGGTCTGGGCCGCCCGTGGAGCGGACCATCCGAGATCGTGCTGCTGAACGGGTTCTTCGTCGCGCTCTTCGCCGGATCGGCCCTGCTGTTCCGGCACGCGGCCCGCAGCCAGCCGCCGCGGGACACCGCCGCCGGCTAGGCCGGGGCTCCGCAGGCACCTCCGGGACGTGGTCCGCGGGCCGGCACCGAGCCGAGGGGCACCGTGGGCATGTGGTGGGTACCCACGGTGCCCTTCGGCTCGCGCCCGGGGTGGTGCGCTCCGGGCTGGTTCGGCGGCGGGGGCGGCACCGTGGTCGGCGCTTTCCCGAGGACATGGCCCACACCACTGGCTGGACCGCGACGTCCGATTCGGACATACCGGGGCCGCCGCCCATCCGTTCGAGGTGGTTCTCCCGCCGCCCCGGCTGGACCACGGTCACCGCTTCCCCACCGCCCAACCCCGGTGGCGGGGAACTCGGATGTCGCCGGCAACCGCGACGCGCAGTAAGCACAGTGGACATCCAGCCGGCCGGGTCCTCCTGCAAATCCTGAGATTCCTCTCAGCAACGCCCTTTCACCTCGGTTTTGCTTACCGGGCCTTTCGCCTTCGTCTGGTCGGATAACGGCGAAGCGGGACGAAACTGTGGAAGGGGATGGATCATGCGGATCAGGACTCTGGCCGGAATCGCCATCGCAGGCGCCTCGGCGGCGGCGATCGCGGGTGGCGTCGCCTACGCGAGCACCGGAGACGGCGAGCGCGGCGCCGAACCGACCGTGCGCATCGTGCAGGACTCCCAGCCCGGTGAGCAGCGGGACTGCCCCGGGGAGGCGGGCACGCCCACGACGGAGACCGGGCTGTGAGCGACCAGCTGGAACAGACCCTGTTCGAGGTCAAACGCATGATCGTCGGGCAGGACCGGCTCGTGGAGCGGCTCGTCATCGCCCTGCTGGCCGACGGGCACTGCCTGCTGGAGGGGATGCCGGGGGTGGCGAAGACGCTGGCCGCGCAGACCCTCGCGACCGCGGCGGGCGGCAGCTTCTCGCGCATCCAGTTCACCCCGGACCTGGTGCCCTCCGACATCGTGGGCACCAGGATCTACCGGTCCTCCAGCGAGACCTTCGACGTCGAACTAGGGCCGATCATGGCCAACGTCGTGGTGGCCGACGAGATCAACCGGGCTCCCGCGCGCGTGCAGTCGGCGCTGCTGGAGTCGATGGCCGACCGGCAGGTGTCGATCGGCGACCGCAGCTATCCGGTGCCCGAGCCGTTCCTCGTGCTCGCGACGCAGAACCCCATCGAGTCCGAGGGCGTCTACGCGCTGCCCGAGGCGCAGCGGGACCGGTTCCTGATGAAGGTGTTCGTGGACTACCCGACCGAGTCGGACGAGCTGGGCATCCTGTACCGGATGGGCGTGCGGCCGCCGGTCGCCCGCCGGGTGCTGGATCCGCAGCTCATCCTGCGGCTGCAGGAACAGGCCCGCGACGTCTACGTGCATCACGCGCTCGCCGAGTACGTGGTGCGCCTGGTGCTGGCCACGCGCAGGCCGGAGCAGGCCGGGCTGCCCGAGCTGGTGCCACTGGTGGCCTTCGGGGCCAGCCCGCGCGCGACGCTCGGGCTGGTCGCCGCCGCCCGGGCACTGGCGCTGCTGCGCGGCAGGGACTACGTGCTGCCCGGCGACATCCAGGAGCTGGCCGTCGACGTGCTCGCCCACCGGCTCGTGTTGTCGTTCGACGCGCTGGCCGACGGGGTACGGGCCGAGGACGTGGTGCGCCGCGTCGTCACGACGGTTCCCGTGCCGCAGGTGGCGCCCAGCCAGGCGGAGGCGGCGGCATGAGTGTCCTCACCGCCGATCCGCGACTGCGCCGCCTTGAGCTGACCATCACGCGCCGCCTCGACGGGCTGCTGCGCGGACAGTACGCGGGGCTGCTGCCCGGCGCGGGCACCGAGCCCGCGGGCAGCCGCGAGTACCGGCCAGGAGAGGACGAGGTGCGGCGCATCGACTGGGCCGTCACGGCCCGCACCGGCACGCCGCACGTGCGGGACACGATCGCCGAGCGGGAGCTGACCGTGCACGTGCTGGTCGACGGGACGGCCAGCATGGATTTCGGCACGGTGCGCCTGGAGAAGCGGGAGCTGGCCGTCGCCGCCGTCGCGGCGGTTGGTTTCCTCACCGCGGGCGCGGGCAACCGGCTCGGCGCGGAGCTGCTGGGCGCGTCCGGCCCGCGCCGGTTTCCCGCCCGCGCGGGCCGGGCCCACCTGCTCGGCATCCTGCACGCACTGCTCGGCGCGCCCAGGGCCGCCGAGGGTGCCTCCGCCCCCGAGCTGGCCGCCGCGCTGCACGGCCTGCGCCGGGGCCTGCGCAGGCGCGGGCTGGTCGTGGTCGTGTCCGACTTCCTCGACGACGGACCCTGGGACACCGAGCTGCGCAGGCTGGCCCAGCGGCAGCAGGTGATCGCCGTGGAGGTCACCGATCCACGGGAGCTGGAACTGCCCGACGTCGGCCTGCTGACCGTGGTCGATCCGGAGACCGGGCGGCGGCAGGAGGTCCCGACCGGGAGCAGGCGGCTGCGGGAGCGCTTCGCCGAGGCGGCCGCCGAACAACGGCACCGTGTCCGCACCGCCGTGCGCGCGGCGGGCGCGGCCCACGTGGCGCTGCGCACCGACCGGGACTGGGTCGCCGACCTGGCCCGGCACGTGCTGGAGCAGCGCAGGATGAGCACAGGGGGTGTCCGGCGATGACGTTCCTCTCACCGGGGCGGTTGTGGCTGCTGCTGGCGGTGGCCGCCCTGCTCGTGGCGTACCTGGTGTTGCAGCGGCGCCGCAGCCGGTACGCGATGCGGTTCACGAACCTGCCGCTGCTGGAACGGGTCTCGGCGGCCCGTCCCGGCTGGCGCAGGCACGTGCCTGCCGGGCTCTTCCTGGCCATGCTGGGGCTGCTCGTCGTCGGGTTCGCCCGGCCCGCCGACGAGGTGCAGGTGCCCCGCGAGCGGGCGACCGTGCTGGTGGCGGTGGACGTGTCGCTGTCGATGCGGGCCACCGACGTGCAGCCCGACCGGCTCGCCGCCGCCCGCGACGCCGCCGCCGAGTTCGTCGGCACGCTGCCGGAGGAATTCAACGTCGGGCTCGTCGCCTTCGCGGGCAACGCCACCGTGGTGGTGCCCCCGGTCACCGACCGCGACGCGCTGCTGGCCGGGCTCGACCGCCTGTCCATCGGCAACACCGGCACCGCGGGCACGGCCATCGGCGAGGCCATCGCCGCCTCCCTCGAGGCCGTGCGCAGCCTCGACGCCAGGGCCGCCACCGAACCACCGCCCGCCCGGGTCGTGCTGCTCTCCGACGGCGCCAACACCTCCGGCCGCTCACCCGCCGAGATGGCCGCGCAGGCCGCCACCGAGGAGATCCCGGTCGACACGATCTCGGTCGGCACCGAGGCCGGTGAGGTCGACATCGGCGGGCGCACCCAGGGCGTTCCCGTCGACGGCGAGACACTGCGCATGGTCGCCGAGCAGACCGGCGGCGCCTACCACGAGGCCGCCACGGCCTCCGAGCTGCGCGAGGTCTACGGCGACATCGGCAGCTCCGTCGGGTTCCGCAGCGAGCAGCGCGACGTGTCCAGCCGGTTCATCGGCTTCGGGCTGGTGTTCGCGCTCGCCACGGCAGGGACCTCGATGCTCTGGTTCTCCCGGATCCCGTGAAAGCGAGGAACCAGTCATGACCACGGCACCGACCGGGCTCGGCGAGCCACGCGGCCCGCGGTTCGTCCCTGCCCCGCGGGCGACGGCGCCCCCGCCTCCGCCCGGCACCCCGTACCACTCTCCCCCGCAAGGCGGCGACCGGCAGCGCCGGTGGCCCCGGCTGCTCGGCGCCGGGCTGCTGGTCGCCGCCGTCTCCGCGAGCACGGGCGCACTCGCCGGGCGAGCGGCCGCACCCGATGGCACCGGCGAGGTGAGCTTGCCCCGCGCCGAGCTCGCACCCGATGACAGCGGCGGGCTGGTCGGCGTCGCGGAGCGGGCGCGGGCCGGGGTGGTCTCCATCTCCGCGCCCCGTGGCGGCGGGGTCGCGGGCGGATCGGGTTTCGTGCTCGACGACCGCACGCACATCCTCACCAACGACCACATCGTGTCCGGGGCGGACTCGGTGAGCATCACCGGCTCGGACGGGCGGCGGGTCAGCGCGGAGGTGGTCGGCCGCGACCCCCGCACCGACATCGCGGTGCTGCGGGTGGAGCCGAGCTCGGCGCTGCGGCCGTTGCCGCTCGGCCGCTCGGGCAACGTGCAGGTGGGCGAGCGGGTGCTGGCGGTCGGCTCGCCGCTGGGGCTCGCGGGCACCGTCACCTCCGGCATCGTCAGTGCCGTCGAGCGGGACGTGCGGCTCGGCGGCACCTCGCAGACGGCGGTGCAGACGGACGCCTCGATCAACCCGGGCAACTCGGGAGGCCCGCTCGTCAACGCACGCGGCGAGGTGATCGGGGTGAACACCGCCATCGCCACCTACGACGGCGGCGGCTCGATCGGCATCGGGTTCGCCATCCCGGTCGACCGTGCGGCCGACGTCGCCGAACGACTGATCGCGGGCAGGTGAGCCGATGCGCCTGCTGCTCGTGGAGGACGAGGAGGACCTGGCCGAGGCCGTCCAGCTGGGCCTGAAGCGCGCGGGCTACGCCGTCGACACCGCCGCCACGGTGGCGACGGCGACCGAGCGGCTCACCGTCAACGACTACGACCTGCTGCTGCTCGACCTCGCCCTGCCCGACGGCGACGGGTTCTCGCTGTGCCGCGCCATCCGCGAGGGCGAGCTCGCGGTCGTGGGCGGCACCGACCTGCGCGTGCTCATGCTCACCGCCCGCGGTGCGCTCGCCGACCGCGTGCGGGGTCTCGACGACGGCGCCGACGACTACGTGGTGAAGCCGTTCGCGCTCGACGAGCTGCTGGCCAGGGTGCGGGCGCTGCTGCGCAGGGAGACGCGCGGCGGGAGCGCGGTGCTGCAGGTCGGCGAGTTGCGGCTGGACACCGCGCGGCACCGCGCGTGGCGGCGCGAGCGGACGCTGCCGCTCTCGCCGAAGGAGTTCGGCGTGCTGGAGTACCTGATGACCCGGCCGGGGCACGTGGTGTCCGCCGAGGAGCTGCTCGAACACGTCTGGGACGAGAACATCGACCCGTTCACCCACACGGTGCGCGTCACGATCGGCACCCTGCGGCGCAAGATCGCGGGCGGCGACGAGCACTCGATCATCGAGACGGTCGTCGGCCGCGGCTACCGGCTCAAGGAGGAGTGATGCGCCTGCCCGGCTTCGTGCACTCGATCCGCTTCCGGCTCACGGTGCTGTACTCGACGCTGCTGTTCCTGCTCGCCGGGGTGGCGCTCGTGGGCATCTACGTCGCGGTGGAGCGCAGCACCGATCCGAAGCCGGTCACCGAGCGCTACGAGGCCGAACTGGTCAAACGCAAGGCCGACGGCAGCGAGGTCGTGCTGGGCACGATGGAGGTGGCCGCCGTCGAGCAGATCGAGTCGGAGGTGAACCTGCGCACGCTGCAGGCGCTGCGGAACTACTCCGCGGCCGCGGGCGGCGGGTTGTTCGTGCTCAGTCTCGGCATCGGCTGGGTGCTGTCCGGCCGCGCGCTGCGGCCCGCGCGCTCGATCGCGCACGCGGCACGCGAGATCCAGGCGACCGATCTGTCCCGGCGCATCCGGCTGGAGGGCACGCGCGGTGAGCTGCGGGAGCTGTCGGACACCATCGACTCGATGCTCGACCGGCTCGACG
Source organism: Prauserella muralis (assembly GCF_003202285.1). Classification (GTDB taxonomy): domain Bacteria; phylum Actinomycetota; class Actinomycetes; order Mycobacteriales; family Pseudonocardiaceae; genus Prauserella_B; species Prauserella_B muralis. The sequence continues at coordinate 278,769 of NZ_MASW01000007.1, forward strand.
AGGCGTTCCGCAGCCAGCGCCAGCTCATCGACGACGCCTCGCACGAACTGCGCAGCCCGCTGGCGATCATGCGGGCCCAGCTGGACGCCTCGCTGAAGTCGCCCGAGGCCAGCGACGCCGAACGGGCGCGGGCGGTGCAGGTGATCGACAGGGCAGCCGAGCGAATGTCCCGCCTTGTGGAGGACCTGCTCGCGACGGCCCGCAGGAACACCGACACCCTCGCCGACACCGACGTGGACCTGGCGGCGGTCGCGCGGGAGGCCGGTGAGGACTTCGCGGTGCTGGCCGGCGAGCGCGGCCTGCGGCTTTCCTACCGGCTGCGGGACGAGCTGACCGTGATCGGCGACCACGACGCGCTGCGCAGGGCCGTCGGGAACCTGCTGTCCAATGCGGTGCGGCTCTCCCCCGCCGGCGGCCTCATCACCATCGGCTCCGGCCGGTCCGGCGGCTGGCTGTGGCTGGCCGTCGGAGACCACGGCCCCGGCATCGCGGGCGAGGATCACGCCCGGATCTTCGACCGGTTCTGGCGGCGCGAAACCGATGTGGCCGACGGGCGGCCGCGCGACCGGCACACGGGGCTCGGGCTGGCGATCGTGCGCCAGATCGTCGAGTCGCACGGCGGTCGCGTCGCGGTGTTCTCCGAGCCGGGCCAGGGCAGCACGTTCGTGTTGTGGTTCCCGGCGCGCGGCGCGGACGACGACGGAGGCGGGCCGCCCGGCGTGAACCCACTGCCGTGACGGGTATTGGTGCGGGCAGCCGGCATCGAGCCGGCTGCCCGCACCTGATCGGGCCGTGAACCGGGCGCACGCGGCCCCGACACCGCACTGCTCCCACACGCCCCCGGTACCGTCCGGTTGTTTTCCCCGCAACGGTCGGTACCTGCCACGGACGGACCCCTATCGGTTCCCCCGTTTCACCGTGGCCCTAACGGGTGGACGCATACAGCTTGACCGGCGCAGGCTCCTCACGGCAGGGCCGAAAGCCCCCAATTCTGACGTCGGCGTTCCGTTCTCCGGCCGCCACGGCCGGGTAGCAGCCCGGGCACACGAGTTGCTCGTCCCTCACGGTCACGAGCGTGGCCTCGCACCACTCGCCGCACTCGGCGCAGACGAACTCGATCCTCGCGGCGAGGCTGTAGAGCCTGGCCGTCCAGCCCGCCGGGTATGCGCACAGCACCTCGACCGACCAGCCGGGCCCGTAGAGGAGCCCCGGCTCGCTTCCGCCTCCGAGCCGGACCGGCCCGGGCGCTCCCGGCGTGGGTACCGGCGCAGTGTCCATGGGCGGAACATGCCCCCGCACGAACATCACCAAACGTGCGGCCGTACAGGTTTCAACCGTGTCCGATCGGGTACACCGCGCGAGATTGGTGTTCCAGCACGACGGGGAGAACGGCAATGGGTGGCAGCGACCTGCCGAACCTCGATCGCAACGCCTACCTCGCCTGCCAGGCGCGGGAGCTGGCGATCAGCACTGAGCGCTCGGACCCCGAGCACGCCGTCCAGGTCCTCCGGCACGTCTTCGCCGAGGCGGGTACCGCGGCCGGGCTGTGGATGGCCAACTGGTACTTCGAGACCCTCAGGTCCGGCACCACCGACCCGGCCATCAACGCCATCGTCGACGAGTGCATCCAGGAGCTGGAGAACGCCTACGGGCTCTGGTGACGCCGACGCTCGCCGCCCGCCACCGTCGTCACAGCCCGAGCCGGACGGCGAGGCGGTCGAGGAACGGGCGCTGCCCGGCGACGAGCTTCTCGCGGGCCTGTGCGAGCCCGAACCACGCCACGCGGTCCACCTCGGGAAACAGCTGGATCCGGCCGGAGCCCCGGGGCCACTCCAGCTCGAAGGTGCCCGGCACGATGGTGTCGGGCTCGAGGTCGCCCTCCACCGCCCACACGGTGACGACCTTGCCACCGGACTGCTTCACAGCGCCCAGCTCGGCGGGTTCGCCGTCCGGTGCGGGCAGCCCGAGCTCCTCCTGGAACTCGCGGCGGGCCGCGGCCAGCGGCTCCTCGCCGGGCCCGTACTCGCCCTTCGGCACGGACCAGGCGCCCGCGTCCTTACGGGCCCAGAACGGGCCGCCCATGTGCCCGAGCAGCACCTCGGCGCCCTCACCCGCTCTGCGGTACAGCAGGATTCCCGCGCTGCGCTTCGCCACCACCCGCGTGATTCTGCCGGAGCAGCCGCTCGCGCTGCGGCACCACCGTGTACTTCGGGTCTTCGGCGGAGGTCAGCCCTGCCTCGAAGACACCCCATTTGGTGCACGCCGACCCGGCGAGCAGCGCCGCTCCGGAGAGCAGGCGTGCCACGCGCGAGCGCCTGCCGAGCACCGAGCCCGCGGCGCCGGCGGCCGCCAGCGTCTCCCCCGCGCGGACCAGCAGACCGGCCCGGCCTGCGCGGTACGGCTCGGCGACCATGCCCAGTCGCTTCTCCATCCGCTTGAATGCCGCCAGCTCCAGCGCGGTGCCGAACAGGGCCAGGTTGCGGGCGGGTGACTCCTCGCCCTGGCGCGCACCGAGCAGGCCGAGCCCCGCGGCGCCGGCCGCGCCCGAGCCCACGAAGACGTACGGAAGCTCGCGATGGCCGTCGTGCCAGGCGGGCACGGCGGTGTCGCTGACGAGCGCGGCGGTGTAGGCGGCGACGGCGGGCCCGGTGAGCGCCGCGCCCGCCGTGGCGGCAGCGCCCGCCTTCGGCAGCTTTCCCGTCACGGCGGAGGCGGCGGCGCCACCGGCGAGCGGGCCGTAGCCTGCGAGCAGCCACGAACCCATGTTCATCGGCGAGGTCGGCTTGAACACGCGCAGCATGTTGAGGAACCGGGCGGGCCTGCCGAGGTCGTGGACGAGGGCGCCGAGCGAGAGGGTGATGGCGCCGAACGCCCCGACCTTGGTGACCGCCGCGAGCCGCCCCCTCCCGGTCAGCTGGGCCCCCGCGGCCAGCAGCGAGGAGCCGCCGGCGAGCCCGCCGAGAAACAGGTAGGCGGGGATGTCCGGTGACTTCCAGACCGGGCCGTTGATGATCGGCTTGCCGTAGTAGGAGGTGAACTGGGTGTCGGGGACCACCGGCTGCTCACCCCGCCGCCCGCGGCGGCGGCCCGTGTTCACCCCGGTGGTCGCCTCCCGCGCGGGGCGGGCGGCGAGTGATCCGTGCCCGTCGCTCATCGTCATCGTCCCTTCCCGGCTCCGAGGAACGCGGCGGCGGCACCGGCGAGCAGTGTCGCCGCCGCCGCGCCCACGTGCCGCCACATGCTGGGCAGGTCGCGCGTGGTGACCACGGGGTCCGGCGGGAACCCGTACACCTCCGGCTCGTCGAGCAGCAGGAAGAACGCCCCGTCGCCGCCGACGCCGTCGTCCGGGTCGTCGCCGTAGAGCCGGGCCTCGCCCACCCCGGCCTCGTGCAGCTGCCGCACGCGTTGCTGGGCGCGCTCCCGCAGCTCGTCGAGCGGTCCGAACTGGATGGAGTCGGTGGGACACGCCTTGGCGCACGCGGGCTCCATGCCCTCGCCGAGCCGGTCGTAGCAGAGCGTGCACTTCCAGGCCCTGCCGTCGTCGGGGCGCTGGTCGATCACGCCGTACGGGCAGGCCGGGATGCAGTAGCCACAGCCGTTGCAGATGTCCTCCTGCACCACGACCGTGCCGAACTCGGTGCGAAACAGCGAGCCGGTGGGGCACACGTCCAGGCATGCCGCGTGCGTGCAGTGCTTGCACACGTCCGAGGCCATCAGCCAGCGGAAGTCGTCGCCGGAGCCGGGCGTGGTGGGTGTCATGCCCGCCTCGGGCGGCTGGGTCGCCGACCCGTGCTCGGCCATCGCCAGCACGTCGGTGTCGTGGTGCAGGCCGGGATCCTGCGCGGCGAGCGGCTTGCGCTGCTCGATGAAGGCCACGTGGCGCCACGTGTTGGCACCGAGCCCGACGGTGTTGTCGTAGGACATACCCGTCAGGTCGAGGCCGTCGGCGGGCACGGCGTTCCACTCCTTGCAGGCCACCTCACAGGCCTTGCAGCCGATGCACACGGTGGTGTCGGTGAAGAAGCCCATCCTCGGCGGGTGGTCGGTGTACCCGCTCTCGGCCGCGGGATCGGTCGCCTCGCGCGCGGTCGTCATCTCACACCTCGGTCCCGGTCTCGTCGGTGATGCCTGCCCGCTGCTGGTACTCGCGCACCAGCTCGATGCGCTGGGGTCCCCGTGGCCTGCGGCCCGGCCGGATGTCGCACGTCAGCGCCTTGACCTCCTGGATGTGGGTGTTCGGGTCCAGTGACAGCGAGGCCAGCTCGTTGGCGGCGTCGCCCGTGCTGAGGCCGTTGGGGCCCCAGTGGTACGGCAGCCCCACCTGGTGCACCGTGCGGCCCTGCACCCGCAGCGACGGCATCCGGTCGGTCACCAGCACCCTCGCCTCGATGGCGGTGCGCGCGGTGACGATCGTCGCCCACTCCAGGTGTTCCAGCCCCCGTTCGGTGGCCAGCTCGGGCGAGACCTCACAGAACATCTCGGGCTGCAGTTCGGACAGGTACGGCTGCCAGCGGGACATGCCGCCCGCGGTGTGGTGTTCGGTGAGCCGGTAGGTGGTGACCACGAACGGGAACACCTCGGAGCCGGTCTGACCGTCGCTGGGCTGGAACCGGTTGTTCTCGTGTTTCATCATCTGCCGCACCGGGTTGCGCTGCTGGCGGTACAGCAGGTTCGGAAACGGCGACTCCTGCGGCTCGTAGTGCGTGGGCAGCGGGCCGTCGGTGAGCCCGGCAGGCACGTACAGCCACGCCTTGCCGTCGGCCTGCATGACGAAGGCGTCCGTGCCGCGCAGCGCGTCCGGCCCCTTGGCACCCTCCTCCGGCTGGAAGTCCGGCGGCTTGGTGGCCTTGAAGTCGGGGATGTCGTGCCCGGTCCACTTCTCCTGCTCGGCATCCCACCAGATGTAGGCCTTGCGCTCGCTCCACGGCTTGCCGTCCGGGTCGGCCGAGGCGCGGTTGTAGAGGATGCGCCGGTTCAGCGGCCACGCCCACGCCCACTCGGGGGCCACCCAGTTCTGCTCGGTGCCGGGCTTGCGCCGCGCGGCCTGGTTGATCCCGTCGGCGTAGACGCCGCAGTAGATCCAGCAGCCGCAGGCGGTGGAACCGTCGGCCTTGAGCTGCTCGTAGCTGCTCAGCGGTTCGGCGTCGGCGTTCCAGCCGTTGATCTCGGCCAGCACGGCCTCGGCGTCCGGCTCGGCCAGCTCTCCCTTCACCGGGTAGTCCCAGGTGAGCTCCCGAACCGGCCGGTCGCGCTCGCGGTCGGCATCCTTCTGCGTGCCGTCGGCGGCCGCGGCCGTCAGCTTCTCCCTGATCCTGCGGCCGAGGTGGTAGATGAACCACAGGTCGCTGCGCGCGTCGCCCTCGGGCTCGACGGCCTGGTGATGCCACTGCAGCAGCCGCTGCGTGTTGGTGAAGCTGCCGTCCTTCTCCGTGTGGGCCGCCGCGGGCAGGAAGAACACCTCGGTCTTGATGTCGTCGGTGCTCAGCTCACCGGTCTCGATCTCCGGACCGTCCTTCCACCACGTGGCGCTTTCGATGAGCGAGAAGTCCCGTACCACCAGCCAGTCCAGGTTGGCCATGCCGAGCCGCTGCATCTTGGCGTTGGCCGAGCCGACGGCCGGGTTCTCGCCGAGCAGGAAGTAGCCCTCGCAGGTGCCCTTCAGCTGCTCCATCACCGTCTCGTAGGTGCTGTGGCTGCCGGTCAGCCGCGGCAGGTAGTCGAAGCAGAACTCGTTCTCCGGTGTGGCGTGGGGGCCCCACCACGCCTTCAGCAGACTGACCACATAGGACTCCATGTTGCCCCAGTAGCCCTTCTCCGCGGCCTCGCCCTGCACGAAGGTGGCCAGATCCTCCCAGGAATGCGCGTGCCGCATGGGAATGTAGCCGGGCAGCAGGTTGTACAGGGTCGGGATGTCGGTGGAGCCCTGAATCGACGCGTGCCCGCGCAGCGCCAGGATGCCGCCGCCGGGCCTGCCGATGTTGCCCAGCAACGTCTGCAGGATCGCCGCCGTGCGGATGTACTGCACGCCCACCGTGTGCTGGGTCCAGCCCACGGCGTAGGCGAACGCGCTCGTGCGCTCCCGGCCGGAGTTCTCGCTCAGCAGCTCGCATACCTGGAGGAACTTCTCCTGTGGCACGCCGCAGATCTGCTCCACCGCCTCCGGCGTGTACCGGGCGTAGTGCCGCTTGAGGATCTGGAACACGCACCGCGGGTGTTGCAGTGTCTCGTCGCGCTTGGGTTCCGTGCCGATCTCCGCGCCACCGGAGCCGTGTGCCTCGCCACGCCCCGCGTGGGTGCGCCGCTGCCAGTGCTGGTCCCGCTTGCCGGAGGCGGCCTGCACCTCGGCGCCCTCGTACTGCCACGTCTCGACGTCGTAGCTGCGCGACTCGGGGTCCAGCCCGGAGAACACGCCGTCGAGGTCCTCGGTGTCGGCGAACTTCTCGCTGACGATCATCGGGGCGTTGGTGTAGGCGAGCAGGTAGTCGCGGAAGAACTGCTCCTGCTGGAGTACGTAGTGGACGATGCCGCCGAGGAACGCGATGTCCGTTCCGGCACGCAGCGGCACGTGCACGTCGGCGAGCGCACTGGTGCGCGTGAAGCGGGGATCGACGTGGATCAGCTTGGCTCCCCGCGCCTTGGCCTCCATGACCCACTGGAACCCGACCGGATGGCATTCGGCCATGTTGGAGCCCTGGATCACGATGCAGTCGGAGTTGGCCAGGTCCTGCTGGAACGTCGTCGCGCCACCGCGACCGAAGGAGGTCCCCAAACTGGGAACCGTGGAGGAGTGTCAAACGCGGGCCTGGTTCTCGATCTGGATGGCGCCGAGCGCGGTGAACAACTTCTTGATGAGGTAGTTCTCCTCGTTGTCCAGCGTGGCGCCGCCGAGACTCGCGAAGCCCATGGTGCGCCGGGCCCGCTGCCCGTCGGCCTCCCACTGCCAGCCCCGCTCGCGGCTGGCGATCACCCGGTCGGCGATCATGTCCATCGCCGTGTCCAGGTCGAGCGTCTCCCAGTCGGTGCCGTGCGGCCTGCGGTAGAGCACCTGGTGCTGCCGGGCCGAGCCGGTGGTGAGCTGCAGGCTGGCCGAGCCCTTCGGGCAGAGCCTGCCGCGGCTGACGGGGGAGTCGGGGTCGCCCTCGATCTGGGTGACCTTGTCCTGCTTGACGTAGACGTTCTGGCCACAGCCCACGGCACAGTAGGGGCAGATCGACTTGACGACCTTGTCCGCCTCGCGCGTGCGCGGCGCCAGCTCGTCGCTGACCCGGCTCTTGGCGGCCGCGCCGCGACCGCTCGGGTCACCGTCGCTCCACTGCCGCAGGACCGGCCAGCCCTCGATCCACTGCCGCACGCCCATCCGCGACCTCCCGTTGCCGTGACGTTGGCGTCCGCTGCGGTACCCGCCGATGCGCGAGTTCAAACACCCCGCATCTGGGCATCGTCCTGCACCCGGGCACGGATCCACGACCGCACCTGGTCAGCGCCGGTCGGGTTCTCCGGCTCGGGGTTCGACAGCTGCTGGCTCGCCGGCATCAGGCCGCGCCAGGCCCGCTCCTCGGGGCTGGGCACGTCGCCGGCGTCGGCGGGCTGGCCGGTGGCGATCAGGTAGGCCAGCCCGGGCGCGATGCCCAGTCGCCTGCCCGCCTCGCTGTAGTCCAGGCCCGCATCCAGCAGTTCTCGCACCTGCTGCCTCGTCGGCACGGCGACCTCCGCGCGAAATCGGAAACACTTTCGGCTCAGCGACGTGTGTCAGCGTGCGTGCCGGGTACCCGCCGTTCGGCCCAACGACACCCGACCCGAGGAGTACGAAGCTGTGACCTCGACAACCGGTCCCGACACCGTCCGGCTCCACGCCGACGCCCCCGCCATCGTGTGCGGCGAGTGCGGCTACCGGGCCGCCCGGATCGCGTCGCTGACCGACCCCGACGGCAGGCCGGTCGGCACCACCGTCGTCTGCCTGGTGTGCCGCGAGCGCGAGCGCGCGGCGGCTAGCCACCCCGCAGCCGGTGGGCCAGCGCGGTATGGCGGCGACCGGCGCCCACCGTCCGGACGGCCTGCCCGATCGCCTTCCTCGATCCCACGAGCACGACCAGCCTCCTGGCCCGGGTGACCGCCGTGTAGAGCAGGTTGCGCTGCAACATCATCCAGGCGCTCGTGGTGAGCGGGACGACCACGCACGGGTACTCGCTGCCCTGGGAGCGGTGGATGCTGACGGCGTAGGCGTGGGCGAGCTCGTCGAGTTCGGCGAACTCGTAGTCGACGTCCTCGTCGTCGTCGGTGTGGACGGTGAGCGTCTGCTCGTCGAGATCGACCTCGGTCACCACGCCCTGCGTGCCGTTGAAGACACCGTTCGCGCCCTTGTCGTAGTTGTTGCGCAGCTGCGTCACCTTGTCGCCCGGTCGGAACACGCGCCCACCGGAGCGGCGCTCGGGCAGTCCGGGCCGCGGTGGGGTGAGCGCCTGCTGCAGCAGCGCGTTCAGCGCGCCCGCGCCCGCGGGCCCCCGGTGCATCGGGGCGAGCACCTGCACGTCTCGCCGGGGATCGAAGCCGAACTTCGCCGGGACGCGCCTGGCCACCACGTCGACGGTCATCGTGGCGGTCTCGCCGGGATCGTCGATGCTGAAGTGGAAGAAGTCGCCGAGCCCCTGGGTGAGCGGGTAGTCGCCCGCGTTGATGCGGTGGGCGTTGGTGACCACGCCCGACTCACCGGCCTGGCGGAAGATGCGCGTCAGCCGCACGTGCGGCACGGGCGTGCCGTCGGCGAGCAGGTCGCGCAGCACCTCACCCGCGCCGACCGACGGCAGCTGGTCGACGTCACCGACCAGCAGCAGGTGCGTTCCCGGCGCGATCGCCTTGGCGAGCTTGTTGGCCAGCAGCAGGTCCAGCATCGACGCCTCGTCCACCACGACGAGGTCGGCCTCCAGCGGCCGGTCCCTGTCGTAGGCGGCGTCGCCGCCCGGTTTGAGCTCCAGCAACCGGTGCACGGTCGCGGCCTCGTGCCCGGTGAGCTCCGTGAGTCGTTTGGCCGCACGGCCGGTGGGCGCGGCGAGCACGATCCGGGCCTTCTTGGCCGTGGCGAGCGTGACGATCGAGCGCACGGTGAAGCTCTTGCCGCAGCCGGGACCACCCGTGAGCACGGCGAGTTTCTCGGTGAGCGCGAGCTTCACGGCCGACTCCTGCTCGGGCGCCAGTTCCGCGCCGGTCTGCCGGTGCAGCCAGGCCAGTGCCCTGTCCCAGTCGACGCCGCCGAACGCGGGCATCCGCTCGGCCGACGTGCGCAGCAGTCGCAGCAGCTGCGCCGACAGCGCCACCTCGGCGTGCTGGAAGGGTGGCAGGTAGATGGCTGCCTCGCTGCCCCCGGCGGGGTCGGCGCCGGGCAGTTCCTCCCGGACGACGCCCTCCTCGGCGACCAGTTCGGCCAGCGCGTCGATCACCAGTCCGGCGTCGACGTGCAAGACCTTGACCGCCTCGGCGATCAGCTGCTGGTCCGGCAGGAAGCAGTGCCCGTCGCCGGAGGCCTCCGAGAGCGTGAACTGCAGCCCGGCCTTGATCCGTTGTGGACTGTCGTGCGGGATGCCGACGGAGCGGGCGATGGTGTCGGCGGTCTTGAACCCGATGCCCCACACGTCGGAGGCGAGCCGGTAGGGCTCGCTTCGGACGACGTCGATGGCCTTGTCCGCGTACTGCTTGTAGATGCGCACCGCGAGCGACGTGGACACGCCGATGCCCTGCAGGAAGACCATCACCTCCTTGATGGCTCGCTGCTCCTCCCACGCCATCGCGATGAGCTTCGTGCGCTTGGGGCCGAGACCGGGCACCTCCACGAGCCGGTCGGGCGCCGTCTCGATGACGTCGAGCGCGCCGGCGCCGAAGTGGGCCACGATCGCGTCGGCGAGCTTGGGCCCGATGCCCTTGACGAGCCCGGAGCCGAGGTAGCGGCGGATGCCCTGCACGGTGGCGGGCAGCACGGTGGTGTAGTCGTCGACGTGGAACTGCCTGCCGTACTGCGGGTGCGAGCCCCACCGGCCGCGCATCCGCAGCACCTCGCCGGGCTGGGCGCCGAGCAGCGCACCCACGACGGTCACCAGCTCGCCGCCCCGGCCGGTGTCCACGCGCGCGACCGTGTAGCCGGTCTCCTCGTTGGCGAAGGTGATCCGCTCCAGGGTGGCCTCCAGCACCGACCCGCGAACCGGTTCCGCCACTGCTCGCCCCTCACCCCACGACCACCGACCGGCTCCACTCCTACCACGCCCCGCCCGTGGCCGGTGGCCGAAGGTCCCGCCACCTCGGGGCGTCCGCCTCTGCTCACCTCCCCCGCGGGCCCGGATCGTGGTGGACAGGGACAACCCGGGAAGGAGACCCACGATGCGCGCACTCGTCGTGTTCGAGTCGATGTTCGGCAACACGCAGACCATCGCGAAGGCGGTGGCGGCGGGACTGACGCCCCACCTGGACGTGGAACTGCTGGAAGTGAGCACCGCGCCGTCCGAGATCGGCACCGACGTCGGCCTGGTGGTGGTGGGCGGGCCGACCCACGCGTTCGGCATGACGCGTGCCTCCACCCGCGCCGACGCCGCCAAGCAGGCCACCGAGGGCCTCGTGTCGAAGGGCGACGGCATTCGCGAGTGGCTCGCCGGGCTCCGCCTGCCGCGCCACGTCCACGTCGCCGCGTTCGACACGAAGGTGAGCAAGCCGAAGCTGCCCGGTTCGGCGGCCCACGCGGCGCACCGGCAGCTGCGCAAGCTCGGCGGGGACGCCGCCGCGAAGGCGGAGACCTTCTATGTCGAGGGCACCACCGGCCCGCTCGCCGAGGGCGAGACCGAGCGCGCCCGCCGCTGGGGCGAGCAGCTGGCCGCCAAGCTCGGCTGAGCCACCACAGTGACAACGGCCCGTCGCTGACGAGACGACGTCGGCGACGGGCCGTTATTGCTGCCGGGGGCGGCTCAGGCGCGACCGCAGAGCCTTGTGGAGGGTGTCCGCCAGCAGGACCGCCGGGATGGCCACACACGCCAGAGCCCAGCCGAGTACGCTCGGCAGGGAGCCGCCCAGCAGCTCCGGCAGCGGCGGCAGCAACAGGAACGCCGCGAGCATGCCCAGCTCGAACACCACCGCGTACAGCAGCAAGGGATTGCCGCGCACGCCGACGCGGCCGATCCACCGGGACTCGCTGCGGCAGGCGAAGGCGTTGGCCAGCTGGGCCAGCACGATGGTGGCGAACGCCGTGCCGGACGCCATCGCCAGCAGGCCCGTCGGCGGCGCCGTACCGAGCTGCCAGCCACCGGCGAGCAGCACCCCCAGAAACGCCACCATCGTGGCGATGCCCTCGGCGGGCCCCAGCACACCGAACGCGCGACGCGCGACGCGACCGTCGATGAGGGCGCCGATCCGGGCCCTGCCCCGCATGGTCCTCGGGTTGGGTGGCTCGGCGCCCAGCGCCAGCGCGGGCAGCAGGTCCGTGCCGATGTCGAGCGCGAGCACCTGAAGCACGGTGATGGCCAGCGGGATCTCGCCGCCGGAGAGGGCCCACACGACGAACGGCGTCAACTCGGCGACGTTGTCGGTGAGGTGGTAGGTGAGAAACCGGCGGATGTTGGCGAAGGTCGCCCTGCCCAGCCGGACGGCCGTGACGATGGTGGAGAAGCGATCGTCCAGCAGCACCAGGTCGGCGGCCTCCCTCGCCACGTCGGTGCCGGAGGCACCCATGGCCACGCCGATGTCGGCCGTGCGCAGGGCGGGTCCGTCGTTGACACCGTCGCCGGTCATTGCCACCACGTGGCCCCTTGCCTGCAGCACGCCAGCGATGCGGAGCTTGTCCTCGGGCGCGACCCTCGCCACGACCACCCCGTCGCGGTCGAGCAGCGCGCCGAGGGCGTCGTCGCCGGCTGGCAACTCGTCGCCGCGCAGCACGAGGCCGTGCTCGCCGAGCAGGCCGATCTCGGCAGCGATGGCGGCGGCCGTGCCGGGGTGGTCGCCGGTGATCATGGCCAGCTTGATGCCCGCAGCGCGGCAGGACGCGATCGCCTCCGCCACGTCCGCCCGCGGCGGGTCCTCCAGACCGACGAGCCCGAGCAGTTGGAGATCACGCTCCGCGTCGTCGGCACCGGCCATGGCGGGGACCGGGCCTCGCCGGGCGACGGCCAGGACCCGTAGCCCGCGCGCGCTGAACGCGACGAGGGCCTCCCCGGCGCCCGCGGGCACGTGCGTGCACCGGGGCAGCACCGAGTCGGGTGCGCCGGTGACGTGCAGGCCATCGGCATCCAGCACCGACGAGCGCCGCCGGTGCGGGTCGAACGGGTGCCGCACTGCCGGTGGCGGCGCTCCGGGCGCACCCGCCCGCGCGGCGAGCACGTGCAGCGCAACCTCCATCGGATCGCCGACGGGCCGCCAGGGACCGCTCCGCTGGACGGCGTGTGCGTCCGGCGAGCAGCGCGCGGCCGATCCGGCCAGCCTCCTGGCTGCGCGGATCGCCTCGGCGGCACCGGTGAGCGCGCCTTCGGGCGCGTAGCCCTCCCCCGTGACCGTCACCTGCCCGGCCGGGGTCCACACCCCGACCACCGACATCTCGTTGCGTGTCAGCGTGCCGGTCTTGTCGGTGCAGATGAACGTCGTGGCGCCGAGTGTCTCCACCGATTCGAGCCTGCGCACCAGTGCGTGCTGCCGCGCCATCTGCTGCCCCGCCCTCGCGAGCGACAGCGTGACGGTCGGCAGCAGCCCCTCCGGCACGAGCGCCACGGTGACGCCGATGGCGAGCAGCACCGCCTCGCCGCTGGGCTGGCCGAGCCCCACAGCCGCGAGGAAGAACAGCACCCCCACTCCGACTGCGACAAGCGCCACCAGGCGCACCACCCGGTGCAGCTGCGCCGCGAGCGGGCTGCGCGGCCTGTGCGCACGCTCGGTGACGGCGGCGATCCCGGCCAACCGTGTTCGGGTTCCCGTCGCGGTCACGACCGCCTCGCCGTGTCCCTCCACGACGTAGGTGCCCGCGGACAGTGTTGCGCCCACGCCGGGGCGCACCGATTCGCTTTCCCCCGTGAGCATCGACTCGTCGAGCGCGAGCCGCTGGCCTGCCACCAACCGCAAGTCCGCGCTCACCCGGTCGCCCGCCTCCAGCAGGACAAGGTCGCCGGGCACGAGATCCTGGGCACCGACCACGACGGCCCGGCCGTCGCGGCGCACGGTCGCCCGAGCGGGCAGCAGGTCGCGCAACCGGTCGGCCGCGCGGTCGGCGCGATACTCCTGGGCGAACGAGAACGCGCCGTTGAGCACGACGACCACCGCGATGGCGATGGCCAGCGCCGGTGTGCCCGCGATCAGCGCGAGCCCGGCAGCCACCCACAGCATGAGCGCGAAGAAGTGCACCAGCTGCGCGCCGAGCAGCAGCAGGGGATGCCGTCGCCGGCCCGTGGGCAGAACGTTGGGCCCATCCCGGCGCAACCGGTCCGCGGCCTCCGCCGCCGTGAGGCCGTCGCGTTCGACTGTCGGCGGCGGCGCGCTCACCGAGCCGCGGCCGCGTACGCCGCGAGCAGCGTCCTGGCGAGTCTGCGGGTCTCCTCGGCGTCCACGGTGGGCCCGGGCTCGCCGCTCGCGACGGGCTCGGGCTCGTCGGGAGGCGGGAACCTGCCCTCGGCCGCGGTGAGCCCGGTCATCTCGAGCAGCTCGGCCAGCTCGGCGGCGTCCCTGGCGCGTCCGGCGAGTGCGCGCGCGGCGAGGTGCCGCTGCACGGCAGTCGGTTGCTGGGTCAGCATGCTCATCGGTTTCCCCTCCAGGACTCTCCGCTGTTGTCCGATCGACGCTACGAGTGCGCGAGCGGGTCGCGCAGGCGGCGGAAGGCCCCTTCCGCAGGGACCTCCGACCCTGTGTGGCCGCTGCGGGCGCCGGGCACCGTGAGGGCATGGAACGAACGACACCCGACGAGATCCAGGTTCAGGTCCACCTGCACGGCAGGCTGCCCGGTGCGGGCGACTACGCCGCCGAACGGGTGCGCGCCGCTCTGCACTACGCCCCGGAGCCGGTGCACGCGGCCAGGGTGAGCCTGACCCGGCACGAGGACCCCGCCGTGAAGCGCAAGGTGGAGGTTCACGCCACGGTGGACCTGCGCGGCCGGATCGTCACGGCGCAGGCGGACGGCGAGAACGCACGGCAGGCCGTGGATCTGGCTCACGACCGGCTGCGCAGGCGGCTGGAGAAGGCCGCCCGCGACTGGGAGGCCATCCGGGGCAGGCAGTCGCAGCCGGGCAGCTGGCGGCACGGCGACGCGCGACAGCCGCTCACTCCGGAGGGGTAGCCAGGCGGGCGCGGGCGTGCTCGATGAACGCCCTGGCGGCGGGTCCGTTGGGGCCCTCCGCCCGCCACGCCAGCGCCACCCGGCCGCGCATCGGCGGCACGGTGACGGGCACGACCCGCAGGTCCGGCCGCGCCCGCGCGGTCGACTCCGGCAGGATCGCGACCCCGAGTCCCCTGGCCGCGAGGTCGCCGAGCACCTGCGGGTTGCCCGCCTCGAACGCGATCCGCGGCGCGACGCCCTCCGCCGCGCAGGCCGCGTCCAGGATCGCCCGCATCGCCGTGCCAGGGCGCATCCCGATCAGTGCACGGTCACCCAGCTCCGCCAGCGTCACCCCGCGGCGGCCCGCCAGCGGGTCGCCCTCGCCGACGGCCGCGACGAGCGGCTGGTCGCTCAGGGTGCGGGTCTCGATGCCATCGGGCGCGGCACCGGCGAAGGCCGCGATGGCCACGTCGAGCCGCCCGGCCCGGAGCGCGTCGAGCATGGGGTCCGTGTCGGCCTCGGTGAGCGTCACCTCGACCCCGGGGTGCGCGTCGTGGAACGCGGCGAGCACCTCGGGCACTCCCAGCGCCGCGCTGCCCGCCACCATGCCCACGGCGACCTTCCCCCGCAGCAGACCGGTCAGCTCGTCGACGGCGGTGCGCACGTCCTCGACGGCGGCGAGCGCGGCCCTGGCGTAGGGCAGCACCGCGGCGCCCGCCTCGGTGAGCCGTACCGCGCGCGCCGAGCGATCCAGCAGCGGCTGGCCCAGCTCCCGCTCCAGGCTGCGGATCTGCGCACTGACCCCGGGCTGCGCGACGTGCAGGCGGGCAGCGGCACGGGTGAAGCTGGCCTCCTCGGCGACCGTCAGGAAGTAGCGCAGCTGCCGCAGCTCCATAACTGCCGATTCTAGCTGGTAGAAGAACCAGCTGTTGGACTTATGGACCGCCGCGGCCGATCGTGGAGCCATGACCACGCACACCCCGGCACCCTTCTCCGCTGCCCCACTCCGTGACCAGGTGGCGGGCCCGGTGCTCACTCCCGGCGACCCCGGCTACGACGACGAACTCTCCGGTTTCCAGACCGGCGCCCGGCACCGGCCCGCGCTCGTCGTGGGCGCACGCGCGGCGGGTGACGTGCAGGCCGCCGTCGGACACGCGGCGGCGCGCGGGCTGCCGGTGGCCGTGCAGGCGACCGGGCACGGCCAGTCGGCGACGGCCCCGGAGGGCTCCGTGCTCGTCACCACCCACCGCATGGACACGGTCCGGGTGGACCCGGACGCACGGACGGCCTGGATCGGCGCGGGCACCCGCTGGCAGCGGGTGATCGCGGCGGCCGCGCCGTACGGGCTGGCACCGCTGAGCGGGTCGGCGCCGCACGTCGGCGCCGTCGGCTACACCCTCGCGGGCGGCCTCGGGCCGCTCGCGCGCCGCTACGGCTACGCCGCCGACCGCGTGCGGCGGATCGAGGTCGTCACCGCCGACGGCCTGCGGCGCACAGTGGGTGCCCGCGCCGACGACGCCGACCTGTTCTGGGCCCTGCGGGGCGGAGGCGGCAACTTCGGCGTGGTGACCGGTCTGCAGATCGAGCTCGTGCCGGTGGCGCGGCTCTACGGCGGCGGCCTGCTGTTCTCCGGCGAGCACACCGAGCAGGTCCTGCAGGCCTTCCGCGACTGGACGGCCACACTGCCCGTCGAGCTGACGTCCTCGCTGGCGATGGTGCCGGTGCCCGACCTGCCGAGTGCGCCGGAGCCGTTGCGCGGCAGGCACATCGTAAGCGTGCGGATCGCCTTCGCCGGGCGGCGCGAGGACGGGGAACGGCTCATGGCTCCCCTGCGGACGGCCGCTCCCCTGCTCGCCGACACGCTGCGGGAGCTGCCCTTCACCGAGTCCGGCTCGCTCTACAACGACCCGGACGAGCCCCACGCCTACCTCGGCGACAACGCGTTCGTGCGCGAGCTGGACGACGACGCGCTGCGCGCGATCCGGGAGCTCGCCGGCCCCGGATCACCGGTGCCGTGTGTGGTCGACGTCCGGCACCTCGGCGGAGCGCTGGCCTGCCCGCCCACGGGGGGAAACGCGGTCGGGCACCGCGACGCGCGGTACCTGGTGCGGGTGCTGTCGGGGCTGGACGGCGCCGTCGAGGCGGAGGCCGCCCGCGCCGTCCACGACCGGCTGCTCGCGGCGCTGGCCCGCCTGTCCCCGGGTCGCGCGCTGGGCTTCGTCTACGGCAGGCCCGCCCGGGCGAGCACCGGCTACGACGCGGACACGTTCGCGCGGCTGAGGGCGGTCAAGGCGCGCTACGACCCGCGGAACCTGTTCCGGGTCAACCACAACATCGCACCCGGTGAGTCCTTTGTAGAGTGAGACGTTGACGACCCGTGACCGGCAACGGTCGGGTGTCAGACGGGAACGGCGCTCTCGACCGGGGACGGCGGATGCACGTCGGCGGTGGCATCGCGGCCCGGGTGGGTCCAGAGCACGACCTCGGCGCCTTCTTCGGCGCCCGCGGTGCCGACCGGCCGCTGGGCCGTGACGACACCGGTGGTCGGCTCGTCGGCGCCGTCCGGGCCGACGGGCACCAGGCCTGCGCGGCGCACGATCTCGCAGGCGTCCTCGGCGCCGAGGCCCACCACATCGGGTACCTCGGTCACCGGTCGCGGTCGACGCATGTCCCGATTGTAGGGGTGCGGGGCCGGTTCTGTCCCGGCCCCGCACCAACCCGCGCTAGCCCACCCCGGTGAGGGAACCGCGGTCGTGCGAGGCCCGCGCGGCCGCGACCGCGATGAGGGCGGCCGCGACACCGAGCAACAGCACACCCACCGCGAGCACGCCGAACGCCAGCCAGGGCAGCCCGGGCGCCGTCGCGCCGGCCTCGGCGCGCACCTGCACGCCGGGCGAGCCATCCGCGTTGGCGACGACCACCGTCCACTCCCCCTCGCGCATCGGCCACTGCAGCGTCTGCGTGCCGGTCCCGGAGGTCTGGGCCACCCAGATGTCCGCCGCTGCGGGCACCGAGCGCAGCGTTCCTCCACTGTGGATGGACAGGCTGCCGTCGGCGAAGTCGCGGACGGTGGCGTACTCGCTGCCCGACAGGTACCGGGCGGCCTCGTCCGCGGGCGCGACGCCCAGGAACACGTCGTCCTGCTCACCGAGGCCGGTGACGCGGATCCGCGCGTCGCCGAGCAGCTGCGGCAGCGGGCCCCAGTCCACGGCGGCGCTCTCCACCTCGATGTCCCCGGTGGCGATCGCGTGGCCCGCGGTGGCGAAGGTCGCCGAGCCGGAAAGGTAGCCGTCGGCGTCACGCTCGACCCGGTCGGCCCACAGCAGCGCCGCGCCACCGGTGAGCAGGCCCATCGCCGCGAAGGCCACCAGCGCGCCGGTGATGGCCGAGGCGACGCGTCCGGGCGTCCAGCCGCGGCCCTGCGGCGGCGCGGGCTCGTGCGCTGTGGCCGGGGCCGGTGCCGTGGCACCACCGTCCACCGGGCCCGCAGGGTCGTCACCGCCCTCGTCGAGCCGGAACGGCGGGTACTCGTCGGTCATCAGCGCGGCATACGCGCCGACCCGGATGGCCCAGCGGTCCATGCCGAGCACGAAGTCGTACAGCGGCTTCGGGTAGCTGCCCGTCACCAGCAGCAGCACGCCCGCGATCAGCACGAGCACGCCGACGAGTCCGCCCGCGGCCCACGTGAAGTCGTCGTCGCCGCCGAACGGCCAGCCGAACCAGAAACCGCCGCCGACCAGCAGCACGCAGATCAGGTAGTGCGGGATCGCGAGCAGCCACCACTTCACCAGCACCAGGCCACGGGACAGCTGCCGCGGGTAGGCCACGTCGAGCCGCGCCGGGTAGTCGGGCACGTCGTCGAGCGTGAACGGCGGGTAGCGGTCCGTGCCGAGTGCGGCGTAGGCGTAGTAGTGCACGCGCCAGGTCCAGCGCAGCACGCCGACGTTGAAGTCGAAGATCGACCTCGGGTAGCGGCCCGTGACCAGGATCGCCACGAACGCCACCGCGGTGAGCACCACGAACGCGGGCCACAGCAGGGCCAGCACGACGTAGTGCGGGAACACGAGCAGCCACTTCACCAGCCACAGCCAGCGGGACAGCTCGGGGTCGAGGCGCGCCTGCACCCGGACCGGGTAATGCGGGGCGGAAGTCATCGCGGCCGCCTCCTTTCCTGGATGTCGTCCCGGACGATCCGCCACGCGGGCGGGCGGCCACATCGGTCCAAGGTCCCTGCCGCGGGGGCCGTCCGGCCCCTGCGCGCGAGGCGGAAGCCCTGCGACAGTGGCCACATGGCAACGAGCAAGCACAGGCGCTGGCGGGAGCTGAGCAGACCGGAGCAGGCCGTGCTGGCGGGCTCCGCCGTGGTGCAGATCGGCCTGGCCGCCTTCGCGTGGACCGACCTGGCCCGCAGGACGCCCGACGAGGTGAACGGCTCCAAACGCGTCTGGGCGTCCGTCATCGCCATCAACTACGCCGGCCCGCTGGCCTACCTGTTCTTCGGCAGGCGACGCGGGACGGTGCCCTTCGACTGAGTGAGGTGAACCCATGCCGTACTGGGACTGGGGCCACGGGTATGCGGGCGGCGGCTGGCTGGGCGGCCTGCTCATGCTGATCTCGATGGTGCTGCTGTGGGGCGGGGTGATCACCGTCGTGGTGCTCCTGCTGCGCCGCTTCGCCACCCCGGCACAGGGCGGCGGACACCGCGACACGCCACCCGACGCGCAACGCATCCTCGACGAGCGGTTCGCCCGTGGCGAGATCGACGAGGACGAGTACCAGCGCCGCAGCGCGGCACTGCGCCGGTAGCGGGCCCGCCGTGCTGCAGACCGTCGACGTCGGCGAGCTGTCGGCCGCCGCATACCGCTCGGTGGTGCCCGACGAGATCATGGACCCGCTGCTGGACGTCGCCCGGAGGCTCAGGGGCGCCAGGGTGCTGCACCTGAGCGCGACGCCCTACGGCGGCGGAGTGTCCGAGCTGCTGCGCTCGGCAGTGCCGCTGTACAACGACCTGGGCATCGCGGCGACGTGGCGGATCATCAGCGGCACACCGCCGTTCTTCTCCGTCACCAAGAAACTGCACAACGCGCTGCAGGGCGCGTCGACCCCGATCACCGCCGAGGAACGGGCGCTGTACGAGCAGACCGCGCGGCAGAACGCCGCGGAGCTCGCCGCCGAGGACGACTTCGCGCGCTACGACTTCGTGTTCGTCCACGACCCGCAGCCGATCGCGATACCGTCGTTCCTCGACGCGGGCGACGCGTCGTGGATCTGGCGCTGTCACATCGACACGGCCGAGCCGAACCCCCAGGTCTGGGACTACCTCAGGCCGTTCCTCGCGCCGTACGACGCCACCGTGTTCACGATGGCCCAGTTCGCGCCGCCCGATCTGGAGGCCGGGCGGGTGGATATCATGCCGCCCGCGATCGATCCGCTGAGCCCGAAGAACATGTCACTCGACGACCGCACGGCACAGGCGGTGCTCAACTGGATCGGCATCGAGCCCCACCGTCCACTCGTGACCCAGGTGTCGCGCTTCGACCCGTGGAAGGACCCGCTGGGCGTCATCGAGGCCTACCGGATGGTCCGCCCTTCGGTACCCGGGTTGCAGCTGGCGATGGTGGGGTCGATGGCGCTCGACGACCCGGAGGCCTGGGACATCTACCGCGCGATTTCGGTGGCCACGAAGGACGAGGAGGACATCCACCTGTTCACCAACCTCACCGGAGTCGGCAACGTGGAGGTCAACGCGTTCCAGCGGATGTCGTCGGTGATGGTGCAGAAGTCGATCCGGGAAGGCTTCGGGCTGGTGGTGTCCGAGGCGCTGTGGAAGGGCACGCCCATCGTCGCCGGGCGCGCGGGCGGTATCCCGCTGCAGGTGGCCGACGGCCAGGGCGGCGTGCTCGTCGACTCCGTCGCCGGCTGCGCCGAGGCACTGGCGGCGCTGCTCGCCGATCCGGCGCGGGCGGCGGGGCTGGCCGCCTCCGGGCACGAGCGAGTGCGCAGGCACTTCCTGCTGCCGAGGCTGCTGCTGGACGAGCTGGTGCTGCTCGAAGGGCTGGCCAGGGGCGAGACGGCGGCCACCGTGCGGGCCAGGGCGGGCTCGCACGATCCGGTGTGCGGGATGACCACCTTCGACGGCGACCCGGAACTGGAGCTGGATCAGCCCGGTGGCGGCTACCGGTTCTGCTCGCGGCAGTGCCGCGACGCGTTCCTGCACGCCCGGACCCCCGCCGCGGCGCGATGACCGCGCGGGGTGAGCTGCGCAGGGACCGCCTGCGCGGCGAGTGGGTGCTGGTGGCGCCGCGGCGTGCGGCCCGGCCGCGCCCGGGCGGCGCCTGCCCCTTCTGCCCTGGCCCCGGCGAGGACACGCCACCGGAAACGTGGCGGCTGCCCTCCGCGAAGGGTTCCGGGCAGCCCGGCTGGCGGGTGCGGTCGGTGCCCAACCGGTTCCCGCTGTCGGGTGCGCACGAGGTGGTCATCGAGTCGCCGTCGCACACGTGGGATCTCGCCACCGCACCGGTGGACGAGGTGGCCGACGTGTTGCTGGCGTGGCAGCGGCGGCACCGCGCGCTGCGCGAGGGCGCGGCGCAGGTCGTGGTGTTCCGCAACCGCGGCGCGGCGGCGGGCATCTCGCAGGCCCACCCGCATTCCCAGGTGGTGGCGCTGCCCGTGCTCTCGGCGGCGACCCGCAGGGAACTGGCGGCCGCCCGCGAGCGCGGCGGCGATGCGGAACCGCCGGACGAGCGCAGGCTGGTGCGTGCCGACGACCACACCGTGGCACTGACGCCGTTCGCGCCGCAGGCCGACTTCGCCGTGCGTCTCGCGCCGGTGCGCCGCAGGGCGGACTTCGCCGCGGTGCCCGAGTGCGAGCTCGGGGCGGTGGCGGAGGCGCTGCGGGCGCTGCTCGCCGCGCTGTGCGCCGAGCTGGCCGATCCCGCCTACAACCTGATCGTGCGAACGGCGCCCGCCGGGTGGGAGCGGGCGCCGTTCCTGTGCTGGTCGTTCGATCTCGTGCCGAGGCTGAGCGTGCCGGCGGGCCTGGAACTGGCCACCGGGATCGGCGTGCTCACCACCACCCCGGAGGAGGCGGCGCGCAGGCTGCGTCGCCGGTTGGCCTGTTGAGCTCGCGCCCGGTCAGGCCAGGGAGAGGAACAGCCTCTCCAGCTCCGCCCTGTCGGCCGCGAACTGGGGGGAGTCGCTGTCCGCGTTGCGCACGCACTCGGTGAGGCCGCTGGCGATGATCTTGAAGCCGGCACGGTCGAGCGCGCGGGAGACGGCGGCCAGCTGCGTCACCACGTCCTTGCAGTCGCGGCCGTCCTCGATCATCTGGATCACACCACCGACCTGCCCCTGCGCACGGCGCAGGCGCTTGAGCACGTCGGTCACCACATCCTCGTTCAGTTCCACGCCACACTCCTCCGTCCCGTCCGGGTACCCCTCAGGGTACCGGTCAGCTGGCGCGCGTGATCTCCCGGCGAACCTCGTCCATGTCGACCTCGCGCACCTTGGAGATCAGCTGCTCGAACGCCTGGGCAGGCAAGGCGCCGGGCTCGGCGTAGAGCACCACGCCGTCGCGCACCGCCATCAGCGTGGGGATCGAGGAGATGCCGAACGTCTGCGCGAGCTCGACCTGCTCCTCGGTGTTCACCTTGCCGAACGTGATGTCGGGGTGCTGCTCGGAGGCCTGCTCGAAAACCGGGGCGAACATCCGGCAGGGGCCGCACCACGAGGCCCAGAAGTCCACGAACACGGTGCCCCCTTGCGACACCACGTCCTTGAAGTTGTCGTTGGTCAGCTCGACGGTTGCCATGTCAGCCTTCCTGCGGAGAGTCATTGATACCCGTACGGGTATGACAACGCAGCGCCGCGCCGGAGCATTCCCGCGGCCGGCCTGCCGTCGGCGGCCCGGTCGTCGTGGCGAGCGGCATACTGGACCGGTGCTGGCCGCCCACCCGCGGCCGTCGCGGCCGGCCTCGCGTACCTGACTTCCCGGACGAGTGCGCACCAGGCGGCCCGCCCCATGACGCAGGGGGTTTCGAGCATGGCGGTGATCGAGGATGTCCGGGCGCTGGGCACCGGACTGGAGCGCTCGTACCAGGTCTACGTCCGCGGGAGGCTCAGGTTCCGCGTGGGGCAGATCGTCTACGTGGGGTTCTCCCTCGACGAGACGGTGATGGGCTTCGCGTTCCCCAAGGAGGAGCGGGCGGCCCTCGTCGCGAGCGAGCCGCACAAGTTCCAGCTGCCGTCGGCGTCGGAGCTGCGCTTCAACTGGGTTCACGCCGAGCTGGCGGCACTGGACCCGGCCGAGGCCCGCGAGCTGGTCGTCGACGCGTGGCGCATGGTCGTCCCCAAGAAGCTCTCCCGCGCCTACGACCTCGCCCACCCGCACGGCCCGGGCTGAGCCCGCCTTCCGCGGGCGTTGCCGGCCCCTACCGCAGTTGGTCGCGCCGGCGGGTGAGGTAGGCGGTCTCGCCGGTGTTGCCGGCGAGCTCGATGGCCCGGTCGTAGGCCGCGCGTGCCTGCTCGCTCCGGCCCAGCCTGCGCAGCAGGTCGGCGCGGGTCGCGTGGTAGGCGTGATAGTGGGCCAACGCCTCGGTGAGGCCGTCGACGATGGCCAGTGCCACCTCCGGCCCGTCGATCTCGGCGACGGCGACGGCCCGGTTGAGGGCGATAATCGGCGAGGGATCGAGGCGGACCAGCTGGTCGTAGAGGGCCAGGATCTGCGACCAGTCGGTGTCGCGGATGTCGCGGGCGGAGGTGTGCACGGCGTTGATCGCGGCGAGGATCTGGTAGCGGCCCGGAGCCACGCCCGCGGCGGCAGCGGCGAGCCGCTCGCGCACCAGCTGATGACCTTCCGCGATGAGTTCCCTGTCCCAGGCCCCGCGGTCCTGCTCGTCGAGCGCGACCAGTTCGCCGTTGGCCGAGATCCGGGCGGGGCGGCGGGCCTCGGTGAGCAGCATCAGCGCCAGCAGCCCGGCCACTTCCCCGTCCTGCGGCAGGAGCGCACGGACCAGGCGGGTGAGGCGGATCGCCTCGGTGGTCAGGTCGTGCCGTACGGGATCGGTGTCGGGGCCGCTGGCCAGGTAGCCCTCGTTGAAGACGAGGAACAGCACGGCGAGGACGCCGGTGACCCGGGCAGGCAGGTCGTCGGCGGAGGGCATCCGGTACGGGATGCGCGCTGCCTTGATCTTGGCCTTCGCACGGGTGATGCGCTGCTCCATGGTGGTGTGCCGCACCAGGAAGGCACGGGCGATCTCGGGCACGGTCAGGCCGCCGACCATGCGCAGGGTCAACGCCACGCGGGCCTGCATCGCCAGCGCCGGGTGACAGCAGGTGAAGATCAGCCGGAGCCGGTCGTCGCCGATGGCGCCGGGAGGCTCGGGCGGGGTGCTGTCGTGCAGCAACTGAGCCTCCCGGTACTTGTCGTCGCGTTTGGTCTCGCGGCGGAGCCGGTCGATGGCCCTGCGGGTGGCGGTCGTGGTCAGCCAGGCTCCCGGGTTGGGCGGCACACCGTCGGCCCGCCACCGCTCGACAGCGGTCGCGAACGCCTCGGCGGCCGCTTCCTCGGCCAGGTCGAGGTCACCGAAGCGCCTGGCCAGGGCGGCGACCACCCGCGCCCACTCCTCGTGGTGGGCCCGGATGATCGCCGCCTCGACGTCGCTCACAGGAACGGCCGCACCTCGATCTTGCGGTCGCAGACCTTCGACGCCTCGGTGGCGAGCTTGAGCGCCACGTCGAGATCGGGGACGTCCCACACCCAGACGCCGGCGAGGTACTCCTTCGACTCCACGAACGGCCCGTCGGTCAACACCGCCTCGTCGCCGCGGTTGTCGATGACCGTGGCCGTGTCGGTGTCCGCGAGTCCACCCGCGAACACCCAGTAGCCCTCGGCGATCAGCCGTTCGTTGAACGCGCTGATGGCAGGCTGCCGGTCCGTGCTGCCGGGATTGCTCTTGTCGTCGATCACGGAAACCAGGTACTGCATCGGAAGCTCATCTCCTCTGGTGGCAAAACAGCGTGGTTCGGTGGTCGGGGACGTCAGGCCGTGGCATACCGCGGGCGCCCGGCGGGCCGGCAGACCTGGATCGTCACGCCTTTCGAGTCGACCCGCGACTCGACCAGGTCGAGCGCACGATCGGGACCGGTCTCCGGGAACAGTCTCGCGCCCTGCCCGAGGATCACCGGGATGACGATCAGCGTCATCTCGTCGACCAGGTCGTTGTCCAGCAGCCAGCGGGTCAGGACACCACTGCCGTGCACCTGCAGCTCACCCCCGGGCGTGGCCTTCAGGTCGCGGAGTGCCGCCGCGAGGTCACCGCGGAGCACGGTCGTGTCCTTCCAGCGCGGTGCGGTGAGCGTGGTCGAGGCCACGTACTTGGGCGCCTCGTTCAGCGCCACGCCGATGGGATGTGCCCGCATCTCGTCGTGCGCCCCCCAGGAGCCGGCGAACAACTCGTAGGTGCGCCGGCCGAACAGGAACGCCTCGGCGCGCTGGTAGGTCCGCGTGATGAACGCCCTGGTGTCGTCGTCGCCCGCGCCCCGGGCCCATCCGCCGCGCTCGAATCCGTTCCTGCGGTCGTCCGACGCGGCGCCGTTTCCCTGCATCACTCCGTCGACGGTGAGCTGGGTCATGGTCGTCAGCTTCATGTTCGCCGTTCCTTCGCGTGCTCGCCCCCCTCGTGGGTGGCCTCACCCCTGCCACGAACACCGGTGCCGCGATCCGACACCTCCTGCCGGATTTCGTCGAGCGAATTTCGCGGGCGCCCGGATCGCGCGCGCGATGGCCGCCGTCGGTGCCGAGCCCGCGCCGCCGGGGGCATCGGGCTAGCGAACGGACGCAGCCGTCACGAGGCCGCCTCGAGCCGTGGGGCGTTGCGCCACGCGGCGGCCAGGTCCTGGATCGGCAGGTCGAGCACATCGCTGAGAGCGGCGATCGTGCCGAAGGCGGGGGTCGGGAGCCGGCCGGTCTCGATCTTGCGCAACGTCTCCGGCGACATGCCAGCCGCACGCGCCACCTCACCGAGGTCTCGGTCTGCCCGCGCCTCACGCAGCAGCTTCCCGAGGCGCCTGCCCGCCTCGATCTGTTCGGGCGTGAGCGGATTGCGAACCACGGCACCAGGTTAGGCGTTGGTACTTTAATACCGCAAGTGCTACGTTGGTATTATTATACCAACGCTTGACAGGTGGAGTCCCATGATCGAGTTGAAGTCGCCCGCGGAGATCGAACGGATGGAGGTCACCGGGCGGTTCGTCGCCGAGGTCCTGGCCGAGCTCAGCGAGCTCGCCGACGTGGGCGTCAACCTCCTCGACCTGGAACACCACGTCCGCGGCCGGATCCGCGAACGCGGGGCGCGGTCCTGCTACTGGGACTACGCCCCGTCCTTCGGCAACGGCCCGTTCCGCAACGTCACCTGCCTCTCGGTCAACGACGCGGTGCTGCACGGGCTGCCCCACGACTACGCGCTGCGCGACGGGGACGTTCTCACGATGGATCTCGCGGTGGGCATCGACGGCTGGGTCGCGGACGCGGCCCGCACCGTCATCGTCGGCACCCCGGCCGAGGAGGACCTGCGACTGGTCCGCGCGACCGAGGAAGCGCTGACCGCCGGTATCGAGGCGGCGCGCCCTGGCAACCGGCTCGGCGACATCTCCGCGGCGATCGAGGCGGTCGCCACCGGCCACGGCTACGCCGTCAACGGGGAGTTCGGCGGCCACGGGCTCGGCAGGACCATGCACGAGGACCCGCACGTCTCCAACACCGGCCGCGCGGGCCGGGGCCTCACGCTGCGCGCGGGCATGACGCTGGCGCTGGAACCCTGGTTCGCCCGCACCACCGACCGGATCGTCGTCGACCCGGACGGCTGGACCATCCGCTCGGCCGACGGCTCACGCACTGCCCACTCCGAGCACACGATCGCGATCACCGGCGACGGCGCCCGCGTGCTGACCCGGCAGCCGTCGCGGCAAAAGTAGAACACCTGTTCGATATGCGCTAGGGTCGGGGCATGACTCACGCACTGCAGGGGTCGCTGTTCGACGCGGCAGGCCCCACGGAGCTGGGGCCGCTGCGCGACGTCCGCAGGACCGTGCTGGGCGACGGCGCGTGGATCGACCTGCTGCCCGGCTGGCTCACGGGCGCCGATGCGGTGTTCGAGCGGCTCGCCACCGGGGTGCCGTGGCGGGCCGAGCGCAGGCGCATGTACGACCGCACGGTGGACGTCCCGCGGCTGCTGTGCTTCTACGGCGAGGACGACCCCCTGCCCGACCCGGTGCTGGCCGAGGCGAGGTCGGCGTTGACGGCCCACTACCGCGCCGAGCTCGGCGAGCCGTTCCGCACGGCGGGCCTGTGCTACTACCGCGACGGCCGCGACAGCGTCGCCTGGCACGGCGACACCATCGGCCGCGGCAGCACCGACGACACGATGGTGGCGATCCTGTCGGTGGGCGCCCCGCGCGCGCTGCTGCTGCGCCCGCGCGGCGGCTCCGGCGGCACGCTGCGGCACACCGTCGGTCACGGTGACCTCCTCGTCATGGGCGGCTCCTGCCAGCGCACGTGGGAACACGCCGTACCGAAGACCACCAAGCCCGTCGGGCCGCGAATCAGCATCCAGTTCCGGCCCCGCGGCGTGCGCTGAGCGCGGTTTAGCTTTTCGCCAACCGGACAAACCTGGGGGCGTCGATCGCTCACCAAGGGAGACAGTCCGTGCCGCATAACATCTTCGTGCTGGGGCTCGACGAGCCGAACCTGGAGCTGCTCCGGCGCCTCCCCGGCGCGCACGACTACCGCTTCCACCGGTTGCTCGACGTCGAGGGCATGCGCATCGGTGAGGCCGACTACGACGAGTCGCTGGAGCAGGCGCGCGCGCAGCTGGACGCCTTCGACGGGCCCATCGACGCCGTCACCGGGTACTGGGACTTTCCGGTGACCTCGCTGACGCCCGTGCTGTGCGAACGGTACGGGCTGCCCAGCACGAGCCTGGAGTCCATCGCCAAGTGCGAGCACAAGTACTGGAGCAGGCTCGAGCAACGCGAGGTGATCGACGAGTACCCGGCTTTCGCCGTGGTCGATCCCGACACCGACACGGCGCTGCCCCAGGGGCTGGACTACCCGGTCTGGCTCAAGCCGGTGAAGTCGGCGTCGTCCAAGCTGGCGTTCCACATCGACGACGAAAGCCAGTTCACCGAGGCGCTCAGCGCCATCCGCGAGGAGATCGGCGACGTGAGCGGGCCGTTCGACGCGGTCCTGAACCGGCTGGACGTGCCGCCCGCGGTCGCCGAGGCCGGCAGCCGCGCGTGCATCGCCGAGGAGGCGGTCGGCGGGGCGCAGGTGACCGTGGAGGGCTACCGCTACCACCACGAGCCGCACGTCTACGGCGTGGTGGACTCGGTCAACTACCCGGGCACGTCGAGCTTCCTGCGCTACCAGTACCCCTCGACGCTGCCGCGCCATCTCACCGACCGCGTCAGCGACATCTCCAAGCGCGTCGCCGTGCAGATGGGCCTGCGTTCCACGACCTTCGACATCGAGTTCTTCATCGACCTCGACACCGAACGGATCTGGGTGCTGGAGGTCAACCCCCGGCTCTCGCAGTCGCACGCGCAGCTGTTCGAGCACGTCGACGGGGTGGCCAACCATCACTGCATGGTGAGCCTCGCGCTGGGGCGCGACCCCGACATGCCCCACCGCCAGGGTCGCTACGCCACGGCGGGCAAGTGGTTCCTGCGCCGCTTCACCGACGGTGTCGTGCGCAGGGCGCCCACGGCCGAGGAGATCGCCCGGGTCGAGGAGGACATCCCCGGCGTGACCGTGCAGGTCGTCACGAAGGAGGGCGTGCGGCTGTCCGAACAGTACGAACGGGACAGCTACAGCTTCGAGCTCGCCGACATCATGGTGGGCGCGAACGACGAGGACGAGCTGAAGAAGAAGTACGAACGCTGCGTCGCGGCGCTGCCGTTCGAGTTCGACGACGACTGAAGCCCTGGAGGGTGTGCCCTTGCGGACGGTGACCTCGCTGCCGAACGCGGTCCGGGTGGACGACAACGTCCGGATCCCGCTCTCCGACGGGACCACGATGCTGGCGCGAATCTGGCGGCCGGTGCCCTCGGATCTCGATCCGGTGCCGGCGATCCTGGAGCTGATCCCCTACCGCAGGCGGGATCTCACGGCACGCAGGGACTCGACGCACCACCCCTACCTCGCCGGGCACGGCTACGCCTCGGTGCGGGTGGATCTGCGCGGCAGCGGCGACTCCGATGGCCTGCTCGCCGACGAGTACCTGGAGCGTGAGCTGGCCGACGGCGAGGAGATCCTGGCGTGGCTGGCCGAGCAACCCTGGTGCGACGGCAACACCGGCATGATGGGCATCTCCTGGGGCGGGTTCAACGCGCTCCAGGTCGCGGCGCGGCGTCCGCCGAGCCTCGGGGCCGTCGCCGCGCTCAGCGCCACCGACGATCGCTACGCCGACGACGTGCACTACATGGGCGGCTGCCTGCTCTCGGACAACCTCTCGTGGGCCTCGACGATGTTCGCCTACAACTCGTCCCCGCCCGATCCCGCGGTGGTGGGTGAGCGCTGGCGGGAGATGTGGCTCGACCGGCTGGAGCACGGCGAGCCGTGGCTGATCGAGTGGCTGCGCCACCAGCGCCGCGACGACTACTGGCGGCACGGCTCGGTGTGCGAGGACTACTCCGCCGTCGGCTGCCCCGTGCTGGCCGTCAGCGGCTGGGCCGACGGCTACTCCAACTCCGTGTTCCGGCTGCTGGCCGGGCTCACCGTGCCGTGCAAGGGACTGATCGGCCCCTGGTCGCACAAGTACCCGCACCTGGGTGAGCCGGGCCCGGCGATCGGGTTCCTCCAGGAGCTGGTGCGCTGGTGGGACCACTGGCTCAAGGGCGCCGACAACGGGCTCATGGACGAGCCTGCCCTGCGCATCTGGATGCAGGAGAGCGTGCCGCCCTCGACCGCGTACGTCGAGCGGCCAGGCCGCTGGATCGGGGAGCCGAGCTGGCCCTCGCCGAAGCTGGAGCCGAGAAGGCTGCCACTGGCCCGGCATCGGATCGCCGCCCAGGGCGAGGAGGTGGCCGAGGAGGAGCTGACCGTGCGCTCGCCGCTGTCGGTGGGCCAGTTCGCGGGCAAGTGGTGCTCCTACAACGCCCCGCCCGACCTGCCCTACGACCAGCGCGAGGAGGACGGCGGCTCGCTGGTGTTCGACACCGAGGTGCTCCCCGAGCGCTGCGAGATCCTGGGCTCGCCGCTGCTGGAGCTGGACGTGGCGGCCGACCGTCCGAACGCGATGATCGCGGTGCGGCTGTCCGATGTGGCGCCTGACGGCAAGGCCACGAGGGTGACGTACGGACTGCTGAACCTCACCCACCGCGACGGTCACGCCGAGCCGGAGACGCTGGAACCGGGCAGACGCTACCGGGTGCGGGTGCCGCTGAACGGGGTGGCGCAGGCATTCCCCGCCGGGCACCGGATCCGCGTCGCGATCTCGACGTCCTACTGGCCACTGGCCTGGCCGCCGCCGGAACCGGTGCGGTTGAGCGTGTTCACCGGCGGCAGCGAC
Source organism: Prauserella muralis (assembly GCF_003202285.1). Classification (GTDB taxonomy): domain Bacteria; phylum Actinomycetota; class Actinomycetes; order Mycobacteriales; family Pseudonocardiaceae; genus Prauserella_B; species Prauserella_B muralis. The sequence continues at coordinate 308,598 of NZ_MASW01000007.1, forward strand.
CTGCTGCTGCCCGTGCGGCCGGTCCGGGACGACGACCCGGCACCGGAGCCGTTCGGGGAGCCCGAGGGCGCGGAGCCGATCGAGACCCTGCAGCTGCGTCCCGGCGAGGAACGCTGGCAGGTGTCCCGGGATCTCGTCGACTACCGCTCGGCGCTGGAGGTGGTGAAGGATCTCGGCACGGTGCGCTTGACCGACACCGGCATCGACGTCGAGCGGCGCGCCGACGAGCGGTACGAGTGGGTCGGCGACGACGTCACGTCGGCCTCCGGCGACGTGACCTGGCGCATGGGCTTCGCCCGCGGCGACTGGCGGGTCGCCACCAGGACCCGGACCACGCTCACGTGCACCGCCACCGAGTTCGTGGTGCACGCCGAACTGGACGCCTACGAGAGCGGGCAGCGCGTGTACTCCCGGGAGTGGGACGCCACGATTCCCCGCGACCACGTGTGAGGTGCCGGCGAGCCGTGTCCGGCGCCGGGTGGAGAAGACGTCAGCGCAGGCGGCGGGTGCTGTCCGGGGCGCGCTCGGTGTGCCCTTGGCCGTCCAGGTACTCCAGCAGCGGGACGGCGACGCGGCGGGTGGTGCCCAGCGCGCGGCGGGCGGCGCTGACCGTGAACGGCTGCGCGAGCGCACCGAGCACGGCGCGGGCGCGTTCGGCCGCGTCGGCGGGCAGGACGACGCCGTCGGCGATGCGCAGCAGCCGTCCGGCGCGCTCCGCGGCGGCCAGTTCCCGCGGCCCGAGCCGCAGCGCCGCCAGCTCCGCCGCCTCAGGGGCGCGGAACGGCTCGTCCGCGAACCGGCGTTCCAGCTCGGTGACGGCCCGGTCGACGGCCGCGGGCAGCACGGCCACCGCCCCGGGCCTGCGCACCAGCCCGTCGTGCAGTTCCAGCCCGGACCCGGCCAGTACGGTGCCCAGCAGGTCCGCGGGGACTCCGAGTGCGCGGCGCAGCGCCTCGGCGGGCATGCCCGCGGCCAGCGGGTTCCGCTCCGCCCAGGCTGCGAACCGCTCGGCCGCCCGGCCGGGCAGCGCGGCGAGCAGTCCGGGATCCACGGCCCACTCCCCGACCCGGCTGCCCACCCCGGACCAGCCGAGGGCCCGCAGTTCGGTGACCGGGACGGCCGCGTGCCGCCGCAGGTAGGCGGCCGCCGGGTCGCCGCCGTCGAGCTCCAGCGCCCGCTCCCTCGCGGCGCCCCTCCGGCGCAGGCCGGGTGGGTTCGGATCGAGCACCTCGATCCCGGCGGGCACGCGATGCTCACCGGGATCCCGCAGCAGGCCCGTGTCCCCGGCGCGCAGCGGCACAGCCTCCCGCAGCGACAGCCGCGCCAGATCTGTCCCCAGTGGACGGATCCGGCACGGCACGGAGGCGGCGCCGACATGCAGCACCAGTTCCCGATGCAGATCGTCGGCCTTGTCGCCGCGCAACCGCACGTCGACCTCGACCGTGGCCCGCCAGGCGCCCGGCGTGAGCAGCGCGTCGCCCCGGCGCACGTCGTCGCGCCCGGTGCCCCGCAGGTTCACCGCCACCCTCGCGACGGCTCCCACCTCCTCGCAGGGCTCGCCCAGCGACTGCAGGCCACGCACGCCGACCCGCCTCGCGGTCGCGGACAACTCCAGTTCGTCCCCGGCGCGCAGGGTTCCGGCTCCGAGGGTGCCCGTGACGACCGTGCCCGCGCCGCGCACCGTGAACACGCGGTCGACCCACAGCCGCACGTCGGCGGCAGGGTCGGGTGGCGGCAGCCTGTCCGCCAGCGTGGTGAGCTCCCCGCGCAGCCGGTCCAGCCCGGCGCCGGTGTGCGCGCTGACCGCGACACCCGGCACGTCGCCGAGCGTGGTGGCCGCCAGGCGGTCGCGGGCGTCGCGCAGCACCGGCTCCGGGTCGGCGCGGTCGGCCTTGGTGACCACGAGCAACCCGTGCCGCACACCGAACGCGTCGAGCGCCGCGAGGTGTTCGGCGGACTGCGCCTGCCAGCCCTCGTCGGCGGCCACCACGAACACCGCGGCGGCCACCGGCCCGGCACCGGCGAGCATGTTCGGCACGAACCGCTCGTGCCCTGGCACGTCCACGAACGCGAGCACGTGCTCACCGATGCGGGTCCACACGAAGCCCAGGTCGACGGTGAGGCCGCGGCGCCGTTCCTCGGCGAGCCGGTCGGGCTCCATGCCCGTCAGCGCGCGCACCAGCGTGGACTTGCCGTGGTCGACGTGCCCCGCGGTGGCTAGCACCCGCATCGCGCCACCGCCTCCAGCAGCCTGCCGTCGTCGTCCTCCTCCACGGTGCGCAGGTCCAGCAGGCAGCGGCCGTGCTCGACGCGGCCCACCACGGGCGGCGTGCCCGCGCGCAGTGCCTCGGCGCAGCGGGCGGGCAGGCTCACGGCGGCGCTGGGCAGCTCCACACCGGGCGCGCCACCGCCTCCGACCGCGGCGACACTGTCCACAGCGGACGCGTCGACGCCGCGCCGGGCCAGCGCGTCCGCCAGCAGCTCGGCGCGCTCGCGCAGGCGAGCGGGGTCGGCGTCGAGCGCGGCACGCACCGGCGGCGGCGTGCCCCGCACCGTCGCCTCCAGTGCGGCGAGCGTGAGTTTGTCCACGCGCAGCGCCCGCGCGACGGGATGCCTGCGCAGCCGCTCCACCAGGTCCCGCTCGCCGAACAGGAGTCCCGCCTGTGGCCCGCCGAGCAGTTTGTCGCCGCTGGCGGTGACGAGCGCCGCGCCCGCGCGCAGCGCACTCGTGGCATCCGGCTCGCCGGGCAGCGCAGGATGCGGGCACAGCAGCCCGGAGCCGATGTCGGCCACCACCGGCACGCCGAGCCCGGCCAGCTCGGCGATGCCAGCCTCGCTGGTGAAACCGGTGACGCGGAAGTTGGACGGATGCACCTTGAGCACGAACCCGGTGTCCGGCCCGAGCGCGCCGGCATAGTCGGCGACCCGCGTGCGGTTGGTCGTGCCGACCTCGCGCAGCCGCGCGCCCGCTGCCGCCAGCAGTTCGGGGATGCGGAAGCCGTCGCCGATCTCGACCAGCTCTCCCCTGCTGATCACGATCTCCCTGCCCGGCGCGAGCGTCAGCGCGCACAGCAGCAGCGCGGCGGCGTTGTTGTTCACGACGTGCACCCCGCCCGCGTCGGGGACCGCGTCGGCCAGCGCGGCGAGGGCGCCCCGCCCGCGGCGCGCCCGCTGCCCGGTGGCGAGGTCGAACTCGACGTCGGTCGCGCCGCCCGCCGCGCGCACGGCGTCCAGCGCGGCCGCCGACAGCGGCGCCCTGCCGAGATTGGTGTGGACGAGCACGCCCGTGGCGTTGACCACGGGCCGCAGCGACGAGGCGGTCGGCGGCAGGGCCGCGAGGGCGGCCTCGGCGACGTCCTCGGGCGCGATCTCCCCGGCCCGCGCGCGGTCCTGCGCCGCCACGACCGCGGACTTGACCAGGGCCCGGCCGAGCGTGTCGGCGGCTTTGGCCAGCCGCGGCTCGGCCAGCAGCGCGTCGGTGCGCGGGATGCGGCGGCGAGGATCACCCATGCCGCACCCCGGCGCACCTCGCGTGGCGGAGGCGAACGGGAATCGAACCCGCCAACGGCAGTGCCTGCCGTTCAACGGTTTTGAAGACCGCGCCGGTCACCAGGCCGGAAGCGCCTCCCTGGGACATACCCCGAATCCTCGCAGGGCTCGCCGAGATGTGCAGCGCGAGCATGCGCGCGAGCATGGTGACATGGCCTACCGACTGACCCAGTACGCGCACGGCGGCGGGTGTGCCTGCAAGATCCCGCCGGGAGAGCTGGAGGAGGTGGTGAGCGGGCTGACCGCCGCCCCGCCCTTCGAGGCGGCAGGCGAGCTGCTCGTCGGCCTCGACGACGGCGACGACGCGGCCGCCGTGCGCCTCGACGGCGAGCGCGCGGTGATCGCCACCACCGACTTCTTCACCCCGGTCGTCGACGATCCCTACGACTGGGGCCGGATCGCGGCGGCCAACGCGCTCTCCGACGTCTACGCGATGGGCGGACAGCCGCTGGTGGCGGTGAACCTGCTCTGCTGGCCGAGGGAGACGCTGCCGTTCGAGCTGGCCGCCGAGACGCTGCGTGGTGGCCTGGACGTGTGCGGCGGCGCCGGTTGCCACCTCGCGGGCGGGCACAGTGTGGACGATCCGGAGCCCAAGTACGGGCTGGCCGTCACCGGCACAGCGCACCCGGATCGCCTGCTGCGCAACGACACCGGCCGCGCGGGGCTGCCGCTGTCGCTGACCAAACCGCTCGGGCTGGGCGTGCTCAACGCACGGCACAAGGCGACCGCCGAGCGGTTCGAGGAGGCCATCGAGGTGATGACCACGCTCAACGACACGGCCTCACGCGCGGCCGTCGCCGCCGGGATCACCTGCGCCACCGACGTCACCGGCTTCGGGCTGCTCGGGCACCTGCACAAGCTGGCCCGCGCCAGCGGCGTCACCGCCGTCGTGGACGCGGCGGCGGTGCCCTACGTCGCCGGGGCGAGGGAGTCGCTGCGGGAGGGGTTCGTGCCCGGCGGCAGCCGCCGCAACCTGGACTGGGTGCGCCCGCACGCGGAGCTGTCCCGGGTGGACGAGGACACCGCGCTGCTGCTGGCCGACGCGCAGACCTCGGGTGGGCTGCTGCTCGCGGGTGAGGTGCCCGGCGCTCCGGTGATCGGCGAACTGGTGCCCCGCCGCGACGACGGCCGGACGGTGGTGGTGCGCTGAAGGCCGACCGGGTTTCACCGGCCCGGCGGGGCGGTAATCCGCTGGGTATGCCAGATCCAGGAAGCCACAGCTACGACATCAAGCGCACCCGCCTGCGTGCCGAGTACGACGAGACGGTGGCGCCCGACCAGCACGCCGACCGGGCCGCCAACGAGCGGCTGGAGCGGGACCACCCGCCCCGCCCGAAGGGCGACCCGGAGCGTGCGGCGGGCCCGAAGGGCAACCGGGGCACCAGCCGCGGCGATCCGGACATCGGCGACGGTCCGCGGCCGGTGGCCTCCGGGCTCGAGCTGCGCAGCGCCGCGTTCACCGACAACACGCTGATCCCCGACCGCTACTCGCGGCAGGGCGGCAACGTCTCGCCCCCGCTGGAGTGGAACCGCGTGCCCGACGGCACGGAGGAGCTCGCACTGGTGTGCGAGGACCCGGACGCGCCGGGCGGCACGTTCGGCCACCTGGTGCTCACCGGCATCGACCCCGAGCAGACCGGCGTGCCGGAGGGCCAGCTGCCGGACGGGGCCGTGCCGGGCCGCAACGGCTTCGGCAACCTCGGCTGGGACGGGCCGCAACCGCCGGTGGGCGACGACGAGCACCGCTACTTCTTCAAGCTGTACGCGGCGGACCGCCCACTGGGCCTCGGCGAGGGTGCGAGCGCCGAGGACGTCCACGCCGCGGTCGACGGCCACACCCTCGCCACCGGAACCCTGGTGGGGCTTTTCGGCCGGTGAGGCGCCCGCCCGCTCCGGCTCAGCCCGGAGCGGGCTCGACGTGCACGACCTTCGTGGTGGTCATCTCGTCGAGCAGTTCCGGGCCGTAGCCGTAGCCCTGGCCGCTGGCACCCCGCGGCTGCGCGGCACCGCCCGGAGCGCCGCCGAACACAGCGTTGACCTTCACGGTGCCCACGGGCAGGTCCCGCCAGGCGCGCTGCGCATGCTCCATGGATCGCGTCAGCACGGTCGCGGCCAGCCCGTACGCGTCGTCGCAGGCCTCGGCGAGGCCCTGGTCGAAGTCGTCGACCACGCGCACGGCGGCCACCGGCCCGAACGTCTCCTCCCGCATCGCGAGCATGTCCGGGGTGCAGTCGGCCAGCACGGTCGCCGGGTACTGCGAGCCCGGCCCCTCGGGCACCACGCCCCCCGCACACGGCCGCGCGCCGTCGGCGATGGCGCTGGTGACGTGCTCGTGCACCTTGTCCCTGTGCGCCTCGTCGACCAGGGGCAGCAGGCCGGTCCGCTCGGCCTCCCGCGTGAGCGCGCCGAGGAACGGCTCGGCGATCGCGCGGTGCACGTAGACCCGTTCCACGGAGACGCAGATCTGCCCGCTGTTGGCGAACGCGCCGGTGGCGGTCTGCCCCGCCGCCCACACCGGGTCGACGTCCTCGGCGACGAGAAGCGGGTCGTTACCGCCGTTCTCCAGCAGCGCCTTGGCGCCGGTGCGGGCCGTGGCCTCGGCGATCGCCCTGCCCGTGCGGGTGCTGCCGACGTGGGCGACGACGTCCACGGCCGGGTTCTCGGCCAGCCAGGCACCTGCCTGGCCGTCGCCCGCGAGGTGGTTGAACACGCCTTCCGGGAAGTACGGGCTGATCAGCTCGGCCACCAGCAGCCCGGTGTGCGGGCAGCGCTCACTGGGTTTGTGGACCACGGTGTTGCCGGTGACCAGCGCCGCGCCGAGCAGGCCGCAGGCGACGGCGACGGGGTCGTTCCACGGCGTCAGCACCGCCACGACGCCCCGGGGCTCGGGCACCATCAGGTCCGTGGCGGTGACATCACCGAGCAGGCTGCGACCCCGGTGCAGCGGGCCCAGCTCGGCATACTGCTCGAGCGTGCCCGCTCCCGCGAGCACCCCGCCTCGGGCGTCCTCGACGGACTTGCCGGTCTCGGCCTGGTTCACCCTCGCCAGGTCGTCCACGCGTTCGCGCAGCGCGGCGGCGGCCGAGCGCAGCGCCGCGCCCCGCTCGGTGGCGGGTGTGCGTGCCCACGCGCGCGAGGCCTGCCGGGCCGCCTCGACGAGCGCGGCGGTCTGCTCCCTGGTCGCGGTGGCGACCCGGCCCACGAGCGTGCCGTCGACCGGGTTGTCGATACGAATGTGGGGCTCGTCCGGCCCGGCGGCGGGCAGGTCGAGCTCAACGGCGAGATCAGTCATGGGCGCACCTCCTCCCGGCGAGGGTGGTCCGTCTCCGCCTCCGGTAAACGTGGCCGCCCTCGCCCGGGGGTGCGCTGACCCGGGCGCTCAGCTCTTCGAGTACTCCGCGCTCACGGCGTTGGGCCCGTCATAGGTGCGATCGGGCAGCGAGCGCAGGTGGTCGAGCACCTCGTCATCGGCGCCCTTGCTCTTCGCGTGTTCCACCAGGTCGTCGCGACCACACGGGTAGTCGACTCCACCGAGGTACTTCTGCATCTGCACGGGGTTGGGCTGCGGCATGGGGTCTCACCTCCGCCAGCGGCATACCCGTGCCCCCGGGCGGGTAACCGGCCACGGTGGACGTCGATCAGCAGCAGTTGCTCCGGACCATGACGCGGGTGACCAACGCGCTCCGCGCGGAGGGCATCCGGTTCGCGCTCGCCGGCGGCTGCGCGGTGTACGCGCACGGCGGGCCGCCGTCCGAGCACGACGTGGACGTGTTCGTCACCGAGCACGACGCGCCGCTGGCGCGCAAGGTGCTCGTCGCCGAGGGCATGCGGCCCGTCGACCCCCCGGAGGACTGGCTGACGAAGGTCTACGACGGGGACTGCCTCGTCGACCTGATCTTCCGGCCCAACCAGCGGCCCGTCACCACGGAACTGCTCGACCGGGCGCGCGAGCAGCGCATCGGGTCGGCCATGGCGCCGGTGCTGCCCGCCACCGAGCTGCTCGTGGACAAGCTGCTCGTGCTGGGCCCGCACCGCTGCGACTACACGCCGCTGCTGCCCATCGCGCGGGCACTGCGTGAGCAGGTGGACTGGCCGGCCGTGGTCAGGGAGACGGCCGGATCGCCGTACGCCAGGGCCTTTCTGGCCCTGATCGCGGACCTGGGCGTGGTGAGCGCCCGCGACGTCGCGGGCACGCCGGGCCAGGCCGCGGGAGGGAGTGACCGATGAGCGAGACGACCGGTGAGGCGCCGGAGTACCTCGCCGCGCGGCTGCGCAGGGTGATCGCCGAGGACTCGCGGACCGCCGAGCTCGGCATCCAGGTGAGTGTCCGGGGCGAGCACGTGTACCTGTCCGGGTCGGTGTCGTCCCAGCAGTGCAAGGAGGAACTCGACGCCGTGCTGCACGAGCGCGAACCGGAACTGCGACTGCACAACGACGTCCGCGTGGTGGAGGCGGGCGAACCGGGCGAGCCGGAGGTGCTGCGATGATCCGCATCGCGGCCGTCGGTGACGTGCATCTCGGCGAGGACGCCCAGGGCAGGCTGCGACCCGCGCTGGAGAAGCTGCCCGAGCACGCGGACGTGCTGCTGCTGGCGGGTGACCTGACCCGGCACGGCACGCCCGAGGAGGCCAGGGTGGTCGCCAGGGAGTTCCACGACGTCGGGGTGCCGGTGCTGGCTGTGCTGGGCAACCACGACTACCACGCCGACGCGGCGAGCGAGGTCACCGGCGTCCTCACTGACAGCGGCATCGAGGTGCTGGAGGGTGATGGCACCGTCCTTCCGGTGGGCGGCAAGCGGCTCGGCGTCGCGGGAGTCAAGGGCTTCGGCGGGGGCTTCGAGGGCCGCTGCGCCAGCGCGTTCGGTGAGCCGGAGATGAAGGCGTTCGTCGGCCACACCGTGGAGATCGCGGACAAGCTGCGCACGGCGCTGGACTCGCTGGCCTGTGACGTGCGGGTGGCGTTGCTGCACTACTCGCCGGTGCCGGACACGCTGCACGGCGAGCCGCTGGAGATCTACCCGTTCCTGGGCGCCTACCAGCTCGGGGAGGCCGTGGACGCGACGGGCACGGACCTGGTCCTGCACGGCCACGCGCACATGGGCACCGAGCGCGGCGTCACGCCGGGCGGCGTGCGAGTGCGCAACGTGGCCCAGCCCGTGATCCGCTCGGCGTTCACGGTGTACTGCCTGGACGCGTAGCGAGGACCGGTGTACGCAGGCGCGCCCGCCGAAGGCATCGCGAATCCGGCAGCGGTCGCCCTCGGCCGGGGCCCCGGCCGAGGCCGCCTTCTCAGCCGCCGGATCCGATGTCCAGCACGGCCTGGTCGATGCGCCGCGCCAGGTCGATGTCGGGCCGCGTCACGACGCCCTTCTGCCCGGTGCGCAGCACGAACCGCACGCCGTCACCGGTGGGCTCGGCGTGCGCGTGGTCGTTGAGCCGGCGGGCCTCGCGCTGTACCCGCTCGACCAGTGGGGGGACCCGGTCGGCGGGCAGGTTGACCTCGCGCTGGATGCCGGTGTGGTCGCCGGTCCAGCCGGTGAGCCCGCGCAGCTCCTGCTCGACCTCGGCGTCGGAGAGCTCGGTCGGCACCTCGGGGCGCACGCTCTCCGCCCGCGACGGTGTCTCGCCGTCGGCACCCAGCACCTCCAGCAGGTCGGAGCCGAGGCGGGTGCGCAGGTCGTCGACCATCGCCGGGTCCTGCTCGTCCAGCCCGTCGGTGACCGCCTTGGCGAGGTACCGGGCTCGCTCGGGCGTGGTGCGCAGCCGCTGCGCGACCTCGATGATCAGCTCGGTACCGCCGCGCAGCTCGGTCTGCCCCGGTACGAGCACGGCGTCGTCGAGGATGCCCGGCAGCTGCTCGGCCATCCGCTCGCGGTCCGCGGGCGGCAGGCAGTGCGCGACCGTGCTCAGCACGGCCGTTGCGGCGGCGCGCGCCTGCTCGGCGGTCTCCAGCTCCCCGCGCCGCTGGATCGAGGACGCGAGATCCTGGTACTTGATCACGGGGCTTCCTCCCTTCGCAGGCTGTGCGAGCCGACAGCCCGCGAGTACCCAGCCGGGGCCCGGCTATTCGGTTTCGCACACCACCAGCACGGGAAAGCTTCACTGCGACCGATGGGAGCGAACATGGGAACCGCCGTTGTCTGGGAGGGAGACACCGCCGCGCCGACCGTGCTCGTGCTCGATCCCGCCCGGGACGAGATGCACAGGGAGCTGCCACCGGACTGGCGGCAGCTGACCGGTGAGCGACAGATCGTGTGGTGCCAGCTGCCCGCCGCAGCGGCGCTGCCGGAGGCCCGCAGGTTGCTGGCCGAGCCCGACGCGCTCGGCAGGCCGATCGACGTGGTGACCTGCGGCGGGGTGCCCGACGAGGTCCGCAGGCTGGTCGCCGACCATCCCGGGCCGCTGCGTTCGCTGCTGCTGGTCGACCCCGACGAGGACGAGCAGCAGCAGCCGATCGACGGGGTCACGGTCCGCACGGTCGGCAGTCCCGGACGGTCCCGGCCGCTCGGCAGGGCAGATGTCCGGGAAGAGGTCGAGGCCGCGATCGCCGCCCTCGACGCCACGCTATCCGAGAGGAGTGACGAGTGACTGCGCAGGACCGCGAGAACCTGCCCCTCGCCGACTACGACCACCTGCCCGTGCCCGCGTTGCGCGACCGCATCCGTTCGCTGAGCCGGGACGAGATCGAGCAGCTGCGCGAGTACGAGCGGGCCCACGCCAGCCGGGCACCGGTGCTGACCGCGATGGACGCCCGCATCGAACAGCTGGAGCAGGGCGCGACCCCCAGTTCCGGCGAGCACGACGTGCGCCCCGAGCAGTCGCCGCCGACCCGGCACGGTTCGAAGGGCTCGCAGGTCAATGCCGACAGCGGCGGCGAGCCGGTTCATCCGCCGCCCCACGGCGTGCCCGCCCAGCCCGCGGATCCGAAGGCCGACAAGCGCCACTGACGAAACCCGCTCCCCGCACAGGCCACTGAGGACACCGATGTGGCGGCACCGTCGGCGGGGCCGGGCAGCACGACGGCGGCAACGCGAGCCGAAGGGCACCTTGGGTACGTACCGGGTACCCAAGGTGCCCTTCGGCTCGCCCCTGCGCGACGTCTGACCGAAACCACTGTCTCAACGCGACACACGAGCGCCCCGGTGAGCTGCCCCACCGGGGCGCTCGCCGATTCGCGGGCGAGCAGTCGCGCCCATACCCTCGATGAGTATGGGTGGTTTCGGCGGCGCACTTCTCGTGGTGGCGCTCGTCGCAGGCGTGCTCGGCGCGCTGTACGGCGGCGCCCTGCTGGTCAGGCTCGGCCGGACCGTCACCGGCACGCGCCCGTTCCTCTCCGGGCACGACCCCGCCGAGCATGCCGTGTCCCGCTTCCACGTGCGCTGGTACACGCTGACGATGATCTTTCTCGCCTTCGACATGGAGATGGTCTTCATGTACCCGTGGGCGCTGGTCGTCGCTGAACTGGGCACCAAGGCCGTCATCGAGATGTTCGTCTTCCTCGCCGTGCTCATGGCCGGCGTGGTCTACGCCTGGCGGGAAGGAGCGCTGCGGTGGACCTGACAGCGCGACTGCTGCGCTGGGCGGACATCCGCCCGCTGGTGGCCGAGGTGCCCGGGGGCACCTGGGCGCGGCTGGCCGTCGAGCGGCTGGCCCGCGAGCGGGGCTGGCGGGTCGCGGCCTGCCCCGCCGAGGCGAACCTGCTCGTCGTGGCGGGTACGCCGCACGCCGAGGTCGAGCCATACCTGCTGCGGGTGTGGCAGTCGATGACCGCGCCCAGAGCCAGGGCCGACGTCCCGTCCGGCCCTGCCGCCGCCTCCGCACTGGACGCCGCGGTGGCCGAGCTGCACGATCCAGCGCGACAACGGGACCACGCCGCCTCGGCCGTCCACAGTGGCCTGGACCCGGAGATGGCCGACCGCGACGCCGACCGCGACGGGCTCGCGCTCGACCAGCTGACCGTGCCGCTGGGACCCGTGCTGCCCGACTGGCCCGCCGGGCTCGTCGTGCACACCGTGCTGCAGGGCGACGTGATCCAGTCCGCCCGCGTCCAGCTGACCGGGCTGGCAGCCACCCGCGCCGCCGACGAACCGGTTCCGGCGGCCGCCGCCAGGCTCGACACGTGTGCGCGGGTGCTGTCCGTCGCCGGAGCGCACGACGCGGCGCTGGCCGCACGGCGGCTGCGCGACGAGGTCCTGACCGGCCAGGCTCCCGAACGCCGCCTGCAGCGCTGGGCTGCGTGGGTGCGCCGATCCCGGCTGCTGCGCTGGTCGCTGGCCGGCATCGGGCGGGTCGACGACGCCGACGCGCCGCCCGCACTCGCCGGGGACGCGCTCGCCCGGCTGCACCGGGCGGCGGAGGCCGTCTCGCACCGGCACGACGACCCGCCTCGGCACACCGACGCGGCACAGTGGATGGTGGAGGCACTGCCCCGGCTGCTGGAGGGCCGGGAGCTTGCCGTGGCGCGGATCGCGGTGGCCAGCCTCGATCCGGCCGTCGAGACGCTCGCGCACACGGAGGTGGCCGATGGTTGAGCAGGCCCCGTGGTGGTCGGCGCTGCTGCTGCCCGTCGTGCTCGCGGCGTTCGCGGTCGCGGCGGCGATGTTCGGCTCGGTGCTGACGGCCCGCACGGCGGGAACCGCGCCCGGGGTCGCGGCGGCCGCTCCGCTGCGGTCGGCCGCCGGGCTGCTCGTGCGGCAGCGCAGGAGCACACTCGCCGCGGATGCGCTGCTGTGGCGTGCGGCCGGTGTGGTGCTGCTGCTGGCGGGAGTGCTCGCGTCGCTGGTGACGCCGCTCGGCCGCTGGTCGGTCGGCGACCTGCCGGTGGGCGTCGTGTGGTTCAACGCGATGGAGGTCGTCGCCTGGGCGGCGGTGTGGCTCGCGGGCTGGGGAGGCAACTCGGCGTTCGGGCTCTCCGGCGGCTACCGGTTCGTGGCGCAGGGCGTGTGCTACGAGCTGCCGCACATGTTCGCGCTCACCACGGCGGCCATCGGCGCCGGGTCGCTGCGGGTGGCCGACATCGTGGCCGCACAGCAGCAGCTGTGGTTCGTGGTGTGGATGCCGGTGGCGTTCGCCGTGTTCCTGCTCACCGTGGCGGCGATGGCGTTCTGGCCGCCGTTCGACCATCCGCTGGGCCTGGACGTCGCGGGCGGCGCCGCCTCGGAACTGTCCGGTGTGGATCGGCTGGTGTTCCTCGCGGGACGCTGGGCCCTGCTGGTGTCGGGCTCGGGCATGGCGGTCGCGCTCTTCCTCGGCGGCGGCAGCGGTCCGCTGCTGCCCGGCTGGCTGTGGTCGGTGCTCAAGACGGCGGCCGTGCTGGCCGCGCTCGTGTGGGCGGGCAGGCGGCTGCCCACGGTCCGGATGGAGCGCTTCGCCGAGGTCGCCTGGCTGGTGCTGATCCCGGCGACGCTCGTACAGGCGCTCATCGTGTCCATTGTGGTCGTGGCCCGGTGAAGGGATCCGCGGCCCGTGGGAGGTAGGAATGTGGCAGCAGATCGTCTTCTGGCTCTGCGCGGCGGGGGCCGTCGCGTCCGGTGTCGCGGTGTTCCGGGTGGACTCGATGGCGCGGGCGACGTTCGCGCTGCTCGCGTCGTTCGTGTTCGCCGCCGTCACCGTGCTGCTGGTCGACCTCGCCTACCTGGGTGTGCTCGTCCTGCTCATGATGATCATGGAAATGGTCATCATGGTGCTGTTCATGGTGATGTACATGATGAACCCGGCCGGCCTGATGCCGATGACCATGGTGCACAACCAGAAGGGAGCACTGGGCATCTCCGCCGGGACGTTCGCGGTGCTCACCGCCGTCGTCTACCTCGTCGACTGGCCCTCGTCGGGCGCCGCGCGGCCAGCGGATCCCGCGCACGCGCTCGGTGAGGCGATCATGGGCTCGAAGATGCTCGTGATGATCGTGGTCGGGCTCGCGTTGTTCGCCACGATCGTCACCACGGTCGTGCTCGCCACGCACCGCGGGCGCTACGACCGCTACGGCGACCGGCTGGACCGGCGGAGTCCGGACGACCCGGTACGGGGAGGGGTCGGCCGATGAGTGTGCAGGACTACCTGCTCTTCGCCGCGGCGCTGTTCAGCGTCGGCCTCTACGGCGCACTGTCCCAGCAGTCCATCGTGATGATCATGATGGGGCTGGAGCTGATGCTGAACGCGGTGATCGTGGGCGCCGCGGCGTTCTGGTACTTCTCGTCGCCGCGGCAGGCCGACGGCCAGGTGCTCGTGCTCATCGCGGTCACCGTGATGGCGGTCGAGATGGCCGCGGGCTTCGCGGTGACCACGGCCGTGTTCCGGGCCCGGGACGTGGACATGACCGACATGACCGCGGACCTGAAGGGCTGAGGCCGGCGATGGTGTTGTGGTTGCTCGTCGGCGTGCCGCTGGTGGCCGGTGCGGCGCTGCTGCTGGGCGGGCGCAGGGCCGACCGGGCCGCGGCCCCGGCGGGGCTCGCCGTGTCGGCGCTGCTGCTGGGCCTGGCGATCACCGCGGCACTGACCAGGCCGGCGATCTCGGCGGAGTTTCTCGACGGCATGCCGTTCGCGCTGCGCGTGGACGGCCTTTCGGCGGCCCTGGTGGTGCTGGTGCCCTCGGTGCTGCTCGCGGTGCTCGCCTTCTCGGTCGGCGAGCTGGGAGCGCGGTTCTTCGGGCTCATGCTGCTGTTCGCCGACGCGATGCTGGTGACGGTCACCGCGACCGGCCTGGTGCCGCTGCTGCTCGGCTGGGAGGTGATGGGCGCGGCCTCCTACGCGCTCATCGGCTTCCACTGGGCCGAGCCCGGCCGGGCGCGCGCGGGCACGATCGCGTTCTTGGCCACCCGGGGCGCCGACCTGGGGCTGTACGTCGCGGCGGGGGCGGCGCTGGCCGGGGGCGCGGGCGCCCTGGGCCTGCATCAACTGGCGCAGCTGCCGGACGGCTGGCGCGACGTCGTGGCCGCCGGGGTGCTGCTCGCGGCGTTCGGCAAGTCCGCGCAGCTGCCGTTCTCCTTCTGGCTGTCCCGGGCCATGGCGGGCCCGAGCCCGGTGTCGGCGATGCTGCACTCGGCGACGATGGTCGCGGCGGGCGCCTACCTGCTGCTGCGGCTGGAGCCGCTGCTGGGTGCCACGCCGTGGGCCGGGTGGCTGGCGATGTGGGCCGGGGTGGCGACGGCGCTGGCTCTGGGCGCGGTCGCCGTCGTGCAGCGAGATCTCAAGCAACTGCTGGCGGCCTCCACGTGTGCCCAGGTGGGCTTCATGGTGCTGGCGGCGGGCGCGGGCGCCGTCGCGGGCGGCACGGCGCAGCTGGTGGCGCACGCGGCCACCAAGAGCCTGCTGTTCCTGTGCGCGGGCGCGTGGCTGGCCGCACTCGGCACGCAGAGCTTCCCCGGCCTGCGCGGCGCGGCCCGGCGGCACCCGGTGGTCGGTGTGACGTTCGCCGTGGGCGCGCTCAGTCTCGCGGGACTGCCCCCGCTGTCGATCTGGCTGGCGAAGGACGCGCTGCTGGCGGAGGTACTGCACCGGTCCGTGCCGCTGTACCTGCTCGGCCTTGCGGCGACCGCGCTGAGCGCCGCCTACGCGGGCCGTGCGCTGACGCTGGCGCTCTCCGCGCCCGCCCACGGGGACGCGCAACGGGTCGCGATCGGCCCGTGGCGGTGGGCGCCACTGCTGCCGCTGGCGGCGGGAGCGGCCGCGCTGGGACTGCTTGCCCTGCCGTGGCTGCCTCCGCTGAAGTGGCCGGAGCTGCTCGCGTCGGCGCTCGTGGCCGCCGCGGCGGCGACGGCGGCGGCCGCGCTCGTCCACGTCCGGGGTGAGGTTGCCGAGCAGGACGTGCTGTCGGGCTGGCTACGGCTGGAGCAGGCGGCTCGCCTCGCGGTGGTGCGGCCGCTCGATGCAATGGCGTCGGCGTGCGCCCGGTTCGACGAGCGCGTCGTCGACGGCGGCGTGCGGCTCAGTGCTGCCGTCGCCACGGCGGCAGCGCGGCTCGCCGGCAACCGCCTCGAGTGGTCGGTCGACGGCGCGGTGCGGGGCGTCGCGCGTGGCGCGCGGGCCATGGGCAGGCTGGCGCGCCGCCCGCAGACGGGGCAACTGCATCAGTACTACGCACAGGCGGTGGTCGCGCTGGCGCTGCTGGCACTGCTGCTGGTGATCTTGTGAGAGGAGTGTCGCACGCGTGCTGAGCATCGTGGTCTTCCTGCCGGTGGTGGCCGCGCTGGCCCTGCTGGCCGCGCCGGGCGCGAGCGACCGGGTGGTGCGCTGGACGTGGGTGGCGGTCAGCGCCCTCGTGCTGGCGCTGGTCGTGGCGCTGTGGATCGGCTACTCCCCCGGCGCCTCCGGGTTCGGCTACGAGACCCAGGTGAACTGGATCCCGACCGTCGGTTCCGGCTACCACGTCGGCGTGGACGGGCTGAGCCTGCCGCTCGTGGCGCTCACGGCCGTGCTGTTCCTTTCCTGCGCCGTGTACTCGCTGCGCGAGACGCACCGCGTGCGTTCGCTGGCCGCCCTGTTCCTGTTCCTGGAGACGGTGTGCCTCGGCGTGTTCGTCGCCCTGGATCTGTTGCTGTTCTTCGTCTTCTTCGATCTGTCCATCGTGGGCATGTACTTCGTGATCGCGGGCTGGGGGCACAGCGGCGCGGCGCGGGCCGCGGTGAAGTTCTTCCTCTACACCTTCCTCGGCTCGCTGGCGCTGCTGCTGGGGTTCATCGGGCTGTACCTGGCCGCGTCCCCGCACACCTTCGACATGCTGGACCTCACGCGGCAGGATCCGATGGCGGGCAAGGGCGCCGTGGCGGTACTGGTGATGCTGGCGATCGTGGTGGGACTCGCGGTGAAGACGCCGACGGTGCCGGTGCACACGTGGCTGCCCCCGGCGCATGTGGACGCACCCGCGGCGGGCTCGGCGATCCTGGCCGGGGTGCTGCTGAAGATGGGCACCTACGGCTTCGTGCGGATCGCCATGCCGATCCTGCCGCAGACCTGGCGCGCGTACGCACCCGTCATCCTGGCCGTCGGCATCGTGAGTGTGCTCTACGGTGCGCTCGTCGCCCTCGCGCAACGCGACTTCAAGCGGATGATCGCCTACACGTCGGTGAACCACATGGGCTACGTGGTGCTGGCGGTCGGCGCGGCGGCCATGCTCGCCGACACCGAGGCCCAGGCCCGTCAGCTCGCGGTGACGGGTGCGGTGACGCAGATGGTGAGCCACGGCCTCATCACCGGGGCGTTGTTCCTGCTGTCCGGCGTGCTGTTCGAGCGCGGCAAAACCTACGACATGGCCTCCTACGGCGGGCTGGCGCGGCAGCTGCCCGCGTTCGCCGGGATCACGGCGGTGGCGGTGTTCGCCTCGCTCGGGCTGCCCGGCTTCTCCGGCTTCATCGCCGAGTTCCAGATCTTCACCGGCTCGATCGGCGCCGCTCCGGTTCCGGTGGGCTTCGCGCTGCTCGGCGTGCTCATCACCGCGGTGCTGTTCCTGCGTGCCTACCAGCAGGTCTTTCTCGGACCCACGAAGACGCGGGTGGCCGGTGACCTGACCCTGACCGAGACCGTCGCGATCGGACCGCTCATGCTGCTGGCCGTCGCGATCGGACTGTTCCCGCGCTTCCTGCTCGACGTGATCGAACCGGCTGCGAGCGTCCTATGACGACAAGCCTGCTGCTGTCGCTTCCGGAGGAGATACTGGCTCTCGCGGCCGTGCTGTGCCTGCTGCTGGGCTCGTTCCTGCCGCGAGGGCGGCAGTGGGTGGTCCGGGTCGTGGGCGCGGCGGCCTGTGCCGGTGCGCTCGCCGCGACGATCGTGTTGTGGGGCAGGCAAGGCGGCACCGCCTTCGAGGGCTCGTACGCGGTGGACGCCGCGCTCGGCGGCACCCGGATCGCGGTCGTGGTGGCGGTGCTGCTCGTGCTGTGCCTGGCCACCGACGAGACCCGGGGTCACGCGCGCGAGAGCGAGTTCGTGGTGCTCGTGCTGTTGAGCGCGGTCGGTGCCGTGCTGCTCGCGGGTTCGCTCGACCTGCTGCTGCTCGTGGCGGCCTATCTGGTGGCGACCATCCCCCTGTACGCGCTGACGGCGTTCGCCAAGGACTCCCCCGGCACGGAGGCGGCGCTGAAGTTCTACCTGCTGGGCGCGCTGCTGAGTGCGACCATGCTGTTCGGCGTCGTGCTGCTGCTCGGGGCAGGGGGCGCGACGTCCTACGCGGGGCTGCGGACGGGCCCGGGTGCGGCGGTCGCGATCGGCGCGGTCGCCGTGCTGGCGGGCCTGCTGTTCAAGGCGGGTGCGGCGCCGGCCCAGTTCTGGGTTCCCGACGTCACCGAGGGCACGCGGCCGGCCGTGGCGGCGCTGGTGACCACGGTGCCGAAGATCGGCGCGCTGGTCGCCGTGTACCGCTTCGCCGCCGACGTGCTGCAGCCCGCCGGTCTGGCGTGGCCGGTGCTGCTCGCGGTGGTCGCGGCGGCGACCATGACGCTGGGCAACCTGGCCGCGTTCTTCCAGGACAACGTCCGGAGGCTGCTGGCGTACTCGACGATCAGCCAGGTCGGCTACGTGCTGCTGGCGGTGGTGGCCGCGACCCGCAGCACGCTGGCGCTGCCCGGGCTGCTGTACTACCTGGCCGGGTACGCGGTGACGAACGTCGGTGCGTTCGCGGTGGTGTGCGCGCTGCCGCGGGCGGCGTCTCCCGGTGACTACGGGGGGCTGCGGCGGCGGTACCCGTACCTGGCTCTGTGCCTGGTGGTGCTGCTGCTCGGCTTCGTCGGCACGCCGCCGACCGCGGTGTTCGCGGGCAAGGTGGCCGTGTTCACGGCCGCCTGGGACGCGGGCTACGGCTGGCTGGTGGTGGTGGCCGCGGTGAACACGGTCGCGAGCGTGTTCTACTACCTGCGCTGGATCGCTCCCGCGATGCGCGGCACCGAACCCGGTGACGCGATCGGCGCCCCTGCCCCGTGGTCGCGCGCCGCCGCCTACGCCACGGCCCCGGCCACCGTCGCGCTCGGGCTGCTGGCAGGCCCGGTGCTGGCCGTGTTGGCACCGTCCGGCTAGGCACGGCACCGAGCCGAAGGGCACCCTCGGCACGCATCCGGTACCCAAGGGCACCTTGGGCTCGCGGCCGTGGTGACGGATCCGGCGGCCGGCGGCGCGGTGTCCGGACCCGGGCTAGCTGTACCCGGCCGGGTACAGCTAGCCCGCGTCGGTGGTGGTCTGCCCGGAGTCCGGGTCCTGGCTCGGGTCCGGTTCCGGCTCGGTGGACTGGGTGGGCTTCGGGTCCGGTTCCGGCTTGGGCTCCGGCTCGGGTTCCGGTTCCGGCTCCGGTTCGGGACAGACGATCGCGGGCTGGCCCCGGTAGACGACCGTGCGGGTCTCGCGCCGGATCTCCTTGCCCGTCTCGGCGTCACGGATGATGCGCGTGTCGGTGTTGCTGAAGCCGCTCGTCCCGCTGCTGGGTACGCAGTCGCCGAGGGTGCCCGTCTCCGTCGGCGGCGAGGTGTAGTTGAAGCGCTCCCCGGTGACCGACTCGACCTGGTATCGCTTGGTGCCCCACAGCTTCACCGTGATGTCCGTCGGCGTCCAGATGGTCTGGATCGCGACGCCGGTGGGGCTGTCGTTGGTGAACTTCAGGTCGATGACGCTGCTGCCGTCCGGGTTCTGGTACACCGTCGCCTCGCGGGCCTCGGGATACCGGCTGATGTAGTAGCTGTGCTCCTTGTGCTCGGTGTCGCGCATCCCGGCGAAGTACGCGGCGTTGTAGAGCGTGGTCGCGAACTGCGAGATTCCGCCGCCGACGGCGCGCCCCGGCGCACCGTTCTCGATGATCCCGGCGTAGACGTAGCCCTGGTCCAGTCCTCTCGGCCCGGTGTGGCCGTTGAGGCTGAACGTCTCGCCCGGCTCGACGACGGCGCCGTTGACCTCCTTGGCGACCTGCCGGATGTTGATGCCGGAGTCGTAGGCGAACCCGCTGGTGGTGAACTCGCCGATGACCTCCTTGATGCCAAACGAACGGAGTTCGTCGGTGGTCAGCGACGCGGGCTGGTCGACGTAGGGCGCGGTGACGGCGCGTTCGCCCTGCCTGGTGAGCACGTCCAGCAGGCGCCGCAGCGTCACGTCCCAGTCGATGCCCCTGCCCGGCCGGGACTCCTCGATGCGCGGCCCGTTGCCCGCGAACACGATGCGGGCGTCCCTGCCGCGTTGCTCGGTGGAGGCCAGCGGCGTGCCTGCGGCGTCGATCACGGTCCGCTTGTCCAGGCGCGGGGTGAGGCTGCCGTCGTCGGCGGCGTCGAACCGCAGCGCTCGCGCGATCGCGTCGCGGGTGAGCACGGACTCCCGGCCCTCGCCACGGATGGTGATCGGCGCGGAGACGGCCGGGATCGCCACGGTCTCCAGCGCGGTGCGCACCGACTCGGGCGTGGTGCGCACCGGCAGCACGTCCACCGGCAGCCGGACCGGGTCGGGCGAGGCCCAGTGCCGCAGGATCTGCTCGGTCGCGACGTCCGCGGAAAGGCGCAGGCCGGGAGCGGGATCGACCGGGATGGGCGTGGTCCCGGCGAAGCGCACGGTGCCCTCGGCGGGTTCCCGGTTCACCTCGTCGAGCAGCCGCCGCACGGCGGCGGCGAGCCGCGCGTCGTCGGCGTAGGACACGACGCCGATCTCCTCGCTGGTGAACAGCGACGTCAGGCGCGTGAACGGGTTGAGCGGCTGGTCGGCCGCCTCGCGCACGGTCGCCGCCCAGTCCACGCGCAGGCGCACCTCGGTGGGGTCGAGGGTGTGGGTGACATCGCCCGCGTCGAGTTCGACGGCCTCACCCAGCCGGGGCTGCAGCTGCTGCCGCAGCACCTGCTCGGCCTCGTCCTGGCTCAGCCCGGCGACGTCCACACCGGCGATGGTCACGCCGCGGCGCACGTCGCCTTGGCTGACGAGCAGGTCGAGGGCGTAGATCAGCGCGAGCGCGCCCACGACGGCACCAGCGATGATCCCGGCCCTGCGCAGTGCCGGCCTGCGCGAGCGCTGGGTGCCGGCAGCGGCATCGGATCCAGGTTCGGGCTCGGATCCGGCAGCGGCATCGGACCGGGGTTCCGGCTCGGCACGGGACTCGGCGTCCGCACCGGAATCCGCATCCGCGCCGGAGTCGGAAGCGGGCTCCGGCTGTGCCGGCTCGGGCCCGTCCCCCTCGGTCTGCTGTTCGGTGGAGCTGTTGTCCTCGTCCAAGGCATCCCCGACTGGTGATCACTGAAATGACGGATCTGGCGGCGTGAGCCGGACAAAACTATCTCACCAGGCGCGCATGCCCGATCACGGACCCCGGCCGCCGGGCCGAGACGTCAGTTGTCGTCATCTTCGCCCGGTTTGTCCCGGTCGCCGCCCCGTCCTTCGTCGCCCTTGACCTTGCGCGAGGACAGCACCTCGTCGGAGTCGATCAGCGGCGTCCCGTCCACGATCACCATGCCCAGGCGGTGCGCCTCGCGATAGACGTCACCGCCGCCGACGGTGAACTCCAGGCCCACCCGCACGGTCTCGTCGTCGAGTGCCCGTGGCCCGCTGACGATCTCCACCTTCTTGATCTCGCCCCAGAACCGGTCGTAGCTCTCCCTGCCCTGCGCCTGCAGCCCCGGGCCGAGCCGTTCCCAGGCGCTCTCGGTGTCGCCGGGCACCAGCGCGTAGTAGTCGGCCACCGCCTGTTCCAGCTCGCCCTCGGAGACCTCGGGTGCCGGTTCCGGCGCCGGACTGGACGGTGGCGGTTGCTGCTCGGTGGGCGGCGAGCTCAGCTCGACGCTGGACGATGCCGAGCCGCCTGCGGGCGTCCTGCCCGCGGTCGGCTCGCCGTCGTCGGCATTGACGATCAGCTCGGCGACGAGGATGCCGATCGCCGCGGCGGCGAGCACGGCCAGTGCGGTGAGGGCGATGCGCCTGGTGGAACGTTGCGGCCTGCGCCCGTCCGGCGAGGGCCGCACGCCGGCGGGCGGGGCCTGCGGGGGTGGCGCGGGATGCGACATCCCGGTGGCGGGCCGCATGTCCACCCGTGTGGCCGGGCGCCGGGGCGGCGCAGCGGCCATCGTCGCCGGGAGGGTCGGCGGTTCGGCCGCGGGCGGCACGATCGGCATCCGGCCCTCGGCCACCGCCTGCAACCCTTCGGCGACCTGCTGCATGGTCGGCCGCGCGGACGGCTCCGCGCGCAGCATGGCCTCCAGCTGCGGGGTGAGTGGCCCGGCCTGGCGCGGCGGGATCACCTGGCCGGTGGCGACCGTGTGCAGCAGGGCGATCTCGTTCTCGGTGTTGCCGAAGGGCGGGACGCCCTCGACGGCGGCGTACAGGGTGGCGCCGAGGGAGAAGACGTCGGAGGCCGGGCCGGGTTCCGCGCCGCGCGCCGCCTCCGGGGACAGGAACGCGGGGGTGCCCGCGAGCAGTCCGGTGCTCGTCACCGTGATGTCGCCCGCGGCGCGGGAGATGCCGAAGTCGGTGATCTTGGTGACGCCGTCGGTGCCGAGCAGGATGTTGCCGGGCTTGACATCGCGGTGGATCACCCCGGCCGCGTGGGCGGCGACGAGCGCGGAGGCGACCTGGGCACCGATGCGCGCCACCTCGACCGGCGGCAGGGTGCCGCGCTCGGCCAGCACGGCGGAAAGGCTGTGCGACGGCAGGTACTCCATGACCAGCACGGGCGCGCCCTCGTGATCGGCCACGTTGTAGACCGAGATGGCGTTGGGGTGCTGCAGCCGCGCGGCGATGCGCCCCTCGCGGAACGCGCGCTGCCGGGCCTTCTCCCCCTCGGTCTCGTTCAGCCCGGGAGGCAGCAGAAGCTGCTTGACGGCCACCGTGCGGTCCAGGCGGTCGTCGACGGCTCGCCACACGACACCCATGGCGCCGCTGCCGATCCGGCTCAGCAGGCGGTACCGGCCCGCGACCAGCCGACCCTCGTCGTCACTCAACGGTGCCTCCCTGTCACCCCGACAGACTAGAGCGTCGCCCTCCACGGCCCCGCCAAGGACCCCGCACGCGTTGCGCCACCTGGAGCAATCCTGCGGTAACGGGAATGGAAGCGTTTTGTTATCACTCGCCGGTGGTAACTCGATCGGGTCCCCAGCCCGGCGGGTTCGGCATCGAACCTCGCCCGGGTCAACCAGCTGATGATCGAGGGAGATCGATCGTGAAACGCGGTGCACAGGTGGCCGTCGCAGTCGGCGCCGGCTACCTTCTCGGCCGCTCCCGCAAGGGGCGGCTGGCGTTGATGCTCGCCGCGGCGAGTGCCACCGGCAAGGTCGGGGGGCCCGGTGCGCTGCTGCGGCAGGGAGCGGGCAAGCTCGCGTCCTCACCTGAGCTCGGCCAGATCACCGAGAGCGTGAAGGGCGACCTGCTGGGCGCGGCCAGGTCGGCGGCGATGTCGGCGGCCACGGAGCGCATCGGCTCGCTCAACGAGCGCCTGGCCTCCGGTGGTGCCCCGCGTCGCGGCGGCGCCGACGACGAGCAGGACGACACCGGCCAGGAGCCGGAGACCGCTGAGCAGGGCACCGAGCGGGAGGCGGAGGCCGACTACGACGAGGCCGACGCCGGCGACGAGCAGGAGCCCGAACCCGAGTCCGACTCCGACGAGGAGCAGCGGCGGCCGGTCCGGCGCAGGCGGTCGGCGCAGCCACGCAGCTCCGGCCAGTCGCGCGGCTCCACGCAGCGGGCGCCCGTGCGGCGCACCCGGAGGTGATCGTATGGCCACCAGGACGGCGCAGCGCGCCAAGAACCAGGCCCGCGACACCGCGGGGCGCGCCGCCGGCACGGCAGGCAAGGCGGGCGGCGCGGCCCAGTCGGCGGATCCGTCCGACCAGCTGCGGCAGGCTTTGCAGGACCTCACGGGAACACTGACGACGCGTGCCGTGAAGGCGGTGACGGGGCGGATCGGCTCGACGGCCGAGCGGCTCAACGGTTACGCGTCCGGCAACGGTTCGGGAGGACTGCTGTCGGCGCTCACCGGCAAACCGGCCCTCAAGGCCGCGGTCGGCGCCGGGCTCACCGGGCTCAAGGAGAAGCTCGGCAGCGCTCTCGGCGGCGGTGGCGGCGGCAAGGGCTCGGACGACCCGCTCAAGGTCACCAACATCGTCGAGAGCATCGACGTGGGCGTGCCGGTGGACCTGGCCTACGACCAGTGGACCCGGTTCACCGAGTTCCCGACGTTCATGAAGAAGGTCGAGAACGTCGAGCAGGTCTCCGACGAACGGCTCAAGTGGAAGGCCCAGGTCTTCTGGTCGCACCGCACGTGGGAGTCCACGATTCTGGACCAGGTGCCTGGCGACCGGATCGTCTGGCGCTCCTCCGGTGAGAAGGGCTACGTCGACGGCGCGGTGACCTTCCACGAGCTCGCACCGAACCTGACCCGCATCCTGCTGGTCCTCGAGTATCACCCGCAGGGATTCTTCGAGCGCACCGGCAACCTGTGGCGCGCGCAGGGCCGCCGGGCCCGCCTGGAGCTCAAGCACTTCCGCAGGCACGTGATGACCGAGTCACTGCTCCATGCCGACGAGATCGAGGGCTGGCGCGGCGAGATCCGCGACGGCGAGGTCGTCGACACCGGTGAGTCCGAGGACACCGAGTCCGGCGAGTCCGACCAGGACACCGAGGACACCGACGAAGCCCGCGAGCGCGAGTCCGAAGAGGACACCGACGAAGCCGGCGCCGAGCCGGAACCCGAGGACACCGACGAAGCCGAGGAAAGCCCGCGCCCGAGAAGGCGCGGCACCCGTGGAGGCCGTTCATGACCACAGCCGTTCAGCCGGCCGGAGGCGGAGGGGGAGGCGGGTTCGACCGCCCGTCCTCCTCCAGCCTCGCCGACGTCATCGACACGATCCTGGACAAGGGGCTGGTGATCGACGCCTACGTCCGCGTCTCGCTCGTGGGCATCGAACTGCTCACCATCGACGCCCGGATCGTCGTGGCCAGCGTCGACACCTACCTGCGCTTCGCCGAGGCGGTGAACCGTCTCGACATCTCCGACAACGAGCAGAAGGGGTTGCCGGACCTGATGCAGGACATGTCCCAGGGCGGCGCCCGATCCAAGACGAAGGGCGCGATCGAGGCCGCAGGAGACAAGCTGCGTGACTTCCTCGGTGAGGACGAGCAGGCACAGTCCGCAGGCAGAGGACGGAAGGGCGACTGACATGGCGCAGCAGACCGAGAAACCGCGGGAGGACACCGCGGAGCAGACCGTCTGTTACGTGTACGGCATCGTGCCCGCCGACGTGGAGACCGACCCGGAGGCGCGGGGGGTGGGCGACCCGCCCAGCCCCATCGAGGCCGTCCGGCACGGCGAGCTGGCGGCCCTGGTGAGCGAGATCAGGGCCGACCGGCCGCTCGGCAAGCCGGAGGATCTGGCCGCACACGCCCGCATCCTCGACGCCACGTCGGCCGAGGCGCCGGTGCTGCCGTTGCGCTTCGGCGCCGTGCTCACCGGCTCGGAGGCGGTGGAGCGGGAGCTGCTCGCCGAGCACCACGACGAGTTCCACGCCGCGCTGCAGGAGCTGGAGGGCAAGGCCGAGTACGTGCTCAAGGGCCGCTACGACGAGCAGGCCGTGCTGCGCGAGATCGTCACCGAGAACGAGGAGGCCGCGCAGCTTCGCGAGGAGATCCGCGACAAGCCTGCGGACGCCACCCGCAACGAGCGGATCGCACTGGGCGAGCTGATCAACAACGCCATCGCCGCCAAGCGCGAGGCCGACACCCAGCACGCGCTCGACGCGCTCGGCGAGCTGGCGACGACCGTCAACGTGCGCGAGCCGACCCACGAGGAGGACGCCGTGCACGTCGCGTTCCTCGCGGAGGTGGCCGCACAGCAGGACCTGGAGCAGGCCGTCGGCGAGCTCGCCGGCGAGTGGCGGGACCGCGTCGAGCTGCGCCTGCTCGGGCCGCTCGCGCCGTACGACTTCGTGGTCACGCAACAACCGCAGCAGGAGTGACGAGATGGGACTGCTCTCGCTGGTGTTCGGCCTTCCGCTGGCCCCGGTGCGCGGCGTGATCGCGCTGGCCGAGGTCATCCAGGAGCGGGTCGACTCCGAGCTGCACGACGCCTCCTCCGTGCGGCGTGACCTCGAGGCCGCCGAGCAGGCACGCGCGGCGGGCGAGATCTCGCCCGAGGAGGAGCGCCGGGTGCAGCAGGAGGCCATGGAACGCATGGCCGCGCCCCCGGCGGACAGCGCGCCGGGAGAGGAGTGACACCCGTGGCGGACCAACAGCCGAAAACGCCGGACCGCGCCGCCGACGAGGCGGACCTGGCGGCCGCCGAGGCCGCGGAGCTGGCGCTGGAGCACATCGCCCGGCTGGCGGGCAAGCAGACCGTCGGAGCCGTGTCCGCCGAGCCCACCGACGACGGGTGGCGGGTCGAGATCGAGGTGGTCGAGGAGAGCCGCATCCCGTCGTCGGCGGACCTGCTGGCGCTGTACGAGGCGGATCTCGACCTGCGGGGCGAGCTGCTGGCCTACCGGCGGACGCGCCGCTACTCGCGGGGCAGCGGCGACCGCGCGAACGGGGGCGCACGATGACGGGACCCGTGCAGCCCGCGTCGTCCGTCAGCCCCATGCAGAGCTCCGGGGGCGGAGGCAACCACCAGCCGGCCAACCTCGGCGACATCCTGGAGCGGGTGCTCGACAAGGGCCTGGTCATCGCCGGGGACATCCAGGTCAACCTGCTCGACATCGAGCTGCTCACCATCAAGCTGCGGCTGGTGGTGGCCTCGCTGGAGACGGCGAAGGAGGTCGGCATCGACTGGTGGGAGCACGATCCGTGGCTCACCGGCGGCAACGACCAGCGGGAGCTCAAGCAGGAGAACCGGAGGCTGCGGGAACGGATCGAGCAGCTGGAGGCGCCGAAGGACGGCAAGCGCGATGGCTGAGGAACACCCGGAGCAGGCACTGTGGGTCTACGCCGTGACCACCGGACTCGCCGCCGAGCGGCTGGGCACCGACCGCGGTGTCGGTGGCGCGCCCGTGCGGCCGCTGACCGAGGGTGAGCTGACCGCGCTGGTCAGCCCGGTGGATCTCGCCGAGTTCGGTGAGGAGGCGCTGCGGCGCAACCTGGAGGACCTCGACTGGCTGGCCGCCACGGCACGCGCGCACGACACGGTGGTCACGGCCGCCGCACGGGCGGCCACGGCGGCCGTGCCGCTGCGGCTGGCCACCGTCTACCTGGGCGAGGACCGCGTGCGCGGGCTGCTCGCCGAACGGCGCGCCGACTTCACCGCCGCGCTGGAGCTGCTGGCCGGGCGCACCGAGTGGGGGGTGAAGGCCTACGCCGACCCGGACGCCCTCGCGGAGGATGCCGCCGCCCCTGCCGAGGGCTCCGGGCAGGGCGCCGGCACCGCGTACCTGCTGCGGCGCAAGGCGCAGCTGTCGGCACGTGAGGCGGCGCAGCGGGAGGCGGCCGCGCACGCCGAGCACCTGCACACCGCCCTGGCCCGGCTGGCCGTCTCCGCACGGCGGCATCCGCCGCAGGACCCGGCGCTGTCGCGGGAGCGCGGCTGGATGGTGCTCAACGGCGCCTACCTCGTCGACGACGACCGCGCCGAGGAGCTGGCCCGGCAGGTCGAGGCGCTGGCCGGGACCCGGCGCGGCGTCCGGCTGGAGCTGACCGGGCCGTGGCCGCCCTACTCGTTCGCGGGGGTGGTCCAGTGAGGGAGGTCGACGCGGCGCCCGAGCGCCGCATCTCGCTGGTCGACCTGCTCGACCGTGTGCTCGCGGGCGGGGTGGTGCTCTCCGGCGAGGTGACCCTATGCATCGCCGAGGTCGACCTGGTGCACGTCTCGCTGCGGGCACTCATCACCTCGGCGAGCACGCTGGAACGGGCGGCCGCCGATGGCTGAGCCCGAGCGCGGCCCCGTAGCCCGTCGCAATCCGCTGGCCGAGCGCATCGGCACCGACCCGGAGTCCGTGGAGAAGGGGCTGGCCGGGCTCGTGCTGACCATCGTCGAGCTGCTCCGCCAGCTCATGGAGCGCCAGGCGCTGCGCAGAGTCGAGGACGGTGGGCTGAGCGACGACCAGGTCGAGCGCATCGGTCTCACCCTCATGCGACTGGAGGAACGCATGGTCGAGCTGCGGGAACACTTCGGGCTGGAGCCGGAGGACCTCAACATCGACCTCGGACCGCTGGGCCCCCTTCTTTCCGAATGAAGGGTTTTCGTATGCTGTCCGGCGATGAGTTGGTTGCTGAGGGCGTGGCAGGAGTCCGCCGCGCGTCGTGAGCTGGCAGCACTGGCCGACAGGCTGGGCAGTGCGGGCCTGTCCCTCAGCGCGCTCGCACCCGGGCTGCTCGCCACCGTCGACCAGCACGCAGCCGCCGTCCGCGACATCCTCGCGCTGAGCGGCAGCCATGTCGGCCCCGTCGAGCTCGCCGGTTACGCCCGCGGCGTGCAGGACGGCTCGGGAACGAGCGCGGGATGGCGGCCGGAACCAGGCGACTGGGTCACCCTCCGCCTCGCCGCGGTGTGCCTGCTGGCCGCCGCGGGAACCGTGGTGGTCAACAGCGGGGACGTCGACCCGCTGCTGTTCTTCTAGCGCATCCTCAGCGCCGCCGCCGAGCCCAAGGTGACCTTCGGTACCTACCGGCCACCACCGAGCGAGCCCAAGGGCACCTTGGGCACGCATCGTGTACCCGCGGGCACCTTCGGCTCGCCCCCGGCACCGACCAACACCGGGAACCCACACGCACGCCCCGGGCCACCACCGAGCGAGCCCAAGGGCACCTTGGGTACGCATCGTGTACCCACGGGCACCTTCGGCTCGGTGCCGGGCGGTCGTATCCGGTGGCGGCTTGGCTGTCGGCTCGGTGCCGTAGCGTCCCCCGCGCGCGAAGCGGCGGCGGGGCACCGGCCGTGCTCCCGCCGCCGCTGTCCGTTGCCGGGTGCTTACCTCGGGTGGTCCTGCGGCGTCTGCTGCCCGACCGCCGGGGACTGGAACGGCTCGGTCTGCGCACGCATCGCGTCCTCACGGCCGCGCTGGTACGCCTGGGTCTGGCCCTTCGCGTTGGGCATCTCCTGCTCGGCGCGGCCCAGCCAGCGCTCCCAGCGCTGCTGCATCGGCCGCACCATGCCGCCGCCGACACCGACGACGAGCACGCCGCCGACGGTGGCCAGCACCGCCACGAGCACCGGCGTCGTCACCGTCGTGGCGACCCCGACCTGGTTCAGGGCGGCGATGACACCGAGTGCCACGATGAACACCTGCGCCAGCCGGGCCACGAAGTTGCCGTAGCTCAGCCCGCTCAGCGCACTGCCGAGCAGGTCACGCACCGCACCGGCGATGGCGGAGGCCACGACGATGATGATGACGGCCACGATGGCCCGCGGCAGCCACGCCACGATGGCTGTCAGCATGGCGCTGACCGGGTTGGGACCGAACACCCCGAACGCCAGCTGCAGCGCGATCAGCAGAACGGCGTAGTAGACGAGCGCGGCGATCAGGCCGCTCGCATCGTACTTGGACCGCTCGAGAGCCCGCTTGATCCCGCCCTTCTCGACGGCGCGCTCGAAACCCAGCCGGTGCAGCAGCATCGTGACGAGCTTGCGCAAGCCCTTCGCAATGAGCCAGCCGATGAGCAGGATCACCAGGAAGGCGGCGAACTTCGGCAGGAACGTGATGACCGACCGAAGCATGTCGTTGAAGGATTCCGTTATGTTCATCCGGCTTCCGTCCTTTCCGTGGCCGACTGGGCCGTTTCCGGTCGCACCAGACCGTGTGGACTGTCGCTGATGGACGGTCCACACGAAGCCCGGCTGCCGGACCACTGTTTCTGTGGCGTCGGAGTACCCGGAACCTGAGCGTCACATGCCTGTTATCGGTGCGCTGTTTCAGGCGGGAAATATCGCTCGTTCAGGGGAGCCTCAACGAGTGAGCCAGCGCGCCGATGTCGGCAGGCCCGACACGGCAGCAGCCGCCGAGCAACTCGGCTCCCTCGGCCCGCCAGCGCGCGACGTCCGCGGCGGCGAAGCGGGACCGTCCGATCCACGTGCGCCGCCGCGCGTCCCAGCTCTCGCCACTGTTCGGGTAGGCGACCACCGGTTTGCCGGTCACCTCCCGGGCGAGCGCGGCCGCCTCGGCGACCTCGCCGGGCGCGCAGCAGTTGACGCCGACGGCGAGCACGTCGTCGCGGCCGGCCGCGACGGAGAACGCGTCGGCGAGCGGCTGTCCCGCTCGCGTGCGGCCGCTCTCGACCGTGTACGACAGCCACGCGGGGACACCGAGGCCCGCCAGCGCATCGAGCATCGCCTCGGCCTCGTCGGCGTCGGGGATCGTCTCCAGGGCGACGACGTCCGGCCCCGCGGCGGCGAGCACCTCCAGCCGGGGCCGGTGGAACGCCACCAGTTCCCGCCTGCTCAGCCCGTAACGGCCGCGGTACTCCGAGCCGTCGGCGAGCATCGCGCCGTACGGCCCCACCGAGGCGGCGACCCACCGGCGCCGGGTACCGGGCACCCGGTCCCTGGCGCGCGCGGCGAGCTCCACGCTGCGGCGCAGCAGTGTCTCGGCCTCCGCCCTGCCGATTCCGGCGGCGGCGAAGCCGGGGAAACTGGCCTGATAGCTCGCGGTGATGGCGACGTCGGCCCCGGCACGGTAGAACGCCTCGTGCGCGGCCACGATCTCGTCCGGTGCGTCGGCGAGCAGGCGGGCCGACCACAGCGCGTCCGACAGGTCGTGCCCGCGCGCTTCGAGTTCGGTCGCCAGACCACCGTCCAGGACCATCGGACCGTCCAGCCGCACGCGTTCAGCCTACGGGGTGGTGCTCGTCAATATGGCGGCGGCCGGTGCGCGGATCCCCGCGCCCACGCCATATCGTGTGCGCTGCCAAGGAGGTGCGGCCCGTGCACGATGTCGACTACTACGAGCTCCTCGGCGTGCGTCCCGACGCCACGCCCGCGGAGATCAAGTCGGCGTATCGCGCGCTCGCGCGGTCGATGCATCCCGACACCGGCGGCACGACGGGAACTTTCCGCCTGCTGCGCGAGGCCTACGAAACACTCACCGATCCGGTGCGGCGCGCGGAGTACGACCGTGACGACGAGCCCACCGAGACGCTGCCGGTCGCCACGGCCACCCGGCCCCGGCCGCAGTGGCGCCCCCGGTCCCGGCCACGCCGCTTCGGGGAGGACCCGGACTTCGTGCCGCCCGCGCCCCGGCTGGATGTCGAGGCGATCCCGTGGTGGCACACGGTGGACGCGGTCACCCGCGTGCACTACGCGCGGCCCGGCTCGCCGGGGCATGCGCCCACCGTGGCGGCCGTGGGTGCGCTGCTGGCGCTCGCGCTGCCGGTGCTGCTCGCGCCGTCGGCCTTCTCCACGCCGGTGCTCGTCACCTGGCTGGTCGTGCTCGCCGCCGCGGGCTGCGTCGCGGTGCTGCTCGGCCGCAGGTACCTGGCGACCCTGCGCACGGTGCGGGCGTTTCGCAGCGAGTTCGGCGGGCGCACGGTGTTCGGCCGACCCGGCGCCGATCCGGACCAGGTCGGTGAACGGCTCACGGCCGACCTGCTCTCCCGTTACCTCACGCGGCTGCCCGGCGCGCGGATCTTCCACGGGCTCTCCTGGCCCGACTCGGTGTTCGCCGACGTCGACCACGCGGTGCTGTGCGGCAGACGGCTGGTGCTGGTGGAGTCGAAGCTGTGGCTGCCGGGGCACTACAGCACCGGTGACGGGGTGCTGCTGCGCAACGGCAGGCGCTTCCGCGGTGGCGGCAGCAGGCTGCCGGACAGCGTCGAGGCGTTCCGGGCGCTCCTGCCCGATGTCGAGGTACGCGGCGCCCTCGTCGTGTACCCGAGCCGGGCGGGCGCGCTCAGCACCGAGCCGGAGCCGCAGGGGACGGCGCCGCCGATGACGCCGGAGCAGTTCGTGCACGAGATCGGCGCGTGGCTGGCCGCCGATCCGTCCACTGTAGATCGCGAGGTGTTCAGGACGGTGCTCGCCAGGGTCGCGGGCTCCGCCGACCGGCGCTGATCACACCCGGTTCACGCGGGTTGTGGCTCAATGTCGGGCATGGCGGACACATCTGCACCGAGCAGCCCGGCCCTGCCCGTGGTCGGCGTCACGTCCTTGCTCACCGGCTCCCTGCTCATGGGGCTGCTGCATCTGCTGCCCTCCAGTGACGGCATCGACCCCGTCCGCAGGACCATCAGCGAGTACGCGCTCGGACCCGACAGGTGGCTGTTCGACGTCGCGGTGCTGCTGGTCGCGGCCGGGTCGGCGGCGGTGTTCGGCACGCTCGTCCGGCAGGGCCGGGTACGCGCGCTGTCGGCGACGACCGTGCTGGGCGCGGCGTGGGTGCTCGGCCTGCTCACGGTGATGGTGTTTCCCAAGACGGACTGGTCGGTGGGCCCCAGCCTCGCCGGGACGATCCACCGCTACGCCAGCATCGTGGCGTTCGTCTGCCTGCCGCTGGCGGTGCTGGCGGCGGCACGGGCCAGCTTCCCCTCGTCGGCGCCGCTGCGCTGGCTGGCGCGCCTGCTGGCACTGACGTCGCTGGCGTGGTTCGGGGTGATCCTCACGGCGGTGGGCCTCATGCTCGCGGGCGGCGAGGCCTGGTGGCGGGCCATCCCGCTCGGGCTCGTGGAGCGCTTGATGGCGCTCAACGAGGTCGTCGCCGTCCTGTTCCTCGGCGTGGGCCTGCTGCGCTCGCCCGCGCCTCAGCACAGCCTCGCCACCACCTGACGCCATCTCGTCCGGGACATCCTCTGGTAGGTTGCTAAGCGCACGCTTACTCGATGAGGAGGATGAAGTGACCGAGTCCGCTTCCCGTGTCGCGATCGTCACCGGGGCAGGCCGCGGCATCGGCGCCGCCGTCGCCAGGCGCCTCGCGCGTGACGGGTTCGCCGTCGCCCTGCTCGACCTCGACGAGGCGGGCGCCAAGGCAGGCGCCGAAGCCATCACCGCCGACGGTGGCCGCGCGATCGGCCTCAGCGTGGACGTCAGCGATGCCGACGCCGTCGACTCCGCCGTGAGTGCCGTGGCCGAGCAGCTCGGGCCGCCCACCGTGCTCGTCAACAACGCCGGCATCACCAGGGACAACCTGCTGTTCAAGATGAGCGAGTCCGACTGGGACTCGGTGATGAACGTGCACCTGCGGGGTTCGTTCCTGATGAGCCGCGCGACGCAGAAGCACATGACCGAGCAGGGCTGGGGCCGCATCGTCAACCTTTCCAGCACCTCCGCCCTCGGCAACCGCGGCCAGGCGAACTACTCCACCGCCAAGGCCGGCCTGCAGGGCTTCACCAAGACCCTGGCCATCGAGCTCGGCAAGTTCGGCGTCACGGTCAACGCGATCGCGCCGGGGTTCATCGAGACCGAGATGACCGCGGCCACCGCCGAGCGCGTCGGCATGAACTTCGACGACTTCAAAGCCGCCGCCGCGGCCGAGATCCCGGTGCGCAGGGTGGGCCAGCCCGACGACATCGCCAACGTGGTCTCGTTCCTGGTCGGCGACGAGTCGTCGTTCGTGTCCGGCCAGGTCGTCTACGTGGCGGGCGGGCCGAAGGCATGAGCGGCGTGCGCGTGTTCGGCAGCCTCGACGAGTTCACCGGCGCCGCGGGCGAGCGGCTGGGCCAGAGCGACTGGCACACGGTGACCCAGGAGCAGGTGAACCTGTTCGCCGACGCCACCGGCGACCACCAGTGGATCCACGTCGATCCGCAGCGCGCCGCCGAGGGTCCCTTCGGTGCCCCCATCGCCCACGGCTACCTCACCCTGTCGCTGATCCCGATGTTCGGCCAGCAGGTCTACCGCGTCGAGGGCCTGCGCATGGGCATCAACTACGGCCTCAACAAGGTGCGCTTCCCGCAGGTGGTTCCGGTCGGCTCCAAGATCAGGGCGACCGCGGAACTGGCCGAGGTCACTCCGTCGGAGCAGGGCGTGCGGGCCGTCGTGCGGTGGACGATCGAGATCGACGGCCAGAGCAAACCCGCGTGCGTGGCCGAGACGGTCGCGGTCCTGGTTCCCTAGACCCGTGCGCCGGGCGCGCCGCCGTCGCACGGAGCGGCGTCTCGACATACCGACCGGTCGGTACCGCCGGTCTCACGCGACAAGGAGGTCACCGTGAGTGATCAGGATCCACCGGGGCTCGACCTGGCGCGGTTGCGCGCCCATCTCGACCGGGAGCGGCCCGGCCTCGTCACCGGGCCGCTCACCGCCGAGGTCGTCCAGGGCGGCCGGTCGAACCTGACCTACGTCGTCAGCGACGGCACCGGACGGTGGGTGGTGCGCCGCCCTCCGCTGGGACACGTCCTGCCAACGGCGCACGACATGGGTCGTGAGCACCGCGTGATCAGCGCGCTCGGCCCCACTCCCGTGCCGGTGCCGCGGACGCTGCTGCTGTGCCAGGACCCCGACGTGCTGGGCGCGCCGTTCTACGTGATGGAGTTCGTCGAGGGCACTCCGTACCGCGGCAAGGAGGAGCTGGAGCGGCTGGGCGCCGAGCGCACCCGCGCCATCGCCGACTCGCTCATCGACACGCTCGTCGACCTGCACGCGGTGAACCCGGCCGAGGCCGGGCTGGCCGACTTCGGCAGGCCGGAGGGCTTTCTGGAGCGGCAACTGCGGCGGTGGAAGAAGCAGCTCGACGCCTCCCGCAGCCGCGACCTTCCCGGCATCGACGAGCTGCACGAGCGGCTCGCCGGGCGGCTGCCCGCCTCCCCCGAGCCGACGATCGTGCACGGCGACTACCGGCTCGACAACGTGCTCGTCGGCACCGACGACGAGATCAAGGCCGTGCTCGACTGGGAGATGTCCACGCTGGGCGACCCGCTCACCGACATCGCCCTCATGGTGGCCTACGCCGAGCGCTCGACACTCGACCTGAGCTTCGTCAGCAACGTCAGCGCCGCACCGGGCTACCCGGGCACCGACGAGGTCGTCGCCCGCTACGCCGAGCGCTCCGGGCGGGACGTGTCGGGCCTGAGCTGGTACGTCGGCTTCGCGTTCTTCAAGCTCGCCGTGATCTTGGAGGGCATCTACTACCGCTTCAGCCACGGCCAGACGGTCGGGGAAGGCTTCGACAGGATCGGCTCCGGCGTCGCGCCGCTGGTGGCGCACGGCAACGCCGCGCTCAAGGAGGACTAGTCATGGACTTCGCGTTCGATGCCAGGACCGAACAGCTGCGCGAGCAGTTGCTGGCGTTCATGGAATCCCACATCTACCCCGCCGAACCGGTGTTCACCGAGCAGCTGGCACAGCGGGACGACCCCTGGACGAGCGTCCCGGTCGTCGAGGAGCTCAAGGCCGAGGCCCGCAAGCGCGGGCTGTGGAACTTCTTCCTGCCCGGAGAGCACGGGTCCGGGCTGACCAACCTGCAGTACGCGCCGCTGGCCGAGATCACCGGCCGCAGCCCGCACCTGGCTCCGGTGGCACTGAACTGCGCCGCGCCGGACACCGGCAACATGGAGGTGCTGGCGATGTTCGGCACCGAGCAGCAGCGCAAGGAGTGGCTGCGGCCGTTGCTGGACGGCGAGATCCGCTCGGCGTTCGCGATGACCGAGCCGGACGTGGCCTCCTCCGACGCCCGCAACATCGCCACCCGCATCGAACGCGACGGCGACAGCTACGTCATCAACGGCCGCAAGTGGTACATCTCCGGCGCGATGAACCCGGACTGCCGGATCTTCATCGTCATGGGCAAGACCGACCCCGACGCCGAGCCGCACCGCCAGCAGAGCATGGTGCTCGTGCCCAGGGACACGCCGGGCATGACGGTCAGGCGGGGCATGCACGTGTTCGGCTACACCGACGGCGACCACGGCGGGCACGCCGAGGTCGTGTTCGACGACGTGCGGGTGCCCGCCGAGAACCTCATCGGCGAGGAGGGCGGCGGATTCGGGATCGCGCAGGCCCGGCTGGGCCCCGGCCGCATCCACCACTGCATGCGGCTGATCGGCATGGCCGAGCGCGCCATCGAGCTGATGTGCCGCAGGGCCACGTCGCGCGTGGCGTTCGGCAAGCCGCTCGCCGACCAGGGTGTGGTGCAGGACTGGATCGCCGAGGCGCGGGTGCGCGTCGAGCAGCTGCGGCTGCTGGTGCTCAAGACCGCGTGGCTGATGGACACCGTCGGCAACCGGGGCGCCCACACCGAGATCCAGGCCATCAAGATCGCCACTCCCGCCGCGGTGGAGTGGATTCTCGACAAGGCGATCCAGACACACGGCGCGGGTGGCGTGAGCCAGGACTTCCCGCTCGCCGAGCTGTGGGCCGCCGCCCGGATGCTGCGCCTCGCCGACGGGCCGGACGAGGTGCACAAGCAGTCACTGGCCCGCCGTGAGCTGAAGAGGTACCGCTGATGAGCGAGTCCACTGTGGATGCCGAGGGGCTGCGGGCGCGGGTGCGCGACCTGCTGGCCGAACACGACCCGGCGACGACCGGCCGGCTGGAGTTCCTGCGTGCCCGGTTCGACGCCGGGCTGGCGTGGGTGCACTACCCCGCCGGGCTCGGCGGGCTGAACGCGCCCCGCGAGCTGCAGGGTGTCGTGGACGCCGAACTGGCCGCGGCGGGCGCGCCGGACAACAACCCGCGCCGCATCGGCATCGGGCTCGGCATGGCGGCGCCGACGATCCTGCGGTTCGGCAGCGAGGAGAACAAGAAGCGCTTCCTGCGTCCACTCTGGACCGGCGAGGAGGTGTGGTGCCAGCTCTTCAGCGAGCCCGGCGCGGGCTCCGACCTCGCCGCGCTGGCCACCCGCGCGGTGCGCGACGGCGACGACTGGGTGGTCACCGGGCAGAAGGTGTGGACCTCCAGCGCGCACACCGCACGCTGGGCGATCCTGGTGACCCGCACCGACCCGGACGTGCCGAAGCACAAGGGCATGACGTACTTCGTGTGCGACATGACGGCGCCGGGCGTGGAGGTCCGGCCGCTGCGCCAGATCACCGGCGAGGCGGAGTTCAACGAAGTGTTCCTCACCGACGTGCGCATCCCCGACGCGCACCGGCTCGGCGAGGTGGGCGAGGGCTGGCAGGTCGCGCAGACGACGCTGATGAACGAGCGGGTCGCCATCGGCGGCAACGCCATCCCGCGGGAGGGTGGCATGGTCGGCAAGGTGGCCGCCACCTGGCGCGAGCACCCGGAGCTGCGCACGCCGGAGTTGCGGGACCGGCTGCTGCGGCTGTGGGCCGAGGCCGAGGCGTTCCGCCTGGCCGGTACGCGGCTGCGCCAGCAGCTCGCCGTCGGCCAGCCGGGGCCGGAGGGCTCCGGGATGAAGCTGGCCTTCGCGCGGCTGTCGCAGGCGTTGTCCGGGCTGGAGGTCGAGCTGCTCGGCGAGCAGGGCCTGCGCTACGACGACTGGACGCTGCGGCGGCCGGAGCTGGTCGACTTCACCGGCCGCGAGGCGGGCTACCGGTACCTGCGTGCGAAGGGCAACTCCATCGAGGGCGGGACCTCGGAGATCCTGCGCAACATCATCGCCGAGCGGGTTCTCGGGCTGCCGTCCGAACCGCGGGTGGACAAGGACGTCGCCTGGAAGGACCTGCCCCGATGAACGCACCGCGCGGCGGAAAGCTCCCCAATGCCACATTCGTAGCGTCCAACGCCACCAATGCGGCATTGGTAGCGCCCAGCGCTACCAATGCCGCATTGGGGAGCTTTGGACCCGCCGGCCAGCACAGGAGGGCCTGACCCGATGAGCACTGCTCCGAACCTGTTGTACTCCGATGTCGAGAACGACCTGCGGGCCAGTGTCCGCGACCTGCTGACCGACAGCTGCGAGCCCTCGGCACTGCTGGCCAGGGTGGAGAGCACCGAGCCGTACGACGCGAAGCTGTGGCGCACGCTGGGAGCCGAGCTGGGCCTTGCGGGGCTGCACGTGCCGGAGGAGCTGGGCGGCCAGGGCGCCTCGGCCAGGGAGACCGCGCTGGTGCTGGAGGAGCTGGGCCGCAGCGTGGCACCCGTGCCGTACCTGGGCAGCGCCGTGCTCGCCACCACGGCGCTGCTCGGCGCCGACACGGCCGCCGAGCCGGTGGCGGAGCTGCTGCGGCGGCTGGCCTCCGGCGAGACGACCGGTGCGCTGGCCGTGCCGCTGTCGGCGGTGCCCGGGGCGGCGTTCCCCTCTTCGGTCACCGCCGCCGGCGACGGCACCCTCCGCGGCACGGTGAGCACGGTGGCCGACGCCTCCGCCGCCGACGTGCTGGTGGTGCCCGCGACCGGACCGGACGGCCCGGCGCTGTACACCGTGGACACCACGGCCGCGGGGGTGACGGTCGACGAGGCGGTGCCGCTGGATCTGACCCGCCGCATCGCCGACGTGACCTTCACCGACGCGCCCGCGCAGCGGCTGGCCGGTTCCGCGCGGGACGCGCTGGACCGCGCGCTGCTCACCGGTGCGGGGCTGCTCGCCTCGGAGCAGCTCGGCGTGGCGCAGTGGTGCCTCGACGAGACGGTGGCCTACGTCAGGGGCCGGTACCAGTTCGGCCGCCCGGTGGGCTCGTTCCAGGCGCTCAAGCACCGGATCGCGGACGTGTGGCTGGAGCTGGTGGCCGCCCGCGCGGCCGCCCGGTATGCCGCCGACGCGCTGGCCGCGGACAGCGACGACACGGGCGTGGCGGTGGCCGTGGCCCAGTCGTACTGCGCACCGGTGGCCGTGCACGCCGCCGAGGAGTGCGTCCAGCTGCACGGCGGGATCGGTATGACGTGGGAGCACCCCGCGCACCTGTACCTCAAGCGCGCCAAAGCCGACGAGATCGCGCTCGGCACGCCCGGCAGGCACCGGGACGTGCTGGGCGGGCTGGTGGACCTGCCCGCGTGAGGGTCACCCCCTGGTCTCGGTGACGAGCCAGGACAGGTACTCGGCGTGCCCGGCGGTGATCGGCGTGACGATCACCTCGGGCACGTCGTAGGTGTGCTGTTCGGTGAGGTGCTCGACGAGTGTCTGCGCCCGGTCGGCTGCGGTCTTGACCTCGACCCGCCATTCCTTGGCGGTCTCCACGGCGCCTTCCCAGCGGAAGACGCTCGTGATGGGGCCGACGATCTGGGCGCACGCGCCGAGTCGGGTGTCGATGGCGCTCGCGGCGAGCTTGCGCGCGGCGTCCTCGGAGTCCGTTGTCGTCGCGACGATGACGTGGTCGGTCGGCATGGCCTCCACCCTAGGTGTGGCGGGCCGGGGCCGCCGTGCCGCGTCAGCGCAGGGAACTGAGCAGGAGGTCGGCGAAGTGGTCGCCGACCTCCTGCGCCGAGAGCCTGCCGCCCTCGCGGTACCAGTAGCCGAGGTGGTGGACGGCGCCGAAGAAGAAGTCGACCACGACCTCGGCCGGTTTGTCGGTGCGGAACTCCCCCGTCTGCTGGCCTTCCTCGATGAGCCCGCGGAACCGCTCGTGGTAGCGCCGCCGCTCGGCACGCACCGTCCGGCGTTTCTCGGGGCTGAGCTGGTGCATGGACTGCAGGAAGATCGTGGTGTCGTCGAGGTTGGCGATGGTGCTCACCACGACGTCGGCGGCGATGGCGAACAGCCGCCGTGCCACGGGCTCCTCGGTGGCCGCGAATTTCTCCAGCCGCTCGGTCTGCTCCCGCAGCACCCTGGCGTAGATCTCGTAGAGCAGGTCGTCCTTGGAGCCGAAGTAGTGATACATCGCTCCCTTGGTGACCCCGGCCGCCGCGACGATCTCCTGCACGCTGGTGCGGTCGAAGCCCTGCTCGGCGAACAGGCGGGTCGCCTCGGAGAGCAGGCGCCTCGGCACCGCGCGCGTGTCGTCCGGTCCGGTCATGCCAGGCAGGATAGGCCAGCGGGCGCGCTCATCCGCCCGCCTCGTGCTCCACCTTCCGCTGGAGCTTGTTCATGCCGCCGAGCCAGCGGTCGGTCTGCGTGGCGCGCACGGCGTAGTAGTCGGCGACCTCGGGGTGCGGCAGGATCAGGAACCGCCCGTCGCGCAGCCCGGCGAGGCACGCATCGGCGACCTGCTCGGGCTCGATGGCGGTGGCCCCCATGATGAGCTGGCCCGCCGTGCCGGTGTCGGCGAGCATCTTGGTGCGCACTCCCTGCGGGCACACGGCCTGCACGGTGATGCCCCGGTGCCGGTAGGTCGCGGACAGCCATTCGGCGAACGCGAGCGCGCCGTGCTTGCTCACCGAGTAGGGCGCGGAGCCGAGGCTGGTGAGCAGGCCCGCGGCGGACACCGTGGCGAGGAAGTGCCCGCGGCCACGGTCGAGCCACGCGGGCAGCAGTTCCCGCGCCGCCCGCACGTGGGCCATCACGTTGACCTCCCACGCGAGCGCCCAGGCCTCCTCGGCGGCGTCCGGCCCGCCGTGCGGCGCGACGCCGGCGTTGGCGCAGAACAGGTCGATCTCGCCGAGCGCCGTGCGCGCCTCGGCGACGAGTGCGCGCACGCCCTGCTCGCTCGCCACGTCCCCGGCGACGGCGGTGCCGCCGACCTCGCCGGCCACCGCGTTCGCGCCGTCGGCGTCGAGGTCGGCGACCACGACCCGCGCACCCTGCCCGGCCAGCGACCGCGCGAGCGCGGCCCCGATGCCGCGGCCGCCGCCGGTGATCACCACACCGGCGCCGTCGAGGTCGATGCTCACAGGCCGCCGCCCAGGGTCACGCCGCCATCGAGCACGAGCGTCTGGCCGGTCATCCAGCCCGCCTGTTCGGAGAGCAGGAACCCGACGGCCCCGGCGACATCGGAGGGCACGCCGAGCCGTTTCATCGGGTAGGCCGAGGCCACCTCGTCCTCGCGGTCCTCGTAGAGGGCGGTGGCGAACTTGGTCTTCACCACGGCGGGCGCCACGGCGTTGACACGGATGCCGGGCGCGAGCTCGACGGCGAGCTCGGTGGTGAGCCGGATGACCGCGGCCTTGCTGACGCCGTACATGCCGATGCCGGGCGAGGCGCGCAGCCCGGCGATGGAGGCCACGTTGACCACGGCGCCGCCGTGCTTGCCCATCCACGCGTCGCGGACCTTGCGGGTCCAGGCGAGCGGGGCCAGCACGTTGACGGCGAAGATCTTGGCGGCCGCGTCGGGCTCCACGTCCAGGATGGACCCGTACACGGGGTTGATGCCGGTGTTGTTGACCAGGAAGTCGACGCTGCCGAAGGCGTCCAGGGTGCGGGCGATCACCTCGTCCTGGTGCGCGGGGTCGTCGGCCTTGCCGGGCACACCGAGTGCGACGGCGTTGCCGCCCAGCTCCTCGACGGCCTCGGCGAGCGGGTCGGGCTTGCGGGCGGTGATGCACACCTTCGCGCCGCGTTCCACCAGCTCCTTGGCGACGCCGAGCCCGATACCCCTGCTGGCGCCTGTCACGATGGCGACGCGATCCTTGAGCGAGTTCACTGCAGCCAATCTCCAATCCGCGCTAAGCGCTCGCTTACAATCCTGGCATGACGATGTCGCTGCCGGCCGACTTGTGGCCCGATGTCCAGCCGGAAACCGCACGCAGGCTGATGCTGGCCGGGGTCGAGTCGTTCGCGCGGCGCGGCTACCACGCCACCACCACCCGGGACATCGCCACCAACGCGGGCATGAGCCCGGCGGCGCTGTACGTGCACTTCCCGTCGAAGGCCGCGCTGCTGTTCGCCATCAGCCGCAGCGGGCACGAGCAGGCGCTGGGACTGGTCGAGTCGGCCGCCGAGGAGAACGACTCGCCCGTCGAGGCGATGCGCGAGATCGTGGAGCGGTTCGTGGCCTGGCACGCCCGCAGGCACACCGTCGCGAGGGTGGTGCAGTACGAGCTGGGCGCGCTGCCCGAGACGGAGTACGAGGTGGTCGCCGGCCTGCGGCGGCGCATCGAACGGATCGTGCGCGACCTCGTGGTCACGGGTGTGGAGTCGGGCGACTTCACGGTCACCGATCCGGGCACGGCGGCCCGCGCCATCCTGTCGCTGGGCATCGACGTCGCGCGCTGGTACACCGAGCGCGCCCGGAAGTCCCCGGAGGCACTGGGCAAGGAGTATGGCGAGCTCGCGCTGCGCATGCTCGGCGCCACCTCCCATCGTCGCTGACGTCCGCGACATACTAAGCGGTCGCTCAGCCCTCGTGCCACCCCTGACGGCGGGTAAGTTGAGGGACGTGACGGACGTGACGGACGCTGCCGCCCTGCTGGCCGTGGCCAAGGAGGAGGCCCGACTCGGCGGATCGGAGGGCGGCGTGCCCATCGGCGCGGCGCTGTTCTCCGTCGACGGCGAACTGTTGGGCCGCGGCCACAACCGGCGGGTCCAGGACGGCGATCCGTCGATGCACGCCGAGACGAACGCGTTCCGCAACGCGGGACGCCGGCCGCACTACCGCGACACGATCATGGTCACGACCCTGTCGCCGTGCTGGTACTGCAGCGGCCTGGTCCGTCAGTTCGGCATCTCCGGCGTCGTGATCGGTGAGGCCACGACGTTCTCCGGCGGGCACGACTGGCTCGCCGAGCACGGTGTCGCCATCACGCTGCTCGACGACGCCGAGTGCGTCGCGATGATGCGCGATTTCATCGAGCGGCGTCCCGGCATCTGGTACGAGGACATCGGCGTTCCGGTGCGGGAGTGACCGCGAAACCGACCCTCGATGCTCGGTCGGCGCGAAGCGCCTGCGCGCCGACCCGGCTCACGGTTCGATAATCGGTTCGGGTCGGGTGGTGTGGGTTTTGCCGGCTGGTGTGGTGATGTGTAGTTCGCCGGTGTGCTCGTCGAGGTCGAAGTGCCAGCCGGGTTGGTCTTTGAGGTGGTGGTGGTGGTGGTGTTCGCAGAGGCAGCACAGGTTGCAGGCGGCGGTGCGACCGTTGTGGTGCCATTCGTGGTTGTGGTCGAGGTCGCAGTGGTGGGCGGGCCGGTGGCAGCCTGGGGCGCGGCATTCCCGGTCGCGGACCCGCGCGAAGTCGGCGAGTGCGGCGGGGGGCCGGTAGCGGGTGCGGCCGACGTCGAGCACGGCGCCGGAGGCGGGGTCGGTGGTGACCTTGCGCCAGACGCTGTGCGGGTCGGCCATGATCTGCCGCGCCAGCGGGGCCGGGATCGGGCCGTGCCCCGCCAGTTCGCACCCCCGTTCGCTGACCTGCAGCGCGGCGTCGAGGGGCACGTGCACGAACACCTGCGCCGCTGCCCGGCTGCCGGTGGCTTTGCCGAGGATCAGGTCGGCGAGCACGTCGGCCCGCAACTGGTCCAGCGTGCGGGGCTCACCGCTGGTCTTCAGTGACCGGGCGAGGGTGTCGATGCGGGTGTAGCAGGCGGAGCCGGTTTCGGCCGGCAGATACGCCCACAGCGAGCTCATCGCGTCGTCCTCGTGGGCCAGCTCTACCCGCCGCTCCCGGCGGCGCCGTGCGGCGCGTTCGGCCGCGCCGTGGGGGTCGACGGCCTGCACTGCGCGTCGGGCGGTGCGCCGGACTCCGGCCGGGTCCTTGCCGGCGACCCGGCCCGCCAGCCGCGCATCCACCTCGCGGGCGTGGGCGTCGGACAGGGGTGCGGTGACCTCGGCGATCTTGCGGGCCTTGACCGCGTCGATCTGCCCGACGTCCATCGCCGCCAGCATCGCCGGCAACCGGGTGCACAGATCCGCCGCCACCGCCACCTGGGTGTGCGCGGCCTGCCGGGACACCCCGAGTTCGGGGGCGATCTCGTCGGCCACCCACCGCGATCCCTGCCGCAGGGTGGCCAGGTGGTGGATGGC
This sequence comes from Prauserella muralis, assembly GCF_003202285.1. GTDB lineage: Bacteria > Actinomycetota > Actinomycetes > Mycobacteriales > Pseudonocardiaceae > Prauserella_B > Prauserella_B muralis. The sequence goes on from NZ_MASW01000007.1 coordinate 351,664, forward strand.
GCGGGCCTGCACCGCCTGCGCGCGGCAGATCAGCCGCTGCGCCGAGGTGATCACATCCAGGATCACCCGATCCGACATCTCCGCGATCTCGTCGTCCCGCAACCCGAAAAAGGCGCCGGAATGGCAGTCCACGGTGTCCGGATCGATCAGCCAATCAAGAACCCCAGTCACAGTAGCAGTCTACCAACAAGGTTCACGGAATGCACACCCGAAACACTTTCAAAAAGGCGCCAGAAAACGGACGCAACCCCAAAAACAAAACCCAGCCATCCCCACGCCTCCGCAGCCGTCTGTAAACCGGACCACCTGCAAGCCGGTCCGCAGCGGGATATGCGGTAGGCGCCACAGCGGAACGCAAGCCGAACAGCAAAACCCAGCCACCCCCACACCTCCGCAGCCGTCTTTAAACCGGACCACCCACAAAACCGCACCACAAAGAGACCACACAGAATGCCGCCAATAAGCGGAAACGCAACCCACCACGACCGTCTCGTGAGTCATGCGGTCATGCCAGGATCGACCCCATGACGTGGCACCAGCAGGCCCATGCCGTACCCCCTGACGCGTCCCAGGCGAGCGGTTACGACGGCATCGCCGGTGCCTATGCGGCCGAGAACGAGTCCAGTCTCCTGAACGCCTACTACGAACGGCCCGCGGCCCTGGAGCTGGCCGGGGCGGTGGCGGGTCGGCGGGTCCTCGACGCCGGCTGCGGAGCAGGCCCGCTGTTCGCGGCACTCCGCGACCGGGGCGCCGTCGTGACCGGCATCGACGCCAGCGCCGGGATGCTGGAGCAGGCCCGGCGGCGGCTCGGCGCCGACGCGGACCTGCGGCATACCGATCTGGCCGGACCGCTGCCCTTCCCCGACGACTCGTTCGACGATGTCGTGGCGTCCCTGGTGCTGCACTACCTGCGGGACTGGGGACCGACGCTCGCCGAGCTGCGGCGCGTGCTGAGGACCGGCGGGAGGCTCATCGCCTCGGTCAACCACCCCATGGCGATCAACCTCATCCATCGCCAGAGCGGGCCACGCCCCGACTACTTCAAGACCTACAGCTGGACCGAGGACTGGGCCATGGGTGGCCGGGCCGCGCGGCTGACGTTCTGGCACCGGCCCCTGCACGCGATGACCGACGCCTTCACTGCGGCCGGGTTCCGGCTCGCGGCCCTCAGCGAACCCCGGCCCGTCCCGGCGGCAGCCGAGCGGTTCCCCGATGACGTCCACCTGCTCGACACGTTCCCGAGCTTCCCGTTCTTCGTCCTCGAGGCCGGCTGATCGCCGTACCCCGCTCAGCGAGAGTGGAACCGGGAGTGCACCTCGTCGAGGGACGCTCCGGCGAGCCGCGCGGCGAGCAGGTTGCCGAAGGTGGGGCAGTCGTGGACGTCCTCGTAGGGGCAGGCGAGGCCGTGGGCGATCGCGGTGCGTGCCGCCTGGGCCTGGGCGATGCGCCGGTCGAGTTCGGCGAGCTTGCGTTCCTGCAGCTCGCGCCATTCCTTGGCGCCCGAGGAACGGGCGGCGAGGAGTTCGCGGATCTCGCGCAGCGTGAAGCCCACGTCGCGCAGGACGAGGATCTCGCCCACCAGGGCGACGGCCGAAGGCGGGTAGCGTCGCTGACCCGCCGCGCGGTCGGGCGCCGGTAACAGACCGAGGTCCTCCCAGTAGCGCAGGGCGGAGGTGGCCACGCCCGCGCGGCGCGCCAGCTCACCGATCGTCCACTGCTCCGTCGTCATCTTGACTTCAAGCGTACTTGAAGCCGTTCACTCGGGATCATGACGACAACGAACGAGCCCCTCAAGCAACGCGTGCTCAGCGGCATGGTGCGGCAGTTCGGGCATCCGCGAGGCCTCGGCGGGCGGATGGCCGGCTGGCTCATGGCGCATCGCCCCTCCAACCGGCAGCGCAACCGCTGGGCGGTGTCCCTGCTGGAACCGGGTCCCGCGGACCGCGTGCTCGAGATCGGCTTCGGCCCGGGCGTCGCCGTCGCCGAGTTCGCCCGCCGCATTCCCCAGGGTCGCGTCTACGGGATCGACCACTCCGCGCTCATGGTCCGCAGGGCGAGCCGCCGCAACCGTGCCGCGGTCCGCGCCGGGCGCGTGCGACTCGTCCAGGCCTCCGTGGACCGGCTCCCGCACGTCGATGGGCCGCTCGACGCCATCCTGTCGGTGAACTCGCTGTGGTTCTGGCCGGACCCGGCACAACGGCTCGGCGACCTGCGGGGCCTGCTGCGGCCCGGCGGGCGGATCGCACTCGTCAGCCAACCGCGCCGCCCCGGTGCGAACCGCGACACGACCGACGAGGCCGCCCGCCAGCTGCGCGACCTGCTCGCCGATGCGGGCTTCGCACACCTGCGCGTCGAGATACTCGACCTCGATCCCCCGGTCGCCTGCGTTCTGGGTACCAACCCCGCGGAGGGACCGCGCTGACCTCAGGATGCGGCAGCCGTCGCCGCCACCGTCGGTTCGAGAATCCGTGCCCACTGGGATGATCTGGATGCGTCGCGATGATGCGCAGTGTTCATCGAGCGGCGCTCGTACATCTGGTACGAGGACATCGGCGTTCAGCGCAGCGTGCGGGCGAAGGCGCGGATGTCGGCGGCGAGCAGGTCCGGCTGTTCGAGGGCGGCGAAGTGCCCTCCCCGGGGCATGCGGGTGTAGCGAGTGAGGTGGTAACCGCGTTCGGCCCAGCTGCGGGGTGGTTGCACGAGGTCGGCGGGAAACACCGCCAGAGCCGTGGGGACGGTGACGGAGACCGGGCCAGGTGGGAAGGCCCTGTGCTCCCAGTACGGACGGAATGACGGCGCGATGGCGCCGGTGAACCAGTACAGGCTGGTCTGCGTCAGGATGAGGTCGTCGCTCAAGCCCGGTGCACCGTCTTCGTGGTCGGTCCACGCGTGGTACTTCTCCAGCAGCCATCCCAGGAGCCCAGCGGGCGAGTCGTTGAGCGCGTAGGCGGCCGACAGTGGCCGCGTGCGCTGGAGGTGCTCGTAACCGCCTTCCTCGGCGTGCCATCGCGCGGTTTGCGCGACGTAGGCTCGTTCCTGCTCCGTCAGACCGTCCTGGCGCTCCGGATCGGCAACGGCGAGCACGTGGATGCCCAGCACCGCGTCGGGGTGGGCCGCGGCGAGCCGGGTGCTGACACCGGCGCCGAGGTCCCCGCCATGGGCGAGGTAGCGGGGGAAGCCGAGCTGGGTCATCAGCCGGTGCCACAGTTCGTGCGTCGCCAGGGCAGGCAGGTCGGGCCACTGCGGGGTGAAGGGAAAGCCCGGCAGGGAGGGCACGATCACCGTGAACGCCGTCGCTCCCACCGCGCCGTACTCGGAAGGGCGCGCCAGCCGTTTCGCGAGTCCGACGTGCTCCAGAAACGTGCTCGGCCAGCCGTGCGTCAGCACGATCGGCGCCGCGTCCGCGGCCTCACCATCGAAGCGGAGGTAGTGCACCGGCACCCCCGCGACCGTCTCGAAGCGGGACGGCAGGGCGTTGATCATCGCTTCCTGCGCCCGCCAGTCGAAGCCATCCGCCCAGTACTCGACGAGGCGGCGCAGCTCGCCGCCATCGGTGCCCGCACCCCATCCGCTCAGCGGCCACCGCGCCGGCCACCGGGTAGCCCGCAGCCTGGCACGGAGCTGCTCCAGGTCCTCGTCGGCGACCTGGATGACGGAGCGCGTCGATGGCATGACGACCAGGCTAGTCGTCGCGGGACAGGAGCCAGGGATGTCCGGACACGGACGGTTCATGGTGGTCAGCGAGGCCGCGGCTTCCAGCAGGCCAGGATCGATCTGGCGGTCCCACACCCGCGGCGTCGGCTCAGGACGCCGCCGAGTCGGCCGTCGCCGCCACCGTCGGTTCGAGAATCCGTGCCCACTGGCGGATGATCTGGTTGCGCCGCCTGGTGTCGTCGGTGAGCAGGTTCGCCAGGCCGAGGCCGCGCGCGAGGTCGAGCGTGGCCTGCACGGTCTCGCGCACGCCCGGCTGGGCCTCGTCGGCGCCGAGCAGTTCCAGCGCCACCCGGTGCGCCTCGCGGCCGACGCGCGCCTCCAGTGGCACCAGCACCTCGCGCAGCGCCTCGTCGGTCGACGCCGCGACCCACAGGTGCAGTGCGGCGCGGAACTTGGGGCCGGTGAACAGGTTCAGCAGCATCTCCGCCACCGGCCCGGCCCGCGACGGCCCCTGCGGCAGCGCGGCCGCGCGTTGCCGCAGCTCGGTGATCTGCTCCTCGCCGAGGAAGGCAACGGCGGCGACCACCAGATCCTCGCGGGTCGGGAAATGATGCTGCGCGGCCCCGCGCGACACCCCGGCCCGCTCGGCGATCACGCTCACCGTCGTGCCGTGCCAGCCGCGCTCGGCAAGGCACTCCACGGCGGCGTCGATGAGCCGCCGCCGCGTCGTGCGGCTGCGCTCCTGCTGCGGTTCCCTGGTCGTCAAGCCGGATCAACCCAGAAGTCGAGCTGCAGGTCCTCTTCCCTGTCCCCGATCCGGTACTGCGACAGGTCCGTGACGCCCTCGGCGGCCAGCACCTCGTCGTCGATGAAGAACCGTCCCGTCGCCTCGCGGCTCGGCTTGGTCAGGATCGCGTACGCGGCGTCGGCCATGATCTCCGGGGTGCGCGACCGGCTGGTGAGCTGTTCACCCACCACGTTGCGGATCGCCGCCGTGTCGATCGTGGTGCGCGGCCACAGCGAGTTGACCGCGACACCGTCCTCCCGCAGCTCCGCCGCGAGGCCCACGGTCACCAGGCTCATCGAGTACTTCGCGATGCTGTAGGCGAGGTGACCGGCCTGGAACCACTTCTCCTCGAGCCGGATCGGCGGCGACAGCGTGAGGACGTGCGGGTTGGCCGACTGGCGCAGGTGCGGGATCGCGGTGCGCGACAGCAGGAACGACCCGCGCGCGTTGATGTCCTGCATCAGGTCGTAGCGCTTCATCGGAATGTGCTCCGACGGCGTCAGGTCGATGGCGCTGGCGTTGTTCACCACGATGTCGAGGCCGCCGAACTGCTCGACGGTGCGCGCCACCGCCGCCTCGACGGCCTCGTCGTCGCGGATGTCGCCGACGATCGGCAGCGCCTTGCCGCCCGCCTCCTCGATGGCCCTGGCGGCCGTGTGGATCGTGCCGGGCAGCTTGGGGTGCGGCTCGGTGGTCTTGGCGATGAGCGCCACGTTGGCGCCGTCGCGCGCCGCGCGCACGGCGATCGCCTCGCCGATGCCCCGGCTGCCGCCGGACATGATCAGGGTCTTGCCCGCGAGTGTGCTCATGAAAAGCTCCGTTCTAGTACGACTTGGGCAGTCCGAGACTGTGCTGCGCCACGAAGTTCAGCACCATCTCACGGCTCACGGGAGCGATCCTGCCCACACGTACCGCGCCGAGCAGCGTGCCCAGGCCGTACTCCGAAGCGAGCCCGTTGCCGCCGTGCACCTGTACCGCCTGGTCGACGGCGCGGATGGCGACCTCGGCGCCCGCGTACTTGGCCATGTTGGCGGCCTCCCCGGCGCCGAAGTCGTCGCCGCCGTCGTAGAGGGAGGCGGCCTTCTGCGTCATCAGCTTGGCCAGCTCCAGCTCGATCTTCACCTGCGCCAGCGGGTGCGCGAGCCCCTGGTGCGAGCCGATGGGCGCGCCGAACACGCTGCGCTCCTTCGCGTAGGCCACGCCCTTGTCCAGCGCGTAGCGCGCGATGCCGACGGAGAACGACGCGCCCATGATCCGTTCCGGGTTCAGCCCGGCGAACAGCTGGGCGATGGCGGCATCCTCGGAGCCGACCAGGGCGTCGCCGGGCAGGCGCACGTCGTCGAGGAACAGCGAGAACTGGTTGTCCGCCGACACGAGATCCATCGGGATGCGCTGGTACTCGAACCCGGGCGCGTCCGTGGGCACGATGTAGAGCGCGGGCTTGAGCCTGCCGGTCCTGGCGTCCTCGGTGCGCCCGACGATGAGCACAGCGTCGGCCTCGTCGACGCCGGAGATGAACACCTTCCGTCCGTTGAGGATCCAGTCGCCACCGTCGCGTTTGGCCGTGGTGGTGATGCGGTGCGAGTTGGACCCGGCGTCGGGCTCGGTGATGCCGAAGGCCATGCGCACGCTGCCGTCGGCGAACCCGGGCAGCCACCGCCGCTTCTGCTCGTCGGTGCCGAACCGCGCGATCACCGTGGCGCAGATGGCCGGGGACACCACCATCAGCAGCATCGGCGTGCCCGCCGCGCAGAACTCCTCGCACACGGCCGCCAGGTCGCCGATCCCGGCGCCCCCGCCGCCGTACTCCTCGGGCACGGCGACGCCGAGGTAGCCGAGCCTGCCGGCCTCGTCCCACAGCTCGGTCGTGTGCCCGCCGCCGCGGGCCTTCTCCTGGTAGTACTCGTGGCCGTAGCCGCGGGCCAGCTCGCCGACGGCCTTGCGCAGCGCCAGCCGTTCCTCGGACTCCGTGAACGACGTCATCTCACTCCCCTTCGCCCTGCACGACGGCGAGCACCGCGCCGTGCTCCACCTGCTGACCCACCGTCACCGGCAGGTCGGTGACCACACCGTCGGCCGGGGCCACGATCCGGTGTTCCATCTTCATCGCCTCCAGCCACAGCAGCGGCTCACCCGCGCGCACGGCGGCGCCCTGCTCCACGGCGACCCGCACGACGGTGCCGGGCATCGGCGCCAGCAGCGAGCCCGCGGCCACCTCGGACTCCGGGTCGGTGAACCTCGGCTCCGGCTCCAGGCTCACCGGGCCGAGCGGCGAGTCCACCGCCACCAGCCCCGGGTAGCGGCCCACGTCGAACGTCCTGCGGACGCCGCCGACCTCCAGCACCACCCGCTCCGGGGTCGCCTCCACCAGCACCACGTCGTCGAAGCCCTCGGCGTGCAGGCCGTCGCGGCCGAGCCGGTAGGCGATCTCGTGCCGCTCGCCCGCCACCACGTAAGCCTTGCGCTGCGGCGCCGACACCACGTTGCGCCAGCCGCTCGGCAGCCCGCCCAGCACACGTGCCGCACGCCGGTTCTCCGCCGCGTCGGCCAGCGCCGCCGCCAGCGCCGAGAGCCGCACCGCCCGCTCGTCGGCGAGCGGGGTGGCGAGGGTGCCGAGCCCGTGCCGGTCGAAGAACGCCGTATCGGTCTCGCCTGCCAGGAACGCCGGATGCCGCAGGACGTTCACCAGCAGGTCGCGGTTGGTGACCAGGCCGTGGATGTGCGCCCGGGCCAGCGCGCCCGCGAGGCTGCGCGCGGCCGCCGCGCGGGTCGGCGCCCAGGCGATCACCTTGGCCAGCATCGGGTCGTAGTGCACGCCCACCACCGACCCGTCGGCGACGCCGCTGTCCAGCCGGAGCCCGGAGGCCACGCCGGGCCGCACGGCGAACTCGGCCGTCACGCCCGGCACGGCGAAGCGGTGCACAGGGCCGCTCTGCGGCTGCCAGTCCTGCGCCGGGTCCTCGGCGTAGAGCCGGACCTCGATGGCGTGCCCGCCGCGCTGCGGAGGCTCGTCGGGCAGCCGCTCGCCCTCGGCGATGCGCACCTGCCAGTCCACGAGATCGAGCCCCGTGGTGCACTCGGTGACCGGGTGCTCCACCTGCAGGCGCGTGTTCATCTCCAGGAAGAAGAACTCGCCGTCGTCGCGGGCGAGGAACTCGACCGTGCCCGCGCCGACGTAGTCGATCGCCTTGGCCGCCTTGCGGGCGGCGTCGAACAGCCGCTCCCGCATGGGCTCGTCCACCAGCGGCGAGGGCGCCTCCTCGACCACCTTCTGGTGCCGCCGCTGGATGGAGCACTCGCGCTCCCCCACCGCCCACACCGCGCCGTGGCCGTCGGCGAGCACCTGCACCTCGATGTGCCTGCCGGTCTCCAGGTAGCGCTCGCAGAACACCGTCGGGTCGCCGAACGCCGAGGCGGCCTCGGCGCGGGCGCTCTCCACGGCCTCGGCCAGCCCGCCGAGGTCCCGCACGATGCGCATGCCCCGCCCCCCGCCACCGGCCGAGGCCTTGACCAGCACCGGCAGGTCGGCCTCGGTGACGCGTTCGGGGTCCAGTTCGGCGAGCACCGGCACACCGGCCTCGGCCATGAGGCGTTTCGACTCGACCTTCGAGCCCATCGTCTCGATGGCCTCCGGCGAGGGACCCACCCAGGTGAGCCCGGCGTCGAGCACGGCGCGGGCGAACCCGGCGTTCTCGGCGAGGAAGCCGTAGCCGGGGTGCACGGCGTCGGCACCCGCGTCGAGGGCGGCCCGCACGAGCAGGCCGGCACGCAGGTAGGTGTCGGAGGGACTGTCGCCGGGCAGCCGGATGGCCGCGTCGGCGGCCAGTGCGTGCGGCGCGCGTGCGTCGGCGTCGGAGTGCACGGCCACGGTGCCGATTCCGGCGTCGCGGCAGGAACGGAAGATCCGCAGGGCGATCTCCCCGCGGTTGGCGACGAGCAGGTTCGAGATCATCAGCGAGTCACATCCGGAAGACGCCGAAGCCGGTGCCGTCGAACTGGGCACCCTGGACGGGGTTGTTGTGAATGGCGGACAGGCACAGCCCGAGCACGGTACGGGTGTCGCGCGGGTCGATCACGCCGTCGTCGTAGAGCCTTCCGGAGAGGAACATCGGCAGCGACTCGGCCTCCACCTGCGACTCCACGGCGGCCCGCATCGCCGCGTCCCCGTCCTCGTCGTAGGCCTGGCCGCGTGCCTCACTCGCCGCCCTGGCCACAATGGACAGCACACCCGCGAGCTGCTGCGGCCCCATCACCGCCGACTTGGCGCTGGGCCAGGCGAACAGGAACCGCGGATCGTAGGCACGGCCGCACATGCCGTAGTGGCCCGCCCCGTAGGAGGCGCCGATGAGCACCGAGATGTGCGGCACTTTGCTGTTGGACACGGCGTTGATCATCATCGCGCCGTGCTTGATGATCCCGCCCTGCTCGTAGTCCCTGCCCACCATGTAGCCGGTGGTGTTGTGCAGGAACAGCAGCGGCGTGTTCGTCTGGTTGGCCAGCTGGATGAACTGCGCCGCCTTCTGCGACTCCTCGCTGAACAGGATGCCGCGCGCGTTGGCGAGGACTCCCAGCGGGTAGCCGTGCACGCGCGCCCAGCCGGTGACCAGACTGTCGCCGTAGAGCGGCTTGAACTCGTCGAACTCGGAGCCGTCGACGATCCGCGCCAGCACCTCGCGCGGGTCGAACGGGACTTTGAGCCCCTCGGGCACGATGCCGAGCAGTTCCTCGGCGTCGTACCGTGGCGGCGTCACGGGTGCGGGCTCGGGCCCCTGCTTGCGCCAGTTGAGCCTGCCGACGATGCCGCGCCCGATCCGGATGGCGTCGGGCTCGTCGCGGGCGAGGTAGTCGGCGAGGCCGGACGTGCGGGCGTGCATCTCGGCGCCGCCCAGCGACTCGTCGTCGGACTCCTCGCCGGTGGCCATCTTCACCAGCGGCGGCCCGCCCAGGAACACCTTGGACCGCTCCTGGATCATCACCACGTGGTCCGACATGCCCGGCACGTACGCGCCACCCGCGGTGGAGTTGCCGAAGACGAGGGCGATGGTCGGGATGCCCGCGGCGGACAGCCGCGTGAGGTCGCGGAACAGCCGCCCGCCGGGGATGAAGATCTCCTTCTGGGTCGGCAGGTCGGCGCCTCCCGACTCCACCAGGTTGATCACGGGAAGCCGGTTCTCCAGCGCGATGTCGGCGGCACGGAAGATCTTGCGCGTCGTCCACGGATTGCTCGACCCGCCACGCACGGTCGGGTCGTTGCCGATGATCATGCACTCGACGCCGGAGACCACGCCGATCCCGGCGACGACGCTGGCGCCGACGTGGAAGTCGCTGCCCCACCCGGCCAGCGGCGACAGCTCCAGAAACGGCGCGTCCTCGTCCAGCAGCAACTCGATCCGCTCGCGCACGAGCAGCTTGCCGCGCTTGCGGTGGCGGGCGACGTACTTCTCTCCGCCACCCTCGACGGCCTTCGCGTGCTCTGCCTCCAGCTCCGCCAGCTTGCCGAGCATGGCCTCGCGGTACGCGGCGTAGTCCTCGCCCGCCGTGTCCAAACGCGACCGCAACATCGTCACGACGTGTACCCCAATCGTTTCGCCGCCAGTCCGGCCAGGATCTCGTTCGTGCCACCGCCGATGCCGAGGATGCGCATGTCCCGGTAGTGGCGTTCCACCTCGGACTCGGCCATGTACCCGAGCCCGCCGTGCAGCTGCACGGCCTCGTTGACCACCCACTCGCCGGTCTCGACAGCGGTGTTCTTGGCGAAGCAGGCCTCGGCGATGACTTCCTCGCCCGCCACGTGCCGCAGCGCGACCTGCCGCACGTAGGTGCGCGCCACGTCCACCCGCCGCGCCATCTCGACGAGCTTGTGCTGCACCAGCTGGCGGGAGATGAGCGGCCTGCCGAACGTCTCGCGCAGGCGGCACCACTCGACGGTGAGGTCGAGCGCACGCTGCGCGGTGGCGTAGGCCTGCACGGCCAGCGAGAGCCGTTCGGTGACGAACTGGGTGGCCACCTGGGCGAACCCGCTGTTCTCCGCGCCCACCAGGTTCTCGGCGGGCACGCGGACGTCGGCATACGACAGTTCCGCGGTGTCCGAGCAGTGCCAGCCCATCTTGTCCAGCTTGCGGGTCACCGTGAACCCGGGCGTGCCGCGCTCCACCACCAGCAGCGACAGCCCGTGCGCGCCCGGCTCGCCGGTGCGCACCACGGTGGTGACGAAGTCGGCACGGCAGCCGGAGGTGATGAAGGTCTTCGCGCCGTTGACGACGTAGTGGTCTCCCTCGCGGCGGGCCGTGGTCCGCACGGACGCGACGTCGGAGCCGCCGTCGGGCTCGGTGACGGCCAGCGAGCCGATCAGCTCCCCGGCGAGCGTGGGGCGGACCCAGCGGTCGATCTGCCGCGCGTCACCGGCCTCGGCGATGTGGGGCACCGCGATGCCGCACGTGAACAGCGAGGCGATGAGCCCGCCGGAGCCGCCCGCGTAGTGGATCTCCTCGGTGACGGTCAGCGCGTCGAGGTAGTCGCCGCCCCCGCCGCCGACGTGCTCGGGAAACGCGACGCCGAGCAGCCCGGTCTCGCCAGCCTTGCGGTGCAGGTCCCTGGGCAGCTCGCCCGCGCGTTCCCAGCCGTCCAGATGCGGCAGCACCTCGGCTTCGACGAACCGGCGCACGGTCTTGCGCAGCGCGAGCCGCTCCGGGGTGGCGAACGGGTCGGTCACAGCAGCACCTCCGGGATGTCGACCTGCCTGCTGCGCAGCCACTCGCCGAGCGCCTTGGCCTGCGGGTCGAACCGCGCCTGGGACGACACGCCCTCGCCGAGCAGGCCGTCCACGACGAAGTTCACGGCGCGCAGGTTGGGCAGCAGGTACCGGCGCACGGGCAGCTCCGCGGTCTCCGGCAGCAGCGTGCGCAGCTCGGCGGTGGTGAGGGTGTGCGCGAGCCAGCGCCACGCCTCGTCGGTGCGCGCCCACACGCCGACGTTGGCGCTGCCGCCCTTGTCCCCGCTGCGCGCCCCGGCGACGAGGCCCAGCGGTGCGCGCCGGGCAGGCCCCTGCGGCAGCGGCTCGGGCAGTGCCGGATCGTCGACGTCGGACAGCGCGCGGATCTCGGTCGCGGCCGCGATGTCCACGCGCGTGCCGTCCGGAAGCACCGCCACGTGCGGCACCTCGCGGGCGTCGACGTAGGCGTCGGTGTAGACGCCGTACGGCGAGGCGTCCGACGGCGGTGCGGTGACGTGGAAGCCCGGGTAGCTGGCCAGCGCCAGTTCGATGGCCGCACCGCTGAACGCGCGCCCGGCCACCTTCGGGTCGGCGTCCTTGACGGCGCAGTGCAGCAGGGCACTCGCCGCCTCCTCGGTGTCGGCGTCGGCGTGGTCGGTGCGGCCGAGCGTCCAGCGCACCTCCGCGGGCGGGTTGGCCTTCAGCGCCGTCTCCAGCTGCTCGCGGACGAGCGCGGCCTTGGCGTCGATGTCGAGGCCGGTGAGCACGAAGGTGACCTCGTTGCGGAACCCGCCGAGGCGGTTGAGGCACACCTTGAGCGTCGGCGGTGGCGGCTCGCCGCGCACGCCGCTCAGCCGCACCCGGTCGGGGCCGTCCTGGGCCAGTTCGATCGTGTCGAACCGGGCGGTGACGTCGGGGCCGGGGTAGCGGGCGCCCGCGATCTCGTACAGCAGCTGGGCGGTGACCGTGCCGACGGTGACGGCGCCGCCGGTGCCGTCGTGCTTGGTGATGACGCTCGAGCCGTCGGCGGCGATCTCGGCGATCGGGAAGCCCGGCGTGCCGATCGCGTGCTCGGTGAAGAAAGCGTAGTTGCCGCCGGTGGCCTGCGCACCGCATTCGATGACGTGCCCGGCGGCGACGGCGCCCGCGAGCGCGTCGTAGTCGTCGCGGGCCCAGCCGAAGTGCGCGGCGGCGGGCCCGACGATCACCGAGGCGTCGGTGACGCGGCCGGTGACCACCACGTCGGCGCCCGCACGCAGGCATTCGGCGATGCCCCACGCGCCGAGGTAGGCGTTGGCGGTGAGCGGGCTGCCCAGGTTCAGCTCTCCGGCGCGCGGCAGCAGGTCGTCGCCCTCGACGTGGGCGATGGTGACGTCGAGGCCGAGCCGGTCCGCCAGCTCCCGCAGCGCGTCGGCGAGGCCGGCGGGATTGAGCCCGCCCGCGTTGGCGACGATCGTGACGCCGTTGTCCTTGGCCAGCCCGAGGTTCTCCTCCAGCTGGCGCAGGAACGTCTTGGCGTAGCCGCGCGAGGGGTCCTTCATCCGGTCGCGGCCGAGGATCAGCATGGTCAGCTCGGCGAGGTAGTCGCCGGTGAGCACGTCCAGCGGCCCGCCGGTGAGCATCTCGCGCATGGCGGAGAACCGGTCGCCGTAGAAGCCGGAGCAGTTGCCGACGCGCAGTCCTGCGGTGGGCGCCCCCGTCATGTGAACTGCCCCGCCTTCCTGCCCGTGCCGGGCGGGCCTGCGAAGGCCTGCGCGATGCCGAGCCACTCGCGGGCCTGCTCGCCGGTGGCCTCGACGTCGGTGTCGTCCGGGTGGCGGCGCTGGGTGACCACGAGGCAGAAGCCGAGTGCGCTGCCGGTGACGCGCTGCGCGGCGTCGGCGGGGCCGAACGTCCAGGTGTCGCCGTCCGGCGCGGTCAGCTCGACCCGGAACTCCTCGGTGGGCGGGGCGAGCGAGCGGAGCTGGAAGGCGAAGTCGCGGGTCCGGACGCCGAAGCGCGCGATGTGCCACAACCGCCGCGTGGGCGGGCGGGTGAGCCCGAGGGCGTCGGCGATGTCCTGGCCGTGGGCCCAGGTCTCCATCATCCGCGCCGTGGCCATGGACGCGGCGCTCATCGGCGGGCCGTACCACGGCAGCTTCTCGCCGGCCGGCACCGCGGCGAGCGCGGCCCGCAGCTCGGCCCTGCCGTCCCGCCAGCGCTGGAGCAGCCGGGCGGGCGGTGTGGCGGCGAGCTCGGCGGCGCCGTCGTCGACATAGTTCTCCCCCGCGGCGAGCGCGCGTTTGAGTTCGGCGCCGAAGTCGTCCGGGGTGCGTGCGGCGAGCAGGGCCTTGTCGTCGGTCCACGCGAGGTGGGCGATCTGGTGCGCGATCGTCCAGCCCTCGGCGGGCGTCGGCGTCGACCACCGTTCGTCAGGCAGGTCGACCACGAGCGCGTCGACCTCCCCGCTCTCCGCGTCCAAATCGTCCAGGACCGCGTTCAGATCCGCCACACCAGCACCTCCTCGAGCCTGCCCGCAGCCTCGCACCGGCCCGCCGAAAAATCAAGCACGCTTGATTGTTTCGTGCTTGTTGGCGCGTTGCCAGTAACCCTGTGGTGCAATACCGTGAGGTCAACGACGACACCGGGAGACCCTTGTGGCCGAGCACGCCGAGTACACCGAGATCACGTACCGGACCGCCGACCGGATCGCGACGGTCGCGCTCAACCGGCCGCACGCCCGCAACGGCTACACCGTGCGCATGGCCGACGAACTGGCCGACGCGCTCGGCCGCGCCGACGCCGACGACGACGTGCGCGTCGTGGTGCTCACCGGCGAGGGCACGGACTTCTCCGTCGGTGCCGACCTGTCGCAGGGCGGCTTCGACTTCGACTCCACCGAGCCCGGCACGCAGTGGCAGGAACCGGCCGGCCGGGTCTCCAAGCGCGTGTTCACGATGAACAAGCCGGTGATCGCCGCCATCCGCGGCGCGGCCATCGGCGGTGGCATCACCATCACGCTGTCGGCCGACTACCGGCTCGCCGCCACCGACGCGCGGTTCGGCTTCGTGTTCGTCCGGCGCGGCATCTACCCCGAGGGCGCCTCCGCGTGGTTTCTGCCCAAGCTGGTCGGCCTCGGCCGCGCGATGGACTGGATGATCAGCGGGCGCGTGTTCGACGCCGAGGAGGCGCACGCGGCCGGACTCGTGCAGAGCGTCCACGAGCCGGAGCGGCTGCTCGACGCCGCCTACGAACTCGCCGCCGACCTCGCCGCCAACACCGCGCCGGTGTCGGTGGCCGTGACCCGCCAGCTGCTGTACCGCATGTCCAACATGGACTCCCCCTTCCCGGTGCACGAGGTGGACTCGCAGCTCATCGCCAGCATCGCCACCAACCCGGACTCGGTGGAGGGCGTGCTGTCGTTCCTGCAGAAGCGCCCACCCGAGTTCCGGCTCCGGGTCGGCTCCGACCTGCCCGCCTTCCTCCCGTGGAAGGAGGACTGAGCCGTGGCCACCCCCGCTTCCGAGCCCACGGGCCCCTCGGGTACCTGGTGGGTACCCACGGTGCCCTTCGGCTCGCCGCCGGGCGGCCTCCGGCGCGCCTTCACGACTCGGCACACCAGCTCGAAAGAGGACTGACGATCATGTCCGGTTACCCGCCACAGCCCTGGAACCTCGCAGGCGACGCCTACCTGTCGGTGTGGACGGTGCCGCGGGCCTCGTTGCCCCGCGTGCCCACGGTCGTGCGGCCGGTCACGCTGCGCGGCCACGCGATCGTGGTGACCGCCTGGATCGACTACACCGAGCCCGGCGAGCTGTCCTACCACGAGCTGCTGTCCACCGTGGCCGTGCACGGCGGCCGCACGCCGACCGGCACCATCACCGAGATCTGGGTGGACAGCGAGGTCTCGCTCGCCGGTGGCCGCGAGCTGTGGGGCATCCCCAAGGAGCTGGCGACACTGGAGTTCTCCGGCGGCAAGGCCTTCACCGCCTCCGCCAGCGCCGGCGACGACTGGATCGCCACCGCGGCCTTCTCCCCCAGGATCGGCCCTCCGGTGGGCCCGCCCGCGGCGTTCGCGATCGCCCAGTCGATGAGCGGCACGCCGCTGGTCACCCCGGTGCGTTCGACCGGAAGGCCGATGCTGGCCTCGGCGAGCTGGAACGTCAACCCGAACGGTCCGCTCGGCTACCTCGCCGACCGGCGTCCCCTGTTCTCGGCACACCTCAAGGACTTCCGCCTGCGCTTCGGCTCCTGACCCCGGGCGTGCTGGCACACCCGCGCCGCTGTCACGCGCTGCGCGTGCTCGCGACGTAGGCTCGCGGGCTCATGCCCTTCCACCGGGTGAAGGCGTGGATGAAGCTGGACGCCTCGCCGTAGCCCAGCCGGTAGGCGATCTGCTCCACCGACAGCCCCCGCGTGGCCAGCAGGTCCTCCGCGTAGGCCTCCCGCACCTCGTCGACCAGCGCGCGGAACGTGGTGCCCTCGGCGGCGAGCCTGCGCCGCAGGGTGCGTACCGTCATCGCCAGCCCGGCCGCCACCTCGTCCATCCCGGTCCGCAGCCCGTCGGCGGCCAGCAGCCGGTCGCGCACCTGCCGCGCGATCCCCGTGCGCTCCCGGCGCCGGGCCAGCAGCTCGCGGCACTGGCGCTCGCAGAGCGCGGCCGTGTGCTCGTTGGCCTGCGGCATCGGCTGGTCCAGCAGCCGGGCGGCGAAGCTGACCCTCGTGTGCGGCGCGCCGAACTCCGGATCGAGGCCGAGCACCTGCCGAAACGGTGTGGCGTCGGCGGGCTCGGGCAGCCGCAGCGCCACGCCCCGCGCGCGCAGCGGCGTGCCCACCTGCTCGCGGATCAGCGTGCAGATGGCCGCGATGTCCCTCGCGAGCAGGAACGCGCGCACGTCGGAGGGCACGCTCTCGTCGTGGCAGTGCAGGTGCGCGTTCTCGCCCTCGACCCGCAGCTCCGGCACGCAGAACACGTAGGTCAGCTCGATGTAGCGCAGCGCCAGCTCCATGGCGTCGCGCACGGTGCGGCTGCTGGTGACCGCGTAGCCCCAGATGCCGTAGGACGTCGCGTGGTAGCGCTGCCCCGCGGCGAGGCCGAGCTCGGCCTCGCCCGCGCCGCTCGCGCGCAGCACGTTGCGCGCGACGGCCAGCTCCTGGTGCGCCTCCACCTGCGCGAGGGGGTTGTGCAGCGTGGCGGCGTCGAGGCCCGTACCGGCCAGCACCTCCTGCTCGGGGATTCCCCGCTCGACGGCGAAGCGGGCCAGCAGGGCCGCGCTCGCGACCCCGCGCGGGAAGTCCCAGTCGGCCACGGCTCGCACACTCACGTGTCCGAAAATATCAACTTCTTGTCCGCGGCTGGCCTGGAGCACCCGGATGGGGGTACCTAGCCTTTCCGGACATGGCCACCACTCGCACCACCGCGCTCATCGTCGGCGCGGGCTTCGGCGGCATCGCGATGGCGATCGAGCTGCGCAGGGCAGGCATGCACGACTTCGTCGTCCTCGAGAAGGCGGCCGACCTCGGTGGCGTCTGGCGGGAGAACACCTACCCCGGCTCCGGCTGCGATGTGCCGTCGCCGCTCTACTCGTTCTCGTTCGCCCGTAACCTCGCCTGGCCGCGGCGCTACGCCGCCCAGCCCGACATCCACGCCTACCTCGACCGCACGGCGCGGCACTACGGCGTGCTCAGCCACGTCCGCTTCGGCCGCGAGGTCGTCGCCGCCGAGTTCGACACCGGCATCGCGGCGTGGCGGGTGCACACCGCCGAGGGCGAGGAGTACGTGACGCGGGCGTTCATCCCGGCCACCGGTCAGCTGTCCCGGCCTGCCCTGCCGCCCCTGCCCGGCATCGACAGCTTCCGCGGCGAGTGGTTCCACTCCGCCGAGTGGAACCACGACTGCGACCTCACCGGCAAGCGGATCGCGGTGGTCGGCACCGGCGCGAGCGCGATCCAGTTCGTGCCCGAGATCCAGCCGAAGGCCGCGCGGCTCACGGTCTTCCAGCGCTCGGCGCAGTACATCATGCCCAAGCGCGACCACGCCTACACTCCCAGGCACCACAAGGCGTTCCGGATGCTGCCGCTGCTGCAGACACTGGACCGCCTCGGCTTCTGGCTCTACGCCGAGTTCGCGCAGCAGTGCCTTTCCCGGTGGCAGGGCTTCACCCCGGTGTTCGCGCGGCAGACCCGCAAACACCTGCGCGAGAAGGTGGCCGACCCCGAACTGCGCCGCAAGCTCACCCCCGACTACGCGCTGGGCTGCAAGCGCGTGCTGTTCAGCAACGACTACCTGCCCGCACTCACGCGGTCCAATGTAGAACTCGTCACCGAGCGCATCACGGAGGTGACCCCGACGGGCGTGCGCACCGCCGGCGGAACGCACCACGAGGCGGACGTCATCATCTACGGCACCGGGTTCGCGACGCAGGACATGCTGGCACACCTGAAGATCCACGGACTCGGCCACCGGTCGCTGTCCGAGGCGTGGGCCGAGGGACCCCGCGCGCATCTGGGCATCACGGTTCCCGGGTTTCCCAACCTGTTCCTGATGTACGGGCCCAACACCAACCTCGGCGGCGGCTCGATCATCTACATGCTGGAGAGCCAGGCCCGCTACATCCGCGACGCGGTCCGCCTGCTGAACGCCCACCCCGGCCGCTGCCTCGACGTGCGCCCCGAGTCCGAGCAGGCCTGGGACACCGAGGTGCAGGACAGGCTCGCCCGCTCGGTGTGGACCCGGTGCAGCAGCTGGTACCGCAACGAGCACGGCCGCGTGGTCACCAACTGGCCGGGCCGGACCTTCGAATACCGCAGGCGCACCCGCCGCGTCAACCTCTCCGACTTCACGATCGGCTGAGTTCGGGACGTGGCGTGGAACACCCCGACACGCCACATCTTGGGTGTCGAGCAAACTTCACCCCCAACATGTAGTCTCCTGATCACCGGCGGCGGGGGTATGCCGCCGGACGTCGTGAGCTGATCGCGTACCCGGGTCAGCCTGCCGGCCCGCGCCGGCAGGCCGGCCGAACGCACCCTTTTTCAGGAGTCGTGCATGTCTGTCGAAACCACCCCCCGGCCGCCCGCCGCGGCCGGGACCACGGACTCCGCGCTGCGGATCCGCACCACCGCCGGGGGCCTCGAGCCCCTCGACTGGGACCGGGTGACCCGGGTCGTCGGCGAGGCCGTCGCCGGGCTCGCCGACGTCTCGGCCGAGCCCGTGCTCGCCGAACTGCGCCGCAACGTCTACGACGGCATCACCGCCGACGAGCTCGCGCTCGCGCCGGTACTGGCCGCGCGCACACTCGTCGAGCAGGAGCCCGGCTACTCGTTCGTGAGCGCCAGGCTGCTGCTGGACAAGGCCCGCACCGAGGCGCTGAGCCACCTCGCGGGCACGCCGACGCAGGCAGGACAGCAGGAGATGGCCGGCCGCTACGCGGACTACTTCCGCGACTACCTGCGGCGCGGGATCGAGCTGGAGCTGCTCAGCCCGGAACTGGCGACGTTCGACCTCGACCGGATCACCGCCGCACTCCGCCCGGAACGCGACCTCGAGCTCGGCTTCCTCGGCCTGCAGACACTCTACGACCGCTACTTCCTGCACCACGACGGCACGCGGTTCGAGCTGCCGCAGGCCTTCTTCCTGCGGGTGGCGATGGGCCTGGCGCTGCGCGAGGACGATCGCGAGGCGAGGGCCGTCGAGTTCTACGACCTGCTGTCGACGTTCCGCTTCATGGCGTCGACGCCGACGCTGTTCAACGCGGGCACCACCCGCCCGCAGCTGTCGTCGTGCTTTCTCACCACGGTCGAGGACGACCTCGGCGCCATCTTCCAGGGCTATCGCAACAACGCGCTGCTGGCGAAGTACTCGGGCGGGCTGGGCAACGACTGGACCCCGGTGCGTGGCCTCGGCGCCCACATCAAGGGCACCAACGGCCAGTCGCAGGGCGTCGTGCCGTTCCTCAAGATCGCGGGCGACACCGCGGTCGCGGTGAACCAGGGCGGCAAGCGCAAGGGAGCGGCGTGCGCGTACCTGGAGACCTGGCACATCGACGTCGAGGAGTTCCTCGACCTGCGCAAGAACACCGGCGACGACCGCAGGCGCACCCACGACATGAACACGGCCAACTGGGTGCCCGACGAGTTCCTGCGCCGGGTCGAGGCCGACGCCGAGTGGACGCTGTTCTCCCCCGACGAGGTGCCCGACCTGCACGACCTCTACGGCACGGCGTTCGCCGAGCGCTATCGCGCCTACGAGGCCGCGGCCGACCGGGGCGAGATCAGGGTGTTCCGCCGCGTGCGCGCGGTGACCCTCTGGCGGCGGATGCTGACCATGCTGTTCGAGACCGGCCACCCGTGGATCACGTTCAAGGACCCGTGCAACCTGCGCTCGCCGCAGCAACACGCCGGGGTGGTCCACTCGTCGAACCTGTGCACCGAGATCACGCTGAACACCAACGCCGACGAGGTGGCCGTGTGCAACCTCGGCTCGGTGAACCTGGCGCGGCACGTCACGGCGGAGGGGCTGGACACCGACCTGCTCCAGCGGACCGTCACCACGGCGGTGCGCATGCTCGACAACGTGATCGACATCAACTTCTACACCATCCCGGAGGCCGCCGCGTCGAACCTGCGGCACCGCCCCATCGGGCTGGGCATCATGGGCTACCAGGACGCGCTGTTCGAACTGGGCCTGCCCAGCGCCTCACCGGCCGCGGTGGAGTTCGCCGACCGCAGCATGGAGCACCTGAGCTACTACGCCATCGCCGCGTCGTCGCGGCTGGCGCGGGAGCGCGGCCGGTACGAGAGCTTCGAGGGATCGCTGTGGAGCCGGGGGATTCTCCCCATCGACTCGCTGCGCCTGCTCGCCGAGGCGCGCGAGGGCGACGCGCTCGACGTGGACTTCTCGTCCACGCTGGACTGGGACGAGCTCCGGGAGCGCGTGCGCACCACCGGCATGCGCAACTCCAACGTCATGGCGATCGCGCCGACGGCCACGATCTCCAACATCTGCGGGGTCGGCCAGTCGATCGAGCCGCTGTTTCGCAACCTGTTCGTCAAGTCGAACATGTCCGGCGACTTCACCGTGGTCAACCCGCACCTGGTGCGCGAGCTCAAGCGACGAGGACTGTGGGACGAGCAGATGGTGTCGGACCTGAAGCTCCACGACGGCGGCCTCGGCGAGATCGGCCGGGTGCCGGACGAGGTGAAACGGCTCTACGCCACGGCGTTCGAAGTGGACAGCCACTGGCTCGTCGACGCCGCCTCCCGGCGGCAGAAGTGGATCGACCAGGCGCAGTCGCTGAACCTCTACCTCGCCGCGCCGAGCGGGCGCAAGCTCGACGAGCTCTACCGCCACGCGTGGCACAAGGGCCTGAAGACGACCTACTACCTGCGTACCCAGTCGGCGACGCACGTGGAGAAGAGCACGCTGCACGGCACCGACGGCAGGCTCAACGCCGTCTCCCCCGCCGTGCCCGCGAGCCCGCCGGCCGGCGCGGACGCCTGCCGCATCGACGACCCCGGCTGCGAAGCCTGCCAGTAGGAGGACGACCACCCGTGACGACCATGCAGGGATTCACCGTCGAACGTGGCGCAGCCCGCGTCAGCGTCGACGACAAGGCGATGATCAACGCCCGCGCCGACGTCAACCAGCTGCTGCCGCTGAAGTACGGCTGGGCGTGGGAGAAGTACCTCGCCGGATGCAGCAACCACTGGATGCCCACCGAGGTGTCCATGCAGGCCGACATCGCGCTGTGGAAGTCGCCCGGCGGGCTCACCGCCGACGAACGGCTGATGCTCAAGCGCAACCTCGGCTTCTTCGCCACCGCCGAGTCGCTGGTGGCCAACAACATCGTGCTGGCCGTCTACCGGCACCTCACCAACCCCGAGTGCAGGCAGTACCTGCTGCGGCAGGCGTTCGAGGAGGCCGTGCACACGCACACCTTCCAGTACATCTGCGAAAGCCTCGGCCTCGAGGAGGGCGAGCTGTTCAACTCCTACCGCGAGGTGCCCTCGATCGCGGACAAGGACGCCTGGGCCCTGCGCTACACGCAGCACCTGGAGGACCCGGACTTCGCCACCGGTACGGCCGAGGCCGACCAGGCGTTCCTGCGCGATCTCGTGGCGTTCTACGTGGTGTTCGAGGGAATGTGGTTCTACACCGGGTTCGCGCAGGTGCTGTCGCTGGGCAGGCGCAACAAGATGGTCGGCATCGCCGAGCAGTACCAGTACATCCTGCGGGACGAGTCGATCCACCTGAACTTCGGCATCGACTGCGTCAACCAGATCAAGCTGGAGAATCCGCACCTGTGGACCGAGGCGTTCCAGGCCGAGGTGCGGGGCATGCTGGCCGAGGCGTGCGAGCTGGAGGTCGCCTACGCCCGCGACACGATGCCGCGCGGCATGCTCGGGCTGACGGCGCAGGCCTGTGAGCAGTACCTGCGCTTCATCACCGACCGGCGCGCCCAGCAGCTGGGGCTGGCGCCGCCGTTCGGAGAGCGGGAGAACCCGTTCCCGTGGATGTCGGAGGCCATGGATCTGAAGAAGGAGAAGAACTTCTTCGAGACGAGGGTGATCGAGTACCAGAGCGGCGCCGCGCTCGACTGGGACTGAGTCCCCGCTCCACAGGGCGGGCGCCCTTCCGGGGGACCCCTCTTGTCAGCCTGCCAATAGTGCGGGACCGTGGGGACCGGCTCAGCGAGGAGAGGGTCGCCATGGTGACAGCCGTCGACAGGATGACCGAGACGCTGCGCGAACGGATGCCACCGCTCACGGCGCTGCCCCTGCCCCGCGCCGTCGACGAGCGCATCCTCGCCAGGCGCTGGCCCGAGGGCGAGCTGGCGCCACCGCCGCCGGGCAGCGGGCTCAAGCCCGTGCTCGGCGACGCGGGCCCGCCGGTGATCGGGCACACGCTGCGGCTCATGCGTTACGGCGTGGACTACGGCCTGCGCCGTTACGAGCGCTACGGGCCGGTGTGGTGGTCGGGCGCCTTCGGCAGGCGCATCGTCACGCTCACCGGCGCGGAAGCCACCCAGCTCGCGCTCGTGAACAAGGACAAGGCGTTCTCCCAGGAGGGCTGGCGGTTCTTCATCGAGCGCTTCTTCCACCGCGGGCTCATGCTGCTGGACTTCGGCGAGCACCACGCCCACCGGCGGATCATGCAGGAGGCCTTCACCCGCGACCGGCTGCACGGCTACGTCGAGGCGATGGCTCCCACCCTGCGGGCCGGGGTCGCCGCGTGGGCGGCGACCCCGCGTCCCCGCCTGTACTGGTCGCTCAAGCAGCTCACCCTCGACGTGGCGACGCGCGTGTTCATGGACATGCGCAGCGGCGGCGACGCGCTCAGGATCAACAGGGCGTTCGTCGACTGCGTGCGCGCGGCGACCTCGGTCGTGCGCTACCCCGTTCCCGGCGGCCGGTGGCGGGCCGGGCTCAACGGCAGGCGCGTGCTCGAGCGTTACTTCGCCGCTCACCTGCCGGCCAAGCGCGCGGCCGACGGCGACGACCTGTTCTCGGCCCTGTGCCACGCGACGGCCGACGACGGCGAGCGGTTCTCCGACGCCGACGTCGTCAACCACATGATCTTTCTCATGATGGCCGCCCACGACACGTCCACGATCACGAGCTCGGCCGCCGCCTACTACCTCGCCAAGCACCCCGAATGGCAGGAACGGGCCAGGGAGGAGTCGCTGGCCCTCGGCGCCGAGGCGCCCGACGCCGCCGCGCTCGACCGGCTGCGGACCCTCGACCTGGTGATCAAGGAGTCCCTGCGGCTGGTGGCGCCGGTGCCCAGCATGTCCCGCAAGACGGTCGCCGACACCGACGTGCTCGGCCACTACATCCCGGCGGGCACACTGGTCGGCATCTCGCCGTCGATCAACCACTTCGACCCGCGGCACTGGACCGACCCGCACACCTTCGACCCCGAACGCTTCGCCGAGCCGCGCCGGGAGGACAAGGCCCACCGCTACGCGTGGATGCCGTTCGGCGGCGGCGCGCACAAGTGCATCGGCATGCACTTCGGCATGTTCGAGGTGAAGGCCCTGCTGCACGAGATGCTGCGCACCTTCCGCTGGAGTGTCCCGGACGGCTACCGGGTCCGCTGGGACTACGTGTCGCTGCCGGTGCCGGTCGACGGGCTGCCTGTTGATCTCCACCCCCTGCGATGACGGAGAGTGATCCCCGCCGGTCGGAGAACCACCCTTCCAGCCGGTAGACACCCTGTGTCGTGCATGATGCTGTGGCAGGGCTCCTGGCCAACTCGGTCTCGTCGTGGCCTGCCACAGCCGACCACGAGGGCACCGAGCTGGCCTTCAACGCTTTCTGGAGAGGTGCACGGTGCCGGAACCTGGTGACACACCAGGGACAACGGGGCTCGCCCGCCGCTGGGCGGCGCGGCTCGCCGACACGAACGGTGTCGAGCTTCCCGCCGACGAACTCGAACGGATCCTCACCGCCGTCGCCGCCGAGGCACGCGCCGAAGCAGAGGCGGCCAGGGACGCGGCGGTGCACCGGCTCGCGACACTCTACTCAGCGTCACCCCACGGGGTGGCGCTGACGGATCAGGACGGGCGCATCCTCGACGTGAACCCGGCGTTCACGCGCATCCTCGGCCACAAACCGGAGGATCTCGCCGGAACGGACGCGGCCGCGCTCGCCGCCACCGAGCACGAGGCGGAGACGATCCGCTCCGCCTTCGCCGAGTTGCGTGCCGACGGCCGCCAGCGGCACCGCGAGCAGCTGGAGCTCGACCACGTCGAGGACGGTCCGCTGAGGACGAACGTGACCATCGCCGGGCTGCCCGGCGACCGCGAGGGCTCGCTGTACCCGGTGCTGATCGTGGAGGACGTCAGCGAGCTGCACCTGCTGCGCGACACGCTGCGCAGGCAGAACGTGCAGGATCCGCTCACCGGGCTGCCCAACCACAGCAGCTTCGTCAACAAGCTGGAGGCGACGCTGGCCGCGCCCGGCGACGGCCAGCTGGCGCTCATCTACTTCGACATCGACGGCTTCAAGGTCGTCAACGACGGGCTCGGGCCCGGCGCGGGCGACGAGGTGCTGCGGCACGTCGCCCGCACACTGGCGGCGGCGTTCGCCGGGCACGACGCGTTCGTGGCGCGGCTGTCCGGCGACGGCTTCGCGGTGCTGATGCACGGCGAGCTGTCCAGCGCCGGTGTGATCGACCTCGTCGAGGACGCGATGCGTGAGCTCGCCGAGCCCTGCTACGTCGACGGCAACGGCGTCGCCGTGAGCGTCAGCGTCGGCATCGTGGTGCAGGACGCCGCGGGCCAGACGCAGGAGGATCTGCACAGGGCCGCCGAGATCACCCTGCACAGGGCCAAGGAGAACGGCCGCGCCCAGTGGATGCTGTTCGAGCCGGACCTCGACCACCTCGACCGGCGCCGCTACGGCATCGGCGCGGTCATCGGCGGCGCGCTGGAGAACGGCGAGTTCGAGCTGGAGTACCAGCCGACGGTCAAGCTCGACGGCAGCAACGAGGTGGCCGTGGTCAATGCCGTGCTGCGCTGGCGGCACCCCGAGCACGGCGTGCTGAAGGCCGACGAGTTCTACCCACTGGCCGACACCACGGGCATGACGGCCAACCTCGGCCGGTGGCTGCTCACCGAGTCGATGGCCGAGGCCGCCTCGTGGCACGAGCAGTTCAGTGCGGCCCCTGACCTGTGCGTGCGGCTGCCGACCCGCATGGCCATCGACCCCAACCTCGTCGGCATCATCCGCACCGAACTGGAGCAGACGAAGCTGCCGCCGGACAAGCTGCGCCTGTGCACCGACAGCATCGCGCTGTTCGACCCGCGCGGCGAGGTGCCGGAGGCGCTGGCGGTGCTCTCCGAGCTGGACGTCAAGATCACCCTTGCGGTGTCGGGTGCCGCCGACCTGGAGCTGGCGCACGCGAACAAGCTGCCGGTCGGGTACGTCATCCTGTCCGGGCCCCTGGTCGACGCGCTCGCCCGCGAGGGCCCGGAAGCCGACGGCGCCCGCAAGCACCTCGTCACCCTCATGGAGCGGGCCTGCGAGCTGGGGATCCGGCGGATCGGCGCGGAGGGGGTCCACACCCCCGAGCACGCGAGCAGGCTGCGTGAGCTGGGCATCGTCGCGGGCCGGGGTGAGCTGTTCGGGCGGGCCGCGAGCGGGGCGGAGATCAGGTCCCTGATCGAGCAGCACGGGCCCCGGTGACCCGGACCGTTCCCGCGGGAGCCGATGCCGGCTCGGGCCGCGAGCCGAAGGGCACCGCGGGCACGCATCAGGTGCCCACGGGCACCTTCGGCACGGCGACAGCGTCAAGGGCACGGCGGGACACGGCGGGAATGCCGGCCTCGCCACAGCTCCCGGCCGGGTTGGCGGCGCGCGACACTAGGGTCACGGTATGAAGCAGGCAGAGCTGGCCCCCGATTTCACGCTGCCCGACCAGACCGGCACGCCCCGGACGCTGTCCGGGTTTCTCGAGACCGGTCCCGTCGTGCTGTTCTTCTACCCCGCCGCCATGACCCCCGGCTGCACCGCGGAGAGCTGCCAGTTCCGCGATCTGGCTGCCGAGTTCCGCGACGCGGGCGCCCATCGCGTGGGCATCAGCCCCGACCCGGTGGACAAGCAGCGCCGGTTCGCCGAGGCCCACAGCTTCGACTTCCCGCTGCTGTCCGACACCGACGGCACGGTCGCCGCGCAGTTCGGGGTGCGCCGCAAGCTCGGGCCCCTGCTGACGAAGCGCCATACGTTCGTCATCGGCACCGACCGGACCGTGCTGAGCGTGATCAAGAGCGAGCTGCGGATGGCCGTGCACGCCGACAAGGCGCTGGAGGTGCTGCGCCACCACAACCGGACCGCCTCCTGACGCGGCGCGAGCCGGCCTACGCGCCCTGCTGCCTGCTCACCATCTCGGTGATCCAGACGGGCGCGAACGGAGACGTGCAGTTCGGGGGAGTCGGATAGTCCTTGAGCACCTGCAGGCGCTCACCGATGTCGATGGCGCGGGCGCGGTGCTCGGCGTGCTCGATCCCGATCTGGGCAAGGCAGTGGTTCATCGCCCACTGCAGGCGATCGGGCGCGTCCTTCATCTCCGCCTCGATCACGTCGAGCAGTCCGGCGAGATCGAGGCCGCCGGGCTGCTTGGCCACCCGCTCGGTGGTCAGCGCCCAGCCCGCACTCGCGACCACCGGGTCCGGATCGGCGGACCAGGCCAGGCGCAGCTGCTCGGCATGCGGGCTCTTCTTCACCACGTAGTTCACGAGCCAGTCGTGCACCTTGGGAGTCCGCGCCTCGCGCACCATGGCGTCCAGCTCGTCCCGCGAGAAGGCCTTCGGACGGCAGATCAGCAACGCCAGCAGCCTCGCCGCGCTGTCCCCGGTCTCCCAGAGCCGGCCCGCGAGTTCCTGCTGCGTCTTGAGCCGCTTGGCGAGCGCGCGCAGCTTGCCGAGGTTCACCCCGTGATCGTCACCGTGCTTCTCGTTCACCTCGCGGATCTTGGGGTCCTCGAGCGCGGCCAGCTCGGCCAGCACGTCGGCCACCGGCGTCTCGGTCATCTGTGCCTCCTGTGTCACGCCGCGCCCAAGGTGCCCTTCGGTACCCGATGCGTGCCCACGGTGCCCTTCGGCTCGCCGTCCGGGGCGCTAGTTGTAGATCACGCTGTCCGGCAGCGGCGTGTCGTTGCGCAGGGCGTCGAACAGCTGCTGGGACTTCGCCTCGTCCCAGTACTCCGCCGAACTGGACGTCACCGGCACCGTCGTGGTGACCACCCCGCCGTCGGAGATGCCCCGCATGGCCCAGGCAAGCCCCACCAGGTTGTGCAGGTGGTCGTCGGTGTCCATGGTAAGCGCGTCCGGCGCGTCGGCGAGCAGCGGGAACACGTCGAAGGGATTGAGCAACGTCGCCGGGCTGGCCATCTGGCTCGCCATCGCGCCGATGAACTTGCGCTGGTTGGCGACGCGGTCGAGGTCCGAGCGCGGCGTGGCGGAGCTGTAGCGCATCCGCACGAACCCCAGGGCCTGCGCGCCGTCGAGCGTCTGCTTGCCCGCAGGGATGGTGATCCCCGTCTTTGGGTCCTTCATCTCGGCCGGGATGTCCATCTCGACCCCGCCCATGGCGTCGACCATGTTGGCGAACCCGCCGAAGCCGATCTCGGCGTAGTGGTCGATGTGCAGCCCGGTGGCCTGCTCGATCGTGCGGGCCAGCAGGGGCGCACCGCCGATCGCGAACGCGGCGTTGATCTTGCTGGTGCCGTGGCCGGGGATCTCGACCACCGAGTCGCGGGGCAGGCTGAGCAGCGTGGGCGCGGTGTCGTTGTCCGGGAGATGGGCGATCATGATGGTGTCGGTGCGCTGGCCGCCGGAGTCGCCGGTGGCCAGGCGCGCCCTGTCCTCGGCGTCGAGACCCTGCCGGGAGTCGGAGCCGACGATGAGCCAGTTGGTGCCCTCGGCGGCGGCGGGCTGACCCTCGTACTCGGGCAGCGCGTCGATCCGGTTGATCGAGAACTCGAGGTACAGCCACACCGAGGCCAGCACCAGCACGAACACCATGAACAAGGCCATCACGACCCGCCCGAAGGTCCAGCGCCTGCGTTTGCGCGGCCTTGCAGGCGGCATCGGCGGCTCGCCACGCCCGGGCGGCGGCTGGTGCGGCGGCGGCGCGACGCGGGTCTGCTGCGGCGGCCTGCGCGGCGGCCCCTGCCTGGCCCGCTCGCTGCCGGGAACAGGCAGCATCTGCGCGCTCTGGTGCTGCCGGGGGCCGCGCGGTGGCCGGCGACCCGGAGGCGGCTGCTGTCCGCCGTACTGCCCGCCGTGTCCGCCGTACGTCATGACCTCTCCGCTCGCCGTCGTGCTGCCGACCTGCGGCCCCTACTAAACCGCACGCTCCGCAGAGGGAGACGCACGGTCCCCCGATCGGGTTGTGTCGGTCAGCCCCGGCCGAAGGAAAACTGCGGGACATGGACGTAGCCGGGACGGAAAACCCGCCTCCGAACACGCCAGGTGGAACGCCCACATCCGGCGGAACACCTGGTCGAACCCGAGCCCGGCGACGTCGTCCCGGGGCTCGAGGAGCCGCGCCCGCCAGTGTTCCAGTGTACGGGCGTGGTCCTGGCCGAACAGGCGGACGGCGAGCAGCGACGTCTGCTGTGCCGTTCCACCGCCTCGATGTCAGTGCCCTCGGCCTCGCGGTGGTCCTGCAACCGCAACGTCCACCGTCCTGACCGGCTCGTTCACAGCGGTATTCGCAGCCGCTCCGGCTCCGGTTTGGTCCAGGCCGCGTCCAGCAGGGTCGCGCCGGCGCCGGGCAGAGCCAGAGTGCGCGCGACGAACTCCACGACGAGCCGGGTCCACACGCCTGCGCGGCGCAGCATCGCGTGCCCCTCCGCCGCCAGTTCGAACCGGGCCACGTCGGCGGCGTGCCCGGCGGCGCGCACCGCGTAGTGATACGAGTCACCGGGCTTGGTGACGCGGTCCTGCAGACCGTGCGCGATGAGCACCGACCGCGCCGCGACGGGCTCGACCGGCTCGCCCCGTGGGGTCCAGGGCGCCAGCGCGCACACCCCGAGCACCGCCGGGTCGTCGGCGGCGCGCAGCGCCACCCTGCCGCCCATCGAGTGGCCGACGAGCACGACCGGCAGCCCCGGGCGTTCGGCATGGATGCGCTCCAGTGCCCAGCGGGCGTCGCGCAGCGGGTCGCAGGCCGGCTCGTTCCAGCCGCGCACCCGGTTGCGCAGCAGGCGCACCTCAAGGCCGTGCCGCCCGCCCGCCGCGGCCAGCGCCCTGACGAAGGGCACCATGCGCAGGTAGGCCAGCCGCCACGGCCGGACCTCGCTCAGCCCGTGCTCGGCGCCGCCGTGCAGCACGAGGGCCACCGCCGCCGCCTCGCCGTGCGCCGGGCGCACGGCGAGACCCGGCCGTTGCTCGTCCACCCGCTGCCTCCTCACGCCGCGCTGGGCGCCTGCTCGCTGAACTGGGTGCGGTACAGCTCGGCGTAGCGGCCTCCGGCGGCGAGCAGCTGCTCGTGGGTGCCCTGTTCCACCACGCGGCCCTCCTCGACCACGAGGATCTGTTCCGCTGCCCGGATCGTAGACAGCCGGTGCGCGATGACCAGCGCCGTCCTCCCCGCGAGCGCGTCGGTGAGCGCCTCGCCGACGGCCGCCTCCGACTCGGAGTCCAGGTGGGCGGTCGCCTCGTCGAGCACCACGACACGGGGCTGGGCCAGCAGCAGGCGCGCGATCGTCAGCCGCTGCCGCTCCCCGCCGGACAGGCGGTACCCACGCTCCCCGATCACCGTGTCGAGCCCGTCCGGCAGCGAGCGGACCAGCTCGGCCAGCCGGGCGCGCTCCAGCGCGTGCCAGATCTCGGCGTCGCCTGCCTCCGGGGCGGCGTAGGCGAGGTTGGCGCGGATGGTGTCGTGGAACAGGTGGCCGTCCTGGGTCACCACGCCGACGGTACGGCGCAGCGTCTCGAAGGAGAGGTCGCGGACGTCCACACCGGACAGCCGCACCGAACCGGAGTCGACATCGTAGAGCCGCGGCACCAGCGAGGCGATGGTCGACTTGCCCGCACCCGACGAGCCGACGAGCGCCACCATCTGTCCCGGTTCGGCGCGGAAGCTGACCCCGTGCAGCACCTCCTCGCCACCTCGGCTGTCCAGTGTAGACACCTCTTCGAGCGAGGCGAGCGAGAACCGCTCCGCCGAGGGGTAACTGAAGCGGACGTCGCTGAACTCCACGGAGACGCCCCCGGAAGGCAGGGCGCGGGGATCGGGCCGCTCCCGGATCATCGGCTCCAGGTCGAGGACCTCGAAGACGCGCTCGAACGACACGAGCGCGGTCATCACGTCGACGCGGACGTTGGCCAGCGCGGTCAGCGGCGTGTAGAGCCTGGTCAGCAGCAGTGCCAGCGCGACGACGGTGCCCGCCGCGATCTCGCCGCGCAGCGCCAGCCAACCGCCGAGGCCGTAGACCAGCGCCTGCGCCAGCGCCGAGACCAGTGTCAGGCTGGTCATGAACCAGCGGGTGAGCATCGCGGTGCGCACGCCGATGTCCCGCACCCGTCCCGCGCGGGCGCCGAACTCGTCGGCCTCCACTCGCGGCCTGCCGAACAGTTTCACCAGCGTGGCGCCGGGCGCGGAGAACCGCTCGGTCATCTGCGTGGTCATCGACGCGTTGACCTCGGCGGACTCCCGCTGCAGGTCGGCCATGCGCCTGCCGATGCGGCGGGCGGGCAGCACGAACACCGGCAGCAGCACGAGCGCGAGCAGCGTGACCTGCCAGGAGAGCGTGAGCATCACGGCGAGCGAGAGCACCAGCTGGATCACGTTGGTGACGAGTCCGGACAGCGTCGCCGTGAACGTGCGCTGGGCGCCGATGACGTCGTTGTTGAGCCTGCTGACCAGCGCCCCGGTGCGGGTGCGGGTGAAGAACGCGATCGGCATGCGCTGCACGTGCTCGTACACGGCGCGGCGCAGGTCGTAGATCAGCCCCTCGCCGATGCGGGCGGACTGCCAGCGCTCGGCCAGCCCCAGCGCGGCGTCGGCGATGGCCAGCCCGGCGATGGCGAGCGCGAGCCACACCACGGTGGCGACCGCTCCCCCAGCCACGATCGCGTTGACGACGCGGCCCGCCAGCAGCGGCGTACTCACGGCGAGCACCGCCCCGACGACGGTGAGCACGAGGAAGAAGCCGAGCCTGCGCCAGTGTGGCCGGGCGAACCGGGCGACCCTGCGCACCGTCCCGCGGCGCAGCCCTCGCGGCGCGTCGCGCGCCTTCATCGCCCCGTTCAACAGCGACCACGTGTTGTCCATCGCCCGCCCCACCCCTTCTCATACCTAGACCAAAGTAGAGATATTGACCCGATATGTCCTGGACAACACACCGTCCTACGTGATGCTTCCCGATCCCGCCAGCCCTTTTGCCGCGCGGTAGGGTCCTGCGCCATGGGGAGAGGGCTGGTTCGGGAGTGGGTACGGGCCGGATGGGCGGAGCGCCCGCTGCGGCTGGACGCCGTCCTCTACGCCGTCTGCACGGCGTATGCGCTGGCACTGGCCCTGACCGACAAGCACTACGGGTTCAGAGTGTGGGCTTGCTTCGCCGCCGTCGGCTACGGCCTGGCCTTCGCGCACACCTGCTGGCTTTCGCTGACGACGAACCGGCCCGGCTGGTGGCGTTCCCGGTGGACGAGCTTCGGCGTCGTCGCCGTGGTCGGCATGGTGGCGCCGCTGGTGACCCTGCTGCTCACCAGGCTGCGTGGCGGCGACTGGGCTGCCGCTCCCGGGGCGTGGAGCGCCCAGCCGGAGGTGTGGGTCATCGAGCGGTCGGCGAGCCTGCTGCTCGACACCGGCACGCCCTACGTCGACGTCACCGCGCTGGGCAGGCCACCCGAGGTGAACGACTACACGCCGTACGGGCCGGTGATGGCGGTGTTCGGCCTGCCGAGGGCGGTGCTCGGCGGCACGGCGGTGGGCGACGTCCTCACCGACGCGCGGCTGTACTTCGCGCTCACCGCGGCGCTGTGCCTGTGGGGCGGCCTGCGTCTGCTCGGCAGGCCGCGCGTGCCCGTCAGGGCCGCCCAGCTCGTGGTGGTCTTTCCCCTGACGGCGCTGACCTTCGCCACGGCGGGCCCCGACCTCGCGATCGTCGGGCTGCTCGTGCTCGCGTGCGCGCTCGCCGCCGACCGGCCCGGGTGGTCGGCGTTCGTGCTGGCGCTGGTGACGAGCGCGAAACTCATCGTGGCCCCGGCCGTGGTGGTGCTGCTGGCGCTCGTGCTGGTGCGGCTCGGTGGGCGCGCGGCAGCGCGGTACGCACTGGTGTTCCTCGCCGGATGCGCGGCGGTGAACGTGCCGGTGCTGCTGGTGGACCCCGGCGCGTTCGTCGAACACGTGCTGCGTTTCCCCGCGGGACTCGGCGCGGTCAGCTCCCCCGCGGCCAGCCCGCTGCCAGGCCATCTCATCGCGAGCGCAGGCGGCGCGGGGAAACTGCTGGCGTTCGGACTGCTGGGAGCCGCGGCCGTCGCGATCCTGGCGTGGCTCGTGCGACGTCCGCCCCGCACCGGTGCGGACGCGCTGCTGCGCATCGCGGCGGGGCTCGGCGCGTTCACGATGCTGACCCCGGCCACGAGGTTCGGTTACCTGGTGTACCCGGTGGTGCTGCTGGGCGCGATGCTGTGCTTCCCTGGCCGGCCCGCGGCTCCCCCCGGCGCCGCGGAATCCGGCTCAGGCACCGCGAGCGAGACCGGCCCGAGCGATACCAGGCTTACTTCTTCTTGACGCGGGTCGCGCCGCCCCTGCCCCGCAGCTGCACACCGGATTCGGAAAGCACCCGGTGCACGAAACCGTAGGACCGTCCGGTTGACTCCGCGAGGGCCCGAATGCTCGCGCCCTTCTCGTATTTCTTCTTCAGGTCGGCGGCCAGCTTGTCGCGCGTGTTTCCGGTGATGCGCGCACCCTTCTTCAGGTCTGCCACGTCAATCCACCTTCCGCCCGTATGGTGTTTCGGGCCACATTCGACCCCTGCCGCCGCAATGATCGAACACCTGACGGCCGAATGCCAGACGACGGGCCAAAATCCTGTCCAAACCGCGCCATATTGGGCCGATCCAGTGTTTACCCGACATCAACTAACGATCATCGTGGCAAATATGGCGGCCTGCCAACAACTCAGGCGAGCTGCACGAGCTCCAGATAATCATCCGACCAATGATCCTCGGTGCCATCCGGCAACAGGATCACCCGCTCGGGTTGCAGCGCTTCCACCGCCCCGGGGTCGTGCGTCACGAGCACCACGGCCCCCGTGTAGCTGTGCAGGGCGTCGAGCACCTGCGCGCGGCTGGCCGGGTCGAGGTTGTTGGTCGGCTCGTCGAGCAGCAGCACGTTCGCGGCGCTCGACACGAGCGCCGCGAGCGCCAGCCGCGTCTTCTCGCCGCCGGACAGGGTGCCCGCGGGCTGGTCGAGCTGCTCGCCGCTGAACAGGAACGAGCCCAGCAGGTTCCGCAGTTCCTGCGCGCCCGTGTCGGGGGCGAGGTGCCGGGTGTTCTCCCACACCGTGGCGTCGTGGTCGAGCGTCTCGTGCTCCTGCGCGTAGTAGCCGATGCGCAGCCCGTGGCCCGGCACCACCGAGCCGGTGTCCGGCGTCTCCATACCGCCGAGCAGGCGCAGCAGCGTGGTCTTGCCCGCGCCGTTGAGTCCCAGCACGACGACCTTCGACCCGCGGTCGATCGCCAGGTCGACGCCGGTGAAGATCTCCAGCGAACCGTAGGACTTCGACAGGCCCTCCGCCGTGAGCGGGGTCCGGCCACAGGGTGCAGGCGCGGGAAACTTGATCTTGGCGACCTTGTCGGCCTGGCGCTCCTCGTCCAGGTTCGCCAGCATCTGCTCGGCCCGGCGCGCCATGTTCTTCGCCGCGACGGCCTTCGTGGCCTTGGCACCGAGCTTGGCGGCCTGCTTCTGCAGTGCGGCGGCCTTCTTCTCGGCGTTGGCGCGTTCGCGCCTGCGCCGCTTCTCGTCGGTGGCGCGTGCGTCGAGGTAGCGCTGCCAGGTCATGTTGTAGGTGTCCAGCTCGGCGCGCGTGGCGTCGAGGAACCACACCTTGTTCACGACGTCGGCGAGCAGGTCGACGTCGTGGCTGATCACCACGAGGCCACCGTCGTGGGACTTCAGGAAGCCGCGCAGCCAGCTGATCGAGTCGGCGTCGAGGTGGTTCGTGGGCTCGTCGAGCAGCAGGATGGTGCCGGACTTGCCGCCCGCGCCCGCCTCGGAGGCGGCGAACAGGATGCGGGCCAGCTCCACGCGCCGCCGCTGACCGCCGGACAGCGTGCTCAGCGGCTGGGTGAGGATGCGCTCCTCCAGGCCGAGATTGGCGCAGATCCGCGCGGCCTCGCTCTCCGCGGCGTAGCCCCCGAGCGCGGCGAAGCGCTCCTCCAGCCTGCCGTAGCGACGTACCGCCTTGTCCCGCTCGGCGTCATCGACCAGTTCCGACATGGCGGTCTGTGCCTTCTCCATGTCCCGCAGCAGCGCGTCGAGGCCGCGTGCGGACAGCACGCGGTCCTTCGCCGCCACCGACAGGTCGCCCTCCCGCGGGTCCTGCGGCAGGTAGCCGACCTCGCCGCCGTGCTCGAGGTCGCCCGCGTACGGTTCGCCCTCGCCGGCCAGCACGCGCAGCGTGGTGGTCTTGCCCGCGCCGTTGCGGCCGACGAGGCCGATCCGGTCGCCCGGTTGCACGCGCAGGGTGGTGCCGGAAAGCAGAACGCGCGAACCAGCACGGAGTTCGAGGCCGGTGGCCGTGATCAAGAGAAGTCTCCGGGAGTGTGGAAAGCGGACCTGGACAGCGTGGACTACCCGCACGGGGCGGGGCGGCTACTCCAAGCGAACGACCACGGCTCCCAGTGTAAGGCCCGGCGTCCACCGCTTTTCGGCCCCGGTGACCCGGCTCACCCCCGAGCCGCCCGGCAAGCTCCCCAATGCGGCATTGGTGGCGCTCAACGCTACGAATGCCGCATTGGTGGCGCTCAACGCTACGAATGTGGCATTGGGGAGCTTCAGGCGGGGTCGCGGACGGTGATTTCCACCGCGCGGGCGCGGCGGGCGGCGTCGTCGAGCACGGTGCGCCTCGGCTCCGCGACATCCAGCACCCGCTCCGAAGCCAGGGCGAACACCGGCGCCAGGCGCGGGTCGGCTCGCAGCTCGTCGAGGGCTCTGCGGTCGCCGCCGAGCACCACACCGTCCAAACCGGACGCCCGTGAGGCCAGGATCTCGGCGGCGTCGTCGGCGGCGGCCCGCAGCGACTGCCGCGCCTGGCCGTCGCGCCGCCGCGCGAAGCGCTGCTGCGACCAGCCGCCCGCCGCGCTGCGGCCGTGCACGAGGTGCCGGCCGGTCCGCGACGCGACGACCCGGTCGCCCTCGGCGACGCCGACGCTGTGCCCGCCGAGGCGGACCAGCAGCAGCCCGAGGCGGCGGGGCCTGCTCGCGTGCTCGACGAGGGCCTCCACGGCCAGGCCCTCGGCCTCGCGGTCACCGACGGGCAGCGGAGGAAACGGCACCGCCACGGTGGCGGTGGTGCCGTCGGCGGCGGTGACGACCACCTCGCCGGGGCCGAGGCGGGTGGCGATCACGCCGCCGTTGCGCTCGGCGAAGCGGGCGAACCACCGCGCCAGCCGCTCCGGTTCCACCTCGACGGCCCTTCCACCCCCGCTGACCTGCCGTGTGCGCGCCACCCCGCCCACGCTAGAGCACGAACGACTCCGACCACGGCTGGCTCGTCCTGCCCGTGATGGCGTCCAGCATGCTCGCCGCCTGCCGGTCGGTGAGCGACGCGACGAAGTCCACGACGGCGCGCCCGCGGGCGAGACCACGCACCGCGTCGGCGCCCTCGATCCGCTCGCCGGTGGCGCCGACCAGCACCTCCGGGGTGTTGCGGGCCAGCGCGGTGTACTCGGCGCGGGCCAGCTCCACCAGGTCGAACAGCCTGCGCGGCAGGCGGCGGGCCTCGTCGCGGTCGGCCAGCCACGCGTCGAGCGCGTCCACCAGCGACGTCAGCAGGCTCGCCTGACCACGCTGGTGCAGGGCCAGGTCCGCGCGCTGCAGCACGAACCGCCGGTGCACGAACTTGAGCACCTGCACCTCGTGCCACTGCGCCTGGCGCAGGGTGACGTGCCCGGTGCGGGTCGAGGGTGCCGGATGCACGACCACGCCCTCGACCAGCCGGGCCGTCCAGCGCGCGGAGAAGGTCGCGAGTGCCTGCTCGGCCTCGATCGAGCCGTCGAAGGGGATGGCCAGCAGGTCCTCCACCAGCTCGGCGTGGACGCGCGCCACCGCCTGCGCGAACGCCTCGTCGTCCACCACCCACGCGTCCTTGACGTGCATGCGGCGGCGCAGCGTCTCCAGCGAGCGGCCGGGGTTGCGGTGCTCCTCGCGCAGCGCCCCGCCCGGCAGCGCGGCGAACTCGGCGCGGTCGTCGAGCCACTGCCGCAGCTCGGTGGCCACGGCCGCGTGCTGCAGCACGCCGATGCGGTGGAAGTCCTGCAGGTCGTGGATGGCGTAGGCGATGTCGTCGGCCAGATCCATCACCGAGGCCTCCACCGTCTGCTGCCACGCCTCCACGCGGCCCGCGAACGGCTCCCTGGCCTGCGCCACGTCGTCCAGCTCGGTGGAGTAGGCGGAGAACTTCGCCGACCCGGTGCCCGGTGCCTCGGCGGGCTCCGCGGCGCCCCGCGGGGGCACGCTCATGTGCGCCGGATGCGGGTCCGGGTAGTGCAGCCGCGCCCACGGGTACTTCAGCAGCGCCGCCCGCACGGCGGCGGTCAGGTTCAGCCCCTCGGGCGTGGGTCCGCCGACCTCGGTGGTGGTGACGATGCGGAACGTCTGCGCGTTGCCCTCGAAACCGTCGGCGAGGCCGTAGCGGTGGCGGGCGATGCGGTCGAGCACCTGCTCACCGAGATGACCGAACGGCGGGTGGCCGAGGTCGTGGCCGAGCGCCGCGGCCTCGGCCACGTCCGGGTCGCAGCCGCCCAGCTTCTCCGCCAGCTCCCGCGACTCCTCCGCGGCCAGGATCCGCTCCGCGATGACCCTGGCGACCTGCGCGACCTTGAGGCTGTGGGTGAGCCGGTTGTGCAGCAGCCCGGAGCCGCCCGCGCTGACCACCTGGGTGACCCCGCCGAGCCGCGCGAAGAACGGCGACGCGGCGACGCGGTCACGGTCCACGCGGAACGGGCTGGTCGCCAGATCGGCGAAGCCTCCCCGCTCGGCGGCCGGGTCCCTGCGAGCTGCCCGTGGGTCCGGTTCTGCTCCCATGCGCAACACCGTATGTGATCTCATCCGTTCATGGCTGCACTCGCGGACGACGCGGACGACGCGGACGTCGTGGTGCTGGGCGGCGGGCCCGCCGGCAGGGCGGTGGCCGCCGCGTGCGCCCGCGAGGGTCTGGGCACGGTGCTGGCCGACCCGGCGCCGGAGCGGGCGTGGCGCAGCACCTACGCGCTGTGGCGCGACGAGGTGCCCTCGCTGCCGGACACGGCGGTCGCGGCGACGGCGAGCCACGTGCTCGCGGCGGGCACCGTCGTCGGCAGGGAGTTCACCGTGCTGGACAACGCCGGGCTGCGTGACTGGCTGACGGAGCCGGGGGTCACCGCGGTCGCCGGAACCGCCACGGGAGTGGCGCACGGGCGGTACGGCTCGATCGTGCGGCTCGCCGACGGCCGCAGGCTGGCCGCCTCCGTCGTCGTGGACGCGCGGGGCACGCGGCCGGGCGGCACCGAGCAGACGGCGTTCGGGCTGGTGCTGCCCGAGCGCGCCGCCGCAGGCCTGGCGCCCGCGGGCACGCCCGTGTTCATGGACTGGGCACGCAGCCCGGCCGACGAGCCGGGCTTTCTCTATGTGGTGCCGCTCGGCGGCGGCCGGGTGCTGGTGGAGGAGACGTCGCTGGCGCGCAGGCCCGGCCTGCCCTTCGGCGTGCTGCGCGGGCGGCTGGCCGCCCGCGGGTTCGACGTCGCCGCCCACCCCGCCGAGCAGGTGCGCATCCGGCTCGACCCGCCGGTGCCGCGGCCCGGCCGCACGGTGCCGTTCGGGGCGCGGGCCGGGCTAGTCCACCCCGCCACCGGGTTCAGCGTCGCCGCGTCGCTGGCGCTGGCTCCGCGGGTGGCGGCGGCGCTGGCCGACGGGCTGCGGGCGGGACCGGACGCGGCGGCGCGCGCCGCGTGGCGGGCGATCTGGTCGCCCCGCGCGCTGGCGGTGCACGCACTGCGCAGGCATGCGCTGCGGGCGCTGCTGCGGCTGCCGCCCCGCGACGTGCCCGGGTTCTTCTCGCTGTTCTTCGCCCTGCCCTGCCACCGGCAGCGCGCTTTCACCTCGGGCAGGGACGACGTGGCCGGCACGGCCGCGGCGATGGCCGAGCTGTTCGCCGCCGTGCCGTGGCGGCTACGCCCCGCTCTCGTCCGGTGAGACGAAGCCCGACTCGTAGGCCCTGATCACCGCCTGGGTGCGGTCGCGAGCGCCGAGCTTGGCGAGCAGGTTCCCGACGTGGGTCTTGACGGTCTCGACGCCGAGGAACAGCTCCCCCGCGATCTCCACATTGGACATCCCGGTGGTCATGAGGCGGAGTACCTGCTCCTCGCGTTCGGTGAGGCCGGCCTCGCGCAGGCCGCCGGGACCGCGCCCGGTGCCGTGCCGGGCCGCGAGCCGCCGGATCGCGGCGGGAAACAGCAGCGAGTCCCCTGCCGTGACGGTGCGGACGGCGGCGACGATCTCCTCGGGCCGCGATCGCTTGAGCAGGAACCCGCTCGCCCCCGCTCGCAGGGCGTCGTAGACGTAGTCGTCGTTCTCGAACGTGGTGACCACGACGACCTTCGGTGGAGCGTCCATGGTGGACATGAGATGCTCGGTGGCCCTGATGCCGTCCACCGTGGGCATCCGGACGTCCATGAGCACCACCTCGGGGCGCGTCCGCGACACCAGGCCGGGCACCTCGGTGCCGTCGGCGGCCTCGCCCACGACGGCGAGGTCCGGCTCGGACTCCAGGATCGTCCGCAGCCCGGTGCGCACCAGCTGCTCGTCGTCGACGAGCAGCACCCCGATCGTCATGCTCCCTCCCCTCGCCTGCCCGTGGGCAACCACACCGCGACCTCCCAGGCCTCGCCCTGCCGCCCCGTGCGCACCCGCCCGCCGAGCAGCTCGGCACGCTCGGTGATGCCCCGCAGCCCGCTGCCCCCACCGGAGCGGCGGCGGGCGCCGGAGGCGGCGCCGAGCGGGTTGCGGACACGCAGTGCCAGCTCCCCTCCGGACACGTGCACGGCGACGGTGACCGGGACCTTACCGGCGTGCCGCAGGGCGTTGGTCAGCGATTCCTGCACGATCCGGTAGGCCTCGCGGGACACCACGGGGCCGACGGCCGCGAGGTCGCCCCGCACGTCGCACTCGACGGTCATCCCCGCTTCCCTGGTGGCGGCAACCAGGGACGGCAGGCGGGTGAGCTCAGCCCGCGGCGCGCGTTCCGGCGTCTGCTCGCGGAGCAGGCCCAGCACGTGGTCGAGGTCGTCGAGCGCGGCACGGGCCGAGTCCTCGATCGCCAGCAGCGCCTGCTCGGCGGTGTCCGGGTCCCGGCGCAGCGTGCGGCGGGCGGCCCCGGCCTGCAGGGACACCACGCTCAGCGCGTGCCCGACCGAGTCGTGCAGCTCACGGGCGAGGCGGTTGCGCTCGGCCAGCCGCTCGGTGCGCCGTTCGAGCGCCGCGATGCGGTCGGTGGGCGACAGCCCGAGCAGCGCCACCGCGAGCCGCGTCAGCAGTGCACCGGCGGCGGACACGGCGTGGAACAGCGCCAGCATGGCCAGCAACGACGCCGCGGGCAGCCAGGCACTCGCCCAGCCCTGCGGAAACGCGGTGCTGCCTTCGGCGCCCACACCGAACCTGCCGGTGAACGGCACGGCGAGCGAGAGCACGAACACCACCGGGAGCACGAGGCTCACCGCGCTCAGCACGCCCCCGGTGAGCACGTGCGCGGCGAACAGCACCCCCGAGCGCACCCGGGCGGCCCCGTCGGCGGCGGCGCCGGCCGCGTCGGGCACCGGGTCGCCCAGCAGCTCCCGTACGGCGGCGGTCTCCAGCGCACGCACGGCCGGCAGCACGGAGGTGGCCGCCAGCACGGCGAGGGCGGCGGCACCGCCGATCACGACCGCCGCACCGACCCCGGCCGCCATCGGCACCACCGAGGGCACCACGATCGCGCCGAACAGCAGGTACGGCACGAAAAGTGCGCCGCCGAGGATCAGATACGTCCAGCGGCGATACGTGCTCCGGTCCACCACCGGGCCCAGGATCCGCCGAATCACCCTGTGATCCTTGCAGATCACTGCGGACGAGCACCTCCCTCCGAGGTGGGAACCGGCGGGCAGCGCACCCAGGCGCCGCCGTATAGGTTGTTATACGAAACATGGAGCGCACCGTCCACATCGGACAGCGGCGCGACACCCGCAACTTGCGCAAGCTGACTGATGAGTCAGTAGACTTGCGCATATCGCAAGGCGTGGCTAGGGTCGTGCGGCGTGGCCGAGACGGACGAACTGCGCAAGCGGGTGCGAAGCCTGATTCCGGTCAGGGCGGGCGCCCAACGCGAGTTCGCCACCGCGATCGGGCTGGACGAGACCAAACTGTCCAAATCGCTCAAGGGAACCCGGCGCTTCTCGCCGCACGAGCTGGTACGGATCGCCGAGTACTCCGGGGTGACGGTCAACTGGCTGCTCAACGGCAGTGACGACGCGGTCACCGTCACCGCGGTCCCCGCACCGACGGCACGCTCGGCGAGCGCGCCGGTCGACGGGCCGCAGCCGGAGCCGCGCAGGCGGATCCTGGAAACGGCGTGGGAGCTCATCGCCACCCGCGGCTACCACCGCGTGCGGATCGCCGACATCGCCAAGGAGTGCGGGACGAGCACGGCGAGCATCCACTACTACTTCCCCACCAAGGACGACGTGCTCAACGAGGCGCTGCGCCGCAACGTCAAGCTGGCCTTCGACCGGCAGGTGGCGGAGCTGCACACCATCGACAACGCCCACGAGCGGCTGCTGCGGCTGGTGGAGCTGCAGCTGCCCACGGAAGGGCTGCTGCGCGACGAGTGGTCGGTCTGGCTGCAGGTGTGGAACGAAAGCGCGCTCAACCCGGAGCTGCGGTCGCTGTACTGGGACTCCTACGACCGCTGGTTCCGCACGATCGCGATGACCATCCGCAGCGGACAGGAGCAGGGAGTGTTCCGCACCCGCGATCCGGACGAGATCACCACGCAGCTCAGTGCGCTGATCGACGGGCTCGGCATCCAGGTGCTCACCGGCAAGCCCGGCAGCTCGGTGGAGGCGATGCGTGAGCACCTGAAGGACTTCATCGACCGCAACATCGTCCAGGAGGGACAGTGAACCCCAGGCCAGTCAGGGCAGGCAACGACAAGGTCATCGTGACGTGCGCGCTCACCGGCGCGGGCGACACGGTCGGCAAGAGCGAGCACGTGCCGGTCACGCCCGAGCAGATCGCGGCCTCCGCCATCGAAGCCGCGAACGCCGGGGCCGCCGTCGTGCACATCCACGTGCGCGACCTCGACACCGGCCAGGGCTCCCGCGACGTCGCGCTCTACCGCGACGTCGTGCGGCGCGTGCGCGAGTCCGGCGTGGACGTCGTGGTCAACCTGACCGCGGGCATGGGCGGCGACCTCGTCCTCGACGACGAGGACCCGCTCAAGCCGGTCGACGGCACCGACCTTGTCAACGCCCACGACCGGCTGCCGCACGTCGAGGAGCTGCTGCCCGACATCTGCACCCTCGACTGCGGATCGCTCAACTTCGGCGAGGGCCACCAGCTCTACGTGTCCACACCGGACATGCTGCGAGCCGGCGCCAAGCGCATTCAGGAGCTCGGCGTGAAGCCCGAGCTGGAGATCTTCGACACCGGGCAGCTGTGGCTGGCCACCACCCTCATCGAGGAGGGCCTGATCGACGCGCCGCCCCTGTTTCAGCTGTGCATGGGCATCCCGTACGGCGCACCCGCCAACCCCGAGCTGCTGCAGACGATGGTGAACATGCTGCCGGACGGCGCGCAGTGGGCGTCGTTCGCGATCGGGCGCAACCAGCTGCCCTGGGTGGCGCACGCCGCGCTGCTCGGCGGGCACGTGCGCGTCGGCCTGGAGGACAACCTGTACCTCGCCAAGGGAGTCAAGGCCACCAACGGCCAGCTCGTGGAGCGGGCCGTGCGGATCGTCGAGGACCTCGGCGGCGCCATCGCCTCCCCCGCCGACGCCCGTGAGCTGCTCGGGCTGCGGGAGGCCGCCCGTGCCTGACCCCACGGAGGTCCGCACCGTCGCCTGTGTCGGCGCCGGGGTGATCGGCGGAGGCTGGGCCGCGCACTTCCTCGCGCGTGGCTACCAGGTGCGCGCCTGGGACCCCGGCGACGGCGCCGAGGGCAGGCTCGCCCGCATCGTGGAGGGCGCATGGCCCGCGCTCACCGAACTGGGGCTCGCCGACGGCGCGTCCCCGGACAACCTGACGGTGCTGCCGAGCCTCGCCGAGGCGGTGGACGGCGCGGGTTTCGTCCAGGAGAGCGCCCCGGAGGACCTGGCGGTGAAGCGCTCGTTGCTCGCCGACATCGACGCGGTGACCCCGCCCGGCGTCGTCATCGCCTCGTCCACCTCCGGTTACGGCATGACCGAGATGCAGACCGAGGCCGCCACCCCGGGACGGCTCGTGGTCGGCCACCCGTTCAACCCGCCCTACCTCATCCCGCTGGTCGAAGTGGTCGGCGGCGAGCGCACCGAGCGTTGGGCCGTGGACTGGGCGAGCGCGTTCTACCGCCACCTCGGCAAGTCGGTGATCACGATGGAC
The DNA here is from genome assembly GCF_003202285.1 of Prauserella muralis. Taxonomy (GTDB): domain Bacteria; phylum Actinomycetota; class Actinomycetes; order Mycobacteriales; family Pseudonocardiaceae; genus Prauserella_B; species Prauserella_B muralis. The sequence goes on from NZ_MASW01000007.1 coordinate 394,121, forward strand.
CGGGAGCTGCCCGGGTTCATCGCCAACCGGCTGCAGGAGGCGCTGTGGCGCGAGGCGCTGCACATGGTGGCCAACGGGGAGGCGACGGTCGAGCAGATCGACACCGCCATCACCGACGGACCCGGCCTGCGCTGGCCCGTCCACGGGCCGTGCCTCACGTTCCACCTGGCCGGCGGCGAGGGCGGCATGGCGCACATGCTGGACCACTTCGGACCGTCGCTGAAGGCGCCGTGGACCCGGCTGGACGCGCCCGAGCTCACCGAGCGGCTGCGCGACGACATGGTGTCCGGCTGCGAGTCCGCCTCGGACGGTCGCCCCATCGCCGAGCTGGTGGCCGAACGCGACCGCGCCATCATCGCCGTGCAGCGTGCCGTCGCCGCGAGCCGGAGCGCGCACGATGAGTGAACCGCTCGAGTACCACGACACCGTCCGCGACGAGTGGATCGACTACAACGGACACCTCAGCGAGCCCTTCTACGTCATGGTGTTCGGCTTCGCCACCACGCACCTGATGGAGGTCACCGGCCTCGGCGAGCGCTACCGCGCCGAGACCGGATGCTCGCTCTACACCGTGGAAGCCCACGTCCGCTACCTGCGGGAGGTGGGCCCCCGCGCGGACCTGCACGTCAGCACGTCCGTGCTGTCGGTGGGCGCCAGGAAGGTGCGGCTGTGCCACGAGATGCGGGTGGGCGGCGACCTGGTGGCCACCGAGGAGCTGCTGTGCGTCCACGTCGGCGACGCGCGGGCGGCGCCGTTTCCCGAGTCCGTGGCGCGCGCACTGCGAAGACACCTCGCCCCCGCCCCCGACTACGCGGGACGGGCCATCAGCTCCTGATCCCACGTCCCCTACCGGAAGCCCTCGACTCCATGTCGCCTCATTCCCGTATCAGCAGAAGGAACTTCCTGCTCGGCAGCGCCGCGCTCGCCGGGACCGGCCCCCTGCTCTCCGCGTGCGGCGGCAGAACCCGCGCAGCCGCGGCGCCGACCGGGCCGCCGAGGCGTGGCGGCACCCTGCGTGTCGGCGTCACCGGCGGCGGAGCCTCCGACACGCTCGACCCGCACATCCCGGCGACCAACCCGGACATCGCGCGGGTGCGCAACCTCTACGAACCGCTGCTCTACCGCGACCACGACTACCGGATCGAGATGCTGGTCGCCGAGTCGCTCACCTCGTCGGCCGACGGCAGGGTGTGGACCGCGACGCTGCGCGACGGGGTGCGCTTCCACGACGGCAGGCCGGTGACCCCGGCCGACGTCATCGCCACATTCCGCCGGATCATGGATCCCGACGACCCGAAGAGCGGCGCGGCGAGCCTGACGATGCTGGACGAGGTGGTGGCCGACGGCGACCGGAGGGTGCAGTTCCGCCTCAGCGAACCCTCCAGCGTCTTCGACGACTACCTCGGCCAGTACTCGCTGGGCATCGTGCCCGCCGACTTCTCCCTCGACCGCCCCATCGGCACCGGCCCGTTCCGCGCGAGCACGTTCACCGCGGGCCTGCAGAGCACGTTCGTCCGCAACGAGCACTACTGGCGGCCCGGCCAGCCCTACCTCGACGAGCTCGTGCTCATCAACTTCACCGAGGACGACGCGCGCATCAACGCGCTGCTGTCGTCCCAGGTGGACGCCATCGACCAGGTACCGGTGGCGCTGGTGGAGGTGCTGCGCAGTGACGAGCGGCTGCGCATCCTCAGCTCCGAGACCGGCACGTGGCTGCCGTTCACGATGCGGGTGGACCGGCCGCCGTTCGACGACGTCCGCGTGCGGCAGGCGCTGCGGCTCGTCGTCGACCGCGAGCAGATGATCAACCAGGTGCTCAGCGGCCAGGGCCGCGTCGGCAACGACCTCTACGCGCCGTTCGATCCCGCCTACGCCGGCGACCTGCCCCAGCGCAGGCAGGACATCGCGCGGGCGCGCAGGCTGCTCGCCGAAGCGGGACACTCCTCCCTGGACATCGAGCTGGTCACCGCGCCGATCCAGGCCGGAGCCGTCGAGGCCGCGCAGGTGTTCCAGCAGCAGGCCAAGGCGGCCGGGGTCACCGTGCGCGTGCGGCGCGTGGACACCACGACGTTCTTCGGCGAGAACTACCTGAGCTGGGACTTCGCGCAGTCGTTCTGGTACACGCGCAACTACCTGCCGCAGGTGGCGTCCGGCTCGCTGCCCGACGCGCCGTACAACGAGACCCACTGGAACGACCCGGAGTTCATCGATCTCGTCACCCGGGCCCGGCGCACGGTCGACGAGGCCGAACGTCACAGCCTGCTGACACGGGCACAGCGGATCGAGTACGAGCGCGGCGGCAACATCATCTGGGGCTTCGTCAACCAGGTCGACGCCTTCCAGGTGTACGTGGCGGGGCTGGTGCCCGACCGCACCGGCCTGCCGCTGTCCGGCTACTCGTTCCGCGAGGCGTGGCTCGGGACAGGGAGGTGAGCGGGATGGTCCGGTTGATCGCACGCAGGCTCGTCATCAGCGTCGCCGTGCTGTGGCTGGTGACGCTGCTGGTGTTCGTCGCGACCCTGCTGCTGCCCGGCGACCCGGCGCGCGCCATCCTCGGCCAGCAGGCCACGCCCGAGCGCATCGCCGCGCTGCACGCGCAGCTCGGCCTCGACGCACCGGTGTGGGAGCGGTACCTGAACTGGCTGGGCGGGGTGGTCACGGGCGACCTCGGCACCTCCACGGCGAGCCAGGGACCGGTCGCCGAGCTGCTCGGCGGCCGGATCGCCGCCTCGCTGGTGCTGCTGGTGCTCGCCGCCGTGATCAGCACCGCCGCCGGGCTGGCGCTGGGCACCTGGACGGCGCTGCGCCGGGGACGCAGGGCCGACCATGCCGTGTCCGGTGCGAGCCTCGTGGTGGCGGCGCTGCCGGAGTTCGTCATCGGTGTCGCGCTGGTGGTGTTGCTGTCCACGACCGTGTTCCCGCTGCTGCCGTCGGTGACGCTGGCTCCGCCCGGCGAGCCGGTGTGGTCGCGGCCGAGCCAGCTGGTGCTGCCCGTGCTCACGCTCGTGCTCGTCGTCGCGCCCTACATCACGAGGATGATGCGGGCGACGATGAGCGAGGTGCTCGACAGCGGCTACGTCGAGATGGCGCGGCTCAAGGGCATCCCGGAGCGGCTGGTGATCACGCGGCACGCCCTGCCGCACGCGATCGGCCCGGTGGCGCAGGTGATCGCCATCCAGCTTGCCTGGCTGGCGGGCGGCGTCGTGGTGGTCGAGTTCCTGTTCCGCTACCCCGGGGTCGGGCAGGCGCTCATCGACGCGGTGAACAACCGCGACGTCGAGGTCGTGCAGGCGATCACGCTGCTGATCGCCGCCGTCTACATCGTCGTCAACCTGCTCGCCGACATCGTCGGCATCCTCACCAACCCCAAGCTGCGCAGCGAGGTGTCGCGATGAGCACGCAGTCCACGGTGTTCCGCAGGGCCCTGGCGCTGCCCCAGGCCCGGATCGGGCTGGTCCTCACGGCGGCGGTGGTGCTGCTCGCCGTACTCGGGCCGTGGCTCGGCCCCTGGCTCACCGGCCACGAGACCACCGCCTTCGCGGGCAAGCCGTTCCGGCCCGACGGCGCGGCCGGGACCGACGGGCTCGGCAGGGACGTGTTCACCCGGTTCCTCGCCGGTGGCGCCACCCTGCTGCTCTACGCCGCGCTCGCCACGGCACTGGGCGTGGTACTGGGCACCGCGCTGGGCATGGTCGCCGGGTACAGCGGCGGCAGGCTCGACAGCGTCATCATGCGGGGCAACGACGTGCTCCTGTCGTTCCCGCAGCTGGTGTTCGCGCTGCTGGCGATCGCGATGCTCGGCCCGCAGGGCTGGCTGCTCGTGGTGGTCATCGGCATCACCCACGCGCCGCGCGTCGCGCGCGTGGCGCGGCAGGCGACGGTCGCGGTCGCCGGCAGCGACTTCATCCGCGCCGCGCAGATGTACGCGATGCCCCGGTGGCGGATCCTGCTGCGCGAGGTGCTGCCCAACATCACCGGCCCGCTCATGGTGGAGCTGGGCCTGCGGCTGACCTACTCCATCGGCTACGTCGCGTCGCTGTCGTTTCTCGGCCTCGGCGTGCAGCCCCCGGCCGCCGACTGGGGCCTGATGATCAACGAGAACCGCATCGCGCTCGTCGTGCAGCCGTGGGGCGTGCTGCTGCCGGTGCTGGCGATCGCGGTGCTGACCGTCGGCACCAACCTCATCACCGACTCACTGGCGTCCGCGGCGGCGGGCCGGGAGAAGGAGGTCGTGGCGTGACAACCCAGGTCGCCGTCCGGCACGCGCTCGTCGTGGCGGACCTGCGCGTCGAAACGGTCACGGGCACGCCCGTGCTGCGCGGGGTGTCCTACGAGATCGCGCCGGGCGAGGTGCTGGCGCTGGTCGGCGAGTCCGGCTCCGGCAAGACCACCGCGGGGCTGGCCGCGCTGGGCCACTTCCGGCGCGGCCTGGTGCCCGCGGGCGGCACGGTGACCGCGTGCCCGCGCGACGGGGACCCCGTGCCGATGCTGGAGCTGGACGAGCGGCAGCGCCGGTCGTTGCGCGGCACCACGGTCGCCTACATCCCGCAGGACCCGGCGCTGTCGCTCAACCCGGCGCTGCGGGTGGGCAGGCAGATCGCCGAGGTGCTCGAGGCCCACGGTTACGGCGCCTCCGGCGCGGAGCGGGCCGCGCGGGTGGCCGAGGTGCTCACCGAGGTGGGGCTGCCCGGTGATGAGGCGTACCAGCGGCGCTACCCGCACGAACTCTCCGGCGGGCAGCAGCAGCGCGTGGGCATCGCGATGGCCTTCGCGTGCAGGCCCAGCGTCGTGGTGCTGGACGAGCCCACCACCGGCCTGGACGTCACCACGCAGACACTGGTGCTGCGCACCGTCGCCCAGCTGACCGCCGAGCACGGCGTCGCGGCCCTCTACATCACGCACGACCTCGCCGTGGTCGCCTCGATCGCCGACCGGGTCGCGGTGATGCTGGGCGGCGAGATCGTCGAGGCGGGCACCGCCGAGGAGGTGCTGCGCAGACCGCAGCACACCTACACGCGCGAGCTGATCGACGCGGTCCCCGACCTCGACGGAGGCGGCGAGCAGGCGAGGCGGGCCCCGGAAGGCTCGGCCACTCCCGCGCTGGCCGTGCGGGAGCTGTCGGTGGCCTTCGGCGGCAGCCCGGTGCTGCGCCACGTCGGCCTGACCGTGGGCGAGGGCGAATGCCTGCTGTTGCTCGGCGAGTCCGGGTCGGGCAAGACGACGCTCTCGCGCTGTGTCGCCGGGCTCAACGACCGGTACACGGGCACGGTGGCGCTCGACGGGCGGCCACTGGCCGCCTCGACCCGGCGGCGCACCGCCGAGGAGCTGCGGGCCGTGCAGTACGTGTTCCAGAGCCCGTACTCCTCGCTGAACCCGCGCCGGACGATCGCGCAGTCGGTCGAGGTGCCGCTGGAGATGCTCACCGACCTGGACCGGGCGCAGCGGCGCGAGCGGGTGGCCGCGACGCTGGAGCGGGTGCGGCTGGACCCGGCGCTCGCGGGCAGGCTGCCGGACCAGCTCTCCGGTGGCGAGCGGCAGCGGGCGGCCATCGCGCGGGCGCTGGTCACCACGCCCAGGGTGCTGCTGTGCGACGAGGTGACCTCCGCGCTGGACGTCTCGGTGCAGGCCACGATCATCGACCTGCTGTGCGAGCTGCGTGAGGAACTGGGTACGGCGATGCTGTTCGTCACGCACAACATCGCGCTGGCACGGCACATCGCCGACCGGATCGCCGTGCTGCAGGGTGGCGAGATCGTCGAGTCGGGGCCCGTGGACGAGGTGCTGACCGACCCGGCGCACCCCTACACGCGGGAACTGCTCGCCAACACACCCCGGATGTGATCGTGGACGTGCACGGCACCGTGGCGCCCGGTTTCGAGGCGGTGCGCGACGTCTTCGCCGGGATCGTCGCGCACGCCCGCGGTGGCGCGGCGTTCTCCGTGGTGCGGCGGGGCGAGACCGTGGTGGAGCTGTGGGGCGGGCTCGCCGATCCGGATGCGGGTACGCCGTGGGAGCGCAACACGTTGTGCGTGCTGTTCTCCGGCACCAAGGGCGTCGTGGCCGCCGTGGTGGCGGCGCTGGACGTGCTTGACCCGGAGGCTCCGGTGCGCGCGTACTGGCCGGAGTTCACGGCGGAGGCGACGGTGGGGCAGGTCCTGTCGCACACGGCAGGTCTGCCCTTTGTGGACGCCGAGCACGACCTGCTGGACACCGCCGTCTGTGCGGCCATGCTGGCGCGGCAGAGTCCCTTGTGGACGCCCGGTTCCCGGGTGGCCTACCATCCGCTGACCTACGGCTACCTGGTGGCCGAGCTGCTGCGCCGCACCACGGGACGCGGGGCCGGGGCGCTGGTGCGCGAGGTGCTGGCGCGCCCGCACGACCTCGATCTGCACCTGGGCACGCCGCCGGAGCTGGACGCGCGGGTGGCCCGGCTCGTGCGTGCGCCGGACTACCGCATCAGCACGTTCCTCGACGACCCGGAGCGCAGGCGGATCGTGGAGCGGATGTACGCGGGCCTGCTCGACTCGGACGAGCTGGTGAACTCGGCTCGCTACCGCAGGGCGGAGCTGGCGGCGGCCAGTGCCACCGGCACGGCACTGTCGATGGCGACCCTGTACGACCTGCTGGCTGCGGGGCACGTCGCGCAGCAGGCCGCGCTGGCGCGGGCGTCGCGGACCTGGTCGGAGGGCGTGGACGCCCTCAACGACCGGCCGTTGCGCTTCGGGCTGGGCTTCGAGCTGGCGGACCCGATCGGCACCTACGGTCCCGCCGAGGTGGCGTTCGGGCACTCGGGAGCGGGCGGCGGCAGGCACGGAGCGTGGCCGCAAGCCCAGCTGGGCTTCTCGTTCGTCACCAACGAACTGCGCGCCGAGGACACCGACACCAGGGCGGCAACCCTGCTCGCCACCCTGTACGACGCCCTCTGACCTCGAGTCCTGCACTCAAGCCCGCGAGTCCTGCACTCAAGCCCGCGAGTCCTGCATTCAAGCCCGCGAGTTCTGCACTCAGGATCGCGAGTTCTGCACTCAGGAGCGCCGTAGCGGACGCACCGCAAAGCCGCACCGCGCGGGCAGCACGGACGCGAAGGCGCGACTCGCGGGTCTGACCGCAGAACTCGCGGGTCTGACCGCAGGACTCGCGGGTCTGAATGCAGGACTCGCGGGTCCGCGGGTCAGACCGTGAAGCCGAGGGCTCGCAGTTGCTCGCGGCCGTCCTCGGTGATCTTCTCCGGGCCCCACGGCGGCATCCAGACCCAGTTGATCCGGAAGTCCTTGACGACCCCGGCGCCGCCGGTGAGCACCGACGCCGTCTGGTCCTCGATCACGTCGGTCAGCGGGCACGCCGCCGACGTCAGGGTCATGTCGATGGTCGCCGTGTTGTCCTGCTCCACCCGGATGTCGTAGACGAGCCCGAGGTCGACCACGTTGATGCCGAGCTCGGGGTCGACCACGTCGCGCATGGCCTCCTCGACGTCCTCGATCCTGGCGACCTCGCCCGCCGACGGCTGGGTCTGCTCCGGCAGGTCGGCGGCGGTGCGGCCCTCGCGGTGCTCCGGCGTCTCGGTTTCGGTCTCACTCATGATGCTTCCACCTCGTCGTTCGTCGACGTCCGGCCCACGGCGTCCTTGAACGCCATCCAGCCGAGCAACGCGCACTTCACTCTCGCAGGGTATTTCGCCACCCCGGCGAACGCGACCCCGTCCTCCAGCACGTCCTCGTCCGGCTCGACCTGGCCACGCCCCTGCATCAGCTCGACGAAGGCGTCCATCGTCGCGAACGCCTCCTCGACGCTGTGCCCGACCACGAGATCGGTCAGCACCGACGTCGAGGCCTGGCTGATCGAGCAGCCCTGCCCCTCGTAGGACACGTCGGCGACCTTGCCGTCGGACAGCTTCACCCGCAGCGTCACCTCGTCGCCACAGGTCGGGTTCACCTGGAACGACTCGCCGTCGTAGGGCTCCCGCAGGCCGCGCCGGTGCGGGTTCTTGTAGTGGTCCAGGATGATCTCCTGGTACATGCTGCCCAGATCCATCACGCCACCCCGAAGAACCGCTGCGCCTCGCGGACGCCGTCGACGAGGGCATCCACTTCGGACAGTGAGTTGTAGAGGTAGAACGACGCGCGCACGGTGGCCGGGATGCCGCACGAGCGGTGCAGCGGCCACGCGCAGTGGTGCCCGACCCGTACGGCGACGCCAAGGCTGTCCAGCACCTGGCTGGCGTCGTGCGGGTGCACGCCGTCGATGACGAAGGCCACCGTGGCACCGCGGTCGGTGGTGTCGCGCGGGCCGATGATCCGCACGCCCGGCAGTTCCTTGAGCCCGGCAAGCGCCCGCTCGGCGAGCAGGTGCTCGTGCGCGGCCACGCGGTCCATCCCGATCGCGTTGAGATAGTCCACCGCGGCACCGAGACCGACGGCCTGCGAGGTCATCGGCACGCCCGCCTCGAACCGCTGCGGCGGCGGGGCGAACGTCGAACCCTCCATGCGCACCAGCTCGATCATCGAGCCACCGGTGAGAAACGGCGGCATCGCCTCGAGCAGCTCGCGACGCCCGTACAGCACGCCGATGCCGGAAGGGCCGAGCATCTTGTGCCCGGAGAACACCGCGAAGTCCACGTCCAGCTCGCCGAGGTTCACCGGGCCCTGCCCGGACAAGCCGTGCGGCACGGACTGGCAGGCGTCGAGCAGCACGAACGCACCCACCTCGCGGGCCCTGCGCACCAGCGGCTCGACCGGGTTCACCGTACCGAGCACATTGGACTGGTGCACGAAGGCCACCACCTTGGTGCGCTCGGTGATCACCTCGTCCAACCTGGACAGATCCAGCCTGCCCTCGTCGGTGACGCCGAACCACTTCAGCGTCGCCCCGGTGCGCTGGCACAGCTGCTGCCACGGCACGAGGTTGGCGTGGTGCTCCATCTCGGTGACCACGATCTCGTCGCCGGGACCCACCACGAACCGCTTGGCCTCGTCACCGGCCGTCGCCGCGTTGCTCATCGCGTACGCGACCAGGTTGATGCCCTCGGTGGCGTTCTTGGTGAACACCAGCTCGCCCGGCGTGGCGCCGACGAACGCCGCGATCTTCTCGCGAGCGCCCTCGTAGGCCTCGGTCGCCTCCTCGGCGAGCTGATGCGCACCGCGGTGCACGGCCGCGTTCGACGTCTCCAGGAACCGCCGCTCGGCGTCGAGCACCTGCGTCGGCCGCTGCGACGTCGCGCCGGAGTCCAGATACACCAGCGGCTTGCCGTCCCGCACGGTGCGGGACAGAATCGGGAAATCTGCCCGCACGGCGGTGACGTCGAGCGGGCCAGCGGTGGTGGTCACCCGAGCCTCCTCAGACCGCGGCGGCTTCGGCCTTGCCGATGTAGCCGACGTAGCCGCTCTCCTCCAGCTGGTCGGCCAGCTCCTTGCCGCCCGACTCGACGATCCGGCCCCCGGCGAAGACGTGCACGAAGTCGGGGTGGATGTGCTTGAGGATGCGCGTGTAGTGCGTGATCAGCATGACGCCGACCTCGTTGTTCGCCTTGTACTCGTTGACGGCCTCGGACACCACGCGCAGCGCGTCGACGTCCAGACCCGAGTCGGTCTCGTCCAGCACGGCGAACTTCGGCTTCAGCAGCGCCATCTGCAGGATCTCGTGGCGCTTCTTCTCGCCGCCGGAGAAGCCCTCGTTGACGCTGCGCTCGGCGAACTCGGCGGAGATGTCGAGCTTGCCCATCTCCTCTTTGACCTCCTTGACCCAGTGCCGGATCTTCGGGGCCTCGCCGCGCACCGCCGTGGCGGCCGAGCGCAGGAAGTTCGACATCGAGACGCCGGGCACCTCGACCGGGTACTGCATGGCCAGGAACAGGCCCGCGCGGGCGCGCTCGTCGACGGACATCTCGAGCACGTTCTCGCCGTCCAGCAGCACCTCGCCGGAGGTCACCTCGTACTTCGGGTGCCCGGCGATGGCGTAGGACAGGGTCGACTTGCCGGAGCCGTTCGGGCCCATGATCGCGTGGGTCTCGCCCGAGCGGATCGTCAGGTTGACGCCCTTCAGGATCTCCTTGCTGCCCTCGTCGGTGACGACGTCAGCATGCAGATCCTTGATTTCCAGTGAGCTCATGCCTCTTCGTTTCTCTCGTCAGTTCAGGTTCGGGTGGTGGCTTCAGACGCCGACGGCCTGCAGTTCCGCCTCGATCGCGGCCTCGAGACGCTCGCGCACCTCGGGGATGTCGATCTTCATGAGGATCTCGTGGAAGAACCCGCGCACGACCAGCCTGCGCGCCTGCTCCTCCGCGATGCCCCGCGACTGCAGGTAGAACAACTGCTCGTCGTCGAACCTTCCCGTCGCGCTCGCGTGCCCGGCGCCGGTGATCTCGCCGGTCTCGATCTCCAGGTTGGGCACCGAGTCCGCCCGCGCGCCCTCGGTGAGCACCAGGTTGCGGTTGAGCTCGAAGGTCTCGGTGGCCTCGGCGGCCGCGCGGATCAGCACGTCGCCGATCCAGACCGAATGGGCGCCGTCACCCTGCAGCGCGCCCTTGTACAGCACGTTCGACTTGCAGTGCGGCACGGCGTGGTCGACGAACAGCCGGTGCTCCTGGTGCTGGCCCGCGTCGGCGAAGTGCAGGCCCAGCATCTCGACGTCGCCACCGGGCTCGGCGAACGTGGCCGTCGGGCTCACGCGCACCAGGTCGCCGCCGAGGGTGACCACGATGTGCTTGAGCTTGGCGTCGCGGCCCAGCCGCAGGTGCTGCTCGGAGACGTGCACCGCGTCGTCGGCCCAGTCCTGCACGCTCACCACGGTGAGCTGGGCGCCGTCGCCGAGCACGAACTCGACGTTGTCGGCGTAGGTGCCCGAGCCGACGTGGTCGAGCACGATCGCCGCCTCGGCGAACGCCTCGGCGCGCACCTGGACATGCCCGTAGGCGGTCTTGCCCTCCCCGGGACCGTGCAGCCGGACCACGGTCGGCGCCGACGCCTTCGTCTCCGTGGGCACCGTCACCAGCGTGGCCTTCTCGAAGGAGGAGTAGGCCTGCGCGGCGATGCGGTCGCTCGGCCTGCCGGCCGCACCGATCCGCTCGTCGTCGCGCCCCACGGTCTCCACGCGAACCTCGGGCGCGGGCTCGGCGTCGATCTCGATCTCGCCGGTGGCGGGCGCGGAGCCGTCGTGCAGGCCCCGCAGCCGCTTCATCGGCGTGAACCGCCAGTTCTCCTCCCGCCCGCTCGGGACCTCGAAGGCCTCGACGTCGTAGGAGGAGAACCGCTCGCCGCGGGAGGCCGCCGGAACGGTGGCCTCCGCGGCAGCGGCTGTGCTGGCAACGTTGTCGTCCGTCACCGTCATGTCAGCCGACGGCTCCTTCCATCTGCAGTTCGATCAGCCGGTTCAGCTCGAGCGCGTACTCCATCGGCAGCTCCCGCGCGATGGGCTCGACGAACCCGCGCACCACCATCGCCATCGCCTCGTCCTCGGTGAGGCCGCGCGACATGAGGTAGAACAGCTGGTCCTCGCTGACCTTGGACACCGTGGCCTCGTGGCCCATCGACACGTCGTCGTTGCGGATGTCGACGTAGGGATAGGTGTCCGAGCGCGAGATGGTGTCCACCAGCAGCGCGTCGCACTTCACCGTCGAGCGCGAGTGGTGCGCCCGCTTGGCCACCTTCACCAGGCCGCGGTAGGAGGTGCGGCCCCCGCCGCGCGCCACCGACTTCGACACGATCGTCGAGGAGGTGTGCGGCGCGAGGTGCTCCATCTTGGCGCCGGCGTCCTGGTGCTGGCCCTCGCCCGCGAACGCGACCGACAGCACCTCGCCCTTGGCGTGCTCGCCCATCAGGAACACCGACGGGTACTTCATGGTGACCTTGGAGCCGATGTTGCCGTCGATCCACTCCATGGTCGCGCCCTCTTCGGCCTTGGCGCGCTTGGTGACCAGGTTGTAGACGTTGTTCGACCAGTTCTGGATCGTCGTGTAGCGGCAGCGGCCGCCCTTCTTCACGATGATCTCCACGACGGCCGAGTGCAGCGAGTCCGACTTGTAGATCGGCGCGGTGCAGCCCTCGACGTAGTGCACGTAGGCGCCCTCGTCGACGATGATCAGCGTCCGCTCGAACTGGCCCATGTTCTCGGTGTTGATCCGGAAGTAGGCCTGCAGCGGGATGTCGACGTGCACGCCCGGCGGCACGTAGATGAAGGAGCCTCCCGACCACACGGCGGTGTTCAGCGCGGAGAACTTGTTGTCACCGGCGGGGATCACCGAGCCGAAGTACTCCTTGAACAGCTCGGGGTGCTCGCGCAGGCCGGTGTCGGTGTCGAGGAACAGCACGCCCTGCTTCTCCAGGTCCTCGCGGATCTGGTGGTAGACGACCTCGGACTCGTACTGCGCGGCGACACCGGCGATGAGGCGCTGCTTCTCCGCCTCGGGGATGCCGAGCTTGTCGTAGGTGCTCTTGATGTCCGCCGGCAGCTCGTCCCAGCTCGTGGCCTGCTTCTCCGTCGAACGCACGAAGTACTTGATGTTGTCGAAGTCGATGCCCGACAGGTCGGCGCCCCAGTTCGGCATCGGCTTGCGCTCGAAGAGCTTCAGCGCCTTCAGGCGCGCCTCGCGCATCCACTCCGGCTCGGACTTCTTCTCGGAGATGTCCGTGACGACGTCCTCGTTGAGCCCGCGCCGGGCACCGGCGCCCGCGGTGTCCGGGTCGGCCCAGCCGAAGGCGTACTTGCCCAGGGAGTCGATGGTCTCTTCCTGGGTCAGTGGCGCCGTGGTGGGATTGCGCTGCTCGGCAGCGGCAGTCATGCGGTAGTCCCTCCATCCGGAGTTCGTGCTTCGTTACCCGACGTGTCGGCGGGCACGTGCGTGGTGCACGCGGCGTCGCCGCGCGCGATGGTCGCCAGTCTCTGCACGTGCGTGCCGAGCAACCTGGCGAATGCCTCGGTCTCCGCCTCGCACAGCTGCGGGAACTCCGCTGCGACGTGCGCGACCGGGCAGTGGTGCTGGCAGAGCTGCTCGCCGGAGCCGACCTGTCGGGTCGACGCAGCGTAGCCCTCCCTGGTCAGGACCGTGGCCAGGGCCTCGGCCCTCGATGCAGGCTCGCCCTCACGGGTGACCGCCTCGCGGTACGGCTCGACGAGCGAGGCGACTCTGCGCTCGGCGAACGCCCGCACCGCGTCCTCGCCCGCGTGCTCGGCGAGGAACCGGACGGCGGCGACGGCGAGGTCGTCGTAGGCGTGGCCGAACCGCGCCCTGCCCTGCTCGGTGAGCAGGAAGAGCTTGGCGGGCCGTCCCCGGCCGCGTGGCCCGCGACGGGGTGCCTCCCTCGTCTCCGCCTCGTGGTCGGCGAGCAGCACATCGAGATGCCTGCGCACCGCCGTCGGGCTGATACCCAGCTGCTCGGCGACCGCGACCGCCGTCATCGGCCCCTGCTCCAGCAGCAGCCGAGCGACCTCGTGACGCGTGCGGCCCTCGGCCGTCACCTGGGCAGGGACGCCCGCGGCAGCGGGCGGCTGGGTGCCGCCGTGCTGGTCGAGAGCGTCCTTCTTTTTCACAACATAAGTGTGTCGTATTTCGGCCGCGACAGCAAAGCACCACGAAAACCGAGTGACCGGACTCACGTCCGAGGGGTTGTCGATACGCTTCGCTCGTGGCTTTAGGCAAGGGGACCCAGGAGCACGCCGACGACCTGCCTGCCGTCGGCGCTGCCCTCCCGGCGCGCTCGCCCCTCCATCCGGCCGAACCGGAGCCGCTGACCGCCGAGGAGAACCGCGCGCTGCGCGTGCTGCGCCGGTTCGGCACGGTCGGTGCGCTGTTCCTCGCGTTCAGCTCGCTCGGGGCCGGCGCGGCGCCGATCCTGAACCCGGTGCTCGACATCCCGGTGCTGCGGCTGTTCGCCCGCATCCCGACCGTGTCGCTGGCGATCGGCTTCACCGGCATGGGCATGCTCATCATCGGCTGGCTGCTGCTCGGCCGGTTCGCCCGGCCGGGAAGGACCAGACTGGTCAGCAAGGGGCAGCTGCACCGCACGCTCGCGATGTGGATCGTCCCGCTGGCGGTGATCCCGCCGCTGTTCTCCCGCGACGTCTACGCCTACCTGGCACAGAGCGAGATCGTCGCCCGCGGCATGGACCCGTACGCGATGGGCCCGGCCCAGGCGCTGGGCGTGGCCGACCCGCTCACCGCGGGTGTGGCCAACATGTGGCGCGACACTCCGGCGCCCTACGGCCCGCTGTTCCTCAAGATCGGCAGCTGGATCACCGGCACCACCGGGAACGAGGTCGCCGACGGCGTGCTGCTGTTCCGGCTGCTGACCCTGCTCGGCCTCGGCCTCATCGTCTGGGCTCTGCCCCGGCTCGCGGAACGCTTCGGCGTGCACCCGAGCACGGCGCTGTGGCTGGGCGCGGCCAACCCGCTCGTGCTCTTCCACCTGGTAGCCGGTGCGCACAACGACGCGCTCGGCATCGGGCTCATGCTCGCCGGACTGGAGCTCGGCCTGCGCAGGCTGCCCTACCGCGTCGCGGGCGACGCGCCGCCGCCGCTGGCCAGGGGCGAGCTGCGCTACATCCTGCTCGGCGCGGTCATCATCACGCTGGCCGCCACCATCAAGGTGCACGCCGTCGTCGCGCTCGGGTTCTTCGCCGTGATGATCGCCCGGCGCTGGTACGGCCGGTTCACCGACCTCGTCCGGGCAGGCGGGGCGATGTTCGTCGTGTGCGCCGTGGTGATGTCGGCGGTGACGTTCGGCACCGGACTGGACTACGGCTGGGTCGGCGCGCTGGACACCCCGGCGAAGCTGTGGAACTGGATCGCCCCGGTCGCCGAGCTCGGCCAGCTGGGCGGCGTGGTCGGCATCGCGCTCGGCCTCGGCAACCACACCGCCTCGATCATCGCCATCCTCGCCGTGCTCGGCTACGTGGTGGCCGGGGCCATCACCGTCAAGTTCCTGTGGGAGAGCCTGCGCTGGCGGTACCGGCCGATGATCGGGCTCGGCGTCTCGCTCGGCGCGTTCATGATGCTGCACGTCGCCATGCAGCCGTGGTGGCTGCTGTGGGCGGTCATCCCGCTGGCCGCCTCCGCGGGCACCTCCCGGTTCCGGGTCGCGGCCACGGTCGTCAGCGCGGTGCTCGCCGTGCTCATCCCGCCGACGGGCAGCCCGTTCGACGGCCGCTCCTACATCCAGCACCAGGCCTACTTCGCCGGGGCGATCATCATCGTCGGCGCGCTGATCGTGGTCTGGCGGACCGCGCCGCTGCTGCTGCGCAGGGAGTCGCGCGGCACGCCCGCCGACGCCCACTGACCTCGCCGCCGCAGGCAGCGTGTCGGCGCCGATCACCTCGCGGGGGCACCTCCCGGACCACGCACTAGTCTTGACTCCCGTGACAGCAGCCGCCGTCGAGATCACCGGGCTGGTGAAGCGCTTCGGGCCCACCACCGCGGTCGATGGCCTGGATCTGAAGATGCCGCAGGGCATCCTGCTGGCCGTGCTGGGGCCCAACGGCGCGGGCAAGACCACCACCGTCGAGGTGTGCGAGGGCTTCCTGCGCCCCGACGCGGGCACGGTGCGGGTGCTGGGGCTCGACCCGGCACGCGACCGCGCGGCGCTGCGCCCCCGCATCGGCGTGATGCCGCAGGGCGGCGGCGCCTACCCCGGCGTGCGGGCCGAGGAGATGCTGCGGCTCGTGGCGGCCTGCGCGGCGCACCCGCTCGACCCGGCCTGGCTGCTGGACGTACTCGGGCTCGACGGCGCGCGGCGGACCCCGTTCAAGCGTCTCTCCGGTGGCCAGCAGCAGCGCCTTTCGCTGGCCTGCGCGCTGGTCGGGCGGCCGGAGCTGGTGTTCCTCGACGAGCCGACCTCGGGCATGGACCCCCAGGCCCGCAGGCTGGTGTGGGAGCTGCTGGGCGCGCTGCGCGCGGACGGCGTGAGCGTGCTGCTCACCACACACCTGATGGAGGAGGCCGAGACACTCGCCGACGACGTCGTCATCGTCGACAACGGCGCGGTCATCGCGCAGGGCTCTCCGAACGCGCTCACCGCCGAGCACGCCGAGGACGCACAGCTGCGGTTCCGGGCCCGGCCCGGCCTGGACACCGAGCTGCTGCGGGCCGCGCTGCCCGAGGGCTACCTGGTCCGGGAGTCGTCGCCGGGCGCCTACCGCGTGGCCGGGCTGGTGGACCCGCAGGTGGTGTCGACGGTGACGTCCTGGTGTGCGCAGCAGGGCGTGCTCGCCGAGGAGCTGCACGTGGGCAGGCGGGACCTCGAAGAGGTCTTCCTCGAGCTGACCGGACGGGAGCTGCGCTCGTGACCACGACGGGCGCCCGGTTCCAGCCGGGCACGTTCACCCCGGCGCCCGGTGCGGGACCGCGCGGGCGCATGCTGCTGGCGCACGCCCGGCTGGAGACCAGCCTCACCCTGCGCCACGGCGAGCAGATCCTGCTGACGCTGCTGATCCCGCTCGCGCTGCTGGTGGGGCTGAGCCTGCTGGACGTGCTGCCCACCGGGGAGCTGGGAGACCAGTCCCGGGTGGACTGGGTCACGCCGCGCATCCTCGCGCTCGCGGTGATGTCCTCGGCGTTCACCGGTCAGGCCATCGCACTCGGCTTCGACCGCCGCTACGGCGTGCTCAAGCGGCTGTCGGCCACGGCGCTGCCGCCGTGGCTGCTCGTGGCGGGGCGGCTCGTCGCCGCGCTCGTCGTGGTGGCGCTGCAGGCGCTCGTGCTGGGGATCGTCGCCGCGCTGCTCGGCTGGTCGCCGTCGGCGGCCGGGCTCGGCTACGCGGTGCTGCTGCTGGTCGTGGGCACGCTCAGCTTCGGCGCGCTCGGCGTGCTGCTGGGCGGCGCGCTGCGCGCGGAGGCCGTGCTGGCCCTGGCGAACATCGTGTGGTTCGTGCTGCTGCTGGCGGGCGGGATCCTCATGGCCCCGGAGGCGCTGCCCGGCGTGCTCGCCGACATCGTGGTGCTGCTGCCGTCGGGTGCGCTCGCCGAGGGCCTGCACGACGCGCTCGCCGAGGGCACCCTCGCCTGGGGCGCGGTCGCCACCCTCGCCGGGTGGGCGCTGGCCGCCGCCGCCCTGGCGACCCGGACCACGAAACTCACCTGAGCAGGCTCCCGACAGCGAGCCCACGGGCACCGTGGGTACACCCGCTGTACCCAAGGTCACCTTCGGCTCAGCCCCCGTGCCCGCCGCCGGTCGGCACCTCCCGCGGCCAGGGTCCCGGCCACGTCCTACTATTCGTAGTTGTGCTGCGCCAGCTTTCCTCGCTCGTCGCCCGTCTGCCGTACCCGTCGCAGACGGTGCAGCGAGCCCTCGCCGTCGCCGCGATCGTCACCCAGGGCGGCATCGGCGTCACCGGCTCCGTCGTGCGGGTCACCGGCTCGGGCCTGGGCTGCCCGACGTGGCCGCAGTGCTTCGAGGGGAGCATGTTCCCCGTCCAGCACCCGGAGTACCACGCGCTGACGCAGTGGATCGAGTTCGGCAACCGGCTGCTCACCGGCGTGGTGGGCATCGTCGCCGCCCTGTGCGTGCTCGCCGCGTGGCGCATCCTCCTCGACCACCCGAGCCGCACCCGGCTGGTCAAGCTGGCGTGGGCGATGCCCGCCGGTGTCGTGGCCCAGGCCGTGATCGGCGGCATGACGGTGCTGACCGGGCTGCTGTGGTGGACGGTGGCGATCCACTTCCTCGCCTCCACGGTGCTGGTGTGGCTTGCGGTGCTGCTGTTGCACGCGTTCGGGGAGGGCGACGAACGGCCGCGCTGGCGGCTGCCCGCGAGCGGGCGCGTGCTGCTGGTCGCGCTCGTCGCCGCGCTGGGCGGCGTGCTCGTGGCCGGAACCACGGTCACCGGCGCCGGGCCGCACGGCGGCGACCCGGACACGCCACGCCTGCAGGCACCGATCGAGACGCTGGCTTTCGTGCACGGCAGCCTGCTCGTGGTCTACCTGGTGGTGCTGGCGATGCTCGGCATGCAGCTGCTGCGCACCGGCGCCACGCCGACGTTGTGGCGCCGCTACGCGGTCACGTGGCTGGTGGCGCTGGCCCAGGGTGGTCTCGGCAGCCTGCAGTACGCCCTGGGCGTGCCGGAGGCGCTCGTGTCGTTCCACGTGCTCGGCTCGGCGCTGGTCATCGTCGCCACCGCGTCGCTGTGGTGCGCGGCACGCGACCGCGGGCCCGCGGTCAGCGCGGCCCCGGCCGGGGCCGAACCGCAGGTGAGTGCCGCGCGATAGATCCTTGTTCGCCCGTCGTCATACGGTCGTCATCGCCGCGAACAGTGCGCGAGGCCATCCGCCGCTACGCTGAGCGGGACAGCACGTTGTGTCCGGATAACCGATCCGTCCCCTTTCCCCCGATGCGAGGTCGCACCGAACCATGAGCACCACCGCAAGCGCGCCCGGAACGAAGACCGAACCCAAACCGATCGTCGGCGGCGAACGCTCCACAGCCGAGATGATCGTCCTGAAGGCGTTCCTGCTGATTCCGTTCCTCGCCCTGGTCGCGGCGGTCCCCTTCGCCTGGGGCTGGGGTCTGACCTGGATCGACGTGACGCTCGCCGTCGTGTTCTACACGCTGGCGACACTCGGCGTCACCGTCGGCTTCCACCGCTACTTCACCCACGGCGCCTTCAAGACGAACCGCGTGCTGCGGGTCGCCCTGGCCATCGCGGGCAGCATGGCGGTGCAGGGCTCGGTGATCTTCTGGGTGGCCAGCCACCGCAGGCACCACGCGTTCGCGGACCGCGAGGGCGACCCGCACTCACCGTGGCTGTTCGGCACCTCGCCCACCGCGCTGGCGCGCGGCTTCTGGCACGCCCACATGGGGTGGATGTTCAAGCGAGAGGTCACCAACTACGAGCGGTTCGCGCCGGACCTGCTCGGCGACCCCGACCTGCGCGTGGTCAACCGGTTCTTCTGGCTGTGGATCACGCTGAGCCTGGCGCTGCCCGCGATCATCGGCGGGCTGGCGACGTGGTCGATCTGGGGCGCGGTAACCGCGTTCTTCTGGGCCGGGCTGGTGCGCATCGCCTTCCTGCACCACGTGACGTGGTCGGTCAACTCGGTCTGCCACATGATCGGCTCCCGGCCGTTCACCAGCAGGGACAAGGCCGCGAACTTCTGGCCGCTGGCGATCCTGTCGATGGGCGAGTCGTGGCACAACTCCCACCACGCCGACCCGACCTGCGCACGGCACGGCGTGCTGCGCGGCCAGCTCGACGTCTCGGCGCGCGTGATCTGGATGTTCGAGAAGCTCGGCTGGGCGCGCAACGTGCGCTGGCCCAAGCCGGAGCGGCTGGCGTCCCGCCGCGCGGCCACCGCCTGACTCGTACGCCAGGCCCCGAGCCCAAGGGCACCATGGGTACCTGATGTGCACCCGAGGTGCCCTTCGGCTCGGCAGTGCTACCGGCGCGCGAGCGGGCCCGCCATGCGGCGGCGGTGTGTGGCGCCGATCGCCGTCATGCCCACCGTCTCGGCGTCCCACTCGGCGGGTTCGAGGTCCTCGACGGCCTCGATGAGCGCCTGCCCGGTCTCCACGCTGGGCACCACCACATCGCCCAGCGCGCCGTCCGCGCCGACGAGCACGACACGAGCGCCTGCCCTGCCGATGTTCTCCACCACGGCCCGCGACGGCTTGCCGTGCTCGGCGACGAACGCGCGGGCGCTGGCCAGATGCCGCGCCTTGGGCGCCGCCGGGGTCTGCTCGGTGCTCTCGGTGTCAGCCACGCCGCGATTCTAGGGCCAGCTCGTCGAGCACGGCCCGCACCTCCTTGAGGAAGCGCTCCACGTCGTCCACGACGGCCGCGTCGGTCACCACCCCCACCGCGAGCCCGCCCGCCTGCGCCCGCACTCCGGCTCCCAGCGCGGCGCCGGGCGCGGGCGGCACGATCGGGTACTCCGCGCCGGCCGCCGGAGTCCCGCGCTGCACCGCATCCACCGGGAGGGACGTGCCCGGGACCAGGTTGCCCGCCGCGACCGCCGCGAGCCGCTCCCGCTCCGGCATCCCGCCGAGCGGCACCTCGACCTGCCGGGTCCGGGCGCCGGGCAGGTCCACCGACACGCGCGCCGCCGGTGGCAGCGGCGGCGTCGCGACCCTGTTCAGGGCACCGGCCACGGCGCTCAGCAGCACGTCGGCCTCCCCGGCACCTGCCTGCCCCGCCAGCTGCTCCACCGGCTCGCGGTCCAGCAGGAGCGTGCCGAACCGCCGCGCGGCGGGTGCTGCGGACCGGGGCGGCTCGGCGGGGGCAGCCTCGGCGGCCTCGGCGGGCCCCGGGTGAGCGCGGGCACAGGCGATCAGCTCGCCGGCCGGGTCGGCGGCGCCGGTCAGTGCGTCGTGGGTGAGCGCGACGAGCGCGGCCTGCCCTTCCGCGAAGCCGCGCACCATGGCCAGCCGCCACAGCGGCCGGTCGCGGGGCAGCGGTGCGGCGAGCAGGTCCTCGACCAGCCGGTGCAGCGCCGCCGTACCGCCGGGACGTCCTCCCGGCCCGGACAGGTCGTACTCCGGGACGTGCCAGTCCCAGTCGGGTTCGGCGACCTCCGCCCAGCTCCAGCCGCGCCGGGGCGTGGGCCGCACGGGGCGCCGCCGCAGCCACGGCAGGGTCGTTCCCGCGAGCGCCGTCCGGATCCGCGTGGCCGCCGGCGGTACCGCGTGGGAGGTGTCGAGCAGCGCCAGCAGCCCGCCGTGCCGGGGCGCGCCAGGAGTCTCCCCGCGCAGCGCCGCGGCGCCCTCCGTGGTCATGGCGGCGGTGACCCCGCGTTCGCGCCTGCCCACGAGGGCCACGGCCGCCCACACCACCACGACGCCGCCGACGGCGTCGAGCCAGTAGTGGTTGCCGGTGGCGACGATGACCGCGAAGGTCACCAGCACGTGCACGGCGCTGCCCACCTGTGCGAGCACACCTCCGGACAGGCGCGCCAGCACCACCGACACCCACAGCGCCCACCCGATGTGCAGCGACGGCATGGCCGCGAACTGGTTGGCGCCGTCGACCATCGGCGAGCCCCAGGAGCCCCACGTGCCGCCGAGGCGGACCGTGTCGACGAACCCGGCGTCGCTCAGCATCCTCGGCGGCGCCACCGGGTACAGCCAGAAGCACCCGAGCGCGAGCAGGTTGACCAGCGCGAACGAGTTGCGCACCCACGGGTAGTGCTCGGTGCGGCTGCGGTGGTAGACCCACACCAGCAGCACCAGGGTGGTGACGATGTAGGTGAAGGCGTACTCGTAGTTCGCGACGACCTGCAGCCAGCCCTGGTCGGCGAGCCACAGGTTCACCGGCAGCTCGAAGTCGAGCCCGAGGAACTGCTCGGCCGCGAGGATGTCCCGCCCGTTGGCCAGCGCGCGCTCGGTGTGCGCGGGCAGCGGAAACGCCTTCACCAGCAGGTAGACGCCGAAGACCGCGAGACCGAGCAAGATCTCGGACCACCATCGCGGCTGCCGCAGCAGGCCCGCCATGCGGCCCGGCGTCAGCGGGATACCGCGCGCAGAACCCACAGTGAGCACATCACCGTATACCACGCCGGAAAACCGGCGCGCCCACCGGCGGTGATCAGGCCGCGGCGGCGGCCACCGGCTTCTTACCGAGCCGCAGCGTCACGTCGGGGAGGTTGCTCAGCTTGCGCCAGCCGTGGCTGGCGCACACGGCGATGGTCAGCGCCGTCAGCAGCCCGCTGAACACGCCACGCGAGAACAGCCCCGCCTCCACGCTCCAGTGCAGGAAGCCGATCGTCATCGCCGCGTCGATGAGCCGCGAGCCACCCCACAGCAGTGCGACGTTGATGAACACCCGGCGCACGGTCTTGTTGGTGAACAACTCCGCGGGCAGGTGCACGAAGTCGCGCGCGAGCCGTTCGGTGATCGGCTTGCCCATGGCCGCGCTGCCGACGAACAGCACGAACATCAGCACGGAGCCGATCGCGGGTTGCAGAACGTAGACAACGGCGCTGGACGTGACCAGCGCGAGGGTCGCCTTGCCCGCCAGCATGCCGGTGCACAACAGCAGGGTCTGCGGCAGGCCGCGGCCGAGCATCCGGCGGGTGCCGACCACGAAGGCGCACCAGCCGAGCACGGCGGCGAGCCCGGCGATCAGGCCGACGTAGTGCAACAGCAGCATCAGCAGCAGGGTGGGAATCACCGCGGTCTCGAGTGCGATGACCAGCGCACGGGTGATCGTCGCGCGCAGGTGGGGGATCTCGATGACCAGATGTCGCTCGGGGGACGACGATCGACGGTGCACGGGCATGCCTCCAGGGTTGGTCCTGGCCTCACTCCGCCGCTCACTCCTGCGGGCACGTGTCGGAACTATGATGCCCTCGCGTGGCGGCCGTAGCCGAGACCTTACCCCGGCTGGGGTAAACCCCGTGTGTCGCCGCACTCGAGGCCTCCTGCCGCACCGTGGGTGAGTGCGCCAGCCCGAACACGCCGATGACCAGCAACAACGCCGCCGCGGCGCTGGCCGCCAGCGGCCCGGGCGCCGTGGACAGCACCGCGCCGAACACCAGCAGGCCCAGCGTGTAGCTGGCGGCCGGGTTGACCGTCGACATCACCGCGATGGCCGCCGACAGCGAGCCGGATCCGTAGGCCTGCTGGCCGAGCAGCAGCCCGCACAGGGTGGTGGCGGCGAGCACGTAGCCGGGCCAGTCCAGCGCGGTGGCGACGATGCCCTCGTTGAGCAGGCTGTCGGCCGTCAGCTTCATCATGCCCGCGCTCATCGCGTAGCAGATGCCCGCCGCCGCGGCGATGAAACCGGCGTAGGCCATGGGCCCGCGGTTCTGCGCCAGCTGCACGAGCGTGACGACCACGACCGCGGCGATCAGCACGGCGATGAGCAGCCGGTTGCGGTCGGGGGCACCCGCCAGCGGCGCGGCACCCTCCACGCTCAGGAACAGCGCCACACCCCCGCTCACGGCCAGCGCGGCCAGCCAGTCCCGCAGCTGGGGCCAGCGGCGCACGGCGGCCGACGCCATGGGCAGCGCGAACAGCAGCTGGGTGACGAGCAGCGGCTGCACCAGCGCCACCGAGCCGAAGTGCAGGGCGGTGGCCTGGCAGAGGAAGCCGAGCAGGTTGGTCAGCCAGCCCGCCAGCCAGAGCCGCTTCCGCAGCAGCTTGCGGACCAGCCACACCACCGGTACACGGTGCGTGTTGGCCCGTCTGTCCGGGTCACTGTCCGCAACCTGGATCACCGCGCGCCGTTGGAGCGCGGCCGAGGCGGCGAACAGGAAGGCCGCGGCGAAGCCGAGCAGGACAGGCACTAACACATCAATTACCAGCGCTCCGCGCCGGGAAAGGATTCCGGCAGTGGATGGAAGACCCCCATCGGGCGTATCACGCAGAGTACACCCGCCCCCGTGCACGTCGTCCAGCCGTTATGGAGGATCGTTCGGGGCGGCCACGAGCGGGCCGCGGACGACAAGTGAGCGCACACGAGGAGGAACTCATGCCCACGGCGATTCGGATTCGGCAGACCGGTGGCCCCGAGGTGCTGGAGGCCGCGGAGGTCGAGACGGCGGAGCCGGGCGCGCGGGAGATCGCGGTGGACGTCGCCGCCGCGGGCGTGAACTACATCGACACCTACCACCGCAGCGGCCTGTACCCGCTGGAGCTGCCGTGTGTGCTGGGGATGGAGGGCGCCGGCACGGTCGCCGCCGTGGGCGGCGAGGTGACCGGCGTCGCCGTGGGCGACCGGGTGGCGTGGCAGGGAGCGCTTGGCGGCTACGCGCAGCGCGCGCTCATCCCCGCGGACATCGCCGTGCCGGTGCCCGACGGCGTCTCCGACGAGGTCGCGGCGGCCACGTTGCTGCAGGGTGTCACGGCGCACTACCTCGTGTCGTCGACGTATCGGGTGTCCGAGGGCGAGACGGTGCTGGTGCACGCCGCGGCGGGTGGCGTGGGCCTGCTGCTGGTGCAGCTGGCGAAGGCCCGCGGCGCGCGGGTGATCGGGACGGTGTCCACCGAGGAGAAGGAGGCGCTGGCCCGGCAGGCGGGCGCCGACGAGGTGATCCGCTACACCGAGCGTGACTTCACGGAGGCCGTTCGCGAGTTCACCGGCGGCGAGGGCGTCTCGGTGGTGTTCGACGGCGTCGGCAAGAACACCTACGAGGGCAGCCTGGCGAGCCTGCGGGTGCGCGGCATGCTGGCGCTGTTCGGCGCGTCGAGCGGACCGGTGCCGCCGATCGACCCCCAGCGGCTCAACGCGGGCGGATCGCTGTTTCTCACCCGGCCCAAGACCGGCGACTACACCCGCACCCGGGACGAGCTGCTGTGGCGCACCGGCGAGCTGTTCGCCGCCATCACCGCGGGCACCCTGGACGTCCGCATCGGCGGCCGGTACCCGCTGGCCGAGGCCCGCCAGGCCCACGAGGACCTCCAGGGCCGCCGCACCACCGGCAAGCTGCTGCTGCTCCCCTAGCGCCCGCCGGCGAGCCGAAGGGCACCCCGGGTACGCGATGTGTACCCACGGTGCCCTTCGGCTCGCACCGTCCCGGGCTGCCCGGGCCGACGGCTACTCGGTGGTGTCGACCTTGAGCGCCTTGGCGACCACCACGAGCGTGTCGTCGGCGTACGGGTTGCCGCTCTGCGCGCCGTAGCCCTGGTCCGGCGGGAGCACGATCAGCCGGGTGCCGCCCTGCTGGATGTCGGCGAGGCCCTCGTCCCAGCCCTGGATCTCGTGCGGCTGGCCGAGCGTGAGCTCCCGCGGCTGCTCGGTCTCGAAGGTGTTCTCCACGACCTTGCCGTCCGACCAGGCCACGACCTGGTAGTTGACCGACACCGTGATGGGCGGCTCCGCACCCGCGCCGGTGCCCTCCTCCACGTCACGGAACAGCACCTCCGACGGCGCGGCACAGTCACGCGGGATCGTCACCCTCGGCGCCTCGCCGCCGATGTCGACGCCGATGTCGTCGACGGAGCACGCGTTGGACTGGGCGTTCTCCGTGCCGGACTCGTGGTCGACCGACTCCGACGGCACTGTCGACACCGACGCCGGCGCGGGCGTGTGCTCGGGCCCGCCGCCCGGCGGCGCGTCCGAGGGCTCCTCACGCGAGGGCGAGCACGCCGCGAGGGCCGTGGCGACGGCCGCCACGATCATGATCTTGCCAGCATTGCGCATGCCGACACCCTAGCTGCCCGCTCACCGGGCGTTTTGTGCGCCCGAGAGTGCCTTCAGCGGCGCGGAAGTGTGGACGATGCCGAGCCGTTTCGTCGCCCGCGTCAGCGCCACGTAGAGATCGTTGAGCCCGCGCGGCGACTCGTCGACGATCTCGCCGGGAGCCACCACGACGACCCCGTCGAACTCGAGGCCCTTGGCCCGGTCGACCGTGAGCACCGACACACGCGGGGTGTCGTCCTCGGGCGTGGTGCCGCCCGCACCGGCGAGCTCCCCCGCCAGCTCGCCCTCCAGCGAGGCCGGGCACAGCACGGCCACCGTGCCGCCGTCCACCCTGGCCAGCTCACCGTCCACGACGAAGCCGATCCGGCTCGTGACCTCCTCGCGGGGCAGGCATTCCTGCCAGGGCTCGTCCCCCGTCTCGCGCACCGACACGGGCGCCCGCAGCTCCGGGTCGATCTCGGCGAGCACGTTCGCGGCGAGATCCATGATCTCGGCCGGGGTGCGGTAGTTGACGGTCAGCTCGCGCAGCCGCCACCGGTCCTCGACGTAGGGCCCGAGCACGTCCGCCCACGACGACGTGCCCGCGGGCGAACCGGTCTGCGACACGTCCCCGACGAGAGTCATCGACCGGCTCGGGCAGCGCCGCATCAGCAGGCGCCAGTCCATCGCCGAGAGCTCCTGCGCCTCGTCGACGATCACGTGCCCGAAGGTCCACGTACGGTCCTGGGCCGCCCGCTGGGCGGCGGTGAGCCCGCTGCTCGCCTCCTGCCGCTCGGCCAGCAGCTCGGCGTCGAGCACGTCGCGGACCCGCAGCACCTCCTCGTCGATGATCTCCTCGTCCTGCTCCAGCACGTGCAGCACGCCCTCGGCGTAGGCGCGCTCCTCGCGCTCCCTCGCCGCGCGGCGCGCACGGGCCTCGGTGTCGTCCTCGCCGAGCAGTTCGGCCAGCTCGTCGAGCAGCGGCACGTCGGCGGGCGTCCACAGCGAACCGGGCCTGCGCAGCAGCGCGTCGCGGTCGGCGCCGGCGAGGTGGCCGCGGGTCGCCGACTCCAGCCGCGCCGGGTCGGTCAGCAGGTCGGAGAGCAGCTCCTGGGGCGTCAGCTTCGGCCACAGCGACTCCAGCGCCGCCCTGACGTTCTTGTCGTCGGCCAGCTCGTGGCGGATCGTGGCGAAGTCGCGGGCGTCCAGCAGCTCGCCGTCGTCGGTCTCGTCGCCGTCGAGCGGAATCTCGAGGATGTCGTCGAGGATGTTCGACTCGAGCCGCTCGATCGACTGGGTGGTGAGGTGGTCGAGCAGCCGGTCGGCGAACACCCGGCGGGCCAGGTTGTGCGGGCGCAGCGTGTCCCTGGCCTTGGCCCTCGCTCGCTCACATGTGGCGCGGTCGAGGGTGAGCAACTCGCCCTCGACGTCGATCTCCAGCACGTCACCGGGCACGGTCTGCCGGTCGGCAACGGCCTGCCGCAGCACGTCGACCATGCGGGCCCTGCCCTTGACCTCGGCGGCCTCCGGCGAGTCGAGGCCGGTGGCGGACAGCCCGGGGAACAGCTCGCCCACCGTGGCCAGCAGCACCCCGGTCTCTCCCAGCGAGGGCAGCACCTGGCCGATGTAGCGCAGGAACGTGCTGTTGGGTCCCACGACCAGCACGCCGCGCGTGGTGAGCTGGCGGCGGTAGGTGTAGAGCAGGTAGGCGGCGCGGTGCAGCGCCACGGCGGTCTTGCCGGTGCCGGGGCCGCCCTGCACGACGAGCACGCCGTTGAGGTCGGCGCGGATGATGCGGTCCTGCTCGGCCTGGATCGTGGCGACGATGTCGGACATCTCCCCGGTGCGCCTGCGCTCCAGTGCCGCCAGCAGGGCCGCCTCCCCCGCCAGGCCGAGGTGGTCGGTGTGCTCGGCCGAGCCGAGATCGAGCACCTCGTCGTCGACGCCCACGACCGTGCGGCTCAGCGTGCGGATGTGCCTGCGCCTGCGCACGCCGTCCGGCGAGGCGGCGGTGGCGAGATAGAACGGCCGCGCCACCGGCGCGCGCCAGTCGATCAGCAGCGGCGTGTAGTCGTCGTCCTCGTCGAACAGCCCCAGCCTGCCGATGTAGATCGGCGAGTCGCCGTCGTGGCCCTCGGCGAAGTCCAGCCTGCCGAAGCACAGGCCCTGCTCGACGGAGTTGAGCTGGGCCAGCCGGTCGCTGTGGGTGTTGGTGGCCGCCTCACGCTCGGCCTGGGCCTGCGGCGGCCCGCCGCCGGAGCGCAGCGCCTCCTGCAGCCGCCTGCTGGTGAGTTCCCGCTCGCTGTCGAGCTTGCCGTAGAGCATCGACACGTACCGCTGTTCCGCGGCGATCTCGGCGGTCTTGCCGGTGTTTTCGCTGTGATCTCTGTTCGAGGATTCCCGGTTGGACGGGGACACGGACAAGAGCAGCCCACTTTCGCGAGAGGTAACGGGATGGCCGAGTTATAACGAACGCCGCCCTGCCGGAATTCCCAGCCCCACCACCTCGTGAGTGTCCAGCCCCGGTGAGAACGCGGCGGAACCTTCACGACCCGTCCGCGGCTGGAGGCTGGCGGGCAATACTCGTTTGCGTATACTCGTTGACAAGTAATCGTCAGCGAGGTGAAGCGATGGCCGGTCGGCGGAAGGTGAACAACCTCCTGGCGCTCGCGGTGCTGTCCGCCGTCGTCGAGCGGCCGATGCACCCCTACGAGATCGCCTCCGTGCTGCGTGCGCGTGGCAAGGAGGACGACATGCGGATCAAGTGGGGCTCCTTCTACACGGTCGTGCGCAACCTCGCCAAGCACGGGTTCATCGAGGTCGTCGACAGCACGCGCGAGGGCGCGCGCCCCGAGCGGACGGTCTACCGGATCACCGAGGCCGGTCACTCGGAGCTGGTCGACTGGGCCCGTGAGCTGGTGTCCACACCGGCCCGCGACCAGTCCTCGTTCAGGGCCGGGCTCTCCGTGCTGGCGGGCCTCTCCCCCGACGAGGCCACGGAACTGCTGCGGCAGCGCCTGGACGCCCTGCGCGGGGAGAACGCGGCCCTGCGCGAGTCGCTGGAGCGGCACCGCAAGGACGTGCCCCGGCTCTTCCTGGTCGAGGACGAGTACCAGCTCGCCATCAGCGAGGCCGAGGAGAGGTGGGTCGGCTCGCTGGTCGACGAGCTCGCCTCCGGCACCTTCCCCGGCCTGCCGCTGTGGCGGCAGTGGCACGCCACAGGCGAGCTGCCGCCCGACGTGGCGGCCGCACAGGATCGGCAGGAAAGGGGGACGCAGACCTGAACGCGGCCCCGGCGGGACGTTGCCGCGTCACCGCCGGGGCCCGAGGCCACAACCGGCCTCACGCTCGAGCCAGACCCGCGGAGCGAATCCGGCCACGAGGTCGCAGTCGCCAGGATAACCGGACTCCTCCCGGGCGTGTTCTCGAGCACGCGAGATCCACATCGGACAGCCGGTGCCGGCGGGTGCCGGCCCGGCGATCGAATCCTGGGAGGAAAACATGGCAAGCGTGCGAAGCGCACTGATCATCGGCGGAGGCGTCGCGGGACCCGTGGCGGCGCTGGCACTGCGCAAGGCCGGCATCGAAGCCACCGTCTGCGAGGCGTACCCGAACCCGGCCGACGGCATCGGCGGCGCGCTCGCGATCGCCCCGAACGGCCTGGCGGCCCTGGACGTGGTCGGCGCGCGGGACGCCGCCACCGACACCGCCCTGCCGATCCCCCGGTCGGCGTTGTCCTTCGGCGGCAGGCTCGTCGAGCTGCCCCGGCTGGCCGACCTGCCCCCGATGCAGATCGTGCACCGCGCCGACCTCCATCGCGCGCTGCACGAGACGGCCGCGGGCCAGGGCATCGAGATCCAGCACAACAAGCGGCTCGTGACCGCCGAGGAGGACGCCACCGGCGTCACCGCCCGGTTCACCGACGGCTCCACCGTGACCGCCGACGTGCTGATCGGCGCCGACGGCATCCACTCGACCGTCCGTACCCTGGTCGACCCGGACGCCCCCGGCCCCGGCTACACGGGCATGCTCGGCTTCGAGAGCGTGATCGACCGGCGCGTGGCCGGTGAGCCCGGCACGATGTTCTTCACCTTCGGCAAGCGTGCCTACTACCTCTACTGGCCGCTTCCGGACGGCCGCACCCACTGGGGCGCCAACCTGCCGCAGGACAAGCCGATGTCGCTCACCGAGGCGCGAGCCGTGCCCACCGAGGAGTGGCTGCGCCGGCTGCACGACGCCTACGGCGAGGACGACCCGGGTGGCAGCCTGGTGCGTCACATCGACCCGGAGCGCCTGCACGTCACCGGGTCGCTGCACATCATGCCGAGCGTGCCGCACTGGCACCGGGGGCGCCTGGTGCTGGTCGGCGACGCGGTGCACGCGCCGTCCAACAGCTCGGGGCAGGGCGCCTCGCTGGCCATCGAGAGCGCCGTCGAGGTGGCCCGCTGCCTGCGCGACCTGCCCGACCCGCAGAGCGCGTTCGCCGCCTACGAGGCCCGCAGGCGGCCACGCGTGGAAGGGATCGCCGCCCGCGCCGGCAAGATCAACCAGGCCAAGGCGCCGGGCCGGTTGGCGAAGGCACTGCTGCCCGTGATGATGCGGGTGCTGCTGAAGACGGCCATGAAGCCGGAGAAGACCTTCGGCGCCGAGCAGCGCTACCGCATGGACTGGAACGAGCCCGCCACGCTCGTGAGCGCGTAGCCGCGGGTGAACCCGGCTCCTCATTCACGACTCGCTCGTGAGTGTCGAGCCGGGTTGCCTCCGGCTCAGCCCTCACGAGGCAGCATCAGAACGGCAGACCCAGCACCGGAAGGCCGATCGCCGAGTCGACGGCGAGCGCGACGAACACGATCATCAGGTACGTGTTCGAGCGGTGGAACAGCGCCATCGGCCGGGTCTGCTCGCCCCGCCGCACCGCCGCGAACAGCCGGTGGGCGTAGAACAGGAACCACGCGCCGGCCAGCGCCGCGAACGACGCGTACAGCCAGCTGGTGGCCGGGGCCAGCAGCAGCGTCCAGCCGACCATCACCCACGAGTAGACGACGATCTGTTTGGCGACGTGCAGCGGGGTCGCGACCACGGGCAGCATCGGCACGCCCGCGCGCTCGTAGTCCTCGCGGTACTTCATGGCCAGGGCCCACGTGTGCGGCGGCGTCCAGAAGAAGATCACACCGAACATCACGAAGGCGGGCCACTGCACGGTGCCCTCGACGGCGGCCCAGCCGATCACCACCGGCATGCAGCCCGCCGCGCCACCCCAGACGACGTTCTGGGGGGTCCGCCGCTTGAGCCCCAGCGTGTAGACGAAGATGTAGAACAGGATCGTGCCGACGGCCAGCAGCGCGGCGAGCAGGTTCACCGTGAGGTAGAGCACCGCGAACGAGCACAGGCCGAGCGAGAGCCCGAAGATGAGCGCGCCACGCCTCGGCACCGAGTCCCGCACCAGGGGGCGGCGCCGCGTGCGGTTCATCACCTTGTCGATGTCGGCGTCGATGACGCAGTTGAGCGCGTTGGCGCTGCCCGCGGCCATCGTGCCCCCGACGAGCGTGGCCAGCACCAGCCACGGCGAGGGGATCTCGCGCCCCGCGAGGAACATCGCGGGGATCGTGGTGACGAGCAGCAGCTCGATGACCCTCGGCTTGGCGAGGGCGGCGTACGCGCCGACCACACGTCGGATACCTCGCCGGCCACCGGCTGGGGACTCGCCAGTGGGATGCACGGCGCTGGTGTTCTCACTGCGCCCGTGCGCAGCGTGCACCAACGACATTTCGCTCCCTGCGTCAGACGTACCTCGGTGGCGGCCTTCGCGCGACCGGCACCTTGACAGATCGTAGTAGAGGCTCGCCGCGGCTTCAGGGGCGGCACCCGCGAGCGGCGCCGCCGGGCCCCGCATCACCTCCCGCGCGGACCCTCGCCCCGACGTCCTAGGCTGAGCCAGGTCGGACCCGTCATCCGTGTTACCTGGTGAGATCAGCCGGGTACCCGGCACGGGATCGATTAAGCTCGGTGGCGGCCGGGACCACCGGGTAGTCAGGGACAGCAGAAGAGACGCGCAGACCAAACCCAGGAGCCGAGTTCAGTGTCGGAAATCGCCTCGACCGCCGAGAACAACCCACTACTGCGCCGGAACTACCCGGCCGACTGGACGGATCTGGACACCCGCGCGGTGGACACGATCAGGGTACTGGCCGCCGACGCGGTCGAGAACTGCGGCAGCGGCCACCCCGGCACGGCCATGAGCCTCGCGCCGGTGGCCTACTCGCTGTTCCAGCGGATCATGCGGCACGACCCGACCGACCCCGAGTGGCCCGCCCGCGACCGGTTCGTCCTGTCCGCGGGCCACAGCAGTCTCACCCTCTACATCCAGCTGTTCCTCGCCGGCTACGGGCTGGAGATGGAGGACCTCAAGCAGCTGCGCAAGTGGGGCTCGAGGACGCCCGGCCACCCCGAGTACCGCCACACGCCGGGCGTGGAGACCACCACGGGACCGCTCGGTCAGGGCCTGGCCAACGCCGTCGGCATGGCCATGGCCGCGCGTCGCGAGCGGGGGCTGCTGGACCCCGAGGCCCCCGAGGGCGAGAGCGTCTTCGACCACCACGTCTACGTGATCGCCTCCGACGGAGACATCGAGGAGGGCGTCACCTCCGAGGCCTCCTCCATCGCGGGACGCCAGGAGCTGGGCAACCTCGTGGTGATCTACGACGACAACAAGATCTCCATCGAGGACGACACCAACATCGCCCTCTCCGAGGACACCGCCAAGCGCTACGAGGCCTACGGCTGGCACGTGCAGGTGGTGGACGGCGCCGAGGACGTCGTCGCGTTCGAGGAGGCCGTCGCCGCCGCCAAGGCCGAGACCACCCGCCCCTCGTTCATCCTGCTCCGCACCGTGATCGGCTACCCGGCACCGAACAAGATGGACACGGGCAAGGCGCACGGCGCCGCGCTCGGCGCCGACGAGGTCGCCGCCGTCAAGGAGATCCTCGGCTTCGACCCCGAGCGCAGCTTCCACATCGACGACGACGTGCTGGCCCACACGCGCGGGGTCGTCGACCGCGCCAAGACCGCCCGCGCGCAGTGGCAGGAGCGTTTCGACGCCTGGGCCGCCGCCAACCCGGAGCGCAAGGAGCTCGCCGACCGGCTGCGCACCCGCAGCCTGCCCGCAGGCTGGGCCGAGAAGCTGCCTGCCTGGGAGCCCGACGCCAAGGGCATCGCGACGCGCAAGGCCTCCGGTGAGGTGCTCAACGCCATCGGCGACGCGCTGCCGGAGCTGTGGGGCGGCTCGGCCGACCTGGCGGAGAGCAACAACACGATCATCAAGAACGCCGACTCGTTCGGGCCCGCAGGCGCCAGCACGGACATGTTCTCGGCGCAGCCGTACGGCAGGAACCTGCACTTCGGCGTCCGGGAGCACGCGATGGGCTCGATCCTCAACGGCATCGCCCTGCACGGCGGCACCCGGCCCTACGGCGCGACCTTCCTCATCTTCAGCGACTACATGCGGCCCGCCGTGCGGCTCGCCGCGTTGATGAAGGCCCCGGTCGTCTACGTCTGGACCCACGACTCCATCGGTCTCGGCGAGGACGGCCCGACGCACCAGCCGATCGAGCAGCTGGCGTCGCTGCGCGCCATCCCCGGCCTCAACGTGGTGCGGCCCGCCGACGCGAACGAGACGGCGGCCGCGTGGAAGGCCGCGCTCGAGGACATCCACGCCCCCACGGGCCTCGCCCTGACCCGGCAGAACGTCCCGGTGCTGGAGGGCACGAGCACCGAGGGCGTCGCCAAGGGCGGCTACGTGCTGGCCGAGGCCTCCAACGGCTCGCCGGAGGTGGTGCTGATCGCCACCGGCTCCGAGGTCCAGCTTGCCGTCGAGGCCAGGAAGACCCTGGAGGCCGAGGGCGTTGCCACGAGTGTGGTGTCGATGCCGTGTGTGGAGTGGTTCGACGCGCAGGAGCAGAGCTACCGCGACGCCGTCATCCCGCCCACGGTCAAGGCCAGGGTCGCCGTCGAGGCCGGTATCGCGCAGCCGTGGCACCGCTTCGTCGGTGACGGCGGCGAGGTCGTCTCGATCGAGCACTTCGGCGCCTCGGCCGACTACACCACGCTGTTCACGGAGTTCGGCTTCACCGCGGAGGCCGTGGTCGCCGCGGCGCGCCGCACGCTGGAGAAGAACGCCTGACCACAACCGAAGGGGATTTGCGTCATGAGCACTAGCGACCGGCTTGCCGCGTTGTCGCAGGCAGGCGTGTCGATCTGGCTCGACGACCTGTCGAGGGAGCGGCTCACCTCCGGCAACCTCGCCGAGCTCATCCGCGACAAGCACGTCGTGGGTGTGACCACCAACCCGACCATCTTCGCCTCCGCCCTGTCCCAGGGCGAGGCCTACGACGAGCAGGTGCGCGAGCTCGCGCAGCGGGGCGCCGACCTGCACACCGCCGTCCGCGAGCTGACGACCACCGACGTGCGCAACGCCGCGGATCTGTTCCGCGACGTCTACACCGCCACCAGCGGCGTCGACGGCAGGGTGTCCATCGAGGTCGACCCCGGCCTGGCACGGGACACCGAGAAGACCGTCGCCGAGGCCGCCGACCTGTGGAAGGCGGTCGACCGGCCGAACATCTTCGTCAAGATCCCGGCCACCGAGCAGGGCCTGCCCGCGATCACCAGCACGCTCGCGCAGGGCATCAGCGTCAACGTCACGCTGATCTTCTCGGTGGAGCGCTACCGCGCCGTGATGGAGGCTTTCTTCGCCGGGCTCGAGCAGGCCAAGGCCAACGGTCACGACCTGCGCGGCATCCAGTCGGTGGCGTCGTTCTTCGTGTCCCGGGTCGACGCCGAGGTCGACAAGCGGCTCGAGGCGATCGGCACCGACGACGCGCTGGCCCTGCGTGGCGAGGCCGCCATCGCCAACGCGCGGCTCGCCTACGCCGCCTACGAGGAGCTGTTCGCCTCGGACCGCTGGGCCGCGCTCAAGGCCGAGGGCGCGAGCCCGCAGCGCCCGCTGTGGGCGTCGACCGGCGTGAAGAACCCGGAGTACTCCGACACCCGCTACGTCGACCAGCTCGTGGTGGCCGGAACGGTCAACACCATGCCGGAGAAGACGCTGTTCGCCGCGGCCGACCACGCCGACATCACCGGCGACCGGGTGTCCGGCACCGGCGCGCAGGCGCAGGAGGTGTTCGACCGGCTCGCCGCCGTGGGCATCGACGTCACCGACGTGTTCCTGACCCTGGAGAACGAGGGCGTCGAGAAGTTCGACAAGTCCTGGTCCGAGCTGCTCGACACCGTCACCGGTCAGCTCGACAAGGCAAAGGGCTGACACCCGATGGCCGGAGAACCGACAGCAGTCACCATCTCCGACGCCGCACTCGACGCCGCGGCGGCGCCCCTGCTCGACAAGCTGGTCGCCGACGCGGTGGCGAGCAAGCTCACCGGGGCCGACGCCACGCTGTGGGGCGCCGACGCCGAGTCCGAGGCGTCGATCCGGTTGTCCTGGACCAGCCTGCACAAGAGCTCCCGGCCGCTGATCGGCGAGATCGAGGCACTGCGGGCGGAGCTGCGCTCCGAGGGCGTCGACCGCGTCGTGCTGGCCGGGATGGGCGGCTCCTCGCTGGCGCCCGAGGTGATCACCGGCACGGAGGGCGTCGCGCTCACGGTGCTCGACACCACCGATCCGGGCCAGGTCGCCGACGCGCTCGCCGGTGACCTGGAGCGCACCGTGCTGGTCGTGTCGTCCAAATCCGGCACCACCGTCGAGACCGACAGCCACCGGCGGATCTTCACCAAGGCCTTCGCCGAGGCCGGGGTCGACGCGGCCCGGCGGATCGTCGTGGTCACCGACCCGGGCTCACCGCTGGCCGAACTCGGTGAGGCCGAGGGCTACCGCAGGGTGTTCCTCGCGGACCCCCACGTGGGCGGCCGCTACTCGGCACTGACCGCCTTCGGCCTCGTGCCCGCCGGGCTGGCGGGCGCCGACGTGGCCCGCCTGCTGGACCAGGCGGCGAGCGTGGCGGACACGCTGGCCGCCGACTCCGCCGACAACCCGGCGCTGCGGCTGGCGGCCGCACTCGGCGCCGCGCACGCCGACGGCGCCGAGAAGGTCGTGCTGGCCGACACCGGCTCGGGCATCGCCGGGTTCGGCGACTGGGCCGAGCAGCTCATCGCCGAGTCGACCGGCAAGCAGGGCACCGGGCTGCTGCCCGTGGTGGTGGAGAACCCGGGGGCACCCGGCTTCGCGGGCGCGGCGTCCGACGCCACCCCGGTGGCGGTGGGGCCCGCCGTGGACGGCGCGAAGATCAGCACCAGCGGCCCGCTCGGCGCCCAGTTCCTGCTCTGGGAGTACGCGGTGGCGGTGGCGGGCAGGCTGCTCGGCATCAACCCGTTCGACCAGCCCGACGTCGAGGCCGCCAAGAAGGCGGCCCGTTCGCTGTTGGACGACCCGCAGGCGCTGCACGGCACCGCCGAGCCGTCGGCCGTGCTCGGCTCGGTGGAGGTCTACGCGTCGGCCGGTACCACGGGGGAAGGGTCGCTGGCCGACGTGCTGCGCGAGTTCCTCGGCACCGTGCCCGAACGCGGCTACCTCGCGGTGCAGGCCTACCTGGACCGGCTGGACGACGCGTCGGCGGCGCTGCTGCGTCCCGAGCTGGCCAGGCGCACCGGCGCCCAGACCACGTTCGGCTGGGGTCCCCGGTTCCTGCACTCGACGGGGCAGTACCACAAGGGTGGCCACCCCAACGGCGTCTTCCTGCAGCTGACGGGCGCCGCGGAGGACGACCTGGACGTGCCCGACCGGCCCTACTCCCTCGGCACCCTGCAGCTGGCCCAGGCGCTCGGCGACGGCCAGGTGCTGGCGGCGGGCGGCAGGCCCGTGCTGCGGCTGCACCTGACCGACCGGGCCGCGGGGCTCGCCGACGTCATGCGCGCCGTACAGGAGCTCGGTTCATGACCCGCAACTGGACCAACCCGCTGCGCGACCCCCGGGACAAACGGCTGCCGAGGATCGCCGGGCCGTCGAGCCTGGTGATCTTCGGCGTCACCGGGGACCTCTCGCGCAAGAAGCTGATGCCCGCGATCTACGACCTGGCGCACCGCGGACTGCTGCCCGCCGGGTTCTCCCTCATCGGCTTCGCCCGCCGAGAGTGGGAGGACCAGGACTTCGGCGAGCAGGTGCACGACGCGGTCGCCGAGCACGCCCGCACGCCGTTCCGCGAGTCGGTGTGGAACCGGCTCGCCGAGGGGATCCGCTTCGTGCAGGGCAGCTTCGACGACGACGACGCGTTCGACCGGCTCGCCCAGACCGTGCGCGACCTGGACACCGAGCGTGGCACGGGCGGCAACACGGCGTTCTACCTCTCCATCCCGCCGTGGGCGTTTCCCGTGGTGACCAAGCAGCTCGCCCGGTGCGGGCTCGCCGAGTCCAGCGAGGACGTGTGGCGGCGCGTGGTCATCGAGAAGCCGTTCGGCCACGACCTGGCCAGCGCCAAGGAACTCAACGCGATCGTCAACGACGTGTTCCCCGAGGAGTCGGTGTTCCGCATCGACCACTACCTCGGCAAGGAGACGGTGCAGAACATCCTGGCGCTGCGCTTCGCGAACCAGATGTTCGAGCCGATCTGGAACGCCAACTACGTCGACCACGTGCAGATCACGATGGCCGAGGACATCGGTCTCGGCGGCCGGGCGGGCTACTACGACGGCATCGGCGCGGCGCGCGACGTGATCCAGAACCACCTGCTGCAGCTGCTGGCGCTCACCGCGATGGAGGAGCCGGTCTCGTTCGACCCGAAGGCGCTGCGATCCGAGAAGGTCAAGGTGCTGGGCGCCACCCGTGCGGTCGGGCCGTTGGACGAGACCACCGCGCGGGGGCAGTACTCCGGCGGCTGGCAGGGCGGCAAGAAGGTGCCCGGCCTGCTGCAGGAGGGTGGCTTCTCCAAGGACTCCACCACCGAGACCTACGCCGCGGTGACGCTGGAGGTGCAGAACCGGCGCTGGGCCGGAGTGCCGTTCTACGTCCGCACCGGCAAGCGGCTCGGCAGGCGGGTCACCGAGGTCGCCGTGGTGTTCAAGCGGGCCCCGCACCTGCCGTTCGACTCCACCTCCACCGAGGAGCTGGGCCAGAACGCGCTGGTGATCCGGGTGCAGCCGGACGAGGGCGTGACGATGCGCTTCGGCTCGAAGGTTCCCGGCACCACCATGGAGGTCCGGGACGTCACCATGGACTTCGGCTACGGCCACGCGTTCACCGAGACCTCGCCGGAGGCCTACGAACGGCTGATCCTCGACGTGCTGCTGGGCGAGCCGTCGCTGTTCCCGGTGAACGAGGAGGTCGAGCTGTCCTGGCAGATCCTCGACCCGGTGCTGGAGCACTGGGCCAAGGGCGGCTCTCCCGAGCCCTACCAGCCGGGGTCGTGGGGTCCACCGTCGGCGGAGCGGATGCTCGAACGCAGCGGCAGGCACTGGAGGCGCCCGTGATCATCGACCTCCCATCCACCACCACCTCGCAGCTCAACAAGAAGCTGGTCGAGCTGCGGGAGCGGGGCGGCGCGGTGGCGCTGGGCCGGGTGCTGACCCTGGTCATCGCGGCCGAGGACGACGACCAGCTCGAGGAGGCCATCGACGCGGCCAACGAGGCCAGCCGCGAGCACCCGTCGCGGGTGATCGTCGTGGCCAAGGGCGCGCGCACGGCGGCGCCGCGCATCGACGGCCAGATCCGCATCGGCGGCGACGCCGGCGCGAGCGAGGTCATCGTGCTGCGGCTGTACGGCCCGCTGGCAAGCCAGGGACAGAGCGCCGTGGTGCCGCTGCTGCTGCCGGACGCGCCGATCGTCACCTGGTGGCCCGGCGGCGGGCCGAAGGCGCCGTCGAAGGACCCGCTCGGGGAGCTCGCCCAGCGGCGGATCACCGACTCGGCGGCGGACAAGAACCCCATCCGCGCGCTGCAGGCGCGGGCCAGGTCCTACACCGACGGCGACACGGACCTGGCGTGGACGCGGCTGACGAACTGGCGCGCCCAGCTGGTGTCGGCGCTGGACCTGCCGCCGTACGAGCGCATCACGGGTGCGTCGGTGACCGGTGAGGCCGACTCGCCGTCCACGGAACTGCTCGCGGGCTGGCTCGCCGAGTACCTCAAGGTGCCGGTGAAGCGCATCAAGACCACGAGCGCGCAGGGCATCGTCTCGGTGTCGCTGGACCGGCCGTCCGGGCCGATCGAGCTGCACCGCCCCGACGGGCGCACCGGCACGCTCACGCAGCCGGGCCAGCCGACGCGCCGGATCGCGCTGCAGCGGCGCGACAACCGCGACTGCCTGATCGAGGAGCTGCGCAGGCTCGACCCGGACGAGATCTACGAGGCGGCGCTGCAGGGGCTGGGCAAGCTGTCGACGCCCCGGAAGAAGACCTCCACCGCCTCCGCCGCCTCCGCCGGGAGGAAGAAGGCGGCGTCGGCGAAGGCGAAGGCATGACCCGCGCCGGGTCATGCCTTCGCCACTGTCCCGCTGTCACCGACGAGGTCGCGAAGGACACACCATGAGCACCACCTCAGAGGTCGTCATCTACGGCAATCCGGACCTGCTCGCGGCCGCGAGCGCCGCCCGCCTGGTGACCAGGCTCGTGGACCTGCAGGCGGCCAAGGGTTCGGCGTCGCTGGTGCTGACCGGCGGCGGCACCGGCATCGCCGTGCTGGAACAGCTGCGCCAGTCCCCCGCCAGGGACGCGATCGACTGGTCGCGGCTGGACCTGTACTGGGGCGACGAGCGCTTCGTCCCGCGCGAGGACGACGAGCGCAACGAGAAGCAGGCCAGGCAGGCGCTGCTGGACCACGTGCCGGTGGACCCGGAGCGGGTCCACGCCATGGCGCCGTCCGACGGCGAGTTCGGCGACGACCCGGACGCGGCCGCCGCCGCGTACGCC
Organism: Prauserella muralis; assembly: GCF_003202285.1. Taxonomy (GTDB): domain Bacteria; phylum Actinomycetota; class Actinomycetes; order Mycobacteriales; family Pseudonocardiaceae; genus Prauserella_B; species Prauserella_B muralis. Next base: position 433,064 of record NZ_MASW01000007.1, read on the forward strand.
GACGTGCTGGCCGCCCACGCGCGGCCGGAGGACCACGGCGACGTGCCGACGTTTGACATCATGCTGCTCGGGCTGGGGCCCGAGGGGCACACGGCGTCGATCTTCCCGGAGTCGCCTGCCGCCTACGAGTACGACCGGTCGGTGGTGGCGGTGCGCAACTGCCCGAAGCCGCCGCCGACCCGCGTCTCCCTCACGTTCCCGGCCATCCGCAGTGCCGCGGAGGTGTGGCTGCTGACCACCGGTGAGGGCAAGGCCGACGCGGTCGCGATGGCCCTCGCCGGTGCCGGCGAGGTGCAACTGCCGGTCGCGGGTGCTCGGGGCAGGCGACGCACCCTGTGGCTGGTCGACAAGGCCGCGGCGAGCAAGCTCGGCAACGTGCCCACCACCCCCCACATGTAAGTTTTTGCCCCTGTGAACGTCCCGTTTCGCTGCGCACTGTGCAGGGAACGGGGCGATTGCTGCGGTCGGGCCCGGAGGAAAGTAACCCTCCGTATCCGGCCGTAACGAGTTAGCATCCGCACACAATTCCGGGGTTGCGCGTCCCGGGGCCGCCGCTGAAACCTCTCTGCTTACAAGTCCACAAGACGAGAGGTCTCAACCATGACGACCACCGAGGGAATTTCCATCCCCGGAGTCTCGGTCGGCGGCCCGGGCGCGGGGGCCGCCGACCGGACACAGCGGCGAACCACAGCCGCTCCCCGTCCGGTCACCGCCCTGTGGCAGCGCCCCGCCGTGCGCGCGGCCGCCGTCGACACCATCGCCGTCGTCGCCGCCGTGCTCGACGTGTGGCTGATGTGGCAGATCTTTCCCGCGGACGTCGTGATCGAGCCGTACTCGGTGGTGCTGTCCGCCGTCAGCTGCGCGGCACTGCTCGCGAGACGCTGGCTGCCGTTCACGGCGCTGGTGATCACGGTGCCCGGCTTCTTCGCCGGCTGGGCGCAGCTGGCGGCCATGATCGCACTCGGCTACCTGGCCACGCGCAAGCAGACGCACTGGCAGGTCTGGGTGGGTGCCGGACTGATCTGGCTGTGCCGGTTCGTCCTGTGGCCGCTGCCCGACTTCATCGCCATGACCTGGCAGGAACACGCGCTGGACGCCATCTACGGCGTGATCGTCGCCGGGATGCCGGTCGCCATCGGCCTGCTCATCGGTGCCCGCACCGAGCTGTCCGCCCGGCTCACCGAGCTGGCCGCGAGCCGCGACCGCGAGCGCAGGCTGCACGCGCAGGCCGTGCGCGCCGAGGAGCGGGCCCGCCTGGCCAGGGAGATGCACGACGTGGTGTCGCACGACATCACCCTCATCGCGATGCAGGCCAGCGCGCTGTCGGTCACCCGCGACGGCGACGACATGCAACGCACCGCGCGGACGATCCGGCAGTTGAGCACCAACACCCTGGAGGAGCTGCGTTCGCTGGTCGGCGTGCTGCGCTCGGGTGCGCTCGAGGAGGGACCCCGGCACGACCTGGCGGACCTCGACGAGCTGGTGCGCAGCACCGAGGTGCCGGTCACGCTCGACGCCGACCGCGTGCCGGGTGAGCTGCCCCCTCAGGTGTCGGCCGCCGCCTACCGCACGGTGCAGGAGTGCCTGACGAACGTCCGCAAGCACGCGCCGGGTGCCACGGCGCTGGTGCGCCTGGCGGGTGAGCCGGACGGCCTGGTCGTGGAGGTCCGCAACGACCGGCCGACGCGAGGCCAGGGCAGCAGCCTCCCGTCCGGCGGGTACGGCCTCACCGGTCTCGCGGAGCGCGCCCGGCTGCTCGGCGGCACGTTCGAGACCGGCCCCACCGACGACGGCGGCTTCCGGGTACGCGCCCGCTACCCCGTCACCGGCTGACCACCGCACGCGAACGCCGCCGGTACGACGCCCCGGCAGCCCTGTTGGCCGTCCCGGTCGCCGTGTCAGTCAGGCCATGACGGCGACCTGAGGGCCGACACAGCGACGTCAACGGAGAACACACCTGCGCAGGCCCGTCGTTGCGGAACCTGCGCAGGTGTGTTGTCCGTGCCCTGTCGGGAACTCAGATCTCGCGGCGCTGCCGCAGCCGTTCGAGCGCCTCGGCGAGGATCGCCTCACCGTCGGCGTCGCTGCGGCGCTCCTTCACGTACGCGAGGTGCGTCTTGTACGGCTCCGTGCGCGGAGCCGCGGGCGGGTTCTGCTCGTCCCGCCCGCCGGGGAGACCGCAGCGAGGGCAGTCCCACTCGTCGGGAATCTCGGCGTCCATCGCGAACGAGGGCCGGGACTCGTGTCCGTTCACGCACCAGTAGGAGATGCGGCGCCGCGGAGCGGTCTCCCCGCGTTCCGTCTCACCGGACGGACCCGCACCGACTCTCGTGCCGCGAATCGCGTTACCGCCAACCATGAATCCTCACACCCACCAGAGAGTTGGCGCACCCCCGCCAGGCACGCCGCAACCGATCAGATCTTCACCAGCAGACCGAGGCCGACGATGGCGATGAGCCACACGGCGCCGAGGCCGAGCGTGATGCGGTCGAGGTTCTTCTCGGCCACACTCGACCCGGCCAGGCTCGACTGCATACCGCCACCGAACAGTGAGGACAGCCCGCCGCCACGACCGCGGTGCAGCAGCACCGCGACGATCAGCAGCACGCTGGTCACGATCAACAGGATTTGCAGGAACAGCTTCATGTCATCCTCTGTGTACTGCGGGTGGCGGGGTACCAAGAGTAGCGGGTCCCCGATGAACTCAGGGTAGAGGCCCTCCGGCGGCCAGAGCGCACAGTTTCGTGAACTCTTCGCCGTCGAGGCTGGCACCGCCGACGAGCGCACCGTCGACGTTCTCGCATTTCACCAGGTCGGCGATGTTGCCGGACTTGACGGAACCGCCGTAGAGCACCCGCACGTCCTGGGCGACCTCGGCGCCGTACTTCTCCTCCAGCGCCGAGCGCAGTGCCGCACAGACCTCCTCGGCGTCCGAGGGGGTGGCCACCCGTCCGGTGCCGATCGCCCACACGGGCTCGTAGGCGACGACGGTCTCGCGGACCTGCTCGGTCTTGAGGCCCTTGAGCCCGGCGATCAGCGCAGCGGTGGTGTGCTCGATGTGCCCACCGGCCTCGCGGACCTCCAGCTGCTCGCCGACGCACAGGATCGGGGTCAGGCCGTGCTTGACGGCCGCCTTGACCTTCTTGTTGACGACCTCGTCGGACTCGGCGTGGTACTCCCGGCGCTCGGAGTGCCCCACGACCACGTAGGTGCAGCCGAGCTTGGCGAGCATGGCACCCGAGACGTCGCCGGTGTAGGCGCCCGACTCGTGCGGTGACAGGTCCTGCGCCCCGTAGGTGAGCAGCAGCTTGTCGCCGTCGACGAGGGTCTGCACGCTGCGGATGTCGGTGAACGGGGGCAGCACCGCCACGTCCACCTTGGCGAAGTACTTCTCGGGCAGCGAGAAGGCGATCTTCTGCACCAGGGCGATGGCCTCGAGGTGGTTGAGGTTCATCTTCCAGTTGCCCGCGATCAACGGCTTCCTGGTCATGAACGCACCTCCCGCGTCTCGAGGGGGGTCTGGGGTGGAGCGGAGCTCCCCCCGGGAATCGGACACAGGCAGTTGCCCGCGATCAGCGGTTTGCGCGCCATCAGGCTCCCTCACTCAGCACGGCCACACCGGGCAGGTCCTTGCCCTCCAGGTACTCCAGCGACGCGCCGCCGCCGGTCGAGATGTGCGAGAAGCCGTCCTCCGGAAGGCCCAGCACGCGGACGGCCGCGGCGGAGTCACCGCCGCCGACCACGCTGAACGCCTCCGAGCGGGCGATGGCCTCGGCCACGCCCCTCGTGCCCTCCGCGAACGGCGCCATCTCGAACACGCCCATCGGGCCGTTCCAGAACACGGTCTTCGCCTGGGACAGCGCGGCCGCGAACTCCTTCACGGTCTCGGGACCGATGTCGAGGCCCATCCAGCCCTCGTCGATGCTCGTGGCGGCGACAATGCGCGTGGCGGCGACGGCGGAGAACGCGTCGGCGGCCACCACGTCGACCGGCAGCACCAGCTTGCCCCCGGCGTCGGCGAGCAGCCGCTTGCACGTGTCGACCATGTCCGGCTCCAGCAGCGAGCCACCGACCCCGTGCCCCTGGGCTGCCAGGAACGTGAAGCACATGCCGCCACCGACCAGCAGCCGGTCGACCTTCGGCAGCAGCGCCTCGATCACGGCCAGCTTGTCGGAGACCTTCGAGCCGCCCAGCACCACCGCGTACGGCCGCTGCGGGTCGCCGGTGAGGGTGCGCAGCACCTCCAGCTCGGCGAGCACGAGCCCGCCCGCGTAGGCGGGCAGCACGCGCGCCACGTCGTAGACGGAGGCCTGCTTGCGGTGGACCACGCCGAAACCGTCGGAGACGAACGCGGCGCCGGAGCCGACGAGCGCGGCGAACGCACGCGCCAGCTCCGCCCGCTCGGCCTCGTCCTTGCTCGTCTCGCGCGGGTCGAAGCGGACGTTCTCCAGCAGCGCGACCTGGCCGTCGGCGAGCGCGCCGGTGACGGCCTGTGCCTGCTCACCGACCACGTCCCCGGCGAGCGCCACCTCCGCGCCGAGCAGCTCGCCGAGGCGAGCGGCCACCGGCCGCAGCGAGTACCTCTCGTCGGGTGTGCCCTTGGGGCGGCCCAGATGTGCCGTGACGACCACCTTCGCGCCGGCCTCGGCCAGCCGCCTGATGGTCGGCAGCGCGGCCCGCACGCGGCCGTCGTCGGTGATGGTGGCGCCGTCGAGCGGCACGTTCAGGTCCGACCGGACCAGCACGTACCGCCCGGAGACGCCCTCGGACAGCAGGTCGTCGAGTGACGTGAGCGCCATCGATCAGGACAGCTTCGAGCCGACGAGCTTGACCAGGTCGGCGAGACGGTTGGAGTAGCCCCACTCGTTGTCGTACCAGCCGAACACCTTGACCTGGTCGTCGATGACCTTCGTCAGCGGGGCGTCGTAGATGCAGGAGGCCGGGTCGTTGACGATGTCGCTGGAGACGATCGGGTCCTCGCTGTAGCGCAGGATGCCCTTGAGCGGGCCTTCCGCGGCGGCCTTGTAGGCGGCGTTGATCTCCTCGACCGTGGCCTTCTTGTTGAGGTCGACGGTGAGGTCGGTGATCGAGCCGGTGGGCACGGGCACGCGCAGCGAGTAGCCGTCGAGCTTGCCGTTGAGCTCCGGCAGCACCAGGCCGATCGCCTTCGCCGCACCGGTGGAGGTCGGCACGACGTTCAGCGCGGCGGCACGGGCCCTTCGCGGGTCCTTGTGCGGGCCGTCCTGCAGGTTCTGGTCCTGCGTGTAGGCGTGGATGGTGGTCATCAGGCCCTTGTCGATGCCGAACTCGTCGTGCAGCACCTTGGCGAGCGGGGCCAGGCAGTTGGTGGTGCAGGAGGCGTTCGAGATGATCGTCTGCGAGCCGTCGTAGAGCTTGTCGTTGACGCCCAGCACGACCGTGAGGTCCTCACCCTTGGCCGGCGCGGAGATGATGACCTTCTTGGCACCGCCCGCGACGTGGGCCTTGGCGGCGTCAGCGTTGGTGAAGAAGCCGGTGGACTCGACGACCACGTCCACGCCGAGGTCGCCCCAGGGCAGGTTCGCGGGGTCGCGCTCGGCGAGGGCCTTGATGGTCTTGCCGCCGACCACGATGCCCTCGTCGCTGACGCTGATCTCCTCGGGGTAGCGGCCGAGGACGCTGTCGTACTTCAGCAGCTGCGCCATGGTCGCGACGTCGCCCAGGTCGTTGAAGGCCACCACCTCGATGTCGTGGCCCGCGGCCTGCACCGCACGGAAGAAGTTGCGGCCGATGCGGCCGAAGCCGTTGACGCCTACGCGAACCGTCACTGCTCTTCTCTCCTCGAGGTCGGACCCGGCCGTGACCGGGGCTACACGTCTTCGGGTTCACCCTCACCCTAGCGTGCTGGCCAGGCAGTATCCGCACGCCCCGGGCGAGATGTCCCCCACCTCGGACGTTGGGGAGAATCGATCAAGAAGAGAGCTCCTTCTCCAGCGGCGTGCGGAACCGCGGGACCACCCTGACCCCGTCCAGCCACCCCGTCAGCCGGGCCGCCTCGGCCTCGATAGCGGCGGCCGCCTCGGTGCCCGGATCCTCCAGCAGCCGCACCACCACCTCGCCGCCGTCGCGCTGCGCCCAGCCGCCGACGATGCGGCCGTCGCTCCAGACGGTGGGGCCGATGTTGCCGCTGCGGTCGAACAGCGCGGGCCGGTGCTCGCCGACGATCCAGGTCCGCTCCGCCCAGCCCATCGCGGTGGGGTCGAGCGCGGGCAGCAGCGCCACCCACGGCTCCGGCGCGGCGACGGGCTCGGTGTCACCGGGCAGCACGATCCCGGGGATGCCGTCCAGGTCCACCTCGTCCGGGCCGATCTCGGCGAGCGCCTTGCTCGTCTGCGCCGCCGTCCAGCCGGTCCACCAGCGCAGGTCGCTGACCTGACCCGGCCCGTAGGCCCGCAGCCAGCGCCGGGCCAGCTCGGCCCGCGCGGCGCCGGCGTCGAGCTCGGCGAGGCCGCCCGGCAGCCAGCGCTCCACCGGTGACCAGTCGTACTGGGTGGACAGCCACGTGCCGCGCGGGCGGCCACGGACGATGTGGCCACCTGCCGCGAGCAGGAACAGCACGCGGTTGGTGATGTAGCCACGCGACTCGTACGGCTTGCCCTCGGCCAGGACGATCTCGGTGCGCAACCGGGGCTCGTCGGCGGCCAGCTGCTGCGCGCTCGCGCTGCCGCGCGCCCGCAGCGCTCGCAGTGTGCCGTCCTCGACGTCGCGCAGCCACGACTCCAGGTCGCCGATGCCGGTCTGCTCCAGGTGCTGCAGCAGCAGGCGCCGCTGCTTGCGCTCGATGTCGGCCGCGCAGCCCGCCTGCACCAGCGGCGCGGCCTCGGCGGGCACGACGAACATCGTGCGCCGCATGCCGAGCATGCGCACCAGCGTCCGCTCGTCGTAGAGGGCGTGCTCGACCGCGCCGACGTCCGGCGCGGTCATCCTGGCCGCCGTGGCCAGGTGGACGGTGGCCGGGTCGGTGGCGTGCAGGGCCACGAGGCTGTGCGCGACCTCCTCCGGCGTGCCTGCCTTGCCGGCGAGCCGGTGCCGCACCGCCAGCCGGGCCCTGCGCTCGGCGACGCTCATCGTCGGTGTCACGTGGATGTTCCTACCACCGCGCACCGACCGTTCCCGCTATGCTCGCCCCGCCGTTCCGGTCGAACCGCGACAAGGGGGAAGCGCCGATGGAGTCCGTCCCGCCGCCCAGCACGGGACGGCCCCGGCCACACGCGGTGTCCGAGGAGCAGCTGGGCTTCCGGCCGCAACGGGCGGTGCGCTGGCTGAGCCCCGGCGTGCTCATCGGCACCGGGGCACGCTCGCTGATGGCGAGCATCTTCGGCTCCTACGCCGACAAGCGGGAGCTGCAGGGCACGCTGCCTGCCACCGTGCACGAGCACGGCGAGCCGGACGAGCTGTGGCTGGACTTCGTCGCCGACCTCGGCGACGGCTTCGACGCCACCTACTCGATCGCCTCGCTGCTCGCCGCACCCGAACTGCGCCCGGACGGCGCCGACCGGCCGCTGCCCCGCGGGCGGCTGCTCGTGATGGGCGGCGACGAGGTGTACCCGGCGGCGTCGACCCGCGCCTACGAGGACCGCAGCAAGGGCGTCTACCGCGCGGCCCTGCCCGCGGCGCCGGAGGGCGACCGCCCCACCCTGTTCGCCCTGCCGGGCAACCACGACTGGTACGACGGGCTGACGGCGTTTCTGCGCGTGTTCGCCCAGCGGCGGCCCATCGGCGGCTGGGCCACCGAGCAGACCCGCAGCTACTTCGCCGTCGAGCTGCCGCAGCGGTGGTGGCTGCTGGCGATCGACACCCAGTTCGACGACTACGTCGACGCACCCCAGCTGGAGTACTTCCGCGCGGTCGCGCAGCGGATCGAGCCCGGCGACGCGGTGATCCTGTGCACCCCCAGCCCGAGCTGGGTGCCCGCGGGTTCGGGTGGGCGCACCAAGGGCTACGACACCGTCGAGTTCTTCCTGCGGGAGATCGTGCGGCCACGCGGCGCGAGCGTGCCGTTGATGCTCACCGGCGACAAGCACCACTACGTGCGCTACGCCGAACGCGACGGCACCGCGCAGCGCATCACCTGCGGGCTGGGCGGCGCCTACACCGTCGGCACCCACACCATGCCCGCCCAGCTGCGGCTGCCGCCGCCCGCGTCACGCGTGCGGGAGCCGTCCGAAGCCCGGCACTACGACCTGCGGTCCCGCTATCCCGGCCGGGGGCAGTCGGAGCGGCTCGCCGCGGGCATCGTCCGCCTGCCGTGGCGCAATCCCGGCTTCTGGGGCCTCACCGGGCTGTTGCAGACGGTGATGACACTCGCGGTGCTGTTCGGGCTGGGCGAGCCCGCCGGGTCCGGGGTGTTCGGGCAGCTGGCCGCCTGGACGCCGACCGCCGTGGCGGCCGCGGTCCTCATGCTGGCCGGGGTGGCGTTCGCCCGGTTCGACCTGCCGAGAACCGACCGCACCAGCGCGCTGGCCGGGATCGTGCACGCCGCGGCGCACCTCGCGCTGTCGGTGGCGTGGGCCCTGACCATCCGCTGGTTGTCCGGCCAGCTGCCGGACGGGGCCGGCTCGGACTGGCTGGTGTTCGCGGTGGTGGCCCTCGGGACCCCGCTGGTGGTCGGTTTCGTCGACGCCGAACTGGTCGCGCTGTACCTGCTGCTGGCCAGCCGGGCGGGCATCAACTCCAACGAGGTGTTCGCTGGCCAGGGCATCGAGGACCACAAGGGCTTCCTGCGCCTGCACATCGACGCCGAGGGCACGCTGACCGTGTACCCGATCAAGCTCCGCTCGGTGTGCAGGCGCTGGCGGGCCGACCCCGACGGCGCGCCCGACGACCCGTGGCTGCTGCCGTCGGTCGCGCTGGATCCGGAGCTGATCGAGGCGCCGGTGCGCATTCCGCGACCCGCCGCACCGGAGGCCGAACCCGGATAACGACCGGTGACCGGGTGACGGCGAGCCGAGACCCGCGCCGACGGTGCCCCTGGGCACGCATCGTGTACCGACGGTGCCCTTCGGCTCGCCAGCCCCGCTCGCCCGCTCGCAGCCGGGTCGCCGACGTCGCCGGGGGACGGCGCGGCGCGCTAGGATCGCGCCGTGGTGTCGGCCAGCCAGGTGGCGGCGTTCGCCGCGCTGACCTTCGTGATGATCGTCGTGCCGGGGCCGAGTGTGCTGTTCACGATCAGCAGGGCGCTCACCGTCGGCCGCCGCGACGCGCTGCTCACCGTCCTCGGCAACGCGGTCGGCTGTTACCTGCAGGTCGTGGCCGTGGCGTTCGGGCTCGGCGCGCTCGTCGCGCAGTCGGCGGCCGTCTTCACCGCGGTCAAGTTCGCGGGCGCGGCCTATCTGGTCTACCTGGGCGTGCAGGCCTGGCGGCATCGGCGCTCGCTGGCCGACGTGCTCGGCATGACCGTGCGGGCCCGGCGCGGGCACACCCTGCGCGTACTGCGCGACGGGTTCGTCGTCGGCTTCACCAACCCCAAGTCCGTCGTGTTCCTCGCGGCCGTGCTGCCGCAGTTCGTGAACGCCGACGCCGGGGCGGTGCCCGTGCAGATCATGCTGCTCGGCATCCTGCTGCCGGTGATCGCGCTGGCCTCGGACAGCGTGTGGGCGCTGCTCGCCGGCACGGCGCGCGACTGGTTCGCCCGCTCTCCGCGCCGCCTCGAACTGATCGGCGGCGCGGGCGGGCTGACGATGATCGGGCTCGGCATCACCGTCGCGTTCACCAGCCGCAAGGACTGAAAGCCCGGGCGCTCAGCTGGTGGGCGGGGGCGGCACGTCGCCTCGCCAGCCGCCGGTCTCGCGGCCGCGGCCCTCGATGAACTGCTTGAAGCGGTGCAGGTCGCCGTCGACCCTGCGGTCGAGCAGGCCGGCCCTGTCGGCGACGTTCTCCGCGAAGCCCTCCGGGTCGAGTTCCAGCTGCGCGGTCACCCGGGTCCGGTTCTCGTCGAGCCGGTGGAACGTGATCACCCCGGCGTGCCGCGGCCCGGAGTCCGACGTCCAGGCGACCCGCTCGTCGGGGTGCTGCTCGGTGATCGTGGCGTCGAACTCCCGGGTCGTGCCCCCGACGCGCGTGACCCAGTGGGTGTGCGTGTCGTCGACCTGGCGGACCTCCTCGACGCCCTCCATGAACTCGGGAAACGACTCGAACTGCGTCCACTGGTTGTAGGCCACGGGCAGCGGGACCTCGACGTCCACGGCCTTCATGATCGTGCTCATCGGGCGATGACCTCCACTGTCGGGTCAGGCACGGGACTTCGTTCCGTGGCGCCCGGGTACCCGGTCGGCCACGAACGACACCCGCCGACGTGAAGGACGCGACCGATGGACTCTGTTGAACAGTGGCACTACCTGCTGGTGCTGGGCGCGTGCCTGGCGGTGACGCTGCCGCTGGAGCTGTCCGGCTCGCGCGTCTACCGCAGGCCGCGCAGGCTGGCGCGCGCCCTGCTGCCCGCGGTCGTGGTCTTCCTCGTCTGGGACGTCGTCGCGATCGCGGCCGGGGTGTGGCGCATCAGCGACGGCTACACGCTCGGCCTGGAGGTGCCGCCGGGTCTTCCGCTGGAGGAGGCGCTGTTCTTCCTGGTCATCCCGTTGTGCGCGGTGCTGACGTTCGAGACCGTGCGCCGGATGCGGACGGGGGAACGGCGGTGACCGGGCTCGGCTACACCCTGCCCGCGCTGCTGTCGGTGCCCGCGGTGGTGCTGGTGGAGGTGTGCTGGCTGCGGACGGGCCTGTTTCGCCGCCGCGCCTACTGGGTCACCCTGGCCATTGTGTTCGCGTTCATGATCCCGGTCGACGGGTGGCTGACGAGCCTGCCGGACCCGATCGTCGAGTACCACCCTGAGCACTTCTCCGGGCTGCGGTTCCCGCTCGACATCCCGGTGGAGGACTTCCTGTTCGGGTTCAGCCTCATCACGGCGACGCTGCTGGCGTGGACCCGCCAGGAGCGCGGGCGGGTGGCGCGGTGAAGGGCGGGCCGCTGCCACGCCGGGACGTGCCCGCCGCGTTCGACCGCGCCGCGGGCGCCTACGACCGGCTGGTGGGGCTGAACCCCGGTTACCACGCGCACCTGCGCCGCGCGGCGGCGGGCGTGCGCGGGGCGGGGCCGCGCCTGCTCGACGCCGGATGCGGCACGGGCGCGTCCACGGCGGCGCTGCTGGCCGCGGCGCCGGAGGCACGGATCGTCGCGGCCGACGCCTCCGCGGGAATGCTCGGCGTCGCCCGCGCGAAGACCTGGCCGGGCACGGTGGAGTTCGTCCACGCCCGGGCCGAGGAGCTGGCGTCGGCGGGTGTGCGGGGTCCATTCGACGCCGTGTTCGCCGCGTACCTGGTGCGCAACCTGCCCGACCCGGACGTCGTGCTGCGGTCGCTGCGGGAGCTGCTGCGGCCCGGCGGCGTGCTGGTGGTGCACGACTACAGCCTCGACGCGAGCCCGCCTGCCCGGCTCGTCTGGCACGCGGTGTGCTGGTCGGTCATCATCCCGGCGGGTCGCCTGCTCGCCGGCGACGCCCGGCTGTACCGCTACCTGTGGCGCAGCGTGCGCCGGTTCGACTCGCCGCCCCGGTTCGCGGGCCGCCTGCGGCACTGCGGATTCACCGACGTGCGCTGCGAACGGGTGAGCGGGTGGCAGCGCGGCATCGTGCACACCTTCCTGGCGAGGCGGGAGGACTGATGGGCTCCGACCGCAGGAGGGTGCGCCATCCCGCGCCGGCGGGCAGGCCGGACGCGGCCGGGCTCGACCGGCGGGTGGTGGTGGCCGGAGGCGGCATCGCGGGGCTGACGGCGGCCACCGCGCTGGCCGAACGGGGCGTCCACGTCGAGCTGGCCGAGCGTGAGCCCTTCCTCGGCGGCCGCGCGGGCGGCTGGCTCACCACCCTGCCGGACGGCACGCGCACCGGCATGAGCCGTGGCTTCCACGCGTTCTTCCGCCAGTACTACAACCTGCGCGCGCTGCTGCGGCGCGGCGACCCCGGCCTCGCCCGGTTCACGGCGCTGCCCGACTACCCCCTGGTGGACGCGCACGGCCGCACCGACACCTTCCGCGGGCTGCCTGCGACGCCGCCGTGGAACGCGCTGGCCTTCGCGCTGCGCAGCCCCACGTTCGGGCTGCGGGACCTGGCGCGCCTCGACGCGAAGGCCGCGCTGCCGCTGCTGACGGTGCGGGTGCCCGGCACCTACCACGAACTCGACGAGCTGGACGCGGCGACGCTGCTCGACCGCGTGCGCTTCCCCGAGGCCGCGCGGCACCTGGCGTTCGACGTGTTCTCCCGCAGCTTCTTCGCTCCGCCGGAGCGGCTGTCGGCGGGCGAGCTGGCGGTCATGTTCCACCTGTACTTCCTCGGCTCGGCCGAGGGTCTGCTGTTCGACGTGCCCGCGCAGCCTTTTCACCGGCTGTGGGACCCGCTGGCCCGCCACCTGGAGCGCACCGGGGCGCGGCTGTCGCCGTGCACCCCGGTGCGGCAGGTGGAACCGGGCGGTCCGCGCCGGTTCCGCGTGCACCTCGACGGCGAGCACGGCCGCGTCGCCGACGCCGACGCGGTGGTGCTCGCCCTCGACGTCGCCGGGCTGCGGGACGTGGTCGCCGCGTCGCCGCGGCTGGGCGGGCCGGCGTGGCGCTCCGGGATCGCCGCGCTCTTCACGGCGCCGCCGTTCGTGGTGCGCAGGCTGTGGCTGGACCGGCCGGTGGCGGCGGCCAGGCCGGCGTTCCTGGCGACCGGGGGCCTGCCTCCGCTGGACAACGTCAGCGTGCTCGACCGCTACGACACCGACGCGCGGGCGTGGGCCCGGCGGGCCGGGGGCTCGGTGGTGGAGCTGCACGCCTACGCGGTGACCGGAGGGCGGGAGGACACCGAGCGTGCGCTGCTGGCCCGGCTGCACGCCGTCTACCCGGAGACCCGCGACGCCGCGATCGTCGCCGACCGGGTCGAGTGGCGTGCGGACTGCCCGCTGTTCCCGCCCGGCGGTTTCGGCCGCAGGCCACGCATCGGCACCGGCGTGCCGGGACTGGTGCTCGCCGGGGACGGGATCCGCGTCGACCTGCCGGTGGCGCTCATGGAGCGCGCCGCCACCACCGGGTGGGTCGCGGCCAACCGGCTGCTCGCCGGCTGGGGTGTGGCGGGCCACGACCTGACGACCGTGCCGACCAGCGGCCGGTTCGCGCCGCTGCGCGTCCTGGCCGGGCGCGCGAGCTGAGGGAGGCGATCGCCGTGCAGACGTTCCTGCCGTACCCGGACTTCGCCGCGACCGCCCGCGTGCTCGACGTGCGCAGGCTCGGCAGGCAGCGCGTGGAGGCGCTGCAGCTGTTGCGGGCGCTGACCGTGCCCGGCCACGGCTGGCGGCACCATCCGGCGGCGAAGATGTGGGCGGGCTACGAGGAGGCGCTCACCCGCTACGGGCTCGACATCTGCGAGCACTGGTGCGCCGCGGGCCGGGCCGACACCTGCGCGGGCAAGCTCGCCGCCGACCTGGCCGCCGCGACGGGCGTTCCCGCGGCACGGGACCAGCGGGCCCTCGCGGCGGCGCGCGAGCTACCGCCCTGGCTGGGTGACGAGGAGTTCCACCGCAGCCACGCCTCGGCGCTGGTGCGCAAGGATCCCGGGCACTACCGGCCCGTGTTTCCGGACGTGTCGCCGGATCTGCCCTACGTGTGGCCCCGTTCGGACCGGCCCCCTGCCTCGGCGGCGCGCAGCGCGTAGCGGCGCTCGGCGTAGGCGAGGTCGTCGCGCCAGAGCCGGGTGGCGGCCCTGCGCATCGCCGCCCGCACCACGGGTGCGAGCCCGCGCGCCACGGTGAACCCCGGGCGCCGCGACGTCGCGATGGTCGCTTCCAGCACTGCCGTGCGCGGGCGGCCGTCGCGGCCCGGGCCGAGCGGGGTGGCGTGGGTCTCGACCACGCTGCCCTCGCCCTCGCCGGAGACGATGCGCATCACGACGGTGCGCCGCTCGGGGCAGGTGAACTCGGCCCGCACCGGCACTCCGAGGCGGGGCCCGACGCGGAACGTCACGTCGACGACGAACCGGTCGTCGCCGTCGGTGGCGGTGGTGCTCGGCGCGTGGACGACGGTGAGCCGCGTGAACGAGTACGGGTGGAACCACGAGCCGTGCCACGGATCGAGCCGGTTGGCCACCACGTCGGAGGGCTCGCACACCCCCTCCAGGCGGGCCACGGCCGCGACCGCGCCACCCAGCCCGGGCCGTGCGGGCAGCACCGGCCGCTCCGTGGGCTCCTCGCCGCCCTCGGCGTCGAGCCGTACCCAGGTGAGCACGCCGTCGTCGTGGGCGGGCAGCGGCCGCCACTCCGCTGTGCCACCGGCGCGCAGCGCGAGCCCATGCCAGCGGCACAGCAACTGCCCGCAGGCGACGCGGCCCTCGGCGAGCGGCGCGCCCAGATGCGGGCACGCGCCGGGGCCGACGACGAGGCCGCCGTGCTCGTCGCGCCACGCCACCAGTTCGCGCCCGGCGACGTGGGTGCCGAAGGGACGGTCGGCGCGCACGTCGCGCGAGGCCGCGAAGGCGAACCAGTTGCCGGAGGGGCGGGCCCGCGCACGCCGGGCGGCGGCGGCGATCACCGCGGGCCGCGCCTGGCCCACGGTCGGCTCCTGCCGTGCCCACCGGCCCGGCGGCACCGGCTGCACCGGCCAGCGCGCGGGCCAGCGCGGGGACCGCCCTGCGCCGCCCGCTGCGCTGTCCACTGTGTCTCTCCGGTCTCTCCGGTCCGTCCTGTCCGTCTCGCCCGTCTCGTCCACCGGGTTCGGTGTAGCCGCGGCGTCGCCGAACTAAACGCCGCCGACCGCCGTCTCCGCACCGGCGGCCTTGGCGTACAGCCGGGTGGCCGACAGCCGCGCCACGCCGTCCGGCTCGGCCAGCTCGTCCAGTTCCTTGCGGATCGTGGCGTCCACGGACAGGTACTTGCGGCCCGCACGCAGGTCGGCGTCGTTGCGCAGCCGGATGATCAGCGGGAACTCGCTGAGTGCCCCGGCGTCGAACAGGCCGGTGGTGTAGATGAGCTGCACGCCGAGTGCCTCGGCCACCGCGCGCTGCAGTTCCAGCAGGTACCCCGCCGACGCGCGGCCGATCGGGTTGTCCAGGAACAGCACCCCGGAGTGCCGGTTGCGCAGCTTGCCGCGGTTGTTGGCGCGCAGCGCGGCCAGTGTGCAGTACAGGATGATCGCGGCGGTGAGCTGCTGGCCGCCGGAGAAGACGTCGCGGATCTCCGACACGCGCTGCCGTTCGGTTCGCAGCACCGAGTCGGGTTTGAGCATGTCCACGCGGAAGCCCTTGGGCACGGCGGCCTGCACACCGCGCAGCAGCAGCGACAGCCCGTCGCGCTTGACGTCGCGGCCGTCGCGGGTCTTGCCCGCGGCGGCCTCGTCCACCACCTCGCCGAGCCGTTCGGCGAGCTCGCTGCCCTCCAGCTCGGCGAACCGGATGCGCAGGAACTCCTGGCCGGACCAGTCGCCGAGCCCGTCCGGCAGCCGCGACACCCGCTGCGCCGAGCGCAGGGTGCGCAGCGCGGCCTCCACCATGCTCTGCAGGCGGGTGACGATGCCGGTGCGGTGCCGGTCGATGTGGGCGAGGTCGTCGGTCAGGGTGCGCAGCCGGGGGCGCAGCGCCTGCGTCCACTCCTCGGCGTGCTCGGGCAGGCTGTCGCGGCGCACGGAGATCACCTGCTGGCGCACCGGCGTGGTCAGCTGCTCGAAGCGCTTCTCGGTGGCGTACTGCGCGAGCGCGTCGGCCGCGGCGCGCACGCGCTTCTCCGCCTCGGCCACGGCCTCCTGCGCGGTGGTGAGCGTGGAGCTGAGCTCGCCGCAGCGGGTGCGGGCCGTCTCGACGTCGCCGTCGTAGACGCGCCCGGCCTCGCCGGAGGGCACGTACGGCGCCAGCGACTCGGCGAGCAGCCGGAAGCCGGACGCGGAGTGGCGCGCCGACTCCAGGGTGGCCTGCGCGGCGGCCCGCTGTTCGCGCAGCTCCTCCCACTTGCGGGCGGCCACCGACAACTCCTCCACGGCGGCGTCGATGAGCTCCCGGCCGTGCTCGACGTCGCGGGGCCGGTCGACGGCGTCGAGCGGACCGTTGTGCTGGGGCAGCTGGTCCAGCTCCGCCCTGCGGGTGGCGAGCCTGCCGATCACCTCCGAGCGCTCGTCCTCCAGTGCCGCCACGGCTCTCGCGGCGCGGGCCTGCGCGGCGGCGCGGGCGGAGGCGTCGGAGCCGTCCGGGGTCTCCAGCAGCTCACCGGCCAGGGTGCGCACACGCTCGTCCAGGTTCTCCAGCGCCACGCGGGCCGCCGACTCGGCGCTCTCGGCCTGCTCCAGCTCAGCGCGCAGGTCGCCGCCCACCTCCACCTTGGCGTAGGCCTCGGCGGCGGAGGCGAACGTGCGGCGCAGCGCGTCCACCGGCTCGGCGGGCACCGGGTCCGATTCGGACACCGAACCGCCGCCAGGGACCTCGGCAAGCTCGGCGCGCGCGGTGCTGGCGGTGCGGCGGTGACCGTCGGCGGTGCGCTGGGCCTCGGCGGCACGTTCCCGCAGCCGCGCCGCGGCGGCTCCGGCGTCGAGCGCCTGTGCCTCGGCCCGCTCGGCGGCCTCCCGGGCCTGTTCCAGCTCCTCGGTCCACTGTGGAACGCGGGCGGCGTGGGCGGCCAGCTCGTCCAGCTGCCTGGCCCGGTCCTCGGCCTCACGCAGGGCCGCACGCAGTTCGGGCACCCGCTCGCGCAGGGAGTCGCGAGCCGACGCCAGCCGCTGCAACTCGGCCTCGGCCTCGGCGACCGCCGTCTCGGCGTGCTCCCGGGCGGTGGCCGACGTCTGGGCCTGTTCGGCGAGCACCGCGATGCTGCCGGGCGGGTAGTCCTCACGCCAGGTGGTGAGCTTCCACGACAGCGCGGCGTCGGCGCCGATCGAGTCCTCGAGCCTCGCCAGCCGCTGCTGCCGGTCGCGCTGCCGCTTCGCGATCTCCTCGCGTTCGGCGTCGGCGGCGTCCTCGTCGTACATGGCCGGGTTCGGCGGTACGAGGAACTCCACGCCCGGTGCGGCGCCGAGGTCGTCGCCGGCCAGCGCGGCCGTGCTGCTCACCGCGATCGCCGCGCTGGGCAGCAGCCGCTGCTCGGTGAGCACCTCCCGTGCCCGCGGCAGCTGGGCGGGGTCGTTGAGCAGCACACCGGACACGAGCTGCGGCGCGCGGCGCAGGGCCTCCGCACGCCGCTGTGAATCCAGTTTGGACAGATACCGCCAGCCGGACCACGCGGTGATGCCCGCGTCCTCCAGGGTGTCGAGCGCGGCCTGCACCTCCTCCGGTGGTGGGAGCAGGCCACCGGAGCCGAGCGCGGCCAGCGCCCGCTCGTCGCGCGACTCCTCGATGCGCAGCGCCGTCTGCTCACGTTCGGCGGCCGCGCGGGCTTCCCGCAGCCGGTCCAGCAACGCGGGCGTGTCGGTCTCGAGCGCGACGTCGCCGGTGCCGAGCAGCTCGCCGAGGCGGGGCTCGGCGGCGAGGCTGTCCGTGCGCCGGTGCGCGCGCTCGAGCTCGTCGGCGGCCCTGGCCGCCCGGTCGCGGGCTTCGGACGCGCTGCGGTGGGTCTCGTTGACACGCGCCTGCGCGGTGCCGAGCCGTTCGGCGACGCGTTCCAGCTCGCTCTCGCGGCGGGCCAGTTCGGCGGCGGCCGACTCCTGCGCGGCGCGGGCGGCCCTGGCCGCCTCGGCCGCGTCGGTGCCGCTGAGCAGGCCCGTCCTGCCCGCTCGGGTGAGCTCGGCCCGCACCTCCTCGATGCGCGAGGTCAGGGTTTCCACCTCGGCGCGCCTGCTCGCGGCCGTGCCGGTGGCCTGGTCGCGCTGGCGCTGGGCCTGCTCGGCCTCCTCGCGCAGGGCGACGGCGGAGCGCTCGGCCTCGTCGGCCTGCTCGTGAGCCTGCCGGGCCAGCGCGAGCAGGCCGCGGGCCAGCGCCGCGGCGGCGGCGTTCTTGGCCTCCAGCGCGGGCTGCGCCTTCTGTTCCTTGCTGCCCACCAGCTCGCGGATGTCGCGGGCCCTGCGGGTGGCGTTGAGGTGGTTGAGCACGGTGGTGGTCTCGCGCCACGCCTCGGCGGTGGTCCTGGCCCCGGCCAGTTCCGCGTCGATGCGGTCCTTGTCGGCCTGCGCCTCCTCCAGCTGCAGGCTCGCCACGGCGCGGCGCAGCTCGGTGACGACGGCGCCGCGGCGCCGGTGGTCGCCCTCGGCGAGCTTCTCGGCGTCGGTGACCTCGCCGAGGTGGGCCTCCAGCCCGGACAGCCGCTCGTTCTCCAGCTCCTCGCGTGCGGCGATCTCGCCGGCCAGGCGCTGCAGGTCGGCGCGGGCGGTGCCGGCGAGCGAGCGGGACGCGGCGGCCAGCCGCTCCTCGTCGGTCAGCGGCCCGAGCAGGTCGAGCGCGCCCGCCACGAAGTCGCGCTCGGCCATCAGCTCGCCGCGCTGGGCCAGGTTGTGCGCGTAGGTGGCCACGACCTCCGCCAGGTCCTTCGGCTCGCCCTCCGACGTCACGGCCTTCAGCAGGAACTCGGCGAACGCCTCGTCGGTGTTGAAGTTGAACGCGTCGGCGGCCTCGCCCTCGCCTGCGTTCATGGCGCGCTGGTAGCGGAACAGCTCGGTGTCCAGGCCCAGCAGGTCGAGCCGCTCGGTCCACTCGTGGTGGCGGCGCGTCCAGAACAGCTCCAGCTCCGGCACCTCGGCGTGCAGGGCGCCGAGCCGCTCGTGGAAGCCCGACATGGTCAGCAGCTTGCCGTCCTGGGTCAGCGGCAGCGAGTCCAGGTCGACCGACGTGCTGGGCCGGAAGCAGTACCAGGAGTCGATGAGGTTCGCCGGGTCGGAGGACACGACGTGGCCCCGCCACTCGGACACCTTGCCGGTGATGACGCGCTCGCCGGTCTCGGTGTGCTGCCATTCCAGCACGACGTGTGCGACGTCCTTGCCGCCGACGAACTTCTCCAGCACCCGGGTGTTGGTGGTGCCCACCACCTGCCGCCTGCCGGGCAGCATCACCGAGAAGATCAGCTTGATGAGCACGGACTTGCCGCCGCCGTTCTCCAGGAAGAGCACGCTCGCCGGGGACGGCCTGCGCGGCAGCCCGGACTCGGCGGTGTGGATGCCCGCGCCGAACAGCGCGTCCTGTTTCGGGGAGCGCACGACGTCGCCGACGCCGCTGAGGTCCAGCGTCACGTCCTGGTAACGGGCGCCCGCGGGCCCCACGGAGTGCAGCCGCACCCGCGACAGCTCGTACATGCCTCTCCCCTCGACAACCCCGCGGCGTCTACAGCGTGTCGGAGCTGGTGGCGCGCAGCGTGCCCGCGCCGTCGGCCACGGACACCACGCCCAGCGACAGCAGCTCGTCGAACGCGGCGTCGGCCGCGAGCTCGCGCACCTGCACCTGGTAGCGCGGCGTGGTGCGGTAGGTGCCGCCCTGCTCGGCGCTCACCGGCACCAGGAACCCCTGCTCCGCCAGGAACCGTAACGCCCTGGCGACCATCCCGCGCGTGGTGTCCGAGGCGAGCCGCCCGTCCTTGGTCGCCGCGGCGGCGGGCCGCCGGGCGTAGGCGCGCCACGCCTGCTCCAGCTCCGGCGCGTCGGCGAGCGGGTCGCTGTTGTGTTCCGCGCTCGCGGCGCGCTCGTCGAGGATCCGGCACGCCTCGCGCACCACGCCGTCGACCTGCTCGACGCTGACCCGCCCGATGTAGGTGTCGTTGGCGAGGTCGTCGGGGCGCGGGTAGCCCAGTGCGGCGGTGGCGAGGTGGATCAGCCCGTGCAGCACCTTCTCGGTGTCGCGGCGCTCGCGGATCTTGCTCTGCCGCGCGTAGCTGTCCATCTTGATCTCGAAGATCGACTCGTCGGTGGCGGCGAGCACCGCGCCCGCCTGCGCGCTGACCTCGAGCACCATGAGGCCGAGCCCGGCGGCGACGGCGTTGGTGAGCTTCTTGAACGCGCTGTCCTCGGCGTAGCGGCGCACCAGCTCGCCGTAGACGACGTCGCGGCCGGGCAGCAGCTTGGGCCGCATGCCGAACGAGATGAGCCGGGCCGCCGCCTCGGCGTCGGCGGACGAGTGCGTGGTGCTCACGCGACCTCCTCGGCGTCGGTGTCGGTGCCCCCGGCGCCGGTGTCCAGGACCGCCGTGGTGAGCAGCAGGTCGGCGCCGCCGAACTCGGCGTCGTCGAGGGGCGTGCCGTCGTCGAAGGCGAGCAGCACGTGCCGCTCCCCCTGCCGCACGGCGCCGCCCACCTCGGGACCGTAGGCGTGCAGGGCGCGCAGCGCGACGAGCCGCGCCAGGCCGGGGTCGGTGTCGCGGGCCTCGGCGAGCAGGCCGGAGAGCCTGCGCGGCACCTCGGGAAGGTCGAGCAGGTGGTCGGCCTGCCGCCACTGCTCGTTGGTGTAGCTGTCGGTTTCGTCGGCGGGCATGAGTTCCGGCTCGGGGATCTCGCCGACGACCTGCTCGCGCTCCGGCGCGGGCCGCAGCAGCAGCGACACCAGCGAGGGCAGGGACGGCACGGTCGGCACGGTGATGCCGGTGGCGGCGTGGAAGAACGCCCGGGTCGGCGCCACCGCGTCGGCCAGGGGCAGCTCCAGCGCGGGCGTGAGCAGCTGGCCGAACAGGTCGATCGCGGCGCGCTGCGGTGGGCCGGAGAACTGCTGGCGGTCCTGCTCGGCGCGGAACACCGCACCCGCGGCCTGCAGGCGGGACTGCAGCTGGGTGTGCCTGCGGATGCACTCGGCGACGATCTCGACCAGTTCGGCGGCGCGGCGCTTGTGGTCGGGGTCCTCGGCCTCGTCGCGGGCGGCGGTGATGTTCTTCAGGATGGCCGTCTCGGCGCGGAAGCGGGACTCGATGTGGGCCAGGGCGGAGTCGAGCAGCTCGGGCACCTCGCGCTCCCAGTCGACGGAGCGAACGTCGCGACGGGTGGCGTCCAGCTTGGCGCGCAGGGTCTCGCCGTACTGCACGGTGCGGTAGCGGGCCTGCTCGGCGGCGAGCTTGGCGTCGGCCAGCCTGCCCCTGCTGATGAGGTTCTCCAGCTTCACCTCGGCGGCGATCTGGGCCGACTCGACATCGGTGTCGAGGGCGCCGACGAGCACGTTGATGGCCTCGTCGGTGGCGCGCAGGTACACCTCGCCGGAGGGCGCGGCCAGCTCGACGAGCAGCTTGAAGTCGAACGCGCGGCGCCGGTAGGTGCCGTCGGGGCCCACCGAGCCGTAGACGCGGCGGAAGCCGCGGTCGGTGGTGCCGACGTTGATGAGGTTGTCCAGCACCCATCTGGCGACGCGGGTGTGCTCCGCGATGCCCCTGCCGGGCGCCTGGGCGGCGATGAAGGGCAGCAGCCGGTTGACGACCTGCTCGTGGTCGGCGCCGGTGTCGAAGTCCATCGCGATGGTGACCTGGTCGATCGTGTGCAGCGCGATCTCGGCCATCTGGTAGACGGTGGCGTCGGCCCAGTCGAGCTTGGCCTTGCGGGCGTCGAGGTCGTGCAGGGGCGCGGTGCAGGCGAGTGCCTTCAGCCTGCGGGCCAGCCCCTCGTCGGGGTCGGGGCTCACCTCGTCTCCACGCACAGCCCCAAAGACTAAGGGAGCCACGCGGAGCGTGTCCTCTTGGGCGGTGGTGGGAGACGGGCGGGCTAACTCTCGGCCGGTACGTTGCGGGTATGCGTGAGATGACGAGAGACGAGTGGTGGCGGTTCGCGAGCGAGGGCACCCGCACCGGCAAGGTGGGTGTGGTGCGTGCGGACGGCTCACCGCATGTGACCCCGGTCTGGTTCGTGCTCAGCGAGGGTCCGGATGGCGACGAGATCATCTTCAACACCGGCGCGGAGTCGGTGAAGGGCAGGGCGCTGGGCCGGGAGCCGCGGCTGTCCATGACCGTCGACGACCAGACGCCGCCGTACTCGTACGTGCACTTCACCGCCGAGGCGCGGATCTCCGAGGACCTGAACGAGATGCTGCCGTGGTCGATCCGGATCGGCAGCCGGTACATGGGCGAGGACCAGGGCGAGCTCTTCGGCAAGCGCAACGCGGTGCCGGGCGAGTACCTCGTCCGGGCGAAGATCACCAAGGTGGTCGCCCACGCCGACATGGCCGACTGACCAAGCACCCGACCGAACCCCCGCGAGTCCTGCGTTCAGGCCCGCGAGTCCTGCGTTCAGGCCCGCGAGTTCTGCATCCCCGACCGGTGGCTCCCCCATCGGGGAAGTTCAACGCCACCCATGCCGCATTGGGGAGCTTGCCACGACGACCGCCGAGCACGACGCGAACGCAGAACTCGCGGGCACCAACGCAGGACTCGCGGGCACGAGTGCAGGACTCGCGGTCAGGGGGCGGCGCGGGGGCGGTAACACAGCAGGACCACGTCGCCGAGCTGGCGGGTCTCGGTGAGCGTCATCCGGCAACCGGGGTTCTGCGGGAACCGCGCCGGGTTGACGAACCGGGGCGCGTCGGCCTGGCCCACGAAGAACGGCGCGTACACCACGTGCAGCTCGTCGACGACGCCCGCCGTGAGAAACAGGGTGTGCGTGGCGCCGCCGCCCTCCACCATCAGCCGTTCCACCTTGCGGTCCACGAGGTCGGCGAGCACCGCGTGCACGTCGATCCGCCGTCCCGCCGTCACGACCGTGGCCACGTCGCCGACCCGCGCACGCACCGCCGGCGCCGCGCACTCCGTGGTGTACACCAGCTTCTCGGTGTCACCGGTGGTGAAGAACGCCGCGCCGGGATCGACGTCGCCGCTGCCGGTGAGCGTCACCTTCAGCGGTGTGGCCGGGCGGCCGTCGGCGAGACGCTCCTCCCTGCGCCGCGCCGAGCGCACCACGAGCCGGGGATTGTCGGCACGGATCGTGTTGGCGCCCACCAGAATCGCGTCGGCCCCGGCACGCACCTCGTCGACCCGGTCGAAATCCTCCTCATTGGACAGCAGCAGCCGGGCGGTGCTGGTGTCGTCGATGCAGCCGTCCAGCGACGCGGCCACCGACAGCAGGACGTACGGGCGAACGGCCATGACGATCTCCTCCCTCGGTGACGTCCCGGCGCAGCAGCACCACCACGGCTCCCGGCAGGCTCGCCAGCAGGGCTAGCACGCCGTAGGTCACCGCGACGGCGAGTCCCTGCGCCGCTCCCAGGCCCGCCGCGCCGAACGCCAGCGCGCAGAAGGCCTCCCTCGGCCCCCAGCCACCCACGTTGAGCGGCAGCGCCATCGCCAGCAGCGCCGGCACGAACAGCGGCGCCAGCTCCGAGACGGGGGCCGCCGAGCCGGCAGTCCGCGCGGCGACCACGAACAGGGTGACGTGCCCGGCCAGCGCTGCCAAGGACAGCAGCAGCACACCCGGCCACACCTCGCGCGCGAGCAGTCCCGCCCGCACACCGGACAGCACGTCCGCGAGCGAGCGCCGCCACCGCACGCCACCGTCGCGCGAACGCGCACGCGCCAGCACGACCAGCACAGCAACGACGGCGGCCAGGGCGAGCACCACGAGCGTCAGGTCGGCGGCCAGCACGGACGCCGGCGCGGGCTGCACCAGCAGCGCGGGCAGGGCGACGGCGGCGAGAACCAGCTGACCACCGGTGCGCTCCACCACCACGGCACTGACCCCGCGCCCGACGTCGCCCGCGCGCCTGCCGTGCCCCACGGCGCGGTGCGCGTCGCCGAGCACCCCGCCGGGCAGCACGGCATTGAGAAACAGCGACCGGTAGTAGTCGCCGATGGCCACCCCCAGTGGCAGTGCCAGCCCGAGGTGCCGGGCGACGAGGCACCAGCGCCACGCGCAGAGCACCGTGGTCGCCACGCCGAGGCCGAGCGCCACCAGCACCGCGACGGCGTCCAGCCGCGCCAGCCCGGCGAGTGCCGCGTCCGCACCGAGCCGCCAGCCGAGCCCGGCCAGCAGGGCAACTCCGCCGAGCAACCGCAGCCACGGCCACATCCGCCGCGTCATCGGACCACCGCCTGCGCGACAGCGAGCAGGTCCCGGTGCTCGACCACCACCCGCAGCGCACCCGCGTCCGCGGCGGCGAGCCTGCGCCGCAGGTAGCCACGGGCCTCGGCGGCCAGCTCCGGACGCTGCTCGACGGCCGCGCCCACCCAGCCGCGCAGCCACGCCGCCGCCAGCGCGGCGTCGCCGGGGCCGAGCCGCCACGAACTGTCCGCGGTGAACACCTCCGCTCCGCGGTGCTCGAAGGCGCCGACGGCCGCGGCCGCCGCGTCGGGGCCGAGCAGGCGCCTGCCCCGGTGGACGCGGCGCTGGTGGTCGTTGAACGCGACGCCGAACACGGCGTCCAGCTCGTCTGCGGGGGTCAGCCGCACCCGGCCGAGCACCGTCAGCGTCAGCAAGGCGGGGACGCCCGCGCCGGTGCAGGCGTCCGCGAGCCTGCCGACCTCGTCGGCGGTGAGCAGGTCCAGCAGCGCGGAGGCGACGACGAGGGAGGTTCCGGCGAGATCGCCCGCCCGCAACGCCGTGAGGTCGCCCGCCCGCGCGGTGATGGTCACCGGGCCGCCGTCGAGCGCGGGTCCCGGGGGCGCGTGCCCGGCCAGCTCCAGCAGCCCGTGGTCGGTGTCGTGCAGCACCCACTGCTGCGGTCCGGGTAGCCGCGGGGCCAGCCAGCGGCCCATCGCACCGGTACCGCCGCCGAGGTCGGCCATGACGAGCCTGCCCGCCCGTCCGAGGCGTTCCCGCAGCGGCGCGAGCAGCTCCGGCGCTCGCGCCGCCGCGTCGGCGCGCTCGCGCAGCGCCAGCCAGTCCGGGGTGATTCCGGTGGTGGCGGGCATGGTCAGGCCGTCCTCAGCGACGGGTCGGACGCGGCCAGCACCGCGCCCAGCCGGTGGACGGTGGCATCCCAGCCGGGCAGCGTGCCGCGCCGTTGCCGGGCCGCCGCGCGCAGGGTCTGCCGCAGCTCCGCGTCGCGCAGCCAGTGCCGCAGCGCGGCGGCCAGCGCATGCGCGTCGCCGGGCTGCACGAGCAGGCCGGGCAGGCTGCCGTCCGGCGCGCGGCCGAGCGCGTCGGGAACACCCCCGACGGCCGTGGCGAGCACGGGAATCCCGTGGGCCAGCGCCTCGGTGATCACCATGCCGTAGGTCTCGGCGCGGGAGGGCAGCACGAGCAGGTCGGCCTCGGCGTAGGACGCGGCGAGCCGGGCGCCGGTGCGCGGGCCGGTGAGCCGGATCCGCTCGTCGAGCCCCCTGGCGACGATGAGCTGCAGCAGCCGGGTGGCGTAGGCGGGGTCACGGCTGAGCCCCCCGACGCACGCGCAGCTCCAGTCCAGCCCGGCGATGGCTGCCAGGGCCTCGACGAGTACGTCGTGGCCCTTGCGCGGGGTCACCGACGCCACGCACAGCAACCGGGTTCCCGGCTCGGAGGGCCGCGACAGCGAGGCCCGCGCGGCGCCGGGCTCGGCGACGTGCACCCGGTCGGCGGGCAGCCCGTGCAGCTCCAGCAGCCGCCGCGCCGCCCACGGGCTGGTCGCCACGACGGCGCTCGCCGCGTGCAGGGCCGCGCGTTCGGCGGCGGCCAGCTCGGCCGCCAGTGCCTGCGAGATGCCGGTCTCGTCACCCAGCGGCAGGTGCACGAGCACCACGAGCCGCAGCCTGCGCGCGTGGGGCGCGACGAGGTCGGGCACCGCGCAGGCGACCAGCCCGTCGATCAGCACGGAGGCGCCGTCGGGCAGGGCCGCCAGCGTCCGGCCGAGCCTGCCGCGCGCCGGGGCGCCCGGCCGGGGCCACGACCCGGGCACTGGGTGCTCGCGCACCCACCAGCCGCCCGCGGCGAGACCGTCGCAGACGGTCCGGTCGTAGACGTTGCCCCCGCTGGGCACGGTCACGTCGTCCACGTCGCCGGGCAGCACGACGTGGACGACGGGCGGGCCGGGCGGGGTCACAGCGGACGCTCGTAACTCGCCCACGCGACGGGCGACTCGTGCAGGGTCACCGCGAGACCGGCGAGCGCGCGGGCGCCCTCGCCCAGCGACCCGGCGTGCACGCGGTCGGCGAGCCGGTCGGCGATGACCTTGGCCAGGTACTCGGTGGAGGTGTTGGTTCCGGCGAACGCGGGCTCGTCGTCGAGGTTGCGGTAGTTGAGCTCGGCCAGCACGGCCCGCAGCTGCTCGGTGGCCAGCCCGATGTCGACGACGATGTTGTCGGCGTCGAGCTCGGCGCGGCGGAACGTCGCGTCCACCACGAAGGTCGCGCCGTGCAGGCGCTGGGCGGGCCCGAACACCTCGCCGCGGAAGCTGTGCGCGACCATGATGTGGTCGCGGACGGTGATGCTGAACAACGGCTCACCTCTCCTGATCGCTCACCTGGCGACACGACCCGGCCCCCGGGTTCGGTTCAATACGCGATGCGATGGCACAGCGCGGGCAGTTCCCCGGCGGCCAGCTTCGCGAGCACGTCCGGTAGCTCGGCGAACGGCGACTCGCCGGTGACCAGCGCGTCGAACGCCTCATCGGCCAGCAGCTCCATGGCCAGCCCCAGGCGTTCGGCGAAGCCGCGCCGCGTCCTGGCGACCGTGCCGACCTGGCTGCCGCGCAGCACCAGGCGCCGGGAGTGGAAGAACTCGCCGAGTGGTACGCCGACCCGCCGGTCGCCGTACCAGCTCAGCTCCACCACGGTGCCCTCCGGCGCGAGCAACTCCAGTGACCTGCCCAGTCCCTGCTCCGTGGCGCTGGCGTGCACCACGAGGTCACACTCGCCCTCCGCACGCTCGGGGACGGCGAACTCGACGCCGAGCCGGCCCGCCACGCCGGCCCGGTCCGGGTCGACGTCCACCAGCTGCACGCGCACGCCTGGGAACCGCGCGAGCAGCCGGGCCACGCTGCAGCCGACCATCCCGGCGCCCA
The DNA here is from genome assembly GCF_003202285.1 of Prauserella muralis. Classification (GTDB taxonomy): domain Bacteria; phylum Actinomycetota; class Actinomycetes; order Mycobacteriales; family Pseudonocardiaceae; genus Prauserella_B; species Prauserella_B muralis. The sequence continues at coordinate 459,899 of NZ_MASW01000007.1, forward strand.
CCACGGCGACGCGGTCGCCGAGCAGCGGCGCGGCGTCCCACAGCGCGTTCACGGCCGTTTCGACGGTCCCGGCGAGCACGGCGCGCCCGGGGGGCACCGTCTCCGGCACCACCGTGACCGCCGAGGCGGGGACGACGTAGTGGGTCTGGTGCGGGTAGAGGCAGAACACGGTGCGGCCGCGCAGGGCGTCGGGGCCGTGTTCCACGACGCCCACGTTGAGGTAGCCGTACTTCACCGGCGCGGGGAAGCCGCCGTCCTGGAACGGCGCGCGCATCAGCTCGTGCTGGCTCGCGGGCACCTCACCACGGAAGACGAGGGTCTCGGTGCCCCTGCTCACTCCCGAGTAGACGGTGCGCACCAGGACGTCCTCCGGTCCCGGCTCCGGCAACTCCACCGGGCGCAGCTCGCCGTGGCCGGGGGCGCGCAGCCAGAACGCGGACGCGGAGAAGGTCACCGGGCGCATCGTAGGCGGGACTGAACCGCACGGCACCCCGCGTCGTGTCGCAGGGCGTGGGTGTTCTCGCGCAACTGGCGCTGCTGAGCGGGCTGTGGGCGGCCGTCGGTCTCGGCCCGGCGGGCTGGCTTGCCGGGGCCGGGTACGCGGCCTGCGGGTGGATGCTGCTCGCGGCGGCCCGGTACCGGCACGGCACCCGGACGTGGGGGCCCGCCGACCGGGTCACGCTCGCCCGCGCCGTGCTCACCGGGGGCGTCACGGCGCTGGTCGCCGACGACGGCGGCCCCGCCGCGCACGCGGCACTGGTGGCGCTGGCGGCGGTGGCGTTGCTGCTCGACGCCGTGGACGGGCAGGTCGCGCGGCGCACCGGCACCGTCACCGCGCTGGGCGCGCGCTTCGACATGGAGGTCGACGCGCTGCTGATCCTCGTGCTCAGCGTGGCCGTCTCCCGCTCGCTGGGCGTCTGGGTGCTGGCGATCGGGCTGATGCGGTACGCGTTCGTCGCGGCGGCACACGCGGCGCCGTGGCTGCGGGCGCCGCTGCCGCCGCGCGCGGCCCGCAAGGCCGTCGCCGCGGCACAGGGCATCGTGCTCGTGACCGCGGCGGCCGGGGTGCTGCCCGCCCCGGCCGCCGCGGTCACCGTCGCCGGCGCGCTGGTGCTGCTGACCTGGTCGTTCGGGCGCGACGTGCGGTGGCTGCACCGGGCGAGCCGGGTCAGGCCGAGTCCCGCATCGCCGCCATCGGGTCGGAGTGCAGGCTCGCCAGCGGCGGGCGCTGGGTGAGCGACACGTCGGTGAGCACCAGCTCCCGCTCGACGCCGCGGACGCCCGCGCCGCGCCGGAACTGGGCCAGCAGCGTCGCGGGCGGCTCGGCCGTCACCAGCCGCCCGTAGGTGTCCAACCGGTCGAGGATCGTGAGCATGATCTGGCCGGACATCCGGCCCAGCGCCTGCGTGCCCTGGTGCCGGTGGGTGCGGATGCCGAGGTCGACCTGCGCCAGCGCGTCCAGCCCGCGCCACTCCACCAGGTCGATCAGGTGTCCCATCTCCACGCCGTAGTGGGTGACGAACGGGATGCGCTCCAGCACCTCCCTGCGCCCGGCGTACTCCCCCGCCAGCGGCTGCACGAACCCGGCGAGCTCCGGCCAGAACAGGTTCAGCAGCGGCCGCGCCACCAGCTCGGTGACCCGGCCGCCGCCGTCGGCGTCGGAGCGCTCCGCCCCGGCCAGTGGCCGGTGGTAGAAGCCCTTCACGTAGTCGATGCCGGGGTCGCTCAGCAGCGGGCCGAGCAGCCCGATGACGTAGCCCGCGGTGAAGTCGTACAGGTCGGCGTCGACGAACACCACCAGCTCACCGGTCGTGGCGGCCAAGCCCTTCCACAGCGCCTCGCCCTTGCCGCGCACGCCCGGCAGCGGGTGCAGCACGGCGTCCTGCGCGACGACCGTGGCACCCGCTTCGGCGGCGACCGCGGCGGTGGCGTCCCGCGAGTGCGAGTCCACCACGAGCACCTCGTCGACCAGCGGCGTGCGCTCCATCAGCTCGTCCCGGATGGTGCGCACGATCTCGCCGACCGTCTCCTGCTCGTCGCGGGCCGGGATCACCACGCTCACCGTGCGCCCGCGCTTGGCGGCCGCCAGCTCCGCCGCGGTCCAGTCGTCGGCCCGGCTGGATCGCCGCGCGAGCCAGTCGCCGACGCCGGCCGGAACGGCGTGGCCCGCACCCTTGAGTCCTGTCCCCGTCGCGTGCACGTGGCCCCCTTTCTCCGGGACGGCTGTTGCCGTGATCGAGAGTTGGCGCGAGGCGTTTCCGGCGGGCACGTGCGGGCGCAACCGCTGCGTTACGAGTTGCCGGGTTCCCGGAGCCCAGGTAACGGCGCGCGTTCACACGCCCGCGCAGGATCGGGCAAGCGCGGACGGCGAGCCCCGGCGCAGGATGGCGGCCGAGGTCACGGACGAAAGGCAGGACATGATCCGCAGGATCTGGCACGGCTGGACGACGCAGGCCAACGCCGACGCCTACGAGCGGCTGCTGCTCGGGCACATCTTCCCCGGCATCGTCGCGCGGCGCATCGCCGGGCTGCACGGGCTGGAGGCGTGGCGCCGCGCCGCAGGTGACGAGGTCGAGTTCGTCACCGTGATGTCGTTCGCCGACCACGGCGCGGTGGCCGAGTTCACCGGGGGCGAGCCGGAGCAGTCGGTGGTGCCCGCCGAGGCGCGGCGGCTGCTGGCGCGCTTCGACGAGCACTCCGCCCACTACGAGCTGGCCGGAATGTCGGAGGCCGCCGCTACCGTGGCGGAGTGACGAGCGACCCGGTCGCCACCCTGGACACCGCCACGGTGGGCGACGACGGCGACGTGCGGGTCACCGACGTGCGCTGCCGCGCTCGCGCGGCCCCGGCAGGCGCGGCCGAGGCGGGGCCGCTGCGCAGGCTGGTGCTACCGCTTCGCGGGGTGTTCTCGTGCGTGGCCGGCGGGGAGGAAATGCTCCTGGAGCCGGGCAGCGGCATCGTGCTGGAGCCGGGTGAGGGCTACCGCTTCGGCCATCCCGTCGACGGCGGTGACCAATGCCTGGTGCTCGCGGCGGGCGAGGCCGCGTGGGCGGAGCTGGCCGGGCCGTCCGGCGGGCTGCCCGCCGGACGGCGGCTCGTGCTGGCGCCGCCCGACCTGCTGCGAGCGGTGCGGCTGCGGACAGCGGACAGGCAGGCCGTGCCGGAACTGGCGGCGCTGACGCTCGGCGACCTGGCGGCACGAGGCGACGGGCACCCGTCCGCCGACCTGCCGCCCTCGCGGCGGCGGGTGGCCGACCGGGCGGCGGAGTTCCTGGCCGTGCACTACGCCGAGCCCCTGCCCCGGCTGCTCGACGCCGCGGCGGCCGCGGCCGGCTGCTCGCCGTACCACCTGGCCAGGGCGTTTCGCGCCGCGTACGGGGTGACGCTGCACGCCTACCGGGAACGGCTGCGCACCGCCGCGGCGCTGCGCGCGCTCGCCGAGGGCGCCGACGACCTGGCCACGCTCGCCGTCTCGCTCGGCTACGCCCACCACGGGCACTTCACCCGCCGGCTGCGACGCGCCCTCGGGGCGCCGCCCTCGCGGGTGCGGGACGCGCTCAGGCCTCCTCTTCCAGCATCTCCGCGGTGACGGCCGACTCGGTGTCCGGCACGCCGAGGTCCTTGGCGCGCTTGTCGGCCATCGCGAGCAGCCGCCGGATGCGGCCCGCGACGGCGTCCTTGGTCATCGGCGGGTCCGACAGCTGGCCCAGCTCCTCCAGCGAGGCCTGCCGGTTGGACAGCCGCAGCTTGCCCGCGGCGAGCAGGTGGTCGGGGGCGGTGTCGCCGAGGATGTCCATGGCGCGCTCCACCCTGGCCGCGGCGGCCACCGCCGCCCGGGCCGACCGGCGCAGGTTGGCGTCGTCGAAGTTGGCGAGCCGGTTGGCGGTGGCGCGGACCTCGCGCCGCATGCGCCGCTCCTCCCACGCCAGCACGCTCTGGTGGGCGCCGAGCCGGGTCAGCAACGCGCCGATGGCGTCGCCGTCGCGCACCACCACGCGGTCGGCGCCCCGCACCTCACGCGACTTGGCCTGGATGCCGAGCCTGCGGGCGGCACCCACGAGCGCCAGCGCGGCCTCCGGCCCGGGGCAGGTGACCTCGAGCGACGACGAGCGGCCGGGCTCGGTCAGCGAGCCGTGCGCGAGGAACGCGCCCCGCCAGGCGGCCTCGGCGTCGGCGAGCCCGCCGGACACCACGGCCGCGGGCAGGCCCCGCACCGGACGGCCCCGCTGGTCGATGAGCCCGGTCTGCCTGGCCAGCCCCTCGCCGTCCTTGACCACCCGCACGACGTAGCGGGTGCCCTTGCGCAGGCCACCGGAGGTGATCATGTGCACGTCCGAGTGATGGCCGTAGAGCTCGTGGATCTCCCTGCGCAGCCGCCGCGCCACCGAGCCGGTGTCCAGCTCGGCCTCGACGACCACCCGGCCGCCGACGATGTGCAGCCCGCCCGCGAACCGCAGCATCGCCGACACCTCGGAGCGGCGCGGGCCGACCTTGGTGATCTCGAGCCGGCTCAGCTCGTCCTTGACCGCAGCCGTCATGGCCATTACTGCCCCTCCCTCTCGCGCTCGGTCAGACCGAGAGCCTCTCGCACACAGCCAGCAAGGGCATCTGGATCGTGCCGTCCGGCCACGCCCGGGTCGGCCACGGTGGCCAGATGCGCCCGCGCACCCAGCTCGGCGGCGGCGCGGCGCAGGCGTGCCGGAGTCGGCACGGAGTCGCGATCGGCGATCACCGCGTCCACCGCGAGCCGGGGAGCGTGCTCGAAGAGTACGTCCAGGTGCCGTTCGGGTGAGAAGCCAGCCGTCTCTCCCGGCTGCGGAACGAGGTTGAGAATCACCACCTTGGTCGCGGTGGTGCGCACCAGCGCGTCGTGCAGGCCGGGCACCAGCAGGTGGGGCAACACGCTGGTGAACCACGAACCGGGGCCCAGGAACACCGCGTCGGCCGCGAGCACGGCGTCCACGGCCTCCCGGCAGGCGGCGGGCGGCTCACCGGGCCTGCCTGGTGCGTGCAGGCTGATCCGCCGCACCTGGCCGGGGGTGCTGGCAACGGCGACCTGGCCGCGGATGCGGCTCACCTCGCCGCCGCCCTCCAGCCCGGTGACCTCGGCCTCGATCTCCAGCGGCTCGGCCGACATCGGCAGCACCCGCCCGGTCACGCCGAGCAGCCTCGCCGCCTCGTCGAGCCCGGCCACCGGGTCGCCCAGCACCTCGAAAAGCCCGGCCAGCAGCAGGTTGCCGACGGCGTGACCGGTGAGCGCGCCGCTGCCGCCGAAGCGGTGCTGGAACACCTCGGCCCAGAGCGTTCCGCCGTCCTCCGCGGCGGCGAGCGCGGCCAGTGCCTGCCGCAGATCACCGGGAGGCAGCAACCCCAGCTCGCGGCGCAGCCGCCCCGACGAGCCGCCGTCGTCGGCGACCGTGACGACGGCGGTGACGTCCGGGGTGATCCTGCGCAGCGCGCTCAGCGTCGCGTGCAGCCCGTGCCCGCCCCCGAGTGCGACGGCCCGCATGGTCACTCGCGACCCAGGTCCCGATGCACCACCTTCACTGCCATGCCATCCTCTTTGGACAGACGGGTCGCCAGTTCCTCGGAGATGGCCACGCTGCGGTGCTTGCCGCCGGTGCAGCCGACCGCGAGCGTCAGGTAGCGCTTGCCCTCGCGCTTGTAGCCCGCGCCGATCAGCCGCAGCAACTCGTGGTAGCGGTCCAGGAACTCCTCGGCGCCCTCCTGGCCGAGCACGTAGTTGCGGACGTCGCCGTCGAGGCCGCTGTGGTCGCGCAGCTCGGGGATCCAGAACGGGTTGGGCAGGAAGCGCACGTCCATCACCAGATCGGAGTCCATCGGCAGACCGTACTTGTAGCCGAAGGAGAGCACCGTGACCCTCGTCTGGGTGGCGGCCTCGGTGCCGAACGCGTCCTCGATCTTGGAACGCAGGTCGTGCACGGAGAGCGCGGAGGTGTCGAGCACGAGGTCGGCCTCCTCCCGCAGCGGGGCCAGCAGGGTCCGCTCGGCGGCGATCCCGTCGACGAGCCTGCCCTCGCCCATCATGGGGTGGCTGCGGCGCACCTGCTCGAACCGGCGGACCAGCACGGCGTCGGTGGCCTCGAGGAACAACACCCTCGGCTTGTAGCCACGGGCGTCGAGGTCCTTGATCACCGAGGCGAGGTCGTCGGTGAAGGCGCGCGAGCGCACGTCCATCACCACGGCCACCTTGGTGATGGCGCCGCGAGCCTGCGCGCCCAGCTCGACCATGGTGGAGATCAGCTCGGGCGGCAGGTTGTCCACCACGAACCAGCCCAAGTCCTCCAGGCACTTCGCCGCCGTGCTGCGGCCCGCGCCGGACAACCCGGACACGACCGCGACCTCCATCCCGGCGGTTCTGGTCTCTTCGTCGGTCACGCGCGTGACTCCCCTCGTGTGTCGTTGCCCCCTGCGAGAGCGGCATGCACGACCTCGGCGGTGCGCCTGCCCACTCCTGGTACCTCGGCGATCTCGTCCACGCTCGCCTGCCTCAGCCGTTTCACCGAGCCGAAGTGCTTGATCAGCGCGGCCTTGCGGGCCTGCCCGAGCCCGGGTACCCCGTCGAGCGCGGACGCCTGCACCCGCTTCGACCGCTTCTGCCGGTGGTACCGGATCGCGAACCGGTGCGCCTCGTCGCGAACCCGTTGCAGAAGGTACAGCGCGTCCGACGAGCGCGGCAGGATGACGGGGTCGGGGTCGGCGGGCAGCCACACCTCCTCCAGCCGCTTGGCCAGGCCCACGACCGCGACGTCGGTGATGCCGAGCTCGGCCAGCACGTCCCCGGCCGCGGTGGCCTGCGGCCCTGCGCCGTCCACCACGAGGAGGTTGGGTGGGTAGGCGAACTTGCGCGGCCTGCCCGTCTCGGGGTCGATGCCCGGAGGGCCCTCCTGCTCGGCCTGCTCGGGTGTGCCGTTCTCGTTCTCCCTGAGGTAGCGGGCGAACCGGCGCCGGACGACCTCGGCGATGGAGGCGACGTCGCCCTCGTCGGCGGCCTCCCGCAGCGCGAACCGGCGGTACTCGGACTTGCGGGGCACGCCGTCCTCGAACACCACGAGCGAGGCCACCACGTCGCTGCCCGCGATGTGGCTGATGTCGACGCACTCGATGCGCAGCGGCGCCGTGTCCAGGCCGAGGTGCTCCTGCAGCTCCGACAGCGCGGCAGAGCGGGCGGTGAGGTCGCCTGCCCTGCGCAGCTTGTGCTGGGCGAACGCCTCCTGCGCGTTGCGTGCGACGGTCTCGGCCAGCGCGCGCTTGTCCCCGCGCTGCGGCACGCGCAGCCGCACCCTGCCACCGCGCAGCTCCGTGAGCCATTCGGCCATCGAGTCGGTGTCGGGCGGCAGCTCGGGCACCAGCACCTCGCGCGGCACCGGGGACGTGCCGTCCGGCGCCTCGGCCGCCAGCTCGACCTGTTCGGCGTAGAACTGGCCGAGGAACTGCTCGACCAGCGCGGGCACGTCCATCTCCTCGACCTTGTCGATCACCCAGCCGCGCTGGCCGCGCACCCGGCCGCCGCGCACGTGGAACACCTGTACCGCGGCCTCCAGCTCGTCGTGGGCGAAGGCGATGACGTCGGCGTCGGTGCCGTCGCCGAACACGACGGCCTGCTTCTCCATGGCCCTGCGCAGGGCGCCGAGGTCGTCGCGCAGGCGGGCGGCCCGCTCGAACTCCAGCGACTCGGCGGACTCGGCCATCTCCTTCTCGAGCCTGCGGATCATCACGTCGGTGCGCCCGGCGAGGAAGTCACAGAAGTCCTCGACGATCCCGCGATGCTCGTCGGCGCTGACCCGGCCGACGCAGGGCGCCGAGCACTTGTCGATGTAGCCGAGCAGGCAGGGCCTGCCGATCTGGCCGTGCCGCCGGAACACCCCGGCGGAGCACGTGCGGGCGGGGAACACGCGCAGCAGCAGGTCGAGGGTCTCGCGGATCGCCCAGGCGTGGGCGTAGGGGCCGAAGTAGCGCACGCCCTTCTTGCGCGGCCCACGGTAGACGTGCAGGCGGGGGAACTCCTCGTGCAGCGTGACCGCCAGCACCGGGTAGGACTTGTCGTCGCGGTAGCGGACGTTGAACCGCGGGTCGAACTCCTTGATCCAGTTGTACTCCAGCTGCAGTGCCTCGACCTCGGTGGTGACGACCGTCCACTCGACGGCTGCCGCGGTGGTGACCATCTGCCGCGTGCGGGGGTGCAGTCCGGACAGGTCGGCGAAGTAGGAGTTCAGCCTGCTGCGCAGGCTCTTCGCCTTGCCGACGTAGATGACCCGCCTGGTGGCGTCGCGGAACTTGTAGACGCCGGGAGCGTCCGGGATGCTTCCGGGTGAGGGGCGGTAGGTCGAGGGGTCAGCCACCTCTCGAGTTCAGCACAGTGGCGCGGAGCGCCGCGTTGGGGGTGGCGGTCGGGCGACGGGTGGGCCTATGGCTGACCTCCGACATCGCGGTCAGGGGTCCGTCCCGTCCGCGCGCACGTCGGTGACGCCCTCGACGGGGCGGCCGCCGGCGAACTGCCCGGCCATGTCGTCCACGCCGTACTGCGGGTGCGCCAGCGCCACCAGATCGCTCCTGCGTTCCGCCTTGGCGCCGGTGTCGATGCCGAACACCGCGTTGCGGTCGGCGGCCAGCACGGGGTCGCACTCCCCCTCGCGGTTGAACGACCACATCAGCTTCGGATCGCCCAGCGGCAGCGCGGCGCCGGGCTGCCCGTCGTGTCTGCCGGTGTGCCAGGTGTGCCACGTCTTGCGTATGAGTTCATGAGCAGCTTCATCAGCGCGTGCTCGGCGGCCTCCGGCAGGCCGGGCGCGACGAGCTGGCCGGAGAGCACCTCGAAGTTGTGCGGGTGCCAGTGGGGCCGCTCCTCGTCCGGCAGCGTGCCGAACAGGTGCGCGAAGACGATGTACTCGATGCCGATCAGGTTGGCCTCGCGCGTGTTGCCGTCGAACAGCACGCACTGCAGCAGGTCGTCGTTGACGACCTTGCAGTAGTGGTGGGCCTCCATCTGCGAGTCCGGCTCGTCCTTGGCGCAGTGGAAGCCGACGACGTAGACGTCGAAGCCTTTCAGCGGACTGGTGTCCTGCAGCAGTTTCGCGCCGAGGTCGAGGGTCGCGCGCCAGCGGCTGACCGGGTTGCCCGCGGCCGTCACCGGCGAGCCGCGCCGAGGGATCGTGGGGTTCACCATGTTGTGCGGCTACCCGGCGGGCCTCGCGTCAACCGCGCGTGGCTTCAGAGCTCCAACAGCCCGGTGACGACCTGGTCGACCCGCTCGGCCTGCACGTGCGGCTGCTCCACGACGGGCGGCAGGGCACCTTCCAGCCGGGTGCCGAACCCGGCGAGCAGGCCCGCCTTCACCGCGCCGTGGACGTCCCACGAGTGCACGGCCACCAGCGCGGTGGCATCCGGCGCGGATCCGGCCTGCTCGCACGCCCAGTGGTACACCGCCGCCGGGGGTTTGAAGGAGCGGATCCGCTCGGTGGAGAGCACCCGCACCACGCGGTCGGCCAGCCCCTCACGGTCCAGAATGGACTCCAGGACCTTCGCGGAGCCGTGGGTGAAGCCGTACGCGGGAATCCCGGCGTCCCGCAGCAGGTCGAACGCCGTCACCGCCTCCGGGTACAGCGGCAGGGTGGCGAAACCGTCGAGGATGTGCTCGATCTGCTCCTCGGTGAGCGTGTGCCCGGAGGTAGTGGCCAGCTCAGCGGCGGCGACCTGGCGAAACGGCGGAGCCTCGCCCGCGAGCGTGTAGGCCATGCCGTCGCGCAGCGTCCTGGCGAAGAACAGTTCCAGCTCGTGGCCCGGCCTTCCGGCCTCGGTGAACCGCGCGCGCAGCGGCTCGAGCCGCACCAGCGTCTCGAACACGTCGAACAGGACCGCCTGCGGCCTCCGTGCCGTCGCGCGCGCCATGCCTGCCAGCCTACGCACCAGGGTCAAGGCGTATAGGACGTTATACATGTCGCGGGTGTGGGATTGTCGGCACATGCGCATCGCCACCTGGAACGTCAACTCGATCACCGCGCGGCTGCCCCGGCTGCAGGCGTGGCTCGCCGCGGCGCAGCCGGACGTGCTGTGCCTGCAGGAGCTCAAGTGCGGGGACGAGGCGTTCCCCCGGGACGAGCTGGCGGAGCTGGGCTACGACGTCGCCTGCCACGGCAGCGGACGGTGGAACGGCGTGGCGGTGCTGTCCCGCGTCGGGATCGACGACGTCACCCGCGGACTGGTGGACCAGCCCGCCTACGAGGACGTGGTGGAGCCCCGCGCGATCGGGGCCACCTGTGGCGGGGTGCGGGTCTGGTCGGTGTACGTGCCCAACGGCCGCGAACCGGGCCACGCGCACTACGCGTACAAGCTGCGCTGGCTGGAGGCCCTGCACGCCACGGTGCTGGCGGAGGCCGCGGCCGGCAGGCCGTTCGCCGTGCTCGGCGACTTCAACATCGCGCCCACCGACGACGACGTGTGGGACATCGCGCGGTTCGCCGAGTCCACGCACGTCACCGAGCCCGAGCGCAAGGCCCTGGCGATGCTGCGCGACGCCGGGCTCACCGACGTGCTGCCGCGCGCCCTCAAGTACGACCGTCCCTACACCTACTGGGACTACCGGCAGCTGGCGTTTCCGAAGAACAACGGTATGCGCATCGACCTGGTGTACGGCAACGACGCCTTCGCCGGAGCCGTCACCGACGCCTACGCCGACCGCGAGGAACGCAAGGGCAAGGGAGCCTCCGACCACGCCCCCGTCGTCGTCGACCTCACCCTGTAACGCCCTGCAAACCCTAGCCGCGCGGCAAGCTCCCCAATGCCACATTCGTAGCGTTCAACGCCACCAATGCGGCATTGGTAGCGTTCAGCGCCACCAATGCCGCATTGGGGAGCTTGGGGCTCAGCCTTCGTGGGCGGCCTTGTGGAGGCGGCGCAGGGCACGGACGGCTTCGACGGCACGGTCGCGATCAACGGCCTGCACGGCGAGCACCGAGTAGTACTCGTCGTCGGGCAGTTCGAGCCGGGCGAACGACGCACCGTCGGGGAAGCTCACCGACAGCACCTCCTGCCAGGAGAAGCGCCTGCCGACGAACGGCAGGTTGCGCACCTCGATGCCCTCGGCGTCGGCCCGCACCCGCGGCGTCGCGAACAGCAGGGCGCCCCCGGCGAGCAGGACGCCGACACCGATCATCGCCACCTGGTCGCTCGGCTGGAAGATCACCCCGGTCTCCGAGCGCCGCAGCAGCAGGGCCACCACGATGAACACGGCCAGCAACAGCACGGCGAGCACGGCGGACATCCACGCCGCACGCCTCGGCCGGATCAGCACGTTGTCGCCGGTCACGGTGTCGCTCACACGAAGCCCCGTTCCGTCCACGGCTGGCGCAGGCCACGCAGCACGTTGGCCGTGGTCAGTGCCGCGACGGTGGCCTCGCGCCCCTTGTTCTCCGCCGAGCCGGGCAGCCCGGCCCGGTCCAGCGCCTGCTGCTCGGTGTCACAGGTGAGCACGCCGTTGCCCACCGGAGTGCTCTCGTCGAGCGCGACCCTGGTCAGCCCGGCGGTGACGGCGTCGCACACGTAGTCGAAGTGCGGCGTGCCACCCCGGATGACCACGCCCAGCGCCACGACCGCGTCGTGGTTGCGGGCCAGTGCCTGCGCGGTGACGGGCAACTCGATCGCGCCCGCCACCCGCACGACGGTCGGCTCCTCGGCGAGCTTGGCCTCGCCCGCGGCGGCCAGGGCGTTCTCCAGCAGGCTGTCGGTGATGGTCGCGTGCCAGCGGGTGGCCACGATCGCCAGCTTGAGGTTCTCGCACTCGCTCAGCCGCAGCCCGCCCTCACCGGGCCGCCCTTCGCCGCTCACGCCTGGCCTCCTCCATCGCGGGTTTCGCCCAGGCGGGCACCGACGTCGTCGAGGTGCTCCAGCTGGGAAAGGTCGTGTCCCATGCGGTCGCGCTTGGTCTGCAGGTACCGCAGGTTCTCCGGGTTCGGCGAGATCGGCAGCGGCACGCGCCCGGTGACCCGCAGCCCGTAGCCCTCCAGGCCGACCCGCTTGGCCGGGTTGTTGGTCAGCAGGCGCATCGAGCGGACCCCGAGGTCGCACAGGATCTGCGCGCCCGTGCCGTAGTCGCGCGCGTCGGCGGGCACGCCGAGCGCCAGGTTCGCGTCCACGGTGTCGGCGCCCGCGTCCTGCAGCTGGTAGGCCTGCAGCTTGTGCAGCAGGCCGATGCCCCTGCCCTCGTGGCCGCGGATGTAGAGCACGACGCCGCGCCCCTCCCTCGCCACGGTCTCCAGCGCCGCCTGCAGCTGCGGACCGCAGTCGCACCGCAGCGAGCCGAACACGTCGCCGGTGAGGCACTCCGAGTGCACGCGCACCAGGATGTCCTCGCCGTCACCGATCTCGCCGTAGACGAACGCGATGTGCTCGATGCCGTCGAGCAGGCTGTCGTAGCCGATGGCGCGGAACGTGCCCGCGGCCAGCGGGATCCGGGCCTCGGCGACCCGCTCGACCTGCTTCTCGGTGCGCCTGCGGTAGGCGATGAGGTCGGCGATGGTGATCAGCCGCAGGTCGTGGTCGGCGGCGAACACCTCCAGCTCGTCGCGGCGGGCCATGTCGCCCTCGTTCTTCTGCGACACGATCTCGCACAGCACGCCCGCCGGCGCGAGCCCGGCCATCCTGGCCAGATCGACGGCGGCCTCGGTGTGCCCCGGCCTGCGCAGCACACCGCCCTCCTTGGCGCGCAGCGGCACCACGTGCCCGGGCCTGCGGAAGTCCGACGGCTGCGACTTGGCGTCGGCCAGCAGCCGGATGGTGTGGGCGCGGTCGGCGGCGGAGATGCCGGTGCTCACGCCCTCGGCGGCGTCCACGGTCACGGTGTACGCGGTGCCGCGCATGTCCTGGTTCGTGTGGTACATCGGCGGCAGGTCGAGCCGGTCGCAGTCCTGCTCGGTGAGCGGGACACAGATGTAGCCGGAGGTGTAGCGCACCATGAAGGCCAGCAGCTCCGGCGTGGCCTTCTCGGCGGCGAAGATGAGGTCGCCCTCGTTCTCCCTGTCCTCGTCGTCCACCACGACGACGGGCCGGCCGTTCGCGATGTCGCGGATGGCCTGTTCGATGGCCTCGACGTCCAGTGCCGGGGCGGGCTCTGTCATGGTCACGCTTCCTCCTTGCTCCCGCCATTCTCCACCGCACGGCCGGGCAGGTGGACGGCGGCCAGCTTCTCGACGTACTTCGCGAGCACGTCGACCTCCAGGTTCACCACGTCGCCCGGCTCGGTGCGGCCGAGCGTCGTGGCACCCAGCGTGGTGGGGATGAGCGCCACGGCGAACTCCTCCCTGCTCACGGACGCCACGGTCAGCGACACCCCGTCGACGGCGATGGAGCCCTTCTCCACGATGTAACGACCGAGGGCGGGCGGGAACGCGAAATGCGTCAGCCCGTCCGGATCGCGGGACAGGAACACCCCGGTGCCGTCGACGTGTCCCTGCATGACGTGGCCACCGAACCGGCCGTCGGCCGCCATGGCCCGCTCCAGGTTCACGGAGCGTCCCGTGTCGAGCTTGCCGAGGCTCGACCGCTTCAGCGTCTCGTGCACCACGTCGACGATGAACTCGTCTCCGGACACAGACACGACCGTGAGGCACACACCGTTCACCGCGATCGAGTCGCCGTGCCGGGCGTCGCTGGTGACCAGCGGGCCGCGCACGGTCAACCGCGCCGCCTCCGGCAGCTCCTCGACGCCGGTGATCTCGCCGAGCTCCTCGACAATGCCGGTGAACATTACCCGTCCTCCTCGCCTGTGGCCGGAACGGCGGCGATGCGCACGTCGTCCCCGCTCATGGTGACCCCTTCGACACGCCAGCGGTGTGCTTCGGTGACCGTCGACACGCCCGCGGGGCCCAGCGCGACCGGACCATCACCCAGCAGAGTGGGCGCGACGTAGGCGAGGAGCCGGTCGACCCGCCCTGCGCGCACGAACGCCCCCGCCAGCGTCGGCCCGCCCTCGAGCAGGACGTCCACGACGCCGCGCTCGCCGAGCACCGCGACCACCTCGGCGGGGTCACGGGTGCGCAGGTGCACCGTGCGCGCCGCCCCGTCCAACACCCGCGAGCCCTCCGGTATGCCGCTCTCGCCGACCACGACCCGCAGCGGCTGCCGGGCCGCGAGCGCGCCGTCCGGACCGCGCACGGTGAGCCACGGGTCGTCGGCGCGCACGGTGCCGGTGCCCACCACCACCGCGTCGGCGGCGGCGCGGATGGCATGCACCTCGGCGCGCGAGACCGGGCCGGAGATCCACCTGCTGGTGCCGTCGGCGGCGGCGACCCTGCCGTCGAGCGTGGCCGCGTACTTCCAGGTGACGTGGGGCCTGCCGGTGCGCACGGTGTGCAACCACGCCCGCAACGGGCCCGTGGCGGCCTCCTCGGCGAGCAGGCCGCCCGCGACGTCGACCCCTGCCGCCCGCAGCCGCTCGGCGCCGCCTCCGAACTCCGGATGCGGGTCGGCCACGGCGTAGCGGACCGCCGCGACCCCGGCGGCGAGCAGTGCGTCCGTGCAGGGCGGGGTGCGGCCGTGCCCGGCACAGGGCTCGAGCGTGACGACGGCGGTGCCGCCCCGCGCCCGCTCCCCGGCCTGGCGCAGCGCGACGACCTCGGCATGCGGACCGCCCGGCGGCTGGGTCGCGCCCTCGCCTGCCCGCGAGCCGTCCGCGGCGAGGATCACGGCGCCGACCGGCGGGTTGGGGCTGGTGGTGCCGCGCACGGTCTCGCTGAGGGCGAGCGCGGCCGCCATGGCCTCCCGCTCGCCTTCCGGGTCGATCACGTCAGCGCGGGCCGCCCGCTCGCGCCGCCTGCGCGCGCAGCGCGGCGACCGCCTGGCCAGGGTCCCCGGCGCCGTAGACGGCCGAGCCCGCGACGAAGCAGTCGACCCCGGCCTCGGCGGCCTGCTCGATGGTGTCGGCGTTGATCCCGCCGTCGATCTCCACGAGCACCGTCAGGTGTCCGGTGTCGACGAGCCTGCGGGCCGTGCGGACCTTGTCCAGCACCCTGGGGATGAACGACTGGCCGCCGAAGCCGGGTTCAACCGACATCACCAGCAGCGTGTCGTAGTGCTTGAGCGTGTCGAGGTGGTCTTCCAGCCGCGTGTCCGGTTTGACCGACAGCCCTGCCTTCGCCCCGGCCGCACGCAGGTTCTTGGCGATCATCACCGGATCGTGTGCCGCCTCGACGTGCACGGTGACGTTGTGGGCGCCGGCCTCGGCGTAGCCGGGGGCCCAGCGGTCCGGGTTCTCGATCATCAGGTGGCAGTCGAGCGGCACGTCCGTCACCTTGAGCAGCGACTGCACGACCGGCAGGCCGATGGTCAGGTTAGGCACGAAGTGGCCGTCCATCACGTCGACGTGCACCCAGTCGGCGCGGGTGTCTCCCTCACCGGCGATGGCGGAGATCTCCTCGCCGAGGCGGGCGAAGTCTGCGGACAGGATGCTTGGTGCGATCAGCGGTTGATGGGCCACGCGCGCGAGTGTAGAGGGGCCCGCCCGCACCCGGCGCGGCCGGACCCGCCGGCGCGGGCGCCACGGGTGGTCACGGCAGCAGGTCGAGCACCTCGGTCCAGGCGGCGGTGAGCCGATGGGTCCGCACGCCCGCCGATGCGAGCGTGTCCAGGTGACCCTGCCACGCGGGGTGGCCGAAGCGGCTGTCCCGCACCTGGTAGCCGACGACGAGGGTGACGCCCGGCTCGCCGAGAGCGTCGCCGAGCACGGTCAGCGCCTGGTTGTCGGCGATACCGAGGGCCAGCTTGGCGACCGACCCGGCCGTGGCCGGGGCGAACAGGAACACGTCCGGATCCGGGTGCGGCCTCGGCTCGCCGGGCAGCCGGGACTCGCTGCGCACGTCCAGATCGGTGCACGCACGCAGCCGCTCCAGCTCAGCGGTCGCCGCCAGCCAGCGCGCGGCCGTCGGCGTCAGCGTGATCGCCAGCCGCCAGCCACGCCGGGCGGCGGGTTCGGCCAGCTCGGCACACAGCCGCGTCTCCACGCCGCCGCACGAGGCCGCGACGAGGCCCAGCACTCGGCTCATCGCGCCCGGGCGATGGCGCAGAACATCGCGTCGGTGCCGTGCCGGTGCGGCCACAGCTGCACCGCGGGTCCGTCGCCGAGCGCGGGCACGCCGGGGAAGAACTCGCGGGCGTCGAGCACCTCGGCGCCCGCCCTGCGCGCGCCCTCGGTGAACACACCGTCGGTCTCGGCAAGGTGCGGCGAGCACACGACGTAGGTGACCAGGCCGCCGGGCCGGGTGAGCCGGAAGGCCGACGCCAGCAGCTCGCTCTGCAGCCGGGTCAGGTCGGCCACGTCGGAAGGCTGGCGCCGCCAGCGCGCCTCCGGGCGCCTGCGCAGCGCACCCAGCCCGCTGCAGGGCGCGTCCAGCAGCACCCGGTCGTAGCGCGGTTCGAGCCCGGGATCGCGGCCGTCGGCGACGTGCACGGTGACCGGCAGACCCTCGGTGGCCTCCTCGACCAGCTTCGCGCGGTGCGGGGCCTGCTCCACGGCGTCGAGCGTCGCGCCGGAGACGGCCGCGAGCGAGCCGAGCAGCACCGCCTTGCCGCCGGGGCCCGCGCACAGGTCGAGCCACCGCTCGTCGGCGCCCTCCAGCGCAGCCTTCGTGGCGGCGAGGGCGACCAGCTGGCTGCCCTCGTCCTGCACGGCGGCGAGGCGCTCGCGGATCACCTCGGACTCGGCGAGGTCGCCGCCGCCAGAGGGCAGGTGCACGCCGTACGGCGAGTAGGGAGCCACGTCGCCACCGGTGATGGCGGCCAGCTCGTCGGCGCTGATCTCACCGGGCTTGGCGAGCAGGTGCACGGCGGGCCGCTCGTCGTCGGCCCGCAGCGCGGCCTCCAGCTCGGCGCCCTTGTCACCCAGCGCCTCGGCGAACGCGCGCGCGACCCAGCGCGGGTGCGCGGTGCGGATCGCCAGGTGACCGATCGGGTCGGACTCCCGGTCTGGGGTGAGCTGTTCCAGCCAGCTCTG
Source organism: Prauserella muralis (assembly GCF_003202285.1). GTDB lineage: Bacteria > Actinomycetota > Actinomycetes > Mycobacteriales > Pseudonocardiaceae > Prauserella_B > Prauserella_B muralis. The sequence goes on from NZ_MASW01000007.1 coordinate 476,901, forward strand.
CTCGTCCTTCTCGGCGACTCTGCGCAGGACCGCGTTGACGAACCCGGAGACGTGGGAGCCCGCCTCCTCCCGTACGAGGTCCACAGTGGACGCCACCGCGGCGTGTGGCGGGATCCGCGTGCGCAGCAGCTGGTAGGCACCCAGCCGCAGCCCGTCCAGCACGACCCTGTCCACTGTCTTCAGTGGCCGGTCGAGGCAGGCGGCGATGATCTCGTCGAGCAACCCCTGCGCCCGCGCCGTGCCGTAGGTGAGCTCGGTGGCCAGCGCGGCGTCACGCCCGCTGATCCGGCGCTCGCGCAGCAGCTCGGGAAGCAGCAGGTTGGCGTAGGCGTCGCGCTCGGTGATGGCACGCAGCACGTCGAGCGCCGCGCGGCGGGCCGGGTCCTGTGCCGGTGGCCTGCGCGGCCCCGGCTTGCGCGGCGCGGGCCGCCTGCCGCGGTCGGGCCTGCGTTGCCTGCCCGTCATGTCAGGCGCTCCCCCTGTTCGATCCTGCTGCCGCGCGCCCAGTCGGCGGCCGGCATCCGCTTCTTGCCCTGTGCCTGCACCTCACCGAGGCGTACCGCCGCGGTGGCGGTGCCCACCAGCACCCGCCTGCGCTCGACAAGCACCTCGCCGGGCGCCGGGCGCGGCCCCTCGGCCGGTGCGACGGGGCCGAGCTTGAGCCGCTCGCCCCGGAACCACGCCCAGGCGCCCGGCTCCGGTGTCACCGAGCGCACGAGCCGGTCGACGGCGAGCGCGGGCAGCGTGAAGTCGGCCTTCGCGTCGTCCACCGTCACCTTGGGCGCGTAGCTGATGCCCTCGGCCGGCTGCGGCTCCGCCTGCAGCCTGCCGTCCTCGATACCGTCCATCGTGGACACCAGCAGCCGCGCACCGGAGACCGCGAGCCGGTCGAGCAGCGCGCCCGCCGTGTCGCTCGGCTCGATCTTCTCGGTCACCACGCCGTACACCGGCCCGGCGTCCAGCTCCTTGACGATCCGGAACGTGGACGCCCCGGTGATCTCGTCGCCGGCGCGGATGGCTGCCTGCACCGGTGCCGCGCCACGCCAGGCGGGCAGCAGCGAGAAGTGCAGGTTGACCCAGCCGTGCCGGGGAATGTCCAGCGTGCGCTGCGGCAGCAGCGCGCCGTAGGCCACCACGGGGCACGCGTCGGGGGCCAGCTCGGCCAGCCGGTCGAGGAATCCGGGCTCGCCCGCACGGGCGGGCGTGAGGACCTCGATGCCGTGCTCGTCGGCCAGCGCTGCGACGGGCGAGCGGACGAGTCTGCGCCCGCGCCCGGCAGGCGCGTCCGGCCGCGTCACCACCGCCACCACCTCGTGCCGGGGCGAGTCCAGCAGCGCGCGCAACGAGGGGACGGCGGGCTCGGGGGTGCCCGCGAACACGAGCCTCATGGGCGACCCGGCAGGCGAAGGGATACGAACATCACCGGCCAGTCTAGAGCGCCGTCCGGTTTCGCCCCGCACACGCCCGCTCGCCCCAAGCTCCCCAATGCGGCATTGGTGGCGCTCAACGCTACGAATGCCGCATTGGTGGCGCTCAACGCTACGAATGTGGCATTGGGGAGCTTTCCCCGGGCGGTCGGCTAGATGAGCTCGAGGGGATCCAGCTGGATGCGGACCGGGGCGGCGGCCTTGTCGCTGCTGCGGCGGGCACTCACCGCGTGCGCGGCGGCGGCCAGCGCCCTGCCGTCGGCACGCGGGACCCGCACGAGCGCACGCTCACGGTCCGCTCTGCCCTCGTCGTCCACCTCGCCCACCGGCACCGGACCGAGCACCTCCGCCGACGGCGGCAGGCTGATCTCGTCGAGCAGCTCCGCCACCGCGTCCGGGCTGCCCTCGATACTCGCCATCCGCACCGCGGGCGGGAACCCCAGCTCCCGGCGCTCGGCGAGCTCCACCTCGGCGTGCCAGCCCGGGTCCCAGCGCACCAGCGCCTGCACCACGGGAATCGCCGCCTCGGCGCCGACGACCACCCGTCCCCCGTCGCGCGCGGGACGCACCAGCGCGGCGGCGGTCAGCCAGCGGCGCAGCGCCTCCTCCCCCGCCCGCAGGTCCTGCCTGCCCAGCAGCGCCCAGCCGTCGAGCAGCAGCGCCGCACCGTAGCCCGCCTCGGCCACCGGCTCGGCACCTGGTGTGGCGACGACCAGCGCGGGCCGGGCGGGGACACTCGCCAGCACCTCACCGCCCCCGGACGTGCGGACGGTGGTGCCGGGAAACGCCCTGCCCAGCTCCTCGGCGGTGCGTTTCGCGCCGACCACCACGGCGCGCAGCCTGGCCGACCCGCACGCCGGGCAGCGGAACGCGGCCTCGGCCACTCCGCACCAGCGGCAGTGCGGCACCCCCGCCTCACCGCCGCTGGGCAGCATCAGCGGCCCCGCGCACCGGCGGCAGCGGGCGGGCGTGCGGCACTGCCCGCACGCCAGGCCGGGCACGTAGCCACGCCGGGGCACCTGCACCAGCACCGGGGCACCGGCCCCCAGGCTCGCCCTGGCGGCCTCGAACGCCACGGCGGGCAGGCGCGCCGCGCGCGCGGCCTCGTCCCGCGCGACGTCGAAGTCCTCGCCGGTGGGCGTGACCCGCGGCGCACGCGCCCGCAGCTCGTCGCGGGCGGCGACGATCGGGTGCGCCCACCCGGACTCCAGCAGCAGCTGCGCCTCGGCGGTGCGCGCGTGGCCCGCGGCGAGGAACGAGGCCTTGTCGGCGTGGGCGCGCAGCACGAGCACGTCGCGCACCTGCGGGTAGGGCATGTGCGGATCGACGTGCAGGTCGTCGCCGTCGTCCCAGACGACGAACAGCCCCGGATCGGCGACCGGGGCGAACATGGCCGCACGGGTGCCGACCACGATCCGCACGGCGCCGCGCAGCACGGCGAGCCAGCGGCGGTACCGCTCGGCGGGACCGAGGTCGGCGGACAGCGCGACCACCGCGTCCTCCCCCGCCAGCTCCGCACACGCGGCGCGCAGGCGCGCGACGTCGCGGTGGTCGGGCACCACGAGCACCGAACCCCGACCCTGCGCCGCGACGGTGGCAGCCAGCTCGGCGAGCCTGCGCGGCCAGTCCTCACCGGGCAGGGCCTGCCACACGCCGTGGGCGGGACGGCCCGCGCGCAGCGCGTCGGCGAAGCCGGGGCCCCACGGGTAGGGACGCCACCCGGCCAGGTCCGGCTCGCCCGGGGCGGGGGCGGGTTCCCGGGGCGGCTCGGCCTCGGTCTTGGCGTGCCGCGGCGGCAGCGCCAGCCGCAGCACGTCGATGAGCGTGCCACCGTAACGTTCGGCGACCGTGCGGCACAGGGCCGCGAGGCGCGGCGGCAGCACCCGCTCGCTGGAGGTGACCCGTTCGAGGAACGCGAGCCTGCCCGTGTGCTCCGTGGTCGAGCCCCGTTCGAGAAGGAAGCCGTCCACCAGCTGGCCCGCGAACCGCACGCGCACCCGGCAGCCGGGCACGGCCACGGCGTCGAGCTCCTGCGGAACCTGGTAGTCGAACGTCCGGTCCAGGTGAGCCAGCGGCACGTCGACGATCACCCTGGCGACGGGATCCGCCTCGGCGGGCCGCCGCTGCCCCTTGCGGGGGGACGCCGCACGCGTGCCGCGCGCGGGCGCGGGCTTCGGCAGGTCCCACAGCGGGGGTGTCTCCTGGCGGCTCACCCCGTCTTCTCTACCAGCCGGGTACTCACGCCGTCCGGCGGGAGGGGATCGCGTCGAGGCGGCGCGTGAGGAACGTGAACGCAGGCTGCTCCACCCAGCGGGTCAGTGCCCAGCCGAGCACGATCGCGGTGGCCACGAACGCGGGCATCCAACCCCACCACGGCACGCCCAGGTCGGCGAGGTGCCGCGACACGATCGTGCCCACGACGTAGTGCATCAGGTACACGCCGTAGGAGATCCCGGCGAGCCAGCGGATCGGCCGCGCCAGCGCCTGCAGCGCGGGCAGGTCCCACGCGGGCTGGTAGGCGGCGACGCAGATCAGCACGAGCGCGATGGCGAAGGCGAGCACCGAGTCACCGGCGGGCGGGTGCAGGCTGTGGGCGAGCACCACGACGATCAGCATCAGGTACAGCTGGGTGAAGCTCATCCGGCCCTTGGACCAGCGGAAGATCGCCACCCCGGCGATGAGCAGGTGCGCCCGGTTGACGCCGGTGCCATCGAGCATGGTGCTCGCGAACCACGGCGGCGTCTTGCCGGGCCCCATGAACAGGTAGCGGGTCAGCAGCGGCACCAGCAGCACCGCCCACATCACCGCCGACGCCCTGGCGCCGCGGATCGAACCGCGCCACGCCAGCAACGCGATCGCGGTGAAGCCGCACACCTGCACGGGCACCGTCCAGTGCGCCAGGTCGATGTATTCCACCTCGGGCAGCAGCGTGTGCACGAGGGCGAGGTTGCCGACCAGGTCGCCGTAGGTGCGCCGGGGCAGCCCCTCGGGCGCGAACAGCTGGGTCACCACGAAGATGAACAGCACGGCGATCCAGAACGCGGGCAGCAGGCGCGCCAGCCTGCGCAGCCACCAGCGCAGCGGCGTCTGCTTGCCGACCGTCATCGCCGCGAAGTATCCGGAGATGACGATCAGCACCGAGGCGCCGAACGGGAAGTCCATCCGCAGCGGCGCCGGCGGCAGTTCCAGCCCCGGCAGCGTCAGCGGCGCGAGAAACGTCGCGTGGAACGTGAGCACGGCGACGATTCCGAGGACCCGGATGGCGTCCCAGCTGATGTGCCGGGTGCTGCGCGGTTTCGGCTCGTCCTGGCGGCGGCTCGACGGCGCGACGTCCTGAGTGTCGACCACAAGATCGGGAGCTTAAGGCACCCGTTTGGGCGGCGTTTGTCCGGGTCAGCCGCCGACGACGCTGCGCAGGGCGTCGGCGCGATCCGTCCGCTCCCACGGAAGATCGAGTTCGGGGCGGCCGAAGTGGCCGTACGCCGAGGTCTGCGCGTAGATCGGGTGCAGCAGGTCCAGATCGCGGATGATCGCCGCGGGCCGCAGGTCGAACACCTCCGTGATGGCGGCCTGGATCTTCACCGGGTCCACGGTCTCGGTGCCGAAGGTCTCCACGAACAGGCCCACCGGCGCCGCCTTGCCGATGGCGTAGGCGACCTGCACCTCCACCCGGCCGGCCAGGCCCGCGGCCACGATGTTCTTGGCCACCCAGCGCATCGCGTACGCCGCGGAACGGTCCACCTTCGACGGGTCCTTGCCCGAGAAGGCACCGCCGCCGTGCCGGGCCATGCCGCCGTAGGTGTCCACGATGATCTTGCGGCCGGTGAGACCGGCGTCACCCATCGGGCCGCCGACCACGAACCGGCCCGTCGGGTTGACCAGCAGCCGCAGGTCGGAGCCGTCCAGCTCGACGCCCTGCAGCACCGGCGCCACCACGTGCTCGCGCACGTCGACGCCCAGCATGCGGTCCAGATCGATGCCCTCGGCGTGCTGGCTGGACACCACCACGGTGTCCAGGCGCACCGCCTGTTCACCGGCGTACTCGATGGTCACCTGCGTCTTGCCGTCCGGCCGCAGATACGGCAGCACGCCGTCCTTGCGCACGGCGGTGAGCCGCTGCGACAGCCGGTGCGCCAGCGCGATCGGCAGCGGCATCAGCTCCGGCGTGTCCGAGCAGGCGTAGCCGAACATCAGCCCCTGGTCACCCGCACCCTGCTTGTCCAGATCGTCCAGGGCGTTCTCCAGCCGCGTCTCGTACGCGGTGTCCACGCCCTGCGCGATGTCCGGCGACTGGGAGCCGATCGCCACGTTCACGCCACACGAGTTGCCGTCGAAGCCCTTGGCCGACGAGTCGTAGCCGATGTCGAGGATCTTCTCCCGGACGATGGTCGGGATGTCGGCGTAGGCGTCGGTGGTCACCTCACCGGCCACGTGCACCTGGCCGGTGGTGATCAGGGTCTCCACCGCCACGCGGCTGCGAGGATCGGCCTCCAGCAGCGCGTCGAGAATCGAGTCGCTGATCGCGTCACAGATCTTGTCCGGATGACCCTCGGTCACCGACTCCGACGTGAAAAGCCTACGGCTGGACGCGGTCACGACTGTCCCTCGCATTCACTCGACTGGCGCGCCGCCAGCTTACTGTCCGTGAGACCGTCGGCGCAGCAGCGCCGTGACGGCGTCCCACAGTGTGGCCGCCAGCTGGGCCTTCGCGCCGAGGGGGATGCGCTGTTCCAGGCCCTCGGCCGACAGCAGCCAGCCGGTGTTCTCCTCCACCTCGAACGCCTTGCCCTCGCCGACGGCGTTGACCACCAGCAGGTCGCAGCCCTTGCGCTTGAGCTTGGCGCGGGCGTGGTCGAGCACCGAACCGGTCTCGTCGCCGGTCTCGGCGGCGAACCCGACGATGATCTGGCCGTCCCGGCGCCGCTCGACCAGCCCCGCGAGGATGTCGGGATTGCGGGTGAGCGTGATGGTCGGGTCCGGAGTGTGATCGGTCTTCTTGATCTTGTGCTCGGCCGTGTTCACGGGGCGGAAGTCGGCGACGGCGGCGGCCATCACCACGACGTCGGCCCCGGCGGCGGCGCTCTCCACCGCCTCGGCCAGTTGCCGTGCGGTCGACACCGGCACCACCTCCGTGCCCGCGGGCTCGGGCAGCGCATCGGTGTGCGCGGTGACGAGCGTGACGTGCGCGCCCCGCTGCGCGGCGACCCTCGCCAGCGCGTAGCCCTGCTTGCCGGACGAGCGGTTGCCGAGGTGCCGGACGGGATCCAGCGGCTCCCGTGTCCCGCCCGCGGAGACCACCACGCGCACACCGTCGAGGTCCCGGGGCAGCGCGTCCGGACGGGCCAGCAGCAGGCGGGCCACGTCGACGATCTCCCGCGGGTCGGCGAGCCTGCCCTTGCCGGTGTCGACCCCGGTGAGCCGCCCCGCCGCGGGTTCGGTGACGACGGCCCCCCGCGACCGGAGCAGGGCCACGTTGTCCTGGGTGGCCGGGTGCTCCCACATCTCGGTGTGCATCGCTGGGAAGAAGGCCACCGGGCACCGCGCGGTGAGCAGGGTGTTGGTGAGCAGGTCGTCGGCCAGCCCGTGCGCCGCCCTGGCCAGCAGATCGGCTGTGGCGGGCACCACCAGCACCAGGTCGGCCTCCTTGCCGACGCGCACGTGCTGCACGTCGGGGACCTCGGTGAACACGCCCGTGTGCACCGGGTGGCCGGACAGCGCCTCGAACGTGGCCGCGCCGACGAAGTTCAGCGCCGCCTCGGTCGGCACCACGCGCACGTCGTGGCCGGTCTCGGTGAGGCCGCGCAGCACCTCGCACGCCTTGTACGCCGCGATCCCGCCGCCGACGCCGAGAACCACTCGTTTCATGTGCGCTCCCCGCGATGTCCGGCGGCTCAGGTGGATGCCTCGCAAGGCGCGGGCCGGCGAAGTGTACGGGCGGTTTGGTACATGAGCCGGCCCGCAACGCCGCGAGGCGCCGCCTGAGCTGTCGGACTACTCGCCTTCGGTGTGCTCGAGCAGCCCGGAGTGGATCTCACGCAGCGCGATCGACAGCGGCTTCTCCCGCGGGCCGGGCTCCACGAGCGGACCGACGTACTCCAGCAGGCCCTCGCCGAGCTGCGCGTAGTAGTCGTTGATCTGGCGTGCGCGCTTGGCGGAGTAGATCACCAGCGCGTACTTGGAGCTGACCTTCTCGAGCAGGTCGTCGATAGGAGGGTTGGTGATGCCCTCGAGGTGCTCGCTCTGGGGGCCCAACGTCATCGCGGTCACTAACTGTGCTCCGAATCGTCGAAAGCAATGGTCTCGCCGGTGATGAAGTCTAGCAACTGCCGCGCGGCCGCCCGCACGTCGGCATTGACGACCTGGGCATCGAACTCCCCCGCCGCCGCGATCTCGCGCTGCGCCTCGGCCAGCCTGGCCCGCACCGCCTCGTCCTGCTCGGTGCCCCGGCCCGTGAGGCGATCGACCAGATCGGCCCACGACGGCGGCAGCAACATCACCAGCCGTGCCTCGGGCATGGCGGCGCGAACCTGGCGCGCGCCCTGGAGCTCGATCTCCAGCACCGCGGGCCTTCCGGACCGCAGCGCCGCCTCGACCGGCGCCCTCGGTGTGCCGTAGCAGTTGCCCGCGAACTCGGCGTGTTCGAGCAGTTCGCCCTTGGCCACCATGGCGTCGAACGTCTCGCGGTCCACGAAGTGGTAGTGCCTGCCGTCCACCTCGCCGGGCCGTGGCCTGCGGGTGGTCACCGAGACGCTGAAGTAGATGTCCGGGTTCAGCCGCCGCAGCTCACCGACGACGCTGGACTTGCCGACCCCGGATGGTCCCGATACGACGGTGAGCCGGTGCCGGGCCGTCTCGGCCGGCACCGACCCACCGTTCGTCTGCTGGCCGCCGTTTGCGCCGGCCTCGATCGAGCCGCGGTTGTGCCGCTCGGTCACTCGCCGCTGAACTCGGCGAGCAGCGCCTTGCGCTGCCGGTCACCGAGGCCGCGCAGCCGACGGCTGGACGCGATCTCGAGACGCTCCATCGTCTGCTGCGCACGCACCTTGCCCACGCCCGGCAGGGCCTCCAGGAGAGCGGAGACCTTCATCTTGCCGAGGACCTCGTCCTCGTCGGCCTGCTTCAGCACGTCGGCGAGGGTCGTGCCGCCGCGCTTGAGCCGTTCCTTGAGCTCCGCGCGGGCGCGACGGGCGGCGGCGGCCTTCTCCAGCGCCGCAGCACGCTGTTCCTCGGTGAGCTGGGGAAGTGCCACGTTTTCCTCCGGTATTACTCAAAATTCTGGGTGGGTGTGGCGACCGTACCCACCCTCGACCTTTACCCACAATGCGGGGGTGGGCGCTGACCGTGACAAAGGGACGCCGGCTGCGGCCCTGCGTACGGCACACCTCGCGTCGCGACTGGGCGCCGCGACACGGCCAGGAACGACCCTACTCACAAATCGCCGTCCGGTGTCAGCCTGCGACCTGTGAATCCGGTTCGCTTCCGTGGGGCCAACACCCCCACCTGCGCCACGCCGCAAACCTTAGTGCAAGATCAACATGCGGGTGGACCAGGGCATCAGCAAAGCCGTTCGGCTACCGGAGCAGGCCATTCAGCGAATCCCGCGTACTCCGAACGGCCGCACGCAACGACGCGGCGTCAGGGCCGTGTCGCAGCAGGTCACGGGACGACGCGGGCAGCACGTGCCGCAACGCCCCGCCGAACAGCCTGGCCAGATCCCCGGCCGTGGCACCCTGCGCGCCGAGGCCGGGCGCCAGGATCGGGCCGTTGAGGGCATCCAGCCGGAGCTCGCCGGGCTGGTTGGTCGCCCCCACGACCACGCCGACGCCACCCTGCGGGCGCGCACCCGCGTTCCGCGCCGCCGCGGCATCCACAATGGACTGCGCAACCGTGCCGCCCGGCGACTCGGCGCGCTGCACCGCGGCACCCTCCGGGTTGGAGGTGCGGGCGAGGACGAACACGCCCCGGCCACTCGCCTCCGCGGCCGTCAGCGCGGGCTCCAGCGAGCCGAAGCCCAGGTAGGGCGACACGGTGATGGCGTCGGCCGCCAGCGGCGAGCCGTCGGTCAGGTAGGCCGTCGCGTAGGCCGCCATGGTCGAGCCGATGTCGCCCCGCTTGACGTCCAGCAGCACCAGCGCGCCCGCCTCCCGTGCCGACGCGACGACCCGCTCCAGCACCGCCACGCCCGCCGAGCCGTACGCCTCGAAGAACGCCGACTGCGGCTTGAGCACGGCCACGTGCTCGGCAAGCGCCTCGGTGGCGCCCAGCGCGAAGCGCTCGAGCCCGGAGGCGTCCGCGGGCAGGCCCCACGACTCGACCAGCCCCGGGTGCGGGTCGATGCCCGCGCACAGCGGCCCCCGCTCGGCGACGGCGTCGGCCAGCCGCTTCCCGAACGCCGCGCCGGTCACGCGCCGTCCCGCAGGCTCGCCTGCAGCTGTTGCAGCGACCGCACCCCGATGTCGCCACGGATGAGCGCCTCGATGCCGTGCACGGCCGCCGCGGCGCCCTGCACGGTGGTCACGCACGGGATTCCCCTGGTGACGGCGGCGGTGCGGATCTCGTAGCCGTCCACGCGCGGCCCGCTGTTGCCGTAGGGCGTGTTGATGACCATGTCGACGCCACCGTCGAGGATCACCTCCACGATGTTCGGCTCCGCGGCGCCGTCCCTGGCACTGCCCTCGTAGTGTTTGCGCACGACAGCGCACGGCACGCCGTTGCGGCGCAGCACCTCCGCCGTGCCGGACGTGGCCAGCACCTCGAAGCCAAGGTCGGCGAGCCGCTTGACCGGGAACACCAGCGAGCGCTTGTCCCGGTTGGCCACCGAGACGAACACCTTGCCCTGTGTCGGCAGCGAGCCGTACGCACCGGCCTGCGACTTGGCGAAGGCCTTGCCGAACGCGGTGTCGACGCCCATCACCTCGCCCGTGGACTTCATCTCCGGGCCGAGCAGCGAGTCGACGCCGTGGCCTTCCGGCGTGCGGAAGCGGTTGAACGGCAGCACCGCCTCCTTGACCGCCACCGGCGCGTCGACCGGCAGGTGCCCGCCGTCGCCCTCGGCGGGAAGCACGCCGCTCGCACGCAGGTCCTTGATCGACGAGCCCGTCATGATCAGCGACGCCGCCTTGGCCAGCGGCACCGCCGTCGCCTTCGACACGAACGGCACCGTGCGTGAGGCACGCGGGTTGGCCTCCAGCACGTAGAGCACGTCGTCCTTGAGGGCGTACTGCACGTTGAGCAGGCCGCGCACGCCCACGCCGCGGGCGATGGCCTCGGTGCAGCGCCGGACCTCGTCCAGGTCGGTGCGGCCCAGCGTGATCGGCGGCAGCGCGCACGCCGAGTCGCCGGAGTGGATACCGGCCTCCTCGATGTGCTCCATCACGCCGCCCAGGTACAGCTCCTCGCCGTCGTACAGCGCGTCGACGTCGATCTCGATGGCGTCGTCGAGGAACCGGTCGACCAGCACCGGGTGCTCGGGCGTGACCTCGGTGGCGCGCTGGATGTAGTTCTCCAGTGACGCCTCGTCGTAGACGATCTCCATCCCGCGCCCGCCCAGCACGTACGAGGGCCGCACCAGCACCGGGTAGCCGATCTGGTCGGCGATGCGCTTGGCGCCCTCGAACGAGGTCGCCGTGCCGTACTGCGGCGCGGGCAGCCCGGCACCGGCGAGCACCTCGCCGAACGCGCCCCGGTCCTCGGCGAGGTGGATGGCCTGCGGCGGGGTGCCCACGATCGGCACGCCCGCGTCGGCGAGCCGCTGCGCCAGCCCCAGCGGCGTCTGGCCGCCGAGCTGCACGATGACACCGGCCACGGTGCCCGATGCCTGCTCCGAGCGCACGACCTCCACCACGTCCTCGAAGGTCAGCGGCTCGAAGTACAGCCGGTCGGAGGTGTCGTAGTCGGTCGAGACCGTCTCCGGGTTGCAGTTGACCATGACGGCCTCGAACCCGGCCTCGCGCAGCGCCAGCGCCGCGTGCACGCACGAGTAGTCGAACTCGATGCCCTGCCCGATGCGGTTGGGTCCCGAGCCGAGGATGAGCACCTTCGGCCTGTCCGCCTGCGCCACGACCTCGGACTCGGCGGCGGGATCGGCCTCGTAGGCCGAGTAGTGGTACGGGGTCCTGGCCTCGAACTCGGCGGCGCACGTGTCCACCGTCTTGAACACCGGGTGCACCCCCAGCCGCTGGCGCAGGGCCCGCACACCGTCCTCGCCCGCCAGCTCCGGGCGCAGCGCGGCGATCTGCCGGTCGGACAGCCCCGTGCGCTTGGCGCGGCGCAGCAGGTCCCCGTCCAGCACCGGCGCGTCGCGGATCTCGGCGCCGACCTCCCCGATGAGCGCGATCTGGTCGATGAACCACGGGTCGATGCCCGAGGCCTCGTGCACCTGCTCGACGGTCGCACCCAGCCGCAGCGCGCGCTCGACGGCGTAGAGCCTGCCGTCGTGCGCGGTACGCAGCTCCTCCAGCGTCGACTCCAGCGTGGCGCCCTCGGGGTCGGGACGCGTCCAGAACCCGACGGCCTTGGTCTCCATGGAGCGCATGGCCTTGCCCAGCGCCTCGGGGAAGCTGCGGCCCAGCGACATCGCCTCGCCGACGCTCTTCATCGTCGTGGTCAGCATCGGGTCGGCGCCGGGGAACTTCTCGAACGCGAAGCGCGGCATCTTGACCACGACGTAGTCGAGCGTGGGCTCGAAGCTGGCCGGGGTCTCGCCGGTGATGTCGTTGCTGATCTCGTCGAGGGTGTAGCCGATGGCCAGCCGCGCGGCGATCTTGGCGATCGGGAAGCCGGTGGCCTTGGAGGCGAGTGCCGAGGAGCGCGACACGCGCGGGTTCATCTCGATCACGACCATGCGCCCGTCGCGCGGGTTGATCGCGAACTGGATGTTGCAGCCACCGGTGTCGACACCGACCTCGCGCAGCACCGCGATGCCGACGTCGCGCATGTGCTGGTACTCGCGGTCGGTGAGAGTCATCGCGGGCGCGACGGTCACCGAGTCACCGGTGTGCACGCCCATGGGGTCGACGTTCTCGATCGAGCACACGACCACCACGTTGTCGTGCCGGTCGCGCATGAGCTCGAGCTCGTACTCCTTCCAGCCGAGCACGCTCTCCTCGATGAGCACCTCGTGCACGGGGCTCTCCTCCAGCCCGAAGGAGGCCATCCGTTCGAGCTCCTCCTGGGTGTGGGCCATGCCCGAGCCCAGCCCGCCCATCGTGAACGACGGCCGGATCACCACCGGAAGGCCCACCTCGGCGACCGTCTTCTGCACCTCCTCCATGGAATGGCAGACGGCGCTGCGGGGCACGTCGCCGCCGACGGTGCGCACGATGTCCTTGAACTTCTGCCGGTCCTCGCCGCGCTGGATGGCGTCGATGTCGGCGCCGATCAGCTCCACGCCGTACTTCTCCAGCACGCCGCGTTCGGCCAGCTTGACCGCGCAGTTCAGCGCCGTCTGCCCGCCGAGGGTCGCCAGCAGCGAGTCGACGGGGCGGCCCTGCGCCTTCTCCGTGGCGATGACCTTCTCCACGAACTCCGGCGTCACCGGCTCGATGTAGGTCGAGTCGGCGAACTCGGGGTCGGTCATGATCGTCGCCGGGTTGGAGTTGACCAGGCTGACCCGCAGGCCCTCCTGCCGCAGCACGCGGCAGGCCTGCGTGCCCGAGTAGTCGAACTCGGCGGCCTGGCCGATCACGATCGGCCCCGACCCGATGACGAGCACGTGCTCGATATCAGTGCGTTTGGGCATGCTTCTTGGACTCCATCAGGGTCACGAACTCGTCGAACAGCGGGTTGGCGTCGTGCGGGCCCGCGGCGGCCTCGGGGTGGTACTGCACGGAGAACGCCGGGACGTCCTCGCAGCGCAGCCCCTCGACGGTGCCGTCGTTGGCGCAGTAGTGGCTGACCTTCGCCGTGCCGTAGGGGGAATCGAACCGCTGGCCCGGCTCGCCCTCCAGCGCGAAGCCGTGGTTCTGCGCGGTGATCGCCACCCGGCCGGTGTCGACGTCCAGCACCGGCACGTTGATGCCGCGGTGGCCGAAGCGCATCTTGTAGGTGCCCAGGCCCAGCGCCCTGCCGAGGATCTGGTTGCCGAAGCAGATGCCGAACAGCGGCACCTGCCGCTCCAGCGTCGCCTTCGTCAGCTCGATGGCATGGGTCTGCGTCTGGGGGTCGCCCGGACCGTTGGACAGGAACACCCCGTCCGGCTCGACGGCCAGCAGCTCGTCGAGGCTCGCCGAGGCGGGCAGCACGTGCACCTCGATGCCCCGCCGGGCCATCTGCCGTGGCGTGTTGGACTTGATGCCCAGGTCCAGTGCGGCGACGCGGTACAGCCGCTCCCCCTGTGCGGGCACCACGTAGGGCTGCTCGGTGGTCACCTCGCCTGCCAGGTCGGCGCCCTTCATGGGCGGGCTCGCGAGCACCTCGGCGAGCATGTCGTCGTCGGAGGCCAGCGCGTCGCCGGAGAAGACCCCGGCCCGCATCGAGCCGTGCTCCCGGATGTGCCGGGTGAGCGTGCGGGTGTCGACCTCGGCGATCCCCACGACGCCCTGCGCGGCGAGCTCGTCGTCGAGCGAGCGGCGCGAGCGCCAGTTCGACGGCGTGCGCGCCGGATCGCGCACCACGTAGCCGGCGACCCAGATGCGGCGCGACTCGTCGTCCTCGTCGTTCCAGCCGGTGTTGCCGATCTGCGGCGCCGTCTGCACCACGATCTGGCGGCGGTACGACGGATCGGTCAGCGTCTCCTGGTAGCCGGTCATGCCGGTGCAGAACACCGCCTCGCCCAGTGTGCGCCCACGGGCGCCGTAGGCCGAGCCGCGGAAGACGCGGCCGTCCTCCAGCACCAGCGCGGCGGGTGTGCGTGTGCCCGTCATACCTGGGCCCCTCCCTTGACCTGTTCGATCCACTGCGGATAGACCGCGAGGTCGTCGCCGCGGAACCCGGTGTCGAGCTCCACGTCGCCGAGCCGCCAGGTCAGCACCAGCAGACTGTCCGTTCCCATGACCTTGCCGGCCATCCCTTTCGCCGTCGCGGCCTCCACAATGGATTCCCGCGGAATCCAGAAGCCCGGCCGTCCCGTGCGGTCCACCTCCACGCCTCCGGCGTAGAGCCGCAGCGAGGCGGGTCCGCGCAGGCCCATCCCGCGCGTGACGATGCGCTGCTGCCAGTGGCCTGCGCGCGTGGTCGCGACGTAGATGCCGGTGGTCTCGAGCACCGGCTCGCCCCGGTCGTCCGGCACCGGGGGGAAGGGCGGCACGAGCACGCTCTGGGCGCGCGCCTGGCGTCGCCACCCGCGCCACATGCCGTAGACGCCGAGCGCGAACAGCGCGACGACCAGCAACGTCAGCAGAAGCCTTTCCATCTATCCAATCTTCCCTTCGCGCGCCGTGATCCGCCCGCGCAGCAGCGTGGCGCTCACCACGGCCGGCAGCCGCATTCCCTCGTACGGGGTGTTGCCCGCCAGGCTCGCCAGCTCGGCACCGTGCACCGTCCACTCGGCGTCCGGGTCGATGAGCACGAGGTTGGCAGGCTCGCCCTCGGCCAGCGGCCTGCCCTGGTCGGGCAGGCCCGCGATCTCGGCGGGCCGCTCGCTCATGACCCTGGCCACACCCCGCCAGTCGAGCAGCCCGGGGCGCACCATCGTCTCGGCCACGATGGACAGTGCCGTCTGCAGGCCGAGCATCCCCGGACGGGCCGCCGCCCACTCGCAGTCCTTGTCCTGCACGGCATGCGGGGCGTGGTCGGTGGCCACGCAGTCGACGACCCCGTCGGCGAGGGCCTGCCGCATCCGCTCGGCGTCGGCCTCGGTGCGCAACGGCGGGTTGACCTTGTTGATCGGGTCGTAGGTGGCCAGGCGCTCGTCGGTGAGCAGCAGGTGGTGCGGGGTCACCTCGGCCGAGACGTCGACGCCGAGCCCCTTGGCCCAGGCGAGCACGTCGACGGTGCCGGTGGTGGAGACGTGGCAGACGTGCAGCCGCGCCCCGGCGTGCCGCGCGAGCACGCAGTCCCTGGCGACGATCGACTCCTCCGCCGACGACGGCCACCCGGTGTAGCCGAGCCGGGAGGCCCGCTCCCCCTCGTGGGCCTGCGCGCCGACCGTGAGCCTCGGCTCCTCGGCGTGCTGCGCGACCACCGTGCCGAGCGCGGTCGAGTACTCCAGCGCCCTGCGCATGATGAGCGGGTCGGCCACGCAGTGCCCGTCGTCGGAGAACATCCGCACGCCCGCCGCGGACTTGGCCATCGTGCCGAGCTCGGCGAGCCGCTCACCGGCGAGCCCGGCCGTCACCGCCCCGACCGGATGGACGTCGACGAGCCCGATCTCCCGGCCGCGCCGCCACACGTGCTCGACGACGACCGCGTTGTCGGCGACGGGGTCGGTGTTGGCCATGGCGAACACGGCGGTGTAGCCACCGAGCGCGGCGGCGGACGAGCCGGTCTCGATCGTCTCGGTGTCCTCCCGGCCGGGTTCGCGCAGGTGGGTGTGCAGGTCGACGAACCCGGGCAGCAGCACCTGGCCCGCCGCCTCGATCACCTCGGCGCCCTCGGGGACGGTGGCGACGCCGGGAGCGCCGATGCCCGCGATGACGCCGTCGGCGACGAGCACGTCCACCGGCTCGCCCTCGCCGTAGAGCCGCGCGCCCCTGATCAGCACCTCGTTCACGCCTCGCCTCCTGTCAGTCACGATCGGCTCCGTCCCCCGCCAGGAGGTGGTACAGCACGGCCATCCGGACGTGGACCCCGTTGCGGACCTGCTCCGTGATGGCCGACCGCGGCGCGTCGGCCACGGCCGAGCCGATCTCCATGCCGCGCAGCATCGGGCCGGGGTGCAGCACCACGGCGTCCTCGGGCAGCAGGCGCAGCCGCGCCTCGTTGAGGCCGTAGGCGATCGAGTACTCGCGCGCCGAGGGGAAGAAGGCACCGTGCATCCGCTCGGCCTGTACCCGCAGCATCATCACCGCGTCCAGCGCGGGCAGTTCGGCGTCGAGGTCGTGGGAGACGGTCACCGGCCACGACCGCACCCCCACCGGCAGCAGGGTCGGCGGCGCGACGAGCACCACCTCCGCGCCGAGGGTGGCGAGCAGGTGCACGTTCGACCGCGCGACCCGGCTGTGCAGGACGTCCCCGACGATCGCGATGCGCCGGTCCTTCAGCCCGCCCAGCCGCTCGCGCAGGGTCGCGGCGTCCAGCAGCGCCTGGGTCGGGTGCTCGTGGGTGCCGTCGCCCGCGTTGACCACGGAGGTGCCCGCCTCGGCGAGCCATCCCGCGAGCCGGTGGGCCGCACCGGAGGCGGGGTGGCGCGCGATGACGCAGTCGGCGCCCGCGGCGGCCAGCGTCAGCGCGGTGTCGCGCAGCGACTCGCCCTTGCCCACCGACGAGCCGCTGGCCGAGACATTGATCACGTCCGCGCTCATCCACTTGCCCGCGATCTCGAACGAGACCCGGGTGCGGGTGGAGTTCTCGTAGAACATCGTGACGACGGTCCGGCCGCGCAGCGTCGGCAGCTTGCGCACCTCCCTGCCGAGCAGCGTGCGCTTGAGCTCGTCGGCGGTGTCTAGTAGCGCCGTCGCGTCGTCCGCGGCGAGACCCTCGGTGGTCAGCAGATGCCTCATCGCGCGTCCTCCCGTCCGGCGCGCAGCAGCACGGCGTCGTGCCCGTCGACCTCGGCCAGCCGGACCGAGACGTCCTCGGAGCGGGAGGTCGGCACGTTCTTGCCCACGTAGTCGGCGCGGATGGGCAGCTCCCGGTGGCCGCGGTCGACCAGCACGGCGAGCTGCACGGAACGGGGCCTGCCGTGGTCGCGGAGGGCGTCGAGCGCGGCGCGGATGGTGCGGCCGGAGAACAGCACGTCGTCGACGAGCACGACGACGCGGTCGTCGATGCCGGTGCCGGGCACCTGGGTCTGCTCCAGCGGGCGGGTGGGCCTGCGCCGCAGGTCGTCGCGGTAAAGGGTGACGTCGAGGGCGCCCGCGGGCACGTCGACGCCGGAGAACTCGGTGATCCTCGCGGCCAGGCGGGCGGCGAGCGGGGTGCCCCTCGTGGGGATGCCCAGTAGCACGGGCGGGGGCTCCTGCTCCGCACCGAGCGCGGTCTTCTCGATGACCTGATGGGCCATTCGGGCGATCGTGCGCGCGACGTCCCCGGCTGAGAGCAGCTCGCGCTGCGCAGCCGGCTCCGTCGCGCCACGTGGGCGTGGCGCCACGGTCGACCTCCTTCTCCGCCTCACCGGACGGGTCCTTAAAGGATGTCGGCCCCCTGGTCTGCGCGGGGACCGCACCGACGGTAGCAGGTCGCCGCGCTCAGCCTTCCGGGTGGTGTGCCGCGCACGCCCGACTGCGGCGAGCGATCATCTGCTTGACCTGGTGACGACAACGAGTAACCATTACTCTGAGTATTCGACTCAGGAGTTCCCTGTCGGTCATCCGGGCCGGACTTGGGGCGAGGAAACGGAGAACCACCACATGGGCGATTACGCCAAGGCGCTCGGGGCCAAGCTCCGCGGAATCCGCCAGCAGCAGGGCCTGTCCCTGCACGGGGTCGAGCAGAAGTCCGGCGGCCGTTGGAAGGCGGTCGTGGTGGGCTCCTACGAACGAGGCGACCGTGCCGTGACCGTCCAGAAGCTGGCCGAACTCGCCGATTTCTACGGTGTCCCTGTGGTCGAGCTGCTGCCCGAGGGACGCGTGCCCTCCGGCGCGGAACCGGCGACGAAGATCGTCATCAACCTGGAGCGGCTGCAGCAGCTGCCCGCGGAGAAGGTGGGACCGCTCGCGCGATACGCCGCGACCATCCAGAGCCAGCGCGGCGACTACAACGGCAAGGTGCTCTCGATCCGCACGGAGGACCTGCGGTCACTGGCGATCATCTACGACATGACGCCCGGGGAGCTCACCGAGCAGCTCATCGACTGGGGTGTGCTGCCGCCGGAGGCCAGGCCGTCGAAGGAGGACTGAGCGCCGAGGCGGCAGCGTTCAGCCGGTCGCACCGACCGTGCTGAGCGCTGTGCCCCGGCGCCGGGCCCTGGTCACAGCACGGCGCGCAGCCGGTCGGCGATGCTGCCGATCCGGCCGAGCACACCGTTGACGAACCGTGGCGAGTCGTCGGTGGACAGCTCCTTGGCGAGCCCCACCGCCTCGTCGATCGCGACGGGGTCGGGCACGTCGGCCGACCACAGCATCTCGTAGACGCCGATGCGCAGCACGGACAGATCCACCGGCGGCATCCGGCCCAGCGTCCAGCCCTGCGCGTGCTCGGACAGCAGCTCGTCGATGCGCTCGCGGTGTGCGGTGACGCCTTCGACCAGCGTGATCGCGTAGTCGCTGACCGGCTCGGCGTCGGTGGAACCGACCCGGCTCTTGAGCAGCTCGACCGGATCGGTCTCGCGCTGCGCGGCCTCGTAGAGGAGTTCCACCGCCCGCCTGCGGGATGCCCGGCGGCTTGTCGATCCGCCGCGTCGCGGGGTAGCTGCGGAGTCCACCGAGGTTCTCACGCCCGGCCGAGGTAGCGGCCGTCGCGGGTGTCGACCTTGATCTTCTCGCCGGTGCTGACGAACAGCGGCACCTGGATCTCCGCGCCCGTCTCCAGCGTCGCGGGCTTGGTGCCGCCGGTGGAACGGTCGCCCTGCAGCCCGGGGTCGGTGTGCTGGATGACCAGCTCCACCGAGGTCGGCAGCTCGACGTAGAGCGGGGTGCCCTCGTGCATGGCGACCTGGACCTCGCTGTTCTCCAGCAGGTACGACGCGCCGTCGCCCACCGTCTCGGGCGGGACCATGATCTGGTCGTAGGTCTCGGCGTCCATGAAGACGTAGTCGGTGCCGTCCCTGTACAGGTAGGTCATGTTCCTGCGGTCGACGGTCGCGGTCTCGACCTTGGTTCCCGCGTTGAACGTCTTGTCCACCACCTTGCCGGACAGCACGTGCTTGAGGGTCGTGCGCACGAACGCGCCGCCCTTGCCCGGTTTGACGTGCTGGAAGTTCACGACGGACCAGAGCTGGCCGTCCAGGTTCAGGACCATGCCATTCTTCAGGTCGTTGGTGGTGGCCACGAGTGTGAGTTCTCCTGTGTTCGGGTGGGGCCGCCGCGTACTAGACGACCACGAGTTCCTTGGTGCTCAGGGTGAGGACCTCGGGAGTGTCCTCCCGCACGACGAGCGTGTCCTCGATGCGCACGCCACCGCGGCCGGCGAGGTAGACGCCGGGCTCGACGGTGACCGCCATACCGGCCGACAGTGTACCGGCGGCCGTGGCGGCCAGACTGGGCGCCTCGTGGACCTGCAGCCCCACCCCGTGCCCGAGACCGTGCGAGAAGTCCTCCCCGTGCCCGGCCTCGGCGATGACGTCGCGGGCGGCCTTGTCGACGGCGACCCCGTCGACACCGGGCCGCAGGGCCGCGCACCCCGCGGCCTGCGCGCGGTGGACGAGCGCGTAGAGGTCCCGCTGCCAGGCCGCGGCTTCGCCGAGGACCACGGTGCGCGTCATGTCCGAGTGGTACCCGGCGACGGTGGCCCCGAAATCCAGCTTCACGAAATCGCCGGTCGCCAGCACCGCGTCGGTCGGCCGGTGGTGCGGGATCGCCGAGTTGACGCCGGCGGCCACGATGGTGGTGAACGACGGCCCCTCCGAGCCGTGGTCGAGCATCCGGTCCTCCAGTTCCCTGGCGACCTGCCGCTCGGTGCGTCCCGGCCGCAGCCCTCCCTGGGCCAGCAGGTCGGCCAGCGCCTGGTCGGCGGCCGCGCATGCCTGGCGCAGGGCGTCGACTTCCGTGGCGTCCTTGACCGCCCGCAGCCGCTCCACCAGGCCAGGGGCGCGGCGCAGCCGCAGGTTGGCAGTGGCCTCGGCGAGGCCGGCGTGCTGCTCGACGCTGACGTGCTGGCTCTCGAAACCGGTGGCGGAGTAGCGCATCGCCTCGGCGTCGGCCCTGCGCACCAGCGCGAGCGCGCTCGCGCGCTCGATGACCCGCTGCAGGTCGGGCACCTGGGAGGCCGCCTGCGTGGTGTAGCGGCCGTCGGTGCAGAACAGCGTGCCCGCCTCACCCTCGGCGTCGACGAGCAGGGCGGCGTTGGAGCCGGTGAACCCGGTCAGGTAGCGGATGTTCAGCAGGTCGGTGACCAACAGGGCGTCGAGCTCGCGCTCCCGCAACTGCTCCCGCAGCGCCGCGCGGCGGCCGGCATGGATCTCGGGCACCGGCCCAGTCTAGGGCGGGCCTCCGCGCACGGAGCGGCACGGACCGGCACCGCGTTACAGTGGGCCGATGCCGTCCTGGGTTCTTCGCGCACTGGGCATGGCCGTGCTGCACGCCGCCGCCACGGTGGCGCTGGCCAAGATCGCCGTGTTCCAGCCGACCGAGACCACGTTCGTCACCTCCGTGGCGCTGGCCGTGCTGGTGGGCGCGGCGGCGCTGTGGAGTGCTCTCGACGCCTGGCTCGGCCTGGCCGACGCGGGGCGCACGTGGTTCATCGCGGCGCTGGTCGCCGGGCCGCTGGCGGGGGTGCTCAGCGTGATCGGCCGTGGGGTGTTCGTCGACCAGACCGGCATCAGCGAACTCGGCTCGGCGCTGTTCGGCGGCGCCGCGTTCACGGCGCTGCTGGTGCTGGTGCCGGCCGGGTTGGGTCTGCTGGTGGGCGCTCGCCTGCGGCGCGCGGGCGGTGAGCAGGACCCGGACGCGGAGACCCGGGCCGACGAGCCCGAGGCGCGGCCGCAGCCTCAGAAGCGCCGCCCCAGGGTCGGCCCCACCGGATAGGTCTCCCACTCGTCCCGGCTCACCGGCTGCACCACCGAGTCGTTGCGGTCCACCGCGTCCGCCGACGTCACCGGGTAGAGCGTCCCGTCGAGCAGGAATCCGGTGCCGAGCCCGGGTGCCTGCACCGCCTGGGCGTTGGGCCGCAGCCGCGTCCGCACGGGCAGTCCGTCGAGCGCGGGCAGCCGCTCGTCGAGCACGCGGACGGCCAGGTGCTCGGCGACCGAACGCCGGTCGATCCGCAGCACCGCGCCGTTCACGACGAGGTCCATCGTGCGCACGGGCGAGGGCATGGCGAAGCCGTCGAGCACGGCGAGCGCCCGCCGCGGATCACCGCAGCCGTCGACGCCGTGGACGTCGAGCCCGAAATGCCGCAGGGCCGTCGGCGCGTCCGCTCTGCCGATGACCGTGGCGTGGATGACGTCGAGCGGCACCCTTCCGCACGGGTCGGTCTCCGACACCGGCGCGTGGCCGTCGGGCTGGCGGACCAGCCCCGGGCCTTCCTGCCACCGGTCGGGGATGAACACCGGCTCGTACGGGGTGGCGGAGAAGTCCCGGTTCCAGAACGTGATGGTGGTGCCGCCGTCGGTCTGGTGGGCGATGGCGAAGGCGTCGAGTGCGTCGACCCACATCAGGTCCGCGCTGAACGCGTCGACCAGCGAGTTGGTCCTCGCGGTGGCGGTGTCCGGGACGGCGGCGAAGCCCTGCGGGCCGAGCGCCTCGACTCCGGAGGAGAACGCCGGGTCCTTGGCGCGCAGCAGGAACTGGCCTGCGCCGTTCCAGCCCGCCGCGCGCCCGGTCGTGTCGGTGAACATCAGGTAGAACCAGCCGTCGAGGTAGACGGCGGCAGGCTGGCCCGCGCCATAGGTGTTGTCGCGGCGCGTGTCGTGGGCGGGCCGCACGACGGGGCCGTCGACGGGCCTCGTCCAGTGCCTGCCGTCGGTGCTGGTGGCGAGCCCGATCGCGTTGCCGAGCGCATGGTCGCCGGCGGCACCGGTGTAGTACATGTAGTAGGTGCCGTCGACCCTGATGACGGACGGGTCGCAGGTGTGCACGGCGTCGAAGGCGCCCCGGTTGCCGGAGAACACCGCGACGGGCATCCCCCCGCCCGGTCCGCGGAAAGGGCCGTCCGCCGAGGCGGCCGTGGCGTAGAGGATGTCGTCGCCGGGCGGCGCGGCGCTGCCGTACTGGCTGCACCACCACATCCGGGTGCGGCCGCCGTCCACCATCACGGTGGGCCCGTAGTTGTAGACCGCGTCGGCGCCGCCCTCGGCGACCACACCGCCGCTGGATCGTCTGCCGTCGGTCGCCAGCGACACCCGCTGCTGCGCCGGCGGTGCGGGTTCCTCGCGGGCGACCGCGGGGTCGCTGCCCTCGGCCTGGGGCCGCACGCTGCCCGCGGTGCACGCCGTGGCGAGCACGGCACCCGCCAGGGCGACCGATGCGATGGCGAACCGCCGATGGTGACGACGGGTGAGCATCCTAGCGAGCGACCTCCATCCCTCCCCCATGGCCTGGAGACGGAGCCCGGCCAGGGACGTCGCTCAGTCTACGGTCTTGCTCACCCGAACGGGTGCACGCCTCGGGGTGTCGCGAGGCCGGTCACCGTGCGTTCCGGGCAAGCCAGCGCAAGGCGAGGGGGTAGCCGTCGACGCCGAAACCCACGAGCACCCCGGTCGCGACGTCGGAGAGCACGCTGTGGTGCCGGAACTGCTCCCGCTTGTGCACGTTGGAGATGTGCAGCTCGATCAGCGGTGCCCGCAGCTGGGCGGCAGCGTCGCGCACGGCGATCGAGTAGTGCGTCCATGCACCGGCGTTGAGGACGACGGGCGCGGCGGCGTCGGCGGCCTCGTGCAGCCAGCCCACCAGCTCGCCCTCGTGGTCGGTCTGCCGCACCTCGACGTCGAGGCCCAGCTCCGCACCGGTGTCGGCGCACAGCCGGACCAGGTCGTCGTGGGTCGTGGCGCCGTAGACGTCGGGCTCCCGGGTGCCGAGCCTGCCCAGGTTGGGGCCGTTGAACACGAACACCTTCACAGCAGCACTCCCCCGTTCTGCCCCGCGTCGGCGGCGATGGCCGAGTAGGCCGCTGCCAGCAACGCCGGGTCGGGGCCTTCCAGCCTGCCCGGCTTGGCGAGGCCGTCGAGCACGACGAACCGCAGGGTCCCGGCGCGGTTCTTCTTGTCGGCGCGCATGCCGTCGAGCAGCTGCGGCAGCGCGTCGGCGTCGTAGGTGGTGGGCAGGCCCAGCGAGCGCAGCACGCGCGCGTGCCGGTCGGCGGTGGCGTCGTCGAGCCTGCCGGCGAGGCGGCCGAGCTCGGCGGCGAAGACCAGCCCGACGCTCACGGCGGCGCCGTGCCGCCAGCGGTAGCGCTCGCGCCGCTCGATGGCGTGGCCCAGGGTGTGCCCGTAGTTGAGGATCTCCCGCAGGTTCGACTCGCGCAGGTCGGCGGAGACGACGTCGGCCTTCACCTGGATCGAGCGGCGGACGAGCTCACCGAGCACGTCGCCCTGCGTGTCGACGGCGGCGGCCGAGTCCTGCTCGATGAGCTCGAGAATGCGGGGGTCGGCGATGAACCCCGCCTTGACCACCTCGGCCATGCCCGCGACCAGCTCGTTCGGTGGGAGGGTTTCGAGGGTGGCCAGGTCGACGAGCACCGCGGCAGGCTCGTGGAAGACGCCGACGAGGTTCTTGCCTGCCTCGGTGTTGATGCCGGTCTTGCCGCCGACGGCGGCGTCGACCATGCCGAGCAGCGTGGTGGGCACGTTCACCAGCCGGACGCCGCGCATCCAGGTGCCCGCGACGAAGCCCGCGAGGTCGGTGACCGCGCCGCCGCCGAGGGCGACGACGGCTCCCCGCCGGTCGAGCCCGATCTGGCCGAGGACGTCCCAGCAGAAGTCGGCGACGCGCAGCGCCTTGCCCTCCTCGGCGTCGGGGATCTCGACACGGTGGGCGTCGAGACCGGCTCCGGCCAGTTCGGCGCGCACGGCCTCGGCGGTGGTGGTGAGCGTCGGCGGGTGGATGAGCGCGACCTTGGACGCGTCGCGCACGACCTCGGTGAGCTCACCCAGCAGGCCGCGGCCGACCACCACCTCGTACGGCTGCGCGGTCTCGACCTGGATGCGGGCGGGTTCGGTCGTCATCGTGCCTCTCACTTCGGCGGCAGCCGCTTGGCCTCGCTGACCGTGCAGGTCAGCTGGCCACGCACCGGGTTGGCGCCCGGAATGGTCTCGGTAACCGTCTGTCCCGGCTGCATCCGGCCCCGGACGAAGTAGGCGTCGGTGCGTTTGCCCGCGGCGTTGGAAATCGTGATCGTGACGGCGTAACGGTACTGCTCGGTGGTGCTGTTGGTGACCTCGAGGCCGACCTGCGGTGTGTAGGCGCTCTGCTCACAGGCCGTGATCCGCACGTCGCCCTTGGCCTGGGCCTCGGGCGCGGCGTCGACGGCCGAGCGAGTGTCACCGGACGGGCTGCCCGCAGCGGTCGTTCCGGGCGGCTGCCCCGAACCGCATCCGGCCACCACCACGGCGATACCGGCCAGCAATGCGGCAAGCCGGACTCGTGAACGCATCATCACTCCACAAAGGACTTATCGGTATTCTCGGCCGGCGATTCTCGCACGCCGCCGAGGTCGGGATGCTCGACGATGGCCGCGACCACCTGCTCCGGGTTCCGGCCGTCGGTGTCCACCTCGACGGTCGCCACGTCCCGGTAGACGGGCAGCCGCGCGTCGAGCAGCGCCTTGTACGTCGCACGCGGGTTCACCCCGGCCAGCAGGGGGCGGGCGGTGGACAGCCCGGTGCGGCGCACGCCCTCGGCCATCCCGACGTGGAGGAACACGACGAGGTGCTCGCGCAGCAACGCCCTGGTGGCCGCGGACAGCACGGCGCCACCGCCCAGCGCGTAGACGCCGGTGTGCTCGGCCAGGCCCGCCGCGACGACGCGCTCCTCCAATTCCCGGAAGGCCGGCTCACCGTCCGTGGTGAAGATCTCGGAGATGGCGCGGCCTGCCGACGCCTCGATCTCGGCGTCGGCGTCGGCGAACGGCACGCCGAGCCGGGCGGCCAGCAACGAGCCCACGGTGCTCTTTCCCGAACCGGGCGGGCCGACGACGACGACCGGGCCACGTGTGGTCATGGCGCTCACGGTAGCCGCCCGCCCGTCCCGCGCGGCCGCGACCCTGGGCCACGCCGGGGTCCTACCGCTGCCACCACGATTCCAGCCCGGCGAGGTAGGACTCGGCATTGCGCTTGGACTCGGCGAGCGAGTCGCCACCGAACTTCTCCAGCGCGGCGTCGGCCAGCACCAGGGCCACCACCGACTCCAGCACCACGCCGGCCCTCGGCACCGCGCACACGTCGGAGCGCTGGTGGATCGCGACCGCGGCCTCACCCGTCTGCACGTCCACAGTGGACAACGCGCGGGGCACCGTCGAGATCGGCTTCATCGCCACGCGCACCCGCAGCGGCTCGCCGTTGGTGATGCCGCCCTCCAGGCCACCGGCACGGTTCGAGCGCCGCGTGACGCCCTTCGGGCCTGCGCCCCGGTCGATCTCGTCGTGGGCCTGGCTGCCCCAGCGGCGTGCCGTGGTGAAGCCGTCGCCGACCTCGACGCCCTTCATCGCCTGCACGCCCATCAGAGCCCCGGCGAGCCGGGCGTCGAGCCTGCGGTCCCAGTGCACGTGCGAGCCCAGCCCCGGAGGCAGGCCGTAGGTGATCACCTCGATGACGCCGCCGACCGTGTCACCGGCCTTCCGCACGGCGTCGACCTCCGCGACCATCGCGTCGGTCGCCTCGGCGCCGAACGCGCGCACCGGGCTCTCGTCGATCGCGGGGAGGTCGGCGGGACCGGGCAGCGGCCCCTCGGGTGCCTGCGCGCCGCCGATCGACACGACGTGGCTGACCACCTCGGCGCCGAGCAGCTGGCGCAGGAACGCCCGCGCCACCGTGCCCAGCGCCGTGCGCGACGCGGTCTCGCGCGCACTGGCCCGTTCCAGGACGGGCCGCGCCTCGTCGAAGCCGTACTTCTGCATGCCGGGCAGGTCGGCGTGGCCGGGCCGGGGCCGGGTGAGCGGCTCGTTGCGGGCCAGCCCCTCCAGTTCGGCAGGATCGACCGGATCGGCCGCCATGACCTTCTCCCACTTCGGCCACTCGGCGTTCTCGATCTGTATCGCGACGGGGCCGCCCTGCGTCACGCCGTGCCGGACACCGCCGACGAACTCGACCCGGTCGGTCTCGAAGCCCATGCGAGGGCTCCGGCCGAAGCCGAGCCGCCTGCGGGCAAGCTGCTCGCCGAGGTCGGCGGTCGTGATCTCGACCCCGGCCACCATGCCCTCGAGGATGGCGGCCAGCGCGGGGCCATGCGATTCACCAGCGGTTATCCAGCGCAACACGCCCACGATCCTGTCACGAGGCCACCGGTCGCGTTTCAGCTACCCATATCCACCCCCGACGCCATCGGCGGGAACACGGCGACCAGGCAGGTGGCCGCCAGGAGCCCGGGCCCATGCGGCGCTCCCCCACGCCACCGGTCCACGCGGAGGAGCGCCGCCGCGCCCGCCAGCACCAGCGTGACCACCGCCGCCGTGCCTGCGGCGATCACGAGGGCCGGCCAGCCCGTCGCGCCGAGCACGCCACCGAGGCTGCCCGACAACTTCACGTCGCCCGCTCCCAGCGCGGCCGGCGCGACGGTGTGCACCAGGGCGTGGACACCGGCGAACACCACCGCCGCCAGCGCCGCGCGCAGGGCCAGCGTGCCGTCAGGCCCGCAGGCGGCTGCCACGGCGAGCGCCCCGCCCGCCAGCGGATACGCCGGGAGGGTGAGCGCGTCGGGCAAGCGGCGATGTGCGAGGTCGGCCAGTGTCAGCGGGACGGCCAGCGCGGTGACGGCGAGCGGCACGGGCAGCCACCATCCGGGCATGTCGCTCGCCCACCAGCGCCAGGCGACCCCTGACCACAACACCGCCGTGCCGGCGGCACACCAGCGGACCGGCACGGCGGCCGGGCGCCGCGCGTGACGCAGCACCCGGCTCGCGGCCCACCCGGTGAACCCACCGGCGACGGCGATGATGAGCAGTCCCCAGAACACGCTCCGAGCCTGGCGCGGGCCCGGCGGAACGCGCAACGGCGAAGCGGAGCGACAGCTCCGTTCGCGACCCGCCGGGCCCCGACTTCACCGGAATGGCCCATCCGTCGTGGGCAGCGCGGGACTGGCCGCACCCGCCCGGCGCGGCGGCGCCTGCCGGCGGAAGCCACCCGAACGCAGAACTCGCGGGCCTGAGCGCAGAACTCGCGGGCCTGAGCGCAGGACTCGCGGGAGCTGGTCAGCCGGTCACCGGGAGCCGGAGCAGCACGGGGCCGCCGGGGACCCGGATCTCCAGAGCGTCGATCTCGGCGGTCCGCAAGGGCGTGCCGATGGACAGCTCGGCGGTGTTGCGCGGTACCGCCTGCCAGCTCGCCAGCTGCTCCTCCGTGCCGTCGCGCCGCACGGCGACCAGCACGTAGTCGCCGCCCCGGCCGCCCTCGTAGCTGCACGACATGTCCACCCGGGTACCCCAGGCCGCCTCGGTGAGGTTCACGCTGGCGCTCACCGGATAGGCGCCGAGCGGGGTCATGGCCGAGCCGCCGCGAACGCCGTCTTCCGGCGGCAGGACCACCGCCAGCACGACGGCCACGCACGCGGCCACGGCGACGACCACCGCCGCGACCCCGGCGACGAGCCTGCGCCTGCGCAGCGCACGGACCCGCGCCAGCAGGCGCGGCAGCAGCTCGGGCGGTGGCGGTGGCGGATCGAGCTGGTGGCGGTCGTCCACCTGGGCCAGCAGGCCGGGCAGCCCGGCCAGCTCGCGCACCGACCGGGCGCACGCGTCGCAGTGCCGCAGGTGCTGCTCGAAGGCCGCGCGGTCCTCCGGGGACAGTGAGCCCAGCACGTACGCGGCGTCGAACGTCGCGAAGGGGTCGACCGCGGTCTCGGCTCGCTCGTTCACTGGGTCACACCCCTCTCCTCCAGAATCAGCCGCAACGCACGCAGGGCGTAGTGCGTGCGCGACTTGACCGTGCCCTCGGCCACCCCGAGCCGGGCCGCCGCGTCGGCCACGGACAACCCGCCGAAGAAGCACAGCGCCAGCACCTCGCGATGCCTCGGCGACAGCTCCCTGAGCGCATCGGCGACGATCCAGCCCTGCACGGCACGCTCGGTGTCGTCGGGCGCGGCTAGTTCGGGCGGCGCGTCGGTGCTCACCTCGGCGCGCGCCGCCGCCGAGCGCCAGCCGTCGATGGCGATCCGGCGGGCGACGGTGAACAGCCATGCCCGCGCCGAGCGCTGCGACTGGTCGAGCACCTTCGGATGCCGCCACGCCCGCAACAGCGTCTCCTGCACCACGTCCTCGGCCCTGGCCCGGTCGCCGCCGGTGAGCCGCAGCGCATACGACCACAGCGCGGGCGCGTGCTCGTCGTGCAGTGCCCGCATCAAGCCCGGCTCGGCGTCCTCGTTCACCCGCGCACGCTCTGTCGCGCGGGGCTCGTCCGGTTCACCGCCATCAGGGCGAGCCCGAACCCCACGCACGCGGCCTCGGTGACCACGCCCCAGAGCTCCTCCTGGGTGGCGAACTGCTCCTGCACCCCGAAGAAGCCGACCGTCAGCGACAACACGTAGGCCAGCAATGTGGCCACGCCGAACCCGACGGCCGCCAGCGCGGGCAGCCAGTGCCGCCAGGCCAGCACCGCCAGCGCGATGACCACACCGGCCACGACGTTAACCAGGAACAGCGGACCCACCACGTCGGTGTTGCGCGCCCAGTCCAGCCAGACGACCCAGTGGACCCACGCCGAGCCGAGCAGGCCCGCAGCGACCAGAACCCGCAACAGCCAGCCGATCATCGTTGCCTCCTGCCCACCTCGCGAATCGCTACTCCCGTGAACACGAGGCACGACCCGGCCCGGTTCGATTCCCGGGGCGGGTTGAACCCGGCCGAGGGCGGCTTCGTGTCCTCGGGCATGACTGCCCAATCACACACCCGCCGCACCGTGCTCACCACCGGAGCCGCCGTCGCCGGAGCCGCCGTGGGATCGGCGGCCCTCGCCGCCTGCGGCAGCGAGGAACCGGGCTCGGCCGCGGGCAACGGACAGAGTGGAGCGACCTCGCAGGCGCCGGGCTCGGCGGCGCCGTCCGGCCGGCCGATCGCGGCACTGGGCGACGTGCCGGTCGGCAGCGCCAAGGCGGTGACCACCCCGGACGGCCAGGAGGCGATCGTCTCCCGGCAGACGGACACCGAGGTGGCCGCGTTCAGCGCCGTGTGCACTCATCAGGGCTGCGCCGTGAAGCCGGAGGGCGCCGACCTGACCTGCCCGTGCCACGGCTCGATCTTCGACGCCTTCACCGGCGAGGTGAAGAACGGCCCCGCCACCGAACCGCTGCCCGCCATCAACGTCAAGGTGGAGAAGGACCAGATCGTCACGGCCTGACCCCGCGGAGCGCCGCAGCATGCTCTGACGGCGGGCGCCCGGGGGTGGCGCCCGCCGTCAGTCCTGCCAGGTGAACAGCTCCTCGCCCGCCGCCACCGCCGTGCCGGGTTCCGCGGGGGCCAGCACCTCCTGGCGCGCGTCGAGCGCCACCACCGGCACGATCGGCGAGTATCCCGCCTCGCGCACGGCGTCCGGGTCCCAGCCGACGACGGGCTGGCCCGCGCGCACCGACTCGCCCTGCACCACGTGCAGCGTGAACCCCGTGCCCTTCTGCTTCACCGTGTCGATGCCCAGGTGCACCAGTACCGCCCTGCCGTCCTCGCCCGCCACCACGAACGCGTGGGGGTGGAGTGTGACGACCGTGCCGTCGATGGGGGCCACGGCGTCGGCACGGCCGCCCGCCGGCTGCACGGCGATGCCCGGGCCCACCATGGCCTGCGCGAACACGGGATCGGGAACGTCGGCCATCGCCGCCACGGTGCCCGCGACCGGGCTCTGCACCGACAGCGTCACATCAGGTCCTGGATGTCGCTGGCGATGGTGTCGGCCTCGGGGCCGACGATCACCTGAACGACGTCGCCGACCTTGACCACGCCGTGCGCGCCCGCCCGCTTCAGCGCGGGCTCGTCGACGAGTGAACCGT
Organism: Prauserella muralis; assembly: GCF_003202285.1. Classification (GTDB taxonomy): domain Bacteria; phylum Actinomycetota; class Actinomycetes; order Mycobacteriales; family Pseudonocardiaceae; genus Prauserella_B; species Prauserella_B muralis. The sequence continues at coordinate 507,148 of NZ_MASW01000007.1, forward strand.
CCTCCAGCTCGCAGCGCAGCCGCGTGATGCAGCCCTCGATCTCGATGACGTTGTCCGCGCCGCCGAGCGCCGCGAGGATCTGCTCCGGCCTTTCGTCCGCCATTGCGGCCTCCTGATCGCCTCTGCCCTGGTCGTGTAGTCGTGTCCGGGTACGAACTCGTAACGGTGGTTGACACCCGGTCGGGTAACGGAGCATTCTGCCCCATCAATAAATGGTCTAGACCGGAACGTACCAATCTTCCGCGGCGAGCGCGAGTACGGAGGTGCCGATGAGCTCGGCGACAGGCACGCGCCCCGACCGCGTCATCGACGGGCCCACCCCGAAGCACACGCAGCTGCGCGAGATCCTGTGCCGGATGGCCGAACGGGAGCTGCCACCGGGCTCGCCCATTCCCTCCGAGCGCGAACTCGCCGAGCGCTACGACGTCTCCCGGCTCACGGTCCGCACGGCGATCGGCAAGCTGGTCGACGAGGGCCTGCTGACCAGGGTCCGAGGCAAAGGCACGTTCACCGCCGCGCGGCGGATGGACCTGCGGCTGTCACTGATGTCGTTCACGGCCGAGATGCGCCGCCGCGGACTCGTGCCCGCCTCCCGCGTGCTCGGCAGCGGCAGCCGGGTCCCGCCGAGGGCCACCGCGGCGGCGCTGCGGCTCGACGGCGCGGAGGGCGCCCAGCACCTGCACCGGCTGCGCCTCGCCGACGGCGTTCCCCTCGCCGTCGAGCAGGGCTGGTACCACCCGAGGGCGGTGCCCGGCCTCGGCGAGCTGGATCTCACCGACTCCCTCTACGCGCAACTCGCCGAACGCCACGGCCTGCGCTTCGACACCGCCTGGCAGACGGTCTGGGCGGAGTCGGCGGGCGCAGGCACGGCACGGCTGCTCGGTGTGCGCACCGGCAGCCCGCTACTCGTCTTCCGCAGGATCTCCAGCGTGCGCGGAGAACCCGTGGAGGACATGACGTCCTGGTACCGGGGAGATCGCTACCAGGTGACCATGCAACTGGACCGGAGTGCCCCGGATTCCGGCCCGCTTTCGGAACATGGAGGACGCCCATGAGCTCGACGAAGGCGGAATCGAAGGGCAAGGGCAAACGCTTGGCGGGGCTGCAACGCTTCGGCCGCAGCCTGATGCTGCCGATCGCCACGCTCCCCGCGGCGGGCCTGCTGCTGCGGCTCGGCCAGGACGACATGCTTGGCCGGTGGTCGGCGACCGAGGACATCGCGAAGGTGCTCGCGGCGGCGGGCGGCGGGCTGTTCGACTGGCTGCCGCTGCTGTTCGCGGTCGGCATCGCGGTCGGCTTCGCCCGCAAGGGCGACGGCTCCACCGGTGTGGCCGCCGTCGTCGGTTTCGTGGTGTTCAACAAGGTCGTGCAGGTGTTCGCACCCATCGAGGAGCTCGACGGCTTCTCGGAGGGCTGGTACCTGCAACCGATCAAATGGCCCTACAGCGTGCTCTCCGGTGTCGTGGTGGGGCTCGTGACCGCGGTGCTGTGGCAGCGGTTCCACCGGATCAAGCTGCCGCCCTACCTCGCGTTCTTCGGCGGGCGCCGGTTCGTGCCGATCGTCAACTCGTTCGCGCTGCTGCTGCTCGGTGTGGTGTTCGGCCTGGTGTTCCCCGTGATCGACAACGCGATGCACTGGCTGGGCGAAGCGGTCACGAGTGACGCCGTCATCGGCGGTGGCGTCTACGGCATGCTCAACCGGCTGCTCATCCCCGTCGGTCTGCACCAGCTCATCAACGTGCCCGTCTGGCTCATCTTCGACGGCGGTGACATCAACAACTTCTTCGACGGCGACCCGAACGCGGGCGCGTTCATGACCGGCTTCTTCCCGATCTTCATGTTCGCCCTGCCCGCGGCGGCGCTGGCGATCTGGCAGACGGCGCGCCCCAGCCAGAAGAAGATCGTCGGCGGCATCATGATCTCCGCCGCGCTGACGTCGTTCCTCACCGGCGTGACCGAGCCGATCGAGTTCGCGTTCATGTTCGTGGCCTGGCCGCTGTATGTGATCCACGCCGTGCTCACCGGGTTGTCGCTGGCGCTGGTGAACGCCCTGGACATCCACCTCGGGTTCTCGTTCTCCGCGGGTGGCATCGACTTCCTGCTCAACGCGGGCGCGCCCGCGGCCAGCAAGGCGTGGCTGCTGATCCCGATCGGCCTGGTCTACGCGGTGATCTACTACCTGCTGTTCCGCTGGGTGATCACCAAGTGGAACCTGCGCACGCCAGGCCGCGAGGAGGACGAGGAGATCACCGCCGCCGAGACACCGGAGGATCCCGCGGCCGCCAAGGAGGGCCGGGAGACCACGCGGGCCGAGTCGGCCCAGTCCTAGCCCGGCGCCCGGTGGGAGGAGAAGAGCACATGGTGCAACGCACGGTGACGGTGGCGAGCAAGGTCGGCCTGCACGCCCGGCCCGCCGCCCTGGTCGCGAAGGCCGCGGCGGCGCAGCCGGTGCCGGTGACGATCGCCAGGAACGGCGGCGAACCGGTGCCCGCGGGCAGCGTGCTGAACCTGATGACGCTCGGCGCGCGACACGGCGAGGAGGTGGTGATCGCCGCCGACGGCGACGGAGCCGAGGCGGCCGTCGACGCGATCGCCGCCCTCGTGGCCAGCGACCTCGACGAGTAGCCGAGCGCCTCGGGCAAGCTCCCCAATGCGGCATTCGCTCCACTGGATGGAGCGAATGCCGCATTGGCTCCATCCAGTGGAACAAATGTGGCATTGGGGAGCTTGGGGGCGGGTAACCCGGGGACATGGAACGACGGCGCGAGGGGCCCCGCACGCGGGAGGACTACGCGCGCGGTCTGCCCGACTACCACGACCCGACCGCCGGGTTCGGCGGTGCCGCACCCGCCTACAGCGCGCTCACCCTGCGGATCGTGCTGGCGAGCGTCGCCGTGCTGCTGTCGATCGGTGGCGCCGTGCTGTTCGCCGTCAACGGTGTCGTCTGGGGCATCGTGCTGCTGTCGGTGTTCGCCGTCATCATGGCGATCGATCTCGGCTGGGTGGTCCACCGCAAGCGGCGCGGCGAGCCCGGCTGAGGTGAGGAGAGCCCATGCAGTGGCACACGAGTACCACCAACCGGACGTTCGCCGACCGGCGGCAGGCGGGCCGCGTCCTCGGCGACCTGCTACGTGACCGGGACTGGGCGGATCCGATCGTGCTGGGCCTGGCCCGCGGCGGCGTGCCGGTGGCCGCGGAGGTGGCCTCCGCGCTCGGCGCCTCGCTCGGCGTCGCCGTGGCCCGCAAGATCGGCGCACCCGGCCATCCCGAGTTCGGCATCGGGGCGGTCACCGCGCACGGCCCGGCGAGCTACGACGACAACAGCGTGCGGATGCTCGGCCTGACACCCGAGGACCTCGAGCGGGCCTGCGAGCGCGAACGCGCGGAGGCGCAGCGCCGGGTCGAGCACTACCAGCGGGGCCGCGAACCCGAACGCATCGAGGGCCGCGACGTGATCCTCGTCGACGACGGGCTGGCCACCGGCGTCACCGCCACCGCGGCCCTGCGTGCGCTGCGCGAGGACGGCCCCCGGCGGCTGGTGCTGGCGGCGCCCGTGTGCGCCGTGCCGGCCGCCGCGAGCCTGCGGGAGGTGGCCGACGAGGTGGTGTGCGCCTCCGAGCCGCCCGACTTCCGGGCCGTCGGCCAGTGGTACGCCGATTTCGGCCAGACCAGCGACGACGAGGTCGTCGACCTGCTGGAGAAGGGGGTGTGAACGGTGACAGTGCCCTTCGCCGTCGACACCGAGCGCACGTCGCTGCCCGGTGACCTCACCGTGCCCGCCGACGCGCGTGGCGTGGTGGTCTTCGCACACGGCTCCGGCAGCTCCCGGCAGAGCCCGCGCAACGTCGCCGTGGCCAGGACCCTGCAGGACGACCGGCTGGCGACGTTGCTGTTCGACCTGCTCGACGCCGAGGAGGAACGCGAGGACGCGGCCACGGCGGAGCTGCGCTTCGACATCGGCCTGCTCGCCGGGCGGCTGGTGGAGGCCCTCGACCAGGTCGCACGGGACGAACGCACCCGGGGGCTGCCGGTCGGGGTGTTCGGCGCGAGCACCGGTGCCGCCGCCGCGCTGGTGGCGGCCGCCCGCCGCCCCGGCCTGGTGCGCGCCGTGGTGTCCCGCGGCGGCCGGCCCGACCTCGCCGGAGAGGCCCTCGACGACGTGACCTGCCCCGTGCTGCTCGTCGTGGGAGAACTCGACCCGCAGGTGCTGCAGCTCAACGAGCAGGCGGCCCGGCGCCTGGCTGGTCCGCAGGAGCTGGCCGTGGTCCCCGGCGCCACGCACCTGTTCGAGGAGCCGGGCACACTGGAGCGGGTCGCGGAGCTGGCCGGAGGCTGGTTCGCCACCCACCTGAGTGCCGGCTGAGCCGCCCGCCTTCGTAGGGTGGGCGCATGGACAGTGTGCGCCTGGTCGAGCAGTGGCCCGTGGACAACGCCGCGACCGCGGTGGTGAGCGCCGACGGGACGCTGCTCGGCAGCCACGGCGACACCGCGCGCACCTTCCCGCTGGCCTCGGTGACGAAGCTGCTCACCGCCTACACGGCCCTGATCGCCCTGGAGGAGGGCGTGGTCGAGCTGGACACCCCCGCGGGCCCGGAGGGTGCCACGATCCGCCACCTGCTGGCGCACACCGCGGGGCTGAGTTTCAACGAGCACAAGGTGCTCTCCCCTCCGGGCCGCCGCCGCATGTACTCCAACGCAGGCTTCGAGCAGCTCGCCGACGCGCTCGCCGAGCACTCCGGCATCGCCTTCGCCGACTACCAGCAGGAGGCCGTGTTCGGGCCGCTGAAGCTGGCGAACACCCGGCTCGACGGCTCCCCCGCCGCGGGCGCGGTGTCCACTGTGGATGACCTGGTGGCGTTCGCGCGCGAGCTGCAGCGACCCACCCTGCTCGCGCCGTCCACTGTGGCCGAAGCGACTCAGGTGGTCTTCCCTGGGCTGAGCGGCGTGCTGCCCGGCTTCGGGCATCAGCAGAACAACGACTGGGGCCTCGGCTTCGAGATCCGCGACCACAAGGACCCGCACTGGACCGGACGGCGCAGCTCGCCGCGCACGTTCGGCCACTTCGGACAGTCCGGCACGTTCCTGTGGGCCGACCCGGACGCGGGCGCGGCCTGCGTCGTGCTGACCGACCGCACGTTCGGCCCGTGGGCCGCCGAGGCCTGGCCCGCCTACACCGACGCGGTGCTCAGCGAGCTGTCATGACGCGGATCGGCTCGCCTGCCCGGTAGGCGGCGATGTTCTCCACCGCGTCGGTGTAGAACACCTCGTAGACGTCGCGCGTCACGTAGCCGATGTGCGGCGTGATCGTCACGTTCGGCAGCGAGCGCAGCGGGTGGTCGGCCGGCAGCGGCTCGGTGTCGAACACGTCGAGCGCGGCGCCGCCGATGCGCCGCTGCCGCAGAGCCTCCAGCAGCGCCGGCTCGTCCACGATCGGCCCGCGCGACGTGTTCACCAGCAGCCCGGTGGGCTTCATCGCGGCCAGTTCCGCCGCCCCGACCAGCCCGCGCGTGCGGCCGCTGAGCACGAGATGGATCGAGACGATGTCGGCGGAGGCGAACAGCTCCTGTTTCGACACGGCCGTCACGTCGTGCTCGGCGGCCCGCTCGGCGGTGAGGTTCTGACTCCACGCGATCGTGCGCATGCCGAACGCCTGGCCCACGCGTGCCACCCGCGAGCCGAGCCTGCCCAGCCCGAGCAGGCCCAGCGTCCGGCCGTGCAGGCTCTCACCGAGCCCGCGCTGCCAGCCACCCTCACGCACCGAGGCGATCTCGGCGGGCAGGTTGCGCAGCGTGGCCAGGATCAGGCCCCACGTCAGCTCCACCGTCGGGTGCGGCAGGTAACCGGTGTGGGTCACCACGATGCCGTGCCGCCCGGCCGCCTCCACGTCGATCGACGCGTTCCTGGGGCCCGTGCTGACGAGCAGCTTCAGGTCGGACAGCCGGGCCAGCAACTGTTCGGGAAACGGCGTACGCTCCCGCATCGCCACCACCACCTCGCACCCCGCGAGCCTGCGGACCAGCTCATCGTGGTCGGCGATGTGCTCGGTGAACACCTCGATCTCGGCGCCGAGGCTCGCCCAGTCGGCCAGCTCCAGCGCCACGTTCTGGTAGTCGTCGAGGATGGCGATCTTCATGCCCCCAACCTAGGGCAGTGCTCAAGAAGCGCGCCAAGGGCCTTCGGCCGGGCCGCGCCCGCGGATCACCTCCGGCAGGCATCCTCTTGAACGGCCTCAGGGCACCAGCACGTCGACCCTCACGAGGTGGTGGTCGGAGGCGTCGTTCAGCCGCGCCAGCGGCGAGCCCGGCACCGGCCAGAACACACCGTCGCCCACCGCGACCAGGCCGCGGGAGGGCAGCACGTAGTCGACGCGCAGGTTGCCGGGCGCCTGGTCGTTGAAGTCGGCGGTATCGAGCCACGGGCTGCCCTCGTGGCCGGTGTTCGCGCCGCCCTGCTCCTCGGCCGCGACCGCCCCGCCCTGGCTCGCGGGGCGCGTGTCGTGCACCCGCGGTGCCCGGAGCAACTGACCGGCCGCACCGGCGACGCTGTCGCCGTCGACCGGGTCGGCGTTGTAGTCGCCGGCGACGACGAAGCGCTCGCCGGCCCGCAGCCCACCGCGCCTGCCCTGGTCGTCGTAGAGGTAACGGCCCTGGCCCGGCGTGACGTAGTCGGCCCAGAACCGGATCTCGTCGTGGTTGCGGGTGCCGTTGCGGTCCTCGGCACCGTCGAAGGTCGGCGGCGTGGGGTGCGCGGCGAGCAGGTGCACCGTCCGGCCGTGGACGCGGACCGGCACGTCCCAGTGCGACTTCGACGACAGGCGCAGCACGTCGAGCACCTCGGGCGCGTACCAGTCGGCGGGCTCGGGCGTCGCCGGGTCGTCCGGAAGCAGCGCCCCGGGCAGGTCCTTCCACAGGAAGCGCTGGAAGGTGCGCACCCTGGCGGTGTCGATCGGGTACTTCGACAGCACCAGCATCCCGTACTGGCCCTCGAACCCGCCGAAGCCGTGGGCGTCGTTGCCGCCACCGACCGTGCCGTTGCGGTCCAGGTCGAACCCGGTGGGCACACCGGTGTTGACGGGCGCGGTGAACGCGTACGGGTAGTCGATGGGCCGTGCCCCGTTCTGCCCGATCTCCAGGTAGTTGTCCCGGAACGCGTCGGCGGCGGCGTTGTGCGGCACGTAGTCGAACTCGTTGACGAGCAGCACGTCGGGCCGGACCCGCTGGATGACCTCCGCGACCTCGCGGGCCTGCGCGTCACCGGGCGTGGACAGATCGGCCAGCAGCGCGCCCTCGGCGGCACGGTTGAGCGAGGCGTTGAACGTCGCGAACCGCACCTCCGGCGGCGGGCCCGCGGGCGCGGCAGCGGCGGGTACGGCAGCGGCCGCGAGCAGGGCGGCGGCGAGCAGGGTCGGCCATCGGCGGAGTCGGGGCATGCGCAGCACCCTAACCCGGTCAGGTGAACGCCGGTTGTCCGTTACGCGAGCGGCAGCGGCAGAATGCCGCCCGTGGCCTCGCGCAGCGCGTCGCGCATCACCTCGCGGGGCGCCGCCAGCCCGGTGAACTGCTCCACCTGGCCGAACGCCTGGTGCAACAACATGTCCAGGCCCGTCGCGACCCGGCGGCCCTGCGCGGCCACCGCCTCGGCCAGCGGGGTGGGCCACGGGTGGTAGATCACGTCCAGCACGCACGGCGCGCACGCCAGCGCGCCGACGTGCGGGGCGACCGCGTCCGGCGGCACGGTGGTCACCAGCACCGCCGACTCGGCCGCCACCCGCCGGAAGTCCACCTCGGACCAGCGCAGCACCTCCACGGCGAGCCCCGCGCGCTTGGCCGCGGCCACGGCGTCCTCGGCCCGCGCGGGCTCCCGCACCACCAGCCGCACCCCGGTCAGGCCCAGTTCGGCGAACGCGGCCGCGGCGGCCGACGCGGTGCCGCCCGCGCCCAGCACCACCGCCGTGTCCCCGGCACCGGGTGTGAAGCCGCCCGCGGCCCGCAGAGCGCCGGTGACGCCGTCGACGTCGGTGCAGTCGGCGCGCCAGCCGCCCGAGCCGAGCCGCACGAGCGTGTTCGCGGCCCCGACGGTGCGGGCCCTGCGAGTCGCCTCGGCGGCGCACTCCAGCGCCGCGCGCTTGCCCGGCATCGTCACCGAGAGGCCGGCCCACTCCTGGCCGAGCCCGGCGACGAACCCGGGCAGGCCCTCGGCGTCCAGCTCGACCCGCTCGTAGCTCCAGCCGTGCAGACCGAGTGCCGCGTAGGCCGCGCCGTGCAGCACCGGAGACAGCGAGTGCCGCACCGGCTTGCCGAGCACCGCCGCCCGCCGTTCCATGTCAGAAGACTCCGCGCCGCTGCGCGTCCTCGACGTTGCGCCGGTGCTCGTCGTAGCTGGCGGAGAAGCACGACAGGCCGTTGGTCTCGCACTTGACGAAGTACAGCCAGTCGCCCTCGGCCGGCCGCTCGGCGGCGGCGATGGCCTCGGCGCTGGGCGCGGAGATCGGCGTCGGCGGCAGGCCGGTGTTGCGGTAGGTGTTGTAGGCGCCCGCCCGCTGCCGGTCCGCCGCGTTGGTGCGGATCTCGGGCCGGTCGAGCACGTAGTTCACCGTCGAGTCCATCTCCAGCCGCATCCCCTTGTCGAGGCGGTTGTAGATGACGCGGGCGACCTTGCCGAAGTCGGCCTCCACGCCCTCCCGCTCGATGATCGAGGCGATGACCAGGACCTGGTAGGGGCTGAACTCGGTGCTGCCCGCCGCGTCGGGCAGGCCGGCCGCCTGCATCCGCAGTGCCGACTTGGACAGCACCTCCGTGAGCAGGCGGGTCGCGTCCCAGCCCGGCTTCACGTCATAGACCCCGGGCTGGATGATGCCCTCCAGCCTGCGCTTCGGCTCGGCCTTCGCCGCGTCGGCGACCGCCCAGCCGGGCACGCCGAGCTTGGCCAGGTCGGCGGTGGCCGCGGTCTGCCGCAGCTCCTCGGCGGGTATGCACGTGCTCCTGCCGTTGAGCTCGGCGCACGAGGCCTGCGACAGCTGGGAGAACACCCCGGGCGTCACCTTGCCGCCCGGCTGGGTGATGTCGTCGAGCTGGGTGCCGGGCCGCAGCTGCAGCTCCCCGACCCTCGCCTCCGGCCGGACGAGGTTCGTGACCGCGTCGGCGCCGGAGATCTTGGTCTTCACCTGGTAGTAGCCGGGCTGGATCGACAGCACCCGCTGGTCGTCCTCGCTCGCGGCGACGAACGCCTCGGCGCTGGCGACGACGTCGAGCTGCTCGAGCTTGTTCGCGATGGCCCTGGTGGAGTCGCCGTCCTCCACCTGCAGCACCACGTCCTTCTCGCCCGCGCCCGAGTAGTCCTCGAACCCGAAGCCGAGCAGCTCCCGCGCGCCGTAGTAGGCACCGCCGGCCAGCAGCACGATCACCGTGAGTGCCGCCATCCAGCCGAGGAAGCGCCTGCCCCGCTTGCGCGTGCGCTTCGGCTCCGGTGGCTCGTCGCGCTCGTCGTCGAAGTACTCCGGCAGCGCGCGGTCGTCGTCGTCCTCGTAGTACTCGTCGTCGGCGACGCCCTCGTCGAGCAGCTCGTCGTAGCCGAGGTCGAGGATCTCGGTGGGGTTCTCGTCGGGTGGCACGCCGTCATTGGGGGAACGCCTGCGGCGCGGCGGCTCACCGCGGCGCGCGGGGGGACGGGGACGTCGCTCCGGCGGGGGCTCGGGCGGCTCCCCCTGCCGCGCGGCGCCCGCGCGAGGGCCGGGCTCGGGTGCCGCATGCCGGGCGCGGCGTAGCGGTGGCCGCCTGCTCGCGGGCTGGTCGCCCGCGAGCGGGCGCTGAGGCGGTTCCGCGGGTGCGGGGCGTTGCGGGCGCTCGGCGGGCGCGGGCCGCTGGGGCGGCCTTGCCCTGCGCCTGCCACCGGGACCGTCGTAGGGCGTGCTCATGCCTGACCCGCTCCCCTCGCGATCGCGGCGCCGCGGGCGTCCAGCCAGCCCTGCAGGATCTCGACGGCCGCGGCCTGGTCGACCACGGCGCGCTGCTTGCGGCCCTTCACACCGCGCTGGGACAGCATGCGGCTCGCGCTGACGGTGGTGAGCCGCTCGTCCGCCAGCCGGACCGGGACCGGGTCCAGGCGTGCGGCCAGCCGGTCCGCGTACTCGACGGCGATCGCCGCAGCCCGGCCGTGCCGGTCCGCGAGCGTCCTCGGCAGTCCCACGATCACCTCAACCACCTCGTTTTCGGTGACAAGACGGGCCAGGTCGTCGAGATCGCTGTCGCCTTCCGCATCACGCGACAGCGTAACGAGCGGGCTCGCCAGCAGCGGGGCGGGATCGCTCAGCGCGACCCCGACCCGCACGGAGCCGACATCGACCGCGAGCCTGCGGCCGGCACCGGGATCATGCTCCCCGGGCCGGTCGGGTCGACGCTCGCTCACCCCTGGGCTACCGCGTTCCGCAGTGCGGCGATGGCCTGCTCGACACCGGCCGGGTTGCTGCCGCCGCCCTGGGCCATGTCGGGCTTGCCGCCGCCCCTGCCGCCGAGGGCATCCGCGAACGCGGGCACCAGCTTGCCCGCGGCGAAACCCTTGTCCCTGGCGGCGGCCGTCGTCGCCACGACGAAGCTGACCTTGTCGCCGGACGGCGCGAACAGCGCGACCACACCCGGCCGGGAACCGAGCCGGTTGCGCACCTCGCCCGCCAGCGCGCGCACACCGCCCGCGTCGACCCCGTCGGCCAGCTTCTCCGCCACCAGCGCGACCCCTCCGACGTCCTGCGCCTTCTCGGCCAGCGAAGCGGCGGAGCCGAGCACCTGCTGGGTGCGCAGCTGCTCGATCTCCTTCTCGGCGTTGCGCAGCCGGGTCAGCACGTCCTCGATGCGCGCGGGCAGCTGGTCGGTGGGCACCTTCAGGGTGCCGGCCAGCTGCGAGACGAGCAGCTGCTCCTTGCGGACGTGGCGCAGTGCGTCCTGCCCGACCAGCGCCTCCACCCGGTGCACGCCCGAGCCGATCGAGGAGTCGCCGACGAGCTTGACCAGGCCGAGCTGGCCGATGCGCTCCACGTGCGTGCCGCCGCAGAGCTCGCGTGAGTAGTCGCCCATGTCCACGACACGGACGTCGTTGCCGTACTTCTCACCGAAGAGCGCGATCGCTCCGAGTTCGAGCGCCTTGTCCTTGGTGGTGATGTACGACTGCACCTCGACGTCGGTCTGGAGGTAGTCGTTGACCTCCTCCTCCACCTCGGTGAGCAGGTCGGCCGACACGGCGCCGGGGGTGGTGAAGTCGAACCGCATGCGGCCCGGGGAGTTGAGCGAACCGGCCTGGGCGGCGCGCTTGCCGTAGGCGCCACGCACGGCGGCGTGCACCAGGTGGGTGGCCGAGTGCGAGCGGGCGATGGCCGCGCGCCGCATCTCGTCCACCGACGCGGTGAGCTCAGTGTCGATGGCGACCTCGCCCGCGAGCACCTCGACGCGGTGCACGAACAGCCCGGGGACGAGCTTCTGCACGTCGTGGACCTTCACCTCGACGCCGGGCCCGACGAGCACGCCCGTGTCGGCGATCTGCCCGCCGCTCTCGGCGTAGAAGGGCGTGCGGTCCAGGATCAGCTCGGCGCGGTGACCCTCGCCGACCACGGCCGCGGGCGCGCCGTTCTCCAGCAGCCCGATGACCCGGGCGGTGGCCTGCAGGTCGGTGTAGCCGAGGAACCGCGTCTCGCCGTGCCGCTCCAGCAGCTCCCGGTACACCGACAGGTCGCCGTGCCCGGTCTTGCGCGCGGCGGCGTCGGCCTTGGCGCGGTCGCGCTGCTGCTGCATCAGCGTGCGGAAGCCCTCCTCGTCGACCGAAAGACCCTGCTCGGCGGCCATCTCCAGGGTCAGGTCGATCGGGAAGCCGTAGGTGTCGTGCAGCTGGAACGCCTTGTCCCCGGCCAGGATCCGGTCCCCGGAGCGCTTGGTCTCCTCGGCGGCCAGGTCGAAGATGCGCGAGCCGCTGGTGAGCGTGGCGAGGAAGGTCTCCTCCTCGGCGCGCATGACGTCGCTGATCCGGTCGAAGTCGCGGGCGATCTCCGGGTACGAGGGGGCCATGGCGTCGCGCACGACCTTGGCGAACTCGGGCAGCACGGGCTCGTGCACGCCGAGCAGGCGGATGGAGCGCACGATGCGGCGAAGCAGCCTGCGCAGCACGTAGCCGCGGGCCTCGTTGCCGGGGGTGACGCCGTCGCCGATGAGCATCACGCCGGAGCGGGCGTGGTCGGCGATGACACGGAACCGCACGTCGTCGGCGTGGTCGGCGCCGTAGCGGCGGCCGGAGAACTCCTCGGCCCTGCTGATGACCGGGCGCACGAGATCGGTCTCGTAGACGTTGGCCACGCCCTGCAGCAGGTAGGCGACCCGCTCGACACCCATGCCGGTGTCGATGTTCTTCTTCGGCAGCTCCCCGATCGGCGGGTGGCCCTCCTTGGGGCTGAGGTCGCCGCGCTCGTCCTGCATGAAGACGAGGTTCCAGATCTCCAGGTAGCGATCCTCGTCGACGACGGGGCCGCCCTCGCGCCCGAACTCGGGGCCGCGGTCGTAGTAGATCTCCGAGCACGGGCCTCCGGGACCGGGCACGCCCATGTCCCAGTAGTTGTCCTTGCCGCCGCGCGACTGGATCCGCTCGGACGGGATACCGGCGATCTCGCTCCACAGGCCGGCGGCCTCGGAGTCGTTCTCGTAGACGGTGACCCAGATGCGGTCCGGGTCGAAGCCGAAGCCGCCGTCGTTCTGCGAGCTGGTGATCAGCTCCCAGGCCCGCTCGATGGCGCCTTCCTTGAAGTAGTCACCGAACGAGAAGTTGCCCGCCATTTGGAAGAACGTGTTGTGGCGGGTGGTCTTGCCGACCTCGTCGATGTCGCCGGTGCGCACGCACTTCTGCACGCTCGTCGCCCTCGGGTACGGCGGCGGTACGTCACCGAGGAAGTACGGCTTGAACTGGACCATCCCCGCGTTGACGAACAACAGCGTCGGGTCGTCCAGGATCAGCGAGGCGCTGGGCACCTTCGTGTGCCCGTGCTTTTCGAAGTAGTCCAGGAACCGCTTGTTGATCTCGTGTGTTTCCACTGGTCTTCCTTGAGCTGAGGCTTGAGGGGGCGAACGACGACGGCGGGAAGGGACGCGGCGGCGCGCCGCTCAGCTCCCCGCCCGAGGCGCTCGCCGGGTACGCGGCTCCTGGGCGGCGTGCTTGCCGCCCTCGCCCGGCAACGCGGCCGGCGCGCTCCTGCGTGGCAGACCCGAGCGCTGCTCCACGATGTCGTTCAGCTCCTGCTCCCGCTCGCTCATCCCGGCACGGATGTCCGCGCCAAAGGCACCGAGGGCGCCGGCGAGCTCCCGCACGGCGTCCCCCAGATTCGAGGCTAACCCGGCGGGCGTGGCTTGACGAGCGGTTTCGGTGGCCTTGCGCGACAGGGCGACGCCGGCGGCCACACCGACGCCCATCCAGAACAGCCGCCTCACCTGCGGCCACCCTTCCTGCCCCGGCGCGCGTGCTTGCCGTTGTCCTCGGCCTTGGCCTTGCGGCGCGCCCGCATCGCCTTCGTGACGCCGTAGGAGAACGCGGCGGTCTTCACGAGCGGCCCGCCGAGCGTGGCGGTGAACACCGAGGACAGCGCCGAGACGTTGCCCGACACGGCCTGCGCGTTCGCCGTGATGCCGTCCACGCGCTCCAGCTGCGTGTTGACGTGCGTGATGGTGTCGTTGGCCCCGTGCAGGATCGGATCGGTGTTCTCGTGCGCCTTCCGGATGGCGATCGTCGCCTCGTCCAGCGTGCGGCCGAGCTTGATCAACGCGATCGCCAGGAACAACACCAGCAACACGAAGGCGCCTGCGGCGATCAGCGCGGCGATGTGCCCTGCCGACACGTGCCCTCCTCCAGAGACTCGATGGCGACGTCGGTCGCGCGTCAGGCTACCGTGCGTCGTCCGCCCCGGCCGGGCCACCCTGCCCGTCCGTCACACTCCGTGTTGCGACGGCTCGGTACAGCGCCGCCATGTCCTCGTCGGCGTGTCCGGCGGCCGCCGCGCGCCCGAGGTGCTGCCTCGCCGCGCGAACTCCGGCGAGGTCGGCGCCGCCGCTCTCGGCCAGCACCAGATCGGCGTCCTTGAGCGCGTGCCGCGTGGCGAAACTCAGCGGGTAGCTGTCGTTGCGCATCGCCTCGCCCTTGACGTGGGCGTAGCCGACGTCGAGCGGGCCCCCGCCGATGGCGTCGAGGAACAGCCCCGGGTCGACACCCAGCTCCCGCGACAGGGCGATGCTCTCGGCCGTGGCGTTGGTCAGCGCCAGCACCCACGCGTTGGCGACCAGCTTGAGTCTGCTGCCCGCACCCGCCGGGCCCGTCCACAGCGTGCGGGAGCCGACGGCGTCGAACACCGGGGCGCACCGCTCGCGCAGCTCCACGGGTCCGGAACCGAGGACCACGAGCGTGCCCTGCTCGGCGGGGGCCCGCGTGCCGAGCACGGGCGCGTCGACGAACGGCACGTTCGCGCGCCGCGCCAGCGCGGCGAGCACATCGGTCTGCTCGCCGCCGACGGTGCTCGTCTGGATCCACACGGCGCCGGGCGCGAAGGAGCCGAGGACCGGCTCGACGGTCTCGCGGACGGCGGCGCCGTCGGCGAGCATCGTCACCACGAAGTCCGCGCCCTCGACGGCCTCGACCGGTGTGGCGGCCACCACGGCTCCCCGCGCGGCGAGCGGCTGCGCCTTCTCGCGTGTGCGGTTCCAGGCACGCACGCGCAGGCCGGCGTCGAGCAGGTTGGCCGCCATCGGCAGCCCCATCACGCCGGTGCCGAGGACGGCGACGGTCGGTGCGTCCGCCATGTGCACTCCCTGAGGTCGGCTCGCTGTCGTCTCGTGCCGGGGTAGCCCGGCGCGGGCAGGACCATGCCAGGCAGGCCGGGCGAGTCCGCTGCCTCAGCCGTCGCCGCGCACGGTCCGCCGCAGCTTCGGCACCCGCTCGGCGAGCGTGCGTTCCGCGCCGCGCGAGGTCGGGTTGTAGTAGTCCCTGCCGACCAGCTCGTCCGGCGGGTACTGCTGCGTGAGCACGCCCTCGGTCACGTCGTGCGGGTAGCGGTAGCCCTGCGCGTTGCCGAGCTGGGCCGCGCCCGCGTAGTGGCCGTCGCGCAGGTGCGGCGGCACGGTGCCGACGCCGCCCGCGCGCACGTCGGCGAGCGCGGCGTCGATCCCGGCGATGACGGCGTTGGACTTCGGCGCGGTCGCCAGGTGCACGGTCGCCTGCGCGAGCGCGAGCCTGCCCTCGGGCATGCCGATGAACTGCACGGCGTGCGCGGCGGCCACGGCGGCCTGCAGCGCGGTGGGATCGGCCATCCCGATGTCCTCGCTCGCGTGCACCACGAGCCTGCGGGCGACGAACCGCGGGTCCTCGCCCGCCTCGATCATCCTGGCGAGGTAGTGCAGCGCGGCGTCGACGTCGGAGCCCCGGATCGACTTGATGAACGCGCTGATGACGTCGTAGTGCTGGTCGCCGTCGCGGTCGTAGCGCACCGCCGCCTTGTCCACAGTGGATTCCACGGTGGCGAGTTCGATCACGGCGGAGCCGGTGGCCTTCGCCGCGTCGGCGGCGGCCTCCAGCGCGGTGAGCGCGCGCCGCGCGTCGCCGGAGGCCAGGCGCACGAGGTGGGCCATCGCCTCGTCGCTCAGCTCGAACTCGCCGCCGAGCCCGCGTTCCTCGGTGAGGGCCCGCGCGATCAGGTCGCGGATGTCGTCGTCGGTGAGCGGACGCAGCTGCAGCACCAGCGAGCGCGACAGCAGCGGGGACACCACCGAGAACGACGGGTTCTCCGTGGTGGCGGCCACCAGCAGCACCGTGCGGTCCTCCACGGCCCCCAGCAGCGCGTCCTGCTGGGTCTTGGAGAAGCGGTGCACCTCGTCGATGAACAGCACGGTGTCCTCGGCGTTGTACCGGCGGCGGCGCCGCGCCTCCTCGATGACGCCGCGCACCTCCTTCACGCCAGCCGACAGCGCCGACAGCGCCACGAAGCGGCGCCCGGTGGCGGTGGACACCAGGTTCGCCAGCGTCGTCTTGCCGGTGCCCGGAGGGCCGTACAGCAGCACGGACGCCGGCGCGGCGCCCTCGACGAGCCTGCGCAGCGGCGCTCCCTCCCCGAGCAGATGTTGCTGCCCGACGACCTCGCCGAGGGTCCTCGGGCGCATCCGCACGGCCAGCGGCGACCCGGGCGGAGCCGGTGGCGGCTGCGCGGGCGCCCGCGGCTCGGCGGGCTCCGGCGGCGCCGCCAGGTCCGGGTTCACCGTGAAGAGCTCGTCCTGTTCCACACGGGAAACGGTAGCGCCGGGCGCCGACAACCCCGCGCAGCCTCCACACGCCGGCGGAACCGCTGAGCCCAATGCGGCGGTGGTCAGAGGCTCGCGGCGGCGGGGAGCTCGGCCTGGGCGGCGACGCCATGCTGCTCGGCGCCCGGCCGTACCGGGGAGGCGTCGGCGGCCGGCCGGCCCGCACCGGTCCAGCCTGCCCAGCCCGCGGCTCGGCGGGTCGCGGAGCGCAGCATGATGCTCGCCGCGTGCGGCACCAGGTCCCTGCCGCGCCGCCACAACCACGGAATGCCCTTGACCACGAGCCAGCCGACGTGGCCTGCCGCGCCCACCTGGGCGCCTCCCGAGCAGGCCAGGCTCACCGGGGCGGGCACCCCGAAGCCCTCGGCGCGCAGCAGGTCGGCGAACTCGCGCGCCAGCAGCCGATGGCCCAGCTCGGAGGGGTGCAGCCGGTCCACGCTCCACGCCGTCAGCTCGTAGGCGCCGGGGACCTGGCCGAGGTCGACGCAGGGCACGCCGTGCCGGGCCACGACACCGTCGATGGCGGCGTTGAGCTGCTCGATCCGCCCCCGCAGTGCGCGGTGCAGCGAACCCGGCAGCCGGAAGACGCGGCCGTGGTCGTGGTACCGCACCGGCACGGGCACCGCACCGGCCGTCCGCAGTGTGGTCAGCACGTGGTCGAGGTCGGCGGCGATGCCGGCGGGGTCGAAGTCCGACCGCAACGTGTCGTTCATGCCGACGATGACGAGCGCGGCGTCGGGGCGGTGCGCCACGGCCGCGGGCAGCTGCTCGGTCCGCACGCAGCGCATCCGCGCGCCGGTGAACGAGCAGTTGAGGTACCCGGCGGGCTCGACGCCGAGGGCCCGCGCCACGAGCGGGCCCACGCCGCGCCAGCCGCCGCCGGGCAGCGGGTCGCCGAGCCCGACCGCCGTCGAGTCGCCGAGCACCGCCAGGCGGACGGGGCCGGTACGGGGTTGGGGGTTCACTGTCCGGGCGAGGTCGTCGCACACCACGGTGACACCATGGGCCACGCCGGCTCACCGCTGGTGATGCCCGGGTAACGACACGTGAACCGGGTGACGAATGGTTGGTGCGGCGCGCCCGGTCAGCGGAACGCCGGGTACAGCGGCAACTCGAGACCGGGCCCGAACCGGGTGTTCAGCGCGCCCGCGACCGCGTAGGCCTGTTCGGCGACGTCGTCCTCACCGTCCCGCTCGGCGTGTTCGCCGAGGTCGCGCCACCAGGTCGCCAGCGCGGCCGCCGAGCCCGCCTGCGACGTCTCCGGCGCGCTGTCCAGCGCGGGCAGCCTGCGCAGCGTCGCCAGCCACACCAGCAGCAGCTCGTTGTCCAGCAGGTATGCCGACAAGGTGTCCTCGTCGGCGAGCGCGGGCCAGAGCTCGATGACCTCGGCACGCCACGCGGCGACCATCGCCTCGCCCATCCCCGCGGGCAGCGCCAGCGGCTTCGCGCTCGTGATGAACGGGATGCGCAGATGCGCGGCGTCGACGAGCGCGCTGCGGACGCGGCCGCGCTCGAAGTCCAGGAACCGCACCCCGGCGGGGGTGACGAGGTTGTTGTCCGGCCACAGGTCGACCGGGCTGAACGCGCGGTAGGACGGGGCGCGCACCTGCTCACCGACGCGCGTGGCGACGTCCCGCACCGCCTCCGGCGTGGCCACGCCGAGCACCTCCCGCAGCAGCACGGGCACCTGCTCGACGGCCTCGGCGGGGTCGGCGTCCAGGTCGCGGCCCGCCTGCTCCTCGCTCTTGGACCGGATGCTGAGCCTGCGCAGCAGCGCGTTGAAGTCGGCTTCGCGGTTGGCGGTGCTGAAGTGGATCTTGCCGAGCGAGCGGGCCCACGACAGCAGGGCCGTCTCCGCCGCCCTGCTGTCCGAGCCGCGCAGTTTGTCCTCCAGCGTGGAGGTGCGGCCGAGGTCGTCGATGACGATGACCCGGTGCTCGGCGCTGTGCGCGAGCAGTTCCGGGCAGACGCGCTCCTCGGGCGGCAAAGCCGTGAACAGCTGGTAGCTCGCCGCCTCCCGCGCGAAGGAATCGGCCTCCCCGGGGCCGGGCGTGCCCGGGTAGTGCTTGACCACGAGCGTGCGCGGCAGCGCGAACGGCGAGGAGGCCACCCTGGCCCTGACCACCGTGGCCGGACCGCTGCCGTGGAGATCCTCGGCATCGATCAGGGTGATGGCGCTGCCGAACCGCTGGGCGAGCACCGCCTCGGCGGCCTCGACCGCGGCCTCGATGGTCAGAGATTCCGCTCCTGCGCCGACGGTCGAATCGTCGGCAGAGGAGGTATCGACAGTCATCGTGTCCGACCCTACTAGTGAACGAGCAACCGTGACCACAACGCGCGGGCATTTCCCGCGGCGCCGACATTCCCGCGCGCAGGCATCGCGCCCCTGGCGGGCCGCGGTCGTCAGGCCTGCGGTTTGGCGCCCGGCTTGGCGTCCACGCCCGCTTCCTTGCGCTGCTGTGCGGTGATCGGCGCGGGGGCGCCCGTCAGCGGATCGTAGCCGCCACCGGTCTTCGGGAAGGCAATGACGTCGCGCAGCGACTCGGCGCCCGCCAGCAGCATCACGATGCGGTCCCAGCCGAAGGCGATGCCGCCGTGTGGCGGCGGGCCGTACTGGAAGGCATCGAGCAGGAAGCCGAACTTCTCCTGCGCGTCCTCCTCGGAGATGCCCATCACCTCGAAGACCCGCTTCTGCACGTCGGCGCGGTGGATACGGATGGATCCGCCACCGATCTCGTTGCCGTTGCAGACGATGTCGTAGGCGTAGGCGAGCGCGTTGCCCGGGTCGGAGTCGAACTTGTCGATCCACTCGGGCGTCGGCGACGTGAACGCGTGGTGCACGGCCGTCCACTTGCCGGAGCCGATGGTGACGTCGTCGCTCTCCTCGGCGGGCGCGAACAGCGGCGCGTCCACGACCCACACGAACGACCAGGCGTCGTCGTCGATCATGCCCAGCCGGTGTGCGATCTCCACCCGGGTGGCGCCGAGCAGGTGCCGCGCGGAGGCGGGCGTGCCCGCCGAGAAGAACACGCAGTCGCCCGGCTTCGCGCCGGCGGCGGCGGCGAGGTTCTCACGCTCGTGCTCGGAGAGGTTCTTGGCCACCGGCCCGCTGAGCGTGCCGTCCTCGCCGATCAGCACGTAGGCCAGGCCCTTGTGGCCGCGCTGCTTGGCCCAGTCCTGCCACGCGTCGAGGGTGCGGCGCGGCTGGCTCGCGCCGCCGGGCATCACGACCGCGCCGACGTAGGGGGCCTGGAAGACCCGGAACGGGGTGTCGGCGAAGAACTCGGTCAGCTCGGTGAGTTCCAGGCCGAACCGCAGGTCGGGCTTGTCCGTGCCGTACTTGGCCATCGCCTCGGCATAGGTGATGCGCGGCAGCGGGCGCGGCACGTCCACGCCGATCAGCTTCCACAGCGCCGCCACGACGTCCTCGCCGAGCGCCATCACGTCGTCCTGCTCGACGAAGCTCATCTCGATGTCCAGCTGGGTGAACTCCGGCTGGCGGTCGGCGCGGAAGTCCTCGTCGCGGTAGCAGCGGGCGATCTGGTAGTAGCGCTCCAGGCCCCCGACCATCAGCAACTGCTTGAACAGCTGCGGCGACTGGGGCAGCGCGTACCAGGAACCGGGCCGCAGCCGGGCGGGCACCACGAAATCGCGGGCGCCCTCCGGGGTGGACCGGGTCATCGTGGGCGTCTCGACCTCGACGAAGCCCTGCTCGTGCAGCACCTCCCTCGCCGCGCGGTTGGCCTCGCTGCGCAGCCGCATCGCCGACGCCGGGCCGCTGCGGCGCAGGTCGAGATAGCGGTACTTGAGCCGCACCTCCTCGCCCACGTCGACCCGCTCGTCGATGGGGAAGGGCAGCACCGCCGACTCCGACAGCACCTCGAGGTCGGTGACCAGCACCTCGATGCCGCCGGTGGGGATCTCCGGGTTCTCGTTGCCCTCCGGGCGCTTCGCCACGTCACCGACGACCCTGAGGCAGTACTCCGCACGCAGGTGATGCGCGCGCTCGGCCATCTCCCCTTCCCGGAAGACGACCTGTGCCACGCCGCTGGCATCGCGCAGGTCGACGAAGATCACCCCGCCGTGATCGCGCCGCCGGGCCACCCAGCCGGTGAGGGTGACGGTCTGGCCAGCGTGCTCGACACGCAACGTGCCGGCGTTGTGGGTGCGAAGCACTTCGCAGGATCCTCTCGGAAACGGTGGTCGTGGTCGTCCTCAGCGGTATGTCGCCGACGGCCCAGGTTAACGAACCAGCCGTGGCCGACCGCCACCAGGCTTCCCCGAGTGTGCCCGTTCCATCCGTTCACAACAGCGTCATCTGTTCCCCCTTCTCCGTCGCCGCACGGCCCGGCGCGGCACCGCCCGGCCACGGCGGCTCCTCGTCTCCGGGCACGCCGCGCTCCTCGCCACCGGATCGCGGGGCGAGGCCGTGCCTTCGCAGCAGCGGTGTCACCCTGGCCGACAACCACCGCCGGTACGCAGTGCCGAGGTAGCTGCCACGCGCGTACAGCTGCCGGTAGCGCGGCACGAGGTCCGGGTGCTCGGCCGCCAGCCAGCGGGCGAACCATTCCCGGGTGCCGGGACGTAGGTGCAGCGGGATCACCGTCGCGCCCGTGGCCCCCGCGTCGGCCACGGCGGCGAGCAGCCCGTCCAGTGCCTCGGCGGAGTCGGTGAGGCCGGGCAGCACGGGTGCGATGAACACGCCGCACGGCAGGCCCGCGTCGCGCACCCGGCGGACGAGGTCGAGCCGGGCCCGCGGGCTGGGCGTGCCCGGCTCGAGCCTGCGCTGCAGGCCACGGTCCAGCAGTGCCAGCGAGACCCCGATGCCCACCGGCACCTCGGCGTTGACGGAGGCCAGCAGCGGCAGGTCCCTGGACAGCACGGTCCCCTTGGTGAGGATGGAGAACGGCGTGCCCGAGCCCGCGAGCGCCCTGATGATCCCGGGCATCAGTTCGTACCGGCCCTCGGCTCGCTGGTAGGGGTCGGTGTTGGTGCCCATCGCCACGTGCTCGCGGGTCCAGCCTGGCCTGCGCAGTTGTGCCGCCAGCACCTCGGCGGCGTTGACCTTGACGACGACCTGCGAGTTGAAGTCCTCCCCCGCGTCGAGATCCAGGTAGGTGTGCGTGTTGCGGGCGAAGCAGTAGACGCAGGCATGGGAGCAGCCGCGGTAGGGGTTGACCGTCCAGCCGAACGGCACCCGGGAGGCGCCGGGCACCTTGTTCAGCACGGACCGGGCGTGGACCTCGTGGAAGGTCACGCCCGCGAAGTCGGGCGACCGCACGGAGCGGATCAACCCGGACAGGCCCGGCAGTGCCTGCTCGGCTTCGGCGTCGGTTCGCTGGCCATCCCACCTCACCATCACAGCCGAACATCTGTTCGACGCCCTGTCAACTCGGGTCCGCGTTTCACTCACCGGAAAGCAGGCCTGCCACCTGCGCACCCGGCCGTCGAGGATGGGCGCCGGTTCACGCACAGATCAGCATCGACCAGCACCGATCACACCCGAAGGAGCGAGAGTGACCTTTCTCGACAGCCAGACCTGGCAGGGCCGGGTCTTCACCGGGACCTGGGAGAAGGCCGACGGCGGCGAGGCGGCCGTCGTCGAGCCGGCCACCGGATCGGAGCTGGGCCGGATCGGCGCGGCCTCCGCCGCCGACGTGACCTCCTCGGCCGCCAGGGCGGCCGAGGCGCAGCGCACGTGGGCGGCCACGCCGTTCCACGAGCGGGCGGCGATCCTGCGCAGGGCGGGCGACCTGTGGAGCGAGCACGCCGCCGAGCTGCGCGACTGGCTGGTGCGGGAGTCGGGCAGCGTGCCCGGCAAGGCGGACTTCGAGCTGCACGTCGCCGCGGGCGAGTGCTACGAGGCCTCGGCCCTGCCCTCCCGGGCACTGGGTGAGGTGCTGCCCAGCGAGGCGCCGCGGCTGAGCATGGCGCGCCGCGTGCCCGCGGGCGTGGTCGGCGTGATCTCACCGTTCAACGCGCCGCTGATCCTGTCGATCCGCTCGGTGGCGCCCGCACTCGCGCTGGGCAACGCGGTGGTGCTCAAGCCGGACCCGCGCACGGCCGTGTGCGGCGGAGTCGCGCTGGCGAGGGTGTTCGAGGAGGCCGGCCTGCCGCCCGGCGTGCTGCACGTGCTGCCCGGCGGCGCCGACGTCGGGCAGGCGCTCATCGAGGACCCGCACGTGCGCGTGATCTCCTTCACCGGCTCGACCGGCGCGGGCCGGGCCGTCGGGGAGCTCGCGGGGCGGCACCTGAAGCGCGCTCATCTGGAGCTCGGCGGCAACTCGGCGCTGATCGTGCTCGACGACGCCGACGTGGAGACCACCACCAGCGCGGCGGCCTGGGGCTCGTTCTTCCACCAGGGCCAGATCTGCATGACGACCGGCAGGCACCTGGTGCACGAGTCGCTCTACGACGCCTACGTCGAGCGCCTGGCCGCCACCGCCTCCGCCCTGCCCGTCGGCGACCCCGCCACCGAGCAGGTGGCACTCGGTCCGGTCATCGACGCCGCGCAGCGGGACAAGATCCACGGGCTGGTGACCGCGAGCGCCGACGCGGGCGCCTCGGTGGCCGCGGGCGGCGAGTTCGAGGGCCTGTTCTACCGGCCGACCGTGCTGGCCGGGGCCGGGCCGGGCGTGCCTGCCTACGACCAGGAGGTGTTCGGGCCGGTGGCGCCGGTGGCGCGGTTCCGCACCATCGAGGAGGCCGCCGAGCTGGCCGCCGCCAGCGAGTACGGCCTGTCGCTGGGCGTGCTCACCAAGGACGTCACGCGGGGACTCGCGCTCGCCGACCGCATCCCGACCGGCATCGTGCACATCAACGACCAGACGGTCAACGACGAGGCGCACGCCCCGTTCGGCGGTGTCCTGGCCTCCGGTACGGGCTCCCGTTTCGGCGGCGCCACGGCCAACGTCGAGGCGTTCACCGAGACGCGCTGGGTGACGCTGCGCGGTGACGTGGCGGCCTACCCGTTCTGAGCCGCCCGGCTCAGCCGGTGTGGCGGACGAGCGTGCGGGACATCGCGCTCGCCGCCGCCCTCACCACACCACCGAGGCGGTCCAGGTCGAGGCCGTGGGCGCGGCCGGTGACCGAAAGGGCGGCCACCACCTGGCCGCGCGCCCCCAGCACCGGCGCCGCGATCGCGGACACGCCCGGCTCCGCCTCTTCCTGGTTGATGCCGACGCCGCGGGCGGCCGTGCGTTCCAGGTCCTGGTGCAGCAGACCGGGCAGCACGATCGTCCTCGGCGTCAGCCTCGGCAGGCCGGCGTCGACCACCTCCCGCAGCCGGCTCCGCCCGCCCCAGGCGAGAAAGACCTTGCCGGTGGCCGTGCAGTGTGAGTGCATCCGCCCGCCGACGCGGGAGCCGATGGTCATCGACTCCCGCCCGGTGAGCTTCTCCAGGAAGAGGGTGTACACGCTGTCGGGCACGGCGAGGTGCACGTTCTCGCCTGTCTCCGCCTGCAGCCGCTCCAGCTGCGGCAGGGCGGCCTCGCGCAGCAGCCGGTGCTTCGGCACGAGCTGACCGAGGCGGAAGAGCTTCGAGGCGAGCCGGTAGTGGCCGGGGGCGCTGCGCTCCAGCGCGCCCCACTCGACGAGCTCACCGAGCAGGCGGTGTGCCGTCGGCTTCGGCAGCCCGCTGCGCGCGGCGATCTGGGCGAGGCTCAGCTCCGGTTCGCCGGTGGCGAACGCGTCCAGCAGTGACAGGCCGCGTGCCAGCACCGACTTCGACGACGTGCCGCCGCCGCGGCCACCGTGCCCGTTCACGTGCGTGATGGTGGACAGCGGCGCGATGCCCGGCAAGCAGGCTTTCCACTGAGTGAAAGACGCGGACGCGCAGCGGCCTCACCCGGTGAGCCGGGCGGCGTGGTGGCGGCCGGTCCGCCACGTCCGACCCCCAGCCGGACGTGACCCCGTTGCTGCGTTGTGCCGTCACCACGCCGCTCACCCCGGACGGGTGCGCTCGCGTCAGCTCAGACGTGAACTCGCCCGCCGCGGTTCCCCTCCCCGTCCCGCCACGGGGTGGGTACCGGAAGATGGGCCGGTGCCCCGCGACATCGCCGACGACGACACCGGCCCGATTCGCCGGGTTCCGGCCCCGGCCTCCGGGCAGCGCTCCACGCCCCGTCGCCGCCGCGCCGCCGAGCCCGCGCACCGTGCCACGCCCACCGCGCGCGCCGGACGGCAGGACGACACGGCGCAGCGGCCCGCGCGCGGGCGCACCCGGCCGCCCGCCGAACCGTCCGCGGAGCACACCCCAGGACATGGGCATGGACATGGGCATGGGCACGAGCCCGCACCGCCCGCCTCCCGCCGGGTCCGCAGGCTGCTGATCACCCTGCTCGCCCCGCTGGCGCTGCTGGCCGTCGCCGGGGTCGTGGTGCTCTACCCGTGGGGCGAGGCGACGCCGACCGGCCGGAACTCGGTCGGCGTGCCGGTGGACGGCGAGGTGACGGCCGTGTCGTCCGGGCCCTGTCTCGCGCCGGGGCAGGTGCAGATCGGCGAACCGCCGCCCGACGGGCAGCAGTGCCTCACCGTCGACGTGCGCATGACCGACGGCGAGGCGCAGGGACGGACGATCACCAAGGTGCTGCCCGTCGAGCCGAGCACGCCGCGGTTCGCGGTGGGCGACGAGGTGGTGCTGGCCTACACCGGCGCGGCACCGGACGACGCGGGCTCCTACCAGATCCAGGACTTCCAGCGAGGTCTGCCGCTGCTGGCACTGGCGGCGCTGTTCGCGGGGGCGGTCCTGTTGCTCGGCCGCTGGCGTGGGCTGGCCGCGCTCGGGGCGCTGGTGCTGAGCTTCGCCGTGATCGCGCTGTTCGTGCTGCCCGCGATCCTGGCCGGGCAGAACCCGCTGCTGGTGGCGATCGCGGGCTCCGGGCTCGTCATGTTCGTCGCGCTCTACCTCACGCACGGGGTTTCGGCGAGGACGTCGGTGGCCGTGCTGGGCACGCTGGTCAGCCTCACGCTGATCGGGGTCATCTCGGCGGTGTTCTCGGCGACGGCGACGCTCACCGGGCTCGACGAGGACACCTCGTCGCTGATCGCCACGCTCGGGCACGGGATCGACGCCAGGGGCCTGCTGCTCGCCGGTGTGGTGATCGGCGCGCTGGGCGTGCTCGACGACGTGACGGTGACCCAGGCCAGCGCCGTGTGGGAGCTGCGGAGGGCGAACCCGTCGCTGGGCTGGCGGCAGCTGTACGGGGCCGGGCTGCGGATCGGGAGGGACCACGTGGGTTCCGCGGTGAACACCCTCGTCCTCGCCTACGCGGGCGCGGCGCTGCCGGTGCTGCTGATCTCGTCGCTGTCGGGCGTCGGCCTCGGCTCGATCCTCGGCTCGCAGGACATCGCGCAGGAGATCGTGCGCACGCTGGCGGGCAGCGTCGGCATCGTCGCCGCCGTGCCGGTGACCACGCTGCTCGCCGCGCTCATCGCGAGCCGCGAGGACTTCCCGGCCGAGTCGCTACGCCACACCAGTCACAACAGTTCCCCCTGATCACAGGGGTCTCACGGGCCCGCCCCGGCTCGGCGGCACGGGCCCGCGTGGGGTACGAAGTCGCGTGACGCTGGCCCATCTCCGGTTGGGGGAAGCATGCTCGGCTCGGCTCTCGCCGCTCCCCGGCGCGTTCTGCAGGTGCTGCGCTCAGCCCGCGCGGCCGCCGAGGCGCTGCCCCGGATCGCGGACCTGCTCGGCGACCTGCGCGACACCGGGACGCAGCTGGAGCGGCTGAGCACGTTCGCCGCGCAGGAGCTTCCCGAGATCGTCTACCAGCTGGAGGCCGTGCGCGGCCAGCTCACCGCCATCGAGCGGCGGTTGACGGCCGGGGACGGGGTCACTGCTCCAGCGTCGCCACGAAGCGGCTCACCGCGTCCATCGTGAAGCGCTGCGCGAGCTTGCCGGACGGCGCGGCCGAGGCCAGCCGGTAGAGCGGCCGGTCGGCCGCCGCGTCGCCGCGCGCCTCCGCGCGCAGCTGCGCCACCAGCAGCTCGGAGAACACCACGCCGTTGGCGTCGACGTTGTTCAGCAGCGCGTCGGCCAGCCTGCGCAGCGCCAGAATGCCCAGCTCCCGGCCGCCCGTGCCCGCGTAGACGGCGAGGTCGATCTTCACCGCACTGCCGCGCTTGCCCGCGTTGAGCAGCAGGCTCACCGTGCGGGTGCCGCGGACGTCGGTGACGAGCAGGTCGATCCGCTCGGAGGTCACGAGGTCGATGCGCCGGGTGCGCCACGTGCGCACCAGCACCGTGTGTCCCTCCAGCCAGAGCTGCCGCCGCGCGTTGAACGACACCAGGTACAGCAGCGGCAGCGCCACCACGGCGGCGACCACCAGCCCCGCGATCTGGCCTCCGATCAGCCCGGCGATACCACCGAACGCGGCACCGAAGAGGACCACGCCGACCAGCCCGGACAGGGCCCTGCGCCTGCGCAGCGCCGGGTTGTCGCCGTAGAGCGCGATCCGTTCCGGTTCCGGTGCCGGCGTGCGTTTCGCCGAGTCGGGCTCACTCATGACCTACCCCTTGTGCCGCCTGTCGGGCCTGTACCGCCGCCGAGGAACGGGTTCGTCGCCTTCTCCCTGCCCACCGTGCTGGTGCCGCCGTGCCCGGGCAGCAGCACCGTGTCGTCGGGAAGCGCCGCCATCATCCTGCGCAGTGAGGTGCCGAGCTCGCGCGGATCCCCGCCGGGCAGGTCCGTCCGGCCCACCGAACCGGCGAACACCGTGTCGCCGGTGAGCGCCAGCTGCCCGCCCTCCTCGGTGGCGAGACGGAACACCGCCGAACCGGGCGTGTGCCCCGGGGTGTGCAGCACCTCGACGCGCAGCCCGGCGAGCTCCAGTTCTCCCTCGCCGAGCTCGGCGACCCTCGCCGGTTCGGTGAGGCGGAGGTCGCCGAGGGCGCCGGCCAGGTCGGGGCCGAGGCCCTTGAGCGGGTCGGAGAGCAACGGCCGGTCCTCCGGCCTGATCCACACGGGCACCCGGTGGGCGTCGGCCAGCTCCGCCGCGGAGTGGACGTGGTCGACATGCCCGTGCGTGGCCAGCACGGCGGCGGGCGTCAGCCGGTGCTCCCGCAGCGCGTCCGCGACGCCGGGCAGGGCGTCCTGGCCGGGGTCGACGACCACGCAGCCGCCGCCGGGGCCCGGGGCAAGCAGGTAACAGTTCGCGTGGAACGCGCCGGCCGGAAACCCGACGACGAGCACGAAACACACCTCCGCGATTGGGACGTATCCCACCCTAGCCGCCCCTGTACAGGGTCCTCACAGACAGTGCCCATAGACTGCCGCCACCAAGCAATCGGGTGAGGCCGCGAAAACTCCGGGAGGGCAGCTTGGCGACCAACCAGCAGCGCCGCGAGGCCGCGAAGCGCAAGCTCGAGCGTCAGCTCGCGCGCAGGGCCGAGCGGGCGAAGCGGCGCCGGATCATCGGTATCGGCGTGACGATCGGTGCGGTGGTGGTGGTCGCCGGGCTCGTCGTGATCCTGTCGACGCAGGGCGGTGGCGATCCGAACGCCGCCGCGGGCGAGGCGGGCTCCAACTCCCCCGCGCCGTCGTCCCAGCAGCCCGACATCCCCACCGAGCGGGTCGCGGCGCCCGAGCGTCCCACGCCGCTGCCCGACCCGACCACGTGCGAGTACCCGAAGTCCGGCGACGCCGCCAAGCCGGTCGACCCGCCGAGCGGCAGCGACGTGCCGTCGCGGGGCACCGTCGAGGTCACTCTGCGGACCTCGCAGGGCGACATCCCGCTGACGCTGGACCGCTCGCTGGCACCGTGCACCGTCAACAGCTTCGTCAGCCTGGCCGAGCAGGGCTTCTACACCGACACCTCCTGCCACCGGATCAGCACCACCGGCCTGCAGATGCTGCAGTGCGGCGACCCGACCGGCTCCGGCAGCGGCGGCCCGGGCTACACCTTCGCCGACGAGTTGTTCAAGGGTCTCACCTACGGCCGCGGCATCCTGGCGATGGCCAACTCCGGCCCCGACACCAACGGCAGCCAGTTCTTCATGGTCTACGGCAACGCGCCGCTGGATCCGAACTACACGGTGTTCGGCACGATCAGCGACGCGGGCCTGAAGGTGATCGACAAGGTGGCGCGCGGTGGCCACGACGGCCGGTTCGAGTCGAGCGCGGGCGGCGGCAAGCCGAACGTCGACGTGAAGTTCACCGGGGTCACCGTCCAGGGCGCGTAGCCGAAAAGCTCCCCAATGCGGCATTCGCTCCACTGGATGGAGCGAATGCCGCATTCGCTCCGTTGAGTGGAACAAATGTGGCATTGGGGAGCTAGCGGTGGGTGAAGCGCGGCGGGCGGCGTTCCAGGAACGCGGCGACGCCTTCGGCGTAGTCCTCGCCGTGCACGGCGGCGCTGCGGATCTCGGTCACCTCGGCGTCCGGTTCCCGTTGCCCGGCAAGGATCTTCTCGATGATCCGGTTCATGCCGCGGATCGAGGCCTGCGAGCGGGCGCAGAGCGTGCGCGCGAATTCCAGTGTGGACTCTTCGAGACCGCCGTCGGGGAAGACGTCGTTGACGAGCCCGATCTCCCGCGCCCGTGCGGCACCGACCAGCTCGCCCGAGAGCAGGAAGAACCGGGCGTGCGCGGGTCCGACCAGCGACACCAGCTGCCGGGTCGAGCCGAAAGGGTACACGATGCCCAGCTTGGCCGGAGTGATGCCGAACCGGGATCCCTCGGCGGCGAACCGGAAGTCGCTGGCCACCGCGAGCTGACAGCCGCCGCCGATGCAGTTGCCGCGGATCATCGCCACGCTCGGTTTGCGCATGCCGGTGAGCGCGTCCACGGCGGCGCCGACCGCCTTGTCGTAGGCTGCCGCCCCCTCGGCCGACGAGCGCAGGTCACGGAACTCGCCGATGTCGGCGCCCGCCGAGAAGTCCTCGCCCTCACCGGTGAGCACGAGCACCTTCACCGCGGGGTCGGCCTCGACACCGGCGACCAGTTCCGGGATCGCCGACCACATGCCGTAGGTGATGGCGTTCCTCTTCTCCGGTCGCGTGAAGGTCAGCGTGGCCACGTCGCCATCCCTGGCGAGCTCGATCCCGTCGGTCATGAGTGCGCAGCATAGAGCAGCGTGGCGGGGTCGCGATGTGTCGTGCGCGACGGTGCCGGCCTGCCAGTCAGTGCCGGCGCGCCCGCACGAGGTCCTCGACCGCCTGGGGAATCGTGGTCTCGAAGTCCAGCAGCTTCGCCCAGTCCGGCTCGATCACGATCCGCGCCATCGTCGTGTACAGGGCGCGGACGCCCGCCTCCCAGCGCGGGAACTCGGGCTCCGGAACCAGCTTGCGGGACGCGGCCACGTACTCGTCCGGCACGCCGTCCACGATCTCCACGGTGGCCGCACCCCGGACCAGGAGCGCCCTCGGCGGGTAGGTCTCGGTGTCGATGGTCAGCGCGACCCGGGGGTTGTGCCGCAGGGCGGCCACCTTCGCCGACGCGGGCACGGTGCACACCACCACCTGCTCACCCGTCCACAGGAACGCGACCGGGACCACCCGCGGGTCCCCGTCGAGCCCGACATACGACAGCCGCGCCGGGATCGACGAGCCCAGCAGTTCCCGCGAGATCGGCTTGTTCAGGACGTCCACGGCCTCGACGCGTGTCATGGTCTCTCCTCCACTCGGCCCCGTCCGGTGCGGTCGTGACGGGGACGGAGCAGGCCGGGCGTTCTCGACATCGCCCTGGCCAGAGGCTACGACGCCGAGGTGACCCGGTAGACGTCGTAGACGCCCTCGACGTTGCGGACGACCTTGAGCACGTGGCCCAGGTGTTTCGGGTCGCCCATCTCGAAGGTGAACCTGCTGACCGCGACCCGGTCGCGCGAGGTCGTGACCGAGGCCGACAGGATGTTCACGCGCTCGTCGGCAAGCACCTTGGTAACGTCGGAGAGCAGCCGGTGCCGGTCGAGCGCCTCGACCTGGATGGCCACGAGGAACACCGACGACTCCGACGGCGCCCACTCGACCTCCACCAGCCGCTCCGGCTGCGTGCGCAGGTCGTCGGCGTTGGTGCAGTCGGTGCGGTGCACGCTCACCCCGCCGCCGCGCGTGACGAAGCCGAGGATCTCGTCGCCGGGCACCGGCGTGCAGCAGCGGGCCAGCTTGGCCCAGATGTCGCTCTCGCCCTTGACGATCACGCCGACGTCGCCGACGCCGCGCCTGCGGGTGACCGTGGACGGCGTGGCCCGCTCGGCCAGCTCCTCCTCGGCCTCCTCCACGCCGCCGATGAGGGCCACGAGCCGCTGCACGACGTGTTTGGCGCTGGTGTGCCCCTCTCCGACGGCCGCGTAGAGGGAACTGATGTCCGGATGCCGCAGTTCCTTGGCGACCGCGCCCATCGAGTCGGCCGACACCAGCCGCTGGATGGGCAGCCCGACCTTGCGGACCTCCTTGGTGATGGCCTCCTTGCCGGCCTCCACCGCCTCGTCGCGGCGCTCCTTGGCGAACCACTGGCGGATCTTGGCGCGGGCCTTGGGCGAGCCGGCGAACGAGAGCCAGTCCCTGCTGGGGCCCGCGCCCTCGGCCTTCGACGTGAAGATCTCGACGACCTCGCCGTTCTCCAGCTTGCGCTCCAGCGCGACGAGCCTGCCGTTGACGCGGGCGCCGATGCAGCGGTGCCCGACCTCGGTGTGCACGGCGTAGGCGAAGTCCACCGGCGTGGACCCGACGGGCAGGGTGATCACGTCGCCCTTCGGCGTGAACACGAAGATCTCGCGGGTGGCGAGGTCGTAGCGCAGCGACTCGAGGAACTCGCCGGGGTCGGCGGCCTCCCGCTGCCAGTCCAGCAGCTGCCGCATCCACGCCATCTCGTCGACGTCGACGGCGTTGGCAGGGTTGTTGCCGTGCGTGCCTCTACTTTCCTTGTACCGCCAGTGGGCGGCGATGCCGTACTCGGCGGTGCGGTGCATCTCATGGGTGCGGATCTGCACCTCGAGCGGCTTGCCGTCGGGCCCGATCACCGTCGTGTGCAGCGACTGGTAGACGCCGAACCGCGGCTGCGCGATGTAGTCCTTGAAGCGGCCCGGCATCGGCTGCCACAGCGCGTGCACGACGCCCATCGCGGCATAGCAGTCGCGCACGTCCTCGACGAGGATGCGCACGCCCACGAGGTCGTGGATGTCGTCGAGGTCGCGGCCGCGCACGATCATCTTCTGGTGGATCGAGTAGTAGTGCTTGGGCCTGCCCTCGACCTTCGCGGTGAGCCGCGACTGCTCCAGCTGCTTGGTCAGCTCCCCGATCACCCAGCGCAGGTAGGTGTCGCGGGACGGGGCCCGGTCGGCGACCAGCCGCACGATCTCGTCGTACTTCTTCGGCTGCAGGATCGCGAAGGCCAGGTCCTCCAGCTCCCACTTCACCGTGGCCATCCCGAGCCGGTGGGCCAGCGGCGCCAGCACCTCCAGCGTCTCCTTGGCCTTGCGGGCCTGCTTCTCCGGCGGCAGGAACCGCATGGTGCGCATGTTGTGCAGCCGGTCGGCCAGCTTGATCACCAGGACGCGCGGGTCACGGGCCATCGCGATGACCATCTTGCGGATGGTCTCGGCCTCGGCCGCGGTGCCGAGCTTGACCTTGTCCAGCTTGGTGACGCCGTCGACCAGCTGGGCGACCTTGTCGCCGAAGTCGGTGGCCAGCTGCTCCAGGGAGTAGCCGGTGTCCTCGACCGTGTCGTGCAGCAGTGCGGCCACCAGCGTCGTGGTGTCCATGCCCAGCTCGGCCAGGATCGTGGCCACGGCGAGCGGGTGGGTGATGTAGGGGTCGCCGGACTTGCGGCGCTGGTCCCGGTGTAGTTCCTCGGCCACGTCGTAGGCCCGCTGCAGCAGCGTGAGGTCGGCGTTCGGGTGCAGCTCGCGGTGAATGGCGGCGAGCGGTTCGAGCACCTGCTTCACCGACGCGGCCCGCTGCGCGGTGATGCGCCGGGCCAGGCGTGCCCTGACCCTGCGGGTCGCCGACGGCGCCCTGGTGGCGCCCCCGTGGCCGGCGGTGCGCTCCTGCTGCGTGCTGCTCTGCGAGGCGCGCGCGTCACCGTCCGACTGGGCTGCCACCACGGAATCGAGCTCTTGGCTCACCCGCACCTCCAGCTCGTCGCGCGCTGCTAGACACCTAGCGTAACCCTTGCGGGCGCCGATCCGCGGTCAGAGGGTGCGCAGTGCCTCCACCGGCATGCCGCCGAGCCGCGACCGGGCACCCAGCGCGGCCAGTTCCAGCACGACGGCGACGCCACTCACCGCGGCGCCCGCGCTCTCCACCAGCTTCGCCGTGGCGGCCACCGTGCCGCCCGTGGCCAGCACGTCGTCGACGATCGCGACCCGCTGGCCCGGCTCCACCGAACCCACCGGCAGTTCGAGCGTGGCGGTGCCGTACTCCAGCGCGTAGTCGACCCGGCCCGCGACGGCGGGCAGCTTGCCCGGCTTGCGCACGAGCGCCACGCCGAGCCCGCGCGCGTAGCCGACGGCGGCCGCCAGCACGAATCCCCTGGCCTCGACGGCGGCGAGCCGGTCGACGCCGTCACCGACCGCCTCGCCGAGCGCGTCGATCACCGAGGCGAACGCCGCGGCGTCACCGAACACCGGCGTGAGATCGCGGAACAGGATGCCCGGCTCGGGGAAGTCGGGGATCTCCGCGATGAGGTCCAGCGCGTCGTCCAGGCGCACGGGCTACCTCTTGCGCTTGCCGGTGGGCCTGCCCGCGCGGCGCTGCTGCTGTCGCTGCTGCACCTTGGTCGGATGCCGTGCGGGCACGCTGGCCGCCGCCGCGTAGGCCTCCTCCTTGCGCAGCTCGGCGGACAGCGACTCGTCGTCGGCGGGGTCGAAGTCCTCCGCGTCGGCCGCGGCGGCCTTGCGCGCCTGGTTCTCCCTACGCGCCCGCACCCGCTCGGCCTGCTGGCGGTACTTCGGCTCGCGCATCTTCAGGAACACGAGCAGCGGGGTGGCCAGCAGCACGGAGGACAGCACGCCCGCGAGCATCCCGGTCAACAGCACCAGCGCGAGGTCCTGGAGGGTGCCCGCGCCGAGCAGCAGGTAGCCGATCACGAGCAGGCCAAGCACCGGCAGCAGCGCGATCACCGACGTGTTGATCGAGCGCATCAAGGTCTGGTTCAACGCGAGGTTCGCCGCCTCGGCGTAGGTGCGCCGCGTGAGGTTCAGCAGGCCCCGGGTGTTCTCCTTGACCTTGTCGAACACCACCACGGTGTCGTACAGCGAGAACCCGAGAATGGTGAGCAGGCCGATGACGCTCGCGGGTGTGACCTCGAAGCCGACCAGCGAGTACACGCCCGCCGTGATCACGATGTCGTGCAGCAGCGCCACCAGCGCGGCCACGGCCATCCACTTCTCGAAGTAGATCACCAGGAAGATCGTCACCAGGACAAGGAAGACGCCCAGCGCGATCAACGCCTGCTGTGAGATCTCCCCGCCCCACGACGCGCTCACGGCGCTGTCGCTGATGACCTGCCTGCTCGGCTCGCCGTTGGAGCCCAGCGGCTGCAACTGTTCGAAGAACGCCTGCTTGACCCGGGCCACCTCGGCGGCGTCGAGGGTGTTGGAGCGCACCTGGATGCTCGCCGCGTCGCCGACGCCGACCTGCTGTGCCTCGGAGGCGGGCTCGCCGAGCGCGTCGCCGAAGACCTCCTTGGCCTCGTCCGGGGTGATGGGGCCCTGCGCGCCCTGTGCGGGCATCTGGATCTGCGTACCACCCTCGAACTCGATGCCGAGGTTGAAGCCCTTGAACCCGAGCGAGGCCACGCACACCAGCACCACGGCGCCGAAGAACAGGAACCACCGGTTGCGGTGGCCGACGATGTCGAAGGCACCGGTGCCGGTGTAGAGCCGGTTCAGCACGGAGGTGCGGGAGCCACCCTGGCGGCCTTCCCGCCCGCCGCCGGTCTCACCGGTCGCGCTGGCCTGCCCGGTGCCGGTCTCGCCGGTCTCGTTCTGCTCGTCCACGTCACGCCCCCTTCGAGGCCGCGCCGACCCGGTTCGCGGACCGGCGCGCGGCCCCCAGCTTCTGCACCGCGCCGAGACCCGACAGCTTCGGACTCGACAGGGTCTTCGACTTGGCGACCATCGCCACCAGCGGGTGGGTCACCAGGAACACCACGATCAGGTCCAGCACCGTCGACATGCCCAGTGTGAAGGCGAAGCCGCGGACCTCGCCCACCGCCAGCGCGTAGAGCACACCCGCGGCGAGGAACAGGATCGCGTCCGAGGCGAGGATCGTGCGCCGCGCCCGGATCCAGCCGCGCGGCACCGCGGAGCGGAAGGTTCTGCCCTCCCGCATCTCGTCCTTGAGCCGTTCGAAGTACACGACGAACGAGTCGGCGGTGACACCGATGGCGACGATGAAGCCGGCCACACCCGCCAGGTCGAGGGTGAACCCGATCCAGCGGCCGAGCAGCACCAGCACCGCGTAGACGATGGTCGCCGACAGGATCAGCGACAGGACCGTCAGCACACCGAGCATCCGGTAGTAGAACAGGCAGTAGACGAACACCAGCGCGATGCCGATGGCCCCGGCGATCAGGCCGGCCTCCAGCGAGGCCAGGCCGAGCGTCGCCGACACCGTGGTGGCGTCCGACGACGAGAACGACAGCGGCAGCGAACCGTACTTGAGCACGTCGGCCAGGTTCTTCGCCTCGGCCTGCGTGAACTGGCCGGTGATCTCCGTCTGGCCGTTGGGGATGGCCTCGGTGATGTTCGGCGCCGACACCACCTTGGTGTCCAGCACGAACGCCGCACGCTCGTTGATGTGGCTGGACGTGTAGTCGGCCCAGGTGTCCGCGCCCTGGCTCTTGAACGTCAGGTTGACGACGTAGCCGCCGCGCTGGCTGTTGAAGGTCGACGTGGCGTCCTGGATCTGCGTGCCCTGCAGGAACACGGGCCCGAGGACGTACTTCTCGGTGCCGTCCTCGTTGCAGGTCACCAGCGGGAGCCGTGGGTCGTCGTTGCCGACGAGCGGATCGGCCGCGCCCGACCGGCACTGCGTCGCCGCGAGCGCCTGCTGCTGCGCCTGCTGGGCGGCGGCCATCGCGGCCTGGTCGTTCGGATCGGACGGGACCAGGGCCGGGTTCTGCCGCAGTTGCTTGGCCTGCTGGATCTGCTGGGCGATCTCCTCCTGCGAGTCCTGCGAGTTCGCAGCGTCTCCGGAGTCACCGCCGTTGTCCGTCTGCTGGGGCGCGGGAGCCGCTCCCGGCGCGCTGCCGCCGCCCTGTGGTGTCGGCGGCGGCTGCGAGCCGCCTGGCTGCTGCTCGTTCTGCCCCTGGCCGCCCTGTTGCCCGTTCTGCCCGGCGTCGGGTGTCTGGCCGGTGTTGTCCTGCGGCGGCGCCGCGCTGCCTGCCGGGACGGCGGCGTAGACCTGGCGGAAGCCGAGCTTGGCGGTGCGGCCGAGCGTCTTGGCCTGCTCGCCCTCCTCGCCCGGCACCGTGATGACGACGTTGGTGCCGTCGAGCACCACCTCGGCACCGCTGACACCGATCCCGTTGACGCGGGTCTCGATGATCTGCCTTGCCTGCTGGAGCTGTTCCCTGGTCGGGTCGTTGCCGTCGGGCGTGCGCGCGGTCAGCGTGACCCGGGTGCCGCCCTGCAGGTCGATGCCCAGCTTCGGCGTCGGCTTGCCGTCGCCGGTGAGAAACACCAGCGAGTACAGCACGGCGACGATCAGGACGAAGAAGGTCAAGTAGCGTCCCGGGCGGATCTGCCCGGCCGGTGGTGCCACGGTCGGTCGGTCTCCTCGAACTGGATCAGCGGCTTCAGGGGCCCGGCGTGCGCTGCCTGTCGTGAGACAGCGAACACACGCAGCACCGAGACACTACTCGGTGCTGCGTGAACGCCGCGTAGGCCCCACGCCGGTGCGCTGTCGCACCGGCGCAGGAGGGAGTCCGGCCGTTACTTCTTGCCGTGCTCCAGCGGCGGGGCGACCTGCGCCTCGGTCGAGCTGGAGTCGGTGGCCTGGGTCTCGGTGGAGGAGTTGTCCTCCGCGTCCGGGGTCTCGTCCTCGGAGACCTCGTCGTCGGCGACCGGGTTGATCTTCTCGCGCACTGCCTGGCGCAGCCAGGTGGTGACGACCCCCTCGGCGATCTCGAGGTCGATCGTGGTCTCGTCACTGGCGTCCGCCACGGTCGCGTAGAGGCCCGACGTGGTCATCACGCGGTCGCCGTCACGCAGGCTGCTCTGCAGCTCCTGCTGCTGCGCCATCGCCCGCTTCTGCTTGCGGGTACCCATGATCAATGGGATCGCGACGACGAGCATCAGCAGCAGCGGCAGGAAAAGGCCTTCCATGGTTCTCCATTCGGCGGAACGTCGCCTCACAGGCGATACGTCCGAGTTTGTCTGAATGTGCTCTATCGAGTGTGCCAGGTGCCGCTGAGAAAGCCAGCACCGGTGGTACGTGCGCCCCAGCCGGCCAGTTCAGTCGAACAGGGTCGGTGCCTCCGCGTCAACCCCGCTGACCTCCGCGGGCGGCTGCACGCCGAGGTGCTGCCACGCGGCCGCGGTGGCGACGCGACCACGTGGAGTGCGCGCGAGCATACCCGCCCGAACGAGATAGGGCTCACACACCTCTTCGACCGTGGTCGGCTCCTCCCCCACGGCCACCGCGAGTGTGGAGATGCCGACCGGGCCACCGCCGAACGAGCGGACGAGCGCGATCAGCACGGCGCGGTCGAGCCGGTCGAGGCCCAGTTCGTCCACGTCGTAGACCTCGAGCGCCGCCCGCACGACCTCCAGTGTCGCCCGTCCGTCGGCCCTGACCTCGGCATAGTCGCGCACGCGGCGCAAGAGTCGGTTCGCGATGCGGGGGGTGCCGCGGGAGCGGCGGGCGATCTCGGCGCGCCCCTCGTCGTCGACGACGATGCCGAGCAGGCTCGCCGAGCGCTGCAGCACCTGCTCCAGCTCACCGGGCGTGTAGAACTCCATCTGCCCGGTGAAGCCGAACCGGTCGCGCAGCGGGCCGGTCAGCGCGCCGGACCGGGTGGTGGCGCCGACCAGCGTGAACGGCGCGATCTCCAGCGGGATGCTCGTGGCTCCCGGGCCCTTGCCGACGACGACGTCGACCCGGAAGTCCTCCATCGCCAGGTACAGCATCTCCTCCGCGGGGCGGGCGATGCGGTGGATCTCGTCGATGAACAGCACGTCGCCCTCGGTGAGGTTCGACAGCATGGCGGCGAGGTCGCCCGCCCGCTCCAGCGCGGGCCCCGAGGTGATGCGGATGGCGGTGTCCAGCTCCGCCGCGATGATCATCGCCATGCTCGTCTTGCCGAGCCCGGGCGGGCCCGACAGCAGCACGTGGTCGGGCGGCACCCCGCGCTTGCGGGCGCTTTCCAGTACCAGGTGCAGCTGCTCGCGCACGCGCGGCTGGCCGACGAAATCGGCCAGCCTTCGGGGCCGCAGGGCCGTCTCGACCTCGCGCTCTCCGTTCTGCGCGAACGCCGACAGTGCCTCGACGGCGGGCTCGGGCTCGGTCATGGGTCCATCGTGCATCGCGGGGTCGTCGTCGCTCATCGAGGTCCGGCCGCTCAGCGCTTCTTGCCCAGGGTCGCCAGTGCCGCACGCAACACGCTGGACGTGTCACCGGGTGTGTCGGCGCTGACCTTGTCGACGGCCTGCTCGGCCTGCCGCGCGGGAAAGCCCAGGCTCACCAGCGCCTCGACGACCTCGGAGCGGACCGCGGCCGCGCCGGTCTCGGCCACTCCGCCCTGCGCGCCCGTGGGTTCGGCGGCCAGCACCTTGTCCCGCAGTTCCAGGGTGAGGCGCTCGGCGCCCTTGCGGCCGATGCCGGGCACCTGGGTCAGCACCGTGATGTTGCCCTCGGCGAGCGCGGTGCGCAGCTTGTCCGGCTCGAGGACGGCGAGCGCGGCCAGTGCCAGGCGCGGCCCGATGCCCGAGACGGTCTGCAGCAGCCCGAACAGTTCGCGCGCCTCGGCCTCGGCGAAGCCGAACAGGGTGAGCGAGTCCTCCCTGACCACCAGCGCCGTGTGCAGCAGCGTGTGCTCGCCCCTGCGCAGGGTGGCCAGTGTGGCGGGCGTGGCCTGCACGGCGAGGCCGACACCGCCGACCTCGACGACCGCGTGGTCGAGCCCGACGGAGAGCACCTCGCCCCGCACCGAGGAGATCATCGCGGTGTTCCCTTCTTCTCGCGGGCCGCGGCGGCGAGCCGGGCGCGGTGGGTCCTGGCCAGCTGCGCCGCCCGCGCCTCCGCCTCGGCCAGCCGCGCGCGCATCGGCGCCCGCCACAGGTGACAGATGGCCAGCGCCAGCGCGTCGGCGGCGTCGGCGGGGCTCGGCTTCGCGGCGAGCTTGAGCAGCCGGGTCACCATACCGGTCACCTGTGCCTTGTTGGCACGGCCGGAGCCCGTGACGGCGGCCTTGACCTCGCTCGGCGTGTGGAACTCGACGGGAAGGCCCCGCCGGGCCGCGGTCAGCGCCACCACGCCCCCGGCCTGGGCGGTGCCCATCACGGTACGCACGTTGTGCTGGCTGAACACGCGTTCCACGGCCACGACGTCGGGCCGGTAGGTGTCCAGCCACTCCTCGACGGCCGAGGCCACGCAGAGCAGCCGCTCGGCGAGGTCGGCGTCGGTGGGCGTGCGGACCACGTCCACGGCCACGCAGCTGACGGCGCGGCCGAGCCCGCCGTCGACGACCCCGAGGCCGCAGCGGGTGAGTCCCGGGTCGACACCGAGCACGCGCACCGGGCAGATCCTTCCCACGAACACCAGTTCGAGACGAAGGCTACCGGCCGGGCGAGCGCCGGGCGCGCAGGCGCGCCGGGCCCGGCCACCACACCGGCGTCAGCTCAGGCGGACGAGCGCCTGCACGGGTGTGTGGTCGGAGGGGTACCTGCCGTCGACGCGGAACGTGTTGATGGCGGCGGCCAGCACGCGCACCCGCGCGTTGGCGAGCACCCAGTCGATGCGGGTGCCGTCCAGCACCGGGTCCCGGTAGTTGGGGAACGTGCCCCAGGCCGGGGTGAGCTGCCTGCCCGCGAGCCAGGTGTCGGTGAGCCCGCCGTCGGTGACCAGGATCCGGTAGGACTCCGAGCCGGGCGCCGGGGTGTTGAAGTCGCCGGTCAGCACCACGGGCAGGTGGGGGTCGAAGCCGGCGATCCGGTCGCGGACCAGTTCGGCGCTGCGCTGCCGCGAGTTCTCCGACCGGTGGTCGAAGTGGGTGTTGACGTGCGTGAACTCCGTGCCGGTGCGGCGGTCACGCAAGCGCACCCACGTGACCATCCTGACCACGGTGTTGCCCCACGACGCCGAGCCGATCACGTTCGGCGTCTCGGAGAGCCAGAAGTGGTCGAAGTCCACCGGCTCGACCCGGCGGGTGTCGTAGTAGACCGCCATGAACTCGCCGCGGC
The DNA here is from genome assembly GCF_003202285.1 of Prauserella muralis. Lineage (GTDB taxonomy): Bacteria > Actinomycetota > Actinomycetes > Mycobacteriales > Pseudonocardiaceae > Prauserella_B > Prauserella_B muralis. The sequence goes on from NZ_MASW01000007.1 coordinate 546,793, forward strand.
CGCCGCCCTCGCGGCCGAGCCCGATCCAGTCGTAGAAGGGCGGAAGGTCGGCGGCCACCTGCTTGACCTGGTGGTACAGCGCCTCCTGCACCCCGAGCACCGTGGGCCGCTCGAGCTGCAGGAACTCCGCCAGCACCGGGCGGCGGTCGGTCCACGAGTCGGGCGTGCCCGGCGCGGCTCCGGCGTCGTAACGGATGTTGAAGGACATGACGTGCAGGTTCTCGCCGGTCGCCTCGCCGATCACGGCCCTGCGCCCGCCCCCGGACGGTTGCTCGTCCGCCCTGGCGGTTCCCCCGAGCAGTCCGGCCACCCCGACCGCCCCCGCGATACCCAGCGCGCTCCGCCTCGTGACGCCCGAAACGTCCACCTGTGCCTCCTCGTACCGACCTCAGCTCGTCGAGGAGGAACTCTGGCCGCCCAGCGTGTGCGCCGCCGGGCGCGTGGGCAACGGCGAGGCGAACAGGAGCGGAACTCGCGCCCTAGGGCCGATCGGTCCACTAAGGACCGTTGACGCCCGGGGTCCAGCTCTCCGGCTTCCCGCTCACGGTGAGCACCGGCTGCCACGCGGCGAACCCCTCGGGCGCCGCCTGCTGCCAGGGCCAGTGCCCGTCGGGGGTGGGCACGATGATCTGCAGCGCGGGGAAGTCACCCTCCGGATACACGAGGAAGGCGCTGCCGAAGAACTCCGGGTAGTGCCCCTGCGCGACCTTTTCGAAGGTCACCGGCACACCGTCGAAGAAATTGTCGTACAGCACGCCGCACTCGAACTTCTCCCCCGCGGCCGCACGGTCCACATAGGCGTCGAGCAGCACGGGAGCCAGCTCGCCGGGCAGCCCGACGACCACGGCCTCGGGCACCCCGTGCATCGCCCACGCGCAGACCGTGAAGGCGTAGCCCGCACCGTGGTCGTCGGCAGGCACCCGGACGACGGCGTTGCCCCGCTTCTCGGCCTGCGCGACGATCCACTCGCGCAGGCGCTGGTCCTCGAGATCGGATTGCTGGTCCTGTGCGGTCACGGTCTCGGGCGTCACGGCGGCCATTGTGCCGTATCGGCCCCCGGGAGGAAACGCCCCGCCGCGCGCAGGGTGATCAGGCGCCGGCCTCGGCCATGACCTCGTCGGAGACGTCGAAGTTGGCGTAGACGTTCTGCACGTCGTCGCAGTCCTCGAGCGCGTCGATGAGCCGGAACACCTTCTTGGCCGCCTCGGCGTCGAGCGGCACGTTGACCGAGGCCAAGAACGTCGGCTCGGCGGACTCGTAGTCGTAGCCGGCGTCCTGCAGCGCCGTGCGCACCGAGACCAGATCGCCGGCCTCGGACACGATCTCGAAGCTCTCGCCGAGGTCGTTGACCTCCTCGGCGCCCGCGTCCAGCACCGCCATGAGCACGTCGTCCTCCGAAAGCCCGTTCTTGGGCATGATCACGACGCCCTTGCGGTTGAACAGGTACGCCACCGAGCCCGGGTCGGCGAGTGTGCCGTTGTTGCGGGTCAGAGCCGTGCGGACCTCCGAGGCCGCCCGGTTCTTGTTGTCGGTGAGGCACTCGATGAGCACGGCGACCCCGTTGGGGCCGTAGCCCTCGTACGTGATGTTCTGCCAGTCCGCGCCACCGGCCTCCTCACCGGCGCCGCGCTTGCGCGCACGCTCGATGTTGTCCTGGGGGACGGAGTTCTTCTTCGCCTTCTGGATGGCGTCGTAGAGCGTGGGATTGCCGTCCGGGTCGCCCCCGCCGGTCCGCGCGGCGACCTCGATGTTCTTGATCAGTCTCGCGAACAGCTTGCCACGCTTGGCGTCGAGGGCGGCCTTCTTGTGCTTGGTGGTGGCCCACTTCGAGTGGCCGCTCATCTCTCCTCCATACCTTTCGAACAGCGCTTATGCCTCTTGCACGATGCCCACGAACAGCCGGTGCACCCGCTCGTCCCCGGTGAGCTCGGGGTGGAAGGCGGTGGCGAGCACCGTCCCCTGCCGGACCGCGACGATCCTATCGGCCGCCGCCGGAGGCTCCTGGGTGTGCGGCACCCTGGCGATCACCTCGACGTCGTCGCCGGTCTTCTCCACCCACGGGGCGCGGATGAACACGGCGTGCAGCGGCCCGCCGTCGACTCCGGTGACGTCGAGATCGCTCTCGAACGAGTCGACCTGCCTGCCGAAGGCGTTGCGGCGCACGACCATGTCGATCGCGTCGAGCTGATGCTGGTCCTGGCGGCCGTCGAGCGCCTGCCTGGCCAGCAGGATCATGCCCGCGCACGAGCCGAACGCGGGCATGCCCTGCGCGAGCCGGGCCCGCAGCGGCTCCAGCAGTTCGAACGACTCCAGCAGGCGGGACATGGTGGTCGACTCGCCGCCTGGCAGCACCAAACCGTCTACTTCGGACAGCTCCCGCTCCCTGCGGACCGGCATGGCCCGCGCGCCGGCCCGCTCCAGCATCGCGGCGTGCTCACGCACGTCGCCCTGCAGGGCGAGCACACCGATCACCGGTCGCGTTGTCGGCCCCTTCGGCACCCGAGTCCACCTTTCGCCAGCGATTCCCGCTGGTCAAGCCTACTGGGCCGGAGGCGGGACGGCGTGCTCAGGGCACCCCGAGCAGCCGCAGCCCGGCCGCGGTGGCGGCCGCGGCGAGCACCACGATGACGAAGGGCGCCTTCCGCCAGGCCAGCACGCCGCCCACCGCGACGCCCGCGGGGCGGGCGAAGCCGACGAACTCCTGCCCGTCCAGCAGCGCGGCCGTGGCGACGAGCGCGGCGAGCAGGACCACCGCCGCGATGGTGATGAGCTTCTCCACCCTGGGCGACAGCTCGGTCCTGGCCCGCAACACCGGACCCGCGAACCGGAAGGCGAAGGTGCCCGCGCCGAGCACGACGGTGGCGATGATCAGGGTGGCCGCGCCGGTCATGCCGCCGTCTCCTGCTCCCGGGGCGCCTGCCTGCCGCCGAGGCCTGCGAGCACCCCGGCCAGTGCGAGCAGCACCGGAACGCCCGAGGGCAGGAAGGGGGCCGTGGCCAGCGCGATCGCCACGCCGGCCAGCACGGCGCGGCGCGTCGCGCCGTCCCGCACTGACGGCAGCACCAGCGCCAGGAGCACGGCGGGAAACGCCGCGTCGAGACCCAGCGCGTCGGTGTCGGTGACGACCGTGCCCGCGAACGCACCGGCGAGCACGCCGACGTTCCAGCACACGAACAGCCCCACGCCGCACGCCCAGTAGGCGGCGCGCCGGCGCTCGGCGTCCCGCTGGGCCAGCGCGAAGGCCACGGACTCGTCGATCATGAGGTGGGTGCCCACGGCGCGGCGCAGCCTGCCGGTGCCGAGCACGTCGCCGATGGCGAACCCGAACGGCACGTGCCGGGCGTTGATGAGCAGGCTGGCGACGACGGCGGCCACCGGGTTGCCGCCGGAGGCGATGAGCCCGACGAACATGAACTGGGCGGCACCGGCGAACACCAGCAGCGACAGCAGCATCGGCAGCCACAGCGGGAGACCGGAGCTGACCGTGATCGCGCCGAACGAGAGTCCCACGACCGCGTCGGCGAGGCAGACCAGGCCGATGTCGCGGGCCAGGTCCCGATCCAGGGTTCGTAATATCGAACGCATCGCCTTCTATACTGAACCCCGGACCAAGCGTTCGTCAAGGCGAACGAACCGACTTCTGGAGCGAACGAATGGTGGACAACGGCAAGGGCGGTGGCGCGCCGCTGGACGTCATCGCGGCATCGCTGCGGCGCGAGCGGCACCGGGCAGGCCTGTCGCTGGCCGAGGTGGCCCGCAGGGCGGGGATCGCGAAATCCACGCTGTCCCAGCTGGAGTCCGGCACCGGCAACCCCAGCGTCGAGACGCTGTGGGCACTCGGCGTCGCCCTCGACGTCCCGTTCGCCCACCTCGTGGAACCCACCAGGCCCAGGGTGCAGGTCATCCGCGCGGGCGAGGGCCCTGCCGTGCCCGCCGAGCACGCCGACTACGTGGCGACCCTGCTGGCCTCCTGCCCTCCCCACGCCCGCCGTGACCTCTACCTGCTCACCGCGGAACCGGGCAGGCCGCGCGAGTCGGACCCGCACATGCCCGGCGTGATCGAGCACGTGGTGCTCTGCGCCGGGCGCGCGCTCGCCGGCCTCACCGAGGAGCCGGTGGAGCTCGCCCCCGGCGACTACACCGCCTACCCCGGGGACGTGCCGCACGTGTTCAAGGCCCTGGAGCCCGCGACGATGGCCGTGCTGATCTCCGAGCACGTCTGAGCGCGCCTCCGCGACGCCGGGTCACGGCTCCTGCCGAACACCGGAGCGGACGCGCCGCAGCGTCGTCCCGGCGAGGACGGCGAGCACGGCCGCGATCCCGGCACTGACGACGGCGACCACACTCAGCCCCGTGGTGAACGCCGAGCGGGCGGTCTCCAGCACCTCGGAGGCGAGCCCGGCAGGCAGCCGTTCGGCGGCCGTCACCGCGCCGGCGAGGGTGGCCGACACCGCGTCGGCGGCCTCGCCGGGCGTGGCCGGGGGAACGACGACCTGAGCCCGGTAGACGGCGCCCGCGACGCTGCCCAGCGTCGCCACGCCGAGTGCGACGCCGAGCTCGCCGCTCGTCTCCGCCACCGAGGACGCCGAGCCGGCCTTCTCCGGTGGTGCCGAGCCGACGACCAGGTCGATGCCGAGCGCGCCGATGGGTGCGCCACCGAAGAAGCCGACGGCCATGGCGGTCACGAGCACCGGGAGCCCCGCGTCGCTTCCTGCGAGACCCAGTACGGCGAACCCGGCCGCCGAGACGGCGAGGCCCGCGCCGATCACCGTCGCCGGACGCAGCCTGCGGGCCAGCAGCGGCGACAGCAGGGACCCCACGACGAGCGCGAGCGCGGGCGACACCAGCCACAGGCCCGCCCGCAGCGGGGACAGCCCTTCCACCAACTGCAGGTACTGGCTCATCACGAGGTACAGCCCGCCCTGCAGCACCATGCCGCACAGCAGGATGCCCAGCGCCGCGCGGAACGCAGGCCGGCCGAACAGCCGCAGGTCGAGCAACGGGTCGGCCAGCCGCCGCTGCCGCCGGACGAAGGCGGCCGCGAAGCCGGCACCGGCGGCGGCGACCAGCAACGCCCGCCACCACGGGCCCTGTCCGGCGAGCTCCTTGAGGCCGTAGACGACCGGCAGGACCGCCGCCAGCGACAGCCCGACACTCGGCAGGTCGAGCCGCCCCGAGCCGCTGCCCCGGTGCGCGGGCAGCAGGACCGGCCCCGCGACGAACAGCAGCACCATCACCGGTACGCCGAGGAGGAACACCGAGCCCCACCAGAAGTGGTCGAGCAACAGCCCGCCGACGACGGGGCCGAGCGCGGCGCCGCCCATGAAGCAGCTGACGAACACGCCGACCGCGAGCGAGCGCTGCCGCGGGTCGCGGAACATCGTGCTGATCAGCGCCAGCGCCGACGGCATGAGCGTGGAACCCGCGATACCGAGCAGGGCGCGGGCCGCGATGAGCATCTCGGCGCTGGTGGAGTACGCGGCCAGCACCGATGCCGCGCCGAACGCGGCGGCGCCGCCGAGCAGCAGCCTGCGCCTGCCGATCCGGTCGCCGAGCCCGCCCATGGTGAGCAGGAACCCCGCGACCAGGAAGCCGTAGGAGTCCATGATCCACAGCTCCTGGGTGGCCGTGGGGCGTAGGTCGGTGCTCAGCTCCGGCAGCGCGAGGAACAGGACGCTGTTGTCGATCGCCAGCAGCAGCGTGGGCAGGGCGAGTACGGCGAGCCCGGCCCACTCGCGGCCTCCTGCCCGCGCTCGGGCATCCGGCATGGTCGGCGAGGACATGTGACCCCCTTGCGATTTCATTCCGATACGTAACGGAATATATCCAGTAGACTCGCCGCCATGCAATCCCGTCCTCCCCGCGACCGCGCGCGAGCGGGCAGGCCGCGCAGCGCCCACATCGACCTGGCCGTGCTCGACGCGACGCTGGCCGTGCTCGACACGGTGGGCTACGGGCGGTTCACGATCGAGGAGGTCGCCAGGCGCGCGGGCACCACCAAGCCTGCCGTCTACCGCCGCTGGCCGACCCGGCAGCAGCTGGTGCTGGCAGCGCTGGCCCGCAGGCTCGGCGACGTCACCGTGCCGGACACCGGCTGCACGCTGTGCGATCTCGGCGAAGGGCTCGCCGTGTTCGTCGCGGCCTTCGACCGCATGCCTCCCGGCGTGCTGGCGCCGCTGCTGGCCGACTGTTCGGGCGATGCGGGCCTGCACGACGCGTTCATGCGCACGCTGTTCGCGCCGCCCCGCGCCGCGGTCGAGCGGATGCTGGCGCGCGCCACCGCACGCGGCGACCTGCGCGAGGATCTCGACCTGGCACTCGCCGTCGACCTGCTCGGCTCACTCGTGCACTATCGCGTCCTGTTCGGTCACGCGACGCTGCGCGGACCCGAGATCGAGCGCGCGGTGGAGACGCTGCTGCAGGGCATGGCCACCGACTACCCGAGACTGGTGGAGCACAGCAGGCGGCTGGCCGAGGGTGCGGCGACGCACGAGTTGCACACCTGAGCCACGCGGCCCGGCGGTGTCAGAGGGCGTCGCGCACCGCGCGTTCCACCGGCGTCGGCGCCGGACCGCTCAGGTCGAGCAGGCCGGTGGGTTCCAGTGGCGGCTGCGCCATGAACCGCGGAACGGCTCCCCGGTGCGGCTGGGCGGCGTGCACCAGGAACGGATGGCACAGCAGGACGTCACCGGTGGCGCCCGTCGCCAGCGCCTCGGGGCGGTGCTCGCTCGCGGCGACCGCGTCGGCGCACAGTCCGAACCACTCCCGGCCCGCGTCGCCGTGCCCGGCGAGCAACGGGGGCACGTCCCGGTGCGAGCCGACGCGGATCCGGGTCGGCGCATCGTGCTCGCCGACGTCGGAGAACAGGAACAGCAGCAACAGCGCCCGTCCCCGCGAGCGGACGTTGAGCCGGTAGTCGCCCTCGTCTCCGGCGAAGCTCGCCTCGACGTGCCAGCCGTCGTCGCCGGGCGCCTCGTCGCTGGGAAAGCGCACCGGGAAGGTGCCCAGCCCGCCGAGCGGCCGCCACCGGCCGGGGCCGACGAGCTGGTCGAACGACTCCCGCAGCACCGGCATGTTCGCCGCCTCCCGGAACGGAGGGGTCGAGAACCCACCGAGCCGGACGACCGGCTCCGTCCACGTCGCCGGATCGTCGGGGTCGCAGCCGGTGGCCGCCCACAGCTCGTCGCGGCACCGCTCGGCCAGCGGGCGCGGGACGGCGCCGGCGAGCCGGACGAAGCCGTTCTCGACGAACTCCTCGATCTCCGCGTGGGACAGCACCAGGATCGTCCTTTGTGGTCGATGGCAGGACGCTGGAACTGTCGCCGATCGGTCTCCCGCCCCGCAACCGGTTTTCCGGCCGGTCCACAGACCACGCCGGACGTGGACGTGCGCGCCCGGATCGTTTCGTCCTGGACGCGTCGGCGCTGGTCCCCGTCGCGCGCTCGCCGCACCGGTCCCTGGTGCCCCGGGTATGGCAGCTGCGGCACGCGATCCCGCCCTACGACGCCGCCTACGTCGCCCTCGCCGGGGAGCAGGGCGTGCCGCTCGTCACCAGCCGCGCTCGGCAAGCCGGTGCGGCTCCGGCACGTCGTCGACGTTGATGCCGACCATGGCCTCGCCGAGACCGCGCGACACCTTGGCGAGCACGTCCGGGTCGTCGTGGAAGGTGGTGGCCTTCACGATGGCCTCGGCCCGCTTGGCCGGGTCGCCGGACTTGAAGATGCCCGAGCCGACGAACACGCCCTCGGCCCCGAGCTGCATCATCATCGCCGCGTCGGCCGGGGTGGCGATGCCGCCCGCGGTGAACAGCACCACCGGCAGCTTGCCGGTCGCGGCGACCTCCTTGACCAGCTCGTACGGGGCCTGCAGCTCCTTGGCCGCCACGTAGAGCTCGTCCTCCGGCAGCGCGGAGAGCTTGCGCAGCTCCGCCCGGATCCGGCGCATGTGCGTGGTCGCGTTGGACACGTCGCCGGTGCCTGCCTCGCCCTTCGAGCGGATCATCGCGGCACCCTCGTTGATCCGGCGCAGCGCCTCGCCGAGGTTGGTGGCCCCGCAGACGAACGGGACGGTGAACGCCCACTTGTCGATGTGGTTGGCGTAGTCGGCCGGGGTCAGCACCTCGGACTCGTCGATGTAGTCGACGCCGAGGGACTGCAGCACGCGCGCCTCGACGAAGTGGCCGATGCGGGCCTTGGCCATGACGGGGATGGACACCGCGGAGATGATGCCGTCGATGAGGTCCGGGTCGCTCATCCGCGCGACTCCGCCCTGGGCACGGATGTCGGCGGGCACGCGCTCGAGCGCCATGACCGCGACGGCGCCGGCGTCCTCGGCGATCTTGGCCTGCTCGGGGGTGACGACATCCATGATCACGCCACCCTTGAGCATCTCCGCCATCCCGCGCTTGACCCGGGCGGTGCCGGTCTCGGAAACGGTGGAGCCGGTGGGCTGGGCGTCAGACACTGCGGGAGCCTTTCACGAAGGAATCGGGGGTTGACGGGTCAACTGTACGTCGGACGTGGACCGCCGAAACAGGCCAGTGGATGGCAATCTCGGCAGTCCACTTCCACCGCCTGGGTCCCCGCCCTTGCCGCCCGCTCCCAACGGGTGTGTGATCGAGGTAACACCTCGACACCGACGTCGGCGCAAGGGAGACCCGCCATGGCCGAGAAGCACGCGAGGAACGGAGACGCTGGGGCCGCGGTCGCTGTGGACGATCCCGGCAAGGTACGCAACGTGGTGCTCGTGGGCCCGTCCGGCTCCGGCAAGACCACACTCACCGAGGCCCTGCTCGTGGCGTCCGGCGCGCTCGGCAGGGCCGGTTCCGTCGTGGAGGGCACCACGGTGTGCGACCACGATCCCGCGGCGGTGCGGCAGCAGCGTTCGGTGGGGCTCTCGATCGCGCCGCTGATCCACCGCGACGTCAAGATCAACCTGATCGACACCCCCGGGTACGCGGACTTCGTCGGCGAGCTGCGGGCGGGGCTGCGCGCGGCCGACGCCGCGCTGTTCGTCGTCTCCGCGGGCGAGGGTGTCGACCCGGCCACGGTCGCGCTCTGGCAGGAGTGCGCCGCCGTCGGCATGCCCAGGGCCGTGCTGGTCGCCCGGCTCGACCACGCGCGGGCCGACGTCGAGGGCGAGATCGCGGCGTGCAGGCAGGCGTTCGGCGAGGGCGTGCTGCCGCTGTACCTGCCCGCGGGCGGCGGCAGGCGCGGGCTCATCGGGCTCATCACCCAGCGCTTCTTCGACTACTCCGGCGGCTATCCGCCCACCGTCACCGACCCCGACCCCGCTGACCTGGACCGCCTCACCGAGGCCCGCAACGAGCTGATCGAGGGCATCATCGCCGAGAGCGAGGACGAGACCCTCATGGATCGTTACCTCGCGGGCGAGGAGATCTCCGAGGACACCCTCATCGCCGACCTGGAGACCGCCGTCGCGCGCGGGTCGTTCCACCCGGTGATCCCGGTGTGCGCCGAGACGGGCGTCGGCCTTGCCGAGGTGCTCGACGGCATCGTGCGGGCCTGCCCGTCACCGCTGGAGCACGCGCTGCCGGAGGTCACCTCGCCCGAGGGCGTACCGCACCCGCGGCTGGAGCCGGACCCGAACGGGCCGCTGGCCGCGGAGGTCGTGCGCACCGCAGTCGACTCCTACGTGGGCCGGGTCTCGCTGGTGCGCGTCTTCTCCGGAACCCTGCGCCCGGAGCGGCCCGTGCACATCTCCGGCCACGGGCTGGCCGAGCGCGGCCACGAGGACCACGACGCCGACGAGCGCGTCGCCCACCTCTACTCCCCGCTCGGCTCCACGCTGCGCGAGGTGCCCTACTGCGTCGCGGGCGATCTGTGCGCGCTCACCAAGATCGGGTCCGCCGAGACGGGCGACACGGTGTCCTATCCGGACGATCCACTCCTGATGCAGCCGTGGCCCATGCCGGAGCCGCTGCTGCCCGTGGCGGTGGTGGCCAAGACCCGCAGCGACGAGGACGCGCTGGCGCGCAACCTGTCCCGGCTCGTCGCCGGTGACCCGACCCTGCGGCTGGAGCGCAACCCGGAGACCAACCAGCTGGTGCTGTGGTGCATGGGCGAGGCACACGCCGACGTGGTGCTGTCCCGGCTGCGTGCCGGCGGCGCCGAGGTGGACACCGAGCCGGTGCGCATCAGCCTGCGCTCGACGTTCGCGGGCAAGGCCACCGGGCACGGCAGGCACGTCAAACAGTCCGGAGGGCACGGCCAGTACGCGGTGTGCGACATCGAGGTGGAGCCGCTGCCGCGCGGCGCGGGCTTCGAGTTCGTCGACAAGGTCGTCGGCGGCGCGGTTCCCCACCAGTTCATCCCGAGCGTGGAGAAGGGCGTGCGCGCGCAGTTGCAGCGCGGGCTCCTCGACGACCACCCGGTGGTGGACGTGCGGGTGACCCTGTTCGACGGCAAGGCACACAGCGTCGACTCCTCCGACGCGGCGTTCCAGATGGCCGGCGCGCTGGCGCTCAAGGACGCGGCCGCCAAGACCCGGGTGCTGCTGCTGGAGCCGTTCGACGAGGTCACCGTGGTGCTGCCCGACGATCACCTGGGCACGGTGCTCGGCGACCTGTCGTCGCGGCGCGGCCGGGTGCTGGGCACCGAGTCCACCGCGGGCGGGAAGACGATCATCCGCGCCGAGGTGCCGTCCACGGAGCTGCTGCGCTACGCCATCGACCTGCGCTCCATGACGTCGGGCACGGCCAGCTTCACGCGGCGCCACGTGCGCTACGACCCGATGCCGGAAAGCCTCGCCGCGCGCTGAGCCGCGGCGGACGCCCCGGGCTGCTCAGAACTCGAACCCGCCAGGGCGGCCGTTGCGGTCGGCGAGCAGCCCGGCGAGCGTGGCGACCGCGATCTCGGGCGGCGTGCGCGAGCCGATGTTGAGCCCCACCGGGCGGTGCACGCGGGCGATGTCGTCCGGCGCGACGCCGAGGGCCGTCAGCGCGGCGACGTGCGGGCCCTCGTGCCGGGGGTTGCCGAGCACGCCGATCCAGCGTGCCGGGTGGGCCAGCGCGTCCCGCAGCAGCTCACCGAGCTCGGGGCGGTGGTGGTCGGTGACCACGACGTCGGCCGTGCCGTCCAGCTCGGGCACCGCGGGCACGGCCCCGTCGGGCGCCTGGTCACGGTCCGGCTCCACGAGCACGGTGTCGTAGCCGAGGTCGCGGCCGTAGGCGAGCAGGTACCGCGCCACCGGCGAGGCGAACACGGCCACCAGCGTGCGCTCGGTGACCTGCGGCTCGGCCGTGCCGTGGGCGACCTCGCAGGCGGGATCGTGCGGGGTGTCGGCGGGGTTGGCTGCCATGGCGGCCAGTCTCTCACGCGGCAGGCCGTCCGCCACTCGGTCAAGGCCGCCCCGCACCGGCGACAAGGCGCCACCGCCACGACGTGATCCGCGGCACTGCACCCGCCGCCGCTGTCACGTCCCGCCAGTGCCGCGCCGTCCGGAGGGTGGTGGACCGAGAGAAAAAGAGGACATCATGCGCAAGATCCTCATCGTGGGCGGCGGCTACGCCGGCTTCTACACCGCCTGGACGCTCGAGAAGAAACTCCGTCGCGGCGAGGCCGAGGTCACTCTCGTCGACCCGCGCCCGTACCTGACCTACCAGCCGTTCCTGCCGGAGGTGGTGGCCGGCTCGGTCGAGGCGCGCCACGCCGCGGTGTCGCTGCGCCGTCACCTGCGCCGCACCCGCATCGTCGCCGGGATGGTCACCGCGATCGACCACGAGCACCGCGTCGTCACCGTCCGGCCCGCCGACGGCGACATCGTCGAGCTCGGCTACGACTTCGTCGTCGTCACCGCGGGCGCGGTCACCCGGACCTTGCCCGTGCCCGGCGTCGGCGAGCGGGCGATCGGCCTCAAGCACGTCGAGGAGGCCGTCGCGATCCGCGACACGCTGCTCACGGCGTTCGACCGCGCCGCCACCCTCCCGCCCGGGCCGCTGCGGGCGAAGCTGCTCACAGTCACGTTCGTCGGTGGCGGCTTCTCGGGAGTCGAGGGCTTCGGCGAACTGCTGTCGCTGGCGACCGCGCTGCTCCGGCGATACCCCGAGCTGCGTCGTGACGAGCTGCGGTTCCACCTCGTGGAGGCCTCGGGCCGGATCCTGCCGGAGGTCACCGACCGGCCGGGCCGCTGGGTGGTGCGTTCGCTGGAGCGGCGGGGCGCCCGCGTCCACCTCGGCACGCAGGTGGTCTCGGCGGCCGGCGGGCACGTGGTGCTCTCCAGCGGCGAGGAGTTCGACTCGGAGCTCATCGTGTGGACCACCGGCAACGGCGCGAACCCGGTCACCGGCAGGCACACCGACCTGCCCGTCGACGAGCGCGGGCTGATCGTCGTGCGACCCGACCTGCAGGTGGGCACCCAGGCCGAGCCGGTGCCCGGCGCCTGGGCCGCGGGCGACGACGCCGCGGTCCCCGATCTCGCCTCGCCCGTCCCCGGCGCCCGCACGGTGCCCAACGCGCAGCACGCCTACCGCCAGGGCAAACTGCTCGCCCGCAACATCGTGGCGACACTGCGCGGCCGGAGGCCGAAGGAGTACGTGCACCGCAGCCTGGGCACGGTCGCGACGCTGGGCATCGGCCGCGGCATCTTCCAGTACCGGCGCCTCGTCATCACCGGGCTGCCTGCCTGGCTCCTGCACCGCGGCTACCACGTGCTGGCCGTGCCCACCTGGGAACGCAAGATCCGGGTGCTCGCGCTCTGGCTCACCGCGGCGCTGTTCGGCCGGGACATCCTCTCGCTCGCCTCGGTACAGCACCCGCGCCAGGCGTTCGTCGCCGGTGGGGAACCCGCCGTCCTCGCGGCGAAGGAGCCGTCATGACCGAACACCGCATCGCCACCTCCGTACTCGTCATCGGCACCGGCGGCGCCGGTCTGCGTGCCGCGATCGAGCTGGCCGAGCGCGGCGTCGGCGTCCTGCTGGTGGGCAAGCGAGCGCGCTCCGACGCGCACACCGTGCTCGCCGCGGGCGGGATCAACGCCGCGCTCGCCACGATGGACCCCGAGGACTCCTGGCAGCAGCATGCGGCGGACACGGTGCAGGAGAGCTACCTGCTGGCGCATCCGGAGACGGTCCGGATCGTCACCGAGAACGCGGCACGGGGCATCGAGGACCTGCAGCGGTACGGAATGCCGTTCGCCCGCGAGGCCGACGGCCGCGTCTCCCAGCGGTTCTTCGGTGCGCACACCTACCGCCGCACGGCGTTCGCAGGCGACTACACCGGTCTGGAGATCCAGCGCACGCTCGTCAACCGGGTGACACAGCTCGAGGTTCCGATCCTGGACCGGGTCTACGTCACCCGGATCCTGGTGCGGGACAACGCCGTCTTCGGCGCCTACGGATTCGATCTCACCGACGGCAGCCGGTACGTGATCCACGCCGACGCCGTCGTCCTGGCCGCCGGTGGCCACACCCGGATCTGGCGCCGCACGTCGTCCCGCCGTGACGAGAACACCGGTGACTCCTTCCGGCTCGCCGTGCTCGCCGGCGGGCGCATCCGGGATCCGGAGCTGGTGCAGTTCCATCCCTCGGGGCTGATCGAACCGGAGAACGCCGCGGGCACGCTGGTGTCGGAGGCGGCCCGCGGCGAGGGCGGCGTGCTGCGCAACGCGCGGGGAGAGCGCTTCATGGCCCGCTACGACCCGGACCGCATGGAACTGTCCACACGCGACCGGGTCGCACTCGCGGCGTACACGGAGATCAAGGAGGGCCGCGGCACACCGAACGGTGGAGTGTGGCTGCAGGTGTCCCACCTGCCGAGGGAAACGATCATGCGGCGGCTGCCACGCGTGTACCAGACCCTGCTGGAGCTGCAGATGCTCGACATCACCCGCGACCCGATCGAGATCGCGCCCACGGCGCACTACTCGATGGGCGGGGTGTGGGTGCGCCCGGAGGACCATGGCACGGGCGTGGACGGGTTGTACGCGATCGGCGAGGCATCCAGCGGACTGCACGGCGCGAACCGGCTCGGTGGCAACTCACTGATCGAGCTGCTGGTGTACGGCCGGATCGCCGGCGAGGCGGCCGCGGTCTACTCGAGGGAACTGACGGCTCAACGCCGTTCGGCCGGGGCGGTCGCGGAGGCCTCCGCCGAGGTCGACGACCTGCTCGCGGCCGACGGTCCGGAGAACGTGCGCGTGCTGCAGCGGTCCCTGCGCGACACGATGACCGAGCACGCCGGCGTGGTCCGCGACGAGGCCGGCCTGCTCGCCGGTCTGTCCGAACTGGACGCGCTGGAGGAGCGGATCACCAGGGTGGGCGTGCATCCCGATCTCGCCGGCTTCCTGGACCTGGCGCACGCCTTCGACCTGAAGGCGTCGGCGCTGGCCGCGCGCGCCACCCTCGAGGCCGCTGTCGAACGCCGGGAGACCCGGGGGTGCCACAACCGTGCCGACTACCCGGACCTCGACGAGACGTTGCGGGTCAACCTCGTGTGGTCCGGGCCGGGTCGCCTGGAACGCGAGGCGGTCCCGCCCGTACCCGCCGAGATCGCGGGCCTGATGCGGGAGGTGTCCACGGAGGGCAAGCTCGTCGAGTGACGCCGGAACAGGCGTGATCAGCGGATGGTGCGCAGCCTGCCGTCCCAGCCGTCGGCCAGCAGCGGCGGCAGCAGCTCCGCCAGCTGCACGGGATACACCGTGTCCTCCGTGGCCCGCAGCTCGCCGGGCTCCCACCAGCGGTGGGTGCCGATGGTCTCCACCTCCACGTCGGTGAAGCCGGACGTGTCGATCTCCACCTCGCCGTCGGTGCCCTCCAGCCGGGCGAGGAAGAACCACTCCGTGCCGTCGTAGGCGCGTCCGTCGAAGCTGAACTCGACCCGCCTGCGCCACGCCGGGCCGACGAGATCGTCGGCGGGCACCGCGATCCCCGTCTCCTCGCGCAGCTCCCTGGCCGCCGCCGCCCGCAGATCCTCGCCGTCCTCGACACCGCCGCCGACCGTGAACCAGTAGCTGTCCCCGCCGGGCACCGGGTCGTGGCCGTGGAACAGCAGCACCCGGCCGCGCTCGTCGACGAGCACCACCCGCGCCGACGTGCGGGGCGCAGGCCTGCTGCTCGTGGTGTCCAGCTCCGGCTCGGCGATCTCGAAGTACTCCGGCAGCCGCGCCGTTCCGGCGAGCCGGAAGTAGCGCACCTTGCGCCTGCGCCGCAGCGTCAGGGTGTCGCGGACGGCGTCGTTGTACACGCGGCGGGCGATGACCACGCGCTGCTCGGCGTCGGCGAGCTCGTCGGCCAGCGGCGCAGGCAGCGCGGCGCGGTCCACGTCGGCCAGCAGCCGGGTGAGCTCGTTCTCGGCGAGCTCGCGCTCCGGCCGTGGCGCGGTCTCGGCGCCTTCCGCGGCCGCGCGCAGCGGCTCTGCCTGCGGTGCGGGCAGCGCGCTCGCGGCGACGGTCCTGGCCACGACGGCCCGCCGGGCCAGCGCCGCGTCGAGCGCGGCCCAGCCCGCGTCCATGCGCACGTGCAGGCGGTCGAGCCGGTTGGCCGTGGCCACGAGGAACAGCCCGCCCGCCACCACCAGCACGGCGAGCACGACCAGCACCACGAGCAAGGTGTTCATCGCGAGGTGTCCTCTTCGGACTGGGCAGCGGCCTCGGCGCTGACCTTGCGCGGGTCGGCGGCGATCGCGGTCTCGTAGACACGCAGCACCTGCCTGACGACCGTGCGCCAGTCGAACAGGGCGACGCGGCCGGTCGCCGCCTGCGCCAGCCGCTCCCGCCGCCGCGGATCGGCCAGCAGGCCGCGCAGTGCGGCGGCGAGCGCGGTGGCGTCCCCGGTGGGAAAGAGCACCCCGGCCCGGCCGTCGTCGAGCACGCGGCGGAACGAGTCGAGCCCGCTGGCCACCACCGGGGTGCCCGCGGCCATGGCCTCGGTGAGGATCATGCCGAAACTCTCGCCGCCGATGTTCGGCGCGCAGTAGACGTCCACGCTGCGCAGGGCGCGGGCCTTGGTGGCGTCGTCGACCTGGCCCAGCAGCTCGACGCGGCGGGACAGCTCGGGGCCGGCCTGGCGGCGCAGGACATCCTCCTCTCCCCTGCCGACCACCAGCAGCCTCAGGCCGGGCAGCTCGGGGGCGAGGATTCGCAGCGCGTCGAGCAGCACGCCCATTCCCTTGCGCGGCTCGGTGTAGCGGCCGACGAAGCCGATGGTGCCGCCGTCGCGCGGGTAGCCCTCCAGCGGCTCGGCGCCCGCGAAGAACTCCATGTCGACGCCGTTGGGGATCTCCACCGCGTCGCCGCCCGCGTGCTCGACCTGCACCCGCCGCGCGAGCGCGGACACCGCTATCCGTGCCGTGATCTTCTCCAGCAGGGGCCGCAGCACCGGCTGGAAGGCGGCCAGCGTCCGGGAACGCGGGGTGGAGGTGTGGAAGGTGGCGACGATCGGCCCGTCGGCGACCTTGAGCGCCAGCAGCGACAGGCTCGGCGCCGCGGGCTCGTGCAGGTGCAGCACATCGAAGTCGTTGTCCCGCAGCCAGCGCCGCACCCGCGTGTACGAGACGGGCCCGAACTGCAGGCGCGCCACCGAGCCGTTGTACGGGATGCCCAGCGCCCGGCCGGCCGGGTGCACGAAGGACGGCAGCTCGGCGTCCTCGTCGGCCGGGGCGAGCACGGACACGGTGTGCCCGAGCGCCAGCAGCGCCTTCGCCAGATCGACCACATGGCCCTGCACGCCACCGGGGACGTCGAACGAGTACGGGCAGACGATGCCGATCCGCATGGCTCAGCCCGCCTCGCCGGGTTCGCCCGTCAGGTCGGCGACCCAGAACCTCTGCAGCATGTGCCAGTCGGTGGGGTGCGCCGCGATGTCCGCGGCGAACACCTCGGCCAGCGCCTGGGTGGCGGGGTGCACCTCGTCGCGGCTGTTGACCCGGATGCGCGGGTGGATGCGCAACCCCCAGCCGCCGTCGGAGAACCAGCAGCCCACCGGCAACAGTGCCGCGCCGGTGCTGGCGGCCAGCCGGGCGGGCCCGGCGGGAAAACGGGCCTGTCCGCCGAAGAACGTGACGGGAAGGCCGGTGCGGGTCAGGTCCCGGTCGCCGATGAGGCACACGACCTTGTTCTCCCTGAGCCTGCTCAGCAGCAACCGGAACGACACGCTGCCGTCGGCGGGCACGACCTCGAAGCCCAGCGACTCGCGGTAGGCGACGAACCGCTCGTACAGCGACTCCGGTTCCAGCCGCTCGACGACCGTGGTGAAGCTGCCGGAGTGACCGACGAGCCACAGGCCTGCGACGTCCCAGTTCCCGGTGTGCGGCAGCGCGACCACCGCGCCGTTGCCTTCGGACAAGGCGGCGTCGAGGTACTCGGTGCCGCTGATGTCCACCCGGTCGCACACCTCCTTGGGCTCCAGCGACGGCAGGCGGAACGCCTCGTGCCAGTACCGAGCGTAGGAGCGCATGGCCCGCCTGGTGAGGTCATCCAGCTCGGCGGGCCCCGCCTGGGGCACCACCCTCGCCAGGTTGGCGCGCAGCTGCCGCACGCCTGCGCCGTCGCGGCGGGTGGCCAGGTCGGCGCCGACCGAGAACAGCGGTGCGGTCAGCGAGCTGGGCAGCTTCGGCACCAGCCGCCAGCCCGTGCGGTAGCCGGCGTCGGCGAGCCGGCCGCCCAGCCGGCTCACGACCGCGCCTCCCGCGCGACCGCCGTGATGCGCTGCAACAGGGTGACGACCGAGGCCGCGGCGAGCAGCCACTGGGAGCCCTCGACGGCGAACGGCACGCCGAGGCCCTGCAGTCCGGTGCCGACCAGGGCGATGATCAGCCGCTCGGCCCGCTCGACGAGCCCGCCGTCGGCGGAGGTGAAGCCGGAGGCCTCGGCGCGTGCCTTGACGTAGGAGATCACCTGCGCCAGCACGAGGCAGATGAGCGCGGCCGTGGCGGCCCGCAGGTTGCCCTCCACGAACGCCCACCAGGCGATGGCGGCGAAGAGGGCGCCGTCGACGAGCCGGTCGCAGGTGGCGTCGAGCACCGCGCCGAACGGCGTGCTGCCCTTGGCCCTGGCCATGGCGCCGTCGAGCAGGTCGAGCATCACGAAGCCCCACACCGTGAACGTCCCGGCCAGCAGCATGCCTGCCGGGAAGAACACGAGCGCGCAGACGAACGCGCCGGTGGTGCCGATGAGCGTCATGGCGTTGGGGGTGAGGCCAGCCCTGACCAGCGCAGCACCGATCGGATCGGTGACGCGGGAAACGGACGCGCGCGCGAAGATGTTGAGCATCGTTCCTTGCGGTGCAGGTAGCTGCGTGGTCGGGTTGCCCTCGAACCCTATCGAGCCGGACGCGCCCAACCTGGGGGTATGCCCCGCAACAGCGCCGGTGTGTCGCTCAGCCGTCGCCGTCGAGGTTCTCCAGCTCCTCCCTGGCCGCCTCGGCGCACCGCGGCGTGAGGTTGGCGATGACCGCGGAGCTGATCTCGCCGAGCTGTTTGACCTGCTCAGGCGTGAGCGGGTCGAACAGGCTCGCGCGGACCGCCTCGACGTGGCCGGGAGCCGCCTCCTCGAGCGCGGCGAGGCCCCCGGGCGTGAGGTGAGCGAAAGCACCCCGCTTGTCGGTGGGGCAGGCCTCGCGCCGCACCCAGCCGTTGGCCTCCATCCTCGCGATGGCGTGCGAGAGCCTGCTGCGCGAGGAACGGGTGGCCAGCGCGAGGTCGCTCATGCGCAGGACGCGGCCGGGCGCCTCGGACAGCACCACGAGCACCTCGTAGTAGGTGTGCGGCATGCCGGAGTCGCGCTGAAGCTGGCCTTCCAGGTGTGCCCTGAGCATGGACACGGCGGCCGAGAAGTCGCGCCAGACGCGTTGCTCCTCGTCGCTGAGCCAGCGGGGTTCGGACATGAGACCCATGATACCCCTAGTTGAGCCCTCAACCATCTTGCGCTATGTTGTTACTTGAGGGCTCAACCAACTGGGCCTCAGCAGACATCAACCACGGACTACCACGACTCTGGAGGGCTCCCATGAGCGCGCCCACGACCGAGATCCCCGGCTACCTCGCCGGCACCTGGACCATCGACCCCGTCCACTCCGACGTCACCTTCACCGTGCGCCACCTGGGCGTGTCGAAGGTCCGGGGCCGGTTCAGCGAGTTCGGCGGCGAGATCGTCACCGGCGAGAACATCACCGGCTCCTCGGTGACCGCCACCATCCAGGCGGCCAGCATCGACACCAACAACGCCGACCGCGACACCCACGTCAAGAGCGGCGACTTCCTCGACATCGAGCAGTTCCCGACGCTGACCTTCCGCAGCACCGGCATCCGCACCGACGGCGAGGACTACCTCATCGACGGCGAGCTGACCCTGCACGGCGTCACCAAGCCGGTCACCCTCACCGCCGAGCTGGGCGGCATCGGTGACGGCATGACCGAGGGCAGCAAGGTCATCGGCGTCTCGGCCACCACCGAGTTCAGCCGGGCCGACTTCGGCGTCGGCGCCAGCATCCCGACCGCCGTGGTCAGCGACAAGATCAAGATCGAGCTGAACATCGAAGCCGGCCTGCAGGCCTGACCTTTCGCACCCTACGCGGGCACCTCACGGTGGCCGGAGCCGTCCGCGCTCCGGCCACCGGGTGTCCCGGGCCCGCCGGTGACCAGCTCCAGCTCGGCGCGCAACCCGGCCACGAGCACGTCCGGCCGTGCCCTGGCCGCCGTGCCGGGTCACCACGCGCCGGCAAGCAGGTCCCTGGTCTCCCCCAGCAACTGCGGCAGCACCTTCGTGTGCCCGACCACCGGCATGAAGTTGGCGTCGCCGCCCCACCTCGGCACGACGTGCTGGTGCAGGTGCGCCGCGATGCCCGCCCCGGCGATCACGCCCTGGTTCATGCCGATGTTGAAGCCGTGCGCGCCGGAGACCTCGCGGATCACCCGCATCGCGTGCTGGGTGAACTCGGCGACCTCCGCCGTCTCGTCGCCGGTGAGCTCGGTGTAGTCGGCGACGTGCCGGTACGGCACCACCATCAGGTGCCCCGGGTTGTACGGGTAGAGGTTGAGCACCGCGTACACCGTCCGGCCCCTGGCGAGGATCAGCGCCGTCTCGTCGTCGAGATCCACGAGCCTGCAGAACGGGCAACCCTGCGGCTCGTCGCCCTCCGGCTTGTTCTCGCCCTTGATGTAGGCGAGCCGGTGCGGGGTCCACAGCCGCTGCAGCTGGTCGGCGACCCCGACGCCGTCCTGGGCGACGAGCTCGGGGTCGCGCTCATCGGCCGCCAACGAGCGCCTCCAGCGCCTCCGCGGTCGGGGAGGCGTTCTCCCTGCGGGTCACCCAGTCGGCGATCGCCTCGACAGCGACGTCCGCCGGCACGCCGTTGATCTGGCTGCCGTCGCGGAAGCGGAACGACACCGCGCCCGCCTCGACGTCCTTGCCGCCCGCCAGCAGCAGGAACGGCACCTTCTGCGTGGTGTGCGTGCGGATCTTCTTCTGCATCCGGTCGTCGCCGGTGTCGACCTCGGCCCGGATTCCCTTGGCACGCAACGCCTTCTCCACTCCGCGCAGGTGCTCGGCGTGCTCGTCGGCGATGGGGATGCCCACCACCTGCACGGGCGAGAGCCACGCGGGGAACGCGCCGGCGTAGTGCTCGGTGAGCACGCCGAAGAACCGCTCGATCGAGCCGAACAGCGCGCGGTGGATCACCACCGGCGTCTGCCGGGAGCCGTCCGGCGCGGTGTATTCGAGCTCGAACCGGCGCGGGTGGTTGAAGTCCAGCTGGATGGTCGACATCTGCCAGCTGCGGCCGATGGCGTCGCGGGCCTGCACCGAGATCTTCGGGCCGTAGTAGGCGGCGCCGCCGGGGTCGGGCACCAGCTCGAGACCGGACTCCTCGGCGGCCTGGCGCAGGGTCGCGGTGGCCTCCTCCCACTCCCAGTCCTCGCCGATGAACTTGCCGGTGTCGCCCCGGGTGGACAGTTCGAGGTAGAAGTCGGAGAGGCCGTAGTCGGCCAGCAGGTCCAGCACGAAGCGCAGCAGCGAGCGCAGCTCGCCCGGCATCTGCTCCTTGGTGCAGTAGATGTGCGAGTCGTCCATCGTCAGCCCGCGCACGCGGGTCAGGCCGTGCACCACGCCGGACTTCTCGTACCGGTACACTGTCCCGAACTCGAACAGCCGCAGCGGCAGCTCCCGGTACGAGCGCCCGCGCGAACGGAAGATCAGGTGGTGCATCGGGCAGTTCATCGCCTTGAGGTAGTAGTCCTCGCCCTCGAACGGGATCGGCGGGAACATCGTCTCGGCGTAGTACGGCAGATGCCCGGAGGTGTAGAACAGCCCGCTCTTGGTGATGTGCGGGGTGTTGACGAACTCGTAGCCGGACTCCTCGTGCCTGCGCCGCGAGTAGTTCTCCAGCTCCCGCCGGATGATTCCGCCCTTCGGATGAAAGACGGGCAGGCCGGAACCGATCTCCTCGGGGAAGGAGAACAGGTCGAGCTCGGCACCGAGCCTGCGGTGGTCGCGGCGCTCGGCCTCGGCGATCATCTCCAGGTAGGCGTCCTGCGCCTCCGCCGACTCCCACGCCGTGCCGTAGATGCGCTGCAGCTGCGGGTTCTTCTCGTCGCCGCGCCAGTACGCGGCGGCCACCCGCATCAGCTTGAACGCGGGGATGTGTTTGGTGGTGGGCACGTGCGGGCCGCGGCACAGGTCGCTCCACACGCGCTCCTTGGTGCGCGGGTCGAGGTTGTCGTAGATGGTCAGCTCGCCGGCGCCGACCTCCATCACCTCGGAGGTGTCGATACCGTCGCCGTCCGAATCGGACTTGAGATCGACCAGCTCCAGCTTGAACGGCTCGTCGGCGAGCTCCTGCCGGGCGGCCTCCACCGACTCGACAACCCGGCGGGAGAACTGCTGCGAGCCCTTGATGATCTGCTTCATGCGCTTCTCGAGCGCCTGCAGGTCCTCCGGGGTGAACGGCCGGTCGACGGCGAAGTCGTAGTAGAAGCCGTCCTTCACCGGCGGGCCGATGCCGAGCTTGGCCTCCGGGAACTGCTGCTGCACCGCCTGGGCCAGCACGTGCGCCGCCGAGTGGCGGATGACGCTGCGGCCGTCCTCGCTGGCGGCGGCGACGGGCTCGACCTCGACGTCGGAGTCCGGCGCCCAGGCGAGGTCGCGCAGGTTGCCGTCCGGGTCGCGGACGACCACGATCGCGTCGGCGCCCTTGGCGGGCAGCCCGGCCTCGCGCACCGCCGCGCCCGCCGTAGTGCCTGCCGGCACCACCACACGTGCGGCGGGTACGGCCGGGGCGAACGACGACTGGGACACGGTGGACTCCCTCAACGCATGAACACGTGCACTGACGCCTTCGATGCTATCCGCCGCCGTCTCACCCGGTGCGCGTCAGGCCCGGTCAGGCCGTCACGGCGATCTCCTCGTAGCCGAGTCGCGGCAGCCGGGTCAGCCACGCGTTCTCGCCCGGCTTGCCGATGTTGACCACGACCAGGCTCTTCCACGACGTGCCCGCGAAGAACTCGGCGTCCACGCCGTCGGCGTCGAAGCCGGTCATCGGGCCCGCGGCGAGGCCGGCCGCGCGCACCCCGAGGATGAAGTAGCCGATCTGCAGGCTCGCGTTGAGCGTCGCGGTCCGCTCGCGCCCCGCCTCGTCGGCGAAGAAGCTCTTGGCGTCCGGGTTGTGCGGGAAGACCTTCGGCAGGTTCTCGTGGAAGTCGACGTCGGCGGCGAGCACGACGTTGAGCGGCGCGGAGCGCGTCTTGTCCCGGTTGCCCTCGGCCATGTGCGGCAGCAGCCGCTCCTTGCCCTCCGCGGAGCGCACCACCAGCGCACGCAGCGGCTGGGTGTTCATCGAGGTCGGACCCCACTTGACGAGGTCGTAGATCGCCCGGAGCTGCTCGTCGCCCACCGGCTCGGAGCTGAAGGTGTTCGCCGTGCGCGCTTCGCGGAACAGCAGGTCCTGCGCGGTTTCGGACAGGACGAGCTCGTCCTGGAAAAGCTGCGATGTCATGGCGTGGCTCCCTTTCCGTCGTGGGGTGATCCGCCCGCGTCAACCTTGTTGAGCGCTTGACTATTTCCCACGACGGCAGTGAGCTAGCTCACCGCCACCCTGCGTACCCAAAGCTCCCCAATGCCACATTTGTAGCGTTGAGCGCTACGAATGCCGCATTGGGGAAGTTGAGCGCTACCAATGCCACATTGGGGAGATGCCGGTGCTAGTAGGCGCCGCGGCCGACGAGTACCGCGCGCAGCGTCTTCCAGAGGATCGCCATGTCGAGGGCCAGCGACCAGTCCTCGACGTAGCGCAGGTCGAGGCGCACGCTCTCCTCCCACGACAGCTCACTGCGCCCGCTCACCTGCCACAGCCCGGTCAGTCCCGGCTTCACGAGCAGCCGCCGGTGCACCTCCGGCGCGTACTGCTCGGTCTCCTCCGGCAGCGGTGGTCTGGGGCCGACCAGCGACATCTGCCCGCGCAGGACGTTGAACAGCTGGGGCAGCTCGTCCAGCGAGTACCGGCGCAGCAAGGCACCCACCCGCGTCACCCGCGGATCGTGGCGCAGCTTGAACAACGGCCCCGCTCCGTCGTTGCCGGAGAGCAGCGTGTCCCGCACCGCGTGTGCGTTGGGCACCATCGTCCGGAACTTGAGCATCGTGAAGCTGTCACCGTCGCGCCCGACCCGTTGCTGCCGGTAGATGATCGGCCCCCGGTCGCCGAGCTTGATCGCGGCGGCGATCGTAAGCATCACCGGCGAGGCGAACAGCAGCAGCAGCCCGGCACCGACCCGGTCCACGACCTCCTTGACCACGCGGCGCACGCCGGTGAACGCGGGCGCGGTGACCCGCAGCAGCGGCATGCCGAACACACCGGAGACGTTGAGCCGCGGTCCCGCGACCTCCATGAGCACCGGAGCGACGACGAGCTCGGCCGAGGTCCCCTCCAGGTCCCATGCCAGCTGCTGCAGGCTGCGGGGGGTCCAGTGCTGGTCGGCGGTGACGGCGACGACGCGATAACCGCCACGGCGCACCTGGTCGGCGAGCTGCTCCAGGGTGCCCACCACTGGCACACCCAGCACCTCGCCGTGTTCGGCCGAGCCCGCGGGGATGCACACGGCCTCCACCCGCCACCCGACGTGCGAGGCGCTTCTGGTGCGCTCGATGAGGTCGGCCACGGTCTCCGGGTGGCCGGCGGCCATCACGGGCAGCAGGCACTGACCGTCACGCCGGGCGCGGTGCAGCAGCCGCCGCAGCGTGTAGCGCGTGGGGAAGATCACAGCGGCGACGGAGGGGACGACGTAGAAGACCCACGGCCGCACCTCGAGCGCACCGGCGAGCAGGCCGCCGAGCGCCACGAAGACGGCCGCCACCAGCAGGCCCTGCCCGACGCGGCGGTACTCCTCGGTGCCCTCGCCGAGACCGGCCCGGTTCCACGCCCGGCACAGCGGCAACGCGATGAGGACGGCGGCCGTGGTGCCGAGCGCGTGCGGCTCGTCGATACGGCCGGGGCCTCCGATCAGGACGGTGCTGACCAGGACCACGAACAGGGTGGCGAGCACGTCGCCGGCCACGACCCAGGCCCGGTATCTCCGCTCCCAGACCATCGTGGGACTGACCGCGGACGGCCTGCCTGCGCCGTCGACGACACTCAGCGCACGGGATGCGGACCGCCTCCCCGGCGCGGGCAGCCCGCGCTCCGGTCGCGATGGCGGCCACACCGACTCGTCCATGAAGCCTCCCGCGTCGCCGTGGCCTGTGGAGGTGATCAGCGCGGGACCGACGCGTCGATGACTCCACAGAGTAACCAAACAGGTTACACAATCCGTAATCAATCGAAGAGTTCTGGCGGTGGTATCGGTCACGCTCAGAACGTTGTTACAAGGACTTGCCCGGATGGCCCGCCTTTCAGGCGACCGCCGATACGAGGGTCGCATCACGTAAGCGTCACGAAGCGTGATCATGGGTACAGGGCAACCAACTACCTAAAGTAGTCAGTTGATCAATGACATGCCGCGGCGAACAGCCGCGGACCGCCCGCAGGCGTCGGCGGGCGCGTGGCCGGATCATCCACAGTGGACCAGGGGGCTATCACGGAGCGTGTCCGCGCCCTGACGGGCCGGCCAGCGGCGCTGTGGCGTGGTTCACGGCCGGGGAATCCCGCGGGCCCGGCAGTGGTTGACCCATCCGGAGACCGGGCATGGCATGAGAAAAGGCCCGGCGATCGCCGGGCCTTTCGGTGGAACTCGCTGCCGCCAGGCGGCGGCTGGTGGGCGATACTGGGATCGAACCAGTGACCTCTTCGGTGTGAACGAAGCGCTCTCCCGCTGAGCTAATCGCCCCCTCGCGGTGTGGAAGACACACTACCCGACGCCTTTCGGCGCCCGGCAAACGGGTGGTCCCTCGCCGCGCACGGACCGCGTATTCGCTGGCACGGAGCGTAGAAACGCCAGCTAGCGGCTACCCCCTCAGGGACAGGGTCCGCGGAAGGGACGGAGGTCACCTGCAACATTCGCGCGACGGTTCTATCGCCCGAGCGTTAAACCGAGCAGTATGTACGCGTGAACGATCACCGGGTCACGCGCGGAGGTCGATAAGCCGAGAGTGATGATGAGACCGAGAGGGCGCTCGAGCCACACGACAGTGTGATCTGAGCGGAACCGGCGAGCGAGCCGGAGCCCCGGCACGTCTCACCGTCGACGCTCGGTCAAAGCGGCCGGGAAGGGAGCAGAAGGGTAAGACGATGCGAAACGATCACGTGACGCTCCGGTCGACAGCGGTCTTCGACCTGCTGGCACCGCGAACGCCTCCCGTTCCGGTGAAGGTGGAGCTGCGCTACGACACCCGGGACCCCTACGCCGTGGTCGCGGCGTTTCGCACCGGCCGGGCCGGCTGGGTGGAGTGGGTCTACGCGCGTGACCTCCTCGCCGACGGCCTGCTCGCCGAGGCCGGCGACGGCGACGTGCGGATCCGCCCGTCGGTCGACGACCCCGAGTCGGTGCTGATCGAGCTGAACTCCCCGTCGGGGCACGCCATGTTCGAGGCCTCCGCGCAGGAGCTGGCCGACTTCCTCGACCGGACCTACGACGTCGTGCTGCCCGGCAACGAGCACCTGTGGGTCGACGTGGACGACGCGCTGACGCACCTCATCCCGAACGATCTGAGCTGATCAGGAGAGCGGGCCAGGCAATGGACACCCCCCGTGCACGCACTGTTCCGGCTGTCCGATACAGTGCTGAGCACACCGCGATGACGGGTCGAAAGACGCGGAGTCGGGGAATGCGGACGTAGCGCAGCTGGTAGCGCATCACCTTGCCAAGGTGAGGGTCGCGGGTTCGAGTCCCGTCGTCCGCTCGACTGCGGCGGGCATTCCGCAGTTGGATCAGGCAGCTGCCCGATCCACACAACGCGGCGGAGTGGCCGAGTGGTTCAGGCAAGGGCCTGCAAAGCCCTGTACACGGGTTCGATTCCCGTCTCCGCCTCGCGCGATTAGCTCAGCGGGAGAGCGCTACCTTGACACGGTAGAGGTCACTGGTTCGATCCCAGTATCGCGCACCACCTGTTTTCCCAGGTCAAAACCCCCAACGGTGAACATCACCGGTGGGGGTTCTGTCGTTGCTGGGAGGCAAAATGGGAGACGTTGATCTTGCCTTACTGTGTTCACGTCATCTGTGTTCACCTATGGGCTATGCCCACGCCTTCCACTCGTCACTGAACGACTGCCATGGATGCCGTCCGGAGTCGTGGTGGTTCATCAGCTGTGCGACGCCTTCAGCCCACATCGGGAGGTCTGCCAACTCGAGCAGTAGCCGACGCTGCATCTCAGCCCAACGCAGCTCCATGGTTCGAGTGCCGCGGTTGGCGCGAAGCACGACCTCGTGCGGCTGGATGGTGTCCTGATCGCGAGGAAGTACCCACTTCGCGGTGAGACCGACATCGTCCAGCGCTGCCAGCAGCGGCTCGCTGGACATCGTCACGAAGTACATGGCGTAGTCGGTGATCAGCCGCGCGCACACCGCGGGTGCAAGGGGGATAGATCGACCACGGAGGCATCGTTGGCGAGCGCGCCACGAGGTCATCGCTGCGCGCAAAGACCAGGTGCCCGCCATCAAGGGATGCGAGCCCGTTTGACGGCCTGGAGATGTTCGGCGGCCGTCCGGTCGATGAGTTCGCCTGCTGACCACAGGTCGTAACCGTGGACGATGTCGGTCGCCACGAGTGCCCGGCCGCCTGGAACCTTTATCCCTTGGACGCCACGGTCGTGGGCGCGATCGAAGGCTGTTCCCAACAGATGGAGATGCGTCTTGTACGGGATGTTGAGCGGCACCAGTCGGCCGGGAAGATCGCCGGGTAACGGCCCACCGGAGCGGATCGCTTCCTCGGCCATCCGCTGGCGGCGCAGTTGCCGCGACACAGTGCAGCTGGGATTGGACTTGATCTCGTGCAGATACGCCTCGTATTCGTTGCCGATCTCCCTGAACGAGGTGGCGTCGCCGATGGTCAAGCACGAGGTGAGGTCGTGAAGCAGGACGAACCGACCTTCGTCACGCCACCAGTTGATCACGAACTCGCGTTCGGCGACCAAGCCCTTCTTTCCGGCCATCGGGCCAGGGTGCTGATTCCGGGAGAGTGCGATGATGACGCGCCGGTCGTAGCTGAACACCCGCCAGGCCAGACCGTCAGCGACCGACCGCAGCTGACGGTCGACTCGCTCACAGACATCCGCTTCCAGATCCCAGGTCTCAGGGCTGGTCACCGGGTCGGTGGACCTCAGATCGGGGGCGTCGGCTGGCACGGCTTTGCCTTGCCGAAGCAGCTTCGCAACGCGCCGACACCCTGCTCGATGTTCTTGGACCTCCAACACTCGCGCGAGCAGATCTTGCTGGAAGTTGTAGAAGTCCTCGGCACTCCGACATTGCCGCAACGCGGTGATCAGCCGGACCAGGGTGCCGACGCCGTCCTGATGAATCGGGTGTCGGAAGATCCGGTTCGTTCGTTCGAGCGGCATGTCGTTGAGCAGCGGCATCTACGCAGCTTCTCACGACACCGCCGAATGCCAGATCAATCAGCGGGCCAGCCGCTCGCCAGGTCGACCGAAAAGCCGTGAAACAGGGAGAATGGCACCGCATCCTGCGTCCACCAGTCGATCATCAAGCGGACTGGTAAATGCCGACCTGGAAAAAAGCGACGGAGTTGACGGGTGGGTCGCGATCCCCCTTGATGCTGAAGTACCTATGGGCGGGACTCTCGTGAATAGTCTGACCAGCGAGTTCGGTGCGAGACGCAGATCTTCGTCCGGCTGGTTGAACGGACCTCACCTCCTGACAAG
The DNA here is from genome assembly GCF_003202285.1 of Prauserella muralis. Classification (GTDB taxonomy): domain Bacteria; phylum Actinomycetota; class Actinomycetes; order Mycobacteriales; family Pseudonocardiaceae; genus Prauserella_B; species Prauserella_B muralis. Next base: position 575,045 of record NZ_MASW01000007.1, read on the forward strand.
TCGCGTATTTTGAAATCTTTCGCAGTGACGCACCGTTGGTTGGGCATCCCCAGTCGACGCTCGCAAGGGCCGCGAAGCCGCACGCGGTTCCGGCAGAAATCCAGTCCCGTTGAGGCCAGTACATCGAGGGCCCTTCGGCTAGGTGATGACTCACCCATCCTGACTATTGATGACTCGCCGTGAAAAATGCCAATACGTGATGTCCGTAGACCGGTTCGGCATACCAACAGAAGCGGTCGTCGTAACGGCCGTACAGCTACCGCGATCTCGACACCACTCGCGGAGGGCGGCGGCGAGGAGGTTCTCGTTCATCCGGGCACTCCCGCGTCGTACACGACTCTGCCGACGGTCGCGCCGTCGGCGAGATGCTGCACGCCGGCCGCCACCTCGGCGAGCGGCAACCGCTTGCTGACGAGCGGGGCGATCAGGCATCGGTCGGCCAGCGCGGTCAGCACCCGGTGGCACTCTCGGACCGCAGGCGGGTCGTAGGAGTTGTAGAGGCCCCAGTGCAGGCCCACGATCGAGTAGTTCTTGACGAGCGCGTGGTTGAGGGCGGCCGACTGGATGTCGCCGCCCGCGAATCCGACCACCAGGATCCGGCCCTCGAACGCGACGCACTTGGTGGAGCGCGCGTAGGTCTCGCCGCCGACCGGGTCGTAGACGACGTCGGCGCCGCGGCCACGGGTCTCCGCCTTGACGACCTCGACGAAGTCCGCCTCGTGCCGGTCGACCACGACGTCGGCACCCAGCTGGCGAGCGACCGCGGCCTTCTCGGGTCCCCCGACGACGCCGATGACCCGGGCGCCCGCCGCCTTACCGAGCTGGATCGCCGCACTGCCCACTCCACCCGCCGCGGCGTGCACCAGCAGGGTCTCACCTTCCCGGATCGCGGACCGCCGATGGAGCCCGAACCAGCCGGTCTGGTATCCGATGTAGAGGCTCGCGGCCTGGGCGTCGTTGAGCGAGGCTGGTGCCGGGAAGGTGGTCGCGACGTCCATCAGGGCCAGCTCGCCGAAGCCACCGAACGGCAGTACGGCGCCGCCCAGGACCCGGTCGCCGACCCGGAACCCGGCCACCTCGCCGCCAGTCGCGACGACCTCGCCGCACAGTTCGACACCGGGGGTGAACGGCAGGTCGGGCTTGACCTGATAGAGACCGCGGCACATCAGGGCGTCGGGAAAGTTCGCCGGTGACGCGAGCACCTTCACCACGAGCTGGCCCGGCCCCGGATCCGGGTCGGCGACCTCGACGAGCCTCATCACCTTGGCCGGCTCACCGAGCTCGGCCACCTGCCACGCCCTCATCGGGCCTCCTCGCTCTCCAGGCAACGCAGCAATGTGTTCATGCCGGCGATCCAGTGGGCTCGCACGGCTGCGGTCGTATTCCCTCACGTCGGGTGCGACAGGATCAGGAACCGGTCGCCCGGCGGCCGGGAACGGTTCGCCTCGGTCACGATCCTTCGATGATGCGCACGCCGGGCTGCCGACGCAGTCCCGGCGAACTGTCCGGCCGTCACTTCACGGCGATCGGGTTCGTCGGCGATCCGACGGCACCGGTGATCGGCAGCGGCTGAGCCATCAGCATGAACTTGTAGCGCCCGTCGGCAGCGCAGTCCTCGGCGAGCGCGTCGACGTCCCAGATCTCGCCGACCGGCATGCCCATGTGGGCCAGGGCGACCAGGTGTAGCGGCTGCATGATGTCGATCTCGTTGGGCCGCACCTCGACGCCCCACGTGTCGCTCGCGACGGCACCGATGTTGTGCTCGTACAGCCACGGCGCGGTGTGCAGCGAAAGGCCCGGCGCCGACCCGCCCGCGTAGTCGCGCCAGTTGCCTCGACGTTCGCCGAGCATCCCCGTGCGGATCACGATCGTGTCGCCCGTGGCGATCTCCACGCCCTGAGCGGCAGCGGTCCCGTCGAGATCGTCGATCGTAATCGCGTAGCCCGGCTCGAGGAAGTCCACTCCCTTGTACCGCGCCACGTCGAGCAGCACGCCACGACCGACGAACTTGTCCCGGAACGCGGTGATCGCGTTGAAGGCGGCTCCGTTCGCGGTCACGAGCTGGGCCGGCCGATTGTTGTACATCCGTCCCTGCCAGAAGATGTGGGCGAGGCTGTCCCACTGCGTACCGGCCTGGTTGGGGGTGATGAGCATGTCGTCGGCGAAGCCGAAACCCTTGGCCCTTCCCCAGCCATCCGGCAGCTCCTCCTGGACGCCGCTTCCATGGTCGGTGCCGGACGCGGTGACGACGTTGACAGGGTTGAAGCGCAGCCCGTTCCCCGGTTGTGGCCCCTTCGCGTCGAACGGCAGAGCGAGCGAGATGACCTTGCCCTCGGTCACCAGAGCGACCGCGGCCTTCACCTGCTCGGGCCCGACGTGATTGATGGTGCCGAGTTCGTCGTCAGCCCCCCAGCGACCCCAGTTGGAGTACTTGGCGATGTAGTCCTCGAGCACGTCCCTGCCGGTGAACTCGACGCCGGTGATGGACGGATGTGTGGTCATGGTTCCTCGCTCCTTGTCGTTGTGGCGCGCAGCTCGCGCTTGAGAACCTTTCCCGTCGCGCCCTTCGGCAACTCGTCCACAAGATGAAAGGAGCGCGGGTACTTGTATGCCGCGAGACGCGCACGACAGTGCTCGTCGAGGTCGCGGACGCCGGTGCGGCCACCCGCCGTGAGGACGACGTAGGCTTCGATCTCCTCGCCGAGGCGTCCGTCGGGCCGGCCGACGACGGCTGCCTCCACGACGTCGGGATGTGCGTAGAGCACCTCTTCGACCTCGCGGGGATAGACGTTGTAACCGCCGCGGATGATCAGGTCCTTCAGCCGGTCGACCACGTAGAAATAGCCATCCTCGTCCCGGTAGCCGAGGTCACCGGTGTGGAACCAGCCGTCCCGAATCGCCGCCGCGGTGTCGTCGGGCTTGCCGAGATAGCCCTTCATGACGTTGTGTCCGCGGACGGTGATCTCCCCGATGTGTTCCCCGCCGGGCGGGCACTCGTCGCCGTCGGCATCGACCACGCGCATCTCGATACCCCACACGGGCCGTCCGATCGATCCGACCTTTCGCTGCTCGGCGTCGATGTTGAAGCTCGCGACGCTCGCCGTCTCCGACAGGCCGTAGCCCTCGAGCACCACCAGCCCCGGGTATTTCTCCTCGATCCCGCGGATCACTTCGGTCGGCATCGAGGCGCCGCCCGACATTCCTCGCCGCAGGCTGCCGACCTCGCGCCCCCGGACGTCGGCGTGCAGCAGGGCGACGTACATGGTCGGCACGCCCGAGAACACGGTGATCCGGTACTGCCCGATCGCGTCGATCACCGCTTCGGCGGAGAACCGGCGCATGAGCACGAGCGGGACGCCATACCGAACCGCGACGTTCAACACACTCGAGAGCCCGAACACGTGGAAGAGCGGAAGCACACCGGTCATCACGTCCCCGGGCCCGAGCCCGAGCAGCTCGCCGGTCACGGTGCAGTTCATGTAGAGCTGGAAGTGGGTCAGCTCCGCACCTTTGGGCTGGCCCGTGGTGCCGCTCGTGTACAGCACCACCGCCGCGTCGTCAGGCCCGGTGGCGTGGCTGAGGTCGGCCGGTGCGGCCTCGAGCAGTGCTGAGAAGTCGAGCTCGCCAGGGCCGGCACCGCCACCAACCACGACGAGCCGCACACCGCCGGCTCCCCGCGCTCCCGCACGAGCCGATGCCAAGGCCGACGCGTGCGCGATCAGGACGGTGGCGCCGCTGTCGGTGATCTGATAAGCGACTTCCCGCGGAGCCAGCACCGGATTGACAGGCACCATCGTGAGGCCTGCTTTGAGGATGGCGAAGTAGGCGTAGACGAACTCGGCGACGTTCGGCAGCTGGATCATCACGCGATCGCCGGGTCGCAGTCCCATCGTGGTCAGTCCCGCGGCCACCCGCCGGGCCCGATCGTCAACGTGGCCGAAGGTGAGAGCCTCGTCGCCCACGTAGAGCAACGGACGGTCTGGGTCCGTGGCGGCAGTGAAGTCGAGGATGCTCGCCAGGTTGAAGCTCACGTCGACCTCAGTTCATCGCGTAGCCGGCGGCCACGGTGAGGTCGACGCCGGTGATGCCGGACGCCGCACCGGACGCCAGGAACTCGACTGCGCGCGCCACCTCGTCGGCATCCGCGTTCCGCCCGAGCGCCGCCTGCCGAGCGAACGCGGCCCGGACCTCGGCTTCGCTCCGACCGGTCGCCTGCGCCTGGGACGAGACCACCCAGTCGAACCGCTCCCCGGTGACAGCGCCCGGTGACACGAGGTTCACCCGGATTCCACACGGACCCGCGTCCGCGGCCAGGGTGCGCGTCAGCCCGATCAGGGCCGCCTTGCTCGCGGCATACGGGGTGCGGTGGGCCAAGGGGTTCCTCGCCGTGACGGACCCGACATTGACGACCGCTCCGCCACCTCGCTCGATCATCAGCGGGAGCACGGCCCGGCACACGAGGTAGACGCCGCGGACGTTGACGGCGAAGGTCTCGTCCCACGCGTCGGGCTCGATCTCCCACAGCGGCAGCGACGGTCCTCCGACGCCGCTGTTGTTGACGAGCGCAGCCGGGCGCACGCCGCCGTCCACCAGTGCGGCGACCAGCCCCCGCACGGATGACTCGTCCGTCACGTCGACGGTGTGGGTATCCACGCGCCCGCCAGCGGCGACGATCCGGGCGGCCGTGGCCTCGAGACCCTGGCGGTTGCGGCTGGCGGCCACGACATGCCACCCGGACGCGGCCATCGTCAGGGCAACCGACCTGCCGATACCCTGGCTTGCCCCGGTGATCAGCGCGACGTGCCCTTCGCCGCTCACGACGTCACCTCGGACGAGTCGTCGGCGCTCCGGTGCCGACGCACGAGGTCGTCGACGGCCTCCGGGTGGGCGCCCAGCCACCAGTCCGGTTCCGCGGACCCGCGCGAGACCTCACCGCCGGCGCGCACATAGCCGCGAACGTCGCGTCCACCGTCGAACTCACCGGCAAGCGCACGCCGCAGCCACTCGGCGCCGAACGTGGTCATCTCGCCTCCGATGCCGCCCAGCGGGTGGAACTCGTCCTCGTGGACCCGGATCTCCTTAGGACATTCGAGCAGTTCGTACAGCGCGAGGGTTTCCTCGATCGGCACGAGTTCGTCGAACTCGCCGACATCCATCAGCACGGGGCACGAGATCTTCGGCGCGAGCGACCACAGATTCATCTTGGTGCCGAGCTCGGCGTCGAAGAGCTCCTCGTCGGTGTAGCCGGCCATGGCCATGAAGTTCGTCTTGAAGTTCGGTTGCGCTCCGTTGAAGAGCTTGCCGAAGTCGCCGTAGACACCCATGAAGCCGGCGACCGCGCGCAGGCGGGAGTCGTGAGCCGCGGCCCGCATGCCCCAGTAGGTACTCATGCTCATCCCGAGCAGGCCGATGCGATTGGCGTCGACCTCGGGGCGTTCGACCAGGTAGTCGATGAAACGGGAGACCGCGCGCTCGGGATTCGTGAGCGTTACCGTGGTTCCGCGTAGGCGCGACTCTCCCATGCCCGGCAGGTCGACGGCCAGCGCCACGTAGCCCTGATCCGCGAAGAGCCGTTGCCCGACCTGGAGCAAGTCTTCCTTGGTCATGTCCATGCCGGGGCTGAGCAGGACGGCGGGAAGGTCCCGAACCTGACCGGCCGGGAGATGCAGTAGCGCGAAGACCGGACTTCCCTCGAAATCAAGTTCGACGCGCTCGATCCGTCCCTTGCGTAGTTGGGCCATCTTGGCGACGGCGGCGTCGCACCGCTCCCGGAGCGCCCGTTTGCGTGAGTCGACGGTGTAGATCGAGTACTGAGCACGGCTCCACAGCAACGCAGCTCGGAGGTACAGCGCGTATGCCGTCTCCACGAAGCCGTCCTGCTCGTACTCGTTCGCGCTGCGCTCGACCTCGGCAGCGACACGGGACCAGGCTTTGGGCAGCATCGAGCCGGCCTTGGCTCGCGCTCCGACGCTCTCGAGATCGTGAGGGTCGTAGCCCAGTCCCTGGAACGCCTTGAACCCGTCGGGATGCAGGACGTCGAATCCTCCGGTCCGGATTCCCAGGTCGAGGATCCAGCTCTGGCTCTCGCCACGGATGGTCATGGCCACTCCCTATCGTCAGGTACCGGGACACAGGTCACGTCGCACTGGGCGACCGTAGAAAGAAACCGAACACAAACGCAATCGTCTGTGCGTTAAGCTGCACCATGGCCTCAAACAAGATCGTCCGGAGACCAGGCGGCCGAACAGCGCGCACTCGCGCCGCCGTGCACCAGGCTGTCGAGTTGCTGCTGATCGAGGGCGGGCTCGCGAGCGTCACCATCCCAGCGGTCGCCGCGCGGTCCGGCGTTCACCACACCAGCATCTACCGTCGCTGGGGGACGGTGCAGAACCTGTTGCTTGACGTCATCCTCACGAGCTTGATCCGCGTGGTGCCGACGCCCGACACCGGCTCGCTACGTGAAGACGTCCGCCAGTTCGCCCGCGAGGCCGCCCACGCCTTTCAGGACCCGCTACGGGCGGCGCTCGCTCAGGCCTTCTTCGCGCTGCCCGCCGACGACAGCGCGAGTCGGCGGCGATACTGGGCTCGCCGCTACGAGACGCTGCGCCCGATGTTCGACCGGGCAGAAGGTCGCGGTGAGAACCCTCCTGCCCCGGAGGATGTTGTCGAGCACATCCTGGCTCCGCTGTACTTCAGGCGCTTCGTCACGGCCCGTCCGGTCACCAACCGCTTTCTCGACGCGCTGGTCAACGACGCACTCCGCAGCTCGGCACGCTGACCCCTGGCCCGATCGCGGCGATCGACGCCCCGAGTTCTGGTTCCGGTTTACCCGAGGTCACCGCGCGAGTTGCTCTCCTCGGGTTTCCCGCGTCACCGCGAGCGTCAAGAGCCCGAGCAGCGCACCGGCGATGCCCCACACGCCGGGTGCGGCGTCCCAGTTCGTCATCAGAATGAGCTGTCCGCATACGTACGGACCGGCGACGGCGACGATGGTCCCGAGGTTGAAGCCGATCGAGGTGGCCGTGTAGCGCGTACGGGCCGGGACGAGCTCCGAGACCGTGGCATAGACAGCAGCCGCCATGAAGGGCTCGATCGCGAGGAACACCAGTACGGCGGGCGCCACCGCGGCGAGACTCGTCGTCGACGCGACGAACATGTACAGCGGCAGCGACAGGAGCAGATACGCCGTGAAACCGATCAAGGCGATCGGCCTGCGCCCAATCCGCTCACTGACCCGACCCATGACCGGGATCAGCGCCGCAGTCAGCAGTATGAGCCCGCCGAGCGTCGCATAAACGGGAACGGGGGACATCTTCTGGGTTTGAATAAGGTAGACACCCAGGTAGATCTTGCCGAGCACGGAGGGCGCCAACAGGCCGACGGTCAGGCCGGTGATGCGAAGGATGTCCGGCAAATGCCCCCGCAGAGCATTGCGGATGGGCGTTCGCGTGACCTCCTTGGCGGCGAGAATCGCCTGAAACTCCGGGGAATCCTCAAGTCGCCGACGGAGCAGAAAGCACGCGGCCGTGAGGGGAATACTCAGCAGGAACGGAACCCGCCATCCCCACGATTCCATGGACGAAGTGAAGATCGCACTTGATGCTGCCGTGACCAGCGCAGCGAGGCCAAGCCCGATCGCCACCCCGAGGGCCGGAAGCGAAGCGTATACGGCGCGCCGGTTCGGCGGCGCCGACTCGACGATGAACGTCAGCGCGCCAGTGAGTTCTCCTCCTGCCGAGAAACCCTGCACCAGCCGCAACACCACCAAGAGTATCGGGGCAAGCACGCCGATCTGATCGTACGTCGGCAGCAGGCCGACGAGGCTGGCGGCGCCACCCATCAGGAAGATCGTCGTCATCAGAACGGGCCGCCGGCCGAAGCGGTCGCCCAGGGCACCGAATATCAGCCCACCCACGGGGCGCGCGACGTAGCCGCCGACATAGACGGCGAGCGCGGCGAGGGTTGAGGCGAAAACATCGCCGGCGGGAAAGAACAATGGCGCGAAGACAACGGCAAGATAGGCGTAGATCGTGAACTCGTAGAACTCCACAGCACTACCGAGCATGCTGGCCCACATGGCCCGGCGACGCGAGGTGGGGCTGACCGTGATGGCTTGCTGAGCAGCGGCTTCTCGATTCGTGCTGGGCTTCATCACTCTTCCTTCGGCGTTGAAGGGAACTTGCCAACCCGACCGAGGACGACCGGGTTGGAGTCGCAGAAATCGTGGCCCTCAGGAGAGGGAGGGACTACCGGCTGCGGCGACAACCGGCCCCTGCCAGTTGACCACCGGAGGCACCAGGTGGTTTTCGAAACCGCCAAGGACACACTGGCCCGATTTCTTCAGCCATTCAGCCATCATCGGGCAAATCTCCGTCTCGTTGGCATCGCACCTGTCAACGTTCGACGTCGGCGAAGGAAAGCACAGGTGATCACGGGACGTGGCCCGTCGCTTCCGGCAGCAGGTGTGAGCAACGCCCGCTGCCGGCGGTTCGACGTCAATCCGCGTCGGCCGCCACAGCATGGACATCGTGATCGCTGACCGAGCCCGCAGCCCCGGGAACCGCCTTGAGTCCATCGGGGTGCAAGACATCGAACCACGCGGCCGGGCGCTCCGGGTCGAGAATCCGGCTGTGGCTCTCACTGCGAATGTTCATGCCCACTCCTCGCCGTCGGGTGCCGAGACGCACGTCACGTCGCCTTGAGCGACCGTAGAAAGGCGCGGCTACAAACGCAAGCCCATGTGCGTTAAGGGGCCTGGCATGCTCGAGCGGCTGGCCACTGAAGCTTCGTGCCTTCCCTGCTGGTGATCATTCGGCCACGGCCTTGACCGGCCCGTCGAACAACGTCGCCGTCGGGCACCTCCCGAGGATCGCAGGCCTCGTCAAGATTCGGGCCGATACTCGCCGGACACGTCGGCACCGGCCGTGGCTCAGGAGTCAACGTGGTCGCGTGTCGCTGGGCTTTCCCGCCACGGCGGCTGGTGTCGTCTTCCGGGAGATGCGAGACAGTGCGGTCCCACCTGATGATTGACAGTGTCCAGACTCGGTTGGTTATGGCTGCCAATCGCTGGTTCGCCGATGTCGATTCAGCCGGACGGCAGCGAACTCGTCGTAGTGGTCAACTCGTACGGCACCAAGATATGCCAGAGCGCGCGAGATCGGGCCCTCACCAGTCGGCGGTACCTCAATGTCGTCGTCGCCTTAGTGCAGAGGGCCGAGGACCTCGAAGCAGTGGCTCTCGCGCTCAACAACCGGCCCCGCAAGAGCCTCGACTGGAAGACCCCAGCCGAAGTGTTCGACGAACAACTACGCTCGCTCCGACAACCCGGTGTTGCAACGACCGGTTGAACCCAGGCAATACACGTCTGCCGAGTATCTCGCCAAACTCAACGAGCTGGGGCTGCGGCATTCCCTCGGTCGAACCGGGATCTGTTGGGACAACGCCCTTGCCGAGTCGTTCTTCGCCAGCCTGAAGAACGAACGTGTTCACCATATGGTGTATCCCACACGAAAGAAGGCCAAGCAAGACATTGCCCGCTATATCGAACTGCACTATAATCGGCGGCGAATCCATTCAGGGCTTGATTACCGGACTCCGCACGAAGTCCGCAACGACTACCTGAATCAGCAGCTCGCCGCATAACAGGACGCAAACTCAGCAGTGCGGAAAACGCGCGGCGGCCCAATCGCGGCCACACCGCACTCGGCGGACACCCCCCAACCAGCCGCGTTCCCAACCTTTCAGGTCAATACAGGGCGTGTCCTACCGGCTGTGTAAGTGACGTGGCTCGACTCTGAACTGCGGAAGCGGTTCGGGAAGGGACCACGTGATGACGAATTCCGATTCAGTGCCGGCGGGCAGGGCTGCTCGACCGGCTGCGGAAGAGTCGCTGATCGACGGTGCGCTGGCTGATCAGCTGCTGGCGAAGGCCGAAGCCGAAGGGGTCGAATTGCTCGGCCCGGACGGCCTGCTGTCCCAGGTGACCAAGGCCGTGCTGGAGCGGGCCCTGGGCGAGGAGCTCACCGAGCACCTGGGCTACGAGAAGCACGACCCGGCCGGTCGCGGGTCTGGCAACTCCCGCAACGGCGCCACGGGGAAGAGGCTGCTGACCGAGGCCGGCGCGGTCGACCTGCAGGTGCCGCGAGACCGGCGGGGCAGCTTCGAACCGAAGATCGTGCGCAAGGGCCAGACCCGCCTGGACGGGTTCAACGACCGGATCATCGCCCTCTACGCGCGCGGGATGACCACCCGCGACATCCGGGCCCACCTGCGGGAGATCTACGGGGTGGAGGTCAGCCCGGATCTGATCAGCCGAGTCACCGACGCCATCGTCGACGAACTCACCGAATGGCAGTCCCGCCCGCTGGATGCGGTGTTTCCGGTGGTGTTCATCGACGCCCTGATGGTCAAGATCCGCACCTGGCCATCGGGATCGACTGCGAGGGCGCCAAGCAGGTGCTGGGCATGTGGGTGGGTGCCTCCACCGGTGAGTCGGCGAAGTTCTGGATGTCGGTGCTCGCGGAGTTGCGTAACCGCGGGGTGCGGGACGTGTGCATCCTGTGCTGCGACGGGCTATCCGGGCTGCCGGAAGCGGCGACCACCGTGTGGCCCCAGGTGACCGTGCAGTTGTGCGTGGTGCACCTGATCCGCGCCTCGCTGCGCTACGCGTCTCGCAAGTACTGGCCGGCGTTGGCCAAGGACCTCAAGGCGATCTACACCGCCAGCGACGAGGCCGCGGCCGCCGCCGCGCTGGAGGCCTTCGCCGAGCAGTGGGAGGCCCGCTACCCGGCGATCGTGCGGCTGTGGCGAACCCACTGGCAGGAGTTCACGCCATTCCTGGCGTTCCCGCCCGAGGTCAGGCGGGCGATCTATACGACGAATCTGATCGAGTCGCTCAATGCCCGACTGCGGAAGGTCACCCGCAACCGTGGCCAGTTCCCGTCCGAGCAGGCCGCGCTGAAGGTGCTCTACCTCGCCGTCCGCAACCTCGAGGACTACCGCACGCCGAACATCGGCATCCGAACATCGGGCTGGAAACAAGTACTGCAAGCGTTCACCATCTATTTCGAAGGGCGGATCCCCGCCCCATGACCGCCACGATCACTTACACAGGCGGCCGGACGCTCCCCCGACACACGCAGCCATCGAGCCCGGCTAGTTTGTCCGCGTAGGGGTCGGCGTACGACGTGTGGAGCCGTCTGGCGAATCGTCGCTGCGTCCGGATGCAATGACAGGACAGCTGATGGGGAAAAAGATGACGTCCACGGGCACAGGGAGATGGCGCCGTCGAGGTGGCTTGGCGCTGATCGTCGCGATTGGTGTGAGTATCGGTATGGCGCCGGGTACGGCCTCGGCGTATAACAGCTATACCGGCGCGGCGTACGTCAAGGACAGTTGGTCGACCAGCTCTGCCGAAGGCGTCGTGAACCTGAATACCAACGACCAGTCCGGTGCAACCTGTCTGTGGCAGGCGATACTGTGGGCGGACGGTGCGTGGATCGCCGACAAGGGTCGGCGGTTCTACCAGTCCGATATCGATGGCATTTTCGGTTGGGACAGCCATCAGGCGACGAGGAGCTGGCAGAACAGGCACGGCCTGTCCGTGGACGGATCCGCCGGCAAGTACTCCTGGGCCAGGGCCGAGCGTCAGCTGACCTACTGGAGTGGCGGCGGCGATACTGCTCGCACGTATTACAGGGGCAAGAAGCCGAACGGCGCGGACACCGGCCGCGGCTTCTGGCTGACGAGAGACTCCCAGGGCCGGTGGAGCTTCGACGAGCCGGGAACCGGCCGGAACATCTACGCGTCGTACGAAACCAGCACGAAGAAGTCTCGTTGCCTCTGACCCGGGCTCCTCTGTGTTCACTGCATCTGTGTCCACTGTCGGCACCCTCAGCAGGCAGGCTGTCGGCCCAGCGGCGTGGTGAAGGTCTGGTCGCTGGTGGACGGTTGCTCGCCGAGGGGGTCGTCGGTGGCGATCCGGGTACCGCCGGCCTGTCCGGACCTGGACCGGGGCACGGCGACGGTGGTGGCGCGGCCGAGCGCGTCGTCGGTGTAGCTGGTGGTGAACGCGACGGGGTCGGTGCCGCGCGGGTCGATGGCGGCGGTGACGAGTCCGGCTCGTCGGGGTCGGTGCGGGTGACGAGGTTCCGGATCCGGTGTGGACGGTGCCGTCGGCGTTGCGGCCGAGGGTGCGCACGGGTTGTCGAGCGCGTCGTAGGTGATTTCGGCGCTGCGGAGCACGGTGTCGCCGTCGCGGTCGGTGGCCCCGACCGGGCGGCCGGTGTTGTCGTAGCGGCTGGTGGTGCTGAACCGGCCGTGGCCGGAGGTGCGGGGTGCCAGTTGGTCGCGGGCCGCGGGCGACACCACTGCCTGGGGCGGAACCCCCGCGGTTCCGCCCCAGGTGGGCGTTGGTGATCCCGCCGGTGATCCGGCGTGACGGCCGTCAGCTCAGCGCGCCCACCAGGGCCACATCGAGCAGGCGCCGCGCTGTCGACGCGTCGCCTTCGGCGACGAGCGATACGGCCGTCACCAGGGTCAGCAGGTCGTCCGCAGACACTTCGGGACGGATGGCGGCCGCGGTGTGCGCACGGTTCACCAGGACCGTCGTCGCATCGCGGATCACCGCGTGACATGCCTCGCCGGCACCGAGCGAAGCTGCCAGGCCACGGGTCTCCGCCGCGGCGGCCGTCAACTCTTCCAGCCAGGTGATGATTCCCGTCCGGGGCTCGCCATCGGCCAGCTCCTCGGCTCGCCGGCGAAGGTGATCGAGCGAGCCTTGGAACACCTCGTCGAGCAGCGCGTGCCGGGAGGAGAAGTGCCGGTGCAGGGTGGCGGACCCCACACCGGCTTCGCGGGCGATCTCCTCGAGAGAGACGTCGGCGCCGTCCCTGGCAACGAGCGCCGCGGCCGCCGCGACGAGCCGCTCGTGGTTGCGCTGCCAGTCCGCACGCTGCGACCTGATCTTGGCGTTCACCAGCTGCACGACCTCTCACCCTGGACAAAACGGAGGGACTCCCCATATTGTAGCGACGACAAAACGGGGCCCCACCCCATTTAGTGGATCGAGAGGATCGCTGTGCCCACGCCACCATCAGTCACGTTGATCACCGGAGCGACCGGAAGGCAGGGCGGCGCCGTGGCACGCGCCCTGCTGAGCGGCGGCGTTGGGGTCCACGCCCTGGTCCGCGACCCCACCTCCGAGCAGGCCGGCGCTCTCAGCGCCCTCGGCGCCGTCCTCGTCCGCGGCGACCTCGACGATCTCCCGTCGCTCAAGGCAGCCCTCGATGGCGCCCGCGCGGTGTTCTCCGTGCAGCCGCCCGATCTCACCGACCCGGCCGGCGACTCCGAAGTGCGACGCGGACGCAATCTCGTCCAGGCCGCCCTCGCGGCGGGTGTCGAACACATCGTGCACACCTCGGTCTCGGGCGCGGGCACCGTCGACCTCGACAACTTCGACGAATCCCGGTGGGGCGTGCACACGGGCCAGTACTACCGCAGCAAGGCCGCGGTCGAAGACCTCGTGCGGGCGGCGGGTTTCCCGCAGTGGACAATCCTGAGACCGGCCACCTTCATGGAGAACTTCCTCCGGCCGTCGCTCTACTTCGCAGACATGACGTCCGACCGGCTCGTCGTCGCCGTCGACCCGGACGTCCGGCTCCCCTTCGTCGCGGTGGACGACATCGGAACGGCCGCTGCCGCGGCCTTCACCGAGCCGGGGCGCTTCCACGGCGTCGAACTCGAACTGGCCGGGGACGTGCTGAGCTTCCGCGAGGCCGCACAGATGCTGTCGCGTGCCTTCGGGACGACCCTCGAGCTCCCCGCGAGCCCGGATGACGTGCCGGTGGCCGGACCCATGGCGGCGTTGTTCCAGGGCCAGCGGTACATGAGTGCGCATCCGGCACCCGCGCGTCCTGAGCTCGCCACCGAGCTGGGTGTGCCGACGACGCTCTTTCACCGGTGGGCCATGGCCCACGGGCACAACTCGGCCGGGACCTGAACGACAGCCCCAGCCCAGAGATTGCAGGAGGAAACGATGGCAATGACGCCAACCTGCACGCGCGTTCGGGTCACGTTGCATTCGGGTGTCGTAGAAGGGTCAACCGACGGGAGCGTGACGCGGTTTCTCGGCATCCCTTTCGCCGCGGCTCCGTTCGGAGCTCGCCGGTTGGCCCCACCGCAACCGGTCGAGCCATGGGATGGGGTGCGGCCCGCGCTCGAGTACGGGCCGACGGCCCCGAAGGCGCCTTACCCTCCCCAGTTCCGTGCCCTCCTGCCGGAGATCGACATCCCCGGCGAGGAATGCCTGAACCTCAACATCTGGACCCCTGATCCCTCCGCCGAGGGCCTCCCCGTGCTGGTGTTCATCCACGGCGGTGCTTTCGTGGCGGGCTCCGGATCCGTGCACCAGTACGACGGCTCGGCGTTCGCCAGCGACGGCGTCGTCTGCGTCACCATCAACTACCGGCTGGGCGCGGAAGGTTTCCTTCACCTCGGCGACGGCGAGGCCAACCTCGGCCTCCTCGACCAGCTCGCCGCGCTCGAGTGGGTTCAGCAGAACATCGCGGCATTCGGCGGTGACCCCGGCGCGGTCACCCTGGCCGGTGAGTCCGCGGGAGCGATGAGCGTGACCACACTGCTCTCCATGGAGCGCAGCCGCGGCCTCTTCGCCCGGGCCATCGCGCAGAGCGGTGGTGCGCTGCACATCCTCACCGACGAGCTGGGGCGGACGGTCGGTCTGCGCCTCGCCGAGCGCCTGGCGGTGGAGCCTGCTCGCGCCGCTCTGAGGCGGATCGAACCCGCGGTGCTGGCCTGCGCCGCCGACGAGGTGGTGCGAGACGTTCAAGGGATGCCCGACCCCGCCCGGTGGGGGTTCCTGGCGCTGACGTTGACCCCGTTCGCCCCCAGCGTCGACGGCGAGGTGCTGTCGGCCCATCCGCTCACGGCGTTCCGATCCGGCGCAGGGTCCTCGGTGCCGTTGCTGACCGGCTGGAACCGTGACGAAGGGCGATTCTTCCTCGTGGCGGACGGGACGATCGACGCAGTCGACGACGCAAGGCTGACTGCTGCCGCCCAGAGCTACGGGCTGCCGGAGAGCGGCCTCGAGTTGTACCGCCGCAACCGGCCCGGTGCCTCGGCGGGTGACGTGCTCGCGGCCGTCTTCGGCGACTGGATGTTCGCCATGCCCGCGATCCGGGTGGCCGAGGTCCGAGGGCGCACAGCGAAGACCTGGGTCTACCGGTTCGACCACCCGCAGGATCGTTCGAACCACGGTTTCGGCCCTGCGCACGCCACTGAGCTCCCCTACGTCTTCGACACGATCCACCAGCGGCCCACCCGAGCACTCATCGGGGACTCGCCTTCGCGCGAAGTGGCCGACACGGTCCACGGCACCTGGGTGCGCTTCATCCGGGAGGGTGATCCGGGTTGGCCCGCCTACCGGCCGGACGAACGGTGCGTGGGCGTGCTCGCGCAGGACCTTCGACAGGAGGTCGATCCAGCGAGTGCGGAACGGCGAGCGTGGGACGCTGCGCGCCTGCCGTCAAGCACGTGAGGTGCGCCGGACGCGCGCCAGCCTCAACACGGAGCACCTCCGTTCGGCACGTGATCACAACGCCGTCGATCTCGATGCCACCCGGCTGAGGCCCAACCAGGATCTCGCCATGAACGAGCGGCGTGCGAAGGCAGCGGTCTGCCGGTGCAGCACACATCCATGAAGGGAAAATCGTTGTGACCGTGACCATCGCGGAAGAACCGTGGGACAGCGCGGACGGCGTCCGGCTGCGCCGGGCCATGCAGGCCGAACTGGCCGCCCGCTACAACATGCCCGACCAGGAAACCGAGCCGCCGAACGCCGAAACCATCACCGTGTTCCTGATCGCCCGTGCCGGCGGCGGCGACGCGACCGGCTGTGGTGCCCTGCGGCTGCTGGACGACGGCAGGGCCGAGATCAAACGGATGCATGTGGCCCCGCAGGCCCGCGGCACCGGTGTGGCAACCCGCATCCTCCGTGCACTGGAAGACCACGCCCGCCAGCACGGGGCCGACACAGTGGTCCTGGCGACCGGCATCAAGCAGCCCGACGCGATCCGGTTCTACGAGCGTGAGGGCTACCAACCGATCGACGGCTACGGGCCGTACCTCGGGGAACCGCTGGCCAAATGCTTCACCCTCCAACTCGGCTGAAGGACGAAGCAGCCGGCGTCGCCGCCGGCCATGGTCGTCCCGCGCACCAGGCAGCGCTCGTCACCGGCGAGCGAAACCTCCCACGGTGCGTGGCCGATGTGCGCATCTTGATCGGCCAACTCCGGAAGCCGAAGCGCCAGGCTGCTCGTGCCGGGCGGGGCGACCATGCGCGAGGTGACGGACCAGCGCGGCCACGCCATCATCACCACGACCGCGAACATTTCCCCGCGCACGACGGTGCGGGCTGGCAGGATTCACTCAATCCGACGGCGAACGGGGGCCGGTGTGATCCGCACGAGGGGGATCGTCGTGGTGACGGCGGCGGTGGCGATGCTCGGCGGCTGCGGCAGTGACGTCCGCGGTGAGACACCCAGCGCCGGGCCGGACGCCACGGTGGCCGAGGGTCCACTGGCCGGTCTGGATGGCGACACGCTCTGCGGCATGGTCGAGCTTCCCCTGCTCGAGCGACAGTTCGGCGAACCGTTCGCCGGCGCCCTGGGCGGGGTGAACCCGCCGGAACAGGACGGCTCGGTCGTGTGCAGCTACCAGTCCCAGGCGTTCCTCGACGCGGAGCCCGCCGACCTCGCGGACACACGTCAGGTCACCACCAAGGTGACACCCGTGCCGGGTGAGCCGACCGCGCAGGACGCCCTCGACGCGGCGCTGACCGACAACGGTGAGCCGGTCTCCTACGAGCCGGTGGACGGGTTGGGCGAGGTCGCCGGCTATGCCGGTAGTGACCTGGACGTCGGCTCCGGGGGCAGCTATCTGGTCGCCATCATCGAGGCCGACGGCGCGTTCGTGGAGGTCGTCACGAAGGCGGACCCGGAAGGCACGGTCCGGCAGCTGCGGCCGATCGCCGAGGAGTTGCTCCCGAAGGTGGAGTCCGAGCTGCCGTAGGCGAACACCGCGCGGACGGCACGCGGCCATCGCGCCGTGGCCCCACCTGGTCCAGACCCGAGTTTATGATACGCCTGTATCATAAACTCGGAGGGTCGACAGGGGGTGAGGCCGTGCTGCTTGGACTTGTCTGCGGGGCGCAGTTCATGGTCGTGCTCGACATCTCGGTCGTGAACGTCGCGCTCCCCTCGATCGAGCACGGACTCGGCTTCACACCCGCACGTCTGCAATGGGTGGTGAACGCCTATGCCTTGCCCTACGCGGGTTTCCTTCTGCTCGGAGGCAGGCTCGCCGACCTGCTCGGCCACAGGCGGGTCTTCCTCGCCGGTCTCGCACTGTTCACGGTCGCGAGTCTCGCGGGCGGGCTCGCGACCTCGGCCGAGATTCTGGTCGCGGCGCGCGCCGCGCAGGGCCTCGGTGCGGCCGTGCTGGCCCCGGCCACCTTGACGATTCTCACGACGTCCTTTCCCGAGGGCACCCGGCGTACCCGCGCGCTGGCGACCTGGACCGCGGCCGGGCTGGCGGGCGGCGCCGCGGGCAACCTCGCCGGAGGGCTGCTCACCGAGGTCCTGTCCTGGCGCTGGACCCTGCTGATCAACGTGCCGCTCGGCGCGCTGGGCATGGTGCTGAGCGTGCGGTGGATTCGCGACGGCAACCCCGCCGGACGACGGCGCCTGGACGTCGGTGGCGCCGTGCTCGCGACGACCGGCCTCGCGGCACTCACCTACGGCGTGTCGCGGGCGCAGGAGCACGGCTGGGGCGCACCGCGACCCGTGCTCGGGCTGACCGCCGGTGCCCTGCTGCTCGTCGCGTTCGTCGTCGTCGAGACACGGGTCGCCACGGAACCGCTGCTCCCGCTGAGGCTGTTCCGGCTGCGCACGGTCTCCGTCGGCAACACGGCGATGCTGCTCGCCGGCGCGTGCCTGAATCCCATGTGGTTCTTCCTGACGTTGAGCATGCAGCGTGTGCTGAACTACAGCCCGCTGCTGACCGGCCTCGCCTTCCTGCCGCACACGGTTGTCGCGATCGTCGTCGGGGTCCGGCTGACACCGTGGCTGATGCGCCGCGTCCAGGCCCGCACGCTCGTCGCGACCGGTGCGGTCATCGCCGCGGCGGGCTTCGCCTGGCAGAGCACGCTCACCCCCGGCAGCGGGTACGTCGCCGGCATCCTCGGCCCGGCACTCGTGTTCTCACTCGGCAGCGGGCTGCTCACCACGCCCATCACGACGACCGTCACCAGCGGCCTCGCCACGGCCGACGCGGGTGCCGCCTCCGGGTTGATGAACACCACCAAGCAGTTCGGCGCCGCACTCGGACTCGCCGTCCTCGTCACCACCACGACAACCACAACCACGGCAGCGACGCGAGCCGGCCTCGCGACGAGCTACGGCCGCGCCTTCCTCGCCATCGCCGCGGCCCTGGTCGTCGTCGCGGCGCTGGCCTTCGCGCTGCCCGCCGGGAAAGGCCGTGTGCCCGGCCGCGAGAACGCGCCGGCCGCAGAGAAGGTTCACTGACGACACCCGCACATCCGGCGCGGCACGTGCGCACCCGGCGATCACGTCGGATCAGGATCACACCTCCGGCGACACTACCCTCGCGTAAGGGTATGGTTGACGGGCACGGTGCGAGCCCCGCTGGAGCGGCTCCCGGCTGTCCTCGTCTTTCCCGACTCCCGAAAGAAGCTGATGTCGCTTCCTGCTGTCTCGCGTCCGCGGAGCCGGCGTGTCCGGCTCCGTCGCCCCGCCTGGCTCTCCCCGCGTGTGTTGCGCACCGAGGCGCTGTCCGGCCTCGTGGTCGCACTCGCCTTGATCCCCGAAGCGGTGTCGTTCTCCATCATCGCCGGAGTGGATCCCCGGCTTGGCCTGTTCGCCTCGTTCACCATGGCGGTGACGATCGCGTTCACCGGCGGCCGCCCCGCGATGATCTCCGCCGCGACCGGCGCGATCGCCCTCGTCCTCGCGCCACTCGTGCGTGGCCACGGTGTGGAGTACCTGCTCGCCGCCGTCGTCCTCGGCGGCCTGATCCAGGTGCTGCTCGCGGTGGCCGGAGTGGCCCGGCTCATGCGCTTCCTGCCCCGCAGCGTGATGGTCGGCTTCGTCAACGCATTGGCGATCCTCATCTTCCTCGCGCAGCTGCCCTACCTCATCGACGTGCCCTGGCCGGTCTACCCGCTGCTCGGCGTCGGACTGCTCGTCATGATCGGCCTGCCCAAGCTGACCAAGGCCGTTCCCGCACCGCTGGTGGCCATCGTCGCGCTCACCACCTTCACCGTCGCGGCGGGAGTCGCCGTGCCCACCGTCGGCGACGAGGGCGAGCTGCCGGACAGCCTGCCCGTGCTGGGGATACCCGCGGTGCCGCTGACGTTCGAGACGCTGACGATCATCGCCCCCTTCGCGCTCGCCATGGCGCTGGTCGGGCTGATGGAGTCGCTGATGACGGCCAAGCTCGTCGACGACCTCACCGACACCCACTCCGACAAGACCCGCGAATCCCGGGGGCAGGGCATCGCCAACATCGTCACCGGATTCCTCGGTGGCATGGGCGGCTGCGCCATGATCGGCCAGACCATGATCAACGTGAAGTCCGGGGCCCGCACCCGCGCCTCCACGTTCCTCGCCGGCGTGTTCCTGCTCGTCCTCGTCGTCGCCCTCGGCGAGATCGTCGCCCTGATCCCCATGGCCGCGCTCGTCGGCGTCATGATCATGGTGGCGGTCGGCACCTTCGACTGGCACAGCATCCATCCGAAGACCCTGCTGCGGATGCCCAAGAGCGAGACCACCGTGATGCTGGCCACCGTGGCCGTCACCGTGGCCACCCACAACCTCGCCATTGGCGTCATCGCCGGCGTGCTCGTCGCCATGGTGCTCTTCGCGCGCCGCGTCGCCCACCTGGTCAGCGTCGACAGCGTCCTCGACCCCGACGGCACCACCAGGATCTACCACGTCACCGGCCAGCTGTTCTTCGCCTCCAGCAACGACCTCGTCTTCCAGTTCGACTACGCGGGCGACCCCCCGAACGTCGTCATCGACCTCTCCGACGCCCACATCTGGGACGCCTCCACCGTCGCCTCTCTCGACGCCATCACCACCAAGTACGAGGCCCGCGGCACCACCGTGACCATCACCGGCATGAACCCCGACAGCGAACAACGCCACGCCACCCTCGCCGGCAACCTCACCAGCGCCCACTGAGCGGGGCCGTCCCCGTTGCCGTTCGGGCAGTCGGTTCTCTGCGTGTCAAAGCCGGGCGTGGAGGCGGTACCTGCGGCCGCGGGTCGGCCGCACTCCCGGGGTCTCGGTGCTGATGCGATACAGCTCGTCGAGGTCGGCCCCGTCCGCGGCCGCATCGTGGGCGGCCAGATCTGTCCACTCGGCATAGTTGAGCACGCGGGAGCCATCGACGCTGTGGTGGAAGTGCGCCGCCACCGCACCCGGCAGCGGACCGATGCGAGCCGAACACGCGATCAGCGCATCGGTGAGGTGCCGCTGCCGCTCCGGACCGTCCACATCGAACGTCGCGGTGATGACACAGCCGGGTGACTCCCCACCGGTGCCGATGCTGCGGTCCAGCCGATAGCGCACGCCCCGCCGGAGGTCGACGCCGGCCGCGGGCGCCGATGCCTCCGCGGCCCATCGGCAGTGCGCGTCGCCGTCAGCCCACTGCGTGTAGAGCAGTATCGTCTCGTCGTCACCACTGAGAAAGCAGCTCAGCGACAGCAGCCCGTCGGGCCATGCCGCGCGGGTCCACTCGGCTAGAGTCGCCTCGGCGAGCTCTCGCTGCCGGTCAGCCGAGCCGGCATGGACCGAGCCGATCACGACCGAACCGACGTCGGGCCTGGTCACGTCGGGCAGCTGAGCCGACACCGTCGAGCGCATGACTGGACACGGTGGCAGCAGGCGGCAGCGCGGGCAACCGATTATCCACCGCACAGCACACAGGACGAGGTGAGCACGTGGCCGCACGATTCCAGGAGCTCGACTGGCGCTCGACGCCGATGGGCGAGCTGTCGCTGCGCCGACGCCGGGACCCCACGGTGGACAAGGATGTCTACGAGATCAAACTGAACGACGAGTTCCTCATGTCCAGCCTGTTCACCGTCTCGGAGACCGAACTCGGCCGACGGGCCCTCGCGCACCTCACCGGCGGCGACCTCGACGTCGCCATCGGGGGACTCGGGCTCGGCTACACCGCGCAGGCCGTTCTCGAGGACACCCGGGTACGCTCGCTGATCGTCATCGACGCCCTCGCCGAGGTCATCGAATGGCACGAGCGCGGGCTCATCCCCGTCGGCGCCGCCCTCACCTCCGACCCGCGATGCCGGTTGCTCCACGGCGACTTCTTCGGCATGGTGACCTCCGAAGCCGGCCTCGACCCGCACCGTCCCGGCCGCCGATTCGACGCCGTCGTCGTGGACATCGACCATTCACCACAGCACCTGCTGCACCCCAGCCACGCCGCCTTCTACCAACCCGGCGGCCTGGGCGCACTCCGCACCCGGCTACGCCCCGGCGGCGTGTTCGCCCTCTGGTCCAACGACCCACCCGACCAGCCGTTCACCACACTCCTGGAACGACACTTCACCCGGGTCGACGCCGAGGTCGTCACCTTCGACAACCCCCTGCAGCAACGAGCGGCCACCAGCACCATCTACCTCGCCCGCTGAACGCGCGGTCACCCGTCCGGCCCGTTCGCCGGACTGCGGGGAATCCGGCAAGGTCCACAAGGGACAGATGCTCGCGCGTCCCGCTGACGGTCTCTGCGTCAGCGCCCCGCGCGGTACAGCTGCGCCAGCACGGCGAACGGGTCGGCCGCGCCGCCGCTGTCCACCGCGACGATCCGCCGGCGGAGCCGGAACTGCTCGGCCGGCGCGATCTCCACGGCGAGCATGCTCATCACCCAGTTGCCTGTCGCGGCGGCCAGCAGGCCCGCCGGGTTCGCGTCGTAGAGGAGGCCGTAGGTCTGCGGGTCCGTTCCGGTCATGCCGATCCAGGGCTCCGAGGGCGAGTACTCCCGGGGGCTGCCGTAGGGCGTCGTGATGGTCCCGTGGCCCGGGATCCCGGTGCACTGCCCCGCCCCGTCGTGGTCGATGGCGTCGCCGATCCAGGGCGCGACCGGTGCGGAGCCCGTGTTGCGGAACAGCGACTCGGCGGCGACCCAGGAGACGTCCGGCTCGATCGTGTAGGTCGTCTCGACGGCCAGCGCGGGGAAGTCGGTCGACGCGCCCGTCGCCCGCACCACGGCGCGCGCGGGCCCGGCCTCGGTCACCTCGACCCGCTCGTAGCGCACGGTCGCCTGCTGCCACGCCTCGGTGCCCTGCGGCCGCGCGGCCGAGGCGTAGGTCAGGTTGATCCAGTCGAGCTGGTCGGTCCGCCCGCGCACGGCCATGTCGAGCACCTTCCCGCGCGTGGTGCCGAGCAGCTGGCCGTCCTCGGTCACGGCGGCGACGGCCATCGCCAGTGCCGCGTTCTCCAGGATCACGTCCGACTCGCCGGCCTCGACGCGGGCACCGGCCAGCCGCTTGCCGGTACCCGCGACCGCGCCCGTGACCCGGGGCAGGGCGACGTCGACCCGGACGAGGCGGTCCTCGGTGAGCGTGACGGTGCGCGTGGCGGTCTGGTAGCAGCCCGCGGTGGCGACGACGTCGTAGGTGCCCGCGGTGACCAGCAGCCGGTACTCGCCGTCGGCGTCGGTGCTGCCGGTGCTCGCGACGGTTCCGTCGGCCGCCCTCGCCAGCACGGCGACGCCCGCCAGCGGCGTGCCGTCCGTGGCGTCGGTGACCGTGCCGCTGACGCCGTCGCCTGCGTCGTCGACCCGGCGTGCCCCCGCGACGCCGTCGGCGACGACGAACGACGCCAGCGTGAAGGCGGGCCCTGCCGCGGCGGCGGGGTCGTTGACGACCTGGATGTCGGTGCGCCACTGCGACGGGGTCACCGTGCAGCGGGCGTAGCCGCGGTGGTCGCCGTCGAAGAACCGCACGTGCGGGTTCGCCCCCAGCGCCGCGGCGACGTCGTCGCGCCAGCCGCAGCCGGAGCTGATCGACGTGCCGACGAACTCCGTCGCCAGCGTCTCCGAGCCGGGGTCGGCGAAGTCGGCCTTGAGGTCGTTGACCCACGACGAGTGCCAGTCGCCCGATACGACGACCACATTGGACGGTCGCTGCTCGGCGAGGAAGGCGAACAGCCGGTCCCGGGCGGCCGCGTAGCCGTCCCACTGGTCGTGGTTGATGCTCACGCCCTCGCCGGTGTCGTAGTCGAAGAAGGCCATGATGGTCTGCTGCGCGATGACGTTCCACCGCGCCCGCGAGCCGGCGAGCACGTCGAACAGCCAGCGTTCCTGCTCGTCCCCCGTCATCGTCCGCTCCGGGTCGAGCGCGTCCGGGTCGCGGGGTGCGATGAAGCGGCCGTCGGCCTGGTCGGTCCGGTGCTGGCGCGTGTCCAGCACCACCAGTGAGAGCAGCTCGCCGAACGTCAGTGACCGGTACAGCGTCATGTCGGGGCCCGACGGCCTGGCCGCGACGCGCAGAGGCAGGTGCTCGTAGTAGGCCTGGAAGGCGTTGGCCCTCAGCGCGCGGAAGTCCGGGGTGGAGTCCTGCGGGATGTCGCCCGCCCAGTTGTTGTCCACCTCGTGGTCGTCGAAGGTGGTGACGAAGGGAAACGCCGCGTGGGCGGCCCGCAGGTCCGGCGAGGTCTTGTACCGGGCGTGCAGCACCCGGAAGTCGGCCAGGGTCCGGGTGCTGCCACCCTCGTAGATGTAGTCGCCGACGTGCACCACGAAGTCGAGGTCGTCGGCGGCCATGGCGCGGTAGGCCGCGTACCGGCCGCCCGTCCACGCCTGGCAGGAGGCGAGGCCGAACGTCAGCTTCTCCACGGCCGTCCCGGGCGCGGGCGCGGTCCTGGTCCTGCCGACCGGGCTGACCGCCGTGCCCGCGCGGAAGCGATAGAAGTAGTCCCGGCCCGGCCGCAGCCCGGTGATCTCCGGATGCACACTGTGGCCGAGCTCAGGCGTCGCCTCCACGGCCCCGCGGCGGACGATGCGGGTGAACCGCTCGTCCTCGGCGACCTCGTAGCGCACCCCGAACGGCTCGGCGGGCATGCCGCCCCTGCCGTCGGCGGCCAGCGGATCGGGAGCCAGCCTCGTCCACAGCACAACGCCATCGGGCAGGGGGTCGCCGGAGGCGACTCCCAGGGTGAACGGATCGCCCAGTGCGGGTGGCAGCGCCCGCGCCGTGCCACTGTGCATGGCTCCGGTGCCCAGCAGCACCGCGGTGGTGCTCACGCCGCTGAGCTCCAGGAACCGCCGCCGATCGAACCGTCTTCCGTGTGCTGTGCCGCCTCCGGACATCGGGGGCCTCCTCGCCTGACGTTCGCCGATGCTGTCGGCGAACGACCCTGCCCGGGACAGACGACTGCCAGATGTCACAGAAGCCACTGTGGAATGAACCTTGTGCGCGGGCGCCTGCCACGGAGGCGGCTCAGGTCGCTGCCGGGGCGCTCAGCTGCCAGGAGACGCCGTAGCGGTCGTTGACCCAGCCGAACGGGCCGAACCCGTAGTCGTCGAGCGGCATCAGCGCCTCGCGATCCTCCAGCAGCAGGTCGTAGACCCGGGCCAGCTGCTCCTTCGAGTCGCAGGTGACGAACAGTGAGACCGACGGCGTGAAGTCGAACTCGTGGGTCACCCAGCTGTCGCTGCAACGGACCCGCTGCCCCGCGACGGTGAACTCGGCCATCACGACGGTGCCTTCGGGCCCGGGCCCCTCGGCCCCGTAGCGCTGGTCGGTGAGCACCGCGTCGCCCGGGAACAGGGAGACGTAGAACGACATCGCCTCAGCGGCCTCGCCCTTCTGGAACATCAGGAACGGCACGAGATCGGCCATGGCGGGTCAGTCCCTTCGACGAATCGGATGTGGACGGCACCCACCCTCGTGCCGACAACTTGTGCTGTCAAGACAACCGCTACTGCCGGTTGCTCGGCGCAGCTCTTCCCGGTCACGAGCCCGAGCAGGCCGGAACCGCAGTCGTCAGGTGTCGGTGGAGTCGTTGCGCCCCTGTTCGGCGAGAAACTTCTCGAACTGGCTGGCCAGCTCGTCGGCCGTGGGCACGTGGCCGTCGTCGGCGAGCAGGTTGTCCTCCGGCCGCGCGGTCGTGAACGCGTCGTACTGCCGCTCCAGGGCCTGCACGACCTCGGCGACCTCCGCCGACTCGCTCACCTGGCGGTCCACCTCCACATCGGTGCGCTCGGCAGCCTCGCGCAGCGTGTCGGAGGGCAGCGCGAGCCCGGTCGCCCGTGCGATGGCGTCGAGCAGCGTCAGCCCCGCCGCCGGGTAGGTGGTCTGCGCGAGATAGTGCGGCACGTGCGCGGCGAAGCCGAGCGCGTCGTGGCCTGCCTCGCCCAGCCTCAGCTCCAGCAGAGCAGCCGCGCTGCCGGGGATCTGCACGTCGTTGAACAACGGGCGGTAGCCGGCCACGAGGTCGGCCCGCGTCGCGTGTGCGGTGACACCGAGCGGCCGGGTGTGCGGGACGCCCATCGGGATGCCGTGGAAATTGACGGCAAGGCGCACCTGCCACCGCTCCACGAGCGCCCGCACGGCAGCGGCGAAGGCCTCCCACTCGCGATCCGGCTCCGGTCCGGTGAGGAGCAGGAACGGTGTGCCGTCGGCATCGTGCAGCAGCCGCACCACCAGCTCCGGTGCGTGGTAGTCGGACCAGTGGTCACCCGAGTAGGTCATCATCGGCCGCCGCGACCGATAGTCGACGAGCCGGTCCACGTCGAACCGCGCGACGACGGGACCGTCGAGCTCGTCGCTCAGCAGCTCCACCACGGAGCCGCCCGCGGAACCCGCGTCGATGAACCCGTCGAAGTGGTACAGCAGCACCGCTCCCTCGAGCACCGGGACGTCGGAATCCAGTTCGTACAGCTCCTCAGGATCCGACACCACCACGAACCTCCCTCACATCCACTGTCTCCACAGCCGGTACCAACGCGCACGGCCCCTCGGTCCATCCCATCACATCGGCGCGGTTCGCAGGCAAGAAAGCGGCCGTGTCGGTCTGTGAGCACCGATGCGCGTAGTGGAAGATGTTCAGGTGCAAGCGCTCACCCCGGACTACGTCGACAGCCTGGCGACCGTGCTCGACCTCGTGCGCACGGGCGCGGCCAGAACCCGGCCCGAGCTCGGCCGCCGTTCCGGTCTCGGCCGGACGGTGGTGACGCAGCGAGTCAACCAGCTGACGGAGTGCGGCCTGCTCGAGGAGGGCGCGCTCGGCCCGTCCAGTGGTGGCCGCGCGCCCCGGGAGCTGCGCTTCCGCGCGGGCGCCGGTGTCATCCTCGCGGCGGAGCTGGGTGCCACCAGCATCGGCGTCGGCGTGACCGACCTGGCAGGCACGGTGCTCGCCGAGCGCGAGGAGCTCGCCGACATCGCACTGGGACCGGAGCCGGTGCTCGACCGCGTCGAGCAGCTGTTCGACGAGCTGCTGGCCGAGGTGCGTGCCACCGGCGGCGATGCGGAGGCGACAGTCTGGGGTGTCGGCATCGGACTGCCCGGCCCCGTCGAGTTCGCCACCGGACGGCCGAGCGCGCCGCCGATCATGCCGGGGTGGGACGGCTATCCGGTGCGCGATCGCCTCACCGCGCGGTTCTCCGCGCCGGTGTGGGTCGACAACGAGGTCAACACGATGGCGCTCGGCGAGCTGCGCGCGGGCTCGGCCAAGGGCCAGAGCGACATCCTCTACGTCAAGATCGGCACCGGCATCGGCGCCGGGCTGGTGTCGGGCGGGCGCCTGCACCGCGGCAGCCAGGGCTGTGCGGGCGACATCGGGCACGCCGCCGTGGCGGACGAGGAGAACGTGGTGTGCCGATGCGGCAACACCGGCTGTCTCGAGGCCTACGCGGGCGGCGCGGCGCTCGCCAGGGACGGTCTGGCGGCCGCACGCGAGGGCCGCAGCGAGTTCCTGGCCGGAGTGCTGGCCGAGACGGGAACGGTCACCGCGGGGGACGTCTCCCGCGCGGCGCAGAGCGGCGACCGGACGTCGGTGGAGCTGCTGACCAGGGCCGGGCGGCTCATCGGCAGCCTGCTGGCGACGCTGGTGAGCTTCTACAATCCCGCGTTGGTCATCATCGGCGGCGGTGTCGCCGCCGCGGGCGATCTGCTGCTCGCGGCCGTGCGGGAGTCGGTCTACCGCCGGTCGCTGCCGCTGGCGACCCGCGAGTTGCGCATCGCGCGCTCGGCTCTGTCCGACCGCGCGGGGCTCGTCGGCGCGGCGTTCATGGTGATCGATGAGGTGTTCGCGCCCGAACGGCTCGCGCACTGGGTGGACCGGGGTTCCCCCGCGGGCGATCCGGACCTGGTGGACGTGCCGCTGCGCACGCCGTTGCTCTGAGCAGCCCGGCGACGCGATCGCCTGCCGGGTCGCCGGGCAGGCGCTAGCCTGGAGTCGTGCCCGACCGCGTCTACGGTGGCCGTTCGACCGCCGACCGCCGCGCCGAACGCAGGCGGCGGCTGCTCGATGCCGGGTTGGAGCAGTTCGGCACGGCGGGCTACGCGGCCACCTCGATCGAGAAGCTCTGCGCCGTCGCCGGGGTGTCCACGCGCAACTTCTACGAGGAGTTCCCCAGCCGTGAGGCGCTGCTGACGGCCCTGTACGACGAGGTGCACGAGCGGGCACTGCGCAGGGTGGCCGACGCGTTCGCGTCGGCGGCGGGCGAGCCGCTGGCGCGCCGCGTCGAACTGGCCGTGTGGGCCTACATCACCGCCACCGCACAGGACCCACGCTGGGCTCGACTGTCCTCTGTGGAGATAGTCGGGGTGAGCGAGGCCGTGGAGCGGCACCGTCTCGCGTGGCGTGATCGCTGGGTGCGGTTCCTGGAGGCCGAGGCAAGGCGGGCCGTCGAGCGCGGCGAGGCCATGTCGCGCAACTTCCACCTCAGCGCCGTGGCGCTGATCGGCGCCGTCAACGAACTCGTCTACCACTGGGCGAACTGCGAGCACCGCATCCCGGTCGACGAGGTGGTGGCCGAGATCGTGCGGGTGGCCACGGCCGCGCTCACCGGTCCCTGACCGCGTCGGGTGGCAGGCCGATGAACATGGTCTCGTGCAGCACGGCGACGTGGCGCTCGGCGATGCCCGCGGCGGTGCCGGCGTCACGATCGCGCAACGCCGCCACCAGCCCGCGATGCTCCTCATTGGACTCTCGCAGGTACTCCATCGGATAGGGCAGGTAGAACCGGTACAGCTCACGCAGCGCCTGCCCGTACTGCTCGACGGCTGCCCCGACGCCGCTGGCCTCGGCCAGCGTGAGGTGAAACCGCTCGTCGTGGCCGTGGAACTCCGCCCAGCTGGTGGCCTCGTCCATGGCCTCCACCAGCGCGCCGAGCCGGTCGAGGTCGGCGTCGTCGGCGTGAGCGGCGGCCAGGTGGGTCACGCCGCACTCCAGCACGAGCCTGCGGTCGATCAGCATGCGCACCTCGCCCGCCGCCGAGCGGTAGGCGGCCGTGGAGGTCACGGCGGCGCGAGCCGGTCGCGCCGCGACGCGGGTGCCACCTCCCCGGCCCCTGATGCGCTCCAGTACGCCGTCGCCGACCAGCGACACCAGCGCCCGCCGCGCGGTCATCTCCGACACCTCGAGCGCGGCGGCGATCCGGTCGCTCGGGGGCAGCCACTCCCCCGGCCGGAGCAGGCCCAGTTCGACGGCGAGCGCGATGCGCGCCCGCACGGTCTCCAGAGCCGACAGCCTGCGAATCCCAGACAGCTCCGGCGCGGTGAGCCTGGCCGGGGGCACGGTCGGCTGGCTGGAGGGGACGTCGGAGTGGCCCGGCATGGCCCCATGCTAGCCACCTCCGGCGAAAACTGTTCAGGATGAGCACTCTTGTTTAACTGCTCAACTTGATTTATTTTCTCCGGGTGTCTTCCGAGTCCCGCCCGCTGCCGGTGGCGCTGGTGCAGGCGGCGCCGCTGCCCGCGACGGCGCCGCCACGCGACTTCGCCGCCGACGTCGAGGCCGTCGCCGCCCGGCTGCCCCGCGCCGCACTCGTCGCCTACCCCGAACTGCACCTGTGCGGCGTCACGGGCAGCAGGGCGGAACGGGACGCGCGGCTGCGCGCCGCCGCCGAGCCGCTGACCGGGCCGCGCGTGCGGCTGCTGGCCGAACTTGCGGGCGACCTCGGCATCTGGCTGCTGCCGGGCACCGTGTGCGAGCGGGACGAGGGCGGCAGGCTGTACAACACGGCGCTGGCCTTCTCCCCCGAGGGCACACTGGCCGCCTCCTACCGCAAGGTGTTCCCCTGGCGCCCCTACGAGCCCTACGACCCCGGCGAGGAGTTCGTCGTCTTCGACGCGCCCGGTGTCGGCCGCCTGGGGTTCTCCATCTGCTACGACGCCTGGTTCCCGGAGACGGCCCGGCACCTGGCGTGGCTGGGCGCCGAGGTGATCGTCAACCCCGTGCAGACCACCACCCGAGACCGGCCGCAGGAGATCGTGCTCGCCCGCGCCAGCGCCATCGCCAACCAGGTGTTCGTGCTGAGCGTCAACGCCGCGGGGCCGGTCGGCACCGGGCACAGCCTCGTCGTCGACCCGGAGGGCCACGTGCGCGCCGAGACCCCGGGCCCGGACCCGGCCGTGCTCACCGACGTGCTGGACCTCGGCGCCGTCACCCGCACCCGCCGGTCCGGCACGGCCGGGCTCAACCGCATGTGGGAGCAGTTCACCGACGCCGACGCGCCGCTGGAGCTACCGCTCTATCAGGGCCGCATCGATCCCCGCCGCTGGCGCCCGGCCACCCCGGACCCGCCGCGCTGAACCGCAGGCCGACCTCGTCCTCCACCGCCACCAGGAGCATCCATGTCCGACGCCACCCCCGGCCTGCGCCGCACGCTGCGGCTCGGCTCCGTCGTCCTCTTCGGACTCGCCTACCTGACACCGCTGATCGTGCTCGGCACCTTCGGCATCGTCTCCGATCTCACCAGCGGAGCCAGCCCGTCGGCCTACGTGCTCGCGCTCGCGGCGATGCTGTTCACCGCCTACAGCTACGGCACGATGGCCCGCGCCTACCCGGTGGCCGGGTCGGCCTACACCTACGTGCGCCGCACCATCGACTCCCGCGCCGGGTTCCTGGTCGGCTGGGCGGTGCTGCTCGACTACTTCTTCCTGCCGATGGTCATCTGGCTCATCGGGGGCACCTACCTGCAGGCGCAGTTCCCCTCGGTGCCGTTCTGGGTGTGGATCGTGGCCTTCGTGGGCGCCACCAGCTGCCTGAACCTGCTCGGCATCAAGGTCGCCGACAAGGCCAACTACCTGCTGATGGCCTTCCAGCTGCTGGTGGTCGCGATCTTCGTGGCGCTGTCGCTGCGGCACCTGCTGGCCGCCGACGGCGCGGGCGCGTGGTTCAGTGTCACGCCGTTCGTCAACGACAGCACCACCTGGGGCGGCGTCTCCGCGGGCGCGGCGCTGGCCGCGTACTCGTTCCTCGGCTTCGACGCGGTCACCACGCTCACCGAGGAGACGGTGGACCCCCGGCGCACCATGCCGAGGGCGATCCTGCTCATCGCGCTCATCGGCGGCGGGATCTTCGTGGTGGTCGCCTACACCACGCAACTGGTGCATCCCGGCACCTTCGCCAGCCCCGACTCGGCGGCCTTCGACGTCGCCACCACCATCGCCGGGAACGTGTTCGCCTCGGTGTTCCTCGCCGGGCTGGTGGTCGCGCAGTTCGCGTCCGGGCTCGCCGCGCAGGCGAGCGCGTCGCGCCTGCTGTTCGCGATGGGCCGCGACGCCGTGCTGCCGCGGAGGGTGTTCGGCTTCCTGCACGCCAGGTTCGGCACGCCCGCGTTCAACATCGCGCTCACCGGCGGCGTCGGCCTCGTGGCACTGGTGCTCGACGTGTCCACGTCGACGTCGTTCATCAACTTCGGTGCCTTCGTGGCCTTCACCGCCGTGAACCTGAGCGTGCTCGCGCTGTTCCTGCGCGAACGCGCCGCGGGAAGGCGGCCCCGGCTCGTGCCCTACGTCGTCGTGCCCGCCATCGGCGCGGGGATCGACGCATGGCTGCTGGTCAACCTCGACTCCGCCGCCCTGGTGCTCGGCGTGATCTGGCTGGCCGCGGGCGTTGCCTACCTCGCCTACCTGACCCGGCTGTTCCGCGTGCCGCCGCCGGAGCTGGAGCGCGCCGAGCACCCGGAGCAGGCGGTCAGCGGACACTGACCTCCTGCTCCGGCTCCCACAACGCGACGTCGCGGGCCGCGATCCGCGCGGCCATGCGCGACACGGCCTCGGCCTCGGGCAGGGCGCCGACGCGCCGCCCGTCGCGCAGGCGCAGCGACACCCTGCCGTCCGCTGCCTCCCTGCCGCCGAGCACCACCTGGTAGGGCACGTGCCGCGCGGCCCGGATCCGGGCACCGAGGCTCCCGCGCTCCGGGCCCGCCTGCTCCACACGCAGCCCGCTGCGGGCACACCGGTGCCCGAACGCGGCGGCAGGCCCCGAGTGCTCGTCGCTCACCGGCAACACCGCCACCTGCACCGGCGACAGCCACGGGGGCAGCGCCGCGCCGTGCTGCTCGAGCAGGTGCGCGACCGCCCGCTCGATGCTGCCGAGCACGCTGCGGTGCACCATCACCGGCCGGTACGGCGCCCCGTCAGCGCCGACGTAGCGCAGCCCGAACCGCTCCGGCTGGTAGAAGTCGACCTGCACGGTGGACAGGGTGCTCTCCCTGCCCGCCGCGTCGCTCAGCTGCACGTCGATCTTGGGACCGTAGAACGCGGCCTCCCCCTCGGCGGCCTCGTAGCCGACCCCGGCGTCGTCGAGGGCCTCGACCAGCACGGCGGCCGAGTGTCGCCAGACGTCCGGCCCGCCCGCGTACTTCCCGCCGGGCCCGGGAAGGGACAGCCGGTACCGGGCGGGCCGCAGGCCCAGCGCACGGTAGGCCTGCCCGATCAGCTCCAGCGCTGCCCGTGCCTCGGCGGCGACCTGCTCCGGGGCGCAGAACACGTGCGCGTCGTTGAGCTGGATGGCCCGCACGCGGTGCAGCCCGCCCAGCACCCCGGACAGCTCCGCGCGGTACATCGCACCCAGCTCGGCGATCCGCAGCGGCAGCTCACGGTGGCTGCGGGCGGTGTGCCGGTAGATCAGCGCGTGGTGCGGGCACAGGCTGGGCCGCAGCACGAGCTGCTCGCCACCGACGTCCATGGGCGGGTACATGTCGTCGCGGTAGTGTGCCCAGTGCCCGGACTGCTCGTAGAGCTGCCGTTTCGCCAGCACCGGCGAGTAGACGTGCTGATAACCGGCCTCCCGCTCGAGGTCGCGGACGTACTCCTCCAGCGTGTGCCGCACGATCGCGCCGGCGGGCAGCCAGTAGGGCAGCCCGGCGCCGATGAGGGCGTCGGTGCCGAACAGGTCCAGTTCCCTGCCGAGGCTGCGGTGATCGGGCATGGTGGTCTCCCCTCTCGTGGACCGAGACGGGTGACCACACGACTGGAGCCCGGGGCCACCCGCCCCGGGCTCCAGTCGACTGTGGACATGGGTCAGCGCGCCGGGACACTCTCCGGCGTGGTCGTGCGGATGGCGCGCTGCATGCCGGACACCGTAGCAGAGCCCGTGCTACGACGCGGGCGGATTTGTGCTCTGCAGCCAGGCGGCGAAGAACCCGTCGAGCGGGCGGCCCGCGTGCCGCGCCGCGAGCGTGGTGAACGCCTCGGTGGTCACCGTGGCGTGCCGGTACCTGCCCGTCCAGTCGTGCAGCAGCGCGGTGAACGCCTCGTCGCCCAGCTCGCCGCGCAGGGCATGCAGGGTCAGCGCGCCCGCCTTGTACACGCGCTCGTCGAACATCCGCGCCACGCCGGGATCGGCCAGCCGCAGGTCGTCGGGCTTCGCCGCGAGCGTCCGGCGCCAGCGCCGGGCGTGCTCGGCCGCAGCCGGGCCGCCGGAGGTCTCCGACCACAGCCATTCGGCGTAGGTGGCGAAGCCTTCGTTGAGCCAGATGTGCCGCCAGTCGGCGACGGTGAGGCTGTTGCCGAACCACTGGTGGGCCAGCTCGTGCGCCACCAGCCGCTCGTGGGTGCGCCTGCCGTCGACGTGGTTGGCGCCGAACACCGCCATGCCCTGCGCCTCGATCGGGTCGTCCAGCTCGTCGTCGGTGACCACGACCGTGTACTCGCCGAACGGGTACGGCCCGAACCAGCGCTCGAACACCCGCTCCATCTCCGGCTGCCGGGCGAAGTCGGCCCGCGCCGCGGGGACGAGCCGCGCCGGTGCGGCCACCAGCTGGCGTTCGGACAGCGCGAGGTCGGTGTAGCGCCCGATCTGCACGCTCATCAGGTAGCTCGCGGTGGGTTCCGCCCGTTCGTAGACCCAGGTGGTGGTACTCGCGGCCCTGCTGCGGGAGACCAGCGTGCCGGTCGCCCGCACCGTGTACGCCGAGGACGTCGTGAGCGCGAGCCGGTACGAGGCCTTGTCGGCGGGATGGTCGTTGCACGGGAACCATGTCGGCGCACCGATCGGCTGGCTCGCCACGAGCGCGCCGTCGGTGAGCTCGTCCCAGCCGACGTCGCCCCAGTGCGGCGAGCCGAGCGGGCGCGGATTGCCCGCGTAGCGGATCTCGGTGACGAATCCGGCTCCGGCCTCGATCCGGCGCTCGGGCCGGATGTGCAGCTTGTGCCGTGCCCGGGTGTACTTCGCGGGCCTGCCGTCCACCAGCACCCGGTTCACCTTGAACCCGGCGAGGTCGAGGCTGAACCTGGACAGCGCGTGGGAGGCCACCGCGGTGACGCGCGCCGTGCCCGCGAGCCGGTTGGCGACGAGGCGGTACTCCAGGTCGAGGTCGTAGTGCCGGACGCGGTAGCCGCCGTTGCCGTGCGCGGGCAGGTACGAGTCGCCCGAGACGTCCGCCCCGGGGGCAGGCGCCTCCGTCACCGCGCGTGCTCCGGGGGCCAGGCGGCGATGGCGTTGCCCAGCCACCGGGAGTCGGGTGGCACGGCGTCGCCCCTGGTCACCAGCGACCCCGGGCCGACGGTGGTGCGGGCGCCGATGCTCGCGCCGGGCAGCACGATGCCGTGCGGGCCGAGCGTGGCGCCCGCTGCCAGCTCAACGGTGTCCATGCTCATGATCCGATCATGGAACAGGTGGGTCTGCACGACGCAACCCCGGTTGACGGTGGCGCCGTCGCCGATGCGGACCAGGTCGGCCTCGGGCAGCCAGTACGTCTCCAGCCAGGTGCCGCGGCCGACGCGCACACCCATCGTGCGCAGCCAGGCAGGCAGCAGTGGCGTGCCGCCGATCGAGCCGACGAACCAGGGCACGGCGAGCACCTCGACGAACGTGTCGGCCAGCTCGGCGCGCCACACGAACGAGCTCCACAGTGGATGCTCCACCGCGCGGAACCGGCCGGCCAGCGTCCATTTGGCGACGGTCGCGGTCGCGGCGGCGAGCGCACCAGCGGCCAGCAGCACGACCCCGGACAGCAGCGCGGCCGCCCACAGGCCGAGCGCGGCGTGCACTGCCAGCAGCGCGGCGACGAGGAGCACGCACAGCGCCACCGAGCACATCACCGGCACGACACGGCACAGCTCCACCAGCGCGCGGGCGAGCCGCAGCCTGCGGGGCGGGTCGAACGTGCGGCTGGAGTCCGCGGTCCCGGCGGCGCGGCGCAGCGGCATCGGCGGCATGCCCAGCCACGACGAGCCCTTCTTCGCCTTGGCCGGTGTGGACGACAGCACGCCCACCAGACCGCGTTTGGGCACCGAGCGTCCCGGCGCGGTCATCCCCGAGTTGCCGAGGAAGGCCTGCTTGCCGATGCGCGCGGGCGCCACGTGCAGCCAGCCGTGACCCAGCTCGTAGGTGGCCACCATCGTGTCGTCGGCGAGGAACGCGCCACTGTCGATCTTGGTCATCTTCGGCAGCGCGAGCACCGTGGACACCTCGGCGCCACGGCCCACCCGCGCGCCGAGCATCCGCAGCCACACCGGGGTGAACAGGCTGGCGTACAGCGGGAACAGGCCGGCCCGGGCGGCATCCATCAGGCGTTCGGTCGCCCACACCTGCCAGGCGAGCCTGCTGTGCACCGGGTGGTACCCCTCGCGCAGGCCGATGCCGAGCAGGCGCACGCCCGCGAGCACCAGCAGTGCGTAGCCACCGAGGTAGGCCAGCGTCGCAGGCGGCACGGCGACGAGCGCGCCGCCGAGCGCCGCGCCGGGTCCGGCGGCCCCGGCGACGGCGGTGCCGAGGACCGCGAGCGCGGGCAGGGCCGCCAGCGCCGGAAGCAGGCCGAGGACGAACGAGGCGCAGGCGTAGGCCACGGCCCAGCCGCGCGAGCGCCCCGCCCGGCTCGACGGCCAGCGCAGGCTCGCCCGCGGTTCCCGGCGTGCCGGTGAGCCTGCCCAGCGCTGCCCCGCGGGCACCGCGCCCCGCACGGTGGAGCCCGCGGCGATCTCCGCGCCCTTGCCGACGCGCGCACCGGGGAACAGGGTGCTTCGCGCGCCGATGCGGGCGCCCGCCCCGATCCGGATCTTGCCGATGTGCACGACATCGCCCTCGACCCAGTAGCCGGAAAGGTCGGCCTCCGGCTCGACGGCCGCGCCCCTGCCGAGCTTGAGCAGCCCGGTCACCGGAGGGGGCGAGTGCAGGTCGACGTCGGCGCCGACCTTCGCGCCGAGCGCCCGCGCATAGTGCGTCATCCAGGAGGCGCCCGCGACGCTCGTCGCTCCGCTGATCTCCGCCAGTTGCTGCGCCGCCCACAGCCGCAGGTGCACCCGCCCGCCGCGCGGGTAGTCGCCGGCCCGCACGCCACGCAGCAGCAGCCGGGCGCCGATCGCCGACACCGCGATCCGGCCCGGCGGGCTGAACAGCACGAGCCACGCCGCCACCAGCGCCCACCAGGGTGCGACGGGCAGCCAGTCCAGGCCCGCCCACCCGGCGAGCACGGTGGAGCAGGCCATGGCGATCGTGGTCCAGCGCAACCCGGCGA
Organism: Prauserella muralis; assembly: GCF_003202285.1. Taxonomy (GTDB): domain Bacteria; phylum Actinomycetota; class Actinomycetes; order Mycobacteriales; family Pseudonocardiaceae; genus Prauserella_B; species Prauserella_B muralis. Next base: position 611,075 of record NZ_MASW01000007.1, read on the forward strand.
GGGTCAGCAGGGGCACCAGGAGCACAGTCTGTGCGAGGCCGGTGCGCAGCCGGGTGGGGCGGACGTCGGGCCGCCGGGACTGCCCGCCGTCGAGCGCGTCGAGCAGGTCCGCCAGCTCGCCGAGCCGCGGATGGGTGTAGACGTCGGTCACCGACACCTGCGGGTGCCGGGTGCGGAGGCGCGCGACCAGCTGGGCGGCGGTGAGGCTGCCGCCGCCGTGGCCGAAGAAGTCGGCACGCGGGTCGCTGACCCGGACGCCGAGCAGGTCGGCCCAGCCCTCGGCGAGCCAGGTCTCGGTGGGGGTCAGCCCGGTCGCGCCGCTGTCCACAGTGGCCAGTGGCCACGGCAGGGCGGCGCGGTCGACCTTGCCGGACGTGCGGGTCGGCAGCGCGTCCACCACAGCCAGCAGCGGTACGAGCGCCGCAGGCAGCCGCTCGCGCAGCAGCGCCACCGCGCCGTCCTGGTCGAAGCCGTCACTCGCGTGCGGCAGCACGTAGCCGACGAGCACCTGGTTGCCCGCCGCCGTGGTGCGCACGGCCGCGGCGGCGCCCGCGACGCCGGGCAGTGCCTGCAGCGCGGCGTCGACCTCCCCCAGTTCGATGCGCCTGCCGCCCAGCTTCACCTGCTCGTCGGCACGGCCGAGGAACACCAGGCCCTCCGGCTCGGCACGCACCAGGTCGCCGCTGCGGTACGCACGCCGCCAGCCCAGCGCGGGCAGCGGCGCGAACTTCTCGGCGTCCTTGCCCGGGTCGAGGTAGCGCGCGAGACCCACGCCGCCGATCACCAGCTCGCCCGCGGAGCCCATCGGCACCGGCTCGCCCGCCTCGTCGACCACGGCGAGCTGCCAGCCGCGCAACGGCAGCCCGATGCGCACCGGGCCCTCGCCGGTGAGCTGCGCCGCGCAGGCGACGACGGTGGTCTCGGTGGGCCCGTAGGTGTTCCAGACCTCGCGGCCCTCGACGGCGACGCGGTCGGCGAGTTCCGGCGGGCACGCCTCGCCGCCGAAGATCAGCAGGCGGACGTCCTCGAGCGCCTCGGAGGGCCACAGCGCCGCCAGCGTCGGCACGGTCGAGACGATGGTGATGCGCTGGGCCACCAGCCACGGGCCGAGGTCCACGCCGGTGCGCACCAGTGAGCGGGGCGCGGGCACCAGGCACGCGCCGTGCCGCCAGGCCAGCCACATCTCCTCGCAGGAGGCGTCGAAGGCCACCGACAGCCCGGCGAGCACCCGGTCGCCGGGTCCGAGGGGCTCGTCGGCGAGGAAGAGCCCGGCCTCGGCGTCGACGAAGGCGGCAGCGGCCGCGTGGCTGACGGCGACGCCCTTGGGCGTGCCGGTGGAGCCCGAGGTGAAGATGATCCAGGCGTCGTCGCCGGGCGCTGGCCTGCCCCGGCGCCCTCCGGGCACGCCACGCACGGTGAGCGCCCCGGCGTCGCCGAGCACGGCGCACACGCCTGCCTCGCCGAAGACGAGCTCGGCGCGCTCCTCGGGGTCGTCGGCGTCGACGGGAACGTAGGCCGCGCCGAGTGCCAGCACGGCGAGGATCGCGACGTACAGCTCCGCGGTTCCCGACGCGATGCGCACGCCCACCCGGTCGCCCGCGCCGACACCGTGGGCGGCGAGCCGCTCGCGCACGGCCTCGACCTCGGCCGCGAGACCCCGATAGGTGAGCACCGCCGTGCCGTCGTCGATGGCCGCCGCGTTCGGATGGCGGGCCGCCGTGGCGGCGAAGATGTCCAGCAGCGTGCGCTGGCTGGGCGCCAGCCCGGTCCAGAACAGCGCGCGGTCGGCGGCGACAGTGGGCGTGGCGGGCGTGGCGGGCGCGGCGGAGGACGGCCGGTCGATGGCAAGCGTCACGAACCCTCGCAGGGACTCATCGGGCCTGCTCCCCATGAGTCGCCCGGTTACCGGTCGACCAGCCTACCCGAAGGTGAACGGCAGGTTGCGTTCAGGTCTCGCCACGGTCGCCGCCACCGGCACAGCCACCCGGCTGGACCGCCTTAGCGGGTCTTCTTCGGCTTCTTCTCGCGCACCCGGACGTTGATCCGCACCGGGCTGCCCTTGAACCCGAAGCGTTCGCGGAACTTGCGCTCGACGAACCGCCGGTAGCCCGCCTCCAGGAAGCCCGTGGTGAACAGCACGAGCGTCGGCGGCCGGATGCCGGCCTGGGTGGCGAACAGGATCTTCGGCTGCTTGCCGCCGCGCACGGGCGGCGGCGTGGCGGCGACCAGGTCCGACAGCCAGCCGTTGAGCTGGCCGGTCGGTACGCGCTGGTCCCAGGACTGCAATGCCGTGCGCAGGGCGGGCGCGAGCTTGCGCACGGCCCGGCCGGTGAGGGCGGAGACGTTGACCCGCTCGGCCCACGGCACCCGCACCAGACCGCGGTCCAGCTCGCGGTCGAGCTGGTGCCTGCGCTCGTCGTCGACGAGGTCCCACTTGTTGAACGCCAGCACGAGCGCGCGGCCCGCCTCGGCGACCATCGTCACCACCCGCAGGTCCTGTTCGGACACCGGCTCGCTGGCGTCGAGCAGCACGATCACCACCTCGGCCGCGTCGATGGCGCTCTTGGTGCGCAGCGAGGCGTAGTACTCCATGCCGCTGGCGGTCTGCACGCGCTTGCGCAGGCCCGCCGTGTCGACGAAGCGCCACAGCTGCCCGTCCAGCTCCACCAGCGAGTCCACCGGGTCCACGGTGGTGCCCGCCACCGAGTCCACGACGGCGCGCTCCTCGCCGGTGAGCTTGTTCAGCAGGCTTGACTTGCCGACGTTCGGCTTGCCGACGAGCGCCACCCTGCGCGGCCCGCCCGCGGTGGTGCCGAGGTCGCGCGGCGCTTCGGGCAGCGCGTCCACGATCGCGTCGAGCAGGTCGCCCGAGCTGCGCCCGTGCAGGGCGCTCACCGGGTGCGGCTCGCCGAGGCCCAGCGACCACAGCGACGCGGTCTCGGCCAGCAGCCGCTCGTCGTCGACCTTGTTGGCCGCGAGCAGCACGGGGCGCTTGGAGCGGCGCAGGACCCTGGCCACCGCCTCGTCGGTGGTGGTGGCGCCCACCGTGGCGTCCACGACGAGCAGCACGGCGTCCGATGTGGACATCGCAAGCTCGGCCTGCGCGGCCACCGACCCCTGCAGCCCGCTCGCGCCGGGCTCCCAGCCGCCGGTGTCGACCACGGTGAAGCGGCGGCCGTTCCACAACGCGTCGTAGGCCACGCGGTCGCGCGTGACGCCGGGCACGTCCTGCACCACCGCCTCCCGGCGGCCCAGGATGCGGTTGACCAGTGTGGACTTGCCCACGTTGGGCCTGCCCACCACCGCCAGCACCGGCTGGGCGAGCGCGGGCTCCTCACCGCCTTGCCCGTCGGCCGCCTGCTCGTCGAGCCGGAGGAACTCCGCCTCGTCGGACCACGTGCCGTCTGCCTCGGTCATGTCTGTCGTGTCTCTTTTCTCTGTGAATCAAGCTCTCGCACGAGCGCGGCGAGCGTGCCGCGGATCGTCTCGGTGGCCTCGGTGAGCCCGGCACGGCCGGGACCGACCGCGACGGCGAACGGTTCGCCGACCAGCAGGTCCACCGGGGGCCGGAACCGGCGGCCCGACCCGGGGGGCCGCAGCGTGCCGCGCACCGCCACCGGAAGCACCACGGCCCCGGACGCGCGCACCAGCCACGCCGCGCCCTGGTGAGCCTCGCGCACGTCGCCGGACCCGCGCGTGCCCTCGGGGAACACCCCGACCATGCCGCCACGGGACAGCACGTCCCTCGCCGTCAGCAGCGGCGTGCGGTCCGGCGCGCCCCGCCGGACCGGGATCTGGCCGATGCGGCGCAGCCCCCAGCCCGCCGGGCCGGCGAACATCTCCTCCTTGACCAGGAACACCGAGCGGCGCGGCAGCATTCCGAACAGCAGCTGCGGCTCGATCATCGTGCTGTGGTTGGCCACCAGCACCACGGGTCCCGTGCGCGGGACGCGGGCCGTCCCGGTCACCCGCACCCGGTAGGCGGGCCGGTAGAGGTGACGGGCGATGCCCCTGGCCACGTCGTGCAGCCACGGGGTGGCACCGGAGGGCAGTCCCGTCACCGGCGGGCACCCACCCCGTCGCCGAGCAGCCCACGCCGGCTCGCCAGCTCCGACAGCGCCACGATCACCTGCTCGACGGTCAGCTCCGAGGTGTCGAACAGCACCGCGTCCTCGGCGGGCCGCATCGGGGAGGCTGCCCTCGACGAGTCGAGGCGGTCCCTGCGGTCCACCGACGCCAGCGCCTCCGCCGCCGTGGACTCCCGGCCCGCCGCCGTGTCCTGGGCGTTGCGCCGCGCGGCGCGCACCTCGGGCGAGGCGGTGAGGAACACCTTCAACGGCGCGTCGGGCGCGACGACCGTGCCGATGTCCCTGCCGTCCACGACGATCCCGCCGACGGTGCCGAGAACGTGCTCGATGATGCGGCGCTGGCCGGCCACCAGCACCTCCCGCACCTCGGGCACGGCCGACACCGGCGACACGGCGACGTTGACCGGCTCGGTGCGGATGGCCTCGGCCACGTCCTGTCCGGCGAGCCGCGCGTACGGCCGCTCGGGGTCGGTGCCGATGCTCAGCTCCACGTTCCTGGCGAGCGTGGCCACCGCGGCCGTGTCCGCGGGGTCGATGCCCGCCCGCAGCACGGCGAGCGTCACCAGCCGGTACATCGCACCGGTGTCGAGGTAACCCGCTCCGAGCGTGGCGGCCAGCCTGCGCGCCACCGTGGTCTTGCCGGTCCCCGAGGGGCCGTCGAGGGCCACCACGCCGCGGAGCGCCGCGCTCCTGCCCGCCCCGTCCTGCGCCACCGACCGTTCTCCTCGCTTCTCGCCGACTGGTTGCGGCGTCCTATTCTGCCTGCCGCTCAGCGGCGGTCCGCACGCAGGCGCTCGTCCAGCTCGTCGAGGACGAGGACGGACGGCTCGCAGGCGCCCGTCCGGTAGGCGACACCGCCGAACAGCTGAGCGAGCACGGGCGCGGTGATGACCTGGAACAGCCCGGCCAGCCCGAGGGCCAGCGCGTCGCCCAGTTCCAGGCGCACCGCCGCGCCGGCGAGCACGAGCAGCAGCCCGAGCGTCTGCGGCTTGGTCGCCGCCTGCAACCGGGTAGGCAGGTCGGGAAAGCGCACCAGGCCGAGGGCGCCGAGCAGGCAGAACAGTGCGCCCGAGAGGAGCAGCACCGCGCAGATCACGTCGCGCACGATCATCGGTGCTCCTCCCAGCGCTCGACGAGCCGCACGGCGCTGACCGAGCCGATGAAACTGAGCAGCGCCACCGACAGCAGCAGCACGACGTCGAGACCACGCATGCTCGCCGCCATGCCCACCGCCACGCCGGCGACGATCAGCACGAGCAGCACGTCCAGGGCCAGCACCCGGTCGAGCGTGCGCGGCCCGCGCAGCATCCGCCACAGGGTGAGCAGCCCGGCCGCCGCCAGCAGGCCGAAGGTGAGTGTGAACACGACCGTCACGAGTGCCTCCCTAGCTACCGTCCCGGCGCGCGCTCCGGCGACGCGGCTCCGGACTTGCGTCGCGCGTGCGCCCGCTCGTGCACGTCGGCGGCCTCCTCGGCGGGTCCCAGCGCCCGCACCACGCGCACCTGCAGTTCCAGCGCCTGGTCGTGGGCCCTGTCGGCCTCCTCCCGCGTGCGCACCCCCAGCGAGTACACGTAGAAGACGTGCCCCCGGCGGTCGATCTGCAGCACGAACGTGTCGGGCGTGAGCGACACCAGGTTCGCCGAGGTCGCGATCACGTGGTCCACGTCGGACAACACGGGCACGGCGACCACGGCCGCCCGCACCTTCCCGCCGTACTGCAGCACCTCCCTGGACGTGCGGACGGCCGAGGTGACCAGATCGACCAGCACGTACCCGGCGAGCCGGGCGAGCCGCAACGGCCGCAGCAGCGGAAGCCTGCGGGTGGGCAGCGGAAAGAGCAGCAGCACCGCCAGCGCCACGATCACGGCGCCGAGCAGCGCCAGCGGGTCCGCCGAGCCCCACAGCAGCAGCCACACCAGCACCAGCCAGGCGAACACCGACAACGAGAACCGGCTTCTCATCCGCTGCTCCCCTCCAGCACGGCGGCCCGGTACGGGCCACGGTCGAGCAGGTCGGTGGCGGCGCGCTCGCTCAGCGTCGACAGCGGCCCCGCGAGCGCGGCGACGGCCAGCCCGGCCACCACGACCCCGCCCGCGGAGGCGAGCATCGGCTTCGACGTCACCCCGGTGCCGACCGTGACCTCGTCGGTCGGGTCCACGTCCGGCACCGGCGGGCTCGGCTCACCCCAGAAGGCGCTCACCCAGACCCTGGCCATCGCGTACAGCGTCAGAAAGCTCGTGAGCACCGCGGCCGCCGTCACGACGTAGGCCATCGGGGTGGCGACCTCCGCGCCCGCGCGCAGCAGCACCACCTTGGCGACGAACCCGGACAGCGGCGGGAGCCCGGCCAGGCTGAGCGCGGGCAGCGCGAACAGCGCGGCGACTCTCGGGTGGGTTCTGGCCACGCCGGACATGTCGCGCAGCGACGCCGTCCCGGTGTGCCGGGTGACCAGCCCGCTGACCAGGAACAGCGCGGCCTGCACGGCGATGTGGTGCACGACGTAGAGGATCACGCCGGTCAGCCCGGCGACGGTGAACAGCGCCAGCCCGAACAGCATGTAACCGATGTGGCTGACCAGCAGGAACGACAGCATCCGGTTGAGGTCGTTCTGCGCGATGGCGCCGAGCGCCCCGACGAGCATCGTCAGCAGGGCCACTGCCAGCAGGAAGGCCCAGTCGCCGTGCTCGCCGAACAGCAACGTCTGCGTGCGGATGATCGCGTACACGCCCACCTTGGTGAGCAGTCCGGCGAACACCGCGGTCACCGGCGTGGGTGCCGTCGGATAGCTGTCCGGAAGCCAGAAATGCAGCGGAACCACCGCGGCCTTGATGCCGAACACCACCACCATGAGCAGCGCGAGCCCCGCCTTGGCGCCCTCCGGCAAGGCGTCGATCCGGCCGGAGAGGTCGGCCAGGTTCACCGTGCCCGTCGCCGCGTACACGAACGCGACCATGGTGAGAAACAGCAGCGACGACGTGAGGCTGACGATGACGTAGGTCATGCTCGCGCGCACGCGCGGGGCGTTGGTGCGGCGGCTGATCAGCACGTACGACGCCGACAGCATCACCTCGAACGCCACGAACAGGTTGAACAGGTCACCGGTGAGGTAGGCCAGCGACACCCCGGCGGAGAGGACGAGATACATCGGGTGGAAGGCCACCGACGCCGACCGGGGGCCGTGGTCGCTGGCGCGCTGCCCGATCGCGAACACCAGCACGCCCAGCATCACCACGATCGAGACGAGCAGCAGCAGGGCGGCCAGGCGGTCGGCCACGAGTGTGATGCCCATCGGCGGCGCATAGCCGCCCACCCGCAGCACCACGGGGGCGCCGCGATCCGCCGCGACGAGCAGCGCACCCGCGACGGCGGCGATCGCGGTGAGCACGCTGACGCTGAGCACCCGCTGCACCGCCGCGATGGGCCCGGCGACCAGCGACAGCGCCGCCGCCAGCAGAGGCAGCAGCACGGGCAGTGCGACGAGCGTGCTCACCGGCCCGCCTCCTCGGCCTCGCCGAGCTCACGCCGGCGCAGCCGATGGTCCTCGATGTCGTCCTGCACCTCGTCGTGACCGAGCAGCACCCACGAGCGGTAGCTGAGAGCCAGCAGGAACGTGGTGAGCCCGAAGGTGATGACGATGGCGGTCAGCGCGAGCGCCTGCGGCAGCGGGTCGGACATGGCCGCGGCGGGCACGATGCCGACGAACGCCGGTCCGCCGGGTGGCCCGCCCGCGGCCTGCAGCAGCAGGTTGGCGCCGTGCCCGAGAATCACCAGCGCGAGGATGATGTGCATCAGCGAGCGCTGCATGAGCAGGTAGAAGCCCACTCCGTAGAGGCCGCCGAGCAGCACGGCCGTCGTCACGTCCACCGTCACCGGCGCTCCTCCTCCGCTCGTCGCCGCTCCCGCTCCTGTTCGCGCTCCAGGTCCCTGGTCTCGATGCCGGCGCCGAGACTGCGCAGCAGATCCAGCACGAGGCCGACGATGAGCAGGTACACGCCGATGTCGAAGAACAGGTTGGTGGCGAGCTTGACGTCGCCGAACCCGGCGACGTGCCACTCCCAGTGCGTGCTGGCGAGCACGGGATGGCCGAACGCCACCGGGACGAGCGCGGTCAGTACCGCCACGGAGAGACCGGCCCCGATCACCGCGGGCGGCTTGATGCGCGCCGCGGAGGCGAGCTCGACGCTGCCGCCCGCGACGTAGCGCAGCACGAACGCGAGGCCCGCGACCAGCCCGCCGCTGAACCCGCCTCCCGGGGCGTGGTGCCCGGCGAGCAGCAGGTAGACCGAGAACACGAGCACGGTCGGGAACAGCACGCGGACGGTGACCTCCAGCTGCAGCGAACGCGGCCAGCCCTCCGACCCGCGTTCGCTGCGCAGCCACGCCTCGGTGGGCAGGTCCCACTGCTCCCAGTCCTGGCGCTCGGTCACGCTGTCACCTCCTCGTCCTCGCGCTGGCCGCGGTCGCCGTCGGCGGTCGGCAGCGCACGGCGGCGGGCGCTGCGGGCGGCGAGGCCGAGGCTCGCGGCCCCTGTCGCGGCGACGAGCAGCACCGTGATCTCGCCGAGCGTGTCGAGCGCGCGGAAGTCGACGATGATGGCGTTGACGACGTTGGTGGCGCCGGCCTCGTCCTTGGCGCTCGCGACGTAGGCCGCGCCCGCCTCGGAGGGCCGTTCGCGGAGGCTGGAGAACACCAGCGTCAGCAGCGCGACGAACGCGCCACCGGCGCAGGCCACCACCAGCCGGGTGCGGTGCCGCAGCGGGGACTCCCGCTCGACGCGCCGGAACGCGGGCGGGAAGCGGCGCAGCACGAACACGAACACGACGAGGGTCAGCGTCTCGACCAGCACCTGGGCCAATGCCAGATCGGGGGCGCCGACCACGAGGAACACGCCGCCGATGGCGTAGCCGACCAGCCCGGTCAGCAACACGGCCGTGAGCCTGCGCCGCGCGAACGGCACGGTCGCCGCGGCCGCCAGGGCGAGCACCGTCAACGGCAGCTGCAGTGCCGAGTTCCACGCCCGCGGGCTCAGCTGCTCGATCGGGCCGGTGAGCAGGCCCACGGCGGGCACACCGATGACGGTGACGAGGATGATCCCGACGTAGGCGGGCAGCGACCCGGTCTGCAGGCGGCTGGTGACCCCGCGCGCGAGGGCTTCGAGCCCGACGACGGCAGCGCGGTAGCCGCGCTGGGCGTCGAGCACGCCGGGCAGTGCCGCCCCCGCCCGGGTCGCCGCCGCGGTGCGCCGGTACAGCAGATAGCCCGCGGCCAGCACGATCGCCGACTCCAGCAGCGGCGGGGTGAAGCCGTGCCACAGCTCCAGGTGATAGGTGGCCGCGCCGAAGACACCCGCGTAGTCCCCGGCGAGCAGCTCCGCCACGCCCGGTGCCACCCCCAGCACGACGCTGGCCGCCACGGGCACCGCGACCGCGGTGGTGAGCACCACGCCGGGGCGTCCGACCTCGCCCGGCTCCGCACCCCGGCCGCCGAACGCGCCGATGAGAAACCGCAGCGTGTAGGCCACGGTCAGCACGGAGCCGGCGAGCACGCCCACCAGCACCAGCGCCGAGCGCGGATCCGCGTGCGTGAAGGCCTTGAACGCGGCCTCCTTGGCGACGAAGCCCACCAGCGGCGGCAGCCCGGCCATCGACGCGGCGGCGAGCGTGGCGCACGCCGCCAGCAGCGGCCAGCGCCTGCCCAGCCCGGACAGCTCCCGCACGTCCCGGGTGCCCGCCCTGGTGTCGATCACCCCGGCGGTGAGGAACAGCGCCGACTTGAACAGCCCGTGCGCGAGCAGCAGGGCCGCACCGGCGAGCGCGGCGGTGTAGGTGCCCACGGCGAGCAGCACGAGCAGGAACCCGAGCTGGCTGACCGTGCCGAACGCGAGCAGCAGCTTCAGGTCGTGCTGGCGCAGCGCCCGCCAGCCGCCGAGCACCATCGTCGCCAGCCCGATCACCACCAGCGGCACCCACCACACCGGGCGTTCCGCGAAGGCGGGCGCCAGCCGGGCCACCAGGTACACACCCGCCTTCACCATGGCCGCGGCGTGCAGGTAGGCGCTCACCGGTGTCGGTGCGACCATCGCCGCGGGCAGCCACGGGTGGAACGGGAGCTGCGCCGACTTGGTGAACACCCCGACGAGCACGAGCACGATCCCGGCCACCGCCACCCCGCCGCCCGGCGGGCTGGCCACGAGTTCGGAGACGCGGAACGTGCCCGCGGCGGTGCCCAGCAGGATCAGCCCGAGCAGCATCGCGAGGCCGCCCAGGATCGTCACCAGCAACGCCTGCTTGGCGGCGCGCCGCGCCTCGCCCTTCAGCCCGTTGCCGCCGACCAGCAGGAACGAGCAGATGGAGGTCAGTTCCCAGAACAGGTACAGCGACAGCACGTCGTCGGCGAGGACCAGCCCCAGCATGGCGCCCGCGAAGAGCACCAGCACCGCGGCGTCCCGGCCGATGCCCTCCTCGCCCCGCGAGGCGTAGCGCGTGAAGTAGGCCAGCACCACGGCGCCGATACCGGACACGAGCACGGTCATCAGCAGGGCCAGCGCGTCGAGCCGGACAGTGAACTCCAGACCGGCGACCGGGGCCCACGCCAGCGACTCGGTGCGATACCCCGCCGTGTACCGGACCAGCGCGAGCCCGAGGGTCGCCAGCACCACGACGGACCCGACGGCGAAGGCCGCCCGGCCCCAGCGTCGGGCGACGGCCGGAAGCACCGCGGCCGTCGCGACGAGCGCGGCGATCGCGATCAGCACCGTGCCCGCGTACCCGTGCCGTGGCGTGCGCAAACCCGGTGAGGCGGTGAGCCGTCGTCAACCGGGACCGGCCTCTGCGAAGCAGCCACGGAGCCCCGGCGACAGCCGGCACGGTCGCGCGGCAGGATGAAGGACCCGGTGAGCTACGGTGGAGAGTGTGAACGTCGAAGTGACTCCCCTGCCGGGAATCGGCGTCCGTAAGGACTTCGCGCTGGACAACGGCCGCCGGGTCGGGGTGGTGACCCACCGGGACGGCAAGATCGAGCTGATCGTGTCCAAGTCCGACGATCCCGACGCCTGCCTGGCGTCGTTGCCGCTGACCAGCGACGAGGCCGGCGCGCTTGCGAACCTCCTCGGAGCACCGCAACTGGTGGCGCAGCTGACCGAGGAGCACCGCGAGGTGCCCGGGATCAACACCAAGCAGATGACCATCAAGAGCGGCACGCCGTACGACGGCCGCACGCTCGGCGACACCGCGATGCGCACCCGCACCGGGGTCTCGGTGGTGGCGGTGATGCGCGCGGGCCAGGTGCATCCCTCGCCCGCACCGGAGTTCACGTTCACGGCGGGCGACGTCCTGGTCGTGGTGGGTACGGCCGAGGGCCTGGAGGCCGCCGTCAAGATCCTGCACCACGGCTGAGGTTCCGTGGAGCACACCGCACTCTCGCTCATACAGCTGGGCGCCGTGTTCTTCACGCTCGGCGTCCTCGGCAGGCTCGCGGGCAAGATCGGGCTGTCGCCGATCCCGCTGTACCTGCTCGGCGGCCTGGCCTTCGGCGAGGGCGGGCTGATCCCGCTCGGCGACATCGACGCGTTCACCGACCTGGCCAGCGAGATCGGTGTCGTGCTGCTGCTGTTGCTGCTGGGCCTGGAGTACTCGGCGGCCGAGCTGTTCACCGGGCTGCGCCGCTCGTGGATGGCGGGTCTGCTCGACGCGGTGCTCAACGCCGCGCCCGGCGTCGCGGTGGCCCTGCTGCTCGGCTGGGGCCCGATCGGGGCGTTCGTGCTGGGCGGCATCACCTACATCTCCTCGTCCGGCATCGTCGCGAAGGTCCTCGGCGACCTGGGCAGGCTCGGTAACCGGGAGACACCGGTGGTGCTGTCCATCCTCGTGTTCGAGGACCTGATCATGGCGCTGTACCTGCCGATCCTGACGGCCGTCCTCGGCGGCATCAGCTTCCTGGGCGGCCTGGAGGCGGTCGGCATCTCGCTCGCCGTGATCACGGTGGTGCTCGTGGTCGCCCTCAAGTACGGCCGGTACGTGTCGGCGATCGTGGACAGCGAGGACCGCGAGGTGTTCCTGCTGAAGATCTTCGGCGCGGCGCTGCTGGTCGCCGGGCTGGCCTCGGCGATGCAGGTGTCGGCGGCGGTGGGCGCGTTCCTGCTCGGCATCGCGGTCTCGGGCTCGACGGCGATCAACGCCACGCGGCTGCTGGAGCCGCTGCGGGACCTGTTCGCCGCCGTGTTCTTCGTGGTGTTCGGGTTGAACACCGATCCGCGCTCGATCCCGCCCGTGCTGGGCTGGGCTGTGGTGCTGGCGGTGGCGACGACGGCCACCAAGATCGTCACCGGCTGGTGGGCGGCGCGGCGCGCGGGTATCGGGCGGCTCGGCCGGGCCAGGGCCGGTGCGGCGCTGGTGGCACGCGGCGAGTTCTCGATCGTCATCGCGGGCCTGGCCGTGGCCGCCGGGGCCGTCGAGGGTGAACTCGCCGCGCTGGCGACGGCCTACGTGCTGCTGATGGCCATCACGGGCCCGATCGCGGCGCGCGTCGTGGAACCGCTGGTGCGGCTGGCGCAGCGCGGCATGACCGGCCTCGCCCGGGGCGCCGAAGGCGTCTCCTGACGGCACGGGCCCCCGATCCGAGGCGACGGCCCGGCGGCGAGCCGAGGGTGCCCTTCGGCACGCCTCCGGTACCCAAGGGCACCCTCGGCACCACGACCGGCACCCACCAACCCGAACCCGCCACCGAGCCCAAGGGCACCCTCGGCACGCATCCGGTACCCAAGGGCACCTTGGGCTCCGCGGCAGGCGCGCGCCCCACGCGGGGCTAGAGGCCGACGGAGCGGTAGAGCCCGCCGATCTCCTGACGCGTCAGCTTGCGCAGCGTGCCCGGTTTGGTGCCGCCGAGCTGCACGTCGCCGACGGCCGTGCGCACCAGTTTGCGCACCGGGTGGCCCACCTCGGCCAGCAGCCGCCGGACGATGTGCTTGCGGCCCTCGTGCAGCACGATCTCCACGAGCGTGCGGCCCGGACGCGCGTCCTTGATCCGGAACTCGTCGACCTTGACGGGGCCGTCCTCCAGCTCGACGCCGTCCTTGAGCTGCTTGCCGAGCCCGCGCGGCACGCTGCCGTCCACCTCGGCGAGGTAGGTCTTCGTCACGTGGTACGAGGGGTGCATCAGCCGGTGCGCGAGGTCGCCGTCGTTGGTGAGCAGCAGCAGGCCCTCGGTCTCGGCGTCCAGCCTGCCGACGTGGAACAGGCGCTCACGCCGGTCGCGCACGTAGTCGCCCACGCACGGCCGGCCCTGCTCGTCGAGCATCGTCGACAGCACCCCGCGCGGCTTGTTCAGCGCCAGGTACACCTGGTCGTCGCGCAGCACCACGCGCAGCCCGTCGACGTGGATCACGGCCGTGTCCGGATCGACCCTGCGCCCCTGCTCGCGCACCACCTCGCCGTCGACGCTGACCCGGCCCCGCGCGATGAGGTCCTCCGCGGCACGGCGCGACGCCACGCCCGCCTTCGCCAGCACCTTCTGCAGCCGGACGCCCTCGGCCTCGTGTTCAGATGTCATCGATCGAATCCACCTCGGGCAGCAGCGGCGCGATCGGGGGCAGATCGGTCAGCGACGACAGCCCCAGCCGCTCCAGGAACAACTCCGTGGTCACGTACAGCGTGCCACCGGTCTCGGGGTCGGCGCCGCTCTCCTCGATGAGCCCGCGCGCCAGCAGGGTCCGGATCACCCCGTCGACGTTGACGCCGCGCACGGCCGCCACGCGTGAGCGGGTCACCGGCTGGCGGTAGGCGATGACGGCAAGGGTCTCCAGCGCGGCGCGAGTCAGCTTGGAGCGCTGCCCGTCGAGCAGGAGCTTCTCCACGAACGGCGCGTACGTGTCGCGGGTGTAGAAGCGCCAGCCGTCGGCGACCCGGCGCAGGTCGATGCCGCTGCCCCGGTCGGTGAGGTCCTCGGCCATCGTGCGCAGCGTCTCGGTGACCCGCTCCGCCGGCTGTTCCAGCGCCTCCGCCAGCGACTCCTCGTTGACCGGCGAGTCGACGACCAGCAGCAGCGCCTCCAGCGCCGACTGCAGCGCCTCGTAGGAACTCAGGTCCGGCAGCGTCCGCTCCGGGGCGACGGCGACCAGGTCCCCCGCGTCACCGTCCTCGCCGTCCTCGCCGTCATCAGCGCCTTCGTCCGGCGCCTCGGCCCACTCCCCGGGCTCACCGGCGGGCTCGTCGGCGTCCAGGTCGATCGACTCGGTCACCGACTGAGGCCGCTCCGGCGCCTCGGCGGCCTCGGGGACGTCCGGGACGTCCGGAACCTCCGGCTCCACCGGCGTCTCCGGTTCGGCCTCCGCGTGTGCCTCGGCTCGCGTGTCCGGCTCGCTCACCCGTACTCCTCGTTCTCCGCGTCCGCGCGGTCCCGTTCGGCCTCGGCCGTGGCGTCCTCCACGGAGCCGCCGGTCCAGCGCACCTGCAGCTCCGCGAGCGCCTCCGGCTGCTCGAAGTTCACCGTCGACTCCCGGTACAGCTCCAGCAGGGCCAGAAACCGGGCCACGACCTCGATGGTGTGCTCGCAGTCGGCGACCAGCTCGCTGAAGCTCGCCGTGCCCGCCGACGCCAGGCGCACCCGCAGGATGGCCGCGTGCTCGCGCACCGACACCTTGCCCGCGTGCAGGTGGTCCAGCGACACGGTCGGCGGCGGCTTGGGCCGGAACACCTCGAGGGCAATGTCGGCGAACTTCTCCGGGGTCACGCCGAGCATCACCTCGGGCAGCAGCCCGACGTAGCGCTCCTCCAGCGCCACCGAGCGCGGGTACCGCCGCAGGGCGCCCGCCTCCAGCTCCGCGAACAGCGCCGCCACCTGCTTGTACGCACGGTACTGCAGCACCCTGGCGAACAGCAGGTCCCTGGCCTCCAGCAGCGCGAGGTCGTCCTCGCTCTCCACCTCCGCCGAGGGCAGCAGCCGCGCCGCCTTGAGATCCAGCAGCGTGGCCGCGATGACCAGGAACTCCGTCGTCTCGTCCAGGTCCCACCCCGCGCCGAGTGCCCGTGTGTAGGCGATGAAGTCGTCGGTGACCTGGTGCAGGGCGACCTCGGTGACGTCGAGCTGGTGCTGCGAGATGAGCTGCAGCAGCAGGTCGAACGGTCCCTCGAAGTTCGCCAGGCGCACCTTGAAGCGCGACGACGCGCCGCCGCCCTCCTCGGTCGCCTCGGCGAGCTCGGCGGCCTGGCCGGCCTGCTGGGGCGAGGCCCCCTGCTCCATCAGTTCTTGGCTTCCTCGGGATCGAAGTCGGCGCGCAGGCGCTGCACCAGCACCGAGTCCTCCCCGTGCTCGTCGAAGTCGGCGAGCAGCACGGCCACCGCCTCCCGCACGATCCGGCCCCGGTCGACGACGAGATCGTGCGAGCCGCGCAGGGCCAGCCTGGCGTGCTCCATCGCGAGCAGCTCGTCGCCGGAGACGTAGACCGTGATCTTGGCGTCGTGCTTCTGTCTGCCGGAGCCGCGGCGCGCCGCGCCCTCGCCGGACAGCCGCCGGTCGCGGCTCGTCCGGGTGCCGTTGCCCTCGGCGTTGCCCGCGCCGTTGCCCGCGTTCCTGTCGTCGCCGTTGGCGGTCTCCGCCGCGGGCTGCCCCCCGAAGACGGGGTTGCTGGTACGACGGAACAGCTCAGACGCGCCGGGCAGGGAAGCCCTCCTGCTCACCGAGCGATCACCTCGCGAGCCAGCGCGCGGTACGCGGCCGCGCCGGCCGACCTCGGAGCCCAGCGAGTGATCGGCTCGCCGGCCACTGTGGTCTCAGGGAATCGCACGGTGCGGTTGATCACCGTGTCGAACACGGTGTCCCCGAATGCCTCCACCACGCGCGCCATGACCTCCTTCGAATGCAGGGTTCTCGGATCGAACATGGTGGCGAGAATCCCGGTGATATCTAGTTTGGGGTTCAGCCTCTCGCGCACCTTCTCGATGGTGTCGATCAGCAACGCCACGCCACGCAGACTGAAGAACTCGCACTCCAGCGGGATGATCACCCCATCGGCCGCGGTGAGCGCGTTGACGGTGAGCAGCCCGAGCGACGGCTGGCAGTCCACTAGAACATAGTCGTAGCGGTCCATCACCGGTCTCAGCACCCTCAGCAAGGTGTGCTCGCGGCCGACCTCGGCGACGAGCTGCACCTCCGCGGCGGACAGGTCGATGTTGCTCGGCAGCAGGTCGACGTTGTCCACGGAGGTCTTGCGGACAACGCCCTCGACGTCCACCGAGCGTTCCATGATCACGTTGTAGACGGTCTGGTCCAGCTCGTGCGGCTGGATGCCCAGGCCCACCGAGAGCGCGCCCTGCGGGTCGAAGTCCACGAGCAGCACGCGGCGGCCGTACTCGGCGAGCGCGGCGCCGAGGTTGAT
This sequence comes from Prauserella muralis, assembly GCF_003202285.1. Taxonomy (GTDB): domain Bacteria; phylum Actinomycetota; class Actinomycetes; order Mycobacteriales; family Pseudonocardiaceae; genus Prauserella_B; species Prauserella_B muralis. Next base: position 627,533 of record NZ_MASW01000007.1, read on the forward strand.
GGTCGAGGTGGTCTTGCCGACGCCGCCCTTCTGGTTGCACATCGCCACCACGCGCGCGGGCCCGTGCCTGTCCAGCTCGGGCGGCTCCGGAATCTCGCGGAGCGGGCGCCCGGTGGGCCCGAGCTTGGCCTTCGGGTCCTTGCCGTTCGTCTCCTCCGGCGCAGTCACGTCGAACTCCCCACTATCGCCGCCGGTCTCGGTCGCGATGCTCACCCGGCTGAGGCTGTCCGGGACACGCCGGGCCGGTTCCTGGGAAGTCGACATATGGCGAAAGCTCCTCGTTCGGCCATGGACGGCGCAAGCCTATGCGGGCTCACAGAACACCGCCAAAGCGGCTCGCCGGGCGCGAACGGAGGACTTTCGGCCTCCTCAGCCGAGTGCCCGAGGATGGGCCGTCGTGTAAACCTCACGCAGAGTGTTCACCGTAATCAGAGTGTAAACCTGCGTCGTCGTCACCGACGCGTGCCCCAGCAGCTCCTGGACCACCCGCACGTCGGCGCCACCTTCCAGCAGGTGGGTGGCGAACGAGTGCCGCAGCGTGTGCGGCGAGACGCTGGCCGACAGCCCGGCGCGCTCGGCGTGGGTCTTGAGCACCTGCCACGCGCTCTGCCGCGAGAGCCGCCCGCCGCGCGCGTTCAAGAACACCGCCGCGGTGCCCCGGCCGCGCGTCGCCAGCACCGGCCTGGCGCGCACGAGGTAGGCATGCAGCGCCTCCAGCGCGGGCCGCCCGATCGGCACCAGGCGCTGCCTGCCGCCCTTGCCGTCGAGCAGCACGGTGCGTTCGGCGTCGTCGATGTCGTCGAGGTCCAGCCCGACAGCCTCGGAGATCCGCGCGCCGGTGGAGTACAGCAGCTCCAGCAGCGCCCTGTCCCGCAGGGGGCCCGCCCCGTCGCTGGACGGCATGTCGAGCAACCGCAGGACGTCGTGCACGGGCAGCGCCTTCGGCAGCCGCCGCGCGGGCGCGGGTGGCTTCACGTCCCGGGCCGGGTCGTGCTCGGTGATGCCGTCGGCGTGGGCGAAGCGGTGCAGGCCCCGCACCGCCACCAGCGCCCGCGCCGCCGAGGATGCGGCCAGTGGCCGGTGCTCGCCGTCGCCCTCGCGCAGGGCCACGCCGAAGGCGCTGATGTGCTCGGCGCGGACCTCGGCGATGCCGGACACGCCCGCCGCCTCGAGGTGCGCGGCGTAGCGGCGCAGGTCGCGTGCATAGCTGTCGAGCGTGTTGCGCGCCGTCCCCCGCTCCACGGTCAGATGGTCGAGGTAGGCGGCGACGACCTCGGGCACGGACGAGCCGCTGGCACTGGGCACGCGGACACTGTAGAGACCGCCAGAGACCGCCGCGGGCGCAGTCCCGCGGGTAGCGTGGAGACATGCCGAGCGATCCCGATCCGGACCAGTTGCGTATCGGCACCTCCGAGCGCGAGGAGGCCTCGCGCGTCCTCGCCGACCACTTCGCCGAGGGGCGGCTGACCACCGACGAGTACGACGAGCGGGTGGCCGGGGCGCTGGCCGCCAGGACCGTGGCCGAGCTGCGGCCGCTGTTCGAGGACCTGCCCGCGCCGCGACCGTCGTTCCTGGCGCCGCCCGCGCCGCCTTTCGGGTCCGCACCGCCGAATCCGTACGCGGTCGCCGCGCGGCCACCCGCCGGCCCGCCCGCACCGGTCTCCGACCGGTCGAAGGTCGTCGCCGGGGTGCTGCAGATCGTGCTGCCGATGGGCGCGGGCCGCTTCTACACCGGCCACATCGGCCTGGCGCTCGCGCAGCTGTTCGTCACGCTGGTCACGCTCGGCGTCGGTGCGATCTGGCCGATCATCGACGGGGTGCTGCTGCTGGTCAACGGCGGAGTGGACCGCGACGGCCGCCGCCTGTCGGGCTGAGCCGGGAAGGCCCCGTGGCCTCAGCGCTCGCGGGAGGCGAACGTCGTGGGCCGGTCGCGCCACGGCGCGTCGGCGGGGCGGGCCCCGGCGGCACCGGTGAGCACCGCGTGCGCGGCCAGCACGCCGCCCACGGTCGCGCCGTTGACGATCTCCCCCGCCAGTGCCATGCGCACGGCCTCGGCGAGCGGCACCTTCCTGATCACCAGATCGGCCTCCTCCTCGCCGTGCATCTCGCGGTCCACCTCGGTGAGCTCGCGAGCCAGGAACACCCGCACCACCTCGTCGGTGAAGCCCGGCGAGGCCGCCACGTCGACCAGCGTCTCCCAGCGCCGCGCCGCGAGCCCCGCCTCCTCCATCAGCTCCCTGGCCGCCGTGTCCACCGGGGCCTCGCCGTCGGCGTCGAGCAGTCCCGCGGGCAGCTCCCACAGCCGGTCGCGCAGCGGGTGCCGGTACTGATGCACGAGCGTCACGGCACCGTCGGCGTCGAGCGCGCACACCGCGACCGCACCGAGGTGTTCGACCACCTCCCGGCGCGCCGTGCCGCCGCCGGGCATCACGACCTCGTCGATGCGCAGGCCGACGACCCGTCCGATGTGGATGTCCTGAGAGGACACCACGGAGAACTCGTGCGTCCCGGGTCGGTTCACCGGGCGCCCACCGGCGTCTCGGGCAGCTCCACGGGCAGCCGCTCGGCCGTGCGGTAGGCCACGACGGCGCGGATGAACGCGTCGAACAGCGGGTGCGGCCGGGTGGGCCTGCTCTTGAGCTCCGGGTGCGCCTGCGTGCCCACGAAGAACGGGTGCTCCTCGGCGGGCAGCTCCACGAACTCGACGAGCCGGTCGTCGGGCGAGGTGCCCGAGAACACCAGGCCCGCGTCGGAGAGCCGCTTGCGGTAGGCGTTGTTCACCTCGTAGCGGTGCCGGTGCCGCTCGGACACCTCCCGCGCGCCGTAGGCACCGGCCACCTGCGAGCCCGGCACGAGCTTCGCGGGGTAGGCGCCGAGCCGCATGGTGCCGCCCATGTCGCGCTCGCCGGCCACGACGTCCTTCTGCTCGGCCATCGTGGAGATCACCGGGTTGGCCGTGTTCTCGTCGAACTCCGCCGAGTTGGCGTCGGTGATGCCCGCGAGGTTGCGTGCGGCCTCGATCACCATGCACTGCAGGCCCAGGCACAGCCCGAGCACCGGGATCTTGCGGGTGCGGGCGAAGTTGATCGCCCCGATCTTGCCCTCGATGCCGCGCACGCCGAAGCCGCCCGGCACCAGCACGCCGTCCACACCGGACAGCGCGGCGGCCGCGCCCGCGGGCGTGGTGGCGTCGTCGGAGGGCACCCACACGATCTCCACCTTGGCGCGGTGGGCGAAGCCGCCCGCACGCAGCGCCTCGGTCACCGACAGGTAGGCGTCCGGCAGGTCGATGTACTTGCCGACGAGCGCCACCCGCACCGTCTCGGCGGGGTTGTGCACGCGGTCGAGCAAGTCACCCCACACCGTCCAGTCGACGTCGCGGAACGGCAGGCCGAGCCTGCGCACCACGTAGGCGTCGAGCGCCTCGCTGTGCAGCACCTTCGGGATGTCGTAGATCGAGCGCGCGTCCGGGCAGGCGATGACGGCCTCGGTCTCCACGTCGCACATCAGGCCGATCTTGCGCTTGAGGTCCTCGGACAGGTCGCGGTCGGCTCGGCAGACCAGGGCGTCGGGCTGGATGCCGATGTTGCGCAGGGCGGCGACGGAGTGCTGCGTGGGCTTGGTCTTCAGCTCGCCGGACGGCGCGAGGTAGGGCACGAGCGAGACGTGCAGGAAGAAGCAGTTGTCCCTGCCGACGTCGTGGCGCACCTGGCGGCAGGCCTCCAGGAACGGCAGCGACTCGATGTCGCCGACCGTGCCGCCGACCTCGGTGATGACGACGTCGGGCTGCAGGCCGGAGCCGTCGGACTCGCCCATGGCCAGGATCCGCGACTTGATCTCGTCGGTGATGTGCGGGATCACCTGCACGGTGTCGCCCAGGTATTCGCCGCGGCGTTCCTTCGCGATCACCGTGGAGTACACCTGCCCGGTGGTCACGTTGGCCGATCCGGACAGATCGCGGTCGAGGAATCGCTCGTAGTGACCGATGTCGAGATCGGTCTCGGCGCCGTCCTCGGTGACGAAGACCTCACCGTGCTGGAACGGGTTCATCGTCCCGGGGTCGACGTTGAGGTAGGGGTCCAGCTTCTGCATCGTGACGCGCAGGCCACGAGCGGTGAGCAGCTGACCGAGGCTCGAGGCTGTCAGCCCCTTACCCAGAGAGGAGGCGACGCCTCCGGTGACAAAGACGTACTTGGTTGTCCGCGGCTGAAGTCCCACGGGCTTCCACCTTATCGCACTCTCCGGCGTTTCTGCCCGATACCTCGTCCGCCGCGCGTGGCGGCGGCTGTGCGACAGTGGTCACGTGGCTCGGGACATGACCTGGACAGCGCCGGTGGCCGAGGGAAAGCTCGACGCGGCGGTCCGCGTTCCGGGCTCGAAGTCGATCACCAACCGCGCGTACGTGCTGGCCGCTCTCTCGGCGGGCCCGACGCTCGTGCGTGACCCGCTGGACTCCCGGGACGCGCGGCTCATGCTGGGCGCGCTCGACCGGCTCGGCGCCGCCTCCGAGCAGACCGCCGACGGCGTGCGGGTGCAGCCGCTCACCCAGGGCGAGGGCGAGGTGTCGATCGCCCTCGGCAACGCGGGCACGGTCGCGCGCTTCACGCCCGCACTGGCCACGCTGGGCTCCCGCACCGTGCACTTCGACGGGGACGAGGCGATCCGGCGCAGGCCCATCGGCCCGCTGCTGGGGGCGCTGACGGCGCTGGGCGCCGACATCGCCGACGGCGGCCGGGCCGCCCCGCCGTTCACCGTGCGCGGGCACGGCGGCCTGGCGGGCGGCGCCGTGGAGATCGACTCGTCGGCCTCCAGCCAGTTCCTGTCGGCACTGCTGCTGGCCGCGCCTGCCTTCACCGAGGGCGTCACCGTCCGGCTCACCGGCACGCCGCCCAGCGAGCCGCACATCGCGATGACGCTCGACATGCTCCGCCGCTTCGGCGCCGCGCCCGAGCGGCACCTCGACGAGTTCCACGTGCCGCCCGCGACGCTCGCGCTGGCCGACTACACCGTCGAGCCCGACCTGTCCTCGGCGGCGCCGTTCGTGGTGGCCCCGCTGCTCACGGGCGGCGCGGTGCGGGTCGAGGGCTGGCCCACCGAGACGACGCAGCCCGGCGACTGGCTGCGCAGCCTCGTGCGCGAACTGGGTGCCGAGGTGAGGCTCGACGCCGCGGGCCTCACCGTCGCCGGCACGGGCAGGTTGCCCGGCGTCACGCTGGACCTGCACGAGGTCGGCGAGCTGACACCGGTGATCGCGGCGCTGCTGTGCTTCGCCGACGGCCCTTCGGTGATCTCGGGCGTGGCGCACCTGCGCGGGCACGAGACCGACCGGCTCGCCGCGCTGGCCACGGAACTGGGCGCGCTCGGCGGCGACGTCAGCGAGACCGCCGACGGGCTGCGCATCCGCCCCGCCCCGCTGCACGGCGGCGTGTTCCACACCTACGACGACCACCGGCTGGTGATGGCGGGCGCCGTGCTGGGCCTGCGCGTGCCGGGCATCGAGGTGGAGAACCCGGCCACGGTCGGCAAGACGTTCCCCGGCTTCGTCGAGGCCTGGCACAGCATGCTCGCGGCCTGACCCGCCGACCGGCGTTTTCGTCCCGGAACCCCGGGCGAGCCCGAAGTCTTGGCAGACGCGTAACCGATGAGTTACGCTTCTGTCGTGGATGCCGCGCAGGCGATCGCCGAACCGGTGCGCCGGGACATCCTCGTGCTGCTCTTGCACGAGGGCAGCGTGCCCGCGGGCGAGATCGCGCGGCGGTTCTCCATCAGCCGCCCGGCGATCAGCCGTCACCTGCGGGTGCTGCGCGAGAGCGGGCTGGTGCGCGCCGAGACCACCGGCCGGCAGCGGCTCTACGTGCTCGACCCGGCGCCGCTGGCCGAGCTGGCCGGCTGGCTCGCCCAGTTCACGAGCGACCCGGCCTGGCAGCAGCGGCTCGACGCCCTGGAAACCGAGGTGTACCGAACGCGGCGGGAGCGGGCCCGGCCCGATCCGGCGGCGGCGACCGAACAGGAGACGGCATGAAGCGACCCACCGGACGACTCGTACCCACCGCCGACGGACACGACCTGGTGCTCACCCGCACCTTCCGGGCGCCCATCGACGACGTGTGGGCCAGTGTCACCGAGTCCGAGCGCACCGCACGCTGGTTCGGCCCGTGGAAGGGCGAGCCCGGCGCCGGCAGGACCGTCCAGGTGCAGCTCGTCCACGAAGAGGAAGCCCCGTGGACGGACCTGCGCATCGACGCCTGCGAGCCGCCCCGGCGCCTCGCCGTGTCGATGACCGACGAGGGCGGCACCTGGCGCCTGGAGGCCCAGCTCACCGAGACCGGAGGCACCACCGAGCTGCGGCTCGTGCAGCACCTGATCGATCTCGGCGGTGTCGGCGAGGTCGGCCCCGGCTGGGAGTACTACCTCGACCTGCTCGTCGCGTCGCGGGCCGGGGAGCCGCTGCCGGCCTTCGACGAGTACTACCCCGCACAGAAGGAGTACTACGCGGACCTGGCGAAGGGCTAGCCAGGGCGAGCGAGCCGAAGGTGCCCGCGGGTGCACGATGTGTACCCACGGGCACCTTCGGCTCGCCGCCGGACCGCCGTCACTCGCCTCGCTGGTTCACGCCCGGAGCGGGGCTCTCGGCGTTGCCCGCGACGCCGTAGCGACCGGCGTTGCCTTCGAGCTGTTCCCGCAGCGCGAGGATCGCCGTGATCCGGCCCGCCGCCGTGCCGACGTTGTCCACAGTGGACAGGATCGAGGTGGCCGCGGTGTCTGCCCTGGCGACGCCGATGGCTCCGGTGCCCTCGGCGGAGGTGGCGTCACCGGCGAGCACGGTGCCCGCGCCCTGCCGGTCGAGCTGGGTGGCGAAGCGCGCCAGCGTGGCCGCCCGGTCGCCCGCGCCGTCACCGGCCGCCTTGCCACCGGTGAGCACGAGCGCCAGCTGCCCGGGCTTGACGTCCTGGCTGGGCTTGATGAACCCGCCGTCGGTGAGTCCGGCCAGCGCCGCCGACAGCTCCGACTGCGACGACTGCGTCTCGGCGCTGTTCTTGTCCAGCATCAGCACGGAGCCGAACAGGGCACCGGCGAGCGTGCCCGGGTCGCCCGCCGTCGGGAACTGCGCGCCGGCGGGCTGCAGCCGCGTGACGATCTCGCGGAGCTGGTCGGCCTTGGCCGGGTCGGCGAACGAGTGCGTCAGCTGGACCTCGCCGCTGACGGACGCCCCCGCCTTGCCGATGAGCTCCTTGAGCGCGTCGCGGTCGGCGGGCCGGGCGTCGGCGGTGGTCACCAGCACGACGGAGCGCTTGTCGAGCAGCCCGGACACCACCTTGCCGCCGACCGAACCCGCGAAGGCATCCGCGTCGGCCAGCCTGCCGTTGAGCGCGTTGCGTTCGGCCTGCAGGTCGCTGACCTGGGTGGCCAGCTCGCCGCGCTCGTCAGACAGCCCCGACAGCAGCGAGCCGTTGAGCGCCGTGGAGCCGAGCACGACGCCGACCGCGAGCGCCAGGAACACCGAGGCGATGGAGACGATGTGGTACCGCAGTGAGATCACGAGAAGAGCCCCTTGACCCAGCGTGTGAACGAGTTCCAGGTGTCGGCCACCCAGTCCAGGTAGACGTCCCCGACGTCGGAGACCAGCAGGGCGGCGATGACCACGACGATGGCCGCGAGCACCAGCAGCACGACGGCGCCGATCGAGACTCTGCTGCGGTGCAGGGTCGCCACCGCCTTGCCGTCGACGAGCTTGGTGCCCAGCTTGAGCCGGGTCAGGAAGGTCGACGGGTTGGAGCCGGACCGGCCGCGGTCGAGAAACTCCCGCAGGGTGGCCTGGAAGCCGACGGTGACGATGAGTTCGGCCTCGTGCGTGTCGGCGAGCAGCAGCGCGAGGTCCTCGGCGTTGCCGGACGCGGGGAAGGTGACCGCGCCGATGCCGAGGTCCTGGATGCGCTCGACGCCGGGCGCGTAGCCGTCGGGCTGGGCCGGGACCACCACCTCGGCGCCCGTCTTCAGTGTGCCTGCCTCGATGCCGTTGGGGTCGCCGACGATGACGTCGGGGGTGTAGCCGTGGCGGCACAGCGTGTCCGCCGCCGAGTCCACGCCGATCAGCACGGGATTGTGCTCGGCGATGTACTTCTTGAGGCCGCGCAGGTCCTCGGCGTGCCCGTTGCCGGGCGCCACGACGAGGGCATGCCGTTCGCGCATGAGCACGCGCAGGTCGGGCACCCCGACGCCGTCGAGGATCAGCGTGCGCTCCCTGCGCAGGAACTCGATCGTGTTGGCGGAGAACGCCTCCAGCTGCGTCGACATGCCCGCCTTGGCCTCGATCATCAGATCGGCCACGCTGTCGGGCGTCTGCACCATTCCGGACGCGACCTGCTGCTCGCCGCTGTAGACGGCGCCGTCGAGCACGCGCACGCGGCTGCCGTCCTTGATGCGGCGGAGCACGTCGCTGCCGACGCCGTCGACGAGCGGGATCCCCGCCCCGACGATGATCTCCGGCCCGAGGTTCGGGAACCTGCCCGAAATGGACGGTGAGCCGTTGACGACGGCGGCCACCTCCGCGCGGACGAGCGCGTCCGCTGTGGACCGGTCGATGTCCACCTCGTCGAGCACCACGATGTCCCCCGGCCCGACCCTCCGCAGCAGCTCCTTGGTGCGCCGATCGACCCGGGCGGTCCCGGTGATGCCGGGCAGCGCCTCCTTGGACCGTGCGAGCAGGCCGGTGAGTTTCATGAGCCGATAGTGACAAACGGGCACACGAATCCGCCGTCGCCACGCCGGAACGGCGACGGTTATTGACGTGCGGTGTGTCCGGCTCCACACCGGACGATCATCGCGGCGAGTTCACCCCGCGTAGCCGCGTACAGGGGAAGCGTTCACCGACCGGGGTGAGGTGCCCGAATCCCGCGGAACGGTCACTTGCTGCTCTTGCCGGTGCCTTTCTTCTTGGTCCCACGCCCGGGCTTACCCGGCTCCGGTGTCGACTTGAACGTCTCGGCGGCGCTGAGCAGCTCCTCGGCGTGCGCGCGGCCGGTCTCGGTCTCCTCCATGCCGGCGAGCATCCGAGCCAGCTCGGCCACCCGCTCCTCCTGCGCCAGCACGGCGACACCACTGCGGGTGATGCCCTCGGCCGTGCCCTTGTCCACCACGAGGTGACGATCGGCGAAGGCGGCGACCTGCGGCAGGTGGGTCACCACGAGCACCTGGTGGCTGCGCGCGAGCGTGGCGAGCCGCTTGCCGATCTCCACGGCGGCACGGCCGCCCACCCCGGCGTCGACCTCGTCGAACACGAGCGTCTGCACGGTGTCGGCGTGGGCGAGCACCACCTCGATCGCGAGCATGACCCGCGACAGCTCACCCCCGGACGCCGCCTTGTGCACGGGCAGGGCGGGGGCGCCGGAGTGGGCGCGCAGCCGCAGCTCGACGTCGTCGACGCCGTCCGGACCGGCGTGCACGAGATCACCGCCGACGCGCAACGCGTGCTCCTCGGCCTGCTCCGCCCGCCTGGCGGTGACGGTGACCTCGACCTCCGCCTGGCCCATGGCCAGCCCCGCCAGCTCCGCGGTGATCTCCGTGGCCAGGCGGGCGGCCGCCTCGGAGCGCGCCCGCGACACGGCGGCGGCGTGCCCCGCGAGCTCCGTGGCCAGCTCGTCGCGCCGGGCGGCCAGCCGCGCCAGCGCCTCGTCGGAGGTGTCCATGCTCTCCAGCCGTTGCCGCGCGTCGTCGGCCCAGGCGAGCACGCCGTCGACGTCGGCGGCGTACTTGCGGGTGAGCTTCTTGAGCTCGGACTGGCGGGCGAGCACCTGCTCCAGCCGCTCGGGGTCGGCGTCGAGCGTCTCCAGGTAGCCGCCCAGTTCCGAGCCCACGTCGCCGAGCAGCACGGCGGCCTCGGCCAGCCGGGGCTCCAGGTCCCGCAGCACGGCGTCCTCGGTGCCGGAGAGCCTGCGCCGGGCCTCGGCGACGAGACCGAGCGCGCCGGGCACGTCCGGGTCACCCTCGGGGGAGCCGGACACGGCCGTCGCGGCGGCGCTCGCCGCGTCGCGCAGCTCGTCGACGGCGGCGAGCCGCTTGATCTGCTCGGTCAGCTCGGCGTCCTCGCCCGGCTCGGGGTTGACCGCCTCGATCTCGGTGAGGCCGTGCCGCAGCAGGTCGGCCTGCTGGGCCAGCTCCCGCGACCGGGTGGAGCGCTCCTCCAGCTCGGCGGCGACGGCGAGCCAGTCCTGCCGCACCGCCCGGTAGTCGGCGAGCGGCGAGGCCACCGCATCGCCGGCGAAGCGGTCGAGCACGGCGCGCTGCTCGGCGGGACGCAACAGGCGGAGCTGGTCGTTCTGCCCGTGCACGGCCAGCAGCTGCTCCGCGAGCTCGGACAGCACCCCGACGGGGACGGACCGGCCGCCGAGATGGGCGCGGGAGCGGCCGTCGGCGCTCACCGAGCGCAGCGCGATGACGCTGTCGTCCTCGTCGACGTCGGCCCCCGCGTCGCCGATGATGATCCTGGCCTGCTCGCCGGTGATGTGTTCGAAGCGGCCCTCCACGGTGGCCTTCGCGGAACCGGTCCGCACCTTCGACGCCTCGGACCGGCCTCCGGACAGCAGATGGAGCCCGGTGACCACCATCGTCTTGCCGGCACCGGTCTCGCCGGTGACCACGGTGAATCCCGGGTGCAGTTCGAGCAGGGCGTCCTCGATGACCCCGAGGCCCTGGATGCGCATCTCGGCCAGCACGCCACCACCGTAGCGGCACCCTCCGACACCCCGGCGCCCCGACTCACTCAGGACAGGTGGTCGGGCCCCTCGGTGCTCCGTCCGAGGCGGTCGTGGCGCTCCCGCCAGCTCTTGACCGGCAGCGAGAACTTCTGCACCAGCCGGTCGGTGAAGGGGCCGTCCCACAGCCGCGCCAGCAGCACCGGGGTCTTCCCGGCGACCACCTCCACGCGTGCGCCCCGGTCGAGCTCGACGTGGCGCAGCCCGTCGCACGTGAGCACCGCCGGCGAGCCGTAGGGGTCGACCTGCACGGTGATCACCGAGGCGCGCGAGACCACCAGCGGCCGGGAGAACATGGCGTGCGCGTTGCTCGGCACCACCAGCAGCGCCTCGACGTCCGGCCAGACCACCGGACCGCCTGCCGAGAACGCGTACGCGGTGGAGCCGGTGGGCGTCGAGCACAGCACGCCGTCGCAGCCGAAGGACGACACGGGCCTGCCGTCGACCTCGATGAGGGCGTCGAGGATGCGCTCGCGGGTGCTCTTCTCGACGCTGGCCTCGTTGAGCGCCCACGTGCGGGCCACGACCTGGCCGTGCAGGGTCACGGTGACGTCGACCGTCATCCGCTCCTCGATGCGGTAGCTGCCCTCCACCACGCGGTCGACCGTGTCGTGCAGTGCGTCGGAGTCGGCCTCGGTGAGGAACCCGACCCGGCCCAGGTTGACGCCCAGCACGGGCACCCCGGCGGGGCGGGCCAGCTCCGCCGCCCGCAGCAGCGTGCCGTCGCCGCCGAGCACGAGCACCAGCTCCACACCCTCGGCGGGACGGTCGACGGGGGCGACGACCGTGCATGGCACGTCCTCGTCGCCGCCGGCGATGAGCGAGAGCACCTCGTCGTCGGTGACGCGCAGCCAGATCCCGGCGGAGGCCAGCCGTTTGGCGACGTCCCGGGCGGCGCCGCGCGTGGCATCGCGGTCGGGGTGCACGACCAGCAGCACTTCGCGCTTGTCGGACGGGGTGCTCACGATGGCCCCTCCCGGACGGCGGCACGGACCAGCTCCTCCAGCCCGGCGGGTTCGGAATCCTCGGTGGTGCGGCTGAGCCACGCGAAGTACTCGACGTTGCCGGACGGGCCCGGCAGGGGGCTGGCGACCACCCCACGGGCGCGCAGGCCCAGCGTGGCGGCCTCGCCGAGGACGTCGAGCACGGCCTGGGCGCGCAACTCCGGGTCGCGCACCACGCCGCCGCTGCCGAGGCGGTCCTTGCCGACCTCGAACTGGGGCTTGACCATGGGCAGCAGGTCGGCGCCCTGCGCCGCGCAGGCGGCGAGCGCGGGCAGCACGAGCCGCAGCGAGATGAACGACAGGTCGGCCACGACGAGGTCGACCTGCCCGCCGATCTGTTCCGGCGTCAGGTTGCGCACGTTCGTCTTGTCCAGCACCACGACACGGTCGTCGGTCTGCAGCCGCCAGTCGAGCAGGCCACGGCCGACGTCCGCGGCCACGACGGTGCGCGCACCCTCGCGCAGCAGCACGTCGGTGAAGCCGCCGGTGGAGGCGCCCGCGTCGAGGCAGCGCCTGCCCCGCACCGTCAGTCCCCGCGGGGCGAACACCCGCAGTGCGCCGAGCAGCTTGTGGGCGCCGCGGGAGGCCCAGCCGGGGTCGTCGCCGGCACGCACGACGATGGGCGCGTCGAGCTCGACGCCGGTGGCCGGTTTGCTGGCCACCATCCCCCGCACGGTCACCTTGCCTTCGCTGATGAGCGAGCTGGCGTGCTCCCTGGACCTCGCGAGGCCCCGGCGCACCAGTTCGGCGTCAAGGCGCGCCCTGCGTGACACGCCTAGACCTTGTCGATGCTCGACAGCGCCACGGCGAGTTCGGTGTGCACCGCGTCGAAGCGCTCGACGTGTTCGGCCAGCGGCAGGTCTTCGAGCTCGTCGAGCCCGGCGATGGCCTCTTCGATGCCGGCCCGGGGGTCGGTGTCCTGCGGCGCAGGCCCGGACATTCCGGGTGGCGGTCCGGGCACGGGCCGCGGTGCGGGATCGCTCTGTTCGTGCACCCCACAACGCTAACCGATCGCGGCGGGGCGTGGCGGGCGCCTCAGCCCAGTTTCAGCTCGGCGAGTGTGGCGGCCGCCTGGTCGTCGGCGGCACGCACCGTGGCGAGGTCCGACTCCCAGGCCGCCGCGCACAGGGCTCGCAGCAGGTCGGCGGCGTCCCGGCCGCCTGCACTGCGGACCACGAGCGCGGAGCCGCCGGGTTCGACCCGCCAGCCGGGCCGGGGGCCGATCTCCAGCTCGTCCGCCTTCCCGGCGAGCGCCGCCAGGTCGGCGGCCACGTAGCGGGGGCGTTCGGCCGGTCCCGCCGCGAGCAGGTCGGCGGCCGTGGTGACACCGGTCAGCACGGCCAGGGAGGCCACGCCCGCCGCGACCGCGCCCGCGATGTCGGTGTCGAGGCGGTCGCCCACGACGAGCGGGTCAGCCGCCTGGGCCGACTCGGCGGCGAAGTGGAACAGCGGCGGCTGAGGCTTGCCGGCCACGAGCGGTTCCCGGCCGGTGGCGGCGCGCAGGGCCGCCACCATCGCGCCGTTGCCGGGCAGCTGGCCGCGTTCGGTGGGCAGGGTGGCGTCGAGGTTGCAGGCGACCCAGAGGGCGCCGGAGCGGATCGCGACGCAGGCCTCGGCGAGGTCGGGCCACGCCGTCTTCGGGGAGTGTCCCTGGACGACGGCGGCGATCTCGTCGCCGACCTTGCGCACGGACCGCAGTCCGGCACCGTCGACCTCGGCTGCCAGCGAGCCGGTGCCGACGACGAGCACGTTCGCGCCGTCGGCGACGCGTTCGCGCAGCAGCCGTGCCGCCGCCTGGGCACTCGTGCTGACCTCGCCGGGATCGGCGGGGACACCGAGCGAGCGCAGGTGGTCGGCGACCTCGGCCGGAGCCTTGGAGGCGTTGTTGGTGACGAACCGGACCGGGGTACCGCGTTCCCGGACTCGGCCGATCGCCTCGGCCGCGCCGGGAATGGGGCGGGCGCCGTGGTAGACCGTGCCGTCCAGGTCGAGCAGGACGGCGTCGTGGCGGTCGAGCAGGGCGGCGTCACTCACCGGCGAGCTCCGTGGCGCGCTCGGCGGCGTCGGTCTCCTCCTCGGCGTCGGCCTCGGCGGCGTTGAGGAACCAGCGCACGGCCTCGTCCCGGCGGCCGGCCGCGGCCAGGTTGTCGGCGTAGGCGTAGAAGAGGCGCGCGCTCCACGGTTGCGGGTTGCGCGGGTCGAGGTCGTCGCCCTGCAGGGCCACGACGGCGGCGTCGAGCTGGCCCAGGTCACGCCGGGCGCCTGCCGCGACGATGCGCAGCTCGACGGCCACCTCCTTGGGCAGGGTGCTGGAGTCGGTCTCCTTGGCGATGTCCAGCGCGCGTTCCGGCCTGCCGAGCGCACGCTCGGCGTCGGCGATGACGGCGACGTGGGCGTCGGTGCGGGTCATTCTGCGGACGGCCCGCAGCTCCGTCAGCGCCTCCGACCAGTTGCCCGCGTGGTAGGCGGCCAGGCCGGCAGCCTCGCGCACCACGGGGATGCGGGAGGCCTTGGTCTTGGCGTAGCGGGCGTGGGCGAGCGCGGCCTCGGGGTCCTCGTCAATGAGCTGGCCCGCCGCGACGAGGTGCCTGCCGATGCGTTCGGCGAGGTCCTTCGGCAGCGACCGCAGCTCCCTGCGGGCCTCCGGGTCCAGGTCGCTGTACTGCACGTCCTCGGGCAGCTCCGGCGCCTGCAGCAGGTCGCGCGCCACCGCTTCGTCGCCGCGCGGTTCCTGCTGGGGCCGATCGGCCGAGCGAGGGCGGGGATGCTCCCGCTGGGGACGTTCGTCGCGCCGGGGGCGGTCCTCCCGGGGGAACCGGCTTCCGGTGCGGGGCCGCTGATCCCGGCCGCCACGGTCGTCGCGGCGGGAGTGGTCGTCCCGGCGGGGCCGGTCACCCTGGTGGGACCGTTCATCCCGGCGGGGCCGTTCACCCTGGTGGGACCGGTCGTCGCGGCCGGGCCGGTCGTCGCGGCGGGGCCGGTCACCCTGGCGGAACCGGTCGCCCTGGCGTCCGCGGTCGTCGCGCCCGAACCGGCCTTCACCGCGTGGCCCTTCGTCGCGGCGGGGCCGGTCGCTCTGGCGGAACCGGTCGTCGCGACCGGGCCGGTCGTCGCGGCGGGGCCGGTCACCCTGGCGGAACCGGTCGTCCCGGCGAGGCCGGTCGCTGCGGGCGAACCGGTCGTCACCACGGGAGCGGTCACCCCGGGGGTGGCGCTCACCTCGCCCGCGTTCGTCACGGCGGCCACGGTCGTCCCGGCCGGGCCGATCCTCACGTGAACGGTTGTCGCGGCGGTCGAAGGACCGCCCTTCGCGGTACGGCTTGTCGCCACGGGACCGATCGTCCCGGTACCCGCCGTGGCCGCCGGTCTTTCCGCCGGATCGGCGGTCGTCGCGGCGCTGTCCGCGACTGTCATCGTGACGACGTTGCGGTCGAGCCGACTCACCGTCGTCCTTCGAGTCGCGCCGACCGAACTCGGACACCTGTCCTCCTGATGAAGCACACTATGGATGTAGACATGCGGAAGGCCCGTCAGAGTTGGCCTCACGACCAACCCTAACGGGCCTCCCTCTAGGTAAAGTTCGGCGGTGTCCTACTCTCCCACACCCCTGCGGGTGCAGTACCATCGGCGCTGGTGGGCTTAGCTTCCGGGTTCGGAATGGGACCGGGCGTTTCCCTCACCGCTATCACCACCGAAACACTGTGAAACAGCCACGCGGGGTGTTTCGTGGTGGTGTTTCAGGATCGTAGAGTGGGTGCGTAGCATCTTTGTGGGCAAGTCCTCGGCCTATTAGTACCAGTCCACTCGAAAACGCATTACTGCGCGTCCATGTCTGGCCTATCAACCCAGTGGTCTGCTGGGGGCCTTACCCCACATAGGGTGGGAGACCTCATCTAGGAACAGGCTTCCCGCTTAGATGCCTTCAGCGGTTATCCCTTCCGAACGTAGCCAACCAGCCATGCCCCTGGCGGGACAACTGGCATACCAGAGGTTCGTCCGTCCCGGTCCTCTCGTACTAGGGACAGCCTTCCGCAAGTCTCCTACGCGCGCGGCGGATAGGGACCGAACTGTCTCACGACGTTCTAAACCCAGCTCGCGTGCCGCTTTAATGGGCGAACAGCCCAACCCTTGGGACCTACTCCAGCCCCAGGATGCGACGAGCCGACATCGAGGTGCCAAACCATGCCGTCGATATGGACTCTTGGGCAAGATCAGCCTGTTATCCCCGGGGTACCTTTTATCCGTTGAGCGACACCCCTTCCACCAGGAGGTGCCGGATCACTAGTCCCTGCTTTCGCACCTGCTCGACCCGTCAGTCTCACAGTCAAGCTCCCTTGTGCACTTACACTCAACACCTGATTGCCAACCAGGCTGAGGGAACCTTTGGGCGCCTCCGTTACCCTTTGGGAGGCAACCGCCCCAGTTAAACTACCCACCAGGCACTGTCCCTGAACCGGATCACGGTCCGAGGTTAGATTCCCCATCCGACCAGAGTGGTATTTCAACAACGACTCCACCAACACTAGCGTGCCAGCTTCACAGTCTCCCACCTATCCTACACAAGCCGAACCGAAAACCAATACCAAGCTATAGTAAAGGTCCCGGGGTCTTTCCGTCCTGCCGCGCGAAACGAGCATCTTTACTCGTAGTGCAATTTCGCCGGGCCTGTGGTTGAGACAGCCGGAAAGTCGTTACGCCATTCGTGCAGGTCGGAACTTACCCGACAAGGAATTTCGCTACCTTAGGATGGTTATAGTTACCACCGCCGTTTACTGGCGCTTAAATTCTCAGCTTCACCCCCGRARGGGTTAACCGGTCCTCTTAACGTTCCAGCACCGGGCAGGCGTCAGTCCATATACCTCGACTTGCGTCTTCGCATGGACCTGTGTTTTTAGTAAACAGTCGCTTTCCGCTGGTCTCTGCGGCCAACCCACCCTAGCCCGCAAACGGGGCTTCAGGTGCTTTGGCCCCCCTTCTCCCGAAGTTACGGGGGCAATTTGCCGAGTTCCTTAACCACAGTTCACCCGATCGCCTTGGTATTCTCTACCTGACCACCTGTGTCGGTTTCGGGTACGGGCCACACATGCACTCGCTAGAGGCTTTTCTCGGCAGCAGAGGATCACCCTACTTCACCACAACGGCTACGCATCACGCCTCACCCTCGTCATCCAAGACAGCCCGGCGGATTTACCTACCAGGCGGGCCACACGCTTACACCAGTATCACCACTGACTGGCGGGGCTACCTTCCTGCGTCACCCCATCGCTTGACTACTACAGGATCAGGTCCCACGCTCACCAAGCACGACCTCCCGAAGGAAGCCACACCGGCTCGGGTGGTTAGTCTCCCCTGCCTCGCCAGGGACGCACACACGCGGGTACGGGAATATCAACCCGTTGTCCATCGACTACGCCTGTCGGCCTCGCCTTAGGTCCCGACTTACCCTGGGCGGAACAACCTGGCCCAGGAACCCTTGGTCATCCGGCGGCAGAGATTCTCACTCTGCATTCGCTACTCATGCCTGCATTCTCACTCCCACACCCTCCACAGCTAAGTTCCCTCGCTGCTTCCCCGGATGCAGGACGCTCCCCTACCCACCCACACCACTAGACAACAACCCCGAAAGGTCGAAGCCGATGAAATGTGTGGATGACACAGCTTCGGCGGTGTGCTTAAGCCCCGCTACATTGTCGGCGCAGAACCACTTGACCAGTGAGCTATTACGCACTCTTTCAAGGATGGCTGCTTCTAAGCCAACCTCCTGGTTGTCTCAGCGACTCCACATCCTTTCCCACTGAGCACACACTTAGGGGCCTTAGCTGGCGCTCTGGGCTGTTTCCCTCTCGACGACGAAGCTTATCCCCCGCCGTCTCACTGCCGCGCTCTCACATCACAGTATTCGGAGTTTGGTTGACTTCGGTAACCCGGTAAGGCCCCTAGGCCACCCAGTAGCTCTACCCCCATGATGAAACACACGACGCTGCACCTAAATGCATTTCGGGGAGAACCAGCTATCACGGAGTTTGATTGGCCTTTCACCCCTACCCACAACTCATCCCCCAGGTTTTCAACCCTGGTGGGTTCGGGCCTCCACACCGTCTTACCGGCGCTTCACCCTGGCCATGGGTAGATCACCCCGCTTCGGGTCTCGACCACGCAACTACACGCCCTCTTCAGACTCGCTTTCGCTACGGCTACCCCACACGGGTTAACCTCGCCACGCAGCACGAACTCGCAGGCTCATTCTTCAAAAGGCACGCCATCACAACCCACAAAGGAATCGCTCTGACGGCTTGCAGGCACACGGTTTCAGGTACTCTTTCACTCCCCTCCCGGGGTACTTTTCATCTTTCCCTCACGGTACTCGTCCGCTATCGGTCACCAGGAAGTATTTAGGCTTACCGGGTGGTCCCGGCAGATTCACAGCAAATTCCACGAGCTCGCTGCTACTCGGGAACACCGCCACACCCACACCACACAGCTTTCGCGTACGGGACTCTCACCCACTCCGGCCACGCATCCCAACGTGTTCCACTAGCCATGCGCGCAGACGCTAGGAGTGTCAGCCCCTAGACGACAGGTCCCACAACCCCGCACACACAACGCCTGACAACTTGACATGCGCACGGTTTAGCCTCCTCCGCTTTCGCTCGCCACTACTCACGGAATCACACTTGTTTTCTCTTCCTACGGGTACTGAGATGTTTCACTTCCCCGCGTTCCCTCCACACGCCCTATACATTCAGGCGCGGGTGACACCCCATCACGGGTGCCGGGTTACCCCATTCGGACACCCTCGGATCACAGCTCGGTTGACAGCTCCCCGAGGCTTATCGCAGCCTCCCACGTCCTTCATCGGCCCCTGATGCCCAGACATCCACCATGTGCCCTACACAACTTGACCACAAAGATGCTCGCACCCACTCTACAATTCTCAAACACCACACCGAAACAACACCACGTGCTGCCTCAGGACCCAACAGCGTACTTGCAGCCCAGCCAGCGCCCCCACCCCCACACAAGGGACAGAAACACCAACACAGCTTGGTAGGTTCACAAATTCCTCGAGCAACCACCATCCACACAACCGGTGAATCCAGTGGCCACCCCACCCCCACACAGAACCCTCCAACACAAGGGACCTGACAAGGATGGATGTGATGTGCTCCTTAGAAAGGAGGTGATCCAGCCGCACCTTCCGGTACGGCTACCTTGTTACGACTTCGTCCCAATCGCCAGTCCCACCTTCGACCACTCCCCCCCACGAAGGGTTGGGCCATGGGCTTCGGGTGTTACCGACTTTCGTGACGTGACGGGCGGTGTGTACAAGGCCCGGGAACGTATTCACCGCAGCGTTGCTGATCTGCGATTACTAGCGACTCCGACTTCACGCAGTCGAGTTGCAGACTGCGATCCGAACTGAGACCAGCTTTAAGGGATTCGCTCCACCTCACGGTATCGCCACCCTCTGTACCAGCCATTGTAGCATGTGTGAAGCCCTGGACATAAGGGGCATGATGACTTGACGTCATCCCCACCTTCCTCCGAGTTGACCCCGGCAGTCTCCCACGAGTCCCCGGCATAACCCGCTGGCAACATAGGACAAGGGTTGCGCTCGTTGCGGGACTTAACCCAACATCTCACGACACGAGCTGACGACAGCCATGCACCACCTGTACACCAACCACAAGGGAAGCCCTATCTCTAGGGATGTCTGGCGCATGTCAAGCCCAGGTAAGGTTCTTCGCGTTGCATCGAATTAATCCACATGCTCCGCCGCTTGTGCGGGCCCCCGTCAATTCCTTTGAGTTTTAGCCTTGCGGCCGTACTCCCCAGGCGGGGCGCTTAATGCGTTAGCTACGGCACGGGACACGTGAACAGCACCCCACACCTAGCGCCCAACGTTTACAGCGTGGACTACCAGGGTATCTAATCCTGTTCGCTCCCCACGCTTTCGCTCCTCAGCGTCAGTATCGGCCCAGAGACCCGCCTTCGCCACCGGTGTTCCTCCTGATATCTGCGCATTCCACCGCTACACCAGGAATTCCAGTCTCCCCTACCGAACTCAAGTGATGCCCGTATCCACCGCACGCCCCAAGTTAAGCCTGAGGTTTTCACGGCAGACGCGACACACCGCCTACGAGCTCTTTACGCCCAATAATTCCGGACAACGCTCGCACCCTACGTATTACCGCGGCTGCTGGCACGTAGTTAGCCGGTGCTTCTTCTCCAGGTACCGTCACTTCCGCTTCGTCCCTGGCGAAAGAGGTTTACAACCCGAAGGCCGTCATCCCTCACGCGGCGTCGCTGCATCAGGCTTGCGCCCATTGTGCAATATTCCCCACTGCTGCCTCCCGTAGGAGTCTGGGCCGTGTCTCAGTCCCAGTGTGGCCGGTCGCCCTCTCAGGCCGGCTACCCGTCACCGCCTTGGTAGGCCATCACCCCACCAACAAGCTGATAGGCCGCGGGCCCATCCCATACCGCTCCGAAAAGCTTTCCACCACACCCCATGCGAAGCGCGGTCCTATCCAGTATTAGACCCAGTTTCCCAGGCTTATCCCAGAGTACAGGGCAGATTACCCACGTGTTACTCACCCGTTCGCCACTCATCCACCCCCGAAAGGGCTTCAGCGTTCGACTTGCATGTGTTAAGCACGCCGCCAGCGTTCGTCCTGAGCCAGGATCAAACTCTCCAACAATAACTTGAGAAAGACCCAGCTACAAAAATAGCCTCAAAGAAACCCACAAAAAAAAGGGGGTCACAAAAACAAGCTACCAAACTATCAAGCTCACAAGCACACTGTTGAGTTCTCAAACAACACGCAGTTATTACCACCCGCGGCAGCACACCACCCCACACCAAAACCCACCGGGCTTCACTGAAAGGGAGGCACACCACCCCGAACGGGGAACACCCACTCTACCACAACCATGGGAGCCTGGTTCGCATTCCCCTGCCTGGTAACCCGAACCCCAACCTCCCGGCCTCGGCCCGGTCTCCCCGGCAACGAAGAAAAGACTACACACCCCCAAAACCCACCACACAACGGGGGTCCCCCAACCACAAAACCCCAGGCCAGAGGACCCCTCGGCGTCAGGCCAGCAGCTGGACGCCCGACAGGTTGCGCTTGCCCCTGCGGACCACGAGCCAGCGCCCGTGCAGGGCGTCCGACAGCGCCGGGCGCCACGCCTCGTCGGTGATCTTGGTGTTGTTCACGTACGCGCCGCCCTCCTTGACCGTCCGCCGCGCCGCGCCCTTGCTGTCCACGAGCCCGCCTGCCATCAGCAGCTCGACGATGGACGGCTCGTCGGAGAGCTTCACCTCGCCGCTGGGCACTTCGGCCATCGCCGCGGTCAGCGTCGGCTCATCGAGCTCGGCGAGATCGCCTCGGCCGAACAGCGCCTGGCTCGCCGCCACCACCTGGCGGGTCTGCTCGGGCCCGTGTACGAGGTCGGTGAGCTCCTGGGCGAGCCTGCGCTGCGCCTGCCTGGCCGCGGGACGCTCGGCCGTGGCCGTCTCCAGCTCCGCGATCTCCTCCTGGCCGAGGAACGTCAGCAGCTTGAGGTAGGTCACCACGTCGGCGTCCGGGATGTTGACGAAGTACTGGTACCAGGCGTACGGCGACGTCATCTCCGCGTCCAGCCACACGTTCCCGCCGCCGGTGGACTTGCCGAGCTTGCGGCCCTCCGAGTCCGTCACCAGCGGGGTGGTGATCGCGTGCACCTGCGCACCGTGCACCCGGCGCACCAGGTCGACGCCCGCGAGGATGTTGCCCCACTGGTCGGAGCCGCCGACCTGGAGCCTGACACCGTGCCGCTCGTAGAGCTCCCGGTAGTCGGTGGCCTGGAGCAGCATGTAGCTGAACTCCGTGTACGAGATGCCCTCGCCCTCCAGCCTGCGCTTGACGGTCTCGCGCGCCAGCATCGTGTTGACGGAGAAGTGCTTGCCGACGTCACGCAGGAAGGCGGGCACGGTCATCGTGCCGAGCCAGTCGAGGTTGTTCACCTCGATCGGCGGCACGTCGGGGTGGCCGAAGTCGACGAAGCGCGCCAGCTGGCCGCGCAGCCGCTCCGCCCACTCGCGCACGGTCTCCTCGGAGTTGAGGGTGCGCTCGCCGACGTCGCGCGGATCGCCGATGAGCCCGGTGCCGCCGCCCGCCAGCAGCACAGGGCGGTGTCCCGCGTCCTGGAACCGCCGCAGCACGAGCATCTGGACGAGGTGCCCGGCGTGCAGGCTCGGCGCGGTCGGGTCGAAGCCGATGTAGACCGGCAACGGGCCCGCGTCCAGGTCACGGCGCAACGCGTCGAGATCGGTGGACTGGGTGATCAACCCGCGCCAGGACAGCTCGTCAAGAATGTGCTTGCTCACACCTGGGGATTGTCCCCTATGGCCCTGCTCACCCGTTCGCCCGGGCACGGACCCGCCCGCCCCGGCGGTAGGTGCTGACCGCGGGCGACCCGGCAAGCCAGAACCGCCACGGGATGTCCATCGCCGCCGCGACGCCGACCCTGGGCCCGGTGGCGATGCGGTCCTCGGGCACCGGATCGGCGGCGAACAGCCGCACGGAGGACTCCGGGTCGGTGAGGTCGGCGCCGTTGTGCGCCCGGTCGAGACCGAGCACGGACGTCAGCACGGCGGGGCCCCTGGCCACCTCACCCCTGCCGCGTGCGGTCGGCCTGCGCAGCCTCGCCAGCTCCGCGCCCTCGACGACCTCGCCCGCGCGCAGCAGGACCGCGCCCGGCTGCCCGTCGGTGAGGCCGACGATGTTCGCGCAGAAATGCATGCCGTAGACGAAGTACACGTACAGGTGCCCCGCGGGTCCCCACATCACCTCGTTGCGTGGTGTCCGCCCGCGGTAGCAGTGCGACGCGGGGTCGTCGAGCCCCCGGTAGGCCTCGACCTCCGCCAGCCGCAGCCGCACCACGCCCTGCTCGCTGCGCGACTCCACCACGCAGCCGAGCAGCCTGCGGGCCAGATCGACCGGATCGATCGCGAGTTCGGCACGCGTCATCATCCGGTCGGGCAGTGCGTCGCGCGTCACCCGGCTTCCCCCTCGCCTGCTGGATACCCCGGCCCAGGCTAACGCGTGCCCGGACGGCGGGGCCGGTGCGCCACGGCACCGGCCCCGGCGGACGCCACCGGTCACGGCACCGCTAGCCGGACGGCTGCGCCGTCCTCGCCCAGGCCCGGTGCTCCGCCAACCGGGCGACGAGCCGTTCGCGCTGCTCGGCCACCCGCTCCGGTGCCGTCCCGCCCCTGGCGTTACGTGAGGCCACCGACCCGCCGACCGTGAGCACCTCCCGCACCTGCGGGGTCAGCGCCGGGTGGATCTTCGCCAGCTCGTCGTCGGTGAGCTCGTCGAGTCCGGCAGCGCGCCCCTCGGCGAGGCGGACGCACTCCCCGGCCGCCTCGTGCGCGACCCGGAACGGCACCCCCTGCCGCACCAGCCACTCCGCGATGTCCGTGGCCAGCGTGAAGCCGGCTGGAGCCAGCTCGGCCAGGCGCTCGGTGTGGAAGGTCAGCGTGCCGAGCATCCCCGCGATAGCGGGAAACAGCAGCTCCAGCTGCTCGACGGAGTCGAAGACCGGTTCCTTGTCCTCCTGCAGATCGCGGTTGTACGCCAGGGGCTGGGCCTTGAGCGTCGCCAGCAGGCCCGTGAGGTTGCCCACCAGCCTGCCCGACTTGCCCCTGGTGAGCTCGGCGACGTCCGGGTTCTTCTTCTGCGGCATGATCGAGCTGCCGGTGGCCCACGCGTCGTCGAGCGTGACGTAGCCGAACTCGGCGGTGTTCCAGATGATCACCTCTTCGGCGATGCGCGAGAGGTTCACCCCCAGCATCGCCAGCGCGAAGGCGAACTCGGCCGCGAAGTCGCGCGAGGCCGTGCCGTCGATCGAGTTCTCCACCGACGTGGCGAAGCCGAGCTCGGCGGCCACCGCATCGGGGTCGAGCCCGAGCGAGGAGCCGGCGAGCGCGCCCGAGCCGTACGGCGACTCGTCGGTGCGCTCGTCCCAGTCGCGCAGCCTGCCGATGTCGCGCAGCAGGGACTGCGCGTGGGCCAGCAGATGGTGGGCGAGCAGCACCGGCTGCGCGTGCTGCAGGTGTGTGCGGCCGGGCAGCACGGCGTCCGGATAGCGCCGCGCCTGCTCCACGAGCGCGTCGATCACACCCAGGGTGCCCGCGACGATCCTGCGGGCGGCATCGCGCAGCCACATCCGGAACAGCGTCGCCACCTGGTCGTTGCGCGAGCGGCCGGCGCGCAGCTTGCCGCCAAGGTCGGCGCCGGCGCGTTCGAGCAGGCCCCGTTCGAGCGCGGTGTGCACGTCCTCGTCGGCGATCGTCGGCGTGAACGCGCCGGAGGCGACGTCCTCGGCGAGCCGGTCGAGCGCGGCCAGCATGTCCTCGAGCTCGGAGTCGGTGAGCAGGCCCGCCGTGTGCAGCACCCGGGCGTGCGCCCGCGACCCGGCGATGTCGTAGGGCGCGAGGCGCCAGTCGAAATGCGTCGACGCCGACAGTGCCGCCATCGCCTCGGCGGGCCCGCTCGCGAACCGCCCGCCCCACAGCGCCATGGGCTGCCCGCTGTCCTTCTCGGTCACGCTCTCACTCTTCCTGCTGCGACTGCTGTGAATGGCCCACTCGCTGCGGATTTCGCAGTGAACGGGCCATTCACAGCGGATGTCAGTTCTTGCTCTGCTGCCGCTTCGCGGCGATCTTGCTGGGCAGGCCCCACAACTGGACGAAACCCTTCGCCAGGGACTGGTCGAACGTGTCGCCCTCGTCGTAGGTCGCCAGGTTGAAGTCGTACAGCGACTCGTCGCTGCGCCTGCCGGTGACCGTGGCGGTGCCGCCGTGCAGCACCATCCGGATCTCGCCGGACACGTGCTCCTGCGTCTTGGCGACGAAGCCGTCCAGCGCGTCCTTCAGCGGCGAGAACCACAGGCCGTCGTACACCAGCTCGCCCCAGCGCTGCTCGACCTGCCGCTTGAACCGGGCCAGGTCCCGCTCCACCGTGACGTTCTCCAGCTCCTGGTGGGCCGTGATGAGCGCGATCGCACCCGGCGCCTCGTACACCTCGCGGCTCTTGATGCCCACCAGCCGGTCCTCGACCATGTCGAGCCTGCCGACGCCGTGTGCACCCGCGCGCACGTTGAGCTGCTGAACCGCCTCCAGCATCGTGACCGGCTTGCCGTCGATGGCCACCGGCACACCCTTGTCGAACGCGATGACCAGTTCGTCGGGTGCCTGGAAGTGGACGGTGGGGTCCTGCGTGTAGGAGTAGACCTCCTTCGGCGGCGAGTTCCACAGGTCCTCGAGGATGCCGGTCTCGACGGCACGGCCCCACACGTTCTGGTCGATCGAGAACGGCGACTTCTTCGTCACGTCGATGGGCAGGTCGCGCTCCTCGGCGTAGGCGATGGCCTTCTCCCGGGTCCACGCGAAGTCGCGGACCGGGGCGATGACCTCGAGGTCCGGCGCGAGCGCGCCGATGCCGACCTCGAACCGCACCTGGTCGTTGCCCTTGCCGGTGCAGCCGTGCGCGACCGTGGTGGCGCCGTGGTACTTGGCGGCCTCGGCGAGGTGCTTGACGATCACCGGGCGGGACAGCGCCGACACCAGCGGGTACCGGTCCATGTAGAGCGCGTTGGCCTGCAGCGCGGGCAGGCAGTACTCGGTCGCGAACTCGTCGCGGGCGTCGGCGACCACCGCCTCGACGGCGCCGCAGTCGAGCGCGCGCTTGCGGATGGTCTCCAGGTCCTCGCCGCCCTGTCCGAGGTCCACGGCCACAGCCACCACCTCGGCGCCGGTCTCCTCGGCGATCCAGCCGATCGCCACCGAGGTGTCAAGCCCGCCGGAATACGCGAGCACCACCCGGTCAGTCATGGTTGTTCTCCTCACTACCGTTCGAGTCCAAAGCCGACGATCGCTGCGCCATCGCGGCGAAGCGAGCCGCCAGGTCCTTGCCGGAGAGCGGCTCCCTGGCGATCACCGCCACCGTGTCGTCGCCGGCGATCGAGCCGACGACCTCCTCCAGCGCCGCCCTGTCGATCGCGCTGGCAAGGAACTGCGCGGCCCCTGGCGGGGTCCGCAGCACCATCAGGTTGCCCGAGGCGTCCACCGAGACCATCAGCTCGGCGAGCAACCGGGACAACCGGGACGTACCACCCTGCACGCCCCGCACCGGGCTGCCATCCTCCGGGATGACGTACACCGGTGCACCCGAGTCGGCACCCCGCAGCTTCACCGCACCCAGCTCGTCGAGGTCCCTGGACAAGGTAGCCTGTGTGACCTCGATGCCTTCGGCGGCCAGCAGCTTCGCCAGCTCCGTCTGGCTGCGGATGGCCATTGTGGACACCAGCTCGACGATTCTGCCCTGCCGGGCGGCCCTGCTCATGCCGATCGTCGCTCCAGCAGCCACGTGAGCAGGGCCTTCTGTGCGTGCAGGCGGTTCTCCGCCTCGTCCCACACCGCGCTGGCCGGCCCGTCGATCACCTCGTCGGTGATCTCCCAGCCGCGGTGCGCGGGCAGGTCGTGCAACACGATCGTGTCCTTCCCGGTGCGCGCGAGCAGGTCCGCGTTCACCTGGTACGGCCGGAACGGCGAGACGCGGTCCTTGCCGTCGTTCTCCTGCCCCATCGACGTCCACGCGTCCGTGGTCACGACGTCGGCGCCGTCGACGGCCGCGTGCGGGTCGGCGAGCACCTCGTAGCTGCCGCCGGTCTCGGCCGCCCGCTTGGCGACGGCGTCCAGCACCCACGGCAGCGGGTGAAAGCCCTCCGGCGCCGCGACGCGCACGTGCAGGCCCGCCGTGACGCCGCCGAGCAGCAGCGAGTGGGCCATGTTGTTCGCCGCGTCGCCGAGGTAGGTCAGCGTCAGCCCGGCGAGCGTGCCCTTGCGTTCCCGCACCGTCTGCAGGTCGGCCAGGATCTGGCACGGGTGGAACTCGTCGGTCAGCGCGTTCACCACCGGCACCGTGGCCGCGGAGGCGAAGGCCTCGATGCGGGCCTGCGCGAACGTGCGCCACACCACCACGTCGACATAGCGCGACAGCACGCGCGCGGTGTCCTCGATGGTCTCCTCGCGGCCGAGCTGCATGCTGCGCCCGTCCACCACGACGGGGTGCCCGCCCAGCTGCGCGATGCCGACCTCGAAGGAGAACCGGGTCCGCGTGGAGTTCTTCTCGAAGATCACCGCGGCCGCCCTGGGCCCGGCGAGTGCGTCGCCGTACGGCTGCTTCTTCAGCGTGTCCGCGAGATCGAGGACGGCGACCTGCTCCTCGGGGGTCAGGTCGTCGTCGCGGAGGAAGTGGCGTGGCATGTCAGTCCTTTGCGGAATCAAGTGCGCCGGGAAGCGCGGCCAGGAACTCGGCGGCCTGGTCGTGGCCGAGAATCAGTGGTGGGGCCAGCCGGATGACGTCGGGCTGGATGGGGTTGATCAGGAAACCGGCGCGCTGGGCGGCCTCGGCCGCCCTGGCCGAGAGCTGCTCGCGCAGCAGCACGGCCAGCAGCAGCCCGGCGCCGCGCACACCGGCGACGAGCGGGTGAGCGAGACCCTCGACGCCGGCGGCGATCTCCTTGCCGAGTGAGCCCGCGTGGTCGAGCAGCCCTTCGGCGGCGATCGTGTCGAGCACGGCCAGAGCGGCGGCACAGCACACCGGGTTGCCGCCGAAGGTGGTGCCGTGCTGCCCGGGCTCCAGCAGCCCGGCGGCGTCGCCGATGGCCAGGCACGCGCCGAGCGGCAGCCCGCCGCCGAGCCCCTTGGCGAGGGTGACCACGTCGGGCGTGATGCCGGCCTGCTGGAAGCCGAACCAGGTGCCGAGCCTGCCGACCCCGGTCTGCACCTCGTCCACGATGAGCAGCGCGCCGTGCCGTGCGGTGACGGCCCTGGCGGCCTGCAGGTACCCCTCCGGCGGCACGACGACACCGTTCTCGCCCTGCACCGGCTCCACGACGAACGCCGCCGTCTCGCCGTCGACGGCAGCCTCCAGCGCCGCGACGTCGCCGTAGGGGATGTGCTCGACGCCGGGCACCAGCGGCTCGAACGGCGCGCGCTTGCCGGGCTGGCCGGTGAGCGCGAGCGCACCCATCGTGCGGCCGTGGAAGCCGCCGTCGGTGGCGACGACCTTGGTGCGCCCGGTCCGCCTGCTGAGCTTGAACGCCGTCTCGTTGGCCTCGGCGCCGGAGTTGCAGAACAGCACCCGCCCCTGGCCGTCCGAACCGGACAGATCAAGCAGCCGTTCGGCCAGCCGCAGCGCGGGCTCGTTGATGTAGAGGTTCGACGTGTGGCCGATCGTGCCGATCTGCGTGCTCACCGCCTCCACCACCGCGGGATGCGCGTGGCCGAGCGCGTTCACCGCGATGCCGGTGAGCAGGTCGAGGTACCGGTTGCCATCGGCATCCCACACCACGGCGCCCTCACCCCGGGTCAGGGTGAGCTTCGGCGTGCCGTAGTTGTTCATCATGGCGGCCTGCCAGCGCCGCTGGTTGTCCTGGTTGGACATTACTCTCCCTCGTCCTTCGGCAGCACCATCGTGCCGACTCCTCGCGACGTGAAGACCTCGAGCAGCACCGAGTGCGCGAGTCTGCCGTCGATGACATGGGCCCTGCGGACTCCGCCGCGGATGGCTCGCACGCACGCCTCCATCTTCGGGATCATCCCGCTGGCCAGGCTGGGCAACAGCTGCTCGAGCCGGTCCACGCCGATCCGGTCGATCAGCGACGAGCGGTCGGGCCAGCTGGCGTAGAGCCCCTCGACGTCGGTGAGCACGACGAGCTTCTCCGCACCGAGCGCCGCGGCGAGGGCGCCCGCGGCGGTGTCGGCGTTGACGTTGTGCACCACCCCGTCCACGTCCGGGGCCACAGTGGACACCACGGGAATGCGGCCCGCGTTGACGATGTCGAGCACGGCGTCGGGGTTGACCGAGGCGACCTCGCCGACGAGGCCGATGTCCACCGGCTCGCCGTCCACGGTGGCGTGCTTGCGCTCGGCGGTGAACAGCTTCGCGTCCTCGCCGGAGATGCCGACCGCGTACGGGCCGTGGGCGTTGACCAACCCGACCAGCTCCCGGCTGACCTGGCCCACGAGCACCATCCGCACGACGTCCATCGTCTCCGGGGTGGTGACGCGCAGCCCACCCTTGAACTCGCCCTCGATGCCGAGCTTGCCCAGCATCGCACTGATCTGCGGGCCCCCGCCGTGCACGACCACCGGGCGCAGGCCCGCGATCCGCAGGAACACCATGTCCTGGGCGAACGCGCGCTTGAGCTCGTCGTCCACCATGGCGTTTCCGCCGTACTTGATCACCACCGTCGCGCCGTGGAAGCGTTGCAGCCACGGCAGTGCCTCGATGAGCACGCCCGCCTTCTCCGCGGCGGTGGCCAGCCGCTCGTCGGCGGACACCACGGACTCGCCGGTCATGTCGAGTACGCCGAGTTCTCGTGCACGTAGGCGTGCGTGAGGTCGTTGGTCCAGATGGTGGCCGACTCGGTGCCCGCCTTGAGGTCCACGGTGACGGTGACGGCGCGTTCGGTGAGGTCGACCTTCTCGCGGGACTCGCCGGGCTCGCCGCCGCGGCACACCCACACGCCGTTGAACGCCACGTCGAGCGCGGCCGGGTCGAACGCCGCGCGCGTGGTGCCCGCCGAGGCGAGAATGCGGCCCCAGTTCGGGTCCCTGCCGAACACGGCGCACTTGAACAGGTTGCTGCGCGCGATGGCCCTGCCCACCTCCACCGCGTCGTCCTCGGTGGCGGCGTTGACCACCTCGATCGCGATGTCGTGCTCGGCGCCCTCGGCGTCGCCGAGCAGTTGCTGGGCGAGGTCGTGGCAGAGCTCGGTGAGCCGGCCGGTGAACTCGCGCTCGCCGGGCGTGACGCCGGAGGCTCCGCTGCACATCAGCAGCACCGTGTCGTTGGTGGACATGCAGCCGTCGGAGTCGAGCCGGTCGAAGGTGACCCTCGTGGCCTCCCGCAGGGCGCGGTCGGCGGTCTCGGCGTCGACCTCGGCGTCGGTGGTGACGACCACGAGCATCGTGGCCAGCGCCGGGGCGAGCATGCCCGCGCCCTTGGCGATGCCGCCGATGCTCCAGCCCTCGCCCTCGCGCACGGCCTGCTTGCTGCGGGTGTCGGTGGTCATGATGGCCTCGGCGGCGGCCGCGCCGCCGGTGGCCGACAGCGTCTCGGCCGCCTGCTCGATACCGGCGTTGAGCTTCTCGGTCTCCAGCTGCTCACCGATGAGCCCGGTGGAGCACACCACGACGTCGATGGCGCCGATCCCGAGCCTGCTCGCGACCAGCTCGGCGGAGGCGTGCGTGGCCTGGAAGCCCTGCGGCCCGGTGTAGCAGTTGGCGCCGCCGGAGTTGAGCAC
Source organism: Prauserella muralis (assembly GCF_003202285.1). Lineage (GTDB taxonomy): Bacteria > Actinomycetota > Actinomycetes > Mycobacteriales > Pseudonocardiaceae > Prauserella_B > Prauserella_B muralis. The sequence continues at coordinate 657,648 of NZ_MASW01000007.1, forward strand.
GCAGGCCCTGGCCTTGCGGCCTGCCATCACCTGCTCGCTCCACAGCACCGGGTTGGCCTTGCAGCGGTTGGTGGTGAACACGGCGGCGGCCACGTCCGAGGGCCCGTCGTTGACGACGAGCGCGACGTCCGGTGTGCCGCTGGCCTTGAGCCCGGCGGTGACGCCGGAAGCCCGGAAGCCCTGCGGGGTGGTGACGGTCATGTCGCCGCCTCCGCGGGAAAGAGTACGTCGGTGGTCACGGTGCGACTCCAACCATCGGAAGTCCCGTGGTCTCGGGAAGTCCGAGTGCGAGGTTCATGGACTGGACGGCACCGCCCGCGGTGCCCTTGGTGAGGTTGTCGATGGCGGCCACCACCACGAGCCGCCCTGCGTCCGGGTCGACGGTGACCTGCAGCAGCACCGTGTTGGATCCGACGGTGGCTGCGGTCGTGGGCCACTGCCCTTCGGGAAGCAGGCGCACGAACGGCTCGTCGGCGTAGGCCTTCTCGTAGGCGTCGCGCACGGCCGCGGCGTCCGCCCCGGCGGCGAGTGGCGCGCTCGCGGTGGTGAGGATGCCGCGCGGCATGGGGGCCAGCACCGGCGTGAACGACACGGTGACGGGCCTGCCCGCGACGGCGCTGAGGTTCTGCGTGAACTCGGGGGTGTGCCGGTGGGCTCCGCCGACGCCGTACGCGCTGGCCGAGCCCATCACCTCCGAACCGAGGAGGTGCGGCTTGAGGCTTCTGCCCGCGCCGGACGTGCCGGTGACGGCGACGATGGTGACGTCGGGCTCGGCGAGCCCGGCGCCGTACGCCGGTGCGAGTGCCAGCGAGCCGCCGGTCGGGAAGCATCCCGGGACGGCGACGCGCCTGCTGCCGCGCAGCCGCTCGCGGGCTCCGGGCAGCTCGGGCAGGCCGTACGGCCAGACGCCGGAGTGCTCGCTGCCGTACCAGCGCTGCCAGTCGGCGGCCTCGCCGAGGCGGTGGTCGGCACCCATGTCCACCACGAGCACGTCGTCGCCGAGGCGCGCGGCAAGCTCGCCGGAGTGCCCGTGCGGCAGGGCGAGGAACACCACGTCGTGGCCGGCCAGCGTCTCCGCCGACGTCTCGGCGACGACGCGGTCGGCGAGCGGCACGAGCTGCGGCTGGAGCTGCCCGAGCGGGGTGCCCGCGCTGCTCGCCGCGGTGAGCGCGCCGATACTGACGTCGGGATGCGTGAGCAGGAGGCGCAGCAGTTCGCCGCCCGCGTAGCCGGTGGCGCCCGCCACCGCGACCTTGACCGTCATACGAATGATTATGCATGACGACGAAAATCCAATCAAACCGGTTTCCCGGCGCACCCGATCAGGTGAACAGGTAGCGCGATACCCGGAAACTGTCGGACCGTCCGCCTAACGTCGCCCGCGTCAGCACCACTCCTCGTCTCCTGGGGGCACCATGCGAGAACACGAGTTCTGGAGCCTGATCCGGACGGCACGCAGACGGCGGCGCCGGCACTCGGGCATCGACGACGGCACGGACGCGGTCCAGACGATCGCCGTCCTCGAGCACCTGCTCGGCGACCGTCCGCTCGCCGACATCATCGGCTTCCAGCACGCACTGGCCGGCGTGCACGCCCGGGCACACCGCTGGGACCTGTGGACCGCGTTCGGCCTCGCGCTCGGCGGCGCCGACCACGACCGGTTCCACGACGGCGTCGCGTGGCTGGTCCTGCAGGGCCGCCGCACGTACCGCCGGGTGCTCGCCGAGCCCGACGCGCTCGCCGAGTTCCGGATCCAGCGCGTGGATCTGCAGGCGGGCGGACTCCTCATCGACCTGACCAGGGATCTGCTCTACATCGACGAGGACATGGAGCTCACGGCCACCCTCGACCTGCTGCTCGGTGACGTCGATCCTCCGGACCCGCCGCCGGGCGACCCTCCGACCTACGACCTCGCCGCGCTGCGGCGGCGCTACCCGCGGCTCGTCCGGGAACGCGTCCCGCCGGGAGCGGACGCGCTCGCGGCCTTCGTGAACGGGGCGGTGCTGCGATGACGACGTCCCTGGTCGACGCGGTCAGGGCCGGCCTCGCGGAGCTCGCCGACCCGGCGAAGGCCCCGGACATGCGCCGCTACATGAAGTCCGAGCTGCCGTTCCGGGGCGTCCAGAAGCCCTCGCGGCAACGGCTGGCGACCCGGCTGTTCGCCGAGCACCCGCTGCCCGGCAGGGACGCGTGGCTCGCGGCCGTGCGCAGGCTCTGGAGGGAGGCGGCCTACCGCGAGGAGCGCTACCTGGCCATCGACCTCACCGGCTACCGCGCCTACGCCCGCTGGCAGGCGCCGGATCTGCTGCCGCTGTACGAGGAACTGATCGTCACCGGCGCGTGGTGGGACTTCGTCGACGAGGTCGCCATCCACCGGGTCGGCCCGCTCCTGCGGGCCTTCCCGGACGCGGTCGAGCCCGCCATCCGGGCGTGGGCCCACGACTCCGACCGCTGGAAACGCCGGGCGGCGGTGATCTGCCAGATCGGATCCAAGGCGGAGACCGACACCGGTCTACTGGCCTCCTGCATCGAGGCGAGCCTCGCCGACGGGGACTTCTTTCTGCGCAAGGCAATCGGGTGGGCGCTGCGCCAGTACTCCCGCACCAGCCCGCAGTGGGTCCGCGCGTTCGTCACGGCTCACCCGGACCTCGCACCGCTGTCCCGCACCGAAGCACTCAAACACCTGGGGGAGACACAGCATGGAGACACCGGAGTTCATCACCCACGTCCATGACCAGCACGACGCCTGGCTGCGGGCCACGATCGAACGCCTCGGCTGGGCCGTCACCTACGTCCACGGCGAGGACGGACACCCGCCGTTCGGGTACACGATCGGCCTGACCGAGCACGGCAATCCGGAACTGATCATGTTCGGCACGACGCAGGACACCACGGCGTACGCACTCAACGAGCTGGCCAGGCGCTTCCGCGTCGAGGGCATGCTGGGCACCGGGGCCCCGGTCGGCTTCGAGGCGACGGCACACCGGGTCTGGCTGGTGCCGGTGCGCGACTCCTCCGAGCACCTGCTGTGGGCCAACCGGCGCTACCGCGAATCCGGACGGTCCGCCGATCCCCGCCTGGCAGGCGGTGTACGACGACCGGCACGGCCGTTTCCCGTGGGACGCCGGCTACACCCTGCCGCCCGGTCTGCAGCCGGTGCTCGGGACACCGCCGGGAGGCCGTCGATGATCCCGCACCGGGCAGCCCGCCGGCACGGGCCGCCGGACGGTGCGCGCGCGGTCAGCCGCGCAGGACGGCACCGAACCGCTCGGTCGCGGCCGCCACCGCGGCGTCGCGGGCCTGAGTGGCCTCCTCGACGGTGAGTGTCCGGTCGGGCGCGCGGAAGCGCAGCTTGTACGCCAGCGACCGCTTGCCTTCACCGACCTGCTCGCCGGTGTAGCTGTCGAACAGGGCGACCTCCTCCAGCAGCTCACCGGCGCCCCGGCGCAGTGCGTCCGCCAGCTCGGCGGAGGGCACGGTGGCGTCGACGACGAGCGCGACGTCGAGCAGCACCGGCGGGAACGGCGAGATCGACGGGGCGGGCCGGTTGTCGAGCAGCGGGATCGCGTCGAGGTCGAGTTCCATGGCGACCGTGCGCTTCGGCAGGCCGAGCGCCTCGATCACCTTGGGGTGCAGCTCACCCGCGTGTCCCACCGGCCAGTCGCCGACACGCAACCGCGCGCACCGACCGGGATGCCACGGCAGCAGGTCCGCCGCCTCGGTGCGCACCTCGACGCCCGCGGCCTCGGCCACGGTGCGGGCGGCCTGCACGGCGTCGGCCCAGCTCGCGTGCTCGCCCTCGCCCCACCAGCCGGGGCGGCGGCGATAGCCGGAGAGCACCGCGGCGACATGCACGGGCTGGTCGGGCACCGCTTGCTCCAGGGCGGCGAGCTCCTCGTCGCCCGGCCGCTGCTCGACGCCGGGGTCCGGGGCGTGTCCGTGCTTTTCGCCGGGCAACACCACCTGGCCGATGTGGAACAGCGCGAGGTCACGGAAACCCCGGGCGATGTTGCGCTGCATCGTCTCCAGCAACCCGGGCAACAGCGTGGTGGCGAGCTGGTTCTTGTCCGCCTCCAGCGGGTTGCGCACGGCGAGGGTGCGGCGGCGCGGGTCGTCCTCCGGCAGCGCGAAGGCGTCCCACACCGAACCCGGTACGAACGGGAACGGCAGCACCTCGACGAACCCGGCCTCGGCGAGCGCCCGCGAGACGGCCCGGCGGCGGCGCTGCGCATCGGTGAGGCCGCGGCCCGCGGGGGCGGGCGGCAGCGTGGACGGGATGCTGTCGTAGCCCTCCAGCCGCAGCACCTCCTCCACGAGGTCGGCAGGCTGAACGAGGTCCCCGCGCCAGCTCGGCGGCACGGCCGTGACAAGTGCGGTGCCGTCGTCGGCGGTGCCGACGGCGATCTTGCAACCGATCTGGGTGAGCCTGCGCACGGTGACACCGCGCTCGTAGCGCACGCCGGCCACCTGGTCGGGCAGGCTGATCGGCATGGTGATGGCCTCGGGCTGGGGCGGCTCGCCCTCGTCCGTGCGGCCAGGCCGGATGCTGCCGTCGCCGTACTGGCGCAGCAACCGCGCGGCCCGCTCGACCGCCACCGCGCACAGCTGCGGGTCGGTGAAGCGCTCGAACCGCTTGGCCGCCTCGGAGAACAGCTTGTGCCTGCGGGCCGTGCGGCTGATCGACGCCGGGTCCCAGTGGGCGGCCTCGAGCAGCACGTCGGTGCTGTCGTCGTTGATCTCGGTGCCGGCGCCGCCCATGGTGCCCGCGAGCGAGATCACGCCGCTGTCGTCGGCGATCACCACGTCGTCCGGGTCGAGCGCGCGCTCGGCGTCGTCGAGAGTGACCAGCTTCTCCCCCGGCTTGGCCCTGCGCACCACGAGATCGCCCTTGACCGAGCCCGTGTCGAAGGCGTGCAGCGGGTGGCCGAGCTCCAGCATCACGTAGTTGGTGACGTCCACGGCCAGCGAGATGGAGCGCATGCCCGCGAGCAGCAGCCTGCGGCGCATCCACCACGGCGTCGGCGCGCCCGCGTCCAGGCCGGTGACCCGGCGGAGCACGAACCGGTGGCAGCCTGCCGGGTCCTCGATGCGGACCGGCCAGGCGTCCTCGTCGGCGGCGGGCACCTCGATCTTGGCCGGGTCACCGAACGGCGCGTCGAGCGCGCACGCCAGCTCCCTGGCCAGCCCGCGGACCGAGAGCGTGTACCCGCGGTCGGGCGTCGGCGCCAGCTCCAGGACGGTGTCGGCGAGGTCGAGCACCTCGCGGGCGTCGTCGCCGGGACTCGCCGTGCCGGACGGCAGCACGAGGATGCCGGTGTGGTCCTCGCCGAGCCCCAGTTCGCGGGCCGAGCAGATCATGCCCTCGCTGACGTGGCCGTACGTCTTGCGCGCGGAGATGGCGAAGCCGCCGGGCAGCACGGCACCGGGCAACGCCACCACGACGAGGTCCCCCTCGGCGAAGTTGGTGGCGCCGCAGATGATGCCGTTCGTGCGCGGGCGGGTCGGGTCGACGTCCTCGTCGTCCTCCGCCTCGGTGGCCGTGTCCCCGGCGTCCCGGTCGGTCTCGGTGTCCTCGGCCTCCGGGGAGTCCTCCGCGTCCTCCGCGGCGTGCGCCTGGTCCCCGACCTCGACGCGGCAGTAGCGGATGGGCTTCTTGAAGTCGGTCAGCTCCTCGAACTCGACGACCCGGCCGATCACGAGCGGGCCGGTGACCTCACCGACGCGCTCGACGCCCTCGACCTCGATCCCGATGCGCACGAAGGCGTCGACCAGCTCGTCCGCCGTGACGTCGTCGCTGAGCTCGAGGTGCTCCTTCAGCCAGCTGACGGGGACTCGCACTACGCCTCCGTTCCGAAGGGAAGGGTGAACCGGATGTCGCCCTCCACCATGTCACGCATGTCGGGAATGCCGTTGCGGAACTGCAGGGTGCGCTCCAGGCCCATGCCGAACGCGAACCCCGAGTAGACCTCCGGGTCGACACCGCAGGCGCGCAGCACGTTGGGGTTGACCATGCCGCAGCCGCCCCACTCGACCCAGCCCGCGCCGCCCTTCTTCTCCGGGAACCACACGTCGACCTCGGCCGACGGCTCGGTGAACGGGAAGAAGTGCGGCCGGAACCGGGTGCCCGATTCCTCGCCGAAGATGGCCTTGGCGAAGGCGTCGAGCGTGCCCTTCAGGTGCGCCATCGTGATGCCCTTGTCCACGGCGAGGCCCTCCACCTGGTGGAACACCGGGGTGTGCGTGGCGTCCAGCTCGTCGGTGCGGAAGGTGCGGCCCGGGCAGACGACGTAGACGGGCAGGTCGCGGTGCAGCAGTGCGCGCGCCTGCACCGGCGAGGTGTGGGTGCGCAGCACGAGGTTGGAGTCCTCGTCCCCGACGTAGAAGGTGTCCTGCAGCTGGCGGGCCGGGTGATCCTTGCCGAAGTTCAGCGCGTCGAAGTTGAACCACTCCGCCTCGAGCTCCGGCCCTTCGGCGACCTCGTAGCCCATGCCGACGAACACGTCGGCGACACGCTCGGCGATGGTGGTGATCGGGTGCCGGGCGCCCCGGGGCACCCGGTCCCACGGCAGCGTGACGTCGACGGCCTCCTCGCGCAGGACGCGCTCGTCACGCTCGGCCTGCAGCGTGGCCAGCCGGGAGTCGTAGGCGGCCTGGATCTCCTGCCGTGCCTCGTTGACGCGCTTGCCCGCGTCGGCCTTCTCCGGTTTCGGCAGGGCACCGATCGCGCGGCGCGCACGCAGCAGCGGAGACGAGTCACCGAGGTGCGCGGGCTTGACACCCGCAAGGCCGTCCAGATCCGTGGCCGCGGCGAACTGCTCCTTCGCCGCCGTGACGGCGGCCTCCAGCGTCGCGGGCGCGAGCGCGTCCGCCGACTCCGGCTCTTGCTTGTCGTTGGCTCCGGACATGGCTCCTCGGCGTCCGCTGACGGTCTGGAGATCCCACGCGTACGTGGGCGATTGACGAGGTGGATTCTAGGTGATCGGTGTCCGTCACCCTGGGTCAGGGCCGATTCCGCAGCGCACTGGCGTACAGGCAGACGGCGGCGGCGGTGGCCAGATTCAGGCTCTCCGCCTTGCCGAACAGCGGAACCCGCACCACGTCGTCGGCGAGTGCGAGCACGTCGGCGGGCAGGCCGTGTGCCTCGTTGCCGAACAGCCACGCGGTCGGCTCCCCGAGCCCGGTCGCCGTGCGCAGGTCGTGCTCGGCGTGGCCGTGGGCGGCGACGACGCGCAGCCCGGCCCGCGAGCAGGCCGCGAGCGCGGCGGCCACGTCTCGTTCCCTGGCGACGGGCAGGTGGAAGAGGCTGCCGGTGGAGGCGCGGACGCACTTGCCGTTGTGCACGTCCACGGCGTCCCCCGCGAAGACCACCGCGTCGGCTCCGGCCGCGTCGGCGACCCGCAGCACGGTGCCGGCGTTGCCCGGATCGGCGATGCCGGCGAGCACGGCCACCAGTCGCGGGCGCCCCGCCAGCGCGGTGGCGAGCGGCACGGTGACCAGGTCGCAGACGGCGACGATGCCCTGCGGGGTCACGGTTTCGGAGAGCAGTTCGGCGGCCCGCTGGTTGACGAAGGTCACCGCGGGCGCCTGCTCGACGAGGTCCCGGTGCCGCTCGGTGGCGGCCTCGGTGACGAAGACCTCGTGCACCTGTCCGTGACGCAGGGCCTCACGGACGGCCTGGGCTCCCTCGGCGAGGAAGCGGCCGGCGTCGTCCCGGCCGGAGCGGGTGGTCAGCCGCCGGGCGGCGGCGACCCGGGGTGTCTTGTGCGTACGGACCAAGACATCCCCGGGCCGGTCGTCGCTGGCGATCAGGCCGACTTCTTGACGTCGGCGGGGATGTTCTGCTTGGCGACCTCGGCCAGCGACGTGAACGCCTCGGGGTCGTTCACCGCCAGCTCGGCCAGGATCTTGCGGTCGACCTCCACACCGGCGGCCTTCAGGCCCTGGATGAACCGGTTGTAGGTGACGCCGTTCTGGCGGGCCGCCGCGTTGATGCGGGTGATCCACAGCTGGCGGAAGTCACCCTTGCGGGCACGGCGGTCCCGGTAGGCGTAGTTGAGCGAGTGGAGCGTCTGCTCCTTGGCCTTGCGGTACAGCCGCGAACGCTGGCCGCGGTAGCCGCTGGCCAGTTCGAGAGTTGCGCGACGCTTCTTCTGGGCGTTGACCGCCCGCTTGACGCGTGCCACGGGTCCATCCTGTCGGTCTCGGGGGGCGCGGTGTCGGGTCTCGGGGCGCCCCGGGTGGTTACGGCGAGTTCTGGGCGGTCAGCGACCGAGCAGTCGCTTGACGCGGCGCACGTCCGGCGCGGCGACCTCGGTGGTGCCCTCGAGCCGGCGGGTGACCCTGCTGGACTTCTTCTCCATCAGGTGACGGCGGCCGGCCTTCTGGCGGCGGACCTTGCCGCTGCCGGTGAGGCGGACGCGCTTCGACATCCCGCTGTGCGTCTTGTTCTTCGGCATTGCTTCTCTCTTTCAGACGGCAGCACACCGCGGGGCGGTGTGCTGCGCTGGTTGTCTGCGATGTCGCGCCGCGGTCCGCTGGACACCACATCGCGGCGGGTCTCCCCGCCCGTGTTACCGGCCGGCGCCGGTCGTCACGACTCGGCCTTCTCGGCCTGCTTGCTCGCCTTCGACTTCGCCTTCTTGTGGGGCGCCAACACCATGATCATGTTGCGGCCGTCCTGCTTCGGCGACGACTCGATGAACCCGAGCTCGGACACGTCGTCGGCGAGCCTCTGCAACAGCCGGAAGCCGAGCTCCGGGCGGGACTGCTCACGCCCACGGAACATGATCGTCACCTTGACCTTGTTACCAGCCGCGAGGAAGCGGGACACGTGTCCCTTCTTCGTCTCGTAGTCGTGCGGGTCGATCTTGGGACGCAGCTTCTGTTCCTTGATGACGGTCAGCTGCTGGTTCCGGCGGGACTCACGGGCCTTCTGGGCACTCTCGTACTTGAACTTGCCGTAGTCCATGAGCCTCGCCACGGGCGGGCGTGCCTGCGGGGCGACCTCGACGAGGTCGAGGTCGGCTTCCTGGGCGAGCCGCAGCGCGTCCTCGATCCGGACGATGCCGACCTGCTCACCGTTCGGTCCCACGAGGCGAACCTCGGGAACACGGATGCGCTCGTTGATGCGCGTCTCGGAGCTGATGGGGCCTCCTTGGTCCAAGTGTCGCTCTTCTTGTCTCGACCTGGTGCCCACATACCACGGGCCCCGGCACAAGTACTGTCGTACCCGTGAGCGGGGCCCTCAATCCGATCGGCACCTGGCCTTGCCAGGTGCTCCACGGCAACGACGGCGGCTGACCGCCCGCTGCCGCGGGACCGGACCCGGCCGCCTGTCGTAGTCGGGCGGCGACTCGGGTGGGAGCGGGGCTCCACTTGCGGCCCCCGATCGCTCGGGGGCTGGTCGCACGTGGAAGGGTACCAGACGTGGTGGATAACGCTTCACAGCAGCCCGAGAATTCCCCGGACGTCCGCGAGCTGCACGAGATCCCGAGCGTCGAGGTCATCAGCAGGGCCGCCGTCATGCTCCTCTCCGCCGCCGCCGAGCGGCTCGGCCTCGCCGAGGACGAGCCCGAGCGCAGCCCCCACCGCGACCTGGACGAGGCCCGCAGGCTCATCACCGCCCTCGCCGGGCTGGTCACCGCGTCCGGCGAGTACCTCGGCCTGCACGCCGCGCCGCTGCGCGACGGCCTGCAGTCGCTGCAGAGAGCCTTCCGCGAGGCCTCGGCGGTGCCGGACGCCCCCGGCCAGGGCCCCGGCGAGAAGTACACGGGCCCGGTGTACTGACCGCTCCCCAATGCCACATTCGTAGCGTTGAGCGCCACCAATGCCGCATTGGGGAGCGTGGTGCGGCGTTGACCGGCTCCCTGCCTCGGTGCTAGATGTGGGTGGTGCACTGAACGCAATGAGCGTTCCATCTACCGCAACGGAGCTCTCGCGATGAAGCCTGGCACGATCGACGCCTCCGCACTGCGGGAGTTGCGCGACGAGCGGCTGGACTGGCGGTTCAAGGGCCTGTCGTCGGCGCTGTGGGGACGCACCCTCGGCGATGCGGCCGCCACCAGGCCCAACCTGTTCACCAGTGGCTTCGTCGGCCCCATGGTGGTCCTGGAGTCGGCGCCGCTGGAGCACAACCTGCGCACCATGGCGGCCTGGTGCGACGACCACGGCGTCGCGCTCGCACCCCACGGCAAGACGACCATGGCGCCGCAGCTGTTCGCGCGCCAGCTCGACCACGGCGCGTGGGGAATCACCGCGGCCAACGCCGCACAACTACGGGTCTACCGCGCCTTCGGCGTGTCGCGGGTGCTGCTGGCCAACCAGCTCGTCGACCCGGCCGCGCTGCGCTGGCTCGCCGTCGAACTGGCGGACGACCCGGCCTTCGAGTTCTGCTGCTGGGTCGACTCGGTGCGCGGCGTGGAGCTGATGACCGAAGCGCTCGCGGACGCGGTCCGGCCGGTCGACGTGCTCGTGGAACTGGGCGCCGAGGGCGGGCGCAGCGGTGTGCGCGACACGGCGACGGCATTCTCGATCGCCGACGCGGTGGCCGCGAGCCCGGTGCTGCGGCTCGCGGGCACCGGCGGCTACGAGGGCGTACTGGCCGGCGACGCCACGCCCGCGTCCCTGCGCCGGATCGGGTCCTATCTCGACGGTCTGCGAGCGCTGACGGTCACGCTGGCCGAGGCCGGCCATTTCCGGAACGTGCCGCGGGTGCTCGTCACCGCGGGCGGCAGCGCCTACTTCGACGTGGTCGCCGACGGGCTCACCAACGGCTGGCCCGCCGGGCTGGACGTGCTGCCGGTGCTGCGCAGTGGCGCCTACCTGACCCACGACGACGGCGCCTACCGCGCCGTGTCCCCGCTCGGCGACACCCCCCGCTCGAACGGTGCGGCCCTGCGCTCCGCCCTGCGCGCCTGGGCGCACGTCACGTCACGGCCGGAACCGGGGCTGGCACTGCTGACGCTGGGCAGGCGGGACGCCTCGTTCGACGCGGGCCTGCCCGAGCCGCAGCTGCGCCGCGCCGCCCGCGGAGGGCCGCCGGAGCGCCTCGCCGGGCACACGGTCACCAAGCTCAACGACCAGCACGCGTTCGTGGCCCTGCCGCCGGACTCGCCGCTGGAGGTCGGCGACTGGGTGGGCCTCGGTCTTTCGCATCCGTGCACCGTGTTCGACAAGTGGGCGCTGCTGCCCGTGGTCGGCGAGGACGGCGAGACGGTCGTCGACTTCGTGCGCACCTACTTCTGACCGCGGGCGGACGCACGACCTCTAGGCTTCCCGGTGTGGACCTCACCTCGCCGGTCGCCACGGCGACGAAGGACCGGCTGGTGCGCCGCTTCGGGCCGGCGGTCGGCAGGTGGTGGCAGCAGGTCCCCGCGACGCTGACCGCGCTCGCGGCCCGCTGGGCACTGGCGCTCGGCGAGCCGGTCGGCACCGGCAACACCTCGCTCGTCCTGCGCTGCGTGCGCGCCGACGGTACGGCGGCGATCCTCAAGCTCACTCCCGAGCCCGCGATCGCCGACGCCGAGGCGCGGGCGCTGCGTGCCTGGCAGCCGTCGGGCCGGGTGCCCGGACTCTGGGGACACGACGCGCGGGCGGGCGCGGTGCTGCTCGAAGCGGTCCCGGGCGAGGCGACGCTCGCCGGCCTGGGCGCGAACCCCGGCCTGGACGCCGTCGCGGAGCTGATCCGCGCACTGCACGCCGTGCCGCCGATCGACGTCCCGCCGCAGCCGGAACGGGTGGATCTGCTGTTCCGGCTGTGGCTGCGCCGCCATGCGGCGGACACCGCGCTGGTGGCACTGCTGGAGCGCGGCCACGCCCTCGCGCGGGCGCTCGCCGCCGACCCGGTGCCCCCGGTGCTGCTGCACGGCGATCTGCACCCCGGCAACGTGCTCGACGGCGGGCCGGAGCGCGGACTGGTGGCGATCGACCCACGGCCGTGTCTCGGCGATCCGGCCTCCGACGCGATCGACTGGGTGTTCACGGGCCCGGCCTCCGCCTGGCGGGAGCGGGCGCGGGACCTGGCAGCGCGGCTGGACGCCGATCCCGGCCGGCTGTGGCGCTGGTGCACGGCGTTCGCCGCCGCGGCGGCGCTGGGCGCGGACGGCGAGCGCGCCAGGGCGTTGCTGGCCATCGCCGCCTGAGGCGCGGTGTCAGGACACCGGCGTGTAACGCACCTCGGGCCTGCCGACGCTGCCGTAGTGCGGGCGGCGCTCGGCGAGCCCGCTGTCGGCGAGGTACTCCAGGTAGCGGCGCGCCGTGACACGTGAGACCCCGGTGGCCGTGGCGACGGCAGCGGCGGACAGCCCGTCGGTGGCCTCGGCGAGCACGGCGCTGATCGCGTCGAGGGTCGCGCCGCTCATGCCCTTCGGCAGCGAGCCGTGGTCGGGGCTGCGCAGCGTGGCGAGCATCCGGTCCACATCGGCCTGCCCGCTGATCTCGCCGGAGCGGGCGGCCCGGTCGTGGAACTGGGCGTAGCGCTCCAGCTTGTCGCGCAGGGACGCGAACGTGAACGGCTTCAGCAGATACTGCACCACGCCGGCGGACACGGCCGCGCGGACGACGGCGAGGTCACGGGCCGAGGTCACGGCGATCACGTCGGCGGTGGAGCCCGCCGCACGCAGCGCCTGGCACACGGCGAGCCCGTGAGTGTCGGGCAGGTAGAAGTCAAGCAGCACCAGATCGACGGAATCGCGAGCGCAGAACCGGACGGCCTCGTTGCCCGCGTGCACGACGCCGACGACCGTGAAGCCGGGCACGCGCTCGACGTACTCCCGGTGCGCGTCGGCGGCGACCGGGTCGTCCTCCACCACGAGCACGCTGATCACGCCACGATCGTCGCAGGTCGGGCGCGTGCTCACGGCAGCGGGATGCGAACCGTGAACACGGCGCCGTCGTGGTTGCCGACCTCCACGGTGCCGCCGTGCCTGCGCACGGCCTGCCCCACGAGAGCGAGCCCCAGCCCCCGGCCCCGCTCGCCGCCGGGCTTGGTGGACCAGCCCTTGCGGAAGATCTCGTTCGCCGTGCCCGCCGCGATGCCCGGTCCGCTGTCGGCGACCCGCAGCAGCAACTCGCCGTCGTCGGCGCGGACCGTCACCGTCACCCGCGCTCCGCGCCCGGCGGAGCCCTCGATCGCCGCGTCGACGGCGTTGTCGATGAGGTTGCCGAGAATGGTGATCAGGTCCCGCGAGTCGACGCCCAGCTCGGTGTCGGCCACCACCGTGTCGTCGGTGAGCACCAGCTCGACTCCGCGTTCGCTGGCCTCGCTGGACTTGCCCAGCAGCAGCGCGGCGAGCACGGGCTCCGACACCGCGCCCACCACGCGGTCGGTGAGCTGCTGCGCGGTCTCCAGCTCCTCGGTCGCCAGCCGCACCGCCTGGTCCGTGCGGCCCAGCTCCACCAGCGACACCACGGCGTGCAGCCGGTTCGCCGACTCGTGGGCCTGCGAGCGCAGCGACTCCGCGAAGCCGCGCACGGTGTCGAGCTCACCGGTGAGCGTCTGCAGCTCGGTGTGGTCGCGCAGGGTCACGACGTTGCCCATGGCGTGGTCGGCTGAGCGGACCGGCATCGTGTTGACCAGCAGGACGCGGGTCTCGGTGACGTGCAGCTCGTCACTACGCGGCTCGGTGGCGGTGAACGTGGCGGCGAGGTCCGCCGCGAGCCCGAGTTCGGCGACCGGCACGCCGCTCACGTCACGGGGCAGGGCGAGCAGCTCGCGGGCGGCGTCGTTGCACAGCACGACCCTGCCATCCCTGCCGACGAGCACGAGTCCCTCCCGCACCGAATGCAGGATCGCCTGGTAGTACTCGAACATCTCGCTCAGCTCGGCGGGCGCCACGCCTCTCGTCTGCCTGCGCAGCCGCGCGCTCACGAGGTAGCTGCCACCGAGACCGACCACGAGCACACCGCCCGCGACGGCCAGCAGGGCCTCGATCCGCTCCCCGAGCTCGGCGGAGATCGCCTGGACGGTGATGCCTGCCGCGACGAGCGCGACCACCCGCCGTTCACCGCCGTCGGTGCGGTCGAGGACGGGCGCCACCGCCCGCACCGAAGGCCCGAGCGTGCCGGTGTAGGTCTCGGTGAAGAGCCTGCCGCGCAGGGCGGGTCCGGTGTGGCCGAGGAACCGCCGGCCGATCAGCGCCGGATTCGGGTGGGTGTAGCGGATGCCGCGCGGGTTCATGATCGTGATGAAGTCGACGCCCGTGTCGGCACGGACCCGCTCGGCGACCGGCTGCAGCCGCACGCTCGGGTCCCGGTCCTGCACGGCGGAACGCACACCGGGCGAGCCTGCCAGCGTCGCGGCGACCGCGGTCACCTCTTCGGCTGCCTTGTCCTCCGCGGCCTGCGCGGCGTCGGCGTAGGCGAGCGCGGCGCCGCCGCCGACGAGGGCGCCGACGAGCACGACCTGCAGGAGGAGCAGCTGGCGGGCCAGGCTCCAGCCCCTGCCCCGGGAAACACGCATGCCTCATGACAGCACAGCGTCCGGCGAACGAAATGAACACAACCGTGACCGCGGTGGTGACGGTGCCCATAGTCGTCGTGATTCCCAGTCGTCCCCACGAGGAGGCAATGTTGCCTGAGCCGTCGATCGCGGCCGGCCCGGCGCCAAGGCGCCGCGACCGGATGCACTACCTCTATCTCGCGGTGATCGCCGCGGTGCTGCTCGGCGTGATCGTCGGGTTCGCCGCCCCGGACTTCGCGGCGGAGCTCAAGCCGCTGGGCAGCGGTTTCGTCAGCCTCATCAAGATGATGATCAGCCCGATCATCTTCTGCACGATCGTCCTCGGCATCGGCTCGGTGGCCAAGGCGGCGCAGGTCGGCAAGGTCGGGGTGCTGGCGCTCGGCTACTTCCTGCTGATGTCCACCTTCGCCTTGGCGATCGGCCTGGTGGTGGGCAACATCCTGCACCCGGGTGAGGGCCTGCAGCTCGACCCCGAGTCCGTGGCCAAGGTGCAGGAGCAGGCGTCGGAGGGCGAGGGCACCGTCGACTTCCTCCTCGGCGTCATCCCGGAGACGCTCGTCTCGGCGTTCACCGAGGGCTCGGTGCTGCAGACGCTGCTGGTGGCGCTGCTGGCCGGGTTCGCGCTGCAGAAGCTCGGCCCGGCAGGCGAGCCGATCCGGCGCGGCGTCGAGCACATCCAGCGGCTCGTCTTCCGCATCCTGGCCATGATCATGTGGGCGGCGCCGGTGGGTGCGTTCGGCGCCATCGCGGCCGTGGTCGGCGAGACCGGCTGGGCGGCACTGCGCAGCCTCGCCGTGATCATGCTCGGCTTCTACGCCACCTGCCTGCTGTTCGTCTTCGGCGTGCTCGGCACCGTGCTGTGGCTGGGCGCGCGGATCAACGTGTTCAAGCTGCTGCGCTACCTCGGCAGGGAGTTCCTGCTGATCGTGTCCACCTCGTCGTCGGAGTCGGCGCTGCCGAGGCTGATCGCGAAGATGGAGCACCTGGGCGTGAGCAAACCGGTGGTCGGCATCACCGTGCCCACCGGCTACTCGTTCAACCTGGACGGCACGGCGATCTACCTGACGATGGCGACCCTGTTCATCGCGACCGCGCAGGGCAGCCCGCTCGGTCTCGGCGAGCAGATCTCGCTGCTGCTGTTCATGGTGATCGCCTCGAAGGGCGCCGCCGGGGTCAGCGGCGCGGGCATCGCGACGCTCGCGGGCGGGCTCCAGTCGCACCGGCCCGAGCTGGTCGACGGCGTGGGCTTCATCCTCGGCATCGACCGGTTCATGTCGGAGGCCCGCGCGCTGACCAACTTCGCGGGCAACGCGATCGCGACCGTGCTCATCGGCGTGTGGACCAAGGGCTTCGACCGAGGGCAGGCCGACCGGGTCCTGGCGGGCGGCGATCCGTTCAACGAGGCCACGCTGCTCGACGAGCACGAAGCCCCGCGTCAGGAGACCGAGCCGGTGAAGCAGCCGGCGCCCGCCTGACGCGTGCCGGAGTCCGGCGCCGGTGTCCCCCCTCCCCCGACCGGCGCCGGGGACCGGGCCGGGCCCGTGATCGCGGGCCCGGCCCGGCTCCTGCCCTGCTCAGCTGAGCCAGGCCCGCAGGCCGCGCAGGCCGCGGCGCATCATCGCCGCGTGGTTGGCGCGAAACAGCGGATGAGCCACCGGGGAGAAGACGCGCAGCAGCGGTTTGGCCGCCACCACGTGCTGCACGATGTGCAGGTGCGTGCCGTGGCCGTTCGGCAGCACCCGCCCGGTGAGCGAGCCTTCGAGGTCACCGGACAGCGTCACGCCGAGCCGTCCGGCGGCGGCGTCCTGTTCCATCCGCCGCACGCGAAGGGTGAGCGCGAAGGGCAGGGTGGCCCGGCAGACGAGCTCGGCGGTGTCGTCGTCGATGCGCCGCACGGAGCGCACGTCAGGCCACCAGCGAGGGTAGGCGGCGAGGTCGACGACGGTGGCGAAGACGACGGAAGCCGGCGCGCCGATCGTCCAGGTTGTCCGGAACCGGTAGCGGGTCAGCGACACCTGTCCATTATCCGCTCCACGTCCCTGCTTCCGGACGTGTTCGACCATGTCCCCGGTGTTCCCGGTCGGCTCACGACCCGGCGCCGGTGAGGATCGGCCGCAGGAACTGCCCGGTGTAGCTCTCCTCCACCTCGGCGACCTGCTCGGGCGTGCCCTCGGCGACGACGAGGCCGCCACCGGAGCCGCCCTCCGGTCCCATGTCGATGATCCAGTCGGACGTCTTGATGACGTCGAGGTTGTGCTCGATGACGATCACCGTGTTGCCCTTGTCCACCAGGCCGTTGATGACTCCGAGCAGCTTGCGGATGTCCTCGAAGTGCAGGCCGGTGGTGGGCTCGTCGAGCACGTACACGGTCTTGCCGGTGGAGCGCTTCTGCAGCTCGCTGGCCAGCTTGACGCGCTGGGCCTCGCCGCCGGACAGCGTCGGCGCCGGCTGGCCCAGCCGCACGTAGCCAAGGCCGACGTCCACCAGCGTCTGCAGGTGCCGGTGGATCGCCTTGATCGGTTCGAAGAACTCGGCGGCCTCCTCGATCGGCATGTCCAGCACGTCGGAGACCGTCTTGCCCTTGTAGTGGACCTCCAACGTCTCCCGGTTGTACCGTGCGCCCTTGCACACCTCGCACGGCACGTAGACATCGGGCAGGAAGTTCATTTCGATCTTGATGGTGCCGTCGCCCGCACACGCCTCGCAGCGCCCGCCCTTGACGTTGAACGAGAACCGGCCCTGCTGGTAGCCGCGGACCTTCGCCTCCGTGGTGGCGGCGAACAGCTTGCGCACGTGGTCCCACACGCCCGTGTAGGTCGCCGGGTTGGACCGCGGGGTGCGGCCGATGGGCGACTGGTCGACGCGCACGAGCTTGTCGACGTGGTCCAGTCCGCGCACGCGGGTGTGCCTGCCCGGCACCTGCCGCGCGTTGTTGAGCTTGTTCGCCAGCACCGTGGCGAGGATGTCGTTGACGAGGGTCGACTTGCCGGACCCCGACACACCGGTGATCGAGATCAGGCAGCCCAGCGGGAACGACACGTCGATGCCGCGCAGGTTGTGCTCGCGTGCGCCCACCACGGTGAGCTGGCGCTTCTTGTCCACCGGGCGGCGGATCGGCGGGATGTCGATGACGCGACGGCCGGACAGGTAGTCGCCGGTCATCGACTCCTTGTTGCGCAGCAGCTTCTTGTAGGGTCCACTGTGGACGATCCTGCCGCCGTGCTCCCCCGCGCCGGGGCCGATGTCGACCACCCAGTCGCTGGAGCGGATGGTGTCCTCGTCGTGCTCCACGACGATGAGGGTGTTGCCGAGGTTGCGCAGCCTGCTGAGCGTCTCGATCAGCCGGTGGTTGTCGCGCTGGTGCAGGCCGATCGAGGGCTCGTCCAGCACGTACAGCACGCCGACGAGTCCGGAGCCGATCTGCGTCGCCAGCCGGATTCGCTGCGCCTCGCCACCGGAGAGGGTGCCCGCCGCGCGGTCGAGCGACAGGTAGTCCAGCCCGACGTCGAGCAGGAAGTGCAGCCGGGCCTGGATCTCCTTGAGCACCGCGCCGGCGATCATGGTCTCGCGCTTGCCGAGCACGAGGCCGTCGAGGAACTCCGAGGCCTCGGCCACCGACAGCGCGCACACCTCGGCGATCGAGCGCTGGCCGTGCTCGCCGTGCTCGAGGGTGACCGCGAGGATCTCCGGCTTGAGCCGCGTGCCCTGGCAGGCCGGGCACGGCACCTCGCGCATGTAGCCCTCGTAGCGCTCGCGGGCGTAGTCGGACTCGGTCTGCTCGTGCCGCCGCTCCAGGAACGGGATGACGCCCTCGAAGTTGGCGTAGTAGGAGCGCTGCCTGCCGTAGCGGTTGCGGTAGCGGACGTGCACCTGCTCGTCGACGCCGTGCAGCACCGCTTTCTGCGCCTTCGCGGGCAGCTTGCGCCACGGCGCGTCCATCCGGAAGCCGATGGTCTCGGACAGTGACTCCAGCAGCCGCAGGAAGTAGTCGGCGCTCTGCCCGCCCGCCCACGGGGCGATGGCGCCCTCGGCCAGCGACAGCTCGTCGTCGGGCACGACCAGCTCGGGGTCGACCTCCTTGCGCACGCCGATGCCGGTGCACTCGGGGCACGCGCCGTACGGTGAGTTGAAGGAAAAGGAGCGCGGCTCCAGGTCCTCGATCGCGAGCGGGTGACCGTTGGGGCAGGCCAGGTTCTCCGAGAAGCCGCGCATCCGGTGGGGGTCGTTCTCGGGCAGGTCCACGAACTCGAGCTCGACCAGGCCGTCGGCAAGGCGCAGCGCCGTCTCCACCGAGTCGGTGAGCCGCTGCTTGGCGCTGGCCTTGACGGTGAGCCGGTCGATGACGACCCCGATGTCGTGCTTCTCCTGCTTCTTCAGCTTCGGCGGGTCGGTCAGCGCGTGCACCACGCCGTCGACGCGGGCGCGCGCGTAGCCCTGCTGCTGCAGGTTCGAGAACAGGTCGACGTACTCGCCCTTGCGGCCACGCACCACCGGCGCCAGGACCTGGAACCGGGTGCCCTGCTCCATGTCGAGGACCTGGTCGACGATCTGCTGGGGCGTCTGCTTGCTGATCGGCTCGCCGCACTGCGGGCAGTGCGGCTTGCCCGCACGGGCGTAGAGCAGGCGCAGGTAGTCGTAGACCTCGGTGATGGTGCCGACCGTCGAGCGCGGGTTGCGCGAGGTGGACTTCTGGTCGATCGAGACCGCGGGCGAGAGCCCCTCGATGAAGTCGACGTCGGGCTTGTCCATCTGGCCGAGGAACTGGCGCGCGTACGCGGACAGCGATTCGACGTAGCGCCGCTGGCCCTCGGCGAAGATCGTGTCGAACGCCAGGCTGGACTTGCCGGAGCCGGACAACCCGGTGAACACGATCATGCTGTCTCGCGGCAGGTCGAGGTCGACGCCGCGCAGGTTGTGCTCGCGGGCGCCGCGGACTACAAGGCGATCAGCCACCCGAAGGTCCCTTCACTGGTCTGTGGAGTGCCGACGACAGTGCTCAGTCCTCGGCCGCCACCATGCTAGGTCGCACCACCGACAGAAACCGGTGGCTCGAGGCCCGGCCGGGGCGCCTTGGTCCGGTCGGCGCGCGGGCCGGTGAGCACACGGTACGCCGGTCGCTCGACAAGGACCGTCACCAGCCAGCCCAACAGGACCGCGAAGGCGACGACCACCGTCAAGCGTAACCACCACGGCGAGACGCCTGCCTCGGAGAGGACCCTCGCGACCATGTAGCCCAGCGCCTGGTGCACCAGGTAGACACCGAAGCCGATCCCGGCCAGCCACGAGATCGGGCGGCGCAGCGCGCCCAGACCGGGTACGTCCCAGTCGGGGCCCCGCGCCGCGAGACACATCAGCGCGAGCATGATCGTGAAACCGATCACGGAGGCCACCGTGGGCGGGCTCGTCCGCAGCGCGTGCAGCGCCACCGTGGCCAGCAGCATGCCCAGCAGGTGGCCGCTGGTGAGCCGGCCCCGCTGCCACAGCCAGATGGCGAGGCCGACGGCGAACAGGTGGGCGTAGAACAGGCCACTGGCCGTCGGCAGGTGACCCAGCACCAGGCTCAGAACGGGTGAGACGGCGGACACACCGAGCACGGTCCACAGCGCCGTCTGCGGGCGCACCCGCCGCTGCCATCCGGCGCGCCACAGCAGGGCGGCGGCCGTGAACGCCAGCACCTGCACCGGCATGGTCCACCAGGAGCCGTCGATGCGGTGGTAGACGTCGGGGTTCCACAGGTGCAGCAGCGTGGCGTGCAGGGCAAGGTCGGCCAGGTCCGGCACGTGCCACGGCGGCAGCGTCCCCGGGGCGGCGACGTCGGGACGGACCGGGTCGAGGAACAGCAGGCCGAGCACACCGGGCTGGTGCCGCCAGCCGTTGAACCCGACGACCACACAGCGGGCAACGACGTAGACGAGCAGCAACGCGGCCAGGTAGGCGGGCAGCAGCCGGGCCAGGCGGGCGCGCAGCCAGCGCCCCGGGCTGCCGCGGCGGAGGGTCGGGCCGATGAAGTAGCCGGACAGCACGAGCAGCGTGACCGTGCCGAAGCCGACGTTCACCGAGAACGGGTACGCCTCGATGCCGGGTACCCGTGCGGCCACGCCGGTGACGTGACCGGTGACGACGAACAGCAGCGCGACCACGCGGATGACGTCCCAGCTCAGGCGCCGCGACGACGTCGGCCCCGTGCGGGCTGACGATGCGCTCACCCGATGTCCCCCGGTGTCGGTTTTGTGCGGCTTGGTGTGGTCGCCGCACCCTAGCGAAAGGCCCGGGCACACCCTCGAACGGGCAACGCCGACCTACTACGGTGGGCCGGGTGAACGTCGTTGAGGAGTACACCGGTCACGTCGAGCCGGGAGGGGACGCCACGCGGCGCACCCTCGACGCGCTGACCATCACCAAGCTCTCGGTCGGCCCCATGGACAACAACGCCTACCTGCTGGTCTGCCGGGCCACCAACGAGGCGCTGCTGATCGACGCGGCGAACGACTCGGAGCGGATCTCGGACCTGATCGGGCACGGCCCGGACCGTCCCGCGCTGCGCACGATCGTGACGACCCACCAGCATCCGGACCACTGGCAGGCGCTGGGCGCGGTGGCGGGAGCGAACGGCTCCTACACCGCCGCGCACCCCGCCGACGCCGAGCCGCTGCCGGTGCCGCCCGACTACTTCCTCGAACACGGCGACACGATCGCCGTCGGCGACTGCACGCTGGAGGTCATTCACCTGCGCGGGCACACGCCGGGCTCGATCGCGCTGCTCTACCGGGACCCGGGTGGCCACCCGCACCTGTTCACCGGTGACTCGCTGTTCCCCGGCGGGGTCGGCAAGACCAACTCGCCGGAGGACTTCGCCTCGCTGATCGACGACGTCGAGCAGCGGGTGTTCGGCGAACTGCCGGACGAGACGTGGTTCTACCCCGGCCACGGCGACGACTCGACGCTCGGCGCCGAGCGTCCGAAGGTACCGGAGTGGCGCGAGCGCGGCTGGTGAGCTGCGCGCGGGAGCCCGGCCAGCGAGGAACCCGGTCAGCAGTCCCCGTCGCCGCACCAGCTCGACTCGGCTTCGTCGGTCTTCGCGACGTGCACCGTGGCCTCGTCGGACGTGCTGATCCGGGTTCCGGGCGCGCGATCCTGTGCCACGATCACCCAGTTGGTGGGGTTCGCCACGAAGGCGTGGCCGTCAGCAGGCAACGGCACGACATTGGTGAGGCCGAGGCCGTCCATGGCCTCCATGGCCAGCATGAGGTTCTGCCCCTCCACAGCAGGCATCGCGACGATGCGGTGTTCCTCTCGGGCAGCGGGTACCGGGTGCGCGGCCGGGGCGGAAAACGCGGCTGTGCGACACGCCGCGTAGCCGTGTCGATGTGCCGACGCCCCAGCTATCGCCCGACGGCGCGTGAGGTTACCGCCGTGCTGCTCGGGCTGTCGCGCTGCCGGAATGGCCGCAGTGCCTCGCAGTGGACAAAACGTGCACGCTTTTCACGACACGCGCATGTTTTGTCACTCATTCGATAATTGCTTCACTCTATCGTGCAGCCTCATGCGCTATCGGGTGTTCCGCCCGCCGTACTGCTATCGCTGGGGCGTGCTGATTCTGTCGGTGGTCACGGTGACCACGTTCGGCGTCTCCGCGTGGCGTTCCCCTGCCGAGAGCACACCGGCCCCTCAGCCCGTCGGCAACGCCGCCACGGTGCGCGAGACTCCCGCGCGCAACACCGGCGAGGCGGTGCGTGACACCGCCCGCGACGGCCGGTTCGTCGCGCTGACCTTCGACGACGGCCCCGATCCCCGCTACACGCCGCGCGTGCTCGACCTGCTCGCCAAGCACGACGCTGTCGCCACGTTCTGCATGGTCGGCACCGAGGCCCGCCGGCATCCCGAGCTGGTCCGCGCCGTCGTCTCCGCGGGGATGCGCCTGTGCGACCACACGGTCACCCACGACCAGCGGCTCCGCACCCGCGGCGAGCGGCGGATCACCGCGGAGATCGTCGGCGGCTGGACCGACCTGGTGCTCGCGACCGGCGACGACGCGCCCATCGACTACTTTCGCGCGCCGGGCGGGAACTTCTCGCCCAGACTGAACGCCGTGGCGGCGCGCCACGGGATGCGGCCGCTCGGCTGGACGGTCGACACACGGGACTGGACGTTGCCCGGCGCCGGCCGCATCGTCGAAACGGTGCAGCAGTCGGTGGAACCGGGCTCGGTCATCCTGTTGCACGACGGCGGCGGGCGGCGCGACCAGACCATCGAGGCGCTCACCCGGCTGCTGCCGTGGCTCGCCGAGCAGGGCTACGGCTTCGGCTTTCCCGGCTGAGCTTGCTAGGGTCGCCGCGTGGGGCAGGATTCCGGGATCGTCGAGATCTACACCGACGGCGCGTGCAGCGGGAATCCGGGTCCGGGCGGCTGGGGCGCACTGCTGCGCTATGGCAGGCACGAGCGCGAGCTGTACGGCAGCGAACCGGCCACCACCACGAACAACCGGATGGAGCTGATGGCTCCCATCCGGGCGCTGGAGACGCTGACCCGGCCCTCGATCGTCCGGCTCTACACCGACAGCAGCTACGTCCGTAACGGCATCACCAGCTGGCTCGCTCGCTGGAAAGGCAACGGGTGGCTGACCGCGGGACGCGAACCGGTGAAGAACGCCGACCTGTGGCAGCGGCTCGAGTCCGCCGTCGGCGGACACCAGGTGGAGTGGCACTGGGTCAAGGGCCACGCCGGGCATCCCGACAACGAACGCGCCGACCGGCTCGCCGTGCGGGGCGCGCAGGAGGCCGCGGGCAAGGCTGCCGCCGTCGGCGCGGCGGGCGCCTGAGTCTCGCAACGCGGGACTCGCGCGACTGAACGCAGAACTCGCGGGCGTGAACGCAGAACTCGCGGGCCGGAGCGCAGGACTCGCGGGCATGAACGCAGGACTCGCGCAGCGTGGGCACTTCCCCACTTTCGGCGGGTTGCCGTCAACCCTCCACCTCGCCAGCCTGGCTTCATGGGGACGACACGCCGGATGCTCGCCGCCGCCGCGGCACTGCTGCTTCTCGCAGGCGCCGCCACGCCCGCGGGAGCGCAGCCGCCCGACCGCGTGCTGTACGAGGTGCGGGGCACCGACAGCGCGCAACGCGACACCATCGCGAGGTCGGGTGCCGACGTGCTGGGCGTGCGCGACGGCACGGTGACCGTCGTGGCGAGTCCCGCGCAGGCACGCGAGCTGCGCGCCGGCGGTCTGCCTCTCTCCGAGATCGGCGACGTGGACGCGCTGCTGGCCGAACGCGGCGCGGGCAAGCGGACAGCGGGCGACTTCCCCGCCGGCGACGAGGGCTACCACACCTACGCCGAGCTGTCCGAGGAACTGAGCGCCGCCGCACGCGAGCACCCCGGCATCACCCGGCTGTCCAGCGTGGGCACCTCGGCCCAGGGACGCGCGCTGCACCTGCTGAAGATCAGCGACAACGCGGGCACCGACGAGGCCGAGCCGGAGGTGCTGTTCACCTGCAACCAGCACGCGCGCGAGCACCTCACCACCGAGATGTGCCTGCACATCGTGCAGCGCTTCACCGAGGGCTACGGCAGCGACCCGGCCGTCACGAACTTCGTCGACACACGCGAGATCCTCGTGATCCCGAGCGTCAACCCGGACGGCGCGGAGTACGACATCGCCGGGGGCGAGTACCGGGGCTGGCGCAAGAACCGGCAGGGCGCGGGCACGGATCTGAACCGCAACTGGGACTACCGGTGGGGTTGCTGCGGCGGATCGAGCGGCAACCCGGCCTCGGACACCTACCGCGGGCCGTCGCCGTTCTCCGCGCCGGAGACCCGCGCGGTCGCCGGCTTCGTCGACTCCCGTGTCGTCGACGGCACGCAGCAGATCACCGCGCACATCGACTTCCATACGTACTCGGAGCTGGTGCTGTGGCCCTTCGGCTACACCCACGACGACACGGCCGAGGGCATGACGGCCGAGGAAGCCCAGCGCTTCGCCGAGGTCGGCAGGAAGATGGCGGCCAGCAACGGCTACACCCCCCAGCAGTCGAGCGACCTCTACGTCACCGACGGCACGGTGAACGACTGGATGTGGGGCAAGCACAAGATCCTGAGCTTCACCTTCGAGATGTACCCGCGCGGCGCGGGCGGCCTCGACGGTTTCTACCCACCCGACGAGCAGATCGCGCCGCAGACGGCCCGCAACGACGAGGCCGTCGACATCCTGCTCGCCGAGGCGGGTGCGTAAGCCCTGCCGCCCGTCATGCCGTCTTGCCCTGGTCGTTGCTGAGCCACTTCTCGGGCCGCATGCGCACCAGGATCGAGCTGTCACCGAGGGCACTGTCGACGTAGGCGACGGCGTCGTCCTCCGGAAGGTAGCGGCGCGCGATGGTCAGCGCCTGCTCCCGGGACGGCGGCTCGGTATCCACGGCGGCGGGCCCTTCCGCGGTGACGTACTTGTACGGCAGCTGCTCGGACTGCGCCAGCAGGGAGAACCGGCCCGCCTTGCGGATGCACCTGTCCTTGACCGTGTCGCGTTCCATCCAGATCAGCACCTCGCCGCCGGTGTAGTCGTACCAGACCGGCACGGCCAGCGGCGCCCGGCCGTCCCGCTCGACGGCGAGCACACCGATGTGCACTCCGGACAGGAAGGACTCACGTTCCTCGGCGGTCATGACGAACGACGACATCGGCCGGTTCTCCCTCGCTCGGTGTGGCTGCTATCAGCTCCCAACACCGGCCCCGGCGCGGAGATTCCGCGCGTAGTCGGCCCGCAACCGCTCGGTGCGCTCGGCGGGCCACGGGCACCGCACGTCGCCGTGCAGCGCGGCGAACAACAGCTCCAGGTGCGTCTGCCATGCGGCGAGCAGCGTGGCCCGCACCTCCGCCAACCGGTGCGGCACGGTCTGCGTGACCACCAGCCGGGTGCCGACCGGTTCCTGTTCCCGCAGTTCGACGCGCACCCGGCCGGCCTGCTCACCGTCGTGGCGCCACCCGTACTCGGCGATCCGCCGCGGTTCGACGGCGATCACCTCACCGGGCTCGACGTAGCCGTGGGTGAACCGCACGGGCGCGGGCTCACCGATCGCGGGCTCGTCCCCCTCGGCCAGTGCCGCCCACACCGTGTCCCTGTCCTGCACGAGGTCGCGCTCGAACCGGAGCAGGAAGCCGTCGCCGGTGTCCCGGACCTCGCCCCGGCCGAGGCCGAACGCCTCGACGTAGCGTTCGGCGCGCTCGAGGAACCACCGCTGATCCGGCTCCGGCGCCCAGTGCCCGTCCAGGCGCGCCGCGAGGGCGGCGAGGCAGGCGTCCCATCCGGGTGCCTGCCGGGCGGCGGACGGCCGGTCGCCTGCGGTGGTGGCCCCGTCGAGGGTGTGGCTGAACAGCAGCCGGCTGCCCTCGCCGTCGGGAACAACCTCGAAGCGCAGCGTCGAGCCTGCCCAGCGGAACTCGAAGACGCGAGGCGGGTCGAACTCCGTCACCGTGCCCTCGGAATAGTCCACAGTGGAGTCAGTGCTCTCGCCGAAGCCGAACTCCAGCGTGGCTCCCTGCGCGGGCCGCCCGCTGACGGCAGCGGGAAACCAGTGCGCCAGCTCGGCGGGTTCGGTGACGGCACGCCACACCTTCTCCGGCGGATGCGCGAGCCTGCGCTCGAACCGCAGCACCGGCCGTCCATCCACTGTGTCCAGTGATCCGAGTGGCTCGCCGCTCACGCGATCGCCTCCAGCACCGCGGGCAGGGCGTCGAGGCAGCGGTTCCAGCCGATCTCGACCTGCGCCGCCCAGTCGCCGGGAACGAACGAGTGCGTGAACACCAGCACGCAGCCCTCGCCGTCCGGTGCCAGCTCGAAGCGCGCGTCGTGCTCGCCGGTCTCCGGGTCGTACTCGCGGAACGCGAAGTGCTTCGGCGGGTTGACCTCCGTGACCTCGCCCCGGAACTCGGTGCCCTCCTCGTCGCGGAAGCGGATGGCGCCGCCGGCCCGCAGATCCAGGTCGACGACCTGCATCGGGTACCACGCGCTCAGGTGCGCGGGCTCGGTCAGGGCGCGCCACACCTTCTCGGGAGGGTGCGCCAGGTGGCGTTCGAAGCGCAGGGTCTCGGTCATCGCTCGGCCTTCCGTGCGGGGTCGTCGGGCATCGTGTCCAGGTGCCGTTCGAGGGCGTCGAGCCGGTCCTCCCAGAACCGGCGGTACGGCGCGAGCCAGGCGTCGATCTCCAGCAGCGGTTCCGGCCGCAACCGGTACCAGCGGCGCTGGGCGTCGTGCCGCACGTCGACCAGCCCGGCGTCTCTGAGCACCCTCAGATGCTTCGAGACGGCGGGCTGGGCCAGTGTGAGCCGGTCGACGAGATCCCCGACCACGCGTTCCCCGTCACGCAGGAGATCGAGGATCTCCCTTCTGCGGGGCTCCGCGAGCACCTCGAACGTAGTTGCCATGCCCGGAATATATCCAGACAGGCATATACGGCGCAAGAGCAAGGGCCCCGCCCGTGCAGGCGGGGCCCCTGCCCGGCTGTCAGCGGGGCTCGTCCTCCAGCGGGGGCTGCACCTCCGCCGTGCCCGGCCCGTGGTCGGGCAGCCGGGAGCCCGCCGCCATCTCGCGGTGCAGCCGCAGGAACTCCAGGTGCCGCTCGTACTGGTCGAGCACGTCGCCGATGAGCTGGTCGGTGTGGTAGCCGAGCACGTCGTAGCCCTGGCTGCCCTCGCTGAGGTGCACCTCGATCCGCACGTACTTGTCGTGCTCGGCCACCGAGCGCATCGCGTACACCGGGGTCGGCTTCTCGCTCGGCAGCAGCCGGTAGGTGAACTCCTCCTCCGCGCCCATCGGCACCCGCAGCTCCAGCATCGGAATGCCGGTCGCCTCGTCGGCGGCCTCGGAGCACGCCGCGTCGACGCCCTTGGCGCGCAGCTCCTCGGCGACCGCGGTCAGCGCGGGCCTGCCCACCTCGTCGACGAAGCGGTTCGCGGCGCGCCTGCCCGGATAGCTGACCACGCGGGCCAGCCGCTGCCGCCAGTTCCGCTCGGCGCCGTGCCCGTGGAGCGTCGTGCGTTCCGACAGCGAGTACGGCAGCGTGGCCTGCAGGGCGTCCTGGCGGAAACGCTCCACGCGGAGCGCCTTGTACAGGCCCCACATGATCATGAACATCACGAACGAGAACGGCAGGCCCATGACGATCGTCGCGTTGGTCAGCGCCTCGACGCCGCCGACGAGGAGCATGGCCAGCGTCAGCAGACCGGTCACCGCCGCCCAGAAGATCCGCAGCCACGGCGTCGCGTCGGTGATGGGCGTCGGCAGCCGCGAGCTCAGGTTGCCCATCACCAGCGCGCCCGAGTCGGCCGAGGTGACGTAGAGCAGCAGGCCGACGATGGTGGCGAGTCCTGCGCTGAACGTGACACCGGGGTACTGGGCGAGCAACGAGTAGAAGCCCTGCTCCGGCACGTTCATGGCGCTCTCGCCGAACTGCTGGTTGCCCGACCGCACGACACTCAGCGCGCTGTTGCCGAAGATCGACAGGAAGGTCAGCGTGAACAGGAACGGGATGACCAGTGTCGCCGCCACGAACTGCCGGATGGTGCGCCCGCGCGAGATGCGCGCGAGGAACATGCCGACGAACGGCGCCCACGCGATCCACCACGCCCAGAAGAACAGCGTCCACGCGTTGAGCCAGTCGGTCGGCTGGTCGTAGGCGAACGTGTTCAGTGTCATGCCGGGAAAGCGCGCCACGTAGTCGCCGATGTTGAGGATCAGCGCGTTCAGCAGCCGGATCGGGTCCTCGGCGATGAACACGTAGATCATCAGCACGATCGCGAGCACCACGTTGAGCTGCGACAGCCGCCGGATGCCCCGGTCGACGCCCGCCACCGCCGAGACGGTGGTCATGAACACGGCGAGCACGATCAGCCCGATCTGCGCCGGGACGCCCTCCGGCAGGTCGAACAGGAAGTTGAGGCCGTAGTTGAGCTGGACGACGCCGATGCCCAGCGAGACGGAGATGCCGAAGACCGTGCCGAGAACGGCGGCGAGGTCCACGGCGTCGCCGATGCGCCCGTGGATGCGCTTGCCGATGATCGGGTACAGCGCGGAGCGGATCGCCAGCGGCAGCCGGTACCGGAACGCGAAGTAGCCCAGCACCATGCCCATCAGGGCGTACATGCCCCAGCCGGTGATGCCGTAGTGGAACAGCGTCCACACGATCGCCTGCCGCGCCGCCTCGACCGTCTCCGCGGAACCCTCCGGCGGCGCCAGGTACTGGGCGACCGGCTCCGACACCGAGAAGAACATCAGGTCGATGCCGATGCCCGCCGCGAACAGCATGGACGCCCAGGCGAACAGCCCGTAGTCCGGCTTGGAATGCTGCGGGCCCAGCTTGACGGTGCCGTAGCGGGACACCGCGACGAACACCACGAAGACCAGAAACAGCGTCGCGGCGAGGAAGTAGTACCAGCCGAAGCCGTTCGAGATCCAGCCCACGACGGTGCCGATCGTGTCCGAGGCACCCGTCGGTGTGATGATCGCCCAGATCGACAGGGCGAGGATCAACGCGGACGATCCAAAGAAGACGACCGGCTTGAGCCGGCGGCCGTCGTCGCCCGATTCTGTCGTCCCGTTGCCGGGAACGCCGCCGCCGGAAGTCACCGTGTCGCCACTGTCGCCGGTCGTTGACACGCCGATCACCTCTCCTGGTCACGGTTTGGACAGCCTGCTGGTGTCCGATGCACCGGGGCTATATGGTGCCATCTGTCCGCCGCGAGCGGGCGACACACCTGTCACCGGCACCGCACGGCAGCCGGTGAGTCCTTTGTGGAGCCGCTTCGTGGCTCAGTCGCGCCATCGCACGTGCAGGCGGCCGGCCGCGACCAGGTGCACGGCGATGAGCACGGCCAGTGCCTCCGCCGCGAGAAGCCCGATCAGCACGAGCAGCTGGGTCACGCCGGCCTGCACGGGCCCCGCACCGCCGAGCAGGACGCCGACGTAGGCGCCCGGCAGGGTGACCAGACCCACCGTTCGGGTCTGGTCGAGCGGGGGGATCAGCGCGTAACCCGCCGACGGACGGCAGATCTCCAGTGCGGCGTCGCGCTCGCGCAGGCCGAGCGCGAGCGCGGCCTCGTACTCGCCGTAGCGGGTCCGCAACTCGTCGAGCGCGCGCCGCGCCGCCTGCGAGGTGGCCGTCATGGCGCCGCCGATGACGATCCCGGCGATCGGCACCACCGCGATCGGCCGCAGCGGCACCACACCCGCGGCGAGCACCGCCGCCAGCACCGGCGCGACACCGCCCCCGATGGCGAGCCCCGTCCACAGCACGTCGCGGGCGGCCCCGATCCGGCGGGCCGAGGTGGCGGTGGCGACGGCGAACATCAGCAGCACGAACCCCGTGGTCAGCCACCCCGACCGGAGGATGCCCGCGATCACCAGCGACACGGCGGCCAGTTGCACCGCCGCCCGCGCTCCCGCGACGAGCACGGCACGCCAGGAGCCGAGCCCGCCGCGCCCCACCACGGCGGCCGTGAGCAGAAGCAGCAGCACCAGCACGGCGATCAGCGCCGGACCGGTGACGATCGAACCTTCCCGCACGGCAACGATCCTGCCCGCTCCCGCCCGGCCCGGCTCGGCGGGGCGGCGCCGTCCACTGAGGACGCCCTCGCCTGCCGACGAGTCCCGCCGAGCCACGGTGACCCTGGGCACCGAACCCGTACCCACGGTCACCTTCGGCTCGCCACCGGGGCCCGGCGCGACCTCGGGCCTCGGCCCGCTAGTCGATGAGGCCTTCGCTCGCGAGCAGGGCGAGCACCCTGCGCCCCGCGGGAGGGCACTGGTGCGCGTCGGCCGCCGTCAGCCAGGCCAGCTCGGCGATCTCCCGGGCAGGGGCGAGCTCACAGCGATGTCGCGCCGTGTAGGCGGTCATGTGCACCCTGCGCCCGTCGGAGTAGCCGTCGGCGGGCTCGTCGAGCACCGCGAACAGGCTGAAGCTCAGCGGGTCGAGCTCGGCGCCCAGCTCCTCGCGGATCTCCCGGCACAGGGCGGCGACGTCGCTCTCGCCCGGCTCCCGCTTGCCTCCTGGCAGGTAGAACCGGCTCTTGCCCTCGGTGCGCACGGACAGCAACCTGCGGTCGCGCACCAGGACCCAGGCCAGGCTGTCGATCGCGGTCGGCACGGCACTCACGCTAACTGTCGTACCCGCACGGCATCATGGGGGCATGTACCGGGAGCTGCCACCTCCGCCGCACCTGCGCGGTGTGGTGCGGTGCGTGTGGCGGGCCAGGATCGGCGCGTCGAAGCCGATCGTCCCGGACGGCTGCCTCGATCTGATGGTGGCCGGTGACCTGGTGTTCGTGGCGGGGCCGGACACGCGGGCATGGCAGGCCAGCCTGGCCTCCCCGGAGATCCACGGCATCCGGTTCCGGCCGGGCCGGGCCCCGAGCGCCCTCGGTGTGGCCGCCGACGAGCTGACCGACCGGCGGGTGCCGCTGGAACAGCTCTGGGGTCGCGACGGCGCCGCCGCGGCCGAGCTGCTGCGGGAGCGGCCCGCCGCTCTCGCCGAGGTCGTGGCGCGGCGGCTCGCGCCGCGGCCCGACCCGGAGGTGGACGCCCTGCTCGCCCGGCTCGGCGGGGGTGTGCCGAGGGTGGCCGACGCGCTCGCGGGGCTACCCACCAGCGAGCGGCAGCTGCGCCGCCGGTTCACCGTCGCGGTGGGCTACGGCCCGGCCACGTACCTGCGCGTGGCCCGGCTGCAACGGGCGATCGCGCTGGCCCCGCGCGTCACCGGCCTCGCCACGCTCGCCGCACAGGCCGGTTACGCCGACCAGGCGCATCTCACCAGGGACTGCCGGGAGCTGACCGGCGCCACGCCACGGGCCTACTTCCCGCTCGGCCAGGCCGTGCGGGCGGGCTGACCGATCCGTTCAAGACCCCCGGGCGCGCGGTCCGGCAGCCTGGGCCGCATGGACGATTCCCCACGCACCCGCGCTCTGGCGTTCCTGCGCACGCATGCCCGGCCCCTGGAGCGCAGGCTCGGCGACCTACTGCTCGGTGAACCGCACCCGGTGGTTTCCGCCTGCGCCGTCCTCGACCTGCTCTCCGGCCACCGCAATCCCGACGGGGGCCTCGGCCACGCGCTGGAGCCCGACGTGCGCGCCCCGGACAGCCAGCCGCTCGCCGCGGACTTCGCGCTGGAGGTGACCGAGCTGGTGCTGGCGTCGCAGGCAGGCGCCGACGAGGGGGTCCGCGACCGGGTGGCGGCGTTCGCCCGCGGTCTCGTTCCGTACCTGGCCTCGGTGGCCGCACCCGACGGCGGGTTGCCGATCGTGCTGCCGACGGTCGCCGCCCATCCGCGTGCGGCGCACTGGGGCGACGGCGAGTTCCCGCCCGCTCTCAACCCCACCGCGGGCATCGTCGCCCGGCTGCGCGCGGCGGGCGTGGCGGACCCGTGGCTGGACACGGCCGAGACCTTCTGCCGCGAGCGGATTGAGGCGCTCGACGACCGGCCGGACGGGCACACCGCCGCCAACGTCCTGCGCTTCCTCGCCGCGTCACCGGACCAGGACTGGGCGCGGCCACGGCTGGCGGCGCTGGGTGGGCGGCTCGGCGAGCTGAGCCTGTTCCAGCTCTACCCGGGCGAGGGCTACGGGCTGACCCCGGTGGATCTCGCCCCGCTGCCGGACAATCCGCTGCGCGCGTTCATCCCGGACGACGCGGTGGCTGCCCACCTGCGTGCGCTGGCCGCCGCCCAGTGCCCGGACGGCGGCTGGCCGGTGCCGTGGGAGCCACCGGGTCCGGCCGCCGCGCTGGAGTGGCGCGGGGTGCGCACCGTGCGGTCGGCGTGGATCCTGGCCGCGCACTGACCGCGACCCGGCGCTGGAGTCGGCGCTGGGATCGGCCCTGGACAACGGTCGCCGGCGCAGCCACACTAAGCAGCTTCCCTACGCACTGTGTTTGGTGTTGTGCGGTGCGTATCGATCTTGGTGAATCCGCACACATTCTTGGCGGCAACAGCGCACGAACCCGCACACCCGGGTTAATCTATGCGCATGACTGTCGCGCTCGAGAACGTACTCGCCAGGGCAGGCCTGAAGGTCAGCCCCTCGGAGTTCCTGGCACTGGTCGAGGACGCGGCGCGCAGGCTTTCGCCCGCGAATCCGGACCCGTCGCACTACTTCTCCACCGACCAGCGCGAGGCTCTCACCGAGGCCGGCCTCGACCTCACGCCGCGCCGGGACGGCGAGCGGGACTACCGGGCGCGCACCGTCGCCGAGCATGCCGTGCTGGCCGACTCCTCGCTGACCGTCGGCGAGGCGGCGAGGCGGCTCGGCGTCGACGACAGCCGCATCCGGCACCGGCTCAAGGAGAGCAGGCTCACCGGCTGGAAGGACCAGGGTGGCTGGCGCCTGCCTGCCTGGCAGTTCACGCCCACCAGCGTCCTGCCCGGGCTGGAGGTCGTGCTCCGCGCCGTGCCGCGCGACCAGCCCGTGCTCGTCGTCGCGGCGTTCATGAGCACCCCGCAGACCGACCTCGTGATCAACGGCAAGGAGGCCACCCCGAGGCAGTGGTTACTCGCGGGCGGCGATCCGGAGCGGGTCGCGGAGCTCGCGGCGACCCTCGGCACCCCGGTCTGAACCCGCCACGAGAGCACGAGGAACGGCGACGTCGTAGTTCATGGCCCGGCTGCCCCTGCCGCCGTCGCGCACGGTGCTGCGCGACGAGCTGCGCCCGACGGAGGACATCGTGGCGGTCCACCCGGCCACCAGGCTGGTCCGAATCTTCACCGCGCACGGCAACCACCCCCAGCGCTGGGACACCTTCCGCTACACGGGCCCGCTGCCCCACGGCCGGTTCGACCAGCAGCAGCCGCGCCACGGTGAGCCGGTGACCGATCCGCGCAACGGCGTCCTCTACTTCGGGCTGTCCGTGCGCACCAGCGTCGCGGAGGTGTTCCAGACCACGTCCACGGTCGACCGCAAGACGCGCGGACCGCATCTGGTGATCGTCCGGCCCGCGCGGACGCTGCGACTGCTCGACCTCAGCGGGCTGTGGCCCACGCGGGTCGGCGCGTCCCAGGAGATCTCCAGCGGCCCCAAGAAGATCACGCAGGCGTGGGCCCGCGCCATCCGCGGCGCGTTCGGCGACCTCGACGGCGTCTGGTACCGGTCGTCGATGGACTCCGGCGCACCCGCGATCTGCCTGTGGGACCCGCCCGCCGGCGGCGCGCTGCCTTCGTCGCCGGACGTGCTGCTGGCTCTCGACCACCCTGGCCTCGACGTGCCGCTGAGCCGGGTCTGCGACGAACTCAACTACCTCATGCTCAACTGACGCCCGCCTGCGACGCCCCCGTCGTCACAGGTGGCGGGACCACCAGTCGAGGACCGCGTCGAAACGCTGGCGGCGGTGCCGGGGCCTGCCCGAGCGGGTGAGCTCATGCCCCTCTCCGGGAAACAGCAGCAGCTCGGTCTCGGTGCCGCGCTTCTTCAGCGCGACGAACATCCGCTGCGCCTGCTCCAGCGGGCAGCGCCAGTCCTGTTCCGAGTGCACCACCGCGAACGGGATATCGATGCGGTCGGCGTGGGTCAGCGGGCTGCGCCGCCGCTGCTCCTCGACGTCGGCGCCGACGTAACCCTCGGTGAACGACCAGCCGATGTCGGAGCTGCCCGCGAACGAGTCGAAGGCGTTGACCGCCCGCTCACTCCACGCGGCCCGGAAGCGCTGCCCGTGGTGCGCGGCCAGCCAGCC
Organism: Prauserella muralis; assembly: GCF_003202285.1. Classification (GTDB taxonomy): domain Bacteria; phylum Actinomycetota; class Actinomycetes; order Mycobacteriales; family Pseudonocardiaceae; genus Prauserella_B; species Prauserella_B muralis. The sequence goes on from NZ_MASW01000007.1 coordinate 691,805, forward strand.
CGTCATGAACCCGCCGTAGGAGCCGCCCATCACGCCGACCCGCTCGCGGTCGACGTCGGATCGCGCGAGCGTGACGTCCAGCAGCGCCACCAGGTCGTCGGCGTCGACCGTGCCGAACGCGCCGACCACCGCGCGGCCGTGCGCCTCGCCGTAGCCCGCCGAGCCGCGCGGGTTGCCCAGGACCACCGCATACCCGGCCGAGGCGTAGACCTGTGCCTCGTCGAACAGGCTCCACTCGTACTGCGCGAACGGGCCACCGTGGATCACCAGCAGGACCGGGTGCGGGCCCGCGCCCTCGGGCAGCACGAGCCAGCCGTGCACCGGGTAACCGTCGGGTGCCGTCGCGGTGAGTTCCTCGGCCCGCCGCACCCCGGCCGCCCGCAGCGGCGCCGAGAAGTCGGTGAGTCTCCGGGAGGTGCCCGCGGAGAGCAGCAGCACCTCGCCCGCGTCCGCAGGACCTGCCTGCACCACGGCGACGGTGTCGCCGTCGGCCGCGACGCCGCGCACCACGGCCCGCTCACCGGCCAGCAGGGACAGCTCGGCGAGCGGGCTGCGGTCGGCGTCGCGCGGCACGGAGCGCAGCTCCACCGCGCCCCGGTGGCGCACCAGGACCAGCACGGCGTCGCCGGTGAGCACCGGCTCGCCGTCGGCACAGTCGACGGTCTCGGCCTCGGTGAGCCTGCGCGGCGTCGCGGGCGCCGAGCCGGGCCCGGGCAGGGTGGCGGCCCACAGGCCCGTGTTGCGGCCCGGACGGTCCAGGCCGGTGAACTCGGCCCCCGTGAAGTACACGGTGCCGTCGGCGGCGACCACCGGCCGTGCGGCGCTGCCGCGGGTGCGCACGACCTCGACGGGGTGCCCGCCCGCCGCCGGGACGGCGTAGACGTCGCTGTGCAGGGTCTCCACGCGGTCCCAGTCGCGGGGCGCGACGACGAGCACGGTCTCCCCGTCGGGTGTCCATGCCGGGTCGGAGACCGAGGTTCGCGCGTCGGTCAGCGGTTCGGGCGTGGCGGTCTCGGCGAGCGTGTCGAGCACGAACAGCCGCCGGGGCCGGTCGCGGACGAAGCCGACGTCGTCGAGCCGGTAGTCGTAACGGGTGATGCGGCGGGGCGCCTCGGCGGCGGGCTCGGGCGCCGTGCCCGCGTCGTTCTCACCGTCCTCACCGTCGGCCGGGACGCCGTAACGACCGGGCTCGGGGAGCCGGGCCGTGAACGCGACCCGGCGGGAGTCCGGAGCCCACACCGGCGGGTCCACACCCAACGGCAGCTCGGTGAGCCGCCGGGAGTCGCCGCCCGAGGCGGGCATGACGTGCAGCTGCGGCCTGGCGAGCGGGCCGCTCGTGCCCTCCGCCCGCAGGAAGGCGACCCACCGGCCGTCCGGGGAGATCGCGGGCGCGGTGTCGCGCTCGCCGTGGGTCCAGGCGGTGTCGCCATCGGGCCCGACCCGGCGCAGCGAGCTCCGGTAGGAGTCGCCGGCCAGGTCGGGCCGCGACAGCGCGATCAGCAGCAGCTCGCCCCGCAGCGCGGGTTGGCCGGGCGTGGCGAGCAGTTCCAGGTCAGCGGGGCGCATGCCCGCGAACCCTACCTGATGCTTAGCGGAACTAACGAGTTGCCGGATGCGGGCTAGTGGTCGCGCCGCGAGCTGGTCGCCTCGTCCCGTTCCGCGTCCCGGTCGGTGTCCCTCTCCTCGGGCGCCGACGCCTGCAGGTTGAGCCCGGTGCCCGCGGCCACCGACTCCGGATCACGCTTGGCCTTCCTGAGGCTCGCGACCGTGGTGACGGTGAGGACGGTGACGATCACGCCCAGCGACATCCAGTTGTTGATCTCCAGCCAGGCCGGCGTGACGTGGTACTCGTGCAGGGCGTGCAGCACCAGCTTCGCGCCGATGAAGCCGAGGATGATCGCCAGCCCGTAGGACAGGTAGACCAGCTTGGTCACCAGCCCGCCGAGCAGGAAGTACAGCTGCCGCAGGCCCATCAGCGCGAAGGCGTTGGCCGTGAAGACCAGGTAGGCCTCCTGCGTGATGCCGAAGATCGCCGGGATCGAGTCCACGGCGAACAGCAGGTCGGCGCTGCCGATGGCGACGATCACCACGAACATCGGCGTGATGTAGCGCTTGCCGTTCTGCTTGACGAACGAGTGGTGGCCGACGTAGTCGTCGGTCACCGGGAAGAGCTTGCGCACCCAGCGGGTGACGGCGTTCTCGTGGTACTCCTCGTGTTCGCCGCCGCCGCGGACCATGCTGATCGCTGTCCACACGAGCACCGCACCGAACAGGAAGAAGATCCACACGAACTGCGCGATCAGCGCCGCGCCGATCGCGATGAACGCGCCGCGCATCACAAGCGCGATCAGGATGCCGATCAGCAGGACCCGGTGCTGGTGGATCGCCGGGACCTTGAACGACGACATGATCACCATGAAGATGAACAGGTTGTCGACCGACAACGAGTACTCGGTGATGTATCCGGTGAAGAACTCGACACCCGGGTCGTGTCCCCCGAACACCCAGACGCCGATGCCGAACAGCACGGCGCAGGACACGTAGAAGATCACCCAGCGGGCCGCCTCGCCCGTGGTGACCTGGTGCGGCTTGCGGTCGACGATCACCAGGTCGAGCGCGATGAGGGCGAGCAGGCCACCGATGGTGGCGAGCCATAGCCACAAGGGCACGGTCATGTAATGCAACCTCCGGTTAGCGCATAGCGGCCACTACCCGGAGGTCTCTTCCACCGGCAGCCCGGCCGGCCGACGGCGCCGGGAGCCACAAGCGCTGACCGCCCTTGTGCGCTGCCGTGCTGACGACGCCGCCGCGAAGGAATACTCCCCTCCACAACGCCTCCATCATCGCGGGTGGATGTCCCCAGCGCCAGACGTGATCACACAGGTCACCCCGTTTGCAGGCGTAACCTCCATCACAGCAGGCAACCGCGCTGTCGTCACAGCGGGTGCCCACAGACGGTTCTCAGCAAACGCCCAATACTGTGAACGGGTGCCCCGAACTCCCTTCCCCCGTGGCCGTCGCGGACGCCTGGTGACCCTGCTCGTCGTGGTCGCGATCGTGGTCGCGGGAGGCCTCGTCTGGCTGGGTGGCGGCGACGAGCCCGCCCGGTTCCGCACGCAGGACGCCACGATCGACGTCGCCGCCGCGCCCGGCTCGGACGAGCGGGAGCATCTCGACGTCACCGTCTACATCCCGGAGCGCACGCCCGCGCCCGCGGTGCTGTTGCCCCACGGCTTCGGCGGCGACAAGACCAGCGTCACCACCGAGGCCCGCGAACTCGCCGAGCGGGGCTTCGTGGTGCTGACCTACTCGGCGCGCGGCTTCGGCCGCAGCACCGGCCGCATCTCCCTGAACGACCCCGACTACGAGGTGGCCGACGCATCCCGGCTCGTCGACTACCTGGCCGGCCGCCCCGAGGTGCTCAGCCAGGACGGCGACCCGAGGATCGGTGTCACCGGAGCCTCCTACGGCGGCGCGCTGGCGCTGCTGCTGGCCGGCACCGACGAGCGGGTCGACGCCATCGCGCCGGTGATCACCTACAACGACCTCGCCCAGGGCCTGCTGCCCAACGCCGCCACCACCGGTGGCATCGAGGCCGGCACCCCGGCCGCGGGCGCGTTCGCCGACGACGGCGTCTTCAAGCAGGCGTGGGCCGGCTCGCTGTTCGCCGCCGGGATGGGCGTCGGTTCGGCCGACCCGGGCGCCGAGGCCGTCGAGCCCGGCGACGAGGGGGACGACGACGTGGGCGCCACCGGCCAGGGCGGTGGGGGCTCCGTCGCGGCGCCCGGCTCCGCGGAGCCGGGCGGACGGCAGTCCCAGCCTGGCGCCGCGCAGGGCGGCCCGTGTGGACGGTTCACCGAGCAGGTCTGCCGCGCCTACACCGACGTCGCCACCGACGGCAGGGCGAGCGAGCGGACGCTGGCGTTGCTGCGCCGGGTCTCCCCCGCGTCGGTCACCGGCAACATCACGATCCCGACCCTGCTCGTGCAGGGCGAGAACGACACGCTGTTCGGGCTCGACCAGGCCGACGCCAACGCCCGGCAGATCACGCGGGCGGGCGGCGACGTGAGCGTCGTCTGGTACACCGGCGGCCACGACGGCGGCATCCCCGGATCCCAGCTGCGGTCGAGGATCGCCGACTTCCTGGCCTTCCACCTTTTGGACGAGGGCGGTGACGCGGGGGCGGCCTTCAGCTACGACGTGCAGGGCGCGCTGCGGGCCGACGGCGCGCCCTCGGTGCGCACGGTCGAGGCGCCCGCCTACCCCGGGCTCGGCTCGGGCGGCACTCAGCGCAGGGATCTCCCGCTGACCGGCAGGCCCCAGGAGGTGGTGCGGCCTCCGGGCGGCACCCCGGCCGCGGTCAGCGGGATTCCGGGGCTCAACCGGGTGGTGGCCAGCTCGTCGCGGTTGTCCGGGCTGTTCTCCGTCGACCCGCCGGGGCAGTCGGCGAGCTTCACGTCGGCGCCGGTCGGCGGGCAGCTGCTCGTGGCGGGGTCCTCGCAGGTGCGGTTGCGGGTCTCCTCGGCGGGCAGGCCGGTGCCGGAGGGCGGCGCCGTGCTGTTCGCCAAGCTCTACGACGTCAACCCGGACGGCAGCCGCACCCTGCCCGGCGGCGCGGTCGCCCCGATCCGCCTGCCGTCGCTGCCCGCCGACGGCTCGTCGGTCGAGGTGACCGTCACCCTGCCGGGCGTGGTGCGCCCGGTGGAGGCCGGTCACTCGCTGCAGCTCGTGGTGGGCACCACCGACCAGGCGTATGCCACGCCGACGGAGCCCGCGGCGTTCCGGGTGTCGCTGGCGGAGGGCTCGGCGCTGGCGGTGCCGGTGGTGCCCGGCAACACGGTGACCGCCGGCTGGCCCGTACCGCAGTTGCTGGGCATCGCGGGCACGGTGCTCGTCGTGGTCGCGGCGGCCGTCGTCGCGGCGCTGCGGCGCAGGCGCTCGCACCGCGTCGAGCCCGAGCTGGCGAGCACGCCGATGGTGATCGAGGGCCTGACCAAGGCCTACCCCGGCGGGCTGACCGCCGTCGACGGGCTGTCGTTCCGGGTCGAGCCGGGACAGGTGCTCGGCCTGCTCGGCCCCAACGGTGCGGGCAAGACGACGACGCTGCGCATGCTCATGGGTCTGATCACGCCGACCGCCGGGGAGATCAAGGTGTTCGGCCACCGGGTGACGCCGGGCGCGCCGGTGCTCTCGCGCATCGGCTCGTTCGTCGAGGGCTCCGGCTTCCTTCCGCACCTGTCCGGCGAGGCGAACCTGCGCCTGTACTGGGCGGCCACCGGCAGGCCTGCCGAGCGGGCGCACGTCGAGGAGGCACTGGAGATCGCCGGGCTCGGCGACGCCGTGCGCCGCAGGGTGCGCACCTACAGCCAGGGCATGCGGCAGCGCCTCGCCATCGCGCAGGCCATGCTCGGCCTGCCGGAGCTGCTCGTGCTCGACGAACCGACCAACGGGCTCGACCCGCCCCAGATCCACCAGATGCGGGAGGTGCTGCGGCGTTACGCGGCCACCGGGCGCACCGTCGTGGTGTCGAGCCACCTGCTCGCCGAGGTGGAGCAGACGTGCACCCACGTGGTGGTGATGCACCGCGGCAAGCTGGTCGCCTCCGGCGAGGTGGGCGAGATCGTCGCGGCGGGCGGCGAGGCCACGTTCCGCGTGGACGACCCGCAGGCGGCCGCCGAGGCGCTGCGTTCCGTCGGCGGAGTGTCCGATGTCGACATCGAGGGCTCGCTGGTGCATGCCGATCTGGACGGGCTGCCCCGCTCCGAGGCCGTGGCCGCACTGGTGCGCGCGGGAGTGTCGGTGGAGCAGGCGGGCCCGCGCAGGCGGCTCGAGGACGCGTTCCTGCAACTCGTCGGGGAAGGTGAGGCCGGCTCATGAGCAAGCCGAGCAAGGCGGACACGAAGGCCGCCGAGATCGACCATGGCGTGCACACCGATCCGGCGGCACTGGACGAGCTGACCGAGGCGGCCTCGGCCGAACACACCGAGGTCGGTGCCGACGGCGCGGTCGCGGGCTACCGGGCGGGCAGGACGCTGCGGCTGGGTGTGGAGCTGCGCAGGCAGCTGCGCAGGCGCCGTACCCAGCTCGTGCTGGGGTTCGTGGCGCTCCTGCCGTTCATCCTCGTGCTGGCCTTCGAACTCGGCGACGCCAACCCGAACCGGCGCTCGGGCGGGTTCATCGACCTCGCCACGGCGAGCGCGCCGAACTTCGTGGTGCTCGCGATGTTCGTGTCGGGCTCGTTCCTGCTGCCGATGATCGTCGCGCTGTACTTCGGCGACACGGTGGCGAGCGAGGCGTCGTGGTCGAGCCTGAAGTACCTGCTCGCGATCCCGGTGCCGCGGCACCGGCTGCTGCGGCAGAAGGCGACCGCCTCGGCGCTGCTGTCGGCGGCGACGCTGGCGGTGCTGCCCCTGGTGGCGCTCGGGGCGGGCGTGCTCTGGTATGGCGCGGGTGAGGCGATCAGTCCCACCGGGGACTCCATCTCGTTCGGCCGCAGCCTCGTCGCGATCCTGCTCGGCACCGTCTACATCATCGTCCAGCTGTCCTGGGTGGCCGGGCTGGGGCTGCTGCTGAGCGTGTCGACGGAGGCGCCGCTCGGGGCGGTCGGCGGCACGGTGCTGGTGTCGATCCTGTCGTCGATCCTGGACCAGATCACCGCGCTCGGCGACCTGCGGGACTTCCTGCCGACACATTTCGCGTTCGCGTGGATGGACCTCATCGCCAGCGACATCGACTGGACCGAGATGGCCAGCGGCGCTCTCTCGGCCGTGCTGTACGCGTCGGTGTTCGGCCTGCTGGCGGCGCGCCGGTTCGCGACGAAGGACATCACGAGCTGAGCGCGGGCGGGCCGCAACGGCTACCCTCGGCGAACAGTTAACGCCAACTAACTCCAGGGGGCGCCGAATGTCGTCGATCCAGGTCGAGCCTGCCGAGAACGTCGCCGTGCTGCGCATGGAGCACGGCAAGGCCAACGCGCTGGACACCGAGCTGTGCCAGGAGCTGGTGACCCGGCTGGAGGAGGTCGAGGCGGGCGAGTACCGGGCCGTGGTGCTCACCGGCACCGCCGGCATGTTCTCGGCCGGGGTCGACCTGCGGCGCGTGCGCGACGGCGGCGCCAGGTACGTGGCGGAGTTCCTGCCCGCCTTGTCGGATGCGTTCCTGGCGCTGTTCGACTTCTCCCGTCCCGTGGTCGCCGCAGTCAACGGGCACGCCATCGCGGGTGGTGCCGTGCTCGCGGCGGCGTGCGACCGCAGGGTCATGGATTCCGGGCACGGCCGCTTCGGCGTCACCGAACTGCTCGTCGGGGTGCCGTTTCCGCTGGCGGCCATGGAGATCCTGCGCTGTGCCTACGGCACGCCGACGCTGCCGGAGCTGACCTATCTCGCCCACACCCATCCCGGCGGGGACGCGCTGGCCCGTGGCCTGGTGGACGAGCTCGCGGAGCCGGACTCGGTCCTGCCGAGGGCGCTGGAGCTGGCGCGCACGCTCGCCGCGATCCCCGCGGAGGCCTTCGCGCACACCAAGCACCAGATCCACCGCCCGTTCAACGAGCGCATCGGGGAGCAGCGCGCCAACGACGACGCCTTCGTGGAGCGGTTGTGGGCGGCGCCGGAGACACTGCGGGCCGTGGAAGCGTACGTGCAGTCGGTGCTGCGCTGACCCGCGGCGGGCGTGGTGGGTGACAACCGTGCCCGCAATGCACCACAATGCCCGGTACTCCAGCCGGCACCGATGCCGGCCGCGCTGTTTCTCGGCAAGGGGGCCGTCCATGCCTCGCCCGGTGCATTTCGACATCCACGCCAGCGACCCCGAGCGCGCCGTCACCTTCTACGCCACCGTGTTCGGCTGGTCGTTCGAACGCTGGGGGCCTGACCCCTACTGGCTGATCACGACGGGCGACGGGCCCGGGATCGACGGCGGCCTCACCCAGCGGCAGGGACCGGCGCCGGAGAAGGGCGCGGCCCTCAACGCCTTCCCGCTCACGATGGAGGTCGAGGACGTCGATCTCCTCGCGCGTGAGGTCGTGCAGGCGGGCGGGGCGATCGCCGAGCCGAAGAGCGCGGTCCCCGGCATCGGCTGGCTCGTCTACTGCACCGACCCCGAGGGCAACCTCTTCGGCCTGCTGGAGAGCGACCCGAGCGCCGAGTGAGGCCCCGGTGCCCTATGGCAGTGCGAGCGGGACCAGTTCGAGGTCGGTCTGCGCGAATTCGTCCCCGATGCAGAGCAACGGTTCGCGTGCCAGCTGGGCCGTCGCGTAGGTCAGGCAGTCGCCGAAGTTCAGCTTCGCCGGGGTGACGGCCCTTCCCGAACCGGTGGAACGCCTCCAGCGCGATCTCAGCCTGCCGCTCGCCGAAATCGATGACCCGGACTGCTTGCTGCTGCAGCAGCCGCTCGAACAGGGTCCTCCCCCGGACTCCGAACTTCGCGGTCAGCACCAAGCCCGTCTCGACGTGTGTCGGTGCGCCGATCTTCGGCGCCTGGGCCACGCTGAGGGCCCGTACAAGCGCATCGGCCTCGGGCTCGTTGTGGTAATCCGCTTCCCCAGCTGGTCGTCCGGAAGCTGGGGCCAGAGTTCCGCTTCGAGGAAGCGACGCAGTCGTCGATACCGCTCGTCCGCGGCCCGGCGGTCACGCATTTCACGGTGTAACGGTACTAACGCTACTTCACCCCGGCCGCGTCCATGCCCCGCAGCTCCTTCTTCAGGTCGGCGATCTCGTCGCGCAGCCGGGCCGCCAGCTCGAACTGCAGGTCGCGCGCCGCCTGCATCATCTGGTCGGTCATCTGCTGGATCAGGTCGGCCAGCTCGGCCCTCGGCATGCCGCTGACGTTGCGGTCGGTGAGCATGCCGGAGCTCTTCACCCGGTCGCCCTGCTCGGGCTTCTTGCCCCGCGAGGCGTTGCGGCCCGAGCCGCCGACCGCCACCTCCTCGGTGTCCTCCGCCTCGGTGTACACGCGGTCGAGGATGTCGGCGATCTTCTTGCGCAGCGGCTGCGGGTCGAGGCCGCGCTCGGTGTTGTACTCGACCTGCTTGGCCCGCCTGCGGTTGGTCTCGTCGATGGCGTAGCGCATCGAGTCGGTGACCGTGTCGGCGTACATGTGGACCTCGCCGGAGACGTTGCGCGCCGCGCGGCCGATGGTCTGGATCAGCGACGTCCCGCTGCGCAGGAAGCCCTCCTTGTCGGCGTCGAGGATCGCGACCAGCGACACCTCCGGCAGGTCGAGCCCCTCCCGCAGCAGGTTGATGCCGACCAGCACGTCGAAGTCGCCCGAGCGCAGCTGCCGCAGCAGCTCGACCCGGCGCAGCGTGTCCACCTCCGAGTGCAGGTAGCGCACCCGGATGCCGAGCTCCAGCAGGTAGTCGGTGAGGTCCTCGGCCATCTTCTTGGTGAGCGTGGTGACCAGCACCCGCTCGTCGCGCTCGGCGCGGACCCTGATCTCGTGCACCAGGTCGTCGATCTGGCCCTCGGTGGGCTTGACCACCACCTCCGGGTCCACCAGGCCCGTCGGGCGGATGACCTGCTCGACGAACTCGCCGCCGGTCTGCCCCATCTCGTACGGGCCGGGAGTCGCCGACAGATACACCGTCTGGCCGATGCGGTCGGAGAACTCCTCCCACGTCAGCGGCCGGTTGTCCAGAGCACTCGGCAGCCGGAACCCGTGTTCCACCAGCGTCCGCTTCCGGGACGCGTCGCCCTCGTACATGCCGCCGATCTGCGGGACGGTCACGTGCGACTCGTCGATGATGAGCAGGAAGTCCTCGGGGAAGTAGTCGAGCAGCGTCGCGGGCGCCGAGCCCGGTGGCCTTCCGTCGACGTGCCGCGAGTAGTTCTCGATGCCGGAACAGAACCCGACCTGCCGCATCATCTCGATGTCGTAGCTGGTGCGCATGCGCAGGCGCTGGGCCTCCAGCAGCTTGCCCTGCTTCTCCAGCGTGGCCAGCTGCTCCTCCAGCTCCGCCTCGATGCCGCGGATGGCCTTCTCCATGCGCTCGGGCCCCGCGACGTAGTGGGTGGCCGGGAAGATCCGCACCTCGTCGACCTCACTGACGATCTCGCCGGTCAGCGGGTGCAGGTAGTACAGCGTGTCGATCTCGTCGCCGAAGAACTCGACGCGGATGGCGAGTTCCTCGTAGGCGGGGATCACCTCGACGGTGTCGCCGCGCACCCGGAAGGTGCCGCGCGCGAACGCCAGGTCGTTGCGCGCGTACTGCACGTCGACCAGCGCCCGCAGGAGCACGTCGCGCTCGATCTCGTCGCCGACGGCGAGCTTCGCGGATCGGTCGAGGTAGGACTGCGGCGTGCCGAGGCCGTAGATGCAGGACACGCTGGCCACCACGATGACGTCGCGACGCGACAGCAGGTTCATCGTCGCCGAATGCCGCAGCCGCTCGACATCGTCGTTGATCGACGAGTCCTTCTCGATGTAGGTGTCGGTCTGCGGGACGTAGGCCTCGGGCTGGTAGTAGTCGTAGTAGCTGACGAAGTACTCGACCGCGTTGTCCGGGAACAGCTCGCGCAGCTCGTTGGCCATCTGCGCGGCAAGCGTCTTGTTCGGCGCCATCACCAGCGTCGGGCGCTGCACGCGCTCGATCAGCCAGGCGGCGGTGGCGGACTTGCCGGTACCGGTGGCACCGAGCAGGACCACGTCCTTCTCCCCCGCCGCGAGCCTGCGCTCGAGCTCGTCGATGGCCGCGGGCTGGTCGCCCGCGGGCTCGTACTCGCTGACGACCTTGAACCGGCCGTCCGAGCGGGGGATCTCGGACACGGGCCGGAACTCGGAGTGCGCCAGCACGGGGTGTTCGGTTGCGAAAGCCACGTCTCCAGAGTAGGCGCCCGCTCCGACAGTTTCCGCCGGGCTCGGCGGGCGCGACCGCTCAGGGCAGGGCGGGCAGGAGGCGGGCCGGGGCGAGGTCGCGCGCCGACACCGCCAGGCACGCCTCGCACGGCATGCCCGTGATGTGCGTCAGCAGTTCGGCCTGGCCGGGACGGAAGCGCTGCCCGCAGTAGGCCGTCAGCCGTTCGGGGACCGTGTCCCCCGGCGGCACGGGCACGACGTGGCACACCCGTCTGGTCTCGCCCACGATGCCCCGCCGAAAGCGGACGACGGCTACCGCTTCACCCGGTTCAGGCATTGTGGACCCCATACGGAGGAGACTATTCGTCACCGCCCGGGAACACTTCGTCTTCACCGCCCAACAATCGGCGACAAGACTGGTCCGGCAGACCGAAAAGGTGTCTAGGGTCCGTGCCCGCGGCCGTCCGCGCTAGGCCCCCGTGAGCACGGCGCCCCTGAGCCGGTGGCACAGGCGCAGCGCGAGCTCGGTGTCGAGGCGGTTCTCCGACACCGGCCTGCCGAGCAACTCCTCGGCCTTGCGGATGCGGTACTGCACCGAGTTCTTGTGCATGGTCAGCCGGGATGCGGCCGCCGTGTAGCTGCCGCCGGTGGCCAGGAACACCCGCAGCGTGTCCCGCAGCCGCTCGTGCTGCTCGTCGTCGGCGGCCAGCGGACCCAGCGTGTCGGCGACCCAGTTCCGCGCGGCGGCCAAGTCCGAGGTCATCAGCGCCATCGCGCCGACCTCGCGAAACGTCAGCGCGCGGTCACAGTGCGCGCCCGCGGCCAGCGCGAGTGCGTGCACCCGCTGCGCCTGCCGATGGGTGCGGCGGAAGCCGTCGAGGCCCTGGCCCGGCTCGCCCAGCGCCAGGCGCACATCGGAGTCGGTCTCGGCGAGGGCCGTGTCCAGATCCTCGGGCAGGGCCGGCTTCTCCACGGGCAGCCACACCCACGCGCACAGCTCGTCGTGCGGCACGAACAGCGGGCGAGTCTCGCCACCGTGCCGGGCGCCGAGCCGGTTGGCCAGCGACTCCAGCCCGGCCAGCGCGTCCTGGGGATGGGCGTCCTCGGAGTACCAGGCGATCATGCCGACGTGGTGCCCGCGCAGGCGGTAGCCGAGCACCGCCTCGGCGGCGTCGAGGTCGGCCACGTCCTCCTCCAGCAGTGTGCGCACGCGCGCCGCCCGCACCGCGCTGCGGTTCAGCATCCAGCGGGTGCGCTCCTCCTCGTAGGCCGTCACGACCTGCTGGGTGACGCGGTCGATGAAAGTGAACGCGGTGGTCAGCGCCTGCCGCATGGCGGAGCCGAGCAGCGCCGGGTCGGAGATCTGCCGGGCTCCCTCACCGAGTGCCTGGTCGAGCACGGCCATCTGCCCGAGGTAGTAGGCCCGGATCAGGTCGACCACCGCGGTGCCCCGCTGCGCGAGCCTGCGCGCGTACTCCAGCGCCGCCGCGGGCGCCTCCACCCGGCTCGGGTCGATGCCGTGCTGAAAGATCCGCAGTGCCGTGTCGATGTTCTGGTAGACACTGGCGGACAGCAGGCTGACCATGGTCTCGTCGTCGTGCACCAGGTGCGGCAGCTCGCGCTCGTACAGGGCCACCAGTTCGCCCGTCAGCTCGCTCGCCCTCGCCCCCAGTGCACCCGCGACCCGGGACAGCCGCTCCGCGATCTCGGCGTCGTCGTGCACGATCTCACTCTAGGGCGTTGACAGTCGCCTCCGACATGTAAACCCCGCAAGATGGCAGCCATGCACGCGCCGAAACTGGAGCGGTTCGACGTCACCGCGGCCACCAACACCGATCCGAAGGGCATCGTCCGGTCCGTCGAGGAGTACCGGGTGGAGCCGTTCGGGCTCTACGTGGCCCGTCCCGCACCGGGCCGCGCCCAGTTCCACTACCTGGAGTCGTGGCTGCTGCCCGGCCTCGGGCTGCGGGTCACCGACTTCTGGTTCAACCCCGGCCACGAACGCGACCAGGACTTCTACCTCGACGTGGTGAGTGTCGAGACCGACGGTCACACCTGGCTGGCCACCGACCTCTACCTGGATCTGGTGCTGCGCAGCGGTCGCGGCGTCGAGGTGCTCGACACCGACGAGCTGCTGGCGGCCGTGCGCACGGGGCTGCTGACCACCGAGCAGGCCCGGCAGGCGCTCGAGACCACCTACGCCACGGTGGACGCGCTGGCCCGCAACGGCTACGACCTCGCGTCGTGGCTGTCCACACTGGACATCGAGCTGAGCTGGCGCAGGCACGGCTGAGCCACGCCGGCCCCTTCTGTCGTCACGGGGTCCAGCCGGTGCGCCGCGCCCACTGCTCGGCGCGGGTGAACCCGGCGTCCACCCACGCCTGCTTCTCCTCGGTGTAGCCCTCGACGCTGCCGTCGTCCGCGTGTGCCTTGGCCAGCCGGCGCTTGACCTCGGTGTACGCGGCGACCTCGCCGGGATTGTCGCGCAGCCAGTCCCGGAACAGCAGCGCGAGCCGCCACGCGGGCCCCTCGGCGGAGCGCACGTGCAGGTTCACCGGCCTGCCCGGGTCGGCTCCGAAGTGAAAACGCTTGTCCCACACGCCGTCGCCGCCGGCTTGCGGGTGGTCGTACCAGTGCCCCTCCGCGCGGACGAAGCCCGCTGCCGACAGCGCCCCGGCGACCGCATCCGCGTCGTCCAGAGTGGACACCGTGAGCTGGAGGTCGAGCACGTCCTTGGCGGCCAGGCCCGGCACCGCGGTGGAACCGATGTGGTCCGCCCGCAGCGCCGTCTCACCCGCGGCGAGCCGGACGCGGGCCAGCGCGCGTTCCGCCTGGACGGGCCACGTGTCGTCGTAGGGACGGACCACGGGCGAGCGGGGAGGGCGTGGCTTGCGCAGGCGCAGGTTGGCCTCGAACGGTACGAGCCGGTCGGCCCACAGCGCGTCCACCTGGGCGAGCACGACGTCCCGCGTGCCGCTGTTGTCGAGCCACACGTCGGCCACGGCGCGCCGCTGCGCGGTGCTCGCCTGCGCGGCGATGCGGTTGCGGGCGTCCTGCTCCGGCATGCCACGCGACTCGACGAGCCGTTTCACGCGCACGTCCTCGTCGGCGTCGACGATGAGCACCAGGTGGTAGCTGGGTGCGAGCCCGCCCTCGACCAGCAGCGGGATGTCGTGCACGACGATGGCGTCGGCCGCGGCCCGTGCCATGAGTTCCGCGGTGCGGGCTCCGACGCGCGGGTGCACGATCGCGTTCAGCCGCTGCCGGGCGCCGTCGTCGCTGAACGCCCTCGCCGCGAGCGCGGCCCGGTCGAGGGAGCCGTCGGCGGCGAGGATCTCCGCACCGAACTCCGCGACGAGCTCGGCAAGGCCCTCGGTGCCCGGCTCGACGACCTCCCTGGCGATGCGGTCCGCGTCGATCAGCACGGCGCCGTGCTCGGCCAGCCGCGCGGCGACCGTGGACTTGCCCGCGCCGATCCCTCCGGTGAGCCCCACTCGCAGCATGACGGCATTCAACCAGTTCGGTGGCGCGGCACTGACGCTGAGCCATCAACCAAAACGTAATGCAACTGGTTAGGGTGACACGCCGAGCCAGTACTACAGTTTCGCGCATCGCTTGCGTACGGTGCCGGGCGAAGGCTATCGCCCACACGGAGGAACGATGCCAGCCAGCAAGTATGTCGGTAAGCACCGGCTCGGGACGCCCGGCCTGGTGCACTGCGTCCTGTACCGGCCTGTGGCCGTGGCACTGGATGAGTACCGGCGCAACTGGCTGACCGCGCTGCTCGTTCCGGCGAAACACAGCCTCGCGGGCCTCAAGCGCCGCGCCCGCGCCGCGGCACACGAGCGGGCCTGGACCCCGGCCGCGAGCGCGGCCGCCCGCGTCGCCGGGTAGCCGCCCGCCCCCACGGACCCTTCTCCCAGCGGCCCGTACCCGCCCGCGCGGGTGCGGGCCGCTGCCGTACGCCCGCGGAAAGCTCCCCAATGCCACATTTGTTCCACTCAACGGAGCGAATGCGGCATTCGCTCCATCCAGTGGAGCGAATGCCGCATTGGGGAGCTTTGGCCACGCTGGGAGGGGAGCATGCGAAACGGCGGTGGCCCCCGGTCCGCGAGGGAACCGGGGGCCACCGCCGTTGTCGTCAGCTACCGCTGGGCGTTACTCACGCACCGCCGGAGAGCTTCTCGCGCAGCGCCGCGAGCTGCTCGTCGCTGGCCAGCGTGCCGCCACCGCTGCTCCGCTGGTCCTGGCCGGACTGGCTGGAGGTGTAGCTCTGCTCGCCGCCCTCGGGGGCACCGGTGGCACCGTCGGCGACGGCCTGCGCATTGGCCTGGGCGGCCTCGGCGACCTGGCGCATGTGCTGCTCGTACCGCGCGTGGGCCTCGGCGTACTGCTTCTCCCACTCCTCACGCTGCTTCTCGTAGCCTTCCTGCCACTCCTGCGTGTCGGGGTCGAAGCCCTCGGGGTAGATGTAGTTGCCCTGCTCGTCGTACTCGGCGGCCATGCCGTACTGCGTCGGGTCGAACTCCGCGTCCGGCGTGAAGCCCTCGTTGGCCTGCTTGAGCGACAGCGAGATCCGGCGGCGCTCCAGGTCGATGTCGATGACCTTGACCATCACGTCGCCGCCGACCTGCACGACCTGCTCCGGGATCTCCACGTGGCGCTCGGCCAGCTCGGAGATGTGCACCAGGCCCTCGATGCCCTCCTCGACGCGGACGAACGCGCCGAACGGGACGAGCTTGGTGACCTTGCCCGGCACGATCTGGCCGATCGCGTGGGTGCGGGCGAACTGACGCCACGGGTCTTCCTGGGTGGCCTTCAGCGACAGGGACACGCGCTCGCGGTCCATGTCCACGTCGAGCACCTCGACGGTGACCTCCTGGCCCACCTCGACGACCTCGCTCGGGTGGTCGATGTGCTTCCAGGACAGCTCCGAGACGTGCACCAGACCGTCGACACCGCCGAGGTCCACGAACGCACCGAAGTTGACGATCGAGGACACGACGCCCTTGCGGACCTGGCCCTTGGCGAGCGCGTTGAGGAACTCGCTGCGCACCTCGGACTGGGTCTGCTCCAGGTAGGCCCGGCGGGACAGCACCACGTTGTTGCGGTTCTTGTCCAGCTCGATGATCTTCGCCTCGAGCTCGCGGCCCACGTAGGGCTGCAGGTCGCGCACGCGCCGCATCTCGACGAGCGAGGCGGGCAGGAAGCCGCGCAGACCGATGTCGAGGATGAGGCCGCCCTTGACGACCTCGATGACGGTGCCCCGGACGGGCTCGTCCTTCTCCTTGAGCTCCTCGATCGTGCCCCAGGCGCGCTCGTACTGCGCGCGCTTCTTGGACAGGATCAGCCGGCCTTCCTTGTCCTCCTTCTGCAGGACGAGGGCCTCCACCGCGTCACCGACGGCGACAACCTCGGCCGGGTCGACATCGTGCTTGATGGACAGCTCACGCGAAGGGATGACACCTTCGGTCTTGTACCCGATGTCGAGCAGCACTTCGTCGCGATCGACCTTGACGATGGTGCCTTCGACGATGTCACCATCGTTGAAGTATTTGATTGTCTTGTCGATAGCAGCGAGGAAGTCTTCCTCCGACCCGATGTCGTTCACGGCGACTTGCTGCGCCTGCGAGGGGGCAGTCGGGGCGGCGGTGGTGTCGATGGTCATTAGGTGGGTTGCTCCGGTAGCGGCTTGTTGTAGGAGATCTGCAGTTTGCGTGGCGCACTGGGCTGGGACAAGGTGACTACCGTGCAATCGTTCAGTCGCGAACGGCCGCGAGCATCACCTCGAGGTGCGCGACCCTAGCTCCCCAGCACGTGCCCGCTGGGCGAAAGGCAGCGCGAACCCACTGCGCTAGGAAACATCGTACGCGGCTCGCCGTGACCGACACAATCAGGGGTCCACCGGTGATCGTCCGGCGGAGGCGGCAGGGAGGATGGCGGCATGTCCTCACCACTTCCCGACGAGCGGCACGAGCGTGCCGAACGGGCACTGGGCACCGCGGGCGTCGCCCACCGCGCGGTCGGCTCCCTCGAGGCCGAGCGCGCGAATCTGGCCTGGTGGGACGCCGATGCCGACGCCTACCACGCCACCCACGGCGAGTTCCTCGGCGACGCCGACTTCGTCTGGTGCCCGGAGGGGCTGCGCGAGGCCGACGCCCGGCTGCTCGGTGACGTGGCCGGTGCCGACGTGCTGGAGGTGGGGTGCGGCTCGGCGCCGTGTGCGCGCTGGCTGACCGCTCAGGGCGCTCGCGTGGTGGCGCTGGACCTCTCCGCCGGGATGCTCGCGCACGCCCGCGCGGGCAACGACCGCACGGGCCTGCGTCCCGCGCTCGTCCAGGCCGGAGCGGAACGGCTGCCGCTGGCCACCGGGACGTTCGACGTGGCGTGCTCGGCGTTCGGCGCCGTGCCGTTCGTGGCGTCGGTGGAGGCGGTCTTCGGCGAGGTGGCCAGGGTGCTGCGACCGGGAGGGCGGTGGGTGTTCGCGGTGACCCACCCGATGCGCTGGATGTTCCCCGACGACCCCGGCCCGACCGGGCTGACCGTCACCCAGCCCTACTTCGACCGCACGCCCTACGTGGAGGTCGACGCCGACGGCGCCGCCACCTACGTCGAGTACCACCGCACGCTCGGCGACTACGTGCGCGCACTCGCGGGCGCGGGACTGCGGCTGGTGGACCTGGTCGAGCCCGAGTGGCCCGAGGGGCACACCCGCACCTGGGGCCAGTGGAGCCCGCTGCGCGGCAGGCTGTTTCCCGGCACCGCCGTCTTCAGCACCGTGCGGGACCCATGACCGGCTTCGGCGAGCTCGACCCGCTGCTGCCGCCCTCGTTCGAGCCGGGTGCAGGCGAGCCGATCACCGCCCGTCTGCCCGGCGGTGGCGAGGTGACCGGCGTGCTGTACCGCGCCCGCTACGCCGGGTGGGAGAGCCTGTGGCACGCGCGCGAGACGTGGGAGCTGACCCCGACGTCGCCCCAGACCGGCGCCGCCGGGATCTCGGCGCTGCTCGCCGCCCTGCGCGGCAGGGTGGAGCGGGAGCGGCCCGGCCCCGACTCGGCGTGCGCGCTCACCTGGCCGAGCCGCGCCGTCGCCGCGGTACCCGCGCTGCTGGAGCACGGCCTCGCGCCGTACACGTCACTGGCCGTGCGCGGCGCCGAGCCGGTGGCCGCGGTGACTGCGCCGGGGGTGGAGGTGCGCAGGGCGAGGCGGGCCGACCTCGACGAGCTGGTGCGGCTGTGGCTGCAGGAGCTGCACTACGCCGCGCTGGTGGGCTCGGCGGTGGTGCGCGAGGGCGCCCGCGACTGGCTCGCGGCCGAGCTGCTGCGGGCACTGGACGCCGGTGAGCCGGTGTGGCTGGCCGAGTCGGCCGGGCTGCCGGTGGGCATGGTGGCGTGCGGCAGCCCCGTCACCGACCTGACCCGGCTGCCGCGCGGCGGCTGGGGCCACGTCGGCACGCTCTCGGTGACAGAGGCGGCCAGGGGCACCGGTGTCGGCAGGGCGCTGGCCGCCGCGGCACACGCCGAGCTGCTCGCCGAGGGGGCGCGCGGCACGTTCCTGTTCTACAGTCCGCACAACGCGTTGTCGTCGGTGTTCTGGCACCGGCACGGTTACCGTCCACTGTGGACCACCTGGGAGGTCAGGCCCGCACTGGCGCTGGCGTGAGGGGACAAGAGATGAGGGAGGGGACGGACCTGGTCGCCGACCAGGCCGAACGATTCGCGGCCATCGACCCGCTGCTGCCCGCGATCACCGAACCACCGGACGGCGAGACGCTCGTCGCGACGCTGCCCGGCGGAAGCAGGGTCACCGGCGTGCTCACGGCGACCGTCACCGATCCGGACGCGCCGGAAGCCCTGTGGTCGGCGCTGGAGGTGTGGCAACTGACACCCCTGATCGGCAGCCACGGCCGCGACGGCATGGACGCCGTGCTGCGGGCCTGCCGTGCCCGGCTGGACAGGGAGACGCCGGGAGAGGACTCCTCGTGCGTGGTGGCGTGGCCCAGCCGCGACGCCGAGGCCACGCGCGCGCTGCTCGACCACGGCCTCGTGCCGCTGTCGGCGCTCGGCGTGCGCACCGATCCCGCGCCACAGGCGCCCGTCCGCGACGACGTCACGGTCCGGGACGCCGACGTCGGCGACATCGACACGATCCTGCGTCTCGAGCGCGTGGAGATCGAGTACTCGGCCCAGGTCGGCAGCCTGCGGCTGCGGCCGGGCACGGCCGAGCGCGACGCTCGCCGCGAGGCCCTGCGGCAGCGCCTCGGCTCCGGGGCCACGTTGCTGCTCGCCGAACTCGGTGGCGAGCCCGCCGGGTTCGCCGAGAGCGGCTGGACCGACGTCACCGACGGCACCTGGGCGGCCACCGTGCTGCCCCCAGGTCGCTGGGGCCACATCGCGAGCACCGCCGTGGCGCCTCGGCTCCGCGGACGCGGGGTGGGCCGGACGCTGGTCGCCGCGGTGCACGAGCGGCTGCGGCAGGGCGGGGTGCGCGGCAGCTACCTCTACTACAACCCGCCGAACCCGCTGGCGTCGGTGTTCTGGCACCGGCAGGGCTACCGCCCGCTGTGGACGGTCTGGGAGGCCCGCCCAGCCTCGCGCCTGCGCTGAGCCGCCAGTGGCGGGGCGGTGTGGCACCGTTACTCCGGATGGCCTATCTTTTGAACTGACCAGTCAGTTCAAAAGGAGACGACATGCAGGTGGTCGCCGACCGGGTCTCGGTCGAGGGCCCGCACGGGACGCTGTTGCCGCAGACTTCGCTCACCGTCGCCGAGGGCGAGCTCGCCGTGCTCCACGGCGAACCGGGACCGGGGATCACCGCGTTCGGTCTCGCGCTCGCGGGCCGCCTGCGGCCGGACACGGGCACCGTCACGGTCACCGACGGCGACTGCGGCCGTGCCGACAGCGGCGACGGCGCGGGCCGTGCGGGCCGCACCGACGAAGCCCGGCTGCGCGCGCTGGCCGCCGTGGTCGATTCCCCGGGCGTGAGCGAACCCGACGAGGCACTGCCGCTGCGGGTCGTGGTCGGCGAGGAGCTGGCGCTCGCGGGCAGGCAGGCAGGCCGCGCCGCCGTCGAACGCTGGCTGGCCGAACACGACTGCGCCGCCGACGCGGGCACCCGGTTCGAAAACCTGGGCGCCGAGCCGCGCACCCGCCTGCTCGCCGATCTGGCGGCCTGCCGCGACGGTGTCCGGCTGCTGGTGCTCGACCGGCCCGACCGGCACACCAGCGAGGTCGACGGCTGGTGGATGGTGGCCCACGAGCACGCCGAGCGCGGGCTGGCCGTCGTGGTGCTCACGGCGACCGCCTCGGTGCAGGCGCTGCTGGCCGCCCCGGCGCGGGTGGGCAGGCTCGACCAGCCGGAGCCGGTGCGCTGCCTGCGGGAGGAGGTGGCGTCGTCGTGAGCGGGCTTCGTCTCGCGGGTAACGAGCTGCGCAGGCTCACCACCGGCACGCTGCCGAAGCTGGCCGTCGCCGCGCTCGTTCTGGTGCCGCTGCTGTACGCCTCGCTGTACCTGTACTCCAACTACGACCCCTACGGCAGGCTCGACCGGCTGCCCGCCGCGATCGTCGACAACGACGAGGGTGCCGAGCAGCGCGACGTCGGCAAGGAGGTCGCCGGCGAACTGGTTCGCTCGGGCAGCTTCCAGTGGCACGACGTCTCGGCCGCCGAGGCGCGGGACGGGGTGCGCGACGGCGACTACTCGTTCGCCATCACCATTCCGAAGGACTTCTCCGCGGCGCTGCTGTCGAGCGCCAAGCTGCAGCCGCGGCGCGCCACGATCACGCTGACCACCAACGACGCCAACAACTACCTGTCGCACACCATCGCCAACCAGGTGGCCGAGCAGGTCCGCGACACGATCGCCACCAAGGTCGGCGAGCAGGCCGCGCAACGGTTCCTGGTCGGCTTCTCCACGATCCACGGCAAGATCGAGCAGGCATCGGACGGTGCGGCGCGCCTGGCCGGTGGCGCGGGCAGGCTCCTCGAGGGGCAGCGGGAGCTCGCCTCGGGAGCGCACCGGCTCGCCGAGGGCAGCACGCGCCTGGCAGGCGGGCTCACCACGCTGCGCTCCAGCACGGAGTCGCTGCCCGAGCAGACCCGCAGGCTCGCCGACGGCGCGCAGCAGGTGGCCACCGGCAACGCTCAGGTCGCCGCCGCGGGCGCGGCCGTCGCGGCGGGCTCGGCCGAACTGCAGACCAACCTCGACAACCTCGACGGCAGGCTGACGCAACGGCTGCGCGAGGGCGGGCTTTCGGAGCCGGAGGTGCGGCACGTGCTGGGCACGCTCGGGCAACTGCGGGCGCCGGTGGACGACGCCAACGCCCGCATCCAGCAGGCCTCGGCCCAGCTCGACACGCTCGCGGAGGGCTCGCAGCGGGTCGCGGCGGGCGCCGGGCAGCTGGCGGCGGCCGCGCCGAACCTCTCCTCGGGTATCGCGCGGGCGGCCGACGGTGCCACCGAGCTTGCCGGTGGCGCCGCCAAGCTGGAGCAGGGCGAGGCCGGCGCCGTCAGAGGCACGCAGGAGCTCGCAACCGGCGCGAACCAGTTGCGGGACGGCCTGACCGAGGGACTGCACCAGATCCCCAACGCCGACGAGTCCACCCGGCAGGCCACGGCGAGCACCATCTCCGACCCGGTCACCGTCGACTCGGCAGGCCTGGCCAGCGCGGGCACCTACGGGGCCGGGCTGGCGCCGTTCTTCATCGCGCTCGCCACGTGGATCGGGGCGTTCGTGCTGTTCTTGTTGCTGCGGCCGCTGTCCACCCGGGCGCTGACCGCGGGGGCATCGCCGCTGCGCGTGGCGCTGGGCGGGTGGCTGTCGTCGGCCGTGCTCGGGCTGGCGCAGGTGGTGGTGCTGTTCGGCGCCGTGACGTGGCTGGTGGGCATCGACGTGGCACACCCCCTGCCCGCGCTCGGGTTCGCCATGCTCGCGTCGCTGACGTTCACGGCGATCGTGCACGCGCTCAACGCGATGTTCGGCGCCGTCGGCAAGTTCCTCGGGCTCGTGCTGTTGGTGCTGCAGCTGGTGAGCGCGGGCGGCACGTTCCCGTGGCAGACGCTGCCGGATGTGCTGTATCCGTTGCACGTCGTGCTGCCGATGGGCTACGTGATCGACGGCCTTCGCCACCTGCTCTACAGTGGCGCGTCGGTGCGGATCCTCACCGACGTGGGCGTGCTGCTCGCCTACCTGGCCGCCGCGCTGGCGCTGTCCGCCTTCGCCGCACACAAGCGTCGTGTGTGGACCGTGCGGCAGCTGAGACCGGAGCTGGCGCTGTGAGCGCCCGCGCGCGGGCCAGCCGCCGCAAGCTGTTCGAGGCCACCATCCGGCTCGCCCACAGCCGGGGCCTCGCCAGCGTGACCGTGGACGAGATCGCCACCGAGGCCGGTGTCGCGAAGGGCACCGTCTACTACAACTTCGGCAGCAAGGACGGCCTCGTGGAGGCCCTGCTGCGCTACGGCACCGACCTGCTGGGACAGCGGCTGACCGCCGCCACCGCGGCGGACGACCCGGTGGCCGGCCTGCGGGCGCTCGTGGACGCGGCCCTGGAGTTCATCAGCGAGTACCCGGGCTTCTCGCAGATCCTGGTGAGCGAGCTGTGGCGGGGTCAGGGCCGCTGGCACGACGTGCTGGCCCCGCTGCGGGGGAACATCGTCGCGATCATCACCGGGCAGCTGGAGCGGGTGGCCGCCACCGGCCGGTTTCCCGCGGGGGTGCCGCCGAGGACCGCGGCGGCCGCGCTGTTCGGCACCCTGCTGGTGACGGCACTGGACTGGCTGGTGTTCGACCCGCAGCGCAGCAGGCAGGACGTCTGCGACTCGGTCATGGGGCTGCTGGCCGCGCGGGCCGGCGAGAGCGGCACCGGCCGTCAGTAGCCGTGCACGGGCCTGCGCTCGCCGATCTGGTGCAGCGACGACGGGCGGCCCTCCAGTGCCCGCTCCACCGCGTGCAGCACGCCCCTGGTGATCTCCTGCTGGCCCAGCGGCCGGTCGGCGGCGTCCTCGGAGAGGTTGCCGAGCAGCACCTGCTGCGTGGGGTGCCCGGCCAGCAGCGGCTCGGGTTCCTCGGGGAGAAAGGCGAGGTCGGAGAGCTGGCGCACCTCGACCACGGGTGCCTTCGGGGCCAGCAGGGGCTCGACGGCGCCGAGCACGGACCGCCGGTAGGACTCGTGCACCCACGCCACCAGCAGCTCGGCAGCGGCGGTGAGCGCCTTCTCCGCGCCGCGGGCCAGCTCGCGGGGGCGGTCCCAGTGGGCTTCGACCCAGATGGCGCGGCCCGAGCCGACCCGCTCCTTGCGGCGGCCGCGCCCCCAGCGACTCGGCCTGGTCCCGGCGTCGGCCATGTCCTCTGTGGGCAGGGGGCAGTAGCGCCTGCTGGGCAGGACCACCCGCCAGCCGTCGGTCGCGAGATCCAGCGCGACGGCGCTGAGCATCCCGCTTCCGGCCAACACCAACGCGTTCCGGGCGGTCATGCCCGTAAGTTACCCCCTTTTCGGGTGAACAACCCTAATGCGCGGCATCGTTCCACGATTGGCCGAACCCGACGGACACCTCCAGCGGCACCGCCAGCTCGTAGGCGGCCCCCATCTGCTTGCGCACCAGGGCCTCCACGTCGCCGTGCTCGTCGTCGGCCACCTCCAGCACGAGCTCGTCGTGCACCTGCAGCAACACCCGGCTGCGCAGTTTCGCCTCGCGCAGCGCGCGATGCACGCCGAGCATGGCGACCTTGATGATGTCGGCCGCGCTGCCCTGGATGGGTGCGTTGAGCGCCATCCGCTCGGCCATCTCCCGGCGCTGCCTGTTGTCGCTGGTGAGGTCGGGCAGGTAGCGGCGGCGGCCGAAGATGGTCTCGGTGTAGCCGACCTTGGCCGCCTTGTCGACCACGCTGTGCAGGTAGTCACGCACGCCGCCGAACCGGGCGAAGTACTCGTCCATCAGCTCGCGCGCCTCCTCGGTGGAGATGCGCAGCTGCTGGGAGAGCCCGTATGCGGACAGTCCATAGGCGAGGCCGTAGTTCATCGCCTTGATCTTGGCGCGCTGCGGCCCGGTCACGTCGGCGGGCTCGACGCCGAACACCCGGGCAGCGGTGGCTGCGTGGAAGTCGAAGCCGGACTGGAACGACTCGATCAGGGCGGTGTCGGCCGAGAGGTGCGCCATGATCCGCATCTCGATCTGGCTGTAGTCGGCCGTCATCAGCTGCGAGTAGCCCGCGCCGACCACGAACGCCTCGCGGATGCGCCTGCCCTCGTCGGTCCTGATCGGGATGTTCTGCAGGTTCGGGTCCACCGATGACAGCCGCCCGGTGGCGGCGATGGTCTGGTGCAGTGTGGTGTGGATGCGGCCGTCGTCGGCGACCGCCTTGATGAGCCCCTCGACGGTGGTGCGCAGCCGGGTGGCGTCGCGGTGTTCCAGCAGGTGCGCCAGGAACGGGTGCTCGGTCTTCTCGTACAACGTCTGCAGCGCGTCGGCGTCGGTCGTGTAGCCGGTCTTGGTGCGCTTGGTCTTCGGCATGCCCAGCTCCTCGAACAGCACCACCTGGAGCTGCTTGGGCGAGCCGAGGTTGATCTGCTTGCCGATGACGGAGTACGCGCTCTCGGTGGCCTGCCGGACCCGGCCGGCGTAGTGGGCCTCCAGGGTCGTGAGCTGGTCGAGGTCCACGGCGATGCCCGCGGCCTCCAGCTCGGTGATGACCTCCAGCAGCGGCAGCTCGATCTCGTCGAGCAGCCTCGTGCCGCCGATCTCGGCCAGCTCCCTGCCGAGCGCTCCCGCGAGCTCGGCCACGGCACGGGCGCGCACCAGCTCGCCGTGCACGAGCTGGGTGTCGCCGTCGCCGGTGTCGAGCAGGGACAGCTGCCCGCCGTCGCCGGCGTCCTCGGAACGCAGCTCCCGGTTCAGGTACCGCAGCACCAGGTCGTCCAGCTCGAACGACCGCTGGCCGGGGCGGACCAGGTAGGCGGCCAGCTCGGTGTCCATCGCCAGGCCCGCGACGGCCCACCCGCGCGCCAGCAGGGCATGCAGCGGCACCTTCAGCGCATGGCCCACCTTGCGCACGGCCTCGTCGGCGAACCAGGCGACGAGCGCCTTCTCGTCCGCGGGATCCAGTGTGGACACGTCGACGTAGGCGCCCTCGCCGTCGGGCGCGGCCAGCGCCACGGACTGCAGGTCGGCCGCCACCGACGCGCCGGTCGTGCGAAACGCCACACCGACCGTGCTGCCGGGGGCCGCGTGCGCCGCCAGCCAGTCACCGAGCGCACCCGGCTCCAGCGCGCCGCCGGTGACCTCGAACCCCTGGTCGGCCTCCGGCTCGGCGCTGGTGAGGCTGGCGAACAGCCGGTCGCGCAGCACCCGGAACTCCAGCTCGTCGAACAGGCGGTGCACCGCGTCGCGGTCCCACGGCTGCACCCCGAGGTCGCCGGGCACCGACTCCAGCGGCACGTCCTTGACCAGTTCGGTGAGCTGGCGGTTGAGCATGACGGCGTCGAGGTGCGCGCGCAGCGCGTCGCCGACCTTGCCCTTGACCTCGTCGACGCGGTCGACCAGGTCGCCGAGGCTGCCGAACTGCTTGATCCACTTGGCCGCCGTCTTCTCCCCCACGCCCGGGATGCCGGGCAGGTTGTCCGAAGGGTCACCGCGCAGCGCGGCGAAGTCGGGGTACTGCTCGGGGGAAAGGCCGTACTTGTCCTGCACGCCCGCCGGGTCGAACCGCACGAGGTCGGACACGCCCTTGCGCGGGTACAGCACCGTCACGCAGTCGTTGACCAGCTGCAGCGCGTCCCGGTCGCCGGTACAGATGAGCACCTCGTAGTCGTCGGCGCAGGCCTGCGTGGTGAGTGTGGCGATGATGTCGTCGGCCTCGTAGCCCTCCTTGACGAGCACCGGGATGGCCAGCGCCGCGAGGATCTCCTTGATGAGCTCGACCTGGCCCTTGAAGTCGTCGGGCGTGGTCTGCCGGTTGGCCTTGTAGTCGGCGAAGGTCTCCGAGCGGAACGTCTTGCGGGAGACGTCGAAGGCCACGGCCAGGTGCGTCGGCGCCTCGTCGCGCAGCAGGTTGATGAGCATGGAGGTGAACCCGAACACCGCGTTGGTCACCTGACCGGTCGAAGTGCGGAACCGGTCGGCGGGCACGGCGAAGAACGCCCGGTAGGCCATCGAATGACCGTCGATGAGCAACAGCCGGGGTGTGTCGTTCGCTACTGAAGTGTTCTGCTGGGGGCTCACGGGGGTGAGTCTAGGGTGAGCCCCTGACAGTGTTGCCTGTCGTGTCGGATGAGGAGAGCCGAGTGACCGAGCCCGTGTCGGAAGAGCAGATTCGCGAGCAGCTCGCGGGGATCAATCCCGAGGTCGCGGAGCAGCAGCTCAACGACAAGGTCGGCCTGACGTTCACCGAGCTGAGCGCGGAGCGGGTCGTGGGCACGATGCCCGTCGCGGGCAATCTTCAGCCGTACGGGTTGTTGCACGGCGGCGCGAACGCGGTCATGGCGGAGGCGCTGGGGTCGACGGTCGCCGCGCTCAACGCCGGGGCGGGCAGGGCGACGATGGGCCTGGAGCTGTCGTGCACGCACCACCGCGCCGCGCTCACCGGGCTCGTCACCGGGGTGGCCACTCCGCTGCACGTCGGCCGCAGCACCATCACCAGCGAGATCGTGATCACCGACGAGTCAGGGCGGCGCACCTGCACAGCCCGGCTGACCTGCATCGTCAGGGACAAGCCACCGGCGTCCTGACCGCGTAGCCTTCGGGCGTGGACCTCGACCTCGCCCAGGTGCGCGCGTTCGTCGTCACCGCGGAACTGCGCAACTTCAGCCGAGCGGCCGAGCGGCTGTTCGTGACCCAGCAGGCGCTGTCCAAGCGCATCGGCAGGCTGGAGAGCGCGCTCGGGGCGCGGCTGTTCGTCCGCACCAACCGGATGGTGGAGCTCACCACCGAGGCCGAGCGGTTCCTGCCTGCCGCGCGGGAGCTGGTCCGCGCCAACGACACGGCCATCGCCGCGCTCGCCCGCGACGACGCACCCGTGCGCGCCGACCTGCTCGACAACCGCCTTTCGCCGATGTTCATGCTGCGGAGGATGGCCGAGCGCGAGCCGGGGCTGCGGGTCGAGCGCGGGTGGCGCGGCGGGCTGGCCCACGCGATCGACCCGTTGCTGCGCGGCGAGGTGGAGGTGGCCTTCGGCCGCGTGCGCGATCTGGACCGGGAACTGCCCGCCGAGCTGGAGCACCGGCTCGTGCGGCTGGAGCCCCTGGTGGCCCTGCTCGCTCCGGAGCATCCGCTGGCCGGAGGCGACGTGGTGCCCATGACCGCGCTGCGCGAGGAGGGGATCTGGCTGCCGTCCTCGTCGGGCCCCGGTGAGTGGACGGCGTTCCTCGGCAGGCTGAGCGAGGCGTTCGACGTGCCGATCGACCGGTCCGGCATCAGCTACGACCTGCGGCACACGCTGGAGCAGACCCGCTACGGCAGGCGCCGCGTGACGCTGGCAGGCGCGGACATGGAGCTGGCACCCGACCTCAATCTGCGGGTGCTGCCGTTCGAGCCGTCGCCGCTCTTCCCGTGGTCGGTGGTGTGGCGTGGGGGCAGGCCGCGGCCCGCGGTGGCGCGGCTGCTCGAGCTGGTGCTGCGCACGAGCCGGGCCGAGGACTGGTGCGCCCACGACCCGGCACGCTGCTGGATCCCCGACCCGGTCAGCGCAGGTGCTGCCGGAACCAGGCGGTGAACTCGGCGTCGACGGCGGCGGCGTGCGGCGTCTGCGGAGCCGCGTCGAGGCCCGGCTCGTCGGCCAGTGCGTGTTCCATGCCGGGGATCAGCACGAGCCTGCTCGCCTCGCCCAGCGCGCGGTGCAAGGCCGCCGCGGGCTCGCGGAACGCCGCGTCGTCCTCCTCGCCCGCCACGAGCAGGACGGGCGCGGTGAGCTCCGCGGCCCTGCGCACGAAGTCGAACCGGCCGGCGACGGCGCGGGAGCGCTCGCTCCACGGGTAGGTGAGCTCGTACCGGCGCTCGTTGGCGCCGACCGCGGCCGCCAGCTGGACGACCGGGCTGACCACCGCCGCCGCGGCCACGGGCACCTCGCCGCGCGCCAGCACCTCCAGCGCGATGGTGGCGCCCGCCGAGCCGCCGGCGACACCGATCGGCGCGTCCGCAATGGACAGTGTACGGCGGAGTTCGGCCAGCGCGGCGGGCAGTTCCGCCGCGGCCTGGTCGGTGACCGGCTCCGCGACGTTGAGCACGTAGTCCTCGGCGGCCAGCCGGAAGAACTCGTCCGGTCCGCCGCCGGGAAGGCGTTCGCCGGACATGGGCAGGCCGAGGTAGACCCGCCAGGCGTCGAGCCCGGCCATCGGCAGCGCCGCGGCCATGGCATGCTCGCTGCGCGGCGGGTCCATGAGGTGCCAGGTCACCACGGCGGGTGCCGGTGCCGTCGTCGCGGCAGGCGGCAACGCCGTGAAGGGCACTCCGGCGGCGACGCCGGTGACCGCTGATGTCGTCTGCATGGTGTCTCCCTGGTTCGCGTCTGTGTGATGACGACAAGCAAACCCGCTGGTCACTGGCGCGTCCAACAGCTTCTCGGGCGCCCGTGACAACCACTGGTTGTGATCGGACCGGGCCGGGCGGCCCGGCGTGGCGGTGCGCCGATAGCCTGGCGCGATGAAGCCCGATCCGGTCACCGCAACGCTCGACGACCTGGCGGTGTGGTCCGCCGACACCGGCAGGCAGTCGCCACCGGACCGGCCGCACGCGGAGCTGATGCTGGGGCTGCTGGCCGACGAGCTGGGTGTCACCGAGCTCTCCCAGCTCGCCGAGGGCTCGCTGCGACAGCTGCTGCTGGAGGTCTACCCGGAGGCGGCGGACATCGAGCCCGAGGAGGTGCCGACCGTGCTGCGCACGGCGGGCGACCTGCTCGACTTCGCCGCCGATCGTCGCCTGCTGCACGCCGCGACGGTGGAGAACCTGCGGACGGAGCTGAGGGAGTCGATGGCGCCGTTCGTCACCGCGGTCGCGGATCTTCCCGAGGACGAGTCCGATCTGGACGACCTGGACGATGTGGACGAGGTGGACCTCAAGGAGGTGTTCGGTCTCCCGGACCGGCTGCCGCCGCTGCGGCTGCCGCCCGAGCCGGAGCTGGCGCAGGCGGCGCGGGAGAGCGTCCTGCTCGGCCAGGTGCAGCAGGTGGTGCTCGCCCTGTACGGCGGCCCCGACGGCGCCACCGACCCCGGCGACGGCCTTGACGGCGCCGAGGCGGCGCTGCTGACGGAGCTCTCCGAGGAGCTGGGCTTCGTCGAGGAGACCGACGAGGCGCAGATCGTCCCGACCGAGGACGCGAGGACCTGGCCCGATCTGGACGACGACGAGGTCCTGCTGGTGTGGCAGCACGCTCTGAGCTTCGTGCTCGCGTGGAGCCTGGTTTTGGACGCCGCGGGCGCGGGCGAGGAGGATCTCGACTTCGCGTCGGCGGGCTCGGCGTTCATGGTGCTGTTCCTGACCGGCCGCGAGGGCGTCTCGCTGGCGGAGTGGAGCGCCATGATCGAGGAGACGGCGACCGCGGAGCTGCCGGAGAGCCAGGCGCGGCAACGGTGGGACGCGTGGGTCGCCGAGCACGGTGACCCCGGTGTGGTGCTCGCCGAGCGGCTCGCGCGGCTGGGCGCGGTGACCGTGGACGACGAGGTGGTGCGGATGACGCCGCCCGCGCAGCACATGCTGCGCAGCGAGTTGCTGGACTCCGACGTCGACGTGCCGCTGCTGCCGCCGGTGGAGGACATGACGGCCGAGGACGTGCTGGAGGTGGCTCTGACCACCGGCCCGGACGAGGCGGCCAAGGAGGTCGAAGCATGGATGTCGCCGCGCACCCCGCAGGCCGCGGCGAGCGAACTGCTCGGCGCGGCGCGCGGCGGCGGGCCTGACGAGCGAGGCGCCGTGGCGACGTTGCTGACGCCGCTCGGTGCCGCGACCGAGCAGGCGTGGCGGGAGGCGCTGGACGAGCCCGCGCTGCGGCCCTACGCGAAGCAGGCGCTGGCGCAGCTCACGGACTCGGCAGCCGAACTGTCCCCGCAGGAGTTGGCCTGGCTGCTGGCGGATGCGCTGAGTGACGCCGAGTTGCGGTTCGAGCCGGAGGAGCTGGCCGAGGTCGTGGCGAGCACCGTTCCGGCGGGCGAGGTGGCGATCTTCGACCACGTGTGGCGGCTGGACCACCCGAACGCGCACGAGGTGCTGACGCTCGTCGGCAGGTTCCACCCGGACAAGACGACCGCCAAGGCGGCCCGCAAGGCCGCGTTCAAGGTGGGCGGCTGAGCTGGTGAGACGGGAAGGGCCCGTGGCAGGCGGGTTGGCCTGCCACGGGCCGTTCACCGACGCCGGGGCGAGTGTGCCGCCCCGCTACGTGGCTTTGGCGCCGATGTTCTCGATGACCGCCTCGGCGACGGCCTTCATCGTGGTGCGCCGGTCCATGGCGGTGCGCTGGATCCACCGGAACGCGTCCGGCTCGGTCAGGCCCTGGTTGGTCATGAGCAGGCCCTTGGCACGGTCGATGAGCTTGCGTGTCTCGAGGCGCTCGCTGAGCCCGGCGACCTCCGACTCCAGGGCCTGCAGCTCGGCGAACCGGCTGACGGCGAGCTCGATGGCGGGCACAAGGTCGCGCTTGGCGAAGGGCTTGACCAGGTAGGCCATCGTGCCCGCGTCGCGGGCGCGCTCCACGAGGTCGCGCTGGCTGAACGCGGTGAGGATGACGACCGGCGCGATCCGGTCGCCGGTGATCTTCGCCGCCGCCTCGATGCCGTCGAGCTTGGGCATCTTGACGTCGAGAATCACCAGGTCAGGCTTGAGGTCAGCGGCGAGCTTGATGGCTTCTTCCCCGTCGCCGGCCTCGCCGACCACCTCGTAGCCCTCTTCGCGCAGCATCTCGACGAGGTCGAGCCGGATCAGCGCCTCGTCTTCCGCGACGAGCACTCGGCGCTGGGGTGCGGTGGCAACATCGTTGGCCTCGGTAGCCGGTTCGGTCACCGGGGTCCTCCTGGGCGATCGACGGGTTACGATGGGTGCGGCGAGCCGCTACCCCAGAGGCTACCGGTTCCGGCGGCGCCGCAGAGATGGCGTTCGCCACGTGGCGTGACCGGCCACGTCGGCCCCGAACCCACGACGTTGCGTGGTAGCCCGCATGCCAGATGTCGATCGACTCCCGGTAAAGTCTGCGTCCACGCCCCCGTAGCCCAATTGGCAGAGGCACACGACTCAAAATCGTGCCAGTGTGAGTTCGAGTCTCACCGGGGGCACGCACTGCGTTCACACTGGCTTCCCCGCGCGGTCGCGCCCTCGCCACTCAGCCCGCCTCTGGGAGCAATCCGAGCTCCACACCGGGTCAACTACGCGATCCAGCCCGGCTGATCCTGCCCGGTAAGCGACCATGACCTCGATCAGTGACCGTGGAGCAGGACACGCGGCAGACGACGCCGCTGGCCCCAGCACCGCCACACCGCGCGAACGGCCGGCCGTGATCGCCCGCACCGCCGGCCACCGTTGTCGACAGCATGATCGTCGGACCGTCCAGCCAGTCGCGGAGATCCGCCCGGATGCGCACGCTCAGCGCCCCGGTGCGCCTGACCGCCACGCCGTCCTCCGCCAGGCGATTGGTGGTCATGGCCGTGATGCCGCGAGACGAATTCGCCCGAGGGTGGCACCCTCGACCTCCACGAGGACAACGGCCAGATCGCCCTGCACGAAGCCGGACTGCTCGACGACTTCTTGCGCATCTCGCGCCCCGAGGGGCAGGAGATGCGCCAGCTGGACACCGCCGGCACCATCGTCTTCCACCACGTCCCCGAAGAAGGCGAACGCTTCAAGCCGGAGATCGACCGAGGCGCATTGCGCGACCTCCTGCTGAACTCACTCGAGCCCGGAACAGTGCGCTGGGGCCACACCCTGCGCTCCGTCGAAGGGCCCACAACCGGCCCTCGCCAACTCCACTTCGCCGACGGCACCGTCATCGAGGCCGACCTCGTCGTCGGAGCCGATGGCGCCTGGTCCACGGTTCGCCGCGCTGTTTCCGACGCCAACCCCGAGTACAGCGGCGTCAGTTTCCTCGAAGCCTGGTTCCACGATGTCGAGACCCGGCATCCCGAGATCACCGAACTCGTCGGCCAGGGCAGCGCCGCGGCGGCCGACGGCGACCGCTGCCTGTTCGCCCAGCGCAACAGCGGCGACCACACCCGCGTCTACATCATCCCAGCGCGTTGCCGCCGACTGGATCACCGCAGCCGGCCTGACCATCGAGGACACCGGCGGCATCCGGGCCCTCCTGCTCGACCGCTACCGCGACTGGTCACCGAACCTGCGCCGCCTGCTGACCGACAACGACGGCCGCTACGTCGACCGCCCCATCCACGCCCTGCCGGTCCCGCACACCTGGGAGCACAACCCCACCGTCACGCTCCTGGGCGATGCCGCCCACCTGATGCCCCCGCTCGGTGTCGGCGTCAACCTCGCGTTGCTCGACGCCTGCGAACTCGCCCTCGCCGTCGTGCAGCACGACACCGTCCACGATGCCGTCCTCGCCCACGAGAAGACAATGCTGCCCCGCTCCACCCAGATGCAACAGCTCCTGGACCACGGGGCCGAAGAACTCCTGTCCACCGAGCTAGCTGACTTCGCCCAGGACGCAACAGCCACGGACTGAAGGGCACAGTGCCCGCTGTGAATGCAGTGCAAGCCGCCCCGGGGCACTCGATTGACAAGCGTTTCCACAGGTCAGCCCCGGTTCGGGGTCACCCGTTGTGTTCGCTGAGGACGTCGACGACCCAGACGACGCCGAAACGGTCGCGCAGCATCCCGTAGGCGGGCGCCCAGCCCACCGGGCCCATCGGGATGACGACGCTCGCCCCGGCGGCGAGCTTCTCCCAGTAG
Source organism: Prauserella muralis (assembly GCF_003202285.1). Classification (GTDB taxonomy): domain Bacteria; phylum Actinomycetota; class Actinomycetes; order Mycobacteriales; family Pseudonocardiaceae; genus Prauserella_B; species Prauserella_B muralis. Next base: position 724,474 of record NZ_MASW01000007.1, read on the forward strand.
CCGGTGACCTCGTCGACGGTCTCGCCGCGCACGGAGACGAAGAACGCGTTCTCGCCCTGGTCGTAGCCCGTCCGCGACGGCACGTCGTAGGCCATCACGTGGAAGCCGTTCTCTGCGAGCACCTGGCCCCACATCACCTGGTCGGCCTGGGACTCTTCCTGGACGTTCCCGGCGTCGGCGTAGGTGACCACGGCGAGGTGGCCACCGAACACGGACTGATAGAACTCCAGCGCCGCGCGTGCGTCACCGCGGAAGTTCAGGTGGGTTGTGGTCGTGAGGGACACGATCGCTCCTTGCGTGGACTTGATGCCTGACACGAGACAACCCTCGCCGGGGAAGCGGCCGGGGTGTGTCCTCTACTTCGCGCAGAATGGGAACCATGCCGAAAACCTCGGCCCGGCTGCTGGCGCTGCTGTCGCTGCTGCAGGCACGCCGGGACTGGCCAGGAACGCTGCTGGCCGAGCGGCTGGATGTCAGCCTACGCACCGTGCGCCGCGACATCGACCGCCTGCGCGAGCTCGGCTACCCCATCGTGACCACCAAAGGCCCCGACGGCGGATACCGACTCGGCGCGGGCACGCAACTGCCGCCGCTGCTGTTCGACGACGAGCAGGCCGTCGCCCTCACCGTGGCGCTTCACGTCGCCGCCACCACCGGTGCCGGCATCGAGGAGGCCGCGGCGCGGGCGCTGCACACCGTCCGGCAGGTCATGCCCGCCCGGCTGCGCCACCGCATCGACACCCTCCAGGTCACCGCCGTCGAACGGGCGGCGCCGCCGCGGGTCGACAGTGGTGTGCTGATGGCGATCGGTGGTGCCGTCCACGCCCGCGAGGTGCTGCGCTTCGACTACCAGGCGGCGTCCCGGCCGGAAACCGACGGCCCGCCGCCCCCGCCACGCCGGGTGGAACCCCACCACCTCGTCACCAGGGGCGGCCGCTGGTACCTCGTCGCCTGGGATCTCGACCGCGACGACTGGCGCACGTACCGCGCCGACCGGATCACCCCGCGCATCCCCACCGGTCCCCGGTTCACGCCACGGGAACTGCCCGGCGGGGACGTGGCCGCCTTCGTCGCCAGGAGGTTCTCCGGCTCCGACGGCTCGGGCGGCTGGCCCTGCCGCGGCGAGGTGATCCTCGGCCTGCCCGCGGCCGAGGTGTCACCCTTCATCGGCGACGGGGTTGTCGAGGAACTCGGCCCTGGCCGCTGCCGGCTCGTCCTGGGCTCGTGGTCATGGCCCGCCCTGGCCGCCACCATCGGCAGGTTCGACGCCGACATCGAAGTCGTCGGGCCGACCGAGCTCAGGGCCGCCTTCGCGCATCTGGCCCGCCGCTACACCAACGCAGCGGCCAGCGGATCGTCCACACCCGACGCCACGCTCACCGCACCGGAACGGCCTTGACGGCGACCAGGGCGGATCGCCACGCCGACACCGCCGGCAGGTGACGGTTCACGGCGGACCGGGCGAATGCGCGAGCCGCAGGCGTGGAGCCGGCGGCAGCGGTGCGGGCGCTGCCCGCTCCGGTGCGGCACGGAACGCCTCGATCGCGTAAGCGGCGAAGCGGCGCGAGGCCGCCATCCTGGTGGCACGCGGCAGGTCCTGGACCCCGCGGTGGGCCAGGAGCATGAGGATCAGGTCGTCGACGACGAAACCCGGCCGCAACTGTCCGGTCCCCTGGGCGCGGCGGGCCAGTTCGGCGACCGCGCGCGACGTCCGCTCCCGGTCGGCGGCGAAGTCCATGGCCTCGGGGAAGGTCGCCATGAAGGCGTCGGCGAATCCCCGGCTGTGCGCGTGCAGCTCGCAGATCCGCTCGATCAGGCTCCGGAATCCCTGCCACGGGTCCGGGTCCGCCAGAGCGTCGCGCACGACGGCATGGCAGGCGCGCCGCTGCTCGGCGAAGGCCTCCACGATCAGGACCTGCTTGGTGGGGAAATGCCGGTACAGCGTGGCGGGGCCGACGCCTGCGTGCCGGGCGACCTCGCGCAGGGGCGCGTCCAGACCCTCCTCTCCGAAAACCGCGCGCGCGGCGGCCAGGATGCGGGCCCGGTTGTCCCGGGCGTCGGAGCGCACGGGGTGAGGCAAACGGTCGGCCATGGCCTCTCACTTTAGCCAACCGGACGGCAGCGTCCGTTACGTTCCGGTGGCGGTCGCAGCAACGGCGACCCGTCCCCTTCACCGCCCCAGGGAGCAGAGATGAAAGCCGTCGTGATCAGGGAGTTCGGAAACCCCGAGGGGCTGGAGGTCGTCGACGTGCCGGCGCCCGTCCCCGGCCCGGGACAGGTGCGGATCACCACCGAGGCGATCGGCGTGGGTGGCGTGGACGCCGTGATCCGCCGGGCAACGCTGGCCGCGTACGGCTTCCGGAAGGGCCATCTCCTTGGCAGCGAGGTGGCGGGCAGCGTCACCGCGGTGGGCGAGGGCGTGGACCCCTCGTGGACGGGGCGGCGAGTGTGGGCGTTCACCGGACTGTCCGGTGGGTACGCCGAGCAGGCCGTCGCCGCCGTCGCCGACGTCCTTCCGCTGCCCGACGGCCTGACCGGCGTGGACGCGGTGACTCTCGGCAGCTCCGGTGTGGTCGCCCATTTCGCCCTGGACCGCGCGCGTTTCACGCCCGGCGAGACGGTGCTCGTGCGCGGCGCGGCGGGCAGCATCGGGGTCACGGCGGTGCAGCTCGCGGCCAGGGGCGGCGCGGGCGCGGTGGCGGTCACCACGGCATCGGAGGAGCGTGGCGCCCGCCTGCGGGAGCTGGGCGCCACCCATGTCCTCGACCGCTCCGGCGAGGGCGGGCCGGACACGCCGTCGGGATTCGATGTGGTGATCGACGTCGTGGCCGGTCCGGCGCTCTCGTCGTTTCTGGACCGGTTGAACCCCAACGGGCGGTACCTGGCTGTCGGTGTGGTCGCCGGGCAGCCGCCCGCCGACTTCGGCATGCGGCTGATGAACGCCTTCCGCAGGTCGCTGTCGTTCGCCACGTTCAGTGCCGACACCGTGCCCGGCCCCGCAGCGCAGGCGGTGCGGTCCTCCCAGTTCGCCGATGCCGCGCACGGGGACCTGCGCACGGTCGTGCACGACGTGCTGCCGCTGGACCAGGCGGTGCTGGCCCACCGCGAGATGGATGCGGGAACGGTGTTCGGCCGGATCGTGCTGACTCCCTGAGCCGGTACCGCGGCGGAGCCTGACGTGATAACCGCCGTGTTATCGGTCGTTGCGAGGTTCGTCGTTGATCGCTGTCGCGGGAGTCGCGAGTATTTCCTCGTCACAGGGATCGACCGCGAAACCGCGCGGCGATCACGGTCTCCGGAGAGGAGAGTCCACATGGGAGAGACACGAACCGCCACCCAAGGCACCGCGTTCGACGGCTTCACCGACGAGGAACGGGCCGCGATGAAGGAGCACGCGCAGGACCTCAAGCGGACCGCGCGGCGCGGCGCGCGCGCCACCAAGGCGAACGGGGAAGGCGACGTGCTCGCGAAGATCGCCGCGATGGCGCAGCCCGACCGCGCACTGGCCGAGCGGGTTCACGCCATCGTCAGGGCCACGGCGCCGGGGCTCACGCCGAAGCTCTGGTACGGGATGCCCGCATACGCTCGGGACGGCAAGGTCGTCTGCTTCTTCCAGAGCGCGGTCAAGTTCAAGGCCCGATACGCGACCCTCGGCTTCAACGACGCTGCCCACCTCGACGAAGGCACCATGTGGCCGACCGCATTCGCGCTCACCACGCTCAGCGCCGCGGCCGAGAAGCGGATCGGCGAGCTCGTGAAGCGAGCGGCGAACTGAGCCGAGGCGAGCACACGATGACGCCCTTCGAATCCGTTCCGCCTCGACGTTTCCTGCTCTCAGAACGATCACGCGTGCCGCATGGCGTCCCGGCCCGGCCCCGTCGGCACCCTCGCCGTCGCCGCCCTCGGCGGTGGCGCCGCGACCACGAAGCCGACCCGGACGGGCCCGGATGACAGGCCGCATCCCGCTGAGACGGCCCTGGCGAACTCCTACTCCCCGTCCTCGCCGAAGCGGCGAGGCCGTGTCTTCGCGGCCAGCTCGACGAAGGCACGGCCTCGCGGTGGCAGGCCGTCCCGGCGCCACACCAGTGCCCACTCGGTGACCGGAGCGTCGTGGACCGGGACGAACACGACGCCCGGGTGGGTGTAGTACCGCAGCACGTGCTCGTTCAGCGGGGTCACGAACTCGCGCGCGGCCACGCGCGTCAGCACCTCGTGAAAGGTGGTGACGCGGGAGCCTCGGGGAATGTCGCGGCCACGGGGCGTGCGTTCGGGGATCATCGACTGGATCCAGTAGGCGGGCAGGTGCGGACCCGGGTCGAAGAAGACCCGGCCGGCGAAGTCCTCCATCGACACCGACGGCCGGTCCGCCAGCTCGTGCCCCGTCCACGTGGCCAGAACACGACCCTCGGTCAGGACCACGGGCCCTTCGGCGAGGTCCGGTTCCCGCACGGGCCGCCACAGCAACGCCAGGTCCACCTCCCCCGACCGTAGTCCGGTGAACGGGTCGCTGAAGTGGATCTCCCGGAGCGTCACCTCGCAGCCGGGAAACCGGTCGTGAAACAGCGCGATCAGGTCCCGTAGCTCGTGCCCCACCGCGCCCATGACGCCGAGCCGCACGGTGCCGGTGACGCCCCGCGCCGCCTCCCTGGCCTTCACCACACCTTTCTGGATCGCGTCGTAGCCGGCACTCAGGTCGTCGCGCAGCTGCTCGCCCAGGGCCGTCAACGTCACCGCGCGGCTGGTGCGTTCGAACAGCGCCGCGCCGATGCGGCGCTCCTGCGCCTTGATCGCCTGACTGACCCGTGCCTGAGAGACGTGCAGCCGCTCGGCGGCCCGCCCGAAGTGCAGCTCCTCGGCCAGCGTCAGGAAGATCTCGATGTCACGAAGCTCCACCCATGCCCTCCCCGCCATAACACCCAACTCGAGCCACCATAACAGTGGAGTTATCGATCTCCTCGGCGGTCACGAGAGATCGCCGCCCCGGCGCCGGGGGAACCCTTGATGTAACCGTGGTTGCGATGCAACCATGGTTACATGCCACCGGACGGCACGGCGCCGCGAGCTCCTGGCGACTGGGTGTTGTTGTCGTACCGGGTGCCCCGCGAACCCTCCACGCCGCGGATCGCGGTGTGGCGCAAGCTCAAACGCCTCGGCGTGGCGCAGCTGGCCGACGGCGTCGTCGCCCTGCCCGCCGACGCCCGCACCCGGGAACACCTGGAATGGCTGGCCGACGAGATCCTCGACCTCGGCGGCACGGCCGGCATCTGGGTCGCCCGCCCCGCCGCCGTCAGCCAGGAACGCGAGCTGGCATCCTCGATGGCCGCGGCCAGAGCGACCGAGTATCACGCCATCACCGAAGAGGCCATGGCTGCAGCGCACCTGCCCGAGAACAGGCGCCTCTCGACTGCACGGAGACTTCGGGCGGAGATGCGGCGCGTCAACCGACGCGACTACTTCCCCCCGCCCGAACGCGAACGCGCCCGCAGGGCGATTGACGGCTTGCGCCATCCCGCTGCGCCCGATCGAGCTCAGGAGACCGAAAGATGAAGTGGGCGACCCGCGCCAACATCCACATCGACCGGGCTGCCTGCGCCTGGCTCATCCGCCGCGCCATCGATCCCGACGCGGAGTTCGTCTTCGTCGCCGACCCCGCCGATGTTCCCCGAGACGCAACCCCGTTCGACATGCGCGGCGTCGAACTCGGCCATCACCAGGGCGATTGCAGCTTCGAGACGATCCTGCGCCACTACGACCTTGCCGACCCCGTGCTCTGGCGCATCGCCGAGATCGTCCACGAAGCCGACCTCGAAGACGAACGCTACGACGCTCCCGAAGCGCCCGGCCTCGACGTCGCCCTGCGAGCCCTGTCCATGGTCTGCGAAGACGAACAGGTCCTTGTCCATACCGGCCCCCTCTTCAACGGGCTCTACGAATACTTTCGCCGCGCCACCCTGCTCGGCCGCGAACCCGCCTGACCAACTCGGCGTCCACGGAGGAGTGCAAGTGACGGGCCACGAACGCGAACCGGCCGATCAGGACGTATCCAGGCCGGAAACGTCTCCGGCAGACCAGGAACTGTCGCCCGCGGCCGGAGCACGCGAGGGCGATGTGGTGCCTTTCCGGCACGCGCTGCGGACCTGGTTTGCGATCTCGCTGCAGACCTTCGGCGGGCCGGCGGGGCAGATCGCGGTCATGCAACGCACCCTTGTCGACGACAAGCGCTGGATCAGCCAACGCCGCTTCCTGCACGCCCTGAACTACTGCATGCTCCTGCCCGGCCCAGAGGCCCAACAGCTGGCCATCTACGTCGGCTGGCTGCTCAACGGCGTCCGCGGCGGTCTGGCCGCCGGGATCCTGTTCGTCTTTCCCGGCATCGTCGCCCTGCTCGCCTTGTCCGCCATCTACGTCGGGTTCGGCGACACCACCTTCGTCACTGCCGTATTCGCCGGCCTGGGCCCGGCGGTGGTGGCTGTCGTGGCGCAGGCCGTCCACCGGGTCGGCAAACGCGCCCTGACCCACCCTGCCCTGATCGCCATCGCCCTCGGCGCCTTCGCCGCACTCGCGTTGTTCGGCGTCCCGTTCCCCGTCGTGATCGCCGTGGCCGCCCTTGCGGGATGGCTCCTCGCCAAGGTGACACCACCCCACGCGCTGCGCGGCGCGAACGCCGCCAAGGCCGACGCTGGTCCGCAGCCGCTGATCTCCGACGACGCACTGCACACCGAACGCCCCACCCTGGTCCGAGCGATCCGCATCACTCTCATCGGGGCCACTCTGTGGGGACTCCCCCTGTTGGCTGTCGCACTGCTCACCGGCACCGGAAGCGTCTTCGCTACCCAGGGCCTGTTCTTCTCCGGCGCCGCGCTGGTCACCTTCGGCGGCGCCTACGCCGTGCTCGCCTACGTGGCCCAGCGCGCCGTGGAAACCTACGCCTGGCTCTCGGCAGGAGACATGGTCCGCGGCCTCGCGCTGGCTGAGAGCACCCCCGGGCCCCTGATCATGGTGGTCCAGTTCGTCGCCTTCCTCGGCGCCTACAACAATCCGGGCAGCCTCGACCCGTGGATCGCCGGGCTGCTCGGCGCACTGATCACCACCTGGGTCACCTTCGTGCCCTGCTTCCTGTTCATCTTCCTCGGCGCACCCGACATCGAACGACTGCGCAGCAACCACACGCTCTCCGCCGCATTGACCGGGATCACCGCCGCCGTCGTCGGCGTCATCGCCAACCTCGCCCTCTACTTCGCCACCCACACGCTCTTTGCCGGCAATCGGCCGGTGGAGCTGGGGATCCTGCAGCTGAACCTGCCCGACCCGACCAGCGTCCGGCCGGTGGTGGTGGCGCTCGCCATCGTGGCCGCGGTCCTCGTCTTCCGCCTGCGCTGGTCCGTGTTGCGCACGCTCGGCATCTGCGCAGCCCTTGGGTTGGGCGCGGCGCTCGCCGGACTGCCCGTGGCCTGAGAACCAGTGCTCACCTCGGGGCGAGTGCTCGGCTCGAATGCGCTTGCGGAGCGGCTGAACATCTGTTTAGCCTGGGACCGTGCCCGCCGCCGACGACCTCGCCGCCCGGGAGCGCATCCGCGACGCCGCGCTCAACCGGTTCGGGCGCGATGGCATCAACCGCGTCACCGTGCGCGCCATCGCCGCCGACGCGGGGGTCTCCCCCGCACTGGTCATCCACCACTTCGGCAGCAAGGAGAAGCTCCGGAAGGCCTGCGACGCCCACGTGATGGCCCTCCTGCGCGACGGCGGCGCTGCGGACGCCCGGCACCGCGCGACACTCGGCGACGGCAGCCGTCTGGCGGCGCTGCTCGAGGCCGCCGCCCCGGCTCGCCGCTACCTGGCGCGGGCCTTCCTCGACGGGTCCCCTGAGGCCGCGGCGCTCTTCGACGAGATCGTCGAGGTCACGACCGCGTGGCTGGCCGAAGGCGAACGGGACGGCTGGGCACGACCCACGGAGCACCCGCGGGCCCGCGCGGCGATCTACGTCAGCTGGATGCTGGCGCCGCTCACCCTCTCCGACCACCTGGAGCGGGCGCTCGGCGTGCACGACCTGGCCGACACCGGCACCGCCGTGGACTACATGAGCGTGGCGATCGAGATGCTCACCCGTGGCGTCTTCTCCGGCGACGGCGTTCGCCAGGCGTGGCGGTCACTGGAGCGCGACGACCGCAATGACGGCGATGACGGCACTGACAGAGCCGACGAAGGAGAAGCATGACCACGGACGCCTCCCACACGGCCGAACCCGAGCTGGCCGGTGTGTTCACCAGCCCCGACCGCAACGCCTTCTACGCCGAACTCGCCGCCGCGGGCCCCGTGACCCGGGGACGCTACTTCGACGGCAGTCCCGTCTGGCTGGTGACCGGATACGACGAGAGCCTCGCGGTCCTCAAGGACCATCAGCGCTTCAGCAACGACATCATCAACCGCAGCTCCACCGTCGACGTGGCGGCCGCCGCGGGCCTGCCGGAGGACGTCTGGCCGTACCTCGCCCACACCCTCGGCGCGTACGACCCGCCCGAGCATTCCCGGCTGCGCAAGCTGGCCTCACGCGGCTTCACCGTGCGCCGGGTCGAGGCGCTGCGACCCCGGATCCAGGCCATCGTCGACGAGATCCTCGCCGACTGGGCCGGCCGTCCGGAGGTCGACGTGATGGAGCGGCTGGCCTACCCGTTGCCCATCCGCGTGATCTGCGAACTGCTCGGCGTTCCGGAGGCCGACCTCGGCCGGTGGCGCGGCTGGGCAGCGGGCATCACGGCGCCGGACCCGGCGGAGGTCGCGACCGCGGCGCGCGGGCTGGTCGCGTACATGCGCGAGCTGGTGTCCACCAAGCGCACCGAGCCCGGCGACGACGTCCTGTCCACTTTGGTCCTCGCCCAGGAGGAGGACGGCGACCGGCTCAGCGACACCGAGCTCATCTCGCTCGGCATCACGATCCTGCTGGCCGGGCACGAGACCACGGTGAACCTGCTCGGCAACGGGCTGCTCCTGCTGCTCACGCAGCCGGAGCAGCGCCGCAGGCTCCAGGCCGATCCCGGGCTGGTGCCGAGTGCGGTGGAGGAGATGCTGCGCTACGCCGGACCCGCCGAGATCGCCCCGATGCGCTACGCCCGGAACACCGTGGAGCTCGGCGGGGTCACGATCGGCGAGGGCGACGCCGTGCAGATCGTCTACGCGGCGGCCAACCGCGACCCGCGGCGCTTCGACCAGCCGGACGTGGTCCAGCTGGACCGCCGGGACAATCCGCACCTGGCCTTCGGGCAGGGCATCCACTTCTGCCTGGGCGCGGCGCTGGCCCGGGCCGAGGCCGACATCGCCTTCCGCAGTGTCCTGGCCCGGTTTCCCGATCTCGCTCTCGCGGTTGCCCCCGACGAGCTGACCCGCACCCCCGGCATCACACCCGTGCTGACGTCGTTGCCGGTCCACCCGAACCAGCCCGGACACGGTGCCGCGACGAGTTCCTCCTGAGATCCTCATCGGACGGTTTCGGCGCTCGGCCGGGTGCCCGGCGAGCCCACGGTGCCCCCGGGTACATATCGGGTACCCAGGGTGCCCTTCGGCTCGCCGAGCGTCGCCGCGTCCACATCGGATGGACGGTTGGTGCGGGCTACAGACCCAGCAGCTTGCGGAGCTGACCCGCGTGCCGCCGGGACACCTCCACCCGGCTGCGCCGCTGGTCGTCCATCACCAGCACCAGGGCGCCGTTGAAATCGGGCCGCAGCTCGCGCACGTGGTCCAGGTTCACCAGGTACGAGCGGTGCGTGCGGAAGAAGTGGCCGCTGAGCCTGCGCTCCAGCTCGTTCAGCGACAGGCTCACCAGCACCCGCTCCCCGGCCAGCTGCAGGTACGAGTAGCCGCGGGCTGCGGTCGCGTACAGGATCGACGACTCGTCGACGAGCACCGTCCGGTCGCCCTGCTGCACCGGCACGCGGCCCAGCGGCTCCGAGCGCACGGCACGGGCCGCGGGCTGCGCGTCGGCGTCGTCGGCGTCCGCCGCGCTGCCCGACAGCGCCCGGTCCAGTGCCCGGCCGAGACGCTCGGCGTCGAACGGCTTCACCAGGTAGTCGACGGCGTCGACGTCGAAGGCCTCCACCGCGTAGTCCGGGTAGGCGGTCGTGAAGATGATCTTCGGCGCGTTCGCCGCGCTGCGCACCGCCTCGGCGACCTCCAGCCCGGTGCCGCCGGGCATCTTGATGTCGAGCAACACCAGGTCGTAGGCGAGCGACCGCAGCAGCACCAGCGCCTCCTCGGCGTTGGTCGCCTCACCGACCACCTGAACGTTGTCGAACGTGCTCAGCAGGTAGCGCAGCTCCGCCCGCGCGGGTACCTCGTCGTCCACGATCAGGCAACGGGCGCGCATGCCGATCACCCCAAAGGTATCCGCAGGTCGACAATGGTGCCGTCACCGTAGTGCGACTGGATGTCGAGTCGATAACGCTCGCCGTACAGCGCCTCGAGCCGCTCCGAGATGTTGCGGAGCCCGATTCCGCCGTTCGGCGTACCGTGTTCGCCCGTCAGCTGCTCGAGCACCTCCGGCCGCATGCCCACCCCGTCGTCGGACACCCGGATCGCCGTCGTCCTCGTCAGCGGGTCCACTCTGGCCTTCAGCGTCACGGTGCCGCCGTCGAGCTTGTCGGCGAGCCCGTGCTTCACCGCGTTCTCCACCAGCGGCTGGATGGTCAGCACCGGGACGTGCGCCGTGAGCACCTGCGGGTCGACGTCGTAGCGGATCTGCAGCCGCTCGCCGTAGCGAGCCTGCTCCAGCGACAGGTACGTGCGCACGAAGAAGTACTCCTGCCCGAACTCCACCAGGTGCCGGTCCTGCCGCACGGCGTAGCGGAAGAAGTCCGACAGCCGCAGCAACAGCTGCCGCGCCTCCTCCGGATCGGTGCGCGCCTTCGACGCGATCGTGTTCAGGGTGTTGAACAGGAAGTGCGGGTTGATCTGCGCGCGCAACGCGTCGAGCCGGGCGTGCACGGCCAGCTTCCGCTCGTGGTCGAGCTCGGCGAGCTCCAGGTGCAGCGACAGGATCCCGGCCAGCCCTTCCACCACGCCGCGGGGCGGGGGAATGTCGTCGAGCCGGTACACCTTCAGCGTTCCCACCACGCGGTCACCGATCGCCAGCGGGGCCACCACCGCGCTCTGCAGCGGGCAGTCGGCGTTCGGGCAGCCGAGCCGCCGCCGGTCGCGCACCACGATCGTCCTGCCCCGCGCCAGCACCCGCGCCGAGGCCTCGGTCTGCGGCTCGCTGCCCACCCGGTGATGGTCGGAGCCGGGCCCGAGGAAGGCGAGCACCTTCTCCCGGTCGGTGATCGCCACCGAGTCGCCGCCCAGCACCGGGTGCAGCAGCTCCACGGCCCGCCGGGCGGCCTCGGTCGTCAGCCCCGAGCGCAGCGGCATCGAGCGGCCCACGGCGGCGATCGTGTTGCCATGCCTGCCCGCGGTGGGCCGCGCCGGCCGGATCGTGCGCGGGCCCCGCAGCGCCGAGGGGTAGCCGACGGTCAGCACGAGCGTGATCGCCACGCCGATGAGCACGGTCACCGCGACGCCGAGCGGCGGGTCGGCGAACACCTGCGTGAACAGGTACACCACGCCCCAGGCGAGCGCCACCGCGAATGCCAGCGGAAGACTGCCGTTCCTCATCGCCTCACCGCCGCTTCCCCGCCCTGCCGACACCGATCGTCAGCCGGGCCAGCCGCGCCGCGTGCCGGTCGGCCGCCGTGCCGTGCAGCCGCAGCCACAGCCGCTCCAGGTCGGCGGGCGGGTCGCTGCGCCGCGACACCAGTACGGTCACCGCCGCCGCGAGCGGCGCCGCCACGATCGTCGGCGTCAGCAGCACCTCGCCGAGGCCCCAGCTGCCGACGAAGGGAGCGGCCACCAGCATCCCGACGGCGGTGAGCGCGCCGACACCCATTCCGGCGACCGCGCCGCGCGCCGTCGTGCCCCGCCACCAGATCGCCAGGATGAACACGGGCGCCAGCGCCGATCCGGCGAGCGCGAACGCCCACGTCACCATCGTCGCCACGATCGAGGGAAACAGCGCCGTCAGCGAGTGCGGCCGCAGGCCCAGCGCGAGACCCGCCGACAGCACGGCGACCACCATCACCGCCGCGCGCCCCGCCCACACCGCCTGCCGCTGCGTGGCGCCCGGGTTGATGTGCCGCTCGTACACGTCGTGCCCCCACGAGGCCGCCGATGCCAGCAGCAACCCGGCGATGGTGGACAGCACGGCGACCAGCGCGCCGATCGCCACCACCGCCAGACCCGCCTCGCCGCCGAAGATGCGCCCCAGCACGAGCGGCGCGTGCTCGGGCACGCGCAGCACGCCGTCCACGGTGATGCCCTCCAGCCACGGCCTGCCCGCCACCGCGTCGGGGATGAGCGCGCGGGCCGCGGTGCCGAGCAGCACCGCCAGCGCGTAGAACAGCCCGGCCAGCCCCAGCACCCACACGGTCGTCATCCGGGCCGCCGTCCCGGTCGGGCTCGTGAAGTAGCGGTTCATGATGTGCGGCAGGCCCGCGGTGCCCATGATGAGGGTGATGATCAGCGTGATCTGCCCGAGCGGGCCGTAGCGGCCACCGGGATGGCCGAAGTAGGCGGGCTCACCGCCGTCGAGCCGGTTGGGCTCCGACCCCAGCCGCCACTGCCCGTCCTCCTGCACCGGCTTGGTCAGCGGCTGGTCGGTCAGCTCCGCGACCGACCCGGGGTAGCTGAAGCCGGAGCTCGTCACCACGATCGCCAGCCAGACGAACACCGCCAGCAGCAACAGGAACTGCGCCGCCTGCGTCCACGTGGTGCCCCGCATGCCGCCGACCACCACGAGCGCGGTGATGGCCACTGTGGACACCACGACCCCGGTGGCGTAGGGCGTGAGACCGAGGATGCCCTCCCCCACGAGCAGCTCCCAGGTGAGGCCGCTGCCGACCGCCTGCGGCACCAGGTACGACAGGATCACCAGCTGCACCACGGTGACCGCCACGAGGCGCACGCGGTCGGAGGCGAGCCTGCGGCCGAGGAAGTCCGGGATGGAGAACTCCCCGAACCTGCGCAGCGGAGCGGCGATGAACAGCAGCACGGGGACGAACCCCGCGGCGAACCCGGTCGCGTACCACACACCGTCGAGGCCGGAGGCGTAGACGGCCGCGGCGACCCCGAGAAACGAGGCCGCCGAGAAGTAGTCGCCGCAGATGGCGCAGGCGTTGGTGACCACCCCGACGCGTCGCCCGGCGAGGTAGAACTCGAACGTGGACGCACCGCGCGGGCGCAGCACGAGCCCGGTGACGAGCACCGCCACGAGCAGGCCTGCGAGCAGCAGCAGGCTCGCGGTGATCACGGTGGTTCCTCGTCCTGGCCGGGGGTGTCCCGCTCCGGGTCGCCGAGCATCCGGTCCTCGACGGCGTTGGACAGGGTGGCGGCCGCGACGGCGAGGACGAAGAAGAACACGTACAGCCCGGCGGCGGCCATGACGAAGCTCGGCGTCATGCCCCCGATCAGGCGACCGTCGGACCACCAGGCGACGGTGAGCGTCAGGATGGGCACGGCGACGACGACGCCGAGGAAGACCAGGAAGTGTCCTACCGCGACCCTGCGCACGGTGCGGAACGTGGCGTCGACGTCGGCGGGCGCGTCGTACTCGTCCCCGGCATCGGGAACCCACTGACCCCGCTCGTCGGGATCGAACCACACCGGGCGGGCACCGGACGAGTCCACCCTTGGCACCCTACTGCGTCGCGCGGCGCCGGGAAAACGCTACGCGGCGCGGATGCGCAGCGCGGCACGCAGCAGGATCACCGCGGCGCCGCCGACGAGCACGAGGCCGATGCCGGGCAGCAGTTTGCCCCAGCTGTCCGTGCTCGCGCTCAGCTGCAGGATCCGCGCCACCTGCCACAGCACCAGCAGCGCGGCGGCCGCGCCCGGCACCAGGGCGTGCGCCAGGGCCACCCTGCGGTAGGGCATGAGTGCGCCGGCGATGGCGAGCGCGCCGCAGCACAGCGTCCACAGCCCGGCACCGGCCGCCCCGGAGAGATGCCCGACCGGTGTCGACACCCACGGCATGAGCGAGCCGACGAGCATCAGCAGCCCGCCGAAGATCATGCCCACGCTTCCGACGTGCAGGATGCGGCGGCGACGCCCCGTCGCCGCACCCGTCCCGGTCACCGATGACATGCCCGGAGTGTAGGACCGCGGACCGGCCGGACCCATGGCCCGGCGCGTGAACGGTCGCCGCCGGGCCGCGAGCGGCCGCATCTCCGGCGCGAGCGGCCGCTGCGGGCGTCCGAGTGTCCGGCGCGGGCCGGGATCGACCGCTCGCGGGCCGCCCGGGCACGCTCGGGGACGAATTCTTGCCCGGCAGGGCCAGCGGCGCGGATCCTGCGCTCACCCGTAACCCGCGGCGTCGAGCGAAGGGAGCCGACGGTGGCTCAGACCGACGATCAAGGCCACTCGCCGCCAGAAGGCGACTGGCGCAGGGAGTACTGGCGCCGGAACCTCCGGCTCATGGTCATCCTGCTGAGCATCTGGTTCATCGTGCCGTTCGGCGGCGGCGTGCTGTTCGTCGAACAGCTCAACCAGGTCAGCTTCGGCGGATACCCGCTGGGCTTCTGGATCGCCCAGCAGGGCTCCATCTACACGTTCCTGATCCTGATCCTCATCTACGCCGTGCGGATGGACCGCCTCGACGACAAGTTCGGCGTGAGTGAGCGCGACGAGGAGGGCCAGCGGCGATGAGCAACATCCAGATCTGGACGCTGACCTTCATCGTCCTGTCCTTTGCCGTCTACATCTTCATCGCCTGGCGAAGCAGGGTCGCCGAGACCAAGGGCTTCTACGTCGCAGGGCAGGGCATTCCGACCGTCGCCAACGGCGCGGCCATCGCGGCGGACTGGATGTCGGCGGCGTCGTTCATCTCGATGGCGGGCCTCATCGCCTTCCTCGGCTCGGACGGCTCGATCTACCTCATGGGCTGGACGGGTGGCTACGTGCTGCTCGCCCTGCTGATCGCGCCGTACCTGCGCAAGTGGGGCCGGTTCACGGTGCCGGAGTTCGTCGGCGACCGCTATTCCGAACTGGTGCGCACGGTCGCCGCCGCGGCGGCGGTCATCATCTCGTTCACCTACGTGGTGGGCCAGATGAACGGCGGCGGCATCGTGTTCAGCCGCTTCCTCAACATCGACATCAACGGCGGCGTGGTCATCGCGGCGGCGATCATCTTCACCTACGCCGTACTGGGTGGCATGAAGGGCATCACCTGGACGCAGGTGGCGCAGTACACGGTGCTCATCATCGCCTACCTGATTCCCGCCTTCGCGGTGGCGCAGGCCGTCACCGGCATCGCGATACCGCAGATCTCGTTCGGACAGATCCTCGACGAGCTGAACGCGCTGAGCACGGAGTTCGGTCTCGACCGCTACACCGAGGCGTTCACGGCCCGGCCGATGATCGACATCTTCCTGGTGACGCTGACGCTGATGATCGGAACGGCGGGACTGCCGCACGTCATCATCCGCTTCTACACCACCAAGACGGTGCGCGGTTCGCGGTACTCCGCGTTCTGGGCGCTGCTGTTCATCGGCCTGCTCTACACCACCGCTCCCGCGGTGGGCGCGTTCACCAAGTTCAACCTGCTGGAGGGCGTGCAGGGCCGCACGGTGGACCAGCTTCCACAGTGGATCGAGAACTGGAGGGCCACCGGTCTGGTCACGATCAACCCGGACGCGACCACCATCGAGTCGGTCAGCAACAGCGCCGACGCGGGTGCCGACCTGACCGTCAACAACGACATCCTGGTGCTGGCCTCGCCGGAGATCGCGGGGTTGCCCGCGCCGATCGTCGGCCTGGTCGCGGCGGGCGGCATGGCCGCGGCGATGTCGACGGCGGCCGGCCTGCTGCTGGTGATCTCGTCGTCGGTGTCGCACGACTTCTACTTCCGCCGGTTCCGCAAGCACGCGCACGACCGCGAGCGGCTGCTCGTCGGCCGGATCGCGATGGCGGGCGCCGTGGTGGTGGCGGTCATCGCGGGCATCAACCCGCCTGCCTTCGTGGCGCAGGTGGTGGCGTTCGCGTTCGGCATGGCGGCGTCGAGTTTCTTCCCGGCGATCGTGCTCGGCATCTTCTGGAAACGCTGTAACGCCAAGGGTGCCGCGGCGGGCATGATCACCGGCCTGGCGCTGACGATCGCGTACATGATCTACACCCTGGAAGTGTTCGGGACGCCGGAGAACGAGCACATCCTCGACATCAGCCCGGAGGCCATCGGGGCCATCGGCGCCGCGGTGAACTTCATCGTCGCGATCGTGGTGTCGAAACTGACCTCGCCCCCGCCGAAGCACCTCGAGGAGCTGGTCGAGAACCTGCGCTACCCGGCGGAGCGCAGGACGGTGCCCACCACCGGCTCATCCGGGAACTCGACGGGAGAGGAGGCTTAGCCCGGCGCCCCCTTCCCGGGGCCCAAAGCTCCCCAATGCGGCATTCGCTCCACTGGATGGAGCGAATGCCGCATTGGCTCCGTTGGGTGGAACCAATGCCGCATTGGGGAGCGTGCGGCGCGTGGGTGCTCACCAGCCGTAGGCGCCGACGATGGTGGCCACGTCGACGCCGAGGCGCTCGCAGGCACCTACGCCGGGGTGGCGCGGCCGTAGCGCCCCGCCAGCGCCCGTAGCTCGGCGACGAGCTCCGGCGGCTCGGTGACGGTGAAGTCGGCGCCGAGCAGCCCGAGGTGGGTGGCCAGGCTCTCGACCGTGTCCGAGCCGGTGTCGAGCACGCAGGTGTGCTCGTCGACGGCCTCCACGGTGCCGACGGCCGGATTGATCCGCGCGGCGACCACTGGTGCGGGCGCGTGCACGGTGACGCGGGCGCGGTGCCGCCATGCGGCGGCGGACACGCCGCGCCGCACCCGGTCGGTCACCTCCTCGGGCAGCTCCCGCGGCCGGAACCGGGGGCCGTTGGGCACGCGCAGTTCGATGCGGTCCACCCGGAACGTGCGCCAGTCGTCGCGGTCGGTGTCCCAGCCGACCAGGTACCAGCGCCGTCCCCAGGTCACCAGCCGGTACGGCTCGACCGCGCGCCGGGTGGCCGTGCCGTCGTGGCCGAGGTAGTCGAAGCGCACCTGCTCGTGGTCGCGGCAGGCGGCGGTGAGGTGGGTGAGCGTGGCCGCGCTGACCTGCGGTCCGGACACGTCGGCCGGTGCGCGGACGGCATAGGTGTGCAGGGTGCTGACCCGGTGCCGCAGCCGCGAGGGCAGCACCTGCTCCAGCTTGGCGAGCGCCCGCAGGGACGCCTCCTCGATGCCGGTGATGCTGCCGCCCGCGGCGCTGCGCAGGCCGACGGCCACGGCGACGGCCTCCTCGTCGTCGAGCAGCAGTGGCGGCAGCGCGGCTCCGGCGCCCAGCCGGTAGCCGCCCACGGCGCCGCGGGTGCCGTGCACCGGGTAGCCGAGCCTGCGGAGCCGCTCGACGTCGTTGCGCACCGTGCGGGTGCTGACGTCGAGCCGCTCCGCCAGCTCGGTGCCGCTCCACTCGCGGGGTGTCTGCAACAGGGACAGCAGGCGGAGCAGCCGCGCCGAGGTTTCCAACATGACCGTGATTCTGCCCTTGTATTAGGAACGAAGTCTTCCTAAAGCCTTCCTAGTCTGGCCCCATGACCGAGATCAAGCCCTTCCGCATCGACATCCCGCAGGCCGACCTCGACGACCTCGCCGACCGCCTCGCCCGCACCCGGTTCACCGAGGAACTGCCCGACGCCGGCACCGACTACGGCGTTCCGGTGAGCCGCGTCCGCGAACTGGTCGAGTACTGGCGCGACAGCCACGACTGGCGCGCGCTCGAGCGCAGACTCAACGCCCACCCCCAGTTCACCACCGAGATCGACGGCCAGAACATCCACTTCCTGCACGTCCGCTCCGCCGACGAGGACGCCTTCCCGCTGCTGCTCACCCACGGCTGGCCGGGCAGCGTCGTCGAGTTCCTCGACGTCATCGGCCCGCTCACCGACCCGCGCGGGCACGGTGCCGACGGCCCCGCCTTCCACCTGGTGATCCCGTCGATTCCCGGGTTCGGTTTCTCGGGCCCGACGCGGGAGCGGGGCTGGAACCGGTACCGGGTCGCCGCGGCGTGGGCCGCCCTGATGGCCCGCCTCGGCTACGAGCGCTACGGCGCGGTCGGCAACGACGGCGGCTCGCTGATCTCGCCGGAGGTCGGCCGGATCGACCCCGAGCACGTCGCGGGCGTGCACGTCACGCAGATCTTCTCGTTCCCTTCGGGCGACCCGGCCGAGCTGGCGGACCTGACGGAGGAGGAGTCGGCGGCGCTGGCGCACCTGCAGTGGTTCTGGGAGAAGATGGGCGCGTTCAACACCCTGCAGGCGCAGCAGCCGCAGACCCTGGCGCACGCGCTGGCCGACTCCCCCGCGGGCCTGCTCGGCTGGAACGGGCAGCTGCTCGCAGGCCAGGACGACGAGTTCACGGTCGCCAACATCGCGATCTACTGGCTGACCGGCACGGCCGGCTCGGCGGCACGGTTCTACTACGAGGACGGTCACGCCGAGCACCCCACGGAGCCGACGACCGTGCCGATCGGCCTGGCCGGGTTCGCCAACGACTTCCAGTCGATCCGGCGGTTCGCCGACCGCGACCACAAGAACATCGTCTCCTGGAACACCTACGAGTCGGGCGGTCACTACGCCGCCCACGAGGAGCCGGAGCTGCTGGCCGCCGACATCCGGGCGTTCTTCGGCTCGCTGCGCTGAGCCGGTTCGCCCTGCCCGTTCCGGCGCCCGTCCCGGCCGAGCCGCCGGGACGGGCGTCGGGCTGATCGGGCAGAATCAGGCGTCCGCGAACGCACTCGGTCACGAGTGCCCGACCACTGGGGTGCCCGCCACATGACGCTGACCTGGCTCGGGTGGCTCGCCGGTGTCCTCGGCCTGGTGGCCGCCGGGTTCGGTGCGGTGCTGCTGCCGCGCCGACGCGCTCGCGCCGGTGGCCGCGCCACCGCGTGGTCGACGGCCCGTTCCGCGATCGACATCGCGGCGGTGAGCCGCGATGCCTGTCCCGCACGCGTGGCCGAGGCCGAGCACCTGCTGGCCCGTGCCGAGTCGCTGGCCGCGGACCGCGGTGGCGTCGCCGCCGCGCACCAGGCCACCGAGTACGCCCGGCGCGCCGACCGGCTGTGGCGACAGGCCGCCGATGCATGAGCGGCGTGCCCGCCGCAGGCCGGAGTGGCTGCGCTGGGCCTGCCTCGGCGCCGCGGCACTCGCCCTGGGCGTGTTCGTCGTCGCCCAGCGGCAGAGCATCGACGTCAGCTACGGGCGGTCGCCGTCCTCGTCGGACGGTGTCCAGGAGGGCTCGGCGGGTGAGCTGAGCGACGCGACGGTGCCGCCGGTGGACGAGATGACCGCGATGTTGCGGGCGAACGACGTGGTGCGGCTGCCCGGCTCGATCGCCCGGTGGGACACCCGCCGGGTCCGGGCCGCCATCGGCGGGCGGGACGTGCGGATCCTGGTGGCGCCACCCGGACTGGACGAGGCCGAACGCGACCGGGTGCGCGACGTGGACAACGCCACCATCCGGGTGATCGGCCTGCGCGTGACCGGCGACGTCTACCAGGCGACGGCCGACTCCCTGCCGGGCTGGCGCTCGCAGTTCGCCACGGGCGACGTCACCAGTCTGCTGCTGACGATGATCGCCGGGCTGCACGACGAGCCGAGCCCTCCGGACGTCGACCTGCTCCGCTGGCGGGAACCTGCCGCCGCCGAGATCGGCCGCGTCGCGGCGGCGCTGCGGGAGCGCGGCACCTACGTCGGCGAGGGAGCCACCGTGACCAGGGTGCCCGCCGAGCGGGCCCGCTCGGCTCTTCCCGGCGGAGCGCTGTTCGTGGTGCTGCCGCAGCAGCCGTTCACGGCCGCGCTGCCCCGCTTCGGTCCCGCGCTGACCCGGCTGTTCCCCGGAAGGCCGATCGTCGTGCAGTACGGCTCGTGGATCGAGTACCACGGTCCGCGGGCCGCCGGCTTCGCCGAGGTGGCCGCCGCGAGCTTCTACGCGCAGTTCGGCGACCGGCTCAGCACCTACGCCTATCCGCAGTCGGCGGTGCTCGGCGCCTACCTGGACCGGGTGACCGACGTCCGGTACGCGGGCCTGTTCGACCGGCCGCTGCCCTACCAGCCACCCGACCCGCTGCGGGTGGCGCTGCCCGCGCTGCCGTGGGTGTTCGCCGGGTGCGTCGCCGTGTTCGTGGTGCTGTCGGTGCGTCCTGGCCGGCGCTCCAGCGTCGTGGCGGAGCGCCGGGGCTCGCCCGCACGGCTCGCCGGGCTCACCGCACTGGCCGTCGAGGTGTCCGCGCTGACCGACGGTCCCAGTGACGCCGCCTTGACCAGGGCGATCACCGCGCTGACCGCGGCGAGGGAGGCGCTCGGCAGGCGCCTCGCCGAGCCGCATGTGCACGCGCTGCTCGACCAGGCGGAAGCGGAGCTTGCCGACACCGCCCGGCTGCTGGGCCGCAAGGACTACCGCCCCGACGTGTACCTGCGGGGCGCGCTGGCATGAGCAGGATCCGGCATTTCCTCGGCACACCGTTCGGCCTGGCCGTGCTCGCCTGCGCCGTGGTCGCGGGCTGGGCACTGTGGACCGGCGGGCTCTTCGACGGGGCGCTGCGACGGGAGGTGCGCTCGTCGTCGGTCTACGCGGCCGAGGGCGTCGAGCTGGACGAGGGCGCGGCCGAGCGGATCATCGGCAACCGCAGGCTCGTCGTGGCGTTCCTGGAACCCGGGTCCGACCTGGCGGCTGGCTGCGACGACGCGAAAGGCGCCGCGGACGGCAACCTCGTGCTCCTGCTCAGCCAGGGCAGCGGGCGGGACGAGCAGGGCGACGACTACGACGCGTACGGCTGCGCCTTGTTCCCCGACGCCGACGACGAGAACCTCGGTAAAGCCCTCGTGGCCGAGAACCTCATCCGCAGCGGCATCGACCAGTTCCCCGACCGGCCGCTCGAGGCGCTGAAGGTCATCGTCGTCAACTACGACCTGCTGGTGAAGGCGGGCACCGTCGCCGACGGGGCGCGCACGATCAGCCCCTCGCTGCCGCGCTATCTGATCGCCGCGGCCGCACTCGGTGGCGTGGTCGCCGGGGCGGCGAGCCTCTACCTCACGGCCCGGAGGGCGGGCCGGATCGCCGTCCGCCGCCGGGAGCGCCGGGACGCGGCCGCCGATGCCCGCAGCGTGCTCAGCGCGGGCGCGGCGGTGCTCGCGCAGCAGATCATCGACCTCGACCACCGGTTCGCCCTGCTGACCAAACGGGACCGCACGCGACGCCACGAGCTCACGAACCGGTACCGGGCGATCGTGTCCGACTACACCGCACTGCTGGACGCGCTGTCGGCGGCCGGGGCCGATGACGAGGCCGAGTTGCGCAGGCTGACCGAGCGGATCGACCGCCTCGCCGAGCGCTGCCGCAGGCTCGCCGCCCAGACCTGATCGTCACCGGGTCGCCGCGCGCACGTCCTTGACGTAGCGGTGGCAGGGCACCGCGATGGTGCCGTCCTCCACGGCCGCGCCGTAGTCGAACGCGCCCTCGTCCCGCCAGCCGCGCCGCTCGTAGAAGCGCCGCGCGCGGTCGTTGCCCGCCACCACCGCCAGCCACGCCCGCGGATGCCCGGCCTCGGCGACGAGCCGCTCGGCCTCGTCCAGCAGCACGTCCGCGACGCCGGATCCGCGATGGCCGGCCGCGACGTAGACCTGCTCCACCTCGTCGTCGACCACCATGACGAAGCCCGCGATCTCCTGCCCCGCCACGGCGACCGTGGTGTCGGCGACCCGCTGCTGCGCTCGCACCGCGAAGGACTCCGGGGTCCGGACCGCCACGAGATCCCGGGGCACCCGGCCGTCGTGCCCGTCGTGCCAGCCGAGCCGCCAGATCTCCGCCACGGCCGGTGCGTCGTCGGGTGCCGCCGGTCGCAGCCGCCATCGCCGGTCGTTCACGGTGCCTCCCCAGTGCCAACAGCAGTCCCGTGAACCTACGCCGCCCGCTAACGCTTCGGCCAGTGCCACGACGGCTCGTCCAGCCGTCCCTGGCCCTCGACGACCGTCGCGCCGGACTCCTTGACCAGTTCCACCATGCCGGTGTCGGAGCCACGTTCCTCCGCCACGGCGTCGAGCGCGCGGACCAGCGGCGCGGCGTGGGTCACCACGACGAGCTGCGTGCGTTCGGCGGCGGTGCCGATCAGCTCCGCCAGCGGTGCCAGCAGCTCGGGATGCAGGCTGGTCTCCGGCTCGTTGAGCACCAGCAGCTCCGGCGGCCGGGGCGTGAGCAGCGCGGCGACGAGCAGCAGGTAGCGCAGCGTGCCGTCGGAGAGTTCGGCCGCGGCCAGCGGACGCAGCAGCCCGTGCTGGTGGAACCGCACATCGAACCGGCCCGCGTGCGACGCGACCGCCACCGACGAGCCGGGAAACGCCCTGTCGATCGCCGCGTCGAGCACGGCGGCGTCGCCCATCTCCTGGATCGTGCGCAGCGCCGAGGCAAGGTCGCCGCCGTCCGCGCCGAGCACGGGGGTGCGGGTGCCGATCCTGGCCGCCCGCGCCGGGGCGTCGCGGTCGGTGCGGAACTGGTCGTAGAACCGCCACGAGCGGATGCGCTCACGCACCGTCAGCAGCTCCGGCGTGTGCCGCGGGTCGGCGAACGCGCTGAGGATGCTGTCGGTCGCGCGGACCGCGTGCACCTGTTCTGCCCAGCGCCCGCTGTCGTCGCGGAACCGGGCCGTCACCGGGTGCCGGTCGGCGAGCAGCGCCGACGGCCGCAGCACCGGGCCCGCCCACACGGCCTCCCGCTTGATCTCGGGGTCGTGGGCGAACAGCGTCGTGTCCGGATCCACCTGCGGAAGGCCGAGGTCGATGGCGTAGCCGAACTCGGTCCCCGCGAAGCCGAGCCGCACGCCGACCCGCTGCTTGCGCACCGTGCCCTGCGCGGGCGCACGTCCCTCCCGCGTCGCGCTGGTCGTGGTCTCCGGGCCCGCCCACAGCGCCGAGGCGAGCCCGCCTTCCCTTGCCACCGCAGCCACGGCACCCTCGCGCGCCGCGGCGGCGAGCGTGTTCAGCGCCCGGTACAGGTTGGACTTCCCGCTGCCGTTGGCCCCGGTGACCACGGTCAGCGCCCGCAGTGGCAGCACGAGCCTGCGCAGCGAGCGGTAGTTCTCGACGGCCAGTGTGGTCAGCACGCCTGCGACCGTAGCGTCAACCGCCGACAAGGCCGGTGGCCAGCAGCACCACGCCGAGCGAACCGGTGAGCGCGGCCACCGACGCGGTGCGCGCCAGGCGCGGGCGGCCCTTTCCCTGCGCGATGCCGTGCACCGACGTGGCCGCCATGACCAGCGCGAACAGCGTCAGCTTCGCCACGAGCACCCGCCCGTAGCCGGGCTCGGCCAGCGACTGCCACGTCACCCCGTGCCGCCACGCGAGCAGCCAGCCGGTGGCGATCTGGCTCGGCAGCAACACGGCCATCGTGACGACGGCGAACCGGCGGCCCACCGAGCGCAGGAGCGTCGCGCGCTGCTCCAGGCCCAGCAGGGCACGCACCGGGGGCAGAACCACCGCTGTGAGCGTCAGCTGCCCGCCCACCCACAGCGCCGCGCCGACCACGTGCACGAACCGCACCAGGGTCCAGACGTCGATCACCGGGTCACCGCCACGATGCCGTGCGCGCCGCCCTCGGCGTGGCGCATGTCGTGGTCGACGAACGGGTAGCGGCCCGGCTCGGGAAACGTCAGCTCGGCGAAACCGCCCTGTGCCGCGGCGAGGTCGAGCGTCTGCGCGCCACCCGCCGCCCCGGGCCGCAGCAGCCAGGCGCCCTCCTTGTACACAGTGTCGAACTGGCCGCCGACCACGTGGAAGCTCAGCGTGCCGCCGGGGCCCGCGTTGACCACCCAGAACCGCACCCGCTCGCCGGTACGGGCGGGCAGCGGCGCGTGATCGTACTGCCCGGCGGCGCCGTTGAAGTGCCAGCCGTCGGGCCTGCCTTGCACGATCCGGCTCACCTGGGCGTCACTGCCCGGCGCGCCGCCGTAGAGCTCGCCGCCGACCAGCAGGTACTCGCGGTCCACCGGAGGCAGCCGTGGCGGGTCGATGATGACCGCGCCGTACATGCCGTTGGCGATGTGCTGCGACATCGGCATGGTCGAGCAGTGGTACAGCCACGCCCCGGCACGCGTCGCCGTGAACCGGTAGACCAGCCGCTGCCCTGGTTCGATGGTGCGCATCGGTTCGTTCGGGGCGAGGGCACCGGCGTGGAAGTCGATGCTGTGCCCCACCGTGCCGTCGTTGACGAGCGTGATCTCGAAGCGGTCGCCCACCCTGCCGCGCAGCACCGGGCCCGGCACGGTGCCGCCGAACGTCCAGCGCCGCTCGTGCCGTCCCGGCGCGATCTCGATCTCGCGTTCGGTGACGCGCAGCCGGACGCGGTGCACCGTGCCCCGCGGCGCGGGTGCCAGCGCGGCATTCCTGGGCTGGGCCACACCATGGACGGCGTCGTCCTGAGTGGACGGCGGGGACTCGCCGGTGCGAATGGTCATGGTCATTCCGGCGGCGCGATGCCCGGCGATGGTGCACCAGCCGGTCAGCTCGCCGTCGATCACCCCGGCGTCGAGCAGTTCGGTCTCGCCCTGGCTCAGCCTGCTCGTGTGGGCGCCTCCCGCCAGCCTCAGGTCGTGCGGCATCGCGTCGGCGTTGGTGACCCGCAGCATCAGGTGTGTGCCCTCGGCAACGGTGATCACGGCGGGGCTCACGCGCATCGCCGCGAGTTCGACGTCGACGGTGCGCACGGGGCCGTCGGGTGCGGGACCGCCCGTACCGCCGCTGACGGCGAACCCGGCAGCCACCAGCGTGGCGGCCGCTCCCAGGGCGACACCGGCCAGGCTGCCCCCGCCCTGCCGCGGCGCGGGCAGCGCGCCGTGCACCGCCACGGGCGCGGCGACGCTCAGCGCGAGCACGGCGAACCCGCCGAACGCGCCGGCCGCGAGCGCCCAGCCCAGCAGTGGCCACGGACCCGGCAGGCCGAGCACCACCAGCGGCACCGCCGCGTTCGCGGCCACCAGCCTGGGCAGCCACAGCCGGTCCAGCACCGCGGCGACCCGCTTGTGCTCCGCGGGCCCGCGGCCGAGCACGGCGGGCAGCAGTTGCGTGAGCGCGCCCACGAGGATCTGCGCCCCGAAGCCGACGACCACCATCGGCAGCAGCCGGTCGACCACAGTGGACACCGGTGTCCCGGCAGCCAGCCACACCGACTCGGCCCCGAGCGCCACGAGCAGCCAGCCCGTCGCCGCGGCGAGCAGCCACGGCGCGGACCGCGCGGGCCGGGTGCGCAGCAGCGCCGTCGCGAACGGCGCCAGGCAGACCGCCGTCGCCGCCGCGTAGAGCACGAGCCCCGCCACGGCGAGCTGCGTCACCGCGACGGCGAACCCGGTCGCCGCCAGCGCCAGCCCGGCCAGCAGCACCGGCAGGCAGCGCCGCGCCGTGCGCACCGAGCCGTCGGGCATGTGCACCCGCAGCGCCGTCGGCCACAGCGTGAACAGCGTGCCGAGCACCGAGAGGCCCAGCCAGCCCAGGAGCGTCAGGTGCACGTGCGCGCCCCACATGCGGCCGTAGCCGCCGAGACCGCCCGCGGTGAGGGCCCCGCCGAACACGCCGCCCACGGCGAGTGACGCCGACGCCGCCGCGTAGTACGCGGTGAGGTAGGCGTAGCTGCCCGCCAGCGCTCGCCTGCGGGTGCGCAGCAGGTGCCAGGCGTGCACGGTGGCCAGCACCGACACGCCGGTGGCGCCCGTGCCGGCCAGCCAGTGCACGTCGAGCAGCACACCGAGCAGTACCAGGAGCACGGAGGCGTTGAGCACGGCCAGTCCCAGGGCCATCCGGCGCTCCGGCGGCGAGGGCGCCCGGCACAGCGCCGCGACGAAGTGCTCCGACCACACGATGATCGCGTTGGTGACGGCGCCGAGCAGGAACGCGTGCAGGGCGAGCCACGCGGGCAGGCCGAGCGCGTCGTGGGTCACGAGCAGGGTGACGGCGACGGCCAGCCACGCCAGCACGAGCAGGTTGCCCCACGCGGTCAGCGGTCCCTTGAGCCGCCGCGGCCTGCCCGGAGGGGCCAGGCCGAGGTCGATGGAGGTGCTCATCGCCCTGCGGTCTCCGGAACCCGGGCCGCCGAGCGCCTGCGGTAGACGACGTAGGGGCGCCACAGGTAGGCGATCGGTGCCGACCACACGTGCACGAGCCGCGTGAACGGCCACATCGCCAGAAACACCCACGCCGAGATCGCGTGCAGCTGGTACACCATCGGCGCACCGCTCATGAGAGACGCGTCGGGCTGGAAGTAGAAGATGCCGCGGAACCAGACGGCCACCGTCTCGCGGTAGTCGTAGCCGGGGCCGAGGAGGTTGACGCCGACGGTCTCGGCCATGCCGAGGGCGATCACCACGGCCAGCACCGCGAACATCGCCTTGTCCATGCGGGTCGTGGTGCGGCGCACCCGGCCGTTGACGAAGCGGCGGGCCAGCAGCAGCCCGAGCCCGGCCACCACCATCACCCCGGCGACGGTGCCCGCACCGACGGCGACGACGTGGTAGACGTGCTCGGAGACGCCGACCGCCTCGGTCCACGACTTCGGCACCAGCAGGCCCAGGACGTGCCCGGCGATCGCCGCGAACGCCCCGAGGTGGAACAGCGGCGAGCCCAGCCGCAGCCAGCGGTTCTCCAGCACCTGCGTGGTGCGGGTCGTCCAGCCGAACTGGTCGGCGCGCCAGCGCCACACGTGCCCCACTACGAACACGGTCAGCGCCACGTAGGGCAGCACGGCCCACAGCGCGATGTCGGCGGTCATGCTCGGCTCTCCGTTCCACACATGTACTCGGGCGGCGCGAAGGGCGCGAGCCCGACCTCCTCGTCCGGCGGCCCGTCCAGCGCGAGCGCCGCGACCTCCGCACGCTCCTGCTCGGACAGCTCCGGCAGCGCGGCGGCCAGCGCGTCCAGGACCGCGGCGTACGGCGAACCCGCGTCGTGCAGGGCGGTGCGGATCAGCTCGATGCCCCGGCGGTGCTGGCGCAGCGGCGCCTCCCCCCGCGTGCCCTCCAGCGCGGCGAACTCGCACACGACCGGCAGGAAGTCGGGCAGCTCGCCCTCCGGCGGCACCAGCCCCGCGACGCGGTAGCGCTGCTTGAGCAGCAGCAGTGCCATCCCCCGGCGGCGGGTGTCGCCGTGCAGGTAGTAGGTGAGGTAGAGGCTGCTGCGCCTGCGCAGGTCGAACATCTCGACGTAGTGCCGGGCCAACTCCTCCGGCGCGGCGGCGGTGAACCACCCCGCGAACGCCAGCAGGCGGTCGCGCTGTGGCGAGTCCGGCAGGGTCCGCACGGCCTCGGTCAGCTCGTCCCTGCCCGCCAGCAGTTCGCTGTCGGGGTAGCTCAGCAGCAGCGACACCAGTCGCAGCGTCAGCGCGCGTTCGGTCACGACCCGCTCCCGTTCCGCCTGCTCGGCAGCACCGACAGCGGCAGGTGGATCTTGCCGTTGCCATTTCCCGTGCCATTGCCGGTGGACTGCTCGCCACCCATGCCGGGGCCGCCCGCGACGTCGAGGCTGCAGCCGGTGCCCAGGCCTTCGAGCGCGGCGGCGTTCTCGCGGTGCGCGGGCGGGATGACGTAGCGCTCGTCGTACTTGGCGATGGCCAGCAGCCGGTACAGCCGCTCCACGTCGGCACCGGACATTCCGGTGGCGGTGAGCAGGTCGTCGGCCACGGTGCCGTCGAGCGTGCGGGCCCGCATGTAGCCGCGCATCGCCGAGAGCTTCATCAGCACCCCGGCCACCACGTCGACGTCGCCGGCGGAGAACAGGCTCGCCAGGTACTCCATGGGGATGCGCAGGTCGCGGATGGCGTGGAAGACGTCGTCCGGGTCGGTGTTGTCACCGTCCATGTCGGACACCGCGTCCAGCACGGGCGACAGCGGCGGGATGTACCAGACCATCGGCATCGTGCGGTACTCAGGGTGCAGTGGCAGCGCGACGCGGTGCCGCACGGCCAGCTCGTACACCGGTGAGCGCCGCGCGGCGTCCAGCCAGTCGGCCGGGATGCCCGCGGCCAGCGCCGCCTCGATCACCGCGGGGTCGGCCGGGTCGAGGAACGCGGCGCGCTGCGCCTCCAGCAGGTCCCGCTCGTCGGGCACGCTCGCCGCCGCGGTCACGGCGTCGGCGTCGTAGAGCACCAGGCCCAGGTAGCGCAGCCTGCCAACGCACGTCTCCGCGCACACAGTCGGCTGACCCGCCTCGATGCGCGGGAAGCAGAACGTGCACTTCTCGGCCTTGCCGGTGTGGTGGTTGACGTAGACCTTCTTGTAGGGGCACGCCGACACGCACATCCGCCAGCCACGGCAGCGGTCCTGGTCAACGAGCACGATGCCGTCCTCCTCCCGCTTGTACATCGCGCCGGAGGGGCACGCGGACACGCAGGCGGGGTTGAGGCAGTGCTCGCAGATGCGCGGCAGGTGGAACATGAAGGTGCGCTCGAACTCGAAGCGCACCCGCTCGGCCGCCTCGGGCGGCAACGACGCCAGGTTCGGGTCGCCGCCCGCGTGCTCGGCGGCGCCGCCGAGGTCGTCCTCCCAGTTGGCGCCCCACGTGATCGCGGTGTCCTTGCCGGTGAGGGCCGACTTCGGCCGGATCACCGGCGTGTGCGGGCCTGCGGGAGCCTTGAGCAGCGTGTCGTAGTCGTAGGTGATGGGCTCGTAGTAGTCGTCGATCGACGGCAGGTCGGGATTGGCGAACAGCGACGCCAGCCGCTTGACCCTGCTGCCGGAACGCAGCCGCAGCCTGCCCTTGCGGTCGAGTTCCCAGCCGCCCTTCCAGCGCTCTTGGTCCTCGTAGTGCTTCGGGTAGCCGATGCCGGGTTTGGTCTCGACGTTGTTGAACCACACGTACTCGGTGCCGTCGCGGTTGGTCCACGTCTGCTTGCACGTCACCGAACAGGTGTGGCAGCCGATGCACTTGTCGAGGTTCATCACCATCGCCACCTGCGCCATCGGTCGCATCAGTAGGTCACCTCCTGGGAGCGGCGCCGGATGACGGTGACCTCGTCCCGCTGGTTTCCGGTCGGTCCGTAGTAGTTGAACGCGTAGGTGAACTGGCCGTAGCCGCCGATCAGGTGGCTCGGCTTGAGCAGCAGCCGCGTCAGCGAGTTGTGCGTTCCGCCGCGCTTGCCGGACAGCTCGGTGCGCGGCACGTTCACGTTGCGGTCCTTGGCGTGGTACATGAACACGGTGCCCGCGGGCATCCGGTGCGAGACCACGGCCCGTGCGGCGACGACGCCGTTGCGGTTGTACGCCTCGACCCAGTCGTTGTCCGCGACGCCGATCTTCTCGGCATCCACTGTGGACATCCAGATCGTCGGCCCGCCGCGTGACAGCGCGAGCATGTAGGCGTTGTCTTGGTACTCGGAGTGGATCGACCACTTCGAGTGCGGCGTGAGGTAGCGGACGGTCACCTCGGCGCGGCCGTCCTCGCCGAGCGTCTGGTCGCCGAAGTGGCTGTGCATGTTCAGCGGCGGCCGGTACACCGGAAGCTGCTCGCCCAGCTCGATCATCCAGTCGTGGTCGACGAAGAACTGCTGGCGGCCGGTGAGCGTGTGCCACGGCTTGTCTCGCTCGACGTTGATGACGAACGCCGAGTAGCGCCGCCCTCCGGTCTCGCTGCCCGACCACTCGGGTGAGGTCACGACGGGCTGTGGGCCCTTCCTGGTGTCCTCGAAGGTGATCCGCTTGCCCTCGTTCTCCTCGGCGAGGTCGGCAAGGCGCGTGCCGGTGCGCCGCTCCAGCGTGCGGAAGCCCTGCCCGGCGAGCCTGCCGTTGGTGGTCGCCGACAGCGCGAGGATCGCCTCGCACATGTGCTCAGCGGTCGCCAGCGACGGCCGGTTGTCGCCGCGCACGCCGTTCTGGCTGCGCAGGTACGCCAGCTCCGGGCCGACGTCGTAGGTGATGCCCTTCGTGGTGGTGCCCAGCGTGTCCAGCAGCGGCCCGATGGCGCGCATCTTCTCGCCGATCGCGGCATAGTCGCGTTCGATGGGCACCAGCTTCGGCATGGTGCGGCCGGGCACCGGCTCGCACTCCCCGTGTTTCCAGTCTCGCACCCGGCCGCCGGGCTGCGCCAGCTCGTCGGGCGTGTCGTGCGCGAGCGGCACGGCGAGCACGTCGGTGCGCGTGCCGAGGTGGTCCGTCGCCAGCGCGGAGAACCGGTCGGCCAGCGCCAGGAACGTGTCGTAGTCAGTGCGGGCCTGCCACGGCGGCGCGATGGCCGGGTTGAACGCGTGCACGAAGGGGTGCATGTCGGTCGAGGAGAGGTCGTGCTTCTCGTACCAGGTCGCGGCGGGCAGCACGACGTCGGCGAACAG
Organism: Prauserella muralis; assembly: GCF_003202285.1. GTDB lineage: Bacteria > Actinomycetota > Actinomycetes > Mycobacteriales > Pseudonocardiaceae > Prauserella_B > Prauserella_B muralis. The sequence goes on from NZ_MASW01000007.1 coordinate 754,868, forward strand.
CGCCGTGGACGTCATCCGGAAGTCGATGGTGGTGAGCAGGTCGAGCTTGCCCTCCGGGGCGTCCTCGGTCCAGTCCAGTTCGTGCGGCCGCTGGCTCTCCGCCGTCTCCACGCTGCGCACGGCGGCGTCGGTGCCCAGCAGGTGCCGCAGGAAGTACTCGTTGCCCTTGCCGGAGGAGCCCAGCAGGTTCGCGCGCCACACCGTCAGTGCCCTCGGGAAGTTCGCCGGGTCGTCGGGCTGCTCGGCGGCGAAGCGCAGCCTGCCCGCCTTCAGCTCACCGACGATGTGCTCGGCGACACTGCTGCCCGCGCGGCGCGCCTCGTCGGCGAGGTCGAGCGGGTTGCGGTTGAAGGTCGGGTGCGACGGCAGCCAGCCGAGCCGGGCGGCCTGGGCGTTGCAGTCGGCGAACGCCTTGCCGCGCAACAGTCCCTTGCCGAGCGGGTTCGCCAGCTCGTCGGCGCGGAAGCCCTCGTAGCGCCACTGGTCGCTGGCCAGGTACCAGAACGCGGTGCCCGCCATGTGCCGGGTGGGGCGCTGCCAGTCGAAGGCGAACGCCAGATGCTGCATGCCGGTGACCGGTCGCGCCTTCTCCTGGCCCACGTAGTGCGCCCAGCCGCCGCCGTTGCGGCCCTGGCAGCCGGTGAGCATCACCAGAGCGAGGAAAGCCCGGTAGATCGTGTCGGAGTGGAACCAGTGGTTGGTGCCCGCGCCCATGGCGATCATCGAACGTCCCTGCGAACGCTCGGCATTGCGGGCGAACTCCCGCGCGATGCGCGCGGTGGTGGCGGCGGGAACCGAGGTGATCTCCTCGGCCCACGCCGGGGTGCAGGGCTGCATGCTGTCCTCATAGGACTGTGGCCAGCTTCCGGGGAGGCCGTCGCGGGCGACGCCATACTGCGCCATCAGCAGGTCGAACACCGTGGTGACGAGCCTGCCGCCGACGCGCAGCGCGGGAACGCCGCGCCGCAGCGTCGTGCCGCCCTCACCCGCGCCCTCGTCGAAGCGCGGCAGGTCCACGGGCACGTGCTCGTCGGCCCAGCGGTACAGCGTCAGCGCGGGCTCCACGTCGCCGAGGTCGAGGTTCCAGTTGCCCTTGCCCGACTCGCTCCAGCGGTGCCCGAGCGTGCCGTTGGGCACCACGGTCTCGCCGGTGCGGTCGTCGAGCAGCACGGTCCTGAACGCCGCGCTCTCCTCGTCGTCACCTAGGTCGGTGGACGTGAGGAACTTGCCCGCCTGGTAGCCGTCCCCGCGCTGTTCCAGACAGACCAGGAACGGCAGGTCGGTGTAGCGGCGGGCGTAGCCGGTGAAGTAGGGCACCTCGCGGTCACGGAAGAACTCGGTGAGCACGACGTGCCCCATGGCCATCGCCAGCGCGCCGTCGGTGCCAGGGTGTGGGGCGAGCCAGTCGTCGGCGAACTTGACGTTGTCGGCGTAGTCGGGGCTGACGGCGACCACCTTGGTGCCCCGGTAGCGTGCCTCGGTGAGGAAGTGGGCGTCCGGGGTGCGGGTGACCGGGATGTTGGAGCCCCACATCACCAGGTAGCTGGAGTTCCACCAGTCCGCCGACTCGGGCACGTCGGTCTGGTCGCCCCACACCTGCGGTGACGCCACGGGCAGGTCGGCATACCAGTCGTAGAAGGACAGCAGGGTGCCACCGATCAGCGAGTGGTAGCGGGTGCCCGCCGCGAAGGAGGCCATCGACATCGCCGGGATGGGCGAGAACCCGACGACCCGGTCGGGCCCGTGGGCCTTGGTGGTGTGCACGTGTGCCGCGGCGACGAGTTCGGTCACCTCGTCCCAGGTGGACCGGACGAAACCGCCCTTGCCTCTGGCCCGCTTGTACGTGCGGGCCTTGCCGGGGTCGCCGGTGATCTCGGCCCACGCGGCGACCGGGTCGCCGAGCCGCTGCCGCGCCTCCCGCCACAGGTCGAGCAGCACACCGCGCACGTACGGGTAGCGCACGCGCGACGGCGAGTAGGTGTACCAGGAGAACGAGGCGCCGCGGGGACAGCCGCGCGGCTCGTACTCCGGCGACTCCGGGCCCACGGACGGGTAGTCGGTGGCCTGGTGCTCCCACGTGATGAGCCCGTCCTTGACGAACACCTGCCACGAGCAGGAGCCCGTGCAGTTGACGCCGTGGGTGGAGCGGACGACCTTGTCGTGCGCCCAGCGGTCGCGGTAGAAGCGGTCCCACGCCGACGGGTCGATCTGGTGCAGCGTGCGGCCGTCGGCGGAGACCTCGGCGCGCGTCAGGAAGCGGCGGGTGAAGGGCAGCGGATCGGGCATGGCCCCCATGTCAGTCGATCATGGCATCCGGCGGCCAGGGACCAAGGTCCTTTCGAGGCAGGCCGTTCGGTGGGACCGGCAGGGACCCCGCTCCCTATGCCGGGGCGTTCGCGCGGCGCACGCTCGGGTGCGCCACTGATCGACTCGAGAGCGGATGGACCCGACCATGGTGACCGCAGAGAAGTACCGTCCCGCGGGGGAGCACGGGGCCCGTGCCTGGGTCATGCTGGGCATGGCCACGCTGGGCTTCGCGCTGAACTTCTGGGCGTGGGCGCTGCTGAGCCCGCTGGGCCCGCGCCTGCAGGACCAGCTGGGCCTCAGCGCCTTTGAACAGGCCCTCATCGTGGCCGTCCCCGTGGTGGTCGGCTCCCTGGGCCGCATCCCCGTCGGCGCCCTCACCGACCGCTACGGCGGCCGCGTCATGTTCCCCCTGGTCTCCGCCGCCACCATCGCCCCCGTGCTGTTCCTCGGCCTGGCCGGACAGACCTCCCTGCCCGCCCTGCTCGCCGGAGGGTTCTTCCTCGGCATCGGCGGCACCGCCTTCGCCATCGGCGTGCCCTTCGTCACCCGCTGGTTCCCACCCCACCGCCGCGGCCTGGCCATCGGCATCTTCGGCGCCGGCATGGGCGGCACCGCCATCAGCGCCCTCACCACCGTCAACCTCGTCACCGCCTACGGCACCGCCACCCCCTTCGTGGTCACCGCCGCCGTGCTGGCCGCCTACGCCGTGGCCGCCGCGATCGTGCTGCGCGACGCCCCCGGCCTGACCCCACCGGCCCAGCCGCTGGCCCGCAGGCTCGCCGCCACCCTGCGCCTTCCCGCCACCTGGGAGGCCTCCGCGCTCTACGCCCTCGCCTTCGGCGGCTACGTGGCCTTCTCCGTCTACCTGCCCGCCTACCTGCGCACCGCCTACGACCTCACCCCCGCCGACGCCGCCAACCGGATGGCCGGGTTCGTCCTGCTCGCCGTCCTCATGCGCCCGGTCGGCGGCTGGCTCTCCGACCGGCTCGGACCGGTCCGGGTGCTGGCCGGGTCGATGGGGGTGGTGCTGGTGTGCGCGCTGGCACAGAGCTTCACGCTCGGCCTGATGCCGCTGGCCACCATCGCGTTCCTCGCCATGGCCGCCGCGCTCGGCGCCGGCAGCGGCGCCACCTTCGCCCTCGTCGCCCTGCTCGCCCCCGCCGACAAGGTCGGCGCCGTCACCGGCGTCGTCGGCGCCGCAGGCGGCCTCGGCGGCTTCGTCCCACCACTGGTCATGGGCGCCGTCTACGGCCAGTTCGGCAGCTACGCGCTCGGTCTGGCGGCGCTCGCCCTGGTCGCCACCGCCGCACTCGTGTTCACCACCACCGTCGTGCGGCGCGCCGCCGCGGACCACGGTGGCCGGATGGTGCGCGTCTGACCACCCGGCGGCGAGCCGAAGGGCACCCTGGGTACCCGATCCGTGCCGAAGGGCACCTTCGGCACGGATCGCCGGCCGCCGACACCACCGGTCACGCCGTGCGGTTGTAGAGCCTCTTCGCCCACACGTAGCCGACCAGGGCGATGCCCGCGCACCAGGCCAGCGCGATCCAGAGGTCGTTGCCGAGCGGCCGGTCCATCAGCAGTGCCCGGATGGATTCCATGATCGGGGTGAACGGCTGGTGCTCGGCGAACCAGCGCACGCCGTCGGGCATCGAGTCGGTCGGCACGAACCCGCTGCCGAGAAACGGCAGGAACATGAGCGGCATCGGCAGGTTGCTGGCCGCCTCGACGCTCTGGGACGCCTGGCCGATGGCCACGGTGAACCAGATCAGCGCGAACGTGACGGCGGCGAGCACGCCGACGAGTGCGAACCAGTCACCGACGCTGCCCCGTGGCTCGAACCCGATGAGCAGTGCCACCCCGGTCACCACCGCGAGACTCAGCAACGCCTGGATGAGGCTGCCGATCACATGCCCGGTCAGCACCGAGACCCTGGCGATGCTCATCGTGCGGAACCGGGCGACGATGCCCTCGGTCATGTCCATGGCCACGGAGATCGCGGTGCCCTGGACGACGGTCGAGACGGTGATCACCAGGATCGCGGGCACCACGTAGTTGACGTACTCGGCGCGTCCGCCGGAGGCCCCGCCGAGCCCGGCGCCGAGCGTGCCGCCGAACACGTACACGAAGAGCAACAGCAGCAGGACCGGCATGGCGATCAGCGGCACGGTCATGGACGGGTATCGCAGCATGCGTTTCAGGTTGCGACGGACCATGGTGGTCGAATCGCGCAACGGGTGGCTCGCCACGGCGGTGGTCATCGGTTCGTCACCTTCTCGAGGCCGGAGTCGCCGGTGAGGGCGAGGAAAACGTCGTCAAGGTCGGGGGTGTGCACGGAGAGGCCGTCCACCGCGATCGACTCGTCGTCGAGCCGGTCCAGCAGTGCCTTCAGCGAACGCAGACTGCCGTCGTTCGGGACCCGCAGGGCCAGCGCGTCACCGTCGGCGTGCGCGTCCCCGCCGAGGATCCGTTGCGCGGTCCGCACATCACCGGGTTCGGCGAACTGGAGCCGGACGTGGCCGCCGGGGATCCGGCGCTTCAGTTCCTCGGGAGTTCCCTCCGCGACGAGCCTGCCGCCCTCCAGCACGGCGATCCGGTCGGCCAGCTCGTCGGCCTCGTCCAGATACTGCGTCGTCAGGAAGATGGTCACGCCACCGGCCACCAGGTCCCGCACGATCTGCCACATCCCGCGCCTGCTGCGCGGGTCCAGTCCCGTGGTCGGCTCGTCCAGGAAGATCACCCGGGGATCGCCCACCAGCGTCATCGCCAGATCCAGCCGCCGCCGCATTCCCCCGGAGTAGGTGGACGCCGGTTTGCGCGCCGCCTCGGTCAGGCCGAACCGTTCGAGCAGCTCGGCCACGACCCGCCTGCCGTCCTTCGTGGACAGATGGTTCAGGTCGGCCATCAGCCGCAGGTTCTCCTCGCCGGTGAGCAGGTTGTCCACCGCGGAGAACTGACCGGTGACCCCGATCGCCGCCCGCACCGCGTCCGGATCGGTGGCCACGTCGTGCCCCGCGACCTCGGCCCTGCCGCCGCCGGCGGCGACGAGCGTGGACAGGATCTTCACCGTCGTCGTCTTTCCCGCGCCGTTCGCGCCGAGCAGCGAGAAGACGCTGCCCTGCGCCACGTCGAGGTCGATCCCGTCCAGCACCACCTTGTCGCCGAACGACTTCCGCAGCCCGCGCACCACGATCGCCTGCTGGGCGGCCCTGCTCGTCATCGGAGGTTCCCCTCGCTCGAGGCGCCGAGGCGGGAGGCGCGGTGGATCGTGATGTCGCCGAATCCGGTGTGTGCGCGGACCTCGACCGTCTCGCCGGTTCTCTCCGGCGGCTCCGCCGTCTCGTCGAGTGCGTTGCGCACCTGTCCGAAGTTGGTCTTCACGTCGAGCCAGGCCGACGTGCCCTCCCCGATGCCGATCTCCAGGTCGCCGGTCGAGGTCTCCAGTACGACGGAACCGCGAGTCACCTCACCGACCCGGATGGCGCCGTTGGCGGTCTTGGCGTTCACCCCGCGGCCCGCCCTGTCCACCGCGATGTCCCCGTTCGCCGAACGCACGCGCACCTCACCGCCGATCGTGCCGACGTCGGTGCTGCCGTTCGAGTTCTTGATCACGGCGCCGCCCCGGATCTCGCCGATCCGGATGCGGCCGGTCCCCGTGGTCACCTCGGCATCGCCCGCGACGCCCTCGACCGAGACGTGCCCGGCGGAGGTGTTCAACCGCAGCGGGCCGGTCCGGTCGAGCCGCGCGTGCCCCGCCGACGACTTGAACCGGCACTCGCCCAGCCTGCCGGCCGACTGGAACTCGCCGACCGACGCATCCGCGTGCACCTGCGAGCCCTCGGGCAGGTCGACGGTCACATCCACCGACCAGCTCTTGGTGGACAGCGCCTCGAACGGGCGCGGGTTCTTGCCCTTGATCAGCAGCGTGCCGCCCGAGTACTCGACGCGGATCTGCTTGGCGGCCTTCACGTCGGACGGTTCGTTCTCGTTGGTCGGGCGCACCTCGACCACGGTGTCGGTGCGCTCGCTCGCCACGAACCGCACGTTGGCCACGCTCAGATCGAGCGTCACGAGGATCGGTTCGGGTGTGTCGAATCTGGGCATGGCTGTCCCCTTCGGAATGGTGGGATCGACGTTCTCCCAGGTGAGAACGCGTGAGATGGGGTGAGCTCAGTGGGCTCGGTCAGCTGCGGGCAGGGCCTAACGGACCCAGCCGGTGTAGCGTTGCTTGCCCCAGCCGCGCTGATCGGCGGCCGGAGGCGTGCCGGGCCGGCGCAGCGCGGCGGAGGCGACCCGGCCGAGCCACGCGTTGACCGAACGGCCCTCCTTCGCGGCCGCCTCCTCGATCGCGGCCTTGAGGTGTTCCGGGAGCCGGAAGTTGATCCGGGCGGTGGCGGCCTCGTCGGAGCCCGCGGGAGCGGCCTCGGCCACCGGCTCGGGTTCCGGCGCGGCCGGGGTGTATGCGGGCTCCGACGGCGGCGGCGTCACCACGAAGTTCGGGTCGCGGCCGCGAAGCCGGACCTCGACCGAACCGGGCGCGAGGTCACGCGTGATCTCGTCGGCGGCGGCCGACAGGGCCTCCAGCAGGGTGAGCCGGACCGCCGACTCGACCTGACCCGCCAGCCGCTCGGCCAGCTCACGAGCCTCCTCACCGCCGGCCTCGGCGGCAGTCACCAGTTCCCGGCCGAGGAAGTCCACATACGACGTCAAGTCCATGACGCCACTATGGCACACCATTGGCGCCATAACAAGCCATCATGGCGCCATTGGTGTGCCATAGTGGCATCTCCCCTGGTCAGAGGTCGCGGGCGGCGCGGGCTCCGTGGCCAACGGCTGGCATGATCGGACCATGCGGCTCGCCTCGGTCAACCGGAAGCTCGTCCTCACGCTCGTGGCGCTGACCGCCCTCGGCTGGGGTGCCTGCCAGTGGTGGAACGCCGCCTTCCGCGATCTCAAGGACCGGCGGGACCTGCTCAGCCTGACCGCGCCCCTGCCCTGGGAGAACGGCGAGCTACGCGTGCCGGACGCGGTCCGGCACGAGGACGACGCCGACGCGAGCGCGAGCCCGCTGCGCTTCGACGTCGTCTACCGCAGAGGGCCGGACACCGAGGACGGGCCGGTGATCCACTACGCGATGCACCACATGGAGGACGGCAACACCTTCGAAGACATCGCCGGGTGCGGCGCCAAGGCCGTCCGCAGCTGCACCACCGTCGGCGACGCCGAGACGCTGGCGATCACCCACGACACGCACAACAGCGACCCCGGGCTCGCGCTCTACCGCGATCTCGGCGACCTGGTCGTCAGTGTGTCCGGGGAGCCGGGCCACGTCGACTCGCGGCTGCTGCGCCACGTCCTGGACCACACGCATCGCCCGGCGGACGCGGAGTTGCTGGAGCTGCTGCGCCCGCCGGGCTACCAGACAGACTGGAGCTGACCGCGGGGATCAGCCCACGGCCACCGTGTCGCGCAGGCGCTCGGCGGTCGCCGGGTGGCCGTTGCCGTTGCCGTTGCCAGCGCCGTTGCCCTTGCTGTGGTCACTGCTGTGGTCGCTGTCGAAGGGGGCGAAGTCGAACCGCACCTCGCTGCGGCCGGGCCCGTACACCACGGGCACGACGACGCCCGCGACGTCCATCGTGGACAGCCGAGCCAGCAGGCGCGCCAGCTCCTCGGGGGCCTGCCGAGGCTCCTGGTCGGCCTGCACGAGCGTGCGGTGCAGGTTGGTCATGTCCCAGCCCTCCGCGGTTCCACTGCCCGCGGGTACCGCGAGGGAGGCCGTGACGAGCCAGCGGCCCGGCTTGCCGGACAGCGCCGGGGTGCGATGGTTGCTGATGCCAATCACCTGGTCGGCCCGAACCAGGCCGTCACTGAGCGTGCGAATCCAGATCCTGTCCAGCCCCATCTCCCTCAGTCCTCTCGGTCGGCGCGTTGGCTGAGTCGGAACCCCCCGTGGCGGCGCCGTTGCCGTCCTCCTCGCCGAGGCGGCGGCGCAGCTGTCTGTTCTCCGCCTGCGACTCGGCGAGTTCCGTCTCCAGCCGCACGATGCGGTCGGCCGCCGCCAGGGTCATGCCGTCGTCGAACAGCTCACGCAGCCGGGCCGCCAGCCGTAACTGGCGGCGCGAGTAGCGGCGATGGCCGCCCGCGGACCGGTGCGGCTGGACGACGTCGGCCGCGTCGAGACTGCGCAGGAACGCCGGCTGTACCTCGAGCGCATCGGCGGCCTGCCCCATCGTCCACGCCGGGTAGTCCTCGTCATCCAACTTGCTTACATCCACGTTCCCAGGGTATCTCGCACCTTTACTTGACTCAATCTGCAGTCGAGGATATAGATATTTTTAGTCGGCACGTCAACCGCGATGGCGGGAGGAGGTGGTGAGATCAGGACGAGTTCTTCCCTGTCAATTGCTTCCCTTCTTCAGCTGTTGCCTTATCCGAAAACGGTCGAACGCCGCGAGCGCCGGGACGCGCCGTCCCGGCGCTCGTGTCGGCCTGACGACCTTTCGAGGAAAGTACGGCGGTGACACATCATGGAACTTGACCCGCACGGTGCGCCGGCCAGAGGCCTGCGCCGGTATGTCCGGCTCGTCGAGCAGGAACTCGGCCTGAGCGGACATGGCTCGTGCGTGCATCTGGATCCGCCGGTCAGCGCGTACCTCGCTCTCGAAGGGCAGCTGCCCGGATTCGAGGACCGGGACGTCGCGCTGATCTGGGACGAGGAACACGGCTGGGCGGTCGCGGTCGAGTCGCGCTGCGGCGAGGATCTGCTGGTCGTGTCCTACCTGGGCGGCTCGGTCCTGCCCGCCCCTCGCGTCGTGGCGCGCTTCGCCGAGCGGCTGCTCGCCGGTGACCTGCCGGGGCAGCCGGAGCCCCCGCACCTGCGCCTTGCCGGGACCGAGGACGACCTGTCCGCGCGGCTGGGCGACTACGCCGAGCCGGTGGAGGCACTGGCCGGCGTGGTCTAGCGGCGGAGTGTCGGCCGCCCGCGTCCGTGTGCTGGCCGCCTGCGGCGCCATGTTGGCCCCTCTCGCCTACCCCGGTGGCCAGCACGGCGCCGCGAGCAGCCGACGCGTTCGGCTCTCAGCAAGACCGGCGTAGTGTCGCTGACATGGGCGCGGGAAAGGAGTGATGGCGATGGCTCCCCAGGGTCACCGGGCTTCTCCTGGCTTCGGCACACCCGGGCGCGACGAGCACCTGCGGATCGGCGACCGGGAACGCGACGAGGCGGTGGAACTGCTCCAGGAGCACGTGGCCGACGGCAGGCTCACGCTGAGCGAGTTCGACGAGCGTGCCGCGCAGGCCTACGCCTCGAAGACGCGCGGCGATCTGGCCAGGCTCACCGCGGACCTGCCCCCGCTGCGGCGGGCCGCACCCGCCGCGCCCGCCCCGGCCGCGGCGAAGCCGATGACGGCCGGCACGATCGCGCGCGTGCTCGTGCCCGCGCTGCTGCTGCTCAGCCTCGTCGGGCTCGTCGCCGGTGCCGGAGTCCCGCCGCTGGCGCCGATCATCGTGGGATTCGTGGTGCTCAAGCTCGCGCTGCGGCCCCGGCACGGCTGCCGGTTCTGATCCCACCGCCGGCCGCGCTCGCTCAGTCGCCCGCGAGACGCGCGGGGAACCCGCCGGTGGCGATCGGGCCCCACCGGTCGATGTCGATGCGGATCAGCGACTTGCCCTGCCGGGCCATGGCCTCGCGGTACTCGGCCCAGTCGGGATGCTCTCCGGAGATGCAGCGGAAGTAGTCCACCAGCCCGTCCAGCGCCTCGGGCATGTCCAGCACCTCGGCCCGGCCGTCGACCTGCACCCACGGACCGTTCCACTCGTCGGAGAGCACGCACATCGACACGCGCGGCTCGCGACGGGCGTTGCGGGTCTTCGCCCGCTCCGGGTAGGTGGACACGACGATCCGGCCCTCGCCGTCGACGCCGCAGGTCACTGGCGAGAGCTGGGGCGTGCCGCCGGCACGGGTGGTGACCAGCACCCCGTGGTGACGGGGCCGCAGGAACTCCAGCAACCCGGCGCGGTCGACGCGCTCGGTGGTGGCGACGGACGGTGCCATGGCGAAGTCCTCCCGAAGGCTCAGACGAGAAAGGTGAACAGCGGGCTGTCCGGCGGAACCCGCTCGATGCGGTGTGGCGCGGCGTCCATCCGCTTGAGCATCGGCTCCAGGTTGTCCGGCGAACCCAGCTCGATGCCCACCAGCGCGGGCCCGGTCTCCCGGTTGTTGCGCTTGACGTACTCGAACAGGGTGATGTCGTCGTCCTGGCCGAGGACGTCGTCGAGGAACCGGCGCAGCGCGCCCGGCTCCTGCGGGAACTCCACGAGGAAGTAGTGCTTGCGGCCCTGGAACACCAGTGCCCGCTCGACGATCTCGGCGTAGCGGCTGACGTCGTTGTTGCCGCCGGAGAGGATGCACACCACGGTCGCACCCGGGGCCAGACCCAGCTCGGGGCCCAGCGCGGCGGACGACAGCGCGCCGGCAGGCTCGCTGATGATGCCGTCGGACTGGTACAGGTCCAGCATCTCCACGCAGATCCGGCCCTCGGGCACCGCCACCAGCCGGGGCGGCGCGGCCGCCGCGACGGCGTAGGTGTGCCTGCCGACCAGCCGCACGGCGGCGCCGTCGACGAACGGGTCGACGTGCTCCAGCGGCGTGGGCCCGCCCCGTTCCAGCGCCAGTGCCATGCTGGCCGCGCCCGCGGGCTCGGCGCCGATCACCGGCACACCGGGGTGGTGCTCCCGCAGCCAGGTCAGCGTCCCGGCGAGCAGGCCCCCGCCGCCCACCGGCACCACGACGGCGTCCGGGGCCCGGCCCAGCTGCTCGACCGCCTCCTTGACGACCGTGCCCTGCCCGGCGATGGTGCGCGGGTCGTCGAAGGCGGGGATCAGGGTGGTGCCGGTCGACGCGGCGTGCTCGCGGGCGGCGGCCGCCGCCTCGTCGTAGGTCTCGCCCTCGACCACGATCCGCACGTGCCTGCCGCCGAGCGCGGCAACGCGGTCCCGCTTCTGCCGGGGTGTGGTGCGCGGCAGGTACACGCGGGCCTGCACGCCCAGCGACGCGCAGGCGAACGCGACGCCCTGGCCGTGGTTGCCCGCGCTGGCGCACACCACGCCGCGCTCACGCTGCTCGGCGGGCAGGGTGCTGATGAGGTTGTAGGCGCCGCGGCTCTTGTAGGAGCGCACGGCGTTGAGGTCCTCCCGCTTGAGCCAGACGTCGAGGTCGTGGCGCTGCGAGAGGCGCTCGTTGCGCTGCAGCGGGCTCGGCGGGAGCACGCCCGCGAACCGCTGCGCGGCGGCCGCCACGTCCGCCGCGCTCACCCCGTGGCCCTGTTCGGTGTCCTGCACCCGGTCCTCCTGATCGTCGTCACCGAGCGTAGGCCGGGGCCGGGCGGGCCCGCGCGGCCGGGTCACCGGCAGCGCGACAGCACCGCGGTCAGCGCGGCGTGCTCGTCCGGGTCCACGCTGAGCCCGTAGGACGCCTTCACCTCGACCCAGCGGGCCGCGTAGGTGCAGCGGTCGCGCTCGGGCAGCCAGCTCGCCGGGTCCTGGTCGCCCTTCTGCCGGTTGGACCGCGCGGTGACCACGACGAGCTGGCGGAGGTCGTTGGCGAAGCGCTCCCTGCGCGCCTCGCTCCAGCCCCGCGAGCCGCTGCGGGCGGCCTCGGCCAGCGGCACGAGGTGGTCCAGGTCGGCCTCGCTCGCGTCGTGCAGCGGCACACCGTCGTAGTCGCTGAGCCACGTGCCGGACACCGCGCGGCACTCGGCGTCGGTGCGCACGTTCTCCCCCTGCTGCCGCAGCGCGATCTCGCGGGTGTTGCAGCCGTCGCCGTGCGACGACCAGTGCGGCCAGTCGTCGCGGTCGTAGGCGTTGCCCGTGTCCTCCTGGCGCACCGGGAGCGTGGCGAGCCGCTGCAGAGCGTGCGCGCCGTCCACCGGAGCATCGCCGTCCGGCGTGGCCGGCTCGCCCGAGCCGCTCTGCTGTGTCCACCACGCGACGGCGGCCACGATGGCGGCGAGCAACGATCCCCAGGCGCCGTAGGACGACCGGCGGCGGCGTGCACCCATGCACCGATTCGATCATGGCCGCGGACCCCGGCCTGCCCAACACGCCGTCAGCGCGGGCGGGAGAACCGGCGGCTTCCCGGAGCCAGCGCCGCCAGCCCGGGCGCCACGAAGCACGCGAGCGCGCAGGCGCCGAGCACGGCACCGGCGCCGAAGGCCTCGATCGCCGGGGCGATGAGCGCCAGCCCCACGGGCGCCAGGCCGTAGGAGAGCACGAAGTCCAGCGAGGACACGCGCGCGAGCTTGTCCGGCTCCACCTCGCGCTGGGTGGCGGTGAACCACGGCACGTTGAACAGCTCGATGCCGATGCCCGCCAGCACGTAGGCGGCGACGACCACCACCGCGGGCACCGGCAGCAGCAGGGCCAGCGGCGCGAAGCCGTAGCAGCCGAGCCCGGCCAGCGCGGCCCAGCCCTGCGCGCGCGGCCGCCACCGTGCGACGAGCAGCGCCCCGGCGAGCGCACCCGCCGTGTAGGCCGTGAGCGCGGCGGCGAGCACGGCCTCGGTGCCGTAGCGGTCGCGGCTCACCAGCGGCAGCGCCACGCCCGTGGCCGAGTAGCCGGTGGCGATGACGGCGGTGAGCGCGGCGAGCCCGGCGAGGAACCACGGGTGCCTGCGGGCCTCCCGCACGCCGTCGGCGAACTCGGCGACGAACCCGGCGCGCTGCCGGGGTGCCGCGGGCGGCAGGGTGCCCCTCGGCGGCACCAGCGCGGCCACGAGCCAGACGGCGCCGATCCCGGCGAGCAGCGCCGGGACCCCGGCCACGGTCGCCAGCAGCGCCGTCAGCCCCGGCGCGAGCAGCGTCGTGCCGCGCACGGCGAAGGTCATGGCCGCATTGGCCTGCTGGCGGCGTTCGGGCTCGACGACCTCGGCGACCAGCGCCTGGAACGCGGGCCTGCAGGCGCCCTGTCCCGCACCGGCCACGGCGGCGGCGACGGCCACGAGCGGCAGCGACCGGCCGAGCCCGAAGGCCAGCACCGGGCCCGCCGCGGCGGCGGTGAGCCCGGCCCAGAGCACCACCGCGCGTCGCGAGTAACGGTCGGCGAGGACGCCGCCGACCGGCACGGTACGAGCGCCCGGCCCGCACCTGACCGACCAACCGACCGCGCCGCCGCACCGCACCGAGCCCAAGGTGACCGTGGATACACCCTGCGTACCCGGGGGCACCTTGGGCTACGGGGCGGTGCCGAGCCCAAGGGCACCTCGGGTACACCCCGCGTACCCGAGGGCACCTTCGGCTCGGCCGCCGGCTACGCGGTCAGCCGGGCAGCGGCACCGTCCACAGCAGGCGGGTGCCTCCGCGCGGGCCGGGCCCGACGGCGAGGTCGCCGCCGCAGGCGCGGGCCCGCTCGCGCAGATTCGCCAGGCCGCTCTGCCGCGCACCCTCGGGCAGGCCCACGCCGTCGTCGGCGATCTCCACCACCAGCTCGGCGGCGGCCCGGACATCGAGCGTGACGCCATGCGCACGCGGGTGCCGCACCGCGTTGGACAGGCCCTCGCGCACCACCGCAGCACGTGCTCGCCCACCTCGGGCGGCACCAGCGTGTCCACCGCCCCGCTGATGCGGATCGACGGCGACACCTGGGTATCGGCCGTCAGCTCGGCGGCGATGTCGAGCAGCGCGCGCCGCAGGCTGCCTGCGGACTCGTCCCCGCGGGAGTGCAGGTCGAAGATCGACGTGCGGATGTCGCGGACCGTCTGGTCGAGGTGCGCGACCGCGGACTCGACGCGGCCCCGCGCATGGCGATCGGGAATCCGCCGCAGCGTGCCCTGCAGGTTCATGCCGGTGGCGAACAGGCGCTGGATCACGTGGTCGTGCAGGTCCCGTGCGATGCGGTCGCGATCGGCGAGCACGGCCAGCTGCCGCGCGTTGCGCTGTTTGTCCGCGAACTCCAGCGCCACGGCGGCCTGCGCGCCGAAGGACGACAGCACCGGAACCAGGTCGGCGGTGAAGGGCTGTGCGCCCTTCTCCCGCACCGCGAGCAGCACACCGCGGACACCCGCCGCCTCGTGGACCGGCGCGACGACCGCGGGACCGAACCCCTCACCGAGCACCACGGGCTCGGTCCGCGCCAGTGCGGTCAGGTCGGCGATCACGGTCGTGCGACCGGAACACACGGCCTCCCGCAGTGCGGGGTCGGCGCCGGACACGCTCGCGCCCGTCAGCTCCCCCGCCCGCTCGCCCTTCGCCGCCACGACCGTCAGCCGGACCTCCTCGGGGGCGGCGCCCGGGGAGCTGCCGGACTCGTCCAGCAGGACGAAGGTGGCGGCGGCCCCGGACAAATCGCGGGCGAAACCCGCGATGAGGCCGAGCGCGTCGTGGCCCGCCGTGCCGTCCAGGATGGTGGAGTTGACCGCGGCGGCCGCCTCCAGCCAGCGCTCGCGCAGCCGGGACTGCTCGAACAGCCGCGCGTTCTCCACGGCCACGCCCGCCGCGGCCGCCAGCGAGCGCAGCAGGATCTCGTCGTCGACGGTGAACTCCCCGCCGCCCTTCTTCTCGGCCATGTAGAGGTTGCCGAACACCTCGTCGCGCACGCGCACCGGCACGCCAAGGAAGCTGCGCATGGGCGGGTGGTTGGGCGGGAATCCCACCGACGCCGGGTGCTCGGTGATGTCGGTGAGCCGGATCGGCCGGGGATCGTCGATCAGCAGCCCCAGCACGCCGCGGCCCTCCGGCAGATGTCCCATCCGGGCCCGGGTCCGCGCGTCGATGCCCTCGTGCACGAACTGTGCGAGGTACTCCCGGTCCTCGCCGAGCACGCCGAGCGCGCCGTACTGGGCATCGACCAGATCCACGGCGGCACGCACGATGCGCTGGAGCGTGGAATCCAGCTCCAGCCCGGCGCCGACGGCGAGCACGGCGTCGAGCAGCCCCTGCAGCCGGTCGCCCGTCCTGACGATCTCCTGGAGCCGTTCCTGGACCCCGAGCAGCAGGTCGTCGAGGCGCAGACCGGCGAGCTGCCGGGTCACCACCCGGTTCCCGAGATCGCTGCGCTCGTCGTGTCCGGACATCGGCGCGGACCAGCTCCTCGCGTAGGTGGCGCGGGGGACGGCTGTCGCCGCGTGGGCCGGGGTCCGGGGCACCACCCGTGAACCTAGTCCCTGGGCGTACCGCCCACAACGCCGTCGTTCGGGCGAGGGCGCGTTTCGCCGCGCTCTGCCCGGCGAGGACCCAAGGCGGAGTCAGTGCCGAGGCGCAGACGTGTCGTCGGTGTCGTCGGACGTGCCTGCCTCGTGCCGCGTGCGGTGCCGTTCGGCGAGGACGTAGCGCTTCATCGCCGACTCGGCGAGCTCGTCCAGGCTCCGGGTGCGGTCCTTGGCGCTGCGGCGGGCCTCCTGGGAAGCCTTTGCGCTTTCGAGGTTGCTCATGCCTTCAGGCTCGCCCGGCGGACGGGGCGCGGGTAGTGACCTTCGCCCTCAGTCGGTGAGGGCGAAGGCAGGTTCGGGCAGCACGAAGGCGCGGAGGAACCGCGCGGCCGCGTCGTGCGCGCCCTCGACGCGCACGGTGCCCGCACGCACCGCGTCGCCGAGCGGGACGCCGCCGTAGAGCACGGCGGCGACCGCGGCGGGCTCGTCGGCCTCGACGACCACGTCCGGGCCGTCGGCCTCACCCAGCTCGACGTTCAGCGCCGCACCGGCGATCTCGGCGCGGACGGGTCGCTGCCCGAGGCGCAGTTCGACGGTGACGGCGACGTCGCGCGCTGCCTCCGGGCTGAAGGTGGTGCGCAGGGAGAGCACGAGCGCGTTGAGGCTGAAACTGCCGTCGGCGGGCCGGGCGGGAGAGCGGGCTCCCCACCGGCCGAGCGCGCACATGATCGGCTCCAGCTCCTGGCCCCACGGGGTGAGCTCGTAGACCGCCGACGCGGCGGGCGGCGGGAGCGTGCGGCGGCGCAGCACGCCGGCCCGCTCCAGCTCGGTGAGCCGGTGGGAGAGCACGTTCGTGCTGATGCCGGGCAGGTCGGAACGCAGGTCGGTGTAGCGCTTGGGGCCGAGCGCCAGCTCCCGCACCACCAGCAAGGCCCAGCGCTCCCCGACCAGGTCCAGCGCGTGCGCCATCCCGCACATGTCGTGGTAGCTGCGGTCGGTCGCCATGACGATCAAGCGTAGCAGCGGCTGAATTTTTCCTCCGCATCAAGAACTTGTTTTTCGAGAGTGACGACTGTTACGTTCCCAGCCAGACGTCGGGGGTGAACAGAGGGAGGGGTCATGACCGGAGTCCGAGTGCTCGTCGGCACCCGCAAGGGAGCGTTCGTGCTGACCGCGGACGGCACGCGGCAGGAGTGGCAGGTCAGCGGACCGCACTTTGCGGGCTGGGAGATGTATCACCTCAAGGGCTCGCCGGCCGATCCCGACCGGCTCTACGCCTCCCAGTCCGGCGGCTGGTTCGGCCAAGTCATCCAGCGCTCCGACGACGGCGGTGCCACCTGGAACCCGGTCGGCAACGAGTTCGCCTACGACGGCGAGACCGGCACCCACCAGTGGTACGACGGCAGCCAGCGGCCCTGGGAGTTCACCCGCGTCTGGCACCTGGAGCCGTCGCTGACCGACCCTGACGTCGTCTATGCGGGCATCGAGGACGCCGCGCTGTTCCGCACGGTGGACGGCGGGCAGACCTGGCAGGAGCTGCCCGGCCTGCGCCGCCACGAGTCGGGACCGTCGTGGCAGCCCGGCGCGGGCGGGATGTGCCTGCACACGATCGTGCAGGATCCGCGCGACGCGGCGCGCCTCTACGTCGCGATCTCGGCGGCGGGGGCGTTCCGCACCGACGACGCGGGCAAGACGTGGCGGCCGATCAACAAGGGACTGCGCTCCGAGGGCATCCCGGACGCCGACGCCGAGGTGGGGCACTGCGTGCACAACCTCGCCATGCACCCGGACCGGCCTGACGTGCTGTTCATGCAGAAGCACTGGGACGTCATGCGCAGCGACGACGGGGGCGAGTCCTGGCACGACATCGGCGGGAACCTGCCCACCGACTTCGGCTTCCCCATCGACGTGCACGCCCACGAGCCGGACACCGTGTACGTGGTGCCGATCAAGAGCGACTCCGAGCACTACCCGCTCGACGGCAGCCTGCGGGTCTACCGCAGCCGCACCGGCGGCGGCGAGTGGGAGCCGCTGACCAACGGCCTGCCGCAGGAGCACTGCTACGTCAACGTGCTGCGCGACGCGATGGCCGTCGACACGCTCGACGACTGCGGGATCTACTTCGGCACCACCGGCGGGCAGGTGTACGCCTCCGCCGACGCGGGCGAGCACTGGGCGCCCATCGTGCGCGACCTGCCCGCCGTGCTGTCCGTGGAGGTGCAGACGCTGCCATGATCCGCGTCGCTCTGCCCGCCCACCTGCGCACGCTGGCCCGCATCGGGGAGCGGGAGGTGAGCCTGGAGCTGGACGGTACGGCCACGATCGCCGCCGTCCTGGACGCCCTGGAGGCCCGCTACCCGATGCTGCGCGGCACCATGCGCGACCACGCCACCCGCAAGCGCAGGGCGTTCGTGCGGTTCTTCGCGTGTGAGCGCGACCTGTCGCACGACTCGCCCGACGACCCGCTGCCCGCCGCCGTCGTCTCCGGCTCCGAGCCCCTGCTCGTGGTCGGGGCCATGGCAGGCGGCTGACGGCTGCCGGGGCGCTCAGGACAGGATGACCGGCAGCTTCTCCACGCCGTAGACGATGGACGTCTTGCGGAACGTCAGCTCGTCGGGATCCACGGCCAGCCGCAGCTCCGGGAACCGCCGCAGCAGGGCCGGGTACGCGGCCCGCAGCTCCATCCTGGCCAGCTCGGCGCCGATGCAGCGATGGGCGCCGTAGCCGAAGGCCAGGTGCTGCGTGGGCGGCCGCGTGCCGTCCACGATCTCCATCGCCTCGCCGAGGGCCGGGTCGCGGTTGGCGCCGCTGAGCGAGACCACCACCATGTCGCCCTGCTTGATGGTGGTGCCCGCCACCTCGACGTCCTCCCGCGCGAACCGCGGGAACGCCACCTGCACCACCGTCAGGTACCGCAGCAGTTCCTCGACGAAGCCGTTCACCGACTCGTCGTCGTCGCGCACCCTGGCGAATGCCTCCGCGTCCCGCAGCAGCACCAGCGCACCGAGCGAGAGCATGCTCGCGGTGGTCTCGAAACCCCCGGTGAGCACCCCGTCGGCGAGTCCGGCCAGCTCCCGGTCGCTGACCTCGTCGCCGTGTTCCTTGATGATCATGCCGAGCAGGCCGTCACCCGGGTTCTCCCGCTGGGCACGCACCACGCCGAGCAGGTACTCCAGCGACTCGGAGATGGCGCCCAGCGAGGCCCCGGCGCCGCCGAACAAATCGAACCGCGCCACCGCGAGGTGCTGGAACTCGTCGCGCTCCTCGTAGGGCACGCCGAGCAGCTCGCAGATCACCAGGGAGGGGACCGGCAGCGCGAACTCCTCCACCAGGTCGACCGGGCTGCCCGCCTTCTCCATCGCGTCGAGCCGCTCGCCGACGATGGTCGCGATGCCGGGTTTGAGCCGCGAAAGGCGCCGCATCGTGAACTCGGGCGTCAAGAGCTTCCGCAGCCGCGTGTGCGCCGGCGGGTCGGCGAAGCCCAGCCCACCCGGGTTTTCCTCCTCGCCCGCGCCCCCCGGCTTGCCGACGAGGTTGCCGAAGTCGTTGCTGAACGACGTGGCGTCGACCAGAACGGCCTTGGCCTCGTCGTACCCGGTGACCAGCCAGACGTTGAACCCGAACGGCACCGGCAGCTTGCTGATCGGCTCCCGCTCCCGCACCTCGCCCAGCTCGGGCACCGGGTCGAGGCCGTCGCGCCGCAACGGCATCAGCGCCGCGTCCGGCAGGATCGCGAGCTTGGACAGGTCGAGGCCCTTCTTCTGGGCACGCGCCAGGTACCGGCGCGTGGCCCAGGAGACAAGGCGTGCTCGGAGATTCCCCACGCCCGCGACGCTACCAACGACCCGGCGGGCAGGGTGTACGGGAGCTCCCCAATGTGGCATTGGTAGCGCTGGACGCAACGAATGCCACATTGGTGGCGCTGGGCGCTACGAATGTGGCATTGGTGGCGTTCACCCGGCTCCCATCACCGCGCACGGGCACCGGGTGCCGTTCCCGGGCGCGCCGCGGCGGCGCGTCCGGGAACGGCCGGGGATCACGCGGACGAGACGGGCGAGAACGCCTTGTCCATGAACTCCTTGTTCTGGTTTGCCCAGTCGCTGGCGGCCTGCTCCTCGTTGCCGCTGCCTGCCTTCTGGATCATGTCCTCCAGCTCGCCGAGCTGCTCGTCGGTCATCTTGAACGACTTGAACACCTCAGCCAGCTCGGGGTAGTCGGCGCTGAAGCCCTCACGGCCGAGGCTGTGCAGCTCCTCGCCCTCGCCCATGGCGCCCTTCGGGTCCTCGAGGTCCTTGAGGTCCCACCGCGAGTAGGCCCAGTGCGGGTGCCACAGCGTGACGACGATCGGCTTCTGGTCCTTGATGGCGCCCTCGAGCGCGGCCAGCATCGCGGTGCTGGACGAGCTCTGCAGCTTCATCGCGCCCGCGAGGTCGTACTGCGGGATGACCTCCTCCTGCACGATCCTCATCTCACCGGCGCCGGGGTCGATGCCGGTGATGGTGCCGTTGAACTTGTCGGCGTGCTCCTTGAGGTCGGCGATGGAGTTGACGTCCTCGACGTAGGAGGGCACCGCCAGGTTCAGCGTCGCGTCGGTGTACCAGACGCCGAGGTCCTCGACGTCCTCCTTGTACCGCTCCCAGTAGTCGGCGTGGGTGGAGGGCAGCCACGCGTCGAGGAACAGGTCGATGTCGCCCTTGGACAGCGCCTCGTAGGTGGGTGCCACGTCCAGCTGCTTCAGCTCGACGGTGTAGCCCCGCTCCTCCAGCGCGACCTTGAACAGGTTGGACAGGGCGATGTCCTCGTCCCACGCGATGTAGCCGATGGTCAGGTTCTTGTTGCCACCGCCCCCGCCGTCGCCTCCCGAGTCGCCCGAGTCGTCACCGCCGCCACAGGCCGTGGCGACCATGGCGGTCGCCATGAGGGCTGCGAAGGACGCCAGCAACCGGCGGAACCTCTTTCCCTTCATCCTCTTCTCCCTTCTCACAAACCTTGCGCTCACGCGGACGCGCGAGCGAGTGCGCGGCTCACCGGGGACAGCTCACCGATGCCCGCGGTGATCCGGTCGAGGTAGATGGCGAGGATCACCACGCTCAGGCCGTACTCGAAGCCCGCGCCGAGCTGCAAGCGGGTGATGGCCTCGAACACCTCCGCCCCCAGCCCGGGAGCGCCGACCATGCCGGCGATCACGACCATGGACAGCGACAGCATGATGATCTGGTTGATGCCCGCCATGATCGAGGGCATCGCCAGCGGAATCTGGATGCCGGTGAGGATGCGCGCCGGTGGCGAGCCGAACGCCTCGCCCGCCTCCACCATCTCCTTGTCCACCTGCCGGATGCCGAGCTCGGTGAGCCGGACGCCCGGTGGGATCGCGAAGACGACCGTGGCCACCAGCCCGGCGCCCACCCCGATCGAGAACAGCGACACGGCGGGGATCAGGTAGACGAACGGCGGCACCGTCTGCAGGAAGTCCATGACCGGCTTGATGATGCCGCTCGCCCGGTCGCTGCGCGCGGCGAGAATCCCCAGCGGCACGGAGACCACCACGGCGATCACACCGGCGAAGAGCACCAGCGCCAGCGTCAGCATGGCGGGCTCGAACGCGTCGAGCCCGTCCATCAGCGCGAAGCCGACCACAGAGCCGACCGCGAGCTTCCAGCCGCGAAGCCACAGCGCGAGCGCCGCGAACACGATGAACATGACCCACGGCGGCGGCCACTGCAGCACGGTGGCGATCGCGTCGACGGTCTCGACGATGCCGGTGCTGATCGCGTCGAAGAACGCGCCGAGGTTGTCCTCGAGCCAGTCGACGCCCGTCTCGACCCACTCCCCGACGGGAATCCTCGGCACCTGCCACCCGTCCGCCGCCAGCGTCAGCTCAGACATCGGCGGCCACCTCCTTCGCGTTCGCCGCGTCCCCCGGGTCCGCGGTGCCGATCTCGCCGAGCGCCGCCAGCAGCGTGGCCCTCGGGATGACGCCGAGCAGTGTCCGGTCCTCGTCGAGCACGGCCAGCGGCAGCACGCTCTCGGCCGACGGCGCGAAGAGGTCGCTCACCACCGTGTCGGGGCCGACCGCCGCGACGTCCTGACTGAGGATCCCGCGCAGCGTGTCCGCACCCTGGTTGGCGGCCTCGGCGGCCGCCGCGTCGGTGATCACACCGGCGAGCGTGCCGTCGCGTTCCACCACGAACAGCGCCGAGTACTGGTGCTCACGCATCAGCCGCAGGGCGGCCCTCGGGCCCGAGCCCGCGCCGATCGTCACCGCGGGCTTGTTCATCACCGAGCTCGCGGTGAGCACGCGCGTGCGGTCGACGTCCTGCACGAACTGCGCGACGTAGTCGTTGGCCGGGTGGGTCAGGATCTCCTCGGCGGTGCCGATCTGCACGATGCGGCCCTGGCGCATCATCGCGATCCGGTCCCCCAGCCGCATCGCCTCGTTGAGGTCGTGCGTGATGAACACGATCGTCTTGCCCAGCTTGGCCTGCAGCGACAGCAGCTGGTCCTGCATCTCCCTGCGGATCAGGGGATCGAGCGCGCTGAACGCCTCGTCCATGAGCAGCACCTCGGTGTCGGCGGCCAGTGCGCGCGCGAGCCCGACGCGCTGGCGCATGCCGCCGGAGAGCTGCGCGGGCACGTGGTCCTCCCAGCCGTTCAGCCCGACCAGGCCCAGCGCCTCCCTGGCCTTCTCCAGCCGCTCCTCGCGGCCGAGGCCCTGGATCTGCAGGCCGTAGGCGGCGTTCTGCAGCACGGTGCGGTGCGGGAACAGCGCGAAGTGCTGGAACACCATGCTCATCTTGTTCTGCCGCATCTCGCGGATCTGCCGGTCGGACATCGTGGTGATGTCCTGGCCGTCCACGGACACCCTTCCGGACGTCGCGGGCAGCAACCCGTTGAGCATCCGGATCAAAGTGGACTTTCCGGAGCCGGAAAGTCCCATGACCACGAAGATCTCGCCCTCGTTCACCTCGAAGGAGGCGTCGATGACGGCCGGGGTCACCCCTGGCAAGTCCAATTCGGACGCCTCGGCGCCTTCCTCGAGCCTGCGTACCGCCTCTCGTGCACGCCGCCCGAATACCTTGTACAGCTTCTCAGCACGAACAGTCGGCACTGTCTCCGGGTCCCTTCGCGACGGTCGCGCGGACGACGACGGTTACGTAAAGCATCGCCTGTACCCTATTCGAGTTACTGACAGAAACAACACTTCGGCGGAAAGTAGCCGCAATCGAGACAACCCGCCGACCGTGTCGCCATGACATCACGGAAAGGTCAACATCACGGCACAGAACGGTGCCGTATCAGCGGCAAACCGGACATCGGTCACCGATTCCGTGGACGGCCGGGACGATTCTGGCCGTTCTCCGGGAGGACGCGGCGGAACGCGGCCTGCCGCCCGCCGGCTGCTCAGCCGTGCAGACGGGCTCCCTTGAGCACCTTGTCGACGGCGTTGCGCCCGCCCCGCACCGCCAGGCCCACGAGGTCCAGCTGCGCGGCGGGCACGGCCCGCACGGCGGCCCGGTTGTCGCGGTCGTTGCCGGTGGTGAACAGGTCGGCGGTGAACACGGCCATCGGCATCCCGCGCGAGAGAGCCCTGGTGTGCGCGGCCGCGAGCACCTCCTTGCCGGCGGCGAAGACGAGCACGGGCTGGCCGAACATCGGCAGGTAGCCGTTGCCGTCGGCGTCGGCGTAGGGCTCGCCGACGCTCTCCGGAGCCGCCGCGGCGATGCCGCTGGACAGGAACGCGCACACGTTGAGCCGCTGCCACGTCGCCAGGTCGTCCCGCAGGAGCACGGCGATCTTGGTGTCGAAGCGGACAGGGGCGTTCCCGGCGTTCTCCATGACGCCCAGCGTGCCGCCCGCGGCGCGGGTGCGTCTTGTACGTTCTTGACGTGGCGGAACGGGCGGAGGTCACCGCGTGGCGGCCCGGGGTGCACGGCATCCGGGAGGTCCTGCGCGCGCGTTTCGTCGGCCACGTCTACCCCTCGCACACGCACGACGCGTGGACCCTGCTGCTCGTGGACGACGGTGTGGTGCGCTACGGCCTGCACCGGCACGAGCACGGCGCGTTGCGCTCGGTGGTGACGCTGCTGCCACCCGACGTCGCCCACGACGGCCGCTCGGCGCTGCCCGGCGGCTTCCGCAAACGCGTGCTCTACCTGGAACGCGACGTCCTCGCCGACACGCTGATCGGCAGGGCGGTGGGCGCACCCGCGCTCGCCGACCCGCTGCTGCGGCTGCGCGTGCACCAGCTGCACGAGGCGCTGGCGCTGCCCGGCGAGGACCTGGAGGCCGAGGGCAGGCTGGCGCTGGTGGCCGAGCGGCTGCGCGGGCACCTGCGCGGCGGGCCGCGGACCGGCGCGGACCCGGGCGAGCCCGGCCTGGCCGCCCGGCTGCGGGAGCTGCTGGACGCCAGCGTGCCCGCCGGGCTCACCCTGCACGAGGCGGGACGGCGGCTGGGCGCGCAGCCCGCCCGGCTGGTGCGGGCGTTCTCCTGGGCGTACGGGCTGCCACCGCACCGCTACCTCACGGGCAGGCGCGTCGAGGTGGCACGCAGGCACCTGCTGGCCGGCTACCCGCCCGCCGAGGCGGCGACAGCCGCCGGATTCTACGACCAGCCGCACCTGAACCGGCACTTCAAGCGGCTGGTCGGGGTCACCCCCGCCCGCTACGCGCGCGGCCGGTCATGACCCGCCCGGTGTGAGCACCTGGGCGTTGGCGAGCAGCTTGGGCACCAGCTCGTCCAGGTCCAGGCGGCCCTCGACGGCGCTGAGCTGCTCGGGCCGGGTGCGGGTGGCGACGCTGGGCGGAGCGAGCAGGCTGCAGCAGTCCTCGTCCGGTAGCCGGGACACCTGCCCGGTGCCGATCCGCTCGGCCTCCGCGATGATCTCCTCCTTGTCCCACGCCAGCAGCGGCCGCAGCAGCGGCAGCGTCGTGGCCTGCTCCACCGTGGCGAGGTTGCTCAGGGTCTGGCTGGACACCTGGCCGAGGCTGTCGCCGGTGACCAGGGCCTGCGCGCCCACCTCCGCGGCAAGAGCCGCCGCGGTGCGCACCATCAGCCTGCGCTGGGCGACCACCTGCAGCTGGCCCGCTCCCGCCGTCGCGAGGGCCCGCTGCGCGTCGCCGATGCTCACCACGTGCAGCCGCGAGTGGCCCTGGAACCGGTCGAGCTGGCGGACCAGCGCGTAGGCCTTGTAGGTGGAAGACGGGTTGGTGAACGGCGCGCCGCTGAAGTGCACGAACTCGCACCGCAGGCCCCTGCGCATCGCCCGGTAGGCCGCCACCGGCGAGTCGAACCCGCCGGAGAGCAGCACGAGCGCCCTGCCGCTCGAGCCCGCGGGCAGCCCGCCCTGCCCGCGCAGCCGGTCCACGGAGACGAACACCTCGTGCTCGTCGACCTCGACGAGCACCCGCACCTCCGGGTCGCCGAGGTCGACCGGCCAGCCCCACTCCTTGCAGACCCGCTCCCCGAGGTAGGCGGCGAGCGTGGACGAGGACATCGGGAAGGTCTTGTCCCTGCGGCGGGCCTTGATGGCGAACCGGCGGGACACGCCACCCGGTTCCCCGAACCGCTCGGTGAGCAGCTGCAGCACGGCTTCCGCCGCGCTGGACGGCGTTCTGGCCGAGCGCAGCGCGGGCTGCACGACGCTCACCCCGAGCACACCCTGCGCGCGCTCGACGAGCTCCGCCTGCGGCAGCTCCTTCGACGACAGCACGAGCACGCCCTTGCGGCGGGCGATCTTCACGAAGGCGCCGTCGGTGCGCACGGCCCGCTGGGCGGCGCGCAGCAGGTGCCGTTCGAAGGCGCCGCGGTTGCGGCCCTTCAAGGCGAGTTCGCCGTATTTCAGCAGCACACACGGCTGGGCCATGGTGTCGTCACCCCCGTCCGGCTGTTCTCGTGGCCGGCGCGGGTCTGCCGCACGTGTTCGGTTTCGTTCATCCGCAACCTCCGTCAGTGACCAGGTTGCACCGCTGCTCCCGGAGCCCGTGGCTGGGGTACGGGTGTGCCGTCCAGGTCGGCCTCGCCGGGCACGGGTTCGGTCAGCGGCAGCATGCGCGACAGCAGCTGCCGCGCCGTGCGGAGCTCGGCCGCGACCCGGCCTCGCACATTCTCCAGGTCGTGCACCCTGGCCGTGGCCTCGGCCACGATCTCGGCGGCGTGTTCGCGTGCCTCGGCCACCACGCGGTCGGCCTTCTCCCGTGCCGCCTCGTCGCGCTCGGCCAGCGCACGGGCCGCCTCCTCCCTGCGGGCGGCCAGCGCGGCCGCGAACTCGCGTTCCCGCTGCTGGCGCCGCCGGGTGGCCTGTTCGTCGGCCTCGCGACGGCGCCGTTCGGCCTCCTCCTCCCGCTGCCGCGCCTCGGCCCGGAGCCGTTCGGCCAGCTCCTGGTACTCCCGCTCCAGGCGCCTGCTCCGCTCGTCGAGCTCGGCGAGCATCCGCTCGTACCGGCCGCGCAGCCGCGTGGCGGCCCGTTCGGCGGAGTCCCGGGTGCGCGCGGCGGCGGCCTGGGCCCGGCTGGTGATCTCGTCGGCCTCCTCGTGGGCCAGCTCCACCAGGTGCAGCATCCGCTCGGACAACCCGTCGGACGAGATCGGCTCGGCGCACACGCGGTCGAGCCGGGCGCGCAGCTCGTCGTTCTCGTTGCGCAGCTGCTCCAGCTGATCGGCGAGCCGTTCGACACAGTCGGCCGCGGCGTCGCGATCGGCCGTCACGAGCCGCAGCTCCTCCTCGACGCGCCTGGCGTAGCCGTCGACCTGCTCGCGGTCGTACCCTCTCCAGCTCACGCGGAAATCGGGCGCGGGCCGCGCGGTGTCTGCCCGGCTGTCCGTGATCGTCATCTGCCACCTCCGCACCATCCGCGTATACCCAGTCGGGTATGCGTGCCTGCCGCGGTCATCCGGCCGCACCGCTGTGACCGACGTGTCCGATGAGCCGATTTGCCAAGCGGCACAAGGGATTCTGTGACCACCGGCGGCGATCGGTCACCGTCGGGCGCGACCGGAGCTGCGTGCTCCAGCGCCAAGAGTACCCAAAAGATCTATCGCCAGGCAGACGAAGAGTGCGGTACCCCAGTTATTCCACGGTCCCCACGACTGCACGTCCGGGGTTCCGGCGATCAACCACACGACAAGCCATATGAAGGTCATGACCATCACCTCTTTCGCGACACCGTAGGAAGGCGGCAGGCCACCGAGCCAGGGCAGAAAGCCCGACGGCGAAGGGACGTTCGCCCCCGTGCGCCGCCGCGTGAGGAAGGAGCGCACGTGGACTCCACGGACTCCACCGACTCAGCCGTCTCGGACCTGCACCACGCCGACTGCCTCGAACTCGTCCGCGGCACGGGAGAGCGCCACACCGCTCGGGTCGCCGTCGACGGCGCGAGCCCGCTCCTGCTGGCCTGTTTCGTGCGGGCGGGCGGCGACGTGCTCGTGCCCACCGGCACCGACGCGTCGCTCACCCGCGCGGCCACGGGCAAGCCGGTGGCCGTCGAGTTCTCGGGCGAGGAGACCGGGCAGGGGTGGACCGTGCGCGGCGTGGGCCTCGCCCGCCCGCTGGGCCACCGCGACCGGCCCCGCCCCGCCACCGGTGACGCGCTCGCCCTGCGCTACGCCTTCGACAACGGCATCCGCATCCGCATCGCCCGGCTCACCGGCAGCCGCACCGGCCCCGCCATCCCCGCGCAGCGGTCCGCGGAGGCCCCGGCCCCCGACCCGGTGCCATCCGAGCCTGAGACCGCGTGAGCGCCCGGCACCTCACGGATCGACCCGGGTGCCCGCCGTGCCGGCGAGGATCGCGCCCGCCTCGTGCAGGGCGCCGATCGCGGCCAGCGAGCCGCCCGCCGCGAGGAACCGACCGCACGCGTCCACCTTCGGCGCCATGGACCCCTCCGGCAGGCCCAGCGCCCGCAACTGCGCCACGCTCGCCCTCGCGATCGGCTCCGGGTGCGCCGTGCCGAAGCCGCGCAGCACCGCGGGCACGTCGGTGAGCAGCAGCAACGCGTCGGCCTTGAGCTCACCGGCCAGCAGCGCCGCCGTGAGGTCCTTGTCGACAACCGCCTCGACACCGCGCAGCGTGCCGTCGTCCCCGGCGGCCACGGGCACCCCACCGCCGCCGCCCGCGACCACCACCACGCCCTCGGCGGCCAGCCGCGCGATCACGGGACGCTCGACCACGGCCACTGGCTCCGGCGAGGGCACCACCCGCCGCCAGCGACGGCCGTCGCGGCGCAGTGTCCAGCCGCGATCAGCGGCGAGCGTGCCTGCCGCGGTCTCGCCGTAGCCGGGGCCGATGAACTTCACCGGCCGCGCGAACGCGGGGTCGTTGCCATCGACGACGGTGCGGGTCACCAGCGTGACGACCTCACGGCCGGGCAGTGCGGCACTCAGCGCCTCGGCCAGCCAGTAGCCGATCATGCCCTGTGTCTCGGCCACCAGGACGTCCAGCGGATACGGCTGGTCGAGGTCTCTGTCGGCGGCGCTCTCCAGCGCCAGCATGCCGACCTGCGGCCCGTTGCCGTGCACGACGACGAGCTCGTACTCGGTGGCCAGCGGGGCCAGCGCGCGCACCGCGCGCCGCACGTTCTGCTGCTGGAGCGTGTGCTCGGCGCGCTGTCCCCTGCGCAACAGCGCGTTGCCGCCGAGCGCGGCCACGATCCTCACCGGGCGGCACCCTGGCCGACGAGCCTGCCGCACAGCAGCGCGTACAGCACGGCCTGCGCGACCGGCTGCCGGTTGGCCGCCTGCCGGAACACCACCGACTGGCCGTCGTCGATGACCTCGGCCGAGACCTCCTCGCCGCGGTGCGCGGGCAGGCAGTGCAGGAACACCGCGTCCGAGCGGGCCCGCAGCATGAGCTGCTTGTCCACCCGGTAGGGCTTGAGGGCGATCCGCCGCGCCTCGGCCTCCTCCGGCGGGTCGCCCATCGACAGCCACACGTCGGTGTACACGGCGCTGGCGTCCCGCACGGCCTCGGCAGGGTCACTCAGGCGCTCGACGGTGCTGCCGGTGGTCGCCGCGATCCGCTCGGCGGCGAAGAGCCCCTCGGCGTCGGGCGGGTACTCCTCCGGCGTGGCGAGGGCGATGTCCACCCCGGCCAGCGCCGCCGCCTGCGCGAGGCTGACGGCGACGTTGTTGCCGGCACCGACGTAGGCGATGCGCCGTCCGCGCAGGTCACCGAACACCTGCCGCAGGGTGAACAGGTCGGTCAGGCTCTGCAGCGGGTGGTGGCCGTCGGTCAGGGCGTTGACCACCGGCACGGTCGCGGCGCCGGCGAAGCGGCGCAGCTGCTCGTCCGACGCCGTGCGGATGACGATGGCGGCCACGTAGCTGGACAGCACCCGCGCCGTGTCCTCGATCGTCTCGCCCCTGCCCAGCTGCAGCTCACCGGGCGCGAGCAGCGTCGGCACGCCGCCGAGCCTGGTCACGGCGGCCTCGGTGGACACCCGGGTGCGGGTCGACGGCTTGGTGAAGTGCAGCGCCACCAGCCGGTTCCGCAGGGCCGTCGGGGTGTGGTCGCGATCCTGCGCGTAGTGCTCGGCCAGTCGCATCAGCACGCCGAAGTCGGCCGTGGACAGCTCCGCGGTGGTGAGCAGGTTCCTCATCGGAGGGCCTCCCGTTCGACAGGGCAGCTCATGCACCGGGGCCCTCCGCGGCCTCTGCCCAGCTCGCTGCCCGGAATGGTGATCACTTCGATGCCGTTGCGGCGCAGCATCGTGTTGGTGGTGACGTTGCGCTCGTAGGCCACGACGACGCCCGGTTCGACGGCGAGCACGTTGTTGCCATCGTCCCACTGTTCCCGTTCGGCGGCCCGCACGTCCTGTTCCGCCTGCAGCACCCGCACCCTCGGCAGGCCCAGCTCGGCGGCCACGGCGGCGAAGAAGTGCGGGTTCTCGCGCACCACGGGTGACGGCACGCCCGCGCCGTCGCTGGGCCGCAGCGTGAACGCGGGTGACACCGTGGTCCTCCGGGGCCAGCCACCGGTGCCGCGCCGCTCCGGCGAACAGCGGGCGGAACCGCTGCACGAAGCTGCCCAGCGCGCTCGGCAGCAGGAACACGCCCGAGCCGATCATGTTTCCGATCACCAGCGCGGTGGCGGCCCACAGTCCGAGGCAGCGACGGCGCCGGCGGGACGCGAGGTCCGTCGTCGCTGTGTCAGTCATGCCGACCAGCACACCCGGCACCGGCGACGGCCGGTGGAGGCCGGAGAACCAAGGTCGCGGTGACCAAAGTCCCTCCGGTCGGAGGAGCCCGCCCCTGCCGGGCTCGCGGGTCGCCGCCGGGTTCCGGGCAGCTGACGGCGGAAAAGGGGGCGGCCGCCCGCGCGGGACGGCCGCCCCTCCCTCCCCTCCCCCAGTTACCTGCGAGCTAGGCCCCGCTCCTGGTCCAGGCGGTAGGTGAGCTGGTTGACGACGTGAACGACACCGAGGACGTGGGAGGCGAGCGTGGCAGCCAGCTCCGCGTCGCCGCGGCGCTCGACCGTGCCGGTCAGCGTCACCACACCCCCGCTGGCGATCACGCCGACCGTGGCGGCGTCGACCCCGGGCACGCGCGTGAGCGCCTGCTGCCGGACGTCGGCGACGATGTCGTCGTCGGCGCGCACGAACGCCATGAGCAGGTCGCCGCGCGTCAGCACGCCGGCGAGGGCGCCGTCGGCGAGCACGAACAGCCTGCGCGCCCGCGACCGGCCGAACTCGCGCGCGGCGGCGGCCAGCGTGGCGGCGGCGTCCAGGCTCGGCACCGGGGTGGTCATCAGGTCCAGTGCCGTGGTCGCCCAGGTGGCGTCCCAGCGTTGCCGGGCCCGCTGGCGGGCGAAGGGGAGCGGCCGGCCCGAGCCGTCGGCAAGGTCCTCCCGCCGCGGCAGCAGGTCCGCCTCCGTCACCATGCCGAGCAGCGCACCGCGGTCGCTGACGACGGGCACCGCGCCGATGTCGTGGCTCAACAGCATCTCGAGGATGGTCGTGAAGTCGGTTCCCGGGCGCACCGTGACCGGATCGGGTGTCATCACCGACCCCACTGTCACCTGGTACATCGGCGGTTCCTCAGCGTCTCGATAACCCTCGGTCCTGGTAGCCGTCCTTCCACGGTCACGGTTCGTGCGCGCCTGCGCTAGAGGCGAAGGTCCCTGGCCCGTCCCACCGCGGGCCGTGTGCGCGTGGACGTTCGCCCCTGGGGCGGTCCAGGCTTGGCGCCGACAGCCGCCGCGACCCCCTCCCCCAAAGCTCCCCAATGCGGCATTCGCTCCACTGGATGGAGCGAATGCCCAATGCCGGGTAGTTAGGGGCGTGGGTGTGGTGTCAACCCTGGTGGAGTAGGACAACGGAGCTTCCGCTAGAACATTGTCGACCAAGATCAACGTTCGGCGGGAGCTCCGTTGTCTGCGCAGTCTGTCATATCCCGGATGGTTGGTGTGTTCGCGCCGGGTCACCTTGGTGAGCTGACCCAGGTCGTGCCCTTCGAGATGGTCGATGCGGTGCTGGCCGAGGCGCCCGCGGCGACGCAGCGGCGGGTGCGGTTGTTGCCGGCCCGGGTGACGGTGTACTTCCTGCTGGCGATGGGCCTGTTCCCCGAGCGTGGCTATCGCGGGGTGTTTGCGTCGCTGACCGCCGGTCTGGGTGCGCTGCGGCCGGCGACGCCGACGGCGTCGGCATTGCGGCAAGCCCGGTCCCGCCTCGGGCCGGGCCCGCTGGCCGCGTTGTTCACTCTGCTGGCCGGGCCGGTGGCCCGGCCCCGCACCCCCGGCGCCTGCTGGCGGGGCCTGCGACTGGTCGCGATCGACGGAACGCAGGTCGCCATCCCCGACAGCGAACCCCACCGGGCCTGGACCCAGATGAGCCGCACCGCCTCCCATCCCTCGGCCGGGTATCCGCTGCTGCGGCTGGTCACGCTGGTCGAGTGCGGCACCCGCGCGCTGATCGCGGCGGTGTTCGGCAGCCCCGCCGACGGAGAACTGGCCTACGCGGCCACCCTGCTGAACCGGCTGCGTCCGGGGATGGTGCTGCTCGCCGACCGCAATTTCGACGCCGCGACCTTCCTCGCCGGCACCGCCAGCACCGGCGCGGACCTGCTGATCCGGCTCAAAGGCAACCGACGCCCACCACTGCTGGGCCGCCACACCGACGGGTCGATCCGCTCGATCATCGGCGGCGTCGAAGTCCGGGTCATCGAAGCCCTGGTCACCGTCACCACAGCCGACGGGTCCCACCGCAGCGAGCACTACCGGCTGGTCACCACCCTGCTCGACCCCCAGCGTTATCCGGCCACCGACCTGATCGAGCTCTACCACCAGCGCTGGGAGATCGAAACCGCCTACCTCGCCCTCAAACACACCCTCACCCGCGGGCGGGTCCTGCGTTCGCAGACCCCGACCGGAGCCCAGCAGGAACTCTGGGCACTGCTGGCGACCTATCAAATCCTGCGCATCGCGATGACCGACGCCACCAATTCCCGCCCCGGCCTCACCCCCGACCGGGCCGGGTTCAGCGTCGCGCTACACGCCGCCCGCGACCAGGTCATCACCGCCCAGTCGATCATCGCCGGCACCCACATCGACCTCATCGGCACCATCGGCACCCACATCCTGGCCAGCCTGCTCCCAGCCCGCCGAGCACGCACCTGCCCCCGAACCGTCAAACGACCACTATCCAAATACGCCTACAACAAACCCCACCAACCCCCCACCTGCCACACCATCACCATCGAAATAACCATCACCAACGCCGCAACAAGCCCGTTGACACGCACCACCCCGCCCTAACTACCCGGCCTTGAGCGAATGCCGCATTCGCTCCGTTGAGTGGAACAAATGTGGCATTGGGGAGCTTGCCGGCGGCTCCTCGGTGGTGGCGGGGGTCTCGTGCCGGTCCTCACCTTTCGTCACCGATTCGCCATGGCCAGCACCAGCGAGGCACACGCCGCGAGCGCGGCGACGGTGCGCACGTGGTTCCACGCCGTCCACTCCCGCAGGTACCGGGTCCAGTACGCGCGGCCGCTGTCGCTGCCCGCGGCGACCCGGGCCAGCGCCTCGTTGCGCGGGATGTGCACCACCCGGGTGAGGCCGACGGTGCCGGCGACGTACAGCAGCCCGCCCGTCAGCGCCCACCCGCTGCCCGCGCCGGCCCACCACACCAGCGCCAGCACCACGGCCACCAGGCTCAGCAGCGCGGTGCCGACGAACACGGTGAGAAACGCCGGGCCGAGCACGGTCACGTTGATCGACTGCATCGCGGCGATGCCTTGCGCCGCGGGCAGCCGGGCCAGCGCCCGCATGACGAATGCCGAGAACGCGAAGAACACGCCTGCGATCAGCCCGCTGCCGAGTGCCGCGGCCAATGCCACGGCGAGGAACACCCCGTTGGTCATGCGGCAAGTCAAGCGCGCCGCCCGGCACGCACACCATCGTCACGGCGCTCGGGCGCATGCGCGGCCGTCTCAGCCGCGCGGAACAGGGGGCGCGAAATGGCGACGGCCCGTGCGCCCGATGGTGACTCGCGGGCCGCCGGATTGCCTACCTTCGGACACACCTGCACACCCAGGGAGGGCCACGGTGAAGACGAAGGCGGCAGTCCTGACCGGCGTACACCAGCCGTTCGAGCTCATCGAGCTGGACCTCGACGGCCCCGAGAAGGACGAGATCCTCATCCGCTACGTCGCCGCCGGGCTGTGTCACTCCGACCTGCACGTCGCCGAGGGCGACATCCCGCCCCGCTACCCGATCGTCGGCGGCCACGAGGGCGCGGGCGTGGTGGAGGAGGTCGGCGCGGCCGTCACCAAGGTCAAGCCCGGCGACCACGTCGTGTGCAGCTTCATCCCGAGCTGTGGTCGCTGCCGGTACTGCTCCACCGGCAGGCAGAACCTGTGCGACCTCGGCGCCACCATCAGCGAGGGCTGCATGCCCGACGGCACGTTCCGCATGCACGCGAACGGCGTCGACTACGGGGGCACGTGCATGCTGGGCACGTTCTCCCAGTACGGCACGGTGAAGGAGGCCTCGGTCGTCAAGATCGATCCGAGCCTGCCGCTGGACGTCGCCGTGCTCGTCGGCTGCGGGGTGCCCACCGGCTGGGGAACCGCCGTGCACGCGGGCGCCGTCCGCCCCGGCGACACCACCGTCATCTACGGCATCGGCGGCATCGGCATCAACGCCGTGCAGGGCGCCGCGCACGCGGGCGCCAAGAACGTCGTGGTGGTCGACCCGATCGCGTTCAAGCGCGACACGGCGCTCAAGCTCGGCGCCACGCATGCCTTCGCGACCGCCGAGGAGGCACAGGCCGCCGTCGTCGACCTCACCCGGGGCCAGCTCGCCGACCAGGCGCTCATCACCGTCGGCGTGGTCGACCAGGCGGTGGTGTCCGCGGGCTTCGACATCGTCGGCAAGGGCGGCGTCGTCGTCCTCACCGGCCTCGCCCACCCGGAGAGCATCACCGTGCAGGTGTCCGGCAGCGTGATGACGCTGTTCGAGAAGACCGTGAAGGGCGCGCTGTTCGGCTCGTCCAACCCGCAGTACGACATCGTCAAGGCACTCGATCTCTACCAGGCGGGCAAGCTCAAGCTCGACGAACTGGTCACGGCCACCTACACGCTGGAGCAGGTCAACGACGGCTACCGGGATCTGGTGGAGGGCAAGAACATCCGCGGCGTGCTCATCCACGAGCACTGACGCGGGCGCGCAACCGGCCTTCTCGTGGATGGAAGGCCGGTGGACGCGCGCGTCGCGACCGGCCTAGGTTCGCGACGTGGACACCGACGTCGCCCCCACCACGACACCGGCCGTGGACCGGCAGCTGGCCGAGCGGCTCGGCATCCTCATCGCCCGGTTCGTGCGCGACCTCGCCGAGGCGCCCGCGCTGCCGCCCGGCAGGCAGTTGGCCGACGCGCTGGCGTCGCGGGTGCTGGCGGAGCTGGGTGAGCCTGCCCCGCCGGGCGACGGCGACGATCTCGCCGACCGCATCCTCGCCTACTGCCTCGCCAACCTGGCCGACCCGGAGCTGTCCGTCGAGACGGTGGCCGGGGCGCACGGCATCTCGACGCGCTACCTGCAGAAGGTCCTGCGGCGCAGGAAGATCCGGTTGTGGGCGTGGATCCGGAGCAGACGGCTCGAGCGGATCCGCGACGACCTGCGCGACCCCCGGCTGGCCCACCGCACGGTCTCCGCGGTGGCGGCACGCTGGGGTGTCACCGACGCGACCCACCTCAGCCGCGCGCTGAAGGCCGAGTTCGGCCGCACCGCCACGCAGATCCGCCACGGCAGCCGCCCATCCGGGCGATTGTCCTGAACCGAGAAGCGACGGAGAAGGTGGTGGCCGTTCGCCGTTGAACGGCCACCACCAGATCGGTGGAACCC
The DNA here is from genome assembly GCF_003202285.1 of Prauserella muralis. Taxonomy (GTDB): domain Bacteria; phylum Actinomycetota; class Actinomycetes; order Mycobacteriales; family Pseudonocardiaceae; genus Prauserella_B; species Prauserella_B muralis. Next base: position 789,647 of record NZ_MASW01000007.1, read on the forward strand.
CGCGGTCGGTCCCGGTCAGTCCTCGGGCGAGTAGTAGTCCAGCATTTCGAGGAACGTCTCGAACGCGGGTTTCGAGGGCCCGTAGGGCGCCTCGAGGTGGATGCTCAGTGGAAACCCGAGGTCGGCGACACCGTCGATCACGCGCTTGTACAGGTCGACGAGCTCGCGCTTGCGTTCGGCGAAGGACCGCTGGGACAGGCGCGCGACGAACTCCTGCTCCTGCTTGACGACGTCGTTGCCGGGGTCCTGGATGAGCCAGTCGATCAGCCGGACACTGCTCTCCATACCCGGCACGAAGCCGAAGGACAGCAGCAGCTCCGGCCGGTGCGGGCTGCGGGCCGCGAAGTCGCGGAGGAAGCCGACGATCGCGTCGGAGAACAGCAGCTGCGTCATGGCGAACGTGGCGCCCCGCTCGCATTTGAACGTGAGCCGGCCGTGCTCCCCTTCCCGCGTCGGGATGAGGACGACGCCGCGGTTGTCGACGACGTCGGTGAACTCCGCGAGGGCGTCGGTCGGCGCCATCCCTGGTCCCTCGCCGTCGCTCATCGTGCGGGGCACGCCGACGAAGACGACGCCGTCCATGCCGGCGCCGCCCAGCGCCTGCAGCCGCCGGGTCAGCTTCTGCTGGTCGAGGAACGCGGTGACCTGCGTGCAGATGCCCCGCACGTCGCCGAGTTCGGGCCGGATCGCCTGCCAGAAGTCCAGTGTGTCCATCTTCGGCTTGATCTCGATCGGCCGGTCCTCGTCCTCGGCGATCATGCCGGGAATGAGCACGTGCTTGATCCGTTCGGTCAGCCCACTGGCCTTGCCGTTGTCGACGACCTTCCGGGCGATCTCGACGGCCTTCTCGGCGCCGCCTTCGACGTCCGGTGGGACGAGCTCCAATGCGATGGTTTCCATGGGTCCTTCCGGCTCAGGTCTGGGGGATTGCCGACCGGGTGTCCGCGCCCCGCGGGCGAACCCCGCCCAGCGGGGCGCGGACGCGCCGTCAGTAGCGGTAGTGGTCGGGCTTGTAGGGGCCCTCCACGTCGACGCCGATGTAGGCGGCCTGCTCCTTGGTGAGCTTGGTGAGCTTCACCCCGAGCGCGTCCAGGTGCAGCCGTGCCACCTTCTCGTCCAGGTGCTTGGGCAGCACGTAGACCTGCTTGTCGTACTCGCCGGGCTTGGTGAAGAGCTCGATCTGGGCCATCACCTGGTTGGTGAAGCTGTTGGACATCACGAAGCTCGGGTGTCCGGTGGCGTTGCCGAGGTTGAGCAGCCTGCCCTCGCTCAGCACGATGATCGAGTGGCCGTCCGGGTAGACGTACTCGTGCACCTGCGGCTTGATCTCGACCTTCTTGATGCCCGGCGTCTTCTCCAGCCCGGCCATGTCGATCTCGTTGTCGAAGTGGCCGATGTTGCCGACGATGGCCTGGTGCTTCATCTTCGCCATGTGCTCGGCGGTGATGATGTCGAAGTTGCCGGTGGTGGTGATGAAGATGTCGGCGGTCTCCACGACGTCCTCGAGCGTGGTGACCTGGTAGCCGTCCATCGCCGCCTGCAGGGCGCAGATCGGGTCGATCTCGGTGATGATCACGCGGGCGCCCTGGCCGCGCAGCGACTCGGCGCTGCCCTTGCCGACGTCGCCGTAGCCGCACACGACGGCGACCTTGCCGCCGATGAGCGTGTCGGTGGCGCGGTTGATGCCGTCCACCAGCGAGTGGCGGCAGCCGTACTTGTTGTCGAACTTGGACTTGGTGACCGAGTCGTTGACGTTGATGGCCGGGAACAGCAGCTCGCCGGACTTGGCGAACTCGTACAGCCGGTGCACGCCGGTGGTGGTCTCCTCGGTGACGCCCTTGATGCCCTCGGCGATGCGGGTGAACCGCTTGGAGTCGGCGGCCAGGCTCCTGCGCAGCGTGGCCAGGATGACCTTGTACTCCTGCGGGTCGTCCTCGGCAGCCTCGGGCACGGCGCCTGCGGCCTCGAACTCGACGCCCTTGTGCACCAGCAGGGTCGCGTCGCCACCGTCGTCGAGGATCATGTTCGGGCCCGCGTCACCGAACTGGAAGAGCTGCTCGGTGCACCACCAGTAGTCCTCCAGCGTCTCGCCCTTCCAGGCGAACACCGACACGCCCTGCGGCTTCTCCGGCGTGCCGTTCGGGCCCACGACGACGGCCGCGGCGGCCTCGTCCTGGGTGGAGAAGATGTTGCAGGACACCCAGCGGACCTCGGCGCCGAGCTCCACCAGCGTCTCGATCAGCACGGCCGTCTGCACGGTCATGTGCAGCGAGCCGGCGATGCGCGCGCCCTTCAGCGGCTTCGACTCGGCGTACTCCTTGCGAGTCGCCATCAGGCCCGGCATCTCGTGCTCGGCCAGCCGGATCTGGTGCCGGCCGGCCTCGGCCAGCTTCAGGTCTGCGACGGCGAACTCGAGGCCGTTCACCTTCTGCAACTTCGCGCTCATGTTTCCCTTTCTTCTGGTTGAAGCACTCACGTGTTGAAGTACTTCGCTTCGGGGTGGTGGGCGACGATCGCGTCGGTCGACTGTTCGGGATGCAGCTGGAACTCCTCGGAGAGCTCCACGCCGATCCGCTCGGCCTCGAGCAGCTCGACGATCTTGGCCCGGTCCTCCAGGTCCGGGCAGGCGCCGTAGCCGAAGGAGAACCGGGCGCCCCGGTAGCCCAGCTTGAAGAACTGCTGCACGTCCTCGGGGTCCTCCTCGGCCACCGCGGCGCCGGAGGAGAACCGCAGTTCCTGCCGGATGCGGCGGTGCCAGTACTCGGCCAGTGCCTCGGTGAGCTGCACGCCGAGGCCGTGGATCTCCAGGTAGTCCCGGTAGGCGTCCTTGGCGAACAGCTCGCCTGCGTAGTCGGCGATGGGCTGGCCCATGGTCACCAGCTGCACGGGCAGCACATCCACCTGCCCGGTCTCCTCGGCCTTCTCCCGGGAGCGGAAGAAGTCGGCAAGGCACAGTCTCCTGTCCCGGCGCTGGCGGGGGAAGCTGAACCGCATCCGCTCGGGCGCGTCCGGCTCGTCCTTGTCGAGCACCACCAGGTCGTTGCCCACCGAGTAGCACGGGAAGTAGCCGTAGACCAGTGCGGCGTGGGCGAGGATGCCCTGGGTGGACAGCTCGTCGACCCAGGCGCGCAGCCGGGGCCTGCCCTCGGTCTCCACGAGCTCCTCATAGGACGGTCCCTCGCCCTGGCGGGCGCCGCGCAGGCCCCACTGGCCGAAGAACGTCGCCCGCTCGTCCAGCAGCGAAAGGTAGTCGGCCACCGGCACTCCCCTGACCACGCGGGAGCCCCAGAACGCGGGCGTGGGCACCGGCACGTCGGCGTCCACATCGGACCGGGTCGTATCGTCGAGCGACGGTTCCTCGCCCTGGGCGGCCTTGCGCTGCTCCGCGATCCGCAGCGAGCGTTCGCGCCGGGCCTTGCGCTCGGCCTTCTTCGCCTGCTCCGCCTCGTCCTCGGCCGGGGTCTCGCCTCGTTTGACCGCCATCAGCCGGTCCATGAGGTTGAGCCCCTCGAAGGCGTCCTTGGCGTAGCGGACGTCGCCCTCGTAGACCTCGTCGAGGTCGTTCTCCACGAACGTGCGGGTCAGCGCCGCGCCGCCCAGCAGCACCGGGTACTTCTGCGCCACCCCGCGGGCGTTCATCTCCTGCAGGTTGTCCTTCATGATCACGGTGGACTTCACCAGCAGGCCGGACATGCCGATGGCGTCGACCTTGTGCTCCTCCGCGGCCTCCAGGATGGCGTTGATCGGCTGCTTGATGCCGATGTTCACCACGTCGTAGCCGTTGTTGGAGACGATGATGTCGACCAGGTTCTTGCCGATGTCGTGCACGTCGCCCTTGACCGTGGCCAGCAGCAGCTTGCCCTTGCCGCCGGAGTCGTCCTTCTCCATGTGCGGCTCGAGGTAGGCCACCGCCGTCTTCATCACCTCGGCCGACTGCAGCACGAACGGCAGCTGCATCTGCCCGGAGCCGAACAGGTCACCGACGACCTTCATGCCGGCGAGCAGGTTCTCGTTGATGATGTCCAGCGGCGGCTTCTCGGCCATCGCGGCGTCGAGGTCGGCCTCGAGGCCGTTGACCTCGCCCTCGATGATGCGCTTCTCCAGCCGCTCCAGCAGCGGCAGCTTGGCCAGCTCCTCGGCCCGCGACGCCTTGCTCGAGGAGGCGGTCTTGCCCTCGAACAGCGCCATGAGCTTCTGCAGCGGGTCGTAGCCCTCGGCACGCCGGTCGTAGATCAGGTCGAGCGCCACCTCGCGCGGCTCGTCCTCGATCTTGTTCATCGGCAGGATCTTCGACGAGTTCAGGATCGCCGAGTCGAGCCCGGCCTCGCGGCACTCGTGCAGGAACACCGAGTTGAGCACCTGCCGCGCCGCCGGGTTCAGACCAAAGGAGACGTTGGAGAGCCCGAGCGTGGTCTGCACGTCCGGGTGCCGCCGCTTGAGCTCGCGGATCGCGTTGATCGTCTCCAGCGCGTCCTTGCGGACCTCCTCCTGACCGGTGGTGATGGGAAACACCAGGCAGTCGACGATGATCGCCGACTCCTCCATCCCCCAGTTGGTGGTCAGGTCCTCGATGGCCCGCTCGGCGACCCGCAGCTTCCAGTCGGCGGTGCGGGCCTGCCCCTCCTCGTCGATACAGGTGATCACCACCGAGGCGCCGTGCTCGACGGCCATGCGCATGACCCGGTCGTAGCGCCCGCCCGGCTCGGTGCCGTCCTCGTAGTTCACCGAGTTGATCGAGCACCGGCCACCGAGATGCTCCAGCCCGGCCTCGATCACGTCCGGCTCGGTGGAGTCGACCATGATCGGCAGCGTGGAGGCCGTCGCCAGCCGCGAGGCCAGCTCCCGCATGTCCTCGGTGCCGTCGCGGCCCACGTAGTCCACACAGAGATCGAGCATGTGCGCGCCCTCACGGGTCTGCGCCTTGGCGATCTCGACGCAGTCCTCGTAGCGCGCCTCGAGCATCGCCTCCCGGAACTTCTTCGACCCGTTGGCGTTGGTGCGCTCGCCGATGTTGAGGATCGAGGCGTCCTGCTCGAACGGCACCGACTGATACACCGACGACACCGCCGGCACGACCTCCGGGGTGCGTTCCCTCGGCTGCAGGCCGGCCACCGCCTCGACCACGGCGCTGACGTGCTCGTTCGTGGTGCCGCAGCAGCCGCCCACCAGCCGGGCGCCGAACTCGGTGACGAACCCGGACAGCGCCTCGGCCAGCTCGTCCGGCCGCAGCGGGTACACCGCCCCGTTGGGACCCAGCTCGGGCAGGCCGGCGTTGGGCATCACCGACAGCGGCACCCGCGCGTGGTCGGCGAGCACCCGCAGGTGCTCGCTCATCTCCGCGGGGCCGGTGGCGCAGTTCATGCCGATCAGGTCGATGCCCAGCGGCTCCAGCGCCGTCAGCGCCGCACCGATCTCCGAGCCCACCAGCATCGTGCCGGTCTGTTCGACGGTCACCTGCGCGATGATCGGCACCCGGCGCCCGGCCTGCTCCATGGCCCGCTTGGCGGCGACGATCGCCGCCTTGGTCTGCAGCAGGTCCTGCGAGGTCTCCACCAGCACCGCGTCGATCCCGCCGTCGAGCAGGCCGAGCACGTTGTCCACGTAGGCGTCGCGCAGCGTCGCGTACGGGGCGTGCCCGAGGGTGGGTAGCTTCGTGCCCGGCCCCACCGAGCCGAGGACGAACCGCGGGCGGTCGGGGGTGGAGAACTCGTCGGCGGCCTGCCTGGCCAGCACCGCGCCCTTCTCCGCGAGGTCGCGGATGCGCTCGGTGATGCCGTACTCACCGAGGTTGGCCAGGTTGGTGCCGAAGGTGTTGGTCTCGATGGCGTCCGAACCGGCCTCCAGGAAGCCCCGGTACACCGAACTGACCACGTCGGGACGGGTCTCGTTGAGGATCTCGTTGCAGCCCTCCAGCTGGGCGAAGTCGTCCAGCGTCAGATCGTGGGCCTGCAGCGCCGTCCCCATCCCGCCGTCGGCGACGAGCACCCGCCGGTTCAGTTCGGCGAGGAAACGACTGTCGCTGTCCATACTCCCGCTCACACTCGCAGCTTCGACTCGATCTCGGCCGCGGCGTCGTTGCCGTAGGTCTTGGCGATCCGCTTGGAGAAGTCGGCGCGGTCCAATGTGTACTCCTGGGTGCCGACCGTCTCCAGAACGATCGCCGCCAGCGTACAGCCCACCTGCGCGGAGCGTTCGAGGCTCAGCTTCGCGTGCAGGCCCCACAGGAACCCGGCGCGGAACGCGTCACCCACACCGGTGGGGTCGACCTCCTCGCTCACGTCGTGTGCCGGGACGAACACGGGCTCGAACCCGTCGCCCTCGATGCGCACACCCTCCGAACCGTGGGTCATCACCCAGCGGCCGACCCGCTGACGCACCTCGTCCGCCGTCCAGCCGGTGGCCTTGAGCAGCAGCGACGTCTCGTACTCGTTGGTGAACAGGTAGGCCGCGCCGTCGACCAGCTTGCGGATCTCCGGGCCCTCCATGCGGGCCAGCTGCTGCGAAGGGTCGGCGGCGAAGGGGATGCCGCGCTCGCGGCACTCCTCGGTGTGGCGCACCATCGCCACCGGGTCGTTCGGCGCCACGACCACCAGGTCCAGGCCACCCAGGCGGTCGGCGACGGCCTGCAGCTCGATGTTGCGGGCCTCCTCCATCGCGCCCGCGTAGAACGACGCGATCTGCGCCTGCGTCTCGTCGGTGGTGCACAGGAAGCGGGAGGTGTGCCGCGTCTGCGACACGTGCACCGACTTCGTGTCGACCCCGTGACGCTCGAGCCACGAACGGTAGTCGTCGAAGTCGGTGCCCACGGCCCCGACCAGGACCGGGTTCATGCCCAGGCAGCCCAGCCCGAACGAGATGTTCGCCGCGACACCTCCCCGCCGGATGTCGAGCTGGTCGACCAGGAACGACAGGGACACCTTCTCGAGCTGGTCGGCGACGAACTGGTCGGAGAACTTGCCGGGAAAGACCATCAGGTGGTCGGTGGCGATGGAGCCGGTCACCGCGATACGCATAACAGGGCACTCCTCACATCGTGGGCTGGGCGGGGCGCGAGGCGGACCCGGCCGCGCGCGGGCTCACGCGGCCGGGCCGGACCACCGTCAGGCCTTGGCGGCGTCCTTCAGAGCGGGGGCGCGGTCGGTGCGCTCCCACGGCAGGTCCGCGTCCGGCCGCCCGAAGTGCCCGTAGGAGGCCGTCTGCGCGTAGATCGGGCGCAGCAGGTCCAGATCGCGGATGATCGCGGCGGGCCGCAGGTCGAACACCTCGTCGATCGCCTTCTGGATCTTCTCCGGCGCCACCTTCTCGGTGCCGAAGGTCTCCACGAACAGGCCCACCGGCGCCGCCTTGCCGATGGCGTAGGCGACCTGGATCTCGGCACGGTCGGCGAGGCCCGCCGCGACGATGTTCTTGGCCACCCAGCGCATCGCGTACGCCGCGGAACGGTCCACCTTCGACGGGTCCTTGCCCGAGAAGGCACCGCCACCGTGCCGGGCCATGCCGCCGTAGGTGTCCACGATGATCTTGCGGCCGGTGAGACCGGCGTCACCCATCGGGCCGCCGACCACGAACCGGCCCGTCGGGTTGATGAGGATCCTGGGGTCCTCGGCCTCCAGTCCCAGCGACGAGATCTCCGGGGCGATGACCTTCTCCCGCAGGTCCACCGCGAGCATCTTGTCCAGGTCGACGCCCTCGGCGTGCTGGCTGGAGATCACCACGGTGTCCAGGCGCACCGGCTGCTCACCGGCGTACTCGATGGTCACCTGCGTCTTGCCGTCCGGCCGCAGGTACGGCACCGTGCCGTCCTTGCGCACCTGGGTCAGCCTGCGCGAGAGGCGGTGCGCCAGTGCGATCGGCAGCGGCATCAGCTCCGGCGTGTCGGTGCAGGCGTAGCCGAACATGAGCCCCTGGTCACCGGCGCCCTGCTTGTCCAGATCGTCCAGGGCGTTCTCCAGCCGCGTCTCGTACGCGGTGTCCACGCCCTGCGCGATGTCGGGCGACTGGGAGCCGATCGCCACGTTCACGCCACACGAGGTGCCGTCGAAGCCCTTGTCCGACGAGTCGTAGCCGATGTCGAGGATCTTCTCCCGCACCAGCGTGGGCACGTCCACGTACGCGTCGGTGGTCACCTCACCGGCCACGTGCACCTGGCCGGTGGTGATCAGCGACTCCACCGCGACGCGGCTGCGGGGGTCCGCGGCGAGCATCGCGTCCAGGATCGTGTCGCTGATCGCGTCACACATCTTGTCCGGGTGGCCCTCGGTCACGGACTCGCTGGTGAACAACCTTCGGTTTGCAGTCACAGTGCTTCCCTTGCTGTCGTCAGGCGCGTCAGGCGCGCAGGCTTGTGGTCAGGGGCGCACACAGCGTGCGTGCGCGCCCGGAGGGCACAGCTGGAGTGTGTCAGGACCGCGCGTGGAAGATGCCCCACGCGAGATTGCCGGCACGGCCGCCTTCGACCCAGTTCCTCAAACCCACCTTCATCCGCGTCAGATACTCGTTACTAACGCTGGCGGAGATGTCGTCGTTACGACGCTCGGTCTCCTCCAGGACGCGACCGTAGTGGGTGGCCAGCTGGTGCGTGTGGTCCTCGAACTCGATCGAGGACATGCCGAGCCGGTTCAGCTCCCGCCGGTAGAAGTCCGGCGAGCCCATCGTGTCGAGGTGCAGCCGTTCCAGGATCGGCCGCAGCGCCGTCTTGTCGCAGGTGTCGGAGGCCATCGGGTCGGTGAAGATGAACTCGCCCTTCGGCTTGAGGACCCGGGCCACCTCGCGCAGCACCTGGCTGCGGTCACCGCTGTGCAGCATCGCGTCCTGCGACCAGACGACGTCGAACTCGTTGTCGTCGAAGGGCAGGTCCTCGAACGACCCGTCGACCACGTCGATCAGCCCGTCGAGCCCCTGCTGGACGTTGTACTTGCGGTTGCGCTCGTTCTCGACCTCGCTGAGGTTGAGGCACGTGACCTTGCAGCCGTAGGTCTTGGCGAGGTAGCGCGCGGCGCCGCCGTAGCCGGCCCCGATGTCGAGCACCCTGCTGTCCTTGGTGAGCCCGGTCTTGCTCGCCATGCGCTCCACCGTGCGCCTGCTGGCGGGCGCGATGGCCTCGTCCGGTGTCTCGTAGAGACCGACGTGGATGTCCTCGCCGCCCCAGATCGAGTAGTAGAAGTTGTCCGCGTCGTCGGAGTTGTAGTAGTCACGCGCCACGCCGACCGCACCCGAGTAGGTGGGTGCGTCGTCGCTGGTCTTGATGTACTGCTTCTCCGCGACGTGGATGAGGAAGTCCGGGTCGTCGGCGGTGAACGTCTCCTGGAAGTCGCCGTAGGTCTCGACCCGCTGGAAGCCCACCTCGCGCAGCAGCCGCCGCACGTAGTCCTTGCGCAGCGGGAACATGTTGAGGTGGTACTGCGACTCGTCGGGGAAGCGGTACCGGAACCGCGCCAGCCCCTCGTCGACGTACTCGGGCTCCGCGGTCACCTGGTCGCCGCAGTAGTAGTACGTGTGCTTGCTCGAGTAGCCGTTGTCCAGGATCGCGTCGTAGTTGCGCTGGTCCAGGATCAGGATGCCGTCGTGCTTGAGCACCGCGTAGAACTCGGCGAGCGCCTTGCGGCGGTCCCGCTCGGAGAAGAGGTGGGTGAAGGAGTTGCCAAGGCAGACCACGGCGTCGAACTGGCCGTGCACGTCGCGGTTGAGCCAGCGCCAGTCGGCGTGCACGACGCGCAGGATGTGGCCGCCGTAGCTCAGGCCGTTCTCGAAGGCCTTCGTCAGCATCTCGGCGCTGCCGTCGACGCTGACCGTGTCGAACCCCTCCTCGATGAGCCGCACCGAGTGGAAGCCGGTGCCGGTCGCGACGTCGAGCACCGACTTGACGCCACGGGACTTCAGCAGGTCGACGAAGAACTTGCCCTCGCTCTCGTAGCGCTTCTTCCAGTCGATCAGCTCGTCCCACTTCTCCACGAAGCCGGTGACGTACTCGTTGGTGTAGTGGTCGGAGTCGCGAACCTCCAGCGGGTCCGGACCGAACGCCTGCTCCGGGTGTGCCTCTATCCGGGTCTCGTTCTCTTCACCGGACTCTCGCACGTCCATTTGGCCAGGCATCGAATCCTTCATTGCGTTTCCCTTCAGGTTCGGCCGAAATCAGCGTCTTCTCGGATCCGCGTTCGCGTTCACGACACTTTTTTCGTTTCCTCCTCCGCATGTGGGCATGCGTCCGGGCACACCCGTGCCATCGCCGGAAAAAGGGCGCACGAGAACACAGGCCGGCGACCAGCGTTCGAAGAGCACGCGTGGTCGGTGCACATTGCGGCCCGTAATGCGCCTGCACGGCGCAGCCAAGTACCGGATCGGCACGGATCCGGCCCCTTCACCCCGACTCGGCAGATTGCAGCCCATCGACGCTGATCCGGAGCAAACCGCCTTGACTCAATCTATTGAGCCGAGCGCGACCCAATCAATGGGTCGATTGCGTGAACAGGGTTTTCACCCCTCGTATAACTCCGGCGGGCACGATCCGCACTCCCGGGCGCAGGGCGCACGCGCCCGAGGGGCCACACAGTACGGGCATACCGGGTGGTAGTCGCGCTGTGCGGACGTCTTTCCCACACCCTCTTGACAGCCGAACCAAGGGTATTGTGCTCCACGCAACAGCTTCACTCGGATGGAGCAGCGAATGCTACTCAAGGTTGCCCTGGGTGCCTATTTGGCACTCCGTCTAGTCCGTGAGCCTGACAAGTGGTGCCCCAGTTGAGTTCGTAGCGTACTCAGCAACGCGTTGCGCATCGATCAACAAATCCGCCATCCGGAACACCGGGCGATCATCCGGGTACCCCGGGCAACGGTCGCCGAACCCCTCCCGGGCAGCGACGTGCCCCCGCCGCGCGCTCCGTGTTACCCCGCAACGCCGAAACCGTAACCCAATAGTTGCATAGGCTTAGCATCCCGCGAGTCCTGCATTCCAGCCCGCGAGTCCCGCACTCAGGCCCGCGAGTTCTGCGCTCCGAACCACGAGTTCTGCGTTCGGATCCGAAACCGGGCGCCAGAAAACGCACCACCCGGCGAACACCGCCGCTTTACGGAACCGGACGGCAGGCGCACGGCATCGCCCGCACCCGGATTCGCGAAAACGGCGCGAACCCCCGGCGAAACGACCCGGAACCGCGGTTCCCGGCAACGGCGGAAACCGGAAGCCGCCAGCGCGCGCCGGAGCAGTTCCCGCCGTGTTCCGGACGAGTCTCAACGCGGCGACGCGGGGACCGGTGCCAGCCGAGCCGTGCCGTCGTAGCCGCCGTCCGGCTCCGGCAGGCCGAACAGCGCGCCCACGGTGGGCGCCACGTCCACCGTCCGCGCCGGGGCCGACGAGGTGCCCGGCGTGACGGCCGGGTGGCCGCCGGTGACGAAGAACGGGATCGGCGCGGTCGCGGGGTGCCCGTGGTTGCCGGGAATCGGGTTCGACCACACCTGCGGGTCGGTGAACCGCCAGCCCGCGCGGCAGTACACCACCAGATCACCCGCCTCGGGCCCGAGCCGCAGTTGGCCGGGCTCGTGCGCCGACAGCACGCCGTCGGTGGCCAGCGCAAGCCGCCGCATCCGCGCCACGGCCTCGGCGCGCTCGGCGTCCGGCCCGGTGAACGTCAGCAGGTCCGCACCGCCGTTCTGCGCGATGGCGACTCGGCGCTCCAGCAGCGGGTCACCCTCCATCGTGGACCGCAGCGAGATGGTCCGGTGCGGCAGCGACCAGTCCATGGAATGGTCGGCGAGCACGATGAGCACGCTGGAGGCCCAGCGCCCCGTGTCGCGCAGGTGCCGCACGAACCGGCCGACGACCAGATCGGTCGCCCACAGCGCGGCGGAGCGGGCGGCCCGCAGTGTCGTGCCGGTCAGATCCGTGTGCCCCACGCGGTCGACGTCGCCGAGGTTGCAGAACACCAGGTCCGGATCGGACTCGTCGACCATCGCGATCAGCGCGTCGGCCGTGGCGAGGTCGGGCGCGTGCCCGCTGACCGGCACGATCGGGAACGGCTCCCAGCGCACGCTCGCGCGCTCGCCGAAGATGCCGTAGAGGTACTCCTTGCTCAGCACGCTGCCGGTGGTCCTTCCGGTGGCGGCGAGCCGGTCGAGCAGCGTCGCGCCGCGCAGATCGGCCGGGCGGTCCAGCGTCCGCACGGCGCCCTCGGCCCGGTCGTAGACGGAGTTGGCGGGCACACCGGACCGGTCGGGCCGCACTCCGGTCATCATCATCACGTGGTTGGGGATGGTCTCCGTGACCGGCAGCGACCGCGCGGCGGGAAAGTGCGTCCCGGCCTCGCGCAGGCGCAGCAGCGTGGGGGTCAGCACGGGGCCGATCTCGTCGGGACGCAACCCGTCCACCACGAGCACGTACACGCGTGGGCCCTGCGGTGCCGCGGCCGCCGGCGCCGTGCCCGCGGCGGCGGAGAGGACGACGGCGGCGCCGGTGCCGGTGGCGACGCGGAGGAACCGGCGGCGGGAGTACTCGGTCATCGCAGCGGCTCCCCCGTGCGCTGGACGCGCTGGGTCCCGGCGCGCACCACGAACGACGCGTTGTGCCGGGCCGCGCTCGCCGGATCGGTCCGGTCGGCGAGCGCGAACCAGTCCATCTGTACCGCGGCGGGCGTGACCTCGACCACGGAGTAGCCGTGGGAGTCCAGCTCGACGTACTTGAGGTGCGGGTTGGCGACCCGGATGGCCGCCTCCACGCCCACCGACGCGGTGCGTGGCGGCACCCCGAGGATGTCGTCGATGTTGTCGCTGGTCACCGACGTGCACACCAGCTCGGTGCCCACCGAGTCGCGGGTGAGCGGGTACGTCAGCGGGTCCGCGGGCAGCTCCGCCGCCCACGCGGAGTGGATGTCGCCGGTGAGGAACACGGTGTCGCGCACACCGTGGTCGCGCAGCGCGCCGAGCACCCGGGCGCGGTCGGCGGTGTAGCCGTCCCACTGGTCGACGTTGACCGGCACGCCTTCCAGCGGACCGGTGAGCTGCGACAGCGCCTCCAGCTCGCGCGTCGAGAGCGTCGATGGGAAACGCACCGGCGCGATCATCACCGGGTTGCCGACGAGCTTCCACTGGGCGCCGGAGGTGACCAGCCCCGCGGTGAGCCAGCCCAGCTGCTCGCTGCCGGTGATGGTGCGAGCCGGGTCGGAGATCACCGGGTCCAGCGGGTGGGCGGCCTGCCTGCTGCGGTAGGTGCGCAGGTCGAGCATCGACAGCTCGGCCAGTGCGCCGAAGGCGATCCGCCGGTACAGCCTGCCACCGGGCTCGTAGCGCACGGGCATCCACTCGGCGTAGGCCTGCTGGGACGCCGCGCGCCGCCCGGCCCAGGTGCCCTCGGCGGGCTCGGTGTGGTTCTCCGCGCCGCCGGACCAGGCGTCGTTGGCCGACTCGTGGTCGTCCCAGGTGACGACGAACGGCACGCGGGCGTGCAGCGCCCGCAGGTCGGGGTCGGTCTTGTACTGGGCGTGCCTGCGCCGGTAGTGCTCCAGCGTGGTCATCTCGACGGGCGGGTCGTGCGGCCGGACGAGCACCTCGCCCGCCTGGTAGCCGCCGGGCGCGTACTCGTAGAGGTAGTCGCCGAGGTGCACGACGAGGTCGAGGTCGTCGCGCTCGGCGAGGTGCCGGTAGGCGGAGAAGTGGCCGGCCTGCCAGTTGGAGCACGACACGACGCCGAAGCGCAGGCGGGCGAGAGCACTGCCGGTGGCGGGCGCGGTCCGGGTGCGCCCGGTGGGCGACACGGCGCCGCCGAGGCGGAAGCGGTACCAGTACCACGTGCCGGGTGCGAGTCCGGTCACGTCGGCCTTGACGGTGTGGTCGCGCGCGGGCCCGGTGGCGACCGTGCCGCGCCGCACGATCCTGGTGAAGGCCTCGTCGAGCGCGACCTCCCAGCGGACGCTCACCTCGGGGCCGGCGCCGGAGCCGGGCAGCGCCTCCGCGGCCGGGGTGACCCGCGTCCACAGCAGCACACCGGTCGGCAGCGGGTCTCCGGAGGCGACGCCGTGCGCGAACGGCCCGGCCGCAGCCGCGGCCGCCGGTGGCACGGCCAGCAGCCCCGCGCCCGTGGCGGCGAGGGCACCTCCCGCCCGCAGAACCTCACGGCGGCTTAGTGCGGACTGTGCTCGACTATTCACGCGGGGACACATTTCACGAATAGCGACGACTTGTCACTACCAGTCAGTAACCGTTCAGCTGAACTTCAACTGGATGGAGTAGAAAGGGAGGTGATCACACGACGGTCATCCTTGATTCGACCGTTATTCGTATGTAACTATCGGGCTACATTTCACCGAATTGGCCCCAACGCGGGTGAATATCTGGGTGTGGGAGTCGCCGGCATGAACCAGGTGCGCTTTGCGTTCCAGCCGCTGTACAGCCTGCACACCGGTGGGGTTGTGGCGGTGGAGGCGCTGGCGCGCCCGTCCTCCGGCGGGGTCGGCGATCTGCTCGGCTCCGCGCTCCGGCGCGGCAGACTCGTCGAAGTCGACGTGAACCTCGCGGCCCGCGCGATTCTTGACGAAGCCCCCCACGCGACGCTGCTCCCCCTGCACCTCAACATCACCGCCCTCACGGCGGCGGCCCCGAAGCCCGCGCTGCAGCCGCTGTTCGACGCCCTCACCGAGGCGGGCAGGCGACCGCGTGAACTGGTGCTCGAGATCGGCCCCCCGTTCCACGGCATCGCGCCGAGCGCGATGCTGGCCGGGCTGTCCCGGCTGGCGGAGCTGGGTTTCCGCCTCGCCTTCGACGGCCTCGGCGCGGGCGACCTACCGCTGAACCTGCTCGCGGAGGCGCCGGTGGACATGGTGAAAATGGACCGCACCGCCCTGCGCAGGCTGCCCGACGACTCGGCGACGGTCGCGCTGGTGGAATCGCTGGTGCATTTCGCCGCACGGACGCAGGTGCGCCTGGTGGCGACGGGCATCGAGAGCGAGGCGCAGCTGAACACCGTGCGGCAGCTGGGAATCCGCATCGTGCAGGGCAACCTGTTCGCTCCGGCGCGGCGCGGCATGGTGTCCACCGGCACCGTCACGCTGGCGACCCCGGACCCGCATGTGGGCCCGCACACGTTCACGCCGACCGCGGCCCACACCGTCAAGGACTTCCTGCGCCCGGCCACCACGCTGCCCGCGGAGGCGACCTGCGAGGAGGTGCGCAACGTCCTCATCGAGAGCGACGCGCCCACGGGCATCGTCGGTGTCGACGACCAGGGGCGTCCACAGTGGTCGATCGACCGCACGCGGTTCCTGCTCGCCGTCACCGGGCCGTTCGGGCATGCCCTGCACGCGCACCGGCCTGCCGAGCGGCTGGCCGACGCGCCGCACGTGATCCGCAACGGGGCCGCGGCGCTGGAGCTGCTGGACCTGATCGCCGACGCGGACTGGGACCGCAGCGGCGACGACGTCGTGGTGGTGGACGACTCGGGCCGCTGCCAGGGGGTCGTGCTGGTCAACGAGGTGGTGCGCGGCATGGCGGAGGCCAAGGTGGAGGAGGCCGCCGCGCTGAACCCGCTCACCCGGCTCCCGGGCAGCGACTCGGTGGCTCGCGACGTCGACCGGCGCATCGCCGCGGGCCAGCCGGTGGTCGTCGGCTGGCTCGACATCGACTCGTTCAAGCGCGTCAACGACTCCGTGGGCTTCGCCGCGGGTGACGACCTGATCCGGGCGCTGGGCCGCAAGCTCACCGACCTCAGCAACCGGCTCGGGGGCGTGACGGTGAGCCACGTCGGCGGCGACGACTTCCTCATCGCCTGCGACATCGACAAGATCACCACGGTGGCGGACGGCCTGCTGGACACGCCGTGGTCGGCGGAGAACCTGCCGGTGACCGTGTCACTGGCGACGCTGGTGTGCGCGGGAGCCACGGTGGGCTCCTACCGCGAGATCTCCCGGCTGCTGGCGCCGCTGAAGAAGCACGCCAAGGACGTCACCGGCTCCAGCTGGGTCAACAGCTGGCCGGGCACCGAGAAGATCGAGGTGCTCAGGGGCATCAGCCCGCAGCAGATGCCCCGGCAACGGCCCGCCAGCTGACGCTCGCGATCCGGCCCCCGGCAGGAGAGTGCCCCGGTGCGGCTGGGGGTCCCGCACCGGGGCACTCATCAGGCCACGGCGTCCTGGGGAGGGAGGACGGACGCCGGGCACGTCATCGAAACATGAAACATGTTGCGATCACTTCATGTTTCAGCATACGTCATGGAGTCGCCTTTGCATAGGTTTCCATGGCCGTGTATCGACCGTGCGCGGCTGAGAACGCAGCGCAACAGTCGACATGTCGCCTACCGTCCGGCGATCCGGCGCGACGGCGGCCGGGCGCGTCGGCGCGGGACGCTGGGCGGCGTTCGGAAGCCCGCCGCAAACCTCCTCCTGGAGCCACGTTCTGCCAACGGCCTAGCCCTGCGCCGCCTCGCGGTAGGCGGCTGCCTTGCGCCGGAGTTGTTCGGCGCGGTCGCGGTCGTCCCCCGTGCCGGTGCCGTCGAGCCGGTCGGCGAGGTAGTCGGCGTCGTCGGCGAGCCTGCGCACCTCGTCGGGCGACCTGCCGGCCGCCTCCCGGCGAGCCTCCTCGGCGGCACGTTCCGCCGCGCTCAGCCAGGCCCCTGGCGGCGGTTCCGGTGCGGCATGCAGGCGGGCGTCCCGCGCGAACGTGTCCCGCACCTGCGCCGCCGCCCTGCCGAGGACACCGGCCAGCGCTGCGGGCGCGCCGGTGTCGTGCTCGGCGGCGTCGTAGTCGTCCCACAGGGCCCCGGCCGCGAGCGGCCCCACGGCCTCGGCCGGATGCACCCAGTGCCCGCCCTCCCCGGGATGACCGTCCTCGGGTTCGAGGCGGACGATTCGTCCCAGCGGCGCACCGGAACCGTCCACAATGGTCGCGGCGAGTTCGCGGGCCCGGCCCCGAGCCGCGGCCTCCACGGGGTGGCTCAGGAAGTGCACGCGGTGGACACTGCGCCAGCATGCGAGGGCGTCCTCGCCGGGGAAGGGGCCGCGCGCGGCGAGTGCGGGCTCGACTCGCTCGCCAGGGGGTGCGAGCAGGCGCGCGCGGCCCGTGGTCGGTGAGGCGTTGTCAACCCGCCGCACGGATGTCGCCTGCGGGTCGTGTGGTCGCTTCCCGCAGGCCAGCGCATGATGACAACGGCTCAGTGCGTCGGCATAGGCGGCGACGTGCGCCCGCTCGAAGGGACCGTAGGGTTCCCGGTCACCGCGATGCGACAGGGCCGTGGCCGGGTAGTCGCGCCGCAGCCGTTCCCAGTCCTGTTCGGACACGTCGGCGGCCGGCTCGGGACCGCCCAGAACGTAGAGGCCGGGCGTGTCGCCGATCCGGTGATACGGGTGCCGCAGGTAGCCGGCGAGGCGAACGTGGGCGTCCGCGGCGTCGAGCGCCGCGACCCGGACCTCCACGTACGCCACCCACAGCCGGACGGCCCTCCCGCGCCGGCGTTTCTCCCAGGCCTCGACCTCGGCCAGCTCCTGCCGCGCCCGGTCGGCTTCGGTGCTGTGGTCGTGCGCCGCGAAGCGCCGAGCCCGCCGCCGGGCGTCGACGACGGCCCAGGCCACCCAGGCCAGGTCGCCGTGTGTCACGCGCGTCGCTCCCCCTCCCTCTCGTACGGCCAGCCCGACGCGAGGGCCAGCAGTTCTCCCGTGAGCTCGAGCATGGCGAGACACTCGTGGCAGTAGCCGTTGCCGTGGCCGTCCGCGAGCCAGAGACTTCCCGGTGGCGTGAACCGCCGGGGGATCGCGCACTCCGCGCAGATCTCCTGGACGTCCCGTCCCGTCATACCGCCACAGCTCCCCAGTACTTCGTGCGCCCGCCGTTGCGAAGCCGGCGACGCGGCCGTGTTCCAGGGGGTCCCACGACCGGCGTCACCGGGGGCTAACGTGACAGGTGTCGAACTGCACGTAGCCACGACCCAATGTAGCGCGCTACACAGTAGCCCGCTACCGGAACGGCGTGGCCTATTCGGGTGACGCTGCGGCGTCACCACGAGCAGAGAGGTGACGCCTTGGTCGAACCGGGTAAGACTGCGGTCCGTCGCGCCATCGGCCGCCAGCTCAAGCGCATGCGCAACGACAGGGGCATCAACCTGTCGACCGCCGCCAAGGTGACCGAGAACGGGCCCAAGGCGCTGATGCAGGTGGAGCGGGGCCGGAACCTGCCGCAGCTGGCCGACATCGAGGCGCTGCTGTCGACCTACAACCACAGCGAGCAGATCCCGCACTTCCAGCACGTGCTCACCGAGGCAGGCGCCAACAAGCCGAAGGACTGGTGGGAGCGCCGGTTTCCCGCCGAGGTGGTGGGCGAGCAGGCGAAGCTGCTGCTCAGCTGCGAGGCCTCCGCCGTGGAGCTGATGGTCTACCAGGCGCAGCTCGTGCCCGACCTGTTCCGCACGGCCGGCTACGCCGAGGCGGTGCTGCGTGCCGAGGACCCCGAGCTCGACGACGAGGAGGCCGGCTTGGGGGTCAGCCTCGTGCAGGGCAGGCAGGAGGTGCTCGAGCGGGCCGACGCGCCGCGCATCACGTGCGTGCTCGACGAGGCGGCGCTGCGCAGGAGGGTCGGCGGCACCGACGTGCTGCGCGCCCAGCTCGAGCACCTGGCCGAACTGGCCCGCAGGCCACGGATCGACATTCGCGTGCTCACCGACGACCTCGGTGCCCACCCGGGCTCGGGCGGCAGCTTCACCCGCATCGTGCTGCTCCCGGAGCTGCCGACCTACCCGGGCATCGTGCACGTCAAGGTGGGACCGCACGACGTCTACTACGAGGAGCCGGACGAGATCGCACCGTTCGACACCATCTTCGCGCGGCTGCGGGAGCAGGCGCTGCCCGCCGACGAGTCGCTCGCCGCGATCGAGGAGGCCGCGCGCCGCGACTAGAGTGCCGGGCGAACGGTCCGGTGACGGCAGCAGCAGGGAAGGGCTCCCCGTCGTGGTGACGCCGACGCACGTCGTGACGAGCGACTGGTTCGCCATGCGCATCAGAACCCTTCGCGAGGCGAGCGGGCTCACCCCGGACCAGCTGGCCAAGGCCATCGGCCGCAGCCCGCAGAGCGTCCGGCATTTCGAGGCGAGAAACCGCCCGATCAACACCGCCTACGTCGAGGACTCACTCGGCGGGCTCGGTCACGGCCACCTCATCGAGCCGTACACCCGGATCGTGGACCGGTCCAAACAGGCGCCGCTGTGGTGGCTGGACGCGATCCCGAAGCTGACGAAGTCGCAGAAGCCGCCTGCGCTGGAGCAGCTCGAACTGCTCGTGAACTTCGAGGCCTCCGCCGCCTCGCTGCGGATCTACGCGCCGCACTGCGTGCCCGACCTGGTCCAGACACCCGCGTACACGGCCGCGCTGCGCGAGTTCGGCGAGCCGCCGCTCGGGCCGCTGCAGGCGAGCCTGCTGCCCGGACGGCAGGGCGTGCTGGCCCAGAACGAGCCGGACGTGCACCTGCTGCTCGACGACGCCGTGCTGCGCAGGGCCGTCGGCGGGCCGGCGGTGCTGCGGGAGCAACTCGCGCACCTCGGCTCGCTCGCCGAGCGCCACCATGTCACGGTGCAGGTGCTCCCCTCGGCCGTCGCCGCCCAGGCGGCCGCCGAGGGCAACTTCACGCTCCTGGACCTGGCGGAGGAACTCGAGCACGATCCGGGTGCCGTGTTCGTGCGGACCGCCGCCGACTGGGTGCATTTCCGTGAGCCCGCGAAGGTCGGCGCCTACCGCGCGCGCTGGGCCGCGCTCCTGCGCGACGCGCTCACGCCCGCCGACTCTCTCGCGACGATCGGGCACGCGGCCCGCGAACTCCCTGCCATCTGACATTCCCCTCAGTGGTCTGCTCAGGTGTTGGCGGCGCGGCCTGTCTCCTGACGGTGCCGGCCGCGCCGCCAACGGCTACCTGTTGCGGATGAACGGTCCTGTAACAGCAGCCGTGCACCACGGTAGCAGACTGCTCCGTAGCGCGCTACACCGCGTCGGTGCCCGCCTGCTTCTGCTGCTCCGCCAGGAAGTGAGCGACTTCCACTGTGGATGGATAGAGGTCGCGGTAGCGAGCGTAGAACTCGTCGTAGACGGCGGTCCTGGCCGGCTCGGGACGCACGGTCGACCGCACCGGGTTCCAGCCGCCGATGTCCGGTTCCAGCCCGACGGCGCTCGCGGCGAGCAGCGCGTCGCCGAACGCGGCGCCGACCGTTTCCCTGGGCACCTGCTGGGCGGCGCCGGTCACGTCGGAGACGATCTGCGTCCACAGCCCGCCCTGCACGCCACCGCCGACGGCGACCAGCCTGCGCGCCACTCCCCCCGCGCCCGCCATCGCCTCCAGGTTGTGCCGCACACCGTAGGCGATGCCCTCCAGCGCCGCCCGGTACAGCTCGCCGAGGCCGTGGCCCGTCGTCAGCCCGGCGATGACGCCGCGGGCGTCGGGGTCGAACAACGGCGTGCGTTCCCCGGCGAAGTACGGCAGCAGGAGCAGACCCCTGCTGCCCGCGGGAACCCGGGCGGCCTGCGCGACGAGCGTGGCGAAGTCCCCGCCCGCCAGCCTGCGCAGCCAGTCGGTGATCGCGCCGGAGGTCGCCATGCCGGCGGCGAGCGAGTAGGTGCCGGGCACGACGCCGCGCGTGGTCCACAGGCCCGGATCGGGCGTCGGGTCGGTGAGCACCTGGGTGAGGAACATCGTCGTCCCGTACATCACCATCGTGTCGCCGGGTTCGGTGACGCCGACACTGGCGCCCTCGGCCCACGCGTCGACGGTGCCCGCGGTGACGGGCAGGCCCTCCGGAAGACCGGTCTGCCCGGCGGCGGCCGCCGTGACCGTGCCCGCCACCTCGTTCGGCCACAGCAGCCGGGGCAGGTCGATGCCGGGCGCGACGAGCCGCGCCCAGTCGCCGGCCCAGTCCGCCGCGCGCAGGTCGTACATCGGATCGCACTGGCTGGCCGAGTGGTGGTCGAGCACGTACTCGCCGGTGAGCCGGTGGACCAGGTAGGAGCTGGCCATCAGAAACAGCTCGGTGCGCTCGAAGATGCCCGGCTCGTGGCGGGCCAGCCAGCGCCATTTCGGCCCGACCGCCTGCGACGACAGCGGCGTGCCGCAGCGGCGCAGGATCGCCTCCGCGCCGAGTTCGGCGGTCAGTTCCGCGATCTCGCGGCTCGCCCGCGTGTCGACGCCGTAGAGGATGGCGGGGCGCAGCGGGCGCCCTGCCGCGTCGGCGGGCAGCAGCACGGGCCCGATGCCGCTCACGGCGAGCCCGGCCAGCGGCCGCGAGCCCGCGGCGGCGGTCAGCTCGTGGGACAGCTCCACGAAGTCGCGCCACCACACGGTCTCGGCGTCGTGCTCGACCCAGCCTGGCCGCGGAAACGACGTCTCGTGCGTCCGGCTCGCCCTGGCCAGCACCTCCCCGGACGGGTTCACCAGCACGCCCTTCGAGCTGGACGTTCCGATGTCGATGCCGATCAGCAGCCCCTGGGAGGTGATCACCAGGCGACGCTAGGTCGCCGCGAACGGCGCTGTCAACACGCCGATCCCGACGGTCCACACCGGACTCGCCGCCGCGTCAGGGTAGCTCGTCGCGCGCGGTGGGCCCCCAGTTGTCGAGCAGGCTCATCCTGGCTTCGAGCAGCGACGGGTTGCGCAGGTCGAGCACGTGCACGCCACGCCACGGGTAGAACCCGATCCGTTCCAGCATCGCCGCCATGCGCACGCTCGCGAGCTCGGCCGAGATGCGGTCGGGGCAGGCAGCCCTGAAGTCGGCGGGCGAGACCCGGCACGCCGCGAGCCGCGTGGAGTGGGCGAGCGTGCGCAGCGTGCCCGCGATGAGCGGGGCGGCGAGCCCGTGCCCGCGCCAGTGCGGGGCCAGCCGCACGTCGCGCAGGATCACCATCCGGGGCGCGCCGTCGCTGATCTGGGCGTCCAGGTCGGGATGGAGCCGTCCGTCGCTGGAGTCGAGCACGGTCTCGGCGATGTACTCCAGGGCCCACTCGCCGAGCGCGACGGAGTCGAGCAGGTTGCGTTCCCGCCGCAGATCGGCGATCACCAGCGAGATGTCGGCGACGTGCCGGACGTGGTCGGGGCAGCCCTCCCCCGCCCAGACGTCGGCCGACACCTCCCACCGCTCGGGCAGATGATCCTCGTCGTCGATGTGCCACCAGAGCCGTTCGTGCTTGATGGACAGCCGGATGGAAAGCGGGTTCGCGGGTAGGTCAGCTGCATCAGGTGCCATTGTCATACCGGCCACCCCACTCATGTCGTCGACGCAGTCGGCCGTGGGCCCTGCGTCATATTCCGACAATGAACATGACGGTGGCAAGAGTGCGCAGTGACGTTCCCGTAACAAAGATTTCCCGCTCCGGCCATACGCCGATAAGCCGGATGAACGTTTTTCATAAATTGATCAGGGACGCCTGCGTCGCTGACCTGCGAATTCTACTTTCGGTATTTCTCGAATGATTTCCTCTCGTCTGGGCCAGTGAGACCAGAACGCACCCGTGTAACCGAGTTCCACGGCACGCAGCAGGAACGGGTTGTCGGCGAAGTTGTCGTCGTCGGCGGTGAGGCCCTGCAGCGTCGGCAACATGACCCGGTGCCGTTCGGAGGCCGGCACCAGACTCCACAGCAGGCGGATGGTGTTGACCCACCGGCCGCAGGGCGAGCCGAGGGTCTCCGGGTCCTCCGGCAGCAGCGGCGACAGGTAGTACACGGGCCGGAACCGGCCCGCGGCGTCGAAGACGAACTGCCGCTCGTAGGCGATGGGGCCGCACCGCGAGCGCGGGGTGAGCACGATCGGCTCGGTCGCCGTGTCGGACTGCAGGCCCGGCACCGTGCGGGTGCCGCCGCACTCCTCGGCCAGCCGCCTGCCCAGCGGGGAGTACGGGAAGGCGCGGATGCCGAGGCTGTAGCCGGTGACGGTCACGCCGAGCTCGAGAGTGCGCGCGACGGCGTCGCGCAGGGTCTGCTCCGTCTCGCCCGGCATGCCGAGCAGCACCTCGACCATCATCGGCACCTCGTAGCGGCGGGCCAGGGCGCAGACGGCGCGGGTGTCGGCGAAGGTGTAGTAGCGGCTGCCGCCCGCGGTGACCTTCCAGCCGTTCAGCATCTCCTCGCGCACGTGGTCGGGCGCCAGGTTGACGCCGGCGCACCCGGCCTCGGCGAGCAGGCGCATGAGCTCCTCGTCGAACGGCGCGGGCTGCGCGTAGACCCACAGCCGCAGCCGGTGCAGGGCCGAGCCGGGGTCGGCCCGCTTGCGCCGGACGATCTCGCGCAGCACGGCCTTGCTGTGCGCGACGACGAGGTTGAACTCGCTGTCGGTGGTGTGCAGGTCGTGGACGCCCTGCGCCACGAGCGACTCCATCTCGTCCACCACGGCGTCGACGGCGCGCCTGCTGAACCGGGCGCCCTTGGCATCGGGTTCCACGCAGTGCGCGCACGCGAACGCGCAGCCGTTCTTGGTGAGCACGTTGCCGAGGCCGCCTGCCCGGTAGTAGCGCAGGTTGTCGACCCTGAACGCGACGCCGGAGCGCCGCACGTAGCTGCTCGTGGCGTTGATCGGGCTGGGCCGCGCGTCCCCGCGGAGCACGTGGCGCCGGGGCCTGCCGGACGGCCGCGCACCGGCGATCCGCTCGACGCACCCGCCGCCCTGGTTGACGAACAGCCCCGCGATGTCCTCCGGTGAGTCCCCGTGCTGCAGCGCTCGGGCGAGCCGCACCAGGATGTGCTCACCGGGGCCCTTCACGCCGAAGTCGATGCCGAGGTAGTCGACGAGCGCGAACGGCATCGACGAGAAGCCGACGCCTCCGGCGACGAGCGGGGCGTCCGTGTTCGCCCGGATCTCGTCGACGACGGCCCTGTGGTCGCCGAGGAAGACCCGTTGCTGCTGGGCGTAGATGGTGTCGGTGTTGCGAATGGTCACGCCGACCAGCAGCGGCCTGTGCCCGGCGAAGTAGTGGCGCAGCACCGGCCGCCAGTCGTGGCGGTCGAAGGTCAGGTCGACCACGTCCACGGCGAAGCCCTCCGCCTCGAGCGAGGTGGTGAGGATGTCGAGCGCGTACGGCGTGACCGGTGGATGCACGAAGTTGGGGTTGACGAGTGTCACCAGTGCCGTCATGTGCCCTCCCACAGCTCAACCGGCGCCCACGGCGGGCGCCGGTCAGCCGGGGAGCGCGAGCGTCACCAGCGCAGCCTGCGCCCGTACCTCACCGCCGCGGCGAGCTCGTCGGAGGGCACGTCCAGTGCCACGCTGAGCCAGCGCCGCCAGTAGGGCCCCGGTGTGCGCTTGCCACGTTCCCAGCGCGCCACCTCGTCGCGGCTCACGCTGTGGTTGTGCGAGAGATCGGCCAGCTTGTCGGCAAGCTGGTACTGCGTGAGCCCACGGCTCTTGCGAGCGCGCCTGACCAGGTCCCAGATGGGCTCCGCACCGTTCGTCATCGGTGACGCCTGCCCGCGGTTCCCGGCTGACATGTCGTTGACGATAGGCCGCGTGGGCCCGGTCAACGATCCGTCGTGCGTCCTTTTCTGTCCTTTTTGCGCATCGTCATAGAAATACATGGCCATCATCTGTGTAGGGTTTGCGACGGGGTTTCGTTGAACTTGTGCCGGTATGCCGTGGCGAACCTGCCGAGGTGCATGAATCCCCACCGTCCCGCCACCTCACCGACCGTGACGGTATCGGCCTGTGCCGCCTTGAGCTCGTCGTGCGCGCGTTGCAGCCGCACCGCGCGCAGAAATGCGCTCGGTGTCGTGTCGAGGTGTTTGCGGAATCCTTTCTGTAGGGCGCGCACGCTCACTCCTGCCTGTTTCGCGAGACTGCCCATCGTGTGGGCGATCTCCGGGTGGTTCTCGACGACGTCCACCGCCCTGGCGATGGCCCGCGAGGGCGCGGGCAACGCCTTGCCCTCGAGCGTGTCGCTGTAGTTGTTGTCCTGCGCCAGCAGCAGCCCGCTGATGAGGTTCTGCTCCATGTGGTGCAGGGACAGCGGATGCGCGAGCAGGCTGTCCGGCCGGTCCAGCTCGGTGACGCAGAAACGCAGGTAGTCACACCACGTGCGGGCGTAGCCCGCGGCCAGTTTCATGCCGAGGGAGAACTCGATCGGGGCAGGCAGTGGCCGGTCGATGAGATCGGCCAGCGTCGCCTCGAGTGCCGTCCGCTCGATCCGCACGATCACCAGTTCCAGCTCGGCACTGAGCCGCATGTGCAGGGGCGCGAGTGGCCCGACGACCACGGCGGCCCCGGGCCCCGCTCCGACGCTGCGAGCGCCGTAGCGGTACGTCCCGCAGCCGGCCAGCGGCACCTGCACGACGTAGAAGTGTTCGAGCTCGCCGGGGTCGACCTGCACCGCCTCGCCATAGGCGATGTAGGTGAAACCGACGTTGTCCAGGCGCCTGGCGTTCATCCGCGCGTCGAGCCGGGCGTCGCGGCCCACCAGCGCGAGCCGGTGGTCACAGAAGACCCCGGCCACCGTGTCACGAGTGACGTCGAGATCCCGCGAGCGAAAGAGCTCGAACCGGTCCAATGGTTTGTGAATCATTGACACGCCGGGGAATTCGACCCGCAACGGCTGCACCCTCCCCGCTCCACCTCCTCCGGAATCTAGCCTGGGCTCCGCCGCTGTCGCCCGCATACCACCGAACGGGCGATTTGCCATTAGCAATTTGCAGATTTCAAGCAGAAACCCAGCGTAGCACGGGAAACACGCGGTGCGCAGTCGTCGCGGGGGCCGGGATCGCCGGGCGGTCACTCTGTTGCGCCGAGGGGTAACTCGCCCCCGGGGCGGGAAGCACGCCGTACCGCCGGATGGAGTCGGCCACGGTGTCGAACCTCAGCGTCGGGCCCGGCCGGGCGCGCCGGTCGTGCGGAGAATTCGCTTGTCATCGGCATCGCGGCGCACGATCGGCGAGGTTGTCGCGATCGTCCGCGACCCGCCGCGAATGCGCGGGGCGCACGCATTCCGTTGTCGCCGCGGCCGGCCAGGTGGGACCGGCGTGGCGGTCGAAACCTCCCGCGTCGGATCCTGTCTCGGCAGCCGAACCCGGCATACCGCCAACCGGGCGCAGTCTGCGAACGGCATGATGCACGTCCGGTCAGCCGCGGCAGAGCACGGTGACGGGTCGCCACCGTCGCCCTGGACATCGGCGGGCCGCAGCGGGCCGTTACGCGGCGCTCACGTCCCGCCGAGGGGCTCGAGCGTGGCGGCGAACTGCCGCAGCGCACCGGTCTGCCGGACGATGCGGTACCCCGGCACGGCCGCTGCCTTGGCGGCGACCTGCTCGGCCACCTCCGCCACGTAGCGCAGGTGGCTGGCCGTGTAGACCCGGCGCGGCAACGCGAACCGCACGAGCTCGCGCGGCGCGGGAACGTCCGGCCCGCCCGCGGGATCCGGCCTGCCGAACACCAGGGTGCCCAGCTCGGTCACCCGCACCGCGCCCGCGAGGTACAGCTCGTTGGCGAAGGCTGTCGCGGGCAGTTCCTGGGGGCGAAGGTGGCCGAGCAGCCGCCCCGCGTCGACGTACACGGCGTGGCAGCCGGTGGGCCGCAGCACCGGCAGCCCGGCCTGCTCGAGCAGATCGGCGAACCAGAGCGCGGACTCCGCCCGGTACCGCAGGTAGGCGGGCTCCACCACCTCGAGCAGCCCCTGGGCGAGCGCGTCGAGGTCCCGGCCCGCGAGCCCGCCGTAGGTCGGGAACCCCTCCGTCTCGATCAGCTGGTCGCGGTACCGGGTGGCCAGCGCGGGGTCGCGCAGCGCGATGAGCCCGCCGATGTTGGCGATGCCGTCCTTCTTGAGGCTGGCCCAGCACCCGTCGGCGAGGTCGAAGATCAGCCGTGCCACCTCCCGTGGCGTGCGCGGCGCGTGCTCGGCGGAGCGCGCGCGCACGAGGTAGGCGTTCTCCGCGAACCGCGACGCGTCGAGCAGCAGCGGCACGCCGTGCTCGGTGCACAGCCGCCGCGTGGCCTCGGCGTTGGCCACCGAGACCGGCTGGCCGCCGCGGGCGTTGTTGGTGATCGTCAGCACCACACAGCGGATCCTGGCGCCGTCCGGGCCGTGCAGCAGGCGGTCCAGCGCGGCCACGTCGAGATCGCCGCCGAAGGGCACCGGCGTGTCGTCCTCGACCGGCACCGGCAGGTCGAGCGCCTCGGCACCGGCGGCCTCCACGCTGGCGCGGGTGCTGTCGAAGTGCGTGTTGGCCACGCTCAGCTCGCCGGGCTCCAGCAGCCGGTGCAGCAGGATGCGCTCGGCCGCCCGGCCCTGGTGCACGGGCAGCACCTCGGGGTAGCCGGTGAGCTCGCGGACCACGCGCTCGAAGCGGTCGAACGAGCGAGCGCCCGCATAGGACTCGTCGCCGGAGAACAGCGCGGACCACTGGGCAGCGGACATGGCGCTGGTGCCCGAGTCGGTGAGCAGGTCGATGGTGATGGCGCTCGCCGGGACGCGGAACAGGTTGAACCCGGCGGCGACGAGCGCGGCACGGCGCTGCCCGGCGTCGGGAAAGGGGATGGGCTCGACGGCCTTGATGCGGAACGGTTCCATGAAGGGCGGCATGGGCACCTCTCTCCCCGTCAGGAGAGTGTCGGCTCAGCGCCGCCCTGGCGGGTAGGGCCCATTTCCGCCTGCCAGGGCCAGCAGCTCGGCGAGGTGTACCGCGCGCACCCGGGAACCACGCAGGCCGCGGCGGAGCTGGCGCAGGCAGCCGGGATTGACGGCTACCACGAAGTCCACATCGGCCTGCTCGATCGCGGCGAGTTTCGGGGCCAGCACTCGCCTGCTGTCGTGCGGCCGCAACAGGGCGTACGTGCCCGCGGCGCCGCAGCAGTCGGCCGCGCCCGGCAGTTCGACGTAGTCGGCGACGGCGGCGATGAGCTGGCGGGGCTGCCGGTGCACCCCGAGGGCGTTGCGCCCGTGGCACGAGTCCTGCAGTGCGACCCGCGCGCGCCGCCCGGCGACCCGCACCTCACCGGCCGGGCGGTGCCCTTGCTCGGCCAGGTACTCGCCGAACTCGCGCACGCGGTCGCGTCCGAGGTGTTCGGCGAGGTGCGCCGCGCACCCGCCTGCCGTGGTGACGATGGTGCCGGGCAGCCGGCCGCCGAGGGTCCTGGCGAGCCGCGCGCCGGCGGCGGAGTCGCCGTTGTGCGCGTGCAGCGCGCCGCAGCATCCCTGCCGCGACGGTGCGGCCAGCTCCGGCCGCAGCCGGACCGCGGCCCGGCTGACGCCCGGGTACAGGCCGCGCTCGACGCACCCGAGCAGCAGTGACGGCCCGGCGGGCGCCGGCCGGGTCCGCGCGTGCCGCCGCGCGAGTCCCTGCAGTCCGAGCAACCAGGCACGGGCGACGATGCCCATGAGCAGCCGGGCAGGCCACGGCCGGCGCCGGCCCCGCCATTGGTGGTCGCGCCACTGTTCCAGCAGCGCGCCGTAGCGGACCCCGGCGGGGCAGACGGGTTCGCAGGCGCGGCAGCCGAGGCAGAACGACGACTGTTCCACAAGGGCCGGGTCGTCGGCGGCCAGTTCTCCGGGCTCCAGCGCCCGCATGAGCGTGATGCGGCCCCGCGGCGAGGAGGCCTCGTCGCCGGTGAGCGCGTAGGTGGGGCAGGCGGGCAGGCAGAATCCGCAGGAGATGCAGCGCTGCAGCAGGTCCTTGTCGAAGATGTCGCTCACGAGCCGAGCTTTCCGGGGTTCAGGATGCCCGCGGGGTCGAACGCCTGCTTGACCCGCCGCAGCAGCGCCAGTTGTGCGTCGCCGACGCGGTCGGCGAGGAAGGGCAGCTTGGCGGCGCCGACGCCGTGCTCGCCGGTGATGGTGCCGCCGAGTTCGAGCGCGGCGGCGAAGATCTCGGCGAAGGCCTTGTGGGCGCGGTCGGCGGCGCCGTGCTCGCCGGGATCGAGCACGCACGTGGGGTGCAGGTTGCCGTCGCCCGCGTGGCCGAAGGTGGCGATGTGCAGGCCGTGCCGGTCGGCGATCTCGTCGATGCGGGCGACCATGTCGGCCAGCCGCGGGCGGGGCACCGTGGCGTCCTCGAGGATGGTCAGCGCGCCGAGCCGGGACAGGGCGGGCAGCGAGCAGCGGCGCGCGGCCAGCAGCGCGTCGGCGGCCGCGACGTCCTCGGCGAGCGTGGTCTCCCACGCTCCGGCCTCGGTGCAGAGGGTGCGGATGCGGACCATGTTGCCCGCGACGACCTCGATGGGGCCGTCGTCGCCGAACAGCAGCAGGGCGCCCGCGTCGGTGCGCAGGCCCAGCCGGGCGTGGGCCTCCACGGCGGCGACGCACTTGCGGTCGAGGAACTCCAGCGTCGCGGGCACGACACCGGCGGCCAGGATGGCGGACACGGCCTGGCCCGCCTCGGCGAGCGAGCCGAAGTAGGCGACGCCGGTGCGGCTGTGCGACGGCATGGGCAGCAGGGCGACGGTGGCCTCGGTGATCACGGCGAGCGTGCCCTCGGAGCCGGTGAGCAGGCGGGTGAGGTCGTAGCCCGCGACGTCCTTCCAGAGCCGGCCGCCGGTGCGGATGGTCTCGCCGGTGGGCAGCACGGCCTCGAGCCCGAGCACGTAGTTGCGGGTGACGCCGTACTTGAGGCCGCGAAGGCCGCCCGCGCAGGTGGCGATGGTGCCGCCGACGGTGGCCACGCCGCGGCTGCCCGGGTCGGGCGGGTAGAGCAGCCCGGCGTGGGCGGCGGTCTCGGCGAGCCGCGCGACGGCGACGCCCGGCTGCACGCGGGCGAGCAGTTCGTCGCGGCTGAGTTCGAGGATGCGGTTCAGGCGGGTCAGCACCAGCACGATGCCGCCGTGCGACGGCACGGTCGCCGCGCACAGGTTGGAGCCCGCGCCGCGCGGCACCACCGGGATGCCGTGTTCGGTGGCGACGCCGAGCACGGCCGCGACCTCACCGGTGTCGGCGGGGAAGACCACGGCGTCGGGGTGGCCGGTGAACAGCGGGGTGGCGTCGCGCCGGTAGGGGGCGAGCTCGCCCGGGGTGAACCGGACGTGCTCCTCCCCTACGGCCTTCGTGAGGGCACGCACCGCCGTGGCGCCGAGCCTCACGCGAGCCTGCACACCGTGCGCTGCCGTCCGAGGCCGCTGATCTCGGTCTCGACGACGTCGCCCTCCCGCAGGTACGGGTAGCGGCCGGACAGGGCGACGCCCTCGGGGGTTCCGGTGTTGACGAGGTCGCCGGGTTCGAGCACCAGGAACTGGGACAGGTGCCAGATGATCTCCGCGACGCCGAAGATCATGTCCGCGGTCTTGGAGTCCTGGCGCGACTGGCCGTTGACCCCGGAACGGATGGCCAGCGCCTGCGGGTCGGCAATCTCGTCGGCGGGGACCAGCCAGGGGCCGAGCGGGTTGAACGTCTCGCACGACTTGCCTTTCGACCACTGCCCGCCCGGCCTGCCGAGCTGGAAGTCGCGTTCGGACACGTCGTTGGACAGCACGAACCCGGCCACGCAGGAGCGGGCCTCGGCCAGCGACTCCAGGTACCGGGCCTTGCGGCCGATCACGACGCCGAGCTCGACCTCCCAGTCGGTCCTGGTCGATCCGCGAGGGATGAGCAGGTCGTCGTAGGGGCCGACGACGGTGTTGGGCGACTTGTGGAACAGCACGGGCTCCGCCGGTGCCTCGGCCCCGGACTCGGCGGCGTGGGCCCGGTAGTTGAGGCCGATGCACAGCACCGCGCCCGGCCGGGCGATCGGCGCGCCGACCCGCTTGCCGCTGATGTCCACTTCGGCCAGTTCGCGCCGGTCGAGAGCGCGGCGCACGAGCCGGAGGCCGTCCCAGCCGAGGAAGGCGGCGTCGATGTCGTCGACAATGGACGCGAGGTCGTAGTAGGTTCCGTCGTCGTCGAGCACGACGGGCCGTTCGCCGCCGGGGTCGCCGACGCGCATGATCTTCACGAGGTGGCCTCCGGGTCGAAGAGGGCGCGTTCGAACGGGTACAGGGGGCGGCGCCGGTGGCGGTAGGTGAACCGGTCGAGGTTCATCGCGGTGACGCCGTCGGTGTCGACGACGATCAGCCGCGAGGCGATGGGCCCGTAGGCGGCGCGGGGTGAGTTGACGCCCTTGGCGACGACGACGTGGTAGCCGGTGGGGTCGACGCCCGCGCTGAGGAACTGGTGCAGGCTCGACTGCAGGATGGCTTTCGACGTGAGGACGAGGGTGTGGCCGTCGACGGTGTCGACCACGGCGGTCGGTCCCATGTCGAAGAAGCGGAAGCCGCCGTGGGTGGGTTTCGGCTCCTCGAAGCGGCCGTCGGTGAGCACGCGCACGTGGCCCTTCACGGGGACGGGCGGGTTCGGCGAGTGGGGGTTCCAGCCGCCGACGCGCAGCTGCACCTCGGCGCCGACGCCGGCGCTCCGGCAGAACCGGACGGATTCGGGGTCCCAGAGCGACATGGCGAGCGATCGGATGCCGCGGGTCATGGCGGCGGCGAGGATGACGGTGGAGTCGCCGGGCGCGCCGCCGCCGACGTTGTCGCCGGCGTCGAGGAGCACGACCGGTCCGGCGGGCTCGCATTCGGCGACGTCGAAGGCCTCGTCGACGCTGAGTTCCCGGGCCTGGAGCCGTTCGCGGCAGGACCAGACGTCGCGGGCGAGTTCCTCGGCCGCGGCGCGGGCGGCCGCCGCGTCGCCGTCGTGGATGGCCAGGCAGGACATGCCCATGTGCGGGACGTCGGCGTAGGGGAAGCCCTCGACGACGCTGGCGGAGAGCATGCCGGGGCGCTCGGCGATGGCGGCGGCCTTGGCGACCAGCGACGCCATGGGTTCCTCGCTGGTGTCCTGGCGGGCGATGTTGACCACCAGCGGCAGCTGCACGAGCGACTGCCGTGGCCGGATCTTCCGCGCTGCCGTTCGTGCCACGAGCTCGGTGCAGGCGATGGCCTTCTCGCGCGCGTCGATGTGCGGGTTCGTCTGGTAGACGAGGGTGACGGTCAGCGCGTCGACGAGCTGCGCGGAGACGTTGGCGTGCAGGTCGAGCACGGCGCCCACGGGGACGTCCGGCCCGACGACGCGGCGCACCCGGCGGGCGATCTCGCCGTCGGCGTCCCGATGTCGTTCGGCGACGGCGGCGCCGTGGATGTTCAGCAGGACACCGTCCCACGGGCCCTGCCGGGTGAGCTCGCCGGTCATCTCGCCGACGAGCGCGTCGAAGGCGTCCTCGGTGATGGGGCCGACGGGTGTGACGAAGGCGAACACGAGCGGGACGGCGTCGATGCCGAGCCGGCGGGTGCCTGCCAGGTATCCGCCGATGGTCGTGGAGGACCCGGCGTGCTGGTCGACGATCTCCTTGCCGCGCAGGATGCCGTTGGCGGTGAAGAGGCGCCGGTCGGCGGGGGTGGCGGAGAAGGTGTTGGTCTCGTGGAAGAGGCCGAGGATCGCGAACCGCACGGCTACTCTCCCCCGAAGGCGACGACGTCGATCTCGAACTTGATGCGGTCGCCCAGGCAGCTGGTGATCGTCGTGCGCGCGGGCAGCGGCGGGTGGAAGTACTCGCGGTAGAGGCGGTTGAACTCGGGGACGTCACCGGCGTACTGGACGTAGGCGCCGACTTTCACCACGTCGCGCAGGCACAGTCCCTGGCCGGCGAGAATCCGCCGCACATTCTCGATGGAGCGCCGCATCTCCTCCTCGAACGTGCCGGGCACGATCACCCCGTCCTCGACGGAGGCCTGCCCGGAGACGAAAATGAACTCCCCCGCGCGGCGGAACGGCGAGAAGGAGGCGGTGTTGCCGTCGAGATCGCCCAGTGGCCGGACCATGCTCACGCCCAATCGGTCAGTGTCTTGTCGAACCGCGTGAGGGCGGCCTCGAGCTCGTCGGCGCCGTGGGCGGCGGAGACGTACCAGACGCCGCGCCCGGCGACCCACAGTCCGTGCTCGACCAGCGACGCGGCCAGGCTGGTGTAGCGGGCCAGGTTCAGCTGCTGCAAAGATCGGTAGTCGGTGACGTCGCCGTCGCCGAACGACACGTGGAACGCCATGGGCAGCCCCTGCACGCGCAGCGGCAGGCCGTGCCGCGTGCCGATCTCCCGCAGACCGTCCATGAGCGCGCGCCCGTGCTCGGCGATCGAGTCGTACGGCTGGTGGTCGCGCAGGAAGGACACGGTCGCGTGCGTGGCCGCGGTGGCCATCACGGAGCCGTTGAACGTTCCCGAGTGGTTGACCTTGCCGGTGCCGAACAGCGCCATCAGCTCGGCGCGCCCCGCCAGCGCCGACACCGGCCACCCGCCCGCCATCGCCTTGCCGTAGGTCGCCAGGTCGGGGATCACGCCGTAACGCCCGGCTGCCCCGCTGAGCCCGAGCCGGAAGCCCGAGATCACCTCGTCGAAGATGAGCACGACACCGTACTCGTCACACAGGGAGCGAACGGTTTCCAGGTATCCCGGCTTGGGCTCGATCACGCCCGCGTTGATCATGATCGGCTCCATGATCACAGCGGCGATCTTGTCGCCCTGCCACGCGAGCGTGTCGGCGAGCCGGTCGATGTCGTTCCACGGCAGCAGGAAGAAGTCGTCCAGGTGGCCGGCCACCTGCCCTGCGCTGGCGACGCCCCACCCTGTCGCGCCGTCCGCCATCAGCACGTTGTCGAGCCAGCCGTGGTAGTGCCCCTCGAACCGCACGACCTTCGTCCGCCCCGTCGCCGCCCGCGCCAGCCGGAGCGCCGCCTGGACGGACTCGGTGCCGGAAACGCCGAAGCGCACCATGTCGGCCCAGCCGAGCGCCTCGCAGACGACTTCGGCCGCTTCGACTTCGAGTTTGTGCTGGCCGCCATAGATGAGTCCCCGTTTGCAGGCCTCGTTGACGGTATCGACCAGAGCCGGGGGCGCGTGACCGAGGAAGTTGGGACCTTGGCCGAGGAGATAGTCGACGTAATTCTGGCCATCGACATCGAAGAGCCAGGGACCTTGGGCGTATTCGATGAATCTTTGTGGGCCGGCCAGGCGCACGTTGGAGTGAACCCCACCGGGCGTGCGCAATCGCCCCCTTTGCCTAAGGCTACGTGACTTTACCGGCAAGCGGGCAGCGTCAACCATGACATCTCCATCCATCGGAAAGTGGCCAACCTCATACGCCGAATTCACTGTTTCATTACTGCGCAAAACTAGCTAGTAAACTCTTCACGCGTCAAGGGTTCCGCCGCAGACGACGCCCGGATCGAGATTCCTACAATCCGACTACATCGAGCGACACGGCGACATACCGACCGTTCGACTGACGCCTGGCTTTCGAGCTGCGCCCCCACCGCCGTGCCAACATACGCTATACGAATAGTCTGATCGGTAGATCCAAGAATCGGCGCTCGTCTCCGTCTGCCCTGCCACACCGAACGTCCTGAAACAAGAACGTGCACGTGGATCTTGCCGCATTCAGGACCGACACAATCCGACCATCGAAGCACCCTACCCACAAAGACGTTACCAAAACAGGTAGATGGTTTTACCGAACGAGTATGACGGGAAAGGCGATCCGACCTCAGCATAAGCGAGGTCAGAGGTTCCATGCATACCACGTCTCCGAGGCGGACACGCCACCGCCCGAACGCAACCGATGCAGAACGGGCCCAATCTCGCGAATTAAGCCCCACCGCTCACGCAAAATAAACGGTAGCCAGCATGCCGTCCCCTCTCGAGCCGTATCGCGCAGAACTTCGATAGACCTCTCCTGTAGACCGCCGATGTCAACGCTTCCCGAGCGCGCAACCGCCAAGATGTCCAAGAACAGCTCAAGAAAATCGGCCATTCGGTTGTGCTCTCGCCTCCACACATTCATCGGATTCGGCCACAGATACAGGTCGCGGCCAACCGGCATCTGCGATGCCGCATCACGAAGCGTCTCAATCGTCTGCCGAAGTACCTCAGCCATCGGTGGCTGGACGACCGAAAAGACATGCAGCAGATCGTCCGGATATGCCTTCGACCCTCCAAGGCCAGTCGCAAAAAATGGAAACACGTGGTTCAATATGTACATGACCAGCGGATAGCAGGCCGTCACCGTGCTCACCTGGGCCAGCGCAGATCCAGCTGCTTGCGCGTTTTCTGGGCACGTTCGACTCGCCCAGCGCAGCCTAAAACCACTGACGCCCCCGGACCCTTCGAAGTTCCATGAAAGGTCAGCCAGAAAAGCGTAGTTGGCGAGATCGCTCTCGACGGGCAACGAATAGGCAAAAGCGCCCGAAGCGCCAGCCTCATAGCCACGACGAAGCATAGTCTCGATGTTCGATGAGAAGTCCTGCGGGAACATGAAAGACGCAAGACCCGTTGTCGGACAGCTCCAGGCCTCCGTTCGATTCGTCACGGGTCGTAGCGCAGGATCATTATAGTTCCACCAAGCGATCACCGGAGCAGGCAAGCCTAGCTTCTCCAAACGTGCCAGGTATATATCTAAGGCATCCTCGCGAATCAACGAATCGTGCCAATGAATCATTCCAATCCCGTCACGAGCGAGTGCTTGACCGATTATCGTCAAATACTCAACAAGCTGCTGTCCAGGATCCAGTTTCTTACATTCGGAGCAACGGCAGTATGGGCTGACCACGCGTGCCCGGTCAAACGGGTCGACATTGCTTATCGGGTAGTACTCATCGCCCGCGACGTGCAGTCGGCTTATACCATTTGGCCTGAGATGCTGCCTCACCAGAGCACCGACAATTCTAGCGAGCGTCTTTTTCGCAGTCGGATGCGTCACACAATATCCGTACCCGGTAGGCCGTCCGTCTTCATCCAACGCAGATACGCCCGGAACAGCACGTGGGATCAACGTCGAGTGACCAGGACCCCCTAGGTGAGGAATCACCTCAATCCCCTGCGCGGCGGCATAGAGCACTATTTCGCCAAAGAAGTCGTCCTGATACATGCTGGGCAAGTAGCGATACTCACACTCCCGCTCGCCGACCGGGTCCCAAGTAACTATTCGTTGCGTAGACCTCAGTGCTGGAAAATCATCGAGCGGCGTAAAGAGGTACTCGCTCCTGTCGCCTTCATGATGAATATCCCAACAATTATATATAGAAACACCGATAGTGTTGAATTTTAGCTGGCCCATCCGATCAATCAGCAGTTTCCAATCGTCTAAACACATGCTGTCGGTACCGACAAACGACTCAACAAAAATGCCCCGGACCGGAAACGTCGGGCTATCTGAAATGTTGACCTCACGTAGAGCACCATTCGCCTGATCCCAAAGATCAACTAACGTCCGGGCCGCATGCAGAACGCCACGCGCCGAACTAGCCCCTATCTCTACCTCTGACCGATCAATCCGCAACTCATAACCTTCGGAGGGAAACCTACCTTCGCGGAATACGACAGGTACCACCCGGCCTTCTGATGGCCCAGCAACCAGACTCAGTAACTGGTGGACTCGCCCCGTGTACGCGTCCAGCCCGACAGGTAAGGACCGAACATCAAGACCGCGGACTACCACTTCTCCGCTAGCCGACCGCCACATGCGCGGTTGCGGAACAAGGACTGGCTCGCCAAAGTCGAACATCGAGCCTTCTTATCGGTTTCCGGACACGTTATCGATGGGAGCGATCTCCACTAGGTGCCTCCACACCATCCGAACCCAGCTGTTCTGGCTAATCGGAGCAACCTCAGACCCCCGATCTAACTGGCCAAGCCGACACACGACGCTCCACCGCATGCCGCCGGCCAGCGACCGCGCACCATCGCGACCTCGCCGGCCCGGCTGGCCATCTTGACCACCTCAGTCCGCCAACGTAGGCGGTGTTGCCCATTATCAGCAGCGTCAGATGTCGGCACCCGATCAACGTCCTTTCGCAGCCAACGCCTCTCCCGCGTTGACATCGACTAATGCGTAGATCTATCTTTTTGAAACCTGCGTTTCATCAATGGCAGACGTCTTGGCAACGAGTTCGCCCACCCAGACATGATTCGTCGCGGGAACACAACGAAGGGCCCAAAATGAAGACGCCGAGCACAGACCGACGATCGTTCATCCGCGCGTTAAGCGGCATCCTGGCAGCCGGTATCACTAGCGCTGCCTGCGGGACAACAGCCGGCCAGCAGCGCAACGTCCCTGGCGCGTCTCTTGCCAGTGCCGACGGCGGCCCCCGAACCCGCTGCAGACGACGTTGACGTCGAAGCAGGCCGCGCCGTAGACCCCGAGCTCATGCTGGACCAGTGCCGCGGTGGGCGGCTGCGGGGAGTCTGGAGTGGACGTGGCGACGATGAGGTAGTCGACCTGCTCCGGGGCCAGCTCGGCCTGCCCCAGTGCCTCGATCGCGGCCTTGATGGCCAGGTCGGACGTCGCCTCTGTCGGCGCCGCATAGCGACGCGCGGTGATCTGCGTCTTGCGTTCGATCCATTCTGGAGTGACGCCGGTCTTCTCGGCGACCCAGTCGTTGGTCACCTCCTCCTTGGGCACATAGGAACCCGTGCCGAGGATTCCGACGGACGAGTGGTCACCCGCGCGCGGTTGCGTGCTCACACCTCTCCCCTCGCCTGTGCCAGTTCATGTGGCCGGCCGATGTCTTGCCAGGGCTCGCGCAGGGCCCACAGACCGATGGGCCATCCCCTGCTCAGGCAGTCGTCGAACAGTGCGGTCATCGGGAAAAGCTCGCCGCGGGGTATTCGCGGCAACAGCTTCGGGTCGAGTACGTAGACACCGGCGCTCACCGGCCACGAAGGCGTCGGCTTCTCGACGATGCGCACGAGCCGGCCGGCCTCCGACTCCAGCACGCCGAACGGGATCTGGTGCCGGTACTCGCTCATCGCGATGGTCGCGACCACGTCCTTGCTGCCGTGCGCGGCCAGCAGGTCGCGCACCGAGAACTCGCTGACGATGTCGCCGTTGAGCACCAGCAGGGGCCGGGTCGGCGCGTACCCGAGATCATCGAGGACTCCCAGCGCACCCGCCGTCCCCAGTGGGGTGTCGGGGTCCTCGCGCAGATACTCGATCTCGCAGCCGAACTGGCCACCGTCGCCGAAATGCTCCTCGATCATCTTCCCGAGGTAGTTGACCGACAGAAAGATCCGGCTGACGCCCGCGCCGACGAGGTGCAGCACCAGGCGTTCGAGGATCGGCCTGCCGGCGACGGGGAGCATGGGTTTGGGGATGCGGTCGGTCAGCGGGGCCAGCCGCGTTCCCCTCCCACCGGCCATGATGACGGCCCAGTTGTCGCAGCGTTGCACGCCCATCAGCTCGCGCTCGGCATGGACACCGACGATCCGCCCGTCCTCGTCGACGATGGGGATCTCCGACAACTGCAGCGCGCGCATGAGATCGAGCACCTCGGCCCGGCCCTCGGAGGGCTTCGCCGTGATCACCGACCGTTCGGCCAGCGGGTAGGCGGGAGACCCGAGGTCGTGCCCGTCGAGCAGAGCCCGCCTGATCTCCCGTTCGCCGATCACGCCGACCAGCCGGCCCCGCGCGTCCACGACGAAGACCTGCTCGACCTGTTTCTTGTCGATGGTGGAAAGCGCTGATCTAATTGATGCTTCCCGATCGATCAGCAGGTCAGCGAAATGCATTACATTCTCCTCCAGCACTGCGACCCCACGGTTTTGCCGCTGCCGTCCAGCGTCGCCAGCAGGATCAACACCAGCCAGGGGACGAGTTCAGGCCAATGGCGGCTTGACAATGCCCCCGGCACCGGAACCGATCATCGGCACGGTTCGCGAAATTGCCATCAATTGGGCGCGAATCGGACTGACTGGCGCCTGCGGGCGCGCTAGCGTCTATCTGACGAGTTGCACAAAAGGAGCGATCGATCATGGAATGCGTATCCGACGAGCCGATCTCCCAGCTCATCCGGTCAGCACGACGGCAGCGGCAACTGAGCCAGTACACCCTCGCCCGGGAGCTTGCGACGGTGTCGGGTAAGCCGACCGTCACGCGGGACCTCGTGGCCCGCTGGGAACGCGGCCACCAGATACCGCGGTTCGGCTCCCGGCAGTGGCTCTCCGTCGTGCTGCAGGTGCCCCAGGAGCGCCTCGACGCCGCCGCCGCGGCGTCCCGGAGAAGGACGCGCCTCGGCCACGCTGTGGTGACGCGAAACGCGCCGGTCAAGCCTGGCCCCGCTCGCCGGGCGCAGGGGACACCCGCCCTGCTGCCCGTCTTCCGGTCGAGGATTCAGGCCGGGATTCTGGCCGCCGCCCTGCTGAACCCGCACCGGTCGTTCAGCCTGTCCGAACTGGCCGAGCATGCGGGCGGATCGCTGGCGTCCGTCGACAAGGAGAGCAGGCTGCTCGAGGTGGCCGGCATCCTGACCAGCCGGACGGACGGCACGATCCGGCTCATGCGTGCCGCCGACACGGGCCCCCTCATCGGACCGCTGACGGACCTCATCCAGTCCACCTACGGCGTGCCCCAGATCATCGGCGAGGAGTTCGGCTGCGTTCCCGGCGTCGCGCGGATCATGCTCGGCGGCGTCTGGGCGGAACGCTTCGCGGGTATCTCCGGCCCGGCGGCGGACAGCATCGAGGTGCTGCTGGTGCTCGCGCGAGGTCATGCGGGTGACCAGCGCATGATCGGCACGGCCGTGCGACGCGTGCAGAACCGCCTGCGGTGCCGGGTGCACGTGTCCACCCGTCCTGCCGACGCGCAGGCCGACTACCTGCAGATTCCCCACCAGCGCCGAGGCCAGCCCGTTGTCGAGGTCGCCCCGGTCCGGCCGCGGCACCAGCCCGCCACCGGCGGCCCCTGGCCCGACGGCCGCCAGGTTCTCACCCGCCTGCTCAATGCCGGACAGCTCGATATGGTGAGCGGTGCGGCCGCCAACCATCGCCCGTTCCTCGACCTGGCCGCACAGCACATCAGGGCTGCCGAGCAGCTGCTGGACACGTCCCCGCCATCGGCCTTCTTACTGCTGTCGGAGGCGGCCCAGCTGATCGCGTCCGCGCTGCTGGCGCATCAGGGACTGCGGCCGGCCACCGGCGCCGGTGTCCAGGTCAAGGGTGAGGCTGTCGTCGCGCAGTTCGGCCACCAGTTCTCACAGGTGGAGCTGCTCAGGAAGCGCTCGGTCGAGCTGGGCGACCCGGTCAGCAGGGACAGCCACATCAGTAACGAGGAAGCCAAGACGTACTTGACGACGGTGCGATCGTTGCTGTCCGTCGCGCACAATGCCATCGCCACACTCGGATTGTTCACGGCCCGCTGAAGGAATGCCCGACGTGCCCGTTCGCAGACCGGAGGCTGAACCGCTGCCGGGCCGAAGACCGCGACCATCCGTCGACCTCGGCCCGATGCCGGTGGGCGGTCTGCGGAGCCGGCAATGACCCTGGGCCCCAGCACGCCGGCCACCGACGTGCAGCCGTCAGCGCACCCACAGACGGTGTTGTCCGTGGTGTGCCTCGGACAGTTCGTGGTGCTGGTGAACATGATGATCGTGTTCGTCGCGCTACCCGCTATCCAATCTGCGCTGGGCTTCGGTGGCAGCAACCTGACCTGGGTCGTCAACTCCTATACGCTGACCTACGGCGGTTTCCTCCTGCTCGGCGGGCGCAGCGCTGACGTGTTCGGGCACAAGCGCATGTTCCTCATCGGACTGTCTGTCTTTCTGGCCGCGTCCCTGCTGTGCGGACTGGCCGTGACCAAGGAAATGCTTGTGGGGCTGCGTGCGGCACAGGGCGTTGGTGCGGCCCTTTTCTCCGCAACCGCGTTGACGATCATCACCACGACCTTTACCGGCGAGCGCGAACGGCGCAGAGCGCTGGCGACGTGGAGTGCCGTGAATGCCGGCTCTGCCGGACTCGGCCTCCTGCTCGGCGGCGTCCTGACCGCAGCCCTGTCGTGGCGATTCACCTTCTTCACCATCACCGCGGCGAGCGTGGCGGTCCTGATAGTCGCTGGCCGCATCCTTCCGGACATGCCACGTCGCCGCGTGCACGGGATCGACATTGGTGGCGCCGTGACGGTCACCGCAGGTATCACCGCCACCGTTTACGCGATTCTCAGCAGTCGCGAGAACGGCTGGACGGCGTCATCGACCCTTGTCGCCGAAGGGCTGTCGGTGGGACTGCTGACGGCCTTCGTCATCATTCAGCTCAAACGGCGGGTACCCCTCGTCCGTCTCGGGGTGTTCAGGCTACGCACGCTCACCGCGGCTAACGTCACGATGTTCCTGGTCGTCGGCACACCCGTAACCGTGTTGTACCTGCTGACTCTCCATCTGCAGCAGATACTGCACTACAGCGCGTTCGAGGCCGCGCTCGCGCTGCTTCCGGCGAGCGCGACGGTGGCTGCCGGCTCGCTGGCGACCCGCTCCCTGCTGTCCAAGCTGGATCCCAGGGTACTCCTGGCTGTGTCCCTCACCTGCGTATCATCGGGCGCGACACTACTGGCCTGCTTCGGCGCCACGAGTCGCTACGCCGACGCCATACTGCCAGCAGTGATCATCACCTTCCTCGGCACCAGCTGCGCGATTGTCACGCTCTTCTCACTCGCGACAGCCAAGCTTCCCGACGCCGACGCCGGCTTGGCATCCGGACTGATCAACACGACCACGCAGGTGGGCAGCGGACTCTGGCTGGCTGTCTTCTCCTCTGTCGCGGCCATCCATGCGGGCGTGGCGCTCGGCGGCTATGCCACGGCGATGCGGGGCGTCGCCTTGCTGGCTCTCGCAGGCGCCGCCGTCGTGTTACTGATGCTACGAAAGCGCCACATCGAGGAAATAGACATTGAGTAAACCTATTTCCGATTATTCCTGAATTCCTGGAACGTAGGTTTCTACGTTAACTGCTCCATGGACGCGTCTCCTCACATTTTGTAAACACAATCACTCGGTTGAATTCCGGAGTGAAAATCTGCTAGCGTCGCCCGTCGATTAAAACCTTGGTTTCATAAATGAGAGAGGCTGGTGTAGTGATGGGAAGTGGTCATCGCAGCCACGCTCACGCGGTTTGCCGTTTTTCATCCAGCGGCCTCGCGGGGAAGGCAGGCGCGTGAATCGCTACGAGCCGGAGCTCCCACTCCAGCGTTATGAGGTCCTCCGATCTCAGGATGTCGACCAGACTCACGCCCACATTTCGAAGGTCTTCTGCGACCATCGGTTCCGAGTTCCCGGCAGAAGTCCCCGCGTCAATGCGCGCCAGCACGCGGTCCGGCTTCGCGACACCGTGCACACCTACACGGCTTACGGCGCCGAGGCGATCGTCGACGTGACCGAACTGACGTTCTACGTTGTCAAGATTCCGCTTCGAGGCTCACTCGTCGTGGACTCGCAGAGCCGACGATTTCTGGCCAGCCCTCGCCTCGGGTCCGTCGCGGACTGCGGCAACTCGGTCTCCATGTGGCTGGGGGCCGGCTGCGAACAACTCATCTGGCGAATCGAACCCACCCTCGTGATTCGCCAGCTGGCTCACATGATCAACGCCGAGGTCGAGCACCGGGTCCTATTCGACCCAAACCTGCCCGTCACCGGCATGCGTCGCCGCGATTGGATGGCGTTGTTCAAGTCACTGGTGACCGACCTCAGCCGGGACCCGAGCCTGGCCACCGACCCGTTGCTGATCGACCCCGTCGAACGACTGCTCGTCCAGGAACTCCTCCTGGCCCAGCCCCACAGCTACACCATGTTCCTGCTGGACGAATTCGCCAGCCCTGCGCCGTCCCGAGTCGTGGACGCCGCGACCGAGCTGATGCACCACCAGCCGCAACGCTACCCCACGGTCACCGATGTAGCCCGCGAGCTCGGCGTTGGCCTGCCCGCGTTGGACAAGGGCTTTCACCGGCATCTCGACACCACGGTGGCCGCGGTCCTCGAGGCGAAGCGGCTGCGCCATGTCCGCAAGGTCCTGCTCGCCGCTTGCCCCTCGGACTCCGTCGCCGTAACAAGGTTGCTACGCAAGCAAAGCGTCGTCGCGATTTCCACCTTCACCAACCGGTACCTGCGTCAGTACGGCGAGACCCCGCTGCAGACCACCTATCGCCACTGAGCCGGCCTCAGGGCTCGACCTTCGCGACCGACTGGGCCCCACGATCTCGCTCATCCGGAGGGCCTCCTCGGTGACGGTGTGCCGCAAGGCGACAACGTCGGCGATCTGGAGGAAATAGGCGGCGCCCAAGGAAGGCGGAAACCGCACGGGCGCGAACGGCGCGCTGACCACACGCGGTGCGGCGCGCAATCATTCGAACGCCTCGGTCGCGGCGAGCTTCGTGCGCGACCAGATCCTGGAAGAGAGGAACCACCCAGTGCGCGGTTTCCGCCAGGATTTACTGCGCCACGACTGGCATCTCGGCTAGCACAGTCTCGCTCAGCTGACAGTAGCCACCAGTGGTGACCACAGCCACGGCTCGGAGAAGGAGACGATATGACTGCGTTCCGAGGCGGTCTTGCTTAGCCCGGCGCCGTACGACGGATCTACTCAGCGGAACGCCCGGTAGGTCAGCGCGGTCACCGACAAGTCGACAGCCGGTCTCGGCAGGTCTGTCGCGAAGCCCTCACTCACGAGCCAGGGTCTGTTCCATCGTCTCGCCGAAGTGTTGCCGGTAGCCGATGGCGAAGGCGTCGCGGAACAGCACGCCGAACTGGTCGCACACGTCGCCCACCGTGCGGCCCGCGGTGGGGTCGGTGCGGTAGAGCCGCTGGTAGACGTGCCTCTGCAGGGCGGCGGTGTGGAACCGCTCCGCGGAGACTCCCGCCCGCCGGAAGCCGGCCTGCAGCGCCGGCGCGCTGACGCCCACCGCGCCCGCGAGGTCGGGGAACGCGGCGAACCGCTCGGGCCCCGCCGCCAAGCGCTCCATCGCCTCGGCAACGACGGGCCGGGACGCCGGCAGCGCCGCGGCCGCCGCCTGCCGGTAGCCGGGCCACTGGGCGCGCAGCAACCCGGTGGCCAGCGCGCCCTCGACGTTGCGGATCAGCAGCGGATCGGTCGCACAGCGGGGATTGCGCTGGACGCAGTCGAGGAGTCCCTTGACCAGGCGCCGCACCAGCTTTCCCCGCTGGGCGCTCAGATCCAGTCCGAGCTCCAGCCGGACCGGGCTCCCTCCGACGTCCTCGGCCACGAGCAGGGACGCATACTCCCGCACGAGCACAGTGTCGATCGCCCAGATCAGCTGAACGCAGTCCCGCGGCATCCGCATCGCGAACGTGTCGTCAGCGGACGGGGTGGACGCACAGGCGACGCCGGACGCGACGCGCTCCGCGCCGGACCAGACCGCGGCCGTGCCCCGCAACGGGATCTGCAGGGCATACAACGGCAGTTCGTCCACGCGCACGGTCACGTCGCCGCCGTACGCGGTGATCGTCGGGGTGGTGTGCCGCAGGCGCAGCCCGCGCTGCTCGGCGGCAAGCGTTGTGTCGCTCGTCGTGAACCACGCCTCGTGCGGGCAGAACACGATCCTGACGCGGTGCCGCATCTCCTCGAAGTCGCGCGTGCGGGTGATGAC
This sequence comes from Prauserella muralis, assembly GCF_003202285.1. Lineage (GTDB taxonomy): Bacteria > Actinomycetota > Actinomycetes > Mycobacteriales > Pseudonocardiaceae > Prauserella_B > Prauserella_B muralis. The sequence continues at coordinate 833,931 of NZ_MASW01000007.1, forward strand.
GTGCCGGCCGAGTGGCCAGGGGTCCGCCTGGCCGCGGGCGTTCATCGGTGTCACTGGCGAGTCCTTCCGGTCGCCTTGTTCTCCGGTCTAGCCAGTGGCCGCGTGCACGAGCCCGTCGTCCAGGGCGGCCGGGAACGCGCCGGCCGTCGGATAGTCGGTGGCGGCGTGGACCTTCGCCCTGCAGACGGTGCCCTCGGCGTCCTCCGCGGTCAGCCGCACGGTCGCTGTCGCGACTCCGCGCGTGATGACGGGACCGCGGGTGCGCACCCGCAGCCAGCGCTCGCCGTCCCGGTAGACGACGCGCGGCGTGAAGTCCTGTCCCAGCATGGTGCTCGCCTCCCTGCGGTTCACGGCTGGCGTTTCGATGTATAAAACTATGGTGTCACTCATTGCGCAAGGGGCCAGTCCGACATAACATCTACAAAACGAATCTAGCGTTTTTGTGAGTGAAACATGGACGCTGTTGTTCCTTCCGGCCGTGCGCTCGCGAGGTTGAGAGCCATCGACGCCGGTCGCGCCGAGCTGGCGTGCAGCTCGGAGCCCGACCTGTTCTTCGACGGCCTGGCCTGCTGCGACCAGGTCACCGCCCACGCCCTGACCCGCGACGGCCTGATCCGCCCGGCCCGCCCCGGGCTGATCGGCCAGCGCGTGGCCGTCCGGCTCACCGGCGCCGGAAGGGCCGCGCTCGGCCTGCCGGACGCCGCCGCCTGAGCCGGCTCAGCACCGCCACGATCTACGATGGGCCGATGCCGCCCGACGCCCGTGCCCCGATCGCCGAGGCGGTGCGGCGGTTCACCCCACAGGCCAGCTCCGCCGAGGGCAGGCGCGCCGCCGTCGCCGTCACCCTCGCCCTCCGCGACGGGCAGGCCGGGTTCTGGCTCACCCGCCGCGTTCCCTCGCTGCGGTCCCACGCGGGACAGTTCGCGCTGCCGGGCGGCCGCCTCGACGACGGCGAGGACGCCACCGCGGCCGCGCTGCGGGAGCTGCACGAGGAGCTGGGCGTCCGCCTCCGCCCCGACCACGTGCTGGGCCTGCTCGACGACTACGTGACCCGCTCCGGCTACGTGATCACGCCGGTGGTGGTGTGGGCGGGCGCGGACCCGGAGCCGGTGCCCAGCCCGGACGAGGTGGCCGAGCTGTTCTGGATCCCGCTGACCGACCTCGACCTCGAACCCCGGTTCGTCCGGATCCCGGAGTCCGACCGGCCGGTCATCCAGCTGCCGCTCGCCGGCACGCTCATCCACGCGCCCACCGCGGCCGTGCTCTACCAGTTCCGCGAGGTCGCGCTGCACGGCAGGCCCACCCGCGTGCACGACCTGGAGCAGCCGGTGTTCGCCTGGCGGTGACGTGTTTACCTGGCCCCGTCCCGGGTACGGCCCGGGCATGGCTGTCGAGGTGGTCGTGGTCGGGCAGCTCGCCCGCGACCTGGTGCTCACGGTCGGCGAGGCGCCGGGCGCCGGGCAGAGCGCGGACGTCCGCCACCGCCGGGAGATGCTCGGCGGCAAGGGCGCGAACCAGGCGGTGGGGCTGGCCCAGCTCGGCACGCGCGTCGCCCTCGTCGGCGTGGCCGGCGACGACGACGTGGGCAGGGAGATGCTGGCGCAGGCCCGCCGTGACGGCATCGACACCAGCGCCACCGTGCGGCGGGACGACACCGAGACGGCGCTGATCGTGGACGTGGTCGACGACGACGGCCACTGGCGCTACCTCGAGCACATCCCGCGTCCCACGCTCGTGGGCCGCGACGAGATCGCCGCCGCGTCCGGCATGATCGCCGAGGCCGACACCGTCGTGCTCCAGCTGCAACAACCCGGACAGACGGCTCTGGCGGCCGCGCGGCTCGCCCGCGCCTCCGGAACGCGGGTCGTGCTCGACGGCGCCCCCCACCAGGACGCCGACGTGCTGCTGGCCGACGCCGACGTGGTGCGCGCCGACGCCCGCGAGGGCGAACAGCTCACCGGCCGCTCGCTGGACACCGTGGCGGGTGCCGAGCGCGCGGCCGCCGACCTCCTCGGCAGCGGGCCTTCGCTGGCGGTGCTGGAGGTCGCCGGTGAGGGCGACCTGTTCGCCGACGCCGAGCGCACCCTCTTCCTGCCCCACGGCGAGGCCGAGGTCGTCGACACCACCGGCGCCGGGGACGCTCTGATCGCCGGGCTGACGGCGACCCTCACCCGCGGCGGCTCGACCCGCGAGGCCGCCGAGGCCGCGGTCGCGGCGGCCGGGGCCACCGTCGGCCACGCCGGTGGCAGGCCGCATCTCTCACCTCGCGCGTAGCCTCGCCCACGGGCACCGCACGTGCCACGCTTGAACCATGACAACCGATCGCAATGTGCTCGGAGGGAAGCTGGAGCCCTGCGGAACGGATCCGCTGACCGGCTTCTACCGTGACGGCTGCTGCACCACCGGCCCCGAGGATCTCGGCAGTCACACCGTGTGCGCGGTCGTCTCGGCGGAGTTCCTCGCCCACCAGCAGGCCATGGGCAACGACCTGGTCACCGCCCGCCCCGAGTACGGGTTCACCGGGCTCAACCCCGGCGACCGCTGGTGCGTGAGCGCGGCCCGCTGGCTGGAGTCCTATCAGGCCGGTGTCGCGCCCCCCGTGGTGCTGGCCTCCACCCACGAGCGCGCCATCGAGGTCATCCCGCTGGACGCGCTGCGCGAGCACGCGGTGGACGTGCCCGCGGACCCCAGCGGGCTGCTGTGACGACCGACCCCTCCCGGGACGCGGGCCTGGCGTTGCCGCGCGGGCTCGTCGTCCTCGCCGGGATGGCGGCGCTGACCGTCGTGGTCGCGGGGGTGCGCAGCCTCGGCAGCATCCTCGGCCCGGTGTTCGTGGCGCTCATCCTGACGCTCGCGGTGAGCCCGCTGTCGTCGTGGCTGCGCCGCCGGGGCGCCCCCATCTGGCTGGCGACGATCACCGGGGTGCTCGCCGCCTACCTCGTGCTCGCGGTGCTCGCCGGGTCGCTGGGCTTCGCGATCGCCGAACTGGCCGCCCGCCTGCCCGCCTACAGCGACCAGTTCAACGCGCTCGTCGAGCAGGTCAGCACCCAGCTCGAACGGTTCGGCATCGGCCAGGTGCAGATCGAGGACGCGCTGGCGCAGCTGGATCTCAGCAGCGTCGTCGGCGTGCTGCAGAACGTGCTGGGCCAGGTGGCGGGCATCGCGTCCGACCTGCTGCTCATCGTGCTCGTGGTGCTGTTCATGGGCATGGACGCCGTCAACTTCCCCGGCAGGCTCCGCGCGATCGTGGCCGAGCGCGGCGACGTGGTGACCGCCCTGACGTCGTTCGCCGCGGGCACCCGCCGCTTCCTGTGGGTCACGTCCGCGTTCGGCCTCATCACCGCGGTCCTCGACGTCATCGCGCTGCTGATCCTCGGCATCCCGCTGGCCCTCGTGTGGGGGCTGCTCGCCTTCATCACCAACTACATCCCCAACATCGGCTTCGCGCTGGGCCTGGTGCCGCCCGCGCTGCTGGCGCTGCTGGAGGGCGGGCCGGGCCCGATGTTGCTGGTGATCGTGCTCTACATCGGCATCAACTTCGTGGTCGAGGGCGTGATCCAGCCGAAGATCGTCGGCGACGCCGTGGGGATCAACGTGACGCTGTCGTTCCTCGCGCTGGTGTTCTGGACGTGGGCCATCGGCCCGCTCGGCGCGCTGCTGGCGATCCCGCTGACGCTGATGACCAAGGCGCTGCTGGTCGACGTCGACCCGAACAACCGGTGGATCAACGTGCTCATCACGGCCCGCCCACCCAAACCGGGCAAACCGGGACCGAAACCGGAGCCGGATCAGTCCGCTGTGGACGGCTGACCGGTCACGGTGGCGACCGCGAGCTCCCGCGCGGGCTCACCCACCTCCGGCAGGGTGAAGCCGCGGGCGCGGATGTGGGCCGTCAGCTCCGGGTCGGGCGCCACACCGTGCTCCCGCAGGTAGTACGCCACCGCGCCGGGCCACACCCACGTGCCGTCGGTGCGGAAGTTCAGCGGCACGGCGGGCTCGCGCTCGGGCGCGAACGCGTCCGTGTCGTAGCTGCGGGCCGACAGCACCACCGGCGCCGCGTTCAGATAGTCGAGCACGAGATCCCGCTCCGCGGGTGTCAGCGGAGCACGCGTGACCACCGGCCTGCCGTCGTCGTCGAGGCCGTCGTACACCCGCGGGGTGCGCAGGCTCACGCCGGGAGCCGACGGTGCCGGTGCCGATGCCGATGACGGCGCCTCCGCCCTGGGCTCCGGTTCCGCCGCACGCGCGGGAGACTCGTCCGGCTGCCTGCCCGCGGCGCGCTGCCGCAGCCATGCCGGGACGGCGTTGTCCGGACGCGGGAAGAAGCGCAGCTCGTCCTGGAAACCGATCGGCGGCGGCACCCGCCGCCATCGCGGCTCCTGGTGGTAGGTGAAGTCCGCGTAGGCGTTCGCGGGCGGCTCCACGGTGAGCGCCGCGCCCAGCCATGTTCCCCGCCCGGGTTCGTACATCCCGGTGCGCAGCCTGCCGAACAACCGCACCGCCTCCGACGGCGGCGGCAGCGGCCGCGGGGTGCCGTCGGCGCCGACGACGGTCAGGTCGGCCTCGACGTGCCTGCCGACGGCGCGGTACTCGGCGTGCAGCCGGCGCCAGCCTGCCGGGGCGACGGCGGCGATCGCCTGGCCGATCCGCTGGATGAGCTGCTGCTGTTCCTGGGCGCCCAGCGGCGCCGGTGGTGGCTGGGTCATCGCTGTTCCTCTCGGCGCCGGGTCAGGGCCGGGAAGGCGGGGCCACGGTGCGGTGCGGGATCTCTTCGAGCACCCCGTCGGCGAGCAGGTCCGCCACCGGGCGCTCCAGCAGGAACGCCACCCCTCCGCCGGGCTGGTCGAACCACGGCACCGCCGTGCCGGTCAGGGCACGGACCGCGTGCCGCAACCGGTAGACGTGGTACTCGTCGCGCTCCTGGTCGGGCTCGTGCGAGCGGTAGGGGAACTCGGTGCCCGCCGCATACAGGGTGTTGCCGGACGGGTCGCCGTAGCGGTCGAGCTCGGTGCCGGGCGGCAGCGTCACCAGCCGCTTGCCCCGGTAGAGGTTGAGCCCGATGTCGTCGCCCGCGGGCTGGATCGGCCACTCCTCGGCGGGCCGTTTGGCATCCGGCGGCAGCTCGTCGCGGAACGCGGCGCGATGCAGGTACAGGTGCCCGGTGAAGTAGCGGGCGGCCTGCGCCGCCGTGTCGAACACGGCGCGTTCCAGCCGCTCGTCGCCCTGGGCCCAGAACACCGCCCACCGCTCGCCCTCGGGCACCAGGCACCAGGCCCCGTCGGCGACCTCGCCGATGCGGAACCGCGACGCGTCGGCACCGAGCTCGGCCGCCGCCTCCTCCGCCGCGCGCAACGCCTCCTTGGCCGCGCTCTCCGGGTCGGCGGCGCCGCCGAGGGTGACCGCCGCGGCCCGGCTGACCCGCTCCCGCAGCCAGCCGGGAACGTGGCCCTCGTCGCGGGGGAACACGGCCAGCTCGCGGGCATGGGCCGCGGGCGGCACCGTCCCGTCCCACGGCGGCTCCTCGTCCCACGTGTAGCGGTACTCGAAGCGCGAGTCGACGAACACCTGCGCCGCGGCCTGGAACCACGTTCCCCTGCCGGGCCGGTACATGCCGGCACGCAGCCGCCCCAGTAGTTCGGCGAGCTCCCCGGGCGGGGTCCACAGCTCGAGGCCGCCGTCGCTGACCCGGCGCACCATCACCGGTAGTTCGGTGTAGTCGCCGAGGGCGCGGTAGGTCAGCAGGACGTGCGCCGAGTCGGTGGGCATGAAGTGCACGACGAGATTCGTGATGCGCCGCCAGAGCTCGTCCTGCTCGTCCGGGGTCAGGCCACCGGGTTCCACTGTGGTCACTGGGCCTCCCCCTGCCGTGCCCTGGCGAGCTCGGCGCGCAGCCAGCCGGGGATGTGCTCCGCGTCGCGGGGGAACGCCTCCAGGTCACGCACCCAGCCCTCGGGCGCGATTCCCGGCTCCCAGCGGGGGTTGAAGTCCAGGTTGTAGTTCGCGTGCAGCCTGCCAGGCGGGTCGATCAGGTACCGGGCGGAGAACCACGTACCCTCCCCCGGCTCGTACATGGCGCTGCGCAGCCGCAGCAGTGCGTCGACGGCCTCCTGCGGAACCGGAACAGCGGGGTAGGAGCCGTCGTTCAGCAGCACCGACAACGTGGCATCGTGCACCTCCACCACGGCCCGGCAGCGGAAGTCGATCCGCAGCCAGCCCTGCGGTGCGGCGTCGATGAGGGCGAGCCCGGCCCGGTCTCGCAACGCGCGCCGCTGCTCGGCGTCAGCAGCCATCGGTCGGTGTCCTTCCTCGGTCACGTGGTGGTGGCGGCGTTCGGCGCCTGGTTCGTGAAACTGCGCAGGTGCACGCTCTGCGTCCCGTCGGGCGCGGTCTCGACCCAGCGTACCTGGATGGTGTGCGGCACCCGGTCGCCAGCATCCCGCAGGGGGAACACGCTGAACTGCTCCACCTTGCCGCCCTTGCCGAGCAGGTCGGCGAGGTCGCGCTCCATGGCCGCCCAGTGGTGGTCGGCATTGGCGAGCTTCCAGCCCTGGTTCTGCGGCCGCCACTGGGAGATCATGTTGACGAGCTCGCCGGGGCCCGTGAACTGGTTGCCGACGATGTGCCCGCCGTCGTTGCGCTGCGAGCGCGGGTGGCTGCTGTCGGGGCCCAGGTCGGCGGACTCCTTCTGCGCGCTCTCGTCGCGGCGGGGCAGGTCCACGGAGTCGGCGCGCCGGAGATCGTTGCCGGTACCGGAGACGGTGTCGGTCTCGCCGTTGATCTCGGGCCCGGTCTGGTAGACGAACCGCCCGTCGTCCACGTTGTAGACCGTGTTCGGCCTGGGGTTGTTCAGGTCCGGGTTGTGCGGGCGGAAGTGCTCGGCGACCGCGATGTCGCCGTTGCCGTCCGTCCAGTACACCGCGCGCGTCATCACCGGCTTCTTCTTGCCGTCCCGGTACTCGCTCTCCACGACGTACTTCGAGTTCGGCTCGAGCGTGCGGTCCTGGGTGAGGAACGGCTCGTCCGACTTCTGCCGCACGACCCGTTCCGTGGCGCCGTCGAACCGCTCGGGCCGGTCCACGCCTTCGGGCGCGGTGGCGCCCGGTTCAAACCGCTGTCGCAAGTGGACCTCGGCGCCGGGATGGTGATTCGCCAGGTTGTCGGCGTCCGGGTGCGTGCGGGAGATCCGGCCCGACTCGACGTCGGCCCACCGGATGTTGCCGTCGGCATCGGTGTAGAAGCGTCCCCGGGGGTGGCCGTTGGTGTCGACGACGTCGTAGCGCGTGTGCGGGTCGAGCGCGCCGGGCGGCGGGTCGAACGGCTTGCCCGGCTTCGGCGCGTACGGGTGGGCGCTGTCGATGGTGCCCGTGCTGTCGTAGGTGGGCCGGTGGAACTCCACCGCGGGCTCGGGCAGCCCGTCCGGGCCGGTGTGGAACACCTGGTGGTGGCCGTCGATCCCCACCCGGTACGTGGTGTCCGGGTGCGGGTTCGTGACGTCCGGGTTCGGGTGGTACGCGGGGTTGGCGGCGCCCTTGATGCGGGGCGGCTCGTTGGGGTGCTCCGCGTCGATGTGCGTGACGCGGCCCGTGCCGTCCGTGTGGTAGGTGCCCCGCAGGGTGCCGTTCTCGTCGTGCACCCGGTAGGAGTGGTGGGGCTCGAGCCGCTGTTCCGTGGGGAACCGCTCGTCCGGCCTCGGCGGCCGGGGCGCGTCCGGGTTGTTCGGTCCGATGTCCTCGGGACCGGTGCGCGACGGCGGGTCGAAGTCGCGCACGGCCTGCGGGGTGGCGTGGCGCCGCTGCTGCAGGTCCTCGTCGAGCAGTTCTCGTTCCTGCCGCTGCCACGGCTCCTCGGCGTCCGGATCGGCATCCGGGTCCTGTGGCGGCTGCCTGCGGCCGCGCGCCTGCGCGTCGTCCGGGTCCAGGTCGCGCTTGTCGGCGTCGGCGGTGTCCGGCGTGAAGGCGTCGTCGCCCGCGCGCGACGTGGCACCGTCGGGGGTGTGCACGTCCCACTCGCCGTTCGGCGGGATCCTGGGCCGCACCTTGCCGTCCGGGCCGATCTCGTAGTCGGAGGAGAACACCCGGCCGTTCGAGTCGGTCCACGCCGGCTTGTTCGGCGCCAGCACCTCGGTGTCGAGTTCCCGCGACAGGCGCTGCGCGAAGTCGTTGGAACCCGCGTCGCAGCCGATGAGCCGGATGGGACCGCCGTCGTAGTCGCCGTTGCGGCGCAGGATGTCGGCGAACTCCTCCGGCGTGTAGAGCCGGTCGCCGATGCGGGCGTGGCCGTCGGGGGTGACGTGCACGTCGACGGTGTAGCGGCCGTCCGGGTCGGGCCGCACGCGCTGCGGCAGGTCACCCATCTCGGGGTCGTCGCGGTGAAACGACGTGCCCGCCGGGGTGCGCTCGGCATGCCGCTGGTTGACCTCGTCGGGCGTGAGCCGCTCCGGCTCGTGGTGGGGCGCGTCCGGGTTCTGCGGCGGCTGGTCGGGCCGGTGCGGGCCGTCGGCGTCGGGCCGGGGCCCCGGCGACTGCGGCGCGTCGTCGGGAAGGCGGTGGCTGCCCGGCGGCCTGCCGTTGCCGCCAGGCGGCGGGGACGGCCTGCCCGGGTCGGGCGCGCCGGGTGACGGCGGCGTCGCGTGCGCGGGCGCGGTGCGCGGCGGGCCCCCGTGCGGCGGGGCGGCGGGACTGCCGTGCGGAGCGAGACCGCGTGGCGCCACCTGCGGGCCGGGTGCCGGTGCGGGGGCTCGCCCGCCGGGTCCGGCGCCCGCGGGGCTGTTCGGGCCGGGCGGACGGTTCGGCGACCCGTCCGGTGCGCGGGGTGGCGGGTTCGCGCCCGGGCTGCCCGGAGTGCCGGTCCAGCCCCCGCCCGCGCCGGGCCGTGCGCCGGGGCCGCCCGCACCGGGTGTGCCGGCGCCGGGGCTTCCCGGCCCGGCCGGGGCCGCTCCTGCCGGGCCGGTGGCCGCGGGCCCCTGCTGCGGGTTCGGCGACGCGGGCCCGCCGTCGGGCCCGCGCTGCGGCGGCACGCTCGCCGGACCGGCGTCGGTGCGCGGCAGGGTCGACGACGGCGTGGAGCCACTGGCCGTGGTGGTGTTCGACGGCCCCTCGCCGGTCCTGGGGCTGCCCGGATCGGTGTGCGGAGCGCTCGATGAGGGCGCGCCGGTGCCCGGGCTCGCGGTGTGCGGGCTGCCCGGGTTCGGGCTGCTGCCCGGGTTCGGGGAGCCGCCGCTGCCGCCGGGCGAGCCGCCGCCGTCACCGCCGGAATGGGCGCCCGGCGACGACGAGGAGGCCGGGGCGTGACCGGGAGCCGGACTCGAGGTGGGACTGGGACTGGGGCTGGAGTCCGGGCCGGGGCCGGGGTTCGAACTCGGGCCGGGGTTCGAACTCGGGCCCGGGTTCGAACTCGGGCCGGGGCTGGGGGCGGAATCCGGGCTGGGACTCGCGTGGGCGTTCGGGCCGGGGCCGCCACCGCCTGCCGGGCCGGAGCCACCCGCCGGGGCACTGTTGCCTGCTGGAGCACTGTTGCCGGCCGGAGCGCCGTTGCCGGCCGGAGCGCCGTTGCCCGCGGGGCCGTCACCGCGCAACGTGCTCGGCGTCGCACCGGTGTCCGTGCGCGCGGCCGCGGGCGTCCCGGGCGAGCCGGAGCCCGCGGGGTCACCGCCGGCGCCGGAGGCCGGCGCGTCACCGCCGCCGGTGCGGCTGGTGGTGGGCGCTCCGCCCTCGGTGTTGGTCCGGACCGCGGCCGGTCCGTCGGCGGTCGTGGACGTGCCGCCGTCGGGCGACGCGCTGCCGGAGCCGCCGGAATCGCCGGAGTTCCCGGGGTCGCCGGAGCTGCCACCGCCGTCAGCATCCGAGCCGCTGCCGCCGTCCGCGCCGTCGCCCGACCCGGAACCGCCGGAGTCCGAGCCGGATCCGCTGCCACCGCCACCGCTGCTGCCACCGCCACCGCCCGGCGTGTCGATGTCCGGGCCGCCACGCTGGAGGAAGCCGCCTGCCGTGATGTTCTTGGTGCTGATGACGTCGAGCCCGGTGATCTTGCCCGCGATCTTGCCGCTGACCTTGAGGATCTGGGCGAGGATGTCGCCGAGCTTGCCCAGCAGCGGCGAGACCCTGCGGATGGTCTCCAGCAGCTTCTTGAGCAGTTCGGCGATCTTGGTGGCCCACTTCGAGATCGCCGCGACGGCCTGGGCGACCACGACAGGCGTGCCGAACCCGAGCGAGAACACCGTCTCCAGCACCCAGGAGATGAGCTTGCCCACCAGGTCGGCGATGAGGTCGCGGACGGTCTCCCTGACGAAGCTGACGACCTCGCCCATGATCATCACGACCGTGCTGATGGAGCCCGCGACACTCGCCGCGCCCGCGAGGGTCTCCTCCTGTTCCTTGCAGGACTCCCGGTAGGCGTCGGCGGCGGGGCCGGTCCAGCCCGCCGTGCCGGTCTTGACGGCGTTGGCGAACGTGACCTGCGTTTCCTCCAGATGCCCCGAGACGTTGCTCCACGTCTCCGAGTACGACTGGATCACCGGGGGGTCGCCGCACACCGAGTCGAGCATGTCCTTGAGCGGCTGCACGTGCTCCATCAAGAACGACGCCACCGACGACATCAGCCAGCCGAAGGGATCGATCGCCGCGGCGGCGCCCTCGGCGGCGAGGCCCACCATCCCCAGGCCGCCCTCGACCCAGTTGCCGTCCTTGATGCCGTTGAACGTGTCCATCGCCGACTCGGCGATGCCGATGCCGCCTGCCCAGCCGTAGTCACCGTTGCCCGACGTGAGCGGCCCTGGCCCGTCGCCGTCCTGCGGTGCGTCGGCGACGAGCGGGTTGCCTCCCTCGGGCATCACTCACCCGCCTTGAACGCGTCGACGACACCGTCCTCGGTGGACTGGTAGACCTCGGCCGCCCTCCTCGCCTTGTCGGCGGTGGCCTGCATGGCCGACACGGCCTCGTTGAGCGCGTCGATGCCGTACTGCTCGACGGGATCGAGCAGCATGCGAAACGGCTGGCAGAGAATGCCGTACGCGTCGGTGGGCATGCTCACCTGCTGCGCCGCCTGCACCGCGACGTTGAGCTGGTCGGTGCAGCCGTCGATCTGCGTGGCATGTGCGGTGAGGTCGGAGCCGAGCTCGAAACCGCCCTCGGGCATGAGGTCCCCCTAGTTGGCCGAAACGGTCAGGACAGGATCGAACGCCCGCCGAAGTCGTCATCGTCGTCGTCCGCCGACGGCCTCCGGCGCGGCCTCGGCTGTGGAGGCTGGGGCGCCTGCGGAGACTGCGGAGGCGTCGAAGGCGGCGCCTGGTGCCGGGGCGGCGCGGCCGGTGGCGGCTCGTCGTCCTCGGGTCCGAAGCGCAGCTCGCGATCCGGTGCCGGGGGCGCGGGCTCGTCCTGCGGAGGCTCCGGGAACAGCCGCTTCGCGTCCTCGAACACCTTGGTCGCGGCCTGGTCCTGTGTGCCGATGGTCTCGGCCATCGCCTGCTGGAGCCGCTCGGGGATGCGGGACTGCGCGGCCTGCACCGTCCGCATGATCTGCATGGACAGCTCGGCCATGCGCCTGCCCTGCGCGCTCTCGGAGATGGAGAGGTCGGTGAGCAGGCCCTTCGAGTTGATGGTCACCTGGACGGCCTTGTCCGGCGAGGTCTCGGTGACCGAGATGTCCTCCACGCGCGCGGCCATCGCCTGGTACCGCTGGGCTTGCTCCTGGATCTTCCGGGTCCAGTCATCGACCATGCGCTCGCTGGCGTCGACGCTGTCCGGCATGTTCCGCTCCTCCCCCAGACGCTCACGGACGTCTCCATGGTGACGGCACCGCACCGCCGCCGGTTCCCGTGAGCGCAATCTTGGCCCGAACGGCCCACAGCATACGGGGCGGGCCGGTCGCCGGTGGCCGGTACGGATCAGGCGGTCGCGATCATGATGAGGTTGCCGCACGTGTCGTCGAACACGGCGGTGGCGACGCCGTCGGCCTCCGCAGGCTCGCCGAGGAACCGCACGCCCTGGGCGGTGAGCCGTTCGTACTCCGCCCGCACGTCGTCCACGGTGAAGGCGGTGAACGGGATGCCCGCGTCGAACAGCGCCTTCTTGTACACCTGGGCGGCGGGCCTGCCGTCGATGACGACGGACGGGTTGCCGTCCGGTTCCAGCAGCAGCTCGACGTCCTCCGGCCCCTCGGGCGAGACGACGGTGAGCCACTTGCCCCCGCCCACGGGGAAGTCGCGCTTCTTCACGAAACCGAGCACCTCGGTGTAGAACTGCAGCGCCTTGTCCTGGTCGTCGACGAGGACGCTGGTGAGGTTGATCCTCATCCCGTCTCCTTCTTCGGGTTCACGCTGGGATGCACGGCGACGACGATGCGGTGGTGCCGCCCGCCCGGCGCGGACTCGTCGTGGTACTTGGACACCAGCTGGGTCACGGCACCGGCGAGCTCGTCGGCGAACGCGGCGCGGTCGGCGGCAGAGGCGAACCGGATCTCGCCGTCGATGGCGAAGGTCGCCAGCCGCTTGCGGGCCTGCATGGCGCCGGTGAGCAGCTCGCCGACCTCCCGGACCAGCCGGGAGCCCAGCGCGAGCAGCCAACGCGCCGACAGCCGGTCGGGCGACTGCGCCGGGTCGGGCTGCACGGCGCCGAGCACGTTCGGCGAGATCACGTACGACGCGGCGCTCGCCTGCAGCACGCGCTCGGTCATGTTGCCCTTGCGCCGCTCCTCGACCAGCTCGACGAGTCCGTGCCGCTCCAGCGCCCGCAGGTGGTAGTTGACCTTCTGCCGCGGCAGCCCGAGGCGGTGGGCCAGCGTGCTGGCCGAACCGGGCTCGGCCAGCTCGGCGAGCAGCCGGGCCCGCACCGGGTCGAGGGAGACCTCGGCGGCCTCGGGATCGTCGATCACCGCGACTTCGTGCATGGCCCCACTGTCCTACCGACAATACTTATTGTCAAGACATCCGCGGTTGTCGGCAGTGCTCAGGCGCTCCCGCTCGCGAGCACGCTCAGCACGGGACCGTTTTGTCGCGTGTGCACGGTGGTAACGCCATGGGCATGCAGGCTTTCGGCGAGTTCCTCCGCGGAGAGCAGGGTCAGCCCGGCCGCGTTCGGGATGAGCCTGCTCAACCGCCGCGACAGCGGGCCGGCAGGCGCGGGCACCAGGATGGCAAGGCGTCCGCCCGGCACCAGCACCCGCACCAGCTCGCCGAGCACCCGGAACGGCTCGGGCACCAGCTGCAGCACCGCGAGGCAGCTCACCGCGTCGAAGGTCGCGTCGGCGAACGGAAGGCGCCGAACGTCGGCCCGCACGAAGCCGACGTTCGGCTCGGCATGCGCCCGCACCGCTCTGGCAAGCATCGAGTCGGAGACGTCCACGCCAAGGGCGAGCCCGTCCGGGCCCGCGGCGCTGCCCAGCTCGGCGGTGACGTCGCCCGGGCCGCAGCCGGCGTCGAGCACCCGTCCACCGGGCGGAATCGCCAGCCGCGACACCGGCGGCCGCAGGGCCGTGAACACGCGCCTGCCCAGCGACTGCACCGGGTCGTACAGCGCGGAGCCGACCGTGGACTCCCACAGCGACTGCACCGCACCCGGTGGCTCCCGCTCCACCTCGCCCAGCAGGTCGAGGTAGCCGTGGCGGGTGTCGAGGGGATCGGGCACGCTGTCGAGCAGCGGCAGGGCCCGGGTGATCGCCTCCGGGCGGGTCAGGCCTGCACCGTCCATTCTGCCGACACTATCGTCAGCAGCGCCGCCGAGCAGGACGAGGAGAGCGAGCATGATCGAGCGCGAGGTGAAGTTCGAACTGGAGCTGGATCAGCCGGTTCCCCGTCTGGACGGCGTGGGCCCGGTCGTCCGCCAGGACGAGCCGGTGAAGGCGGTGCTGGAGGCCACCTACTTCGACACCGCCGGCTACCGGCTCATCGGCTCCGGGGTCACGCTGCGTCGGCGTACGGGCGGGACCGACGCGGGCTGGCATCTGAAGCTGCCGCACGAGAGCGGGCACCGCGAGGAGGTCACCGAGCCGCTCGGCTCGTCGGGCGAGTCGGTGCCGGAGAGCCTGCTCGCGCGGGTGCGCGACCGGGTGGAGGGGGACCTGCTCCCGGTGGCGCGCATCCGGACGACGCGCTACTCCTACGCACTGCTCGGCACCGACGACCGTCCACTCGCGACACTCGTGGACGATCACGTGGCCGCTGAGGCCGCCGGGGAGCAGCCGAGCCCGACCGCCTGGCGGGAGCTGGAGGTGGAGCTGGCCGAGGGCACCGACGACGCCGTGCTCGACCAGATCTCGCAGGCGCTGCGCGCGGCGGGCGTGCGGCCGTCGCGCTGGCCGTCGAAGCTGCGCCGCGTGCTCGGCGACCACCTGCCCTCCGACGCGGGCTGAGCGCGCGGACGATCCGGCTTCCGGCTGGCGGGAGAGCCGTTGCCCGCGCGCCGCCGGTTCCGCGAGACTTCGTCGCGCCCACCGGGCGCAGCAGGGCCGACGGCGACGAGGAGCGGACGGGGATGGACACCAACCTGGCGACGTTGCTGGAGGTGGTGGCCGACGAGGCGGGCGAGCGCGTCGCGGTCGTCCACGGCGAGACCCGCCGCACCTGGCGGGAGCTGGACGAGCGGGCGAGCCGGCTGGCCCAGCGCTTCGCCGACGACGGCCTCGGCGAGGGCGACCGGATCGCGATCGCGCTGTTCAACGGGCCCGAGTACCTCGAGACGGTGTTCGCGCTGCTGAAGCTGCGGGCGCTGCCGGTGAACGTCAACTACCGCTACCGCGAGCGGGAGCTCACCGAACTGCTCACCGACGCCGACGCCTCGGCGATCGTGTTCGACGCCGCGCTCGGCGAGCGGATCGCCGCCGTGGCGGGCCGGTTGCCGAACCTGCGGAGCCTCGTGCGTCTCGGCGCGGCCTCCCCGGCAGGCGGGCTGGACGCCGCGGACTACGCCCGGGTGGTCACCGAGACGCCCGCGATGCCGAGGATCGCGCGCTCCGGCGACGACGGCTGGCTCATGTTCACCGGCGGCACGACCGGCAGCCCGAAGGGCGTGCTGTCGCGGCAGCGGTGGCTGATCGGCGTGGTGTCCAACAACGGCTTCCCGGTGCTGGGGATGCCGATCCCCGCCACGGCCGAGGACCTGCGCGCATGCGTGCGCGACCTGATCGGCAGCGGCAAGAGCCTGCGCACCCTCGTGGCCCCGCCACTGATGCACGCGACGGGCCTGTACCTGAGCTGCGGCACGCTGCTCACCGGCGGCACGGTGGTGTACCTGCCGTCGCGCTCCTACGACCCCGACGAGCTGGCCAGCGAGGTCGAACGGCACCGGGTGGGGCACGTGTGCCTCGTCGGCGACGTGTTCGCCGTGCCCCTGGCCGACGCGCTCGACGAGGCCGAGAAGCAGGGCAGGCCCTACGACCTGTCCAGCCTGTCGCGCATCGTCAGCGTCGGCGTGCTGTGGAGTGCCGAGGTCAAGCAGCGCCTGCTGCGGCACTGCGACGCGGCCATGGAGGACCTGCTCGCCGCGTCCGAGGGCGGGCCGTTCGCCAAGTCGGTCACCACGCGCGAGCGCGACGGCGTGACCGCGCGGTTCGAGCTGCTGCCCGGCGCCAAGGTGCTCGACGACGACGGCAACGACGTGCGGCCGGGCTCCGGCGACGTGGGCCGCGTGTCCGGACCGAGCGCGGAGGGCACGCAGTACCTGGGCGATCCGGAGAAGACCGCGCAGACCTTCCGCGTGATCCGCGGCGAGCGGTTCGTCGTGACCGGCGATCTGGCGACGATCGACGCCGACGGTGCGCTGGTGCTGCTCGGCCGCGACAGCAGGGTCATCAACACCGGCGGCGAGAAGGTGTTCGCCGAGGAGGTCGAGCAGGTGCTCGGCGAGCATCCCGCGGTGGCGGACGTCAACGTGGTCGGCGTGCCCGACGCACGCTGGGGCCACCGGATCGTGGCGGTGGTCGCCCTGCACGAGGGGGCCACGGCCACGGAGACCGAGCTGTCCGAGCACGTCGGCTCCACGCTTGCCGGGTACAAGCGGCCGAGGGAGGTGATCTTCGTCCCGGAGATCCAGCGGAGCCCGAGTGGCAAGATCGACCTGCGCTGGGCCAGGCGAGTCGCCACCCGCTGACCGGTTACCGGCAAGTAGGGTTAGTTGGTAACATCGCGGTGTGTCGTTCCCCCGGTCGGATGCGCCAGGAGAGCTGAGAAAGCTGGAGGAGTTCTGCAACTCCGCCCGGTTCCTGAGCTCCGAGGACTCCCTCATCACCCCCGCCAGCACCGCGCTGTGGCTGCGTGAACGCGGCCTGGCCACCGCAGAGCCCAGCCGCAAGGAACACGAGCAGCTCGTGGCGTTCCGGGAGACCCTGCGCGACTTCCTCGGCGGGCAGCGGCGAGCGGCCGCGGTGCCCGCGCTGAACCGGCTCGCCAAGTCCACCCTCTCCGGCATCCAGTGGTCGGCGGCGGGCGAGCCGATGCTGCCGCCGCGCAAGCCCGGTGGCACCGAAGGCCTCATCGCCGCGTTGCTGGGCATCCTGTTCGCGGCGGGTGTCACCGGCGAGCTCGGGCGCCTCAAGACCTGCCGGAATCCCGCGTGCCGGTCCGTGTTCTACGACCGTTCCCCCGGCCAGACGGGCACCTGGTGCAGCATGGACGTCTGCGGGGCCAGGAACAAGATGCGCAGCTACCGCTCCCGCCACGCGGGCTGACGCCGCCGAGACAGCCGTGGTGGCCCGCGCGGGTGTGGTGGCCGCCCCCGCGAGGCGAGTATCCCGTCACGAGGCCCACACCGTCGCCGACGGCCAACACGGCGACGCAGGCGGCCAGCACGCGCGGACCTGGTCCGGAGGCGGGACACGCTCCCCTCCCCGGGCGGGGGCGCCGGGGCGTACTCGTGGAGGACATGCGAGTGCTTGTGACCGGCGCCACCGGCCGGGTCGGCGCCAACCTGGTGGACAGACTGGTCTCCTCCGGCGTCACCGTGCGGGCGTTCGTGCGGCCGGACAGCCCCCACCGCGCGAAGCTGGCGGCGTTCCCCGGCGTCGAGATCGCCGACGGCGACCTGCGCGACACCGAGGCCATCGAGGACGCCTGCCGGGACGTCACGCACGTGGCGCACCTGGCGGCGCGGATGACGCTCGGCGACGGCCCGGTGGACGACTTCTACGACCTCAACGCGTTCAGCACGCTGCGGCTGCTGGAGGGCGTGATTCGGCAGGCACCCGGCCTGCGGCGGTTCGTGCTGGCCAGCACCGACAGCACGTACCGCCCCGGCGCGCCGGTGGCGGTGCCGCTGACCGAGGACGTGCCGCAGGAGCCCGCCGACTACTACGGCACCAGCAAGCTGCTGGGCGAACTGATCCTGCGCAACCGGGCCGCCCAGTTCGACCTGCCGTTCTCGATCGTGCGGTACGGCACCGTGCTCAGCCCCGAGGAGGCCGACAACCTCTACCGGCTCGGCTTCCTGCGGGGCTGGCTGCGGGCACAGCAGAGCGCGGGCAGGCGCAGCACGCTGTGGCCGCTGTTCGAGGGAAGGCCGGATCTCGCGGCGATCGTCGACGCGGCCACCCCGGGCGAGCCGCCGGACACCGCCGCCGGGTTCATCGGCCCGGACGGCCCGTGGACACTGAGCGCCGTGGACGTGCGCGACGCGGCCGAGGCCACGATCCTGGCGCTGACCGAACCGGGTGCCGTCGGCAGGGCGTTCAACATCGTGGCCGCCGAGCCCATCACCGCCGACGCGGGCGCGGCCGCCGTGGCGGAGACGTTCGGGGTGCCGAAGGTGCTGGTGCCGCTGCCGTTCACCTGGCGACTGGAGCTCAGCATCGACGCGGCCCGCGCACACCTGGGCTACCGGCCCGCCTACGACTACCGCGCGACCGTGGAGGCGGGCCTGGCCACGAACCTGCCGCCCGCCGACCGGTTCGTGCCCGCCGCCGAGGGCGCCGACGGCGTGCTCGCCGCCCTCTCCGGCGGCAACGCCCGGGGGTGATCACACGGCGACGACGGTGACGACGTCATCGAGGCCCCGGAAGTTCGCGGGATTGCGGGTGAACAGCGGCAAGCCGTTGGTCGAGGCGATCGCGGCGATCATGAGGTCGAGCTTGCGAGGCCGGGGGTCCCTACGCGCCACGACGACCAAGGCGGTAAGTGACCCATACCGCGCTGCCGCTTCACCGTTGAAGGGCAGCGGTTCGAACTCGACGATCGCCGCACCGAGCAGTTCCGTACGAGCCGCCCTGGCGGCGGGATCCTTCGCCATCGCGACACCCTGATGCAGCTCCGCCAGAGTGATCGCGGTGATCTCCGGGATTTCCGGCAAGACTGCCGGGTCGAGCACGTCGAGGTCAAGGTAGGTACACGTGTCGAGCACGCCCGACGGATACCGCTCAGCCACGACGACGTTCCCACGGGTCGTCGTCTCCGACGCGGTCCTCGGCGAAGAACCGATCGGCCTCCCCTCCCAGCTGCCCGTAGTCGACCTTCGGAAGCCTGCGATGGCGCGCCACGAGCTCGTCGGCGCTCAGCCGCCGTTTGCGACTGAGTGGGCGCAGTTCGGCGACCTCCACGCCGTTTCGCGTGATCCGGTAGGTCTCCCCTGACTCCACGGCGTTCATGACGGCGGCCGAGTTGTTGCGGAACTCCCGCTGGCTGATCGTCTGCACGAGACGAGTGTAGCCTGCCATGTCCCGGTGGGCTACGCAGGCCGGGGCAGGGGGAACGGCTGCATGCCGCCGCCGTCCAGCACCAGCATCTGGCCGGTGACGTAACCGCTGTCCTCCGAGGTCAGGTAGCGCACCGCCGCCGCGATGTCCTCCGGAGCGCCGGGGCGGCCCACCGGGATCGCCCTGCCGCGCTTCTCCAGTTCCGCCCGCTCGTCGAGGTCCGGGTCGGTGCTCAGGATCGAGCGGCTGGTGCCGACCAGGCCGGGGCACACGGCGTTGACCGTCACGCCCCAGGCCGCCACGTCCATGGCCAGCGAGCGGGTCAGGCCGAGCACGCCGGCCTTGGACGCCGAGTACGCCGTGGACCGCGGGGCCGCGACCACACCCGCCATAGAGGAGATGTTGACGATCCGGCCCCACCGCTGGCTCCGCATGTGGGGCACCGCGAACCGGCACATCAGGTAGGTGCCGCGCAGGTTGATGCGCAGGACCTCGTCCCAGACGTCCAGCGGCACCTCCTCGATGTCGCGCCGGTCGGCCCCCTGCGGCGCGGCGGCGTTGTTGACGAGGATGTCGAGCCTGCCGTGCCGGTCCACGGTCTGCTCGACCATGCGCCGGGCGTCGCCCTCGGCACCGATGTCGCCGGTGACGCTCGAGGCCACGCCGCCCTTGTCGCGGATCAGCTCCACCAGGCTCTCCACCCCGTGCCAGCCGCCGAGGTCCCTGCCGAGCTGCTGCTGCCGCAGGTTGGGCACGCCCGTGGGCACCCGGTCGGCGACCACCACGGCCACGCCCTCGGCGGCCAGCGTGCGCGCGATGGCCTGCCCCATGCCGTCCGGCTTGCCGCAGCCGGTGACGAGCGCGACGCGGCCGGTCATCCGGCGTCCTCGGGGTAGGTCAGCTCGATCGCGGCCTCCGGCACCTTCAGCTGCTTGTGCAGGATGCCCCGCATGACCGGCTCCGGCGCGAGGCAGTCGGAGCAGGCCGCCGGGTCGGCCACCGAGATCCGCACGTCCACGCGGTCGCCCCGCTCCGTGGCGTCCAGCCGGTAGCCGTCGGTGGCGAGCATGTCCTGCATCGCCTTGAGTCCGTCCTGATCGATCATGTCCTCTCCTCCACAGGGTCCTCCACACCGACCGCCTCGCCGGACCACACTCCGAAGACCCGCACCACCATGGACATCGCCGCGTTGCGGGAGCCGGCCACCACGATCGGCACGTGCAGCGGCGAGGGCAGGAAGCGTTCGAACGTCGTGTCGCCGGGGTCGGCCTCGGCGTCGGCGTGCCGCACGCCGTTGTCGCCGGTGCCGTTCTTGCCCGCGCGGTACAGCTCCGCCCGCGTCCGTCCACAGTGCTCGGTGAACCAGCGCTGCACGTCCGCCTTGCTCAGCCCCGCCTTGGCCAGCAGCTGCGCGTGCTCCGGGCTGAACACCACACCGGCCGAGGTGTCCCGGAAGATGAGCGAGCCGGTGCGCGAGATGGTGTCGGCGAAGTCCCACAGGATCTGCTCAGGGTCCTGGGTGTGCCGGTTGTCCACGAACTCACACGTGCGCAGCAGCATCGCCGACACGGCACTGCCGCCGGTGATCCCGGCGTCTGCGGCCAGCGGCTGCCACGGGCTCTCCTCCTCGTTCTCGCCGAGGCAGATCGACCACCGGCCGGGCAGGCCTTGCGTGGCCTGTTCCAGCACGCCCGGCCGGATGCCGAAGCCGTTGCGCACGATGAGGCCGATGGCCCTGGCGATCGTCGCGTTCGGACGGTAGCCAGGGCCGAAAACGCCGCCGCCGCAGTTGATGCCGAGCCGCTGCCGCACCGGGCCGTTGACCACGATCATCGGTGCGGGCCCGCTCGTGCTCTGCCAGCCGCCGCCGCGTGCGGCGCGGTCGCGGGTGAGTGCCTCCCACGCCGCGAGCACGACGGGGAAGTACTCGGGCAGGCAGCCCGCCATGGCGGCGTTGATCGCCGCCTGTTCGACGGTGACCGCACGGTCGAACTGCTCGCTGCGGCCGATCACCTCCTGTGGCGCCCGCGCGGTGGTGGCGAGGAACCGCTCGACCAGCGGCGCCGACGCGGGCACCACCGGCAGCCCGTCGGTCCAGTCGTGGGCGTAGCAGTACTCGATGGCCTCCTGGGCCACGTCGGGGTCGGGGGTGCTCACGCGGTGCCTCCGGTCAGCAGCTCCACCACGTCCGGCAGGGCCTCCTCGGCGCGTTTGCGCACCTCACCGGGGGTGAGCACGGCGACCGGGTGCGCCGTCGTGGCGTAGCGGTAGCCGGGCGCGCCCTTGAGCTCGGCCATCGCGTCGGCGGTGACCTCGAAGGCGTCACTGCAGATGACGGCGGCCGGGACGCCCCGCCGTTCGAAGGCGATGCCGTCGGCCACGGCGGAGGCACTGCACGAGCCGCAGTCGCCGACGCCGGTGATGAGCACGTCGCACTGGGCGACCAGCTCGTCGAGCTGCTCGCCGGGGATCGGCAGCGCGAACGCCGTCTTGGTGCGCTGCACGACGGCCGCCACGCCGTGCCGCTCGCTGAGCAGGCGACCCAGCTCGGCGAGGAACAGGGCCGCGTTCTGCTTGGTGTTCTCCAGCAGCCCCACCGTGGCGCCGCGCAGGGTCGCTCTCGGCGAGGCCAGCACGTCGCCGCGCGCGGAGCCGCCCGCTCCGCCGGTCGGGTCGAGGATCGCGTTGGCACCCATGTCAACCTCCCACCCGGGTCAGCCGGGTCTTCATCTCGGAACGCTCCAGTGAGCCCGGCGGCACGAGGTTGACCCGCGCCGGCACGGACAGCCGGTTCCTGATCAGGCTCTCCAGCTGGTGGCGCAGCGCCGCGCGGTCGCCGTCCTCGCTGCCCCACTCGACGTCGAGCCGCAGCGGCGGCTCGACCCGGGGGCCCGGCGTGTCCAGCACCACCTGCATGGCCCCTGACGTGCGCGGATGCAGGGTCTGCACGAGGTCGCGCACCGCGGCGGGGAAGACGTTCACCCCGAGCACGATCAGCATGTCGTCGGTGCGGCCCACGCAGCGGATGAGCGGGGCGCCGTCGGTGTCGGTGCCGGTGACGTGCACGCGGTCGCGGGTGCGGAAGCGCACCAGCGGGCAGCACTGCCGGTCGAGCGCGGTGTAGACGAGCTCGCCGCGGGCGCCGGGCTCGGCGGCCACCGGCTCGCCGGTGTCGGGGTCGATCAGCTCGACGTGGACGTGCGCGCCGCCGGTGAGCCGCATCCCGGCGGCCCCTGGCGGCTCGGCGAACAGGATCGGCGCCATGTCGGCGTTGCCCAGCCCCTCGGTGACGCGGGCACCCCACTCCCGCTCGATGTAGTCCCGGAAGGCGGGTTCGCCGCCGCCGGGCTCGCCGCCAACGATGACCTTGCGCACCCCGAACTCGCGCGGGTCACGGCCGCGCTCGCGCAGGTACTCGGCCAGGTAGCGGGCGTAGGACGGGGTCGAGTGCAGCGCCGTGACCTGGAACGACTCCAGGGCGAGCACGGCCTTCTCGGAGGCACCGGTGCCGATCGGGATCATCGTGGCCCCGATGTTCTCCACCGCGTCGCGCACGGGAAGGCCGCCGACGAACATGGTGAGCCCGGCGCCGTGCACGAGCACGTCCTCACGGACGAGCCCCTGGGTGCGCAGCGCGGCCGTGGTCATCTCCGTCCAGGCGCGGGTGTCGGCGGCGGTGACGCCGACCCAGCTCGGGGTGCCGGTCGTGCCGGTCGAGGAGTGCACGCGCACGACGTCGGCCAGCGGCACGGCCGCGTGCGCGCCCAGCGGCGGATCCTGCGCCTGGCTGCGGCGCAGCATGTCCTTGGTGGTGAAGGGAAACCGGCGCAGGTCGTCGAGCGTCTCGAGCGCGGAGGGGCCGACGCCGTGTTCGGCGAAGAGACTCGCGTAGAACGGCGAGCGCTGCGACACGGAGGCGAGCTGGCGGCGGAGCGCGGCCAGCACCCGGCCGCGGTCGGCGTCTGCGACGAAACCGGCTGCGTTCACACCGACAGCTCTACCCGCCGCCGTCGCGGCGGCGCAGCACGTTTTCCCCCTGCCGGAAAGGCGGGCCGGCGAGGGCCGTCGCCGGTGCCGGTCTCAGGCGGGCGTCAGCAGGCCGACGGCGGCGACCGCGTCGTCGACGGTGTCGTGCAGTGGGAGGTGGTCGGCGAGCCCGGTGACGAGCAGCGGCCTGCGCACGGCGCGCGAACCGGCCAGTGCCCAGGGCACGTCGAGCGCGGCGGCCAGCTCGTCGGTGCGCAGCAGCGCGGAGATCCCGGCGGCGCCGAAGTACCGGGTCGCCGTCAGGTCGAGGACTAATGATCGCGCCACGCGCAGTTTGGCGTCGATGCACCGGCGCAGCGCGGGCACGGCCACCATGTCGACCTCGCCGGCGACTCTGGCGAGCACGAGCCCGCCCCGTCCTGATTCGACACGAATCTCGGTCTGCGTTTCGTTGGCGTCGTACACAAGTCGTCGCCTCCCGCCTTCGTACCGGCAACCACGACGGTACGCAGGTGCCCTGTGCGCTGGCAAGACGAGTGATCGGTCGCCGAGGCCATTCATCCACTGTGGACAGTTTTACCTGGTCACCCTGCGGGTACTCGCTGATCCCGATCCGGCACAAAGGAGCGACCATGTCGACACCGCGACCGCCCATCTCGGAGAGCGAACCACGAACGGTGGGCCCCGAGCTCGTCTGGGCGGGGCGAGCCGGCGACCCCGTGGTGCTTGTCCTGGATCCGGCGGGCGAGGCCAAACACGACGATGTGCCGCCGACCTGGGAGAGCATCGCGGAGCGCCACCACGTCGGCTGGTGCCGGGTGCCGGTCGAGGGTGCCCTGACCGCCGCCGAGGACCTGCTCGGCGACCCGGACGGGCTTGGCACACCGTTCGATCTCGTGACGAGCGGACCCGCCGAGTTCGAGACACTCGACATCGCGGCGCGCCACGCGACGACCGTACGTTCCGTGCTCCTGGTCGACCCCGTCTCACCGGAGCGTGGACCAGCCATGACACGAAAGCGTGAACTTGAGGACGCCGGAGTCGTGGTCACAGTGGCCGCCCGAAGCTTTGACGGCGCCCGGGACCGCATCGGACCGCCACTGCCCCTTGGCCATCCCGACGCGGCGGCGGGCGTCCGCAGAGCACTGGACGACCTCGACGCCACCAGCCCAGCGGGTGACTGAACGCAACGGGCAGGAGAGCGGCTACGAGAACATCGAGCCGCTCTTCGAAGAGCTGCGCGCCGCCACGCCCGGCGAGGCCAGGTACCGCGCGCTGCGCGAGGAGATCGTCACGCGGAGCCTGCCGCTCGCCGAGCACATCGCCCGCCGGTTCGCTGGCCGCGGCGAGGCTCGCGACGACCTGCTCCAGGTGGCGCGGCTCGGTCTGTTGCACGCCATCGACCGGTTCGATCCGAGCCGGGGCTCGGAGTTCGTCGCGTTCGCCGTGCCCACGATCATGGGCGAGGTACGCAAGCATTTCCGCGACGCCAGCTGGGCCGTGCGGGTGCCTCGCAGGCTCAAGGAACTGCACCTGACGCTGAGCCAGGCGGGGGGCCAGCTGGCCCAGCGCCTTGGCAGGGCGCCCACCCCGAGCGAGCTCGCCGCCGAGCTGGGCCTGTCCTCCGAGGATGTCTGGGAGGGGCTGCTGGCAGGCAACGCCTACCACTCGGTGTCGATGGACGCCCCCCGCGACGACGAGGGCGGGCTGCCGCTGGCCGAGACGGTCGGCGACGACGACGCGGGCCTGGAGAGCGTCGAGTACCACGAGTCGTTGCAGCCGCTGCTGGCCGACCTGCCCGAGCGGGAACGCAGGGTGGTCATGCTGCGCTTCTTCGGCAACATGACGCAGACCCAGATCGCCGAGCGGCTGGGGATCTCGCAGATGCACGTGTCCCGCCTGCTCGCCAGGACACTGGAGTTCCTGCGCGCCAAGCTCAGCGAGTGAGGCGCCGTTTGGCCTGGGCGCCCCGCGGGTACGCGAGCGGCATGGTGAGCATCGGGTATTCGCTGGCCTGCGAGACGTTCGGGCCGCGAGAGCTCGTGCGACAGGCGAAGCTCGCCGAACAGGCCGGCTTCGAGCGGCTCTGGATCTCCGACCACTACCACCCCTGGCTCGACGAGCAGGGCGAGAGCCCGTTCGTCTGGTCGGTGATCGGCGCGCTCTCGCGGGAGACGTCGCTGCCCATCACCACCGCCGTGACCTGCCCGCTCATCCGCACACACCCCGCGGTGGTGGCCCAGGCCTCGGCGACCGCGGCCGTGCAGTGCGACGGCGGGTTCACGCTGGGACTGGGCACCGGCGAGGCGCTCAACGAGCACATCACCGGCGACCGCTGGCCCCCGCCGCAGGTGCGCGCGGACATGCTGGCCGAGGCGGTCGACATCATCCGTGCCCTGCACCGCGGCGAGGAGCTCACGCACCACGGCACCCACTACACGGTGGAGCACGCCAGGCTCTACACGCGACCGTCGGAGCCGGTGCCGATCAACATCGCCGCCTTCAGCCCGCGCTCGGCCAGGATGGCGGGCACGAAGGGCGACGGCTTCTGCACCGTCGTGCCCAACGCCGACCTGGTCCGGGAGTACCGCGAGGCGGGTGGCGACGGCCCCGCGCAGGCAGGCATGAAGGTCTGCTGGGACGACTCGGAGGCCAAGGCCGTCGAGACGGCGCACCGGCTGTGGGCCAGTGACCTGCTGCCGGGCAGTCTGCCGTCCACGTTGCCCCGGCCCCGTGACTTCGCCCAGGCCACCGAGGTCATCACCGAGGACATGGTGCGGCAGCGCTACGCGTGCGGCTCCGACCCCCAGCGGCACCTGGACAAGCTCGGCGAGTACATCGACGCCGGGTTCGACGAGGTCTACGTCCAGCAGATCGGCGCCGAGCAGGAGCAGTTCTTCGAGACCTACGCCGAGGACATCCTGCCGCGGATCCCGCTGGACTGAGACGGGCGGAGCCGACATGGAATCCGAGATCAGCCTCACCGTCGACGGGGTGCGCCACGACCTCGTGGTCGACACCAGGGTGAGCCTGCTCGACGCCCTGCGCGAGCGGCTGGGCATCACCTCACCGAAGAAGGGCTGCGACCACGGCCAGTGCGGCACGTGCACGGTGCTGCTCGACGGCAGGCGGGCCACGACGTGCCTGGCACTGGCCGTCGCCCACGACGGCGCCGACATCACCACCAGCGCGGGCCTGGAGAGCGGCGGCACACCGCATCCGCTGCACCAGGCGTTTCTGGACCACGACGGCTTCCAGTGCGGCTACTGCACCCCCGGCCAGATCTGCTCCGCCGCCGGGATGCTGGACGAGGCCGAGTCCGGCTGGCCCAGCGCGGTGACCACGGACCTCGCCCGCGACCCCGTGCTCGACGCCGAGGAGATCCGGGAGCGGATGAGCGGCAACCTGTGCCGCTGCGGCGCCTACGTCAACATCGTCGCCGCCATCAGCGAGGTCGCCGGGAGGCGGTCGGCGTGATCCCGTTCGACTACCGCAGGCCGGACGACATCGGCACCGCCGTGGCCACGGTCACGGGCAACCCCAGGGCGGCGTTCCTCGGCGGCGGCACGAACCTCGTCGACCACATGAAGCTCGGCGTGGCCGAACCGGAGCTGCTCGTCGACGTCACCGGCCTCACCTCACGTGACATCGAACGGCTGCCGGACGGCGGCCTGCGCGTGGGCGCGGGTGTGCGCAACAGCGACCTTGCCGCCGATCCCCTGGTGCGCGAGCGGTTCCCCGTACTGGCGCAGGCGCTGCTCTCCGGTGCCTCCGGGCAGCTGCGCAACCTCGCCACCACCGGGGGCAACCTGCTGCAGCGCACCCGCTGCGTGTACTTCCAGGACGTCACCACACCCTGCAACAAGCGCGAGCCCGGCCAGGGCTGCTCGGCGCTGGAGGGCTACCACCGCCACCACGCCGTGCTGGGCGCCTCGCGGCAGTGCGTGGCCGTGCACCCGTCCGACCTGGCGGTGGCGCTGGCCGCGCTCGACGCCGTGGTGCGGGTGCAGGGCCCCGGCGGCGAACGCACCATCCCGGCCGAGACGCTGCACCGGCTGCCCGGCGAGCATCCCGAACGGGACACGGTCCTGGAGCACGGGGAGCTCATCACCGCCGTCGATCTGCCGGGGCTGCCGTTCGGCCCGCGCTCGCGGTACCGCAAGGCCCGCGACCGGGCGTCGTTCGCGTTCGCGCTGGTGTCGGTCGCCGCGGCACTCGACGTGGCCGGGGGCCTGGTGCGGGACGTGCGGATCGCCTTCGGGGGACTCGCGCACAAGCCGTGGCGGGCCCGGCTCGCCGAGGACGCCCTGCGCGGGCGCCCGGCCGCTCCCGACGAGTTCCGGGCGGCCGCCGAGGCCGAGCTCGCCGACGCACAGCCCTTGCGGGACAACGGTTTCAAGGTGCCGATGGCCCGGAACATGCTGGTGTCGGTCCTGACCGAGCTCTCCGCCGAGGACGGTGCGGCATGACGAACCTGCTCTCCCCCTCCGCGATGGGCACGGACCGCGTGCGGGTCGACGGCGCCGCCAAGGTGACCGGCCGCGCCCGGTACGCCTGCGAGCATCCCGTGCCGCACCCGGTGTACCTGCACCCGCTGCAGGCCACGATCGCCCGCGGCACCGTGCGGGAACTGCACACCGACGACGCGACCGCGCTGCCCGGGGTGCTCACCGTGCTCACGCCGTTCAACGCGCCGCCGCTGGAGACCGGCACGGACGCGGAGCTGGAGATCCTGCAGTCGCCCGAGGTGGCCTTCCGCGGCCAGCTGATCGGCGCGGTGCTCGCCGAGACGCCGGAGATCGCCCGGCAGGCCGCGGGACTGGTCCGCGCGCGCTACGACCGCGAGCCGCACGACGTGACCCTCTCGGCGGACCGGGACGACCTCTACGCGCCCGAGGTGGTGAACCCCAGCCTGCCGACCGACACCCACGACGGCGACCCCGACGCCGCGTTCGCCGCCGCGCAGCGCGCGGTGGAGGCCACCTACACCACACCGATGCTGCACAACAACCCGATGGAGCCGCACGCGACCATCGCGATCTGGGACTCCGACGGGCTCACGCTCTACGACTCCACCCAGGGTGTCCACGCGATGCGGGAGGTCGTGACGTCGGTGTTCGGGCTGGAGCCGGACCAGGTCCGCGTGCTGGCGCCGTACGTGGGGGGCGGCTTCGGCTCCAAGGGCACCCCGCACGCCAACCTCGTGCTGGCGGTGCTCGCGGCCAAGCGCACCGCGGGCAGGCCGGTGAAGTTCGCCGTCACCCGGCAGCAGATGTTCTCGTTCGTCGGCTACCGCACGCCGACCATCCAGCGGGTCCGGCTCGGCGCCGACGCCGACGGCAGGCTGGTCTCGATCAGCAACGACGTGGTGGAACAGACGGCGCGGATCAAGGAGTTCGCCGAGCAGACCGGCGTGCCCGCCCGCTCGATGTACGCGGCGCCGAACCGGCGCACCACCCACCGGCTGGCCGCGCTCGACGTGCCCGTGCCGTCGTGGATGCGCGCACCCGGCGAGTGTCCTGGCATGTTCGCCCCCGAGGTGGCCATGGACGAGCTGGCCGAGGCGTGCGGGCTGGACCCGATCGAGCTGCGTGTCCGCAACGAGCCGGAGACCGACCCGGACTCGGGCCTGCCCTTCTCCAGCCGCAACCTCGTCGCGTGCCTGCGCGAGGGGGCACGCCGCTTCGGCTGGGACCGGCGGCCACGGCTGCCGCGCTCGACGCTGGACGGCGGGTGGTGGGTCGGCACGGGCGTGGCGAGCTCCTCCTACCCCGTGCACTCCGCGCCCGGATCATCGGCCACGGTGCGGGCCACCGGCGGCGGGCGCTACGAGGTGCTGATCGGCGCGGTGGACATCGGCACCGGCGCGTGGACGGTCCTGACGCAGATCGCCGCCGACGCGCTCGCCGTGCCCGCCGAGCGGGTGGACGTCCGCATCGGCGACACGGACCTGCCGGAGGCGACGGTGGCGGGCGGCTCGTCGGGAACCACCAACTGGGGCTCGGCGATCGTCGAGGCGGCGCGGGAGTTCCGGCAGAAGTTCGGCGCCGACCCGCATCCCGGCGACGAGCTGACCGCGGGCATGCCGGAGCTGCCCGGCCACGAGCGGTTCGCCATGCGCGCGTTCGGCGCCCAGTTCGCGGAGGTCCGCGTCAACGCCGACACCGGCGAGGTGCGGGTGCCGCGGCTGCTGGGCGTGTTCGCGGCGGGCCGGATCCTCAACCCGCGCACCGCGCGGTCGCAGTTCATCGGCGGCATGACCATGGGGCTGTCGATGGCACTGCACGAAGAGAGCGTCGTCGACGAGCGCTTCGGCTTCGTCGTCAACCACGACCTCGCCGAGTACCACATCGCCTCGTGCGCCGATGTGGCCTCGGTGCAGGCCCATTGGCTCGACGAGCACGATCCGCACGTCAATCCGATGGGCAGCAAGGGAATCGGGGAGATCGGCATCGTCGGCACGGCGGCCGCCGTGGCCAACGCTGCCTACCACGCCACCGGGGTCCGGGTGCGCGATCTCCCGATCAAGGCCGACGAGTTTCTGGAGGAAGCCCGGTGACACAGCCACCGCAGAGCCAGCAGCCGCCCGGCGAGACCGGGCCCATGCGGCCGCAGCCCCGCGACACCATGAGCGACTACGTCGGCCGCGACCTGCTGCGCGACCGGCGGGCACTGATCACCGGCGGCGACTCGGGCATCGGCCGGGCCGTGGCGGTGGCCTTCGCCAAGGAGGGCGCCGACGTCGCGATCGCCTACCTCGACGAGGACTCCGACGCCGAGCGCACGGCCGAGCTGGTCCGCGAGCAGGGCCGCAAGTGCCTGCTGCTGCGCGGCGACCTGGCCGACTCCGCACACTGCGCGCAGGTGGTCGAGGACACCGTGCGCGGGCTCGGCGGGCTCGACCTGCTGGTCAACAACGTCGCCACGCAGCAGGAACTCGAGTCGTTCGAGGAGCTCACCGAGGAGCAGTGGATGCGCACGTTCGACGTCAACATCCACAGCTACTTCCGCGTGACCGCGGCGGCGCTGCGGCACCTGCCCGAGGGCGCCGCGATCGTCAACACCGGTTCGGTGAACGGGTTGCGCGGCAACAAGAAGCTCATCGACTACTCGGCCACCAAGGGCGCCGTGCACACGTGGACCTACGCCATGGCGCAGGTGCTCGCGCCGCGCGGCATCCGGGTCAACTGCGTTGCCCCTGGCCCGGTGTGGACGCCGCTGATCCCGTCGACGATGTCGGAGGAGCACGTCGAGAAGTTCGGCCAGAACGTGCCCTTCGGCAGGCCCGCCGACCCGGACGAGCTGGCGCCGTCGTTCGTGTTCCTGGCGGCGAACCAGCTGTCGTCGTACTACACGGGCGAGGTCATCGCCGCGCTCGGCGGGGAAACCCACCCCGGCTGAACCGAGGAAGGAGGTCCGCCTCGTGGATCAGGAGACCGAAGAGCTGTGGGACGAGTTCCACCGCGTGGTGAACATGACCTCGCGGGAGCTCAGCGAGTGGCTGCGCACCGAGTCCTCCACGCCCGACGACGAGCCGCTGCCCGACCAGTCCGGCCCGCCGCTGGGACACCGGGTGCTGGAGATCCTCGGCAAGCGCAAGACCGACCTGGACGGCGAGGACGTGCGGGTGATGCGCAAGGTCGTCGACCGCGTGCACGACCAGCGCCGCGACGACCTGGAGCCGACGGCGGGGCAGGCGCACTGGCGGCACAGGCTGATGTCACTGGGCCACGACCCGCTCAAGCCTGCCGGGTAGCCCGCGAACCGAGCCACCGCCGAGCCGAAGGAAGCTTCTATGTCAAGTTGTGGGTGGGGTTGGGTGTTGTTGGAGGTGGTCGGTGAGGAGGGCGCGGTAGATGACGTCGCTGAGGTGGCGTTTGAGGGCGCGGATGGCGGCTTTGGTGGTGGCGTGGGGGTGGTGGGTTTTCCAGCGGTCGCGGTAGTCACGGGCGGGTTGGTGGTGGGCGAGTTGGGTGATGGCGATGCGGTGCAGGGCGGCGTTGAGTTGTCGGTTGCCGCCGCGGTTGAGCCGGTATTGCGGCTTGCCGGAGGACCAGACGGGGATCGGGGCGGTGCCGTTGTGCAGGGCGAACGCGGCTGGGCTGCGGAAACGGGTGATGCCGCCGACCTCGCCGAGGATCTTCGCGGCGGTGACGGTGCTGATCCCGACGATGGCCAGCAGGGCCGGCACGAGCGGGGTGACCAGGGCGTGCAGGCGGCGTTCGAGATGACGGATCTGCTCGCCGAGCCGGGCGATGTCAGCGACCAGGTCGGCGGCGAGCTGGCAGCTCACGCTGGCGGGCAGCACGGCCAGCGCCGAGGCGAGGTGGGTCAGCGTCCGGGGCCCGGTCAGCGCGGTGGCGCCCGCGTCGAGCGCGGGGTTGAGGTCGTGCAGGCGCCAGCGCAGCTGGTTGATCAGCTCGGTGCGGGAGCGGACCAGGTGCTCGCGGCGGTCGCTGAGCAGCCGCAACTCGGCGGCGGTCTCGTCGAGCTGCACGGCCGGCAGGTCCGGCTCGCGGATCGCGGCCCGCGCGATCGCGAGCGCGTCGATCGGGTCGGACTTGCCCCGCGTGCGCGCCGAGGCACGGCATTGGGCCATCAGCTTCGGCGGCACCCACACCACGGCCGCGCCCTGCCCCACCAGCGCACGCACCAGCCGCCCGGCCACGCCACGGCCGTGCTCGACCGCCCAGCGCACCAGGCACTGCCGCTGGGTGCCGTAGCGGGCCGCCCACGCCCATAACCGCAGAAACCCCTCGTCATCCGCGTTGACCGTCAGCTGACCCAGCTTGCGGCCGGCCTCGTCAACAGCAACAGCGGTGTGACTGCGCTTGTGCGGATCGATCCCCACGACCACCATAGACAACCGGGTGTCCTTCCCTTCCCAACCAGAGGTGACAGGCATCCGGTACGGGTCGGCTGGTCGAACACACCTCAGTCGAGGTTGGACGCGTATAGCCCACGCTTCTATCAAGTCAGGCCAGCCGGCCCGCACCCCGACCACGCTGGACAATTCCTTGGCAAGCCAACCCCACCCGGGGCGGCAGGCACCGTGCGAGTCACCACGCGATCAGGGCCGGACCCTAGCCGCTCACAACCAGCGACTACACCCACGCTGACACTGAGGCACCGTGGGCACGCATCGTGTACCCACGGTGCCCTTCGGCTCGCTCCGGGCTTCCCGGCGCCGGGCCGCCTGACCGGACCGTCACGGAACCGGCCGTCGAGCGCGTGGTCCCGTCACCGGGATCGTGCCGGGCAGCCCGAACAGGCCGAACACGTCGTCGGAGAGGAACCGGGTGATCCCGCGGATGCGCTGCGCCGCGAGTGTGAGCACAACGAGGCCGGCCGGGGTTGCGGCACCATCGCCCTCGTCCGCCAGGTAGCAGGCGAAGGCGGGCTGGGTGTTGGCCCTGGTACCGGTCAGGTGCAGAGTGCTGGACGGGCTCCAGGCCATGCTGGCCCGAAGGAAGGCGGCGATGTCCTCCGCTCCGTGGTACTCGTGCGGTGCGGGCGGCATCGCCAGCCATGCGTCGTCGGTCAGCAGCGCGAGAATGCCGTCGATGTCGCCGGAGGTGAACGCGTCGGCGAATCGCCGGGTGAGCTCCCGTTCCGCTGCCGACCCCGGCGACGGCGGGCGCCCGTGGCCGGCCGCGCGGTGGCGGTCGAGCGAGGCACGGGCCCGCTGCAGAGCGCCCTTGACCGCGGTCTCGGTGGTGCCCAGCAGGTCGGCCACTTCGGCCGCCGCGTAGCCGAGGACGTCACGCAGCACGAGCGTCGCCGCCTGCCTGGGCGGCAGCAGTTGGAGGCCGGTGATGAACGCCAGCTCCACCGCCTCCTTGCCGTGGTAGCGCGCCTCGGGGTCCGGGCCATGGTCCGGGATGCGGTCGAGCAGGGTGTCCGGATACGGCTGCAGCCACGTCGGCTCGGCGCGCCTGGTGGGCTCGGGTGGCTCGAACGGCGGCACCGGCTCGGGTGGCTTGCGGCGGCCCGCGTCGCGCAGGGCGTTGAGGCATCGATTGGTGGCGATGCGGTACAGCCACGTGCGCACCGATGACCGGCCCTCGAAGCGATCGAGGCCGCGCCACGCGGCGAGCAGCACGTCCTGGAGGAGGTCCTCGGCGTCGGCGAGTGACCCGAGCAGCCGGTAGCAGTGCAGCCGCAGCTCCTGGCGGTACGGCTCGACCAGTTCCCGGAAGGCGTCGTGGTCTCCGGCCCGCGCGCGGCCGAGGGTGGTCTGGCTCACGCGCGTCATCGTGCCACGGACCCGGCCGGGACCGTTCCGTTTCGGCCGGACGCGGTGTCAGTACCTGCGAGACCGACGACACGAGAAGGGACACCGCTCATGACCATCGGGACCAGCCCGGCCCTGGACACGGCGCTCGCCTACCACCACGCGTGGACCACGGGCGACTTCGAGCGCGCGATGACCTACATCGCCGACGACATCGTGTGTGACACCCCCGCGGGCCGGATACACGGCACCGAGGCCTTCCGCGGCTTCATGGGGCCGTTCGTGCAGATCCTCGTCAAGGCGTCGCCGATCGCGGCGTTCGGCGACGAGACGACCGCCCTGCTGATGTACGACACCGAAACCGTGCCGGTCAGCAGCGCGCCGGGCGCGGAATGCCTGACCGTCCACGACGGCCGGATCAGCCACCTGCGGATCATCTTCGATCGCGCACCGTTCGACGCGGCGCAAGCGCGGGCCGCGAGCTGAGGCCGGCGGCGAGTCGAAGGGCACCGTGGGCACACATCGTGTACCCACGGTGCCCTTCGGCGCGCTCTGGGCTAGTCCTCGTCCGGGGGCTCCGGGGCTTCGGGTGCCGCGGCGATCTGCTCGACCACCTCACGCAGCCCGCGGGCCACCGGTTCGATCTTGCGGACCGGGAACCGCGACGCCGGCGCGCTGAGGCTGATGGCGGCGGGCAGCCGGGTACCGAGGACGGGCACCGCCACGCACCGGCCATCGGGCTCGTTCTCGCCGTCGTCCACGGCGTAGCCCCGCTCGCGCACCCGCACCAACTCGGCCAGGTACTCGTCGACGCCCGTCAGCGTGCGCGGGGTGCGGGCGGGCATCCCCGCCTGCTCGAGCAGGGCGCGGACCCGCTCCTCCGGCAGATGAGCGGCGATGGCCTTGCCGAGGGCCGTCGAGTGCAGCGGATCGCGGTGCCCGTTGGACACGGCGAGGCGCACGGTGCGCTTGCTCTCCACGATGTCGAGGTAGATGACGTGGTCGCCGTCGAGGATGCCGAGGTTGGTGGTCTCGTCGTACTCGTCGCGCAGCTTCTCCAGCCACGGCCGGGCGCGCTCGCGCAGCACCTCCAGGTGCCGCGACTGCATTCCGACGAAGCCCAGCCCCAGCCGGAACAGCCCGTTCTCGGAGTCCCGCTCCACGTAGCGGTGGTTCTCCAGGGTCCAGAGGTAGCGAAACGCCGAGGACTTCGGCAGCTGCGTCGTCTTGGCCACGGCGTTGAGGGTCACGCCGTCCACCGACTCCTGGACCAGGTTGAGAATCGAGCAGACCCGCTCCACGGCACGCACCGAGTAGTCCCGGTCCTCGCTCGCGGGGTCCTCGCCCTGCGCGTCGGGCTTGTTGCGACCTGACAGTGGACTCACCTGGCCCCGAACGGCGGTTTTGTAACCTGCCGTTTCAGCTTATGAAACGCATGGGGCTTTGGCAAGAAGATCACAGCAGGCGGACGAGGACGGCCGCGGGGGTCAGGCGGGCTCGACGACGGGACGCTGCTCGGGGACGGGGTTCGTGGAGATCTGGTCGGCGACGTCCAGCAGCTTCTTCGCCGCCTGCTCCACGTCCTTGAGCGTGAAGCGGGCGGCCGGCGCACTGATGCTGAGCGCGACGGGCAGGTGTGTGCCCAGCAGCGGTGCGGCGATGCAGCGCCCGTCGGGAGCGTTCTCGCCGTTGTCGACGGCGTAGCCGACGCGGCGCACCTTGGCCAGCTCGTCCATGTACTCGTCGATCGAGGTGATCGTGTTGTCCGACTGGCGGGGCATGCCGGTGCGCTCCAGCAGGTCGCGCACCCGCGCGTCCGGCAGCTGCGAGGCGATCGCCTTGCCGAGTGCCGTGGAATGCAGCGGGTCTCGATCACCGCGCGACGCGGCCGACCGCACTTTGTTGCGGCTTTCCACGATGTCGACGTAGATGACGTGGTCGCCGTCGAGGATGCCGAGATTCGTGGTCTCCTCGAACTCGTCGCGCAATTCCTCCAGCCACGGCCTGGCTCGTTCCCGCAGCACCTCCAGGTGCCGCGACTGCATTCCGACGAATCCGAGCCCGAGCCGGTACAGACCAGTGTCGGGGTCGCGTTCCACGTAGCGGTGCGCCTCCAGCGTCCACAGGTAGCGGAATGCCGAGGACTTCGGCAGTTCCGTTGCCTGGCCGACCTCGATCAGCGACACGCCGTCGATCGACTCCTGCAGCAGATTCAGAATCGAGCACACACGTTCCACGGCGCGGACCGTGTAGTCACGCTCCTCGCCCGTCGAGATCTCGTCGGCGCCTCCGTCGTGCGCCGCATTCCTTCGCCGTGCCAGCGTACTCACGTCCCCTCGAAACATTTCGGACCGGGTATTTCAGAAGCATAGCGACTCGGCAGTTTCAAGGCAGGGGGCCATAAACCGCGGCCAGCGCTGACGGTCGGTGAGTTCGCCCGCATTCCGGCACGCGCTCCGTGACACCCGTGCACCCGG
The DNA here is from genome assembly GCF_003202285.1 of Prauserella muralis. Lineage (GTDB taxonomy): Bacteria > Actinomycetota > Actinomycetes > Mycobacteriales > Pseudonocardiaceae > Prauserella_B > Prauserella_B muralis. Next base: position 869,241 of record NZ_MASW01000007.1, read on the forward strand.
ACTGCCTCTTGACGGCCCCCGCGGGCCGCCGTAGCTTTTACCGAAACACATCTCTTATCTAATGAAACGCTACCGAGCCGGAGGCGGTGGGCGCGCGCGATGGCCGAACCCGAAGTCCCCCTGTGGAGCAGCATCGAGGGCGCCCCCCGAGGCGCCAGGTACCTCGACGGGCACGCGGCCGCCCCCGCCCGCGAGGACCAGCCGATCAGCGCCTGGACCTACGTGGTGGCCACGCCCGGCATCACCCTGAGCATCGTGGGCTACGGCGGCGGACTGGCCGCCTCGCCCTCGTCGCCGCCCGGCTACCACGCGATCATCGTGCCCGGCCGCGGGCGCGGCACCGTCCACTACGGATCGGCGAGGTTCACGGTCGAGCCCGGGATCGGGGTGATCGTCTCGCCGGGACAGCAGCCGGCGATGAGCTTCTCCGCCGAGGCGGTGCTCGTCGTGCTGCGCATCGACGACGGGGTGCTGGAACAGGCAAGGGCGAGCGTGCTCGGGTTCGAGTCCGGCGACGCCGTGCTGTTCCGCCCGCGCTTCGACGTCCGCTACGGTGCGCGGCTGAGCTTCTGGAACCGGGTCCTTGCCTGCCTGCAGCGCGCGCCGCACGACGGCGAGGCCACGCCCGACATCGGGGACATGCTGGCCAGCACGCTGCTCGGTGCGCAGCCGTACCGGGTGACCCCGAGACGCGGGTGAGCGCGATGATCGGAAAGGACTGCGGGCAGCCTGCGGTCGTGCTGCGGGCCGTGCGGCTGATGGAACGCGATCCTCGCCTTGGCACGGAAAAGCTCAACGCGCTGCTGAGGGAGGCCGGTGTGGGCAGGGCCGTCTTCGACGACGAGTTCGCCCTCTACGTCGGCATGGCGCCCTACGAGTACCTGCGCGTGCTGCGGCTGAGCCAGGTCCACGCCGAGCTCGCGGCGGCGCGGCCGGAGCGGACCCGGCCGGAGGCCGTCGCCCGCCGCTGGGGATTCCGCTACGGCACGGCGTTCGTGCGCTGGTACTCGCAGCAGTTCGCGGAACTGCCCGCGCAGACCCTGCGCGGCTGACCCGCGGGGCCCGGCGAGCGGCCGCCGGCCGCGGTCAGCGGCGGGCGACGAACGTGCCCTTGGATTTCAGCGTCTGCACCAGGCCGCGGTCGCGCAGGATCTGCGTGGCCTTGCGAACCGTGTCGAGTGCGACGCCGTACTCCTCCGACAGTGCGCGCTCACCGGGCAGCCTGCTGCCCGCGGGCCACTCCCCGCGCTCGATGAAACCGGCAAGATGGTCGGCGAGCAGCTCGTACTCGTAGCCGGTCTTGTTGTCGGGGTTGTACTTCTTTCTCTCAGGACCGTTCATGACCGAACCTTAGAACGGTCCTGAGCTGCGTAAAGTGGCAGGACGCACCGTAGCGCGCTACGCTGCGCCGGTGCGCGTCACACCACCATCAGGGACAATCCCGGCCGTTTTCCGACGGAGCCGTGTCGTTGCGGCCACGATCCCCTCACCTACACCAGGACATCACCCCCGTGAGGAGCGGCCGTGATACCCGACCTGCCGGCCAATCCGTTGTCGATCGAGCTGACCCTCGGCCACCGCAGGCTGTGGTGGCACGTCGAGGAGCAGGACGAGGACCCGGAGCCCTGGGACATCTCGGCCGACGTGTGGGAGCCCAACCCCTGCCCCGACGGGCTGCGGCACGTCGGCGACATCTCGGTGGTCATCACCGACGTCCCGCGCAGGCGCAGCCTGCTGGACACGGTCGCACTCGGCGAGCGCATCCACGACTTCCTCGCCGAGGCCGTGGTCGGCGAGCACCGGCGGCTGCATCCCGAACTCGACGCCCGGCTCTGCCCTGGCCCTGAGCGCTTCGTCATCGTGTGCCGCGTGGAGATCGCCGAGGAGTGGCAGGGACACGGACTGGCCGGCTCGCTGCTGGCGTGCACCCTGCGCATGCTGTCCAAGACCGCCCGGCTGGCCGTGGCGGGGCCGACCAAGGCCGACTTCGCCGACGAGGACCTCGACGAGATGTCCGCCGAGTTCGCCGGGGCCCGCGTCACCGGGCTGCTGGAGCGGATCGGCTTCTGGCGCTGGCGCGGCGTGCACGTGGTGGATCTGCGCAGCGACCGGCTGCTGGCCGCAAGGCAGGACCTGCTCGACCTGTGGTGGCCGGACGACGACATCGGCTGACCGGGGCCGGCAGGGCCGCCGCTCACGTAGGGTCGGTTCCATGGCGACCCTGGTGACCTTTCACGCCCACCCCGACGACGAGTGCATCGGGTGCGGCGGCATCATGCGCAAGGCGTCCGAGGAAGGGCATCGCGTCGTGCTGGTGGTGGCCACGCGCGGCGAGCACGGTGAGGTGGTCGAGGGTGTCCTCGGCGAGAACGAGCCGCTGTGGCAGCGCCGCGTCGCCGAGACCCACGCCTCCGCCGAGATCCTCGGCGCGCACCGCGTGGAGTTCCTCGGCTACGTCGACTCCGGGATGATGGGCGAGCCCACCAACTCCGCACCCGGGTCCTTCTGGACCACCCCCGTCGAGGACGCCGCGCAGAAGCTCGCGGCCATCCTGCGCGAGGAGTCGGCCGACGTGCTCACGTGCTACGACGACAACGGCGGCTACGGGCATCCCGACCACATCCAGGTGCACAGGGTGGGGATGCGGGCGGCCGAGCTCGCGGGAACGCCCAGGGTCTACCAGGGCACGCTGAACCGCGACCACCTGGCACGCGGCAGGCAGGAGATGGCGGGCGCGCTGGAGGCCGAGATCCCGGACCCGGGCACCGACGAGACGTTCGGCAAGCCCGAGTCGGAGATCACCGCCGCCGTCGACGTCACCCCGTACCTGGAGCACAAGCGCCGCGCGATGCGCGCGCACGCCAGCCAGATCAGCGAGCAGTCGTTCTTCCTGGCGCTGCCCGACGACGCGTTCGCCTACGCCTTCGGCACCGAGTGGTTCATCCGCGAGGGCCAGGGCCCCGGCATCACCGAAACCGACCTCATGGCAGGCTTGTGACGGCCATGACCGTCGCGATCGCACTGTTCACTCGGGACCTGCGCGTCCACGACAACCCGGTACTGCACGCCGCCGTGAGCTCGGCAGAGCGGGTCGTCCCGCTGTTCGTGCTCGACGAGGCCATCACCGGCGGCCGGTTCAACCGGCCCAACCGCGCCGTGTTCCTCGCCGCCTGCCTGCGCGACCTCGACCGCGGCCTGCGCGAGCGCGGCGGCAGACTCGTGGTGCGGCGCGGCAGGACCGCCGACGAGGTGGCCAGGCTCGCCGACGAGCACGACGTCACCGCGGTGCACGTGGCCGCGGACGTCAGCGGCTTCGCCCGGCGCCGCGAGGAGACCCTGCGCGAGCGCCTCGCCGCGGCGGGCCGGGACCTGTGCGTGCACGACACGTCGGTCACCGTGGTGCCGCCGGGCGCCGTCACCCCGAGCGGCAACGACCACTTCGCCGTCTACACGCCGTACTACCGGCAGTGGTCGGCCGCAGCGAAACGCGCGGTGCTGCCCGCGCCGCGGCGGCTCTCGCTGCCGAACGTGGCCGAGGGCTCGCTGCCCGCGCGCGAGGAGATCTGTCCCGGACCGACGTCGCCCGACCTTCCCGAGGGCGGCGAGCGGGCGGGCCGTGCGCTGCTGGACGCGTGGGTGGACGGCCCCGTGCGCGACTACGGCTCGGCGCACGACGACCTCGCCGCCGACGGCACGTCACGGCTGTCCCCGCACCTGCACTTCGGCACGGTGTCGCCGACCGAACTGGTGCACCGCGCCCGCGAGTCCGCCGAGTTCGTACGCCAGGTGGCCTGGCGCGACTTCCACCACCAGGTCCTCGCCGCGCGGCCCTCGGCGGCCACGCGGGACTACCGGCCGCACGGCGACCGCTGGCGCCGCTCGGCGATAGACCTGCGGGCGTGGCAGGAGGGCCGCACCGGCTACCCGATCGTGGATGCCGGGATGCGGCAGCTGCGCAGGGAAGGCTGGCTGCACAACCGCGTGCTCAACCCGCTGCTGCAGGCCAAGCGCTACGACCCGGACGGGGCCTACGTCCGGCGCTACGTGCCGGAGCTGGCGAAGATCCCCGGTGCGGCCGTGCACGAGCCGTGGAAGCTGCCGCCCGCGATGCTCGACGACCTCGGCTATCCCCGGCCGATCGTGGACCTGCGCGAGGGCAGCGAGCGGTTCCTCACCGCGAGGGGGAAACGCTAGCGTGGCGGCGCGGGGTGCCCAGCGGCAGTGGGATCATGGCGACATGACCTCCGACCCGCAACGCCGGCTCATCGATCCCAGCCGGGTCGATGCCGCCGTGCGGGGTCTCGGCGACCGCGAGACCGTCGTGCAGTGGGCCGACCGGTTCTCGGTCATCGCCGACCCGACGAGGCTGACCCTGCTGGTGTGCATCCACTACGCGCGGGAGATCTGTGTCAGCGACCTCGCCGCCGCCGCGGGCATGACCGACACGGCGGTGTCGCAGGCGCTGCGGCTGCTGCGCGCGCACGGCCTGGTGACGGCGCACCGCAGCGGGCGGGTCGTCTACTACCGGCTCGCCGACGCGACGATGCACGAGCTGATCCACCATGTCCGCCCGCACCCGGACGGAGGGTAGGCCGTCCGGCCGCCCACGACCGCGCTCATCCCCGCATCGTGATGCGATGATGTGAACGGAGGAGTGGTTCGCTTCATCCGGCGACTTCTTCGCGACCTGCCCCCTCACCGAGGGAAGCCTGGCGCGGTTGCTGGTGCGAGAAGCCTCGGCGGCCGAGGCCACCCGGGACGTCCTGCCGTCGATCGCCCACGACCGGCGCACGTCTTCTGGACCGACGGCCTTGCGTACCGGGATGTGCGGCCGACCGGCACGTGACCTTCGACGAAGGTCTGGCCACACTCCACGGAGACGTCGCCGAGCTCCTGGCACGCTGACCCGCGCGTCACGATCACGCGGCGGGTCACTCTTCCCGTTGTGCGGCCGCTGCGGCGGTTCTACCGTTGACCCATGAGGCCGCGAGTGCTGGTCGCCGGGGTGGGTAACGCGCTGCTCGGTGACGACGGCTTCGGCGTCGACGTGGTGCAGCGGCTGGAGGCGGAGGCGCTGCCGGACTGGGTGCAGATCGCCGACTTCGGCCTCGGCTGCGGCGCCCGGGTCGCGCAGCACCTGCTCGGCGGCTACGACACCACGATCCTCGTCGACGCGACGCCCCGCGGCGGGCGGCCCGGCGAGCTGTGCGTCATCGAGGCGGAGCTGGACGAGCACCCGCACGCCCTGCCCCTGCTGCTCGACCCGCACGGCATCCGGCCCGAGGGCGCGCTGCGGCTGCTGGAGCTGCTCGGCGGCGACGCGGGCCGGGTGCTGGTCGTCGGCTGCGAGCCCGCGAAGACCACCGGTGTCGGGCTCAGTGACCCCGTGGCGGCCGCCGTGCCGGAGGCGGTGCGGATCGTGCGGGACCTGGTGTGGGGCACCGAGCCCGGCCGTCCCGTCGTGTCAGTCCAGCCGGAAGCCCCACGGCAGTTCGAGGCGGTGCGCGGCCAGTAGCCCGGCGTCGGCGAGCAGCTCGCGCGTCGGGCCGTCGGCCACCACCACGCCGTCGTCGACGAGCACGCTGCGCGGGCACAGCTGCAGGGCGAACGGCAGGTCGTGGGTGACCATCAGCATCGTGCGCCCGAGCGACAGCAGCAGTTCGGCCAGCTCCCGGCGCGCCACCGGCTCCAGGTTGGACGACGGCTCGTCGAGCACCAGGATCTCCGGGTCGCAGGCGAGCACGGTGGCCAGCGCGGCCCGCCGCCGCTGCCCGAACGACAGGTGCATGGGCGAGCGATCGGCGTGTGCGGCCATGCCGACCGCCTCGAGCGCCCGAGCGACCCGCTGGTCGAGCTCGGCCTCGGGCACGCCGAAGTTGCGCGGCCCGAACGCCACGTCCTCGGCGACGGTCGGCATGAACAGCTGGTCGTCGGGGTCCTGGAACACCACGCCCACCCTGCGGCGGATCTCGGGCAGGCTGCGCCTGCGGACGGCGAGGCCCGCCACCTCGACGTGCCCGCCGCCGCCGGAGAGCACGCCGTTGAGGTGCAGCACCAGCGTGGTCTTGCCCGCGCCGTTGGGGCCGAGCACGGCGACCCGTTCCCCCGGCTCGACGCGCAGGTCGATGCCGCCCAGTGCCCGGTGACCATCCGGATAGGAGTAATCGAGGTCCTTGACCAGCAGGGCCGGAGTCACGCCGTCCACAGTCCCACCCCCGCCACGACGGCGACCAGCAGCGCCGGGCTCACCCCGGCCAGCCAGCGGCGCACCCCGACCCTGGCCCCCTGCGGCGCGGGCAGCGCACCGGTCCAGCCCCGCGCGAGCATCGCCAGGTGCACCCGCTCCCCGCGCTCGTAGCTGCGCAGGAACAGCACCCCGATGCCGCGCGCGGTCGCACCGGCCTGCCACAGAAACCGCGGGTCGTGACCGCGGCAGATCCGCGCGGTGCGCATCCTGCGCGCCTCGGCGGCGATCACCTCGGCGTAGCGCAGCATGAGCCCGGCGATGGTGGTGAGCAGGCGGGGCGCGTGGAGCCGCTGCAGGCCGACGACGATGTCCCTCGGATGCGTCGTGGCCGCCAGCGTCAGCGACGTCAGCACGCCGAGGGTGCCCTTGACGAGGATGTTCCACCCGGCCAGCGCGCCGTCGACCGACACGGAGACGCCCAGCACCTCGGTGCGCGGACCGCCACCCGTGAACGGCAGCACGAGCGCCAGCAGCACGAACGGGACCTCGATGAGCGCCCTGCGCGCCAACCAGCCGACCGGCACGCCCGCCAGCGCCCACACCGCCGCCAGCACGAGCAGGTGCAGGCCGAAGGCCCAGAACGCCTCCCGCGGGGTGGCGACCACGGCCAGCACCGCCCCGAAGGCCGCCACCACCTTCACCTGCGGAGGCAGCCGGTGGACCGGCGAGTCGCCCGGCCTGTGCAGCACCGAGGCACTCACGGGTCGTCCCGGCCTGCCCGCGTCCCCCTGCGCCTGAGCACCCAGAACAGCCCACCCGCCACCACGAGCGTCGCCAGCACCCCCAGTACGCCGGCGATGCCGGTGAACGCGTCGTCGCCGCCGACCGCGTAGTCGGCCAGCGGCGAGTTCGCGAGCACGTGGTCCTCCGCATGCTGCGCGGGGCACGATCCGCGCAGCTCTCCCCCGGTCTCCGTGCATCCCTGCTGGGTCACCGAGTCCAGCCCGTCGGGGTCGCTGTCGGCCACGTACGACAGCAGTCCCGCGATCAGCAGCGCGACGACGGCGAACCCGGCGAAGAACCAGGCACCGCGGCGGCCTGCCACAGCCCTCACGACGTCACCTCCCGCAGCGGCGCCCGCCTGCGCAGCAGGTACACCAGATCGGGCCGCGCCCCGGCGACCGCGCCCACGGTGAGCGCGGTGATGACGCCCTCACCGATGCCGATGAGCACGTGCACGCCCACGAGAGCGGCCGCGAAGCCGCCGAGCGACACCGCGCCCTGCCCGCCGATGGCGTACTCCAGCACGAACCCGCAGGCCGCGACGACCGTGTTGACGAGCGCGGCGGCGAACGCGACGCCGACCAGGCCCGCACGGGAGCGGGTCGCGAGCCGACGCAGCAGCATCGCCACGCCGAACCCGGCGGCCGTGCCGAGCAGAGCCATGTTGGTGATGTTGGCGCCGAGCGCGGTCAGCCCGCCGTCGGCGAACAGCAGTGCCTGGAGCACCAGCACCACGCTCACGCACAGCGCACCCACCCACGGCCCCACGAGGATCGCGGCGAGCGCGCCGCCCAGCAGGTGACCGCTGACGCCGGGCAACACCGGAAAGTTGATCATCTGCACCGCGAAGACGAACGCCGCGACCAGCCCGGCCAGCGGGGCGGTCCGGTCGTCGAGGTCCCTGCGCGAACCCGCGACGGCCACCGCGAGCCCGGCCACGGCGACCGCGCCGAACAGCACCGAGGTGGGCGCGTCGAGCAGGCCGTCGCTGGCATGCATGGCGACCGTGGTCATCGGCACCCTCCCGGGTTACCACGTGATCGGCTCATCATCTTTTCATCTGCTCAGATGTCAGCACAGATGCTAACCGTGGCGGCACCGGAACACCACCACTAGCGTGAGGCCCATGATCGGGTTGCCCGGCACGATCACAGCGTGTCTCTTCGACCTGGACGGCGTGCTGACGAGCACGGCCGCCCTCCACATGCAGGCCTGGAAACAGACGTTCGACGAGTTCCTGCGGCAGCGGCAGGGCGCGGACTTCCAGCCGTTCACCGAGGGCGACTACACGGCTTATGTGGACGGTATGCCCCGCTACGACGGGGTGCGCACGTTCCTCGCCTCCCGCGGGATCGAGCTGCCCGAAGGCGCCCCCGGCGAGCCGGGGCCCGAGCCGACGGTGCGCTCGGTCGGCGACCGCAAGAATGAACTGGTGCAACGCATCATCGCCGAGCAGGGCATCACCCCGTTCCCCGGCTCGGTGCGCTACCTGCAGGCCGCCGAGGACGCCGGGATGGCCATCGGCGTCGTCACGTCCTCGGCCAACGCCGTCGGCGTCCTCGACGCTGCCGACCTGACCCGCTTCGTCCGCGCGAGAGTGGACGGCGTGGTGATCGCGCGCGAGAACCTGCGTGGAAAGCCCGCCCCCGACTCGTTTCTGGCCTGCGCCGACGAGCTCGGCGTGCGGCCTGCCGAGGCCGCCGTGTTCGAGGACGCGCAGGCGGGCGTGCAGGCGGGCAAGGCAGGTGGCTTCGGCTACGTGGTCGGCGTCGACCGCGCGGGCCAGGCCGACGCGCTGCGTGCGCACGGAGCCGACATCGTCGTGGACGACCTCGCCGAGCTGCTGGAGGTCCCGGGATGACCGACACCGAGCAGGGATACGAGTGCGCCCCGTGGGAGCTGCGCTGGCAGGGCCTCGCCGTGGACCAGCTCCAGCGCACCGAGTCGACCTTCGCACTGTCCAACGGGCACATCGGCATGCGCGGCACCCTGGAGGAGGCCGAGCCGCGCGGCCTGCCCGGCACCTACCTCAACGGGTTCTACGAGGAACACGACCTGCCCTACGCCGAGGCGGGCTACGGCTACCCGGAGGCGGGCCAGACGGTGGTCAACGTCACCGACGGCAAGATCATCCGGCTGCTCGTCGAGGACGAGCCGCTGGACATGCGCTACGGCCACGCCTCGGAACATCATCGCGTCCTCGACTTCCGCTCCGGCACGCTGCGCAGGGAGACGGTGTGGACCTCGCCCACCGGGCGGCGGGTGCGCGTGAGCACCGAGCGGCTGGTGTCGTTCACGCAACGCGCGGTCGCGGCCGTCCGCTATGAGGTCGAGCCGCTCGACGGCGAGCTGCAGCTGGTGGCGCAGTCCGACCTGCTGGCCAACGAGCCGATCGAGTCGGACACGAGCGATCCGCGCGTGGCCGCGGCGCTGGAGTCGCCGCTGGCGGTGGAGTTCGCCCAGGCCGAGGACTACCGCGCGGTGCTCGTGCACCGCACCCGGCGCTCGGGGCTGCGGGTGGCCGCCGCCATGGACCACCAGGTGCAGACCACCGACAGCCTCCGCAGCGACATCATGGTGGAGGACGACCTCGCCCGGTTGACGCTGGCGGTGGACGTGCCCCAGGGCGAGAAGCTGCGGATCACCAAGTTCCTCGGCTACGGCTGGTCGGCGCAGCGCTCGATACCGGCGCTGCGCGCGCAGGTCGACGCCGCGCTCGCAGGCGCACTGCAGACCGGCTGGGAGGGGCTGCTCGCCGAGCAGCGCGAGTTCCTCGACCACTACTGGAACACCGCCGACATCGAGATCGAGGGTGACCCGGAACTGCAGCAGGCCCTGCGGTTCGCGCTGTTCCACGTGTTGCAGGCGGGAGCCCGCGGGGAGAGCCGCGCGATTCCCGGCAAGGGGCTGACCGGCCCCGGCTATGACGGGCACGCGTTCTGGGACACCGAGAGCTTCGTGCTCCAGCTGCTGACCTACACCCTGCCCGACGCCGCGCGCGACGCGCTGCTGTGGCGGCATTCCACTGTGGACAAGGCGAGAGACAGGGCGCGCCAGCTCGGCCTGCGCGGGACGGCGTTTCCGTGGCGCTCCATCAACGGCGCGGAGTGCTCGGCGTACTGGCCCGCGGGCACGGCGGCCTTCCACGTCAACGCCGACATCGCCGACGCGACCGTGCGCTACCTCAACGCCACCCGCGACACGGAGTTCGAGCGGCAGGCCGGCACGGAGCTGCTCGTGGAGACCGCGCGGCTGTGGATCTCGCTCGGCCACCACGATCCGCACGGCGGCTTCCGCATCGACGGGGTCACCGGGCCCGACGAGTACACGGCGGTGCTGGACAACAACGTCTACACCAACCTGATGGCGCAGCGGAACCTGCACGAGGCGGCCGCGTCGTGCGAGCGGCAGCCCGACATCGCCACCGCGCTCGGCGTCGACGACACCGAGCTGGCACAGTGGCGCGACGCGGCCCGCAAGATGCTGGTGCCCTACGACGAGCTGCTGGAGGTGCACCCGCAGTCGGAGCGGTTCACCGAGCACGCGCGGTGGGAGTTCGACAACACCCCGCCCCACCGCTACCCGCTGCTGCTCAACTACCCCTACTTCGACCTGTACCGCAAGCAGGTCGTCAAGCAGGCCGACCTGGTGCTCGCGATGCACCTGCGCGGCGACGCCTTCTCGCTGGAGCAGAAGCAGCGCAACTTCGCCTACTACGAGGCGCTGACCGTGCGCGACTCGTCGCTGTCGGCGGGCACGCAGGCCGTGCTCGCCGCCGAGTGCGGGCACGTGGACCTGGCCTACGACTACCTCGCCGAGGCGGCGTTCACCGATCTGCACGACCTGCACGGCAACGTGCGCAACGGCCTGCACATGGCCTCGCTCGCCGGGGCGTGGCTGGCCACGGTCGCGGGCTTCGGCGGGATGCGTGACCACCACGGCACGCTGACGTTCCGGCCCAGGCTGCCGGGCGCCCTGCAACGGATCGGGTTCCGCATGTGCTTTCTCGGCTCGCAGTTCGCCGTGGAGATCCAGCAGGACAAGACCGCCTACCGGCTGGTGCGCGGCGACCCGCTCACCATCGCCCACTACGACACGCCGGTGCCGCTGACCGAGGAGACCACCACGCTGCCCATCCCGCAGCTGGAGACACCGGAGCGCCCCACGCAGCCGGCGGGGCGCGCCCCGGTGCACCGCACGGGACCTAGTCGGGCGGTTCGATGGTGCCCGCCTCCGCGTTGACGTCGTCGCCGGGCTGGATCTCGTCCTTGTTCGGCGGCTCCGGCACGTCCTCGGTGCCCCCGGGAACGTCGCGGTTCGGCGGGGCCGGAACGTCCGCCGAAGGCCGCGGCTCCGGCTCTCTCGGATTCACCTCGTCGTTCCGCATACCCCGATTCGTACCCTTCCCGCGCGGGCTTGTCATGTCGGCTGGCACCGCGGGCACCAGACGGTGGACCTGCCGTCCACCCGCCCCCGGCACAGGGTGGTGCCGCAGCGCGGGCAGGACGCGGACGGCTCGTCACGCCGCCCGGTGAGCCACGACGGCCTCGGCGGCACCCGCCCGGCCTCGACCGACTGCCGCAGCACCGTGCCCATCCTCGCGTGCAGCCTGCCGAGATCGCCCCTGCTCAGCCCGGCCGCCGCCCGGTGCGGAGAGAGCTTGGCCCGCCACAGGATCTCGTCGGCGAGCAGGTTGCCGAGCCCCGCGAGCACGCTCTGATCCGTCAGCGCCGACTTGGTCCTGCGCCGCAACCCGCCCAGCAGCCTGCCCAGCTCGTCGCGCGAGACGCTCAGCGCGTCCGGACCCAGGTCACCGAGCGCGGCGCGGCTTTCGGTCTCGTCCCTGGCCAGGCGCAGGCCGGTGAGCTTGCGCATGTCGCGGTAGCGCAGCTCGCCCTCGGCGAAGGTGAACACCACCCGATCGTGCCGGTGCCGGGGCCGGTCCTCGCCGTCCCAGACCAGCGAGCCGGTCATGCCGAAGTGCAGCAGCAGCGCCTCGCCGTCACCGGCGACCGGCGCGATCAGCCACTTGCCGTGCCGGGCGGGTTCGCCGAACCGGCGCCCGCGCACCACACTCCGCAGCCGTGCGGGAGCGACGCCGCGCAGCACCTGGGCGTCGAGGACGTCGACGTCGCGTACCCGGGCACCCGCCGCGTGCTCGGCGAACACGCGCCGGAAGCCCTCGACGTCGGGCAGCTCGGGCATGCCGGGCTCCTCACGCCACCGACCTGGCGGCCGCGCTCGGCTCGGGTGCGTCGAGCAGGCTGAGCAGCAGCCCCTGGGTGGTCGACCACGGGCAGATCACGGCCGAGCCGCCGAAAACGGTCAGCAGCGCCTCGGCCACCACCGCGCCCGCGAGCGCCTGGCGAGCCCGCGGCCGGGAAATGCCGGGCAGGTCGGCCCTGCGCGAGGCGGGCAGCGTCGCCAGCCGGGGAATCCACTCGCGCAGGTCCTCCACGTAGAGGTCCCTGGCCGCGCCGTCGCGGTGCGGGCGTGAACCGGCGAGCCTCGCCAGCTGCCGCAGCACCTTGGAACAGCCGACCGTGCGGAAGCCGCGCAGCTGGGGCTCGGTCTCGGCCAGCGCCCGCCGCACCCGGTCGAGAGCGTGCTCGCGCAGCGCGGAGACCCGCTGCTCCGACGGCACGTCGGTGTCGAGCCACAGCCGGGTCATCTCGCGGGCGCCCAGCCGCAGCGACCGCGCGAACGAGGCCCGCTCGCCGCGCCCCGCGGCCAGCTCGACGGTGCCGCCGCCGATGTCGAGCACGGCCAGCGGCCCCGCCGACGCGCCGAACCAGCGGCGCGCCGCCAGGTACGACAGCTCGGCCTCCCGCTTGCCGGACAAGAACCGGAGCTCGACCCCGGTGGTCCTGCGGACCTGCTGGACCACCTCAGCGGCGTTGCGGGCGTCCCGGATCGAGGATGTGGCCAGCGGAAACACCTCGGCGACCCCGTGGGCGCGGGCCTGTGCGTCGATCTCGGCGACGGCCGCGCAGATCGCGTCGACGCCGTCCCTGCCGAGCCTGCCGGAAGGGTCCAGCTCCCGGTCGAGCCGCAGCCGCACCTTGTGGCTGAACAGCGGGTCGACCAGCGACCCGCCGCGCTCGGCGGCGAGCAGGCGGGCGCTGAAGCACCCGACGTCGAGCACTCCTACCGTCGCGGCTGTCCTCACCTGCACCTCCGAAGGTCACTGCCCGTGGGATTCCCACGGCACGTGGCGAATAACAACCGTATAACCCAAATGAGTGACATTTAACCGTGTGACAGCCCGTGGCGTAACGACACATCGTGTTGGCAGCGATCAGGTAGGCATCAGGGCGCTGTGAGGGGGAGCCCGAAAGCGCTGGTGGGAGAGGTTCCGCGCGGGTGGAGGACGAGCCCATGGGGTGGATTCCGGCTGTGCGCGTCGAGGGCAGGGCCACGTGACGACGCCGGCCACGAGCACGCGACGCGACGACGCCGGGCGGCTGGGCGCCGCGGCGGCTGCCGTCGTCGTCACGCTGGCCGCCGTGCTCACCGGGGTCGCGCTGGTCCGTTCGGGGCCGGCCGCCGACGGTTCGACCCCCTCCCCCGGCGCGAACACCGCCGTCCCGGACGCCGAGATCGAGGTGTACAGCGGCCCGGTGCCGCCCGCGCACGCCCCGCTGCCCGCGTCGCCGCCCCGCTCGCTGGCCGTCCCGGCCGCCGAGGTCGGCACCGGCTCCCTCATCGAGCTCGGCCGGACCCCGGCCGGGGTCACCGAGGTGCCCGGCTACGCCAAGGCCGTCGGCTGGCTCACCGAGCACGGCAGCCCGGGTGAACGCGGCCCCGCCGTGCTCACCGGCCATGCCGACTTCGCCTACGAACGCGGCTCGTTCTTCCGCCTGCGTGACGTGCGGCCCGGCGACCTCGTGACCGTCGGAAGGCAGGACGGCACCGAGGCGGTGTTCACCGTCTACCGGGTGGAGATCCTGCCCCCGGAACTGGCCACCGCCCGCGCCACCGTGCCCACCGACCAGCCCGACCTGCGGCTGCTGACCGCCTCCGGTGACTACGACAACGCCTACAGCGAGCACGACGACGCCGTGCTCGTCTACGCCCGGCTCACCGGGGTGGACGCGGGCCGCGCCGCCTGAACCGCCGCGGCCCGCGCGCCCAGGCCGGTCAGGCCGAGGCCCACTCCAGCACGACGTCGGCCAGCACCGACAGCGGCAGCGCACCCCCGCCGAGGACCACGTCGTGGAAGCCGCGGACGTCGAACCGCTCCCCCCTGCGGCGCTCCGCCTCGGCACGCAGCCGCTGGATCTCCAGCCTGCCGACCATGTACGACAGCGCCTGGCCCGGATAGCCGATGTAGCGGTCGACCTCCGAGGTGATCTCCACCGACGGCATCGGCGTGTTGCGCTCCAGGAACTCCACCGCCTGCTGCCGGGTCCAGCCCTTGGCGTGCAGCCCGGTGTCCACCACCAGCCTGCCCGCGCGCATCGAGTCCATGCTGAGCATGCCCAGCAACGACACGTCGTCGGAGTACAGGCCCATCTCCTGCGCGAGCCGCTCCGAGTACAGGCCCCAGCCCTCCGTGTAGGCGTTGAACTCGCCGAGCCTGCGCAGCAGCGGCAGGTCGGTGAGCCCGAGCGCGGTGCTGAGCTGGAAGTGGTGCCCGGGAATCGCCTCGTGGAAGGCCGTGACCTCGGCGGTCTGCCGGAACCGCTCGGTCACCTGGTGGGTGTTGGCGAAGTACGTGCCGGGGCGGGAGCCGTCGGCGGCGGGCAGCAGGTAGTAGGCGGCCGCGGCGCCCGGCGCCTCCGCCGCGGGCACCGGCTCCACCACCCACGGGTGCGGCGGGATCGTGCCGAACCACCGGGGAGCCGCCTGCTCGGCCCTGGTGATCGCCGCGCGGGCCGTCTCCAGCAGCTCGTCGGCGTCCTTCCAGCGCAGCGCCGGGTCGGTCCGCAGCCGGCTGAAGATGTCCTGCAGGTCGCCGGTGCCGAACACGCGCTCGCCGATCTCGGCGTACTCCTCGGCCAGCCGTTCGATCAGCTCGAGCCCGGTGGTGTGCAGGTCCTCCGGGTCGCGGTCGGTGGTCGTGTGCACGCGGGCCAGCGCGGCGTAGATGTCGTCGCCGCCGGGCAGGTGGCACACGCCGGGCCGCTCGTCGGGCCGGGCGTGCGCGAGGATGTCGGCCCCGAGGGAGTCGCGGTAGGCGGCGAATGCCGGGCGCACCACGTCGGCGAGCAGCGTGTCGCGGCGGCGCGCGAACTCGTCGGTGGGGGCGGGCTGGCGCAGCAGTGGGTCGTTGCCGGGGTCACCGAGATAGCGATCGAGGTGCGCGATGGCGCTGCGCACCAGCCGCGCCACCGGCACCCTGCCCGCCGCGACACCGGCCCGGTGCCGCTCGGCGGCCTCGCGCAGGTACGCGGGCACGGCGGCCAGCCGCTCGAGGTGTGCCTCGCCCTGCGCGGCGTCGGCCACCGACAGCATCGGCAGGATCGTGAGCAGGCTGGAGGCAGGCGCCACGAAGAAGTCGCTGACCGTGAACTCGACGGCCCGTGTGTCGATCTGCTCCCTGCGAGCCCGCGCGGAGGCCAGCAACACGTCGCGGGTCACCCGGTCCTGGGAGGCCAGGGTTCCCGGGTCCACGGCGGCGGCCTTCTCGGCGATGGCCTCCAGCTGACGCCGGTGAGCCTGCTCGTGCTCCGCGTCGAGGCTGCCGAGTCCCGTGCGCAGCGGGTCGATGCCCAGCACGGCAGGCCACAGCGGCTCCGCCTCGAACAACAGCTGAACGTACTCGTCGGCGAGCGCCGTGACATCGGTCATGGCGCGAGCATAGTGAACGGCACGGCCCGTTCGCGGCTGCATGCAGCGGCACCGGTGGCCGCGCCCGCCCGGTGTCCTAGGCTCGTGCTCGTGGCCGTCACCGATCCCGTCGACGCTCGCCTGCTCGCCGCGCTCGCGGACGTGGGCAAGGCGGCGGTGCACGAGATCGCGGCGAAGGTCGGCCTCGACCCGAGGGAAGCCGCCTACCGGCTGGTGAACCTGTCGGCGAACGGGCTGCCCCTGCTGGTCGGCGTGGAGAGCGACCCGAACGGGCTGCGCGCGGCCCTGGCCGGCGCGTGGCAGCAGGGCAGGCCGCAGCCGCAGCACGGCCCCGCCCCGGGGCAGCCGCCGCAGCCGCACCATCCGGGTCCGCCTCCGCATCCGGCAGGTCCTCAGGGCGCGCCGAGCGGCGCCCACCCGGTACAGGGAACGCCGAGCGGTCCGCATCCGGTGCACGGCGTTGCCTCGGGCCCCTACCCACCTCCCCCGCAGCAGCAGTGGCCTGCCCAGACGGCGCCCCCGCCACAGCCGCCACAGCCGACACAGCCGCCTCCGGACCCGGTGATGAGCACGTGGGGACCACCGCAGAGCGCGCTGTGGGCGCGCGGCGACCAGCCGCCGACCGTCGGCCCGCCCCCACCGCCACCTGCGGCACCCGCGCCGGTCCGCACCGGGCGGCCGGGTGACGTGCTGGAAACCGAGGGGCTCGAGGGCGAGCGCCTCGCCGTCCAGCTACTGGAGGTGCAGGACCCCGCCGACTACCTGTTCGCCGCCGCGGGCTACCGCCTCGACGACGGTGAGCGGGCCATCGTCGTGCACACGGAGGTGACCAACCGGGGCAACACGCCGTTCGCGTCGCTGCCGGACAACTACCTGGAGCTGCTCACCGCCGACGGCGGCGTCATCGGCAAGGCGCCGGTGTCGCTGACGTCCCGGCCGCCGCACAAGATCGGCGTACAGCCGGGCGAGACCACGGGCGGGCACACCGTGTACGTGCTGCCGGAGGGCACCCGCATCGCCTCGGTGCGCTGGAGTCCTCGTCCCGAGCCGGACGAGCGTAGCCTCGTCTGGTCGATCGACGACTGACCGACCCGGTGTGTTGGCCGCCCACGTCGTCGCGCCGGGCGAGGGCGTCAGGACTCGGCGCGCAGGACCTCGAGCGCGGCGGCCAGGTCGGCGGGGTACTCGCTGGTGAACTCCACCCAGCGGCCGTCGGCGGGATGCGCGAAGCCCAGCGTGCGCGCGTGCAGCCACTGCCGGGTGAGGCTCAGCTTGCGCGCCAGCACCGGGTCCGCGCCGTAGGTCAGGTCGCCGACACACGGATGCCGCAACGCCGCGAAGTGCACGCGGATCTGGTGGGTGCGGCCGGTCTCCAGCTTGATGTCCACCAGCGACGCCGCCCGGAACGCCTCGATCACCTCGTAGTGGGTGATCGAGGGACGGCCGCCCGCGACGACGGCGAACTTGTAGTCGTGCCGGGGGTGCCGGTCGATCGGCGCGTCGATCGTGCCGCGCGTGGGGTCGGGATGGCCCTGCACGAGCGCGTGGTAACCCTTGTCGACGGTGCGTTCCTTGAACGCGCGTTTGAGCACGGTGTAGGCGTGCTCGCTCTTGGCGACCACCATGACACCCGTGGTGCCCGCGTCCAGCCGGTGCACGACGCCCTGCCGCTCGGCGGCGCCCGACGTCGAGATGCGCAGGCCCGCGGCCGCGAGTCCGCCGACGACGGTCGGGCCCGCCCAGCCGGGGCTCGGGTGCACCGCCACGCCCACCGGCTTGTCGACCACCACGATGTCGTCGTCGTCGTACAGCACGCGCATGCCCTCGACGGGTTCGGCGACCACCTCCACCGGGGCGTCCGGCTCCGGCAGCGTCACCTCCAGCAGGCCGCCCGCCGCGAGGCGGTCGGACTTGCCCGCGGGCCTGCCGTCGATGAGCACGCCGCCCGTCGCGGCCAGTTCGGCCACCACCGTGCGGGACAGCCCCAGCAGCTTCGCCAGGCCCGCGTCGACGCGCATGCCGTCGAGGCCGTCGGGCACCGGCAGCATCCGCACGCTCACCGGTCCCGCTCCTGCCCGCTCGCGTCGTGCCCGTCGCCGTCCTCGCCATCATCGCCATCGCCGGAGGACCGCTTCTTCGTCTTGCGGGCGACGACCGTGCCGTCGTAGTCGCGCCCGAGCAGCGACAGCAGCACGATGAGCGCCGCGCCGACCGTGATGGCCGAGTCGGCGGCGTTGAACACGGGGAAGAACTCGCCGTTCGGCTCCAGCACGGAGATGAAGTCGACGACGTGGCCGTGCAGCACCCCGGGCGCGCGGAAGATCCGGTCGGTCAGGTTGCCCAGCGCCCCGGCGAGCACGAGCCCGAGGCCGATCGCCCAGCCGACCGAGCGCAGCCTGCTCGCGAACCAGATGATCACGCCGACGACGATGATCGCGATGACGGCGAGCAGCCAGGTGCCGCCGATGTCGAGCCCGTAGGCGGCGTTGGGGTTGCGCAGCAGCTGCAGGTACACGAGTCCGCCGAGGATGCGGACGGGCTCCTCGCCCTCCAGCGTGGCGGTCACGATGATCTTCGTCACCAGGTCCACGGCGTAGGCGAGCGCGGCGACGAGAGCGACCAGGCCGATCCGCCGCTTGGGCCGCGGCGCCTGCGGCTCGGTCTTCTCGCCCGCGGTGGAGTCGGGGCCCTGCTCGGTGCTCACCGTTCCATTGTCCACTGCGGGTTCCGGGCGCGAGCACGCAGCACCAGCGCGGCGATCGCCCCGGCCAGCACCACGGCGGCCGGAACGACCCAGCGGGCCGCGTCAGCGCCGCCGTCACCGCCGCTCGTCAGCAGGAACAACGCCGTCACCCCGCCGAGCAGGGGACTGCGGTGCAGCCAGGCGAGCACGCCGAGCCCGGCGGCCACCAGCAGCACCACGGTCGCGTCGTGGCCCGACGGCAGCAGCACCGCGCAGGCGGCCACCCCCAGCACCAGCACACCAGCCAGAGCGGCGATCCGGCGCCACAGTCCCCGCGCGGCGTAGGCGAGCACGCCCAGCAGCGCGGCGAGCAGCAGCAACGGCAGGGCCAGCGCCGCGGCGAACTCGTCGTCCAGCGGCCCGCGCAGCTCCTCGAGCACCAGGTAGCCGAGCGCGAGTTCAGCGCCCCCGGCCAGCGTCACCGTCGCCAGCCGCGCTGCGGGCACCGGGCCGCCCAGCCTGCGCGCCCTGGCCGCATACCACGCGACGGTCACCACGAACAGGCCCAGCACGGCGCCGAGGCCGTACCAGCCGGCGCCAGCGGGCTCGGTGATGTGGAACCCGTCCGGCTCGATGCCGTCGAGCGCGAGCCAGTCGCGTCGTTCCATGAACGCGTACGGCGCCCCGGACGGGCTGGAGTAGGCGAACCAGCCGAAGTCGGCCACGGGCCGCGTCGCGGCGACTCCCAGCAGCAGAAACCCCAGTAGCGCCAGCGGAAACCAGAAGTCATGCCGGTCTGCGCGCATGGCGGTCAGTCTCCCAGCTCGCCTTTCCACTTCGCGAGCGGACCGGCCCGGTCCACCGCGCGCAGCCTGCGCTCGGCCGCCACGCGCGTCGCCTGGGTGGCGACCACCAGCAGCTGGTCGCGCTCCTGCAACCGGGTGGTGTCCTGCGGGGTGAAGCCCCTGCCCTGCCGCACCACCAGGCTCACGCCCGCCCCTTGGGGCAGCCGCAGCTCGGCGAGGTAGACGCCGTGCAGCCGGGACCCGGGCTGGATGCGGATCTGCAGCAGCACCGCACCCAGCTCGTCGAGCGGCGCGGCGTCGACCCCGATCTCCTCCGGCTCGGCGTCACGCGTCAGCCCGAGCAGCCTGGCCAGCGGGCCGAGCAGCGCCCCCTGGAGCAGGGTGAACACGATGACGAGCACGAACACGGCGTCCACGAGCCGCTGGGCGCCGTCGACCCCTTCGGCGAGCGGGATGGTGGCCAGCACGATCGGCACCGCACCTCTCAGGCCGGCCCACGACAGGAACACCTGTTCCCGCCACGGCACGCGGAACGGCGCCGCGGAGATCAGCACCGAGACCGGCCTGGCGATGAGCAGCACGATCGCCCCGGCGACGAGGCCCGGCACGATGCTGTGCAGCAGCCGCTCCGGCGAGGCGAACAGCCCCAGCAGCACGAACAGGCCGATCTGCGCGACCCAGCCGAGCCCCTCGGCGAACGACAGCGTGTCCGACCGGTGCGGCAGCCGGGAGTTGCCGAGCACCACCCCGGCGACGTAGGTGGCGAGCAGGCCGGACGCGAGCGCGAGCTGGGCGGCGGAGTACGCCGTGACGCAGACGGCCACGGTCGCCAGCGGGTAGAGGCCGGTGGCGGGCAGCGCGGCCCGGCGCAGGGCGTGGGCGCCGAGCCAGCCCAGCGCGATGCCGATGGCGGCGCCCGCGCCGAGCTGGTAGACGACCTGCAGCGGCAGGCTCCAGTCGACGGCCGTGCCGGTGGCCAGCAGCACCACCGCGATGTAGGTGGGTGCGTCGTTGAGGCCGGACTCGAGCTCGAGGATGCCGGACAGGCGCTTGCCGATGCCCGCCGAGCGCAGCACCGAGAACACGGCCGCGGCGTCGGTGGAGGCGAGCACCGCGCCCCACAGCAGTGCCGTGCGCCACTCGAGGCCGACCAGCCAGTGCAGTGCGGAGCCGGTGACCGCCACCGTCACCCCGACAGCCACAGTGGACAGTGCGATCCCCGGGCCCAGTGCCGGTCTCACCGCTGACCAGCGTGTCGTCAGCCCGCCCTCGGTGAGAATCATCACCAGCGCGGCCAGTCCCAGACTCTGGGTCAGCGCGGGGTTGTCGAACTCGATGCCGAGCCCGGCCTCGCCGATGAGCACGCCGATGGCGAGATAGAGCAGCAGCGAGGGCAGGCCGAGCCTGGTGGACACCCGCACCGCGAGCACGGACGCGAGCAGGACGATGGCCCCCGATCCGAGGATGACCGGAAGGTTGTCCATCTCACCTCTCGTGTTCGCCCGCGCCTTGTCGTCCTCCACAATAGACGTCCTGGGCGCGGCGGGCCGCCGCTGCCGGCCCGCGAGTCCTGCGTTCGTGCCCGCGAGTTCTGCGTTCGTGCCCGCGAGTTCTGCGTTCCCACCGCGCGGCACCTGGCGGGAAGGCAGTACTCGCGGGCCTGAGTGCAGGACTCGCGGGCCTGGGTGCAGGACTCGCGGGCCTGAGTGCAGGACTCGCGGGCCTGAGTGCAGGACTCGCGCGGTCAGCCCAGGCGATAGCCCATGCCGCGCACGGTCAGGATGGCGTCCTGGCCGATCTTACGGCGCAGGGTGCGCACGTAGACGTCCACCACGTTGGAGCCGGGATCGAAGTCGTAGCCCCACACGTGGGACAGGATCTGCTCCCGGGACAGCACCTGGCCGGCATGCCGCAGGAACAGCTCCAGGAGCGCGAACTCGCGGGCGGTCAGGTCCACCATCCCCGCAGGCGTCTCGGCCCGCCGCGTGCGCAGGTCCAGCGACAGCGCGCCGTGGCGCAACACGGTCACCTCGGGCGCCCTGTCGGCGGGCCGCAGCCGCAGGCGGACCCTGGCCAGCAGCTCCTCGAACCGGAACGGCTTGGTCATGTAGTCGTCGGCGCCGCCTTCGAGCCCGGCGACGGTGTCGTGCACCGAGTCCCGCGCCGTGAGGATGATCACGGGCGTCGTGACACGCGCCTGCCGCATCGCGCGCAGCACGGCGAAGCCGTCCCGCCGCGGCAGCCCGAGATCGAGCACGACGAGATCGAACTCCCCGGCCACGGCGTGGGCCAGCGCGGCGTCACCGTCGGCGACGACCGTGGTGGCGAAGCCGTTGGCGCGCAGCCCCTTCTCCACGAAGGAGGCGATGCGCTGCTCGTCCTCGGCGATCAGGATCCGGCTCACCGTCTACCACCCCCGTGCCGGTAGTTCGAGGCCGAACGTCGCGCCCTGCCCGGGTTCGGACAGCACCCGCACCGTCCCGTGGTGCGCCTCGGCGATGGCCTTGACGATGGCGAGGCCGAGCCCCGCCCCGGCACCATCCCTGGCGCCTGCCTCGCCCCGCACGAACCGGCCGAAGATCCGTTCAATGTCCTCAGTGGACACACCGGGGCCGCTGTCGGTCACCCAGAACGACACCGTGCCGTCGGAGAACACCGAGCCAATGCGGATCGGGGCGCCCTCGGCGGTGTGCTGTACGGCGTTCTGCGCCAGCTGCACCATCGCCTGCGTCACCCGCTGCCCGTCGAGCCACGCCTCACCCTCACCCACCAGCTCCAGCAACCACTCGCGAGGTGCGAGGGCGCGCACCTTCGCGTCGATGTCGCTCGTCAGCTCCGGCACGGACGTCCACTCCGGACGCAGGAAGTCCGGCTGCTCGGCCTTGGCCAGCAGCAGCAGGTCGTCGACGATGCGGGCCATCCGGTCGAGCTCGTCGGTGCACAGCCGCACCACCTCCGCCCGCTCGGCCGGATCGTCGCCCATCACCTCGAGGTGCCCGCGGATGATCGTGATCGGCGTGCGCAGCTCGTGCCCGGCGTCGTCGAGGAACTGCCTGCGCGTGGCGAAGGCACTCTCCAGCCGGTCGAGCATCGCGTTGAACTGCCGGGCCAGCGCGGCGATGTCGTCGCGGCCGTGCACGGGGATGCGATGGGTGAGGTCGTGCTCGGTGAGGCGTGCGGCCGTGCGGCGCACGGTGTTGACCGGCGCGAGGATCTGCCCGGCCACCAGCCACGACACGCCGGCCGCCAGCACGAGCGCGATGGCGCTGATCACCACCAGCGTGCGCACGGTGGCGGCCGCGTCGGCACGCACCTCGTCGAGGAAGTAGCCGCTGACGAACCAGCCCGACGGCTGCGTGCCTCCGGTCTCCGGCAGCACGTCCACTCGCAGCCAGCGCAGCTCGCCGCCCTCGGTGTCCACGGTGCCCGTGGTGGCGGGGCTGGTGACGATGGCGCGCAGCAGCGCGTCGCCAAGCGGCACGTGCGCGAGCGCCTGGTCGCCCTGGCGCAGGGAACGGTATCCGGGGCCCTCCGGTGTGATGCCCAGCATCACCTCGGCCCGGTCCGGGTACTGGCTGCGCAGGTGCTGGTCGAACAGGGCCGCGGCAGGCCCCGCGCCGAATCCCGCGAAGCGGCGGAACTCCCCCGCGTCCTGCTCCAGCCCGCTGTTGACGCGCCGCTCGATGGCGCGGTACTCGAACGTCGCCACGAGCAGCACCACCGTGGCGAGCCCGCCGGTCATGACGAGCACGAGCCAGCCCATGATGCGCACCCTCGCGGGCACGCGGGTTCCCCTGCCCGCGGGCTGCTCAGCCGTCATCGTCGCGGTCGTCGCCTCGGTCGTCGCCCGGGTCGTCGTCATCGTCGGCCACCGGGGGCGGTGGCGGCAGCTGCGAGGGTCGCGTCTCGGGTGCGGGCATCGGGGCCGCGGACGGGGGAGCCTGGGTGGAAGACGGCGGCGACGACACCGCCGAGGACTCGCCGATGCGCACCACCGCGGGCTGGCTCGGCGGGCTCGGGTCGGCCAGCAACAGGCTCGCCACGATCGCCGCGACCGGCAGGGCGAGCACGGCGACCAGCGCCAGGATGCGCGGAGTGCGGCTCATGCGACCAGCCTGCCCTGCCCGGGCCGGGAGCCGGATGAGCCGCAGATGAGAACTTCTTCATCTGCGGCCCGCCCGGCTCCAGGCGTCACTGCCGGACGACGGCCACGGTGACCTTCTCGCCGTCGCCGACCGTTCCCGCGAAGCCGTCGGCCACCGGCCCGTACGACACGGCGGTGGCCAGCGTCTCCGAGGCCAGGAACCGCTCGTGCTCGCGGGCGGCCTCGGCGACGTCGGCGGGCGCGTCGACGGTCAGCGCGATCCGGTCGGCCACGTCGAGGTCGGCGTCGCGGCGGGCCTGCTGGACCACCCGCACGAGGTCCCTGGCCACGCCCTCGCGGGCCAGTTCGGGCGTGACGTCGGTGTCGAGCAGCACGAGTCCCGATCCGCCGGGCAGCTCGGCGGCCACGCCGCTGTCGGTGGCGACGAGCCGCCGCTCGTACTCGCCCTCGTGCAGCTCGATTCCCGCCGCCACGACGGCGCCCTCGGGCGACGTGCTCCACTCTCCTGCCTTGACGGCCTTGATGACCTGCTGCACGTCCTTGCCGAGCCGTGGCCCCGCCACGCGGGCGTTGACGACCACCTCGAAGCCGCCGTGTGCAGCGACGTCGGTGGTCAGCTCCACCGACTTGACGTTCACCTCGTCGCGGACGATGTCGGTGAACGGCCGCAGCACCTCGGCATCCTCGGCGGCCACCAGCAGCCGTGCCAGCGGCAGCCGCACGCGCAGCTTGTTGGCCTTGCGCAGCGACAACGCCGACGAGCACACCTGACGCACCCGGTCCATCGCGGTCACCAGCGCCGCGTCGGCGGGCAGCTCGTCCACCAGGGGCCAGTCGGTGAGGTGGACCGAGCGGCCGCCGGTGAGCCCTCGCCAGACCGCCTCCGTGGTGAGCGGCAGCAGGGGCGCCGCGGCGCGGCACGTGGCCTCCAGCACCGTGTGCAGCGTGTCGATGGCGTCCTGCTCGCCCGCCCAGAACCGGTCCCGGGAGCGCCGCACGTACCAGTTGGTGAGCACCTCGAGGAACTCCCGGACCGTCGCGCACGCGCCCGCGATGTCGCAGTCGTCCAGCGCGGCACCGACGTCGGTGACCAGCTCGTGGGTCTTGGCGAGGATGTAGCGGTCGAGCACGTGCCGCGAGTCGGTGCGCACGCGGCCCTCGACGCCTTCGGCTCCGGCGTACAGCGCCAGGAAGTAGTACGAGTTCCACAGCGGCAGCACGGCCTGGCGGACCGCGTCGCGGATGCCCTTGTCGGTGACGATGAGGTTGCCGCCACGCAGGATCGGGCTGGCCATGAGGTACCAGCGCATCGCGTCGGAGCCGTCCCGGTTGAACACCTCGGTGACGTCCGGGTAGTTGCGCAGCGACTTCGACATCTTCTGCCCGTCGGAGCCCAGCACGATGCCGTGCGAGACGCAGGTGCGGAACGCGGGCCGGTCGAACAGGGCCGTGGCGAGCACGTGCAGGGTGTAGAACCAGCCGCGGGTCTGCCCGATGTACTCGACGATGAAGTCGCCGGGGTAGTGGTGCTCGAACCAGTCGGCGTTGGAGAACGGGTAGTGCACCTGGGCATAGGGCATCGACCCGGAGTCGAACCACACGTCGAGCACGTCCGGCACGCGCCGCATCGTCGACCTGCCGGTGGGGTCGTCCGGGTTGGGCCGGGTCAGCTCGTCGATGAACGGCCGGTGCAGGTCGGCCGGGCGCACGCCGAAGTCCCGCTCCAGCTCGTCCAGCGAGCCGTACACGTCGGTGCGCGGGTAGTTCGGGTCGTCGGAGGTCCACACCGGGATCGGCGTGCCCCAGTAGCGGTTGCGGGAGATCGACCAGTCGCGGGCGTTCTCCAGCCACTTGCCGAACTGGCCGTCCTTGACGTGCTCCGGGTACCACGTGATCTGCTGGTTCAGCTCGACCATGCGGTCCTTGAACTCCGTGACCGCCACGAACCACGACGACACGGCGCGGTAGATCAGCGGGTTGCGGCAGCGCCAGCAGTGCGGGTAGGAGTGCTCGTAGGTCTCGTGCCGCAGCAGGATCGCACCCTGCTCGCCCGCCGAGCCGGTGCCGTTCTTCAGGTCGCGGATGATGCCGGCGTTGGCCTCGAAGACGTTCTGGCCCTCGTAGTCGGGCACCTGCGCGTCGAAGCGGCCCTTGGAGTCCACCGGCGTCACCGGCGTGATGCCCGCGGCATCGGTGACGACCTTGTCCTCCTCGCCGTAGGCGGGGGCGATGTGGACGATGCCGGTGCCGTCGTCGGTGGTGACGTAGTCGGCGGCGAGCACGCGGTGGGCGTTCTCGTGGCCGGCGAAGTACGGAAACGGCGGCGCGTAGCGGGTGCCGAGCAGGTCGGCGCCCCGGTAGCGGGCCAACACCTCGGGCTCCTCGCCGAGCTCCCTGGCGTAGGCGGCGAGGCGGGCCTCGGCCAGCACGAACCGCCTGCCGTCGCCGTCGGCGACCAGGACGTAGCCGACGTCGGGATGCACGGCGGTGGCGAGGTTGGACGGCACCGTCCACGGGGTGGTGGTCCAGATGAGCAGGTGCGCGCCGTCGAGTTCGCTGTCGTTGCCCTCGATGCGGAAGCCGATCGTGACGGCCGGGTCCTGCCTGCTCTGGTAGACGTCGTCGTCCATCCGCAACTCGTGGTTGGACAGCGGTGTCTCGTCGCGCCAGCAGTACGGCAGCACCCGGTAGCCCTCGTACACGAGGCCCTTGTCCCAGAGCTGCTTGAACGCCCAGATCACCGACTCCATGTAGGTGACGTCGAGCGTCTTGTAGTCGTGGTCGAAGTCCACCCAGCGGGCCTGGCGGGTGACGTACTCCTGCCACTCCCTGGTGTAGCGCAGCACCGACTCGCGGCAGGCGCGGTTGAACTCGGCGATGCCCATCTCGTCGATCTGGGACTTGTCGGTGATGCCGAGCTGGCGTTCGGCCTCCAGCTCGGCGGGCAGGCCGTGGGTGTCCCAGCCGAAGCGGCGCTCGACGCGCCTGCCGCGCATGGTCTGGTAGCGCGGCACGATGTCCTTGACGTACCCGGTGAGCAGGTGACCGTAGTGCGGCAGGCCGTTGGCGAAGGGCGGGCCGTCGTAGAAGACGTACTCGTTGTCGCCGTTCGTGCCGGGCTCGCGAGCCTCGACGGTCGCCATGAACGTGCGGTCGCTCTCCCAGTAGGCGAGCACGTCCTTCTCCAGCGCGGGGAACGACGGCTGGGAGGGAACCTGGCTCTGGGCCTGATCCCCGAAGGAAGCCTTGGGGTACATCCGGTGTGCTCCTCGCGGTTCGTCTCTCTCGCCTGGGCTCGGCCGAGCCCACGCGGGGACGACACGGCGCCGTCGCGGCGCACGTTCCGCGGTACCACCCCGCTTGCCCGCGCACGATCGCGCGAGCCTCTCGTTCGGCGGCTGTGACGGGCCGCTCCCGTCCGGTTCTACTGAGGCCCCGCGGGGCCCGTTCTTCCGGAGGCTCCCCGGTGATGGCCGGATCGACGCCCTGTGGCTACCAGATTAGCCGGTACCGCCAACCGCTTTACCGCCCGGGTTGCTCCAGTGCCGGCGAGCTCCCCAATGCCACATTTGTAGCGTTCAGCGCCACCAATGCCGCATTGGGGAGCTTTGGGCTGGGTGCGGTGGGTTACTTCTTCGACTTGCGTTTGTCGTTGTTCCGGTGGGCGGCGGCGAGCGAGGCGTCCGGGCCGCACACGGCGCACGGGGTGAAGCCCAGCTCACGGGCCTCCCTGACCGGCAACGGGATGGTGTCCTTGTCCTTGAGCCAGCTGCACTCGGCGAGGTGGTAACGCGGGTACTCGTCCACGACGAGCACCTCGGCCTCCAGCTCGGACACGATCAGCAGGTCCGCCGCGTCGGTCTCCTCCTCCGCCGGGTCGCCCGACGGGGCCTTGAGCTCGCCGGAGGCGGGCAGCATCGCCGTCGGGGGCTCCTTCGGCGAGGACGCGGCCTCGCCGACGGAACCGCCGTCCTGCTCCCCGGAGGTGGAGGCCGACGACTCGGCGTCCTCGTCGTCGGACGCCGCATCCTCGGCCCGCGCGGTGTCCTCCGCGTTCGCCGCACCCGCCGACCGCCTGCGCAGCCAGTCGGCCAGAAGCAGGAGCCCGGCGAGCACCGACAGCCCGATGGAGATCCAGGCCCACAGGGAGTCCGCCGTGATCAGTGCCGTGACCACCAGCCCGAGGGCGGCCAGCACCAGGATGAGGACGATGTAGAGCACGGTGAATTACAGCACGGAGTCGCGGGGAAACGGCCCCGACCCTCCCACCGGGAGTGTCGGAACCGTCTCGGTGCGTGCCGGCAGGCTGGGGGTCAGCCGGCCTCGGCGCGCGGGCCGAACGAGTAGCCCTGGCTGCCGCTACCCGCCGAGCCGCTGCCCGACTGGCCGGAGCCGGACGAGGACGAGGATGCCGACGCCGACGCCGACGCCGGCGCCGCGGAGCCACGGTCGTCGAGCTCACGCAACTGCGACTCGAGGAACCCGCGCAGCCGCGTGCGGTACTCCCGCTCGATGGTGCGCAGCTCCTCGATCTTCTTGTTGAGCGCGCCCTTCTCCGTGTTCAGGTTGTTCATCGTCTCGGTGTACTTGCGCTGCGCCTCGCGATCCATGTTGGTCGCCTTGTCGCGCGCCTGCCGTTCCAGGGTCTCGGCCCTGGTGCGGGCGTCGTTGAGCATCGTCTCGGCACGGGTGCGCGCCTCGTTGACCATCGAGTCGGCCTTCGACCGTGCATCCGAGAGCAGCTGCTCGGACTTGGCCCTCGCCTCGGCGAGCATGCCGTCCGACTCCGTCTTGGCCTCGGCGGTGAGCCGGTCGGCCATCTCCTGCGCCAGGCCGAGCACCTTCGCGGCCTGCACGTTGGGCTCGCCGTTGTCGCCCATGAAGCCGTGGGCCTGCGTCTGCTCCATCGACGAGGGCGGGGGCACCGGCGCCAGCCGGCGCGACGGGGTCTCGTCCCGCGGCGGGGCCTGCTGGGGAGCGGCACCCGCGCCGGCCTTCGCGGACTCCAGCTCGCTACGAGTCGATTCCAACTCGGCATCGAGCTGTTCGACCTGCTGCCGCAGCTCGTTATTGTCCTCGATCAACCGGGCAAGTTCGGTCTCCACCAGGTCGAGGAAGGCATCCACCTCGTCCTCGTTGTAGCCCCGCTTGCCGATGGGAGGCTTGCTGAACGCGACGTTATGCACGTCAGCAGGGGTCAACGACATCTGATCACCTCACGCACTCCATGGCCTGCCGGACAAACCCCGGGTTCCCCGTTACCCGGGATACGCCAGTTGCATCAGTATGAACACAACCAACAGCAGCACCATAATCGATAGGTCCAGCCCCACGCCGCCGATCCGCACTACTGGAATAATCCGGCGGACGAGTCGGACCGGTGGGTCCGTCACTGTGTAAATGGTCTCGAGCGTGACCGCAACCCCTCCCGCGGGACGCCAGTCACGGGCGAACGCCCGAACGAGCTCCACCACGATACGTGCCGTGAGCAGGAGCCAGAAGGCAAAGAGCAGCCAATAAAGGATCAACCGGACCGCGTCCACGTCACCACTCTGCCACACCTCGGATGAAGACCTAGTTTCGGAGGAACAACCCGCCCTCGGCGATGCGCCGACGGTCCTCCGCGGTCACGTCGACATCCGGAGGTGAGAGCAAGAACACCTTGTTGGTGACCTTGTCCATGGAGCCGCGCAGGGCGAACGCCAGCCCGGCCGCGAAGTCCACGAGCCGCTTGGCGTCCGCGTTCTCCATCTCCGTCAGGTTCATGATCACCGGGGCGCCGTCCCGGTAGGCCTCGCCGATCTCTCGTGCCTCCGCGTAGCTGGTGGGGTGCAGCGTGATGATGCGGCTCAGCGGGTCGCGCGCGGCCGAGAACGACGGCTCCGGCGCCGCGCGCAGCCGGGACACCGGGTCCGGCTGCCGGTCCATGGCCAGCGCTCCGTGCACCGAGGGCTCACTCGCCGTGACCGGGCGCCGCGTGCGCACGGGCGCCGGCTCCGGCTCGTCGAACTCCTCCATGACGTGGTAGCGGGGCCGGGACCGGCGGGGCTGCGGCTCGGCGTACTCTCGGTCGTCGTAGCCGTCGTAGTCGTCGGAGTAGCCGCGGCGGTAGTCCTCGTCGAAGTCGTAATCGTCTTCGGCAGGCACCATCCCGAAGTAGGCCTTCAGCTTCTGCAGCGCGCTCATGCCTCTCCTTCGCCCTCCGCGGCCGCCCCACCCCTGACGCTGAGTCACGCGTACAAACGCCGCTGTGGGTGAACCTGTCTAAGGCGAGGCTAGACCGCGACCCCCGAGCAACGCAGTTCCGACACGCACACAGGTCGAGCCGTGCGCGATCGCTTGCTCCAGGTCACCGCTCATACCTGCGGAGAGTTCGGTCGCGGCGGGATGATCAGTACGGAACCGGGCGAACACGGCGGCCAGCCGCGCGAACGCCGGCTCCGGGTCGGCGCCCAGCGGCGCCACGGCCATGAGTCCGCGAAGGTGGAGAATCTCACTCTTCTGGGCGACGAGTTCGGCCAGCGCGCCCAGTTCGCCGACCGGGCACCCTCCGCGGGCCGGATCCTCGTCGAGACTGACCTGCAGCAGCACGTCGAGCGGCCGGTCGCGCTCCCCGGCGTCCCGCGCCGTGTGCACCGCCCTGGCGAGCGCCTCGGCGAGCCGGGGCGAGTCCACCGACTGGACCTCGTCGGCCCAGCGCGCCACCGAGCGAGCCTTGTTGCGCTGCAGCCTGCCCACCATGTGCCAGCGGATCGCCGCGTCCGGGCGCAGTCCGGCGACCTCGGCGACCTTGGCCGCCGCCTCCTGGTCGCGGTTCTCGGCGAGATCGGTCACGCCGAGGCCGGCCAGCAGCGCGGCGTCCGTCGCGGGGAACGTCTTGGTGACCGCGAGCAGGCGCACCTCGTCGCGGGAGCGGCCCGCCGCCTCGCACGCCTTCCCGACCCGCTCCCGCACGGCGGCCAGCGCGCCGGCCAGTTCGGCCTTGCGGTCCTGCGTCGCCACGGTCACTCCTCCAGCCAGGTCAGCGCGGCGAGCCTGCCGGTGGGCTGCTCCCGGCGATGGCTGAACAGGGACGGGTCCTCCACCGTGCAGCGCGGGTCGACGCCGATGCGGCCCACACCGTGGTCGGCGAGCTGGCGCCACAGCCCGGCCCGCAGGTCGAGTGCCGGGGTGCCCTTGCGGCTGCGGCAGCGGCTGCCGGGCAGATGCCGTTCCACGTCGTCGGCCATGTCGGCGGGCACCTCGTAGCACTCGCCGCAGACCGAGGGGCCG
This sequence comes from Prauserella muralis, assembly GCF_003202285.1. Taxonomy (GTDB): domain Bacteria; phylum Actinomycetota; class Actinomycetes; order Mycobacteriales; family Pseudonocardiaceae; genus Prauserella_B; species Prauserella_B muralis. Next base: position 899,870 of record NZ_MASW01000007.1, read on the forward strand.
AGCAGCGCCTCGATGCGGTGCGGCTCGGCGCCGAGCGAGCGCATCGCCTCCAGCGCCGAGGGCACCACGCCCACGCGGGCGCCGACGCGGCCGGCGTGCACGGCGGCCACGACCGCGGCCTCGGGGTCGCCGAGCAGCACGGGCACGCAGTCGGCGACGAGGGCGACGACGGCGACGCCGGGCCGCGCGGTCACCAGTGCGTCGGTGGCCTCGGCGGGCTCGCGCTCGGTGCCGTCCACGATCGTCGCCGTCCGGCCGTGCACCTGCTCCATCCAGGCGAGCCGGTCCTGGCGCAGGCCCAGCTCACCGGCGAGGCGGGTGCGGTTGGCCGCGACGGCGGCCGGGTCGTCGCCCACGTGCGCGCCGAGGTTGAACGAGTCGAACGGCGGCTTGGACTCGCCGCCGGCCCTGGTCGTGATGACCCGACGGATGCGCAACGACTGCAACCTTTCCCTGCATGCGGTGACGCTGACGACCCTAGCGGGCCCGGTGGTGACCTCAGCGGCGCATGAAGGGCGGAACGTCGACGTCGTCGTCGGACGGGTCGTCGGTGACGGGCATGGCCCTGCCGGGCAGGTTGCCCTGCGTGCGCGGGGCCGCCGGCGGCGGGTAGCCGCGGCCGCCTCCGGTGCCCTGCTGCGGGGGCAGCGAGCCCGACTGCGAGCCGTGACCGTTGCCCGCGGCGGGCGGCTGCGGCCGCTGCGGGGGCGGCGCGGGACGGCTGTCGGCCCCGGCCTGCGGTGGCTGGGCGGAACCGGACGGCAGGGAGCTGCCCTGCCCGCCCTCGCTGCCGCCCACCCGGCCCGCCTCGGCGGTCGCGGTGGAGCCGCGGGTGCCGAACGTGCCCGGGTCGAGCTTCTTGTGGGTGGGGGTGCCTGCGTCGAAGCCCGCCGCGATCACCGTGACCCGGACCTCGTCACCGAGCGAGTCGTCGATGATCGTGCCGAAGATGATGTTCGCCTCGGGGTGCGCGGACTCCTGGACGAGCGACGCGGCCTCGTTGATCTCGAACAGCCCCAGGTCGGAGCCGCCGGCGATGGACAGCAGGGCACCGTGCGCGCCGTCCATCGACGCCTCGAGCAGCGGCGAGTTGATCGCCTTCTCCGCGGCCTGCACGGCGCGACCCTCGCCACGCGCCGAGCCGATGCCCATCAGAGCGCTGCCCGCCCCCGACATCACGCTCTTGACGTCGGCGAAGTCCAGGTTGATCAGGCCGGGCGTCGTGATCAGGTCGGTGATGCCCTGCACACCGGAGAGCAGCACCTCGTCGGCCGAGCGGAAGGCGTCCATCAGGGAGACGCCGATGTCGCCCAGCTGCAGCAGCCGGTCGTTGGGGATCACGATCAGGGTGTCGCACTCGTTGCGCAGCTGCTGGATGCCGTCCTCGGCCTGCCGCGCGCGGCGCTTGCCCTCGAACGAGAACGGCCTGGTGACCACGCCGATGGTCAGCGCGCCCAGCTTGCGCGCGATCTGCGCGACCACCGGCGCGCCGCCGGTGCCGGTGCCGCCGCCCTCGCCCGCGGTGACGAAGACCATGTCGGCGCCCTTGAGGACCTCCTCGATCTCCTCGCGGTGGTCCTCGGCAGCCCGCTGCCCGACCTCGGGGGACGCGCCGGCGCCGAGGCCGCGCGTCAGCTCCCTGCCGATGTCGAGCTTGACGTCGGCGTCGGACATCAGCAGCGCCTGCGCGTCCGTGTTCACCGCGATGAACTCGACGCCTTTCAGGCCGACCTCGATCATGCGGTTCACGGCGTTCACACCGCCGCCGCCGATACCGACGACCTTGATCACCGCGAGGTAATTGTGCGGGGGCGTCATCGGGTTGCCTTCCTGATCGTGGTGGTGCTCATGCCTCCCGTTGGTGCCAAACCCTCAACCTCAACTCAAGGCTTAGTGTTATGTCAACTACCAACGTTGCTGCTGGACGGTAGGCATCGACAGCGCGTGAATCCAGCAGCCACGCCGAGTGTCGCAAAACGTGTTTCGCCACAACGTGTTCGGCGCCGCGCCCCGCACCCCGGCTCAGGCAGGCATGTCCATGCGCAGGATCGGCGCGCTCGACGGCTGCCCGCTCGGCGAGCCGCCCTCCGGCTCCACCGTCACCGCTAGGCCGCTCGCCGTGTCGACCCCCTCGGCCAGCAACAGCGAGTCCGGCGGCAGCACGCCCGCCGAGCGCACGCGGTCGTCGGGGCCGACGAGCCACAGCTCGTAGTCCTGGCGCTGGCCCTGCGACGGCAGGTCCGAACCCATGACCATCATGGCGTCGCGCGAGCGGGAGACCACCACGGTCGCCGCGCCGCCGATCGACGAGCGCGCGTGGGCGACCCGCGCGTCCGGCGCGGTGAGCAGCTCCGCCACCGGCGCGTAGCGTTCCCGCGCCGCGTCGAGCCGCGACTGCGCGGCGTCGAGCTGGTTCTGGGTGTGCAGGGCCACCCCGCCGAACACCCCGGCCAGCGCGACGCCCACGACGGCCGCGGCGATCGAGGCCACGAGCGCCCACCGGGGCAGGCCGTCCCCGCGGGGACGTCCGCGCCCGTCGGGCCGGGCCGACGGCGGCTGCTGGCGCGTCGTGCGGATCTCGGCGAGCACGCGGTCGCGCAGCTGCGCCGGTGGCTCCTCGCCGACGGCACCGCCCAGCCGCGCGGCGGTGGCCTGCAGTTCGGCGACCTCCTCGCGGCACGCCGCGCACTCGTCGAGATGGCGGCGGAACCGCGCGCGCTCGTGCTCGTCGAGGGCGTCCAGCGCGTACGCGCCCGCCAGCGTGTGCATCTCGGGCGATGTCATGCCGTCACCCCCAGACAGTCACGCAGCCTGATCAGGCCGTCCCGCAGGCGGGTCTTGATGGTGCCCTGCGGCGCCGAGAGCACCTCGGCCACCTCGCGGTAGGTGTAGCCCTGGTAGTACGCCAGGAGCACGGACTCGCGCTGCAGCTCCGTGAGGTGGCCGAGGCAGCGGCGCACCTGCTGGCGTTCCCAGCGGCCGGTGACGGCCTCGGTGACCTCGTCGAACGGGCGGGCGCGGCCCGCCTCGAACGTCGCCTTGCGCTCCCGGTCCGAGCTTGCCCGCGCCGAGCGCACCCTGTCCACGGCCCGGCGATGGGCCATGGTCAGCACCCAGTTGAGCGCGCTGCCCTTGTCGGGCGAGTACCGCGGCGCCGTGCGCCACAGCTCGACGAGCACGTCCTGCGTCACCTCCTCCGACTGGGCCGTGTCCCGCACGACCCTGCGGACGAGGCCGAACACCCGCCCGGCGAGCCGGTCGTAGAGCCGCTCGAAGGCGTGCTCGTCGCCCCTGGCGACCGCGCCGAGAAGCTCCTCGTCGGTCGGGCCCTGTCCCTGTCCGTCGGGCACGCCGGCGGGAACCGGGCCGCGCACGGGCTCATCCATCGAGACCTCCGAGCCTTGTCTCCACGCGAGGCCTCGGCGCGCCTCGCAGCCACGGTCCGATGCCGTGCCTTCGGATGAGCACGGACGCACGATGCGGGACGAACGGCCTGCTCAGCAGCATACGCAGCAGCCCGGCGGGAGCCACCGGCCGCAGGTGGCGGCCGCTGGCGAGGTTGCCGGTGACCTCGCTGCCGATGGCTGCGACTCGTTCTTCCGTGGTGTGCACGCCGGTGGTTCGGAGCGGGGGCGGGCCCGGATGGGTGGCTGTGCACGCGCGCGGGCGCGCCGCTCGCCGCGCACCCACCGGCCAACACGGCACACGGGCTACCGCGGCCGCAGTAGCCCGGCTACCGCGGCGAGAGGACGCCCAGGCGCCCCGCGGTGCCGTACCGTGAGGTCATGGGCTTGGCGAGCGGCTGCCTGCGGCTGGTCAGAGGGCATCCGTTCGCCCTCGACGTCGTGGTGGCGCTCGCGTGGTTCGTCGTGGCCATGACCCTGCCCGTCGTCTTCAAGGAACCCCGGCACGACCCGCCCAGCGGCCTGGGCTACCTGCTCGGCGCTCTGGCATGCGTCACGCTGATGGAGCGGCGCCGGTGGCCCGCGGCCGTGCTGGGCCTGACCTCGGCGCTCGGGCTGGCGATCACCGCGGTCGACGGCGTGGGCGCGCCGTTCGCGTCGGCGGCCGCGGTCGCCGCGTTCACCGTGGTCTCGCTGGACGACCGCCCCGGAGCGGGGATCGCCTGCGCCGCCGTCGCGCTCGGGCTCGGGTTCGGGGGCAGGCTGTTCGGCGACGGTGGGTGGCTGGAGTCGTTCAACATCGCGCTCGGCGTGGGGTTCGCCGGCGCCATCGGGCACGCCGTGCGCACCCGGCGCCAGCGGCTCGCCGAGATGGAGGAACGCGCGCGCCGCGCGGAACACACGCGCGAGGAGGAGGCCCGCAGGCGCGTGGCCGAGGAGCGGCTGCGCATCGCCCGCGAGCTGCACGACGTCGTTGGCCACCACATCGCGCTCATCAACGTGCAGGCCACGGTGGCCACGCACGTCCTCGACGACCGCCCCGACGAGGCCAGGAAGGCGCTCGACCACGTGCGCCACGCCAGCAGGACCGTGCTGGACGAGATCTCGGTGCTGCTGGGCATGCTGCGCCAGTCCGGCGAGCAGGCGCCGACGGAGCCCGTGCCGTCGCTGGCCCGGCTGGACAGCCTCGTCACGTCGTTCACCTCGGCGGGCATGGCGGTCGAGCACACACCGTTCGAGCGGGCCGACGAACTGCCGACGGCCGTCGACCTGGCCGCGTACCGGGTGGTGCAGGAGTCGCTGACCAACGCGTACAAGCACGCGAACGGCGCCAGGGCCACCGTCGAGCTCGCCAGGCAGCCCTCGGCACTGCGCGTGGAGGTGCGCAACGACAGCCCGTCCCCGCCTCCCGGCAACGGCTCGGCGCCCCACGGGACGGGGCGGGGCATCGCGGGCATGCGCGAGCGGGTGGGGTCGGTCGGCGGGTCGCTGGAAGCGGGGCCGCTGCCCGACGGCGGGTTCCGGGTGTGCGCCGTGCTGCCGGTGCCGGAAAGGGAGCGGTCTCGTGATCAAGGTGGTGCTGGCGGACGACCAGGCGCTGATCCGCGCGGGGTTTCGTGTTCTGGTCGACTCCGCACCGGACCTGTCGGTGGTGGGTGAGGCCTCCGACGGCCGCGAGGCGGTCGAGCAGGTCCGCGTCACCGACGCCGACGTGGTGCTGATGGACATCCGCATGCCCGGCCTCGACGGCCTGGCCGCGACGCGGGAGATCATGGCCGATCCGGCGCTGTCCGGCGTCCGGGTGCTGGTGCTCACCACGTTCGAGGTCGACGAGTACGTCTTCGAGGCACTGCGGGCCGGTGCGAGCGGGTTTCTGGGCAAAGGCGTCGACGCCGACGAGCTGATCGAGGCCATCCGCGTGGTCGCGCGCGGCGACGCGCTGCTGTCGCCGAGGGCGGTGAAGAGCCTCATCGCCCGGTTCCTGACCCAGCCGGAGGTGTCACGCCTTCCCGAGCCGGAGCAGCTGAGCGCGCTCACCGGAAGGGAACGCGAGGTGCTCGCCCTCGTGGCGCAGGGACTGTCCAACGACGAGATCGCCGAGCGGCTCTACGTCTCGCCGCTGACCGCCAAGACCCACGTCAACCGCGCGATGGCCAAACTGGACGCGCGCGACCGCGCCCAGCTCGTGGTGATCGCGTACCAGACCGGCCTGGCGCAGGTGGATTCGCCCCAGGCACAGTAGGTCCTCTCAGGAATACCGCGGACGTGGTAGGCGGAAGAGTCCGCGCCCGGTGGACGCCGGGAGCACCCCGCGCGCGACATCGTCGTCACCATGGCTACCTACCTCTACCGGCTGGGCAGACTCGCCTTCCGCCGACGCGGGCTCGTGCTCTCGCTGTGGCTCGCGCTGCTCGTCGCGGCGGGCGCGGGAGCGGCGACGCTGTCCGGGCCGACCTCGGACGCGTTCTCCATGCCCGGTACCGAATCGCAGCAGGCGTTCGACCTGCTCGACGAGCGCTTCCCGCAGTCCTCGGCCGACGGTGCGACCGCCCAGGTCGTGTTCCAGGCGCCGCAGGGGCAGACGCTGCGGGACGCGTCCGCGCGCGACACCATCGCGCGCACGCTCGACGAACTGCGCACCGCGCCGCAGGTCGCCTCGGTGACCGACCCGTACGCGACGCGCTCGGTCAATCCCGACGGCACCATCGGCTACGCCAGGGTCGGCTACCAGGTGCAGGGTCCGGAGCTGACCGAGCACGCCCGCGAAGCCCTGCACGAGGCGGTCGACGACGCGCGCGAGGCCGGGCTCACCGTCGAGATCGGCGGTGACGCGCTGGAGGAGCCGCCCGCCACCGGCGCGGGCGAGATCCTCGGCGTCGGCGTCGCCGCGATCGTCCTGCTGATCACGTTCGGCTCGCTCGTCGCGGCGGGCCTTCCTCTGCTGAACGCGCTCGTCGGCGTCGGCATCGGCATCGCGGGCATCACCGCGGCCACCGGGTTCCTCGAGCTCAGCTCCAGCACCTCGATCCTGGCGATGATGCTCGGCCTCGCGGTCGCCATCGACTACGCGCTGTTCATCCTGTCCCGGTACCGCCACGAACTGGCGGTGGGCCGGGATCCCGAGGAGGCCGCGGGCCGAGCCGTCGGGACGGCGGGCTCGGCCGTCGTGTTCGCCGGGCTCACGGTGGTGATCGCGCTGGCGGGCCTTGCGGTCGTGGGCATCCCGTTCCTCACCGAGATGGGCCTGGCCGCCGCGGCCACCGTCGTCGTCGCCGTGGTCATCGCCCTCACCCTGCTGCCCGCGATGCTCGGGTTCGCGGGCAGGCGCGTCACCGGCGGCCGGGTCCCGGGTCTGCGTGCCCGCGACCCGGAGGACGACAGCGGGCCCGAGAGCGTGGGCAGGCGCTGGGGGCGGTTCGTGATCCGGCGCAGGGTCGCGGTGCTCGTCGTCTCCGTCGCCGGGCTGGGCGTGCTCGCGCTGCCCGCCCTCGACCTGCGGCTCGGCCTGCCCGACGGCAGCCAGGCCGCCGCGGACAGCACCCAGCGCAAGGCCTACGACCTGCTGTCCGAGGGGTTCGGCCCCGGCTTCAACGGCCCGCTGCTGCTCGTCGTGGACGCCGAGGGCAGCGGCGACCCGCGGGGCGCGGCGTCCGGGGTCGCGGGAGCCGTGCAGCGCATGGACGGTGTCGCCGCCGTCACCCCGCCGCAGTTCAACCCGGCGGGCGACACCGCGCTGCTCACGGTCGTGCCCACGACCGGGCCCAACACGCAGGAGACCACCGACCTCGTCGCGCGCATCCGGGACCAGGGCTCGGCCGCGGCGGAGCAGAGCGGGGCGAGCGTCGCGGTGACCGGGCAGACGGCCATCAACATCGACGTCTCCGACCGGCTGTCCGATGCGCTGCTGCCCTACCTCGCGCTGGTGATCGGGCTGGCCTTCCTGCTGCTGATGGTGGTGTTCCGGTCGATCGTCGTGCCGCTCAAGGCGACGCTGGGCTTCCTGCTCACCGTGGGCGCCACGTTCGGCGCCGTCGTCGCCGTGTTCCAGTGGGGCTGGCTGGCCGACCTGCTCGGGGCGCAGGACGCGGTGGGCCCGATCATCAGCATGCTGCCGATCTTCATGATCGGCGTCGTGTTCGGGCTCGCGATGGACTACCAGGTGTTCCTGGTGACGCGGATGCGCGAGGAGCACGTGCACGGCGCCGGGCCGCGCGACGCCGTCCTCACCGGGTTCAGCCACGGAGCCAGGGTGGTGACGGCGGCGGCGATCATCATGATCAGCGTGTTCGGCGGGTTCATCCTCTCGCCCGAGGCGCTGGTGCGCCAGATCGGTTTCGGCCTGGCGTTCGCGGTGTTCGTCGACGCGTTCGTGGTGCGCATGACGATCGTGCCCGCCGTGCTGGCCCTCGTCGGGAGGGCGGCGTGGTGGCTGCCGCGCGGCCTCGACCGGATACTGCCCAATGTGGACGTCGAGGGCGAGAGACTGAGGCAGCACCTGGAAAGCCGGGCCGAGGAGGACCGCGAACCCGTGGGCGCGGGCCGGTAGCCACGAGGTGGGCGAGCCGAAGGTGACCTTGGGTACCGACCGCGTACCCACGGTGCCCTTCGGCTCGCCACCGCCCCGCATACCCAGAGGCCACCATGGCGGCACGAGCGGCCAGCACGGCTACGCCAGTCGCCAACGGGGCTACCGCGGCCGGGCGCCGGTCTCGTGGCCGAGGACCGCGCCGCTGGACATCGGTCCCACGGTGCGCTGGTACAGGTGCAAGTAGCCACGGGCCCTGGGCAGTGCCGGCTCGCCGAGCTCCGCTGCCCGTGCGGCGAGCTCGTCGGCATCCACGTCGAGGTCGACGGTGCACGTGTCGACGTCGATCGAGATCCGGTCGCCGTCCCGGACGAGCGCGAGCGGGCCGCCGACCGCCGACTCCGGGCACACCTCCCCGACCACGAGCCCCTTGTTCACCAGCCCCGAGAGCTGGCCATCCGTCACGAGCGCGACCTCGTTCTCCAGACCCGCCGCGTACAACAGGAACGCGACCATCGACGCGCGGCCTGCCATGCCCGGACCGCCCTTGAGCCCTCCGCCACGCACGACGAGTACGTCGCCCGCCTTCACCCTGCCGTCGTTGATCGCGGACATCGCGTCGTTGCCCGCGCCGCACACCACCGCCGGTCCGCTGAACTGCCGCTTGCGCTGCGCATCGCGCGCGCCCAGCTTGACGATCGCGCTCTCCGGAGCGAGCGAGCCGTGCATGATCACGATCGGCGCCTCCGTCGAGACAGGCCGGTCCAGGGGGCGGATCACCTCGTCGTCGGGCACCTCGAAGCCGGCGAGGTTCTGCCGTACCGTCCGTCCGGTCACGGTGAGCGCCTCGGGCTGCAGTATCGGTTCGAGCTGCTTCAGCAGCGCGCGTGCCCCGCCCGCGGCCTCGAAGTCCTCGATCGAGCGGTTCCCGTTCGGCCGGACCGCGGACAGCATCGGGGCTGTGTTCGAGAGCTGCTCGAACAGCGCGAAGACGTCGACGTCGAGCTCACCCTCCGTGGCCGTGGCCTGCAGGTGCTTCACGGTGTTGATCGAGCCGCTCGACGCCAGCACGGCGGCGACCGCGTTGTGGAACGCGCTCGGCGTCAGGATCTGCCGGGGACGCAGGTCCTCCAGCACCATGCCGACGATCCGCTCGCCGGTGCGGCGCGCGTACTCGGTCATCTTCGAGCTGTTCGCGAGCACGGGCGCTCCGCCGGGCAGGCTCATCCCGAGCGCCTCGGTGACCACGTGCATCGAGTTGGCCGTGCCCATCCCCGAGCACACGCCCGGACCGCGCACGGCGTTGTCGGCCATCGCGCCGATCTCCTCGGTGGTGATCGAGCCGCGCTCCGCGTCGGCGGCGCGGATGAACACCTCCTCGATGTCCATCGGCTCGCCCTGGTACTCGCCGCTGGGCTGGTAGCCGCACACCATCAGGATCGTGGGCAGGTCGAGCCGGGCCGCCGCCATGAGGTGCGCAGGCGGCGTCTTGTCGCAGGAGGACAGGCACACCATGCCGTCGAGCTGCGCGCCCTCCACCGTGACCTCGATGTCGTTCACGATCAGGTCTCGAGACGAAAGGATGTAGCCTCCGCCACCGCCCGCGCAGAAGATGAAGTCGCTCGGCGCCGTCGTCCGGATCTCGAACGGCAGCCCGCCCGCCTCCCGGACGGACTGCTTGACGGTCTCGGCGACGTCGTCGAGGTGGCTGAAACAGATCGCGAGCTCGGACGAGGAGTTCACCACGGCGATCTTCGGCTTCTCCATATCCTCATCGGACAGACCGAGCGCTTTCCACTGCGCGCGCCGCACCGCCCACCGCGACGAGCCCGGTGCGAAGTTGCTGCGCAGCTTCGGTTTCTCCATCAGCTGCGCTCCTTCACCTCGACGACGCCGCCGTCGGCGTCGATGCGTACCCAGTCGCCGGTCTTGATCACTTCGACCGGGTCCTGGTCGAGGTCGGTCACCGTGGGCACGCGCGTCACGACGGCGCCGAGCGCCGCCTTGGTCGTCGTCACCGTGTAGATCATGCCCAGTGGCGCGGTGCCCAGCAGCCGCGTCGTCTGGAAGAACCCCGACCAGCCGGACGATCCCTTGGCGCCGGGGAAGACCAGGATCTTGCCGGTGAAACACACGCCGTACAGCTCGTGCCTGCGCTCGATGATCGTGCCCTTCGCGGGGTCGATACCGCCCCAGCCGGAGATCGTCTCGTGCGACACGAGCGCCTCGCCTTCGACGACGCCCGGCACGACCGTCCTGCCCCGCAACACCAGCGTCATCGCAAATCACCCGCCCACCGGCCGGTGACCGCGGCCTCGATGCAGTCCTCCAGTGTGCCGAACCATGCCTCGATGCCGAGGATCGCGGGCAGGTAATGCGCTTGTTTCGCCGAGTCCGTGGCGAACACCTTCGTGCCCTCCGGCGCGGAGCGTGACATGGCGGGGCACGAGTCGGCGAGCAGCCGGCCACCGGCCCGTTCGATGATCTCGGTGTAACCGCTGCGGTCGGCGATGGCCTTGAGCGCCCTCGGTACCATGATCCACAGCTGGGTGGACGAGTTCAGCCTGCGCCCCTCGAGAGCCTTGGCCGCACGGCAGACCTGCTCGATCGACGCGTGCGGGCACCCCAGCAGGATGAAGTCCACCTCGGTGCTGTGTCCCTGGGAGTTCAGGGTTTCGTACATCCGGCGCCGCTCCCGCGGCCCGTACGTCACGGCCTCGGGTACCGGGCGCGGGCCGAAGGCCGCCTCGACCGTCGGGGCCTCCGGGGTGATGCCCGGGATGTGGTAGAGCTCCACCCCGCCCGACGAGGCCGCGGCGGCGCCGAAATGCTTGAGGTCGGCGAGTTCCGGGATCGCGATGTCGCCGGTGACCACAGGCCGTTCCTCCTGGACGAGATCGCCGGCGAAATAGCCGAGCATGCCCCAGTCGAGGAAGTCGCGCACGGGTACGCGCACGTCGATCAGGTGGTTGCCGTAGCGGTTCTCGGGCAGATGGTTGCCCCAGCACGGAATCTTGCCGGTGAGGCTCGCCGCGCCGGTGGACGCCGTGCCCTCGCAGTTGGTGCGCGCTCCCAGCACGGAGTTGGCGTAGACGACGGCCGAGGACTCCATCCACGCGACGTGCTCGCCACGCACCGGGAGGTTGCCGACCTGGTAGGGCGTGCACGTGGCGAGGATGTTGACGCCCTTGCGGCCGTAGAAGGACTCGGCGTCGTCCTGGAGGTCGATGAACTGCTTGGAGTACGGGGCGATCCCGGCCGAGTCGCTGCCGAAGCCCTGCTGCAGCTGGCAGGTCGGCACGCGCATGTCCGGGATCTCGAGGTCGTCGTCGCTGTCGAGGTTGATCACCGAGAACGCCTTGTCCCAGCCGCCCTCGGCCACCAGCTTCGCCTTGGCGGGCGAGGGCTGGGTCATGGTGCCCGCGACATTGCGGATGTCGCACAGCTGCTCGCAGTCCAGCGCCTCGCCGTAGCGCACGAGCAGGTCCATCGCGGCCGCGACCGCAGGTCCCTCGGCGCCGTCCAGCATCGCCTTCTCGTCGTCGGTCAGTCTCATCGTCGAAACTCCTCCAGGACTCGCCTCAGCTGTCGACGTTGTCGTACAGCCGCTTGCGCAGCTCCGTGTGGTCCACGTGCTGGACGCTGCCGTCTCCGGCGAGGTCGAGCGCGTGCGCCGCCCCGTGCCCCATGGCGGCGCACGGGCCCATCACGCGCACGCTCGACAACGCGGCCGCGTCACCGTCGACACAGCGGCCGGCCGCGACGAGGTTGTGCGCGCCCACCGGCAGCAGACTCCGCAGCGGCACGTAGTGCACGTGGTCGGCGTCGTAGGTCTCCCACACGTAGCCCTCCGGCCTGTCGTGCAGCTCGATCGGCCAGGCCGTGCGGGCGACCGCGTCGTCGAACCGCACTCCCGTGCGCACTTCCTCGACCGTCAACTGGTGCACGCCCGCGATCCAGCGCGTCTGCCTGCGTCCCGGGAAGCCGTACAACCTGACCTTCGCCTCGCCGAACGCCTTCGGGAACTCGTTGCGCAGGAAGTCCACCACCCGGTCGGCCTGCTTGCGCCCTTCCAGCTGGGCCTGCGCCGCCGCCACCGCGCCCAGCGGCGCCTCCACGTGCGTCATGTTCATCACCGCGGTGTTGCGGCCCGGGAAGAAGAACGCCAGACCGTCGTGCCGCCGCAGCCCGTACTCGCCTGCCTTCTCCTTCACCCGCTCCGACAGCTCGGCGTGCTCCGGCCGGAACTCCTCCCGCAGGTTCTCCAGCCGGAGCTGCTGCGAGCCCCAGATCGTGCGTTCCGGCACGCGGCACGCGAAGCCGGCCTCCCACGTCAGCGCCGCGTCGCCGCTGGCATCGACGAAACCGGCCGCGCTCGCCCGCACCACGCCGTGCCGGGTCGCGAACGTGGCGCTCCGCACGACACCGTCGGCAGCGTCGACGTCCAGCACCGACGCGCCGAGCACCACCTGGATGCCCAGCGAGTGCACGAGGTTCTCGATCCACCTGCTCAGCACGACCTCGTCATAGCTCACCGTCATGGTGTGGCCGCGGTTGAAGTGGACGTCGCCGGTCTCGCCGAGATCGGCGAACATCTGGTCGAAGATCCCGTGCGTGAGCTGGTGATACGCGGGTGCGTTGCCGTAGACGCCGCAGAACAGGCCGATGAGCGAGTTCACGCATTGCCCGCCGAGCACGGGTAGCGCGTCCACCAGCACGACGGACCGGCCGAGCCGGCGTGCTTCCACCGCGGCCGACAGGCCCGCGATACCGGCGCCGACGACACACACGTCGGCCCGCAGCTCCTCGACAGGCCGCACCGCGGGGCGGGTGACAGTCTTGATCTTCAGCTCGGTGAGCTCGTGAGGCATTTCTCTCCTTGTCCGCGCACTCAGGCGTTGACGTCGTGTTGGCTGTAGACCGACTCGTGCCAGGGGATGAAGAACCGTTTGAGCCCGTTGACGACGAAGTACAGCAGCAGCCCGAGCACGGAAAGCAGGATGATCACCGCGAACAGTGCGGGCGCGTCCAGCTCGTTGAGCGTGCGCACCACGAGGTAGCCGAGGCCCTCGCTGCCACCGAGGTACTCGCCGACGATGGTGCCGATGATCGCGAACACGATGCCGACCTCCATGCCCGCGAACACGTACGGCATCGTGCTCTTCAGCTCGAGGTGCTTGAACGTCTGCCAGCGGCCGGCGTTCAGCGCGCGCATGACGTCCCGCTGCCCCGCGTCGACCGAGCGAACGCCCAGCTGCACGTTGAGCATGATCGGGAAGAACGCGAGCATCGCCGACATGATCACCTTGGACGTCATGCCGAACCCGAACCAGATCACGAACAGCGGGATCAGCGCCACCTTGGGCACCACCTGCGAGGCGACGATCATCGGCCGCAGGCTGCGCTCCATCCAGCGCACCTTGCCGAGCACCGCGCCCACCGTGATTCCGCAGCCGAGCGCGATCAGGAACCCGCCGATCGTCTCGGTCGCGGTGACCCTGGCGTGCTGCCACGTGTCCGGGCTCCGGACGATCTCGCCGAGGCTGGTCAGCACCGTCGCAGGCCTCGGCAGCACGAGTTCGGACATGTTGTTGACGCGCACGAACGTGTCCCAGAGCAGGAAGAACAACGCGAGGATCAGCGGTGTGCTGAGCCACGGCAGCCACTTCTCGAACTTGTCCCTTGACATGGCTCACTCCTGTCCGTCGAGAGCGTGCCGCAGCTGGCGCACGATCGTGCCGAACTCGGGTCCGGTCTGCACGTCGATGTGCCGCGGCCGGTCGAAGCCGACGGTCCTGATCTCGCTGATCCGGCCGGGCCTCGGCGTCAGCTGCACGACCCTGTCTCCGAGGAACACCGCCTCGGTGATGTCGTGGGTGACGAACACGACGGTCGCGCCCGTGGCGAGTGCGATGCGTTGCAGCTCCAGGTTCATTCGCTCCCTGGTGAGCGCGTCGAGTGCGCCGAACGGTTCGTCCATCAGCAGCAGCTTCGGTCGCGTGCTGAGCGCCCTCGCGATGGCCACGCGCTGGCGCATGCCGCCGGAGAGCTCGCGCGGGTAGGACTTCTCGAACCCTTTCAACCCCACCAGCTCCGCGAGTTCGTGTGCCCGTTCCCTGCGCTGGTCCTTGTCGTCCCCGCGCAGCCGCAGCGGCAGCGCGATGTTGTCGGCGACCGAGTACCAGGGGAACAGGTTCGCGTCCTGGAACACGACCCCGAGCTGGGACACCACGGACGCGTCTACCTTGGAGTCTTTCCAGAGCGATCGGCCCTCGACCAGTATCCGGCCCTCGGTGGGGCTGAGCAGCCCTGCCAGCGCGCGCAGCAACGTGGTCTTGCCGCATCCGGAGCGCCCGATGATCGAGACGAACTCACCGTCCGAAATGGTCAGGTTTATGTCGTGCAGGGCCTGCGTGGTGGCCCGTTTCGTGCGGAACTCCTTGCCGACCCCGATCAGCTCCAGCTTGTGCGGCGCCGTCGGGCGCTCGTGCTCGGAGGCAGGCATCGCGGCCGGCTGGAGTGTGCCGACGTGATCAGTGGACATCGGACTCCTCGTTCGTCTCCGGCTCAGGCCTTGGCGCCGGGCAGCAGGCTGTTGTCGAACCACGAGGCCGCGTCGCCGCCCGGCTTGGCGACACCGGCCTTGGTGAGCTCCTCGTACCCGGCGACCCAGGCGGCCTCGTCGGTGACGAGCAACGGCTTGTCCGGGTCTCCCCCGGTCCACAGGTCACGCATCATGCCGAGGCTCTTCTTGGCGATCGCGTCGTCGTCGAGAGCGGCGAAGGAGTACGACTCGCGCAGTGTCGCGATCGTCTGGTCGAACGACTCGTCGGCGATGAACGCCTCGAGCGCGTCGTTGATCCCGGCGAGGAACGCCTTGAGGGTGTCGGGGTCCTTCTGCAGTGTGTCCTTGGTGGCCACGTAGACCTGCGAGTCGGACTTCACGATGGTGCCGGGGTCGAACACGCCCGCGTCGTCGTGCTGCGACTCCACGATGTTCGCGGTGTCGATGCTGACGACGTAGCCGGCGATCCGGCCCTGCTGGACGAGGTTGAAGGTGCCGGGCGTGAGCCCGGTGACCTGGCGGGCCGCCTTCGCGGGGTCGAGCCCGGCGTTGGCCAGCACGAGCGAGACGACCTTGCTGCTCGTGCCGCCCTCCGAGGGCACGCCCATCGTCTCGCCGACGAAGTCCTCCGGCTTCTCCAGCGGCTTCTTCTTGCTGTAGATGAACCGCAGCGACGAGCCGCGGGTCAGGGTGCCGATGTTGACCAGCGGCTGTCCCGAGTCGGGGATCGCGGTCATGAGGTCGATCTGGCCGAGGCGCGTGACGGGCCCGACGCCCGCCAGCAGGGTCTGCATCGCCTGCGGCGATCCCTTCACCGGCTGCAGTGTGACGTCGAGACCGTGCTTGGCGAAGTGGCCGCCTGCGACGGCGAGCAGTTCGGGCGCCATCGACAGGGTTTCCAGGGGCAGATAGCTGAGGAATGTGACGCCACCGCCGCCGCCCGATCCTCCGGCCGGGCTCGACCCGCATGCCGACAGCAGCGTGGGGCCCGCGGCCGCGGCGGCCGTGGCCAAGGCGGAGCGCTTGAGGAAGGACCTCCTGGACAGCGACGACGAGGTGAGCGAGTGGGTAGGCACGATGGTCTCCTAGTTCCCTTCCGGCCGGCCACAACCCTGTGACCGGCTGGGGGAAGGCTCGCCCGGGCACTGCCTCGGCGGCTACCCACCTTTCCGCATATCGGAAGGCGGGCGAGTGCGGGTGGGCGCGCCGAGAGCGCGGGAGATGCCCCTGGCCGTGGCCTGCACCAGGTGCGCGACGTTGGGCCCGTGCGACTCGGTGTGCGGCACGATCAGCGACAGCGCGGCGACCACCGTGTTGTCGGGGCCGTAGATCGGCGCGGCGACCGAGACGTAGTCGGGGTCGATCTGGCGGTCGCTGATCGCGTAGCCGTTTCGCCGGACGTCGGCGAGCACCTGCCGCAGCTCACGCTCGCTGGAGTAGGTGCGTGGCGTGTAGGTCGTCAGCGGCCTGCCGAGCACCTCCTCCTGCACCTCGACCGGCGCATGGGCGAGCAGCACGAGTCCGACGGCGGTGGCGTGCAGGGCATAGCGGCCGCCGACGCGAGGCCGCGCGCTGGCGCGCTCCGGGCTGACGAACCGTTCGACGAAGACGACCTCGTCCTGCGTCCGCACCGCCAGGTGCACGCCGCGGTGGGTGGTCTCGTAGAGGTCCTGCATGAACGGCAGGGCGATGCGCTGCAGGCCGACCGAGCGGGGCGCGAGCGCGGCGACCTCCCACAGCCGCAGGCCGATCCGGTATTCGCCCGCATCGGTGCGTTCGAGAGCGCCCCACTCGTGGAGCTCGGTCACGATGCGGTGGGTCGTGGTCAGCGGGACGCCGGAGCGGCGGCTCATCTCGGACAGGCTCAGGTCGGTCACCGAGCTGGAGAACGTGTCCAGGATCCGCAGCGCGCGGCGAAGCACGGACCGGCGCTCGGTCGTCGTGTCCTTTTCGCCTGTCATGTCCGTCAACGCCACCTGTCTCGACGCACTGGATTCTCGTCACCGGTCGCCGGTGTTCAGCAAGCCCGGGTGCCCGTGTCCGGTACGGCACTGTGAACCCGGCCGACCACTCAGGACACCGTGGGCAGCTCTGGCGCCGACACGTCGTAGGTGGTGCCCTGGCGGGTGAGCAGGGCGGCCAGCACCTTGGCCTTGCGCTCGCTCTGCTCCGCGTCGCCCCAGCGGACCACCTTGCCGCCGGCCAGCGTGAACTCCACACTGCCCGGCGTCTCGGCACGCACCACACGCACCCGTTCGCGCAGCTGCGCCGGGATCGCCCGCAGCACCGAGGTCGCGGCGCGCGTCGCCGGGTCGTCGGGGCCGACCTCGGCCAGCTTCAGCTCGGGCAGGCCCTTCGGCCGCTGCGCGACCTTCTTGTAGACCAGCCCGCCGCCGTCCACCAGGTAGAGCTCCTCGCCGTCGTTGTAGAAGCCGATCGGGCTCCGCTCGGTCACCGCGATCTCGATCGTCGACGGCCACGAGCGGGACACGTCGACCGTGGCGATGCCCGGCAGGGTGGCGACCCGCTCGGCGATCGCGTCGGTGTCCACGCGCAGCATCGCGCGCCGGTCGGGCACGTCGGCGACGTCGCGGACCCGCTCGGCGGGCACGCTGTCGGCACCGACGACCTCCACCGAGCGCACGCCGAGCAGGGACGTGAAGAACAGCACGTAGACCAGCCCGGCGACGGTGAGCACGGTCAGCAACGCCACCCAGCGGCGGCGCATCGCCTTGCGCCGCGTGAGGCCGGTGCCGGTGCGCGCCCGCGCGGCCGGGCTGCGGCGGCCCCGGGTGGTGCGGGGCTCACGAGCGCCCCGCACCGGCGGCCTGCGCCGCGCCGAGGACTGCCTGGTCGTGGTCATCACCGGCTCCGGCTACCCGCCGCGGCGGTCGAGCTCGCCGAGGATCTCCGGGCCGAGCTGGGTGACGTCGCCCGCGCCCATGGTCACGACGAGGTCCCCGGGCTTGACGAGGTCGGCGACCAGCGTGGCCGCCCGGTCGAAGGCGGGCTCGTAGTGCACGCCCGCGCCGGTGATCCGCTCGGCGATCAGCTCACCCGTGACGCCGGGCCTCGGCTCCTCCCGCGCCCCGTAGACGTCGAGCACGACGGCCTCGTCGGCAAGCCGCAGCGCCTCGGCGAACTCGGTCGCGAACAACTCGGTGCGCGAGTACAGGTGTGGCTGGAACACCACCACGACGCGGCCGGAGCCCGCGGCGTGCCGCACCGCCCGCAGCTGCGCCGCCACCTCCGTCGGGTGGTGAGCGTAGTCGTCGTACACGCGCACGTCGCCGGCCCTGCCCTTGAACTCGAAGCGCCTGCGCACGCCACCGAACGCGGCAAGGCCCTCGGCGAGGCCGTCGGCGGGAGCGCCCAGCTCCAGCCCGGCCAGCAGCGCGGCCACGGCGTTGAGGGCCATGTGCTCACCCGGCACCGCCACGTGCACGTCGCGTTCCTCGCCGCCGAGCACGATCCGCACGGTGCCGCCGTCGTCGCCGGGGGTGTAGCTCAGCACGTGGGCGTCCTGCTCCCCGGTGGCGGCGCGCCCGTAGCGGCGCACGCGCAGTCCCTCGGACTCGGCGCGGGCGGCCAGCTCCCCGGCGGGGGCGTCGTCGGCGCACACGACCAGCACCCCTCCGGGCTCGACCCGCCGCACGAAGTCGGCGAACACGGCGACGTAGGCCTCGGCGGTGCCGTGGTGGTCGAGGTGGTCCGGCTCGATGTTGGTCACCACCGCCACCGAGGGGCGGTAGGTGAGGAACGAGCCGTCGCTCTCGTCGGCCTCCGCGACGAAAAGGCCGCCCTCGCCGTGGTGGGCGTTGGCGCCGGACTCGTTGAGGTCGCCGCCGATCGCGAACGACGGGTCGAGGCGGCAGTGCTGCAGCGCCACGGTGAGCATCGACGTGGTGGACGTCTTGCCGTGCGTTCCCGCGATGCAGGCGACCCGGTGGCCCTCCATGAGCAGGGCGAGCGCCTGCGCGCGGTGCAGCACGGGGATGCCGCGCTCGCGGGCGGCCACCAGCTCCGGGTTGGTGTCCTTGATCGCCGTGGACACGACGACGGCGCTGGGGCCCTCGTCGAACGCGTCGAGGTTCTCCGCGCGCTGCCCCACCGCGATCCGCGCGCCCTGGGCGCGCAGGGTGAGGAAGGCTCGGGAGTCCTTCGCGTCGGAGCCGGACACCCGGCCGCCGCGCGCGAGCAGGATGCGCGCGATACCACTCATCCCGGCACCGCCGATGCCGATCAGGTGCGCCCGTCCGAGCGCCTCAGGAACCTGCTGCATGACCGGCAACCCCCAGGACCATCGTGGCCAGCACTTCGTCGGCTTCGCGGTGGCCGAGCCCCACGGCGGCCGCGCTCATCTTGCCGAGCCGCTCGGCGTCGCCTGCCAGCGGCACCACCAGCTCGGCCACCCTGGCGGGCGTCAGCTCCTCGTCGGGCACCAGCAACGCAGCGCCCGCGTCGACGGCGGGCTCGGCGTTGAGCGCCTGTTCGCCGTTGCCATGGGGCAGCGGCACGAACACCGCGGGCAGGCCCACCGCCGACACCTCGGCGACGGTCATCGCGCCCGAGCGGCACAGCACCAGGTCGGCGGCCGCGTAGGCGAGGTCCATGCGCTCCAGGTACGGCACGGGCACGTACGCGGGACGGCCGGCGAACTCCTGCACCGCCAGCGTGTTCTTCGGCCCGTGCGCGTGCAGCACGCCCACACCGGCTTCGGCGAACTCCTGTGCCGCGCCGGACACGGCGACGTTGATGGAGCGCGCGCCCTGCGAGCCGCCGAACACGAGCACCGTCGGCGCGTCCGGGTCGAGCCCGAAGTGCCTGCGGGCCTCGGCGCGGAGCGCGGGCCGGTCGAGCGTGGTGATGGAGCGCCGCAGCGGGATGCCCACGACCTCCGCACCCGGCAGCGGCGTGCCCGGCACGGCGACGGCGACCTTCTTCGCGAACCGGGCGCCGACCTTGTTGGCCAGCCCGGCGTGCTTGTTGGCCTCGTGCACGACGATCGGCACGCGGCCCCGCGCGGCCAGGTAGGCGGGCAGCGCGACGTAGCCGCCGAAGCCCACCACCACGTCGGCGCCGACCCGGTCGAGCACGTCCCTGGTGCGCTTCACGGCGTCGCGCACCTTCAGCGGCAGCCGCAGCAGGTCGGCCGTCGGCTTGCGCGGCAGCGGAACCGGCGGGATCAGCTCCAGCGGGTACCCGCGCGCCGGGACCAGCTGGTTCTCCAGTCCTCGCGGTGTGCCGAGCGCGACGACTGTCGCGTCCGGCCGCAGCCGCGTGACCGCGTCGGCGAGCGCGAGCGCGGGCTCGATGTGGCCCGCCGTTCCGCCACCCGCGACCACCACGGTCGGCCCCCGGCCTGCCACTGCCTTCTCGCCCCCAGCCATGGGCTCGGTCACCTGCGTCCTCTCCGCCTCGCTGTGGTCCGTGCTGTCGTCGATGCGCGACCCGACCCACCCCGGGGGGTGGTGCGTCGACCGTACTCCGGTGCGGCGCGCCTGCGATCCGGCGCCGATGCCGACCGCACGCTCCGGGGCGCGGGCCTGCCGCCCTTGGCCGGGTTGCCCCGGCCGCCGCCCCTGCGCTTGGCAGGCGGGCGGTACGGGTCCGGCGCGGGCAACCGCATCAGGCGTCCGAACTTACCGGGGCCCTGCGTGCGCAGTGCGGCCACCGCCTCCGGCTCGTGCCGGGCGCAGTTGGCGAGCAGGCCGAACAACAGCATGGTGATCAGCAGCGACGTGCCGCCGTAGGAGATCATCGGCAGGGTCACGCCGGTCACCGGCAGCAGGCCCACCACGTAGCCGATGTTGATGGCCGCCTGCGAGACGATCCACACGGTGAGCGCGCCTGCGACGATGCGGATCCACGGGTCGAGGTTGCGCATGGCGATCCGCAGCCCCACGAAGGCGAGCAGCCCGAACAGGCCGATCACCGCCACGCAGCCGACGAAGCCCAGTTCCTCGCCGATGAGCGCGAAGATGAAGTCGTGCTGCACGTTGGGCAGGTACATCCACTTGGACTGGCCCTGCCCGAGACCCTTGCCGAACAGCCCGCCGTCGGCGAGCGCGTACAGCGCCTGGTTGGCCTGCAGGCCCTTGCCCAGCGGGTCGGCCTGCGGGTTCAGAAACGACATGACGCGGTCGAGCCGGTACTCGGCGACCAGCGCGAGCACCACCGCACCGGCGACGGCGCCGCTGAGGATGACGGCGAACAGGCGCTTGGGCGCGCCGGCGAACCACAGCAGCGCGATGAGGATCGTGCCGAGCGGGATGGTGCCCCCGAGGTCCGGCTGCGCCATGACCAGGGCGAACATGAGCAGGGCGGCGGGCACGAGCGGCACGAGCAGATGCCGCCACTGGTGCAGCAACTCGTACTTGATCACCAGGATGTGCGCGCCCCACAGCGCCAGCGCCACCTTGGCCAGCTCCACCGGCTGCAGCGACAGCGGGCCGAGCACGAACCAGCCCTGCGAGCCGTTGACGCTGGTGCCCAGCGGGGTGAGCACGAGGGCGAGCAGGCCGAGGCTGACCACCATCGCGGTCGACGACAGGGCCCGGATCCGCGGCAGCGGGATCCGCACCCCGAGCCAGAACGCGATCATGCCGAGGCAGAAGAACAGCAGGTGCTTCTGGAACACCGCGTAGACGCTGGAGTCGCTGCTCGGGTCGTAGGAGGCCACCGACGACGCGGAGAGCACCATGACGATGCCGATCACGCCGAGGGTGCCGCACAGCGCGAGGATCAGGTGGAAGTCCGCCAGCGGCCGGGACAGCCACGCGGTGAGCGCGGTGCGCACCGCCGTGAGGCCACGCTCGGCGCGTTTGCGCCCGCCGCGGTCGCGCCTGCGGGTGTCTCCGCTCTGCTCAACCGCCGTCACGGGCGGGCCCCGGTTCCAGCGCTGCGACCGCCGCCGCGAACGCGTCACCGCGTGCCGCGTAGTCGCGGAACATGTCCAGCGACGCCGCCGCGGGCGCGAGCACCACGGCGTCGCCGGGGCGCGCCAGTGCCCGAGCCGCGTTCACCGCCACAGTCATGGGTTCATCGTCACCCGGATCGAGCCTCGTGACGGGCACATCCGGGGCGTGTCGCGCAACAGCGGCCGCGATCACGTCCGCGTCCGCGCCGAGCAGGATCGCCGCGCGCAGGCGCCCGGCGACGGTCGCCACCAGCTCGTCCACCGAGGCGCCCTTGAGCAGCCCGCCCGCGATCCACACCACGCTCGGGTGCGCGAGCAGGGAGCCCGCGGCCGCGTGCGGGTTGGTGGCCTTGGAGTCGTTGACATAGCGGACCCCGTCGATCTCGGCGACCTCCACCGCCCGGTGCGCGCCAGGCCGGAAGGCCCGCAGGCCCTTGGCCACGGCGTCGGCGGGCACCCCGTACGCCCTGGCGAGCGCGGCCGCGGCGAGGGCATTGCCGACGTTGTGCGGGCCGCCGGGGCGGACGTCGGACAGGCAGGCCAGCTCCTCGGCGCTGGTCGCGGGGTCGGCCACGAAGGCGCGGTCGACCAGCAGGTCCTCGACCACGCCCAGCTCGCCGGGGCCGGGAGCGTCCAGGCCGAAGGCCACCCGCCGGGCGCTGGCCGGAGCGTGCTCGGCGGCCAGCCGCGCCGAGGTGGCGTCGGCGAGGTTGTGCACCGCCGTGGCCGAGCGCGCGTGGATGGAGCCCTTCGCCGCGGCGTACTCGGCGAAGGAGCCGTGCCAGTCGATGTGGTCCTCGGCGACGTTGAGCACCACCGATGCCCGCGGAGCCAGGGTGGCCGACCAGTGCAGCTGGAAGCTGGACAGCTCCACGGCGAGCGCCTCGTGGCCCGCCAGCACCGCGTCGAGCACGGCGAAGCCCACGTTGCCGCAGGCCACCGCGTCGACCCCGGCGGCACGCAGCACCGCCTCCAGCATGCCGACGGTGGTGGTCTTGCCGTTGGTGCCGGTGACGGCGAGCCACGCTGGTGGCCGCTCGAGGTCCTGCCCGATGCGCCAGGCCAGCTCGACGTCGCCGATCACCTCGACGCCCCGGGCCGCCGCCGCGGTGAGCAGCGGCGCCGTGGGCCGCCAGCCAGGGCTCGTCACCACCAGCGCGGTGCCCTCGGGCGGGCTGTCCAGGCCGGGCACCAGGTCGGCGCCGAGCCCTTCCAGCTCGGCGAGCCGCGCCGCGTTGCCGTCGGTGACGGTCACGTGGGCGCCGAGACCGGCCAGTGCCGTCGTCACCGACCTCCCCGTCACCCCGGCTCCGGCGACGAGCACCCGCGCTCCGGCGAGGTCCATGACCGTCAGCCTCCTCCGAGGCCGAGCTGCTCGCTGTAGAACAGGCCGAGGCCGAACAGGCAGCAGATTCCGGCCAGCAGCCAGAACCGGATGATGACCGTGGTCTCCGCCCAGCCGGCCAGCTCGAAGTGGTGATGGAACGGGGCCATGCGGAACAGCCTGCGCCGGGTCGTACGGAACACCGCGATCTGCAGCACGACCGAGATCATCTCGACCACGAACAGCCCACCGATGACGATGGCCAGCAGCTCCGTGCGGGTGGTCATGGACAGCCCGGCGACGAGGCCGCCGAGGGCCAGCGAGCCGGTGTCGCCCATGAAGATCTTCGCGGGCGCGGCGTTCCACCACAGGAACCCGACGCACGCGCCGGTCGCCGCGGCGGCCACCACCGCGAGGTCCAGCGGGTCGCGCACGTCGTAGCAGGCGGCCTGCGGCGACTCGACACAGCTGAGCCGCGCCTGCCAGAACGAGATCACCACGTAGGTCGCCAGCGCCATGGCGCCCGCGCCACCGGCGAGCCCGTCGAGGCCGTCGGTGAAGTTGACGGCGTTGGACCACGCGGAGATCAGCAGGTAGCAGAAGATGATGAAGACCGGCACCGGGAAGAAGATCAGCGCCAGGTCCCGCACGTAGGACAGGTTCTGCGAGGCCGGGGTCAGCCCGTTGTCGTCGGGGAACTGCAGCACCAGCACCGCGAACACCACGGCGACCACCAGCTGCCCGACCAGCTTGGCCGTCTTGTTCAGCCCGAGGTTGCGCTGCTTGCGGATCTTGATGAAGTCGTCGAGGAAGCCGACGAGCCCGAGCGCCACGGCGAGGAACAGCACGAGCAGCCCGGAGGCGGTCGGCCCGTCGTTGGTCGAGTCGCGCAGCCAGTCGGCGAGGTGAGCGACGAAGTAGCCGACCACCAGCGCGACGATGATCGCGACGCCACCCATCGTCGGGGTGCCGCGCTTGGACTTGTGCCCCTCGGGGCCCTCCTCCCGGATCTCCTGGCCGAAACCCTGCCGCGAGAAGGTGCGGATGAGATAGGGGGTGAGCAGGATGGAGACCAGCAGCCCCACCGAGGCCGCGATCATGATGCTGATCACGCGTTACCGCCCTCCAGCAGGGCATCCGCCACGCGCCAGAGCTCGGCGACCTTGGACGCCTTCACGAGCACGACGTCGCCGGGACGCAGCTCGTCGCGCAGCAGCGCGATCGCGGCGTCGGTGTCGGGCACCAGGACCGACTCCTCTCCCCAAGAACCCTCGTGGCTGGCTCCGTGGTGCATGGCGGCGGCGTCCGTGCCACTGCCGCCGACCACGACCAGCCTGCTGATGTTGAGCCGCACGGCGAGCCTGCCGATCTCGTCGTGCGCGGACACGCTATCGGCACCCAGCTCGCCCATGACACCGAGGACCGCCCAAGATCGTCGCGGCTCCGCGGCCTGCGTCGCCGACGCCATCGAGGCGAGTGTCTTGAGCCCCGCGCGCATCGACTCCGGGTTGGCGTTGTAGGAGTCGTTGAGCACGGTGACGCCGTCGGCGCGGGTGGTGACCTCCATCCGGCGTGCGGAGCGGCGCTGCGCGGCGCTCAGGTGCCGCGCCACGTCGGCGACGGGTGAGCCGAGCTCCAGCGCCACGGCCGCGGCGGCGAGGGCGTTGCCGACGTGGTGCTCACCCACCAGCTGGAGCGTCACGTCGGCCTCGCCCTGCGGGGCGAGGAGTCGGAACGAGGCCCTGGCGTGCTCGTCGAGGGTGACGTTCTCGGCGCGGACGGTGGCGGCCGCGCTCTCGCCGACGCCGACGACCCTCGCCGTCGTGCGCGCCGCCATGGCCGCCACGAGCGGGTCGTCGACGTTGAGCACGGCCACGCCCTCGGCGGGCAGCGCCTCCACCAGCTCGCCCTTGGCCTTGGCGATGCCCTCCCTCGACCCGAACTCGCCGACGTGCGCGCTGCCGACGTTGAGCACCACGCCGATGCGGGGCGGCGCCACGGCCGCCAGCTCGGCGATGTGGCCGGGCCCCCGCGCGGACAGCTCCAGCACCAGGTGGCGGGTGCCCGCGTCGGCCCGCAGCGCCGTCCACGGGTGGCCCAGCTCGTTGTTGAACGAGCCGGGCGGCGCCACGGTGGGACCCAGCGGCTCCAGCACCTGCGCGATGAGGTCCTTGGTGGAGGTCTTGCCCGAGGAGCCGGTGACCCCGACGACGGTGAGCGCGTCGCGGGACAGCACGGTGACCACGTGCCGCGCCAGCGCGGCGAGCGCGGCCAGCACGGCGGCACCGGAGCCGTCGCGGTCGCCCGTCAGCGCCAGGGCCCGCTCGTGTGCCATGCCCTCCGGCAGCGGCGGCACGATCACGGCCGGGGCGTCCACCTCGCGGGCGGCCAGCACCCCGGCGGCGCCCGCGCGCACGGCCTGCGCGGCGAAGTCGTGGCCGTCGACGCGCTGCCCCGGCAGTGCGACGAAGAGGCCACCTTCGGTGAGCTGGCGGGAGTCGAACTCCACCGAGCCGGTGACGCGCTCGCCGCCGTCGGCGTGGTGCAGCCTGCCGCCGACGATGCCGGCGATCTCGGCCAGGGTCAGCTCGATCACACGCTCACCTCGAGTCGGTAGCGGATGGCGGCCTCCAGTTCGTCGCGGTCGGAGAACGGGTGCACGACACCGGCGATCTCCTGCCCGGTCTCGTGTCCCTTGCCCGCGACGAGCACGACGTCGCCGGGCCTCGCCCGTTCGACGGCGGCGGCGATGGCGTCGCGGCGGTCGCCGATCTCCAGCACCTCGGCCGACTGGGCGGGGCTGACGGCACGCGCCCCGGCGAGCATCGCCGCCCTGATGGCGGCCGGGTCCTCGCTGCGCGGGTTGTCGTCGGTGACGATCACCAGGTCGCTGCCGCGGACGGCGGCCTCGCCCATGACGGGCCGCTTGGCCGTGTCGCGGTCGCCACCGCAGCCGAGCACGGTGATGATGCGGCCCTCGGTGCGGGCGCGCAGGGCCTGCAGGGCCTGGGTGACGGCGGCGGGCTTGTGCGCGTAGTCGACGACGGCGGTGAACGGCTGGCCCAGGTACACACGCTCCATCCGGCCGGGGACCTCGACGCCGGCCAGCCCGGCGACGATGTCGTCCAGCGACACCCCGGCGGTGTCCAGGATCGCCGCGGCGAGCGCGGCGTTGGCGACGTTGAACTCCCCCGGAAGGGGCAGCGTCGCGGTGGCGGTGCGGCCGTCGGGCGCGTGCAGCAGGAACACCTGCTCGCCGGTGGGCGTGATGGCGATGTCGCTCGCGCGCCATGCCGCGTCGGTGCCGGGTTCGGTGGACACGGTCACGGTCTGCGGGGTGACCAGCGCCTCGCCCCACGCGCTGTCGACCACCACGACCTCGTGCGTCGAGCGGCCGTCGAACAGCAGCGACTTGGCGGCGAAGTACTCCTCCATGTCGCGGTGGAAGTCGAGGTGGTCCTGCGAGAGGTTGGTGAATGCGCCGACGCTGAACCGCGTGCCGTTCACCCTGCCGAGTGCGAGCGCGTGGCTGGAGACCTCCATCGCCACGTGCGTGACGCCCTGCTCGACCATGACGGCGAACAGCGCCTGCAGGTCCGGCGCCTCCGGGGTGGTGAAGGCGCTGGCGAGCCGCTCGGAGCCGATGCGGGTCTCGACGGTGCCGATGAGCCCGGTGGCCAGTCCCGCGGCGCGCAGCCCGGACTCGACGAGGTAGGCGGTGGTGGTCTTGCCCGACGTGCCGGTGACGCCGAGCACCGAGAGCTTCAGCGAGGGCTCGCCGTAGATCCACGCGGCGACGGAGCCGAGCACGCCCCGGGGGTCGCCGTGCACCAGGACGGGCACGGGCGCGTCGCGCAGTGCGGGCCGCTGGGCGCCGTCCTCGTCGGTGAGCACCGCGGCGGCGCCCGCGGCGATGGCCGCGTCGGCGAAGTCCGCGCCGTGCGCGCGGGCGCCGGGCAACGCGGCGAACAGGTCGCCGGGGATGACGTGCTGGGCGCGCAGCGTCGCGCCGGTCACCGTCAGCTCGGCGTCGGCCGGGTCGGCGATGAGGCGCGCGTCGGCGCGGGCGACCAGCGTCGTCAAGGAGACCGGCTCGATCAGGCCCGGCCGCGGCGGCGCGGCGACGACCTTCGCCGGGCTGTGCGGTACCTGCCCTCCGCGCGCGGCCTGCTCGTCGTTGTTGACAGACACGCGGGAAGGTTACCGGCGAGGGTGTCCGGCGATGCGCCCGCCCTGCGCCGGTGTGTTGGCCTTCCGCGCCGCCGTGTCGGCCGTCCGCGTCGCCGTGTTGGTGCTGTACGTTGCCGTGCCGGGGATCCGTGACGCCCGGGCGGCCAACACACCGGCGTGCGGGGTGAACACGCCTGCCGGCGCGCTCGGGTCACACGCTCGTGAGGCTCGTGATCTTCCATTGGCCGCCGGTGTTCTCGGCGGTGACCACGAGCACGGCGGTGGCCGATTCCTGGCGGTCGTTGCCGGCCGTGTGCAGTGTCTGCTGGTCGAGCAACGCCAGCAGGTGCGCCCGCTGCGCGGTCAGGGACCGCACACCGAGCGAGCGCACCGTGGTGGTGCGCACGAGCTTGCCGTCGCGCGCCTGCGCCTTCGCGGCGGCGAAGCTGCGGCCGTACTGCTCGACGGCCTCGCCCGCGAGCACCCGCTCGGCGGCCCGTTCGGTGCGGGCGAGGTTGTTGTAGTCGTACGAGAAGATCGACTTGAGCGCGCCCGTCACCTGCCGGGTGACCTCCCGCGTGGCCACCGGATCGGCCAGCGCGACGTTGTCGCCCGCCGCCCGCAGCTGCCGCGCCTGCAGCCCCGACCACACGGCGGCGCCCGCCGCGAGCACGATGACGGCGGCCAGCACGGCCATGATCGTGGCCCTGCGCCGCTGGGCGCCACCGGCGCCGTTCACGACGACACCGCCTGTACGGCGCTGATCTTCCAGCCCTCGCCGGTGCGCTGTGCCTGCACGGTCAGCCTGCTCCGGCTGGGTGCGGGCTGAGTGTCGCGGGTGCCGAGCCGCACGTCCAGCACGGCCAGCAGCCGCGCCGTGCCCAGGCGGCGGTCGAGCTCGGTGACGGCGAGCTCGCGCACGCTCGCGCTCGCGACCGTTCGCGTGCCCGCGGCGCGGTCGAGCTGGAGCTGCCGGTCCTTGGACAGGTCCTCGCCGAGCTTGCCGGTGGTGACCCGCAGCCACTCGTCGACGTCGGAGCGTGCCGTGCGGTGGTCGATGGTGTGCAGGGTGACCAGCGCGGCGGAGATGTCGGCGACGACCGTGTCGCGTTCGCGGGCCAGCTCGAGCCGGTCGTCGTGGGCCGCGCTCCACCAGCTGAAGCCGAACCACCCCGCGACGAGCAGGGCCACCACCGCGACGGCGGCGAGCATCCGCAGCGCGCGGGGGTCCGCGGCGGGCCGCTCGCCGGCCGCGGCCTGCTCCGCAGCGACACCCTCGTCCGCGCCGGCGGCGTCCTCCGCGACGGCGGTGTCCTCCGGCGTCGTGACCTCACCGCCGGCCTGCTCGCCGGTCCCGTTGTGGGTGTCGCCGGTGTCGCCGGTGTCGTCGCTGGCCCTCGGGCGCGGGCTCGGCCGGGGTGTCACCGGGGCAACCCCAGCAGGCCACCGAGCCCCTGGCCGGTGCCGCCGGTGACGTAGCCCAGCAGCCCTGGCAGGCCGTCCCGGCGCGGAACGCCGTCCGTGCTGGGCTGCTGCGCCTGCTGTGTCGGCACCTCCGGCACGTCGGCGGGCATGCCCGCGTACGGCGCGTTCTGCGCGCCCCGCACGCCGGTCGGGCTGCCGGGCGGCTCGGCACAGTAGGCGCCGGTGTTGGGCGGGGCGTCGCTCTCGTCGCTCGCTGGCCGCTGCCGGGTGCCCTCGTAACCCTTGGTGCACGACGGCGGATCGAAGAGGTTGAACACGAACCCGAGGTGGCCCTCGCCGTTGGAGGTCACCGACCGGGTGAACGCCGAGATCACCGGGTACGCCACGAGCAGCTGCTCGATCGCGTCCGTGCGGGCGGTGGTGATCTTGGACGTGGTGAGCAGGTTGGCCATGACGATGCCCGCGTCGGTGCCGGACTCGGCGAGCACGTCGCGCACCTCGCGGCTAAGCTTGGGCGCCTCGTCGATCACCCTGCGCAGGTCGGGATCGGCCTTCTTCAGCTCGGACGCGATGGTGCGCAGCCCGCCGGCGAGCGCGGCGATGTCGTCCGCCTGACGGCGCTGGGTCTCCAGCACCAGGCGGCCGTCGGAGAGCAGGGCCCGCGTCTGGGGCAGGTGCTCGGCGGCCGTGGCCGTGAACGAACTGGTCATGTCGAGTAGTTCCTGCAGGTCCCCTCCCGCGCCCGCGAACGCGTCGTAGGTCTCGTCGACCACCGTACGCAACGAGCGGGTGTCCACACTGGCCACCAGGTTGTCGAGGTTGGCGAGCACCGTGTCCGGCGCGAGCGGCAGCGAGGTGCGGTCCTGTTCGATCGTGGAGCCGTGCTCCAGGTACGGGCCGTCGTCGTCGGCGGGCACGAGGTCCACGTACTGCTCGCCGACGGCCGACCGGTTGGACACCGCGGCGTGGGTGTCCGCCGGGATCCGTGGTGCGTCCGAGCCGATGTCGAGGGTCAGCTCCACACCGCGCTCGGTGAGGTTCATCGCCGCGACCTTGCCGACCGCTACACCCCGGTAGGTGACCTCGGCGTTGACGAAGATGCCCCCGGAGTCGGCGAGCCGCACGGTGACCGCGTACCCCCGGGTGCCGAACAGCCGGTCCAGCCCCGCGTAGTTGACGCCGACGACGGCCACCGAGACCACAGCGACGACGAGGAAGGCGAGCAACTTGATCCGGTGCTTTCCGGTGAGCATCACCCGCCACCTCCCGTCAGGCCGCCCAGCAGGCTCCCCAGTACGCCGCCCTGCTGCGCGGGCACCGGCGTCCGTGGCAGCGGCAGCGCCG
This sequence comes from Prauserella muralis, assembly GCF_003202285.1. GTDB lineage: Bacteria > Actinomycetota > Actinomycetes > Mycobacteriales > Pseudonocardiaceae > Prauserella_B > Prauserella_B muralis. Next base: position 929,546 of record NZ_MASW01000007.1, read on the forward strand.
GTGCCGTGCCGTCACCGCCGCTGCCCTGGCCCGTCCCCGGCACGGCGCCGGTGACCGGGTTCGGCGGCACGGGCAGGATCGGCTGCGACGAGTTGGTGAAGTTCTGCAGCAGCAGGTCCAGGTTGAGATCGACGCGCGCGTGGACGTTGGCGTAGTCGCCGCGGATCACCGCGCCCGCGGAGTCCGGGAACGGGTAGGTCGGCAGGATCTGCAGCGCGATGGGCAGGTTCGTCCCGGCCTCGGCCAGCTTGCGCAGCGTCGGCTCCAGGGCGCGCAGGTTCGCGACGAGCTGGTCGCGGCTGCGGTTGACGGTGTCGACGGCCACGCCGGAGAGCGCGTCGAGCGACTGCAGCATCCCGACGAGCTGGTCGCGCTGCGCGGTGACGACCCGCAGGCCGGGTTCCAGGTGGTCCAGGGCGGTGTTCAGGTTGCCCTGCTGCGCCACCAGCGTGCTCGACAGCCGGTTCAGCCCGTCGATGGCGCGCACGATCTCGCCCTTCTGCCCGTCCAGCTCGGTGGCGATCTCGTCGACCCTGGCGAGCAGGGTGCGCACCTCGGCCTCGTTGCCGGACAGCGCGGCGTTCAGCTCGCGGGTGATGTTCGACAGCTGGCCGATGCCGCCGCCGTTGAGCAGCAGTGACAGCGCGCCGAGCACCTCCTCCACCTCCGGGTTGCGGTTGGTGCGCGACAGCGGGATGCGGGCGCCGTCGGTGAGGCGTCCGGTGGCCTGCTCCGCCGAGGGGGCCCGCAGCTCGACGAACTTCTCCCCCAGCAGGCTCGACTGGCGCAGCAGTGCGGCGGAGTTGGCGGGCAGCTCGATGTCGCCGTTGACGGCCATGGTGACGATGGCGGACTTGGCGTCGTCGGCCAGCGCGACCTTCTCGACCCTGCCGACGGCGACGTCGTTGACCTTGACGCTGGCCTGCGGCACGAGGTCGAGCACGTCGCCGAACTGCGCGGTGATCCGGTACGGGTGGTCACCGAGGTCGGCGCCACCGGGCAGCGGCGTGTTGTAGAGGCCGGAGAACCCGGCCTCGCCGCAGCCCGCGAGCAGCAGGGCCGCGGCGGCGAGGGTGGCGGCGAGTGCGCGTCTCATCGGCCGCTCCCGTCGTCCAGCGGCGTGGTGAGCAGGTCGACCAGCGGCAGGGGCAGGGGCGGCAGCCGGCCCTGCTGCGCCGAGGACAGGATCTGCGACACCGAGGGCAGCTTGAGGTTGCCGTCGACCACGGACGCGATCGAGTCGCACAGCCCGGTCAGCGCCTCGGGCAGCTGCACCGGCGAACCGGCCCTGACCAGCCGGCACAGCGTCTGCATGAGCGGGTGGGTGAGCTCGTTGGCGTTGTAGCGCACCTGGATGCTGCCGGAGGCCGCGTCGTAGGTGTTGATGAAGTTCGTCATGCCGGTGGGGCCGACGTCGAGCACCTCGGCCAGCGCGGCCCGCTGGTCGACGAGCACGCCGGTGATCCCGGCGAGTTTGTCCACATTGGCCGACAGTAGTTCGCGGTTGTCCTCGACGAACGTGCGCACCTCGCCCAGCGAACGGCCCAGTGCCGACAGCGCCGCACCCACGTCGTCGGAGTCCTCGGCGAGGAACGTCGTGACGTCGGCGAGCCGGTCGTAGAACTCGGTGAGCTGGCGATCGCTGCGGGCGAGCATGGTGGTGAACGACTGCAGGTTGCGCACCGTGGAGAACAGGTCGCCCTTGGAGCCCTCCAGCGTGCGCGACAGCTCGGCGAGCCTGGCCACGGTGTCGTTGAGGTTCCTGCCGTTGCCGTCGAGGTTGGCCGCGGCGGTGTCGAGCACGTCGGCCAGCGCGCCGCGGCGGTTGGCGCCGTCCGGCCCGAGGCTGGTGGAGAGCTCGTTGAGGCTGGCGTAGAGGTCGTCGAGCTCCACCGGGGTGGCGGTGCGCTCCTTCGGGATCACCGCGCCCCCGGCGAGCACCGGCCCGCTGTCGTAGGCGGGGGTCAGCTGCACGTAGCGGTCGCTGACCAGGCTCGGCGCCACCACGACGGCGCCCGCGTTCTCCGGGACCGGCACGTCGACCCGCATGTCCACCCGGACGGCACCGCCCTCGGGCCGCACGTCCGTGATCTCGCCGACGGGGATGCCCAGCACCCGCACCGACGACCCGGCGTAGAGGCCGACGGTCTTGTCGAAGTAGGCGCTCAGTCGCGTGCCGCCGCCGTCGCGCGCCAGCCACCACAGGCCGGTGGCGAGCACGAGCAGCGCGACGCACGCCATCGCCAGCCAGCTGTACAGGCTGCGCTGCGCGCGGGAGTCGACCACCATCCCTATCCCGCCTTCCTGTGCGCCATCAGTTCCTCGCCACTCCCTGGTTGTCCGCCGCCACGGGCGGGCTGCAGCCCTCGGGGTTGATCGTGGCTCCCCGGGTGGTGATCACCGGCGGCAGCAGCCCGCAGATGTAGCCCTCGAACCAGCGGCCGTTGCCGGTGGCGTTGGCGCCGATGCGCGTGAACGGTGCGAGCAGCTCCAGGCTGCGGTTGAGGTTGTCCTGGTTGCGCTGCAACAGGTCCGTGACGGTGTTCAGTTCCCTCAGCGCGGGCGTGAGCTGCGCACGGTTGTCGGCGACGAGGCCCGACAGCTGGTCGGAGAGCTGCCGCGCTCCCGACAGCAGCGCGTCGATGGCCTGTTCCCGGTTCTGCAGTTCGGTCAGCAGCAGGTTGCCGTCGTCGATGACGCGGCGCAGCGTCTCGTTGCGGTCGGCGAGGATCTTCGAGACGCCGCTGGTGTTCGACAGCAGCCGCGCCAGCTCCTCGTCGCGGGAGGACACCGTGCGCGACAGGGCCGACAGCCCGCCGAGCGCGTCCTTGAGATGCTGCGGGGTGTTGCGCATGGACTCCGCGATCACCTCGAAGCTGCGCGCCAGCTGGTCGCTGTCGATGTCGCGGACGGTGGACGAGAGGTCCCCGAACACGTCCTGGATCTGATACGGCGAGCTGGTGCGCTCCAGCGGGATCGGCTCGTTCGGGTCGAGCACGCCCTGGCCCTTCGGCCGCAGCGCGAGGAACTTCTCCCCCAGCAGCGTCTTGACCTCGATGGCCGCCTCGGTCGCGTCACCGAGCCGCACGTTCTCCACCTTGAACGTCGCGAGCACCCTGGTGCCGTCCAGGGACACCTCCTCGACCTCGCCGACCTTCACACCGGCGACCTGGACCTCGTTGCCCGCCTTGAGATCGGCGGACTCGGCGAAGTGGGCGGAGTAGGTGGTGCCGTTGCCGAGCAGCGGAAGGTCGTCGGAGTAGTAGGCGGCCAGGGTGAGCAGTCCGATGAGGACGAGGGTCACCGCGCCGACGGCAGCCTGGTTGCGTTCGCGTAGGGGCTTCACTCGACCTGGCACCTCTTCGGCTGCTCGGTGGCGGGAATCGGCAGGAACGGCACCGTGATGTTCAGCGAGGAGATGCCGATGGTGCCGGTGAGCCCGCACAGGTAGTAGTTGAACCAGCTGCCGTAGCTGAGCGTCCGCGTGAACTTCTCCAGGTTGCCGGGCATCACCTGCAGCAGGTGGTCGAGCAGCTGCTCGGAGTCGGAGAGGTTGCCCGAGAGCCTGCCCAGCTGCGCGATGTCCTGCTTCAGCGGTGGCCGGGCGTCGCGCAGCAGGCCCGCGGTGACGGTGGTGAGCTCGCCGAGCGCGGAGACGGCCTCGCCGATGGGCCGGCGCTGCTGCGCGAGGCCGGTGACCAGCTGCTGGGTGGCGTCGACGAGCCCGCCGAGCTGCGGGCCGCGGGCGTCGAGGTTGCCGAGCACCCGGTTGAGGTTGCCGATCACCTGCCCGATCACGCGGTCCTTGTCGGCGATCGTGCTGGTGAGCGACGCCGTGTGCGCAAGGAGACTCTCGATGGTGCCGCCCTCGCCCTGTAGCACCTGGATGATCTCGTGGGAGAGCTGGTTGACCTGGTCGGCGTCGAGCGCGTTGAACAGCGGCTTGAAGCCGTTGAACAGCACGGTCAGGTTCAGGGCCGGCTGGGTGCGTTCGACGGGGATCGGCGTGCCCGGTTCGAGCACGCCGTCGCCGGGGACGTCGGTGCCCAGCGACAGGTAGCGCTGGCCGACGAGGTTGCGGTACTTGATGGTCGCCGTGACCCCGGCCGGCAGCTCGCGCGTGGCCTCGACGTCGAAATGGACCTCGGCGAGGTTGTCGCCGGACACGGTGATGCGCTGCACCTGGCCGACCTTCACTCCGACGATGCGCACGTCGTCGCCCGCCTGCAGGCCCGAGGCGTTGGTGAACAGGGCCGTGTAGCCGGAGGAAGGGCCGAAGTTGGTGTTGGCGATGGTGGCGCCGAGCACGCCGGTCAGCAGCACGGTGACGGCGGCGAAGACACAGATCTTCAGCAGTGAGGGGACGAAGCTCCGCGCGTCGGAGGTCGCCCTGACACGGCGCAGCAGCCCGATCATCGCACCGTCACCGCCGTTCCCCGGTACAGCGGCGCGACCAGCAACGTCGCCCAGCCCGGCGTGTCCCGCGGGGCGATGCCGGTGGCCGGGGCGAGCAGCGTGGCCAGCAGCCCGTGCTCGGCGGTGGAACCGGCGAGCGAGGGCACGCCCGCCGTGCTGCCGCCTCCGGTGTCGTAACCGGATTTCTTCGGCGGGGCGGGTTTGGTGGAGCCGTCGGCGATCGGGCCGTCCGGCGGGTACTGCGGCCACGCCCCTGGCGGCTCGACCTGCGGGTAGCAGCGGGGGCCGCGCTTGTCGTCGTAGCGCGGCTCGTCGACGCCGGGCAGGTACTTGCCCCTGCTGGCGGTGATCCGGATGGTCACGTGGTTCATCTCGTCGGTGCCCTTGCCGAAGGCCCGCTCCGCGCGGGGCACGGCCTCGGCGAGCTGGCGCAGCAGGCACGGGTACTCGGGCGCGTACTTGGCGAGCACGTCGAGGGTCGGCTGCGCGGTGGCGGTCAGGTCGATCAGGTTGGCCTTGTTGACCTCCAGGAACCGGCCGAGGTCCACCGACGTGGTGCTGACGCTGGAGTACAGGTCGGACAGTGCCTGCCGCTTCTGCACGAGCGTGCGGGTCGTGGTGGTGAGATCGGACAGTGCGTGGAGGAAGTCCGGCGCGGCCCGGTCGTAGATGCCGGTGACGTCGGCGAGCGCGGTGATGTCGGCCTTGAGGTCGGGAAGCGACGGGTTGAGCTCGCCGAGGTAGTCCGACAGCTGTACGAGCGTCTCCCCGAGTTGCCTGCCCCGGCCGTCCAGTGCCGTGGACACGGCGTTGAGCGTGCTCGCCAGCTTCTGCGGCTGCACGGCCTGCAGCAGCGGCAGCACGTTGTCGAGCACCTGCTCCATCTCGATCGCGGAGCTGCTGCGGTCCTGGCCGATGACGGCGCCCTCGGCGATGGGTCCCGCCCGCCGTTCGGGCGGCTGCAGCGCCACGTAGCGCTCCCCGAACAGCGTCTTGGGCAGCAGGCGCGCCGACACGTTCGCCGGGATCACGTCCACCTTGTCCGGTTGCAGCGCCAGCTCCAGCGTGGCCTTCTCGCCGTCGGCGGTGATCGAGCGGACCTCGCCGACCCGCATGCCGCGGATCTTGACGTCGGCGCCCTCGCGCATCTGGTTGCCCGCGTGGTCGGTCTCGAGCCGGACCGAGACCACGGACGTGAACTCCTTGTTGTAGATGGCCACGCACAGCGTCAGGAACAGCGCGGCGACGAGGAGGAACACCAGGCCGAGGACCTGGTGCCAGAGTCTGCGCAGCAGTGCCGCCCTCATCCGGAGATCCTCACCGTGGTCGTGGATCCCCAGATGGCGAGGCTGAGGAAGAAGTCGATGACGACGATCAGCACGATCGACGTGCGCACGGCCCTGCCCACGGCGACGCCGACGCCCGCGGGCCCCCCGGAGGCGGTGTAGCCGTAGTAGCAGTGCGACAGGATCACCAGCGCGCTGAACACGATCACCTTGAGAAACGACCAGAGGACGTCCTCGGGTGGCAGGAACAGGTTGAAGTAGTGGTCGTAGGTGCCCGCCGACTGGCCGTAGAACCAGACGGTGATCTGGCGGGAGGCGAGATAGGACGACAGCAGGCCCACCGCGTAGAGCGGGACGACGGCGGTGATCCCGGCCAGCACGCGCGTGGTGACGAGGTAGGGCAGGCTGGGCACGCCCATCACCTCGAGCGCGTCGATCTCCTCCGAGATGCGCATGGCGCCGATCTGGGCGGTGAACCCGCAGCCCACCGTCGCCGACAGGGCCAGCCCCGCCGCCAGCGGCGCCACCTCGCGGGTGTTGAAGTAGGCGGAGATGAAGCCGGTGAGCGCGGCGGTGCCGAGCTGGTCGAGCGCCGAGTAGCCCTGCAGGCCGACGATGAGACCGGTGAACAGCGTCATGCCGATCATCACGCCGAGCGTGCCGCCGATGACGGCCAGTGCACCGGTGCCGAAGCTGACCTCGGTGAGCAGCCGCAGCAGTTCCCTGCTGTAGCGGCGCACGGTCCTGGGAGTCCACGCGAGCGCGCGCACGTAGAACGACAGCTGCCTGCCGAAGCCCTCCAGGCTCGCTCCGGGCCGCGCGATGATCTCCAGCGCGCGGTCGGACACCATTCGATCGGTCATCTACAGCGCCTTCGGGGGAACGATCTGCAGGTAGATGGCGGTGAGCACGACGTTGATGAGGAACAGCAGCAGGAACGTGACGACGACGGCCTGGTTGACCGCGTCGCCGACGCCCTTCGGCCCGCCCGCGGGGTTCAGCCCGCGGAAGGCGGCCACCACTCCGGCGACGAACCCGTAGAGCAGCGCCTTGATCTCGCTGATCCACAGGTCGGGCAGCTGGGCCAGCGCGTTGAAGCTGGCGAGGTAGGCGCCCGGGGTGCCGCCTTGCATGACGACGTTGAAGAAGTAGCCGCCCAGCACGCCCACCACGCTGACCAGGCCGTTGAGCAGTACCGACACCACGATCGCCGCGAGCACCCTCGGCACGATGAGCCGCTGGATCGGGTTGACGCCCAGCACCTCCATGGCGTCGATCTCCTCGCGGATCTTGCGCGCGCCGATGTCGGCACAGACGGCGCTGCCCCCGGCGCCCGCCACGAGCAGCGCCGTGATGAGCGGGCTGGCCTGCTGCACGATCGCCAGCGCGCTGGCGGCGCCGGTGAACGACTGCGCGCCGATCTGCTGGGTCAGCGAGCCCAGCTGCAGCGCGATGACGGCGCCGAACGGGATGGCGACGAGCGCGGTCGGCAGGATCGTGACGCTGGCGAAGAACCAGCACTGCTGGATCCACTCCCTGGTCTGGAACGGCCTGCGCGGGATGGCGCGCAGCACCTCCCAGGCCAGGGTGGCCAGCCTGCCCACCTGGGACAGCGCGGCGGTGCCCGGGATCGTCATCGATCCCTGCCGAGCGCCCATCACACCTCCGCTTGAGTGTGTCTACATCTTCAGCGCATGTGTGGCCGTCGCGCCGCCGTCGGCCACGAACTCGCCGCCGGTGCAGTACGAGCTCTCGTCGCTGGCCAGGAACAACGCGAGCTCGGCGATCTCCTCGGGCTGCCCGGTCCGCCCGAGGGCGAGCCTGCGGGCCACCGGTGAGAGGTCCACCTCCGCACCGCCGGCGGCGTCGCGCACCATGTCGGTGTCGATCATGCCGGGGTGCAGCGAGTTGACCCGGATGCCGCGCTCACCCAGCTCCAGTGCGGCGACCTTGGTCATTCCCCTGATCGCGAACTTACTCGCCGTGTAGGCGACCAGGAACGGCATACCGGCGAGTCCCTCCACAGAGGACACGTTGACGATCGAACCGCCACCCGCAGTTGTCATCGGTTCAACGACCGAGCGCATCCCGAGAAACGCCCCGAACTGGTTCACGCGCACGACCCGCTCGTAGTCGGCGAGGCTGGTCTGCTCCAGCGGCGAGAAGTGCAGCACCCCGGCATTGTTGACCAGCACGTTCAGCGCGCCGAACTCGGCCTGTGTCGCCTGCACCGCACCCGCCCAGTCGTCCTCGGACGTCACGTCCAGGTGCGTGTAGGCGGCGCCGAACTCGCCGGCGAGTCGCTTGCCGTCCTCGTCGAGGATGTCGGCGATCATCACCCGCGCGCCCTCGGCGGCGAACCGGCGGGCCGCGGCGGCCCCCTGGCCGCGCGCGGCGCCGGTGATGAGCGCGACCTTGCCCGCGAGCCTGCCCCCGGTCACATCATCTCCTCGGTCAGCGGCAGGAAGACCGACTTCAGCTCGGTGTAGGCCTCGATCGCGCTCTGCCCGCCCTCACGGCCGAGCCCGGACTGCTTGAACCCGCCGAAGGGCAGGTGGGGCTCGATCTGGAAGCCGTTGATGCCGACCGTGCCCGCCCGCAGCCTGCGCGACACGCGGAACGCGCGCTGCACGTCGGCGGTGAACAGCCCGGCGCCAAGACCGTACTGGGTGTCGTTGGCGAGCGCGACGGCCTCCTCCTCGTCGGAGAACGGCACCACCGCCAGCACCGGCCCGAAGATCTCCTCCTGGGCGATGGTGGCCGAGTTGTCGACGTCGGCGAAGATCGTCGGCGCGACGAAGTTGCCCGCGGCCAGCTCGCCGCCGAGCCGCTCGCCGCCGGTGACGAGCCTGCCCTCCGACTTGCCGCGCTCGATGTAGCCGAGCACGCGTTCGAGCTGCCGCTCGTTGATGAGCGGGGCCGACACGACGCCCGCGTCGAACGGGTCGCCGTAGGTGATGGCGGCGGCCATGCCCTGCGCGGCGCCGAGGAACTCGTCGTAGACCTCGCGATGCACCAGCGCCCGGGTGTTGGCCACGCAAGCCTGCCCGGAAAGGCCCATCGTGACGGCGCCGACCACGGTGGCGGCGGCCAGGCCCACGTTGGGCGCGTCACCGAACACCAGTGCCGGGCTCTTGCCGCCCAGCTCCAGCGACACGCGCTTGAGCGTGCCCGCGGAGGCCTCCACGATGCGCTTGCCGACGGCCCAGCTTCCGGTGAAGCTCACCTTGTCGACATCGGGATGCGTGATCAGGGCCTCGCCCACGGGGTCGCCGGGGCCGGTGACGACGTTGAGCACGCCGTCCGGGAGCCCGGCCTCGACGAGCAGCTCCACCATCCGCAGCACGGAGAAGGTGCAGTACTCGCTGGGCTTGAGCACCACGGTGCAGCCCGCCGCGAGCGCGGGGGCGACCTTCTGCGCGAACAGCAGGAACGGCGCGTTCCACGGCAGCACCGCGGCGACCACGCCGATCGGCTCGCGGAAGGTCATGGCCAGGTGGTCGCCGCCCTGGTACGGCGGCAGTGTCTGCCCGCCGAGCTTGTCCACCCAGCCCGCGTGGTGGTCGAACACGTCGGCGGCGGCGCCCACCGAGGTGGCGTAGATGCCGCCGAAGGACAGCGGCACGGAGTTGTCCAGCGCCTGCAGCGCGCGCAGCTCGTCGGCGTGGGCACGCAGCAGGTCGGCGTAGCGGTGCAGCAGGGCGATGCGCTGCCCGGCCCGCGTCGAGGGCCAGGCTCCGGAGTCGAAGGCCCTGCGCGCGGCGGCCACGGCATCGTCGACGTCGGCCGCCGAGCCGCTCGCGAACTCGCCGATCGGCTCGCCCGTGGCCGGGTGGTGATGGGTCCACGTGGCGCCCTCGCGGGCGGGTCCCCACTGGCCGTCGATGAGCAGCCTGCCTGCCTTGAGCCCCACCGACTCGCGGTGCGGCTGCACGGTCAACGTCATACGCTCTTCTCCCTACTCTGACGGCTCTGCGCGCCCACGGCACCCTCCTACGGCAGCGACAGGATCTCGTTGGCGGCGAACATCCGGTCCTTCTCGCGCCCGGCGAAGTACGGCCCGACCCGGGCAGCGAGCTCGTCCGGGGTCCAGGTGCCGTGCTCGGTGTCGAAGCGCTGCTCGACCTGGGGCGGTGTGAGCAGCGCGACCATGCCGCCGTGCACGACGAACACCTGGCCGCTGATCGCGCCGGCGGCCGGGGAGGCGAGGTAGGCGACGAACGGCGCCACGTGCTCGACCGACAGCGGGTCGGGGCCCTCGGCCGGGGCCTCGCCGAAGACGCCCTCGGTCATGCCGGTCCGTGCGCGGGGGCAGATGGCGTTGGCGCAGACGCCGTAGCGGGCCAGCCCGCGCGCGGCGGACACGGTGAGCGCCGCGATACCCGCCTTGGCCGCGGCGTAGTTGGGCTGGCCGGGCGAGCCGACGAGGAAGGCCTCGGAGGCGGTGTTGACCAGCCTTCCGTACACCGGTTTGCCGTCCGCTTTGGACCGCTGGCGCCAGTGGGCGGCGGCACCGCGCGACAGCAGGAAGTGGCCGCGCAGGTGGACGCGCAGCACGGTGTCCCACTCGTCGTCGGACATCGAGAAGAGCATCCGGTCGCGCAGCAGCCCGGCGTTGTTGACGACGATGTCCAGCCCGCCGAGGTGTTCGATCGCCGTGCTCAGCAGCGCGTCGGCGGTGGCGCGCTCGGCGACGTCGCCGGTGACGAGTACCGCCTTGCCGCCGAGGCCCTCGATCTCGTCGACCACCCCGGATGCCGCCTCGGACACGTCGTTGACCACCACCGACGCTCCGGCGGCGGCCAGCGCGAGCGCCTCGGCCCTGCCGAGCCCGGCGCCCGCGCCGGTGACGATCGCCGTCCTGCCCTGAAGGCTGGTGCTCACTGGAGGCTGCCTCCCTGAGGTCCCCGCGGACCGTCGCTGGCCCGCACGTGCGCCCAAGACTAGAATCTGTTCTCGCCTTGGGCAAGCCTCATCTTGAGCAGCTCAGTCCCGGATGAGCAGGGCATTCCGCGGACACGATGCGACAGCTTGAGTAACACGTTCTATTTCTTTGGGCGGCACCTCGGCGTGCCGGATCCGCAGCTCCTCGTCGTCGTCCAACTCGAAGACAGCGGGGGCGATGCCGACACACACCTCGTTGGCCTCGCACAGGTCCCGGTCCACCTCGATCCTCACGATCGCACCTCCTGAAAAAGTAGAACCTGTTCTACACTAGCTCGCGGGCCGACGCGGACACCACGTCCAACGCGCGAACGGGAGGATCAGATGCGCATCAGCTACGCACCCGAGCACGAGAAGCTGCGGGCGCGCCTGCGGGACTACTTCGCCGGGCTGATGACTCCCGAGCGACGCGAGGGCCTGGCCGGCGACGGCGGCGAATACGGCGACGGCGCGGCGTACAAGGAGATCGTGCGGCAACTGGGCCACGACGGCTGGCTCGCGCTGGGCTGGCCGGAGGCCTACGGCGGGCACGACCGCCCCATGCTCGAACAGCTCGTCTTCACCGACGAGGCGGCCATCGCCGGGGTGCCCGTTCCGTTCCTCACCATCAACACCATCGGCCCGACGATCATGCGCTTCGGCACCGAGGAACAGAAGGCGTTCTACCTGCCGAGGATCGCCGCGGGCGAGCTGCACTTCTCCATCGGCTACTCCGAGCCGGAGGCGGGCACCGACCTCGCCTCGCTGCGCACCAGAGCCGTCCGCGACGGCGACTCCTACGTCGTCAACGGGCAGAAGATGTGGACCAGCCTCATCGAGTACGCCGACTACGTGTGGCTGGCCGCGCGCACCGACCCCGACGCGCCCCGGCACAAGGGCCTGAGCATCCTCATCGTGCCCACCACCGCGGAGGGGTTCTCCTGGACGAAGGTGCGCACCGTCGCCGGACCGGGCACGAGCGCCACCTACTACTCCGACGTGCGGGTGCCGCTGGCGGCCCGCGTCGCCGAGGAGAACGCTGGCTGGCCGCTCATCACCAACCAGCTCAACCACGAGCGGGTGGCGCTCACCTCGGCCGCGCCGCTGCAGGCCGCGCTCGCCGACGTCGTGGACTGGGCCCGCGAGACCAAGCAACCGGACGGCAGCAGGGTCATCGACGCCGAGTGGGTGCGGCTGCATCTCGCCCGCGTGCACGCCCACACCGAGTACCTCAAGCTGCGGAACTGGAAGATCGCCTGGGCAGCGGGTGAGAGCGAGCTGGGCCCCGCCGATGCGTCCGCGACCAAGGTCTACGGCACCGAACTCGCCACCGAGGCGTACCGGCTGCTCATGGAGGTGCTCGGCGCGGGCGCCGTGGTCCGCGAGGGCTCGCCCGGCGCGCTGCTGCGCGGCCGCATCGAACGCGCCCACCGCTCGGCCCTGATCCTGACCTTCGGCGGCGGCACCAACGAGATCCAGCGCGACATCGTCGCCGCCACCGCGCTCGGCCTGCCGGTCACCCGCTGACGAGGGAGCTGTCCATGGACTTCTCGACCACGCCGGAGCAGGGCGAGCTCGCCGCGCTCACCCGCCGCATCGCCACCGACCACGTGACCCCCGACTCGCTCGGCCCGCACGGCACGGGCGGCTTCGACCGCACGCTGTGGCGCGCGCTCGCCAGGGCGGGTGTGCTCGACGCCGCGCTGCCCTCCGCCGTCGGCGGCGGCGGGTTCGGACTGCTCGAACAGTGCTCGATTCTCCTCGAACTGGGCCGCGCCGTCGCGCCCGTGCCCTACCTGCCCACCATCACCATGGCCGCCTCGGCACTGGCCGGCGCGGGCACGCCCGACCTGCTCGAACGCTGGCTGGTGCCCGCCGTGCGCGGTGACGCGGTGCTGACGGCGGCGGTGCCGGACACCGGCACGCCGTGCGGGTTCACCGCCGAGCGCACCCCGGCGGGCTGGCGGGTGTCGGGGGCGCAGACCGCCGTGCCGTTCGGCGCGTTCGCCGATGCGTTGCTGATCCAGGCCACCACGAGCGACGGCGACGTGGTGCTCGTGGTGGACGCGGACGAGCCCGGCCTGACGGTGTCGGCGCAGCAGACCGTCGACCACGCCGACGCCGCGCTCGTCGAGGCCGCCGACGTCATGGCTACCGCGGAGCTGCCGGGTACCGCGGGCCCGCTGCGCCTGCGCGGCACCGTCGGGGTGTGCGCCTACCAACTCGGCGTGCTGGAGCGGGCGGTGGAGCTCACGGCGGCCTACGCGCGGGAACGCAGGCAGTTCGGGCAGCCGATCGGCGGCTTCCAGGCGGTGCGCCACCGGCTCGCCGACGCGCACCTCGACGTGGAGGCCGTGCGCCTCACGCTCTGGCAGGCGGCGTGGCGGCTGGCGGCGGGCGAGGACGCCGCCGGGGAGGTCGCCACCGCCAAGTACTGGGCGGCCGAGGCGGGCCACCGGGTCGCGCACGCCGCCGTGCATGTCCACGGGGGCGTCGGCATCGACGTCGACCACGTCCTGCACCGCTACTTCGTGGCGGCCAAACGGTGCGAGTTCGCGCTCGGCGGCGCCACCGTCCAGCTGCGGGAACTGGGCGGCCTGCTCTCATGAGTGACGTTCCCACCGTCACCGAGCTGCTGCTCGCCCGCACGGCCGACCAGCACCCCGGCCTGCGCTTCGAGGACCGGAGCTGGTCGTGGGCCGAGGTGGTGCGTGAGTCGGCGCGCCACGGCGCCGCCCTGCGCGCACTGCTTTCCGGGCAGGGCCCGCCGCACGTCGGCGTGCTCGCGGACAACGTGCCCGCGTTCGCGTTCCTGCTCGGCGGTGCGGCCCTGTCCGGAGCGGTGCTCGCCGGGCTGAACCCGACCCGCCGCGGCGCGGCGCTGGCCAGGGACGTCCGGCTCGCCGACTGCCAGGTGGTGCTCGCCGAGCGGCACCGGCTGCCGCTGCTGGACGGTCTCGACGTCCCGGTCGTGGACCTCGACGGTCCGGAGTGGACAGAGGCGCTGGACGCGGCGGAACCGGCCGAGCCGGTTGCCGCGCAGCCGGACGATCTGCTGATGCTGATCTACACGTCCGGCACGAGCGGCGACCCGAAGGCCGTGCGGTGCACGCACGGCAAGATCGCCTTCCCCGGCCGGATGCTCGCCGAGCGATTCGGTCTTTCTCGGGCGGACACCGTGTACGTGTCCATGCCGATGTTTCACTCCAACGCCGTCATGGCGGGCTGGTCGGTGGGCCTCGCGGCGGGTGCCACCATCGCGCTGCGCCGCCGGTTCTCCGCCTCCGGGTTCCTGCCCGACGTGCGCCGCTTCGGAGCGACGTACGCCAACTACGTCGGCAGGCCGCTGTCGTACGTGCTCGCCACGCCACACCGGGACGACGACGCCGACAACCCGCTGCGGATCGTCTACGGCAACGAGGGCGCCGAGGCCGACCTCGCCGCCTTCGGTGAACGGTTCGGCTGCCACGTGGTCGACGCGTTCGGCTCCACCGAGGGCGGGGTCGGTTTCGCCAGGACGCCCGGCACACCGCCGGGCTCGCTCGGCAGGCTCACCGAGGGCGTGCGGATCCTGCACCCGGAAACCGGCGAGCCGTGCCCGCCTGCCCGGTTCGCCGAGGACGGCTCGCTGCGCAACGCCGCCGAGGCGGTCGGGGAGATCGTCAACACGGCGGGCGCGGGCTGGTTCGCCGGCTACTACAACGATCCCGCCGCCGAGGCGGAGCGGATGCGCGACGGGCGTTACCACACCGGCGACCTCGCCTACGTCGACGCCGACGGGTTCTGCTACTTCGCGGGCAGGCTCGGCGACTGGCTGCGCGTCGACGGGGAGAACCTGGGCACCGCGCCGATCGAACGCGTGCTGCTGCGTCACCCCGCCATCGCCGAGGCCGCCGTGTACGCGGTGCCCGACCGGGTGGGCGATGCGGTGATGGCCGCGCTCGTGCTCACCGGTGACACCGCGCTCACCCCTGCCGGGCTGGGCGAGTTCCTCGCCGCGCAGCCCGACCTGGGCCCCAAGCAGCTGCCGCGCTACGTGCGCATCACCGGTGAGCTGCCGAAGACGGCGACGTACAAGGTCGTGAAACGCACGCTGGCGGGCGAGGGGCTGCACTGCTGCGACCCGGTCTGGCACCGCCCCGCCACCGTCCCGGTCTACGAGACGCTGCCCTGACCCTGCCGAACCACCTGCTACAGTGAAACGCGAGTTTCGAAAATGTGGACGGGTGGGTGAGCGGGATGGGCACGGCGTCGTCGCCTGACGTGGTGGTCGAGGCGGTTGCCGTGTCCGGGATCGTGGCGGCGCTGGGTGAGTCGCCGTTGTGGCAGGAGGGTGTGGGCCTGCGCTGGCTGGATGTGACCGGGCGGTGGCTGCACACGCGGGGGCTGGACGGTGTGGAGCGTTCGGTGGCGCTGTCGGGCCGGGTCACCGCCGTCGAGGCCGGGCCGGGCGCGGAGTTGTTCGCTGTCACCGGTAGCGGGTTCGGCTGGGTGGATCCGGACAGCGGCGCGGTCACCCCGCTGGCCACGGTGCTGGGTGAGGCTTCGGTGTCGATGAACGACGGCGCGATCGATGCCCGGGGCCGCTGCTGGGCGGGTTCGGCGGTGCGGGACGGCAGCGGGCGTGGCGCGTTGTTCCGGTTCGACGGGCGTGAGGTCACCGCGCACGTCACCGGTGTGGGCATGTCCAACGGGATCGGCTTCTCCCCCGGGGGCGAGGTGCTCTACCACGTCGACAGCGCCGCGGGCACCGTCACCGCGTGGGAGTACGACCTGGCCACCGGTGAACTGGGCCGGTCGCGGCTGCTGCGCACGGTGCCCGCGGAGATCGGGCTGCCGGACGGGCTGGCGATCGACACCGGCGGGGGGATCTGGCTGGCCGTGTGGGGGCCGGGGCAGGTGTGGCGGCTGGATCCCGGCACCGGCGCCATCACGGCGCTGGTCGAGGTGCCCACCCCGTGCACCACGAGTTGCGTGTTCGGCGGTCCCGGCCTCGGCACGCTCTACATCACCACCGCCGACCACGAGAGCCCGCCCGGCGGCGGGCTGCTCTACGCGGCCGAGGTTCCCGCGCGCGGGCTGGCCGCGCACCCGTTCACGGAGGTGACGCGATGAGCGGCGTGGCACTGGTGACGGGCGCGTCCCGCGGCATCGGCGCCGCCGTGGCCCGCAGACTGGCCGCCGACGGCATGGCCGTGGCCGTCAACTGCTACCCCGACGAGGGCATGCTGGCCGCCGCCAAGGAAGTCGTGGCCACCATCCACCGCGAGGGCGGCACCGCCGACGTGTTCCCCGCCGACGTCACCTCCGCCCCGGCCGTGGACGAGATGTTCTCGCTGTGCGAGAACCAGTTCGGCCCGGTGAACACGCTCGTGCTCAACGCCGCCGTCACCGGCAGGCTGGCCTGGGACACCATCACCGAGTCCGAATGGGACCGGGTCACCGCCGTCAACCTCAAGGGCGCCCTGCTGTGCTGCCGCCGCGGCTTCGGCGGCCGGCACGGGCCCGACGGCGGCACGATCGTCACCGTCAGCAGCGTGCAGGCCCAGCTCGGCGCACCCAACGCGCTGCACTACGCCACGACCAAGGCCGGCCTGCTCGGATTCACCCGCTCGCTGGCGCGCGAGCTCGGCCCGCGCAACATCCGCGTCAACTGCGTCATGCCCGGCGCCATCCAGACCGAGGAAGAACTGGAAGCCTTCCCCCAGCAGGACGAGGTACGCCGGATCGTACTGAGCAACCAGATCCTGCAACGCCGCGGCCAGGCCACCGACATCGCCGGCGTGGTCAGCTTCCTCACCGGAGAAGCCAGCGCATTCATGACCGGCCAAACCCTCTGCGTCGACGGAGGCTGGATCCTGCACTAGCCGCGCCGCCACCCGCACCCACGGTGCTCTTGGGTACCTATCGCGTACCCAAGGTGCCCTTCGGCTCGCCGCCGGGCGGGCGCCTCAGCCCTGCGGAGCGTTGATCGGCCTCAGCCTCCGGGGACCCGAGTCAGGCCGCGACGGCGGCGGCCCCAGCACGATCCGCGCGTTGGTGACGAACGCGCCCTCCGGCGAGGCCAGGATCGGGTCCAGGGTCAGCGACCGGACCTCCGGGTTGTCCTCAGCCAGCGCCGCCACCCGCAGCACCAGATCCTGCAACGCGGCAAGGTCGGCGGGCTCGTCGCCACGGTAACCGGTCAGCAGCGGCGCCGTCCTCGGCTCGCGGACGAGCGTCGCGGCGTCCACATCGGTCAGTGGCACCGCCCGGAACGCCTGGTCACCGAGCAACGAACTAACCACTCCGGACAGTCCGAACGACACCAGTGTGCCGAACGACGGGTCGTCCTGCAGCCCGATGACGCAGGACAGCCCCTTGGGCGCCATCCGCTGCACGTACACCTCGTCGTTCTCGGACAGCGCGCGCAGGTCCCGGTAGCTGACCCGCACCGAGTCCTCCGAGGTGAGGTCGAGCCGCACCCCGGCCAGGTCCGGCCTGCCGCGCAGGCTCTCGTCGTAGGCCTTGAGCGTCACCGGGTAGCCGAGCTCGGCGGCCGCGGCCACGGCGTCGTCCTCGCCGGACACCAGCCGGAACGGCACCACCTCGATGCCGTAGCAGGCGAGCAGCCGCAGCACGTCGTCGTCGCGCAGCACGACGTTGTGCTCGCCCGGCAGCAACTCCCGCACCAGGCCACCCGCCTGCTCGGGATGCAGGCCGGCCGGCCGGACGATCGTGCCCTGCGGCCGCTGCCGCCATGCCGCGTACCGAACCGTCCTGGCCAGCGCGTTCACGGCACGCTCGGGGCTGGGATACGACGGGATGGAGCCGAACGTCGGCGCGCCCGCCTCGTCCAGCACCGCCAGCTCCGCGGGCACACCCTCGGCGGCGAGGAAGGTCGACACCACCGGCTTGCGTGGCCCGGCGCCGTCGGCGAGCACGGTGTCCCGCAACGCCCGCGCGTACGCGGTGCCCGGGATGGCGACGGGCGGCACGAACACCGCCACCAGGGCGTCCACCTCCGGCGAGGCGAGCGCCTCCCCCACCGCCGCGGCGAACTCCTCCGGCGAGGCCTGCGGACCGATGTCCACCGGGTCGATGCCGAGCCGCAGCCCCTGCGCCTTGGCGGTGTCGGCGGCGAGCAGCCCGATGGCGCTGGAGTTGCCGACGATCGCGATCCGCGAGCCACCTGGCAGCGGCTGGTGGGCGAAGACCAGCGCCGTGTCGAACAGCTGCGCCAGCGAGTCCACGCGCACGACCCCGGCCTGCTCGAACAGCGCCTGCACGCTCGACTCGTCGATGTCGGCGGAGGTCGCGGCCAGCTGCGGGCGCACGGCGTGCCTTCCGGACTTCACCGCCACGATCGGCTTGGTGCGGGCGAGCCTGCGGGCCAGCCGCGCGAACTTGCGAGGGTTGCCGAACGACTCCAGATACAGCAGCACCAGGTCGGTGTTCGGGTCGGTCTCCCAGTACTGGAGCAGGTCGTTGCCGGAGACGTCGGCGCGGTTGCCCGCCGAGACGAACGTCGAAAGGCCGAGGCCGCGCGCCTCGGCGTCGGCGAGGATCGCGATGCCCAGCGCACCGGACTGGCAGAAGAACCCCGTGCGGCCGCGTTGCGGCAGCCGGGGTGCCAGAGTGGCGTTGAGCCGCACAGCCGGGTCGGTGTTGAGCACGCCGAGCGCGTTGGGCCCGACCACGCGCATGCCGTGTGCCCGGGCCTCGCCGACGAGCCGCAGTTCTGCGTGCAGGCCGTGCGGCCCGGCCTCGGCGAAGCCGGACGAGACGATGACGAGCGTCTTCACGCCCTTGGCGAGCGCCCCGTCCAGCACCGACTCCACCTGGTCGGCCGGCACCGCGACGATCGCGAGGTCCACCGGGTCGGGAATCTCCAGCACCGACTTGTAGGCCCGCACGCCGCGCACCGAGGTGCGTTCGGGGTTGACCGGGTACACGGTGCCCGCGAAGTCGGCGGAGAGCAGGTTGGTCAGCACCGCGTAGCCGATCTTGGTCGAGTCGGTGGAGGCGCCGATGACCGCGACCGAGTGCGGATGCAGCAGGTTGTGCACGCTGCGCGCCTCCGCCGCCTGTTCCCTGGCCCTGGCCACGGCCAGCGACTCCTCGGTGGGGTCGATGTCGAACTCCAGATGCACCACGCCCTCCTCGAACGCGCGGCTCACCTGGTAGCCGGCGTCGCGGAACACGCGGATCATCGCGGAGTTCTCGGCCAGTACCTCGGCGACGAACCGGCGCAGCCCGCTCTCGGACGCCGCGGCCGCCAGGTGCTCCAGCAGGATCGAGCCCAGCCCGCGGCCCTGGTGGGCGTCGTCGACGACGAACGCGACCTCGGCGGAGGACTCGTCCAGCCGTTCGTAGCGGCCGACCGCGACGACGTCGTCGCCGAGCAGTGCCACGAAGGCCACCCGGTCGTGGTGGTCGACGGTCGAGAACCGTTCGAGGTCACGCGCGGGGATGCGCGGGTAGGCGCCGAAGTAGCGCAGGTAGCGGGTGCGTTCGGAGAGCCTGCCGTGCAGCGCGACGAGCCCGTCGGCGTCGGTGGGCACCACCGGCCGCAGGTGCACGGTGCCGCCGTCGGAGAGCAGGACGTCGGCCTCCCAGTGACGCGGGTAGTCGAAGGGGTCGCGCGGCCGCTCGCCACTGTCACCGGTCATGGGCGTCAGTCTCGCGGATCGTCGGGGTCGAGGCCATGCAGTGGGAAGACCGCCCTGCGCGTGTCCCGGATCGCCACGTCGACCGCATCGTCGAGGCCGTCGCCCCACGGGGAGAACCCGGTGTCGCCGCCGTCGCCCATCGACAGCGGCAGCTCCGCGTGGGGGGCGAGACCGCGCACGTGCTCGGTCCACGCGGGCGGCAGCGGCGTCTCCGGCGGGACGTCCCGGTCGAGCACCGTGGCGATCAGGTGCGTCCACGAGCGGGGCACCACGCGCAGCAGCTGGTAGCCGCCACCGCCCACGGCGAGCCACTTGCCGTCGGCATGGGTGTCGGCGAGCTCCCGCAGCGTGCGGTACAGGGTGCGGTGGCCGTCGACGGTGAGCGCGAGGTCGGCCAGCGGGTCCTCGTCGTGGGAGTCGACCCCGCACTGGCTCACCAGCAGCTGCGGGCGGAACTCGGCCAGCAGCGACGGCACGACCGCGTGGAAGGCCCGCAGCCAGCCCGCGTCCTTGGTGCGGGGCGGCAGCGGGACGTTGACGGCGCTGCCCTCGGCGCCCTCGGCGCCCGTCTCGCCGGAGTAGCCGGTGCCGGGGAACAGCGTGAACGGGTGCTGGTGCAGCGAGACGGTCAGCACGCGGGGATCGCCGTAGAAGGCGGCCTGCACGCCGTCGCCGTGGTGGACGTCGGTGTCGATGTAGGCGATGCGGTCGAAGCCGTGGTCGAGCAGCCAGGAGATCGCCACCGAGACGTCGTTGTAGACGCAGAAGCCGGAGGCGTGGTCACGCATGGCGTGGTGCAGCCCGCCCGCGATGTTCACCGCCCGCTGCGCCTTGCCCTCGGCGAGGCAGCGTGCGCCGAGCAGCGTGGAGCCGACGACCAGCGAGGCCGCCTCGTGCATGTCGGTGAACACGGGGTTGTCCGGGGTGCCGAGCCCGTGCCCGACGTCCCAGCCCGCCATGGGTGCCTGCTTGACGGCCTCGAGGTACTCGGCGGCGTGCGCGCGGTACAGCTCGGCCTCCGTCGCGGGCTCCGGCACGAGCAGGGGCACGTCGTCGAGCACGCCGAGCGCGGTCGCCAGCCGGATGGTCAGGTCGAGCCGGACGGGGTTGAACGGATGCTCACCGCCAAGGTCGTAGCCGAGCAGTGCCGGGTCCCAGACGACAGCGGAGGGGGCCATGAACCGAGACTAACGGAGACCCCCGCCGCGGGAAGGCCGCGCACATGGTGGCCGGGCTACCCGGGTTCCGGGCCCGTCGCGGCGGGACGAGCCGGGTCGGCCGACCAGTGCGACCACGATCCCGCGTAGAGCGCGGCGGGCTCGGCGCGCCCGGCGAGCTCCAGCGCCAGCACGATCGAGCTCGCGGTGATGCCGGAGCCGCAGTAGGCACCCACCGGCACGTCGTCGCGGACCCCCAGGTCCGCGAAGTGCCGGGCCAGCTCGCCGGGGCCGCGCCACCGTCCGTCCTGGCCCGTGTGCCCGGCGAAGGGCGCGTTGACCGCACCCGGCACGTGTCCGGGGCGGGGGTCCACGGGCTCGGCCTCGCCGGTGTAGCGCTGCGGTGCGCGGGCGTCGAGCAGCACGCCCCGGCGAGCCAGGGCGGCTGCCTCGTCGGCGCCCAGCACGGGCATGCCGCCCGGGCGCACCTCGATGTCGCCCTCGGGCGGCGCGAGGGGCCCGGTGGTGACGGGCCTGCCCTCGGCCTGCCACGCCGCGAAGCCGCCGTCGAGCACGGCGGCCTCGGTGTGTCCCGCCCAGCGCAACAGCCACCATGCCCTGGCAGCGACGGAGGAGTCGCCGTCGTCGTAGGCCACCACGAGCCCGCCGGAGCGCACGCCCGCCGCGCGCAGCACCCGCTGCAGCGCCGCGGGGTCGGGCAGCGGGTGCCTGCCCCCGGCGCCGGGCGGGGCGGCCAGCTCGGTGTCGACGTCCACGTACACGGCACCGGGCAGATGCCCGGCGTGATAGGACTCGATGCCAGGGGGTCCGTTCAGCCGCCAGCGCACGTCGAGCACGGCGGGGCGGGCGGACGGCTCGCCGTCCAGCAGGGCGGCCAGGTCGGCGGTGCTGATCACGGGGCGCATTCGCTCATCTTCCTCCGCGGTCCGACATTCACGCAGCGTGGACGGCGTGTCGCAGGAGCGGCGGTCGTTACCTGATCGCCTGCCGTAACCGTCGGGGTGAACGACTACCATGAGTTTGGCGAACAAAGGGGACAGGCGTGAACGATCTCATCGACACCACCGAGATGTACTTGCGCACCATCTACGAGCTCGAGGAAGAGGGTGTCGTACCGCTGCGCGCCCGCATTGCGGAGCGGCTGCAGCAGAGCGGACCCACCGTGAGCCAGACGGTGGCGCGGATGGAGCGGGACGGGCTGGTGGTGGTCGCCGACGACCGGCATCTGCAACTCACCGACCACGGCCGTGAGCTGGCGGTGGCCGTCATGCGCAAGCACCGGCTCGCCGAACGCCTGCTCGTGGACGTCATCGGCCTCGAGTGGGAGCACGTGCACAACGAGGCGTGCCGCTGGGAGCACGTGATGAGCGAGGCCGTGGAACGCAAGCTCGTCCAGCTGCTCGACCACCCCACCACCTCGCCGTACGGCAACCCGATCCCGGGGCTGGACAAGCTCGGCGAGGGTGAGCCGGCTCCGCCTGCCGAGGCCGATCTCGTGCGCCTGGACGAGGTCGCGCGCTCGGGTGGCGGCAAGGTGGAGATCCGCAGGATCGCCGAGCACGTGCAGCTCGACGAGGGCCTGATGACGGAGCTGAAGGCCGTCGGCATCGTGCCGGGCCACACCGTGCGGGTCGGCAAGATCAACGGTGGCGGTGCGACCACCACCGTCGAGGTCTCCGACGACCACCGTTCCGCGTACGTCGCCACGTCCGTCCTGCACGCCGTGCTCGCGCAGGCTCGATGACCCCAGCGCCGTCCAGCGGGGTCGCCGCACCCGCGGTGAGCCCCGCCCGGGCGGCCGCCGACGCCTTCCGCACGCTGCACGGCAGGCAGCCGGAGGGCGTGTGGGCGGCGCCCGGCCGGGTCAACCTGATCGGCGAGCACACCGACTACAACGACGGCTACGTCCTGCCGTTCGCGCTGCCCCACCGGCTGGCCGCCGCGGTGTCCCCGCGGCAGGACGCGGCACTCACGCTGGCGACCCTGGGCTCCGACGGCCGGATCCAGCAGGCCGGGCCGCTGACCCTCGCCGACCTGCGACCGGGGCGGCCGGACGGCTGGGCCGCCTACCCGGCCGGGGTTGCCTGGGTGCTGCGCGAGCACGGCATCGGCGGGGGTGCCGATGTCGTCATCGCGGGCGACGTGCCCACCGGCGCGGGGCTGTCCTCCTCGGCGGCCATCGAGTGCGCGGTGGCACTCGCACTGCGCGGCGTCGCCGGGTACGACGAGCCGGACGAGCCGCGCCGGGCCGAGATCGCCCGGTGGGCACAGCGGGCCGAGAACGAGTTCGTCGGCGTCCCCACCGGCGTGCTCGACCAGACGGCGTCGCTGTGCTGCGTGGCCGGGCACGTGCTGTTCCTCGATGTGCGCACCGGCGAACGCGAGCAGGTGCCGTTCGACACGGCGAGCACCGGACTGCGGGTGCTGGTGATCGACACCCGCGTCAAGCACGCCCACAGCGAATCCGGCTACGCCGAGCGCCGCCGCGGCACCGAACGCGCCGCCGACCTGCTCGGCGTGCCCGCGTTGCGGGACGTCACCCCCGCGGGGCTGGCCGCCGCGCTGGAGGCGCTGCCGGACGAGCTGCGCCCGCTGGTGCGGCACGTCGTCACCGAGAACGCCCGGGTTCTCGACGTCGTCGGGCACCTGCGCGCGGGCCGCATCGCCGAGATCGGTCCGCTGCTCGACGCCTCCCACCGCAGCATGCGCGACGACTACCGCATCTCGGCTCCCGAACTCGACCTGGCGGTGGACACCGCCCGCGAGGCGGGCGCTCTGGGCGCCCGGATGACCGGTGGCGGGTTCGGTGGCTCCGCGATCGCGCTGGTGCGCGAGTCCGACCAGCGAGCCGTCGAGCAGGCCGTCACCACGGCTTTCGCCCGGCAGGGGCTGCGCAGGCCCCGCCTGTTCGCGGCGGTTCCCTCGGCGGGCGCCGGCCGCGAGCAGCTCGCCTGAACGGGCGGCACCCGGCGTGACCCGGGTTCCGTCGGCTCCGGCGGGCCGGTGCACACTGGCGTAGCGCGAGCCGCGGCAGGCCCCGCACCCGCGGCACGGCTCGTGGTCCTAGGCTGCGTGCAACCACCTCCGTCCCTAGTCGTTCCTCACCGAAAGGCCCGGAAACGCCGATGCCCACCGACAGCGCGACGCCGAACAAGCCCAGGAAGCTGGTCGTCACAGGCGGCGCAGGTTATGTCGGCAGTGTGTGCGCCGCGCGGCTGCTCGAGGCCGGGCACGAGGTCACCGTCGTCGACGACCTGTCCACCGGCCACGCCGACGCGGTACCCGAGGGGGCCCGCTTCGTGGAGGGCAACGCGGCCGAGGTCGCGCCCACCCTGCTGGCCGAGGGGTTCGACGGCGTCCTGCATTTCGCCGCGAAATCGCTCGTCGGCGAGTCCATGCAGGACCCGTCGCTCTACTGGCACGGCAACGTCCTCACCTCCCTGCAGTTGCTCGACGCGATGCGCGCCCACGGCACGCCGCGGCTGGTGTTCTCGTCCACGGCCGCGACCTACGGCGAGCCGGAGACGAGCCCGATCCCCGAGACGGCGCCGACCCGGCCGACCAACACCTACGGCGCCACCAAGCTCGCCATCGACCACGCCATCTCCAGCTACGCCCGGGCGCACGGGCTGGCCGCGGTGAGCCTGCGGTACTTCAACGTGGCCGGCGCCTACGGCCGGTTCGGGGAACGCCACGCCACCGAGACCCATCTGATCCCGCTGGTGCTGCAGGTCGCCACCGGTGACCGCGCGCAGGTGCAGATCTACGGCGACGACTACCCCACCGACGACGGCACGGCGGTGCGCGACTACATCCACGTCGCCGACCTGGCCGACGCACACCTGCTCGCGCTGGAGCACACCCGGGCCGGGGAGCACCAGATCTACAACCTCGGCAACGGCACCGGCTTCTCCGTCCGGCAGGTCATCGAGGCCTGCCGCACGGTGACCGGCCACCCGATCCCCGCTGTCGTGAGCCAGCGCCGGGCCGGCGACCCGGCCGTGCTGGTCGCCGCCAGCGAGCAGGCCAGGGAGCGCCTGGGCTGGAAGCCCGAGCGCACCGACCTCGCCGGCATCGTCGAGGACGCGTGGCGTTTCACCCAGCAGCGGGCGGCGAACCCGGCGTAGGCGGGGTCCCCGGCTCGCCGGGAGGGTCCGAGCCCCACAGCGCCGCACCGTCACAGGCCTGACCCAGCTGGGCGAGCCTGCGCGGCGGCAGGGCGTGGTGCAGCGCCTGCTCCAGCAGTCCGGCCAGCATGTGCTGCGGGTCGGCCTCCCGGGCGTTCGTCGCCGCCATACCGGCGAGCGCGCCGTCCCCGCGGACGTAGGCGGAGTACGCCAGCAGGCTTGCGGCCTGCGCCCGCTCGGGCGCGGGGATGGCGCGGACCAGCGCCAGCCACAACCGTTCCGCCGTGGCCGCACGAGGCGTGCCGGGCGGCAACGCCGTGGCGAGGCAGGCGTCGCGCACCTCCGGCAACTCCAGCGCGCAGGCGAGATCGGCGACCTCGCCGTCGGTGAACGAGGGCGTGCCACACTCGGCGCGCCGGAGCGCGTCGCGGACGAGCCGGTAACCGTGCGCCAGTGCCACACCGCTCGCCGCAGGGAACTCGGCCGCCCTGGCCCGCAACAGGCCGGCTCTGCGCCGCAGTGCGGCCGGATCGTCGGGCGTCAGGCGACGAGCCGACTCCTGCCTGCTGCCGTAGGTGACCAGCCCCGCGTGTGCCGCCACGGCGGCGAGCACGGTGGACGCCGGGTCTGGCAGCGTGCCGCCGCAGCCGGGCTCGTCGTAGCAGCACCAGGCGGCTCCCTCGCGGATCTCCGGGACCCACAACGCGTGCATCGTGCGCACGCCGCCCGCGGAGAGCAGCGCGCGAACCGTGTCGACGAGCCCGCGGTGCGGCGGACTTTCCGCTCGCTCCTCCGGGCTGTTGCCGACGACGGCGAGGGTGACCGCGTGGGTGCCTTCCTGACGCAGCGGCCTGTGCAGCACCTTCGCGAGCTCATGTTCGCGCCCGGGGGGCGGCAGGTCCGCCCTGAGCGCATGACCGATCCGGTTGGCCTGGTCTCCGGCGTGCGCGAGCACGAGGATCGACCGTTCGGGACGGAACCCGAGCAGGTGCGGGATCGCGGCGAGCAGCTGGTCTGGTTTGCGCAGGTCGACCGTGACGGCCCCTGCCGTGGGTGAGGTGGTCATGGCTCCACGATCCGCCGCCGCGTCCGGGATTGGGGCGGTGAGGCCGAATCTGTGGACAACTCGCGGTGGGTGGAACAACTCGGTGCGCGGAGCCGGTTTCTGTCGGTGGCGTGTGCTATCGCCCTGCGCCCGCGCCACCGCGCACGCCCGTGAACACGTGAACGCAGGACTCGCGGGCCTGAACGCAGAACTCGCGGGCCTGAACGCAGGACTCGCGGGCCTGAACGCAGGACTCGCGGGGCCTAGAACGCGGCCCGCAGGGTGGCGGGTCCGCCGACCACCGGAAGGGTCACCGACGTGCGGTTGAGGTGGATCGCCAGCCCGGCACCCGGCTTCGGCCGCAACGTGAAGTCGTGGTCACTGGACAGCAGCACGAACTCCAGGCTGTGGCCCGCGGCGAGCACGTAGTCCTGCGGCTGCAGCGCGAACGACACCCGGTACGGCACCCCCGGCACGATCCGGTCGGTACGCGCGGGATCCCTGCGGTTCTGCGGATCGGTCCAGCCGCGGGTGATGACGGATCGCGTGCCGTCGGGCGCGCGGTCCACCAGGACACCGGTGACGTTGGCCGCAGGCCTGCTGAACTCCACCCGCAGGTCCACCTCGGGGGTTCCGCTCAGCCGCACGGACTGGCGCGCCGCGGGGGTGGCGTAGGAGAGGCGGTGCGGTGACGATGCCGCCTCGGCGAGCTGCTCCACCTTCTTCGTCGCGTCGTCGGTGAGGCTCTCCACCACCGGACGGCCCTTGAGAGCACCGCGCACGTCGAGCTCACCGTGTCCCCTGCCGCCGGGTCGCGGGTGGACGGTCGCGGGGCGCGAGCCCGGAGCCGGCCAGTCGGCCTCCTCGGTCCAGGACAGGTCCTCCCGCTGGATCGTGGCCCTCGGCTCGCGCTCCACCCCGTTGTCGATGCCGTACAGGTAGTGCGAGAACCAGCGGTTCAGCGTCCGCAGCCACTCGTCCCGCCGCAGGTTGTACGGGTCGGTGTGCCCCGACTGGTGCAGCCAGATCTTGCGCTCGACCCCGTGCTCGGCCAGCGCTCGGTACCAGCGCGAAACCTGGCTGACCGTGACGTTCCAGTCGCTGAGCCCGTGCACGGCCAGCACCGAGGCCCGCACCTTGTCCACGTCGTGGAGATAGTTCCGCTCGTGCCAGAACTCGCTGTAGTCACCGGTGACGCGGTCCTGCTCGGCGGCGAGCCGGTCGATCACGGGACGGCAGATCTCCCGGTCGGCCCGCGTGTAGACGTACTCGGCCAGCACGTCGGCGTCCTCGCCCTGGTACCCGCCGGGCGCCACGACGGCACCGTCCTCGCGGTAGTAGTCGTACCAGTCGGAGATGGCGGCGATCGGCACGATCGTCTCCAGGCCCTCCACGCCCGTGCTCGCGACCGCATTGGGGAGCGTGCCGTTGTACGACACACCCATCATCGCCGTCTTGCCGGTGGCCCAGTCGGCGACCACGGGGTTGCCGGTGGCGTCGCGCGCGCTCGCCCTGCCGTTGAGCCAGTCGACCACCGAGCGGGCGCCGATCGTCTCGTTCTCACCGCCCGTGGTGGGGCAGCCGGTGGACTCCCCGCTGCCGAGCGACTCGGCGTAGACGACGGCGAAGCCTCGCGACACCAGGTACTCCTCGTAGCGCCAGGTGATGGCGGGCGCGGGCTTGCCCCGGCCCGGCACGTACAGCTCGACGTCGACGTCGTGGTTGGTGATGTCGTTGCCGCCCGCGTAGTACGGGCTCGCCTGGTACACCACCGGCACCCGCAGGCCGTCCTCGGTGGCCTGGGGCCGGACGACCTCGACATGCACGAGATCGTCGGCGCCGTCGTGATCGCTGTCGACGGGCGCCTTCACCCACAGGCTCTCGCGCACGGCGTCGGCCGTGCCGAAGACGGGCTGGGCCTGCCCGTCCCGGAACACCGGCTGCGGCGGTGGCTCGGCAGCGGCGGCCGCGGGCACCAGGGGCAGCGCGACGACGGCGGCGAGGAGCAGCTGAGGCAGGCGCGGGAATCTCACGTAACCCCCAGTGGCCGGCGAGACGGAACGGCCTGACTTTTCCGGGCATCCCTCGGCGGTGTCAAGGAATTCCGGGACAAACCCGACGAAAGACAGTGAGCCGATCCCGTCGGCGACGGCCGGGCGCGACGGTGCGTCGGGCCGAAGAACTCCGGTGCCTCACGCCCGCGTCCGATGTTCACCCCGGGTTGACCGAAAACCAACCTTTCGAGTGATTGCATAGCCCGGTGAGGCTCGGCCGGATCGTCCTCAGCCTGCTGGTGGCGGGCTCGGTCGTGGCCGTGCTCGTCGTCGCGGCCGCCCGAAGCCCCTCCCACACCGAGCGGTCACCGCTGAGCACCGGCCTCGAACCCACGCTCCACTCCACCACGCCCACTGCCGTCTCCCCCTCACCCTCCCCCAGCCCGCTTCCCCGCCACGAGCGGGCGGAGCTGGCCACGGCCGTCACCGAGGCCGTCACGCGGCTGGTCCCGGGCACCGAGATCGGTCTCGCCGTCCACGACCGCCTCACCGGGTCCCTGCTCACCAGCCACAACGCCGACCGGCCGTTCTACACCGCATCCGTGGTCAAGTTGCTCATCGCCGCGCACGTGCTGCGCGAGGCGGGCTGGCGGGTGCCGGAGGGCCCCGAGCGGGACAACCTCACCGCCATGCTCGCCGACAGCGCCGACTGGGTCGCCTCGGCGCTGTGGGAGGCCCATGGCGGCCCGCGGATCGACCGCCAGATGGCCGAGCTGATGGGGCTGTCGCACACGGCACCGCCCGCGGTCGCCTCCCAGTGGGAGCTGACGACGATGAGCCCGCGCGACGTGCTGGCGGTCTACGACTACCTCGACACCGAGATGCCCGAGCGGGCCGCAGGCTTCGTCCTCGGCGCGCTGAACGGAGCGCAGCGGCTCGCGCTCGACGGGTTCGACCAGCACTTCGGCATCCCCGCCGCGCTGCCCGGCACCGACCACGCCATCAAGCAGGGCTGGATGCGCATCGACGACGGCCTCGTGCTCAACACCACCGGCGTCGTCGGCTCCGGCAGCCGCTACGTCGTCGCGCTGCTGACCCGGCAACCGGGTTCCACCGGCTACGCCGAGGGGCGCGCCGCGGTCACCGCCGGCATCGCGGCACTCGCCGAAACCCTCGCCGCGGAGGCCAGCTAGCCTCGTCCGCTAGCCTGGCGAGCCATGACCACGCTCCGCCGGCGGGTGATCGCGGCCGCCGAGACCGCGCTCGCGCACCAGAAGTACGTGGCGCCCGTCGAGGTGCTGTCGGTGCTGGGCTGGCTCCCACCGAGCCGGGTCGAGCAGTGGCGCGGCGGCCGCGTGCCGGATCTGTCGGCCATCGCGGCGGTGAACGACGACCGGCTCGCCGAGGCGCTCGGCCACCTGCGCGAGTGGGCAGCCGATCAGGGCCTCGAGCCGGACGAGATCGGCTACCTCGCCCGCACCCGCGACGCACGCCCGCTGCGGTTCACGGCCGGTGGTGACGAGAACCTGGAGCGGCTCTTCCGCACGCACTGGGTCTCACCCGCGCTGCCTGCCACCCGTCGCGAGCAGCTGCGGGCCCGCCAGAGCAAGGCCCCGGATCTGGCCGTGCTGGCCCTCGGCGGGCCGTGGACGTGTGCCGAGTGCGGGCTCGCGGCGGAGTCCGGTGAGCACGCGCTCCTCGAGGACGCGGGCCCGCTGTGCCTGGGCTGCGCCGACTTCGGCCATCTGACGTTCCTGCCCTCCGGCGACGCGGCCCTGTCCCGCCGCGCCAGGAAGGAGAGCGGCCTGTGCGTGCTCGTCATGCGCTTCAACCGCAGGCGCAAACGCTACGAGCGGCAGGGCATCCTCGTCGAACCCGGCGCGCTGGAGCGGGCCGAGGAGCAGTGCCTTGCCGACGAGGACGTGCGCGCTCGGCGCCGCGTGCGCGACGCCGAGCGGCGGGCGGGACAGGACGTCGAGTTCCAGAGCGCCTTCGCCGAGCGGATCCGGCTGCTGTTTCCCGGCTGCCCGCCGGAGCGGGCCCGCGCCATCGCCGAGCATGCCGGCACCCGCGGCAGCGGCAGGGTCGGCCGCTCGGCCGCGGGGCGCGCGTTCGACGAGGACGCGGTGCGGGCCGCCGTGGTGGCCTCCGTACGTCACCACGACACGCCCTACGACGACCTGTTGATGTCCGGAACTCCCAGGGCGCAGGCTCGCGAGGAGATCCGCGACCGCATCGACCAGGTGCTGCGCGGCTGGGAGTCAGCCCGCGTTGTGGAACGTCCCGCCTGAGATGTAGGCCTCCAGCTGCTCCTGGTTCTGCTGCAGCTCGTCCATCCGGGACTTCACCACGTCGCCGATGCTCACGATCCCGGCGAGCCTGCCCTCGACCAGCACGGGCACGTGCCGGATGCGCCGTTCGGTCATGACGGCGCTGAGCTCGTCGACGGAGTCCTGCGGCGTGCAGGTGGCCACGATCGTCGTCATGATGTCGGCGACCCGCCGCGACAGCAGGTCGGGGCCGTGCTGGTGGAGGCGGCGCACGACGTCGCGCTCGGACACGATGCCGGCCACGCCGCCGTGTGGGTCGACGACCACGAGCGCGCCCACGTTGTGCTCGGCGAGGCGGGCCAGGAGCTCCGTGACGGTCGTCTCCGGGGTCACGGTCGCCACGGTGGACCCCTTGCTCCGCAGCAGGTCGGCAATCCGCATGAAGCTCTCCTCCCGCGCACCTGGTGATCTGGTTCACACCAGGTTAGTGGCCAGGGGAACAACGGCAAAGGTCATCGTCCGGGTCGACTTCGGGCTTCGGACCTGCCCCGGCCGTCACGCTACGTCGCGGGCGGGCACGTCCCAGGTGTCGCAGGCGGCGGTCGTGGCCTCCTCGAACCCCCGTTCGGCCCAGCGCACCTGGTTCTCCAGCGTGCCGTGGGTGTCGCTGTCAACGCTGTTGCGGAAGTCGTTCACGGCGGCCTGCGCCTCGCTCCACGGCAGGGAGCCACGCCCGGCAGCGCCGGCCAGGAAAAGACCGGCGAAGCAGTTGGCCTGCAGTTCGATGCGCCGCGTCACCAGCAGCTCCTTCTGCCCGCCCTCCTCGGCGCCGAAGAGCCGCCGCGACGCGGCCTCGAGGATCCCGCTGAGGTTCTGGACGTGGTGGGCGTACTCGTGGGCCAGCACGGCCAGGTGTGCGGGTTCGTAGACCTCGAGGTACTCCAGCAACCGCCGCCGGGGCATGTAGATCACCTCGTCAGCCGCGCAGTAGAACGCGGTCGCCTCCTCCTCGGCGGGCATGTCGCCGCAGCTGCTGTCCGCGTCGGCCGCGATGTTCAGGCCCGCCTCGGCGAACGGCTCGTGTGCCGCGGCCAGCACGGGCCGCCACGCGTCGTCGAGGCAACCCAGCGCCGCGTCGTAGTAGCGCCGCACCTGCGCCCCCGACCGGCCCAGCTCGGGCAGCGTGCAGGTGATCCGGGGCAGCGTCACCCCGTCCGCCAGCAGCGGGTTGGCACCCAGCTCGACCACCGGCCGCGGCTCGGCCGACCGTGGTGGGGAACCCGCCGACGGCTGCCCCGCCCCGTCGGCGAGCACCCCCGGCGCGGCCACGGCCATCCCTCGGATCGGGCGGACCACCCTTCCCGCGAGCGCGATTCCCACGACCAGTCCCAGCACCAGCGTGAGCACCCCCACGATGGCGAACGGCGAGTTGCGTTCCGGACGGCCGGGTTCGAATCTGTCCACAGTGCACCACAGCCTAGCGGCGCGGCGAAGACCGCCGGATCACAAAACGGGCACGCCCGCGCGCCTGGCAGACTGGGACCATGACCGAGGCTCATCCCCAGGTGGACGACGATCCGTACCGCTGGCTCGAGGAGGTCACCGGCACCGCCGCCCTCGACTGGGTGCGCGCCCGCAACGCCGAGACGGTCGAGGAGCTGACGCACGGCGAGCGGTTCGCGCGGCTGCGTGACGAGCTGCGGGAGGTCCTCGACGCCGACGACCGGATTCCCTACGTGCGGCGCCGCGGCGAGTACCTGTACAACTTCTGGCGCGACGCCGCCCACCCCCGCGGCCTGTGGCGGCGCACCACCCTCGACGAGTACCGCAGGGCGGAACCGGACTGGGACGTCCTCCTCGACATCGACGCCCTCGCCGAGGCCGAGGGCGAGAACTGGGTGTGGCAGGGCGCCGCCGTGCTGCGGCCGGGCTTCCGGCGCTGCCTCGTGGAGCTCTCCCGCGGTGGAGCGGACGCGACCGTCGTCCGTGAGTTCGACCTCGACCGGCGCGAGTTCGTGCCCGACGGTTTCACGCTGCCCGAGGCCAAGAGCTCGGTGGCCTGGATCGACGAGGACCGCATCTACGTCGGTACCGACTTCGGCGAGGGCTCGCTGACGTCGTCCGGCTACCCGCGCCTGGTCAAGGAGTGGCGGCGCGGCACGCCGCTGTCCGAGGCCACTCTGGTGTTCGAGGGCAAGCCCGAGGACGTGGCCGTCCGCGGGTTCCACGACCCCACCGAGGGCTGGGAACGCGACCTGGTGCGGCGCAGCATCGACTTCTACCGCTCCGAGCTCTACCTGCGTACCGCGGACGGCCTGGTGCGCGTCGACGTGCCCGACGACGCCGTCGCGTCCGTCCACCGCGAATGGCTGCTGGTGCGCACGCGCTCGCCGTGGCGCGTGGCCGGTGCCGAGCATCCCGGCGGGACGCTGCTGGCAGCGCGGCTGGAGGACTTCCTTGCCGGCGAGCGCACGATGACGGTGCTGTTCGAGCCGGACGCGCACACCTCGCTCGACTACTACGACTGGACCCGCCATCACCTCGTGGTGGGCACGCTCAGCGACGTCACGACGCGGCTGCGGGTGCTGACCCCGGGGCCGGACGGCTGGCGGGACGAGCCGCTGCCGGGGGTTCCGGAGATCGGGTCCGTGCAGGTCGTGGACACCGAACCCGATCACAGCGACGAGATCCTGCTCGACGTCACCGGCTACACCCAGCCGTCGTCGCTCGTGCACGGTGAGGTGGGTGGCGAGCTGGAGACGCTGAAGCAGGCCCCCGCCTTCTTCGACAGCGCCGGCATCACCACCGAGCAGTTCTTCGCGACCTCGGCCGACGGCACGCGCATCCCGTACTTCGTCGTCGGAGCACACCGGAACGGCCCCGGTCCGACCCTGCTCACCGGCTACGGCGGCTTCGAGGTGTCGCTGACGCCGTCGTACAGCGGCATGATCGGCCGTGGCTGGCTGGCCAGGGGCGGCACGTACGTGGTGGCCAACCTGCGTGGCGGCGGCGAGTACGGGCCGGACTGGCACAGCCAGGCCGTCAAGGCCCACCGGCACCGCGTGTACGAGGACTTCGCCGCCGTGGCCGCCGACCTCGTCGCGCGGGGCGTCACCACCCCCGCCACGCTCGGCATCCAGGGCGGCAGCAACGGGGGCCTGCTGATGGGTGTCATGCTCACCCGCCACCCGGAGCGCTTCGGTGCCATCGTCAGCCAGGTTCCGCTGCTGGACATGCGCCGCTACCACCAGCTGCTCGCGGGCGCGTCGTGGATGGCGGAGTACGGCGACCCCGACGACCCCGCCGAGTGGGCCTACCTCGGCCCGTACTCGCCGTACCACAACGTCCGGAGTGGACAGAACTACCCTCCGACGCTCTTCGTGACGTCCACTCGTGACGATCGCGTGCATCCTGGCCATGCCCGCAAGATGGTGGCACTGATGCGGGAGCACGGCTACGACGTGCGCTACCACGAGAACATCGAGGGCGGGCACGGCGCCGCCGCCGACAACGCCCAGCTGGCGTTCAAGTGGGCACTGGTGTTCGAGTTCCTGTGGGAGCAGCTGGCCCCGGCTCAGCGCTGAGCGAGGAACTGCTCGAACGTCAGCCGCCCGTCGCGGTGCGCGGGGGCGAGATGGAGGCCGTCTCGGTAGCCGCGGTAGGCCGCGCCCGCCAGCCGTACCGGCAGCACCGCCCTGCGGCGCCGGGTCGCACGGAGGTAGCTGCCCGCGAGGTCACGCAGGCTGCGGACCTCGGGACCGCCGAGATCCGGTACCCGGCCCGCGGGCGCACCGGCGGCCAGCGCGGCCAGCCGCGCGCCCACCTCGCCGCTGTGCACGGGTTGCACGCTGACGCCTGCCGGAACCGGCAGCACCGGGGAGCGGGCCAGCGTGCCGAGCAGCCGGGCCACGAGGTCGTGGAACTGGGTCGCGCGCTGGATGGTCCACGGCACGCCGGATTCGGTGACGAGCCGCTCGGCGGCGTGCTTCGCGCGGTAGTAGCCGAGCGGATGCCGGTCGACCCCGACGATGGAGACGTAGACCAGGTGCGGGCACTCGATGCGGCGCGCGGCGTCCAGGACGGTTGACGCCACGTGGGTCTCCTTGCCGGCGAAGCTGGTGGCACAGTGCACCACCGCATCCGCGCCGTCCAGGGCGGCCTCGAGGCCCGTGCCCTCGCGGTAGTCGACCGTCGCCCAGGTGTACGGCAGTGACCCGTCCGGAGCCTGCCGCCTGCTCGCGACCCGGACCCGGTGTCCCGCGTCCAGCAGTTCCCGCACGACGTGCCCGCCGAGCGTGCCGGTTCCTCCCGTCACCAGTACGGTGCTCATCCCGCCTCCTCATCACCGCGAAGCAATCCTCTGGTACGAGGACTACGCAGGCGGGACGAACGTGACAACCGGGCGGCCGCCGCACTGACGGGCGAGGCAGGTCAGCGGCAGTCAGCCCCATGGCGCCACAACTGCGGGCTGACATGGCGGAGCCGGGGCGACGGCCGTCGCCCCGGCTCTGCCACTACGTCACCTGCGGGGAATGCTCACCTCAGCTGCAGCCGGACGTGGCGCCGCAGCCCTCGCACGCGTAGCAGGAGCCCGCGGGCCGCATCTTCGTGCCGCAGGTCATGCACAGCGGCGCGTCGGCGGCCTTGCCGAGCTGCAGCTCCACCAGCTCGGTGGTGGTGTGCGCCTCGCGCGCCGGTGCCGGGCTGTTCCCGGCCGACTGCTGCTCCTCGACCGGCCGCGAGCCACTGGCGTCGACGCTGCTGCGCAGCGCCTCCAGATCCACGTTGTCCGGCTCGCCCGCCGACCCCGCGTACTCGGCCTCCACCTTGGCCGAGCGCTCGTCGGCGGTGAAGATGCCGAGCTGGGCCCGCTTCTCGTACGGCAGGTAGTCGAGGGCGAGCCTGCGGAACAGGTAGTCCAGCACGCTCGTGGCCATCCGCACGTCCGGGTCGTCGGTCATCCCTGCGGGCTCGAAGCGCAGGTTGGCGAACTTGGAGACGTAGAACTCCAGCGGAATGCCGTACTGCAGGCCCACCGAGATCGACATCGAGAAGGCGTCCATCACGCCGGCCAGCGTCGAACCCTGCTTGCCGAGCTTGACGAAGATCTCGCCCAGCCCGTCGTCCGGGTACGAGCCCGCCGTCAGGTAGCCCTCGGCGCCGCCGACGGTGAACGACACGGTCTGGCTCGGGCGCTTCTTCGGCAGGCGCTTGCGCACCGGGCGGTACTCGACGACCTTCTCGGGCTCGGCGTCGGCCTTGTCGTGCTTGCCGGTGGACAGCGGCTGGCCGACCTTGCAGTTGTCGCGGTAGATGGCCAGCGCCTTGAGCCCCAGCTTCCAGCCCTGGAAGTAGATCTCCTCGATCTCCTCCACGGTCGCCGACTCGGGCATGTTGACCGTCTTGGAGATCGCGCCGGAGAGGAACGGCTGCACGGCCGCCATCATGCGCACGTGGCCCATCGGCGCGATGGAGCGCTCACCGACCGCGCAGTCGAACACCTCGTAGTGCTCGGGGCGCAGCCCCGGAGCGTCGATCACGTGGCCGTGCTGGGCGATGTAGTCGACGATCGCCTCGATCTGCTCGTCCTGGTAGCCCAGCGAGTGCAGCGCGCGGGGCACGGCGTTGTTGACGATCTGCATGGAGCCGCCACCGACGAGCTTCTTGAACTTCACCAGCGAGAAGTCCGGCTCGATGCCGGTGGTGTCGCAGTCCATCATGAAGCCGATGGTGCCGGTGGGCGCGAGCACGCTGGCCTGCGCGTTGCGCCAGCCGCTCTCGGTGCCGATCTCGATGCCGCGCTGCCACTCGCGGGTCGCCAGCGAGCGCACGTTCACGTCGTTGGTGTGGTAGGTGCGGATCAGCTCGTTGGCCGCGGCGTGCTTGCGCATGACGCGCTGGTGCGCCTCCGCGTTGCGGGCGTAGCCCTCGTAGGGGCCGACCACGCCGGCGAGCTCGGCGGAGCGGCGGTAGGACACGGCCGTCATCAGCGAGGTGATCCCGGCGGCGAGCGCCCGCCCTCCTTCGGAGTCGTAGGCGTGGCCGGTGGCCATCAGCAGCGCGCCGAGGTTGGCGTAGCCGATGCCCAGCTGGCGGAACTTGCGCGTGGTCTCGGCGATCGGCTCGGTCGGGAAGTCCGCGAAGCAGATCGAGATGTCCATCGCGGTGATGACCAGCTCGACGGCCTTGGCGAAGGTCTCGGCGTCGAACGTGCCGTCCTCGCGGAGGAACTTCAGCAGGTTCAGCGACGCGAGGTTGCAGCTGGAGTTGTCCAGGTGCATGTACTCCGAGCACGGGTTGGACGCGGTGATGCGGCCCGACTCGGGGCAGGTGTGCCAGTCGTTGATCGTGTCGTCGTACTGCAGGCCGGGGTCGGCGCACTCCCACGCGGCCTGCGCCATCTTGCGGAACAGCGCCTTGGCGTCGGTGTGCTCGATGACCTCGCCGGTCATCCGGGCCCGCAGCCCGAACTGGCTGCCGGACTCGACGGCCTGCATGAAGTCGTCGGACACGCGCACCGAGTTGTTCGCGTTCTGGTACTGCACTGAGGAGATGTCGGAGCCGCCGAGGTCCATGTCGAACCCGGCGTCGCGGAGCACGCGGATCTTGTGCTCCTCCTTGGCCTTGGTCTCGATGAACTCCTCGATGTCGGGATGGTCGACGTCCAGCACGACCATCTTGGCGGCCCTGCGGGTGGCGCCGCCGGACTTGATGGTGCCCGCGGACGCGTCGGCGCCGCGCATGAAGGAGACCGGGCCGGAGGCGGTGCCGCCGGAGGACAGCAACTCCTTGGACGAACGGATGCGGGAGAGGTTCAGTCCGGCGCCGGAGCCGCCCTTGAAGATCAGGCCCTCCTCGCGGTACCAGTTCAGGATCGACTCCATGGTGTCGTCCACGGAGAGGATGAAGCACGCGGAGACCTGCTGCTTGGAGGAGGTTCCGACGTTGAACCAGACCGGGGAGTTGAAGCTGAACACCTGGTGCAGCAGCATCCACGTGAGCTCGTGCTCGAAGACCTCGGCGTCGGCGGGGCTCGCGAAGTAACCGTTGTCGGTGCCCGCCTTGACGTAGCTCTTGACCACGCGGTCGATGAGCTGCTTGAGGCTGTGCTCCCGCTGCGGGCTGCCCGCGGCGCCCCGGAAGTACTTGCTCGTGACGATGTTGGTGGCGTTGACCGACCAGAAGTCGGGGAACTCGACGCCGCGCTGCTCGAAGTTCACCGTGCCGTCTCGCCAGTTGGTCATGACGACGTCGCGCTTCTCCCAGCTCACCTCGTCGTAGGGGTGCACGCCCGCCGTCGTGTAGACGCGCTCGACGCGCAGCCCCTTCCGCGCGTTCGCGCCGCCCTGGCGCTTCCTGGCCGCCTTACCGGAGGCCTCCGCGCCGACCCCGACTGTTTCTGTCATGACTCCCACTCCCGCGTTCTGCCACAGGCGGCGACGTCAGGCGTCGTCCGCACGTTTGCCGCTGTCGTCCGGCTCGATCGAATCCGCGATCGCCTTGCGAAGGTCCGAGATCTCCTTCTCGAAGTCCTCGATGGACGAGAAGGACCGGTAGACGCTCGCGAACCGCAGGTACGCCACAGCGTCGAGTTCCCTGAGGGGCCCGAGGATCGCCAGCCCGACCTCGTGGCTCGGAATCTCCGCGACGCCGGCCGCCCTGATCGACTCCTCCACACGCTGCGCGAGTTGCTGCAGCGCGTCGTCGTCGACGGGACGGCCCTGGCAGGCGCGGCGCACTCCCCGAACCACCTTGTCCCTGCTGAACTGCTCGGTGACCCCGGAACGCTTGACGACGGCGAGCACCACCGTCTCCGAGGTCGTGAACCGGCGGCCGCATTCGGAGCACGACCGGCGCCGGCGGATCGCCTGCCCCTCGTCCACCTCGCGCGAGTCGACGACGCGGGAATCGGCGTGCCTGCAGAACGGGCACCGCATCCGCCGATCACCTCCCTGTTCGCGCCGGCTACCGCTGGGCGCCCTGGACCACGGGGCCACGTCGCCTGGTGATCAATCTGTGGACACCCGGTGGGTGAACACCGACAAGCTGTGGATAACTGCGATCCAGTTTACCCCAACTTGTGGACCAACTACAGCCATGTAACTACTACATGTAGGGGTTGACCTTAGAAGCCGCCGGGCGACGGCGCAAGCGAGACAGGGCCCCCGGCAGGGTGACGGGAGACATAATCTCCCCGCGTGGGGGATGCGCGGACTCCGGGACGGCCCGCGGCCGGGGGCCGCCGGCACGCTGAGCGCACTTCCGGCTGCGGGCGGTCAGCGCCCTGCGGGGACGACGAGCGGTGTGCCCGGGCGCACGTCGGCGCCGGTGAGGCCGTTCAGCTCCTGGATGCGCTCGACGACCGCCTGGGGATCGCTGTCCGGCGCGGACCGCTCGGCGACGTCCCACAGCGTGTCCCCTGGCGCCACCGACACCACCGCCGTACTCGCGGGCACCGTGGCCTCGCCCGCGCCCGCCATGCTGCTCGCCAGCCAGCCGAGCCCGGCGACGCCGAGGCACACGGCCGCGGCCACCGCGGCCAGCAGCGGCCAGCGGTACGGCACCGCCCGCGGCCCGCATGGCACGGCGCCCCGGGCGGGCGGCCTGCGCAGCGCCACCCTCGCCCGGGTCGGCGGACGGCGGGTTTCACCCGATCGTGCCCGCCGGACCGTCCGCGGCGGCAGCACGCTCTCGTGCGCCCGCACCCGCTGGGCCTCCCGATCCACCACAGCCGACATCGGAACCTCCTCGCAGCTCCCGTTTCCTCGCCCGACCACCGGCCGCGAGCCCCGGGGGGTCGAACACGCGTTCTATCGAACGCCCGTGCGACTGTGTACCACTCGGGTCTGACAAAATCGAGAGCGCCACGGCGTGTCGGTCGAACAGGTGTTTGAAATCGCCGGGTCGGAGGGCTAGCGTCGAGAGTGGACAGGCGAGCCGCGCCGGAAGGGCACGGCGCCGCCCGCCCCACAGGACCGACAGTGACAACAGGCACGAACCGGCACGACAAGCACGACAGGCACGACAAGCACGGAGCACGGCCGGTCCGGCGGCAGCCGGACCCCCGACTGGGAGGCAGCGCGGTGGCACGCAACAGCAAGGACGCAGGCGGCAAGGTGCACACCCTGCCCGAGGTCGAGGACCCCGACGAGAGCCTGACGCCTCGCCAGCAGAAGGTGCTCGGCGTGATCAGGGAGTGGGTCGACCGGTACGGCTACCCGCCCAGCGTCCGGGAGATCGGCGAGGCCGTCGGGCTGACCTCGACGTCATCGGTGTCCCACCAGTTGCGCGCGCTCCAGCGGAAGGGCTATCTGCGACGCGACGCCAACCGGCCGAGGGCCGTCGGCGTGCTCGCCGCCGACACCGACTCGGCGGCCGCCGCGGCCGAGCACCTGCCGAAGCCCGCCTTCGTGCCGCTGGTCGGCCGCATCGCCGCCGGTGGCCCCGTGCTGGCCGAGGAGGCGATCGAGGACGTCTTCCCGCTGCCGAAGGACATCGTCGGCGAAGGGGAGGTCTTCCTGCTCAGCGTCACCGGTGACTCGATGGTCGACGCGGCGATCACCGACGGCGACTGGGTGGTCGTGCGGCAGCAGCCCGACGCGGAGAACGGTGACATCGTGGCCGCGATGATCGAGGGCGAGGCCACCGTGAAGACGTTCAAGCGCAGGGACGGCCACGTCTGGCTGATGCCGCACAACGAGGCCTACGACCCCATCCCGGGTGACGACGCGACGATCCTCGGCAAGGTGGTCGCCGTCCTGCGGCGGCTCTGACGGTCCGTCAGCGGCGGCGCAGCCTGCTCAGGCCGAACACCGCGGCGGCAGCCACCACCGCCGCGATCGCGATGCCGGGCAGCACGGGAACGCCGGAATCCGGCTGTGCGCCGGCGGCCTGCTCGCCGTCGGAGGCGGCGCCGCCCGCCGAGGCCCCGGATTCCCCTGAGTTCCCGGACGTCCCCTCGGCGACGAGGTCCGTCGCGCCGCGCACCGCTCGCACGGCACTGCCCGCACCTTCGGTCCCCGACAGCAGCGTCCCGTCCGGTTCGAAGGCGATGGCTTCGCCCTGCGGCTCGTTCGGCAGGGCGACCCGGACCGGCTGCCGCTGCAGTGCGGCGACGATGTCGCCGTCCGGCGCCGGATACAGGTACGCGTCGGTGTAGGTGCGCAGGGCGACCACGGTTCCGTCGGCGCTCGTCGCCGCACCCGTGACCAGCAGGGAGCCCGCCGAACCAACCGGACCGCCCGGGGTCTCGGTGGCGGACAGATCCAGCGCGCCGACCCGTTCGAGCGGTGTCGGCCCGGGGCTGCTCAGCTCCCGCGCCGGGCGGTACACCTCCGAGCCGCCGAGCACGTTCTTCGTGACGATGTACGGCGTCCCGTCGCCGCCGAGCAGCAGCGCCTCGGCATCGTGCTGGCCGTCCGGGTAGGTCAGCCGGTACAGCACGGCGTCGCCATCCGGTGACACGGCATGCAGCGCCACCGTGTCCCGCTGCTTGCGGTTGTCGCCGGTGTCGCCGAGCCAGAGCGTCCCGTCCCCGGCCAGTGCGAGATCCTCGACGTCGTACGGGTCGGCGGGGTTTTCGATCACGTGCCGGACCGAGCAGTCCCGGCCCAGCACGAAGATCTCCAGGCTGGAGCCGCCGTCGTTGACGGCGTACCAGTGTTCCGCGTCGGCGGCCAGCCCGGACAGCTCGGTGATCCGGCTGTCGCCGATGGTGCACACCGGCTCGGGGCCGGCCGCCTGCGCGGCCGAGGCCGCCGGCACGGCCACGCCGCCGAGCAGGCCCGCCACCGCAAGGACGCCGAACAGCCGCCCGCGAACGCGCGAGGTCACGTCGTCAGACGGCGGAACCGTCGGTGACGTACGCCTGCAGCGCCGCCGCCAGGTCGGGACGCACCCGGGCGCGCAGCCGCGTGCCCTCCGGAGTGTGCTCCTCGCCCAGCACCTCGCCGTCGGCGTGGGCACGGGCGACCAGCTCGCCCCGGGTGTAGGGCACGAGCACGTCGACCACCACGTCCGGCTTGGGCAGCCTGCGCGCGATCTCCTCGACGAGCTCGGTGATGCCCTGGCCGCTGCGGGCCGACACGACGAGCGCGCCGGGCAGCAGATGCCGCAGGCGGGCGAGCGAGACCTCGTCGGCGGCGTCCGCTTTGTTGATCACGATGAGCTCCGGAGGCAGGGCCTCCGCCCGCCGCTGCCCGATCTCCATGAGCACCTCGCGCACGGCACCGACCTGCTCCTCGGGAGCGGGAGCGGAGCCGTCCACCACGTGCAGCAGCAGATCGGCGTCGGCCGCCTCGTCCAGCGTCGACCGGAAGGCGTCCACGAGCTGGTGCGGCAGGTGCCGCACGAAACCGACCGTGTCGGTCAGCGTGTAGGGCCAGCCGTCCGGTGTCACCGAGCGCCGCGTGGTCGGGTCCAGGGTCGCGAACAGCGCGTCCTCGACCAGCACTCCCGCGCCGGTGATGGCGTTGAGCAGGCTCGACTTGCCGGCGTTGGTGTAGCCGACGATCGCGACGCTCGGGATCTCGTTGGCGGTCCTGCGCCCGCGCTTGGTGGTGCGGATGGAGTCCATGGCCGCGATCTCGCGGCGCAGCTTGGCCACCCGCTTGTTGATCCGCCGCCGGTCGGTCTCCAGCTTCGTCTCACCGGGACCACGCAGACCCACGCCGCCGTTGGCGCCACCGGCGCGGCCACCCGCCTGCCGGGACAGCGACTCACCCCAGCCCCGCAGCCGCGGGATCAGGTACTGCAGCTGGGCCAGCTCGACCTGCGCCTTGCCCTCTCGCGAGCGGGCGTGCTGCGCGAAGATGTCGAGGATCAGCGCGGTGCGGTCGATGACCTTGACCCTGAGCTTGGCCTCCAGCTGGCGCAGCTGGCCCGGCGAGAGCTCGCCGTCGCAGATGACGGTGTCGGCGCCGGTCGCGACCACGATGTCCGCGAGTTCCCGCACCTTGCCGGAGCCGATGTAGGTGGCCGGGTCTGGCCGGTTCCTGCGCTGCACGATGCCTTCGAGGACCTCCGAACCCGCCGTCTCGGCGAGCCGGGCGAGCTCCTCCAGCGAGGCCTCGGACTGCGCCGCGGTGCCTTCCGTCCACACGCCCACGAGGACCACCCGTTCGAGCCGCAGTCGCCGGTACTCGACCTCGGTGACATCCGCCAGCTCGGTGGACAGCCCGGCGACCCTGCGCAGCGAGGCGCGGTCTTCGAGCTCCAGCTCGCCGGGCGAGAGCTCGACGTCGTCGGCATCGAACCCGGCCTGGTGAAGCCCGTCGTGGACCAGTTCGTGTTCCGATTCCACGTGCGACGCCCGCGCGTCGCCGGGTTGTGGCTTACTCACATGCCTCCAGTGTTCTTCTGCTGTTGCGGGACCGCCGCGCGCGGCGTTCCTGCCGTCCATGTTCCCACGATCCCGCCGTTTCGCCGACCCAATTACGGGCTCGGGTAGATGGCGAGGTATAAGGCGAGCGCGCCGGCGTCCGGATCCAGGGGCCGGGCCGCGAACTCGTCGAGCAGGTCTCGCAACCTGCGCCGGAACTCCTCCTGCTGCTCGCGTGGCAGCCGCACGACCAGGCGCGACTGGTCCAGCTCGCCGGTGCCGGTCTCGGCGACCTCGGCCAGGAAGGCCTCCAGCATCGCCTCGGAGACGCCATCGTCGCCCAGGTTCTCCAGCCGCCACGACAGGCCGGTGCCCCGGTACGGGATCTCCTTGGCGCCGCGAGCGCCCTTGCGGGCGGGCTGCGGCTCGAGAAAGCCGGTGTCCACGAGCTTGCGGACGTGATGCAGCGTGGTCGCCGGGTCGCGCCCGAGTCGCTGGGCCAGCTCCTTGTTGGTCAGCGCCTCGCTGATGGTCAACCGGATGATGCGCAGCCGTATTCCCGAGGCGAGCGCGCTCGCCTCGGCCTCGGTCGCCTTCCTTCGCTCCGCGGGCACGTGGTCAGCGTACGGCCCGCACCGATTGACACTTTCCAATCACTCGCGCGACACTCGACAGGGTGAGCCGAGACTCTCTGTGGTTCCATCGCGACTTCCGGCGGCTGTGGGCGGGAGACACCGCGAGCCAGTTCGGCACGTTCACCGGGCGCACGGTGCTGCCGGTGCTGGCCGCCACGGTCCTCGCCGCGTCGCCGCTCGAGATGGGCCTGCTGACGGCGGCGGAGAACGCCGCGTTCCTGCTGCTCGGTCTGCCAGCCGGGGTGTGGGTCGACCGGATGCGGCGCAGGAACCTCATGGTGCGCGCCGACCTGATGCGCGGGACGTTGCTGCTCAGCCTGCCCGTGGCCTGGTGGCTGGACGTGCTGACGCTGCCGCAGTTGCTGGTCACGGCCCTGCTGGTGAGCGTCTGCACGCTGTTCTTCGACGTCGCCTACCAGTCGTACCTGCCGTCGCTGGTGGGCAGGGCGAGGCTCGTGGAGGGCAACGCGAAGCTGCAGGCCAGCCAGGCGGTCGCGAACGTGACCGGTCCTGGCATCGCCGGGGCGCTCGCACAGGCCCTCGGCGCGGCCAACGCCGTCACCGCGGTCGGGTTCGGCTACGTGACGTCGGCCGCGTTCCTGCGGCGCATCCGCGCCGACGAGCCCGCGCCGCCTCCCCGGGACGGCACACGGCTGCGCGCCCAGGTCGCCGAGGGGCTGCGGTTCGTCTTCGGCAACACCACCCTGCGCGCCATCACGCTGTGCACGGCCTCCGGCAACTTCGCGGGCGGTGCGTTCACGGCCGTCGAGGTGCTGTTCCTGACCCGGACCGTGGGGCTCACCCCGGCCGGTGTCGGTGCCGTGCTGGCGGCGGGCGGCGTCGGCGGTGTGGCGGGCGCGCTGACGGCGGGCTGGTGGACGCGGTGGGCGGGTCAGGCGCGTGCGGTGTGGGTCGTGCCGCTGCTCACGTGGCCCGCGCAGCTGCTCATCGCGCTCGCGGCGCCCGGCTGGCGTGCGGTGCTCGCGGGGGCGGGCCTTGCGGTGGCCGGCTACGGCATCGTGGTCTACAACGTGGCCCAGGTCAGCTACCGGCAGGCGGTGTGCCCCGACCGGCTGCTCGGGCGGATGAACGCGAGCGTGCGGTTCGTCGTGTGGGGCACACTGCCCGTCGGCGGCCTGCTCGGCGGGGTGCTCGGCGAGCTGATCGGCGTTCCCGCGACGGTGTGGATCACCTGCTCGGCACTGTCCGTGGCCGGGCTGTGGGTGGTGTTCTCGCCGCTGCGCACGATGCGCGACGTCCCGGCTGCGCTGTGAGCGCGAGCCGAAGGGCACCTTCGGTACCGGTCGCGTACCCAAGGTGACCTTCGGCTCGGCGACGGGCCGGGCGAGGGTGGCGGGAGCGGTCGATCCGGCGGCCTACGGCAGGCTGTTCCACCACGTCTCGTCGAGCTCGCCGCGGGCGACGATCACGGCGGGCCCGGTGAGCGTGGACGCTCCCCGCTCCACGGTGACCTCGACCCTGCCGCCAGGAATGTCCACTGTGGACGATCCGTGGTCGGTGCCCGCGA
Organism: Prauserella muralis; assembly: GCF_003202285.1. Lineage (GTDB taxonomy): Bacteria > Actinomycetota > Actinomycetes > Mycobacteriales > Pseudonocardiaceae > Prauserella_B > Prauserella_B muralis. The sequence continues at coordinate 973,918 of NZ_MASW01000007.1, forward strand.
GGTGCAACGCGGCGGCGACGGCCGCCACCGTGCCGGTGCCGCACGCCCGCGTCTCGCCCACACCCCGCTCGTGGACGCGCATGCGCAGCGCCCGCGGGCCGAGCACGTTGACGAACTCGAGGTTCACGCCGTCCGGGAAGACGTCGCCGTCGAAGCGGGGCTGCTCGCGCAGGTCCAGCCCGGACACGTCGTCGTCCAGCGCGGAGACCAGGTGCGGGTTGCCGACGTCGACCGCGACGCCGGACAGCTCGCGGTCCCCGACGATGGCCACCGAGGTGCCGGTGATCCGGGCGGGTCCCATGTGGACGGTCACGGAACGGTCCGGGTGGACTCGCACCCGCCGGTCGCCCGCACGCGTACCCACGCTGAAGTCCGGGCCGGTTTCCAGGTCGGCCTCCACGAGATACCTGGCGAACACGCGCACGCCGTTGCCGCACATCTCGGCAAGCGAGCCGTCGGCGTTGCGGTAGTCCATGAACCACCCGGCACCCGAGTGCGCACCCTCCTCGAGGGCGGCCGAGCGCACGACGCGCAGCACACCGTCCGCGCCGAGCCCGCGTTGCCGGTCGCAGAGTGCGGCGACGCGGGCGGGCGTCAGCTCCAGTGCGCCGGAGGCGTCGGGCAACAGCACGAAGTCGTTCTGCGTGCCGTGCCCCTTGAGGAACTCGATGCCACCCATGGGATCAAGATTACGGGGCCACCGCCGCGAGCACATGATCGGTCAGGTTCCCGTCGGCGCCGTCGAACCACCGGATGCGGTCGTCGCGCCGGAACCACGACCGCTGCCTGCGCACGAAGCGCCGGGTGGCCTGCGCCGTCGCCTCGGCGGCCGCACCGAGATCGCCTCCGGAGTCCAGCGCGTCGAGCACCTGCTGGTAGCCGAGCGCCCGCGAGGCCGTCCTGCCCTCGCGCAGGCCACGGGCCTCCAGCGCCCGGACCTCGTCGACCAGCCCGGCCGCGAACATGTGCTCGACCCTCCGGTCCACCCGCGCGTCGAGCTCGGCGACGTCGCGGTCGACGCCGACCAGCACCGTTCCGTACCGGGGTTCGCCCGGTTTCGGCAGGTTCGCCGAGAACGGCTCGCCGGTGATCGCGATGACCTCCAGTGCCCGCACGATGCGCCGGACGTTGGACGGCAGGATCGCCTCGGCCGCGGCCGGGTCGGCCTCCGCCAGCCGCGCGTACAGCCGTCGCGTTCCGTGCCTGCGCGCCTCGTCCTCCAGCTGCGCCCGCACCCCGGGATCGGTGCCGGGAAAGCGCAGGTCGTCGACCACGGCCTGGACGTAGAGGCCGGAGCCGCCCACGAACACGGGCACCCGTCCCCGCGCGAGCAGCTCTTCGATGACGGCACGCGCGTCGCGCTGGTAGGCCGCCACCGACGCCGTCTCGGTCACGTCGAGCACGTCGAGCAGGTGGTGCGGCACTCCCCTGCGCTCCTCCGGCGTCGCCTTGGCCGTCCCGATGTCCATGCCGCGGTAGAGCTGCATCGCATCGGCGTTGACCACCTCGCCGCCGAGCGCGAGCGCGAGCTCCACGCCCAGCGCGGTCTTGCCCGTGGCGGTGGGACCGACGACGGCGACCGGCCGGATCACCGGCGCTCCCAGGCCGCGACGTGGTAGGCGACGCCGAGCGGCGCGTCCGAGTACAGCAGCCTGCCCCGCCAGTGCGGCGCCGCGCGGGCGAGCCCGGCCAGCACCCACCAGGGCGTCAGACCCTGCACACCCAGCTCGGCGGCGAGCGCGTGGTCGACGGCCAGCAACGCCTCCGGGTCGGCACCGGCGAGCGCCGCGGCGACCTTGCCGTCGAAGTCGCTGGCCCGCGCGTCGGTCCAGCCCGGCGGCGCGGTCTCGTGCCGGTTCGAGCCGTCGCCCAGCACCAGCAGGCCGACGTCGTCGCGCACCGAGGACAGGCGTTCACCCAGCGCGACACACTCGGCCTGGCTCGCCGTGAAGGGCACCAGCTCGACCCGGACGGAGCGGGCACCCGCCCGTTCCCGCAGCCAGCCCGCCACGAGCGCGGGCAACGGCAGGTCGGCGGGCTGCCCAGGGGCCACCCCGTCGCTGAGCGCGACCGGGACGTCGACGCCGAACCCGCGGAAGGACGCCCGGACGCCCGGCTCGATCACGGCGGCCGCCGAGGCCGCTCCGATGGCGATCCAGTCCCGCGCGTGGCGGGCGAGCTCCCCGGTCGCGGCGAGGCAGGCGTCGCGGACGGCGGCGGTCTGCGCCGCCGCTCCGGCGACGAGTTCCGGTACCAAGAGGGGAGGATGAGGCACCACGACCGCACGCGTGATCACGCGTTCCGAGGTTACCCGCAGCGCCCATGGAGGTACGTCTTGAGGCATACAGTACCGAGAACCGCGCTGACCTGTTTGAATGCGGGCCTGGAACCCGTATCCGCAACACCCGGCCCCGCCGTCGGCGGGGCGCCCGCGCAGCCGCGGGCCGACAGGCGATAAGGAGCCGGCCATGGCCGAGCAGAACAGCCCCCACGGCACCGATGTTCCGGCGCCGCACCAGGTGCCCCACACCCATGCCGGCGCGCACGCGCCCGCGGTGCCTGCCGCCGAGGCCCACCCGTCGCGCTGGGGGCGCATCGACGAGGACGGGACCGTCTACGTCCGGACCAGCGACGGCGAGCGCGCGATCGGCGTCTGGCAGGCAGGCTCGGCCGACGAGGGGCTGATGCACTTCGCGCGCAAGTTCGACGACCTGCGCACCGAGGTCGAGCTGCTGGAGACACGCCTGAACTCGGGAGCGGGTGACCCGAAGCAGGCCCTGTCGAGCGCGACGCAGCTGCGGGAGAAGCTGGCCGACGCGGCGGTCATCGGCGACCTGGACGCGTTGCGGGCGCGGGTGGAGGAGGTCATCGGCCACGCGGAGCGGGCACTGGCCGAGGTGAAGCAGGAGCGCGAGAAGGCGCGCGCGGCGGCCATCGCCCGCAAGGAGGCGCTGGCGGAGGAGGCCGAGCAGATCGCGGCGACCTCGACGCAGTGGAAGGCGGCGGGCGACCGGCTGCGCGCGATCCTCGACGAGTGGAAGACCGTCAAGGGCGTCGACCGCAAGACCGACGACGAGCTGTGGAAGCGGTTCTCCAAGGCCCGCGAGTCGTTCAACCGGCGGCGCGGGTCGCACTTCGCCGAGCTCGACAAGCAGCGGGTGGCGGCCAAACGGCGCAAGGAGGAGCTGATCGCCGAGGCGGAGTCGATGTCCGACTCCACGGACTGGGGTCCCACGGCGGCCAGGTACAAGGAGCTGATGGCCGAGTGGAAGGCCGCGGGCCGGGCTCCGAAGGACGCCGACGAGGCGCTGTGGCAACGGTTCCGCGCCGCCCAGGACGCCTTCTTCGCGCGCCGCTCGGCGGTGTTCTCCGAGCGCGACGCCGAGTTCGCCGAGAACGCGACGCGCAAGGAGGAGCTGCTCACCGAGGCCGAGAAGATCGATCCGGGCGCCAACCTGGAGGCGGCCAAGGCGCAGCTGCGCAAGATCCAGGAGCGCTGGGACGAGATCGGCAAGGTGCCGAGGGACCGCATCCGGGAACTGGACGGGCGGCTCAAGGCGGTGCAGGACCGGGTGCGCTCCGCCGAGGACTCGAAGTGGCGGCGCACCGACCCGGAGGCGCAGGCGAGGGCCGCGCAGTTCCGCGAGCGCGTCGAGCAGTTCGAGGCGCAGGCGGCCAAGGCCCGCGCGGCGGGTGACGAGCGGCGGGCCACGCAGGCCGAGGCGCAGGCGGCCCAGTGGCGCGAGTGGATGGAGACCGCCGAGAAGGCCGTCGCCGACCGGTGACCGGCTCGACGGGGGGTGACCGGCCGGTGCCCGCCGGATGAGCGGAGCACGGGCCGGTCACCGCCGCCGCGCCCGTGGTGGGAGCGGTCAGGTGGCGTAGAGGGCGGCTCCGAGGTGTTCCAGGACGGTGTCCTGGGTCGGTGGCACGGCGTAGGCGGCCCTGGCGTCGCGGAAGCGGCGCTCGACACCGGCCGCGCCGGACGGCGCGGCCGCCTGGCACACCTTCATCGCCAGGTCGGTGACGCCGATGGCCGTCTGGACCGCGGCGGCCCGCAGGGCGAGCAGTGCCTCGTGCGTGCCCCGTCCCGGCCACGCCACCGCGTCGGCCGCGCCGGTGAACATGCCGCGCACCGAGTCGGCGCGCACCTTCATCCGCGCCAGTTCGGCCAGTACCGACGGCCGTCGCGCCCCCGCCTCGCTGACCAGCCGGGCGCTCGCCTCGACGGCGCTGTCCATGATGCCCAGGCTGACCGCCGCGCCGAGCACCGCGAACCACGGGAAGGCCACGTCGCGCACGATGCGGGCGCCATCGGCGGAGAGCAGCGCGTCCGCGGGCACCGTCACCGGGTCGGCGGCCACCGGTGCGGCGCAGGCGCCGCGCAACCCGAGCGTCTCCCCCGTGGCGGGGACGAGCAGGCCGGGAGCACCGGCCGCCACGAGCCACAGCTGCTCGCCGCTCGACCACACGTAGCTGTCTGCGTGCCCGGCGGCGGCCACCCACGCGTGACGGCCGTGCAGGTCGGCGACCCCGCCACGCACCCGGGCGGCTCCCGCTCCGCCCAGCAGGTGCACCGCGACCGTGCACAGATGCCGTCCGGCCGCGACCTCGGCGCGCAGCCCACGAGGTGCGCACTCCTCCAGCACGGCCACGGCCGTCAGGTGCGACTGGAGCACCGTCGCGGTGGACGCGCATTCGCGGGCGACGCGCCGCACGACGTCGGCGGCCTCCCGCAGCCACAACCCGCCTCCGCCGAGCTCCCGCGCCACGGTGCAGCCGAGGACACCCGCGCCGGCGAGGGCCGCCAAGCCGGCGCGGGGAAACCGTGCTCCCCTGTCGATCTCCCCCGCGGCCGGGCCCACCACGTCCGCGAGCACGCGGGCGAGCGGGTCCCGGCAGGCGGGTTCGCCGCTCATCCCGGCGCCCTGCGCGTGACGGCACGAACGAGCGCCGCGCCGCGCTCGGCGTCCACCGGGTGGGAGACGCAGCCGACGACGTCGAGCCTGCCCAGCGCGTCGTCCACGGCGGGCCCGCCCGCGACGAGCGTGAGCGGGAGGCCGTGCGGGCCCGCGAGCGCGACGGCGAGCGCCAGGAAACGCACGCCGCCCGCCTCGGGCGCCTTGACGATCGCCGCGTTCCCCGCGAGCGCCTGCACCAGCGCCGCCCGCACGAGGACGGGAGCCGGGCAGTCGCGGGCCGGGATGTTGCTGACGGGGCCGCGCAGCGGCACCCGTCCGGCAACGGCTTGCCCGATGCCCGCGAGCTGCCCGCGCACCCCGCCGAGACACCGGTCGACGGCGGCGGTGGCCGCTGTCACCGCCGTGCCGGTCTCCTCGGCGAGCAGGTGGGCCAGCAGGTCGCGGCGCGCGTCCAGGTCGCCGAGCGCGGCGGTGACGCGCGCGGTGCGCTCGGCGAGCGGAGCGAGGGACCAGGTGCGGTGCTCGTTGAACGCGGCGCGCACGGCACGTGCCGCGTCGGCGGGCTGCAGGCCGGCCGGGCCCTCGCGGCGCCACAGGCCCGCCCAGTAGTGCAGCGGCCGATCGCCGTCGAAGGCCTCGGGCGCCAGCGTGGCGGCCCGCTCGGACATCGACGCGGTCTCCACCGTGAGGGTCATCGCGCACCTCCCTGTGCGGCCAGCGCGGGCGCCGCGGTGACGCCCGCGTTGAGCAGGTCTGCGAGTGCGTTCACCACCTGCAGCGTCGGCACGGCCACGTCGGCCATCGCGGCGAGCTCCACCACGGCGGTGAGGATCGCGTCGAGCTCGAGCGGCTTGCCCTTCTCCAGGTCCTGCAACGTGGACGTCTTGTGCTCGCCGGTGCGCTCGGCGCCCGCGAGCCTGCGTTCGATCGAGATGTCGGTGTGCACGCCGAGCGCCGCGGCCACGTCGAGGGTCTCGCGCATCATCTCCACGACGAGCGCCCTGGTGTTGTCGTGCCGGCAGATCGCGGCCATCGTCGCGCGCGCGAGCGCGCTGATGGGGTTGAACGCGATGTTGCCCATGAGCTTGACCCAGATGTCGTGGCGGAGCTCGGGCTCGACGGGGCACTTGAGGCCGCCCGCGATCATGGCCTCGGAGAACTCCGTGCAGCGCGCGGAGATCGAACCGTCCGGCTCGCCGATCGACAGCCGGGTGCCCTCCAGATGCCGGATGACGCCCGGCTCGGCGATCTCGGTGGCGGCGTAGACGACGCAGCCGATGGCCCGCTCGGGCGGCATCACCGCGCTGACGGAGCCGCCGGGGTCGACGGCCTCGATGCGCCTGCCCTCGAACGGCCCCGGCACGCCGTGGAAGTACCACCACGGGATGCCGTTCTGCGCGGCGATGAGCGAGGTGTGCTCGGCCAGCATCGGTTCCAGCAGCGGGCCCGCGCTCGCGTACTGGTTGGCCTTGAGACCGAGGAAGACGTGGTCGACGGGGCCGACCTCGGCCGGGTCGTCGGTGGCGTGCGGATGGGCGACGAAGTCCCCTCGGGGACTGACCACGCGCACACCGGACGAACGCATGGCCTGCAGATGGGGGCCGCGGGCGATGAGGTGCACCTCGGCTCCCGCGCGGTGAAGGCTGGCGCCGACATATGCGCCGATGGCGCCGGCACCGAGAACAGCAACTTTCACGTTGACTCCGTTCTTGGCCGTTCTTGCGTCAGCTCGTGATGTGGAGACAGGTGTCCCTTTCGCGGATTTCGACGGATCGCGCCGGAAAGGGAAAGCGACTTGCGAGCGGGTTGTATGCAGTATACGGTATGGCAAGCTCGGGTCAATGGGTGGACGCGGGAGGGCAGGACATGAATGAACTGCGGGAATGGACCTCCACGCTGTGCGCTGATCTCGGACTCGACGCCGATCAGCTCGCTTATGGACTGATCCTCTCCATGGCGCGGGACGTGGGCCGGACGGTGGCCAAGCCCGCGGCGCCGATCACCGTGTACCTCGTCGGCATGGCCGTCGCACGCGGCCTGTCGCCCATGGAGGCGGCGCAGCGTGTCGGCGCGCTCACGCAGAACTGGCCGCGCATCGACTGGCGCGACTAACGAACCGGTAGAGCGCTCTGGACAACGCGTAGCTCGAGGGCCACGATAACTCCATATGGTATGCAGTATGCGGTAGCCACCAAGCTCGAAGGAGATGACGACGCACATGGGGCAGACGGCCAAGACAGAGCCGGTCAGTGCCGGCCAGCCGAGCGCGCTGGCGGACGCGGACGGCGAACCTCAGCTGATCTCCGGCGGACATCTGGTGGCGAAGGCGCTCAAGGCTGAGGGCGTCGACGTGATCTTCACGCTCTGCGGCGGTCACATCATCGACATCTACGACGGCTGCGTCGACGAGGGCATCGACGTCATCGACGTCCGGCACGAACAGGTCGCCGCGCACGCCGCCGACGGTTACGCCAGGGTCACCGGCAAGCCCGGCTGCGCGGTCGTGACCGCGGGGCCCGGCACCACCGACGCCGTCACCGGTGTCGCCAACGCGCTGCGCGCGGAGAGCCCGATGCTGCTGATCGGCGGCCAGGGCGCGCTCAGCCAGCACAAGATGGGCTCGCTGCAGGACCTCCCGCACGTGGACATGATGGCGCCGATCACCAAGTTCTCCGCCTCCGTCCCCGCCACCGAGCGCGCCGCCGACATCGTGTCGATGGCCTTCCGTGAGTGCTACCACGGCGCGCCCGGTCCGTCCTTTCTGGAAATTCCGCGGGACGTCCTCGACGCCAAGGTCCCTCTGGAGAAGGCTCGTATCCCGAGGGCGGGCGCCTACCGCGCCTCGACCCGCAGCGCCGGTGACCCCGAGGCGATCGAGCGGCTCGCCGATCTGGTCGTACACGCGGAGAAGCCCTGCGTGCTGCTGGGCAGCCAGGTGTGGACCTGCCGCGCCACCGACGCGGCCATCGAGTTCGTCCGCACCCTGAACGTGCCTGCGTTCATGAACGGCTCCGGGCGCGGCACGCTGGCCCCCAAGGACCCGCACCACCTGCAGCTGGCCCGCCGGTACGCGTTCCAGAATGCCGACCTCATCATCATCGTCGGGACCCCCTTCGACTTCCGGATGGGCTACGGCAAGCGGCTCTCCACCGACGCCACCGTGGTGCAGATCGACCTCGACTACCGCACGGTCGGCAAGAACCGCGACGTGGACCTCGGCATCGTCGGCGACGCCGGGCTGGTGCTGTCGTCGGTCACGCAGGCGACGTCCGGCCGCGTCGACAACGGCGCGGTGAGCCGCAAGGCGTGGCTGGAGGAGCTGCGGGCCGTGGAGAACCAGGCCTACGAGAAACGCCTGCCGCGCCAGCACTCCGACGCCAACCCGATCGACCCGTACCGGCTGGTGCACGAGATCAACGAGTTCCTCACGCCGGACTCGCTCTACATCGGCGACGGCGGCGACATCGTCACCTTCTCCGGCCAGGTGGTGCAGCCGAAGTCGCCCGGCCACTGGATGGACCCCGGTCCACTCGGGACACTCGGCGTCGGCGTCCCGTTCGTCATGGCCGCCAAGTACGCCAGGCCGGAGAAGGAAGTGGTGTGCCTGTTCGGGGACGGCGCGTTCAGCCTCACCGGCTGGGACTTCGAGACGCTCGTCCGGTTCAACCTGCCGTTCGTGGGCATCATCGGCAACAACTCGTCGATGAACCAGATCCGCTACGGCCAGATCCAGAAGTACGGCGAGGGCCGCGGCCGGGTCGGCAACACGCTCGGCGACGTGCCCTACAGCGAGTTCGCGAAGATGCTCGGCGGCTACGGCGAGGAGGTCCGCGACCCGGCCGACATCCGGCCCGCGCTGGAGCGGGCCCGCGAGTCGGGCAAGCCCTCGCTGATCAACGTGTGGGTCGACCCGGAGGTCTACGCCCCGGGAACGATGAACCAGACCATGTACAAATAAGGGGCGTGCACCAATGGGTAAAGCACTCGAAGGCGTTCGTGTCCTCGACATGACCCACGTCCAGTCCGGGCCGTCCTGCACGCAGATCCTGGCCTGGCTCGGCGCCGACGTGGTGAAGCTCGAGGCCCCGTCGGGCGACATCACGCGCAAGCAGCTGCGCGACGTGCCCGATGTGGACAGTCTCTACTTCACGATGCTCAACTGCAACAAGCGCAGCATCACCCTCAACATGAAGAGCGACGAGGGAAAGCGGATCTTCACCGAGATGCTGCCCAAGTTCGACGTGCTCGCCGAGAACTTCGGGCCGGGCGCGGTCGACAGGATGGGCTTCACGTGGGACCGGCTGCAGGAGATCAACCCCAGGCTGATCTACGCGTCCATCAAGGGCTTCGGCGACGGCCCCTACACGCACTTCAAGGCCTACGAAGTGGTGGCGCAGGCGATGGGCGGCTCGATGAGCACCACCGGCTTCGAGGACGGGCCGCCGCTGGCCACCGGCGCGCAGATCGGCGACTCCGGCACGGGAATCCACACCGTCGCCGGGATCCTCGCGGCCCTGTACCAGCGGGAGCACACCGGGCGCGGTCAGCGCGTGACCGTGGCCATGCAGCACGCCGTGCTCAACCTCTGCCGGGTCAAGCTTCGCGACCAGCAGCGCCTGACACACGGTCCGCTGGCCGAGTACCCCAACGAGGAGTTCGGTGACACGGTGCCCCGCTCGGGCAACGCCTCGGGCGGCGGCCAGCCGGGCTGGGCGGTGCAGTGCGCGCCGGGTGGGCCGAACGACTACATCTACGTGATCGTGCAGCCCGTCGGCTGGGAGCCCATCACCAAGCTCATCGGCAGGCCCGAGCTCGCCGACGACCCCGAGTGGAGCACGCCCGAGGCGCGGCTGGACAAACTCGACAAGATGTTCCAGCTCATCGAGGAGTGGAGCATCAACCACGGCAAGTGGGAGGTGCTCGCACGACTCAACGAGCACAACATCCCGTGTGGACCTGTGCTGTCCACCAAGGAGATCATCGAGGACGCCTCGCTGGCGGCCAACGAGATGGTCGTCTCGGTGGACCACCCCAAGCGCGGCGAGTTCAAGACCGTCGGCTGCCCGATCAAGCTGTCCGACTCCGCCGTCGACGTGCAGCGCTCCCCGCTGCTGGGCGAGCACAACGAAGAGGTCTACGTCCGCGAACTCGGCGTGGACGAGGCCCGGTTCACCGAACTCAAGGCGAATGGAGTGATCTGAGTGGCCTCCGCACAGTTCGACAAGGCCGCCGTCCGTGAGGTGCTCGACGCGGTGCGCGCCGAGGGGCGCGACGCACTGACCGCGCCGGAGGGCAAGCGCGTGGCCGACGCCTACGGGATTCCCACGCCGAAGGAGGGGCTGGCCACCACCGCCGAGGAGGCGGCGAGCCTGGCGGGCGACATCGGTGCCGCCGTGGTCTGCAAGATCGTCTCCCCCGACATCCTGCACAAGACCGAGGCGGGCGGCGTCATCGTCGGTGTCCAGAGCCCGGAACAGGCCAGGGACGCCTTCGACACCATCGTGGCCAACGCCAAGGCCTACAACGCCTCGGCCACCATCACCGGCGTCCAGGTGCAGGAGATGGTCGGCGGCGGGCACGAGGTCATCATCGGCGCCACCACCGACCCCACCTTCGGCAAGGTGGTCGCGTTCGGTCTCGGCGGTGTGCTGGTGGAGGTGCTCAAGGACGTCACCTTCCGGCTGGCACCGCTGGAGCGGGCCGAGGCCCGCTCCATGATCGACGGCATCAAGGCCGCCGACGTGCTGCGCGGCGCGCGCGGCACCGAGCCGGTGGACGCCGACGCGCTCGCCGACGTGATCCAGCGCGTGTCACAGCTGGTGGCCGACTTCCCGGAGATCCGCGAGTTCGACCTCAACCCCGTGTTCGCCTCCGGGTCGGGCGCGGTGGCGGCCGACATCCGGATCCTGGTGGAGACGGGCGAGGTCAGCGAGCCGGCGCGCCCGTCGCAGGAGGAGATCCTGGAGTCGATGACGCGGCTGATGAACCCGCGCTCGGTGGCGGTCGTCGGGGCCTCCGACCAGGAGGGCAAGATCGGCAACTCGGTGATGAAGAACCTCATCAACGGCGGCTACGCCGGCGAGATCTACCCGATCAACCCCAAGGCCGACGAGATCCTCGGCCGCAAGTGCTACTCCTCGGTCGCCGACATCCCGGGTGAGGTGGACGTCGCCGTGTTCGCGATCCCGGCCAAGTTCGTGGCCGGCTCGCTCACCGAGTGCGGCGAGAAGGGCGTCCCCGCGGCCGTGATGATCCCGTCCGGGTTCGCCGAGACCGGCAACCAGGAGCTGCAGGACGAGATCGTCGAGATCGCGCACCGGTACAACATCCGGATGCTCGGGCCGAACATCTACGGCTACTACTACACGCCGCAGAACCTGTGCGCCACGTTCTGCACGCCCTACGACGTCAAGGGCGGTGTCGCGCTCACCTCGCAGAGCGGCGGTATCGGCATGGCGATCCTGGGCTTCGCGCGGACGACCAAGATGGGTGTCTCGGCCATCGTCGGGCTCGGCAACAAGTCGGACGTGGACGAGGACGACCTGCTCACCTACTTCGAGCAGGACGACAACACCCAGGCCGTGGCCATGCACCTGGAGGACCTCAAGGACGGCAGGGCGTTCGTCGAGACCGCCAAGCGCATGACCACGAAGAAGCCGGTCGTGGTGCTCAAGGCGGGCCGCACGGCACTCGGTGCCCGGGCCGCCAGCTCGCACACCGGCGCGCTGGCGGGCGACGACAAGGTCTACGACGACATCCTGCGGCAGGCGGGCGTCGTGCGCGCCCCCGGGCTCAACGAGATGCTCGAGTACGCCAGGGGCCTGCCCCTGCTGCCTACCCCGAAGGGCGAGAACGTCGTCATCATCACCGGCGCGGGCGGCTCCGGGGTGCTGCTGTCGGATGCCTGTGTCGAGGCCGGGCTGTCGCTGATGGACATCCCGCCGGACCTCGACGAGGCGTTCCGGCGCTACATCCCGCCGTTCGGTGCCGCAGGCAACCCGATCGACATCACGGGCGGCGAACCGCCGTCCACCTACGAGGCCACGATCCGGCTCGGGCTGGAGGACCCGCGCATCCACGCGCTGATCCTCGGCTACTGGCACACGATCGTGACCCCGCCCATGGTCTTCGCCGAACTGACGGCGCGCGTCGTCGAGGAGGCGAGGGAGAAGGGAATCGACAAGCCGGTGGTGGCGTCGCTGGCCGGCGACACCGAGGTCGAGAAGGCCAGCGACTACCTGTTCGACCACCGGATCATCGCATACCCGTACACCACGGAGCGGCCCGTCGCCGTGCTCGGCGCGAAGTATCGCTGGGCGAGGGCGGCCGGGTTGCTCGGTCAGGGGCGTGCCTGACACGCCCATGCAGGGGGCAGCAGTGTTGTCCGCAGTTGTGCGCGCAACGCGATCGTCCCGCCGGGGTTGACTCGGACAGCGGAGTTGGATCTGCTGTCCGGGCGCCCCCGGCGCCACGGCCGCGGGCCTTCGGCCGAGCGCGCTCAGTGGCACCGTGATCGCCGCCGCCGGCCCATGGCGACGGTCTCGGCCACTCCGAAAACTGGAGGTCCAATGGTGGATTCTTCGAAAGTTCCCGTCTCGGGCTCCGCCGGGGACACCGGCGCCGATACGGGCCAGACCGAACGGGTGTGGCGAGCCGGCGGGCTCGATCCCATGCCGATCCGCAAGCTGCCCGACGCCCCTCCCGCCATCCACCTGCTGGGCCCGACGGTGTTCCTCGTCGCGCTCGGCGTGGGCATGGGCGAGTCCTACATGTGGCCGAGGCTGGTTCTGGTCTTCGGCCCGGAGATCAGGTGGCTGTTCCTGGTCGGTGTGACCCTGCAGGCCGTGGTGATGCTGGAGATGGCCCGCTACGCCATGGCCACCGGCGAGAGCATCTTCACCGGCGCCGCGCGGGTGTTCAAACCGATGATGTGGTTCTTCTTCGCCACGGCGATACTGGTCTACATCTGGCCGGGCCATCTCTCGGCGGGCGCCGCCGCCTTCGAGGAGATCACCGGCATACCGTGGGTGGTGACGGCGTGTATCGCCCTGGTCCTGGTGGGCGTGATCTTCACGCTCGCCAAGGTGATCTACAACCTGCTGGAGAACGTGCTGTCGTTCCTCATCGGGTTGCTGGTGGTCGGTACGGCCATCGTCGCCTCGCTTGTCGGCAGCTGGGGAGACCTGGCCAGCACGATCACGGGCATGTTCGCCTTCGGCTACTTCCCCAGCGAGGCCATGTCGAGTGCCTGGTTCCCGATCGTGGTCGGCTCGATCGCGTTCGCGGGCCCGTCGGGCATGCAGCAGATGTGGTACACGCTGCACCTGCGCGACAGCGGGGCCGGTATGGGCGCGCACGTGCCGAAGATCCGCGGCCTGCGGCACGCCGCCGAGCAGGAGGCGATGCCCGCGCGCGGGTTCATGTTCGACACGGACGACCCGGCCGAGATGAAGAAGTGGAAGGGCTGGCGCCGCTGGGTCACCTTCGACGCCCTGCTGCTCTTCTGGGGCATCACGATGCTGGTGACAGTGTCGTTCACGGTGCTCGCCCAGGCCGCGGCCAGGGAGAACCCCAACGTCAAGTCACTGATCGAGGGCGGTGACCGGGACGCGGCGTTGGGCGCGATGTCGGACGCCTTCGCCGCCGTCGGCGGTCCGGTGCTCGGCGGGGTGTTCTTCGGGTTCATCGCGCTGATCGGCCTCAACGCCACGCTCGGCCTGTTCGACTCGTTCTCGCGCGGTCAGGCGGACATGACGTACTTCTTCGTCCCGGGTGCGAAGAAGTTCAAGATCTCGCACCTCTACGCGGGCTTCCTGTGGGGCGTGATCATCTTCGGCATCCTGATCCTGCTGTTCGGCCCTGCCGACGGGCCCAGCGGCGTGCTGGACATCCTGGCGTTCCTGTCCACGTTCGCCATGGGCGCCTACTGCGTGGTGCTGCTGCTGGTGAACAACAGGATGCTGCCCAAACCGATCCGGCCGAAGTGGTGGACCAACGCCATCATCGGCTTCGGCGCGGTGTTCTACCTGGGCATGCTGTTCTACAGCCTGGCGCGCTTCGGTGTGGTCGTGAGCTAGATGGACACCTCACGCCTGCTCCGGCTCGGCGAGCTCGCCTTCCCCGGGTTCGTCGTAGGACTCCTCGCCGGCGCGGTCGCCGGTGGGCTGGCCGGCCTCGTCGGCCAGCCCATCGGCTGGGCGCTGGTGAGCACGCTCGCACTGGGCATCCCGCTCGGCCTGCTCGGGGCCGGGTACGGGCTGCTGGCCGCATTCCGCAAGGTCCGGATCGGCGCGTTCGCCCCGATGGCGCTGTACTGGCTCATCGGGTTCCCGCTGGCCAGGCTGGCACACGAGGTGCTGACCCACCTGGTGCTGGCCGGGACGCCTCAGCTGCCGCCCGATCCGCTCGGTTTCCTGCTGTACCAGGCACTGATCAGCGCCGGTTTCGCCATCGGTTTCCTGTGGCTGCACGAGCGCCTCGCGCCACGGTGGTGGCGCAGGGTCGCACCTCGCAACGCTGACGCTGCGGAGGTCTACGCTGCCTACGCCGCGCACGCGAAGCAGGTCTACGAGGCCCGGCAGGCCTCGATCCAGGCCCGCAGGCGCAGCCGCGAACGCGCCGCTCGACGCTGAGGCGGCGGCTTTTCCGGGGTCGTTCGCCCACGTCCGCGTGGGCGAACGACCGGCAGTTCCCGCTTACTGGATTGGGGCGACGTTGAACACTCCCGTGTGGGCCTGGCTGGTGACCATCGCAGGCCTCGCCGCCATCATCTGTTTCGACTTCTACCTGGTGTCCCGCAACCCGCGGCATCCGTCCCTGCGGGAGTGCACGCTGTGGGTGTCCGGCTACGTGTCCCTTGCCGTGCTCTTCGGCCTCGGGGTGCTGCTGCTGGCCGGGCCCCAGTACGGTGGCGAGTTCTTCGCCGGGTGGATCACCGAGTACTCGCTGTCGGTGGACAACCTGTTCGTCTTCGTCATCATCATGTCGAGCTTCGTGGTGCCCAGGGAGTACCGGCAGAAGGTGCTGCTGATCGGCATCGTGGTGGCCCTGCTGTTGCGGGGCCTGTTCATCGCCGTCGGCGCCGAGGCGATCACCCGGTTCGACTGGCTGTTCTACGTCTTCGGCGCCTTCCTCCTCTACACGGCGTGGAAGCTGTTGCTCCACGGCGACGACGAGGAGGACGAGTTCAAGGAGAACGCGGTTCTCCGCACGGCCAAGCGGTTCCTGCCCGCCACCGACACCTACGACGGCGCCAGGCTCACCACGAGGATCGACGGCCGCAAGATGGTCACCCCGATGCTGATCGTCATGATCGCGATCGGCACCACCGACCTGCTGTTCGCGCTGGACTCCATTCCCGCGATCTTCGGCCTTACCAAGGAGCCGTATCTCGTGTTCACCGCGAACGCATTCGCGCTGATGGGATTGCGCCAGCTGTTCTTCCTGATCGGTGGCCTGCTCGACAAGCTGGTGTACCTGAGCAAGGGGCTCGCCATCGTGCTGGGTTTCATCGGGCTCAAGCTGATCGCCGAGACCCTGCACCACCACGGCGTCTCGTGGGCGCCGGAGGTGCCGATCCTCGCCTCACTCGGCGTGATCGTCGGCACGCTGGCCATCACGACCGTCGCCAGCCTCCTCAAGGTCCGCAGGGATCGGTCCCGCGCACTGGACGAGGAACTGGACGAGGCCTCCGACTCGGACGTCGCCCAGGCGACGACGGCCGACTGACCATTGACGGGGAACGCGAGCGCGGAGCTGGCGCCGTTGGCAGCTCCCCTCAGCGCTCCTTCGGCGTTCAGGAGGACGTGGTGCTGCGCTCGGCGGCACGCTCCCGCAGGAAGTCCTCGACCTCCGCGGTGGCCTGCTGCCGGGCGTTCTCCTGTGCGGTCGCCAGGCCCAGGCCCAGCGCCCGGCCGTCAGCGGCGCGGAAGCCGGTGGGCTCCTTGGTCAGCGACCGCAGGATCTCCTTCCAGGTACGCATTTGCTATCACCTCCTTTTTCGGGCATCACTGTTCCCACCGACCCCACCACGATGCGGGGCCGGGAGTCTGCGGTGGAGAAGGCCTAGAGGTTCGGCGCGGTCCGCCGACGGCGCGAGCGGACCTGCACCGGGGCCACGTCCGGCTCCGGGTTCTCGCTGCGCTGCTCCAGGTAGGACTGTCGCGTGTGCTCGGTGTGCTCGCGCATGATCCGCGCGGCCGACTCGGCGTCGCCCTGCTCGATGGCGTCGATCAGCCGGGCGTGCTCCTGCCACGACGTGATGCCGCGGTGGCGAGCGATCGGCGTGTAGTACCAGCGGACGCGGCGGTCCACCTGCGACACGAAGTCGAGCAGAACCTGGTTGCCGGACAGCTCGGTGACACACCGGTGCAGCTCGGCGTTGGCGGCCACCATGCTGTCGATGTCGTCGGCGGCGACGGCGGCCTCACCCTCCGCACACAGCTTGCGCAACCGCTTGACGCCCTCGGTGTCGGCGTTGAGTGCGGCAAGCCGGGCCGACTCGGCCTCCAGCGCGGCGCGGACGACGAGCAACTGGTCGACCTCGGCGTCGGTGGGGGCATGCACGAACGCGCCGTAGCCGGGACGCAGGTCCACCCAACCTTCGGAGTTCAGCAGCTGCAGGGCCTCCCGGATGGGCTGCCGCGACACCCCGAGCATCTCGGCGAGCTCGCTTTCCACCAGGTGCTGGCCGGGGGCGAGCTGCCGCGAGATGATCAGCTCCTGCATCGCCTGGTAGACCCGCTCCCGCAGCGGAACCGGTCGATCGATCCGGCGTGCAGACATCTGCTGCGGCAACTCGGTCGACGGCATGGTGTACTCCAAAAGTCAGGTGAGGTGGTCAGGTGACCTCTGAGTCGGCTGATCGGTCGACTGCCTACAGCATACAATGAGCGAAATGCCCATTCCCGGTGATACCGATCACTACAGGGAGTGACATCCGTCTCCTCCATCCCGTTGTTCCGACCCTCAGGGTTGACGCTCCGTGCGGCCGGAAAACCTCGACTTCTGCATACAGAATACTGTATTCTGACATCGTGTGCGATGTCAGCTGAGACACAGCCGGAGGGTTGGTCAGAGTGGACCTGTACGAGTACCAGGCAAGGGACGTCTTCGCGTCCCATGGAGTGCCGGTGTTGGCCGGCACGGTGGCGGACACCCCCGAGGAGGTCCGGGCGGCGGCGGAGTCGCTGGGCGGCCGCGTCGTGGTCAAGGCGCAGGTGAAGACGGGTGGCCGGGGTAAGGCCGGTGGTGTGAAGCTGGCGCAGGATCCGGTGCAGGCGCGGGAGCGGGCCGAGGCGATCCTGGGTTTGGATATCAAGGGTCATGTGACGCGGCGGGTGTTGGTGACCGAGGCGTCGGACATTGCTGAGGAGTATTACTTCTCGTTTTTGCTGGATCGGGCGAATCGCACGTTTTTGGCGATGGCCTCGGCCGAGGGTGGCGTGGAGATCGAGCAGTTGGCGGTGGAGCGGCCGGAGGCGCTGGCGCGGGTGCCGGTGGATCCGCTGGTCGGGGTGGATGAGGCCGCGGCGGTCGAGATTGTGACCCGGGCGGGGTTTCCGGAGGCGATCCGGCAGCGGGCTGCCGAGGTGGTGGTGCGGCTGTGGGAGACGTTCGTGGCCGAGGATGCCACGTTGGTGGAGGTCAATCCGCTGGTGCGGGATCCGCAGGATCGGATCGTGGCGCTGGATGGCAAGGTCACCCTGGATGACAATGCGGGGTTCCGGCATCCCGGGCATGCGCAGCTGGTGGATGTGCAGGCCGAGGATCCGCTGGAGGCCAAGGCCAAGGCCAAGGACCTCAACTACGTCAAGCTGGACGGGCAGGTCGGCATCATCGGCAATGGTGCCGGGCTGGTGATGTCGACGCTGGATGTGGTGGCCTACGCCGGGCAGCGGCATGGTGGGGTCAGGCCGGCGAACTTCCTCGACATCGGCGGGGGCGCCTCGGCGGAGGTGATGGCCGCGGGGCTGGATGTGATCCTGGGTGATCCGGCGGTGAAGAGTGTGTTCGTCAACGTCTTCGGCGGGATCACCGCCTGTGACGCGGTGGCCACCGGGATCGTGGAGGCGTTGAGGATTCTGGGCGACGAGGCGGCCAAGCCGCTGGTGGTGCGCCTGGACGGCAACAACGTCGAGCAGGGCCGGGCCATCCTGGCCGAGGCCAACCACCCGCTGGTCACGCTGGTCGACACCATGGACAACGCGGCCGACAAGGCCGCCGAGCTCGCCGCGGCAGGAGCCTGATCCCGATGGCCATTTTCCTCACCGAGAACTCCAAGATCATCGTGCAGGGGCTGACCGGCTCCGAGGGCACCAAACACGCCACCAAGATGCTGGCCGCCGGCGCCACCATCGTGGGCGGGGTCAACGCCCGCAAGGCCGGCCAGACCGTCACCATCGGCGGCACCGACCTCACCGTCTACGGCACCGTGGCCGAGGCCATGGCCGCCACCGGCGCCGACACCAGCGTCATCTTCGTGCCACCCCGCTTCGCCAAGGACGCCGTGATCGAGGCCATCGACGCCGAGATCGGGCTGGCCGTGGTGATCACCGAGGGCATCCCCGTGCACGACGCGGCCACCTTCTGGGCCCACAACGTCGCCAAAGGCCAGAAAACCCGGATCGTGGGCCCGAACTGTCCCGGGGTGATCTCGCCGGAGAAGTCCAACGCCGGCATCATCCCCGCCAACATCACCGGCGCCGGCCCGATCGGGCTGGTGTCGAAATCGGGCACCCTGACCTACCAGATGATGTACGAGCTGCGCGACATCGGCTTCACCACCTGCGTGGGCATCGGCGGCGACCCCGTCATCGGCACCACCCACATCGACGCCCTCCAAGCCTTCGAGGCCGACCCCGACACCCGGGTCATCGTGATGATCGGCGAAATCGGCGGCGACGCCGAAGAACGCGCCGCCGACTACATCAAAACCCACGTCACCAAACCCGTCGTCGGCTACGTCGCCGGCTTCACCGCCCCCGAAGGCAAAACCATGGGCCACGCCGGCGCCATCGTCTCCGGCTCCTCCGGCACCGCCGAAGCCAAAAAACAAGCCCTCGAAGCCGCCGGCGTCAAAGTCGGCAAAACCCCCAGCGAAACCGCCGAACTCGCCCGCAAGGAGATGGCGGCGCAGTGAGCGGTTTCAACCAGTACTGTCCTGCGCGAAGGCACCGCCGGGCCCGCCGGCGGCAGCCGGGGGTCGAAAAGGCTCAGCAACGCCACACGCCTGCGCAGGTCCCGACGTGCCTTCCGCCGCGGTGTGAGCACCCAACCGCATCGCGGCGGAAGGCGCCAAGCCTCAGGTGGGAAAGCGGAACTCACGTGACATAAGCCTCTCCTGGCGACCTCGCTTCGAGTGCAGGGCGACACCACTCGACCCCTTCGCGGGTTTGCTAGGGCGCGGGGAGTTGGACGGCGTGGTGGTGTCGTCGGAGGAGGGCTTCGAGGGTGCTTCCGCGCCGGGCGGGTCGCCGGTCCGGTGGCCCGGGTAGCCGTATCTTGGGTTTGGGTTGTCCGGGTGTCCACAGCGGACTGCTCGGACGGTGGTGGCTCGGGGTGGGGGGTTCGAGGATGGTCTCGGCGGGCTTGCCGTAGGTCCTGCCGGTGGGGGTGGTGACCAGGCTCAACCGGCTGCGCGGCGTGATCTGGACGTTCCAGCCGGGGTGGTCGCGCAGGTAGTGGTGGTGTTCGCAGCGGGGTGCGAGGTTGCCGGGGTCGGTGGGTCCGCCCCGGTGGTGTTCGTGTTGGTGGTCGAGGTCGCTGCGGGTGGCGGGGCGGTGGCAGCCGGGGTGGACGCATTCGCGGTCGCGGGCGCGGATCAGCGCCGCCAGTGCCGCGTTCGGCCGCCGGTGGTGGGCGCCGACCCCGGTGACCACCCCGTGTTCGTCGGTGATGACCTTGCGCAGCACGCTGGCCGGGTTGGTCAGCATCTCCCGGGCGATCGCCGCCGGGATGGGGCCGTAGCCGTCGAGGTGGCAGCCGTGCTCGGTCATCGTCAACGCCGTGGTGACCGGCAGGTGCAGCGACACCATCGCCGCCGCCGCGGGCACCGTCGCGCCGGGGTGCTGGCCGAGCAGCAACGCCGCGGTCACGTCCGCCCGGAGTTGTTCGAGGGTGCGGGTGTCGCCGTGGTTGCGTTGCTGGCGGGCCAGCGCGTCCACCCGCGAGTAGGCGCTGGCGGCGACCTCCGCCGGGAGCCAGGCGGCCAGGGTGGACATGCCCTCGTCGCCGGGGATCAGCTCCAGGTTGCGCTGCTCGCGGGCCTGCCGCGCCCGGGCCAGAGCACTCTCGGGGTCGAGGGTGTCCACCAGCCGCCGCGCGGCCCGCACCACCCTGGCCGGGTCGGCCAGATCGACCTTGCCGCCCCGCACCTGCGCGCACAGCTGCGTGTCGATCTCCGCAGCGACAGCGTCGGTGACCGGTGCGGTCACTCCGCGATCCGCCCGGCGGTGTAGCCCTCGAACTCCCCGTCCCGCAGCAAGCCCAGCACCCCGGGCAGCCGCCGCAGACCCTGCGCCCGCGCGATCCGCTGCTGCGCCTGCCGCCGGGAGACCCGCAACTCCAGCGCCACCTCATCGGCGACATACCGGTCCCCGCCGCGCAACGTGTCCAGCCGGGCCAGGGCTTCGGCCTCGAGCGCGTCGGCCTCCGCGCGCCGCCGCCGCGCCGCGGCCAGCACCTCCACACACACCTCAGCAGCCGCGCGACCCGGGTTGCGGGTGAACGCGGCCAGCAGCTCACTGTCGCGCAGCCGCACCACCTCACGGGCGGCGCGCGCGGCCTCCCGGGGCAGGAACAGGGTCCCCGCCTCGCTGGTGCGTCTCACGAACTCGGCCACACCACCACCCTACCGCTATTCGAACACACGTTCGATAACACGATCGGGTAGGCCCTGTTCTCGTATAGCTACGGCCAGGTGGCGTGCAGTACTGCGTAAACACTCGGGCCGCGACCCGGACAGCTCTTCAGCGCGGGGCGACCACCGCGCGTCGTTGTCGTCCGGCGCTCGCCGGCTGCTGAGCGGCTTGCACTGTCCTGCGGGCGCGGCCGGCGAGCATCGTGGTCGCGTCGGCGGACTTGCCGAGAATGATGGCGATCTCCGCGAAGGGCACGGCGAACACGTCGTGTAGCACGAACGCCAGCCGCTCGTCGGGACGCAGCAAGTCCAGGACCGTCAACAGCGCCAGGCCCGCCGAGTCACCCAGTGCCACAACCTCATCAGGAGCCGGGCCATCGTCGAGCGTCACGGCTAGTTCGGGCAGCTAGTCGTCGAGAGAGACTGTCGGGCGCGTTCGGGCTGGCTTGGTCCTCGTCGGTGTTCGCCCGGAACCTGTACGCCGCACGAATCTCCTTGCGGTGCCGCTTGATCCGAGCGGCCTGCTCACGGTAGAGCTGGTCGATGCCCTGGCCGACGATCTGCTGTCGAGCCAGTACCGCCTGCCTTTCCGACCTGGCAGCTTCAAATCCTGGGCACAGGAGAACGGCATGTGCTGACGCGCGCGCTCACGCGTCGAGGACGGCCAGGGCGTCGATCTCGACGAGCAGGCCCTGCGGCAGTCCGACGTAGACAGTGGTGCGCGCGGGGAAGGGCTCGCGCACCAGTTCGTTGTAGACCGTGTTGAACTCGGCGAAATGCGCGGTGTCGGTGAGGTAGGCCCGCATCATCACGACGTCGTCGAGACCGGCCCCCGAAGCCTCGAGCACCGCCTGGATGTTGGCGAACACCTGGCGCGTCTGCTCGGCGACGCCGCCGGCCACGACACCACCACTGGCCGGGTCGATCCCGACCTGACCGGCGACCTGCAGGATGTTGCCCTTCCGGACGGCCTGTGAGTAGGACGCCACCGGCCGCGGCGCGGCCTCGGTGCTGGTGGAGCGCTTGGTCATCTACCGGTTCCCTTCTCGTGTCCGGCCCGTCTCTGGCACACAGCTCACCACAACGGGACCGGACACCGAGGCCCGGGTGTCAGGCGTTCACCACGCGGCTGCCGGGTTCGGCCGCCAGGCCGGGCAGGCTCAGCCGGGGCAGGCCGGGCTGGCGCAGGTAGCGCACGAGACCGGCCCCGGTGAAGCTCAGCACCGCGGCGACGAGGAAGCCCACCGCATAGCCGTCGCTGCCCACGGCATAGCCGGCGAGGGCGACGCCCAGCAGCCCGCCGACGGACTTGGCCCCGTAGAAGATGCCGAAGTTCGGCAGTCCGGGCCGCTCGCCGAAGTGGCCCTCGACCAGCCCCGGCAGCAGGCCGTAGCAGGCCCCCGCCGCGGCTCCCGCCAGCGCGGCGCCGGCCAGCAGCAGCCCCGCGAGACCCTGTTCGCCCGCGACGAGGAGCACGACCTGCGCCACTCCCCCGGCCACCAGCGCGAGCCGCACGACGCGGCGGCGGCCGAAGCGCTCGCTCGCCCAGCCTTCGGCGGTGCGGGTGGCGCCGCTGCCCGCGGCGAGCACCGCGAGCGCCACAGCGCCGAACCCGGTGCTCCAGCCGCTGGCGGTCGCGAAGACGGCGAGGTAAGCGATGTCGAACAGGATGACCGCCGCCAGGCAGGTCACCGCCAGGTACAGCAGCCCGGAGGCCGGGACGCGCACCATCTCGGCGGTGGAGTAGTGCCGGATCGGCGGCCGGTTGCGGCGCAGCGCGGGGTTGACGGACTTGTCGAGCGCCCAGGCGCGCGGGTCGACATGGGCGGGCCACCAGTGCCGGGGCGGGTCGCGCAGGATCGCCGCGGCCGCGCCGACCACCACGACCACCGCCGCCCCGGCGATGCCCAGGAACACCCCGGTGCCGCCCGGCCCCGCGAACTGACCGGCGAGCAGGACGAACGGGATGGAGCCGTAGGCGAAGGCGCCACTGACGAAGGCGGTGCGGCCCGGGCGCTCCGGGTACCAGGTGGCGACCACGCCGAGGCAGGTGCCGTAGATGAGGCCCGCGCCGATGCCGCCCAGCACGCCGTGGTTGAGCAGGACCACCGCGAAGCCGCTCGACCCGCCCAGTGTCACCAGGCCCGCGGCGCACAGCACGGCACCGGCCAGCATGGTCGCCGCGGGTGGCAGGCCCAGCCGGGTCCGCAACCTGGCCGCCGGGTACACGGTGCCGCTCTGGCAGAGGATCCAGACGGCGAGCACCCAGCCGCTCTCCGCGAGGCTCCAGTCGTGGGTCTCGCCGAGCACGGGCATGAGGGCCCCGAAGCCGTACTGGCCGACGCTGGCGACCAGCATCGCGGTCCACGCCGCCCACAGCATCCAGGCGCGGGAGCGACCTTTCAGCAGGTCGCGGTCGGTCTCGCCGACGCGGTAGCGCCGGCCGTAGAAGTCACGGATCTCCCTGACGGGGACGGCCTTCGGCATCGCGGGAACCCCTCACACCACTTTGCATACAGTATGTGGTAGCCAGTATGGCAGTGTTGGAGTGTGATGTCGATAACACAGTGCCAAGTTCTCGTTGACTTCGGCCAGGGGTCAGTTTCGCGACCAGGCGACCCGCATCCACTGCGCGGCGAGCACGACCATGCCGAGGACGGCGATGACCATGCCGAGACCCGGCCCGTCGCCCGGAGCGCCGCTCGCGGCCGACGACTGCTGCGACCAGATGGCCAGCAGGCCGTCGACCGACGCGATGCAGCCGCCGACCGCGCACACCCACGCCAGCCACCAGCGGCGCGTGGCCAGGGCGAGCGCGGAGGCCAGGACGCCGAACACGGTCGACGTCGTGGCGAACAGGCGCGGGATGGCGCCGCCCTCGCCCGCCAGCACCTGCCAGCCCGCGGCCTCGCCGACCCACGGCAGCACGAGACCGACCACCAGCGCGAACACGGCCACCGAGATGGTGAAGCCGCGCCTGCCCAGCTCCACCGTCTTGACGGCCCTGCCAACTGCCTCGTCGACGTCCGCGGCCAGCTCGTCGGAGACGGTGGTGCCGGTGTCCTTCTCGTCGCTCATCGCGAGCACCCTCCCGATACGGCCGCGGCGGAGGCAGGCGGCTCGCCGAACGAGGGCAGCCCGAGGCTGACCCCGCTGGTCCTGGGCCGCAGCCCTGCCTCGGCGTTGTCGCCCGCGCGCGTACGCCGGTGCGACAGCAGCGGACCGTCGGCCACCAGGTGATGCGGCGCCGCGTAGGTCACCGTCGCCTCCACGACGTCGCCGGGCCGCACCGCGCCGTCCACGCACGAGCCCTCGGGCGTGAAGTGCACCAGCCTGCCGTCGCGAGCCCGCCCGCTCATCCGGCGCGTCTCGGAGTCCTTGCGCCCCTCTCCGGTGGCCACGAGCAGCTCCACCGTGCTGCCGACGAGCCCGCGGTTCTCCTGCCAGGAGATGTCGTCCTGCAGCGCCACCAGCCGGTCGTAGCGCTCCTGCACGACCTCCTTCGGCAGCTGGCCCTCCATCTCGGCGGCGGGCGTGCCCGGCCGCTTCGAGTACTGGAAGGTGAACGCGCTGGCGAACCGCGCCTGACGGACCACCTCGAGCGTCTGCTCGAAGTCCTCGTCGGTCTCGCCGGGGAAGCCCACGATGATGTCGGTGGTGATCGCCGCGTCGGGCATCGCCTCGCGCACCCGGTCGAGGATCGACAGGAACCGCGACGAGCGGTAGGAGCGGCGCATCTGCCTGAGCACCCGGTCCGAGCCCGACTGCAGCGGCATGTGCAGCTGGTGGCAGACGTTGGGCGTCTCGGCCATCGCGTCGATGACGTCGTCGGTGAAGGCTGCGGGGTGCGGCGAGGTGAACCGGACGCGCTCCAGCCCCTCCACGGGGCCGCAGGCGCGCAGCAGCTTGCCGAAGGCCTGGCGGTCGCCGAACTCCACGCCGTAGGAGTTGACGTTCTGGCCGAGCAGGGTCACCTCGAGCACGCCCTCGGCGACCAGCGCCTCCACCTCGGCGAGCACCTCGCCGGGCCTGCGGTCACGCTCCTTGCCCCGCAGCGACGGCACGATGCAGAAGGTGCACGTGTTGTTGCAGCCGACCGAGATGGACACCCAGCCGGAGTAGGCCGACTCGCGGCGCGCGGGCAGCGTCGA
The DNA here is from genome assembly GCF_003202285.1 of Prauserella muralis. GTDB lineage: Bacteria > Actinomycetota > Actinomycetes > Mycobacteriales > Pseudonocardiaceae > Prauserella_B > Prauserella_B muralis. Next base: position 998,850 of record NZ_MASW01000007.1, read on the forward strand.
GGGGAACGTCTCGAGCGACTCCAGGATCTCGACCTGGGCCTCCCGGTTGTGCCGGGCCCGCTCCAGCAGCACCGGCAGCGACCCGATGTTGTGCGTGCCGAACACGACGTCCACCCAGGGAGCGCGCCTAACGATTTCGCCACGATCCTTCTGGGCGAGGCAGCCGCCGACGGCGATCTGCATCCCGGGGTTGCCCGTCTTGCGGGGCCGCAGGTGCCCGAGGTTGCCGTACAGCTTGTTGTCGGCGTTCTCCCGCACCGCGCAGGTGTTGAGCACGACGACGTCCGCGTCCTCGCCCTCGGCGGCGGGCACGTAGCCCGCGTCCTCCAGCTGGCCTGCCAGACGTTCGGAGTCGTGCACGTTCATCTGGCAGCCGAAGGTGCGGATCTGATAGCTGCGGGTCACCCGATCTCCTGCTCCGACGTGCCGGTGGTACTGCCCCTCCAGGGTAGGTCAACCGGACAGGCCCACCTCACGACGCCTGCCGGAGGGTTCATGACTAAGGTTTCGACACACTCCGCCGATCACCGGCCCAGGCTGTTGACAGACACATAAGGTTGCGGTTTGACCAACTGCCGTGCCGGGATTGTGCCGAAGGTGTTGAATCCCGATGTCGCCCACGAGGCGCCGTCACACCAGTCCGTGACCCGCGATGGAGGTTAGATGAGCACCGAGACTGCCGCGCCGCCGATGATCAAGGCGACGGCGGTGAACAAGTACTTCGGAGACCTCCACGTACTCAAGGACATCGACTTCGAGGTGCCCCGGGGTCAGGTGGTCGTCGTGCTCGGCCCTTCGGGCTCCGGCAAGTCGACGCTGTGCCGCGCGATCAACCGGCTGGAGCCGATCAACTCCGGCCAGATCGAGGTGGACGGCAAGCCGCTGCCCGCGGAGGGCAAGGCCCTCGCCGCACTGCGTGCCGATGTCGGCATGGTGTTCCAGCAGTTCAACCTCTTCGCGCACAAGACGATCCTGGAGAACGTGACGCTCGGGCCGACGAAGGTCCGCAGGGCCTCCGCGGCCGAGGCGCGCACGCTCGCCATGGAGCTGCTCGAGCGGGTCGGCATCGCCAACCAGGCCGAGAAGTACCCGGCCCAGTTGTCGGGTGGTCAGCAGCAGCGCGCGGCCATCGCGCGGGCGCTGGCGATGAAACCCAAGGTGATGCTGTTCGACGAGCCCACCTCGGCGCTGGACCCGGAGATGGTCCAGGAGGTGCTGGACACGATGACCTCGCTTGCCGACGAGGGCATGACCATGCTCGTCGTCACCCACGAGATGGGCTTCGCCCGCAGGGCCGCCCACCGCGTGATCTTCATGTCGGACGGAGAGATCGTGGAGGACACGAACCCGAACGATTTCTTCACCGACCCGAAATCGGAGCGCGCCAAGGACTTCCTTGGCAAGATCCTGACCCACTAACCCAGTGGACCAGTTGGAAGGGATACAGAAGAAGATGCGGTTGAGCAAAGTCCTGCGCGCAGGCGCAGTCGTGGCCGCGGCAAGCCTCGCACTCGCCGCATGCGGCGGCGGCTCCGACGACGGCTCCGGCGGGTCCGAGCCGTCCGTCAACCAGGAGGCGCAGTTCGAGGACGGCACCACCATGGCCAAGCTGAACCAGGCCGGGAGTGTCACCATCGGCACCAAGTTCGACCAGCCGCTGTTCGGCCTGAAGACCCTCAACGGTGAGCTGGAGGGCTTCGACGTCGAGATCGGCAAGATCATCGCGGGCGAGCTCGGCATCTCCCCCGACAAGATCAACTGGGTGGAGACGCCGTCGGCGACCCGTGAGGAGGTCATCGAGCAGGGCAAGGTGGACTTCGTCGTCGCCACCTACACGATCAACGACGAGCGCAAGCAGCGCGTGTCCTTCGCGGGTCCGTACTACCAGGCGGGCCAGGACCTCATGGTCAAGGAAGGCAACAACGAGATCACCGGCCCCGAGTCGCTGAAGCAGGCCAACGCCAAGGTGTGCTCGGTGACGGGCTCGACGCCGTCCGAGGAGATCCTCAAGTACATCGACAAGGATCAGCTCGTCCTGTTCGACGTCTACTCCAAGTGCGCCGACGCGCTGCGCAACGACCAGGTCGACGCGGTCACCACCGACAACGTGATCCTGCTCGGCCTCGTCGAGGAGAGCAACGGCGAGTTCAAGCTGGTGGACAAGCCCTTCACCGAGGAGCCCTACGGCATCGGCATCAAGAAGGGCGACACCAAGTTCTGCGAGTTCATCCACGACACGCTGAGGAAGGCCGCCGAGAGCGGCGCCTACGCGGAGGCCTGGAAGAACACCGCGGGGCAGGTTTCCGAGAACACTCCCGAGCTGCCCGAGCTGGATTCCTGCGCCTGACCGAGTAGCTCTCGCTGGGGCGCCCGCCATCTGGTGGGCGCCCCACGTTCAGGTTCGGAGACAATGTGGACGTCATCATCGATAACCTGCCGTTGTACGCAGATGGCCTGCTGACGACGCTGCAGATCTGCGCCTACGGTTTCGTCGGCTCGCTGGTGCTCGGCACGATCCTCGGCGCGTTCCGGGTCTCTCCGGTCGCGCCGCTGCGGTGGGTGGGCACGTCGTGGGTCAACGTGTTCCGCAACTGCCCGCTGACCATCGTGCTGTTCTTCTGCGCGTTCGGGCTGCCCGAGGTGGGCATCAACGGCCAGTACTTCTGGTTCGGGGTCACCGGGCTGGTGCTCTACACGTCGGCCTTCGTCTGCGAGGCCGTGCGCAGTGGCATCAACTCGGTCTCGGCCGGCCAGGCGGAGGCCGCGAGGGCGGTCGGGCTGAACTTCGGCCAGTCCCTGTCGTACGTGATCATGCCGCAGGCCGTGCGCAGTGTCGTGCCACCGCTGGGCAGCGTGATCATCGCGATGATCAAGAACTCCGCCATCGTCGGGGCGTTCGGGGTCGGTGGTGACCTGTTCGCGGTCGGGCAGCAGCTGTCGTCGGCCCAGGGCAAGGCGGCGCTGCCCGTGCTGACCGGTGTCGCCCTCGGCTATCTCGTGATCACGATCCCAGGCGGGTTGCTGCTCGGCTGGCTGGAGCGGAAGGTGGCGATCGCCCGGTGAGTGCCGTTCTCTACGACGCACCAGGCCCGCGCAGCAGGCGCCGCACCGCGATCGGCAGCGTCATCGCCGGTCTGGCGGTCCTCGGCGTGCTGGCGCTGGTCGTGCTCCAGCTCGCGGACCAGGGCCAGTTCGAGATGGAACTCTGGTCGCCGTGGATCGACCCGACCGACGAGTCGTTCACCGCGGTGTGGGACCTCATCGCCGAGGCCGGGATCAACACGCTGCTCGCGGCCGCACTGTCGATGGCGTTCTCGCTCGTGATCGGCACCCTGCTGGCGCTGAGCCGGATCACCGCGGCCCGCTGGTACCGGTGGGCGATCGTCGGGGTCATCGAGCTGCTGCGTGGCATCCCGGTCGTCATCGCGATCTTCTTCGCCGCCCGAGTGCTTCCCCAGTTCGGCGTCGACCTGCCCACGCTGTGGTACCTGGTCATCGGGCTCACCGCGTACAATTCCGTGATCATCGCCGAGATCGTCCGGGCGGGAATCAACTCGCTGCCGACCGGCCAGCGCGAGGCCGCGCAGTCGATCGGGCTGCGGCGCTCGCAGGTGCTCGGCTACGTCCTGCTGCCGCAGGCGTTCCGGGTGATGCTGCCCGCACTGATCAGCCAGCTGGTGGTCGTGCTCAAGGACACCTCGCTCGGCTTCATCATCTCCTACGAGGAGACGGTGAACACGGCGGGAATCATCATCCAGAACCTGCGCAACCCGATCCAGACGTACCTGATCATCGCGTTGTTGTTCATCGTCGTGAACTACGCGCTGAGCAAGTTCGCCGTGTACCTGGAGCGCAGGCTCAGCCGTGGCAAGAAGGGCGTGTCGAAGAAGGCCGAGGAGGCCGCCATGACCGAGACCGGCGCCGCGGGCGCGTAGTCGCTCGAGGGGCTCGTCGGCAACCGCCGCCACGCGCCCGCCGACGTGCCGAAGGGCACCTTGGGTACCTGGTGCGTACCCGAGGTGCCCTTCGGCACGGTGTGGTCAGCCGCCGTTGCGGCGGAACAGCTTGTTGCCGAGCCAGACGATCGGGTCGTAGCGGCGGTCGGCGACGCGCTCCTTCATCGGGATGAGCGCGTTGTCGGTGATGTGGATGTTCTCCGGGCACACCTCGGTGCAGCACTTGGTGATGTTGCAGTAGCCGAGGCCGTGGTCGGTCTGCGCCTCGTTGCGGCGGTCGGCGACGTCGAGCGGGTGCATCTCCAGCTCGGCGATGCGCATCAGGTAGCGCGGCCCCGCGAACGCCGTCTTGTTCTCCTCGTGGTCACGGATGACGTGGCAGGTGTCCTGGCACAGGAAGCACTCGATGCACTTGCGGAACTCCTGCGAGCGCTGCACGTCGACCTGCTGCATCCGGTACTCGCCGGGCTTGAGGTCCTCCGGCGGCGTGAACGACGGGATCTCCCGCGCCTTGGTGTAGTTGTACGACACGTCGGTGACCAGGTCCCGGATCACCGGGAATGTCCGCATCGGCGTCACCGTGATCGTCTCGTCCTCGGAGAAGATCGACATGCGCGTCATGCACAGCAGGCGCGGCCTGCCGTTGACCTCCGCCGAGCACGAGCCGCACTTACCGGCCTTGCAGTTCCACCGCACCGCGAGGTCCGGCACCTGGGTGGCCTGCAGGCGGTGGATGAGGTCGAGCACCACCTCGCCCTCGTTGGCCTCGACCGTGAAGTCCTGCAGGTCTCCGGACCCGTCGTCACCTCGCCAGACGCGCAGCTTCGCCTGGTAGCCCATGCTCAGGCCTTCCTTTCCGGGTGGTCGGCGAGTTCGTCCTCCGTGTAGTACTTCTCCAGCTCCGACAGCTCGAACAACTCCAGCAGGTCCTGGCGCATCGGCTCCTGCGGCTTGGCCGCGATGGTCACGTCCGGCACCACCTCGTCGCTGTCCGCGACGCTGCACACGAGCAGCTTGTTGCGCCACTGCGCGTCCATCTGCGGGTGGTCGTCGCGGGTGTGCCCGCCGCGGCTCTCCGTGCGCCGCAGGGCCGCGTGCGCCACGCACTCGCTGACGAGCAGCATGTTGCGCAGGTCGAGGGCGAGGTGCCAGCCGGGGTTGTACTGCCGATGTCCCTCCACGGTGACGCCGCAAATGCGCCTGCGGATCTCGGCGAGCTTGTCGATCGCCTTCTGCATCTCGTCGGACTTGCGGATGATGCCGACGAGATCGTTCATGCTCTGCTGCAGCTCGGTGTGCAGCGTGTACGGGTTCTCCTCCGCGACACCGTCGCGGGCACCGTCGAACGGCGCGACAGCCGTCCTCGCGGCGGCCGTGACGTCGGCGTCGGCCACCTTCGGCCGCCGCTCCAGCGACTCCACATAGGACGCCGCGCCGAGCCCGGCCCTGCGGCCGAACACGAGCAGGTCGGACAGCGAGTTGCCGCCGAGCCGGTTTGAGCCGTGCATCCCACCGGAGCACTCGCCCGCGGCGAACAGGCCCGGCACACTGGAGGCGGCGGTGTCGGGATCGACCTCGATGCCGCCCATCACGTAGTGGCAGGTGGGCCCGACCTCCATCGGCTCCTTGGTGATGTCGACGTCGGCGAGCTCCTTGAACTGGTGGTACATCGACGGCAGCCGCCTGCGGATCTCGTCCGCGGGCAGCCTGCTGGCGATGTCGAGGAACACTCCGCCGTGCGGCGAGCCGCGTCCCTCCTTGACCTCGGTGTTGATGGCCCTGGCGACCTCGTCCCGTGGCAGCAGGTCCGGCGTGCGGCGGTTCTTGTCCGCGTCGTCGTACCAGCGGTCCGCCTCGGCCTCGTTGTCGGCGTACTGCCCCTTGAACACGTCCGGGATGTAGCGGAACATGAACCGCTCACCCTGCGAGTTCTTCAGCACGCCACCGTCGCCGCGCACACCCTCGGTGACAAGGATGCCCTTCACGCTCGGCGGCCAGACCATCCCCGTGGGGTGGAACTGCACGAACTCCATGTTGATCAGGTCAGCGCCCGCGCGCAGCGCCAGCGCATGCCCGTCGCCGGTGTACTCCCACGAGTTGGAGGTGACCTTGAACGACTTGCCGATACCGCCCGTGGCGAGCACGACGGCGGGTGTCTCGAACAGGATGAACCGGCCGCTCTCCCGCCAGTAGCCGAAGGCTCCCGAGATCCGTCCGTCCTCTTTGAGCAGTTCGGTGACCGTGCACTCGGCGAAGACCTTGAGCTTGGCCTCGTAGTCGCCGTAACGCTTCTGGTCCTCCTGCTGCAGCGACACGATCTTCTGCTGCATCGTGCGGATCAGCTCGAGACCGGTGCGGTCGCCCACGTGCGCGAGCCGGGGATAGGTGTGCCCGCCGAAGTTGCGCTGGCTGATCCTGCCGTCGGCGGTGCGGTCGAACAGCGCGCCGTAGGTCTCCAGCTCCCACACGCGGTCGGGCGCCTCCTTGGCGTGCAGTTCCGCCATGCGCCAGTTGTTGAGGAACTTGCCACCGCGCATGGTGTCGCGGAAGTGCACCTGCCAGTTGTCGCCCGCGTTCGCGTTGCCCATCGACGCCGCGCAGCCGCCCTCCGCCATCACGGTGTGCGCCTTGCCGAACAACGACTTGCACACCACCGCGACACTCAGGCCACGCTGCCGCGCTTCGATCACCGCACGCAGGCCCGCGCCGCCGGCACCGATCACCACCACGTCGTAGCTGTGCCGTTCGACCTCGGTCATGGAATTGCCACCTTGCTTGGAAGAGAAATGTTCAGTTGATGAAACGCAGGTCCGTGATCACGTCGGTGGACACCAGCCACACGTAGAGGTCGGTGAGCGCCAGGGTAGCCAGCGTGATCCAGGCGAACTGCATGTGCCGCACGTTCAGCCTGCTGACCTGGGTCCAGATCCAGTAGCGGACCGGGTTCTTCGAGAAGTGCTTCATCCTGCCGCCGGTGACGTGCCTGCACGAGTGACACGACAGCGTGTACGCCCAGAGCAGCACCACGTTGACGAGCAGGACCACGTTGCCCAGCCCGAAGCCGACGCCGTTCTCGCCGCCGAAGGCGAGGATCGCGTCGTAGGTGTTGATCAGCGCGATGACGAACGCCGCGTAGAAGAAGTAGCGGTGCGCGTTCTGCACGATCAGCGGCAGCCGGGTCTCGCCGGTGTACTTGGCGTGCGGCTCCGCCACGGCACACGCGGGCGGCGAGAACCAGATCGACCGGTAGTAGGCCTTGCGGTAGTAGTAGCAGGTGAGCCGGAACCCGAGCAGGAACGGCAGCGAGAGGAACGCCAGCGGGATGAAACCGGGCAGCTCGCCGATCGGCGTCCCGAAGTGCGCCGAGCCCGCCACACACGAGTCGGAAAGGCACGGGGAGTAGAACGGCGTCAGGTAGTGCTGCTCGGCGTCGTAGTAGCCGGTGCGCATGAACGAGCGCACGGTCGCGTAGATGACGAACGCGGCGAGGCCGAGCGTCGTCAGCAGCGGTGGCACCCACCACCGGTCGGTGCGGAGGGTGCGGGCCGTGATGCTCGCCCGCGAACGGGTCGCGGCGGGGTTGTCGGTCGGAGTCTGCGGAGTCTGCGGAGGGCTTGCCACGTCGTCAGCCACCGGCCTCAGCGCTGGTCACGGTGGTAGCCGCCGACGCCCTCGTCGTCGGCGCCCTCCCAGAGCGCGGGGTCGTAGGGCGTGTCGGGCACCTTCACGACGTCGGGCCGGGCGGCCGGTGTCGCCTGGGCGGGCACGGGCGCCATCTGGTCGAGGTCGCCTGCGTCGATGTCGAGTCGCTCGACGTCGTTGGCAAGGCGGCGCACCGCGGGCGCCTCGCCGTAGCGGGCGCGCAACGCCCCGACGCACTGCCTCAGCTGGCCTATCGTCCGGCGGAGTTCGCTCATCTCTGTGGTGGACATCTGCGTACCCTCCGAGTCAGTTCGGTCGGCGCGGGTTACGGCCGACTCTGCCTTGCCGATGTTCGATGTGACAAGTAGCACACCCGGAGTTTCGGGCGTGATGGGGGTCACTAATCGTGATCTTCCCGTGCCGCGGTGGCGATGCCCGCGCGAGGGCGGCGCCCGCCCGCCTTCTTAATCGATTTTGATTCGGCTGACCTCATCTGTATCGTGTCAGTCGTCACTGTCCGGCCGCGACGCCAGCGCCGTCGTCCGCTGCCTTGCCGCCCCCGTGAAGCGACCGGAGCCGCTCGTGAGTCCAGCGCAGAACGCCGTCCATCCCGTTGTCGCCGACGTCACCGCCCGCATCGCCGCCCGCAGCGAGCACACCCGAGCCGCCTACCTCGCCCGCACGTCCGCGGCCGCGACCGAAGGCCCCGTACGGGCGGGCATGGGCTGCGGGAACCTGGCACACGGCTTCGCGGCCTGCTCGGGCGCCGACCGGATCGCCCTGCGAGGCCTCGCCAAGCCCGGCATCGCCATCGTCTCCGCCTACAACGACCTGCTCTCGGCCCACCAGCCACTCCACGAGTTCCCCGCCTGGATCAAGGACGCCGCCCGTGAGGCGGGCGGTGTCGCCCAGTTCGCGGGCGGCGTGCCCGCCATGTGCGACGGGATCACCCAGGGCCGTTCCGGGATGGAGCTGTCGCTGTTCAGCCGGGACGTGATCGCGATGGCCACCGGCGTCGCGCTGTCGCACGAGATGTTCGACGGCGCCCTGTTGCTCGGGGTGTGCGACAAGATCGTGCCCGGCCTGCTGATCGGCGCGCTGTCGTTCGGCCACCTGCCCGCGATGCTCGTGCCTGCGGGGCCGATGACCTCCGGCCTGCCGAACAAGGAGAAGGTCCGCGTGCGCCAGCTCTTCGCCGAGGGCAAGGCCACCAGGGAGGACCTGCTCGACGCCGAGTCGGCCTCGTACCACTCGCCGGGCACCTGCACCTTCTACGGCACCGCCAACTCCAACCAGCTCGTGGTGGAGGTGATGGGCCTGCACCTGCCCGGAGCCAGCTTCGTGCATCCCGGGACGCCGCTGCGCAGGGCGCTCACCGAGGAGGCCGCCCGGCGGATCGTCGCGATCTCCCGCGGCGAGGACTACACCCCGCTCGGCGAACTGGTCGACGAGAAGGCCGTGGTCAACGCGCTCGTCGCCCTGCTGGCCACCGGCGGGTCGACCAACCACACGCTGCACCTCGTCGCCATCGCCGCGGCGGCGGGCATCCAGCTGACCTGGGACGACTTCGCCGACCTCTCCGCGGTGGTGCCGCTGATCGCCAGCGTCTACCCCAACGGCAGCGCCGACATCAACCACTTCCACGCCGCGGGCGGCGTGCAGTTCCTCGTCGGCACCCTGCTGGACGCGGGCCTGCTGCACGAGGACGTGCGCACGGTCGCCGGGCCGGGGCTGCACCGCTACCGGCAGGAACCCGTGCTCGCCGACGGCACCCTGACCTGGCGGGAGGTGCCGTCGCACAGCCTCGACGAGGCCGTGCTGCGGCCCGCCGAGCGCCCGTTCGCGCCGGATGGCGGGCTGCGCATGGTCGCGGGCAACCTCGGCCGTGCCGTCATCAAGGTGTCGGCGGTGGCGCCCGCCCACCGGGTCGTGCGCGCACCGGCGCGGGTGTTCGGCACGCAGGCCGAGTTCGACCGGGCCTTCCGCGCCGGTGAGCTCGACCGCGACGTCGTGGTGGTGATCCGCAACCAGGGTCCGCGCGCCAACGGCATGCCGGAGCTGCACGGGCTCACCCCGGCGCTGGGGGTGCTGATGGACCGCGGCCACCGGGTCGCCCTCGTCACCGACGGCCGGATGTCCGGCGCCTCGGGCAAGATCCCCGCGGTCATCCACGTGACACCGGAGGCGGCCGCGGGCGGACCGCTGAGCAAGGTCGCCGACGGCGACCTGGTTAGGCTGGACGCCGATGCCGGGGAGCTGGACGTGCTCGTGGACACGGCGGAGCTGGCGCGAAGGCCGGTCGACACCTCCACGGAGACGGCCGACTGGACCGGCACCGGCCGGGAGCTGTTCGCCGCACTGCGGCGGGCGGTCGGCCCGGCGGAGGAGGGCGCGAGCGTGTTCGGGCCGGTGACCGCGCCCGCGGACACCCCGGCCGAGGCCATCGTGGGAGGACGAGCGTGACGACGAGCGCGGAACTGCTGGAGCTCTCGCCGGTGATGCCGGTAGTGGTGCTCGACGAGGCGGAGATCGCCGCCGACACCGCGCGGGCGCTGGTGGCGGGCGGCATTCGGGTGATCGAGCTGACGTTGCGCACCCCGGCGGCGCTGGAGGCCATCCGCAGGATCGCGGCGGAGGTGCCCGACATCGTCGTGGGGGCGGGCACCGTCCTGACCCCGGAGCACGCCGAGCAGGCCGCTGACGCGGGCGCGGCGTTCCTGGTGACGCCCGGCAGCACCGACACGCTGCTCGCCGCGCTCGCCGGCACCGGACTGCCCGCGCTGCCCGGCGCCGCGACCGTGTCGGAGGCGATGCGGCTGGCCGAACGCGGCATCGACACGCTGAAGTTCTTCCCCGCCGAGGCCAGCGGTGGTGTGGCCGCGCTGAAGGCCATCGGCGGCCCGTTGCCCGGGCTGCGGTTCTGCCCCACCGGGGGCATCACCGTCGCCACCGCGCCGGACTATCTTGCGCTGGCGAACGTGGCCTGTGTGGGTGGATCCTGGTTGACGCCCAAGGACGCACTGGCCGCCCGTGACTTCGCCAGGATCGAGACCCTGGCGAAGGAGGCCTCGGCCCTGGCGAGGTGACGGCGGCGCGGAGGTGAGCGCTGCCCGATGAGCTGGGACTGGTTCGGGGATCCGGACTACTGGTCGTCACGGCTGGTGTTCCAGCGGATGCTGGCCGCGCTCTACCTCCTGGCCTTCGTGGTGGCACTGAACCAGTTCCGGGCACTGCTCGGGGAGCGTGGACTGCTGCCCATCCCCCGCTTCGTGCGGCGGGTGCCGTTCCGGGCCTCCCCGAGCCTGTTCCACCTGTACTACTCCGACCGGTTCTTCGCCGCCGTCGCCGGCACGGGTGCCGTGGTGTCGGCGGTGCTGCTCGCCGGGCTCGCCGATCCACTGCCCGTGTGGGCACACCTGCTGCTGTGGACGGTGCCCTGGGTGCTGTACCTGTCGATCGTCAACGTGGGGCAGGTCTGGTACTCCTTCGGCTGGGAGTCGCTGCTGCTGGAGACCGGCTTCCTCGCGGTCTTCCTGGGACCCGCGCACGTCGAGCCACCGGTTCCGGTGCTGTGGCTGCTGCTGTGGCTGCTGTTCCGCGTCGAGTTCGGCGCCGGGATGATCAAGATGCGGGGCGACCCGTGCTGGCGGGACCTCACCTGCCTGTACTACCACCACGAGACCCAGCCGATGCCCGGACCGCTCAGCTGGTACTTCCACCACCTGCCGAGGTCACTGCACAAGGTCGAGGTGGCCGCCAGCCACCTCACGCAACTGGTGGTGCCGTTCGTGCTGTTCGCGCCACAGCCCGCCGCGACGGTGGCGGCCGGGTTCGTCATCGTGACCCAGACCTGGCTGGTGCTGAGCGGGAACTTCGCCTGGCTCAACCTCATCACGATCATCCTCGCGGTGTCCGCTGTGGACGGATTGCTGCTCCCGCTGTCGCCGCCCGCGCTCACCGAGTCGCCGCCCTGGTTCCTCGGCGTCGTGCTGGCCATGACGGCGGGCATGGTGGCACTGAGCTACTGGCCCGCGCGCAACCTGTTGCAGCGCAGGCAGATCATGAACTACAGCTTCAACAAGCTGCACCTGGCCAACACGTACGGCGCCTTCGGCAGCGTCACCCGCGAGCGGCACGAGGTGATCTTCGAGGGCACCGGCGCCGAGGAGCTGACGCCGGACACGGAGTGGCGCGAGTACGAGTTCAAGGGCAAACCCGGCGATCCGCGCCGCCGGCCGCCGCAGGTCGCGCCGTACCATCTCCGGCTGGACTGGATGCTGTGGTTTGTCTCCCTGTCCTCCCGCTATGGCGGCACCTGGATCACCGAGTTCGTCACCCGGCTGCTCGCCGGGGACCGGCAGACGCTGAAGCTGTTGCGCCGCAACCCGTTTCCGGACTCACCACCGACGTTTCTGCGGGCGCGGCTGTTCCGCTACCGGTTCACGACGTGGCGGGAGCGGCGGGAGACCGGGGCCTGGTGGGTGCGGGAACCGGTCGGGGCGGTGATCCGGACGTGCCGGCTGGACCCCGACGGAACCGCCGTACCCGTAGGTGTGCCCGACTGACGGGCGAAGCGGCGATGGCTGCCGTGGAAGGGGCTGGGTCGGCGGATCCGGCGGCTCCGCCGGGCGGGGCCTGCTCCACCGGCGCATCGCGGGCCGTTCGATGCCGGCGTAGAGTGCCCAGGCCAGGAGGAGGCTGAGCGTGAAGGCGACGGCGAGCAGTGCGACCTCCCCCGCGGTACCCCACTGCTGGTCGACGCCGATCAGCTCGCGGCCACGCAGCAGCACCAGGTAGTGCACGAGGTAGAAGGCGAACGACACCTCGCCCAGCCACACCGCGGTGCGGCTGCGCAACAGCGTCGGCGTGCCGCGCTCGTCGGCGACGGCTGCCGCCGCGATGATGAGCGCGACCGGCACGATCGTGGTCGCGTTGACGCCGAAGGTGTAGGGCACGACCAACCCCAGCGCATAGCCCGGGACGAGCAGGAGGGCGGCGACCGGCAGCGGCACGCCGATCCAGCGCCCGGCGAGGACGATGCGGGCCAGCAGCATGCCGAGCACGAACTGCAGCAGGCACACGGGCGGGAAGATGTAGACGAGCCAGACCTGTTCGGGACTCGCTCCGGCCTGCATCGGGTCGCCGGTGGTGGCGGGGATCGCGGCGGTGGCGACCACGGGCACGCACAGGACGGCGAGCACCACGCCCACCGTCCACCACCACAGCCGTGCGGCGCGGATCCGCGCAAGGCCGCGATGCAGCACGGGGAACAGCACGTAGAACAGCAGCTCGCAGGACAGCGACCAGCTGACCACGTTGGCGCTGTTGAAGACCGCCGGGTCGGGCCACCAGGCGTGGACGAGCAGCAGGTTCGGCACCAGCCCCGTGAGCGGCTTGGCCAGGACCACCAGCAACACGACGGCGACGAGGAAGGTCACCAGGTGGTTCGGGTAGATCTTGCAGAGGCGGCGCCGCCAGAACCGGGCGGGGGTGTCGTCGTCCCGGGACGACCAGGTGAGCACGAAGCCGCTGAGAACGAAGAAGAACGAGACCCCGAGAAACGCGAGCTTGCCGGTGACGAACTGTACGTCGGCGGCCGCGTCGCGGTCGGGGAAGACGAACACGGTGGCCGCGTGGTAGACGAACACCAGCAGCGCCGCGAGAAAGCGCATGCCCGTGAGCGTGGGCAGCCGGGACTGCGGCCGGGTCGTCGCGGGCACGCGCGACAGACTAGCCGAGCGGCGTTCAGCGCGGCGGCGGGTTCGTGAATCGCGTGACCGGGGTCGTCACCTCAGCTCGTCGAGCCGCACGGTGGCAGGAAACGGGTCCTGCGTGGTGAACCGGCCGGTGGTCTCTCCGCCGTCCTGGTAGCCGAACTCGCCGGCCAGGTGGCAGGCGACCAGCGACACGGGCGCCGTGATGTCCACGATCCAGTAGTGCGCGATGCCCGCGTCCGCGTACTCGTTGCGCTTGTCGACGGTGTCGGTGCGCTCCGAGCCCGGCGACACGATCTCGACGACCAGCCGCACATCCGAGGCCCTGAGCAGGCCACCCTCGCGGTCAACGCGCTCGACCGCGGAACGATCCACCACCACGAGGTCCGGACGGCGCGCGTGGCCGGGACTGCCCGGCGGTACCAGCTCCAGGTCGATGTCGATGTCGGGAACGACCTGCAGGCCCGGAGGCAACTGCGGCTTGAGCTGGGCCGTCAGTTCGAACAGGGCGATGTTGTGGCCCGGCCTCGGGCTCGGGGACATCAGGATGCGGCCCTCCAGCAGCTCGGTGTAGCCCGTCTCGGGCGCATCGAGCTCCGCATACTCGGCAATGGTCAGCAGGTGGTCCACGCCGGGCAGCGGGGAGTCGGAAGACTCGGGAAGAGCTGTCACATCGACCTCCTCGTACTCCAGTCAGTGTCCCATGTCTGCGCTCAGTCGAGCGTCACGTCGTCGAGCATGGTCGACTCGGCTCCCGCGTTCCTGAGCTCGTCGCGGACGACCGCGTAGGACAGGCCCTGCGGATAGCCCTTGCGGGCGAGCATGCCGAGCAGCCGCCGCGTGGCGGTCTGCTCGTCCACCGAGAGCATGCTTCGCATCTTCTTGCGCACCAGCCGGCGGGCTTGCTCCTCCTCGGCGTCGCGGTCGATCTCCCCCGCCGCCTCGGCCGCGACCGCTCCGTCGACCCCCTTGCGCTTGAGCTCGGCAACGAGCGCGCGCCTGGCGAGCCCCTGCCGGTTGTGCCGCGAACGCACCCACATCTCGGCGAACGCGGCATCGTCCACCAGCCCGGCGTTGTCGAGCTTGCCCAGCAGGCTCTCGCACAGCTCGTCGTCGAAGCCCTTACGGCGCAGGGCCGTCCGCAGCTCGTCCCTGGTCCGCGGCCGCACGGCGAGCAGGTTGAAGCAGACGTCCTTCGCCTTCTTCCACTCCGCGTCTGTGTCTTTTCGCGGCTCTGTGCTCTTGCGCGGCTCTGCGTGCGAGGTGTTCGAGTTGTCGAGCCCTCCGGCCGACGCACGCTCCACACTCGCCCTCAGTGCCGCGAGCTGATCCACTGAGGGAGTGTTCGTGTCCTCGGGATCGGGCATGGCCTGCTAGAAGTCGACCGGCGCCGGAGCCGTGTCGTCGGCGTCCAGTTGCGCTCCGATGCCGAGCTTCTCCTTGATGCGCTTCTCGATCTCGTTGGCGACGTCGGGGTTGTCGCGCAGGAACTTGCGCGCGTTCTCCTTGCCCTGCCCGAGCTGGTCCCCCTCGTAGGTGTACCAGGCGCCGGACTTGCGCAGGATGCCCTGATCGACACCCATGTCGATGAGCGAGCCCTCCCGCGAGACACCGACGCCGTAGAGGATGTCGAACTCGGCCTGCTTGAACGGGGGCGCGACCTTGTTCTTCACGACCTTCACGCGGGTCCGGTTGCCGACCGGCTCGCCGCCGTCCTTCAGCGTCTCGATGCGGCGCACGTCGAGCCGCACGGAGGCGTAGAACTTCAGCGCCTTGCCACCTGTGGTGGTCTCCGGCGAGCCGAACATGACGCCGACCTTCTCGCGCAGCTGGTTGATGAAGATGGCGGTGGTGCCCGAGTTGTGCAGCGCACCGGTGATCTTCCGCAGCGCCTGGCTCATCAGGCGCGCCTGCAGCCCCACGTGCGAGTCGCCCATCTCGCCCTCGATCTCGGCACGTGGCACGAGCGCGGCCACCGAGTCGATCACCAGGATGTCCAGCGCACCGGAGCGGATCAGCATGTCGGCGATCTCCAGCGCCTGCTCACCGGTGTCCGGCTGCGAGACGAGCAGCGCGTCGGTGTCCACGCCGAGCGCCTTGGCGTACTCGGGGTCGAGCGCGTGCTCCGCGTCGATGAACGCCGCGATGCCACCGGCCTTCTGCGCGTTGGCGACCGCGTGCAGCGCGACGGTGGTCTTACCGGAGGACTCCGGACCGTAGATCTCCACGACGCGCCCGCGGGGCAGGCCCCCGATGCCCAGCGCGATGTCGAGCGCGATGGCGCCGGTGGGAATAACCTCGATCGGCGGGCGGACATCCTCGCCGAGGCGCATCACCGACCCCTTGCCGTACTGCTTGTCGATCTGGGCAAGGGCTAGATCGAGAGCCTTGCCCTTGTCCGGTGCTGCTGGCATGGAATCCACCTCATTGGCTGTCGCGGTTGTGAGCTGTGAGCCCGACGTTACGGGCCGGGTCCGACAGTTCCCGGGGACGACCGAAATCTGTGGACAACCGACCCCGATGTGGACAACACGATAGACGAACATGTGTTCGAGGGCGAATCCGACACACCCTCCGGGTAGGATTCTGCGCCTTTCGAGCGCGTCACCCGGGTCGCCACGCCGTGCCTCAGCGGCGTTCGGCCGGGATCTCGAACTCGGCACAGACCTGCTGCCAGATCTCCTTGGCGGGCGTGCCGGCCTCCAGTGCCTGCTCGACCGTCCGCCCGCCGAGTCCGCTCAGCACGTGGTCCTTGGCCAGGGTCTCGGCGCGCGCGGCCCCGAACTCCTCGGCCATCCGCCGTCGAAACACCGTGATCCGCACGTCTCGAGCGTAGTCGCGGCGGGCACCTCCGCTCGGGAGGGGCGGGACGGGCGGATCCCCGCCACCCGCGCGTACCGTGGGGGCATGATGCTCGCGCAGGAGCTGTCCGGGCTCGGCTCGACGGCACTGACCCTCGCGTCCATCGCCGTGGTGGGCTCGGCGCTGGTCCTACTGATCATCAACGTGCGGCGCAACCGGCGGAAGTGACTACTCCCCGGGCTGGACGCTCCGCTCGAAGTAGTCGGCGAGCTGCCCCGGCCCGGTGGCCTCGCCCTCGCCGCTGACGTTGACCTGGTAGACGAAGCCGGACAGTGGCCGGTCGTCGACCGTGAACACGAGCACCGACGAGTTCCGCCCCGCCGAGGCCGCGTACCTGCCCTCGAGCCCGTTGCCCTTCCAGTCGGCCTGCACCTGCTCACCGCCGCCGGTGCGGTTCAGCAGCCCGTCGGTGTACTGGTCGAGCACGTCGGACGACGTGCCGTGCAGGTAGGTGATCTGCGCACCGGCCAGCCCCGGCGCGGAGCAGGTCACCGAGACGCCGAGCTCGTCCTCGTTGGAGGCCGCGGCAGGCCCGGTGCCGGTGCCCGGCCCGCACTGGTTGTTCTCCGCGACGTCGCCCGCGAGCTGGCGCAGGCAGCCGGTGAAGCCCTGCTCGTCGGTCTGACCCGGCTCGCGGCACTCCCCCGCTGCATAGGTGGTGCCCGACGACGACGGCAGGAGCAGCACCGCCGCGCCCGCGCCGAGCAGCACCACCACGGCGATCGCGATGCCGAGCACCAGCTTCCCGCGCCTGCGCGGTCCCTTGCCGTCCTTGCTCCCGTCCGCCGCCGGGTAAGAGGGGAACTGGGCGGGGACGGCATGCGGCGCGCCGAGCGCGGGCTGGGGCCCGCTGGCCGGGTAGGCGTGCCGGTGCGGCTGCTGGGGCGGGGCGTGCCCGCCGGGCGCGGCGTAGCCGGCCTGCGGGCCCGCGTCTGGCTGGGGCGGCGCGTACGGCGCGGTGGCCGCCTGCGCCGCGAGCGGCGGGCCCGGCGAGGCAAGGCGGTTCTCGACGTTCTGGGTGCGCATGCTGATGCCGTCCGCCGCCACGTGGTGCGCGCCGAGGGCCACCGCGGTCTCCGGCTGGTCGAGGCTCGCGGGCACCACGCCGAGCTTCTCCGACAACAGCGTGCCCACCAGCGGCAACCTGCTCGAGCCGCCCACCAGGTAGATGCCGGCGAGCCGGTCGGGACTCAGTCCCGCCGAGCGCACGGTCCTGGCCAGCAGTTCGACACTGCGCAGCAGCGCGGGCCGCACCAGCGCCTCCAGCTCGGCCCTGGTCACCAGGACGTCGGTGAACGGCTCCGGCATCGGCACCTCGGTCTGCGGCAGCCGCGACAGCGCCTCCTTGGCCGCCTT
Source organism: Prauserella muralis (assembly GCF_003202285.1). Classification (GTDB taxonomy): domain Bacteria; phylum Actinomycetota; class Actinomycetes; order Mycobacteriales; family Pseudonocardiaceae; genus Prauserella_B; species Prauserella_B muralis. Next base: position 1,016,380 of record NZ_MASW01000007.1, read on the forward strand.
GACGTCCTCCTGCAGCGCCCGTCGCGTGCGCCGGTCGGCCGTCGACTCCGGGCGCAGCAGTCGCTGCCAGCGTTGCGGGTCGCGGTGGGAGACCTCGCGGCCGACGTGCACCATCAGCGCCTGGTCGACGTCCAGCCCTCCGAGGTCGGGCAGGCCGTCCTCGGCGAGCACGGTGTAGCCGTTCTGGGTGGCGCCGACGACCGCGACGTCGAACGTGCCCGCCCCGAGGTCGTAGACGGCCAGCGTCTGGCCGGGGCCGAGCGCCTTGCCGGGGAAGGACGCGAAGTGCGCCGCCGCGGCCACCGGCTCGGGCACCAGCGAGATGGCGGGGCCCATGCCGGCCAGCCGGGCCGCCGAGAGCAGCACGTTGCGGCGCACGGGCCCCCACTGCGCGGGGTGGGTCAACCGGACCTCGTCGGGCTGCTCGCCGCCGAGCTGGCGGGACGTCTCCTCCAGCACCCGCCGCAGCACGGCCGCGAGTGCCTCGTTGACCGGCACCACGTCGGTGCCGAGCAGCAGCGTCTGCTCGTCGACCCTGCGCTTGGGGTTGGGCTCGAACCGGGTGGGGTCCAGGCGCGCCCTGCGCTCGGCGTCCCTTCCGACCACGAGCGTGCCGTCCTCCTCGGCGAACACCGCCGACGGCATGGTCGCGGAGCCGTCGACCTCGACGACCCTGGGCGGGCGGCCGTGCGCGGAAAGGACGGCGACGGTGTTGGACGTGCCCAGGTCGACCGACAGAATCCGCACAGCTCTCCCCTTGTCGTGTGCCGTGAAGCCCGCGGTGATGCTCCCACGACCGGGGCACGTGCGCGGACGGACCCGCCGAATCCGCTGGTCGGCGGAGCCGGCGGGGAACTGTCGGTGCCAGGGCTCATGATGGAACCGTGGGCGCGAACGTTCTGGACCTCTTCTCCCCCGCGACCAGGGACTGGTTCGCGGGGGCCTTCGCCGAGCCCACGCTCGCCCAGGAGGGAGCGTGGCGCGCGGCGCACGCGGGCGAGCACGCGCTCGTGGTGGCCCCGACGGGCTCGGGCAAGACGCTGGCCGCCTTCCTCTGGGCGCTGGACCGGCTGGCCGTGTCCGATCCGCCGCAGGACCGGGGGCGGCGCTGCAGGGTGCTCTACGTCTCGCCGCTGAAGGCGCTGGCCGTGGACGTGCAGCGCAACCTGCGCGCGCCGCTCGCCGGCATCTCGCAGGCGTCGCGGAGGCTGGGGCTCGCCGTCCCGGAGATCACGGTCGGCATGCGCACCGGCGACACCACGGCCGCCGAGCGGCGCTCCTTCGCGCGCACCCCGCCGGACGTGCTGGTGACCACACCGGAGTCGCTGTTCTTGTTGCTGACGTCGTCGGCGCGGGAGTCGCTGCGGGGTGTGGAGACGGTGATCGTCGACGAGGTGCACGCCGTGGCAGGCGGCAAGCGCGGCGCCCATCTCGCGCTCTCGCTGGAACGCCTGGACGACCTGCTGCCGAGGCCCGCCCAGCGCATCGGGCTCTCGGCCACCGTGCGGCCCGTCGACGAGGTGAGCGCCTTCCTGACCGGCGGGCGGCCGGTGCGGGTGGTCCAGCCCGCGCTCGCCAAGACCGTCGAGGTGCGCGTGGAGGTCCCGGTCGAGGACATGGCGGAGCTGGACTCTCCGACAGGCGCGACGGAGTCCGGCGAGACACCGGACGTGCTGGACGAGATCGGCGGGCCCCCGCGCAGGCCGTCCATCTGGCCCGCCGTCGAGGAACGCGTGCTGGAGCTGGTCAGGGCACACCGCTCGACCATCGTGTTCGCCAACTCCCGCAGGCTCGCCGAGCGGCTGACCGCGCGGCTCAACGAGCTGGCCGCCGAGCGGACCGAGCTGGAGCAAGGCCGGCAGTACCCCGCCGAGGCCATCGGCGGGTCCGGGCTCACCGTCGGTGCCGACGCCGCGGTGGCGAAGGCCCACCACGGCTCGATGTCGCGCGAGCAGCGCACCCGCGTCGAGGAGGAGCTGAAGTCGGGCAGGCTGCCGTGCGTGGTGGCCACCTCCTCGCTGGAGCTGGGCATCGACATGGGTGCCGTCGACCTCGTGGTGCAGATCGAGGCGCCGCCCACCGTGGCGTCCGGGCTGCAGCGCGTTGGCCGCGCCGGGCACCACGTCGGCGCGGTGTCCACCGGCGTCATGTTCCCGAAGTTCCGGGGCGATCTCGTCTCGTGCGCGGTGGTGGCCGAGCGGATGGCCGCGGGTGCCATCGAGGCGATCCGGTATCCGCGCAACCCCCTGGACGTGCTGGCGCAGCAGATCGTCGCGATGGTGGCGCTGGAGCCGCGCACCGTCGAGGAGGTGGCGGCCACCGTGCGCCGCGCGGCGCCGTTCACCGCGCTGCCCGACGACGCGCTGCACGCGGTGCTCGACATGCTGGCGGGGCGGTATCCCAGCGAGGACTTCGGCGAGCTGCGGCCCCGCATCACGTGGGACAGGGTCACCGGCGAGCTGCGCGGGCGGCCCGGCGCGCAGCGGCTCGCCGTGACCTCGGGCGGCACGATCCCCGATCGTGGCCTGTTCACGGTGATGACGCCGGGTGAGGGCGACCGGCCCGGCTCGCGCGTGGGCGAGCTGGACGAGGAGATGGTCTACGAGTCCCGCGTCGGTGACACGATCCTGCTCGGCACGTCGTCGTGGCGGATCACCGACATCACCCACGACCGCGTGATCGTGGTGCCCGCGCCCGGGGAGCCCGCGCGCATGCCGTTCTGGAAGGGCGACGCGCCGGGACGGCCCCTGGAACTGGGCAGGGCGCTGGGGGCGTTCGTGCGCGAAGTGTCCACGGCGGACGCCGACTCGGCGCGGCTGCGGGCGATGGCCGCCGGGCTCGACCAGCGCGCGTCGGACAACCTGCTGGCCTACCTCAGCGAGCAGCGGGAGACGACCCGCCACGTGCCGAGCGACCGCACGGTGCTGCTGGAACGGTTCCGCGACGAGCTGGGCGACTGGCGGGTGGTGGTGCACTCGCCGTTCGGAGCACAGGTCAACGCCCCGTGGGCACTCGCGATCGCCGCGCGCCTGCGCGAGGAACGCGGGCTCGACGCGCAGGCGGCGCATTCCGACGACGGCATCGTGCTGCGCCTTCCCGAAGCACTGGACGGCGAGGGCCGGGAGATCGTGCTCACGGCCGAGGACGTGCTCGTCGATCCCGACGAGGTCGAGTCGCTGATCGTCAGCGAGGTGGGTGGCTCGGCGCTGTTCGCCGCCAGGTTCCGCGAGTGCGCGGCCAGGTCGCTGCTGCTGCCGCGTCGCGATCCGCGCAGGCGCACCCCCCTGTGGCAGCAACGCCAGCGGGCCTCGCAGCTGCTCGGCGTCGCCGCCAGGTACGAGCGCTTTCCCGTGGTGCTGGAGGCGATGCGCGAGTGCCTGCAGGACGTCTACGACGTCGGCGGGCTGCGCGAGCTGATGGCCGACGTGCGGGCGCGGAAGGTGAAGGTCGTGGAGGTGGAGACGCCGTCGGCGTCGCCGTTCGCGCGCAGCCTGCTGTTCGGCTACGTGGGAATGTTCCTCTACGAGACCGACGCGCCGCTGGCCGAGCGAAGGGCCGCGGCGCTGTCGCTGGACTCGGCGCTGCTGGCGGAGCTGCTGGGCACCGAGGCGATCCGGGAGCTGCTCGACCCCGAGGTCGTCGCGTCGGTGGAGCGGTCACTGCAGCGGCTGGAACCCGAACGGCACGCCCGGGGCGTCGAGGACACCGCCGACCTGCTGCGGTTCCTCGGTGACCTGTCGCAGGCCGAGGCCGCCGAGCGGGGCGTGCGGCCGGAGTGGCCGGCCGAACTGGTGGCGGCACGCCGCGCCATCGAGGTGCGCATCGCAGGCGAGTTGCGCTACCTCGCCATCGAGGACGCGGGCCGCGTGCGCGACGCGCTGGGCGTCGCCCTGCCGATCGGGGTGCCGGAGGTGTTCACCGAGCCGGTGGCCGACCCGCTCGGCGACCTGCTGATCCGCTACGCCCGCTGCCGCGGGCCGTTCCCGGCCGCGCAGGCGGCGGCCCGGTTCGGGCTGGGCAGCGCCGTGGTCACCGGCGTGCTCGACCGGCTCACCGCCGAGGGCAGGCTCGTGCGCGGCGAGCTGCGGCCGCAGCCGCTGGAGCCGGGCGGGGTCGAGTACTGCGACGCGGGGGTGCTGCGCAGGCTGCGCCGCGCGTCGCTGGCCCGGCTGCGGGCCGAGGTGGAGCCGGTGGAGCCCGGGGCGCTGGGCCGGTTCCTGCCCGGCTGGCACGGCATCGGCGGCCGGATGCGCTCGGCTCCCACCGCCGACGACGTGCTCTCGGTGGTGGAGCAGCTGGCCGGTGCCCCGCTGCCGGCGAGCGCGCTGGAGTCGCTGATCCTGCCGAGCAGGCTGCCCGGCTACTACCCCGCCCTGCTCGACGAGCTCACCACGGCGGGCGAGGTCACGTGGTGCGGCTGTGGCGCGCTGTCCGGAGGGGACGGGTGGGTCGCCCTGGCACCCGCCGACGTCGCGGATCTGCTGCTGCCCGATGTGGACGAACCGGCGGGCGGCGGCCCGCTCCATGACGCCATTCTGTCGGTATTGGACGGTGGCGCGCTGTTCTTCCGCCAGCTCGTCGACCGGATCACCCCGCTGGTGGAGGAGTCGCCGGAGGATGCCGCCGTGGTGGCGGCCCTGTGGGACCTGGTGTGGGCAGGACTGGTCAGCGGCGACACGCTGGCACCGCTGCGGGCGCAGGTGTCCGGGCGCGGGGCCGCGCACAAGCCGCGACGATCCGCGCCGCGCGGGCGTTACGCGCGGATGCGCGCGGGCAGGCCTGCGATGCCCTCGCGCACCGGGCCGCCCACGGTGGCGGGCCGCTGGGGTCTGACCCCGGCGCGGGAGGCCGACCCGACCCGGCGCACCCACGCGCGCACCGAGTCCTTTTTGGAACGTCATGGCGTGCTCACCAGGGGTGCGCTCGACACCGAGCGCGTCAGCGGCGGCTTCTCCGGGATCTACAAGGTGCTGCGCGGTATGGAGGACTCCGGTCAGGTGATCCGCGGTTACGTGGTGGAGGGCCTGGGCGCGGCCCAGTTCGCCGCACGCGGCGCGGTCGACCGGCTGCGCGCGCTCTCCGACACCGGCACCGGCGGTCCGCGGGAGCCGCAGGGTGCGGTGGTGCTGGCGGCAGGCGACCCGGCCCAGCCCTACGGCGCCGCGCTGCCGTGGCCGTCACCGGCCGGTGACACCGGGCACCGTCCGGCGCGCAAGGCGGGCGCGCTGACCGTGCTGGTCGACGGCGCGCCCGCGCTGTACGTGGAACGGGGCGGGCGGTCGCTGCTGTCGTTCACCGAGGACGGCGCCACGCTGCGCTCGGCGGCGCACGCCCTGTCGACGGCGGTGCGTGAGGGCTGGCTGGGCCATCTGCAGGTGCAGCGGGCCGACGGCGAGCAGGCCCTGACGTCGGAGCTGGCGGACGTGCTGCGCGAAGCGGGTTTCCGGGCCACACCCAAGGGACTGCGGCTGCGGGCGTGAGACGGCTCCGGCCGGCACGTGCCCGTCCTGTGTCGCGCAGGGCCCTGGCCTGGGTGCACCCCGATCACCTCGCGCCGGCAGCCCTCTGAACGGGAGCTAGGCTGCACGGCGCGAGTGGAGAGGATCTCGAGAATGGCCGTGCGGGAATTGCGTTACTTCGGCGACCCGGTGCTCAAGACCGCCGCCGATCCGGTGACGCGGTTCGACAAGTCGGTGCAGGCGCTGGTGCAGGACCTGCTGGACACCGTCGACGCACCCGGCAGGGCCGGGCTGGCCGCACCCCAGATCGGGGTGAGCCTGCGGGTGTTCAGCTACAACGTCAAGGGCGAGATCGGGTACGTGATCAACCCGGAGATCGTGGAGCTCTCCGAGCAGACTCACGAGATCGACGAGGGCTGCCTGTCGGTGCCGCAGCTGTGGTTTCCCACCGTCCGCGCCAAGCGGGCCGTCGTCCGCGGCGTCGACCTGCGCAACGAGCCGGTGACCGTGCAGGGCGAGGACGTCATGGCCCAGTGCCTGCAGCACGAGACCGACCACCTCGACGGCCTGCTGTATCTGGACCGGCTCACTTCCGAGCGCAGGCGTGCCGCGCTGCGCGAAGCGCGGCAGCGCGACTGGTTCTGGTCCCGGTAACACCGCCGAACGCCCTAATCCATCGGGCGATCAATACGCCCGAATGCTGACGATCTGTGTCCATTACCACTCGTTCGTGACTTCGCCGTTGTCTGTTCGTAATCTGGCCGGGCTCTCGCCGCACCCACCCAGCCGAGGAACGAGATGACCGGTAGACATCGCGCGAAGAAGGACTCGCCGTCCTGGAGAAAGCCCGCCATGCTGGGCGTTCTCGCGGCGAGCCTGCTCGTCGCCACTGTCTGGATCATCGGGGGAATCTGGAAGGGCGCCGACACCGATGGCGCGGCACTCGCCGCCCACGCAGGAACGTCAACCCCGGAGCGAGTGAGGAGCGCGCCGGCCCGGCGCAGCAGCACCCCACCGCCGACAACGACCACCACCACCCGCAACACCACGACGGAGAAGCCCACGCCCACCACGACGGTGCCGAAGACCACCAAGAAGAAGCCGGCACCGCCACCACCTCCGCCGCCACCTCCACCTCCGCCGCCGGAGTCGTGCTCCACGTCGCTGGAGGGAACGCAGCCGCACGTGGCACAGGTGGGCAACCACATCCTCACCAAGTTCGACGTGGACTCCGTGGGTGGCGTCAGCGACCGTTCCGGCAGCAGCGACCACCCGTCCGGCCTGGCACTGGACTTCATGGTCGACTCCGCCACCGGCGACGCGCTCGCCGACTACGTGCTGGCCCACCAGTCCGAGTTCGCCGTGACGTACGTGATCTGGAGCCAGCGCTACAACGACGGCGGCGGCTGGTCGATGATGGAGGACCGGGGCAGCGCCACCGCCAACCACTACGACCACGTCCACGTGTCGTTCGAGGCCGGCGCCGACGTGTCGGTCACCTGCTGAGCGGGCGTCCGCGTCACAGCTCGATGCGCAGCACCCCGGTGTCGTCGGGCGCCGGGGCCGCCCGCAGGCCCGCGCGCAGCGCCGTGCGGCGGACGCCGTCCGTTCCGGGCAGGCACACGGCGGCGAGTTCGCGGTGCCCGCGGGCGGTCGCGAGCACCGCGAGGCGCCGCAGGAGGGCGGCGCCGAGGCCGTTGCGCTGCCAGGCGTCCTCCACGAGCAGGGAGATCTCGGCGACGTCGCCGCCCGGCTCGGGGATGACCTGCCCGAGCGCGACCACGTCGCGACCGCACGCCGCGACGACACTCGTCCCTCCCGGCGGCAGCAGCAACCGCTGCAGCCATCGGCGGGGCACCGTGTGCATGCCCGTGTGGTAACGGTGGAACAGCGTGGCCGGTGAGCACCGCCCATGCAGCGAGAGCACCGCGTCGGCGTCACCCGGCCTGCCCTCGCGCAGCACGACGCTCGCGCCATCGGCGCACGTCACGACGGCGGGTCCGGCGACGTTGGCCCGCACGGCTCCGAGCAGGCACAGCAGGGCTTCGGCCCTGGCCAGTTCCTGCCGCACGAACGGTGCCCACAGCCGCCGGGCGACCACCATGCGATCCGCGCCCGCGGCGAACACCGCACGATGGCCGCCCTCGGTGCGGCCGGGGTTGGCCTCACCGCCGGGCACGACGGTGACCATGTCGGCGGCCAGCACGTCGCGCACGGCGTCGGCGAGCGCCGCCGGGTCGGCGATCGCACGGGTGGCGGCGGCGAGGCTTGCGGCCGAGGAGTCGACCAGTTCCCGGACGTCGGCATCCGTGACGCCGAGGCACTCACAGTCCTCGTCGCGTAGTGCGCGGACGAGCTGCGCGCGCGTCAGCCCGGTGGCGGGGCGCAGGACGATCTCGTCGAGCACTCCGCCCGGCACGGGCAGCACAGCCAGCCCCAGGATGTTGCATTCGAGGTCGGCGAGGCGGATCGCGAGCCTGGCGAGCGTTCCCGGGCGGTCGTCCATCCGGACCCGCAGCCGCCAGGTTCCGGTCGCGGACCCGGGTTCACCGCCCGGCCAGGCGGCGAGTGGTGCGGGACGCGCGGTCTCGCGAGCACGGCGAATCTCCATGACCCCACGCTTGCGGACCGGTGTTGCTGGTCGGCGGCGCCAGTGTTTCGCGTGTGTCTCCGGAGTGGCGCCCCGCGCAACCGAGCGGAAACGTCCGCCGACGACGACAGGACGCGCTACTGGCCGCCTTGCCGATCGAACGGGCGGGCAGCCTCCTCCAGCTCGAACGCACCGCCCTCCGGATCGGCGAACGCCCGCGCCGCCCGTTCCGCCGATCCGGCGGATTCGAGCGGGCGGGCGCCGAGCCGGGACAGCCGCGCCACCTCGGCTTCCACGTCGGCACCGGGGCCCGTCACGACCACGGGGCGGATCCGGCGGCCCTGTGGCACGAGGTCGTCGTTCTGCAGAATCTCCAGCCATGGCCCCTCGCCGTCCGGCATGCGCAGGCCCACCAGCTCGGGGTAGCGCCGGACGACGGTCCCGCCGAGTGCCGCCGCCCAGAACTCCGCGAGCACCCTGGGCTCGTAGGCGTCGACGACGATGGCGGCGAGAGCCCCGGTGTCCGCGTACTCGGGGCGGGGCTCCAGCACGCAGAACTCGTTGCCCTCCGGATCGGCGAGCACCTCCCACGGGGCCGGCCCCTGCCCGATATCCGCCTTTTGCGCGCCTCGTTCCACCGCACTGTCCACAAGCGACCGCTGGTGTTCGGCGGTGGCGCTGGCCACGTCCAGATGAATCCGGTTCTTCACCTCCTTGGGCGCCGCGACGGGCACGAAGGCCAGCTCGACCGCAGCACCACGCGGCGCGGGCCCGCGCACCGTCACCTCGCCGGTCGTCTCCGTAACCACCTGCCAGCCGAGCAGCTCCGCCCAGAACCGCGCCACAGCGGCCGGGTCCAGCGCGTCGATCGAGAGCCTCGCCAGAGTGGTGCCCATACGCTGCAATCTAAGCGGTGTTCGTGCCGTTCGCCCAGCGCGGCACCGCTTGTTCCGCGCCGGCGGCTGCGGGCCGGAAACGGCGGGCATTGCTTCCCCACAACCCCGCCGTTCCGTTCCGGCTCATCGCGTCGCCAGCCGCATCAGCGCCCACAACTGGCCCACCGCGTCGTCGTCGCCGTCCACCGTGACCGCTCCGAGCCGTTCCCGGCCCCACAACCACAGGTACACGAGCACCGGATCGCCGGACACCACCGCATCCGCGCGGGCGGCCTCCTGGTCGGAACATCGCCAGGCCACGGTCTCCGCCGGCCCCGCGCGGGCGATCCACGTGTGGCCGCCCGTCCGCACCGCCACGGAGGCGGTGTGCGTGCCGCTGAGGCCCAGCTTCGGCAGCCGGTGACTGAACCACAGCGCCAGCGCCTCGTCCACCCCGTCGACCGCGATGTCGCCGGGGATCTCCGCGTGCTCCATGGCGGCGGCGTCCTCGACGTCGAAACGGTGGATGGTGGTCTCGTGCGCCATCCGCCGGGTCCAGAACCCGTACGTTCCGTCGGCGGGCCACCAGGTGGCGGCCCGCTCACCGGGAGCGTGCCACGCCAGCGCCTCGGTCAGGTCGACGAAGCCCTGCCTCAGGTAGTTCTCGACCGTCTGCCCGGGTGCCGGAGCCCGCTGCCAGTCTCGCGGCTGCCTGCTCTCGGTGAGCCAGGCCAGCGCCACGCGGTAGACGCTCCCCACGTGCCGGACGACCTCGCCCACCGTCCACCCGGGACACGTCCGCGCCGGCAGGTCGTGCGGCGCGGAGCGCGACCCTTCGACCAGTAGCTCCACCTCGTATCCCAGAGCCTCCAGCAGCCTGCCGTGATCGATCAGTGCCTGACCCGGCATCATCTGCTCCGGGAGCGGACCTGCGGCCGCGCCCCGCACTGGGCCACCCGCTCCGGTGGCGAGCCGTGCACCACCCGCTGTGCCAGCGACACGAACTGCCCGGCGTTGCGGAACAGGTCGTCGGCCGCCGTGCCGGTGATGCGCCGGGTGATGCCCGCCTGAGCCTCGGCCTGCCGTGCGGAGTGGGCCGCGAAGAACGCCGCCCACTGCTCCAGCTCCGGCGCCGCCGCACCGAGCAGCGTCCACACGCTCTCGGGGCGGGCTCTGCCCCGGTGGGGACGGCCCCTGGCCGCCAGGATGGCCGCGGCCGCCCGCAACGCCGACAGGTAGGACGCGGTGAACCGGGCGACCGGATCGGTTTCGGTGCCCGCCTCGGCGATGCCGTGCCGCGCGTGGGTGAGCAACGACACGGCGGCGGGCGCCGCGGGCGGGCGCAGCTCGATGGGCAGTGCGGCCTGCCCCGAGCCGTCCCGTGCCGCCGCGCCGTCTCGCCGGACTGCGGCCTTGCGCGATGTTGGGCCACGACGCGATGCGTACGCGACGGACATGGCCCACCTCCCTCTCTCGAGCCAAGATGGAGCGGGGAAGGATGGCCCCCGGTGCGCAGGTGCTTCCCCCACCCGCGCCCCGGGGACCGGTCCGGAGAGCGCTCCACCGGATGTCGAACGTATGTTCGAACACATCCACCATAGCTCGCGGCGGACGTGGGCTCAAGCGGCCACGGCTGTGAGCCCGGTCGTGACCGATGACGCGACGCGGCAGGCCCTCAGCCGAGCTGTTCGGCCAGCCCGACGACGATGCCCTCCGGGCCGCGGACGTAGCAGAGCCGGAAGCTGTCCCCGTACCGCGCCACCTCGCCGACGAGTTCGGCGCCGCGGGCGCGCAGACGGGCGACGACGTCCTCGATGTCGTCGACGGCGAACATGACCCGGCGAATACCCAGCGTGTTCACGGGCGCGTCCTTCGGCTCGGTGGCGATCGCCTTCGGGGTGTGGAACATCGCCAACTCGATCCGGCCGTGGCCGTCCGGTGTCCGCAGCATGGCGACGTCCTGCCGGACGTCGTCCAGCCCGATGACACGCTCCACCCAACGTCCCTCGATCGGCGCCCTTCCCTCCAGCTCCATGCCGAGTTCGACGAAGAACGCGATCGCGGCGTCGAGGTCGTCGACAACGATGAGGACGTTGTCCATCCGCTGGATCGTCATGCTGGGCCTCCTCGGTGTGCTGCGGCCGTGGTGGCCGCGTCCGATCCTGAGACGAAGCCGCCGCGGCGTTCTCGACACGCTCCCGGCGTCGCGCACAGCGGCGGGGCCGTGATCTCATACCTGTATGAGCACCCTCGAGCACCCGGCGATCGCCAAGGTCGCCGCCGCACTCGTCGAGGCGGGCCAGCACACCGCCGCCGAGGGCATCCGCATCCTTCCCTCGGAGGTGCGCACCGCCGCGCAGGCCGCGGCCGCGCTCGGCGTCGAGGTCGGGGCCATCGCCAACAGCCTCGTCTTCCGGGCGGTCCTTCCCGGCGCGGCCGCCGACGCGCCGCTGCTCGCGCTGACCTCCGGCGCCCACCGCGCGCACACCGGCACCCTCGCCGTGCTCGCGGGCGCCGACGAGGTGGGCAAGGCCGACCCCGCCTTCGTCAAGGAGCACACCGGTCAGGTCATCGGAGGCGTCGCACCCGTCGGTCACCCCAGCAGGCTCATCACGTTCGTCGACACGGCGCTGCGCCGCTACGACGTGGTGTGGGCGGCCGCGGGGCACGCGAAGTCGGTGTTTCCCACCACGTTCGACGACCTGCTCACCCTCACCGGTGGCCGTGCCGCCGACGTCGCGGGCGAGCCCGGTGAGGGCGTGCCGCGATGACGGCCATGTCGTCCCGGCACCGGCGCTACGCCCGGCTCTCCGGCGACGAGTTCCGGGCCCGGCTGCCCGAGGCGCTCTCGCTCTATGTCGCGGCGATGAACTACCCCCCGGGCACCGCAGAGCAGCGGGCGCCCATGTGGCTGACGCACGTGCTGCGCGACGGCTGGCGGTGCGTCGCCGCCCTGGACTCCGACGACGCGCTCGTCGGGCTCGCGTACGGCTACCGCGGCAGCCAGGGCCAGTGGTGGCACGAGCAGGTCCGCAGGGGTCTCGTCGAGCGGGCGGGTGAGCAGGCCGCCGAGCGGTGGCTCGCCGACTACTTCGAGCTGACCGAGATCCACGTGCGGCCGGACCGGCAGGGCCGGGGCACCGGCGAGGACCTGCTGCGCCGCCTCGTCGAGGACGTCGGGCAGCGCCACGTGCTGCTCTCCACGCCCGAGGGCACCAGCAGGGCGTGGAAGCTCTATCGCAGGCTCGGCTTTCTCGACGTGCTGCGGGACTATCACTTTGCGGGCGATCCCCGCCCGTTCGCCATCCTCGGCCGCACGCTGCCGCTCGAATGACCCTGCCCGCAGGCGAGCCTGTGAGTTCGCCCAGAATCCTCCGTGCGGACCCGTGCGGAGGAACGCGTCCCGGCGCCGCCACGTTGGCGGGTGCATGACCTCCCCGCCCACCGACCGGCTCGTCCTGCGCGTTGCCGACCACGGACTCGTCGTGGTCGCCGGATTGCCAGGAGCGGGCAAGAGCACCCTGCTGCGCGACGTCGAGGCGGTGCGGCCACTGACCGTGCTGGACACCGACCAGGTCCGGGCGCGGCTCGCGCGCACGCTGCCCGACGGCCTCCCCTACTCCTGGTACCGCCCGCTCGTGCACGTGCTGCACCTGCTCCGGCTGCTCACCGCCGCCGTCCGCGCGCGGGGACCGTTGCTGGTGCACGACCCGGCGACGGGCGCCGTCGCCAGAGCCGCGTTCGTCGTGCTCGGCGTGCTCACCGGGCGGTCGCGGCACCTGCTGTGGATCGACTGCAGCGTGCCCGAGGCGCTCGCCGGGCAGCGCAGGCGGGGCCGGGTGCTGCTCGGCTGGTCGTTCTCCCGCCATGCCCGCAACGCCCCGCGGACCCGCGCCCGGCTGGTGGCTGGTGCGGTGCCACGGGGCTGGCACACCGCCACCGTCGTGGAGCGCGAGTCCGCACGGCGCGGGTTGCGGGTGGAACGGTCGGGTGACGTCCCCGGGCGACGCCTCCCGAGCGCTCAGCGCTGAGGCCGCCAGTAGCTCACGGCGATCGAGGCGGCGAGCAGCGCGGCGCCGCACCAGCCCGCGACGCCCAGCCGGTCGCCGAGCAGCACGGCCGCCAGCAGCGCCGCGGTGAGCGGCTCCAGCAACGCCGACAGCGCCGCCAGCACCGGGTGCGACCGGCTCAGCCCCCGGAAGTAGGCGACGTAGGCCAGTGCCGTCGGCACGGCGCCGAGATAGGCGGCGACCGCGAGCACCCCGGCGTCCCACGGCAGGCCCGCCCCGAGCCACAGGGCGGCGGGCAGCAGCAGCACCCCGCCGCCGAGGAGCCCGAACGCCGTGGTGCGCAACGAGTCCAGGCCCTCGACCGGCCGCCGCGTCACCAGGGTGAGCGCGGCGAAGCCCGCGCCCGAGGCCAGCGCGAGCACCAGCCCGGCGAGCAGCTGCCAGCGTTCGCCTGCGCCGCCGGGCGACCAGGTGAGCAGGATGAGCCCGGCCACCGCGCCCGCGATCGACAGGATCGTCGGCGTGGTGGGCCTGCGCCGGTCCAGCACGGCGGTGGCCAGTGCCACGAACACCGGCGAGCTGCCGATGGTGGTCATCGTCGCCAGGCTCACCGAGGTGAGTGCCACGGCGGCGAAGTAGCACGCCTGGAACACGGCCAGCAGAGCGCCCGCGGCCAGCAGGCGGCGCGCGACGGCCCGCGTGCGCGGCAGCGCGCGCAGGCCTCCGGTGAACCACAGGAACAACACCGCGAAGCCCCCGCCGAGCAGCAGGCGGTAGGCGGCCACGGACAGGGGGTGCAGGTCCGCCCTCGCGGCGAGGACGGAGCCCGCCAGGCCGCCGGTGCCCCACAGCACCCCGGCGGCGATCAGGCTGGCGACGCCGGCGCGCGAGGTGCGCACGGCGGTGGAAGAAGACAGCACGAGCAACGCTCCTACGTCGTAGTGAAGGGAAGAGACGACGACGCGGGGCGGCAGAGACGCGATCGGCAGCTCACGCGATCACGGCGTGCACGACGACGCCGCACGGCACGGGATGGCCGTACGGCGGGTGACTGACTCGGCTGTGCTGTTGTTCCAGCCAGCTACGCCCCGCTCAGGAGCGGGGCGGCGGGGTACTGCGGAAAACCCGGTGCATGACGGTCAGCATACCGGGTGCCGCTGTCCTCCCACGACCTGTCAGACGGCCGGTCGTGGGAGGACAGCAGCGGCGTTCAGGCGAGCCTGGCCAGCTCTTCGGTGAGGGTGTCCAGGCCCATGCCGCCCATGCGCAGCGCACGGGTGTGGAAGTCCTTGAGGTCGAAGGCGTCGCCCTGCCTGCGCCGCACCTCTTCGCGGGCCTGCAGCCACAGCCGCTCGCCGAGCTTGTACGCGGGCGCCTGCCCCGGCCAGCCCAGGTAGCGGTCGATCTCGTCGTGCACGTGGTCGGCGTCGGTGATCGTCCTGGTGAGCATGAACTCCAGGCCGAGGTCCGGTGTCCACCGCTCGCCCTCGTGAAAGCCGGTGCCCTTGGGGATCTCCAGCTCCAGGTGCATGCCGATGTCGACCACCACGCGCGCGGCCCGGAACAGGTGGGCGTCGAGCATGCCGAGCAGGTTGCCGTCGTCGGTGAGGAAACCCAGGTCCTGCATCAGCCGCTCGGCGTAGAGGGCCCAGCCCTCCGCATGCCCCGAGGTGACCGCCAGCAGCCGCTGGAATCGGTTCAGCGAGGCGGCCTGGTACACGGCGGTCGCGATCTGCAGGTGATGGCCGGGCACGCCCTCGTGGTAGACGGTGCTGACCTCCCGCCACGTGGAGAACTCGTCCTTGTCGGCGGGCAGCGACCACCACATCGTTCCCGGCCGGGAGAAGTCCTCGGTCGGGCCGGTGTAGTACGCGCCGACGCCGCCACCCGGCGGCGCGATCCGGCAGTCCAGCGCCATCAGCGGGTCCGGGATGTCGAAGTGCTTGCCGCGCAACGCGTTCAGCGCGTCGTCGGACAGGCCCTGCATCCAGTCCTCGAACGCCTGCCGCCCGCGCACGAGATAGCGAGCGTCGGCATCGAGCGCTTCCGCGGCCTCGGCAAGCGTGGCACCGGGCTTGATCCGCTCGGCGACCTGCCTGGCCTCCCGCTCCACCCGCGTGAACTCCTCCCAGCCCCACTCGTAGGCCTCCCGCAGATCCAGTGCGGAGCCCACGAAGTAGCGCGACCACAGCCGGTAGACGTCCTCGCCGACCGCGTCCTTCGACGGCGCCTCGGGCGCCAGCTCCGCCCGCAGGAACCCGGCCAGCTCGGCGTAGGCCTCCTGCGCCGACTGCGCCGCGCGCCGCAGCTCGCCGCGCAGGGTCTCCGGCACGTCCGCCTGCTCGGCCATCGGCACGAAGAACCCGGAACCCCCACTGAGCCCGGCCCACACCTCGGCCTGCTCGGCCACCTTGCCGACCTGCCGCAGCGCGGGCGCGTTGCCCGCCTCCGCGGCGGCCAGCAGCGAGGAGCGGACGCCGTCGAGCGCGGCGGGCACCTTCGCCATGCGGGCGGCGATGGTCTCCCACTGTCCGGCCGTCTCGTGCGGCATCAGGTCGAAGACCATCCGGATGTCCTGCACCGGGCTGGCGATCACGTTCAGCGCCGCGACGTCGAGCCCCGCCTCGTGGATCTCGACGTCGAGGCCGACGCGCTCGGTGAACACGGCCTTGGCCACCCGTTCGCCGTCGTCGGCGGGTTCGGCCGCCTCGACGTCGCCGAGCGCCCTGCGCGCGAGTGCGGCCCGCGCGGCGTGCCCTTCCGGGGAGTAGTCGGTGAGCTGGTCGTCGTAGCCGGTGACGCCGACCATGGTCGCGACCACGGGGTGGGCGGCGGCGAAGTCGTCGACGAACTGGTCGCAGATCTCGTGCACACGCATGGGCGCACGCTACCGCCTCACGCGCGTGCGGGGACCAGTCCCAGCCTGCCCACCAGCTCGCGTGTCGCCTTGGACCGGTTGAACGTGTAGAAGTGCAGCGCGGGAACGCCTTCGGCGAGCAGCCGCTCGCACAGTTCGGTGACGGCGTCGAGCCCCTCGGCGCGGAACGCCTTGGCATCCCCGGCGAGCGGTTCGAGCCGGTCCAGCAGGCGGCGCGGGGCGTGCACGCCGGAGAGCTCGATGGTCTTGGCCAGCGTGCGCGGCGTCGTGAGCGGCATGATGCCGGGGATCAGCGGCGCGGCACAACCCGCGGCGGCGACGCGGTCGCGCAGCCGCAGGAAGTCCTCGGCCTCGAAGAACAGCTGTGCGATGCCGAAGTCGGCGCCCGCGTCGAACTTGCGCACCAGGTGCGCGGTGTCGGTGGCCAGGTCCGGCGAGCGGGGGTGGCCGTAGGGAAACGCCGAGACACCGACGCAGAAGTCGCCGAGCGAGCGCACCAGCGTGACGAGTTCCTCGGCGTAGCTCAGCCCGTCCGGGTGCGGCACCCACTCGCCGTACGGGTCGCCCAGCGGGTCGCCGCGCAGCGCGAGGATGTTGCGCACGCCGACGGCGGCGTACCAGCCGATGACGTTGCGCAGCTCGGCCACCGAGTGGTTGACCGCTGTGAGATGCGCCATGGGCACGAGCGTGGTCTCGGTCGCGACCCTGGCGATGCTGCGGATCGTGCCGTCGCGGCTGGAGCCGCCCGCGCCGTAGGTGATCGACATGTACGCCGGGTCCAGCTGCTCCAGCTCACGGATGGCGTGCCACAGCGCGGCTTCGTCCGCGGCGTCTCGCGGCGGGAAGAACTCCACGGAGAAGACCGGGCGCTCACCGCGGAGCCGCTCGAGCACCGACGTCATGCGCACATGTTACTGGCGGTGATCCCGACCTGGGACGATGGTGGCGTGAGCGACACCGACTACGACGCCGACCTGCCCGCCCACGTCGAGGCGGCGCTGGCCGACTTCCTCGACGCGGCCAGCGAGCCGATCAGGCGCAGCGAGCCCGTGTTCGAGCCCGCGACGAAGGCGCTGCGCGACTTCGTGCTGGGCGGCGGCAAGCGATTGCGCCCGACGTTCGCGTGGTGGAGCTGGCGCGGCACGGGTGGCGACCCGCACGGAGCCGACGCGGCCGGCGTGCTGCGGGTCGTCGCGAGCCTCGAGCTCATCCAGGCATGCGCGCTCATCCACGACGACGTCATCGACTCCTCCGACTCGCGGCGCGGCTCCCCGACGGTGCACGTGGCCTTCGCCGGACGGCACGCCGACGCCGGCTGGCTGGGCTCGGCGGACTCGTTCGGGCTGGCCGCCGCCGTGCTCATCGGTGACCTGGCACTGGCGTGGGCCGACGACATGTTCGCCGAGGCGCCGCTCTCGCCGTCCACCCTCGCGGCCGGGCGTCCCGCGTGGCGGGCGATGCGCACGGAGGTGCTGGCCGGGCAGTTCCTCGACGTGCACACGCAGGCCACCGGCGACGCCTCCCCCGAGGCCGCGCTGCGGGTCGACCGTCTGAAGACGGCGGCCTACACCGTGCAGCGTCCGCTGCACCTGGGGGCGGCGCTGGCGGGCGCGCCGCCGGAGGTCGTCGAGCGGCTGATGGAGTTCGGCGGCGACCTGGGCGTGGCGTTCCAGCTGCGCGACGACGTGCTCGGTGTGTTCGGCGACCCGTCGGTGACCGGCAAGCCCGCGGGCGACGACCTGCGCGAGGGCAAGCGGACCCTGCTGCTGGCGCTCGGCCTGCAACGGGCCGAGGAGCAGGGCCGCACGCGCGAGCGCGAGGTGATCGCCGCCGCCATCGGCGACGCCGGACTGGCCGAGGAGGGCGTCGAGTCGGTCCGGCAGGCGCTCGTGGACGTCGGCGCCGCCGCCGAGGTCGAGCGCCGGATCGGCACGCTGACGGAGTCGGCACTGGCGACGCTGGGGACGGCCGGGCTGGCAGAGCCCGCGGTGAGCAGGCTGACCGAGCTCGCCGCGCGGGCGACGCAGCGGACGTTCTGACGGGTGCGCCCTACCGCAACGCAGAACTCGCGGACCTGGGCGCAGAACTCGCGGGCCCGGGCGCAGGACTCGCGGGTTTGAACGCAGGACTCGCGGGCAGATGAGGTGAGGTGAGGGGAGGGGCGGAATGCGCACGGTCCTGGGCAGCACCGACCGGGTCGTCGTGGTGGGCGCGGGACTCGCCGGGCTCTCGGCGGCGCTGCACCTGCTCGGCGCGGGCAGGCAGGTGACGGTGCTGGAGCGTGAGCCCCGGCCCGGCGGGCGCGCGGGCGGGTTCACCGAGAACGGCTACACCGTCGATACCGGGGCGAGCGTGCTGACCATGCCCGGGCTGCTCGACGAGGCGTTCGCCGCCGTCGGCGAGCGGACGCGGGACCGGCTCACGCTCGTGCCGCTCGATCCGGCCTACCGCGCGCAGTTCGCCGACGGCAGCACCATCCACCTGCACACCGGCGCCGAGGCGATGGAGGCCGAGGTCCGCGCCGTGGCCGGGCCGCGCGAGGCGGCCGGGTACCGGCGACTGCGCCGGTGGCTCACCGAGCTCTACACCGTGCAGCGCGACCACTTCATCGGCGCCAACTTCGACTCCCCGCTCGACCTGGCCCGTCCCGAGCTGGTCCGGCTCGCCGCGCTCGGCGGCTTCGGCAGGCTCGGACCGAGGATCGGCCGGTTCCTGCGCGACGAGCGCCTGCGCAGGCTGTTCTCGTTCCAGTCCCTCTACGCCGGGCTCGATCCGCTGCGCGCCATCGGCGCATACGGTGTCATCTCCTACATGGACACGGTCGGCGGCGTCTACTACCCCCTCGGCGGGATGGCCGGACTGGGCAGGGCCATGGCCGGCGCCGCGGAGCAGGCGGGGGCGTCGGTGCGGTTCGGCACGTCCGCCGCGTGGCTGGAGCGGGTCGGCTCGCGCGTGCGGGCCGTGCGCACGCACGACGGCGAACGCATCCCCTGTGACGCCGTGGTGCTCGCCACCGAACTGACCACCGCCTACCGCCTGCTCGGCGTCCGGCCGCGCCGCCCGCTTCCCCTGCGGTTCTCGCCGTCGGCCGTGGTGCTGCACGCGCGCAGTCCGCGTTCGTGGCCACAGCTGGACCACCACACGATCTTCTTCGGCGACCACTGGGAACGGACGTTCGCCGAGATCATCCGGCAGGGCTCGCTCATGTCCGACCCTTCGCTGCTGGTGACGAGACCGACCGCCACCGACCCCGGTCTCGCGCCACCGGGCAGGCAGGTCATCTCGGTGCTGGCCCCCGCGCCGAACCTGCACACCGGGCGCATCGACTGGCGCAGGGTCGGCCCCGCCTACCGCGACGAGCTGCTGCGCACCCTGGAACGCCGGGGACTGACCGGTCTCGCCGACACGCTGGAGCTGGGCGAGCTGGTGACGCCCGCAGGCTGGGCCGAGCGCGGGCTGGCCGCGGGGACGCCCTTCTCGCTGGCGCACACGTTCGCCCAGACCGGCCCGTTCCGGCCAGCCAACCTGGTGCGCGGGGCAGGCAACGTGGTGCTCGCGGGCTGCGGGACCACGCCGGGTGTGGGCATCCCGCCGGTGCTGATCTCGGGCAGGCTCGCCGCCGAGAGGATCGTGCATGGCGCGCGGTGAGCTGTCCGCCGCGTACGGGACGTGCCGCCGGATCAACGCGCGGCACGGCCGGACGTACTTTCTGGCCACCCGGCTGCTGCCCGCCGACGCCCGGCCCGCCACCCACGCCTTGTACGCCTTCGCGCGTTCGGTGGACGAGGTCGTGGACAACCCGTCACCCGGGTGCGACCCGGCGGCCGCGCTCGCGGGCTACGACCGGGTGCTGGACGCCGTCTTCGCGGGTGAGCCGGCCGCCGGGCCGGTGGAGCGGGCACTGGCCGACACCGTACGGCGTTATGGCCTCGACCGCTCGCTGTTCGAGGCGTTCCTGCGCTCGATGCGGATGGACCTGCACGTGCGCGAGTACGCGACGTTCGCGGACCTGCACACCTACACCTACGGCTCGGCGTCGGTCATCGGGCTGCAGATGCTGCCCGTGCTGGGCACCGTGTGCCCTCGCGAGCAGGCCGCGCCGTACGCCGCGGCGCTGGGCGAGGCGTTCCAGCTGACCAACTTCCTGCGCGACGTCGGCGAGGACCTCGGCAGGGACCGGCTGTACCTGCCGACCTCGGAGCTCGCGGCGTTCGGGGTCGACCGCGGGCTGCTCGAGTGGGCGTGGCGCACCGGCCGGACCGACCGCCGGATCCGCGCCGCGTTGGCCGCGCTCGTCGCGCACACCCGCGCCGTCTACCGCAGAGCCGCGCCCGGGATCACGTTGCTGCGCAAGCAGTCCCGGCCGTGTGTGCGCACCGCGTACACGCTCTACTCGGCCATCCTCGACGAGATCGTCGCCGCCGACTACGCCGTGCTGCACCGCCGCGTGGTCGTGCCCAACCGGCGCCGCTTACCGGTGGCGGCTCGCGCCTTGCTCACTAGGCTGGCGGTATGACGACTGCCAACCGGCCGATCCGCATCGGACTGCAACTCCAGCCGCAGCACGCCGACTACGCCACGATCCGCCGCACGGCCTCCGAGGCCGAGGAGCTCGGTGTGGACATCGTGTTCAACTGGGACCACTTCTACCCGCTCTACGGCGATCCCGATGGCAAGCACTTCGAGTGCTGGACCATGCTCGGCGCCTGGGCGGAGTCCACGTCGCGCGTGGAGATCGGTGCGCTGGTGACGTGCAACAGCTACCGCAATCCGGAGTTGCTCGCCGACATGGCCCGCACCGTCGACCACATCAGCGACGGCAGGCTCATCCTGGGCATCGGCTCCGGCTGGTTCGAGAAGGACTACGCCGAGTACGGCTACGAGTTCGGCACCGCGGGCGGCAGGCTGAACGACCTCGCCGAGTCGCTGCCCCGCATCGAGAGCAGGCTGGCCAAGCTCAACCCGCAGCCGACGCGCAGGATCCCCGTGCTCATCGGTGGCGGCGGCGAGAAGAAGACGCTGCGCCTCGTGGCCAGGCACGCCGACATCTGGCACGGCTTCGGTGACGTCGAGGTGGCCGAGCGCAAGCTGCGGATCCTCGACCAGCACTGCGCCGACATCGGCCGCGACCCGGCCGAGATCGAGCGGTCGGTGGGCGTGCAGGGGGATCCGGAGGAGTCCGGCGACAAGCTGCACGACCTGGGCATCACGCTGTTCACCGTCGGTGTGGGCGGGCCGGACTACGATCTGAGCGGCCTCCGCAAGTGGATCGCCTGGCGGGATTCCCGCAACGGCTGATTCCCCGGCACGGCGGAACCCGCGAGACTGGGCGGCATGGCCGCCGACGACGCCTGCGCACCGCCCGCGCGCCGGTTCCCGGTGCGCGGACGGACCGACGAGCTCGCGGCGCTGACCGGCCTGCTGGACCGGGCGGTGAGCGGATCGGGCGCGGCGCTGGCCGTGTGCGGGGCACCGGGCTCGGGCGTCACCGCCGTGCTGGAGGCCGCGCTCGCCACCGGCGCAGGCCTGCGGGTGCTGGCGGCACGCGGGGCGCCCTCCGAGACCGGGTTGCCGTTCGCCGGTCTGCACCAGCTGCTCGCGCCCCTGCGCGGCCTCGCAGCCCGGCTCGGTTCCACTCAGCGGGAACCGCTGGACACGGTGTGGGCGCTACGGCCGTGGTGCGGACCACCCGCCGCCCTGCCCGCCGCCGTGTCCGCGCTGCTGACCGAGGCGGCCGCCGACGGGCCCACCGTGTGCCGGGTCGAGGCCGCCCACGACCTCGACCCCGAGTCGCTGGCCGCGCTCGTGTTCTGCGCCCGGCGGCTCCGCGGTACCAGGCTGGCGCTGCTGTTCGGCGCCGATCCAGGCGTGGCGGCGCACTCGGCGGAGCTGCTCGCCGAGCTGCCGTCCGTGCGGCTCGGCCCGCTCGGGGACGACGCGGCGCGGCAGGTGCTCGCCGACCGGCTCGGTGACCAGCCCCCGCCGGCGGTCTCCGACGCGCTGCTCACCCTCGCGCGCGGCAACCCGCTCGCCCTCACCGAGCTCGCCGCCGCCGTCAGCCCCGCCGCGCTGAGCGGCCTCGCGCCCCCGCCGCGCGGCCTGTCACCGGACGGGCGCCTGGCCCGCGCGGTGAGCCGCAGGCTGGCTGCGCGGACACCCGAGGCCCGCCTGCTCGTGGTGCTGGCGGCCGTCGACGACCGGCTCGACCTGACCGTCACCGGCCGCGTCCTGCCCGCGACGACCGCGCTCGACGAGGCCGTGGACGCGGGCCTCGTGACGGTCACCGGCGACATCGCCGTCCGGCTGCCCGCCTGCCTGCCCTCCTGCGCCGTGCTGGCCGCCGTACCCCGACCGGAACGGCACCGGGCACACCGGTTGCTCGCCGAGGCCGCCGACCCCGTCACCGATCGGTTCCGCTGGACCTGGCACCGCGCCGCGACCGTGGAGGCCCCCGCACCCCGGCTTGCCGGTGAGCTGGACGCCGTGGCCGAGGCGGCCCGGCAGGCCCGCAACCACCCCGACGCCGCCGACGCCTTCGAGCGCGCCGCCGCGCTCACCGCCGACGGCGAGCGCAGGGCGCTGCGGCTGGTGTCGGCGGCGACCGACCACTGGGTGGCCGGGCGGCCCCGCAGGGCACGCGCCGCGCTGCGGGAGGCCGCGCCGCTGGCGGGTGGCTCGCTGGCCGGACTCGCCGGGCTGCTCGAAGGGGAGATCGAGCTGCGCAGCGGCAATCCGGCCCTGGCCGCGACCGGGCTGCTGGCCACCGCGCACCGGCTCGCGGCGGGCGAGCAGGACCTGGCCGCGGCGACCCTGATGCTGGCGGGCGAGGCCAGCTTCGTCGCCGGAGACGAGCGGCGCTACTGCGCCACCGCCCGCGACGCGGAACTGCTGCGTCCTGCCGCGGACCGGGCCGAGACGCGGCTGGTGGTCGAGCATTTCGCGGCGATGGCCGCGACGTTCAGCGGCAGGCACGCCGAGGCGGCGGGGCCGTTGCGGGCCGTGCTGCGGCTCGGGGACCAGGCCGCCGACCCGGCGGCGAAGATCCTCGCCAGCCAGGCCGCCTACACCCTCGGCGACGCGGCCGCGGCGGGCAGGCTCGCCCTGCGGGCGGTGGCCGACGCCAGGGCGCGGGGCAACCCGGCCCAGGTGCCGTGGGCGCTCGTGTACGCCTCGCTCGCCGCACTGCTCACCGGGCAGCACGGCACGGCGGTGAGCACGTCGCTGGAGGGGCTGCGGCTCGCGGAGGCACTGGGCCAGCCGAACTGCGCGGTCGACCACCTGACGATCCTGGCGCTGCAGGCCGCGCTGCAGGGCGACGGGGACACGGCACTGCTGCGCCTGGACGCCGCGGCGTCCGGGCTCACCGAGCGCGGCCTCGGCAGGCCGGGCGCGCTCGGGGCGTGGGCAACGGCCTGTGCCGACCTCGCCGACGACCGGCCTGCCGACGCGCTCGGCCGGTTCCGCCGCACGGTCAGCGGTGAGCCCTGGCAGTACTCCCCGATCCGGGTGATGGCCGCACCGACGCTCGTCGAGGCCGCGGTGCGCTGCGACCGGCGCGAGGTGGCGGGCCGCACGCTCGCGGCCTTCGAGCGCTGGGCACTGGCCACGGGCGGCGCCGCCCGTCAGGCGCTCGTGGCCCGCTGTCACGCGCTGCTCGCCGCCGACGAGGGTGAGGCCGGCGCTCGTTTCGGGGAGGCGATCGAGCTGCATCGCACGGCAGGCGCGGTGCACGACCTCGCCCACACCCAGCTGCTCCACGGCGCGCGGCTGCGCCGGGGCCGCAGACCGCGGCAGGCACGGGAGGTGCTGCGGGAGGCGGCGCAGATCTTCGGCGAGCTCGGCGCCGCGCACTGGTCACGGCGGGCACAGGCCGAGCTGAGGGCCTGCGGGCATCCGGGGCACGGCGGAGCCGCTCCGGCGAAAGGCGAGCTGACCCCGCAGCAGGAGCAGATCGCCGGGCTCGTCGCCGAGGGCGCCACCAACCGGGAGATCGCGGAGCGCCTCTACATCAGCCACCGCACCGTCGACCACCACCTGCGCAACATCTTCGCCAAGCTGGGCATCCGCTCCCGGGTGCAGCTGGTCAAGCTGTACCGCTGAGCTGGCGCTGGTGATTTCACCGATGCCGGGTGCGAGCGTCATGGCAAGAATCGACGCCTGTCCCCGACAGCAGGAAAGGAGTCGACATCGTGGTTCTCCGCAATCCCCGTTCCCCGAGGTGGAGACGCGCGCTCGGCGTCGTCGTGGCCACGCTGGCACTGACCGGCGGGCTCACCGGAACGCAGGTGGCCGCCGCACAGGACAACCCGTACCAGCGCGGGCCCGATCCGACCGAGCAGAGCATCGAAGCCCCGCGTGGTCCGTTCAGCGTCGCAGAGACGAGGGTGTCGTCGCTGGTCAGTGGCTTCGGTGGTGGCACGATCTACTACCCCACCGACACGAGCCAGGGCACGTTCGGCGCCGTGGCCATCGCGCCCGGCTACACGGCCGACCAGTCGAGCATGAGCTGGTACGGACCCCGGCTGGCGTCGCAGGGGTTCGTCGTGTTCACGATCGACACGAACTCGCGCTACGACCAGCCGGCCAGCCGCGGCGACCAGCTGCTCGCCGCACTCGACTACCTGGTGCAGCGCAGCTCGGTCCGCGACCGGATCGACGGGCAGCGGCTCGGCGTGATGGGCCACTCGATGGGCGGGGGCGGCTCCCTCGAGGCCGCCGACGACCGGCCGGGCCTGCAGGCCGCCATCCCGCTCACCGGCTGGAACCTGCGCAAGAACTTCTCGAGCGTGCGCGTGCCCACGCTGGTCGTCGGCGCCGAGAACGACAGCGTGGCCCCGGTGTCGTCGCACTCGGAACCGTTCTACGCGAGCCTTCCGTCCACACTGGACAAGGCTTACCTGGAGCTGGACAACGCGTCGCACTTCGCGCCGAACGTGTCCAACACGACCATCGCCAAGTACAGCATCTCGTGGCTGAAGCTGTTCATCGACAACGACACCCGGTACGCGCAGTTCCTCTGCCCGGCGCCGGACGACAGGGAGATCTCGGAGTACCGCGAGACCTGCCCGTACTCCCCCTGATCCGTCTCGCCACCACGGCGGTGGTGCGCGGCCACGCGTTTCGCGGGTCGCGCACCGCGCCGTACGGCGGGTTCGCCCCAGGATCACCCCCGCTGCTGGCTCCAGTGCCTGGTGTGCAGCGCCTCAGTCGAGCACGGCGTACGCCTCGACCTCGACGAGCACGTCGGGCTCGAACAGGTAGTCCACGCCGATCGCCGACAAGGGCGGCAGGGGCCGCGGGATGCCGAGCTCGTCGGTGACGCGTTCGATACCCGCGATGAAGTCGTCGTACTTGTCCGGGCTCCAGTTCGTGACGAAGAACCGGAGGCGTACGACGTCGGCGAAGCTCGCTCCGGCCCCGGCCAGGCCGCGCGCCGTGTTGCGCAACGCGTGCGCCACCTGCCCGGTGAGATCACCGGTCGCCACCGGGTTCCCCTCGGCATCGCGCGCGATCTGGCCGGCCACGTGCACCTGGCGCGCACCCGTGCTGATCGAGACGTGGTGGTACGGAACGGGGGCGAACATGCCCTCCGGGGTCAGCAGCTGCACTGCCATGGATCTGGTTCCCTCCTGTCGGACTAGGTATCCAATGTCTATCTGGTATCCGAAGGGAACTTCAACGAGACTAGGTGTCATGCAGGAAACCGGCAGCCCGAAACTCACCGAGCAACACCGCGAACTGCTCGACCAAGTCCTCGACAAGTGGTCGCTGCAGGTCCTCGACGCCCTGTGCGAGCGACCGTTGCGCTTCAACGATCTTCGGCGGGTGATCCCGGTCGTGACACAGAAATCGCTCACGGCCGCACTGCGGCGCCTGGAACGCAACGGAATGGTCGAACGCATCGTCACGAGCACACGTCCCGTCGCCGTCGAGTACCGCATCACGCAGCTCGGCAGGTCCCTGCAGGAACTCATCGACGCACTCCTGCACTGGACCACCGTCACACTGCCTGCCGTCGAACGCGCCCGCGCACGCTTCGACGACCACGCGTAGCCGGTTGTGGGGCGAACGACCGGCACACCCGGCGACCGCGCCGGTCCAGCGTTTCCGGACGCAGAGACAACGCCGAGAAAGGTCACCATGTCCAGCACCCTTGGCGTCCGTGCGCTGACGGCGTTGTCCGCAGCCATCGCCGTGGCCGCGGCCACGTTCGTGATCGTCGTCGCCTCCGCTCCTGCCGCGAACTGCTAGAGCACCTACCTGAGCTACGGCGCCGTGGCGATGGCGTGAAGGCGCTCCAGCGGAAGCTGGGTGCGCTCACCGTGGACGGCGTATACGGCTCGGGCACGCGAAGCCGCGTCCGGTCGTTCCAGGAGGGCTCGCCGTCGGGGTGACGCGCCTGGACGGCAGTCATCCACTCGCGTGGCTGCGGGGTTCCGCCTCTCGGCCAGTCAGGTCATCGCGGTCCGGTAGCCCTGGCAGCTCTCGTTGCTGTGGAACACGCGCCCCTTGCCAGTGACGAAACCCCGGCTGTCCTGATGCGGCCACACCCGCCCGCGCGGGCACTGGCGGCCCGAGCCTCGCCGGTCCGCCGGTCCGCATGATCAGCTCCTCCGCGTCACGTCGGTTCACCGGCGTCGTCCAGCGCCGGGCGCGGGTCGGCCGTGGCGTGCAGCAGCCGCACCGTGTCCGGGATCTCCAGCGCCACCATCCGCTCCCGCAGCGTGTCGAAGCGGTACTTCTGGCGCGGGTGGTTGTCGAGCACGCACAGGTACGCCAGCGGCTGCGGCGCCTCCGGATTGGCGCGACGGTGCTCCTGGAGCAAGAACGCCAGCTTCGCCGCGTCCTGCACGACCTCGCTGTGGCCGAGCCCGCCCGCTTGCGTGAACGACACCTTCAGCTCGCTGATCACGGCCAGGTCGGACAGCGCCGACAACCCGGTGCCGTCGGCGGCCTTGTAGTGCTGGTTGGCGTAATGGACCGCCCGCACGCCCGGCGCGCGGCTGACCACGATGTCCAGCCGCGCCTCGGAGACGCCGAGCAGGTTGCGCCACGGCCCCTCGGGCATGTGGCGAATGTGCACGATCGCCTCCCTGGCTACCCGATCGATGCCGAACTGGCTGATCACATAGTGCGCAAACCAGGCCTGGTAGCTCGCCTCCTGCGCCAGGAACTCGGCACACGTCGTGCTGAACACCTGCCACGCCGCCTCGAACTTGCGGCCCAACTGCTCACCCGCTGGTGCGGCCCCGTTCAGGGTCACGCGCTCACCTGCTCGGCGCCGAGTGCCCGGTACAGCGGCGAGCGGGCCACGCCCAGCGTGGGGCGGATGGTGGCGACGAACCCCCGGCACCACGCATCTAGAAGGCCATGGCCTGCGCGCGCCGTTTGACCTCGGTGCCGTGGCTGGTCCGCAGGGCGTTGATCGGGGTCACGCCGGGTAGCGACTCGTCCTCGGAGAACAGCCAGCGCAGCATCTCCGTGCGGTTGAAGCCGGCGTCCGCGAGCACCGTGATGGTTCCGGCAAGGCCCTTGATCACTCCGTCCTTGCCAAGGAAGTCGGCGGGAACCATGAGCTCACCATCCCGCCGGACGGCGATGAGCTGGCCGTCCCGCAGCATTTGCCGCACCTTGTTCACCGACTGCCCGAGCACGCCCGCCACCTCCGCGATCGGGAGCACGGGCACTCCGGCATCGAGCACGTCGTCAGCGATAGGGATCGCACTCACGCGTACTACCTTGCCACAATCAGGGCGTTTCGGCGCAGGACCAATCAGATGGAGTAAAGCGGGGGCACCGGACGTGGAGCCGACGCCACCGACCGTAGGATCGGACGCTGTGACAGGCACGGAGCCCAGCCTTGTCGGTTCGCTGCTCGACCGGCGGTATCGCGTCGACCGGCTGCTCGCCCGCGGCGGGATGTCGTCGGTGTACCGCGGCGTCGACACGCGCCTGGACCGCCCGGTCGCCATCAAGATCATGGACTCGCGGTTCGCCGACGACCGCACGTTCGTCGACCGCTTCGAGCGGGAGGCCCGCTCGGCGGCAAGGCTGCACCACCCGCACGTGGTCGCCGTGCACGACCAGGGCTTCGACACCGCGGGAGGGCCGGACGAGCGGCGTGCCTTCCTCGTCATGGAACTGGTGGACGGGGGCACCCTGCGCGACCTGCTGGACCAGCGTGGCGCGCTCGACCTCCCGCTGGCGCTGACGATCGCCGAGCAGGTGCTGTCCGCGCTGGCCGCCGCGCACACCGAGGGGCTGGTGCACCGCGACGTCAAACCGGAGAACGTGCTCATCGGCCGGGGTGGCGGCGCGCTCGGCTCCGGCGTGGTGAAGGTCGGCGACTTCGGCCTCGTGCGCGCCGTCGCGAGCGCGGGAACGACCAGCGCCAGCGTCATTCTCGGCACGGTGGCCTACCTGTCGCCGGAGCAGGTCACCACCGGTGCCGCGAGCGAACGCGGCGACGTCTACTCGGCGGGCATCCTGCTCTACGAGATGCTCACCGGCCACGTGCCCTACACCGCCGACACGGCCATTTCGGTGGCCTACCGGCACGTCAACGACGACGTTCCCCGGCCAAGCGAGGCCAGGGCCGATCTGCCGCCCGCGCTCGACGACCTGGTGTTGCGCGCGACCCGGCGCGATCCGGACGCGCGTCCGGCCGACGCTGGTGCCTTCCTGGCCGAACTGGCCGAGGTGCGCAGCCAGCTCGGCATCCCGCGCGCGCCCGTGCCGGTACCGGCGGGGCCAGCCGACGCCGCGACCGAGATCACCGACGCCGAGAAGACGGTGCCCGCCATGCGCGCGGTGACCTCGCAGGTGCCCGCGGGCGGCCCGCGGGGCACGCAGGCGCTGCCGCGCGGACCCCTCGTGGCCGAGCAGCCTCCCCCGCCCGCCGAACCGATGGCCGCCGCCGACGCCCCGCAGCCACGCCGCCGCCGGTGGGTGGCGTTGTGGCTGGTGGTGGGACTGCTGCTCGCGGGCGGCATCGGCGCGGGTGTGTGGTGGTTCACCGGGGGCCGCTACGTGGACGTGCCGCAGGTCACCGGCCTCGACCGCACGCAGGCCGAGCAGGTGCTCCGCCGGGCCGAGCTCGTCCCCAGCTTCACCGAGGAGCGGCACAACACGGCGCCGAGCGGCACGGTGATCAGGAGCGATCCGGAGAGCGGTTCGCGCGCGCTCGCCGGTGACGAGGTCACCGTGGTGCTGTCGCTGGGCAGGCCCGTGGTGCCCGACATCACGCCCGGCTCCACCGTGGCGCAGGCCGAGCAGGCGATCCGTGCCGTGCAACTCCAGCCGCGCCGTGACGCGGGCGCCGACCAGTACAGCGCCGACGTGCCCGAGGGCGCCGTCGTGACCGTGAGCCCGAAGCCAGGGAACCAGGCCAACATCGGCGACGCCGTGACGATCGTCGTGTCCAAGGGGCCGCCGCCGACGCCGGTGCCTTCGGTGCGGGGACTGAGCCGCGACGAGGCCTTCCAGAAGCTGCGCGAGGCCGGGTTCGAGCCGTTCGACGCAGGTGAGGAATTCGCCGCCGACGTCCCGGCAGGGCACGTGACCCGCACCGATCCGGCGGAGGGCGCGACGCTGACCGACGCCAAGCGGGTGGGCGTTTACGTGTCGAACGCCGTCGAGGTGCCTTCGGTGCTCGGCAGGCAGATCGACGAGGCCCTGCAGATCCTCGCCGACGCGGGACTGACCTCCAACGCCGAGGATCGGCGTGGCCGGTTCGCCTTCGTGCTGGACCAGGATCCGGATCCCGGCACTCTCGTGCAGAAAGGTACGACCATCAATCTGAACGTCGTGCCCTGATCCACCCGTTCACACACCGGAAAATACGAGCACCATTCGGGTCGAACTTTCCTGATCGAGGAGAATTCCGCCGTATCGGCTGGTTTGGTGCGCGGCCCCTCGACAATCCGGTGAAAACCGCCGTAGATTCGGTGCGCGCAACGCCTGCCTCAGGACGACAGCCCTGCCCTCGCGGCGAGCACAGGCTTAGCGGGTCGGTAACACCCCGACCACGCACACGTCATGTGCGGCTGGTGAAATAGGGAGGTCGTTGCGAGCAAGGCAGCGGCCCCGGCGACGCCGACACGCGTCGCGCACGTGAATTCGCACCTGACACGGCTACCGACGTACCGACATCACATTCCGGGGGAGATCGCCGATGCCAGCGGACCGGCTCAGCGCGTTGGACATTGCCTTCCTCTGCCTGGAGGACGAGACGACGCCCATGCACATGGGCGCGGTGGCGACGTTCCGCCCCCGCAAGCGGGTCGATCCGGCCCGGCTGGTGACCCTGCTGGCTCACCGCGCGGAGGCGATTCCCAAGCTGCGCCAGCGAGTTCGCTCCGGCTGGCCCCTCCTGGGCGGCGCGCAGTGGGAGGAGGATCCCGGCTTCGACGCGGCAGGCCACATCCGCGTGCACCGGCTCTCCGACCTCTACGGGCCCGATCCCCTCGCCGAGTTCGCCTCGCACTGGATCGCCGAGCCGCTCGACGTCGAGGGTCCTTTGTGGAATCTTCAACTGGTGACGGGGCTGCCCGGGGACGAGTTCGCCATCCTGCTGAAGTTCCACCACGCGCTGACGGACGGCACCGGCGCTGTCGAAGTCGGATTCGGGTTGCTGGACGACGCCACCGTGCCCGCACAACGCGGGAACGGGTCGCCGCTGCCGCGGCCGCGGTCGCCGATCGACGCGCTGCTGGAGACCGCCACGTCGGCCATCGGGCAGGCCGCGACCTCGGCGGGCATCGCCAGGGACGTGCTGCGCGCCGCGAGGCCGTATCCGATCTCGCCGACGGCGACGGTGAACTCCACCAGCAGGCGGGTGGGCTTCGTGCGGATGGACCTCGCCGAGGTCCGGCACATCCGCAGGACGCACGGCGGCACCAACAACGACGTCGTCCTCGCGGTGCTCGCGGGCGCGCTGCGCGACTGGATGATCAACCGGGGTCAGCGGGCCGACGCGCGGCCGCTGCGCGCGCTCATCCCGGTGAGCCTGCGGGGTCGCGACACCGAGCGCTCCAGCGGGAACGTGCTCTCCGGCTATCTGTGCGACCTGCCCGTCGAGCTGGACGACCCGATCGAGCGGCTCAAGGCGGTGCGGCGGGCGATGGAACGCAACAAGCAGGCAGGTCCCTCGCGCGGAGCAGGCGCCCTGCCGCTGCTGGCCAACCGCCTTCCGGGCAGCGTGCACCGCCTGGCCACCCGGATGGCGGGCAAGGCGGCGCCGCTGCTGTTCGACACGGTGGTCACCAACGTGCCGCTGCCGGGGCTGCCGCTGTCGCTGGACGGCGCACGCCTGCGCGAGGTGTACCCGTTCGTGCCGCTCGCCCCGCACCAGGCGGTGGGGATCGCGGTGTCGACCTACCGCAACACCCTGCACGTCGGCCTGCAGGCCAACGGCGACGCGGTGCCCGACGTGGGCTCGCTGTCGGACGCGGTCACCAAGTCGCTCTCGGCGCTGTACCAGCGCTGCGGCTGAGAACCCTCAGGCGCGCAGCATCTCCGCGACGAGGAACGCCAGCTCCAGCGACTGCTGGGTGTTCAGCCGCGGGTCGCAGGCGGTCTCGTAGCGGCCGGACAGGTCGAGGTCGGAGATGTCCTGGGCGCCGCCGAGGCACTCGGTGACGTCCTCGCCGGTCAGCTCCACGTGGATGCCGCCGGGGTAGGTGCCCAGCCGGTGATGGACCTCGAAGAAGCCCTGCACCTCGTCCACGATCCGGTCGAAGTGCCGCGTCTTGTACCCGTTGGAGGACTCGTGGGTGTTGCCGTGCATCGGGTCGCACTGCCAGATGACCTTGTGCCCCGAGCTCTCGACCTTCTCCACGATCCCTGGCAGCACCTCGCGCACCTTGCCGTTGCCCATGCGCGCGATCAGCGTCAGCCTGCCCGGCTCGTTGCGCGGGTCGAGGCGCTCGACGTACTCGACGGCCTGCTCGGGCGTCGTCGTGGGGCCGATCTTCAGCCCGATCGGGTTGGCCATGATCTCGGCGAACGCGATGTGGGCGCCGTCCAGCTGGCGGGTGCGCTCCCCGATCCACAGGAAGTGCGAGGACAGGTTGTAGAGCTTGGCGTCGGCGGCGCCGGGGTTGTCCAGGCGCAGCATCGCGCGTTCGTAGTCCAGCAGCAGGGCCTCGTGGCTGGCGAAGATCTCCGTGGAGTGCAGCGAGCTGTCGGACACGCCGCACGCGGAGATGAAGCGCAGGCCGCGGTCGATCTCGGAGGCCAGCGCCTCGTAGCGCTCGCCGGCGGGCGAGGTGCGCACGAAGTCCTTGTTCCAGTCGTGCACCTGGGCCAGGTCGGCCATCCCGGCCCCGGTGAGCGCGCGGATCAGGTTCATCGCGGCGCCGGAGTTGGCGTAGGCGCGGATCAGCCTGCCGGGGTCGGGCACCCGCAGCTCCGGCTCGGCGACCAGCGAGTTGACGATGTCGCCGCGGTACACCGGCAGGCCGAGGGCATCGGTGGAGCTGGAGCGGGGCTTGGCGTACTGGCCCGCGATGCGGCCGACCTTGACCACCGGAAGGCTCGCGCCGTAGGTGAGCACCACGGCCATCTGCAGCAGCGTGCGCAGGTTGGCGCGGATGTGCGGCTCGGTGTTGGACTCGAACGTCTCCGCGCAGTCGCCGCCCTGGAGCAGGAACGCCTCACCGCGGGCGACCATCGCCAGCCGGTCGCGCAGCCGGTCGATTTCGGCGGGCATGGTGATCGGCGGCACACTCTCCAGCACCGCGCGTACCCGGGCCACGGCGTCCGCGTCCGGCCACTCCGGCTGCTGCGCGGCAGGCCGCGACAGCGCGTCGTCCAGCCGGGCCCGCAGGTCACCGGGCAGCGGCGGCAGCGAGGGCAGGGTGTCGATGGGGACGTCCACAGTCCAGTTCACGGCACCCAGCATACGAAGCACTCACCGCGCACCTCGGGCGGCTCCGTCCCAAGCTCCCCAATGCGGCATTCGCTCCACTGGATGGAGCGAATGCCGCATTCGCTCCGTTGAGTGGAACAAATGTGGCATTGGGGAGCTTCAGGCGCTCGCTGCCTGCTCGTAGAGCGCCTGTGCCTCCGAGCCGAAGTACGGGCCGAACATGTAGCCGGGCAGGAACGTGTACCCGAAGCTGTTCACCGACGCCTGCACGCCCGTGCCGGTGGCCTCGTCGAAGCCGAGGAACCACGGGCCGCCGCTGGATCCGCCGGTCATGTCGCAGCGCATCGCGTGGTCGTCGGTGGTGAACGGATCGGTGAACGTGCCGCCCGCGCAGTGGATCAGCTCGCTGCCGTCGTACGGGTCGGCGGCCGGGTAGCCGAAGGCGTACATGTCCTGGCCGCGCTGCTGGTTGAAGGCGATGCCCTGCCCGCCGACGACGTCGGTGAGGTGCGCGCCGTTCAGCGGTTCCACGACCGCGGCGCCGACGTCGTAGTTGAGGTCCTCGCTCGCCTCCCACTGCGGCGTGGTCAGCGTCTGCCGCGCCACCCACTCGCCGTACGGCGCCGCGCCGTCGTCGTAACCCGGCACGAAGATCCAGTCGGTGTGCCAGCTGCCCTGGTACTTCACGCAGTGCCCCGCGGTGATGACGACGCTGCGGTTGCCGCTCGTCACCGCGTTGCCGCTGCAGGAGGCCGGGTTGCCGTTGAAGGTGAAGAACACCCGGCCCGCCGTCTCGGCGACCTCGCCACCGCCCGTCCACGGCTCACCCGTCGACGGTGACGCCTGCGGGCCCACCGGCGGCAACACCTCGGGCAGGCCGCGGGCCACCTCCCCGAGCACCTGGCCGGGCGCGGCCAGCAGCCGGTCGAGCGGGGTCGCCGCGCGCATCCGGTCGGCGGTCCAGTAGTCGGTGACCGCGGCCGCACCGCGCTCCGCCGTGTGCACCGCGACCCCGGCCTGCTCGGCCATCGCGGGAGTCGACAGTGCCGCCGCGGCGACACCCGCCGCCAGCACCGCGATCGACCGGAACCATCCTCGCCTCATGACGCCGCCCTCCGCCCGGGGTCAATCGACAGTGATTAACCGACTGGTAGATTCTGCTGATCGTCGCAACGTTGTTTGATCATCTTGTCAGTTGAGCGGCGAAGGCTGCTGCGGGGGTGGCCCAGCTGAGGATCTTCCGGGGTCGGTTGTTGAGGAGGTGTTCCACCCGGCGCAGGTCGCTGATGCTGTAGTCGCGGAGGTTCGCGCGTTTCGGGAAGTACTGGCGCAGCAGGCCGTTGGTGTTCTCGTTGGTGCCGCGTTGCCAGGGGCTTCCGGGGTAGGCGAAGTAGACGCCTTCGTCGAAGAGCTCGGCAAGGAGGTCGTGGCGCGCCATTTCCGCGCCCTGGTCCCAGGTCAGGGTGCGCCGTGCGATCCGGGGTAGATCCTCGACCGCGCTCGCGAGGGCAGCGGCGAAGTCTTCACCCCGGCGCTGCTCGGGGACGTGCACCAGTCGCAGGTAGCGGGTGGTGCGGTCGACCAGGGTTCCGATCGCGGACTGGCCGTGGCGGCCGAGGATGAGGTCGCCTTCGAAGTCGCCGACCCGCTGACGGGCGAGCACGACGGTGGGCCGCTCGTCGATCGTTCGTGCGTGCGCGCTGAACCGTGGCCGCCGGCTCTGCGGCCTGCGGCGGCGAAGTCGCAGGCCGCGACCAGTACGGAGGTTGCGCGCCAACTGCCTGGTCAGGCCGCGGCTCCCGCCGAAGTACAGGCCCTGATAAATGGTCTCGTGACAGACATGCCAGTCCGGCCGGGCGGGGTGCTCGGTCTTCAGCCAGGCCGCGATCTGTTCCGGGCTCCACTGCAGTCGCAGCTTGTCCTGCACGACCGCGCGCAGCTGTTCATCGCGGGCGAAGATGCTGCGACGTTGGCGCCGCGCCTGCTCCCGGGCGCGTGCGTGCGCGAGACCGGCCTGGTAGACGTCGTTGTCCCCGTCGCGCATGTTGCGGCCCAGCTCGCGTGAGATCGTCGACGGCGCCCGCCCGAGCCGGCGCGCGATCTCCCGCATGCTGCATCCCTGTCCGCGCAGCACGGCGATGCGCTCCCGCTCCAGCAGCGACAGATACCGGCCTGACCGCGAGTCCTCCGCGCGCACGGTCCGCGCCAGCCCGCCGCGATGCGACCGCCAGTAGTAGCCGGTCGTCCGAGCGATCCCCAGACGCCGACACGCCTCCACCGTGCCCACCCCAGACGCCATCAACTTCCAGTACTCGTCCTCCAGTGCCAGCCGTCGCTTCCGCCCCGGTCGTCCCATATCCACCCGATCCTTCTAACAGAGGGTGTTGCGACGAATGCTCGAACCCACGG
>NZ_MASW01000008.1 GCF_003202285.1 Prauserella muralis
TACTGCAACGGCAGTTAAGGAAGTGGGTAGCCGCGGCGTTTGTAGTGGCTGAGGCGGGCTTGGTGTTGTCGTCGGCGGCGGAAGCGTGACCAGGACCAGATGTGTTCGGCGGCGTCGGCGACACGCAGGACCAGCTTGGTGAGCAGGCGCCGGATCTCCGGTAGTGTAAAGCTGATCATGTCTGGTTCGGCGATACCGATTCCCCTTTTATGGCAAGGGATTTGGCGACGGCGAGCCAGGCGTGGGCGAGCATCGACAGGGTGATGTGGGCGTACCACGCCCGCCAGGACCGGACCTGGTAGTGATCCAGTCCGGCTTCGTTCTTGGCCTGCTGGAAACACTCTTCGATCCGCCAGCGCGCCCCGGCGATCCAGGCCAGGTTCAGCAGGGTGGACCGGCGGGGCCCGTAGCAGATGTAGTAGGCGATCTCGGTCGGATCAGAGATCGAACGCCGGGCGAGCAGCCAGTGCCCGCGCCCGGCCTGCCAGCCAATCCGGACCGGCACCCGTGCCCAGTCGTACTCGCGCGGCCCGTGCGCGCCGGCACCGACCGACAACCGCCGCCACGCCCGGGCGGGCAGGTCCGCGATCAGCTCATCGGCCCGCTGTTCGGTGCCCTCGGCGGTGATCAGGGTGTCGTTGACCTTGGTGGCCAGCACGTACGCGGCGTCGTGTTCCTCCAGCCAGGCTCGCAGGTACTTGACCTGCCCGTAGGCCTCATCGGCGGTGACCCACGCGAACGGCACACCCGCCTCGAACGCCCGCGCCAGCATGCCCATCGCCTGCCGCGGCTTCGTGGCGAACTCGACCTCATCCGGAATCCCCGCCCGTTGGCACCGGTCCCGGTCGGCGATCCACGGCTCCGGCAGATACAGCGCCCGATCGATCAGCGCATGCCCATGATCACCGGCATAGGCGAGAAAGGTCCCGATCTGACAGTTCTCGATCCGCCCCGCCGTCCCGGAATACTGCCGCTGCACCCCGGCCGAGCGCACACCTTTCTTCAGGAACCCGGTGTCGTCCACGATCAGCACGCCGCCCGGCTCGCCGAGATGCTCGACCACGTAGTCCCGCACGTCGTCACGCACCCCGTCGATGTCCCAGTCCGCCCAGCGCAACAACCGCTGCATCCCATCCGGAGACACCTCACCGGACTGCTCCGCCAGTGTCCAGCCGTTCTTCCGCTCCAACCCCGCGACCAGCCCGGACACATACTCCCGAGCCCGGCCCCGCGGCTCCGACCGCCTGAACCGTCCCGCGATCCGATCATGAACCCGATCCAGCTGCCCCATCACCACATCGACCACCACAACGATGATCTACCACACGACGACCAACTGCCGTTGCAGTATTAGGAGACGTCATGGAAACTCGGACTGAACGGACTCGGTTCGACCCGGTCGATCTGCGTCGTCGTTGGGTCCAGGTTCCGGCCGGTGATCCGCAGGTGGCTGCCGAGCGGATCGAGGGACTGGGGGTGGATTTCGCGGCGGCCAACGGTCGGGTGTGGGAGACCGACGACTTCGTTTATCTGCCCGTGGTCGTCAACCTGCGCACCGGGGACACGATCAGCCGCGAGGCGGTCGTGTTCGCGCTCGGCCACGACGTGCTCGTCACCTTGCAACCAGAAGTCAGGTTCGCGCCGTTCGACAAGGCCGTTGCGCGGATGCGGCGCACGCCGCACCTGGCCGGGTCGCCGCACGGGGTGATGTATGCGCTGCTGTACGCGCTGAACGAGGCCGCCGAGCGGGTGATCGACTACGCCAGCGACGCCCTGGAGGCGATGACCGACGAGATCGACATGGCCACGAAGGGGGTGGACGAGAACGGGCGGGACATCGGGGTGATGGACATGCAGGACACCATCGCTCGAATGAACGAGGCCGAGGAGATCGTGTCCCGCTCCCAGGAGTCGCAATTGCTGCTGGCCCGTGCCGCCCGGTACCTGCGTGCCGAGACCGCGGCGAGCGAGGTGGAGCTGGGCAAGCTGATCGACATCCTGATCGCCGACATCGACGGGGTGAAGGAACACGCGAGTTTCGAGCACGACAAGGTGCGTTATCTGCAGCAGTCCATTATGACGTCGCTGGATGTGAAGCAGAACCAGATCGTCAAGGTGTTCACCATCATCACCGCGGTGTTCCTGCCTCCGACGCTGATCGCGACGTTCTACGGCATGAACTTCACCTGGATGCCGGAACTGGAATGGGAGCACGGCTTCCTGGTGACCACGCTGTTAACCCTCGTGGCGGCGTTGATTCCGCTGGCCTACATCAAGCGGAAGGGCTGGCTCCGGTGATCACGACGCCTCAGTCGCCTGGAGATGGGTTGTGAACCGGGTGGCGAACGGCGTGGTGTCCTGGGTTGACCCGGAGCTGCGGGAGCTGGCGACAGCGGCCCCGATCACGCTGTTTCAGCGGTTGTCCAGCTCCCCGAAAGGGCTGACCGAGCAGGAGGCAACCCACCGGTCGGCCGTGTGCGCCGACAATCGGCTGCAGCGGCACGAAGGGTCGGTGTGGGTGGGGCGGGCGCGGTCCGCGGTGGCTAGCCCGTTCGTGGCCTTGCTGACCGGGCTGGGCGTGGTGTTCACCGTTCTCGGGGATCTGCGTGGTGCGGTCACCGTGAGCGTGATGGTGCTGCTCAGTGTGGTGCTGCGGTGGTGGCAGCAGGTTCGGTCCGATCAGGCGTTACGCGGCCTGCGGGCGCTGGTGACCACGACGACTACGGTGCGCAGGCGGCCCGGTGACGGGCTCGCCCCGACCGAGCGGGAGGTGCCGCCAGAGGACCTGGTACCGGGTGACGTGATCGTGTTGGCGACGGGGGATCTGGTGCCGGCCGATGCGCGGGTGGTGGCGGCCAACGCGCTGCTGGTCGACCAGTCCGCGCTGTCCGGGGAGACCCTGCCGGTGCGCAAGGGGCCACCATCGCCTGTGCCCGATCGGCAACCCCGCGGCCGGACCGGTGGCGAGATCGCGGACCTGTCGTCGGTGTGCTTCGCCGGCACGTCGATCCTGAGCGGCACCGCGACCGCGGTGGTGATCACCACGGGGCCGCGCACCTACTTGGGGACGATGGCCGAGCAGGCCCGGCACGCCCGCCCTGAGAGCAGCTTCGACCGCGGCGTGCGCGCCGTGGGCTGGACGCTGGTGCGGTTCATGCTGGTGATGGCGCCGATCGTGCTGGCGGTCAACGGCACCGTCACCGGCGACTGGGCGCAGGCCGCGCTGTTCGCGGTCGCGGTCGCGGTCGGCTTGACCCCGGAAATGCTGCCCGTGATCGTCGCCGCCAACCTGGCCCGCGGCGCGGTGCACCTTTCCCGCCAGCAGGTGGTCATCACCCGGCTCAACGCCATCCAAGACCTGGCGGGCATGGACGTGCTGTGCGTGGACAAGACCGGCACACTCACCCAGGACCGGGTGGCCTACGCGCACAGTATCGACCCGGCCGGACGGCCGGACGGCGAGGCCGCCGAGTACGCCTACCTGGCCGTGCATTTCCAGACCTGCCCGCACAACCGGCTCGACGAAGCCATCATCGACCAGCTCGCCACCGACGACGCGCCGCTGGTCACCGACGCGGCGTTCACCAAGATCGACGAGATCCCCTTCGACCACACCCGGCGGCGCGCCACGGTGGTGGTGCGACAGCAGCCCGGCGAGCACATCCTGATCACCAAGGGCGACCCCGACCAGATCCTGCCCCGCTGCACCCACGCACGGCGGGCCGGCGAGGTAGTCGAGCTCAGCGAAGCAGATCGCCGCGAGGCTGGCGAGGTCGTGCGCGCTTACGCTGATCACGGCATGCGGATCTTGGCCGTCGCCGCCTGCGAGTATCCCGCCCGGCTGAGCGGCTACGACGAGGGTGACGAGCACGACCTTGTCCTTGTCGG
Source organism: Prauserella muralis (assembly GCF_003202285.1). Lineage (GTDB taxonomy): Bacteria > Actinomycetota > Actinomycetes > Mycobacteriales > Pseudonocardiaceae > Prauserella_B > Prauserella_B muralis. The sequence goes on from NZ_MASW01000008.1 coordinate 3,889, forward strand.
GTTTGTCGGGTTCGTCGACCCGGTGCGCGACAGCGCGGCCGACGCGGCGCGGACCCTGGCCGACCACGGAGTCACGGTCAAGATCCTCACCGGTGACAACCGGCACGTCGCAGCGCAGGTGGCAGCCCAGGTCGGCATCCCCGTGGGCGAGATCGTGCTGGGGACGCAGGTTGAGGATGCCGACGACGCGCAGCTGCGTCGGCTCGTGGCGCGCACGACGGTCTTCGCCCAGGTCAATCCGGTACACAAGGCGCGGATCGTGACCGCGCTGCGGGACGCCGGGCACGCGGTTGGGTTCGTCGGGGACGGGGTCAACGACACAGTGGCGTTGCGGACGGCGGATGTGGGGATCGCTGCGGACACCGCCACCGATGTCGCCAAGGACGCCGCCGATCTGATCCTGCTGGACAAGGACCTCACGGTGCTGGCCCGCGCGATGGTGGAGGGTCGCCGCACGCTGGGCAACACCATGAAGTACGTCAAGATCACCGCGAGTTCGAACCTGGGCAACGTGCTCAGTGTCCTGGTGGCCAGCGCGACGCTACCGTTCCTGCCGATGCTGCCCATCCAGCTCATGGTGCAGAACCTGCTCTACGACGCGGCGCAACTGGCGCTGCCCTGGGACCGCGTCGACCAGGACTATCTGCGCCGGCCACGGCGGTGGGACACCGGCGGCCTGACCCGATTCATGCTCACCTTCGGCCCGCTGAGTTCGCTGTTCGACCTGGCCACGTTCGCCGTGCTGTGGTGGCTGCTGGACATCGACAGCCCCGCCGAGCAGGCGATGTTCCAGGCAGGTTGGTTCATCGAGGGACTGCTCTCGCAGGTCCTGATCGTGCTCGTGCTGCGCACCCGCCAGACCGGGATGCAGGTCTGGACGCCGTGCGGCGCACCGTCTCGGCCGGTGCTGGCCGCCGCAGTAGCGGTGGTACTCGTTGGCCTGCTGCTGCCGTGGTCGCAGCTTGCGGGCGCGCTGCGGATGGCGGCGCTGCCGCTGGGCTACTTCCCCTGGCTGCTGGCGATCTTGTTCAGCTATGTCGTGGCGGCCCAGGTCGTCAAGGCGAGGTACCTGCGTGGCGGGCGAGCGTGGTTGTGAGCCGCATCGGCTGCGGTGGCGGCGTTCGGGCGGGGCGGCCAGGGGCTGATCATGACGACGCGAGCGGAAGATGACTCGGGCACCGTCGAGATGGCGCTGCGTGTCGGCGCTGGCGTCGGGTTGGGCGCGCTGATCGGTTTCGAGCGGCAGTATCGGGCCCGGATGGTGGGGCTGCGGACCAATGCCCTGGTTGCTGTGGGGTGCCACGCTGTTCGTGCTGCTGTCCGCCTACGGCTTCGGGGATGTCAGCGGCGCCAGCTCTGCCGATCCCACGCGGGGTGCCGCCCAGATCGTCTCCGGCATCGGGGGTTCCTGGGTGCTGGGGTGATCCTGCGGGACGGGCTGAGCGTGCGTGGGCTTGGACACCGCCGCCACGCTGTGGTGCTCAGCCTCGGCGGGGGCGCTGAACTGGGGCGGCATCCTGCTCATGTCGCTGGGCGCCCAGTGGTACATCCTGTTCAACGTCATCGCCGAGGCCAGCGCGATCCCCAGCGACCTACGCGAAGCCGCCGCTGTGGTGGCGGAAACTCATCCTGCGGGGAATCTTCCCCGGCTATTCACCGGCGGTATCCCGCCGCCCCTTCTCCGCTGAAAACGCCCAGCAGCAACTCGACACCCCGCCATCGCCTGGGGCCGCTACGCCGAACTGTTCGACTACGACACCGACACCGACCAGATCACCGCCGATCCCGCCGCTGGCCTCCACCCATCGATCTCCTCATGAGCAAGGACACGAAGCTCAGCGACTTCACCCGGTGACGCGACGTGGACACATAGTGGACACACATGGCGCCACGGTTACTCGGGTGCGACGCTTCGTTGTCCCTGGCGAAGGCGGCTGGCGACGTAGCTGGCGCGGTCGCCGCCGTTCTCCCGGTGCCAGGCGCTGGCGGTGGTGTCGGCCACACCGAGCAGGTCGGCGAGCATCTTCCAGTGGACGGAACCAACCAGTGACATCCAGGCGCCGTTGCGGGCGGTGCGGGCGCTGGGGACGCCCAGCTTGCGCAGCCGGGCCTGGAGGGTGGCCGACGTCATCGGCCGGTCGGGGCGCAGCCCTGGGAACAGGTAGGGAGTCGGGCGGTGCCGCAGCGCGCCCGCGAGCGGGCGGCGGTTGTTGACGAGCTGCTGCAGGAGTACGGACAGCCGGGGGCGTAGCCACAAGGGGTCGCGGCCGAGTTGCAGGCCGAGGACGCCGGGCTCGTCCGGGTGGGCGAGGACGTCGTCGGTGGTGAGGTTGACCAGTCGCCAGCAGCTTTGCCCGTATTGCAGGACCAGGCAGCCGGCGGCACGATCGGTCAGCGCCTGGGTGTCGTCGGTCTCCAGCTTGACGGCGAGCAGGACTCGGTCGGTGTCGCTCATGATCTCCCGGTTGCCGGTGTGGGCCGAGGTGCCGATCGCGACGTGGGCGGGGGCGAGGCCGTTGGTTGCGGCCCACAGCAGGAACGGGCGCGCGTAACGCTGGCGGGGCCGGTTGCGGATCAGCCAGCGGTCCATCACGGGTTGGGTGAGGGCGGCCAGGCTGATGCCGCGGGCGCGGAGGTAGCTCAGCAACAGGCGGGCGGCGTCGAGCTTCCGCCGGAGGTGTTCGCGCTGGTAGCGCGTGAAGCCGGAATCCCGCTCGGCGCGCTGGTGGGCCAGGGGCATCAGGTGCCACCGGACGTAGCGAGCCAGGATGGTCTTGTCCTGCTGGACGGTTACTCGGGCCAGCAGGGTCTGGACGTCGCGGGTGAGCTGGGCGAGTTCTTCCTCGCGGGGTTCGAGGATCTCGGCGAGTACCGCGCAGGTGCTGGACCGCGGTGGTCTGCCGGAGCTCGTCGAGTGCCTCGTGCGAGCAAGCCAGTTCGCCGGTGACCATGCGGCGGATGAGTTGTCCGCCGGGCCGGCGCAGATACAGGCACAGCGAGTACGGGTTGTCGTAGCTCTCCAGCAGCTCGGCCAGCGGCGCCAACCAGGCGGCCGGTTGCCCGTCGGGCTGGGTGAACAGCTCGACCAAGTCCCGACGCGCGATGCAGGATACGCAGTGCCCGCGCAGCAGACGGCCCATGGCCCCACAGGTCGGGCAGCGGTAGGAGGGGGACCGCCGGGATACGGGAGAAACCTGCCAAGTAGTCGGGTAGTGCCTGGTCAGGCGTCGTTGTCGGCGAGGGCGCGGTAGAGCGAGGCAACTGAGGGGTGCCGGCCGGCGTTCTTGCCGGTCTTGATGGTCAGCTTCTTGACGATGTCGGGCATCGGGGTGCCCTTGTCGCGCAGGGCGCGGGCGAAGAGCACGTCGTCTTCGTCGATCACCTTGGGTCGGCCGCCGTGGTTGCCGCGTGCGGCGGCGGCCTGCTGGCCTTCGAGGGTCTTTTCGCGGATGTAGTCGCGGTCGAGCTGGGCGGCGACGGCGAGCACGGCGAAGAGCATCGATCCCATACCGTGTGGGTCGTAGATGCCGGTCAGCGGCCCACTCAGCAGCTCCAGCTGCACCCCGCCACCTTGCAGCTGGGCGGACAGCGTCATCAGCTCGGCGGCGTTGCGGGCAAGGCGTTTCATCTCGTGCACGGTCAGGATCACCGGCTGGTCCGGTGCCGCGATCTTGATCTCGTGGGCGAGGGTGAGTGCCTTCTCCAGCTCGGGGCGGATCTTGATGCGGGTGCTGATCTTCTCGGAGAACACCCGCGTGCAGTGCGCGGCCGCGAGCGCGTCGAGCTGGCTTTGCAACTCCTGGGTGGCCGTCGAGCAGCGAGCGTAGCCGATCCGGATCGGCGCCCCGTTCGTCTCAGGCGCCGGCGCGGCGACCTCGGGGCACTGCGTCCACTTCTTGCCGGGCCCGCGATCGGCCGGGACGGGTACGGTGAGTTCGTCGCGTAGCGCGGGCACGAGGATGAAGCGCGCGGTGTGGTACTTCGCGGCGGTCTTCCCGGCGCGGGTGCGGCAGGCGCTGCCGGCGGGGACGTCGCATTGCGGGCAGGGGTGGCGTTCGACCGCGGCCGCTGCGTCGTCGGGTCCGAGTTGCATACCTCCAGTCTCTCAGAACTCTGTCAAAACCGGGGGGGTGTCCCTATGTGGTTGTCAAGCCGCAGCCGGGGCAGGAGTGGTCTCGGGGTGCCGGTAGTAGGTCTTGTTGCGGAGCATGGCGAACAGGACGTCGCAGCGGCGCCGCGCCAGGCAGATCAGCGCGGCGTTGTGCTTCTTCCCTTCATCGCGTTTTCGCTGGTAATAGGCCCTGCTGGTGGGGTCGGACAAGGCTGCGAACGCGGCGAGGAAGAACGCCCGCTTGAGTTTGCGGTTGCCGGTGCGGGCCGGGTGCTCGCCCTTGATGGAGGAGCCCGAGCTGCGGGTGACCGGGGCGATGCCGGCGTAGGCGGCCAGGTGGCCGGAGGACTTGAACGCCGTGGCGTCGCCGATCTCCAGCAGGATGCGGGCTGCGGTCCTGACCCCGACGCCGGGCATGGAGGTCAGGACCCCGGCAAGAGGGTGCGCATCGAGTATCCCTTCGACCTCGGTGGCGACCTGTTTGCGTTGCTGGAGAACGGTTTTCAGGCTGTCGGCCAGACGGGGCAGGACGGTGTCGGCCGCCGTTGTGCCCGGGACGACGACGGTCTGCTCGTCCAGCGCGGCCAGGATCGCGGTGACGAGTTTGTCGCCCATGCGGGGCGCGTGCGCGGTGGCGATCGCGGTGAGCTTGCGGCGGCCGGCGGCGCGGATGCCGGTCGGGCCGCCGCAGCGGGACAGGATCTCCAGCACCGCCGGGTGACTGATCCTCGGGCCGATCGCGCGTTCCAGGGCGGGGTGGACGCCGGTGAGCAGGCCGCGGATGCGGTTGCCGATCCGGGTGGCCTCACCGGCCAGGTCGTCGTCGAACCCGACCAGCACGTCCAGCTCGGCCAGGGCGTCGTCGCCGACGTCGACCGGGCGCAGCGTGTGCGGCAGCGAGCGGGCGGCGTCGGCGATGACGAACGCGTCCCGGGCGTCGGTTTTCGCGCGGCCGGGGTAGAGGTCGGCGATGCGTCGCATGGCCAGGCCGGGCAGGTAGGCCACCCGGTGGCCGGCCGCGCGGGCCACCGCGACCGGCAGCGCGCCGATCGTCGCCGGTTGATCGACCACCACCAGCAACGGCCCGTGCGCGGCGAGCTTGTCGAACAGCGCCCGCAGCTTCGGTTCGCTGTTGGGCAGCGGCGCGTCGTGAAGCCGCTTGCCCGCCGGGTCCAGGCCGACGGCGTGGTGTTCGCCCTTGCCGACGTCCAGGCCGAGGAACACCTGGTAACCGCTGGTCATCCGTCCTGCCGTTCGTTCGTCGCGGGTGGTCGCCGGTCGGGCATCGACGGCCGGCACCCACGTTACGACGAGACCTGCCCGGCGGGCGGCCGTGTCCCTATCAGCGGTCCCTCGATGCCACCAGGTCCGGTGACACCACCCCCCGGATCATGCGCTCGACTGGGGGCGTCAGTCATGCCGGACCTGGCGACCACGACTCCTTGATCAGGAGCTACGAAAAAGGTAACGGGGGGGGGGGTTCTGAGAGGTTTTGTGCGAATCGCGACCTGCGGATCTTCGGGGCGGATCGGGCTGTTCGCAGAACTGTCACAACTGTTCATTTATGAGAGAAACTACAGGTCCCTTGCCGCGCGAAGCCTGACACCGGTGCCCTTCCAGGTATCCGATCGGATCCGTTAGGACATTTGCCGGTGGACATGGCTAGGCCGGGGAGAAGAGGTGGCTACGATCGCTTCATCAGGTGTCGCCAAGGTGTCATCCGTCTTCGGCGCCGGTGGACAGTGAAGAAACTCGTCGAAGGAGCAGTTATGCCGGTGTCCGCACCCGATTTCGAATGGCTGTTCGCCCCAGGAACGCATCACACACTGTCCCGCGGCGATGTCGCCACCGTCCGGCTGCGGCAGGACGCCTCGCTGTGGCTGCCGTCCGGGCGGGTCGTCGCCGGCGAGCCGGCCATGTTCTTGTCGATGTCCGGCTCCGAGGACAGGTTTGTCCAACAGGTGCCACCGGGCCGGTATCCGGTGGTGCTGGTGCTCGCCGTGTTCGGCGAACCGGACGAGCAGGATGCGCAGGAGTGGGTCGCGGCGGCCCGGCTGATGATCCGGGACGAGCCAGCCGCCTCCTGGGAGATGGCGACGTGCGCGGGCCAGGATGCCGCCGAACTGGGCGACGACGAGTACTTCGGCTATCCGGTCGTCGGCGGCGCCGGCGGCTTCGTGGACGCGGCGAACATCGCGGCGCTGCGCGAGAACGACGACTACAGCAACCAGCTGCTATCTAACCTGGACATCCACATCCTCGGCGAGACCGACCGCACCGCGCCCGCCACACTGGCCGACGACGGGGACCGGCCCCTTGCGGTGGCGTTTCCCTCTGGTAGCGGAGACGGGCACTATCCAACCTGGGTTGGGCGCACCGCCGACGGCGAGGTCGCTTGCTTCCTCACCGACTTTTGCATCCTGACCGGGGATGGCGATAGCGAGAATGACGAGCCACCCTCAGGCAACGGTCCGATAAGCGTCCCGGAGGACTCGACCACGCCACCACGCCCGCCATATGCGGCCAGGCCACAGCCACTGTCTCCAGTGCAACGGTCTCCAGTGCGGCCCCCCACCGGGATCGCCAGTCCGGCGACTCCGAACATCCGGGCACGCCGCTCCCCGAGCAGCGATGAAACGTGAAACCTCGTCGTGCGGGGTTGGGGCGTCGGATCGCGCCCTAAGTGGCGAGACGCATGCGCGTCGCGCGCGAGGCAGTTTCCCCCAGGGGGCGCTTCCCGGCGATTGGGGTTGCGCGCAGCCCGCGATGGAGTCGTTGTCGCAGTCGATCTCGACCATGACCGGAACGACGTAGCGGACCCAACGGGTGGTCATCAGGATCCCTTACTTCGCGGTGACGCGCGCCCTTGTCCGGCGCGGCGCGGTGGCGTCGCCGGGGAACAGCGCCCCCGGCACCAGGTCCAGCGTAGTGACCGGCACCGCGTCAGGCGGCGACAGATCGAGCACCCAGTCCCCGAAGCGGCGGATGGTGTGGGTGATGTACGGGGAGATCGTGGCCAGATCGTCGGTGTCGATCGGGTGCCCGTCGGAGGCCAGCGCGTTCGCCGCGGCGGTGATGTCGCAGGCGTTGGAGTAGATCACGCAGTTCGCGAGCAGCTCGTTGAACTTGATGATCTTTTCCTGGTAGTCCGGGTCGTTACGCCCGACCGCCTCCCCGCCGAAACGCAGCCACGCGGAGAACCCGTGGAACGCCTCGGCCTTGTTGGTGATCGCGGTGATCTGCTCCCGCAACTGCGCGTCCGCGAGGAACCGCAGCAGCGTGATCGTGCGGATGACCCGGCCCAGCTCCCGGAACGCCCGGTACAGGCGGTTCTTCCGCGAGTTGTTGCCCAGCCGGCGCAGCAGCGTCATCGACGACAACCGGCCCTCGCTGATCGAGATCGCGGTGCGCAGCAGGTCCGTCCAATGCGTCTCGATCAGGCCCCAGTCGATCACGTTGTCGCCGAACAGCGAGTCGATGTGCGCGAACCCGGTGTCCGCGCTGGGCCGGTAGAAGTTCAGATCCGCCCAGTTGCGGATGCGCGGGAGCAGGTCGAAGCCGAGCAGCGCGGCGAGCCCGAAAACAGGCAGGGACTGGCCTTGGGTGTCGGCGTGGATCGTGTCGGGCTGGATCTCCGAGTCGTTGCGCAGCAACCCTTCGATGATATAGACGGCCGCCCACACCCCGCACGGGATGAAGTGGGAGAACAGGGCGATGTAGGTGTCGGAGATGTGCCGGTAGGCGATCCCGCCGTAGCCGCCGTAGCGGATGTGGGACTCGGCGAGGATGTTGTTCTCCCACGTGTCCACCTGCGTGCCGTCCACCGCGACCACCCGGCCGTCGCCCCACATCCCGGCGACGTCGAGCTTCGCGAACTCGTTGATCACGTCGGTGGACGCGGCGTCGATCTTGGCGCAAGTGGTGTGCTTGTTCGCCGCGATCGACAGCTCGTGCGCGCTGACCTGGTCACGCATGTGCCGCGCGACCTGCGCGGGGCCGAGAAGCGTGCCGTTGGCGAACACGGTCAGGACGTAGCGGGCCATCGCGTCGCGGATCTTCGGGTCCGATCCCGACGCCGGCCCGAAGTGCCGCGGCCAGCCGACCAGGTGCGCGGTGCGGGCCAGGATGTCCAGCAGCCCGCGTTCGGGCAGCCGCTGGTGAATCGACTCCTCCAGCGCCAGCGCGGACGGGCGCCGGTCGGCACCCTTGCGGCGCCGCAGGACCGGGCGGCCGTCCTCGAAGGACAGGTCGGTGTTGTGCGGGAACCCGGCGTCCACCACCGCGGCGATATCGGTCAGCGCCGCCCGGTAGTGCGCCGTGAGCTCCTTCGGGTCCGAGGGAATCCCGGCCTGGCCGCAGAACTGCTCGGCCAGCGGGACGCACTCATCCCAGGACATCAGCTGCGCGTGCAGGTTGGCGTAGGAGTCGGCGCCGACCACCGCGATGTCCCCGGAGCGCAGCTCGGAGGCGAGGTAGGAGAACACGCACACCTCCAGGTGACGGCGCACCAGCTTGCCCGGCCGGTCCTTCACCACCAGGATCTTGCGCCACGCCTCAGTGACGAAGTCGATGTCGATCGCCACCGTCACCGCGTCCGCCCCACGCCCGACGGTCACCTTCTCCGGGACGTACTCGCCGGTGCGGCCCCGGATCGCGCGCAGGAACTCCACCGCGTCGGCCACGCTGTGATCCGCGCTGGTCGGCTCCAGGTCGAGGGTGTCGAGCAGGGTGAACAGCGCCGAGCGGTGGCTCTTGTAGAACTTCTCCAGCAACGGCAGGTAGTTGTTGCCGTGGTGCGCCGACACCACCTCATGCGCTGCCGAGAGCTGCTCCACCCCGCCCGCGTCGGCCAGCGTCTTGAGCAGCAGCCGCCCGGCCCGCTCGGCCACCGCGGCCGCGGGTTCCGGCGCGGTCGCGCCGTCGTTGTCTGGTGCGGTGGCCTCCCGGGCGCCGGCCAGGACATCACCGAACACGTCCAGCAGCCGCTCGGACTCGGCGCGGTGCTGCTCATGCAGCTCGACCAGCCGCTCCTTGCCCTTCTTGTGGATCACCGCCATCCGCTTGCAGAACATCGTCGCGACCTCGTCCCGGGCCGTGGTCCGGCACTCGTGGATCAGGCTCGCCAGCAACGTCCACCGCTTCGCCTCGCCGATATCCCGCATGTCGCCGACGTCGGTCACCCGCGCCTCCCCGGCGAAATGCGCGATCTTCGTCGCCGGGATGCCGTCGAGCCACTGCTCGGTCGCGCCGAGCTCGTCCAGCGCTTGCAGGTGGGCCAGGCGAAGCTTGAACTTTCCCACCGACGCCGCCTTCGCCGGCGTCTTCAGCCGGTCAAACTCGCTGCGCCGCGATGTCGGGTCCAGCCACAGCAGCCGCGCGAGCCGCCGCCGGTCCGCCGCGTCCAGCCGGGTCGCGACCAGCCCGAACAACGCGGTGTTCGTCTCGGTGCGGCTCGCGGAGACCATCTTGTCCAGCGTGGTGAACCCCGGCAGCTCGCGCCGTGCCCGGACCAGCTCCTCCAGCGCGACGTTGATCAGGTCGGCCGGGTTGTCCTTCGTGGTGACCGCCTTGCGGATCGCTTTCTCGGCGATCGCGCGTGCCTCGGCGGGCTTGTAGACCACATTCAGTCGGTCACGGACGTAGTCACGGTGGCGACACAACGTCCGATCCGACTCGTGCACCGCCAGGACGTCCTCGGCCAGGCCCAGCGCGGCCCGGACATGGTTGATCACCACCACCGGCACGTCAGCCAGCTTCGGGAAATGCCCCAGCCGCTGGTAGCACTTCAGCAGCACCACCAACGCCAGGAAGTTCGGCTCGCCCTGACTCCGCCCCCGAGCCCACTCAATCTCGCCGGCGACCGGCGTGAACGCCTCCGCCAGCTCACGGACCGACACCACCCGCTTGAACCGAGGATAGGCGGTCCGATCGATCGAAGCCACCCAGCACCCCAGGCCCAGCCAGCGGACGTAACCCAGCGCACCCTAACCAACACCCGCCGCACCCACGTCACACGGGCTCTCTAACGATCTCTAGCGCCCTCTACCAGGCACTACCCGACCACTTGGCAGGTTTCTCCCGTATCCCGGCGGTCCCCCTAGGAGAAGGTGACGCCCGCGCAGTCCGGGCACAACGGCCCGGCGGGCTCGCGGCGGAACACCGCGGCTAGTTGGCCGCAGCAGTGGCAGTGCTCGTGTGTGAGCCGTACCGCGTCCACACAGGACAGGCAGACCGGGCCCTCCGGCCAATGTCGTTCGGCGCGGGCGGTGGTTCCGCATCGGGTGCAGGGGACCTGGGCGGCCAGGTAGCACGGCACGCACCTGGCCACACCGTCCGTAGCTGGCACGGACATCGACGGTCGTTGCCCGCAGTCGGTACACGGCGGACCGGGCCGCACCACTTCCCAGCACGCTTTGCACCACGGTCCATTATGGTCACGCGCGCACACCACCTTGTGGACGCCGCAGCCCGAGCACGGTTCGGCCAGCGTCTGGCGGCGGCAGCCGTCGCACCACGGTTCGCCGTCGGCGTCGCGGTAGGCCACCAACCTGGTCCGGCCGCAGTTGTGGCACGGCTGGCGTGGCCCAGCTTGCTGGGCGCAGGCCCGGCAAACCCCCGTGCTCAGAATCCCGACCTTGCGGGTCTTCCCGCAGCGCGGGCACAGCACCTCCGGCGCACGCCGGTTGTCGCACTTCTCGCACAGTGGCCCGTCCTCGATGAGCCGAGCCGCAGGCTTGTCCTCGCCGCAGTCGATGCACCGGCGCAGCGGCCGTTGATGCCCGCGCTGCCAACACCGCCGGCACACCGGCCGTTTCTCGTCGTCGCGGACGGTGACCGGCGCCGTCTGGCCGCATCGTGAGCAGGGCTCGGCCAGATGCGTCCGGCGGCATCGTTCGCACCACGCTCCTTCCTCGGTGTGGGCGGCGGCCAGCACGACCTTGCCGCACATCCAGCAGGGCTCGCGGGGAACGGTCTTGCGGTGGCAGGTGTAGCAGACCCGGCCCTGCGGGCTGTTCTTCGTGGCCTTCATCGTCCGCCCGCATACCGAGCAGGGCAGCGGGACGCGCCGCTCGCGCTGCCAACACCGCGAACACACCGGCTGCCCGTAGCGCCGCGCGGCCACCCGCCCCGACCGACCGCACAGCGAGCACGGTTCGGCCCGGCGCTTTCCGTTGCAGTTCTGGCACCACGCCCCCTCCGCCGTACGTCCAATCGGAACGGTCAGACGGCCACACCCGACACAGCTCTCCTTGTCCCGGCGGGCGTGGTAGCAGGTATGGCACAGCCCGCTAGCGACCAGAGATCGGTCGCATCCACAGCTGGCGCAGACACCTCGCCCTTTCCCCACGTGCGTGACCCGGTGTCCGGTCAGCTCTCGGCGTCGAAGAAGTCCGCGGACAACAACGGCATGTCCGGCACGGCCGGCCGCGGACCCCGGCGAGCCGGCTCCTCGGTGGCCGATTGCGGCTCGACCTCCACCGCCAGGTCCTCGAAGCGGCAGTCGAGGATCTTGCACAAGGCCAGGATCAACTCGATCGGCATCTTCGGCGGACGTTCGGTGCTGACGAGCCGGTAGATCGAGCTGCGGTCGAACTCGAAGCCGTACTTGCGCAACTCCGGGATCAGCTTCGTGGTGGTGTACCAGTTCTTGCGGACCGCCATCAGCTCACGCAGCCGCCACTCGTAGCGCGGCTGCCGGACCTGCACGTCGTCGTTCTGCTCGTCCGGTCCTTGCCGGGACACCGCGTTCATCGCACCCTCCTCCGGCGGCCAGCAGGCTCACCTGACGTGTGATCGCTGAAGTCGTCGTCCATCTCCGCCTCCGTCTCGGCCATCGCGAAGGCGCGTTGCAGCACGGCTTCCTCGGCACCGCGTCCAGGTGCTCGCGGACCTTTAGGTTCTTGAAGTCGCTGCTGACCGCCGTGTAGATCGCCGTGGTCGCCGCGTGGGAATGACCGACCTGGTCAGTGACGAACTGCCCGTCATAGCCGGACTCGATCAGCCTGGTCACGTACGTTCTCCTTCTTCCCGCACTCGGCGTGTGCGGTGGGGTTCGTGTGGCGATTGAGCAGGGACGGCCTTTGTGACTTTGTTCGCCGCGCCAGCGACGGCTCTCAGGCTGCGCGTGGCCTGGTGTCGTGTGCGCGCTTGTTGGTGTGGCTGCTGATGCGGAGTTCGAGCCGCACGGTTTGGTTGTGGCAGCGGTACAAGGCGCGTGGGTCGAGCCAGTCGGCGTCCCGGTTGTCGTCCGGCGCGAGGCCGACGGCGGTGGGTATGCCGAGATCGGCATCGGTGTCGGTGAACAACGTGCCGGCGCCGAGCGTGATCTCCTCGCCGACCGTCGGCGTGACGGGTGCCAGGGACCGCGCTATGTCGCCACAGTGCTCGGAGCGACGTGTCTCGACCACGATGGCGACGAGTCGTCCCGGTTGGCCGACGGGTGCGTTCTCGAACGAGACGTAGTCCTCGGCATCCGGACCGGTGAGCAGGAACACGGTGCCGTAGCGGTCGGACTGGCGTTCGAACCTCGGCCACCACAGTTGGCCCTGGCCGAGCTCGATCGTGGCTGTCTCCTCGGTGTGTCCCGCGGTTGCGGCTTGCTCGGCGGCGGTGATGATCTCGGCCATGGACAGGTCGTTGCGGAACCGGTGCCCGATCTCGGCTTCCAGCTCCGCGTACTCGGCGGCCAGTTCCGGGCGTAGTTGTGCGGCGCGAACCAGATCCGCGCGGCTGGCGAGCACACAGAGGGAGCACGACAGGCGGGTCATGCCCTGGTCGTAGGCCGGGTGGTACGGCACACCTGACGCATGGATGCGTTGCCATACCTGGGTTTCGGTCCAGTCGTGGATCGGAAGCCAGGTGTCGACAGTGCGCCGGCCGCTGCTGGCAGCCTCGCCACGACTCAGGCGAGCCTGCTGGCGCAGAGCAATACCGTTCCGCGTCGAGTTCTCACCTCTCGCGATCACTCATGGTGACTGTCGCTGCCGGGTGAAACTGACCCGGTCTGACCAACCGCTCGGGTCCAGGACGTGGGTAAGCGGGTCAGTGACCGAGGGGCGTGGTCAGGGATTGCGTGCCGAGGGGGGCTCGCCGCTGATGGCGCGCCAGGCCGCGTCGGAATCAACGGTGTCGGCGAGGTCGTGGTTGGTGAGTACGGCGAGCGCGTCGATGGCTGTCAGCCAGTCGCGGCTACGCCGGTGCACCTCGTCGCTGGGGTCGTATCGGTTCAGGACGACTAGCACCTCGTGTCCGGTGAGGGCTCGCGCGGCGAGGCGCACCTGGGACACAACTCCTAGGACAGGCTCGGTGACCAGTAGCACGAGGTCCGGTCTCACCCGCTGCGCCAGTGAGAGGGTGTCGCCGTCATGGGCGATTGGTGAGCACAGCCCGCCTGCGCCCTCGACGAAGCCGATGGCGACGTCTGAGGGCCAGTCGAGTTCGGCGACGAGGTCGTCGAGCAGGATCGGAGCCAGTTGTAGGGTGTCGGCGGCCATCGGTGGCGCGAGGGGTACCGGGTACCACCGGTGTGGCGGGCACACCGTGTCGGCGGGCGTGTCAGTTGCCTCGCCGAGCACGGCGGCGTCGGTCGCGGTATCACCGGGTGTGAACGACTGCGCCGGTTTGCGGGCCGCGACCTCGATGCCAAATGCTCGCAATCGTCGCGACAAGGCGGCGGTCACCCAGGTCTTGCCGACCTCGGTGCCGGTGCCGGTGACCAGGATGAGTCGGCTAGGTCGGGTCATGGAGCGCCCACCGGGTCAACCAGCCGAGATCTTGCCCAGTCTGCGCCAGGGCACCTGCCCTGATCAGTGTGGAGGTGTTGGATGTCCTCGTGGCCCATCATGATCCCTGTTGGCGCAGGGGCGCGGCCATGGCGTGGTAGCCGCCGTCGACGTGGAGGATCTCGCCGGTGATAGCGCGGGCGAGGTCGGAGAACAGGAAGCAGACGGCGTCGGCCACCGGGGTCGAGTCGGCTGGGTCCCACCGCAAGGGCGAACGGGTTGCCCAGGCGTCGAGCAGGGCTTCGAAGCCGGGGATGCCGGTGGCCGCCCGGGTATGGATCGGCCCGGCCGCGACGAGGTTGACCCGGATTCCGGCAGGCCCGAGGTCGCGTGCGAGGTACCGGTTGAGCGACTCCAGTCCGGCTTTGCAGACGCCCATCCAGTTGTAGACCGGCCACGCGGCGCTGGCGTCGAAGTCGAGCCCGACCAGGCTGGCGCCGGAGGGTGGGGCGAGCCGGTTCACCGCCGCGGCGAGCGCGGCGAGGGATACGGTGCTGGTCTGGAACGCCAGTCCGATCCCTTCGGGGCGGGCGTTGAGTAGGGGGCCTTCCAGGGCGTCGGCGGGTGCGAAGGCGATGGCGTGCAGGGCGCCGTCGAGTCTCTCCCACCGCTCAGCGATCGTTGCGGTGAGCCGGGCGGTGTCGTGGGAGGCAGTGGCGTCGAAGGGGATGACGTCGATGTCGCCGGTGAGCTGCGCTGCCGCCGCACGGGCCCGATCGAGATCGCGGGGGAGCCCGGTGAGCAGCACCTCGGCGCCGAGTTGTTGGGCGCGGCGGGCGACGGCGAAGGCGATGCTGTCGGTGGTGACGACCCCGGTCACCAGGATGTGCTTGCCGTCCAACACAGTGCGGCTCCTTCGCGGGGGTTGGTGTGTGCGGCCCGGCAGGCGTGGGTCGTGACCGCTTGGTGGACGTCGATGGCCCGGCGGATGCAGGGTCCGGTCGTGGCGGTGATTCCTTCGACAGGGCGGTCGGCGCTGGCGGCACCGCCGATGCGCCCCGCAGGCCGTGCCGCCGGCACGGCGATGGGAGAAAAGCCGGATCGCTCGCGTGACATGATGGTGTTTGCGTCGGGTGGGGCTGCTCATCGTGGGGTGGCGCCGACGAGCGCCCCCTGCGAGGCGCAGCCGACGAGGCGGCTGTACTTGGCTAGGAAGCCGTTGCCGGTCGGGGCAGGGGGTGGGTGCCAGCGGTGACGGCGTCGTTCGAGTTCGGCAGGGTTGACGTCGAGATCGATGGTGCGTGCCGGGATGTCGATCATGATCGGGTCGCCGTCGGCGACCAGCGCCAGCGGCCCGCCGGCAGCGGCCTCGGGGGCGACGTGGCCGACGCAGAGGCCGGTGGTGGCGCCGGAGAAGCGGCCGTCAGTGACCAGCGCCACCTGGTCACCCAGGCCGGTGCCGCGGACAGCGGCGGTGACGGCGAGCATCTCCGGCATTCCCGGTCCGCCGCGTGGGCCTTCGTACCGGATCACGATCACCTCGCCTGCGGTGAGGCGACCGCCTGAGACGTAGCCCATGGCGGCGTCTTCGTTGTCGAAGACCCGGGCTGTGCCGTGGAAGCGGTCGACGGTCAGGCCGGCCATCTTGACCACCGCGCCGCTGGGGGCGAGTGCCCCGCGGAGGATGGCCAGGCCGCCGTCGGGGCGGAGCGGGTCATCTGGCGTTCGGAGGACCGTACCGTCGGGTTTCGGGGCTGCGAGTTCGGCGAGGTTCTCGGCCAGGGTGGCTCCGGTCACGGTCAGGCAGTCGCCGTGGAGCAGTCCGGCGTCCAGCAGCGCGGCGAGCACTGCGGGCACGCCACCGACCTGGTGCAGGTCGGCCATGACGTGGCGCCCACCGGGACGGAGATCGGCGATGTGGGGGGTGTGTCGGCTGATCCGGTCGAAGTCGTCGAGGGTCAGGCGGACGCCGGCTTCGTGGGCGATGGCGGGTAGGTGCAGCGCGGCGTTGGTCGACCCGCCCAGGGCCATGACCACGGTGATGGCGTTCTCGAAGGCTTCGCGGGTGAGGATGTCGCGTGGGCGGATCCCGGCGCGCAGGGCGGCGACGGCGGCCGCTCCGGTGTCGTGGGCGATGCCGGGGCGTGTGGGGTCGATGGCGGGGGCGGATGCCGAGCCGGGCAGTGCGATACCGAGGGCTTCGGCTTCGGCGGCGATCGTGTTGGCGGTGTACATGCCGGCGCACGATCCGGCTCCTGGGCACGCGGCGCGCTCCAGCTCGTCGAGGTCGTCGGTGCTGAGCAGGCCGCTTGCCTGCGCGCCGACGGCCTCGAACACGTCCTGGATCGTCACCGGCCGACCCTGCCAGCTCCCGGGGAGGGAGGAGCCGCCGTACAAGAACGCCGTGGGTACGTTGAGGCGTGCGGCGGCCATGAGCATCCCGGGAAGGCTCTTGTCGCAGCCGGCGATGGTGACCATCGCGTCGAGTTGTTCGGCCTCCATGACACACTCGACCGAGTCTGCGATGAGGTCCCGGCTGGGAAGGGACGCGCGCATGCCGCGGTGCCCCATGGCGATCCCATCGGACATGGCGATGGTCGAGAACCGCATCGCCACCCCGCCCGCCTTCCTGACCCCGTCGGCCGTCGCGCCTGCCAGGCGGTCCAGGGCGATGTTGCAGGGTGTGAGGTCGTTGGCGGCCGCGGCCACACCGATCTGCGGCCGGGTGAAGTCCTCGTCGGCGAACCCGACTGCCCGCAGCATCGCCCGGGCCGGTGCTCGGGTGACGCCGTCGGTGACGATTCGGCTACGGTGACGCGGGTCCATGTCTTCTCCCGGCTTCGCTTGGTCAGCTCGGCCCTTCATTGGCCCTGGCCTCGGGTGAATGCGGGTTCGCCGTCGAAGGCGTAGAGTCCTTCGGTCTTGATCGGTTCGATGCCGTGCTCGACCATGCGGGCCTGGAGGGCGACGACCTCGGCGGCGGTGGTGGTCCCGCGCGGGTCGAGGAAGCGGCATCGCCAGTGGTCGGTGAGCAGGGTCTCGGGCGCGCCGCCTGGCCAGACCTTCTGTCCCCGGTTGGAGATCATGTCAAGGTGCAGGGGTGCGGCGAACGGACGAAGCTTGGCGGCGAGTTCGTCTGGGGTGGTGTCTGGGCTGTGGACGAACACGTCGACGCCGAGCTGGGTCTTGGCGGCAGCGGATCGGCCCGCGAGCTTGACGGTGATCGGCCTGTGCTGGGCGTAGTGCGTTGCCGGCAGCCGGGTGGGTTCTTGGCCGAGACGGTCGATGACCGATGCCGCGAACGCCGTGGTGCCGACCTTGGAGGTGCTGGTATCGGGCTCGTAGATGTCGTAGGTGTGGATGCCGTCTTCGATGGTCCGCAGCCAGGCGTTGTGGACTCGGCTCGCGACGTCGGCTTGTCCGATGTGGACCAGCATCTGTACCGCGGCCAGCAGCAGCCCTGAAGGATTCGCAACGTCTTGGCCGGCTCGCCGGGGGGCGGATCCGTGGATGGCTTCGAACATGGCGACTCGCTCGCCGATGTTCGCGCTTCCGGCGAGGCCGACAGATCCGGCGATCTGGGCGGCGACGTCGGAGAGGATGTCGCCGTAGAGGTTCGGCAGGACGACGACGTCGAACGCCTCGGGGGTGTCGGCGAGCTTGGCCGCACCGATGTCGACGATCCAATGCTCTGCCTGGATATCGGGGTAGTCGGCGGCGACCTCGTCGAACACCCGGTGGAACAGGCCGTCGGTCATCTTCATGATGTTGTCCTTGGTGAACGCTGTCACCTTGGTTCGCCGATAGGCTGTGGCGTACTCGAAGGCGTAGCGAATTACCCGCTCGCATCCCTGCCGGGAGATGAGCTTGAGGCACTGCACGACCTCGTCGGTCTGGCGGTGCTCGATGCCGGCGTAGAGGTCCTCTTCGTTCTCCCGAACGATGACGACGTCCATGCCAGGGTGCTTGGTGGCGACGAACGGTGCGTAGGCGACGCATGGCCGGACGTTGGCATAGAGACCGAACGTCTTGCGCACGGTGACGTTGAGGCTCTTGAACCCTCCGCCTTGCGGGGTGGTGATGGGCGCCTTGAGGAACACACCCGTGCGGCGGATCGACTCGAGCGCCTCGGGAGTGACGCCGGCGGGGTTGCCAGCCTGATAGACCGACTCTCCGATGGTGATCGTGTCGATGTCAAGGGCCGCGCCTGCGGCGTTGAGCACCGAAAGGGTGGCTTCCATGATTTCCGGACCGATTCCGTCTCCGTGGGCGACGGTGATCGGTGCGGATGTGGAATGCGTGGTCATGCTGCTCCTGAGACCGAGGACGTGACGGGACGGGACGCTGGATGGGCTAGGGGCGAGTCGTGGCGGTGCCGCGTGCGAGCCGGCATCCGGCGCTGGTCGTGCCGCACGGTCCACTGATGCCCTGCTCTGGGTCATCGATGTACCAGTGGGTCGCGACCAGGCGCGGGTAGCGGCTGCCGAGTTCGGTCAGGGTGGCGTGGACGGTGTCGCGGGAGTCGGTGTGCGCGAAGACCGGAAAGAACGCTCCCGGCAGGCTCGCTGCGGGCGCCGCGCCTTGCACCAGGACATCGAGGATCAGGCGCCGTCGCTGGTGGGGGTTGTGTGCCTCGCGCAGGGCGGAACCGTCCAGCCAGCACAGCGACCACAGCCCGGACACCGAGGAGGAGGTCCGGATCCCCACCGGCACTGCTGGCGGGCGCCCTTCCGTGGGGTCCCCGACGGCGCATCCGCAGGTCTGCACATGCTCGCCGCACGGGAACAACGTGGGCAGGTCCGCGTCAAGCTCGCGGCGGATCCAAATCCCGAGCAGGGCGTCCCGCTGAGCTGGATCGCCGCCGTAGCGCCGGTGGTGGACCAGGTAGTCGCTCGCCTGCTCGACGGCGACCTCGGCGTGGTCCACACTTGAGATCAGTAGAAGCGCGCTCATCGGGTACCTCTCTTTCCAAGCGGCTCTGTTACGTGGGGAGTTAGGACAGGTCGTTCCGGGTGGGACGCCGCCATCGGGTGGTGTGGAGCGGTCACGGGAGCGCCTGCCGGGATGTCGGTGCTGGCGTGTCGGTGCTGGGGTGCCAGGGCTGCCACCCGGTGGGGGTGTAGCGGTGCCACGGGTCGTCGGGCTGTTCCCGTGCGGCGAGTCCAATCCAGTCGTGGCTGAACATGTGGTGCAGCATTGTGTGGCGGGCGATGAGGGTGTCCAGCCTGGGCAGGGGTGCCTGCACGATGGCGAGCAGGCGTTGCGGTTCATGTCGGGCGTGGTGGCCGTCGGTGAGGGACTGCCAGGGCAGGCCGGGCTGGAGGTCACTGGTGTGGCCGGTCATGACGCCCAGGCCCCCACCGGTGACGTTGTGCAGGGTTTTGCTGCCGGCGCCGAAGGACTGCGGGTCGACGGTGGCGAAGTAGTACTGGCTGTTGATCCAGTGTGCGACGACGAGCGGCGCGGTGAGGATTGTTTCCAGGACGGTGCCGGTCGGGTCGAGGTCGGGATCGTAGTCGTGGAGGAACACGCGGCTGTGCAGGTCGATGCCGCGGGTGAGGGCGCGGGGCGCGATGAGGAAGGCGGCGTTGTCGGCGAGACCCCATTCCGGGAAGACCTGGGCCCAGTCACGGGCCCGGGCGCGGGTGTGGCGCGCCGCGTGCCGCGGGCGGGGCCGGGTGGGTGCGCCCGGCAGGATGGCGCAGCGTTCGGCGGCCAGCCGGGTGCCGGCCGTGCGGAGGTCGGCGGTGAGCCTGTCAGCGTCGCGGCGGTGGGTGGCGGGCAGGAGGTGGGTGTCCAGCAGGCGTACGGTGTCGGTGGTGGTGTCGTGTTCGGCCGGGACGAACCAGGTGTCGTCGGGAACGGTGATGCCGCGGTCGGCCAGGTGAAGGCGGACCTGCGGATCGTTGAGCAGGGCGGCGGCCGTGCGGGCGTTGGGACCTCCGGGATGTCCCCCGCAGGCGCCGCAGTCCAGCGCGGCCTGGTAGGGGTTGTTGTCGGTGTGGGCGCGGTGCCCGCAGAACACGACCAGCCGCGCGAACCCGCGGGTCAGGCCCATCAACGTCAGGATGGTTTCGGCGGTCGCGGCACGCTCCTCGGGGGTGAGCGCCTCGGCGATGGAGATCTCGGTCTGCGGCTCGGGCGTGATGCGGCGGGCCCACCACGCGCCTGTGGCGCCGGCGGCACGGGGAGTGAAGGTCTTGGCCGCGGCCAGCGGCCCGGCCAGCCAGCCGGCGGCTTCGGCGAGGGCGAACGGCGCCAGCAGGTCGTCCTTGGCGGCGTGCAGGGAGTGCTCGGCGGCGGCGAGCACCCTGCGGCCGGCCAGTGACCGCTCGGCCGCGCGCCGCCGACCAGGGGCGGGGTGCTCGGTGAGGGTGTGGCGAGGCGTGATCGGGCCGGGACACTGGGTGCGAGCGGCACCCCCGGCGAGGTCGCGGTAGCGCATGGCGACGGCGAAGAAACCGGCGAAGCCCAGGGTCTGGTAGCTGCCGAGGACCTCCAGGTGGCGGCGCAGTCCTTCGGAGCGGGGATCGATGCAGCACACCACCTGCGCCCGCGGTGGGGCTTCGGGCAGTTCGGGCTGGGGCCGGCCGAGGATGCGCAGCAGCAGCCGGCTCCGGTAGTGGTCCTCGTAGGCGTCCAGCCAGACCAGCGCCCGCTGCTGGATCGGCAGCTGGTCGAGCAGCTCCACCAGCTCGCTCCGTTGGGCGGCATCGGTGTCGGTGACTTCCAGCGCTCCCAACAGGTGGTAGGCCCGGTCGTGCGGGTCGACGGTGGCCTGCCGGGTGTCGAACCGGCTCGCGGAGGCCCAGGACCACGCTGTGCCGGGAGCGTGGGAGCCGGCGAGCGCGGCGGCTTCGACGGCCAACCGCAACGCGAGGTAGTCGACGAGGTCGATGCCGCTGTCGGGCCGCTCGCCGCGCCACCGGACGTGGGCGGCGAAGCCGGGCAAGCAGGCCAGGTGGGCCTGCAGGTAGCGGGTCCGCTGGTCGTCCGGGACACCGAGCGCGGCCAGCGCGTCCAGGATGGTGTGCTCGGCGCGTTCGGGCAGGTGCCGCAGCCGCGCCCGCACCGGCCGCGGCAAGGTTCCGTCATGGGCGGCCAGCGCCCGCCACGCCGAGTAGAAGCCGCGGTCACGACCCGGCATCCGCCAGGTGGACTGGCCTTCGTCCAGGTAGGCCGCGCACCACTGGATCGTGTGGGTGTTGAGCAGGGCGGCCACCTCCGGGGCCAGTGCTTCGGCCGCGGTGCGTGCCTGACGGCGCGGCGGTGGACACGCGATGCCCTGGTGCAGATCGGCCACCAGCAGGTCGACCGGGTCGTAGGCGCGGTTGCCGAGAGTGAGCGGGCCCCGCTGTAGCGCCGTGGGGTGGCGGCGGGCCAGCGCGGCGCGCAGGTCGTCGTCGGTGATCCGGCCGCGCTGCCAGGCGGCACGTAGCCAGGTCTCGTCTGGGGTGACTCGTGCTCCGAGCAGATCCGCGGCGGTGGTGGCCGCGTCGGCGAACGGGCGGTCCAGCAGGCCGGACAACGGGTTGACCGCGATGAAGTCCGCCAATGGCCAGGTCGGAGCCAGGAATCCGGCCGCGTCGGCGATCTCGGCGCGCACTGCCGCCTGCTGTGTGGCGACGTCAGAGACGGCATCGGGGGCGAGGTTGGTGGCGGGGCCGGTGGTCATGAGTGTGAACCCTCCTGCGCGAGCACGACGCGACAAGTGGCGGAACGTGCGACCGTGGAGAACAGGGGAAGCCACGCGTGCGGGACAGCCGGTGACTCACCTGTCATGGCGGCGACCCGCTTGCGCGGGATGCCGTCGAGCGCGTGGGGGCGAGTCACGCCCGAGCTCCTTCCAGTTGGGGAACCGGCCGCGGACGCGGTGTCGGTACCAGCCATGGCGGGTGACCCCAGGCGGCGGTGTACGTGCGCTGCTGCCCGGCGGACAACGCCGCCACGTACAGCCGGTCGCGCCACCGGCCCAGACCGACCGCGGGTGCCAGGTGGAGCAGCAGCGCACCGGCCGCCAGCACCGCCACCACGGTCGCGAGAACCCAGGCCGAGACAGCGGCGGGCCCGCTTGCGGGCAGGCTCGGGGCCAGGAGCTCGGTGACCGCGCCCACCAGGGCCAGGTACCCGATCGCCACGCCCGGCAGCACGATCACCACCGTGACCAGCGCGCCGCCGGTCGGGTGACGACGCAGCCAGCCCCACGCCAGCCGCGCGGCGGTGGCCACGGCGAAGAGCGACAACGCGACGCCACCGGCATGAAGGGGTAGCAACCAGGCCGCCACCCCGACCGCCGCGACGGCGGCGACCCCGGCGAGGACAGCGACCTGCGCTGCGCGGGCAGGAGCCAACCGAGGCGCGGGAGGAGCCGCAGTGTGGCCAGCGTGCCGCTGCACGGCCGACCCCGAGCCGAGGAACAGGGTGGCTTTGAACAGCCCGTGCGCCACCAGGTGCACCACCGTCGCGGCGTAGAGGCCGAGCCCGCAGGTCATGAGCATGAACCCCATCTGCCCGATCGTGGAGTGCACCAGCGCCCCTTTGATGTCGGGGCGGGTCAGCATGATCGCGGTGGCGGCCACGACGCTGGCGGCTCCGATGGCGAACGCCAGGTGTGTCGCCACCGGCGCGGCACCGACGATCGGCGACAGCTTCACCAGCAGCACCCCGCCGGCGTTGACCACGCCGGCGTGCAGCAGAGCCGAAACCGGGGTCGGTGCCGCCAGGGTCGCCGGCAGCCATCGGTGCCAGGGCAGCTGCGCGCACCGCACGGCCGCGGCGACCACCAGCGAACAGGCCACCACCGTGCCCACCGCACCGCCGAGGGCCGCGTCGCCCTGGTGGCGCAGGTCGAGATCCCCCCAGACCGTGACCGCGAGGACAACCCCAGTCCACAACGCGGCGTCCCCGGCGACGACGGCACGGGTGGTGCGCCGTGCGGCATCGACGGCCGAGGGCGCCGGCCGATACATCCCCACCAGACGGCACAAGATCACCCCGGTCAGCGTCCACGCCACCGCCAGGGTGACGAGAGTCGCCGCGGTCACCATCACCGTGGTCGCGGCGGTCAGCGCCCCCGCCGCGACAGCGAAGCGGGCCGCGGCCGGATCGCCGTGCAGGTAGCGGCGGGCGAACGCCTGGACCACGGCGCTGACCGTGCACACCAGCAGCAGAACGATCGCCCCGACGTGGTCGACCACCAGCCCGGTCCAGGCTCGCCCGTCCGGGTTGGCCAGCACCATCGCCACCGGCCCGCCGACTACCACCGTCACGGCCAGCGTCCCCGCCAGCGCGGTGGCCACCAGCGCCGCACCCGCACCCAACGCGGGCGCCAAGCTTCGTAGCCGCCGGATCGACCCGGCCATGGCCGCAACAGCGGGAAGGGCCACCAAAACGAGCAGCGTCACCCCTGTCACGCCGTCGTACCTTCCTGACCCGCGCGCGCCGCCGCGCCGCGCGTCGCCGGGGCTCCGGCGAGGTCGGTGGCGCGCGGCTCAGCACCGGTGCCCGCAGCGGGCTCGGGCGGCGAACCGAGGTGTTCCAGGCAATGCGGAGGCAACGCACGCCCGTCGAAACCCCCGATCCGCACCCGGACGAACTCGTCGTGGACCACGCAGTACAGCGACCGCCCCCGTTCCAGCTCCCGGGCGATGTAGGCACCCACGCTCTGCGCGGCCCCCCGCCGCACGCCCGGCGGGCTGGTGTCGATCACCACGTCCGGCGGCGGCGAGGCCCACCGGTGCGCCCAGCGCCGCGCCACCTCATCGGCCGCGCGCTCGCCGGTCAGTACGCCCGCCATCTCGGCGTCGACCACCGCGCCCACCTCCCGCAGCAGGTTCTCCCACGGGAGCGCCATCTCCTCGTCGCCCATGACACCCACCTCCCAAGCACGCTACCAATGACCTGTGTTCTAATACGCGATATGAATCATACGACATTGATGACGTGCTTTGGCAAGCGTGACATGCGTTACCCCCGACGAGGTACAGTTGCGGCCATGCAGGAGTGGACGTTCTTGACCAATCACGCCCACGTACTGCTGTGCGTGGTGCGGGATCCACAAGTTCGGTTGCGGGATGTGGCCGAGGTGGTGGGCATCACCGAGCGGGCGGCGCAGCGCATCGTGGCCGACCTCGTCGAGGCGGGCTACCTGGAACGCACCAGGGAGGGGCGGCGCAACCGGTACCGGTTGCATCCGGATTTGCCGCTGCGGCACCCGATGGACCGTGACACCGCCATCGGGCAGCTCGTGGCCCTGCTCACCGGCATCGACGCCCGATCCGGCAACCTCGTGTAATGCTCGCCGTGCACCCCTACGCGGGCGCACCGGTCGCGATGGCCACCCGACACGGCAAGCAGCGAGCCCTCGCTGCCGCCCTGGCGCGGATCCCCGGCATGCGGCTTGTGCTCGCCCACGATGTGGACACCGATCAGCTCGGCACCTTCACCGGTGAGA
This sequence comes from Prauserella muralis, assembly GCF_003202285.1. GTDB lineage: Bacteria > Actinomycetota > Actinomycetes > Mycobacteriales > Pseudonocardiaceae > Prauserella_B > Prauserella_B muralis. Next base: position 28,175 of record NZ_MASW01000008.1, read on the forward strand.
TCCCCCGCGCCGGGTCGGCGGCCGAGACCGCGGTCCGCAAGGCGCGCCTCGCGATCGAGTCGACCGGCCTCGGACTCGCCGTGGCCAGCGAAGGCTCCTTCGGCCCGCACCCGGTCGCGCCAATGCTGAGCGCCGGCCAGGAGATCCTCGCCTTCCTCGACACGGTGCGGGACGTCTGCATCCTGGAGCGCCGAACCACACCGACGAACTTCAGCCACACCACGACCCGCCGCCTCGACGAGGAAACCGACGCCTACCTGGCGCGCGTCGGTTTCGGTGCCCACGCGGTCATCGTCCGTCCCCACAGCCCCGCCGACGTGCGGGCTCCAGGCCCCATCTGCAAGGGCATCCAGACCCGTGCCGACCTCGATGCGGCGATCAGCCGGTGCACCGCGCACTCCACCGATGGCCTGGCGCGACTGGAGACCGACATGCGCGCGCACGTCAACCCCACCCGCATGCGGGAGATCAGCGTGCTCGCCCACCAACTCGCCTCGCGTCTGGCCACCCTGTGCCCGGCCTGCGGCACCCCCGGATTCGGCCCGGTGGACCGCGAACCTGGTCTGCCCTGCGGCACGTGTGGCGAGCCCACCCGCCTGACCCTGGCAACGATCCACGGGTGTGCCCGCTGCCCGCACCGCGGCCGCCACCCTCGCGATGACGGCCAACGACGTGCCGATCCCACGTTCTGCGAATGCTGCAACCCGTAACCCCCGGACACCACCCCCGCAGACCCACCCGGCCGGCCCCAGCCACTGCACGTCCGAAGGAGCGTCACCACGATGATCCCCCTGACCGCCGCCGCGATCGCCGCGGCCACCGACGGTCACCTCGTCCCGGGGACCGACCCGTCGCTGCTGGTGACCGCACCCGCCAGCATCGACTCCCGCCAGGTCCACCCCGGCGGCGTGTTCGCCGCCCTCCCCGGCCGGCGCACCGACGGGCACTACCACGCATCAGCGGCCCTCGCCGCGGGAGCCGCCCTGGTGCTGGCCGCACGCCCGGTGCCCGCCCCTGCCGTCCAGGTCACCGACGTGACCCGCGCGCTCGGCGACCTGGCTCGCCACGTGGCAGACCGACTGCCGGCCACCGTGATCGGCATCACCGGGTCGAACGGCAAGACCACGACCAAAGATCTCGCCACCCAGGTCCTGGCACACCACGGCCCGGTCGCCGCCACAGACCGCTCCTTCAACAACGAGCTCGGTTTTCCCCTCACTGTCCTGCGCGCCACCCCCGACACCCGCTACCTCATCCTGGAAATGGGCGCCCGGGGCCGTGGACACCTCAGCTACCTGTGCGGCCTGGTCACCCCCCACGTCGGGGTCGTGCTCAACGTCGGCACCGCCCACCTCGGTCAATACCCCGACGGGCAAACCGGGATCGCCGCGGCCAAAAGCGAACTACTGACCGGGCTCCCCTCTGCAGACCACGGTGGGCTGGCCATCCTCAACGCCGACGATCCGCTCGTCGCCGCGATGGCCCCGCTCACCCCCGCCCGCACCCGCTGGTGGAGCCAGCGCCCCCACCCCAACGGCGTATACGCCCGAGATGTGCACGTCACGCCGCGCGGCCGGGCGTGCTTCACCCTGCACACTCCCGAGGGCACGGCACCCGTCACGCTCCGCCTGACCGGCCGGCACCACGTCGGCAACGCCCTCGCCGTCGCCGCCCTCGCCCTCGGCCTCGGCCTTGACCACCACACCATCGCCGATGCCCTGAGCGCCGCTGAACCCGCCAGCGGCGGGCGCATGCAAACCATCGTGCGGGGCGACGGGGTCACGCTCCTCCACGACGCCTACAACGCCAACCCCGACTCCATGGCCGCCGCGCTGACCACCCTGAGCACCATGTCCGCCCGCCGCCGGATCGCCGTCCTCGGCGAGATGGCCGACCTCGGCGACCACGCCGCTGGCGCCCACCACCACCTCGGCGTGCTCGCCGCACGCGCCGGCCTCGACGTCCTGATCACCATCGGCACCCGGACCGCGCCTCTGATCGCCGACGCGGCCGACACCGAGCACAGCACCCTCGACATCATCGCCGTTCCCGACAGCCAGGCCGCCCACGACGTGCTAAGTCGAATCCTTCGTCCCGACGATCTCGTCCTGATCAAAGCATCCCGCGCCGCCCACCTCGAACACCTCGTCGCCGCGCTCAGCAACCGCTGAGCAGCCCGGAGTCGCGGCCGTCTGGCTGCGCGACCCGGCCGCTCGGCGGAGCCGATCCGCGATCGCCAATCCGAGCCCGTCCGGGGTAGGAACCGAGGCCACCACGACCTCGCACTCATGCCGGTCGAAGTCACGGAGGAACTCGAAAAGCCGCCGCGCGTACCGCGCACCCGAGTCCGGCACCGCGATAACGCGCTGCCCGGCACACGCACCGGCACCGCCCGCGAACTCGGGCGGCAGCAGGACGCCGACGCGCCGGCCCTGCGCTGCCAGGTACTCGGCGTGGCCGATCACCTGGCCCGGCTCGACCAGGACAACCCGTGCCCTCGGCGCGTAGTGCGACGGATGCTGGCCCGGAACGCGTACGGCACTCCTCGCCCGCACCGGCACGGAGCAACCCAGTGCGCGCTCAAGATCCTCTCGTGTCACGCCGCCTGGGCGCAGTATCGCAGGTGCGCCGGTGAGGTCGACGATCGTGGACTCGACACCCACCGCACAGGGGCCGCCGTCCAGCACGTAGTCGACGTCGGCGCCCAACCCGTCGCCAACATGAGCAGCCGCCGTGGGACTGACCGAGCCGAAACGGTTGGCCGATGGCGCCGCCACACCGCCACCGAACGCCGTGAGCAGCGCGCGGGCGACCGGATGGTCGGGCACCCGCAGCGCGACCGTCTCCAGACCGCCGGTGACCGCGCGGGGAACACGGCGGCCCCGACGAAGAACCAGGGTCACCGGGCCAGGCCAGAAACGGTCAGCGACGCGGCGCGCCGCGTCGGGCACCTCCGCGACCCAGTCGGGGAGCTGACGCGCCCCGCTGAGGTGCACGATCAGCGGGTGCGTCGAGGGCCGCCCCTTCACGGCGAAGACACGCTCCACCGCGTCGACGTTCTCCGCGTCCGCGCCGAGCCCGTACACGGTCTCGGTCGGGAACGCGACCAGCCCACCCGCGCGCAGGGTGCCAGCAGCGCGTTCCACATCGAGTCCCACGCGCTCAGGCGCGATGCCTGGTTGATCCGACATCACCCGTTCACCCCTCACCACTGCAGTCTGACACACCACCGGCTCGCGCGATCACCGTTGCCCCCGCGCCGCCGGACCCATTTCGAGACCGGATCTCGTACCCTCTCTTCCCGATCAGCACGCGCGGCGCTCAGCCCGGGCAGCACGGGTGGTCACGTCACCAGCGCTCGCACGACGGGCAGCGCCTCGCCGATCACATAGAGCGACCCGGTAACTACCGTGAGCGTGCTATCATTCGCCGCCGCCGCGCGGCGCACCGCATCACCCACATCCGCCTCGACCGCGACCGATCCTGCGCCCACCGCCCGCGCGGCGGCGGCGAGCCTGGCGAGCGGCACCGCTCGCGGTGTCCGGGGCGAGGTGCAGATCACCCAGTCACCAGCCCCGACCCCCAGGGCACTCAGAAACGCCTCCGGCGCGCGGGTCCCGGTCATACCGACCACCACGGTGCGGGAGACGCCGTCGAACCGCTCCCGCAGCGCCCGTGCCAGCGCGGTGGCCGCTTCCTCGTTGTGGGCGCCGTCCATCAGCACAGGGCCGGGGGTGTGGACAAGCTCAAAGCGGCCCGAAGCCCGCAGCGCCCCGCAGACCGCCCGCACCACCTGGTCGGCCACCGGCCGGGCCAGCCACACCTCGGCGGCGGCCAACGCCGTCGCCGCGTTCGCCGCCTGCCACGGTGCCAGCAGACGCAGGAAAACGTCGTCATAAGTCGCCCCGGGCGTGAACAGCGACACCGTCCGGCCATCCGCGACCGGCGCGTCGGCGGCCACGCCGAAGTCACGATCCACGGTCACCACGCGCGAGGGGCGGCGGCCCAGGAACGGCGGGTGCATGGCCGGGTCCGCTTCGGCTAGCACCACGGTCGCGCCCTCAGGAACCGCGCCAGCCTCAGCCACGGCGTTGTCCCACCGCGTGTCACCGAAGTACTCGACGTGGTCGACGCCCACCGACGTGACCACCACCAGGCCGGCGCCGAGCGCGGCGGTCGCGTCGCCGCTGCCACCCAGACCGGTCTCGACCACCGCGACATCAACACGTTGGTCGGCGAACCAGCCCACCGCGGCCGCGGTCATCAATTCGAACCAACTGGGCCGCCCCAGCTCTGACGCGGTGCGCTCGTCCGCCACCAGCGGGTCGAGCACCGCCGCCAACTCGTCGTCGGTGATCGTGACACCATCGATGGTGATCCGCTCCTGCGGCCGGTGCAGATGAGGACTGGTGTACAACCCGACCCGCAGTCCACTGCCCGCCAGCACCGCGGCCAGGATCCGGGCGGTCGTGCTCTTGCCGTTGGTGCCGGCCACCAGGATCACCGGCACCCGCTGCTCGGGCCGGCCGAGCGTGCGCAGCAGCCGCTCGATGACCACGGTCGTCGGGGCCTGCGACACCACCCCACCAGCAGCGACCCCCACCCCCCGCTCATGGTCGACGTGACCGTCCAGCCACTGCCATACCCCGGCGCGCCTCACGCCACCGATCCTAGATCCACCCCCGATCAACCTTGACAGCCACATTCCGGCCAGTGACACTGCGTGCAGAGGGGAGTACTTCCCTAAGTGTCTGCCTGGTCAATACGGACACCCCATGGTGTCCCCGGGCGACCGCCCTCACCAGGGTGAAGGAGACCTCGAACGTCGTCCGTGCGCGGAGGTCTTCGTGCCCTTTCATCCCGTGGTGTCGTCTCTGTCCGTGGCCGCGCCCGCCGACTCGGTGGGGTCCTCGTCGATCGGGTCGCCCTGGTTGTGGGTCGCCAGCATCGCCGTAATACTCGGCCTCCTCGTCACCGATTTCGCCGTCACCCGCCGTCCCCACGAGGTGTCGATACGGGAAGCGATTGGCTGGTCGGTGTTCTATCTCACGCTGCCCGTCCTGTTCGGGATCTGGCTGTGGGCGGTGTTCGACAGCGGGCCGGCACTGGAGTTCATCACCGGCTTCGTGGTGGAGAAGTCACTGTCGGTGGACAACCTGTTCGTGTTCATGCTGATCCTGGCCGGGTTCGCGGTCCCGTCCCCCATTCAGCAACGGGTGCTGCTGTACGGCATCGCCGGTGCCCTGGTCCTGCGGGGCATCTTCATCGCGGCGGGCGCGGCGCTGCTGCAGGCAGGCACCTGGGCGTTCCTCCTCTTCGGCCTGATCCTGCTCGTGTCCGCGGGCAAGATCCTGCACGAGGTGCACACCGGTTCGGCCTTCGCGGGCCGCGACGTATCCCAGATGCGTATCGTGCGACTGCTCCGCAGGTTCATGCCCGTCACCGACGACTACCGAGGCACCCGGCTGACCGTACGGGAGCACGGACGACGCGCGCTCACGCCGCTTGCGGTGGTGGTCGCCGCGGTGTTCGTGACCGACGTGGTGTTCGCCGTGGACTCGGTCCCCGCGGTCTACGGCATCACCGCGGACCCCTACCTGGTATTCGCCACCAACGCCTTCGCGCTGCTCGGCCTGCGCGCGCTCTACTTCGTGCTCCACGCCACGCTGGCCAAGCTCGTCTATCTCAACCACGGCCTGGCGGTCATTCTCGCGTTCATCGGTCTGAAACTGGTGTTGCACTGGGCCCACGGAATCTGGCCGGCCACCCCGCAGATCCCCACGCCGGTCTCCCTCGCTGTCATCGTGGCCATCCTCGCCGTCGTCATCGCGGCGAGCCTGCGCACCCGCCGCCGAGCCGAGCAGCACGTGATTGAGAAGGACTGACCATGTTCACCATGCTCACCGGATTCCTCATCGACATCGCTGTCACGGCACTCATTCTGCTGGCGTTGGTCATCACCTGCGCAGCGTTGGTGCCGCCCCGCCCGCCACGATGAACACACGCCGTCCCGGGTGGCGTGTCAGTGTGGGGTGCGAAGCGAGAGGGGCGCTGGTCGTCGCGAGGTCCTGTCCGCACACCGCCCGGCCACGCCACGTAGCCCTTGCCAGGGCGTGCTTGGTGGTGCTGGCGTCGGTGGCGTGAGGTTTCCTGGACCCGCGCGGTGGGGCGGCGGGTGCCTGCGCCGGATCCGGGTCGGCCAGATCGTGTTGACGACGCGGGGCTTGGTCGTTGAGGTACTCCCCCTCAACGTCGAGAATGACGAACTGTGGTTCGTTTACCAAGGGTGGCGAGTTATCCGGTGCGGCGACGACGCGGAGGAGTCGAGGCGCCGTCAGCCGAAGCATCACGAGCATCGTCAGGGGTGGCGGGACCGACGGCGGTGATGAGGTCGGCGATGCGGTGGTGGGCTTCCAGCGGGTGGCGCAGATGGCCGTCGGGGTTGATGCGGTAGTGGTTGCGGCGGCCGACTTTGGTGCGCTCGATGTAGCCGCCCTGGATGAGGTCGGTGAGGATGAGCTGGACGGCGCGGGTGGTGATGCCGACCTTCTGGGCGATGACGGGCAGGGTCTGGTGCGGGTCGGCGGCCAGGCAGAGCAGCACGTGGGCGTGGTTGCTCAGGAACATCCACGACCCTGGCGTCTGCGACGCGGCGGCGTCGGCCGGTTCCGCACCAGCATCCACCACGCCAGAATCCACCGTGCCGGAGTCGGTGGGATCCGAGCCCGCTGGGGTGGGGAGGGCGTGGTCGGGTGGGGGTTCGGCAGGCCGCATGGGGCCGACCATAAGGCATTCCTTCCACTCTCGATGCCGCTGTCGGCGCGGGGTCCGGATCGGCGGGGAGCTGCTCGACCGGGTGTGATCAGACCAGCATCGCGTCGGGCAGGGTGTGCTCGTCTGCGCGGCGGATCCGCAGCCGAGGTTGAGTGAGGCCGAGCAGGTACTGGCAGGTCGCAGGCGTGAGGAGCTCGGCGCGAGGATGGGCGGGCAACACGAGCACGTCGGCGTCGTGCACTCGGCACAGTCGCAGCAGGGCGGCGGCCACGCGCCGATGCCGGCCGCCCGGCCCGCGACGGTGATGCCACGCGGTGGTGTGGATCCGCACGCCCCGCTCGGCCAGCCCGGATGACGGGAGCCGTGACAGCGCGGGAGCGAGCGCCGCGGCGGTGACCTGCTCCCGGCGGACCTGCTGCCAGGCGATCAGCCGCGCGTTGAGCGTGAGCCCCGGCGGCGGGTGCAGCACGGCGAGCACGAGGTGGCCGTGGTCGGCGATCAGTTCGACCGCCGCGGGCAGCTCGGCGGCCGGCGCGGGATCGGTGGCGTCGACGACGCAGACGAGGGTTGTGCACTGGGCGGGCATCAGCGGACCTGCTTTCCACGGCACGGATCGAGGAGGCCGCGCGCTGGCCTCATTTCCAGATTGACGAAGTACGGTTCGCCAGTCAAGCCTTGACAGGCGAACCGTATTTCGTCATTCTGGTGGTGCGGAGGGGAGTACCCACCACGTCCGGGATCGTCATTACGGCAGTTCGATGGCTGCCCGGTCCCGGCGCCACCGGACCCAGCGCACGTGCTCTGGCGGTTGGGGAGACCTCCGGTTTCACTCGACGTGACCGGAGGTGCTTGACTGTGGTTGTTCCGTTGTGGGCGTGGGCCGCGGTGCTCGGCGTGATCCTGGTGATGCTCGCGATCGACCTGTTCGCCCACCGCCGCGCACACGTGGTCGGGGTCCGCGAGGCCGCCGCCTGGTCGGCGGTGTGGGTCGCGCTCGGCCTCGGGTTCGGCGCGATCGTGTGGTGGGCGTGGGGCAGCGAGTTCGCCGCCCAGTACTTCGCGGGCTACGTGATCGAGAAGTCCCTCGCGGTGGACAACGTGTTCGTCTTCGCGATCATCTTCGGCTACTTCGCCGTTCCCCGCGAGTACCAGCACCGCGTGCTGTTCTACGGCGTGCTCGGCGCACTGGTGTTCCGGGCGGTGTTCATCGCCGCGGGCTCGGTGCTCATCGCGTCCTTCGCCTGGATCCTGTACGTGTTCGGCGCCTTCCTGGTCGCCACCGGTGTCCGGATGGCCGTGCACCGCAACGAGACCATCGACCCCGACCGCAGCGTCGTGCTGCGCCTGTTCCGCAAGGTCATCCCCACCACCGAGGAGTACCACGGGCAGAAGTTCCTGGTGCGCCAGGCCGGGCGCTGGGTGGCCACCCCTCTGTTGGCGGTGCTGGTGCTGGTCGAGGTCACCGACATCGTCTTCGCCGTCGACTCCATCCCGGCGATCTTCGCCATCACCCAGCAGCCGTTCCTGGTGTTCACCTCCAACGCCTTCGCCATCCTGGGCCTGCGCGCCATGTACTTCCTGCTCGCCGACCTGATGCACCGCTTCATCTACCTCAAGCTAGGCCTCGCCCTGGTGCTGGTGTGGGTCGGCATCAAGATGCTGCTGCTCGACCTCTACAAGATCCCCACCTGGTTCTCGCTGGCCGTGGTCGCCCTCCTGCTCGCCGTCGCCGTCACGGCCAGCTGGATCCGCACCCGCACCACCCCGGCCACCCCAGCGGCTGCCTCTGCCGATTCGCTGGCCGGTGCGGAGCCCGACACGGTCACGACCGAGCCAGCCCAAACCGGGGCGGCCGCAGCCGAGACGGCCCCGTCCTCGCCCACTGGCCTGTCGACGCGCGACTGACGCGCGTCGACCGCCCCGGTGCCGCCCACCGCTCACTCCCCCCACCAGCGGTGGGCGGCACCACCCCACAGACCCAGCCCATCCGGAAAGGAACCCGCTCATGCGCATCTCGACTCGATGGACCTCTGTGCTGCTCGGCGTGGGCGTCGTGGCGGCGATCAGCGGCTGCGGCGCTGTCCAGCAGGCCGGCGACACCGCCGGTTCGGCCGCGGACACCGTGACCGGCGCGGTCGCCGCCGCCGAGGTGTGTAGCGACGCGCTGGCACTGGTCGCCAACCCGCCCGACCTCAGCGCACCGCAGGCCGCACTGGACCAGGCGCACACCACCGCCACCGAGCTCACCGACCTGGCCGCGACCACCAGCGACACCGACATCGGCCGCGCCATCACCGACCTGGCCGCCACCCTGCAGACGGCCACCCTGGACACCCTCACCAGTGCTCCAGCCGCCTGGCTGCAGACCAGGGCCGATCAGGCCGCCGCGCTCACCACCGCCTGCGCGCCCTGACCAAGTAGGGTCACGGGCACGACAGGAAGCAGCCCGTGATGAGCACCGTCGGCGACCCCGCTGAACGTTCGTCGGTCGTCCCTCCCTTCCAGGTGAGCGGCCCACTCGCAGGCGAGGTCAGGTTGTCGAGAGCTCCACCCCAAGCTCCTGGGCGAGGGTTTCCTGGGTGAAGCCGAGAGCCTCGCGCCGTGCTGCGAGAGCATCTCGTCGTATCGCCATAATCACTCCCAGATTCGCTAGCGCACCCACGCTACCCGGCGTTGATCGGACCTGATCAGCGGCCATGTCAACGACGAAACGGCGGACGTTCACGTCCGGACGTGCGACCCAGACCGCCCATGAAAACGCCAGAGCGGGATGGTGCTTGGGACGATCTGTGCTTGTCCGCAGGGGCCGCCACCAACTAAAGCTGTCGACGGCGCGTGAAAACTGACCCCGGCGTGGCGCCTAACCCAGGTGCCGCCAGGGGGTCAAGATTCGCCCGCCGTTGACACTAAAGCCCCGCCCGACAGGATCAGCGCGCCTCGACCGCGTGCTCTGCCGCGAGCCTGCGCACATACGCGCGGATTCGGTCGCGATCCTCGGGGAACACGCTCTCCCACGATTCGTCCAGGTCGACCCACTTCGGCGGCTGTCCCTTCTCCCCGCCGAGTGGCGCGTCGCGGTTGATGACGGCTCCGTAGGACAGGCTCAGCGTTGGCGTCCAGTCGGCGCGGAAAGAGCGGACAGCGACGGCCGCCGGCACTGACAGCAGCTCGCCCAGCAGGCCGGTCTCCTCCAAGAGTTCACGGGCTGCTGCGGCTCGAGGCGTCTCGCCTGGCTCGACGGTTCCGCCGGGCGTTAGGAACAGTTGGCGGTCTCACTCTTCTGCTGTCTCAACTGGCGCGCACGTCGAGGGCTAGGGCGTGTCTGACAATGTCTTGGTCCAAGTGATGACGGCGTGGAGAACGACCGCGCAGCGATAGACGATGGCGAGTTTGTCGTAGCGAGTTGCCAGGCCACGCCATTGTTTGAGCAGGGCGATGCGCCGTTCGACAACGTTGCGGCCGCGATAATCGACCGCGTCGAGGGTGGGCGGACGGCCGCCGCGGGAACCGCGGCGGGTGCGGTGCCCGGCCTGGTCGGCCGGCTCGGGGATCACCGCCGTGATGCCGCGATCGCGCAAATGCCCCCGGATCGCTCTCGAGGAATAAGCCTTGTCGCCGCGGACACGGTCGGGCCGGGTCCGAGCTCGACCACGTCCGAGGCGAGCGACACGCAGTTGCCGCATCAGATGCGGAAACATCGGCGCGTCCCCGGCCTGGCCGGGCCCGACTAACGTCACCAGCGGGCGGCCGTTCCCGTCGACGAGATGGTGCACTTTGGTGCTCCAGCCGCCACGAGAGCGGCCGATCGCGTGATCAGGCGGCTCGTTGTGCAGATCCGTGTAGTTCGACCCAGCCCCCTGTGGGGCGGGTGATGTTGGTGGCGTGCTGATGCGCACGCGCGATCGTGGAATCCACCGACACCGACCACTCCACCAGGCCGGCCGAGTCCGCAGCAGTCAGCAGACGTTGCAACACGGTGTCCCAGGTGCCGTCACCGGCCATCCGGCGGTGCCAGGTCCAGATCGTCTGCCACGGGCCGAATACCGCAGGCACATCCCGCCACGCGATCCCGCACCGATACCGGTAAATGATCCCTTCGACCATCGACCTCGCATCCGAGAACGGTCGGCCCTGCTTGCCGGTACGCACCGGAAGCAGGTCCTCGATCAACGCCCACTGATCATCTGAAAGCAACTGGAACCGCGACACCCGAACAGCATCTCAACCACCCGCCAACACCATTGTCAGACACGCCCTAGCTGCGGCGTCGACATCATCTCTTCGGTCCGTGCAGGACGCGTTTGGTCTTGGGCAATTCGATGTGCGGGCTGACGCTGCTTCGTTCAGCGCGTGAATTTCGCTGGCGCCGTTGGTCATGAGCGGGCGCCGCTCGCGCAGGCGGCCCATCCAGACGTCGCCTTACTATGGATGCCCGAGGAAACATCCGTCGCCAGCCGCCATCGGCTTGCCGATGCATTGGCCCGGTTCGACTTCGGTCGTGGGCGCCGGACGGTCGGAGGGGGCATTATTCGCAGGGAGGGAGTGTGATGTCGATGGCCGCCGCACCAGTCCGCCGGGTGCTGGTCGCCACCGATTTGTCTGAGCAGGCGGGCTTGGCTGTGCGGAGGGCCGCGCAGCTGGCCGCCGAACGCGACGCCCGGCTGAGCGCCGTCAATGTGCAGCCGGCCGGGTTGAACGAGGAGCTGAGCGAGTTCGCCCACGCCCGCCTGCGCTCACACCTCGACCGGTTCATCACCTCCACGGTCACGGAGGCCGTCGTCCGCCACGGTCACGTGGCTTACGAGATCCTCGCTGAGGTCACTGATCGCGACGCGGACCTGCTGGTCGTCGGCGCGCATGGCGGCCACCGGCTGACCAGCCCGGTCCTGGGCAGCACTCCCGGCAACCTGGTGCGGGCGAGCCCGGTTCCGGTTCTGGTGGTCAAGAGTCCACCCGATGGGGAGTACCGCACGGTCGTGCTCGCCGTCGATAGCACAGCTGTCTCGGCAACGGCGGCGCACACGGCGGGCGCGCTCACGCCGTACGCGGACCACATCGTCGTGCACTTTGCCGTAGTTGTCGGCGAGACGTTGATGCGCATGCACGGCGCCAGCGAGCAACACTTGGCCGAGTTGCGCGAGGTGAGCACCGAGCAGGTTCGCGTCGATATCGAGCGCGTGGCCGCCGAGCTGACGCCCGCTGCGTCGCGGGTGGTGATCGCGTCCGGGCGTCCGCAGACGCGTTTGCCAGAGCTGAGCCGCCACCACGCCGCCGATCTGGTCGCCGTCGGTACCGGCGCCCGCTCGTCGCTGGGCTACACCCTGCTCGGCAGCGTTGCCCAGCACGTGTTGCGGGACGCGTCATCGGATGTGCTCGTCGTGCCGGCCCGGAAGGACTGACCTGGAGCTGTACGTGTTCCCGCGATATTGCGATCATCCTGGCCATCGCCGCCTGTGTGGGCGTTGCCTGATCGCCGCTTATTCTCCGCGGGCCCAGGTAGTGACGAGTTTGGAGGCGTCGGGTTGGCGGGGGATCGCGACGATGACGAGGTCGCCGTCTCGGAGCCGGGTGCGTGGGGTGGGGATCAGTGTTCGTTTGCCGCGCATGATGGCGGTGATGAGTCCGTGGGGTGGGGTGATGTCTTTGAGTTGTTTGCCGGCGATGTGTAGGTCGGGGGTGACGCGGACTTCGATGAGTTCGGTGTTGATGTCGCCGATGGGGACATCCTCGGCCACCGAGGTTGTTGTAGGGGACTCGCCACGCAGCCCGAGCCAGCCCGCGACGGTGCTGATGCTGACGCCCTGTACGGCCGCGGAGACCAGGACCACGAAGAAGACCATGTTGAAGATGAACTGGCCATCGGGGTGGCCGGCGACGAAGGGGAACGTGGCGAGCACGATCGGCACCGCGCCGCGGAGTCCGACCCAACTGGTGAACAGCAGTTCCTGCCATCGGTACCGCAGCCAACCCAGGGTAAGCAGGACCGCGATCGGGCGGGCCACGAACACAAGCACGAAAACCACGGCCAGTCCGGGAACCACGACCGACGGCAGTTGTGAGGGGAAGACCAGCACGCCGAGCATGAGGAACAGCCCGACTTCGGCGGTGCTGGACAGTCCTTGGTGGAAGGTGCGGATCCCGCGGCGGTGCAGCGGGACCCGGGCGCCCACCACCAGTCCCGTGACGTAGACGGCGAGGAAGCCGGAGGCGCCTACCGCCGCGGCGGCGCCGTAGGACAGTCCGGCGACGCCGAGCGCGAGGACCGGATAGGCGCCTTCGGGGCCGAGGTTGGGGCGCATGAGCATCCAGGTGCCGGCGAGGCCGGCCAGTGCGCCGACACCGAGGCCACCGCCCAGTTGCAGCAGCGCGAACGTGACCCAGTCGCCAATTCCGGGATCGGCACGCCAGGTCTCGATCAATCCGATCGTGAGCATGATCGCGATCGGGTCGTTCGCGCCGGATTCGACCTCCAGTAGCGAGGCCAGTTTGCGCGGCAGCGGGGCCCTGCGCAACATCGCGAAGACCGCAGCGGCGTCGGTCGAGGCCACCACCGCGCCGATCAGGAACGCGGTCAACGGTTCCACGTCGAGCAGGAGATACGCACCGCCGCCCACCACGCCCGCGGTGATGAGCACTCCGACGGTGGCCAGCAGTGAGCCGGGCAGAGCGGCCTGGCGTAGATCACCGGGTTTGGTGGTCAGCCCACCCTCATACAGGATCAGCAGCAGCGCTATGGTGCCCCCGATCTGGGCGACACGCGGGTCGGACAGACTGACCAACGCGAGCCCGTCGTCACCGATGACCATGCCCAGCACGAGGAACAGCAACAGACCGGGTAACCGCAGCCGGTTGGCGAATCCGGCCGCGAGAACGCCACCCACCAACAGCACCGCAACCAGCAGGATCCACCAGTCGGCAGGTAATTGAATGCTCATAGCTCCACGGTTTCCGGTTTCCACATACGGTCACGACCTTACCCAACACATCAGGTCGAATCGGGCAAATGGTGCAGGTCGGAGGCTGTGATGCCGGACGATACGCAAGCCGTCTCCCGTGTGCTGGTGCCATTGGACGGCTCCGACGAGGCACAGCGGGCACTCCTGCCCGCACTGCGGGTTGCCCAGACGCTGGATTGCCCCATAGAGCTGGTCACGGTCTACGACCCGGTCAACGGACGCTGGGCCCGTGACCTCGACGACATCGCCGAGCAGCTGCCCTACGACCAGGTCGAGGTCGCTGTCGTCGGCGCCGGATGGCCGGGCGAGGTGATCGCCGACATGGCCGGTGAAGAACCCGGAACTCTGGTCTGCATGTCGGCGCAACACCGCGACGAGGTTGACCGCCTCGTCCTCGGCAGCGTCTCGGCGCATCTGCTGCGCACCAGCCGCGCGCCGACCCTGGTGGTCGGTCCCGGCTACGAGCTTTCGCGACTGCCCCGGCGTTATGAACGTCTCGTGGTCTGTCTCGATGGCTCCGGCCGTGCCGAAACAGCCCTCGCGGTCGCCACCACGTGGGCCTGCCTCTTCGCTACCGAGGTCGAGCTCGTGCACGTCGCGTTTCCGAGAGAAACCCCGGGAAACCTGGAAGCTCTCGGAGCGGGCCTGTCCCGAGCTGCCGACGCACTGGCCGATGACGGTGTTCAGGCCAGTGCCACCCTGCTCACCGGCGACAATCCCGCCGCCAGTATCGCCGAGCTGCTCCAGTCCCGCCCGGCCACACTCGCGATCACCGCCACACACGGGAGTACCGGGCTCACCCGACTCCTGCTGGGCAGTGTCACCACAGAACTGCTCACGCGCAGTCCCACCCCCGTCCTGGTCGCTCCCGTCACCTGAACGCATCTCCCCAGGGCAGCGGTGATCAACATGTCCGATGCCCGTGTCAGTCGTACCCTGAAAGGTGGCTTCAACCGGCGATCGGGACCGGAGGAGGTCGCCCGGCATGCCCGATACCTCCATGTACCTGTTGCGGCTCGCCCGGCGTCTCCGCCCGGGGCGAAGCCCTGTGGCGCGAGGCTCCGACCGAATCGAGGCCGCTGCTCTCGTGATCGTTGTGCTGCTGTCGCTGCTGACCATCCCCGTTGTCGTTACTCACGGGCAGCGCAGCTACGCACACAACCGCCAGATCGCCGAGGAAGCGATGGCCAGCCGGTACGAAACCACGGCCACCCTGCTCGCCGACGCCCCATCGAGACCCCGAGCTGGGCGCGGGCCAGTCAGTGAGAACGGCACGCGCGCGCAGGCCCGGTGGACCACATCCGAGGGCATCGAGCTCACGGGGGCTGTCCCGGCCAGTTCCGGGATGTCCGCGGGCAGCGAGGTACCGATCTGGATTGACACTGCTGGCGAGGTGACGTCGTCACCCGCCACGCCGCAGGACGCCGCCGGTCATGCCGCAGCCACCGCCATCGCTACCTGGCTGATTGTGGTCGGCGCGTTGTCGGCCGCCTTCTGGCTCCTGCGGGCAGGACTTGACCAGCATCGCTACGCCCACTGGGCACACGAGTGGGCACGCCTGAACACCGGCCACGGCCCGCCCTGAACGCCCCAACCGCGACGACGGCGCGCGGGCCGCGTCTAACCCCAGGACAAGGTCGTGTACCAGAACGTCAGCACCGCACCCGGCCCGAGCAACACACAGAGACCAATACCGCCGTAAAACGGCTTGTCCTTCACGAGCATCGCCACCATCAGCACGGCCGCGGCCACGAGCGAAATGATCAACAGTGCCAGCACGACAACAGACATGTTTCGGTCCTCCAGGAACCAGGGGTAGAGCCGGATAACGCCGCCATCCGCCCAGCACATGGCGGGCTGAACGCACCCAGGACAGTGGTTAAGAGAATTACGGGATCACCGGCCCGCTCTCGATGGGGCCAGGCAGCACAGTCACGTCGCAGAATGCGCGCAGCAGCGACGTGAACAGCGTCAGGCTTGGATCGTTCCGTTCACGCGGACCGGGGGCGCCCGACACGATTGCCGTGTCGACGCCGCAGCCGCTATCCCTCCAGCGCCGACCTTGCCGGCCGAGCATCGCTGCAGGGAGCATCCACGGTTCGTGCCCGGGCCCACAGCCCAGCAGGTCTCCGGTAGCGCCGTGGCCAGCACATGTCGCGCCGCCTCCGACAGGTGCGGCCGGTCATGAAGACCTTTGTCCGGCGACGGCACAGGCGACGCGGATTCGCCAATCACCGACACCGGGTGCTGCCCGGCAAACCCGCCGTCGGTGCTGTGCGCTGGAGCCGCACTCATCCCGAGCAGCATCACCAGCAGAGCAAGCACGAGCCCGAATCGGCCCATCCTCGCCCGTGCCTGCACCCGACCGGCTCCTCAACAACGAAACATCCTTGGCCGACACACCCTACGGGCAACGTCAGAAAAGTCGAGGCGCACCCTCACAGGCTGGTCCAGAAACATCCGGCGGAGCCTCACAGCTCAGCCTAGCGCCGCGCCACAGACACAGACCGGCCCGCGGCCCAGCGTGCGTAGACCGACATCGTGACGGTCAGCGTCACCGCCGACAGCAACGGCACCAGAACCGGCGCCAGCGGCAGGACATCATAGAGCCCGACCACACCGCCTGAAACCACCGCCGCGGCGAGAATGGCGACAAGTGCCGCCGACCACCGGTACCGTGCGACCGCGAAGGCCACGACCCCCGCCATCGGGACAGTCAGAACAACAACCGCGGACAGCACCCACGACGCCCACACCACCCAGACCACAGTGAGCCCGCTGCTCACGAGGATCGCCACCGACACCAGAAGCAGGGCTGTGTGCGGCAGGACTGTATCGCGGGCACGTCGGAGCCGCGGCACCGTCACCAGCACAACAAGGTGCGCGACGACCCACCCCCCAATCGGCAGCAGCAACGCAACCGATGATGAAGGCCTGCAAGACCACAGGATCGACCCAGAGGTGTCGGTGCATTCAGCTGTCGCGGACGACAGAATGACCATCGTCGTCACCGCCACGGTCAGCGCCCCCATCACCGCGGCTCCGGCCACCACCGTCAGCCCACCGCGGCCATCTGGCAGCTGCGACGCGCCCTTCTCGCTCTGGCCGTCCTCCATGTCGTCATCGTCGCATCTCACCGTCATGCACGCCGCGGACAACCTCGGCACCGCCGCCACCGACAACCCGAGTTGGGCAGCGCCCGCGGCGACCAGCACGTACGGTGCGCCTCGTCTCGATGCTCGACAAGATTGAAAGGCCGCCGACCACCAGGACGAGCCGATGGTCTATCGCCCCGGCGGCATCCCACGAGTGCCCGACTACTGCGCTGATGCCCCTGCCTGGGCGTAGCGTCGGATTCTTGTGATGTCCTCGGGAAAGGCGCCTGTCCAGTCCTGCGCTAATGGGTTCCATGCTGCGGATTGATGACGTTCGCCGTTCAGGGGAAGCGAGGGGTCGACAACGGCGGCATAGGTCAGCCCGAGCGTGGGTGTCCAATCCGAGCGGTAGGAACGGACGGTCACCGCAGCAGGGAGTTCGAGGAGGTCGGCGGCCATCCCCGTTTCCTCCTCCAGCTCACGGCGCGCTGCCTGTCGAGGTGTCTCTCCTCGTTCGACCATTCCTCCAGGGACAACCCAGCCCCGCCACCGGTGGCGGACAAGAAGGATGTGCTGGAAGGTGCTGTCAAAGGCCCAGACGTCGGCGGCAAAAGGGGCCATGGGGCCGTGGCACGCGTTCTTCAGCCACATTCTTGCGTCGTCGAACTCGAACTCCGCGAGACCGGCGTCGACGATGGCCGCGTGCAGTGTGTCCGGACCAGGGGCGTGAGGGGTCACCGATCCAGGCTAGAGCGGGCGGGTTTGCCGATGACCTCGTGCACGCTCGATGCCACGAACAGGTGAAGATTCGGACCTGGCTGCTCTGGTATCCATTGAGGTCACTGGAGGTTGTTTGTCAAGCCTCTTCCTCAGCGTCAGGTTCTCGTGGTAGAGGTCGGCGGTCACGCTAGCGAGCGCATCGAGCTTCCCCTGCAGTTCGGTGACGGCCCGCTTTTCGGCGCGTAGCGCGGCTGTGAGTGCCTCGATCTTCTCGTCCCGACGAACCTCACCGGTGGAGCGCAGGACCGGCCGGGCAACTCGGGTGTCCCACTCGGCCAGAATCTCGCCAGCACGGTGAACGGTGGCATGGCTGACGCCCGCTTCGCGGGCCAGATTTTCTTTGGTCAGTGCGCCGTCTGTGTGGATCGGAACTCCGTCGAGCAGTCGTTGTATCGCTGCTCGGAGCTTGGTCTCGGTCGGGGGCGAGACGGCCATCAGGGGCGCTCCTTGGTCAGCCAGGTACCGGTGATCAGCCGGACTTCGGACAGGCGGTTCTCGAGGGCTGCGCGGCGGGGTGTGGCCAGCCGCGGGTCGCGGAGCATGCGCGTCAGATCGGCGTCCTCGGCGAGCCAGACTGGGCCGTGCTTGTCCTGGTCTACTGCCGAGTTTCGACACCGTGCGGGCTGGCAGGCTCCCAGGACGGGCGTTTTCCCTCGCTGCCCTTCGGGTAGCGAGTTCTGGCATTCCGCCTGAGCGGGGTCCCAGAGACAGTGGTTGACCGTGCCGAAATGCAGGTCAGCAAACTCATCCCGTAACAGCAGGACCTCGATTTGCTCGTCAGCGAGTTGAGCTCGCAGAGCTGGGGCTCTGTTCATCGTCGCAATCACGTTGTCGAGGCCGGAGTGGAGCTTGGCCGCTGCGGGACCGACTGCGACGTCGGTGCCGGACCGGCGGGATTTGAGGAGTTCGACGAGTCGCCCAGCGGCGGCGAGTTCGAGCTGGTTGTCGAACTCCTTGGCCCAGTGGGTATCCATGCGGGAGTAGCCCTGGGTGATTCGGTTGGCCAAGGTACGACGGGCCAGGTGCTTGAGTTGATGGCCGAGGGCGATCTCGGAGTCGGGCTCTTGACTGCAGATGATCGACATGGTTCTTCGGAACATATGCGGACGGATGCGGCCGGCCGGGATCTCTTCCAAACCCGTTCGTTCGAGGGAAGCGTTGACTCCCGCGACGAAGAAGTCGATCTCGCCGGCGGCATCGATTCCGCGCACCGTGTCCTCGTTGTGAGCGGTCACCCTGGGCGGATCGAGAGCGACGAACAGGTGAGTGTGATGCCAGGACAACCGGTCAAGAACTGCCAGAGTTTCGACGACCGGCGCGCTGATCCACCAGTTGAGTTCCGGTTGCGCCGGGTCGTGCTGAGCTTTCGGGACTTGACTGCGGGCGCTCCGTAATAGGCAGTGAGGGATCCGCGCTCGATTTCCTGGATCTCTGAGTCCCGCATCATCGTCAGTCCTGCCATGAACACATAACATGCCGCCCTGACCATGCGGATTTCGTCCGCGAGTTCCTCGACGCTGATCTGGCCGCGCCACGGCCGCGTGGTTCCGTCCTGACGGGTGACTGAGGTGAAGTCCTTGCAGGGCATCGGAAGTGAGCGGGTCGTCATGGTTCCGGCGAGCTTCTGTACCCGCCCGGCCGCGGCAGCGTCCTCGACCTTCTGTCTGCGCGCGGCGCTAGTCACGGAGCGCTGTGTAAAGGGTGCTGTGCCCGCGGTGCCGTAGATCAGTGCTTCCAGTGCAGTCCAAATGATCGTTCCAGGTTCGAGGTCGGAGCGCGGCGCACGTGGCTGCTTGGTGCGGATTGGGATCAGGTTGTCGGGATTGGTAAGCCAGTCGTCGAGAACCTGATCGAGTGCAGCTGTGCTTCGGCCGAGGTAAATGGCGGGATGGTTGACCACGTCGGTCCGGGCCCGCATCTCTGACCAGGAGTAGGCCTGTACCTGCCCCCGTTCCACGGCTCGAAGGACGGCGTCTCGCCGGCGCTGCGCCGCTCCCTTCCTTGTGGTCTGGAAGAGCCCCGTGTTGGTGCCGCCTGTGATCGTCAGCGCGAGATGATGCCAGATCGGCTCCCCAGCCGACTTCGTCTGGTGGTCGTACTTGTGGACTGGAACGAGGTTGTCGGGGTTCGCGAGCCAGTTGTCCACCAGCTCGTCGTTTCCCGCCGGAGTGCGGAAGGCCGGTCGACGTTCAGGGCTGTCGCCAGGATCTGGTTGCTGCGCCAGCTGATCGCGTAGGTCGAGGATGTGCGGCGAGAACTCGTGGATGTAGGCCCATGCGGCCCGCAGAAGCGGCCACCACGTTGATGGCGGTATGGATGCCGTCGACGGAGTATCGCTGCGGTGCCTGATCTCCCGGAAAGTATCGGTGTTCCACAGCCCTTGAGCCATGCCGCCGTGAGTGAGTACCGGCGCGAGCGTCGAGAGCCAGCTCAGCGCCGTCGCGTCGGGTTTGAGCGCGTTCGCCCTGGCGGTGATGTGTTCCACGAATCCGGCCCAGTCTTCTTCGCGCCAGGCCGCGATGTCGGCGGGCATGTCGTTGGCCAACGCCCAGGCAGCGAGTTTGCCCAGTGTGTAGGCGCATTGCCGGACCGTGCTGTGCGCCGCCGGCTCGGCGACAAGAGCGATCCCCGCGTCCCGAATGACTTTGTGCGTGGGGTTGAGCATGCTGAAGCAGATTTCCCGGATCCGCAGGTTCCAGACGGAATCGATCACCGTGAAGTTGACCTTCCACGCCGCCGGGCGGACGTTGCTCGGACGGCGAATACACCCGAAACTCCAGGACCTGCTCTCGCCGAACTCGGGAATAGGGACGCCTTCCACGAGCGGGTGGCCGGATCCGAAGACCGCCTCATCAGCGGAAACAAGGGTGGAAGTCACTGCCGTCGGCTGGGGCGTCGTGCTCACCGGTCATACTCCGTCCTCATACCCAGCGGCAGGTCCAGCCGCAGCCCCTGGTCGCCTATCGCTTCGTGGGCGTCGTGGAGCTGCTGTGCTGTGCATTCCGCGAACACCTCGGCCAGGGCTGTGGCCTGGGTCCCCCAGATTGCCGTCCAGCGGATCGGGTCCAGGGCGTCGCGCATCCGCTCGATGTGGGCTGCCAGCAGCAGCAGCCTCGGCAGCTGCGAGATGAATACGACGGCGTTGCGGCAGATCATGCACATCGCCGGGGCGACGTGGCAGGGCTTCCCGCCAGGGGTGAATGGCGAATCGTAGGGATCACGGCAGTGAGTCAGGCCCATGTCGTACTCCCCGGCGCGCATCGCGGCGGCGTGTTCCACAGTCATCCCCGCGGCCTCGGCGACCTCGGGTTCGGCCAATCGATGCTCTGCTTGAGTGTCGAGGAGCATCGGCTTGGTCGTGATCGTGTGGAAGACGCGTTCTTGTGCGCGGTTGATGGATCGTCCGGCGAGTGTTAGCGCCGTCGTTCCGTGGGCGTAATGGTGACGGAAGACCTCGATGTGATGGTCGTCCGCCGCCACATCGGTGAGGGTTCCGCCGAGGGCGGCCACACGGGCGGTTTTCACGGTCTTGCGGAGCCTTCGGGCGTAGTGCGGCTGAGAGATCGCCATAGCGGGTGTGCCGTCGTCGTTGCGATGCCAGCTGATCCACGCGCTGAACCCGTTGTGGTCCTCAGTCCATGTGGCGACTCTGGCCCGCATAGTGGTCCTGGGACGGCCCGCTTCGACCGCGAGGAACAGCACGTCCTCGGAGTCGAACGATTCGCGTGCCTGCCAGGTGACCTCCATCAACCGCCGTAGGAGCCCACCGACATCCCACCTGCCGACGGCAAGATACACCTCGCTTCCGGTGTCCCCATCCAGATCCGCGACATCGCCTGTGCTGGCCTTGCTATCAGGAAGGTCCGGGTGGAAATCAGCCCGGATGCGATTCGCGCGGAGTTTGGTCTGCCGCACTCGCACGCCCGCGTCAGAGAACTCCAGGTCCGCCATACGCAGGTCGAGGAGTTCCTCGGGGGTGCAGTCGGCCATGCCCAGCAGCAGGAGTACCCGGAAGGGCTGCAGGTCCTGCTCGGACGGGAACAGCAACCGGTTGATCGCTTTCAAGCAGGCATAGACTCCACGTTCCCTGCCAGGCGGGTTCGCTTCGATAACGTCCTTGATCGGCTGCGACCACGATGACGAATTCATGGGCAGGTGCTCGAGGAGATCTGTGGTCGTCAGAAGGCGATGCTTGGCGGCCCAGACCAGGTTGGCGAGGTCATGCCAGCCTTCGCGGCGGGGGTCAGCTCCGGATCTCAGCAGATGCTGCCCCCGAGTGAGGCGTTTCTCCAGTGCCCGGACGTCGGCCCTTGCGGCCTCCTGCAGTGCCAACCGTTCCTCGTTGGAGTATTCGTCAAGGACCGCGTTGGGGCGGCGCTTGTATGTCGGAGGCCCCGCCGCGCGACGACGAAGGGTCTCCGGAACATTCGGGTCGCGCTCCGCACGCATATCGATCAGCGCCAGCACAGCCGCGGCCTTGCGGTAGGGCTCCGCTGATCGCAGCCCGTGCCGCCTCCGCAGATCTGCCTCCCAGCAGAAGAGGGCTTCGATCAGATCGATTTTCATCCCGGCCAAACGCGCCTCTGCAGGCTCGCACCCGACGGTCGGCAAGTGTTCATCGAGGAACGTTCCCAGCTCCCGCACGGCCGTGAAATAGCAATCGGGCTTGCGCAGCGAGACCCGATGGGCGTACGCCACAGCCTCGTCCGCCAGCTCCGCGACCAGGACGGAACATCGGAACAGGGAGGGGGCGATACTCAACCGCACCGTTCGCCCTCGCCGTTCCCGGACTATAACCCGGTCCCCGATCCTATCGGAGTTGGCGGGTTTCACTTCTGGCACCACCATCGTACGTGGGCGCGAAGCACGTTCGCCTCTGCGGGCCATCACAGGACCGCGCGTTCCGCGGCAAGAGCCGCGTACTCCGCGTAGGTCTTGTCTGATTCATTCCACTCGGCAATAGCTTGGGCCACAAGAACGTTGGTGTTCCGGACGTAACGCAAATACTTCATCGTCGACCCAGGATTCAGATGTCCGAGTAGCCGCTGCAAGATCAACTGCGGATTGCGGCAGATGTGGTCGGCCAGGTAAGCATTGTGCCCACCGTTGAGTCTGCGGTCCGTCTCCTGTGCAATCACCAACTGGGTGAGCTGCTCCAACATGTAAACCGAGAACGTGTGCCGTAGATCGTGGATTCTGAACCTGCGCGGCATCACCATATCGACACCGTTTTCAGCTGCAATCCGAAGAGATCTGGCGTGCGCATCATCGAAGATCTGTTCCCACCGTTGCTTACTGAGCATCCGGCCACCACGGCCGACGAACAACGCCATCGGCTCCAGACCGCAAGGCCCTTCGGTCACCGCGATTCTCCGCAGCTCCGCGGTCATCTTCTCGATCGAGAACGTCCGGCGTCTCCCATGCAGCCGCCCGCTGACCTTCATCTGCCGCTCGTCGATATCGGTGACGACGAACAGCTCGGCTCTGCGCCTGGTCAACGCCGGTGCCGCCCTGCGAATCGTGGCGGCCCGCTCGGTGCGCCGGTAAAGGTCGAGCTCTTTCATCACGGAATGCTGGATCGTCACATCGCGGGGCAGGCTGTACTTCGCGATCATCTCCAGCCGTACGTCGACCGGCAGGCAGTCACGACGCGGGAGTCCGACCTCGATGTCCAGTAGCGAGGTGAATTCCCTCAAGCGCATCCCTGTCGTCACCGCGAGCTCCGCTGCCGCCGCGTTCCTGAGCGGAGCCGAACCTCGGAACGACAGGTCGACCCGGTCTGCTGGAAGCATTCCCCGCAAGCCGACCTGCTTGAGGAATCGCCACTGCCGGTGGGTCAGATGGCGAATGTCCAGATCCGATACCGCACCCCAGGCCAGGACGTCCCGGCCGTTGCGCAGCCGGCGATAAGGCTTGCGGTCCAGCCACTGGGCCTCGACCGCCCACTCATAGAAGTTGTTGATCAGCGCTCGTCGGCGCTTCCAGGTCGCCGGCGCGTTCGGCTTGTCCTGTAGCTCGGTCCGCTCAGCGCGGTAGGCGATCAGGTTTTCCTCAGTCGCCGACAGGACGTCAGTCGACGGTTCCAGCTGAGCCAGGAAGTCGACGAGGTCGAGCAGGTCGTAGGTGTAATCGGACAACGTCTTAGGTTGGTGAGTCTTGGCCATTTCGAACATGAACGAACACAGTGGCTCGACCGGCCGCATATCCCGTCCGAGGAAGAACGGAGTCCCATCCTGCGGCGAACCCTTCCGCCGCAGGACAGTGAGACCGTCAACGCCAAGACCAGGCACGGGCTCAAAATATCGACGGACCTTGTCCCTCGACACGAAGAAGTGATCCATCGTTCGCCCCTCAGTGAGAGCTATACGGCTCCCAGAACCTAGCGGGCACGAATCAAAGGCGACAGAGCGGTACGAACGCCACGGAACGGTGAGACAGGCTCAAATACTTGCCATAACAGGCGGTACCCAGCCTCGCACCCGGTGCCGCACGAGCAGCACGTGGCGGTGCTCCGGGTCGGTGACCCAGACCTCGGCTGCGAGCGGCTCCAACGCGGTCGAACGTGCGTGTAGCCACGCCTGAGCGTCGTCGTACTCGGTCTCGGCAAGGCGAGCATCGACGGCCGCAGCGTCGATCGTCGCCTGGTCAGGCATCGCGTTCGATGCGCTCGAAGATGTCGATATCCGTCGCCTTCTGCCAGTCCGGCAAATCGTTCCAGTCCGCGACGTACGACGGCTTCGGCTCGGGGAAGTGCTTGAAGATCTGGCCGATCCAGCACAACGCCACAAAGCGGCCTTTCTGGTCTGGGGTCAGTTTGGTGGTGGCGCCGTCGGTGGCCTTGATGAAGGCGACGACCTGGTCGTACACGGCGGTCGCGGCGTCGCGTTCCCAGTCGGGGGTCTGGTCCCACGGGGTGATGTAGCCAGGCTTCGGCTCACCGGGGTAGTGCTTGGTGACTCCGGCGATCCACGCCTCGCGGAACACGCGGCCACGGTCGTTGTGCATTCGGTCGTCCTCCATCACGCGGCGCGGTTGCCGACGAGTTTGGTGATCTCGGCATCGAGTCGCTGGATTTGTTGGTCGTTGAGCAAGGAAGCAAGGTGTGGCTGAAGGACCCGCAGCTTCTGTGCGATGACCCCCGAGCGGGTCTGGCGGGCGGTAGTCAGGACGGTGTCGGCGTAGGTGACGACCTGGTCCGGGTCGCGACGGTGCACGCCGATCATCGCCAGGTCGGTCAGGACGCCTGCTTTCCGGCGGGCGGTCAAGGTGCCCTGCAGGGCGTCGACCAGAGCCGCTTCAGCTAGGTCGTGGCGGCCCAGCGTGACGTAGCAGGTTCCGCGTTCTTCAGCCAAGCGGGAGCCATCAAACCGGAGCCAGCCGCCGTTGTGCACCTGGCCCCGTAGGCGCTGGACCTCAGCAGCGGTGTCGAGGGCATGTTGGCAGGAGTCAAAGTCGCCGAGGCCGGCGAAGGTCTCGGCCTGCACCACGGCGACCCAGTGTCGGGTCGACAGGCTGGGGTCGCCTCGACGTGCGATGGTGGCGGCCACGTCGAGCATCGGCGCGGCATCCGCGAATCGGCGCTCGTACACGGCGACGAAAGCATGCCTGGTCAACGCGCAGGCCCACAGGTCGGAAGCGACGGCCTCCTTGCTCGCTGTTGCCGCAAGCGTGTAGCAGTGAGCGGCGTCGGTGTATCGGTTGCCGTCGAAGAAGATTTCCCCCGCCAACTGGAAGAGGTCGGCGGTCAGCTCGCAGAGCCGTTGTCGGATGGTCGGTGTCTGCGGTCGTCGCAAGGAGTCGCTGAGTACACCGAGTTGGGCTCGGACCAGCGGCAGCACCTGGGCCTTGGTCGGCGACAGTGCGTACACGCGCCACAGGTGGGAGTTGAGCTGGGCGAACTCCGCTGCTCCCGCCGTGTCCACCGTGCCCGCGTGAGCTGTGGCGGCGAGCCGGTCGACGTCGCCGAGTACTGTCTCGCCAGCAGGCAGCGCGAGCAACGCGCCGGTCATGCTGAACAAGCGCAGCAGGTCACGACGGTTCATGTCGTCGGCCTCCGCAGGGTCGGCTGGTTCAGTGGCAACGGTAGAAGCTTGCCGGTTCGGCGTGAGCAACGCATCCAACTGGTCGAGGCTCACATCGAGGGTCTTAGCCAAACACGGTCGACGGTACGGCTGCGGGGTCAGGGTGCCGCGTTCCCAGCGTCCGACCGTGGAGAACTCCACGCCCACCGCCGCGCCGAAGCTCTCCTGGGTGTAGCCCATCTGCTCACGCCGCGCGGCGAAGGCATCTCGTCGGTCACTCATGAACACCACCTCACCCCGTCGGTCACCTGCCACGATAGCCAGCTACGGGTCAAGGCTGATCACCCGCTCGGCGAGCTGTACCCGTTCGGACTACCGCCTCTGAAAAGGCGTTTATGCAGGTCAGAGGTGATGACGCCTCATTGCCGCCTCATCGACGCCGCGTCGGCGCTCTGGCTATCGTTGATCACCAGGGGTTTGACTGATATCGCTGCGGTCCGGGCGAGCTTCCGCTTCGGCGCAGCCCGAGTATCCGGAAGCGTCTTTCACCGGGACGTGCCGTCGAGGGGTGTGTGGTGGTAGGACTGCCCTCCACTTCGATGGAATTCCGCTCGCGGGTGTGCTGGCGGGAGCGCTCGGTACCTCGGTCGAGTTCCGGGCTGGTCCGCCTGGCGGGCGAAGTCACGGCCGACTCGCCGGGACTCGGAGCGTAAAACCCACGAAGGAGGATCTGTGACGGTTCAGATGGAGTGGTCGCCGACCACGGTGGCCACGCCCGCCGCGGAGGTCGAGATGGGCTCGGAGTTCGACCTCGACATCACGCTGGTCGAGGTGGTGGACCCGGCGCATCTGATCAACATGACGGATGACGGCTGCGGGACGACGTGCGAGAAGTCGACCTGCATCAGCGCCGCCTGATTGTCACGAGCGACCGGACGCCCGCCAGGGGCTTCTTGGGCGGGCGTCCGGTTTCCATCCGTCGCTTTGGAGAGGTGTCCCGTGTCCACGGCCTTGCCCGACCGCGTCGGCTTTCGAGCCGCGGGTGGCCTGTTGGTCCGGGCTGTTGCAGAGGGCGAGCTGAAACTTCCGCCGTGGCCGACGCTGACCGCGACCGGGGCCGACGCCGTCACCGCGTGGGTGGACTGGCTGCGCGAAGTGTGGGAGGTCGAAGCCGTCCGTGACGCCATCGGCCTGGCCAGCCCTGTCCTTGCTGACCGCGTCCACAACCTGTGTGGCGCTCAGGTTGCCAGCGAGCGCGAATCCCGGCGCGTGGTGCTGTCCGTTCTGCGGTACCTGGCACGGTTGACCGGCCGTCCGACTCCCAACGGCTTGTTCGCCGGGGTCACCGCCGCGCGGTTCGACGCGGATCCCTCTCAGCGTTGGGGTGATGATCATCGCGCGGACGCTGCGGCCGACGCCGGGTGGCTGGCCGAGGTCATCCGACGGTTGGAAGGTCAGGCCGAGATCCTGGAGCGCTTGGTCCTCGTCGCGAACTCCACGTTGATGGTGCGCGGTGAGCGGCTTGTGGTTCCGTACCAGCCGACCGTCAACCATCGAGGCACCGGCGCAGTCGAAGTCGAACTTCGCTACACCGGCCCGGTGCGCGCGGCCGTGCGAGCTGCGCGGACACCGATTCCTTTCGATGACATGCGCGAGCAGGTACAGGCCGAGTTCCCGAGCACCGCCGGGAGCACGGTGACCGGCTTGCTGGCCACGTTGGTCGCTCGTCGCGTGCTCGTCACCAACCTCCATGCGCCGAGCACGGAGCCCGACGCACTTGGCCACTTGGTGCGCGAGCTGGCCACGGTCGGCGAGGCTGCCACCGAGCGGTGCATGACGCTGAACGACATCCACGACATGTTGCGGCGACATCGGAACAGCCCAGCGGAAGCGCGGCGCAGGCTACGGACCGACGCCGCCGCGTCCATGAGCCGCCTGGCTCCGTCACGGCGGAGCCCAGTCACGGTCGACCTGCGGCTGGACCTGGACGTCGTGCTCCCCAGCGCAGTCGCCCGCGAAGCGGAACGTGCCGCGCTGGTCCTGGCGCGCCTGACCTCCCGCGCCAGCGGTACGGCAGCCTGGGCGGACTTCCACCGACGCTTCTACCAGCGGTTCGGCACCGGCGCACAGGTGCCACTGCTCGAGGTCATTGCCGACAGCGGGATCGGCTGGCCTGACGGCTACCCCGGCACCAGCGGAGTGGTCACACGACCCCAGCAGACGCCTCGGGACGAACGGCTGCTGGCGTTGGCCCAGGCCGCCGCGTTGGACGGTCAGCAAGAGGTCGTCCTCGGCGAGAGGTTGATCGCCGAGCTGGAGCTGGCGCCTGTGCACTCGATGCGGCTGCCCTCGCACCTCGAGTTGTGCGCCCGTGTCGACTCCCCGAGCCTGCAAGCCCTGAAGCAGGGCAACTTCCAGCTCGTCGTTACCTCAGTCTCGCGATCGGCCGGCGTCGTCAGCGGCCGTTTCCTGCACCTGTTCGACGAACACGACCGCCGAATGCTGATCACGCCGCTCGCCCCGCCCGCGTCTGACGGGGTAATCCAGGCCCAGTTGTCATTCCCGCCTCTGGACCCCGCCACCGCACACGTCGCCCGCAGCGCCCAGGTCCTGCCAACCATCGTCAGCCTCGCCGAACACCGCGACACCGCCGCGTCAACGGCGGTCCTCACGGCGGCGGACTTGGCGGTCAGTTGCGACAGCGACCGCCTGTATCTGACCGCACCCGCCCTCGGCGCGAGGGTCGAAGCGTGGGGCTTGCACGCACTCAACCTACGCAAACACACTCCGCCGCTGGCCCGCCTCCTGGTCGAACTGACCCGCGCACACTGCGCGGAGGTCACCGACTTCGACTGGGGCACGGCGGCCACGTTGCCGTTTCTTCCTCGGCTGCGCTTCGGCCGCATCGTGCTGTCCCCGGCCCGGTGGCGGTTGGCCGCAGCCGACCTTCCCGACCGGACCTCCAGCTGGGCGACCTGGGACAGCGCCCTGGCCGAGTGGCGCACCCGCCGCCGCCTCCCGCAGGCGGTGTTCCTGGTCGACGGGGACTGGCGGTTGCCGCTCGATCTCGTCGAGGACGCACACCGGGTCCTGCTGCGCGAGCACCTCGGTACCCACCCCCACGCGGTGCTGGAGGAAGGACCCGCTGAGGACGCCGCCGGATGGCTCGATGGCCGTGCTCACGACGTCGTCGTGCCCATGGCCAGCTGTCAGCCGCAGGCCACGACGCGGCCACCGCGCCCGACGCCCCAGCGGATCGTCCGGCCAGGTGAGCACGGGCTGTCGCCGGGTGGTTCCCCCATGCTGTTCGCCAAGCTCTACGGCGACCCGCAACGTCACAACACCGTGCTCGCCAAGCACCTGCCCGCACTGCTGGCGGAGTGGGGCGATGCCCAACCGCGGTGGTGGTTTCTGCGATTCCGCGAGGGCAACGAGCACTACCTGCGCTTGCGGATCAGTCTCCTCAGCACTGAGCCAGTGGTGTTCGGCGAGGCGGCCGGCCGGGTCAGCGCCTGGGCCGACCGGCTCCGCCGCCTCGGCCTGCTGCGCGACATCGCTTTCGCGACCTCCTACCCGGAGACCGGCCGCTGGGGCTCAGGTGCGGCACTATCAGCCGTCGAGGCGTTCTTCACGGCTGACTCCCGCGCCGTGCTCGCCGAGCTCGCCTGGCCCGCGCGACCGCACGACCATGCTCTGGCCGCGGCGAACTTCGCCGCCATCGCCGTCGCCTTCATGGGAGGGACCGAGGCCGGGATGCGGTGGCTGGTCGACCATGTCCCGGCCAAACCTCCTACCGTCGTGCCCCGGCCGGTGTTCACCGAGGCACAATGCCTCGCCGACCCCTCCGAGAATTTCCGCGCCTTGCGCAGCACGCCGGGTGCGGCTTCGGTCGTCGCGACATGGGCCGAGCGCGCCCAGACCGTAGCTGCCTACCGAGCGCACCTGTCCGGGGCTGAGGCCGAGGGCGTCGACCCGGACGCCGCCTTGGGCTCGTTGCTGCACACGCACTTCCTGCGGGCCTACGGCATCGAGCCCGACGACAAGGCGGTGTGCCTTTACCTGGCCCGGACCGCGGCCCTGACCTTCGCCGCCCGCACCGGAGGACCGCGATGAACGCCGACCTCGCCTCGGATGCCGCGGTCGAGTACGCGACGGGGATCGCCGATCGCCTCGCCCGGCCGGACGCCCCCCACCTGCCCACGGACGAGCCGTGGTGGCACCAATCCCTCGCCCACGGCGCTCCTGGTGTGGCACTGCTGCACATCGAGCTGGCAGCCGCCGGGATACGGCCGTTCGACCGCGCCCATGACTGGCTGACCGCCGTCACCAGCAAGCCGATCACCGCCGGAGCGAGCACCGGCTTGTTCTACGGCGCGCCGGCAGTCGCGCGCGCCCTCGCGGGAGCCGCCACAGTCCGTCCCGGCACGTACCAGTCCGCCCTCACGCCCTTGACCCGGCAGATCGCCGCCGACGCCCACAACCGCGTCGACAAGGCCCACGAGCGCATGGACGTCGTCGGGATGTTGCCGCAGATGGCCGAGTTCGACACGATTCGGGGCCTCGCTGGTCTCGGTGCCCATCTGCTGCACCACGACCCCGACGGCACCGCCCTGCCGGCCGTTCTGGGCGCCCTCGTGCGGCTCACCCAACCGGTGATGGTCGAAGGAGAGGCCCTGCCGGGGTGGTGGACCCTCACCGGTCCCACCGGCCACGAGGACGACGAGTTCCCCGGAGGCCACGGCAACTTCGGCGTAGCACACGGCATCGGCGGCCCGCTGGCACTGCTGGCCCAGGCCCTGCGCCGGGGCATCGCCGTGGACGGGCAGCGCCAGGCCGTCGCGACGATCTGCGCGTGGCTGGACTCCTGGCGCATAAGCACTCCGAGCGGGCACCGGTGGCCCTACATGGTCACCCGAGACGAGGCGCGTTCGACGCCGATGTACGTGCGGCACAGCGGGGCCAGCCGACGCCCGAGCTGGTGCTACGGAACAGCGGGCATCGCCCGCACCCTGCACCTCGCCGCCCTGGCCCTCGACGACGCCGATCGCCGCCAGATCGCCGAGGAAGCCGTGATCAGTGCGGTGACCGACCCGGAACAGGATGCGTTGATCAGCGACGCTTCGCTGTGCCACGGCTACGCCGGACTCGCCCGGATCACCGCTCATACCGCCATCGACACACCGGAGCCGGCCGCTTCCCGACTCCGCGCGCTGGCCACCGAGATGCTGCACCGCGCCTGCGCCCAGGCCGTTCCCGAAGGCCCCGGCTTCCTCGAAGGCGCTGCCGGGGTCGGCCTAGCTGCCCTCGCCGCTGAGATCGAGCCCGCGACAGGCTGGGGCACCGGCCTGCTCATCACCTGATCCGTCCGAACGCGATCCGTCCGACCGAGAGGAGATTCCGCGCTGATGCTGCCGGACAGCTGGCACCACTACCTGGTCGAGTTCGCCGACCCGACCACGGCCGAGCACACCGCCGCGACCCTGCTCGTACCCGCTCTCGACCAGGCCCAACAGGACGGCGAACTCGACACGTGGTGGCACCTGCGCAAGACACCCGCCTGGCGGCTGCGTTACCAACCGGTCAACCCCGAGACGAAAGCGGTCGACACGCTGCTGTCCGACCTGGAGGCCGATGGGCATCTCGCGCGCTGGACTCGCGGCATCTACGAACCCGAAACCCTTGCCTTCGGTGGACCCGCCGCGATGGACATCGCGCACTCGCTGTTTCACCACGACAGTCGCCACTGCCTCGCCCGTGCCACGAAACCCGCTGCCTTGGGTCAGAGAGAGACCACCGTCCTGCTGTTCAGCTCGATGCTGCGCGCCGCCGGGCTGGACTGGTTCGAGCAGGGCGACGTCTGGGACAAGGTGGCTGCGCTCCGGCCCACCGCCCAACCCCACTCCAACAACTCTCCGCACACCGAGCGGTTGAGCCAAGCCGTGCGCCGACTGATGACCACCAACACGCACAAGGTCGCCGACGTCGCCCCCGACGTGGTTCCCGAGACCTGGTGGACAGCGTTCGACACGGCCGGTCGCCAACTCGCCGAACTCGCTCGCGCCGGACACCTCGAGCGGGGCCTGCGCGCCGTCCTGGCGCACCACTTCATCTTCCACGCCAACCGCGCCGGTCTCTCCGGCACCGACCAGGCCACCCTCGCCGCGCTGGCCGTCGACACCGTTTTTTACAGCACGCCTACCCGGCAGGCACCAGCCGGGACCACCTCCAACACCGTTAGGGTTCCCGCAATGACAACCACCGTCAGTGACGCTTCCACCGGCTCCGCCGACGAGCTGCGTACCAAGCTCGCCGACCGCCTCGTCAAGGACGGCACCGTCCGCACCGACGCTGTGGAGGCCGCGTTCCGGCAGGTGCCCCGACACCTGTTCCTGCCCGACGTCCCCCTGGTCGAGGCGTACGCCGACGAGCCCGTCTACACCAAACACGAGGGCGACGGCACCCGAATCAGCGCCGCGTCCCAGCCCAAGATCGTCGCCATGATGCTCGAACAGCTCGGCATCCAGCCCGGCGAACGGCTGCTCGAACTCGGCGCGGCCACCGGCTACAACGCCGCCCTGATGGCCACCCTCACCGGCGCCGACGGGCATGTCACCACGATCGACATCGACGAGGACCTCGTCGCCGGAGCACGCGAGCACCTGGCCGCAGCCAGCATCGACAACGTCGAGGCGGTCGCCGCCGACGGCGCACTCGGCCACCCAGAAACTGCGCCTTTCGACCGCGTCATCGCTACCGTCGGTGCCCACGAGGTCCCGGCTGCCTGGCTCGACCAGCTCACACCCGGCGGACGTCTGGTAGCTCCGGTGCGCCTGCGTGGTTGTGCCTCTCGCAGCATCGTCTTCGAACGCGACCAGGACGGCTGGCGCAGCCTGGGCAGCGAGATGGCGATCTTCATGCCGCTGCGTGGCCTTGGCGACGACGCTCGCCGCGTTCTGGACCTCACCGGCACCGGGGAGGTGACGCTGCAAATCCATAAGGACAACAACCACGCCACCGACCCGGACACCCTGACCGGCGTCTTCGACAGCCCTGCCTGCGAAGTGTGGACCGGCGTGCACTTCGTCCCGATGGAATCCTTCGAATGGCTGGATCTCTGGCTGGCTTGCCACCTGCCCAACCCGCTGATGCGCATGGAGGTCGCTCCCGCTGCGAAGGAAAGCGGCCTTGTGCGGCCGATGTTCCCCTCGGTGGCGATGGCCACCACCGCCGCCGACGGCAGCCTCGCCTACCTCACCATCCGCGCCGCGGACCCCGATCCGGACGGCGGCCGACGCTACGAGGTCGGCGTCATCGGCCACGGCCCCAACGCGCAGGAACTCGCCGAGCAGGTCTCGGTCGAGATCTCGACTTGGGACCAGGGCTTCCGCGCCAGCACCGTCCGATTCGCCATTCCCGACACCGCGCCCCAGCCGGACACCAACCCCGGCTTCGTGGTCCTGGACCGCCCCACCAAGCCCATGACCGTCACCTGGGAGTGACGCCCGTGGACCCCGCCGGCCAGTTCGCCCGCCGCTTCCCCCTCGTTGCCCGAACCCGCCCGGCCTGCCTCCCGCTGGCCCGGCGGGTGGCCGAGCTGTGCGACCGAGCACGCCAAGTCGAGCACAGCGGCGAGCTCGCCGAAGCCGCCGCCGTGCACAACAACGCGGCGCTCATCGCCTCCGACTGCGGCCTGCCCGAACTGGCCCGGCGGTGGTGCCACCAGCAGGTGAACATCTACCTGCGCGCCCGCCCCTTGGGCGCGCAGGTAGCCCGCCTCGCTCTCGAACCGATCACCAACCTCGCCCGCCTCTACATCCGCGAGGGTCAGGGCGAGCGCGCCTTCGCGCTGATCGACACCCTGTTCACCGCGGTCTCCGCCCGAACTGACGCCATCGTCGACGGCATCGAGATCCCGGCCGACCTCACCGACTCCGCCGAGACGCACCAGCACATCCGCAGCTGGCTGTGGGCAGTCCTGCTGGCCACCGGTGGCCGCGCTCTGGCCGCAGCCGGCCGCTGGGCGGAGGCACGCGCCCGGCTCGACGCGTACAAGGGCGTCGGGCGACGGATGCTTGACGGTCGCCAGATCGCGGTCATCGCCCACGCCGTATCCGGGGACACCGACAGCGCCCTCACCCTCTTGGCCGACACAACACCAGGAGACCCTTGGGAGAACGCCGTGACCGCCTGCCTGACCATCCAGTGCCACGGCGCCTCGGGCGTCGCCGATCTGCCCACGCTCCTGAACCAGTACCACCGACTCGACACCTCCGCGCCCGGCTTGGCGGTCTTCCACACACGGCTCGGGTTGTCCTTCATCGACGCCATCGGCACCGTTGACGATCCACCCGTGCACCAGATCGCCGTTGATCTGATCGACTACGCCGCCGCGACACGAGACGGATACGTCGCTCGCGATGTACTCGCCCACAATGGTTGCCGCGAGCTGCTCACCGACTCCCAAGCGCGCGAGTTGTCCGATTCGGTCGAAGCGTGCGCGCTCGGCAGCGGCACGCTCCCGGCCACACTGCTGGCAGACCTCACGACAGCACTAGCCTGCGCCGAAGAGGCCATGGCACGCAGCGTGAAGACGATGTCCTGCAACGTCAACGCTCCAGCGAACCCGTAGGGCGGGTCCTAGTGAAGCCGTTGCACCACAACGGGTTTGCTTCCTCGGCCCGAGAAACAGCCCGTGTCGATCACTAACGATGCCCGCCAACCCGACGATCGTTGATACGAAGGAACGATGCACACCACCACTACTTCGCCGGAAGCGCTACGTGCGGCAATGGTCGAGAGGATCCAGAAGGCCGGGCACGCAAAGCACAGCGACGTCGAGCGGGTTTTGCGCGACACACCGCGGCACGAGTTCGTGCCGGACGCCGACCTGGCGGTCGCTTACGACCCGTGGCAGGCGGTGGTCACCCACCGGTTCGAGGACGGCCGGTCGTTGTCCTGCGCGTCGGCACCTTGGCTAGTAGCCGCGATGCTCGACCAACTCGACGTCCAGCCGGGCAACCGCATCCTGGAGATCGGAGTGGGGACCGGTTACAACGCCAGCCTGCTCGCCCAGTTGACCGGCCGCGCGGACCTGGTGACCACCATCGACGTCGACCCGGACGTGACCGCGAAAGCCTCACAAGCGCTGGCCGCCGCCGGCTACGGCGACGTGCACGTGATCACTGGCGACGGCGGGCTCGGCTACCCCGACCACGCCCCGTACGACCGCATGATCGCCACGGTCTCACCGTGGGACATCCCCGCCCAGTGGTGGAAGCAGCTCGCACCTGGAGAACGGCTGGTCGCCCCGTTGCGGTTCCCTGTCAAGTCAGCTTGTTGAGCTTCTCACGGCCAGGCTGGCGGTGAGTCGATGGCTCTGGTGTTGTTGGAATCTGACACCGCATTGGCTTTCGCGCTGGTAGGCCAGGACTACGGGAGCTATGCCGACCGAATGTCTCGTGACTGCGGTTGTCGTCATGTCCGGTCTGGCCGCTGCGCACGTGATGCGCGGACGCGTCGACGGTGACGAATGGTGAGGAGGGTTAGTCCTGCCAGGAGGCTGAGTGCGATCGTGGCGGCCAGCGGCGTGGTGATCGTGGACTGGTTGGTGGCTGGTGGCGCTGTCGGCGGTACTGAGTGGGGGGTGGTGGCTGGTGTGGTGGCAGTGTTTTCGGGGGTCGTGGTGACGCCGGGGGTGATGGTGAAGCTGTGTGATCCGCTGGCCTGGTGGCCGTCGAGGTCGATGACCTGCCAGGTGACGCGGTAGGTGCCCGGCTGGGTGAGTGTGTGCAGTGGCTGGGAGATCATGTCGTGCTTGACGATGGCGTTGTCGCGGGCGACGTCGTGGCCGTTGGGGCCGGTGACCCGGATGCTGAACGTGTTGATCAGTCGGTCGAAGGTCAGGTACACCCAGTCGACCGGTTCGGTGAGGACGGCATTCGCTGGTGGGGTGGCTTCTTCCAGCAAGGGCACCGCTGATGAGGGGGTCGCTGTCGCGGGGTGATCGGTGCCGAGCAGGCTTGCACAGAGCAGGGCGGCCAGGATGCCGAGGGTGGCGCGGCGGATGTTCCCTGCGGTCATGCGGGTTCGCGGCCGAGCATCTGGGCGCGGTGGTAGTACTCGTAGAGGCCGTCGAAGATGGGTTTGGTGATGGTGAGGGTGTGCTGGTCGTCGCCGATCATGGATAGGCCGCGGAGGATGGCGTCGAGGCCGGGGGCTTCGGGGGCGTCGTAGCGTTCGTCGTCGAGGTCGGCTTCGTGGATGATTTCGGCGATGCGCCAGAGCACGGGGTCGGTGAGGTCGTGGCGGCGCAGGATGGTTTCGAAGCTGCAGTCGTCGCCGTGGTGGCCGAGGTCGACGCCGCGCATGTCGAACGGGGTGGCGTCTGGGGGGACGTCGGCGGGGTCGGTGACGAACACGAAGGCGGCGTCCGGGTCGATGCAGCGGCGGATGAGCCAGGCGCAGGCGGCGCGGTCGATGTGGATGTGTTCGCGGGTGGCCCACTTCATGCGGTCTCCTCGGTGTGGTGGTCGGGGTGCAGGGCGTCCACAGCGGCCTGCGCGGTGTCGCGTTCGGGTGGGGGGAAGTAGTCGCGGCGGTGGATACGCCGCAGCTCGGCGCGCAGGGTGCGCAGGGCGCGTCGTCGCTCGGCCTCGCCGAGTGAGCGCGCTTGTTCGGCTTCGGTGAGCACGGCGCGGTACTCGGCGGCGCGGGCGGCGGCCATGGTCTGTGCCAGGCGGCGTTCCTGTGCCAGGCTGGTTGGTTGGGCCAGCCACACGCCGGCGGTGCCGCCGGCGGCGAGGATCTCGTCGGCGATCCAGTCGAGGTGTTCGCGGGTGCGGGCGTCGGCGGGCAGCGCGACCAGCCCGTCGCCGAGTTGGGCGACGCCGAGGCGTTTGAGTTTGCGCCAGACCGTGATCCGCGGGGTGGACGGCTCGCGGGGCATGCGGTAGGACAGCAACACCCACTGCCCTGCCCGCTGCCCTGCCTGCCGCGGCGCTGCCGATCCCGTCGATGGTCGCTCGTGCGCTGGATCGGTGGAGTTGCTCACTGATGTGTTCGGTCTCCGACGACGACGCGGCCGATCCAGTACAGGCCCGCGAGTCCGATCAGCACGAACACGATGTCGTCGAGCGGATCGGCGATGGGTTCCAGTGCCCGATCCAGCACGTTGATGTCGGTGACGAACGCCGCCCAGGCGAACGCGCCGATCAGCAGTAGCACGAAAGCGATCCAGTCCAAAACGGTGCGTGGCCGCATCCTGCGCTCCTTCCCGTTGTCATGCTCGTTGTCATGGTGCTTGTCCGGCCCCGCCGATCGTCACGACGGGGCCGGAAACGCTGTCGGCGTGAGTGGTATCAGCCTGGGGGTTGCAGGTTGGTGGCGTCCAGCGCGGGGCGGAGGGCTTTGGCGAGGGTGACGCCGTCGTCGACGGCCCAGAAGTGCATGTAGAACAGGCGGGGTTGCTCGGTGAGGCTGTGGTTGTGCACTTCGACCAGGTCGATCCCGCCTGTACGCAGCGCCTGGATCACCTTCTGGACCTCGGGTGCGGTCATCACGAAGTCACCGTTGATCGCGGCCCGCCCGCCGCCGAGTGGCTGGAAGTTGATCGCGGTGGTCACCCCGAACGTGGGCGGAAGGACATGCCCGTCGTCGGTGATGGTCTCCTTGCGGGCGATGCTGAACTTGTAGATGCCGCCGTCGGCGGTGCCCTTGCGGCCCAGGGCCTGGTCGATGCCGGCGGTGTCCAGGTCGATCGGCGGCTGCTGACCTGGTGGCGCCGGGGCTGGGATGGCGGTGGCGTCCAGTGCGGCTTGCACGCCTTGGGCGAGCGCTGCGGGGTCGTCGCTCATGGCGTGGATGTGGGTCCACCACACCGGCGGTGTTTGCTGCAGCAGGTGTTTGTGCAGCGCGGTCTGCGCGATGCCGTGGGCTTGGAGTGCGTCGGTGACCTTGGGCAGTTCGGCCTCGGTGACCACCAGGTCGCCCATGAGCATGACGCCGTCGCGGTACTTCGCGAAGGCGGCGTAGCCGCCCAGCGACAGCCCTGGTTTGATCTCGACGCCGCCGGAGGTGACCTGCAGGTCGGTGCGGGGCAGGCCGATGCGGTAGACGGTGTTGTTGTCGCCGAACTTCCCGGTGCGGCCCAGGGTGTCGGTGACCGGCTTCCAGTCCGCCTCGGTGGTGGGGATCGGCTGGTGGCGCCGATGCTCGGCGTCGGCAGCGGTGTCGCTGGCGGGGGTGGTGTCGGTGCCACAGCCGGCGAGCGGGACCAGCAGCAGCGCGGCCAGCGGCAACACCACGCGGGCCGCGCGGGCGGGGGTGAACGGCATGTCCTTGCCCTCCTCGAACTCGATCGTGGTCGGTGTAGATCGTGGTCGGTGGTACGCGGTCAGCCCTCGTCACCGTCGGCGTCGTGGTCCTGGCCGGGAGCCTCGGTGCCCACGACGTGGAAGGTGCTGTCGAGGTGGACCTCGACGGTGGAGCCGTCGGGCTTGGTGACGGTGACGCCGTAGGCGGCGGCGCCCTCGTCGGTCTCGGTCTCGACAGCGCCGGCCTTCCCGCCGGGCACGGACTGCACGGCCGCGGCTCGTGCCTGGTCGGCCGCGGGGCCGCTGACCTCGTCGCCGTCGCCGGACATCGCGGAGGCCAGGCCCACGCCCCCACCAGTGAGGACGAGCACTCCGGCGGCGATCCCGATCCCGATCTTCGTCTTGCGGTTCATGCCTTCTCCATTCTCCACGCTCCTGTAACCGTGGTTGCATGAGGTGGTTGCATGGGTATGGGTAGTCGGTGGAGATGAAGCCGTGATGAAGACACGACGGCGGTCACCCGGATGTGGTGGCACCGTGCCCGTGAAGGGGCGCCTGTGCAGGGTGCTCGGGGGTGGCGCCTGAAGAGAGGTGATGGATGGTGCGGGTACTGGTGGTGGAGGATGAGCCGAAGATGGCGGGCCTGCTGCGCCGTGGCCTGGTCGAGGAGGGCTACGCCGTCGATGTCGCCACAGACGGGGCCGACGGGTTCGGGGCGGCGGTCAGCCGCGACTACGACGCGGTGGTGCTGGACGTGATGCTGCCCCGGCTGTCGGGGTTCGAGATGTGCCGGCGACTGCGCCGCCAGCAGGTGTGGGTGCCGGTGCTGATGCTCACCGCCCGTGACGCGGTGACCGATCGGATCAGCGGCCTGGACGGCGGCGCGGACGACTATCTGACCAAGCCGTTCCACCTGGAGGAGCTGTTCGCTCGGTTGCGGGCATTGACCCGCCGCGGCCCGGTCGCCCGCCCCACCGTGCTCACCGCGGGCGATCTGCGGATCGACCCGGCCAGCCGGCGGTGCTGGCGCGGCGAGACCGAGATCGCGGTGACGGCCAAGGAGTACGCGCTGCTGGAGATGTTCCTGCGCCAGCCCGGCGTGGTGCTCACCCGCGAGCTGCTGCTGGAGCACTGCTGGGACTTCGCCTACGAATCCCGCTCCAACGTCGTCGAGGTGCACATCCGCGCGCTGCGGGACAAGATCGACCGGCCATTCGCGGTGGTCTCGCTGGAGACCGTGCGCGGCGCCGGGTACCGGCTCCGGCCGGATGGTGGACGGCCGCGGGTGGGGGCGCGATGATCCGGCGGTGGCCGCTCCGGATCCGGCTCACCGCCGCGTTCACGGTGATGATGGCGCTGGTCCTGCTCGGAGTCGGGATCGTCACCGTGACGCACACACGCGAATCGCTCGACGCCTCGATCAGCGAATCGTTGGAGCACCGGCTGCGCGACCTCCAACCGATCGCCACCACCGCCGCACCAGTGCTGTCCAGCGGCGGCCGGGACACCGGCGAGCAGGTCCTCGACGACGCAGGCCAGATCATCGCCAGCTCCCCGGACGTGGCCGACCAGCCCCTGCTGACTCCAGCGGAGCTGGCGACCGCGCGGCGCGGCGAGCTCGTGGTCGATCACGCCACCGCCGGACAGCTGGACGGGCCGGTGCGTATCGCCGCCGCCCCCACCGGTGCGGACGGCCGGATCGCCGTGGCCGCGGTGACCCTCGCCGACCGCGACGCCGCGGTGGCCGACCTACGCCAAGAACTGGCGGTCGGCCTGCCGCTGGCGCTGCTCGCCGCCGCGGTCGGGGCCTACCTGCTGGCCGCCGCCGCACTGCGACCGGTGGAACGGATGCGCGCCCGCGCCGCCACCATCACCGCCGCACACCCCACGCAGCGTCTACCCGTGCCGTCGGCTCGCGACGAAATCTCCCGGCTGGGCACCACGTTCAACGATCTACTCGACCGCCTGCACGCCGCTGTCGAGCGGGAACGGCAGTTCGTCGCCGACGCCAGCCACGAGCTCCGCACCCCGCTCAGCCTGCTGACCACCGAACTCGAACTCGCGGCGCGCCGACCCCGCACCACACGGGAACTGACCGCCGCGCTGGGCTCGGCATTGGAGGAAACCGAACGACTATCCCGCCTGGCCCAGGACCTCCTCCTGCTCGCCCGCACCGACCAGGCCGGTCCGCCGGCCCGGCCCGGCGAGCCCACCCCGGTGCGTCCCGTGCTGGAGTCAGTGATCGCCCGCTACCGCAGCACCCTCGACGAGCACCAAGTGATCCTGGACTGCTCACCGGAGCTCACGGTGCGCGCCGATCCCGGCGATCTCGACCGGGCGGTGAGCAACCTGATCGACAACGCCGCCCGGCACGGGCAGCCACCCATCATCATCACGGCCAGCCCGCCCGACACCGAGCTTGGGGTGAGCATCCGGGTGCGTGACCACGGCTCCGGCATCGCCCCCGAGTTCCTGCCGCACGCGTTCGACCGCTTCACCCGCGCCGACGACGCCCGCACCGGCGGCGGCACCGGACTGGGCCTGGCCCTGGTCGCCGCGCTGGCCCGCCGCAACGGCGGTGCCGCGACTGCCGCCAACCATCCCGACGGCGGCACCACCGTCATCCTCACCCTCCCCGCCGCCAACCATCCCGACGCCACCATTCCGGACGCCCCGGCCGCCGCACCCGGATGAGCACCGTGCCCGGTTTTCTTCTGGACCGGGTCACGGTGACCCGCGGCCCAACCCGACTGCTCGACGGAGTCTGCGCCCGTCTCCCGGCCGGAGCGTGCACGGCGGTGGTCGGTCCCAGCGGCGCCGGCAAGTCCACCCTGCTGCGCCTGCTCAACCGGCTGGAGGACCCCAGTACCGGCCAGATCCTGCTCAACAGCACCCCGCTCGCCGAGCTCGAAGTGCTGGCACTGCGGCGCCGGGTCGGCCTGGTCGCGCAACAGCCGGTGCTGCTCACCAACCACGTGGCCGAGGAGCTGCGTGTCGGACGCGCGGAGCTGACCGAGCACCGCATCCAGCACCTGCTCGATCTCGTGGGCCTGCCCGCACGCTTCGCGCAACGCCGCACCAGCGGCCTGTCCGGCGGCGAAGCGCAGCGGGTGTGCCTGGCCCGGACGCTGGCCGTCGAACCCGAGGTCCTGCTGCTGGACGAGCCCACCGCCGCGCTGGACGCCGTGACCACAGCGGTGATCACCGAGGCCGCCCGCAACCACACCGCCGCGGGCGGGACCGTGATCCTGGTCAGCCACGACCTCCCCCTCGTTCGCGGCATCGCCGAGCACGTGCTGGTCCTGCACCACGGGCGCCTGGTCGCCCACGGGCACCCCGACCACATCGACTACCTGGAGGCCGGGTGATGACCGGACTGTCCGTGCCCAGCTGGGGCGGCGTCGCCGCCTCCCTGCTGTTG
This sequence comes from Prauserella muralis, assembly GCF_003202285.1. Taxonomy (GTDB): domain Bacteria; phylum Actinomycetota; class Actinomycetes; order Mycobacteriales; family Pseudonocardiaceae; genus Prauserella_B; species Prauserella_B muralis. Next base: position 69,533 of record NZ_MASW01000008.1, read on the forward strand.
ATCGCCCTCACCGCCGCGGTGGCCTACCGGCAGCGGCTGCACCTGACCCGCGAGCTGATCACCGCATCGCTGCGCGCCGGGGCACAGCTGGCCGCGGTCGGCGTCCTGCTGCTGGTGATCTTCGCCCACACCGGCCTTCCCGGCGCGTTCGGCTGGGTGACGATCATGATCCTCCTCGCCGGACAGGTCGCCGGCCGCCGCGGCACCGGCCTGCCCCGAGCCCGGTGGGCAGCCACCCTCGGGGTCGCCGTCGGCAGCCTCGTCACCCTCGCCACGCTGCTGGGCCTCGGGATCATCTCCACCCAAGCGCGGGTCGTCGTCCCGATCGGCGGCATGATCGTCTCCGGAGCCATGCAGGCCGCCGGGGTCGCCCTGCGCCGCCTGCGCGAAGACGCCCAGCAGGCCCGCCCAGCCATCGAAGCCCGGCTCTGCCTCGGGCTCCCCGCCCGCGACGCGTTCCTGCCCCACCAACGCTCCGCGCTGCGCACCGCGCTGCTGCCCGCGATCGACTCCACCAAGGTCGTCGGCCTGATCAGCCTGCCCGGAGCCATGACCGGACTCATCCTCGCCGGCGTCGACCCCCTCACCGCCATCCGCTACCAGATCGTGGTCATGTACATGCTGCTCGCCGCCACCGCACTCGCCGCTCTCACCGCAGCCCGGCTCGTCGAACACGCCCTGTTCGACCACGCCCACCGCCTCATCCCACTCCCCGAACCCCACTAACCGACCACTCCCACCGCCTCGGCCAGCCCGCATCCCGCCACCTGGACACCCCTCCACCGCACTAGTGCAACCATGGTTACATTGCGCGTGGAGTTGAACGAGGAGGGACGCTCACCCATGTCCGAAACCGCGAACCGGGACGTCATCCCACTGCGTACCGCGACCTGGGCGTGGTTTCTGATCTCGCTGCAGACGTTCGGAGGCCCGGCCGGGCAGATCGCGGTCATGCAACGCACCCTGGTCGAGGAGAAACGCTGGATCGGCCAACAACGCTTCCTGCACGCGCTGAACTACTGCATGCTGCTGCCCGGCCCCGAAGCCCAGCAGCTGGCCATCTACGTGGGATGGCTACTCAACGGCCGCCGCGGCGGGATCATCGCCGGGACCCTGTTCGTGCTGCCCGGCATGGTTGCCCTGCTCGCGCTGTCGGCCATCTACGTGACGTTCGGCGACACCACCCTGGTGACCGCGATCTTCGCCGGGCTCGCACCCGCGGTGGTCGCGATCATCGCCCAAGCCGTACCCAGGGTCGGCAAACGCGTCCTGCACCACCCCGCGCTCATCGGGATCGCCGCCGCCGGCTTTGTGGCGCTGGCGGTGTTCGCGGTCCCGTTCCCGATCGTCATCGCCGCAGCAGCGGCCATCGGCTGGGCACTCGGCCGGTTCGCACCCCGCACGATCAAACCCCCGCCCACCAACGGCGCCGCCGACGGACCAGCACCGTTGATCCCCGACGACGCCCTGCACCACGAAGCCCCCTCTACACGGCGGAGCCTGACCGTGCTCGGTGTCGGTCTGCTGCTCTGGGCCGCCCCGATCGCCGCGGTGGCGGTGTTCACCGGCGTGGGCAGCACGCTCACCACGCAGGGGCTGTTCTTCTCCGGCACCGCCGTGGTCACCTTCGGCGGCGCCTACGCCGTGCTCGCCTTCGTCGCCCAGCGCGCCGTCGAGGTCTACGGCTGGCTCTCCGCCCAAGACATGGTGCGGGGCCTCGCTCTGGCCGAGTCCACCCCCGGCCCGCTGATCATGGTCGTGCAGTTCGTGGCCTTCCTCGGCGCCTACCACCACCCCGGTAGCCTCGACCCATGGGTCGCCGGGGTGCTCGGGGCGCTGCTGACCACCTGGGTCACCTTCGTGCCCTGCTTCCTGTTCATCCTGCTCGGCGCCCCCTACGTCGAACGCCTCCGCCACAACCGCGGCATCTCCACCGCACTGACCGGCATCACCGCCGCTGTCGTCGGTGTGATCGCCAACCTCGCCCTGTACTTCGCCCTGCACACCCTCTTCACCACCAGCGATGTCCACCGATTCGGGCCGGTGCAGGTGAACCTGCCCGAACTAGCCAGCTTCCGACCCGTGGCCGCCGCGATCACCGCCATCGCCCTCGTCCTGGTGTTCGCGCTGCGCTGGCCGATGCTGCGCACCCTGGCCGTCTGCGCCGGTCTCGGCGCCACCGCCGCACTTTTCGGGCTTCCCCTCACCTGATCGAGCCCACATGCCCCATCGATCGTCGAAGCGCTCAAGGTCCGCGCCGACGTCCACCCAGGTATGCAACCCGGCACCGGACTGGTGGCGTATGGCGCTGGCCGAGGGCAACACGCTGGTCTCCCTCACCGCCCGCAGACTGGAATCCGGCGACGAGGTGCACTGGGAGTTGGGCGCGATCGGTCACGGGCCAGCCGCCGCCGAGCTGACCCAGTACCTCTGCGACGAGATCCGATCCTGGGCGCCCGAGCGGAACCAGCACACGCCATCGCTCATCGTCTATCCGGCTGATACCCCGGACAGCGAACTGGCGGGCCCGCCATCGACAAGACACACAGCAGGTTTGTCCTAACCTACGGCGACCTGACTAGGTGACCTAGCCGCTAGTCTCCTTGCCGCTGTGCTGCTGCGGACGTCAGGCCGAGGCTCGGGCTGACCGTTTGTTCGAACTGCGTCGACCAAGGCTGCCGGGAAGCGGACGCCGGGCGGGTGCCAGGACCCGAATCTCAGTGGGTTGGGCGGCCGAAGGGCCTCGCTGTCGCGCGGTGGCTGTACGTGACGTAGGAGTAAGAGCATGGTGACCGCGGTGGTGTTCGACGTGGGCGAGACGTTGCTGGACGACTCGCGGGAGTGGGGTGCGTGGGCCGACTGGATCGGCGTTTCCCGCCATACCTTCTCGACGGTGCTGGGTGCGGTCACCGCCGCTGGCCGGGACAATGCCGAGACGTTCCAGTACTTCAAGCCGGGCTTCGACGTCGCACGGGAACGGCGGCTGCGCGAGGAGGCTGGCCTGGGTGAGCGCATCGAGGACAGCGACCTCTACAGCGATGTGCGGCCCGGCCTGGCTGCGCTGCGAGAACGCGGCTTGTGGGTCGGGGTAGCTGGGAACCAGACCGCTCGCGCGGCCGAGCTGTTGCGTGCGCTGGAGCTGCCGGTGGACCGGATCGCGACCTCGGGGGAATGGGGTGCCGCCAAGCCGTCGTCCGAGTTCTTCGCCCGCGTGGCAGAGATGGTCCCCGACGGGCCGGGCGAGACGGTGTACGTGGGTGACCACCGGGACAACGACGTGGTTGCCGCGAAGGCAGCGGGCTTCTGCACGGCGTTGATCCGGCGGGGCCCGTGGGGCTACCTGTGGGCTGACGACCCACTGGTCCGTCGCGACGCGGATTGGGTAATCGACTCCCTTTACGACCTGCCGGATCTGTTGTCCCTGCGCTGAGCGGCTGGTGGCGGCTCAGCGAGCGCGGGCCCAAGCGGCGAGGTCGAGCAAGCCGGCGCTGGGCGTGCTGTGGGTGCGCAGCAGGGACGAGAGGGACTGGCGGACCTGCGGGTGGGTGCGGGTGTGCTCGGGCGCGGCACGGCGTGCAGCCTGAAGGCACAGGTAAGCGTCTTCGTGGCGACCGAGGGTGAGCTGGGCGCGGGCCAGATCGATGAAGTAGTGGGAGCGACGCTCGGCGGGAAGTTCGTCGGGCGGGTGCCAGGACGCCGCGCGTTCGATACCCAGTGGATCTCGAAGTTCGACGGCGACTGCGAGTTCGTGGATGCGTAGGGAGGCCGGGCCGAACGCGGTGCCGACGTAGATTCCCTCGGGCGCCCTGCCCGCAGCGCGGCGGGCCTCGCGCAGGTGATCAGCTGCGACGTCGGCTTTGCCCGCCCGGCCGGCCACGACTGCGGCGCGCATGTGCAAGGCACCGAACGCGGCTGAGGAGGAAGTCGTATCGAGATCGGGCACGTGGTCAACAGCAAGTTCGAGAGCGCGGGCGGCGGTGTCCAGGTCGCCGGTGGCAAAGAAGGTTTCGGTGCGCACGTACGCCACAGCGGCCAGTAGCAGCGGGTCCTCGGCGATCTGGGCGGCCGAGCGCATCAAGTCGATCAGTCTGGCGGACAAATCCAGGTAGCCGAACTTGAACGCCACGCCGTCAGCAGCCCGCAACGCCAAGGTCAGCAGGGCGGCGGCGTGGCGCTGGCCTGCCGCGTCGCCGAGCTGACCGGCGCGGGCGAGTTCGGCGATGAGGTCGGGCAAGCGGCGGGCGAGGTTGCCGTAGCGCGACTGCAGCCGGTCGTCGCTGGCTCGGATGATCTCGCCGTGCAGGTCGTCCAGAGACCTGGTTGGTCCGTCGTCGGGCAGGTCCAGCCGGTCAAGCGCGCGGCGCAGGCGCGGGATAGCGGCATGGATGACGTCGGCCTCGGGCGCCGGTCCGTCCTCGTGAACGGTCCGCTCGACGGGGGCCGTCACCAGGCTCGACGAAGGTGAGACCAGGACCGTCGTGATGTTGGCAGCAGGTCGCCGAAGGGTACGTCGCAGCAGGTCGTCGAGTACGTCGAGCGAGACCTGCAGGGCGGTGGCGAGGCCGCGCCGCTGCCAAGGCTGAGGTGACTGGACCCCACGTTCCCAACGCCCGATGGTGGTCCGTTCGACCTTCAGGGTGACGGCGAGGGCTTCCTGGGTATAACCAGCGGCCTCGCGGGCAACGGCGAGCGGGGTGAGAGGCCGTGCTGCCATCGCGTTGTCCCTCCTTCCAGACCCTCCATAGCGCACAGTACTCGCCGGTTTTCGCAGCGTAGGGAGGGTGTCGCCTCATCGCTGCCTCATGGCCGCTCCGTTCTCGACCACGGCTGACGACCCGACTGATCGCCAATCGCAGTTGCATGCCCATCTGGGTGAAGCCCCTCGCTCCAGCAGACCAACAGCGCGCTGGTCAGCGCCTGGGTCGCCCCGTTGACGCCTCGTTCTCGCCGCACGGCCGCTCTGGTGATCGGCAAGGGCGGCGTCGTTGACTGGGATTCGGCCTGCGGTGGGCGACCCCCGACCGCCCACCGCAGGCCATACCGGTCTCAGCCACCCTCTCGCTACGGAAAGTGAGCTTGCTTCAGTGGATATGCGCGAGGTGCAACCAGCACGCTCACCCGCGCCGGTCGACAACCAGTCGAGCCTGGTGGCCCCGGTAGTGCGATGAGGACCACCACGTTGGCCTCTTCGAGGCGTCACCTCGGTTATCGTCCTGTCCATCGATCGTGAGAGCACCATGATGACCTCCACCACCACTCCAGCTCTCGGTCCTCTTGTCGGGGCATACGGCCTCGTTGGGCACGAGGAGCGCCTCCTGCTCGTCCGAGACCGGGACGCCAGTGCCTTCCGGCTACCCGGTGGTCGAGTACAACCCGGTGAATCCGTTGAGGACGCCCTGCGGCGCTCCCTGCGGGAACAGACCGACGTCGACCTCGCCTACCTCGACTTCTGCGCCACCGTCGAACTGCGTGACCACACCTCACCAAACGGGCCTGCCCTCTACGAACTGGCCCTGCTGTTCGACGTGACTCTCGCCGACCCCGAAGCCGCCCGGTCCAGCGAACACGAACTGCGGTGGTTCACCGAAGCGGACCTCCACCAAATCGAGCTGCGCCCCGCAGTCATCGCGGAACGACTGCGAAGCGACGCGCTGACCGTCGAACACCCGTGGTGGCCGCACCACTCCTGACCTTCACCGTCCACGGCCCGGTCCATTCGGCGCTGCTATGCGAGCCGGGTATGCCCGAAGAACCGAAGGAACCATGCTGTCGGCACCCGACCTCACCACTGCCCTGCCCGCGGCACAGGCCGCGATCGATCTTGCGGTCGAGCATGTCCTCAGCCACCGTCCTCGCTCGATCCGGTACAAGGGCGACCGCGACCCTGTATCCGAAGTGGACGAGGGCGTCGAACACGTTGTCCGCCAACGGTTGATTGCCGACGGGCACACCGAGATCGGGTTCCTCGGAGAGGAAACCGGCGCGGTTGGTAGCCAGAAGACCTACTGGGTTCTCGATCCCATCGACGGCACGATCAACCACCACCACGGCAGTCCCTTGTGTGCGATCGCCCTCGGGCTCGTGCACAACCACCGGCCCATCCTCGGCGTCACCGCGCTTCCTTTTCTCGGGCACCGCTACTGGGCGACCGACGGGCAAGGCGCCTACCGCGACGGAGAACTCATCGCCGTCTCGGCCACCGAGTCGCTCGATCGAGCCCTGATCGGGTTCAGCGACTATGGCAGCGGCCAGGACACTGCCCTGCGAGACGTGCTCTGCTCTACTGTGGACCGGGAACTCACCGCACGGGCACAAGGGCTTCGTCGCTACGGCTCTTCCGCACTTGACCTCGTCTGGGTCGCCGACGGCACCCTTGACGCCTGCGTCCTGCTCGGCAACCGGACCTGGGATACCGCGGCCGGGGCAGTCATCGCCCGCGAGGCGGGAGCCCTCGTCTTGGATGCCGACGCCAGCCCTCACACCACCCGTTCCCGGTGCGCGATCGCCACCACGCCGGGACTTCGCGACGAGTTGCTGCCCTTCCTGCGGGTCTTGCGTGGCACCCGTTTTTGGCCCGATGACGACCGACCCGAACCCGTCATGAGTCCGACCGGCTTGCCGCAGAGCGGTGAACCGTAGTGAGGAGCCGGACACGAAGGCGGACGCGATGGTGATCCTGCCGAGTCCTCGCTGGTCGCCGGAAACCCCCGGACTGTCGTTCGATGCTGTCCACGGTAAGGCCGCGCGCCGCCATGCCGACAACGGACCACTCACCGAGTACCTCCCCAGCCTTGGACAACTGCCCGCCACGGGGCCGTCCGCGCTTCCGCTGGACCTCGACGAGGAACGGGCCGCCGCGCGTCGGGCCGCGCTGGAGGGACCGCGGCCCGACGACGAGCACCTGGCGCTTCTCGACCGCGTGCTGCACGCACTGCGCCGCCTGTGACCAGCGCCGCCGCGACCTTGGCTGGAGTCCGTTTCATGCACCCGGCAACCGATGGCCTCACGATTCCCGACCCGATCCCGGACGCTTCGATCTTCCAACCCGCGCCGTGGGTCGCTCCGTCTTCCGAGCAGCTTCCCTTCCTCCGCCGGCGGCTTCACGAGCACTACACCACCATCGCGGCCGAGGGCGCCCAGCAAGGACGAACAGGCCAGGTCGCGCGAGCCGCCGCGGTGGAGAGCGAGGATCGGGAAGTACGCCGATACGCCCGCGATGAAGCCGGCCGCCTCAAGAACGCGAGCCTGACGTGGGTCGACCACGAGGCGATCGAGATGGCCGTGACCTACTCGTCCACCCCGTCCACCGAACCCGCCAGCCCGGACCGAATGCCCAGCATGACCGGCTTCATGCTGTTCGAGAGCTGCATCGGCGGCGCCCTCTATGACGCCGCGCGTGCGCAAGACCTGCCAGGCTCAGGATGGACACCAGCCCCCTGGCTCTACGACGTCTCCGGTTACGTCGAGGCCCCAATCGTCGCCATCAGCTGGTCACGCCTGCCACCGCCGCACGAGGACCGGGTCCAACTGTCGTTCTACACCCCAAATCGGCCGCCCCAATGGGACGGCCTGCCCCCGGACACGTTCGTCGCCCAGTGGGCAGCGACAAAGACCTGCTACAGCGCGGGCTACTTCGCCGACCATGTCCGCACTGTCTCGGCCCGGATGAGCCCGATGCCGGTACTCGCTACCTTCACCGCGACCCTCCAGTTCGGTGAACTGCTCCCCGAACCCGACGCGAACCACTGCGGTCGATCAGGACACTCATCCAGAACTTCGCGCCCTCGCCACCAGTGCCATCCACAGGCCCAGGACGTCCTTGCGGCCGTCCACGGTGACCCCGATGGCGGCATAGACGGGCCGGTTGGCAACCTGACCGTCGCGAACCTTGACATGGATCGCGTCGATGAACACGGCGACGTACACCGCATCCAGCGGGCGGGTAGCCCAGTCGTTCATGTCGCCGACGACCTTGTCGGTGATCCGCGAGATCGTTTCCTTGCTGACCGAGGATCCATAGATCTCGGCGAAATGCGCCGAGATATCCCCGGTCGTCAATCCCTTCGCATACAACGACAATACGATCTCGTCCACTTCGGTGAGCCGACGCTGCCGCTTCTTCACGATCTGCGGCTCGAACGTGCTCTCCCGATCCCGCGGTACATTGACTTCGACCTCGCCCGCGGCGTCTGAGATCACCGTTTTCGCCCGGGTGCCGTTGCGCACGTTCGCTGACTCGCGATCCGGGTCGGCCTGGTTCTTCTCGTGCCCGAGATGCTCGGTCATTTCCTCGTTGAGTGCGGTTTCCAGCACGTTCTTGGTGAACAGCTTCAGCAACCCGTCCGGCCCGGTCAGCGCCAGCCCGCGGGCTTTCGCTTCGGCCACCATCGCCGCCGCGGCGGCCTGCTCCGGCGACAGCTCCCGCGCCGGCTTGGGCTCACGCTTGCGTGGACTCACAACCTCAGATGTCATCACTCACAGTGCCCATCCCGCCGGACCTCAGTCCGGCGTGTCGGGCCGGAAACACCGATCTTGGAACAGTCCCGAGGCGACGTCCTGTCAACGCTCTCTCAAAACTGACCCCCGGTGGGT
>NZ_MASW01000009.1 GCF_003202285.1 Prauserella muralis
GATGAACGGCTGGCTGAAGCGAATCGCGGAGTAGTGGCGCTCGACAGCGTCCTCGACGAGCGTGACGTTGACGTGGGGTGCTTGGCACAGCCCCTTCTGCCGGCCGCGGCAGAAGAAGTACAGGTACTCCGCGCCCTTCGAGTTGATGGTCCGTTGAATGATCATCCGCCGCTTGATGCCGGCGCGTTGGCAGCGTCCACAGAAGAGCGATCCCTTGAGGTAGTGGTGGTGGACGCGACGGCGTTCTTGTGCCGTCATGCGCGATTCAAGGATCTCCTGAACTGTGTCGAAGAGGTCCTCGTCGATGAGCGGTTCGTGCCGCCCTTGGATTTCTTCGCCGTCGTATTCGACGTATCCGAGGTAGTAGCGATCGCGCAGCATTTGCGAAATCTTGTTCTCGGAGACCTTCTTGGCTGGGTGTCGCCGGGTGGCCCTGGTGTGTAGGCCGCGGTCGTAGAGCTCGTCAGCCAGCTCTTCTTGCGTGTAGTCGCCGGTGGCGAAGAGCTCGAAACCCAGCTGGACAAAGGGCGCCCGGTCGGGATCGACGATGATCGTGCGGATGACGCGGCCGTCGGAGTGGTCGATGTGGTTGAGGTAGCCGAGTTTCGCGCGTCCGAGCGTGCCGCCGTTGCGGGCCTTCTGGCCCATCTTGTAGGCGATGTCGGCACCGGACTGGCGGGATTGGTACTCGTTGAATGTGGCCAGGATGCCGTGCATCAGCTGGCCTACTGGGGTGTCGTCGATGGCCTCGGTGGCCGAGACCAGGGTGACGCCGCGCTTGCGCAGGTCTGCCATGACGATCGCGTCGTCGTAGCGGTTACGCGCCATGCGCGAGAGCTGGTAGATGATGATGACGTCGACGTCGCCCTGGCTGCGCACCCGCGCGAGCATCTGTTGGAATGCTTCGCGTTTAGTCATCTCCATGGCTGAGCGTCCGGGCTCGACGTACTCGTCGATGACCGTGACGCCCAGGTCCCGCGCCTTGCGCAAGCACGCTTCCCGTTGGGCCGGAATGGAGATGCCTTCTGGGTTGTAGTCGGTCCGGACTTGCCCGGTCGAGGACACGCGCAGGTAGATCACTGCGCGGGTGCCGGGGGCAAGGTCGTCCATCGGCGGCTGGATGGGGATGGTGACGTCCTGCTGCAGTTCATCGATGAAGTCGGCATAAGCGCTGGTCATGACACCTCCTTCTGAGGGCGGCCTGGACGGAGGACCGTGCAGCCGGCGAGTGGGTCCGGGCGGCTGGATCGCGCGCTGACGGTGAGCGGCGAATTCGTGGCCGGTTGCTGTTTCTCAACGGCTGCGGAACGGCGCGAGCATGCGTTGGAACAGCTGGCGTTTCGGCCGTCGCCAGAGTCGAGCGTGTGGGTCGACGTACTCGTCGATGAGCGAGAAGCCCAGTTCCCTGGCCTTGCGCAGACATGCCTCACGCTGGGCCGTGACGCTGTGGTCGGTCTCGGCCCGTCCGGGCGAGGCCACGCGCGTGTAGATCACCGCGTGGGTGGTGGGCATAGGGGCATCCGACGGCTGGAGTTCGTTGTCCGAGTTGGCGTAGGCGGTGGTCATGACACCTCGTTATGAGTCGGTCTGGATGGGGATGTGTGGGTCGGCGTAGTGGGCCCCGGCGGGATTTGCAGTTAGCCGGCGAGCGGCGACTCGTCGGCGGATTGCTGGTCGTGGCGACGCCGGTCGCGACGATCTGCGAGTGCGCCGGTCTGCTCGATCTCCGCGACGGCACTCAACACGCGTACGAGGAAGAGGCCGTGCGCGGTCTCCGTGTCGAGGGCGGGATCAGCGGCCGAGACGACCCGCACGCCTCGGGACGTTAACTCGTCGAGCACGAAGGCGAGGTGCTGCGTCTTGCGGGAAAGGCTGTACAGGTGGTTGACGACGAGCACGTCGATGACTCCGGATCGGGCTGCCGCCAATACCCGTTGCAGCCCAGGACGCTTCAGCGTGCCGCCTGATGCGTAGTCGCTGCTGCGGAGAGCGATGTGCCAACCGGGTTGGGACGCGACGTAGGTCTGCAGGTGGTCGCTTTCGCGGAGGGTGGGCCACCGCTGGTAGAGGCCGACGCGTACCGGCCGTCGAGCCCGTGGGTGTGCGGCTCGGCGGCTGCGGGGATCGCAAGTGGCAGGCGGCATTGTGGTGAACCTTCCTTTCGAGTCATTGGCGAGCGGCTTCGATCCGCTGGGTTCGTTGCGCAAGCGCGAACGCGCGACGTCATGCCGCGTCGCGGCAGTGATCGGGGTGGCTGGCGTCCGCGGTGCCTGGCTCGGCGGGCAGCGTTTGCTCGCTGGCTTCGGTCTGCGCCAGGTCTGCCGCGAGGCTGGCGACCACCCGCGCGAGCTTGCGCATGTCGGGGGGATCGCGGCGAACGCCGCGCACCACCACGTTGCGCACAGCTCTGCTCGCGCCAACGCGCCGTCGGGGTTGCCTGCTCGGCGCGCTGACGGGGCTTCCCTGCTGCTCTTGGTCGGCCGGAGCAGGAACGTCGGCGCAGTTGTTGTCGGCCTGATCGGGGTTGCGAGGTTGAGCGCACATGAGCGCCCCCTTCGTGCCCGTGAGGCCCGCGGCTGGCGGAGGTTCACGGGGCTGCTGGTCGGCGACAGGAACCGTCGACACAGCGGGCACTCCCAGCTGCCGACACCTGCGGTCGCCGATCCGCGCGAAGCGGGTTTCGCGGCGATGCGGGCACGCACCATGACGTGCGTTAAATGAGCTGGGACCGCCAAAGCTGTCACGACCAACGGGCCTCTGCTCCCCGCATGCGTCCGTGTGGGGCCGGCGCTCGTGGCCGTGCTGGACTCTTGCCGTTCGGTAGGACTGTGTGCCTTGCCGAACTGGTGCTGGGTCACCTCGTCAGCTCGGGGTGGGCGGTCGACGCGAGTCCAGAAGAGCGCTACCGGCGCTGACCGCGAACCGCGGCGCGTCGGCATGGCGATGAACGTGATGGGTGCCGAAGCACCTCCTCTCTGTTGAACCGGGGACAGATGCGCCATTCAATTAAGGTAACACCTGAATAGATCTAGTACAGCCTGTGTATCTCAAGTTCTATCTGTTCGTGGGTGTGTGTCTGCTAAACACGCCGAACGTGCGGCGGCCAGCTTCGGTCGCCGTCGGGGACACTGAGAGTCGGTTGGCGACGGCGCGAAGCGCCTCGGAGCGACGAACACGGGACGGCAGCGGGTGCAGATCGAGTGGCGGCTGCGGAAGGTCATGGCCTCCCGCGACGTCTGGACCGCGACCCAGTTGCGCGAAATCCTCATCCAGCGCGCCGGGTTCGAACTGTCTCTCCAGTCGGTTGACGTGCTGATCAAGAAGCAGCCGGTCCAGGTGAAAGTGGCGACCTTGCAGGCGCTGTGCACGACGCTGCGGTGCACGCCCAACGAGCTGTTCGGAATCGACACTCCACGCGATGTCTCGCTCGTCGAACCGGACACCACGGAGTCCCGCGGCGAGCAGTGAGCCCGCGGCGGCGAACGCGGCGACGGCCATCACGCGGCCCTCCCCAATACCTGCGGGGACACGGTGTCCGCAGACAGCCCTGCCGAACCCAGCGTGGTTCGGATCTGCCGATACCAGCTGAGCGCGAAGCGCAGACAGTTCGACTCGGTGCGATGGCTCGGACCGCATCCGGATACGTATCGACCGCGCATGCTCCAGGACATCGAGTCCGAACTGGCGAGAGCTTCGGCGTACCGGTTGAGGCCGGTGATCTTGATGCCGAAACCGTGGAGGTTCAACTCGCGCGTGGCGAAGGCGCGCATGATGCGCTCCACGTCGGCGCTGCTCTGGCGCCGGCACACCGTGCCGATCCCGACGAGCGGCTCGGCGGCCAGATCGATCCCGGCCTGCTCGTAGAAGTCGGCGCAGCGTTCGTAGTCCGACAGAGTCCAGCCTTGCAGCGTCGGCACCCAAGGGAGCTCAGGCGCGAGTTCCCGCAGGCGGACGAGGTTGCGCACGGTCCGCCGTTGATGCTCGCGGATCGTCAAGCCGGTGCGTTTCAGGATGCGCTGTTCGCACATCCAGTCCTGCGGCGCCGCCCAGGCGAGGTTGCCGATCTCGTCGGCGTAGCGCCGGACCGTCTGGACGTAATCCTTCTCGTCGATCTGCCAGCGTCCGTGAAGCTGCAGCTCTGTGAAGCCGCCGGAGTCGAGCGCCCATTCCGTGATGGCGCGGGGCAGGGTGCGGCGGTGGCCGAGCCGCCGGTGCGACACCAGCAGCGGGATGTCGGGCACGCGGGTCAGCCAGATGGGTTGGTGGACGCCGAGGTAGAACCTCACGCTGGCATCGCCCTCCGGCGAGCGCGGACACCAGCAAGCACAGCGACCGCCAGGGCCGTGGTGGTGGTCTTCCCGACGAGTTGGCCGGTGAGGTAGGTCAGCGAGCCGAAGGCCAGCGGCAGGAACAGCAGGCTGTCGACGAGCAGTCCAACCGTGTTCGACGCACTCACGGCGGCGAGGTGACTCCAGTCGCGCAGCGGGGTGTAGATGGCGAGGTCGACAAGTTCGGAGACGGCGAAGGCCGCCGCGCTGGCGAGCGCGATGCGCGGCTCGGCGACCAGTCCGGACAACGCCGCGCCGAGGGCGATCGCGAGCAGCGTTGTCCGGGTGCCGACAGCGTCCTGCAAGAGGTCCCGGACGGTGAATGCGAGCCCGGCGAAGAACGCGCCTGCGGGAACGTGCAGGCCCGCGATAGCGACCGCTGGCCAGAGTGAGGTGGCCCAGTTCGCGCCGGCGATCGTCGCCGCGTACCCGGCGAACAGGACCACGGCGGCGACGGTCCACCGGCGGATGTTCATGCCGCGCTCGGCGGGGAGTCGGCCGGGTCTGTCGCACTGGGCGGGAGTTCAGTGGGGCCGGGCTGGGCGCGGTGGAAGGTGCGCTCGTCGACGAGTGGCTCGTGCACCTTTGGCGCCGAGGTGACCCACTGCTCGATGGGTGCCGGGCGGCCGGCGATGGTGCGGGCCCAGACCTGGCGGCCGGTGTACTTGACGTTGGTGACGATCCGCCGGACGGCCTTGGGGGTCCACCGCCCGTTGGGCACCGGGGCTGCGTACTGGCTCGGGTCGCTGTTGAGTCGTGCGGCGATGACGGCGAACGTCAGGCCGTGGTCGGCCCGCCAGATGAAGATCTGCTTGACGGCGGCGGCGGTCTGCCAGTCTGGGACGAGGACCGCCCGCAGTTTGCTGTGTCCGCTGGGGTCGGTGACCCGGATGCGCAGGGCGCGGTAGCCGTAGGGCGGGGGCCCGATCTGGTAGCCGGCGCGGACGAGTTCGACCATCGCCTGGCGGGCGCGTCGGGTGGTCTCGGCGTGGTGCGCGGCGGGCGCGGCCCACTGGATGTGGTTGCCGCGGGCGTCGACCAATTCGCTGTTACTGGTCGGGTCGTCCGCACCTGCTTCGGTGTCGACGGCGGAGGTATCCGACTGCCTTGTCCACAGGTTTGTCCACAGGTGGGACCACCAGGGTGGACGCGTCTCGGGCACAGGTGTGCCGGTGCACTGGTGGCGGGCGGCGGCGCGAAGTGCAGCGCGCTTGCCGCGGAACTCGGGATGCCAGCCGCATTCACGGCAGTACAGGCGCGTCGTCATGCTGCTCGTCCCCAGCCGGGGTAGGTGACGCGGTTGACGGCGGGCCGGATCACCTCGTCCTCGGTCGGCCACGGGATGCCGACTGCCGCGGCGGCGGCGAGTTCGGCGTCGTGGGCGAGCTGGAAGACAAGCACTTCGTGGTGCGCGGAGAGCGCGGTCGGCGCGCCGGCAGCGAGTGCTCGGGCGGCAGCGCGGCGTTCGGCAAGCGAAGCGCGGGTGACCAGCCGGCTGCCGCGCAGTCCGGCGGTCAGTGCGATGCACCGCTCGACCGGTGCCAGCCCGGCCGAAGTTCCGGCGGCGAGCACCGGTGTGGCCAGGTCGACCAGCGAGCCGTCCGGACACCGGAGGGGCCGCGCGACGACGGCGACGTGTCCGCCGGATCGCAGCAGCGGCTCGCAGTAGAGCAGTGTTGTGGCAAGGTCGGCGAGGGCGGACTCGACCGGGTCGCGGCCCGGACCGGTCGCGCGGTCAGGCGCGGTGCGCAAGCTGGTCAGGATGAGTCCGACTCGTCCGATCAACCCTGCGGCCCGGATGGTCGCGAGCACCTTGGGGCGGGCGTCGAGGACCGAGCCGTCGCGCCACGCGCCTGTGGTCTTGGCGGCGGTGACGTTGGCGCGAGCGAGCGTCCACCACTGGGTGCGGGCGGTCAGTCCGAGCGCGCGACGGTCGGCGCGCAGCGCCTCGGTCAGCACGGTGCCGGCCCCGCAATCCGGGTCGAGAACGAGGTCGCCGGGACGGGTGTAGGTGGCGATCGCATGGGCGGCGACGGCGGGTGGAATCCGCTCGGTGTCGGTCTCGGTGCCGGGCACACAGCCGGTGTCGCGCAGCTGCGCGAGAGTGTCGCGCTGCCCGGTCGGCCAGACCGATAGGGACGGCATTGAGGGCTCCTCCCCCGGTGGCAGGGGGAGTGGCCAGGGCGACGTGGGACGGTCAGCCATTGGAGGTCTCCTCCCCGTCGGCGGTGTCGGTCGGGGCCGGCTGGCGGGTGAACACGAAGAGGTCGTCGTGCACCTGGATGTGCCGAGCGGGCGTCGCGAGCGGTCGTGCCGGAGCCTGGGAACGGGAGTGCGTGGCCGGGGTCGCGACGGCGAGTGCGCCGTCGCGGACGGGCACGCGCAGCAGGGCGATGCGATCGATATAGCGCAGTCCGGCATGGTGCGCGGCGCGCACGAGCGAGCTTGCGGGGTCGGTGAGCCGACCACGGGCTCGCTCACCGTGTGTGATGACGGCAAGGGTGCCGGTCGGGGTGAGCAGACCGGCCCAGTCGGCCGGACGGACCCCGTCGAGGGTGCGCGGTTCGGCCGTGGTGATGACGAGGTCGTAGCGGTCCGGACCGACGCCGGTCGCGGTCGAGTGCGGTCCGGGACGACGGTGTGCCCACGGCTCGGCGGGCTGGTCGGTGGTCGGACTGGCGGTGCGGGGTCGGGGTCCGGACTCGGCCTCGGCCGACGCGTCGCCGGAGTGTTCGCCGGCCAGGTTGGGGTGCGCGACGGCCGTCTGAGTCCGGATGCTGCGGCCGAGTCGTACCACGGTCCAGCCCGCTTCGTGTAGTCCGGCGTACGGGCCGGGCCGGGACTGGTTACGGCCCGCCGTTGGTGACCACGATGCGGGCGGCGCGAGGTAGGGCGCGGGGGCAAGCAGGAGCATTCGCTGGCCGGGCTGGGTGTAGGTGGTGACGATCTTGATGACCGCAGTCAGCAACCAGTTGGCGAGCAGCCCGGTGCCCTCACGGAGTTCGTCTTGAGCGCACGGCCAGACGGTGCTCGGCTGGGCGGGACGAGGATGGTGCAGCGTGAGGCGCAGGGTGCGTAGGCGTGGTGTTCGCCGCCTCTGCGGTAGCGGGATCGGGACGGTCGGGGGGTCGGTCGGGCCGTGCTCCTGGGAGCCGTCTCCTGGGGAGCCGTTGCCGTGTGTCGGGGTCATCGCGGGTCTCCTCCGACGAGGTGGGGCTGTGCGTTCTGACGCCCCTTAACTCTGTATTTCGACCCCGTTTTGGACACGCCTCGCCAAACTTATTTGAGATGGCAAAGGTGCATGTTAATGGCGACTTGGCGTGATTCGAACAGTTCTGCCAAAGCCTCGACGCTGAGCCGCTCGTTCCGTCGACCCAGGTCGGCGCCCACCGTCTTCTGGGCCACTCTGTGGTCAGATTTTTCAAGATTTTTCGGCGGTGCCAGGTTGAGCTTGAGTGCCGACTGTATCCGGGCGCAGTTCGGCTACTAGCGTCGTACTAGTGACCAACTATAACTGCAGTTCGTCGGCTACTAGCGTCGATCGGGTTACGCGGGCCACGAGGGCGCTTTGTTGATCTTGCTTCATGGTGTTCGTGGGATGAAATAGTAGTTCGCTAGTAGCCTCGGCGCGGTTCGCTAGTTGGCGCCTAGTAATGATGTGGTATTTCCGTGGTATCGGTCGTGGCTTCCTGACGTCGTTGTTGTTCACATCGACGCCGTGGGAGTCACGACATGGCAGCACAATCCGTTTTCCGTCGCGCTGGCGACGAGGCCGTCCCGAACTCATTGGATATCGCGCGGGACACGTTTACCTGGCTAGTGACCGGGCCGCACCCGATATCGCTGAACGGCCGGCTCTTTCCCGGTCTGCCGGACCGGCACATTGCGCTGGACGAGGTCCGCGACCGACTGCTGGCGCGCCGGTGCCCGCAGGCGACGCGGGACGCGGTGTGGGCGCATCTGGTGCTGCGCTCCCGTACTGAAGGAGCGACCTGGACGATCGCCGCGGTCGGGGTCGCACTGCCCGCGCTGACTTCTGTCGCGGCGACCTTGACCAACCGGTTCGCCAACGATCCGGCCGACGTGCACGCCGAGGTTCTGCGCGGCTTCCTGACCGCGTTGTCGACCATCGATCTGCGTCCGCCGCGAATCATGCTGCGGCTGCGGTGGGCCGCCTACCGGTCCGGCTACTACGCGCTCGCCGAGGCGCTGGCGGGTCCGACTCCGGTCGCGCCAGGGTTCCGATCCACCCCGCCGCACGCGCCGTGGGGTCACCCGGATCTGGTCCTTGCCCGCGCGGTCGCGGACGGAGTCCTGACTCAGACCGAGGCCGCGCTGATTGGTGCGACTCGGTTGGAAGAGGTGCCCGTCGCGGACTGGGCTGCGCGGCACCAGACCGGCGAGTGGGCGGTCTACAAGGCGCGCAAACGCGCCGAGCTCCGGCTCGCCGCGTACCTGCGCGAGGGCGTCGCCGAGACCGATCCGACCGACCCGTTGACCGACCAGGTAGCCACCGCAGTGGCCCTGGCGCGACCGGTCGCACCGGCCCGCGACTTGCCGCGGTCGTCACTGTCCGTGTCGGTTAGTGAGGTCGAGTCGGGGCAGAAAATTCAGGGTCGCGTGTCCAAAACGGATGCGAAATCCGGAGTTCAGGGCTGCGGGACATCCCCGCGCTCAGCCCGACCTTCGGAGGTGCCCCAATGCGCCTGATCGATCGATTCTTCCCCGCCGCGAGCGGACCGCGCAGCGCCCGCCTCGATGGCACTCCGCAGCCGCCGGCCGAGGCCCCAGCGTCGAGCACGCCGGCCGAGATCACCGGCAGCGAGCCGACCAGTGCTCCGGTCACTAGGCCGGAGGCCTGGGTTCCGGTCCGTCCCCGCCGCTGGTCGCACGTGGCGTTGATTGTCGAGCTGGCGGTCCTCGCGCTGCTGGCGTCGGCGTCGGCGGCGCACGCCGACACGATGGTCGTCGCTCTGGCAGATTCGGTGACCACGGTCCTGAACAACGTCCGCAACTGGATCATGGGCATCTTGGCCGGCTTGGCCACGGTGTTCCTGTCCATCGGCGGTGTCCGATACGTGATGGGCGGTGGCGACCCCGGCGAGGTCGAGAAGGCCAAGACCGCCTTCAAGTCCGCCGGGTGGGGCTACGGCCTGGCAGCGCTCGCGCCGCTGGTCGTGGAGATCCTCAAAGGGATCGTGGGGGCCTGACCGATGGCCGGCACCCCGCCCACGGTTCGCCCGTACCGCCGGTCCGGCGGACCGGTCGCGACCGCTGCCGCCGGACGAATCGACGGGGACCGAGCGATGCTCTCCCCGGTCTCCGACGCCAGCGCCGACCGGCCGCCGGCTGGTCGGCACTGGCGCTGGTACGCGGGCTGGATGCTGGCGCTGAGCGTCGTCGTGCTCCTGGTCGGGGTCCTCGCGGTCAGCGCCTCGGCGCAGCCGACCACACCGAACCCGGATCCTTGCTTGGGGCCTGAGCCGCGGCCGATCCCCTGTGCCCCGCCTCCCACACCGACACAGCCCACACTCCCAATGCCGAGCGCGCCCAGCCCATCGACGGCGCCGCCAAGCACGCCGTGCACGGGTGAGGACTGCATCCCGCAGCCGACCACGCCGCCACCGACAAGTGGCCCGCAGCAGCCCGGCAGCGGCAACGGTGTCAGCGACTCGGACTGCGGGATCACCGACATCGGTGCCTGCATCACCGAGGCCATCAACTCGGCGTTCCGCAGCATCGTCGAAGCTGCGCTCTCGCCGATCCTGGAACTGATCGGGCACACCGCGCTGTCCACACCGACGATCAGCGACCTACCCGGCATCGGCGAACTCTGGAACAACTCGTGGGAGCTCGTGGTCGCTGCCTACGGCCTGCTCATCCTCCTCGGCGGCATCGTCGTGATGGGCCACGAGAGCGTCCAGGCGCGCTACTCGATCAAGGAGATCGGGCCCCGGATCCCGATCGCGTTCATGGCCTCGGCATTGAGCTTGTTTTTCGCCGACAAGCTCATCCGACTGGCCAACGGCCTGACCCTGGGCATCCTCGGCGACGGGGTCAACGCGCCCTCGCTGGGCAACACCCTCAAGGACGCCGTCG
This sequence comes from Prauserella muralis, assembly GCF_003202285.1. GTDB lineage: Bacteria > Actinomycetota > Actinomycetes > Mycobacteriales > Pseudonocardiaceae > Prauserella_B > Prauserella_B muralis. The sequence goes on from NZ_MASW01000009.1 coordinate 10,428, forward strand.
CCGGCATCCAGACCGGCGGACTGTTCATCATCCTGGTCGGCCTGGTGCTCGTCGTGGTGGGCCTGGGCCTGCTGGTCGTCTACGTGGTCCGGATCGTCATCACCCTCGTCTTGATCATCTCGGGCCCCTTGTTCCTGATGTTCCACGCCCTGCCGCACACCGACCCGCTGGCCCGCTGGTGGTGGAAGGCGATCACCGCGACGCTGGCGATCCAGGTCGCTCAAGCGCTGGTGCTGATCACCGCAGTGCGCACGTTCCTGTCCGGCGGCGTGCATCTGTTCGGCTCGACGCTGTCCGCGCTCGGCACGCTGGTCGCCGCGATCGCCTTGTTCTTCATCCTGTTCAAGATCCCGTTCTGGTTGTTATCGGCCGCCAAAGTCAGCTCTGGCCGGTCGTTCCTCGGAGGGCTGGCGAAGGCCTACATCGCGGCGAAGACCTTCGGCATGGTCGCCGGGAAGACCGGCGCACTGGGCAAGGTCGGCGGCGCGGTCGGGGCGAAGAGCGGCGGCGGAGGTGGTGGGGGTCGCGGTGGCGGGTCGGCAAATTCGCCGTGGCCTGCTCAGGCGCGCCTTGCGCCCACCCCGGAGATGGTCAACAAGCGGCTCAAGGCGGCCCAGGACGCCGAGCGCGTCCGCGCGGCCCGCCGGTCGCGGCTGCCCTCGCAGACGCCGCAGTTCCTGCAGCCCTCACCCCAAGACACCACCCACGACCCCGCCGTCACCCCGGCAAACCAGGGACCAGCCATGCCTCCTGAGTTCAGTTCCGCACCCAGGCCCGCCACGCCGATCTCACCGCCGCGGCGAGGGCAGCGGCCGGGATCGGCGCCCCAGTTCCAAGCAGCCGGTGGGCCGCGTCGACGCGGCGCCACCCCGCCGCCGGCCCGCCCGATCCGCACCGCGTCTGTGCCCCCGCAGTTGCAGTTCCGACCCGCCACGCCGCCGGCACCGCAGCCGTCGTCGCCACCCACGTCGGCGTCCGCGCCTGCCGCGCCGGTGTTCCGGCAGGCACAGCCCGAGCCGCGCATCGGCGACGCCTACCGGCGCACCCAGTCCGTTCCGCCGGCGCTGTTCCGCACGCCGAAACCCGCTCCAAGAGGTGAAGGGAAATGAGTCAGCCCGTCCGGATTCCTGCCGACGTCGATCGCGAGGACCGGGTGATCGGTCCGCTGACGGCGCGGCAGCTGCTCATCCTCGCCATCACTGGGATTGTGCTGTACGGGACGTACACGATCACCCGCGAGTTCGTGCCGCTGGTGGCGTTCCTCATCGTCGCCATCCCGATCGGGGTGACCGCCGCGTTCCTCGCGCTCGGCCAGCGCGACGGCATCACCCTCGACCGGTTGGTGCTGGCGGCGCTGCGGCAGCGGATGAGCCCGCAGCACCGAGTGGCCGCGCCGGAAGGCATCCGCCCGGCCCCCGAGTGGCTGGGCAGACAGGTCACGAATACCAGCAGCAAGAGCCGCGCCCAGGGGAAGGACGGCGGGGACGCCGCGGCGTCGACGGTCTCGCCGGCCGCGCTGCGGCTGCCCGCCGAAGCGGTCACCGATACCGGCGTCATCGACCTCTGCAAGGACGGGGTCGCCGTCGTCGCGGTCTGCTCGACGATCAACTTCGGGCTGCGCACCCCGGGCGAGCAGGAGTCCCTCGTCGCCTCCTTCGGGCGGTATCTGCACTCGCTGACCGCACCCGTGCAGGTGCTCATCCGCGCGGAACGACTGGACCTGTCCGGGCAGATCGCCGAGCTCCGCGAACAGGCCGGCGGCCTGCCGCACCCGGCGCTGGAACAGGCGGCGCGCGAGCACGCCGAGTACCTCGACCAACTCGGCCGCGCCACCGACCTGCTGCGCCGCCAAGTGCTGCTGATCCTGCGCGAACCGCTGCTCACCACGGGCCCGACCGACGGACTCGGCAGCGCCTCGCCACTGGCCGCGTTGACCGCGAAACGCAGGGCCGCCAAGCAGGCCGCCCTGGTCGACGACGCCACCCGGCGGGCCGCCGAAGCCCGGCTGGTCCGCCGGCTCAGCGAGGCGGTCGAGCTGCTGTCCCCCTCGGGGATCGTGGTCACCCCGCTGGACGCCGGACAGGCCACCGCGGTGCTCGCCGCGGCCTGCAACCCCGACAGCGTGATCCCGCCGAACTCCGGTCTCGCCGCCTCGGACGAGGTCATCACCACCGCCCCGGACGACGGCTGGGACGCAGGCGCGTTCGGCCGCGCCGCGTTCCCCACCGACGACGAGTTCGGCGAGGCCGAGGACGCCTGGGATGACGGCTTCGACGACACCGCCGAGGACCCCGACGACTACGTCAACTCCGCGGGGAGGTACCGCTGATGAAGACCAAGGACAAGCGCCGCGGCCGGAAGGCCCAGAGCGTGCAGCCGCCGCTCGGGCGGGCCAGCGCGTTCACTCCGGACGCCATCTCCGTCCGTCCTCGTGCGCTGGAAGTCGGTGGCGAATGGGTCGCGAGCTTCGCCGTCGTCGGCTACCCGCGCGAAGTGCACAACGGGTGGCTTCAGCCGCTGCTGACTTACCCCGGACGGGTCGACGTCTCGCTGCACATCGAGCCGATCGACCCGGTCACCGCGGCCAACCGTCTCAAGAAGCAGCTGTCGAAGCTCGAAAGCGGTCGCCGGCACACCAGTGAGAAGGGCCGGCTGGTCGACCCGCACGTCGAAGCCGCCACCGAGGATGCCTACGACTTGTCCGCACGGGTCGCCCGTGGCGAGGGCAAGCTTTACCGGCTCGGGCTGTACCTGACCGTGCACGCTCCCACCGAGGAGGCCCTCAGCGACGAGGTCGCCGCGATCCGGTCGTTGGCGGCGTCGCTGCTGCTGGACTGCAAACCGACCACGTACCGCAGCATGCAGGGCTGGATCACCAGCCTGCCCATGGGTCTGGACCTCGTCGGCATGCGCCGCACGTTCGACACCAGCGCGCTGTCTGCGGCGTTCCCGTTCACCTCACCGGACCTGCCACCGCCCGACCCGACCTCGGTCGGCGCACCGAGCGGCGTGCTCTACGGCTTCAACGTCGGAAGCCAGGGGTTGGTCCACCATGACCGGTTCGCCCTGGACAACCACAACTCGGTGATCCTCGGCCGCTCCGGCGCGGGCAAGAGCTACCTGGTGAAGCTGGAGTTGTTGCGGTCGTTGTATCGCGGGATCGAGATCCACGTCATCGACCCGGAGGACGAGTACGCCCGGCTGGCCGCCGCGGTCGGCGGAACGTATGTGCACCTCGGTGCCGAGCAGGTCCGGTTGAACCCGATGGACTTGCCGATCCACACCCGCCCGGACGGGCGCCGCACTGCACCGCGCAACGCGCTGATCCGCCGGTCGTTGTTCCTGCACACGGTGATCTCGGTGCTGCTGGGCAGTGAGCTCGAAGCGACCGAACGTGCGGCACTGGACCGGGCTATCACCGCGACCTACCAGCGCGTGGGGATCACCTCGGATCCGCGGACCTGGACCCGCCCGGCGCCGCTGCTGGCCGACCTCGCCGAGGTCCTCGCCGGGACCGGTGACCCCGCCGGGGTGGAACTCGCGGCGCGGCTGCACCCGTATGTCACCGGCGCGTTCTCGGGGCTGTTCTCCGGCCCGACGTCGACCCGTCCGGAGGGACACCTGGTGGTGTTCTCGCTGCGGGATCTCGCCGACGAGCTCAAGCCGATCGGCACGTTGCTGACGCTCGACGCGGTGTGGCGGCAGGTCTCTAACCCGGCCATCCGCAAGCCCAGGCTGGTCGTGGTCGACGAGGCGTGGCTGTTGATGAAGGAGCCCGCGGGCGCGGAGTTCTTGTTCCGGATGGCTAAGGCGTCCCGGAAACAGTGGGCCGGTCTCACGGTGGCCACCCAGGACACCGCGGACGTCCTGGGCTCGGATCTGGGTAAGGCAGTGGTGGCCAACGCCGCGACGCAGATCCTGCTGCGGCAAGCCTCCCAGGCGATCGACGAGATCACCCGCACCTTCGACCTGTCTATGGGTGAGCGCCAGTTCCTGCTCTCCGCGGACCGTGGCCAGGGCCTCCTGTCGACCGGGACGCAGCGCGTGGCATTCCAGTCCATCGCCTCACCGGTCGAGCATCAATTGGTCACGACTGACCCCGCCGAAATCGCCGGGTATTCCGACACCTCGTCGGGAATCGAGAACTCCTTCGTCGAACTCGGCGCGGACGACACCGCGGGAATCGCGGACTCGTTCGACGATGGCAACGCGTCGCAGATCGAACTCGACGCCGCCTAATCGCAGGAATCAATCCGTATACACCGAATCGCACCCAGGGGATACCCATGTCTACGTCATTGCCCATTTCCGCCACCGTTAACCGGCCCACGCGGCTGCTCACGCAAAACAGCGAGATGCGCCAGATTGGCGTGTGGAACTGGTCGCTGCCGGCCTGGGCCGGCCGCTTGGCTGACGGTCGCACTTACAACACCTGTCCGTCGGCCGGAATCTGCGCGCAGGCGTGCTACGCCCGGCACGGCACCTACACCTGGCCGGTCGTCCGCGCCAAGCACCAGGCGAACCTGATGTACGTCCTGGACGACCTGGCCGGCTGGCAGGCCGCCATGGTCGCGGAACTCGGCGCGGCCAAGTTCCGGGGCGCCTGGATCAGAATTCACGACAGCGGCGATTTCTTCTCCGACGCCTACCTTCAGGCATGGCTGGATATTTGCCGGACTCGACCCGACACGAATTTCTACGCCTACACCAAAGAGGTGTCCCGATTCCGGACGCTCGTCGAGCCTGGCCCGCCGCCGAATTTTCTGTGGGTCTACTCGTATGGCGGGACACAGGATGCCGCGTTGAATCCCGCCGTCGACCGGATCGCAGATGTGTTTCCCGACGAGCCTGCGATCGCCGAGGCGGGCTGGGCCTCGCAGGAAGCCAGCGACCTGCTCGCGGTCCTGGGCCCGCGGCTGGTCGGGGTGCCGGCCAACCGCATTCCCGCCTACCTCAAGCGGCTGGCCGGGCGCCGGTTCTCCGCGTGGCAAGCCGAGGTCGACGCCGACCGCGCCGCCCGCCGAGGCCGCCGGCACCTGCGGCTCGTCGTCGACAACACCCGCCCCGACCACAGCCAGCAGCCCACGGCCGAGCCGGCTGACCAGCCGTGGGCGGCTTGACCGCAGCTCGCATCCGTCCCGTCGACCGCTTTGCGTGGGGAGGTCCCCGATGTCCTGGCCAATCACCGCCACACCCCTGTCCGCCCTCATCCCACCGCATATTGAGCAGACCGCGGACGTGCTCGCCTCACCGGTCGGCGACTACCTGCGTGACCCGCTCGGCGCGTTCCAGAACGTGCTGGCGCACCTGCGCGACCTCGCCCTGACCTGGGGCCCGATCGTCGGGCCGGTGCTCGCGGTCGCTGTCACCGCCGCGGTCGTCGCGCGCCGTCGGTGGCGCCGCCGCTACCACCAGCGCCTGATGATCGATGCTCGCCTGATCACCGTGCTCGCGCCGCCGACGGTCGACCCGTCCGGGGCGATCACGGTGTGGTCCAACCTCGTCGGATTGCTGCGGCCGGGGTGGCGGCGTCGCTTCGGCGGGCAGCCGCACCTGAGCTTCGAGCTGACATTCACCGACGACGGCGTGCAGATCCGGCTGTGGGTGCCGGGCCTGGTGCCGCCCGGCATGGTCGAGCGCGCGATCGAGGCCGCCTGGCCCGGCGCGCACACCCGCACCACCCCCGCCAAGCCCCCGATCCCGACCACGACGGCAGCGGGTCGGCGGGTCGAGGCGGTCGGTGGCGAGCTGCGGCTGGCGCGCTCGGAAGCACTGCCGATCCGCACCGAGCACCCGGCCGACCCGATTCGCGCGATGCTCGGCGCACCGGTCGGGCTCGGCCCGCACGAGCGGGCATGCGTGCAGATCCTCGCCCGCCCGGTCGCCGGCCACCGAGTGACCAAAGCCCGCCGCGCCGCCCGGCGGGTGCACGCGGGCGGGTCGGTTCATCTGGTCGGCCGGCTGCTCGACGTCATCACGCCGGGCAAGACCCCGAAGTCGTCGACCAGCACGCGGACGCCGGGCCTGGATCGGCAGACCAGCCTGGAGTACGCCGCCCAGGACCGTGCTGTGGTCGAGAAGCTGCGGGCGAACCAATTCGAGACCCGTATTTGCTACGCCGTGGCCACCACCGTGCCCGAGGACGCCACGTCGGGCGAGGTTCAGGCGGTGCGGGAGGTGCTGCGGGGTCGCGGGCACGCGATCGCCTCGGCGTTCGCCGCCTACTCCGAGCACAACTACTACCGCCGGGTTCGGATCCGTCGAGATCCGGTCGCCGTGCTGGCCGAACGCCGCCTGGGCAAGGGCGACCTGCTCTCGATCCTCGAGCTGGCCGCAATCGCGCACCTGCCGATCGACGAGTCCACCCCCGGCCTGCAGCGGGCCGGCGCGAAGGCCGTGCCGCCCCCGCCGGGTATCGCCACGGCCGGGGAGCAGATCAAGCCCCTGGGGCTGTCGGACTCCGGGCACTCCCGCCCGGTCGGCCTGCACGTCGCCGACGCCCGCCACCACCTGCACATCCTCGGCGCCACCGGTAGCGGCAAGTCGGAGCTGATGGCCCGGATGATCCTGGCCGACGCCGAGGCCGGCCGAGGTGTCGTCGTGGTCGATCCGAAGGGCGACCTCGTGTCGGACATCCTGATGCGCCTGCCCGAGGAGCTCGGCGAGAAGGTCGTGCTGTTCGACGCCGACTCCCGCGCCCGCCCGCCGGTGCTCAACCCGTTGGAGGGAGCGGATAAGGCCCGCGCGGTCGACAACCTGGTCTCGATCTTCTCCCGGATCTACGCCTCGTCGTGGGGGCCGCGCACCGACGACATCCTGCGCGCCGGGCTGCTCACCCTGACCGCGATGCCCGGTACCCCGACGCTGGTCGACCTGCCCAAGCTGTTGACCGTGCCGGCGTTCCGGCAACGGGCCTGCGACCAGATCGATGACGAGGTCCTCAAGGGCTTCTGGTCCTGGTACGACGACCTGTCCGAAGCCAGCCGCGCACAAGTGATCGCGCCGCTGATGAACAAAATCCGCGGCTTCCTGCTGCGCCCGTTCGTCCGCGCCGCCATCGCCGGTGGAACGTCCACTATGGACATGGATGAGGTGCTCAACACCGGTGGGATCTGCCTGGTGCGCATCGCTCGCGACGCGCTAGGGATGGAAACCGCGCGGCTGGTCGGTTCCATCGTCGTGGCCCGCACCTGGCAGGCCGCGACTCGCCGAGCTCGCGTCCCGCAGCGCCAACGCCGCGACTGCGGGCTGTACGTGGACGAGTGCCACAACTTCCTGAACCTGGCCTATCCATTGGAGGACATGCTCGCCGAGGCCCGCGGCTACCGACTCTCCATGGCGTTGGCACACCAGTACCTCGGACAGCTACCGAAGGAGCTCGAAGAGGGCGTCAGCACCAACGCGCGCAGCAAGATCTTCTTCAACGCCTCGCCCGAGGACGCCAAGCGGCTGGCCCGGCACACCATGCCGCGGCTGAGCGATCACGACCTGTCCAATCTCGGCGTGTACCACGTCGCCGCTCGGCTAGTCCTGGGCGGCGAGGAAGCGCCGCCGTTCACCGCGGTTACCGAGAAGCTCCCGCCCGCGATTCCCGGACGCGCCAAGGCAATCCGCAAAGCAGCCAGGGTCAATACCCGCCCGCCCGTCACCAACGCCGACAACGCAACGGGCCGCCCCGGTCAGCCCACTGTAGACCCCCGCCGCGCGGTCTGACCTGTCGGGCCTTGTTCTCCCGCAACGCATGTGGGCTCACCTATCGCGCCCGTTCCGCTCCGGTGATCCCGCATGCGTTGCCTTCACCTTCCCCCATTCCGGCCCAACGACTGGGAGGTGCCGACCCATGATTTCGAATCCCACGCCTCAGAGGGCATTGCGCGGGCACATGCCCCAACGCCCCACGCCACGGGCGGCCACCACCGGGGAGCACCACGCCCAGCTCGCCGGACGGCTCACCCTCCGGGACCGCTGGCTTGCTCGGATGCTGCACGAGCACAAGGTCTTCACCACCCAGCAGATCGTCGAACTCTGCTACCCGACCATGCGCGCGGCCAACCACCGCCTGCTCAACCTGTTCAAGTGGCGCGTCGTCGACCGCTTTCAGCCGTTCGTCAGCTCCGGCACCGCACCGATGCACTACGTGCTCGACATCGCCGGCTCGGTCGCCCTCGCCTACGAGGATGGTCTCGACCCCAAGCAACTGGGCTACCGCCACGAAGACGCCATCGGCATCGCCCACTCCCTGCGCCTCGCACACACCGTGGGCGTCAACGGCGTTTTCACCAGCCTCGTTGCACTCAGCCGACGGCCAGGTGCCCGCGGCCGCCTGACCGCGTGGTGGTCCGAGCTTCGCTGCGGCCGGCTCTTCGGCGACATGGTCCGCCCCGACGCCTACGGCCGTTGGCGCGAAGACGGCCACCAGATCGAGTTCTTCCTCGAATTCGACTTCGGCACCGAGGACCTCGGCAAGCTCGCCCGCAAGCTCCACGGTTACGAAAAGCTCGCCATCGCAACAGGAATCACCACACCCGTCCTGGTGTGGCTGCCCACCAACCGCCGCGAGACCAACGTGCTCACGGCGCTCGCCGACGCCCTGTCCCAGTTGGACCGGCCAGCGCTCGTGCCCGTAGCCACCAGCGCCGCAGATGTCGCTGGCGTGGCTGGCGAGGACAACCCCGCCGTCGCGCGGTGGTTGCCGATCTCCGGTCCGGCGTCGCGACGGCCGGGTCGACTGCGGCTCGTCGAGCTCGCGCGGTTCTGGCCCCACGTCGCACCGCCCACCGCTGTCCAGTCCTCGACATCGGCTCAAGCGCAGCAGGCGCCCGCGGACCTGGCCGCGCCGGACCCGCACCCACCACCCCTACCCACCAGCCACTTCCGGAAGGTGACTCCATGAAGATCGCCGTTGCCGCTGTCGCGGCCATCATCGCTATCCCCATCCTCATCGGGGGTGTCGGCAAAGCCATCGTCAGTGCGCTGTTCGGTACCGGTGGCACCGAGCCGAGCCAGGCCGCGGTCGCCGAGATCCCCAACGACTACCTGTCGCTCTACCGAGCCGCAGCCTCCGTGTGCCCAGGGCTGGACTGGACGATCCTCGCCGCGATCGGCGACGCCGAATCCAAGCACGGCCGCGGATCCGGCGACGGCATCACGGAAGGCGAGAACTACATGGGGGCCGGCGGCCCCATGCAGTTCCTCAAGCCCACCTTCGACGGTGTGATTGCACGCCACACGATCCCGCCCGGTGGCTCGAACCCGCCCTCCCGCTACAACCCGCACGACGCCATCTACGCCGCCGCGTTTTACCTGTGCGATTCCGGCGCACAGAAAGACATCCGCAAGGCGCTCTTCGCCTACAACCATGACGAGGAGTACGTCAACGGCGTTCTGGCTCAGGCAAAACGGTACGGCACCGCCACCGTCGGAACCGGCGACTGCAACAAGATCCAGGCACCCAACCCCGCCGCGATCATGGCAATCAACTTCGCCTGCGGCCAACTCGGCCTGCCCTACGTATGGGGTGGCAACGGACCAGCCGGCGGCCATGCCGGCTTCGACTGCTCTGGCCTCACCAAAGCTGCCTACAACGCCGCCGGCATCAACCTGCCTCGTACCGCGCAGACTCAGTACAACGCGGGTCCACTGGTGCCCGCCGGCCAACCGCTGCTTCCCGGCGACCTGGTCTTCTACGGCACAACCGGCAACGTCCACCACGTCGGCCTGTACATCGGTGCAGGGAAGATGGTGCACGCCCCGACGTTCGGCGAGCCGGTCCAGGTCAGCAACTACCGCTGGAACGGGGATGACTATCTGGCGGCCTCGCGGCCCACGGTCGATTCGCGCTTGTAGCAGAAGAATCGGTGCTCGTCAGCAGCGGACGACTTTCTTTGCAGCACGGGTTAGAGCAACGTACAGGACGCGATCGTCAAAACGTTCCTGTTTCAGCCCTGCCGTCAGCCTGGCCACCTCGACATCAGCGAGTCGCAGGCCGACAACTGGCCATTCACGTCCCTTTGCTTGGTGCACTGTCATTCCGGCGACCACATGTGGCTGGTTCATGCGGCGTGCCAAGGCGAGTAGCCGGTCTAGTTGGACAGCCTCCCCGGCTTCTGGCATGCGACGGAGTTGGCGAGGGCTTCCAAGTAGGCGAAGTACCGCCCTGAGTGCTGTGATCGCTGCCGTAGCCGCTTGCGTGGTTGCCGGTCGGAGTGTTTCAAGTACTGCTCCAAGGAGGGCTCCTTCAGCGCGGACTATGTCTGGCTCAAGACCGAGCAGCGCTGCTGCTTCGTCGGCGTAGATTGCAGCGTGTCCGAAGTGTCCCTGCACGAGCCGGTCCAGCAGAAGCGCGATCGCGGCATCAGTTTGGTTGTCCAATCGGCCGAATGACAAAGGCAGGATGCAGTCGGGGCCTGTCCAGAGGTTGTCCCACCTGTGCGCGAGAACTACGTTGCATTCGGTGGCGTCGTTGGTCACGTCGAGAGCGATCGGTCGGTGTGCTCGCGCCAACTCGGCGATGCCGATCATCGCCGGTGTCTCGAAGCGGAAAGACGCCGAGACGGGGAAAGATTCGAACCCCTCGTGTTCCACAAGTTGGGGAACGAGCTCTGGACGGGCACCACGGAAGTCGTACAGCGCCTGCCAAGGATCACCGATCACAGTGGTACTGATTCTGGCGGACGCCGCGAGACGAACGAGTTCGAGATCGAGCTCGTTTGCATCGAACACCTCGTCGACGATGATCGCTTTCGTGGTAGCGGTAAGGTACTTGGCTACCTCCATGCGCAGTTCGGCGCGTCGAAGAACAGCGGCGATGATCTGACGCACTTCGGTGTGCGTACATCGTCCAGCCGCCAGGTGCTCCTCGAAGTGTCTCTTGGCGCCGATGTTGTAGTCGGGCCTCGTGATCTTGACGCCATGCGATCCGACCGTGGTCCCGTGCAGCACGGCGATCCGCCGGTAGTCCATCTCTTTCGACATCCAGCGGGCCCCGGTCTGCCCTCTCCACGTGTCCAGAACGGTTAGTTCCGTATGGTCGCCCATCCAGGAGATGACCTGCCGTCGCAGGAGAAACGCCAGGATTTCGCAGTGCAGTGTGTCGAGCGTGAGGGCTTGGTGGGGCCAGGAGAGCGCTCCGCTACCCCAGCGGCGACGGATTCGAGCAGCGAGTTCACCGCGCGCCGATCTGGTGAAGCTGAGCGCCAGGATCCTGCGAAGATCGGTGGGAGTGTCGTACCGGATCACGCCAAATCGCTCTGCGGCAACGGTGGTTTTCCCTGATCCTGGTGCTGCCACGATGAACGCGCGGTTCGCCGTGGTCGTCGCGGCGGCGCGCTGTTCAGAGGTCAGCGGCGATCGGGTCGGCATCGTCGTCCTTTGCGGCGGCGTAGAGGAAATCGAACATCTTTGCCACGTGTTCAGGCACCGTGACATGTTCGCCGTCTTCGCTGCGGCGCATGAGTTCGTCTGCGAAGGCGAGCGCGAACTCGGCCTTGCGCTTCTTGCCTGTGGTGGCGAAAAGGGTGTCGATGGCGTCGGGAGTGAAGGGTTCAGGTGGCGTGACGCTGATCTGTGTCAGGGCTTCGCGCACGGCTTCCTCGTTGCCGGGGGTGAAGGCTGGTTCGAGCGTCGGCTGGTTGTAGAAGCCCTGCACGTTCTGGGGATCGCTTTTGCTGAGCCATTGGGGTTGGGTGAAGGTCTCGGGAGGCCGCTTATCGGTGTCGGTGAATATGGCGATGCGGCTGGCAATCTCGTGCCCAGGTGCCGCCAGAAGGTCGACTGGCCAGCGGCCTGGCTTGCAGCCCATCACGGTGATCGTGAGCGCCTCGATGAACCGGCGCTTGAGGTCGTCGGGTCCGGCCCAGAAGCGGCCGAACTGCCGTAGTACCGCCCCCTCGGTGACGCCTTCGGTGATGATCATGCGCTCCGCGAAGAGCGCGGACGACCGGGTCGTGTCAAGGTGCAGCCGTGCCATCCGCAAGGTTCGCTTCTTGTCGTGAATGGGCATGGTGGCCATGACGCGCGAGGCGCGTCGTCCGTCCTGCAGCCGCCGCAGCACGACCAGTTCATCCGGCTTGCACGCCGAGATGATGTCGCCTGCGTGACTGCTGATGATCGTCTGAAGCTCCGGCCGTGCGGAGGTGATTTGCCGCAGGTACCGGGTCAGGCCGTGTTGCAGTTGCGGGTGCAGGTGCGCCTCGGGCTCCTCGATAACGACCGTGACGTGAAACCGATCAGGGAAGAACGCGTCTTCTCGCGATTCCGCCTCAGCTTCGCGTTGGGCGTCCCGTTCTGCTTCAGTGAGTTCATCTGCTCCTTCCTGAGCGCCCGCATCGGCTCCGTCCTCGTCAGCTCCCGCGTCCCCTCCCTCTGGAGCCTCGGCGGACTTGGTCATGTCCGGAATGGCGGCGAGGGTGACGGCGATGTGCAGCAGGTTGACATATCCCAGGCCAGATACTTCGAGTCGCTGGGCGAAAGCTCGGTCGTCGATAGCGCCCAGGAGCAACTCCAGCACCCTGGCGAGGTACGCGTCGTCGACAACCTGCCCCCCGACGAATGCGAACTGGTGGCTGACTCCGGACGACAGCGCGGTGAGGTGACCGCGGACGCGCTGCTCGACGGCCTCGATGAGGCCGGTCTTAGTGAGGGCATCGAGCAGTCTCCTCGCGCGGGAGCGGAGGTCAGCCAAGTTTCGATGGCCGCTGCGGGCTTGTTGCTCCGCGCGGAACAACTCGATCAGGACCTGCGCCTCCCGGCGGGCCAACTCGTCGAGCGGGTTGCGGTACGCCGGCAGGTAGATGAGCCGCAGCGCGTCGAACTCTTCAGGTTCCGAACCAACGGTCTTCGCGCGGACGCGGCCAAGGTTCCGTTCGAGCTGACGGGTCCAAGTCGGTGCCGGCATCGCGAGGTTCTGCAACATCTGCCCGACCGGGCCCTCGTCCGCCTCGGCGCTGAATGCGTACGAGATGTCGATCTGGCGGGGCGGGGCGGTGGCGAGGGTGGCGACAGTGGGTCGAGAGATCTGCGGGAAGCTGTGCGGGTGCGCCAGGTACAACGCGTCCGCCACCGTGCTCTTGCCAGCGTTATTCGCCCCGACCAACAGCGAGAAGCGTCCGGGAAACTCGCAGACGATCTCCTCGTCGCCGGCAGCTCGGAACCCGCGCACAGCCACCCGCTGTAGATACACCCATCCTCCATGCGTTGGGGCCGGCGCCTGAGCGTGGTCGCCAGCGGTTCGGCGATAGCGCGGACGTCAGCCGGCCGTGGTGTCTTGTTCGGTTTCCTTGCCTTCGAGCAGCTTGTACAGGTTGGTCCGGTCCATGCCCAGGGCGCGGGCGACCTGCGCTTTCGGGACCTTGTCCTCGATGGCCGCGGTCATGCGATCGAACCGCACGTCACGGGCCTTCTTGAGCTCGTCGAGTGTCGTGACCCGCTGGGCCTGAAGCGCTGCTTCTTGATCACGGACGCTCTGGAGCCGATCCTGGAGTTCCTTGACCTCGGCAGCACTTTCCCGAAGCAGCTCGAAGTGCTGTTCCTTGTCCACTTCCTGCCTCCTTCCAGGTCGCTCGTGGTGCAGATCGTGTCGACCCGCACTCCATGTTGTATCACGCTGTAGAGGACAACACTCCAGTTCGACATCTGGTGGGTTTCGCGCCGGACCTGGCTGTTCGCACTGCGTCCGGCGCGGGACCCACCAGATTGTGCCAATGCGCCCCTCTTGCCCTGCGGTTTCAATCGCCGAGCCAAGCGTGACGGCCGACCTCGGCGAGTTCCGTTCGGCGCTGCTGCCAGTCCGGCATCCAGAGGTACATCCGCCGTTGTCATGCGCGGCCGTGGGCGCGCGTCCGTTTGGCTGGGTGGCGTGCGCCTGTTCGTGGACGAGCACGTACTCGATGAGCCGCATCGGCAGGCCGAACACGGCCCAGTGCAGCGTCGTCGTTTGCTTCGGCGGCCCCTCGTAGATGCCCTAACGGGCGCCGTCCGAGGTCGCGCACGGCGTAGCTCAGGCCGGCGATGTGGCCGTCCAGTTCGTAGTGGCGCCCTTCGCGGCGCAACCAAGCGAGCCCGACCTGCTGGTACAGCCCGATCACTGCCCGGCGGACCAGCTCTGGCCGCTGCCTCCGCGCGGACAAGACGCCGTCGGACGTGGTCAGAGGCAGCTGTGCGGTGCCCGCGGGCGAGGCGTCGACGAGCTGGAGCCGGTAACGCTGGCCGAGCAGGTCGAACTCCTCGCCGTCGACGAGCTCCTTTACCGCGTGATCCGGGGCCAACCGCGTGGCTCTCTCGACCTTCTCGGCGGATCCATCGACGATGGCTGCCGACAAACCGCGCAACCTGCTCCGGGGTGGCCGTCGGTGGGATCAGCACGGCGCCGCCTCCGGATTGACCTGAATGCCGGTCTTGCGCCGTCGTGGACGGATGGCCACCTCGACCTGCCACTCGGGCGGCAGGTCGAGGGCGGTCAGTGCGGTCAGGAAGGCGTCCGGGCCGGTCATCGCACTCCCTCCTGGTAGTTGATGTGCTCGACCGAACTGGCCACGGTGGCGGCGCCGGTGCGCAGCAACTCGTTCACGCCCTTCGACGTCACGAAGTGGATCGAGCCCGGCACGCCGTAGACCCGGCGGCCGAGTTCTCCAGCGGCACGGGCCACGGCGAGGGCACCGCTGCGCTGTCCTGCCTCGACGATGACGGTCGCCGCGGCGAGAGCAGCCAACAGCCGGCACCGCGCGTGGAACCGGATGCGGGTCGGTCGTGTGCCGATCGGGTACTCGCTGACCAGCAACCCGCCCTGCTCGATCACCGCCTGGTAGAGCCGGGCGTGCTGGTGCGGATGGGTCCGGTCAACCCCGTTGGCGAGCACGACGACCGTCCTGCCGTCTGCGGCCAGTGCGCCGCGGTGCGCTGCTTCGTCAACGCCGAGGCTGCCGCCGCTGAGGACGGTCACCCCGGCACGGGCGAGTTTGTAACTGACGTCCCCCGCGACTGTGTTTCCGCACTCCGTCGACGCGCGGGCGCCCGTGATGGTGACGGCGAGGCTGGTGAGCTCGGCCAACGAACCGCTGCCGCGCACCCAAAGCGCGAGCGGAACGCCGAGGCCGGCTAGGCCGATCCGCCTTCCGAGCGGCCAGTCGCCGTCTTCGGGCTTGAGCAGGCGGGCCGTGCAGTTGTCGAGTGCCCGCAGGTCGTCGTCGATCCGAGCGTCAGGCCGGGTGACCTCGCTGAGCACGGCGGCGGGGGCGGTGCCGCGCCGAATCTGCGCGACGGCGTCGACCGGCCCGTGGACGGCGACGTAGTGGTGAAGGGCGGGCGCGGGTGGTTCGGCCGCGCGCAGAAGGAACAGCCGGGCGTGCAGTTCGTCGTGTGAAGGCATGGTTCAACTCCTCGATGGGCAGGGCTTGCTCGGGTCGGTGGACTCCACAGCTGCGGTTGGCGCTGGTCCGGCTAGGGCTCGGTGCGGTCGTGCAGCGGGATGGGCAGTCAGTGCCCGATCAGCTCGCGCCAGCGCCCATCACCCGTGTGGAGGTGAGCGCCGGAGGCCATGAACCACTTGCCGGGCGGAGCGTCTGCCGGGCGCACGACGTAGCGGCCGTACTGGAACAACAGGTAGACGCTCGGCGCGTCGTCGGAGGGTTCGGAGATCGGGGCGAAGGCTGGCAGCGTCCGGTCTTCCCCAACACCGAGGATGGTGACGTGGCGGACGCGGTAGGACAGGCCCTTGTTGGGGCAGTGGATCGGGCCGGTCAGGACCTCCGCGCGCAGTCCTTTCTGGATCACCGGGACCTCGATGACGCCGTCGCCGACTTCGGGGATCTGGTCGAGTTCCGCGATGCCCCAGGGTGTCTCGGTGTAGGCAGCTAGAAGCCGGTAGGCCGGGACATAGTCGGTGCCATGGCGTACGGTCGCTTTGGCCTCGGCGGGCAGCCGGGTCAGCACCGTCTCGCGTAAGCGACGTGTCCAATCGTGCGCCTCGCTTGGTGCCCGACGATCGTGCCGCTGGCCTGGTACTCGTAGCATTCCAGCAGGCACAGCACGGCGATCGGATGCAGCGTGCGGTCGGTCACCGTTGCGACGTAGTCTGGCGGCTCGCCGTCCTCCTGCTCGACGTCGCGATGGGGTCGGTGCTACTGAAGTGGCTCTGGTCCGCCGCCTCTTGCACGAGAACAGCGTCGCCGTGCAAGATCGCTTCGGGCCTGGCCTGCTTCTGCTTCTGTTCGGGCAGCCATTGTCCAAACTAGCCCGACTGAGACGTGACCAGATCGTCCATGAGGATGGCGAAACTCGGATCGTGCTGGGCGCCGAGCCAGTGGACTTGCCCAGTCCGCTGGACGGTCTCGTGTGCCAATTCGCCGACGACCGGCGCGGGCACGCCGTCCTCGGCCACACCGACCAACCATCCGTTGGCTGTTTCCCGGAGGCGCTCCGGGACGGCCGATCAGCGCCGCCCGCCTCATGACCAGACTTCACCCACTGGGTATCCGGGGCCCGGCTCCGCACGCAGCACTGTCCTCATGGACCTCGCCAGCCAGCTGCCACCAGTCGTGCTCAGCAAGCTGCTCGGCATCCACATCAACACCGCCACATACTGGGCCCACCAGGCCAATAGGTCTGGCGCCGCCTACGCCGCCGACCTAGCCCGCCGCACAACCCGTCAGGGTCCGTAACGCGAACGGAATTTCCGGCGTGGCCGGCTCGCCCGCACCGGGGGTGAGCGCTGGTCCACCTCCTACTTGTCAACGTGCAGCAGGTCGTCGAGCTCTGCCACCCGACCATGCGTGCGGCCAACCACCGCCTGCTCGACCTGTTCAAGGGGCGCGTCGTCGACCGCTTCCAGCGGTTCGTCGCACTCAGCCGACAGCCCGGCGCCGCCCGCGGACGACTGACCGCGTGGTGGTCCGAGCTGCGCTGCGGCCGGCTCTTCGGCGGCATGGTCCGCCCCGATGCTTACGGCGCGTCGGCACGAAGACGGCTACCCGATCGCGTTCTTGCTCGAACTCGAACTCGACCTCGGCATCGAAGATGAATTGTTGCGGTTGACCCGGCCCCGCCGATGGCTTCGAGATGCAACGGGAGTTGTCGCGCGACAGGTCGAGCTACCGGACGTGGCGCATCTGATGCTGGATTCGGGCATGAACTTCGTGGTCCGACCCGCAAGTGTTCGAAGACCATGCTGGGGAACTGGCCCGACAGCAGGAGAGCCGGTTTCTGGTAAGGCGATCGCGATCGCACCGCAGGCGGTCCAACCTCTCCTTGGATGTCTCGGTGCACAGCAGCAGGCGGGTCACATGGGGCGCATTCCGCAATCCCGCATGAGCTGCGCCATACCGGGAGAGTTCATCATTTGCCGCATCGCCTGCGCCAAGGCAGGGTTGTCCTTGGCATTCTGCATGAGCTGCTGCATGGCTGAGCTGTCCATCATCTCCTGCATTGCCTGGGCCAATCCCGGTGGGCAGCGGTCAGCACCTGCACCACGGTTCTCCGACGCAGCGGCTGCTGGGGAGACACTCCCTATGGTGAGAGCGGCAGCGAGGGCGGTGGCGCCGATCGACAGAGCAGCTGAGCGCAGCGTGCGGGGCATCATGACGTCTCCTCTATCGCCTACTGATTGCTGGTCCACCGGGTTTCCCTTCGCAGGCCTGCTCAAACCATTGCCGTACTCGGCTTGCTCGAACGAGGGATGGCACGAGTAGGCGCCTCACTGCTGGGGCGTTCCGACCATCAATCGTAGCGCGAGCTGACGGGGGAG
Organism: Prauserella muralis; assembly: GCF_003202285.1. Classification (GTDB taxonomy): domain Bacteria; phylum Actinomycetota; class Actinomycetes; order Mycobacteriales; family Pseudonocardiaceae; genus Prauserella_B; species Prauserella_B muralis. Next base: position 28,165 of record NZ_MASW01000009.1, read on the forward strand.
GTCCCGGTCCGAGACACCGGCCGCCGTAATTCGTGGACATCAGCGTCGTCTGCAAGACACGGCGTGCGAGCCAATGTAATTCAGCCCGGGGTTTTGGCTACGGTGACGCCGGGTTAACAAGCACAGGGTGCCTGGGTTTCGGTACCGCTACTGCGCCAGATCGGGCAAGCGGATTTCGAGAGCGCGAAGCCTCCGAAGTACTAGCACGTTGGGGACGACGAGGGCAGCAATCATCCCCATGGGCAGTAGTGGCATCAACGGAAATCTGGGAGGTTTCATGGTCATACTCCACGTTCCGGCTGTCCTTGACGGCAGCACAATGGCTGGTGTCGGTTGATTGATTGGCTCAGTTCAGGTCGGTTCGTCGGCTGCGGTACTCCTGCTCGTCGATCTCGCCGCGGGCATATCGCTCGTCGAGGATCCGGTGCGCGGAGGAGGTGCCCTCTTGGGCACCGCCGTGTCGGTCCTGCATGAGCCGGTAGATCAGGTAGGCCAGCAGGGCTAGTCCGATCAGCAGGAGTACTGGCCAGAGCCAGAACCAGCCCATCATGGAACCGTCCATCATGGTCGTCACACTCCAGTCGCCCGTGCTTGCGTCGCCTCTGCGGGTTTCACGGTCCGAGGCACCGCTAAACGCTGCGGTGGGTCAGAGCGTCGAGGGCGGTGTTGATGCGTTGTCCGGCTTCGTCGGCGATGGGCTGAAGTTGGTCGAGTTCGGGCACGGTGACCATGACCTGGGGATCGAGGGCCTGGACCACGGTCTGGTTGTCCCCGTCGGCGCGGACCACGACGTTGCAGGGCAGCAGCAGTCCGATTTGCCGGTCGATGTCGAGGGCGCGGTGCGCGAGTTGGGGATTGCACGCGCCGAGGATGACGTACGGCTCCATATCGGCGTCGAGCTTGGTCTTCAGCGTGGCCTGCACATCGATCTCGGTGAGCATACCGAACCCCTGCTCCTGAAACGCCTCCTTCACCGTCGGCACGGCCTGTTCATACGGTAGATCGAGCGTGATCGTCCGGGCGTAATCCATGATGATCTTCCTTGACGTGTGGGTTGCTTTAACGGTGTCATGCTGTACTCGGTCGCGCTGGTCACGGCCAATGCCAGTGGCTAACGCCGTTAGCGCGTCACCGCACTGTGCTGGGCAGCGGCACGGAAAGGGGCGCCGGTTGCGGCAGCCTGGTCAATGTCGTCGTCAATCACGACGACATGGCGGCCGGCGGCGGCCAGGATGGAGGCGGCGATGGAGGCACGGTAGCCGGAGCGGCAGTGCACCCATACCTCGCCGGGGGGGACGTCGGTAAGCCGGTCGAGTAGGTCGTGCAGCGGGATGTGGACGGCGCCGTCCAGGTGACCGGTGGCCCATTCCTGGTTGCGGCGCACGTCGAGGACCACGACCGGACGGTGGTGGAGCACTGTGGCCAGGTCGGCGAAGTCCGCGACAGCCAACGACTCCAGGGGCGTGTCGCCGGACCACTCGTGCGGGTCGCCGGTGGCCGCGGCTTCGATGCGGTCGAGGCCGATGCGCACCAGTTCACGCTGCGCCTCGGCGACCTGCTCGGCGGTGTCGCCCAACAGTGTCAACGGGGTGCCCCAGGGGATCAGCCAGCCGAGGTAGGTGACGAAGTTGCCGTCGGCGCCGAAGTTGAGGGTGCCGGGAACGTGGCCGGCCGCGAACGCGGTCCGGGTGCGCAGGTCCACCACCCATTCACCGGACTCGAGGCGTCGGCGCAACTCGGGGGCGTCGGCCTGCTCCGGCGGGGACAGATCCGGCGCCTGTGGCCCAGCAGTGTTGAGCGGCATCATGTGGGTGTAGTAGGCCGGGTAGTCGTCCAGGCCCTGCAGCAGGGAGTGGACGTAGTCCTGCTCGTCCTGTGTCAGGGCGGGGTTGGTCTGCTTTTCCTGGCCGATGGTGGATTGCTCGCCCTGTGCCTGAGTGGCCGAGCAGAAGCTGCCGAACCCGTGGGTGGGGTAGATTTCCGCATCGTCGGGGAGTTCGGTGGCCAACCTCCGTGCCGAGCCGTACTGCGCGTGCGCGAGTTCTTCGGTGTGCACGGTCCCCAGCAGATCCGGCCGCCCGGTCGAGCCGTAGAGCAGCGAGCCGCCGGTGAACACCGCCGGTGGGCGGCCGGGGGTTTCCAGCACATAGGACAGATGCGTGAAGGTATGGCCTGGGGTGGTCAAGGCGCGTACCCGCATCGCCGGGCCGATCTGTACCTCGTCGCCGTCACTGATCGGCTGGCGATCGAAGGACACGGTGTCAGCCGCGTTGACGTGGTAGGCCGCTCCGGTGGCCTGCGCCAGTGCCAACCCTCCGGTCACGTAGTCGTTGTGAATGTGCGTTTCGAACACGTCGGTGACACACACACCCCGCTGCTGGGCGAGCGTGAGGAATCGGTCGATGTCGCGCTGCGGGTCCACCACGAACGCCACGTCGCCATCGGTGACTAGGTAGCTACGGTCGCCCAGCGTGGGCGTGTCGAGTGCGATGATGTCTACCATCTTGCTTCTCCTCGTCTCACAATCTTCAGCTCAGACGTTGTCTGGTCGCAGGCCCCGCTCCACGGGATTCGGGTACTCGGCGTCCGCGCTGACGATCGCGATCGGATCATCACGGTCACTGTTCGGCGAGTTCTTGCCGAACCTGGCCCATATCGACCTCGCGGGCCTTCCCGATCAGGTCCTCGAGCGCACTCTCCGGCAGCGCACCGGGCTGCGCATACAGCACCACGCCATCACGCGCGACTATCAAGGTGGGAATCGAGGAGATACCGAACCGCGCCGCCAGTTCCGGCTGCGCCTCAGTGTCCACTTTGCCGAACCGGACATCCTCGTGACGCTCGGATGCGCGCTCGAACACCGGCGCGAACTGTCGGCACGGCCCGCACCACGCCGCCCAGAAATCCACCAGCACCATGCCATCCGCGCTGATGACCTCGTCAAAAGTGTCATTAGCCAGCTCGATTGTTGCCATCATGCACCTCCTTCTCATACCCCCCTGGGTATTATAACAGTCTCGCAGTGGCTGGCATTCCACGTATCGACCGCGCGGTCGTTCAGCTGGCGGCGACATACCCCCGGGCGTACAACGGTGGTATGGGACAGGATGCGCAAGCAAGAAGCAGGGAAGAGCAGGCCCGTGACCTGCTCGACGCGGCAGACACCGTGCTCGCGGTGGTCGCGCACCCGGACGACGAATCGTTCGGACTTGGCGCGGTGCTCGACCACTTGGCCACTGCGGGAACGTCGGTGACGGTGCTGTGTTTCACCCACGGTGAGGCCTCCACCCTGGGCGGAGAGCACGCCGATCTGGGCGCATTACGGGCCGACGAGCTGGACGCGGCGGCCACAGTACTCGGTGTCAAGCGCAGCGTCCTGCTGGACTACCCCGACGGAGGCCTGACCGACGTGTCCGTGGACGAACTCGCCGGTCACGTCGAGTCGCTGGCCGCCGAGGTGAGACCGACCTACCTGCTGGCGTTCGACACCACCGGCGTGACGTCCCACCCCGACCACGTCCGTGCCACCGAAGCTGCCCTGGCCACCGCCGACCATCTGGGTCTGCCCGTCCTCGGCTGGACGTTACCGGCCCAGGTCGCCGACCAGCTCAACCCGGAGTTCGGCAGCCCCCTGGTTGGCTCACCGCCTGACTTGGTCGACCTCACCCTGCCCGTCTCCCGGACACGCCACCATCAAGCCATCGCCTGCCACCGTAGCCAGTCCACCGACAATCCACTCCTGCACCGGCGCCTGGACCTGCTCGGTGACACCGAACACCTCCGCCTGCTCCGCCCACACCGGCCGGCCCCGCGCGCTCGCGCGGACGACCACTGAGGCCACGACTCAGGCTGGTGACCAAGCGGCCTGGGCCTGTCCGCGGTGGGGCGGGGTGCCGTTCGGGGCGCCAGGTGGCGACGAGGGCAGCGGCGAGGAGGAGTTCGGCGATGTCGCCGCCGTAGTACATGATCTCGGCGCCTCCCCGGACCTCGACGATCGGGGCGTGAATGTTGATCCAGAAGCCCCCGTACATCAACTGCGAGATCACGGCGTGCAGCGCGATGGCGCAGCCGAGGTAGACCAGCCGGGTGCGGACACCGGGCCGCGCGGGCGCGGGGTCGGGGCCGGCGATGGCGTAGGCGAACAGGTAGCCAGCGAAGAGGAAGTGGGCGTGCAGCAGCCAGTGACCGGTCGGCTGACTCGTCATCGCGGTGTAGAGCGGCGTGAAGTACAGCACCGCGAGGCTGCCGGTGGACAACATCAGGGCGGTTGCCGGGTGGGCCAGGAGATGGGCCGGGCGGCTGTGCAGGATGGCGGTCAGTTGGCGTCCGCGGAGCGTGGGCAGGGCCCGCAGCAGCACGGTGACAGGTGCACCAAGCACCAGGGCGAGTGGGGCATACATTCCAATGAGCAGGTGCTGCGCCATGTGGCCACGGAAGTCAGTGTGGGCCCATGCCGCGACCGGCGGCAGCAGCGCCACGGCCAGCAGGAAGAGCCCGGTGAGGAAACTGGCCGTGCGCCACCGGCTCCAGCCCTGCACCGGGTTGCTCACGCGGGCACGCCGTGCCAGGTAAAGATAGACCCCGGCACAGACGAGGAGCGTGAGCGTGACCAGCAGCAGCTGGATGGCACTGCTGGTTGCGCCATAATCAGGTGGATGCGGGTCGTGGCCCATCAGTCATGTCGTCCTGCCTGCCCACCGCTGACAGCGTGGGGGTCGACGGGTCGGCCACTGCGCTGGAGCAGGTAGCCGCCGACGAGCAGGAACGCGCCCATGACGAGGAAGCCGAGGTCCCACCACAGCTGATGAGGGCCGCCGTGAACGTGATGGATCCCCAGGATGTGGTGGTCCAGGACACCTTCGACGAGATTGAAGATGCCCCAGCCCGCCAGGATCCAGCCCCACAGCACGCGGGAAGTCCACACCTGGCGGCGGTTGTGGGTGACCCGGGAGTACAGGATAGCCAAGCCCAGCAGGACGGCGAGCCAGCACACGGTGTGGAAGACGCCATCCCAGACGGTGTTCATCTCCAGGCCCGACACCGTTTCGGGATCGTAGTACTCTACTCCGATATTGTCGGTGTTCGTGCTGGTCAGCATATGATGCCATTGCAGCAGCTGGTGCAACAGGATGCCGTCGACGAACCCGCCGAGCCCCACGCCCAGCACGATGCCCGGCAGTTGGAGGCCTGCCGGCGCCGCGCCTACGGGAGCCTGCCTCTCCGCACTCGTCATCGTGTTCCCTCTCTTGTGGACAACTGTCGCGTCCTTCCCGGCGCCCCTGCGCTACGGTCAGGCAGCGAGTGCCTGCAGGGCGGCGTGGATGCGTTGTCCGGCGTCGTCGGCGATGGACTGGAGCTCGTCGAGTTCGGGCACGGTGACCATGACCTGAGGGTCGAGGGCCTGCACCAGGGTCTGGTTGTCGCCAGCGGCGCGGACCACGACGTTGCAGGGCAGCAGCAGTCCGATTTGCCGGTCGATGTCGAGGGCGCGGTGCGCGAGCTGGGGATTGCACGCACCGAGGATGACGTACTGCTCCATGTCCGCGTCGAGCTTGTTCTTCAGGGTGGCCTGCACGTCGATCTCGGTGAGCGTGCCGAACCCCTGCTCCTGAAAGGCTTCCTTCACCGTCGGCACGGCCTGCTCATACGGCAGGTCAAGGGTAATAGTACGGGCGTAATCCATCGCAGTCCTCCATGAGAGAGCGCTTGTGTCAGGTTGTGGTCGGGTAGCTCGCACGCTGCCACGCGGTCATACCGCCGGCGACGTTGATCACCGGGATGTCGCGTTCTCGCGCGAGCAGGCTGGCGGCGACCGACGAGCGGTAGCCGCTGCCGCACGTGACGGCGACAGGTTTGTCCGCGGGGACCTCGTCGAGCCGGTCGGGTAGTTCGGCGCCGGTGATGAACGTGGCGCCGGTGACGTGGCCGGCGGCCCACTCCGCGGGCTGGCGCACGTCGAGCAGAGTGACCGCGTCCTCGTCAAGCCTGCGTTTCAGCTCGTCCACTGTGATCTGCGGGGTGCGGTCGATCGGCCGTGCCGAGGTGCGCCAAGCGCTCATGCCCCCGGCCAGCCACCCGACGGGCATGCGGTAGCCGATGCGCAGCAGTTGCCAGACCGTCTCCCACAAATCCCCGGAGCGGTCGAGCACGAGCAGGATCTCCGCGTCGGCGGGGAGCACGGTGCCAGCCCAGGTGGCGAAGGACGAGCCGAGGCCGACATTGACGGCGCCGGGGATGTGGCCGCCGCCGAAGGCTTCCGACGAGCGGGTGTCGAGCACGACGGCGCCGCCGTCGAGGGCAGCGGCGACGTCGTCGGGTGGTAGTGCCGGTGGCTCGGTGAGTACGCCGAGGGGGTCGACGCCGGCCATGTTCTGGGTGCGCATACGCCGCCAGTACGGGGGCACGGCGGGGAGGTTGTCCAGCCGGATGCATTGCCGCACGAATTCGTCTTTCTCGGCGACCTCGGCCAGGGTCGCGTTCGTGCGTTTCTCGTATCCGAGTGTGGTCGACAGGCGGGACCCGATGTTGCCGCCGCACAGTGATCCGGCCACGTGTGTGGGGAACACTTCGACGTGGTCGGGCAGCGTGAGCAGCTTGGTCTGGATCGTGTCGCAGTAGACCTCGGCGTGGCGGCGGGCCTGCTCCTGGCCACCGAGCAGGTCGGGGCGGGCGAGGTCACCGACAAGCAGCGCCCCGCCGGAGAGCAACAACGCTGGGGTATCGGCGCTGGCGGAGCGATCGTAGACGAGCAGGCTGATGTGCTCGGGGGTGTGCCCGGGCGTGTGCATCACTTCGATGCCGACGTCGCCGAATTCGATCTGCTCGCCGTCGGCGATCGGCCGGTGTGCGTAACTCAGCTCGCCGGCGGCTGAACCCCATACCTGCGGCGGGTGCGCGGATCCGGCCAGTTCGCCTAACCCGGACAGGTAGTCGTTGTGCCCATGGGAATCACACGCGTAGGTGATCCGGAATCCCTGGTCGCGGGCCGTCTGTCGATAGATCTCCACATCGCGGCGGGGGTCGAACACCAGCGCCTGACCGGTCTTCTCGTCCCCGATCAGGTAGGAGGCGTGTCCGAGGCTGTTGAGGTAGAACTGCTGGAACCACATGGTTCACGCCACCCTTCCCGGCTTGCCGTCAGGGGTGGTGAAGGGGAGTGCGGCCTCCTGCCATGCCTGCATCCCACCGTCGGTGTTCTCCGCGGAATAACCCTGTTGCCGCAGGAATTCGGCTGCCTGTCCACTGCGGTGACCGCTGCGGCACACGGTCACCACGGGCCGCGTGGTGTCGAGCTCGGTGAGCCGGGTGGGCACCTCGGCCATCGGAATGTGCCGGGCGCTCTCGATGCGGCCGGCCTGCCATTCCTCGGGCTCGCGCACGTCCACCAGCTGTACCTCGTTTCGTCGCCGGTAGAGCTCCTCGACCTGCATCCTGCACTCCTTCCTTTCCGTGGTTTCTCATGTCAGCGCGCTGGTGTTGATCAGGGCCTGAACCGCGACGAATACCGCGACCGCGATCACCAGGTAGGCGAACCAGCGGCGCAAACGGTCGGCGTCCACGCGGCCGGCAAGCCTGCCCGAGGCCACCGACGCCGCGAGGGCGGCGATCGTGAAGGCCGCGACCACGGGATAGTCCAGTTCGGTCACCGCGTCCCAGTGAGCCGCCAGTCCGGCGATCGAGTTGATCGTCACGATGAGCAGGGAGGTGGCAACCGCGGCCGGCATGTCCAGCCCGAGCATCAGGACCAGGGCGGGCACTACGAGGAAGCCGCCGCCGACGCCGAACAGGCCGGTCAAGAATCCGACGGCCGCACCCACACCCAGTGCCCGGGGCAGACACGAGCGCCAGTTCACCCTCCCACCAGAGACGGTGCACGCCCCGCGCGGTTCGGTCGGCCCGAGCAGCATCCGCACCGCCGCGGCCACCATCACGACGGCAAACGCCAGCAGCAGCACCTGCGCGGACACCAGCCGGCCCACGGCTGCTCCACCGAAGGCCGCTCCCGCGCCTGCCGCACCGAACACCCCCGCAATCGGCCACCGCACAATGCCCTGACGTAACCGGGGGACGACCCCACCCATCGCCGAAAGCCCCACCATCACCAACGACGCCGGGATCGCCTGGCGCACCGGCTCGCCCATCCCGTAGACCAGGGCGGGCACCGCCAAAATGGACCCACCCGCGCCGAGCAGACCCAGCGTCACGCCGATCACAAGCCCGAAACCCGCCGCGAGGATCACCCGAGCCCACCAGCGACCGGAACACGTGCTCCAGCTGTTCCGACGGGCGGCTGCATCCACGTCCTCCCTTCATCCTGCCCGACTACCCGTGGGGGTATCCGGCGAAACACCGCTCACCTACTGCTGCAACGCGCCCCTGCCGCTACTGGCGAACCGCAGCTCGGGCAGCGGTCTGACACGCAAGCGCAGGCCCTCCCCTTCACCCACGCCCGCACGACGATACCCCATGGGGTATTTTTTGGTAGTGTCGTTCGAGGAGATACCCACATGCGGAAGATCCGGCGGCTCGGGGATCCGCTTCCTCGACGGCGCCGACGTTGTTGCGACGGCGCAGCAGAACCTGGCACTCCAGGCGCCACCTGATCGAGCGTCCCCGGCACGGGGCCGCGGTGGCACATGCCCGACGACATACCCCTAGTCCATATCTGGAGGAAACCGGATGACCGCGTCAACCCGTACCGACAGCCACCCGCCGGACACCGCGGCGTTGTCCCTGCAGCGAAGCGGCCCGTTGGGCAGACTCGGCACGCGGATGGCCGCCCGGGCGTGGTGGGTGGTCGCGGCGTGGGTGCTCGTCGTCGGCGCGCTGGGTTCCCTCGCTCCGACAGTGTTCACCTCCCTGGCCGGCGCCGGGTGGCAGGCCAACGGATCCGAGTCGGTGCAGGTCCGTGAACTCGCCCAGCAGCACTTCGGCGGGAACGCATCCTCGGCCATCCAGGTCGTCGTGCAGTCCGACGACGCGCCGATCAGTGATCCAGCCGTGCAACAAATCCTCGGCCAGGCGGCGGATGTGCTCGCCCAGGACAACCGCATTGGGCAGCTCGTGCCGCCGAAACCGGGGATGACGATCAGCCCGGACGGCCGCACCGGCATTCTGCTCGCCGGAGCCAACGCGAACACCGATGACATGGTCCGCGCGGTCGATGATCTCAAGGCCGACTTGACTGGGCTGTCCACGTCGTCGGTGCACGTCTACCCGACCGGGGCCTCGGCACTGTGGAGCGACTTCAACGAAGCCAACCACGACGCGATGATTCAGGCCGAAATGGTGTCGTGGCCGGTCACCCTGGCGATCATGGTGCTCGCGTTCGGCTCGCTCGTGGCCGCAGGGCTGCCGTTGCTGCTGACCCTGGCCGGGCTCGGCGCCTCCGCCGGTGCGCTGGTGCTGCTCAACGAGATCACCCCGATCTCGGTGTGGGCGATGAACTTCGCCATGATGTTCGCCCTCGCCCTGGGCATCGACTACGCGCTCTTCCTCGTCGTTCGCTTCCGCGACGCTCTGCGCAAGCTGGCGGACGCGCGGGCCGCGGTGGCCGAAACCATGGACACCGCCGGCAAGGCCGTCCTGTTGTCCGGCATCACCGTGCTGGTCAGCCTCTCCGCCGTGCTGCTCGTCCCCGCACCGGCGGTGCGGACCATGGCCGTGGGCATCATGCTCGCCGTCGTCTTCGTCCTCGCCGCCACCCTCACCCTGCTCCCGGCCGTGCTGGGCAAGCTCGGCGGCCGGGTCAACTCCCTCGCCCTGCCCTGGGCCAAGCGCACCGAGGCCCACTCGCCACGGTTCTCCCGCTGGGGGCAGTTGCTGAGCCGTAAACCCTGGCCCTTCGCCCTCGGCGCGCTGCTGGTGTTGATCGCCCTGTCCCTGCCGGTGTTCGGGCTCAAGGTCGCGATGCCCTCCATCCAGGTCGTCCCGAACGATGCCCCGGTCCGGCAGGGCTACGAAGCCGTTCAAGACAGCTTCGGCGACGGCGCCCCCGGCATGCTGCAGATCATCACCCCCGCCGCCGACGCCCAGGCCACCGCCGCCCAGGCCGAGGACACCGACGGCATCGCGCTGGTCACCCCGCCGCAACCCGCCTCCGACGGCTCCGACTACGCCCTGGTCCAAGCCATGCCGACCGTCGATCCGTCCTCGCCCCAACTGGGCGACACACTCGACCGGCTGCGCGACACCCTGCCCGACGGCGCACTCGTCGGTGGCGCGCCGGCGGAGAACCTGGACCTGCAGACCGCACTGAACGACTACCTGCCGTTGGTCGTCGGGGTGATCCTGGCCCTCGGGTTCGTCCTACTCCTGGTCGCCCTGCAAGCCCCGGTCATCGCGCTGCTGGGTACCGTCGTCAGCCTGCTCTCCACCGGCGCCGCGTTCGGCGTGGCGAAGCTGATCTTCCAGGACGGTCACCTCGCCGGGCTCCTCGGCTTCACTCCACAGGGATTCCTCGACGGCTGGGGGCCGGTGTTCTTCTTCGCGATGATCTTCGCCATCGCCATGGACTACACCGTGTTCCTACTCGCCAGCGCCAAAGAACACTACGAACTCACCGGCAGCCCGCGGCGCGCCCTGATCGATGGCCTGGCCCACTCCGGACGCGTGATCTTCGCCGCCGCCGCCGTCATGGTCGCCGTGTTCTTCACCTTCGCCCTCGCCGACCCGCTACCCCCGAAGGAAATGGGCATCATCCTCGGCGTCGCGGTCCTGCTCGACGCCGCACTCATCCGACTCGTGCTCCTGCCGGTCCTGCTCCGCATCACCGGCCACTCCGCCTGGTGGTCACCGCGCTGGCTCCGTAAAGCACTGCCGACCATCACGTTCTCCCACTGACACGTCCCGAGGGGTGGTCGTGACCACTGCTGTCGCGACCACCCCTCGGACCCGAAACACATCACCCGTGGGACTCGGTGAGATGGCTCCGCGCGTGTGGCGCTGGTGTGGGTCACAGGCCGCATCGTCGACGACGAGAGGAGAAGATCAAGCCATGACCACACCCCCGCCAGCCCGGGCAGCCGCAATCCCGACGTCACAGGCACGACGCTCGATCGCCGGGATGGCCGGTTTCATCCTGGCCCTCAACGCGCTCGGCTGGGGAATGCTCCTTTTCGTTGTCATACCACAGCACCACACCCTCAACAGCTCACAGGTGTTCGGCATCGGGCTGGGTATCACCGCGTTTACACTCGGCGTCCGCCACGCCTTCGACGCCGACCACATCGCCGCCATCGACAACACCACCCGCAACCTGCTCGCTCAGGGACAACGCCCACTCTCCGTGGGATTCTGGTTCTCCCTCGGCCACTCCACAGTTGTGTTCGCGCTCTCCATAGCGTTAGCGATGGGCGTGCGGGCACTGGCCGGTGCAGTACAGGACGAGGAATCGGCACTGCGTCACACGGCTAGTGCCCTCGGCTCGGCGGTATCAGGCACCTTCCTCTACGCCATCGCGATCATGAACCTTGTCGCGCTGGCCGGGATCATCAAGGTGTACCGGCAGATGCGCCACCGGGCGGCCACAGAAGCAGATCTCGACAACCAACTCAACAACCGCGGGTTCCTCAACCGACTCCTCAAAAGCACCACCAAGGCAGTCCGCAAACCCTGGCACATCTACCCAGTCGGAGTGCTCTTCGGCCTCGGATTCGACACCGCTACTGAAATCGGTCTACTCATACTCGCCGGCGGAGCCGCACTGTCCCTGCCCTGGTACGCCATCCTGGTACTACCCGCCCTCTTTACAGCAGGCATGACCATGTTCGACACAGCCGAGGGTGTCCTCATGAACGTCGCCTACAACTGGGCCCTCACCAAACCCCTTCGCCGAATGTTCTACAACATCATCGTCACGACACTGTCCGTCGGCAGCGCGTTCCTCATCGGCACGGTGCAACTGGCATCACTACTCACCGACACACTCCACCCCGATTCCGGCCCCATCACCACCATCGCCGAATTCGACCTCAACTACGTCGGATTCGCACTTGTTGGACTGTTCATCCTCGTCTTCGCCCTCGCACTGCTGACCTGGCACCTCGGCAACTTCGACACGAAACCGCCGAAACACGACATAGAGCCGACACACGACATAGACCAGAAAGCCACGATTCGCAAAGACACGACATGACACCGCCCGCGCTCTACGCGGACAGCCGACTCCTCCAGTACCCCCGCGCTCAGGGCTCCATGACAGCCGTTCTTTGACCCATGGGCCGGGGGACATTCACTTTACCGTGTTGCGGCAATGACTATTCCGTTTCAACCATCACGGACACACATAGGCTCAAGGAATGCGCCCCTCTCACGCTTTCCGGTCCATTGGAGTCAGGGCGAGTGAAGGGCAGGATCAGCGTCGACGCAGATCCTGACAGGGTGTCGCGGGTCCTTAAACATCGGTGACGAACGTGCAACTCGTACCGTTCGAGGGTCCTGTTCGACAGCGAGCCGAGCACCTCGGTGTGGCGCCCGGCTCCCTGTGGCCGCAGTGATCAACGGCGGCCGAACATTTTCCACCACTTCCGCTCGGATCCGCCCTGCTCTGGTTGACACTGACACCGCCGTGACGCGGGCACACCGGCGAGCACCTGCTCGACATGGCGCCCACACCCGGTGTAGGTGGCCTTCCCGCAGGTCGAACACACAGCACGTTGACACATCGTTGAACCTCCTATGGCGACCAGGTTTACTATAATACCCCAGGGGGTATCAGCCAATCAAAAATGGGGCCGTCATCGTCTCTCCCCCGGCCACTGTCGCTCGTTATCCCGCCCGCCGACGGGTGCCAAGGAAGGTTCAGAAGTCGCGCGAGGTGTGTGGGGGCGAGTCAGCTGTCAGCGGTGGTCGCCGCTGGCGGCGCTGGAGTCGGGCGTGGGCGCGACCGGTGGCGAGGTACCACTGGACAGCGAGGACGGCCGCGAGAGCGATCTCCACCAGGTCGCCGCCGTAGTACATCAGCTGCGCACCCGTGTGCAGGTCGACCGCACTGTAGGTGGTGGCGGGCGGGCGGGCGACGTACAGGGTCTTGGCAAGGATGGCGTGGCCGGCACCGGCGGCCAGCAGGGTGAGGCCCCGCCAGGCGAGGTTCCAGCGGTGGCGTAGCGGGTCGAGCTGGCAGATGGCGAAGGTGAACAGCAATCCGGCCAGCACGACGTGGACCTGGACTGCGGCGTGTATCAGCGGCTGGTGATGTGTCGCGGCCAGCAATGGGGTGCGGTAGAGCAGCCACAGGCCGCCGATGTCCAGCAGTGCGGCCAGGGGCGGGAAGACAAGCCACGTGACGGGCCGGGAGTGCGCCAGGGCCAGCAACACTCGCCGCGCACTCTGAGGAGGCAGGGCGCGCTGGGCCAGAGTGAGGGGACGGGCGAGGACCAGCAGCAACGGGGCGATCATGGCGACGACGAGGTGCTGGGCCATGTGGGCGGTGAACGGCCCGCCGGACAGCGGGAACAGCACCGCGGACGCTGTGCGTCTGCGCGAACGGCCAGGGCCGCGCCGACGGTCAGCAGGACGAGTCCGGCGCCGTTCCAGGCGAGGTCGTAGGGCAGGATGTCGACGCCGTAGCGGACCTGATGGATGCGCAGCAGCTTGTGGTCGACGATGCCGTCGAAGAGCTGGAACGCGCCTAACCCGAGGAACAGCCCGGCCCAGGCCTGCGGCGGGGCCAGAGTGTGGTGGCGCCGCAAATCCGCATACAACACGAAGCCGGCGACCAGCCCAAGCAGTTCGGCGGTATGCAACAGACCGTCCGAGAGCAACCCGACGGCACGCGTGGAGCGGTCGTAGAAGTGGTGCCAGGCCAGGATCTGGTGAAAGACGATCTCATCGAGCGCGGCCATCACCGCCACACCCAACAGCGCACACCGGCAGAGACCGCCGCGGCCGCTGGCGCCCAAGGATGCAGCAGGTCGAGTCGCACCGGCCGGGCCCCGGGCAACGACACGCCGCGATCCTGCCCGGCCGCCACTCCGACGTCGGACCACCGCCCCGCGAGGACACCTACAGCCGCTAGGCAGAGCGCGACAAGTCAAGGCACCGCTCTCACGCGGGCCCTACGCCCACCAGCCTTCTTCACCTCGGACTGTGCACGCTTTCGGGCGCGTCATCGAATGATCGACGCCCAACCTGTCGATCACGAGTTCGGCCTGCTGCCCATAGCCGAAACTGTTGACCAACAAGTGCAGGTTGCTGGATTTTCGTACGAGTTGGCCCGGTGGTGCGGTACGCACGTCTCACAGGTCTCGTTGCGGGCCAGCCTCGGCCACACTGGTCCACGCACACGATCGACAGTACGAATCGCCGAATTTCGTCCACCAGGCAGCCGCCGCCTGTCGCCTCAGCCCGAGACTCCACCGGCGCCGTCAGGAAGCGAAGCGAACTCCCCCCACTGGCGATACCTCACGGGGTATACTGGTGCCAGGTCGGGATTACTTTAGGAGGGTTCGTATGACTGGGGACGAAGAAACCATCACGCAGGTACTCAATCGGCTCCGCCGTGCGCAAGGGCAACTCGCGGGTGTAATTACCATGATCGAAGCTGGCCGAGGCTGCAAAGACGTCGTCACTCAGCTCGCCGCCGTCTCACGCGCCCTCGACCGTGCCGGATTCAAGATCGTAGCCACCGGCATGCGCCAATGCCTCACCGGCAACGATGACAACAACCAGGAACCCCTGACCGAGGCCGAACTCGAGAAGTTGTTCCTCGCCCTCGCCTGAACCCCTGATACGCCGGTGGACACGAGCTTGGGAGCGTGGCGGTTAACTACCACGGCCCCGACTCCCGACCGCGCCGCATCTGGCCGTGACGTCTATATCCGGACAGAATGGGGCAGGTGGGCGATGAACGATCATCCCGGCAGGCTGCCAACAGTGAGGCGCTGGGGCAGGTAGCGCACGCTCTCAGCGAGGTGGCCCGGTCACTGACCGCGGAACCGGATCTGCACCAGACCATGAAAGGGATCGTGACTGCCGCGGTGGCAACGATCCCTGGCGCGGAGTACGCCGGGGTGTCGCTGCTGGAGGCCGGGCAGCTGCGCACCGTCGCGCCGTCTGACGATCTCGTGGCCCGCTTGGACGAGTTGCAGCATGAGCTGGGCGAAGGCCCATGCGTGGATGCCATCGCCGAGCACCACACCTACCGCACCGGCAACCTCGCCGACGACTCCCGCTGGCCCAAGTTCGCCGACACCGCGGCCAGCCTCGGTGTGGCGTCCGTGCTGGGGTTCCGATTGTTCGCCACCAGCACCACCCTGGGCGCGCTGAACCTGTACTCCTCACAGCGCGACGCGTTCGATGCCGATGCCGAGCACATCGGTGAACTGTTCGCCGCTCACGCCGCCGTCGCCCTGATCGGCTCCCAGGAACAGGCCCAGCTACGCACCGCGCTCGGGACCCGCGACGTGATCGCCACGGCCAAGGGCATCCTCATGCACCGCCACCGCCGCACGGACGCGCAAGCGTCCACGATGCTTCCGACGGCTGGCAACTGAGAACATTGCGCCTCACTCACCAGCAGGGGTGGCCATGGGTCGCGCAACTTCTGCACGTGTCGGCCTACGTGGCGCGCCACCTCGGAGCGCATTGCACGCGCCGAACCGGACGTCCAGGACGGGGGAAAGTTGCGGCAGAGGCGGGCGATTAGGCCTGCTGGCCATCTACTTCAGCTCAGGCATTCGGCAAGTCGTGATTCCGGTGATTACCAGTAAGGTCCGGCATTTCGGTGGTTTACGAGTTCATGAATAACCTCTTCATCAACGTGACGCGATGAGTGTCCTGATTGGACGAGCAGTGGAATCGTTCGACGATGCGCGAATGGCGCGAGCGCGGGCCGACGCTCGCGCGATCGGTTTGTCAGCCCCCGAACGTGACGTCGCCCTGGACGCAGATGCGCAGTGGAACCGTGCTGTCCCTGTCGTTGCGCAGCAGCCACGACTCGGTATCGTCGAGATCGATCGAAACTCGGACCTGCCGGCTGGCCGGATCGACGTAGAGCGCGACGACAAATCGGTGTTGCCGGTGCTGTTCATGATGATCTCCTCGGACGGCGGGCTGCCGTCATCACGGCCCGCGCGGACGCGGGCGGTGCCGTGCGGGTGGGGTGGTCCGGCCGTGTGGCCGGAGGCAAGCGCGGTGCCTGGTACTAGCGGTCGGCGTCTGGGTTGCGCTGTGCCTTGGTGATGTCGCGGTAGTCGGTGCTGCGGTAGCCGGTGTCGCGGTCGGTCGTGGGCGTCCAGCCCAGAGCGGCGAGCAGCGGCCGGATGCCGGCCCACCAGCCACCGGGGAACCGTCGGAAGACCCATTCCTCGGCGGTGTAGCGGTCTTCGTCGTCAGTGGGGCCGCGGGATCACAATCGAGATGGGACGCGAGGTGAACAGGTCGATCGTGATCACCAGCGCGCGGAAGGTGCCGCCGGGCGCGGTACCGACCATGCTGGCGCTGGGTGCTGCGTTGATCAGCGTGGCGTGGTAGCGGGTGGCGTCACCGGGGGCCCACCATGCCCAGCGCGGGCGTTCCGTGGGGATGTTGATCTCGGCGATGAGTTGCCGGGCGTCGTGAATGTCGTTGGTAGTCATGGCGATTCGAGCTACTGCGGATGTGTATCAGCCCACGCAGCGCGATGCCCTCCCCGTGGCGAGTTGGTGCTGGGGAGGGCATCGCGCCGATGTGGCGTAGCTGGTAGCCGGAGTGGTCAGGTGTGGCGGTGTCGCCGGAGGGCGTGCTCGACAGCTTTGGTGATCGTGTCGCCGTTGGTCTGCGCGCTCGCGTGCTGGTAGAGCGGCCAGGACCAGACGCAGTCGCGGCCGTCGCAGTAGATGCGGACGTGCCCGTCGTCGTTTTCCTGAAGTACCAAGGGAAGGCGGTGCCGCTCGGGCTCCGGCCGCCGGGGCGTGCTGCCTGATGTGGTGAGGCGCGAGCCGTCCTGAAAAGCCACGTCGACCCCGCGCTCGGCGAGGTGCTGCACGACGCGGCTGACCAGGTCTTGCGCGTTGACCTTGCCGACGGCCGAACCGGGCCGGGCCGGGCGGGATCTTCGAGGTAGTTGTAAACCAGGTCTTCCAGCGTTTCGACCAGAATCATCGGTAGGGGTCCTCTCGTGGGAAGCGGATAGGTGCGTAGGCAGGGGACGCGTTCCAAGCCAGACACAGGCGACAGAGGGCGCCGCTACTTGTATTCGCGCTTCCACCTGGCTTCGACCTTGGGAGCCAGTTCGGCGCGCAAGTCGTCCTCGGTGCGGCCAGCGCGGCCAGCGCGGCCAGGATGAGCTGCGCGTCCTCGCGGTACTCGGCGATGGTGTCTCGGTGGTGGGCGATGCTTGCCCTGGTCAGATACCGGGCGTAGGCCAAGGCGTCTAAGTAGGAGCGACGGGCCGTGAACTCGGTGTCGATCTGCCCGTACCCCTTAGTGCGCAAGGGTGTTCCGTCCGGCGCGGTGATCGCTTTCGCGGCCTTGGCTTTCGCGCGTTCGGCTTTCTCGGCTTCCCGCGCGAGTTGCTCGGGGGTCTTGATCCGTCTGGGCTGGTTGCGAATGTCGACCGGCGCGCTGGGGTAGCACTCGGTGCATGCGGCCTTGCCGGCCTGCTCGACGATCTCGGTCTCGTCGTGCCCGGAGAGCTGGGTGAGCCAGGCGAACCGGGTGGAGGGGAAGCAGGTGCGGCACTCCATGGTGCGGTGGACGTGGCCGCCGGTGTTGAGGACCAGCCAGGCGCGGGTCCAGCCGCCCCGACGCTCGAACTCCGCATCGAGGGGGCGCGCGGCGGCCTCGCACTCGGCGATGGTCTGGCGGGCCTGCTCGATCCGGGGCTGCAACTCGGTCGCGTACTCGGCCATGCCGTCGTTCACCAGACGGTGGACGCGGGCGGTGAGCCCGTTGACGGTGTCGGTGGCCTTGGCATGCTCGATGCCGAGCCGGGCGAGCTCTTCGTCGATCTCGGACGGGGTTGCGGTCGTGGGGTCGTCGATAGGCATGGTGTTCACCTCGGAACGGGTTCGGGCCAGGCCGTGTCGGCCAGGCGGGGGCGTGGGAAGGCGTCGCCGGTGCGCCAGGCGCGGATGGCGGGGGCGAATTCGCTGGTAACGGCGCGGTCGAGGTCGCGGATGTCGATCGTGGTCCGGCCGTTGCGGCGGGCGTCGGCCCACAGGTCGAGGACCTTGGTGAGGCTGTCGGCCAGCAGCGCGGTCAGGGCGGTGGGCGGGTAGTCCTCGGCGACCGCGGCCAGCAGGCCGGCCATCTCGGTCAGCGGCCGGGGGTGGTGCAGTGGCCGAGCTGGCGGACCGGCAGCGTGACCACGTTCTCGGGTCCGGGCTGGGCGCCGGCCAGGGTGACCGTGCCGAGATGGACGTCGGCGCCGAGTTGGAAGACGTAGACCCATAAGCCCATGCGGGTGAGCGACTGGCGCGGAAGGTGGCGGTCCCGCGCCACGTCGAGCGCCTTGGCGCGGTTGGCGGGCACGGTGTGCACGTCGTCCAGACGCAGCCGTGACAGGTCGAGGCGGTCGTAGAACTTCATGAACACGAAGGGCTCCTTTCTTTGTGGTGGCGCGATTCACGCGCGGGTCTGGGCGAGTTCGCGGGGTGGCAGGGCGGTGGTGGTCCAGCCGTAGAGGTCGAAGACCTGGCGGGCGTGGGTGCGGTAGTAGAGGTCGAAGGCGCCGCCCTGGCCGGCGTGGGTGGCGCGGCGGTGGCAGTAGCGCGGCGCGCCGCCGTTGCCGAACTCGGTTTGCCAGGTGCACACGCGCAGCCGGTGGACGCGGATGACGAGGCCAGGGCCGCCGTTGACGCCTGCCCAGCGGCCTCCGTCGACGTCGGTGGCGTGCCAGACGTAGCGGGTCCACATCCCGCCGGACGGGGTGTAGGTGCGCCGGCCGACCTGGTGGGCGTCGGTGGGGTCGATCGTGGCCAGGTGCCCGCCGGGCGCGGTAATCAGCGCGTCGCCGGCCGAGGACACGTAGGCGACGAAGGTGTTCGCGCGGGTCATCGCGTGGCGTTCGCGTTCGTTCGAGCACGGGTAGCAGCTCGTGGCGCCGGTGGTCGGGTCGATCGCGCGGCCGGTGCCGATCCCGCTGGGGTCCGGGGTGGGTGGGTGGCCGCAGTCGAGAACGTCCGCCACGGGGGCGGTGGAGGAGGTGGTGGTCATGGCGGTATCGGTCCCTTCGGGCCGGAAGTGAGCGGAATCGGCAAGGGCACAGGCCGGCCGTTCGGCCACCGGAGGGGTGGACCGAACGGCCGGAGGTGATCAAGGAAGGTGTCCGAACGTGGCCAGCAGCCGGGCGAACTCGGTCACCCGGTCGTGCGGGACGCGGACGGTGAACACCGAGTCGGACGCGCCGGGCCGCACGCAGACTCGGCCGTGGACGCCTGCGTCGACCGTGCCGAAGTGGAAGTCGGTCGCCTGGTCTTGGCGCTGCACGCCCAGGCGGGCCGCGACGGTCGCCGCGAGTTGCTCACGGGCGGCGGCGATGCCGTCGCTGGCGTGCTTCTCGTCCCAGGCCGCGTGCAGCGCGGTCTCATAATTCGGCAGCAGCCGGCGCCGGGTCTCGTGGGCGATCACGTCGGGCGGTTTGCACCGGCCCACGGTGATCTTGTGGTCCTGCTCGTGGTCCTGCGGGACATGGTTGCGCAGGAAGCCGAGGTGACCGATAATGATCAATCGGTCCCGGTCGGTCTTGCGGCCGGTAGTGGTGCCGTCGACCAGGTCGAGGACCTGATCGTTCGGTCCGGCGAGATGGGCTTCCGAGCCGTCGTCGGCCTTGCCGGTGTAGGCGCGCCATCCGGTCCCGAGGTGCTCGGCGACAGTGTGCGCGAGGTCGAGGGTTGTCATTGGGGTTCTCCGTGGGGTTGCTGGTCGACGAGCCAGTCCGAGCCGAGCCGGCCGACTTGGTGGTGAGGTGTGGCGGTAACCGGCGCACGACGAGGCGCCGGCCGACCGTCGACGGACGGTCGGTCGGCGGGTGCGGAAAGGGGCTGAGGTCAGCGGCAGTGGCCGGTGATCTGGACCAGGTGGGCCATGTCGACCACGGGCCCGGCCCAGTAGCGGACGTGGGCCGGTTGGTTGCCGATTCCCCAGACGTAGAGCCGGAAATCGGGGTCGCTCGGGCAGGCCCACACGGAGCGCTTACCGGGCCCCTCGGGCGCGGGGGCGCCGTGTTCGTCGCACCGATCATCGACGACCAGGCCCCCACCCCAGGACGACCGCAGGTGCGCGAACACCCGGACGTACGGGGCATCGAACGGCACCGTGTGCGCCTGCTGCCGGGCCGCGACCCATTCGGCCAGTGCGTCCGCGGACAACGGCCGGCGGGAGGTGATCACGGCACGTACGCCGTCGACGTCGGTGAGCCGGCCGTGGTCGCTGCTGTCCGCGTAGGCCAGTGCGCACGGCCCGGTGAACCACAACGTGATCCATTGCGGGCCGCGATGCCAGCCGCGCGCATAGCCGCGCCGGTCGCCCAGCTCGGTGATCGGGATCGGTGGCAACACGCCGTCCAGGCCCCGGTCCGGTCGGGGCGTCCACCCGTGTGCGCGGAGGTCGTCGTCCACGGTCGGGTAGATCATGTCCGTGGTCCGGGCGCCGGAGTAGCCGCGTGCCGCGCGGCTCAAGGTCGTCGCCAAGCCGTCCATGCGGCCGGTGACGTTGCGCAGGCCCTGTACAGGCATCGGGTTCGAGCTCAGCGCGTCGTCGTGCAGGTCGGCAACCTGGCAGCGGAGTTCCTCCGCGAGCCTGGCCAGGCTGGTGAGGCTGCCGGCCTGCACACGGTTCACCGTCTCCAAGGAGTCGGCCCGTGCGCGTTCCCGGTCGAGCTCCGCGCGCAGAGCGTCCAGGGTGGTCGAGTGGCCTGTGGTCAGCGTGGGTGCTCGCTTTCGTCGGTCGAATTGCGTGAATGTGCGGAGGTGATGGGAAAAGGGCGTCACTGTTCTGCGAGCACGCGGTCGAGCTGATCAAGGAAGTAGTCGACGTCCGTGTTCGGGCGCATCGCGTCGCCGGACGGCATCCAGTAGGAGTCGTCGACGTAACCGGTGCCGGCGACCTGGTCGAAGGTGTCGACGTAACCGGTGTGATCGCATTCGCAGCAGTCCGGCGCGGTCACCGGGTACAACTGGCTTCCGACATTCAGGCAGGCGGTGGCCAACGCGCGTTCCCGGAACGTGGGCGCGGTATAGGTGGCGATCGCGGTCACCACGCGGGCGGCCGGGAATCGGGCGAACAACTCAGCCAGCACGTCGTAGTGGGCGTGCCAGCACGCGGAAATGGTGCTGCGCCTGCCGTTCGGGCCGGTGCCCTTGCCGAACGCGGACGCGCTTCCCTTGGCGCCGGAACCCGCTGTGTCGGTGGTGCGAAGGGTGAACGTGGCGCGGGGTCCGGCGCGGTTGCTGCGATCCTCACCCGTGTGCGTGGTTATGTTTCCGTCGTAGAGCGCGCTGGACACGTCGCGTACGACGCTGTGAATATCGGTGATGGACACGCCGTACACGAACATGGTTGAACTCCTTTACTGATTCGGGAAACGGTGGTGATGACGTGCGCGCGGATGAGTCGAACAATCCGCAACGGAAAGCAGAGCCGTTGCAACCATTGCGTGCGGGTGAGAGCTGCGCGGCGCCCGTATGAACGGGCGCCGAGACACGCGGCTGACTATCAGTGAAATTTCGGGATGCGCTGGACGATTGCGCTAGATCCAGGAATCGACTCGGCGGACCGTGGCGCCGCACTTCTTGGCGACGTACTCCGCAGCGTCCGCCAGGTCCGAAAGTCGGTACCGATAGGCGGACAGCGGCACCGGACCGGCTTCGCCGTCGGTGGACTCGATACGCCAACGTCCGCGCGGTGCCCGCTCGCAGGCGACGAACGCACACCCGTCACGAGTGAACGCGACCGCGCTATCGGCGTCCTGTTCGCCGTACGTGTCGTCTGTCATGACGTAGCCGTTTTGGGCGTACTGAAAGTGGAGCTTAACGACGTTGGCCGTGTCCGTGTCGGTGGACATGTCGCCTCCCTTGGCGTTGACCGGTAGGACGAGGGAAGGTGCGCGGGTTTCAGGCCCAGCGCGGTTGGAATTCGTCGCGCAGCCCGCCAAAGGTCCACGCACCGAAGATGCGGAACTGTCCGCAACGCACGCGCACGTGTGCGCGCGGAACACAACCGCTCGGGGTGAATGTGGTGTGTTCGCCACGGCGGTAGGCGCCGCGCGTGGCGGTCACCAACACGGCGATTTCGCCGCGCGGGGTGTACCCGCTCACCTTGGCCGGTACGAGTCCGGAGAAACTGTCCAGGAATATGAGATCACCGATCCGAATCACGGTTGTCGGAATCGAACGGTGTTGTGTGTCAGTCATCGTGACCTCACTCGGGATGCTTTAGGCGGCTGACTGGTAGCCCGTACCGGGGCACGTGGCTAGGTCGGGCAGGAACACGGTGCGGAATTCGTTCCATGCGCGTTCGGAATTCGCGCGAGCCTGGTTGCGTCCCTTGTCCAGCCGGTTGGGGCCGCGCCGTTGTTCGGCTTCCTGGTTGAGCCGTTGACGGACCAACCAGGTCACGGCCTGGACCTGGTGCGCCGAGATCCGCTCTCCCGTGCGTGTGGAGATCAGGTCCGCGGCACGGCGGTACAGGCTGACCACGTGGTCGTACTGCCGACGGGAAATCGATCCGTCCTTGCGGCGGAACCCGTTGACCGGCGCGGAGTCGTACTCCTCGGAGGTGAGCGCGCGACCGTGCGCCACCGAGAGCGCGTGTCGATCGATCACCACATGCGGGTCATCCGAGTCTTGATCTCCGCCGAACTCGATCAGGTGGGCAAAGTCGCGGATTTTCGGACCGTTGAGGATGTCCTCATACCGTTCGCCCTTGAGTAGCCGATCCGCGGCGC
Source organism: Prauserella muralis (assembly GCF_003202285.1). Taxonomy (GTDB): domain Bacteria; phylum Actinomycetota; class Actinomycetes; order Mycobacteriales; family Pseudonocardiaceae; genus Prauserella_B; species Prauserella_B muralis. Next base: position 51,032 of record NZ_MASW01000009.1, read on the forward strand.
GTTTCTGGCCGGTCGTGGCGAACATTCCGGAACCGGGCCCGCCGATTCCCTTACGCTCGCGCAGTACGCGAGCGGCATTAAGGACGTTGCCGATCCATCCCTGTTGCGGTGAGTAAATCGCGAGCATTCCGGCGCCGAGATGAGCGTCATCGTTCCCGATGGCGGTTGCCACGTGGTGAGCATCGGCATACCAGCGCATTCCTTGCGCGATTTCGTCGGATGTGGCCTGTTCCCAGTGCCACACGATGTTTTCGTGGCTCACGGGGTGCGCCCGGAACCATGGGTGATCACTGGGGGCAGGCATGACAATTCAGTCCTCTTAGGTGTGATTCACGCTTACCGGCGAGTCGTCCCACAAGCGGGACCATCCCGATTGCACGGGACGCGCGCCGGCCGTTCGTACGTATTTGTCCAATGCGAGCAATTCGCGTCGCACTTCTCCGACGTCCAGTTTCCACAGCTCACGGGAGATCTCATCCCGCACGCGGTCAAGGTCAATCGCGCCCGATGACGCGAGGGAATACAGAGCGGACGACATACCGCTATGCCACTCGAAAGCGATGCGTCGCGCTTGTCCGTCACTGATCATGACGATGACTGCACTCATCGGTTTCACTCCTTGACTCATGCCGCGACCGTGACCGGAATGGATTCCATAGCGGAAAAATCGAAAATGGCGAGCTGGGCGGTTTCCTGCGCGAGGGTCACTGCCTCGGACAGGTCCGCGGTCACGACGGAAACGTCCAGGTAGACGCGACCGGTCGCAGGGTCGCGCCATCCGCCGAGAACGCGACCGCGCAGCGAAAGAGCGTCTTTCGCTCGCGCGATGTACTCGTTTAGGTCGTTGCTGGTCACGGTACCGTCGAAAACGCGTTCGTGTTCCGGATGAACGGCAACCGCATAGCCGGTACGGACGTCCGAACCGTCGTCAGGTTTGACAGAAAAACCGCCGTCCGGAACGGACAGAGCGTCCGCCATCGCGCTAATACGGGCGGACCAATCGATCAGAGACATAGTCATGGCGGTACTCCATTTCGTATACGAAAGTGGTTGACTGGCAGCGATTCAGGCCAGTTGTGAACTGGCATCGAGGCGCGCAACCCTCGCCCTTGTGAGATCTCCGCAAAAGGGACACATCCTGGTATCCGGGCAATACGGCACTGCTCACGGGTGAGGGTTGCGCGTTTCGATGGCACATTCCCTGAATCTCTAAAACACTGTTGGGATAAGCCGTTATGTCTAGCGCACAATGCCAGGAACCATGCCCGTAAGGGTTTGGCGTGCTATGGGCAGGCGAGAGCGACGCTCTCAAGCCAGAGAAACCCAATGTCGGCAACCGCCTAAAACAACCCCGAACGCCTACACATTGCGACGTTTTTCGGTGCTAGACCACCATTGACTTATCTTGGGGACATACCTGTGGCAGGCATGCCATTTATGCGCGCTTCTCCGCTCTATAGCAAGAGCTTTACGTCGCGAAGCTGCAAGCGCAGTTACTACGCACTCCAGATTAGAAATGCGCGTTTGGCTACGCGTCGTTCTTCACGCTGCTCTGCACGGTTTCGCTGCTGTCCGCACGGCCCAAGCCGTTGCCCGCGCTTTACGGGACTACTGTCATCTCGACACCCGGAAGGAGGTACTGACCGAATCGGAGAGCTCGCAGGGACGCCGTGCCCTGGTCCTCACCCTCTCGATTCGTTCCGTTGACTTCTTGGCGTGGAGTCGACATGTAGAAGTACACACCCTGAGTCCACACTTTGCAAGCCCAAGAGGACTCGTCGTTACCGTTCCGTTACCTCGTGGCGCAAAGTCGCTGGGTCAGAGCTGCGCAGAGTCAGCCGCGCCCCCTCGGGGTGACTGTCCAAACCGGGCATAGAAGAGCCGACAGCGGCAAGGCACGGCGACGCCCAGCGGAGCGGACAGCTCATCTCTTGCTTTTCTGGGTTTATGAATGGCGAAATGCCGAGAAATGGTAATCGCGAGCGCGTCTAGTCCTCATTTCAGCTCATGCGATTCAACCCGAGAGAACTCAAACCAAGTTTGAGTATTGACATGCGGTCGAAATTGTGATTGTCAAGCGCAAGCGACAATCGGCCGCGAATTGATACAAAGTGTCAGATTCGGACGGAGTTGATCAGCGGCGAATGCGCGACAGGGGATGCGACCGAGCAGCGGAGCAGCGAGAGTCGGGCCAATGCATGGCCATCAAACAGCGGGAAGTGGGGTACGGACCGGGTGGTGAGCAACGCAGCCAGGGTGACCACGGGGTCACGAGTAACGGCAGGTGACCCCCCACCCAAATCGACTGTTCATGTGCCTGCCGGCCACCGAGTCGGGCGTTACATCGGTAGCCCCCGCGGACTGCGTAACCAGGCACTTCGCAGGGTTGGAGGGCTACCGCTCTAGCAGGCAGCTGAATCGGACCGTCGCCGGGTAGGTGGCCAGGACGCTACAAGAGGATCACTGACCGTGCTGTTGATCTACTAGTTGGTCACTCGATGTGGTGACGCCTGTTCGTCCTAAGTAGAAATACCCTGCACGGGGTACCCCGTTTGACGTAGCGTTGACAACCTTGACACTGATCAACCGAGGTGGCCGATGGCGGAGACGATTATACGCCTTCTGGCCAGAAAGGAGGCGATTCTCATTTTTGAATATCAGGGTCGCCTGTGCCGCGGGGGCGGGGTGTAGGCGGGCCGTCACGAACGATTATGGGGGGTGTACATGGTAACGGGGGACGCTAGGTACCTGGCGCGGTCGCGGGATCTCCGCCACGTGCTGAACGGGGAATGGATCACGCACATTTTGGTGGCGTTGAGTGCAGGTCCGCTGCATTACAGCGAGCTCCATACCGCCATTCAGGAAATGACGACGTTCGATCCGTGGACCGGGACGGTTCGCAGGATTCAGAGCCGGGCGTTGGGCCGGACGTTGCGGCGGATGGAGACCGCCGGTCTGGTGGATCGGGTCGAGGAGCGGACGTTTCCGCGGTCGGTGGTGTACTCGCTGACTCCTGCCGCCGCGGATTTACTGGTCCGGGCGCGGCCTCTGATCGACTGGGCGGAAGAGAACCTCGATCTGATCGAGCGCTTGCAGAAGGCGCCGGACGATGGCGAGTCGTCGCAGGATGACGACGATCAGCCCGACTGAGGCATCGCTGCGCTGTCGGATGCGGTTCAGCTGGCCGCGGCGTTGTCGGTGGAGATCGGCTTCCGGGTGCTGCCGCGGCGTTGGAGGAAGTCGGCGAGGTTGAGCGTGTCGGGGCTGGGGCGTTGGCCGATCTCGTCCAGTGTGGTGGTCAGCAGCGCGAGGGTACGTGGGATGGCGGCGTACTGGTCGAGACGGGCTTGGGTGCGGATGATGTCGCGGTAGACGCCCTCGTTGTAGCGGTCGAGCTTCCGGGTGCGTTCCAGCAGTGTGAGCATGGTTTCTGGATCGCTGTCGCCGTGAGCGCGGATCAGGGCGCCGAGCGCGTCCAGGACGTCGCGTCGGGTGGCCTCGCGGAACGGTTCGATCCAGGGCACGAGTAGGTCCTCGGCGAGGTCGCTCTGGTAGAGCTCGACGGCGTCGTGCAGCTGAGCCTGGGCCTCGGTGTCGGTGGGGCGTGGTGCCTGTAGGGCGTGCTGGAGTTGCCAGTAGTCGACGACGAGTTCGTCGTTGAGCTGGTAGCGGCCATCGTTGTTGAGGACGAGGTTGTTGATCCTGCCGTCGGTGGCGTCTGTGAGCGCGCGGCGCAACATGGACAGGGTGTTGTGGAACGAGTTGTACGGCCGTGGCGGACGGCTGTCGGGCCAGACGGCCTCGTTGAGGACTTCGCGGCGGACGCCGTGGGGGTGCAGCGCGAGGTAGACGAGCACTTCCCGTTGCTTCGGCGTCAGCACGCCGCTGAGCACACGGTCTCCCTCGTCGTCGTGCAGCGTCAGGTGCAGGCGTCCCAGCACGCGCACGACCAGCGGGCGCTGTGATGCTGCGCCGTGACCGTTCTTCGGCTGCAGAGATTCCTCGGCGGCCGGTGCCTGATCGGCGGCTGGCTTGACGTCCTCGGCGGCCGTGCGGCGGTCCTCGGTGTCATCCCGGCTGGCTGAGGTCGGGCTCGTCGGCTGGACATCCACGGGGATGGGCTGGACGTCCAGCAGCTGCAGGCTCGGGCTCGGTGGGGGCTGCTCGCCGGCTTCTTGTTCTAGCGGGCGGGTGGATTCGAGCTGGGTCATCTCGTCGACCGAGCGTTGCTCGGGGACGGGTGGGGTGGGTACGACGTCGTGATCGTCCGCAGGCGGTGTGTGCTCGTCGCCGGTGAGGCCACTGGTTGCGTAGTCGTGTGTTGTCAGGTCGGCGGGGCCTTCGGCGTCCCGGAGCACAGCAAGCAACTCGGTGGTGTCGGTGGCGGGCAGGCTGAACAGGCGTGTGTCGGCGAGGGCGTCGCCGAAACCGGGGCTGGTCGCGCTGACGGTGCCGTCGTGGCGGACGCGCACGGTCGCACCGGGGCGCCACTGGCCGAGGAGCACACCAGCCAGGCCGAGGGGCGAGCCGTTGTCGAGCACGGCTTGCAGGCGCCGTTCGGCGTGAGGTGCAGGACTGGCGAGCAGCACGAGCGAGGCCGGCGTGGGCTGGGAATCGGTCTCCTCGATGGCATGGCGCGTGCGGGTGAGCAGGGCCGCTTCCATCTCGTCGAGAGCGGCGTCGAGCGTGGCGACGACGTGGACGGTGGACGGCAGGCTCTCGACGTCGGCGCCATCGAAGACGAGGTGCAGGTCGTCGGCGGGCACGAGCACGTGGATGCCCTCGCCGGGCTGATGTTCGGTGAGCAGGTGCAGCAGTAGCGCGCGAGCAGCGGCGGGCGCGCCGGGGCCGGCGAGGCCAAGACCGCGGGTGCTGGCGAGGTTCAAGGCGAGTTCGCGACCGCCCCGCACGCCGACCCTCGCCGGGACTGGGACTGGTTTGTCGTCGGGTTCCAGGGCCCCGGCCGCGGTGATGTGGATCCGCGGTGGGGCTGGCGCGAGGTCGACGAACTCCACGTCCTCACCGGGCCTGCGGTCACTGTCGTCTTCCTGGTCGTACGCGGCCCGAAGTGCGCGGACCACGGGCGCGATCGGGCGCTGCAGGTCGGCGCGGTCGCCGCTGCCGATGCGGTAGTGTCGTCGGCGCCACATCCGGGCCGACACCATGGCCGCAGTGATGGCTCCGGCGAGGCCGAGGCTGACAAACACGTCGGTCAGCAGGTCCAGCCCTGGTTCGGCCTGGTCTTCGCGGTGCTCGCCGGCCTCGTCCGGCGGGGCCGGCGCCGGGGTCGTGTCCGGTGCGGGCTGTGTTGACGGTGGAGTGGTCGGCGCGGTGCTCGTCGGAGGTGGTGGTTGCTGGGGCGGCACCTGCGGCTGCTGCTCGCCGGGGGGATGCTGTTCGGGTGGGGCAGGGACGTAGGCGGTGATCTTCCAGCCGGGGCGCACGAGGTTGGGCTTGGTCAGCGCGCGGCCGTCGGGCTGCTCCACACCACGGTTGAGCTGGAACAAATCGGGCCAGCGGCTGCCGCCGCCGGGACCGTAGATGCGTTCGGCGACCCGCCACAGGCTGTCGTAGATCCCGTCGTGCGGGAGCCGGACCTCCTCGGTGACCTGGACCATGCCCGGCGGGGCCGGCGCTGCCCGATCGACCACCAACGTGGTCGCCGGGACGACGGCCGCCTGCGGAGCCGCGGCCTGGGTGGCTGGTCTTGGGGTCAGCGGTGCGACGACCGCGACCGGCGTGATATCGGCGGTCAGGTCCGCGGTGGTCGGGGTGGGAGCCGTGTACGGGGTCCGGTTGGCGAGCAAGGTCAGCACGATGGTGCCGATCAGGGCCGCGGCCAGCCCGTGCAGCGGGCCGGGTGGGCGGACCTGCGGCCAGGTGATCCCGCGCGCCGCGTCGATGGTGCCGCGCAGGACGTCAAGCGCGAAGAAGAACCAGACGATCCAGCACAGCACCGCCAAGGTGTTGAGAAGGAATTGCGCGCTCATCGGGTTGAGCAGCGTCGCCTGGATCTCGTCCCAGGTCGGCACGTGGTCGGGCAGCGGCCAACTCACGAAGTGCACCAAGGCCCAAGGCAGACCCGCCACGAGGGCGAGCAGGACGACGAACGCGAGCAGACCGCGCACGAACCGCAGGCTGGCGGCCAGCGCCCACCCGGCATGGCGTCCTGTGCTCGGCCGTATCGGCTTCCGGCGAGAGAAGTGCGAGTGTGCGGTCACGACGTGCTCAATTCCTTGGAACGTGCAGGTTTACGACTCCGCGGTCGCCACCCGAGACAGCGGCGGACGGTGAACGAGCCGGAGCGGCGATGTCACGTCACCGCCGCGGGAACCCGGCTGGACGTGTCCGTCGCGCCGCTGCGAGGCCCGCCGACTTCGGGTGATGCGGACGTCTGGCTGGCCGGCGGTGTCTTCGCTGTGGTCTGTGGCCCGCTCGCGTCGCTCTTGGTGGTTGGCGCGCTGGCGGTGGACCGTTTGCGCTTGGGGCGAGTTGCTTTCCGGCCGTTGAGCCACTGGGTGAGGTCGGCGGCCGGTACGTCGGTGAACTTGGCCAGCTCGTCGACGCCGATGACGTCACTGGACTCGGCGAGAACGTCACCGAGCTCTCGCTCGATGTCGCCGAGTTTCTCGGCCACTTCTGCCCGCAGCTGTGCGAGCTCACCGACGCGCTTGGCCGCAGCGGCCCTCTTCGCGCTGCGGGCCGCGTCCGCTTCCTCGACGCGGCGTTCGATCTCTTCAGTCGTCGCCATCCTGGTCTCCTTCCCCGTTGTGGCACTGAGTTGGGTACGAGCGTGTGAGGGTGGTCATGGGAGTACTGCCTGAACTGCCGTGGGTTCGTTGGGGACCATTAGCGCCAGGTCGGGCGCTTGTCTTGGTGGGAGTGGGTTCACTCGTTGGTGTGGAGAATCCGATTGATGGTCGAGATTCTCGACGAGATGCCGATGTTGTTGACACATTCGTTCTCCGATTGAACAGGGGTGTCCGTGGCGTTGGCTGAGGTGCGGTCGTTGGGGGCCGCGCGGCGATTGCGCACTGCCGCAGAGTTCGAGGACTTTGAGCAGGAGTTGGTGGATCAGTTCGCTCTGGCGCAGGTCGGCGCCGGTGTGACGGACGGTGTGGTGGGGTCGTATCGGTCGGTGGTGTTCGAGTTCGTGCGCTTCACTGGCCGACCGGTGTGGACGACTCGCGCTGAGGATGTTGATCGGTTCTTGGCTGACCAGCGCAGGCGTGGCCGGGCGGCGTCCACGGTGTACAGCAAGGCGGGGACGCTGACGGCGTTCTTCGAGTTCCTCGTGGCGCGCTACCAGGGAGACATCCACGCGCTGACCGGTCATGTTCTCGAGCAGCCGGTGGATGAGTTCAACCGTCCGTCCAAGCCGGACTACGTCGCTGTGCGGGTGCCACCTGGGCAGCAGGAGGTCGAGGTACTGTTTGGCGCGTGGCGTGAGGCGTTGCCGCATGCCCGGAAGTTCTTGCCGGCGGCACGTGACTACATGGCGGCCTCGTTGTGGCGTCGGGCGGGTTTGCGGATCACGGAGTCGCTGATGCTTGACATTCGCGACTGGCGGCCCGATCTGGGTGAACGGGGCAAGTTGCATGTCCGGTTCGGCAAGGGCAGCCGAGGGCGTGGGCACAAACCTCGTCTGGTACCCGCGATCGAAGAGGTCGACGCTTTGATGGAGTGGTGGCTGACCGATGTGCGCCACCAGTTCGGTCCGGATTGGTCTGATCCGGATGCCCCACTGCTGCCGAGTGAGCGCCGCGACCGCGACACCGGGCGATGTGTGCGGATCGGCGATGACGCATTGCGTTCCAGCCTGGCGGATGCTGTCGACCGGTGGCTTCCAGTATGGGTGGGTCGGTTGACACCGCACGGTTTGCGGCACTTCTGCGCCTCGTCGCTGTACGAGCGAGGCATGGATCTCAAAGCGATACAAGAGATTCTGGGTCACGAATGGTTGTCGACGACGACGCGCTACATCCATGTCCACGCCAACCACATCGAACATGCTTGGGAGACGGCCAACCAGCGGGTGGCCTCCCGGCTCATGCAGTAGCGGAGGTGTGCTGATGCGGTGGAATCTGCGGATGAAAGCAGCTGAGGCGGGTATCTGGAAGTCCACGGAGATGCGCCGCCGGTTGGCCGAGGCTGGGTTGGAGATCAGTGCGGGCAAGATGTCAGCCTTGTGGACCGGCACGCCGACCACGATCCGGCTGGATGACCTCGATGTGATCTGCGCGGTGCTGGAGTGTGAACCGACCGAGCTACTGATCCGGGAACCGGACAAGGTGGCCGCCCGCAGGCCGCAGAAGACGGCCGAGGCCACGGGAGGGGCAGTGGTCACGCCCCGGTTCGGTCGGCACCGGTCTGTGCCGCCGGCGTGAGTGGCCGGCCATGGCCGCGCTTGTGCAGCGTATGCCGGACTCGCCCGGTCAAGCACCGCCATGTCGACTACTGCTGCACCTGCCAGCCCGGCGGGCCGGTGACGCCCCCGCCGTGTCAGCGCTGCGGAGCGACCGAGAATTACTACAGCGCGGGCCTGTGCGCCCGCTGCCACCGGTTCTCCCCGCTGACCATCGACTCGTGCGAGGACTGCTACGCCTGGGGCGCGACCCGCACTCGTAAATGGCTGTGCCAGGGCTGCCACGCGTGGCGACAGCGCCGCCCGCTCGGTGACTGTGTCGCCTGCGGGCGGCGCGTGGCCCTCGACCCGAATTGGGGCGCGTGTCGACTGTGCTGGCGACAAGCCGACCTGGTCGGCACCGACGATCTCGCCGCCGCGATCTGCCATGGGCACCAGCTGTTCTTCGCCGATCTGTTCCGCAGCCGGGCGGGACGGGCGACTCGGCCTGGCCCGCCGGGGCTGCGGCCCGGGCCGACCGCGCGGTTCGCCGCCACCGGCGCACCGCCACGGAAAGTGCTGCAGTGGACCATCTTCGACGCGATGCGCACGAACACCACGACCACGCCACGGCCGTGCACTCGCTGCGGGCAACGCCCGGTCAAGACGGCCCAGTCGGACTTCTGCTACCCCTGCCAGCCCGGCGGCCCGGGGATTGCGCCACCGTGCCTGAAGTGCGGCTCGACCAGCGACTACTACACCGCCGGGTTGTGTGTGCGCTGTCACCGGTTCTCGCCGTTGACGGTGGATTCGTGCCCGGACTGCCACGCGTGGGGCACCCGACGCGGCAACGCCTGGCTGTGCGAAGGATGCCGCGGCTGGCGACGCCACCACCCCGACCGTGCCGACTGCGTCATCTGCGCACGGATGAGCCATGTCAACGCCAACGGCCTGTGCCGGCTGTGCCGTAAACAGGCACTCTGGCTGCCGAGCAGCACCCATGCCGACCAGGCCGAGCACATTTGGCGCTGGGGGCACCAGCTGTACTTCGCCGACATGTTCACCGGGCTCGGTGTCCGCGCCGCTCGCGCCGCTGCGGCCGACCAACGCCGGCGGCAGAGACCATGGCCGCTGCCCGCCCGTTGTCCGATACGCCATCAGCAACTGGTTGCCTTCACCCTGCCCCGCGACCTGCATGCCGGGAATGCACGCGGCTTTCCGGCCCCGTCCGATCCAGGACTTGCGGCCTACCTCGACGAGTGCGTCACCGAACACGCCGCCCGGCATGGCTGGGACTCCAAGGTCGCCACCCGCACCCGGACGGGCCTGCACATCCTGCTGGGGCTGCAGGACACTCCCGGCGCGGCCACCAACGCCAGCGATGTCGCCACCCTGTCCGTCATCGATGGTCCGGTCCGCCCCATCCTCGACGTCCTGGCCGCCCACGGATTCCTCCACGACGACCGCGTCCCGACCATCGAACGCTGGTTCACCGCCAAAACCACCGGCCTGCCCGACGAGATGGTGACCGACCTGCGGTGGTGGTTCGACGTGATGCGCCACGGCCACACCAGCCCACCCCGCAGCATTCCCCGCGCGGCCCGCACGATCCAGGCCAAACTGCGATGGGCCCTGCCCGCACTGCAAACCTGGGCGGTGCGCGGGCACGAACATCTCCGAGAGATCACCCGCGATGACGTTCTCGCGATCCTGCCCACCTCCGGCACACCCCGCCACACCATGCTCCAAGGGCTGCGCTCGATCTTCCGGCTGCTCAAAGCCCACAAGCGCGTGTTCGTCAACCCGACCGCGCGTATCCCGCTCGGTCGAGGACCAGGCCGCATCCCCCTGCCCACCCCGGTCGACGACATCCGCGAGGCGCTGTGCAGCGAGGACACCACCCGGGCGGCGATCGCCGCGCTGGTGGCCTTCCACGCCCTGTCTTCCCAGCAACTGCGCAACCTGCAGCTCACCGACGTCCACGACGGCCACCTGCAGGCCGGAGATCGCACCATCCCGCTCGCCGGCCCGGTACGCCAGCGGCTGGGCGCCTACCTCGACTACCGCTCTGCCCGCTGGCCCGCCACCGCCAACCCGCACCTGTTCATCCACTACCGCAGCGCCAACCACACCCGCCCCGTCCAGATCGAGTGGCTGGCCCACCGCCTGGGCTTGTCCACCCAGGCCCTGCGCGAAGACCGCATCCTGCACGAAGTTCACGCCACCAGAGGCGATATCCGCCGCCTGTGCGACCTGTTCGGCCTGTCCGTCGGTGGCGCCGAGCGCTACACGGTCGTCCTCGACCCTCCCGATCTGCCGACCAGCGATCGACACGCCTAGCTCGACGGCCTGTGTGCTCAGCGGCAACAGCTTGACCTTCGAGTCGACTCGAAGGTTTACCGTCGGAGTGTGACGACCTATCGGATCTCTCAACTGGCCGAGCGGGCCGGGGTGCGCCCGACCACGCTGCGGTTCTACGAACAAGCCGGACTGCTGCCCGCCCAGCGGTCCGAGTCGGGCTACCGACTCTACGGCGACGACGCCATCGAACGGCTGGGCTTCATCAGCTCCGGCAAACGACTCGGCCTGCCCCTGGAGGAGATCCGCGACCTGCTGCAGGTCTGGGAAGACGGCCTGTGCACCGACGTCCGACACCGGCTGCGCCCCATGCTCGCGGCCCGCATTGCCGAGGCCGAACAACGCGCCACCGAACTCGACGCCTTCACCGAGCGGCTGCGCCAGGCCCTGACCGAGATCGACGGTCCGCCCCGACCCGGCCGCTGCGACCCCGGCTGCGGGTTCCTGCACCACCAACACGACCCACAACCCACGCCCATCAAACTGAGCCCACCGCGCCCCGCTACCGACAACACCGGCGACAACGGGGCCACGCCCGCACCGATTGCCTGCACGCTCAACGGCAGCGATCAAGCCGAACGAGCCCAGCAGTGGCACGAACTGCTGGACCACGCCCACCGCCGAGACCCCATCGACGGCGGCTTGCGCTTCCACCTGCCCGCGCACACCGCAGGCGAAGTCGCCGCCCTCGCTGCAGCCGAACAGCAATGCTGCGCCTTCTTCACCTTCACGCTGCACCTGTCCGCAGGCGAGCTGCAGTTTGACGTGCACGCCCCCGACGACGCCGCCCCCCTGCTTGCCGACCTCTTCGGCGCTCCCGGCTGAACCGCCACCCTGCCACGCCGCGCCACCACGCAACATTCGGAAAGGTTGCTCGTGCTCGTCCTGAAGTCGATTGCACTGTTCGTGCTGGCCGCGCTCGCCGAAATCGGCGGCGCCTGGCTCGTCTGGCAAGGCGTCCGCGAACACCGCGGCTGGATCTGGATCGGTGCCGGCGTTATCGCCCTCGGCCTCTACGGCTTCGTCGCCACCCTGCAACCCGACGCACACTTCGGCCGCATCCTCGCCGCCTACGGCGGCATCTTCGTCGCGGGCTCGCTGGCCTGGGGCATGGCCCTCGACGGCTACCGCCCCGACCGCTACGACATCACCGGCGCCCTGCTCTGCCTCATCGGTGTCGCCGTCATCATGTACGCACCCCGAGGCTGACACCACGGCAAACAGGCCGCAACGCCGACAACACGCTCCTGAGTACCAGAACCGACCAACGCTCCCGCCATCGGTTCGTGAACCCAAGCATCCCAGTACCCTCATTACCGGCCACCACCACTTGAGTTCCCATCACTGTCCACTTCAGAATTCGCGAACCCCAGGGAAACGTCGGAGATTCCGCGCTGTGGTTGGGCTTGCCCGGTTGCGGTGACCGTGATCGAGCCGATGTTGACCAGTCCGAGCAGCTGGGTGGGCTGGTTGATGCTGACGGTCACGTTCACCGTGTTGCCGGCGACCGACACGGTGCCGGTGTGGCCCGCGGCGGAGAGGTAGCTGTGAGTGGCTGCGGTGGCTTGGTGCGGGACCAGGCGCAGGGTGCCGTCGGCGCGGTAGGCGGTCAGGTCGATTTCCTGGGCGCCGGCCCGCGCAGCTTCTTGTGCCTCGCCCATCGCGCGGACCTTGGCGGCCAGCGCGAGTCCGCCGTCGAGCACGAGCCCGGCGAACAGCAGCGCGGCGAGCGCGATGATGACGACGAACGCGGTCACCCGACCGTCCTCGTCCTTGCGTAGCCGGCGCGTTCGGCGGCGCAGCGATGCGGTCAACCTCATGGCACACCTCCCGTTTGAGCGTTCGGGGAGGTGCCGCGCCACACATCGACTGGGGAGGAGAAGCTGGATTGGAACGTCCGACTGCCGGGCACACCGAGCGAGGTCAGGTCACCGAGGCCGACGCTGCAGGAGACGGTGACGGTCACCGTGGAACCCGGCTTGAGTCCCTGGGTGTCGGTGGATACCGACAGCGACTGGCAGCTGATCCCGGCGGACGCCAGTGCTGCGCTGGCTGTGGCTTGGGCGTTGGCAGTGGCTTGCGATGGGGTTCGGGCCAGGGTGGCGGCACGGGCGGCTTGGTGCGCGACGTCGTTGATCCGCAACTTGGTGTCGGCGAGCCGGCCGCAGAACACGACGAACAACAGCAGCAGGATCAGCAGCGGAGTCAGTAGAGTGAGCTCGGCGGCGGTGGAACCCCGTTCGTCACGGCGCAGCGCGCGGATTCGCCCGCACGCCGAAGGTGCGAACGTGGGGAACCGGTGGGCCGCGGTCATGGTGACACCGTCCCGGTGCCGGTCGGCGGGGTGAATTTCTCAACGGGCCCAACGGCTTCGGCGTGAACCGTGAAGGTCGCGAACGGGATCACGTTGATCACTGTCCCGGTCACCGTCACGGATGCCTGGGTCGGTCCCCGCTGGACGTTGACCGATGTTCCTTGCAACGGACCACTTCCCAGTTGCGTGAGGATTCGTTGCCCCTCGGTGTTGCCCGCGGCGGAGCTGCCGCCGTACACCCGTGCCGCGGACAGTGCTTCGGACGCTGCGGCTTGGGCGATGTGGGTGGCGTGCATGTACAGGGCGAACTGCGCGATCAGCAGGATCAGCAGCAACAGCAGCGGCGTGGCGATGACGAGTTCGACCGTGCCGGCGCCACGTTGATCCGTCCGCAGTCGGCGCAACGCCGCCTGCGCGCATGTCCGGTGTGGACGCTCGCGCATGTTCGGCGTGCGGGGTCGGCTGGGGCGTCGAGGCATCGTGGTCACCGGCCTACAGGGTGATCCCGTTGGCTTTCTGGGTGACCTTGATGACGATGATCGCGATGACCGCGATGGCCAGCGCCGCCAGCAAAGCGGTGACCACGACCGCTTCGGTCGAGTAACCACCTTCGTCGTGGCGCAGCCGCTCCAGCTGGGCCCGGATGCGGGCGATGAGCATCTGAACTTCGGTGAACATCAGCTTCTCCCCTATGGTTCGGGGTCCGGTATGGACAGTTCTTGTGGAACTCAGAGACCTCCCAGCACGCTCGCGAGTGCAGGGAACCCGATGAAAATCAGGAATCCGCCGAACAGCATCACCACGGGAAGGCTCATTCGTTCGGTGGCTGCCTGGGCTTCGCCTTCGGCGTCGGTGAGCTCGCGCGTGCGCAGCGCCGCGGCCTTGGCCGCGAGGCTGGCGCGCACGCGGGCACCTTCGGTGCCGGCGAGGCTGACCGAGGCGGCCAGCTCGGACAGCTGGTGCACGTCGAGTTCGGTGCCGAGCTGACCGAGGGTGGACCACGGCGTGGTGCGGGTCAGTTTGGCGGTGACCAGCGCACGGCGCAGCTGTTGGAACGCCCACCCCTTGCCGATGTTCACCGCGTCCGACAGCGCGCCGTCGACTCCGGCGCCGCCGGCCAGCAGGACCCGGATCAGGTTCAGATAGGCCGACAGCGCATGCCGGAAGGTCGAGCGGCGCCGTTCGGCTTCCTGCCGGACGCTGATGTCCGGCAGCAGGAACCCCCCGAGCGCGAACAGCAGACTGGCGACCGCGGGAATTTCCCAGCCGAGACCGACATCGGCCACGACGAGCAGGAGGTGCATCAGGATCGGCAGCAGCAGCCCGGTCAGCGCCAACGTGGCCTTCTCTGCCAGGTGGTGTTCGATGCTCTTGCCGGTGACCGCGAGGTCGTTGCGCAGCGTGCGGTGGGGCAACCCGAGCGCGGCCAACGGTTTGATGAATGGGCGGCCCACGCGCAGGGCCCAGCCGTCGGAGTCCGCGGTGAGGATCGGCGGTGGCGCCGGGGTCGCGTGCAGCCGGTCGACCAGAGCGCGCAGCGGCGGCCTCGGCGGGAACACGTAGACCACGAGCGCCCACAAGCCGACACCGATCCCGGCGCCCCACAGCAACGCGCTGATCATGACGACGCTCCCTGCCCGGTGAGCAGATCATCGACGTGCACATCGGCATCGTGTGGCCGGATCGTGGCCAGTTCCGTGAGGAAGCGCTCCGGCTCCCGCAGCCGCGCAATCCTTGCCAGCCAGGCAAAAGAGGCAGCGAACAACGCGCCGACGAACAGCAGCATGATCTGGCCGAACGCGGAGTCGTACGGGGCGAGGTAGCCGCGGTTGAGCAGCACCAGACCACTCGCGAAAGACAGCGTGGTAATCACGATAACGCGCACACTGGTTCGAGTGCGAGCGCGGCCGGCTTCGACCCGCATCCGCATCGACGCCTGCTCGCGCGCCTCGCTGGCGAGCTCGCCGAGCAGGTCGGCCAGCTGGCGGGCCTGGTGCTCGGCGGCCAGCACGAGCGCGGAGATCACCAGGTCCGCAGTCGGGTCGCGGAGCTGGTCGGCGAGGTGGCGCAGCGACGGCGCGAGGCGTTCGCCGCGTTCCAGCCGGACGGCCAGCTCGGTGATCTCCTCGCGGATCGCCTCGGGGCAGGCCGGGGCGGTGGCGAGGATGGCCTGTTCCAGACCTGCCGCGGCGACCAGGGTGTCGCGCAGCATCTCCGTCCAGCCGGCGATCGCCTCGATGCGTTCGAGGTGGCGCTTGTGGTCGACGTTGGAGCCGAGAATCCGCGGCAGGCCGACGACCGCGAGGACGGTCAGGATGGCGGCGACCACCCAGCCGGTGACCGCGCCGACGGCCAGGCCGGCGAGCACGGCCACGACGAGCCACCCGACCTGGGTGCGGTCGTGCCGTGCGGCCAGCCAGGAGCTCAGCCGCGACGGCGACGCCTCGCGGGCGGGTCGACTGCGCAGTCCGGCGACGATGAGCAGGACCCCGACGGCCACACCCGCGCCGAGCAGGCCGAATAGAGCGGCAGTCGCGGTCATGGCGTCCACCACCCTTCGCGCCGCTCGAACAGGTCCGGGTCGTAGCCCGCCTCGACGAGCACGTCGACGGTGTCGGTACGCAGCGGCGCACCAGGGACAGCGCGCAGGTCCGGGCCGGGGCGCCAGACCTCGTTGCTGATGATCTGGGCGCCGTCGGCACCGACGACCTCGCGGATGGAGGACACCACGCGCTTGCTGGGATCGTCGCGGGGCTTCTCCAGGTGCACCACGAAGTGCAGCGCCGCGGCCACCAGCAGATTGGTCGCTTCCATCGGCAGCCGCTCGGGGCCCTGCACGGCGTACGCGGCCAGCTTGGTAAACGCGCCCTGGCTGGAGCTGCTGTGCAGGGTGCCCATGCTGCCGTCGTTGCCCATGGACATGGCGTTGGTCAGCGGAATGACCTCCGGGCCGCGGACCTCGCCGACGATGACCCGGTCCGGCGACATGCGCAGGGACTGCCACACCAGGTCCGACAGGGAGATCTCGCCCTGGCCCTCGATGTTCGGTTCACGAGCCTGCAGCGCCACCACGTCCGGATGGGCGTCGGCGTCCTCGCCGAGGCCGAGCTCGAAAACATCCTCGATCGTGATCAGTCGCTCCCACAGCGGGATGGCCGAGGCCAGGCCGCGCAACAGCGTGGTCTTGCCGATCGCCGTGCCGCCGGTGACCAGGATGTTGCGCTTGGCCCGCACCAGGGCTTTCAGGAAGCTCTCCAGAGCAACGTCTATGGTGCCGTTCTCGCGCAGCTCGGCGAGGGTGACCTTGGCGAACCGGTGCCGGCGGATCGACACCGACGGCCGCGCGGTGACCGCCATGACCGCAGAGACACGCTCGCCACCAGGCAGCTGGAAGTTCACGATCGGACTGCCGCGGTCGAAGCGGCGCTCCTCCAGCCCGGACCGGGTGGCCAGGTCCCGGATCAGGTCGATCAACTCGGTGTCCGAGCCGACGACCGGTGGCAAACGGTTGCGTCGGCCGTCGGCGTACTTGACGAAAATGCGGTCACCGTTGATGTTGATGTTCTCGATGTCGCTGTCGGCCAGCAGCGGTTCCAGACCGGCCAGACCGAAGACCTCGTCGAGGACCTGACGGATCAGCCGCTGCTCGACCTCGGGCGCCACCAGCATCCCCCCGGTGGCGGAGTTGCGAAGTTCAGCCCGCGCGTGCGCCTCGGCCGCGTCGGTCAGGATCGCCTCGGCCAACCGGCGTCGTTGCTGGGCGTCCATCGGCGGGCGGCCCGCTGTCTCGTCGGCCCGGATGCGCTGACTGAGCTGGATGGACAACTCGTCGCGCAGGTGCTGCCGCAGCCGCTCCACCGCGGCTGCCTCACCCGGGGGCCGGTGAGGCAGCTCCGCCGGTCCAGGCAGAGGCTGGGCAGCGACCGGGTTCGAGCCAGTGCCGTTGTTTGAAATGGTAAGGCGCGGGTCGCCGAGGGCAGGCCGCGTCATGACGTCGCTCCGTTACCGGTCTGCGGCCCAAGCGGTTGCAGTGCCGCACTCGAGACCGGCTCACCCGGAACAGCCACCCGCAGGTGCGGTGCACGAGTGCCGTTACTCCCGGCCGGCACACGCCAGTGCGCGTGAATGTTGAGCGCGATCTTGGCGGCGGCGCGGCCGAGCGCGGACTTGTCCGGCCCACGTCGACCGGTGCCCTGGCCGCACAGCGCGGCGGCGCCCCTGTTATCCCGCGGCACGCGCCCCATCACCGGGATGCGCAGGGCCTGGGAGACCTCCGCAGTCGGGTAGCCGTCGCCGACCAGGACGAAGCACGGGCGGCGCGACCACTGCTGGGCGGCCTGCAGCTTGAGCGCGACGTGCGCGAGCTCGTCGTCATGAGGGCGGGCGACCAGCAGCATCGCATCCGCGCTGCGGATGATCGGGAACACGGGCGAGTCCGGATCGACCCGCCCACAGTCGGCGATGACCGTGGTCTCCGGCTGGTCGGCGGTCTGCCGTAGCGGCGAGGGCAGCCCCGAGGCCAGCACCGCCAGGGCGGCGCGAGCTTGTTCGGCACCTACCGGGCCGACCACCACCCGCAGGCCACCGGGGAGAAGCTGGGTGTGCTGGGCGAGCAGAGTCGAGGCCGCTGCGCCACGGCCTCGTGCCGCGGCGGCCAAGCTCACCAGGCCCGGTGTGTCTGGCAGCCGGAAGCGGGCCATCAGGTCACCGCCAGCTGGGTCGGCTTCGACCACGATCGGGTTTTCCTGCCCCGGCCACCAAGCGCCGAGCGCGGTCGCCAAGGTGGTCGCGCCGGGCGATCCTTTGAGCGAACAGACGGCAATGAGCATCAGCGGTCCCCTCCCGCGATCGCGACCAGACTCAGTTGCCCCGCAGGAGCCGAAGCCAACGCACGAGCATCAGATTCGGACAATTGCAGGGACACCACTGTGGTCTGCTCGGCCTCACGCGTGGCTATACCTGTCACCACCGCGTTCCACGACGACGTCTGCCCGGACTCGGTCGACGTTCCCGTCGTCGTGCCCTGCTCTGGTGTGGTGAGCACCGCGACGGTGGTACCGGGCGACAGATCCGGCGGGAACTGGCCCGGCTTGAGCCCGACAGCGGCAATTGCCCTACCCTGCGCGGGAATCTGCGGTGCACCGAGGACAGATTGAGTCACGAGCGAACCGGCAGGCAGACTGAACGCGACCGGCTGTCCCACCACTGTGGACGCAGACGATGCGGACATCACGTCCATACCGGAGTCCGCCGCCATGCTGATCTGCTTGAGATCCTGCGGGGTCAGGATCTGGCCTACAGCGACGGGACGGGCCAAGGCGAGAACGCTTTCCCGGTTGCCCAACTGCATTCCAGCGAACACACCTCCGGCGGCGCACACCAGAACCAGCAGGACGCCGAGCAACAGGTAGGGCACGCTGCGGCGCCGACCGCTACCGCTCAAGCGCGAAGGAGTCTTGCCATCACGGCCAGCCCACGCGTTCGGCGTCGCCTGTTTCTGCGCCGTCGTGTCCGTGCCGGTCGAACCTGCGGTAGTGGTCACCACCGACCTCCTTCAGGCATAACGCCATCGCGACGCGTCAATCGGGTGTTCGACGTGCCTTGCTCTTAACAGGGTTGTTTCGTTGTGCACGCCCGCCCTCGTGAGGCGGGAGGCTTCGGTTCAGCCGGTCGCGATTCCCTGGCTCTCCGCTACGCGGAACGTCACCGACGCCGAGGTCGTCATGTTCGGGAACGTGCCGCCCTGGCCCGCGCCCGACCAGGTCACAGTCCAGTTCGCCGTGGCGGCCACCGGGAACGCGTCGGCGCGCTGCCCGGCCGAGGACGTCTTGTACGTGTAGCCGCAATCCGGTGAGGCGCTCTTCGGATCACCAGCAGCGGGGAAAGGCGAGCCAGGGCCGCTACAGGTCACCGAGCCGCCGTCACCCATCGACCACGTCACCGAGGTCGGCCTCGCGACCGCGGTCACCGACACGCCCGGCACGGACGCGGTGGCCGAGACATCGTCCCAGCTGCTGCGGTCCAGCCACAACCAGGTCGGCAGGTTGACGAGTTGGTCGCCGGCCGGGTTCGCCTTGATCTTCGGGGCCGGCAACCGCAGCTGGTTCCGCGCCTGTGCAGCGAGTTCGGCAGGTGATGGCAGCGGCGCCGAGCCGCCTGGCTGGCCGTCGGCGATCCAGACCGGCGGCCGGTACAGCGCATCTTGGAAACCGGGCCCGGTGCACTTGTAGACGTACCAGGCACCCGACGGCGGCTGGGCTTGCGCAAACCGCGGCTGCGCGACCGCGAACTGCGCGGTGATGAGCTCACCCTGCGGCGGCCGGTAGGCAGCGGGCACCGCGGTGACCGCGCGGGATTTGGGCGGCACATGGAAGGCTGCCGGCTGCGCGCTTCCTGGAGGTGGGTCCTGGTAGCTGGTGCGTTCGTAGCCGCATTGGGCCAGGTTGGTAATGCCGCCAATGATCGTGTCCCCGTTAGCGTTGGCCTGTCCGGTGCCAGGGTTGGTCTGTTCAGGGTTGCTGGGCTTGTTGTTTCCGTTGCCCTGGTTGCCGGTTCCAGGTCGGGGATTCTTGCCTGCGCCGAGTTCGCAACCAGGGTTGGGGTACTGGGTGCAGTCGGTGAACCCGTACCCGTCGTCTCCGAGCGCGGGCAGTGCGCTCGCTACCAGCACGGCCGCGGACAGACCGATCACAACTCCTGAACGTTTCAACACGAGCCCACCCCCTCCACGGCGAAGCGGGTGACCCTCCACGTGCCGTCCTGCTGCTTCTTGACTTCCGCGGTGATCGAGCGCTGTCCGCCCGGTGTGTCGTTGACCAACTGGCCGTCCTTGTACTTCAGCCAGTTCGAGCTGTCACTGCAGTCCGAGATCATGACTGTGGTCGGATTCGCAGTGGGTTCCACGCTGGATACTTGAGGGTTGTTCGTCGGCGCTCCCTTGGACACCACACCGTTGAGGTGATCGGTGTACAGGCTCCGGTTGATCACCCCGAGCGCGTCACCGGTCGCATATTTCGCAAGCTTGGACGACTGCCAATCCGCGGTCTCGCCCGCCTTGGCCATCTGCCGCCACATACCCGTGTAGGCAGCCGTCGCCTCCTGACGCGCGGCGTCCGCAGGAGAAACCGACGACGGCGGAGCGCTGGTCGTTGACGGCGGCATTACCGCCCCAGCCGTGCCCTCAGGCGCCGAAGACGAGTTCGAATTACAGGCCGCCAACGTCAGCGCAACGAGTCCAACAAGAGCCAGTCCCACCCTGCGCCGACCGTTGCGGCCGTCTACATTGCCCCCGACCACATGTACCCCCTCAGATCCGCGAAAAGTTCTTTCGACCTACTGTGGTACACACCACATCTACTGGCGCCCCCTAGGAGACTGCAATGTCCCTATGAAGGGACACAGGTGTCGGAACAGGGACAATCGAGCAAGATCCACCCAAACGGGCTAATGACGGCCTGTCCAACTGTCGTTGACTAGTAGTTTCGCGACATCGGACAGCCGTATTCAGGGGGGCCTACGGGGGCTACACCATGTCGAGTTCTGTCACTCCCGCGAACCGCCAGCGAACGACACGAGCTCCACGGTGACCGCGGCCAGCATCGCTGCTTGGGGCCTCGTTGGACTCATCGTTGCCAGCGCCCTACGTATCGGCGTTCAGCGGGGCTCGATCCTCCCGTCAGAGAGCGAGCGGCTGGCGCCGCCGGCCCTGCTGGAGGTGGTCACCGCGCTGATGTTCTCAGGACTGGCCTGGCGCATAGGCGCGAAACCTGACCTGTTCGCATACTCGTGGCTTGCCGGTATCGGTGTCCTGCTCGCCGCGGTGGACTGGAATTTCCGCCAGTTGCCCACCAAGCTGATCTGGCCCAGCGGACTCGTCCTGGCCGCACTCTTCGGCCTGGCCGCCGTAATCAACCGCGACGCGTACCCGCTCATCCGCTCCGCAGCCGGCATGCTCACGCTCCTCGCGTTCTACGGAACGCTCTACTTCCTTCGACCCGGCCAACTTGGCGGCGGCGATCTCCGGCTCGGTGGTCTACTGGGCCTCGCACTGGGCTGGAGTGGGTGGTCGACCGTTCTTTCGGGGACGCTGCTCGGCTGGCTCGCTGCGGCCTTAGCACTTGTCGCGCTCCGCGCCACTCGACGACAAGTGAAACCGAGCAACGACGTCGCCCTCGGCCCGTTCCTTGTTGTCGGGGCGATCACTGCGCTCCTCATCCAGCCGCTGATGTGACGCCCTCCAGGGCACGACCAGAATGTCGCTCTTGGTGCACCGAGGTGCGGGCGCACACCTCGACACCTGCCGCGAGCTTGATCCTGGCCGCCGGTCGCGGTGCCGCCAGTCTGTAGTCTCTGAACGGTCCTCCGCGCAACCTCCCACGAGGAGATGTTCGTAACGTCCCGTGATCTTGCTGATCTCTACAGTGGAGGTCCAGCGGATGCCAGTCCGTGTCTGGGAGAGCGCAAGAGTGCGCTTCTTCTCCCTCGTGGTCAGCCAAGGCTTGCTATGCCGGGCAATGCCGGCCTGCTCAACTGTGTTCTCCACGGCCGTACGGGTACGGCCGACTTGCCGGGCGATGGCGGTGTTCATCGGCTACCGGCCGCCGACCTTTGATCAGGTGCAGCTCGATGATCATCTGTTTCTCGTCGGGAGTCAGCCGCGGCGCACGAGCTGACACCTCGTTCCTCTGCTGCCCCCAGTACCGTTCCTGCTCAATACGTCTAGCTCGCTAGCTTTGCGGTAGTCGAACTGCACGAGACTTGCCTTGACAATGGCATCTGCCCGCTTCTGGACTGTCGGATCGCCCCAGCGGGCCGGGAATGGGAGGTTGACGCTACAGCTCGACTGCGAAAGGCAGTATTTATCTCGGAGAGCTCGACCGACTGCTGGCAGCAGGAGCCGCACCTTGCGAGGTGCTCACGAACCTGCTGAGTCTCCCGCTTTGACAGGCCGTTCCGAGTCCAGGCACCAAGCCGTCTGACCGTGGGATGGCAGCTGAGGAGCGTGGGCTCTGCCAGGTGTGCTTGTAGATAAGCCTGGCGAAGCCCTTCACGTGCCCGATATGCCAATGCCGAAACACCGTTGGCTGTCAGGCCAAGGCGGGAAGCCACTTCAGCTGGTGTCTTACCCTCAATCTCGGTTAACCAGAGCACTGTCTGCCATCGTTCTGGTAGCCGATTGAACGCATCCGCTGCAAGATCCTTTTCGAACCCGGCCATTACCCGGTTGCTGTCCGGCACGCTGAGTTGTACTGGGCCCACCGTCATCTCTACATCCTCGGTCAGCTCCACCTTCCGGGCCTTGCGCGTCTTGTCGTATGCCGTGTGGCGCAACGCCGTGAACAGGTAGGCACGGAAAGCTGAATCCGGCCCTCGGCCCCCGAGAAGCGTGTAGAGGACCTTGCTGAATGCCTCTGAAACCAGATCGTCGCGCTCGGGCATCGACTGGGCAAGCTGGCGAGCCAGGTTGCGAGCCGCGCCGACATGAAGCTTGTACAGTTCGCCGTAAGCCGCAACGTTTCCTCCCCGGACAGCATCAAGCAACTGTGGGTCCCGATGGTCGTCACCGTTGCCGAGCTGCGTAGTAGCGGATGCTTCGCCGTCCTTCCTATTCGTATCGGGAAGGAGATCAACCTCTGTTTGCGGCGGCAAGCAATCCAAAACACGCAAGTTAACGACCTGGGGTCCCGCTTGCCGAGCACCCTGGTCACCCGAGTGAACGCTCGGTGTATGTCGAAGACGGTAACGCCAACCATCCGGCTCGCTATGACGATCGATCAGACAAGTAACCACCTGTGCACCTCGATTCGCATACAGGGAGAGGGTTGGGAACCGGTGGCCCGATCCACGTCGGGGGTCTGGGCCGGACCACCGGAATTCTTGGTTGCTGCAGGACAAGCAGATCAGTCACTGCACGGTCGAAGTCGCCATCGCTCTCGTGGTAGCGATCACGGCAGACTGCGGCGGGACGCCACCTGATGCCTGCGGGACGCACTCCCAGCGCCACAGTCCGATTCTTTCGTCCTCGGGGGTCGGCAGAACGAGGTTGTCTCCTTGCGCAGCAACCGATGCTCCGAGCCGGAGCAGATCAGCGGAGACGACTTCGTCAAGGTCGTGGCCGGGGCCGGTGATGAAGGTCCAACGCTGGATGTGGGGCCGTTCGACGACCGGGCCTGCCAGCATCCGGATCCGCAGGCCGGCGAGCACACGCCGACCAAGGTGTAGCGGCATCGTGATCGCGCCAACGAGTCCGCCGACAGGCAAAAGGATGCGCTGCGTCGCGGGATCGACAACGGCTGGAAGCCGACACTTGTTGCGATAGAAGGTGCACCGTTCCTCGGGAGTCGAATCCGAGCGTGTAGCTGGACCACCAGTGGTCGACGTTGTCACGGCGAGCCACCTCCTCTGAATTGGGCAGGAGGTCAGGCAACGCGGGTTGCACTGCGTCCTAGGACTGCTTGGCGTGTGAGCGTTGGTGGGCGGTAAGCCGTCGAGTCAGAAAGTCACTCGGCGTGCCGGGGGGCTGCGTGGCCGGGCAACGCGAAGGTCGACGCCCTGGGAGGCGAGGGCGGCTTGCGTCGTCTGCGGTGCCTCGGGGCTCGGCTCGGTGGGACTTGTTCGCAGCACTGCCGGATCCGACGTTGCTCGCCGAAGTACCACCAGCCGGCACCGCTCCGGCCACGCAGCCCACCATGAGAAGGAGTGCCGCTGCGATCGCCAACCCAGACCCCCACGACATCGTGGGGGCTTCTACGGCACTGGGGGCAACCGCGGCCGTCGCAGCGGCGATGTTAGCTTGTGTACTCATCGCTCCGCACCCCTTCGCTACCTGGTAACCTGGCTAGGTTGCATCTAGATATTAACTTGTGTACTCCGATTATCCAGCTGGCCGAATGGGTGAATTGTGGATACGCTCCGCAACCGGACATTCTGTGGAGGTGAAGGAATCCGTGACGCAGCACTTGCAGTTGCCGCCGGCGGTTATGAAGGTCGTCCTCGGCAATCAGCTGGCCCGGCTGCGGGAACTCGCCGAGGTCACGCAGGAGGATGCGGCGGCCGTCCTCGGATGCACCCAGCAGAAGATCGCGCACATCGAGGGTGGGAGCGGGATCAAGCTGATCGAGCTGAATGCGTTGCTCGACCGCTATGCCGCCAACGAGGCTGACCGGGCCTACACGCGAGATCTTCAGTCCGAGAGCAACCGACGTACGAAGCGCGGGGCCTTCAGCACGAGGTTCCGGCAGTACCTGCGGTTGCTGGTCGACATGGAGCCGAGTTGCAACCGGTACTTCTCCTACCAAGCTCTGGTGATCCCAGGACTGCTGCAGACTGAGGACTACATGCGCAGGAACGCCCGAGCATGGCGGCCCTCGCTGACAGCCGACGAGATCGACAAGTACGCCGCCAACCGACTGGCTCGGCAGCGTGTACTTGAGAACGCCGACCAGCAGTTCTGGTTCATCATCGACGAGGCGGCGCTGCGTAGGACTGAGGGTGGTCCGGTCATGAAGGCCCAGATTAAGCGGCTTGTGGAGACCATCGACCGGCCGAACGTCGAGCTGCAAGTCGTGCCGTTCGGCGTTGGCTACTACATGGGCCAAGGACACGACTACACGATCTTCGGCTATGACACGAAGCCCGCGGTTGACATCATCTACCTTGAGCAGCATGACGGTGGCGAGTACGTCGACAACAGCAAGCGGACGGCGCGGTATCTGACTCTCTGGGACCACCAGAAGGCGGCAGCGAGCGGGCCCGAGCAGACGCGGCGGGCATTGCTCGGCATCGCCTCGTCGTTGTAGCTGGAATATGGCTTGAGATCGGAAGGGTACGAGGGAGCAGATGAACATCCAAGATGCCCACAAGCGTCACCTCGACACCAACTTTGCCGTATGGCACAAGTCGCCCCTGAGTAACCCGCCAGACAACCAGTGTGTCGAGGTGTCCTTCAGCAGCAACGCGGTCGGTTTGCGGGACAGCCAGAACCCAGAGGGGTACGTCCTGGTCTTCGACCAGGGCGAATGGGAGGCGTTCATCGGCGGAGTCGAGGCCGGGAAGTTCAGGCTGCCGAAATCCCAGTAGGGCGGCCGGGCGGCGATCCGCAAACCAGCGCCTGCTGCTCTTCGGTTTTTCCGGTTAGTTGTGACCCGCCGGTCCGGTGTATGTCCTCGCGGCCCGCGGTGACCTTCCCAATTGGCAGCCACCAGTGTCACCGGTATCGGATCGTCTGCGGGTACTACGAGTGCGGTCACGGCCATGTGGTGCCGACCGATGTCGGGAGCGGACGCCACGATGACCAACGACGGGTTGGACCGTTCCCGGTTCGGTGGACACGGGGGTGAGGGTCGCCCGGTCCTTCGGGAGGCACAGGGATGGGTTCAACACGCCGTCGATTTACCGAGGAGTACAAGGCACAGGCGGTAGCTTTCGTCATCGATGACCATCGGCCTATTGTCGAGGTCGCACGTAATATCGGTGTGCACGAGATGACGTTAGGGAAATGGGTGAAGAAGGCCAGGGAGTCCGACGACTCGGTGGACAAAGCTCTGGAGGATTCCGAACGCGCCGAGCTGGAGCGGTTGCGGGCGGAGAACGCCGAGCTGAAGATGCAGGTCGAGTTCGCAAAAAAAGTAGCGACCTGGTTCGCGAAAGACAAGCAGTGAAATTCGCTGCGATCGCGGACTGGGCGGGCACCGACGACTTCCCGGTCGAGTTCATGTGCCGTGAGCTGGGTGTGTCCCGCTCGGGCTACTACGCCTGGCGCGGCCGCTCCCCGAGCGCGCGGGAACGCGCCGACACCGGTCTGCTCGCCGTCATCAAGCAGGTCCATGAGCGGCTGCGCGGCAACCCTGGTGTGCGGCGCGTGCACGCCGAGCTCGTCACGCTCGGGCACCAGGCCTCACCGAAGCGGGTCTGGCGTCTCATGCGCGACGCCGGCCTGCAAGGACGACACCCCAAGCCCTGGAAACGCACCACCACCCCAGGTCAGGCACCGGTCTCGGCACCGGACCTGATCGGCCAGGACTTCACCGCCACGGCCCCGGACCGTCGGTGGTGCGGGGATATCACCTACGTCAGGACCTGGGACGGCTGGGCGTATCTGGCCACGGTGATCGACCTGCACTCCCGCGCCGTCGTGGGCTGGGCCCTCGCCGGGCACCTGCGCACCGAACTGGTCACCGCAGCCCTCGACATGGCCCTCGCTCGCCGCCGCCCCGGCAACGAGGTCATCTTCCACAGCGACCGCGGCACCCAATACACCGCCGCAATCTTCGCCGAATACTGCGTGAACAACGGTATCCGCCGTTCACTCGGCCGCACCGGAACCTGCTTCGATAACGCCGTCTCGGAATCATTTTTCGCGACCTACAAGAAAGAACTCATACACACCCGCCCCTGGCCGACGATCACGCACCTCAACAAGGAAACATTCGACTGGATCGAAAACTACTACAACACACAACGACGACACTCGACACTCGGATACTTGACACCCCAAGAATACCAACTAGGGTTCAGAGAAATCAGCCAAATCGCGGCCTAAACCCGCGTCCACAAAAGCGGGAACACTCCA
>NZ_MASW01000010.1 GCF_003202285.1 Prauserella muralis
GACCATCAGTTGTTGTTGTGTAAGGTATCCGTCACGAGATGAGGGTTATCTGTAACCAGGGTCGCTACCGATACCGCGGTATGCGTCGCTTCGGCCATGGTGAGGGACATCTGCTGCCAACCTTCGTGCCTGCTGTCTCCCGGTTTCGCCGACCCTGTCACCTGAAGGTGGTAAGCAGATGAAGCGCTGTGGCGGGGACGGACGTGGTCGCTTCCTCAAGAAGGTGCTCGATCGCGTTGGCTTCCGGTGATCTGTCAACATCGATCATCTTCGACCAAGTCGCCGGCTGGTACCGCGCCAACGACGACAGCGCTAGCAGTACGGCCCACAACGCTAAGAATGGGTGAAGACCGGTCGCCATAGATCCGATCGCGGGAGTGACGAGAGAGTCGTCGGCGGACCGGTAGCACGCGACCCCGAGGTCGCTGAACGTCTTGTTGTCAGCGAGCATCAACGGCGGCGAGCCGCTGCGCCACTCAACGCTCAGCCCCATCCCAGGACCCGCATTGCGCCAGCCCAGGCCACCCATCGGTTGCGATACGTGCAGCACGCTGTCTCGCAACGCCGGGTAGCGATCGAGATGCTCCTTGACCCGCACTGGGTCTTGACCGAAGAGGTCATGCACTCGCCGCGGAAGCCAGTTGACCTCGGCGTGGGCGAAAGTGCCGATCTCAGGCCACCCGTCCTGGAAGAACAACAGAACAGGCACCATGACGTCGTCAGTGAGCGGGACGTCCACTGTCTCCGGCAGAAGCGGCCACAACTCTCGTAGAGCAACCGGCTCATTGGGGACGAGTGCCTCTACATCGATGGCGGAAGCGACGGCCGGGAACAGACCAGACTTGGTGGCGGTAACAAGGACCTCTGCCGCAGTTGCGGTATTGGTGTTGGCGGTCAAGCCATGTCCACTGACCTTCGACACCTGGTTACCGATCCGCGGTGATGCAGCAACAATTGCCCGACCTGCCTGCGACAGGGCATAGAACAACTGGACTGGCCGAGTGGCGTAACCAGTGTCACTGGCTGCGTCCAGGAATTGCTCACATTGCTCCAACGCTGACTGGAACGTCGTTCGCCGCGCACCCTGCTTCGCATACCCCGGTGGGTCGTGACGAAGAGCCCGGAGACTCCGCAACTTCCGTCCCGCAGCCGACACAGCGACCTCCTTCTTAGTCGCACCAAGGTACAAGTACCCCGGTCCATCCGCTAATCACCGACAATCTCCGCCTCTCACGGGCACGCTGACTCGTCACGTTGCCCGTCATCGGTCTTGCCTATCGGTGCGTCAATGGTCGACCAACGGAACTCGTAACGTGCCACTAGGCTGTCGATCCGTGTCGTTCAGCGCCCGCCGAGCGCCCTGACCGCGACCACCAGCCAGACATCGACAGATGCGGCGCGACTGTCCAAGGCGCCGTGTCGCTTCCGTTGAGCCCCGACGCGCAGCGGCAGAGCTTGCTGGACTCGTCGATAGTCTCTCCCTCCCCGGGCTTCTAACACAGAAGGGAGAGGATCGCGAAGCTGGCCGCGATTTCGGCAACGGAGACGTCATGCATCTGTCCTACGATGTTGATAGCTGCGTCATGAGGCGGACGTCCACATGCGCAGTTGCTCGTGGAGAACAATGACGGCCTGCCACCATGGAACGACCTGCTCGACGATGGCGGCGAATACGTCCGCGACGTCTATGAGGAGATGCACGACGTTCTCGGCGACATCCCTAGTGGAATAGGGGTACAGCCGGGCGCAAGGACGCGTCTGTTCGTCCACTCAGATGAGTTCGACACCCGAGTGTTTGATTTCGACCGATGTCGGCCTGCTGGCACAAGGGGAAGCCAGCCAACTTCCGCCCACCTCGATGATCAGTTTGCCTGCTCCTGCTCCGGGAACCCTGCACGGAAACGTGATCGGAGGCAGTAATGGGCAGCCAGAGCACTCATGGGTTCAACCGGCTCTCGAACAAGGCGAGTTCGTGGCTGGCGCATCCGCTGTTTTTCGGCTTCGTGGTGCTCGCGCTGGTGGCGTGGGTGCCGACATTGTGGCTGATGGAGACCGGGGCGTCCGACCTCGTCGTCGACTCCATCACCAACCCACTGCAACTGCTACTGCTGGTTCTACTGCACAATAACCAGCACCGGGTGAGCAAAGCGAGCGACGACCGCGCGGACCAGACAGCCCGCGCGCTGGCAACGCTTCTTGAACACGCAGCAACCACGACTCAAGACGAACAACGGTCGCAGCAGCTCCGCGAGGAGGCGGTACAACTACAGCGTGACGCCGAGAAAGACAACGAACTCAGCAGCGGTGACACACAGCGCCGCGAATGACGACGCCTTCATACTGACCCATAACACTGTGGGCAACCATAAGGGGCAAGCAAGGCCAGCGAGCCCACGCACCCGAACACCCTGACAGTGGGATGAACGAGGGAACCGGGCTCGACATCGGTTGGTCGCGTTCTGGTTGGCACTCCCTCGAGGTGCTCTGATGCCGGAGCCGGATCGTCCGGACACGGTCACCAGCTCTCGGCCGTGTTTACCTGGGAACTGTGTCGTCCGCGGCCCTGACGTTGGCGTTGTGGAGGAACTGCTCGTGTGTGTAGGCGTCGTAGATGGCTGCCTGGACGAGGCCCGTATTTTTCGCTGAACTGCTCGTAGCTGAAATATTTTCAACGGTTCCGGTCGCAGTGACGATGCCGCCCTCCTTGAAGTTCTTCGCCTTCTGGTTCAGAAGTACCAGCAGGTAGTTGTCGCCGTAGACGCCGGCGTTGAGGACAAGAGCGTTTTCGTTCCCCGGATCGTTCACCGCCAACGTTAACTCGATTGTGCAGCACCGGCCGCGACTCGTGACGGTAGGCGCGAGTTTCACGTTCCGGCTTCGAGGGAACATTTTTCTTGCTCCGGCTAGTTCTGTCTTGGTGGCAGTGTTAATACGTTCGAGCTGCACGTCTCCAGTGGACGGTCAGGCGGCTGACGGCCACGCTGCTGTGCAGGCTCAGGGTCACCACCCGCACGGAGGCGGCGGCCCTGGCGGGGCAGTCGTATGTGCTGGACGAGGTCGCACAACCACCGGGTCACCCAGCGGCGGGCTAGCGGTCGCCGATCACTCGCCCCCGATGCGGCGGCTCTCCTCCAGGTCCTTCTCCCGTTCTTGCTGGCTCTTCTTCGGGATGATGCTGATGCCGCCCGAGCTCTCCAGCACGGCGTACTCGATCTGGTCCAGCCGCAACAGGCCTTGGCTCTTCCTGGCTGACGCGAGGATGTCGTCGGTGCTGATGTGTTCCTTGCGCAACCGCTCCTGCAGTGGCTTGCCGTGCTCGACCAGTACCAGCGGGGCGCCTTCGGCCAGCCTGCTGAACGCCGTGGAGCGGGACTTCAGCATGTCGGCGACGCGGTCGAGCACCACGAGGGTGAGAATCGCCAGCGCACCGTGCTGTTCGGCATCCTCACCCCGGCTCCCGGCGGCGGGTTCGAGGTCACCCTCGCCGGCGGCGGGCACCCACCCGCGCTGCGGTTGCATGACGGGGAGGTGGAGGAGATCCGACCGAAGGGCGGGATGCTGGTCGGTGCGCTGCCCGATGCCGGTTCACCACCTGCTACCTGCACCTGGAGCCCGGGCAGACCCTGCTGCTCTACACCGACGGACTCACCGAAGCCCGCCCCGACGGCGCCTTCTTCGGCGAGGACGGACTCACCGCGTTCCTCACCACCCGCCCCCGCACCCTCGCCGAGCAGCTGATCCGCGACCTCACCCACCTCATCACCGACTTCGACCCCCCACCCACCGACGACATCGCCCTCCTGGCGATCACCGTGCCCAACCTAAGTCCCCAGCACCCGGACGAACACGCACCCCAACGCCAACCACGCCAAGCCGGACCAGTTCCCCGGTAACCGCAGACAGGAATCCTCGAACCCGTCTGCTTCGCCGTCGGGCCTACC
>NZ_MASW01000011.1 GCF_003202285.1 Prauserella muralis
GGACCGTTCCCGGTTCGGTGGACACGGGGGTGAGGGTCGCCCGGTCCTTCGGGAGGCACAGGGATGGGTTCAACACGCCGTCGATTTACCGAGGAGTACAAGGCACAGGCGGTAGCTTTCGTCATCGATGACCATCGGCCTATTGTCGAGGTCGCACGTAATATCGGTGTGCACGAGATGACGTTAGGGAAATGGGTGAAGAAGGCCAGGGAGTCCGACGACTCGGTGGACAAAGCTCTGGAGGATTCCGAACGCGCCGAGCTGGAGCGGTTGCGGGCGGAGAACGCCGAGCTGAAGATGCAGGTCGAGTTCGCAAAAAAAGTAGCGACCTGGTTCGCGAAAGACAAGCAGTGAAATTCGCTGCGATCGCGGACTGGGCGGGCACCGACGACTTCCCGGTCGAGTTCATGTGCCGTGAGCTGGGTGTGTCCCGCTCGGGCTACTACGCCTGGCGCGGCCGCTCCCCGAGCGCGCGGGAACGCGCCGACACCGGTCTGCTCGCCGTCATCAAGCAGGTCCATGAGCGGCTGCGCGGCAACCCTGGTGTGCGGCGCGTGCACGCCGAGCTCGTCACGCTCGGGCACCAGGCCTCACCGAAGCGGGTCTGGCGTCTCATGCGCGACGCCGGCCTGCAAGGACGACACCCCAAGCCCTGGAAACGCACCACCACCCCAGGTCAGGCACCGGTCTCGGCACCGGACCTGATCGGCCAGGACTTCACCGCCACGGCCCCGGACCGTCGGTGGTGCGGGGATATCACCTACGTCAGGACCTGGGACGGCTGGGCGTATCTGGCCACGGTGATCGACCTGCACTCCCGCGCCGTCGTGGGCTGGGCCCTCGCCGGGCACCTGCGCACCGAACTGGTCACCGCAGCCCTCGACATGGCCCTCGCTCGCCGCCGCCCCGGCAACGAGGTCATCTTCCACAGCGACCGCGGCACCCAATACACCGCCGCAATCTTCGCCGAATACTGCGTGAACAACGGTATCCGCCGTTCACTCGGCCGCACCGGAACCTGCTTCGATAACGCCGTCTCGGAATCATTTTTCGCGACCTACAAGAAAGAACTCATACACACCCGCCCCTGGCCGACGATCACGCACCTCAACAAGGAAACATTCGACTGGATCGAAAACTACTACAACACACAACGACGACACTCGACACTCGGATACTTGACACCCCAAGAATACCAACTAGGGTTCAGAGAAATCAGCCAAATCGCGGCCTAAACCCGCGTCCACAAAAGCGGGAACACTCCA
>NZ_MASW01000012.1 GCF_003202285.1 Prauserella muralis
AGTCTGGTGAGAGCCAGGGGCATGCTCACGGATATGCTCACAGGCACACTCACCGTGCGTTCGCACTTGATCGCGGTACGTAACCAGCATGCCAGCTGGACCGGCCTGACGTCACCGATGTTTTCTGCGCCGGGTGCGGTTCGTGTCCGGATGCTCGAAGAGCTGATCGATAACCAGCGTGATCAACCCCTCCAGGGTCTGAGGGCCAGTCGCCGCGATACTGGCCCTGGCGGTGACTGGTTCGTCGGAGCGCTCGGTGGGCGCGAACAGGGACGGCAGCGGCGGCCACCTCAGCGTGGCCAGCAGCATGGTGACGTCGGGGGCACTGGAGGATCCGGGCTCGATGGTTTCGCACCGTTGCAGAATCGCGTTCAGCTCGGTGACGACTGGCGCCAAGGCCATTCGGTCATGGCCTGCAAGCACCTCCCCGGTATCAGCATCGATCGCACGAAACGGGGCTGCCCGTTGCGTGAGCTCCTCGTCCGCCAGGTCTGTCCACGCCTGCGGGATGCGCTGGTCGCGGACAAGGTCGTCGATGCGTTCGTCGAAATGATCAGCGGAGTCCCGGACCTTCCTGTCCCGCAGGGCCGAGGTGTCGCTGACCATCAACTCGGTCCGCAGTCGATCTGCGCGAAAGCGACGCCAACGGGACTTGCGGTCGGCTCTCTCGGCTCTGACGGGCCACAACAACTTGCTGATGATGGCAGTCGCAGTGAGGAACGATTGGACTGCCGGCCACGCCTCGGAACGCCCCTGTGGATCCCGGCTGAGTTGAAGCGCCTGTTGCACCGCCGCCAAGGCGTAACTCGCCTGCCGCACGATCTCGGCGATGTAGAACGTCCGGGCTCCCGATGCCCAGCGCTGCTCCCAGTCATCGCTCACTCGATTATTGTGTCCGTCAAGGCGTAGTGGTGGCCATCCAGGCCAGGCAGGAGTCCCTTGTCATGTTGCTCTGTCGCTCCCTGAGCGTAGGTCGCGGTAGCGGGTGACGGCGTGTGCGCCCGGAGTCCGTACCCACAATGGAGCGCCGATGAGGATGCGCTCGACGTCTGGGCTGATGCCGCCGTCGCTGGGAAAGGTCCACCGGTCTTTGTCGAGCACGACGTCGCTGTAGATCTGTGCGAACCACTCGGATTCGGTCGTGTGGCCGAGTGTGAACCCCCGCGTCCAGGGCTTGTTCTCGTGTTCGTCCCAGTTTCCGGTCACGCCCTGCTCTGTTGCGATCTTCAGGGCTTCGACTGCGAGGGACTCCGGGTCGTCCCACTGCGAGTTGTTGATCGTTCCTCGGCTCTGGATGTAGAGAGCAATTGTCCGAGCTGCGGAGGACGACCATCCTGGCGGTGGTTGGTCGGAGCCGCCGATGTAGTCGGCGGTGTTCTCCAGGCTGCCGAACAGGCACACGTCGACGCGACTCCCAGTGCTGCTGCGGGTGTTGGTGTAGATCACGACGACCTGTCGCTTCTCGATGCCACCCGTGAACTGGGCGAACTCGACCCGGCCGACGCCCTTCGCGAACATCACCGGTGGCGGGGTGACGAAGTCCTGAACTGCAAGGTCGCCGATCGCCGTCTCGATCCTGGGCGCCACTTCGGCACGGTCTAGCGTGCGTGCCTCCGGAGCAACTTCGAGCCCACCGATCAACGGAAAAGCCGTCTTGGCCTTCCAACTCACGCGTCGTTCGAGGGGGATGCCGTTGTCTGACGCGATGTCCCGGATACGGCGATCCGACCAGTAGGCGTAATTGCGGATCACACCTAGCTCGCCCATGAGCAGGCACCCTCCCAACGCCAAGTTCGTCGAAGCAGTCCCGTCGGGTACGGAACGGTTGAAGCCTACATATCACTCGTCCTTACCGACGGCTCCAACGCCGGCCCTCCCGCACTGCGTAGCTCAAGTCAGCT
>NZ_MASW01000013.1 GCF_003202285.1 Prauserella muralis
GGACCGTTCCCGGTTCGGTGGACACGGGGGTGAGGGTCGCCCGGTCCTTCGGGAGGCAC
The DNA here is from genome assembly GCF_003202285.1 of Prauserella muralis. Taxonomy (GTDB): domain Bacteria; phylum Actinomycetota; class Actinomycetes; order Mycobacteriales; family Pseudonocardiaceae; genus Prauserella_B; species Prauserella_B muralis. The sequence continues at coordinate 60 of NZ_MASW01000013.1, forward strand.
AGGGATGGGTTCAACACGCCGTCGATTTACCGAGGAGTACAAGGCACAGGCGGTAGCTTTCGTCATCGATGACCATCGGCCTATTGTCGAGGTCGCACGTAATATCGGTGTGCACGAGATGACGTTAGGGAAATGGGTGAAGAAGGCCAGGGAGTCCGACGACTCGGTGGACAAAGCTCTGGAGGATTCCGAACGCGCCGAGCTGGAGCGGTTGCGGGCGGAGAACGCCGAGCTGAAGATGCAGGTCGAGTTCGCAAAAAAAGTAGCGACCTGGTTCGCGAAAGACAAGCAGTGAAATTCGCTGCGATCGCGGACTGGGCGGGCACCGACGACTTCCCGGTCGAGTTCATGTGCCGTGAGCTGGGTGTGTCCCGCTCGGGCTACTACGCCTGGCGCGGCCGCTCCCCGAGCGCGCGGGAACGCGCCGACACCGGTCTGCTCGCCGTCATCAAGCAGGTCCATGAGCGGCTGCGCGGCAACCCTGGTGTGCGGCGCGTGCACGCCGAGCTCGTCACGCTCGGGCACCAGGCCTCACCGAAGCGGGTCTGGCGTCTCATGCGCGACGCCGGCCTGCAAGGACGACACCCCAAGCCCTGGAAACGCACCACCACCCCAGGTCAGGCACCGGTCTCGGCACCGGACCTGATCGGCCAGGACTTCACCGCCACGGCCCCGGACCGTCGGTGGTGCGGGGATATCACCTACGTCAGGACCTGGGACGGCTGGGCGTATCTGGCCACGGTGATCGACCTGCACTCCCGCGCCGTCGTGGGCTGGGCCCTCGCCGGGCACCTGCGCACCGAACTGGTCACCGCAGCCCTCGACATGGCCCTCGCTCGCCGCCGCCCCGGCAACGAGGTCATCTTCCACAGCGACCGCGGCACCCAATACACCGCCGCAATCTTCGCCGAATACTGCGTGAACAACGGTATCCGCCGTTCACTCGGCCGCACCGGAACCTGCTTCGATAACGCCGTCTCGGAATCATTTTTCGCGACCTACAAGAAAGAACTCATACACACCCGCCCCTGGCCGACGATCACGCACCTCAACAAGGAAACATTCGACTGGATCGAAAACTACTACAACACACAACGACGACACTCGACACTCGGATACTTGACACCCCAAGAATACCAACTAGGGTTCAGAGAAATCAGCCAAATCGCGGCCTAAACCCGCGTCCACAAAAGCGGGAACACTCCAAGCATCGAGGGACGGCGCTGGCTCTGATCACAGTTCTCTTAGGCCCTGTAGGACTCGAGCGAGGAGGTCAAGGCTGGGGTGGGGCTGAGGTCGTGCAGCGATGGCAGCTGCCGCCTGCTCATCCTCGACACTCTTGGCGTTGGCCGTCACATCACACCTGGGGGCGTCGAGCTCACCCACACATGGCAAGTATTCGGTCAGTGCCTCGTACTCGGGTGTCTGGCGCGGGGAACGGCAACCTGCCGAGGTCGAGGCACTGAACAGCGGGCTGGGCGGCAAGCGCGGGATTGGCAGGGCGTTCACGGCACTGGCCCGTCGGGATAGCGCACATGAGGCGACACTGAAGCCAGGTGTGTCACAGGAAGCTGCTGTTCATCAGCTCACGGACCCACTTGACCTGAAACTCGACATCATCGGCTCGCTTGTCTCCACGCTTCCACAGCAAGCTGAGCGCAACGGTTCGCTGTGCGGCCAGAAAACGGCGACGTGCCGTGTCGTCGACGATTCCGTGGTCCGGCAGTAGCGCGACTCGCCACTCATCGTCGATGACGCGGGCGCTGAGGTGTTCGACCAACTCGGCGGCGTCATAGACGGTGTCGCTGTGACCGATGAACTCCCAGTCGACGACGTGGACGTTCGGCTCGCCCCAGAGCCAGTTGAACAGGTTAGAGTCGCCGCGAGAAACGATCCTCGGCGCCGATCGGCGAGCACCGCGGTGTCGCCTCGTTCGTACCAGGGGCCGAGCATCAATTGCATGTCAGCGGTAAGCGGCTCGTCCTCGCACTCGTCGAGCTGGCCCGGCCAGACCTCGGTGACCCGATTCTTGTAATTTGCGGGTGAATCGACGCGCGGCGTGTCAGCGAACGGTCCGAGTGGGCTCTCCCGGAGTTGGTCGAGAATCGCGACCATGGCCCAAAGTGCGGTGGTGGACTCGGCGAGGTCGGGCACCGGCCGACCGGCGAAAATGGTCATCGCGACTGCAGGCAGTTCGGGGTCGGGGTTGTGTCACAGCGGCTGTGGAGCAGCGGTGACTCCGCAGGCCGCGACATGTGCGAGGGCCTGTTACTCGCAAGCCGCGCGGTCGCGTTTGTCGGTGCGGTACAGCTTGAGGCAGACCTCGCAGTCCGGGCCGTCCCAGGCGAAGACACGATTGTTCCGACCCCGGTCAAAGGAGCCGCAGGCCCGGAAGGTCGTCGGCGAGCAGGCTCGGTTCACGCCGATAGAAATTGCGCAGCTCGTCGAGCAGACCGGTCGGTACGGTGGAGGTGTGTGGCAAGGCAAGCCCTCGATCTAGACCGTGTTCAGGTTCAGTCACGGATCGGCCCCAGTCGGCTGGCTGTGACGCCGAGATTCGCGATCAGGACGGTTTCGGCAGTGTGTACGGATGACATGAGGTCGTCCATCACCACCGCGGGGACCTGCCCCGAGTCAAAACCTGCTCGCTCGACGAGCAGGCCCAAGGTTTCGCTCTGCTTGGGTGTAGCCAGCGTTTGGCATTCTGGGTGTGCCAGCACCTCGCGCGCCATGAATGCATCTGCCGATCGTTCAGCCTTCTCGATCAGCTCGGCGCAGAGAAGCCCTGCATCTCCTTGTGCCGCAACAGCAAGGTCTGCCGCGGTCAACCCGAGCCGGATCCGGAATAACCCCGTGGGTCGGTGCGATGCCCCGCAGACATGCCGAACATCGTTAAGCATGCCTATCACGTCACCTGCACCGATGCTGCGCTCCTGAAGAAGCAGGTAGCTGCGCAGGCACGCTGCCCCGGCGTACTCCCAAGCATCGCTTTTGGCGGTGTTGTCGATAAGTTTGAGCGCCAAGTTGGCTTTCCCGTTAAGGGCAAGAGCGATGGCGCGTGTCTGGCGGGCTTCGCGGAACTGATTTCTGGTTTCGTCGTACTTCTCGGCATGCGCTGCGGCGTTCGTCCACTGGCCGGCTGCGACAAGCGCGCGGGTTCCATCCTCACGCATAACCTGCCGAAGCCAGTTGTCTACTTCGGACGAGCGGTCCGCGATTAGGCCGTCGAAGTCGACCAAGTCACCGTGGATCACGGCCGCACCACCATTACGGACGGCGTGGTTGATCGCTTCGAGCTCGCGGTAGGCGCCTTGGTTGTCACCTGCCCGCCTGGTCAGTCGGGCGAGGTTCACCACTGGCTGGAGCGAAGCGATGGCAGAACCGGCCGACAGTGGTGACGCTGCTCGGAAAATTCGGAACTGTCGTCGACATAGGCTGATGGCGACGTCGGGCATACCGCATTCGGCCGCGATGCGCGCGGACAGATTCCAGACGGTGCAGGCGCGGTTCATCCGCTCTTCGACAGTGGTTGACTCCTGGCAGGAGTTTGCGCACTCGCGCACGTTGCGCACCTGGGTTTCCAGATCAGGACAGGGAAAGCGGCGCTGCGACACAAGCGGAAATCGGGCCAGTGCTCGTTCGGCTACGCCTTCGTTCGCTCGGGCCGCCAATGGCGGTGCTGTTGTCCCAGAGGTAGGTCCACCACTCAATGTCGGGTTGGGCGGCACATGTCCGGGCAGACCAAGGATGACGGTGCGCGTCGCCCACGCGAGAATGCTCTGTGTTCGAGCTGGCAACCCAAGGCGGTTCCAGTGGAAGATGATCAGGTAGCTCAGAACCTCACGAAGGCCGCGCTGCAGCGTCCCCGTACGGGCCGCGGACCCCAGGGTCCGGCCGGCCTGTCGGAAGGCGCTGGCCCAGTCTGCGGATGAGGCCAGGGGACCTTCTGCGCGTAGCAGCGGCCCGCCAGGAGCTGTGTTCGCGAGCAACAACTGTTTGAGATCGCTGGCCATGGCGGTCAGATTCGCGGCAGAGACATCCTCTGGCAGTGGGCGTTCCTGAGCGATCCGGTGCCAGACGTCGCCCTGCTCGTACCACTCCAGTCCCGCCGCGCGCATCAGGGTGTTGCACAGCAGCAGCGACAGTTCGCGTCGGCCCAGCCCGCCGCCGCCGTTGTGAGCAAGGTGCATGACGGCGCGGCTGTCCTCATAGAATAGATCGTGGGCAGCCTCCATGCCCGTCCAGTTACCAAAAGCTTGCATCTCGGCCTCATAGGTGCCGGGCCACCATTGGGCAATGCGGTCGTCGGCTGCGAGTTCATCGAGTGCGGCCCCGAGATGGTCCCGCATCGCGTGTCCGTCCCGCCCTGGGTGAATCCGTAGTCGCCAGCAGGGGTGTTTCCTCATGAACCACCACTTCGTGACGAGGCCGTCCTCTCCAGCTCGGTGCAACAGCGGCGCGATGGTGTCGGCTGCTGACTGTTCGGCCGTGCTCCAATCGATGAACTCGATGTAGATCTGCCACCAGTCCGAAGCTGCCTGCCGTTCGAGGGCGTGTCGTCCAGCTTTCCGATAGACCTCGACGGCCTCGGCCAGGTCCGCGGGTTCGACGTGAATGGCTGCTGCGGCTTCATTCAAGGAAGCCCCGGCCAGTACCAGAAGAACCCCGTACTCCGCGCCCTGCGCAACCGCGGACTCGTCGGCATCACTGCTTCGCAGTTCTACCTCTCGCGGTGTCAGTCGATGAGTAGACATGCGTCCCATCCCGAAGTCGGCGTGGTGTTGTACACGGCGGTATGCAGGGCAAGAGCTGTTCCTGCTGTGCCTTCGAGGAAGCCGCGCTTCGCCACTGGCCCGTGGCGAGTGTGTTGACCCAGGTGCGCGGCCAGAGGCGGAAGGTATTCGTCAAACGCGGATGTTCCAGCGTCCTGGGCCGATCGCCAGACGGTTTGGTACAGCCCGGCCCAACCGTGGCACAGGCCGCCGTCGGTGATCCGAGCTAG
>NZ_MASW01000014.1 GCF_003202285.1 Prauserella muralis
CCGACACCTGGTCAGGTTTCAGCTGCCGTTGACACTTCGTTCAGCCCGGCGACGGTGGAGGCGTTCATCGACGCCAAGGACGCGCCGGGGCGCTTCAGAAGCTGGAGGCGGGGGTCATGGGCGGCGCTGCTGGAATATCTGCCGACGGCGGGGGTATCGCTGGCTGATCCGCTGCCCGTGATGGTGACGGCCGTTGATGTTCTCCTGGCCCAGTATGCCAACTACGAGGCGAGCGAGCGTGGCCTTTCCGACCGGACGATCGACCGGAACATTCGTGCTGTCCGTGGGTTCGTGGTGTCGCGGATGCGCGAGGGCCGACTGGAGTTGGAGAATCTGACCGCTGGCGATGTCACCGCGTTCGTGGTGGAGCAATCGCATCGCGATCCGCAGTCAGTGCCACGGCTGGTGACTCCACTACGGTCGCTGCTGCGGTACTTGCATGCCACCGGCGCCATCCCGGTCGGGTTGGCGTTGGCGGTGCCAGCCGTGGCGCGATGGAAACTGGCTGGTCTGCCCAAAGCTTTGCCCACCGATCAGGTGGCGGCGCTGCTGGCCTCGTGCGATCTCGATAGCCAGGTGGGCAACGGGATGCGGCGATCCTGGCGGTCCTGTCGCGGCTCGGGCTTCGTGCTGGCGAGATCGCATCCCTGCGCCTGGCAGATATCGATTGGCGCAACGGTGAGCTGGCCGTGACTGGCAAGAGCCGTCGAGTTGAGCGGTTACCGTTGCCTGCTGATGTCGGCAAGGCGCTCGTGTCGTATCTGACTGGTTGGCGACCGAAAACCGGTGCCCGCCACGTGTTTGTCTGCGCGTAGGCGCCACATGGGCCGATGAGCCGGAACACCGTCAGCAACGTGGTGGCGCGGCCGGCCCGCCGAGCCGGGCTACCGGTGATGTATGCGCATCGACTGCGTCACAGCGCGGCCAACGCAATGCTGACCGCAGGCGCTTCGCTGGCCGAGATCGGCCAGGTGCTGCGTCATCGTGATCCGATCACGATGACGCTCTACACGAAGGTCGACGTGGCGGCCCTGCGTCCGGTCGCCCGTCACTGGCCTGCTTCGGACGGTACGGCATGAGCGCATTGCGTCCAGCCCTCGCCGACTATCTGGGTGTCCGCCGCGCACTCGGTTTCCGGTTAGATCGGGCGGAGAAGCTGCTCGGCCAGTTCGTCACTTACACAGCCGGTAGGACTCGCGGACGCTCCCGGACACGCCCGTGTGATCCGGTCCTGCAGGTTCCTGATGGTGGTTGTTCAGCGATGCTCACTTCAGTGACCGGCATGCCGACGGGACGTCTGGCGCTGTGGTCGCCCGCTTCGCGGCTCGTTTGACAGACCCGCTCCGAGGTAGTGGCGCTGGCCGGCCGCACGGCTCTACCCTTTTCCTCCTGAGTTTTTCAGCGTACGGTGAACTCTACCGCTGGGTACAGGGTGATCGTGATGCTCGGTTCGGCCACCAGGGTGGAGGTGGGTGAAATTGAGGTACCGGGATCCGTACGGGCTGGCATGGCAACAGCTGGGCAACGCGCTGTGGGATGTGTTGGCAGTCGCGTGGTGGATGCTGGTGGCTGCCAGCGTCGCGTTCGGTGCATGCTGGTGCATGGGGCAGTTCATGTATATGGAGTGGGTTCGCGAACATCCTCCGCCCCGCCTCCGGTTCTTTGCCGAACGCAGGCTGCGTCAGGACATCGCCCGCGGGTTGGGCGATCTTGAGGACTACCTGCGCAAATGCGATCCAGTACACCTTGACGACCGGCCAGCTCGGGCCGGACGGTCCCGAACTTGGAGGGGGTGGTGCCGACCTTGAAACAGACTCCGATGGCCCGGACGCCTCCTGAGTCTACGGTTCGCAGTTCGATCTCTGACTGCAGCCCCAACACCGGCCGCTGGGGGCCGACGAGTTCGAACCTGTGCCCGGCGGGACGTCGGTGCCAACCACGGCTCGGTGGCGGCCAAACGGATCGGGGGCGGCTGGAGCGTCCGGGCTGTGAGGCGACATCGACGCCGGGCCGAGTCCTGTGAGGAACGTGTCAGTGGCCCGCAGGCTGCAGCGGCTGCGGGCAGCATCCCCGCAGGTCGTACCGGGTGGGCCTGGCTGGATGGGTGATGGTGAGCAGATGATGGCGAGCCGCTGGCAGGACGAGGGCGAGGGGCTGCTCCGGGTGGTGGAGCGCATCGCCCTGATCCTGAACGAGGCGGGGTCCCACGGATGTCGGCCAGGGTGTTCGCCTACATGCTCGCCGACGACGCCGAACGCTACACCTCCGCCGCGCTCGCGGAAGGGCTTCGGGTCAGTCCGGCCGCGATCTCGGGGGCGGTGCGCCATCTCACCGCGACGCGGATGGTGGTCAAGGAACGCCAACCCGGGAAGAGGGCGGAGCTCTACCGGGTCTGTGACGGCAACGTCTGGGGCATGGTCGTGGCCCCTGGATCCCGGTTCTCAAGCAGTGGCAGTCCACGCTGGAGAGCGCCACGGTCGAGCTCGGCGCTCCCGGCGGTGAAGGCCACCGATTAGCCGAGGCGACGACGTTCATCGCGTTCCTGCGCAACGAGCTGGAGGGAATGCTGGAGCGCTGGTCTGATCACCGGCTGGATCCTCGGTGACCGAGACACCGGCGGTGATGGTCGACCGCGTTCGGCCGTGCGGGCAGACGGGGTCGACGTGGTGGGGCTGCTGAACGTGCCCCCGGTGGTTCGGCTCCGGATGCTTCCGGGGGGCTCGTTCAGTCGCGGACCTCGATGTGGTGTCGGTCGGTGGCCTCGGCCTGCTGGTTGAGCATGGTCAGCAGCTTGTCGCCCTCGACGTCAAGGTCCGGCAGCAGGCGGTCGAGCCAGCGGGGCAGCCACCATGCTCGTTCGCCGAAGAGGGCCATGAGCGCCGGGACGAGGGTCAGCCGGACGACGAAAGCGTCGATGAGGATGCCAGCGGCGAGAGCGAAGCCGATCTGCTTGATCATGATGTCGTGGCTGAAGATGAAGCCGGAGAACACCGCGACCATGATGATGGCGGCCGCGACGACGACCCGGCTGGCCTGGTCGAACCCATGGACGACGCTGTGTCGGGCCGGCTGGCCGTGGATGTGTGCCTCGCGCATCGAGGAGACCAGGAAGACCTCGTAGTCCATGGCGAGTCCGTAGAGGATGCCGGTCACGATGATCGGCATGAAGCTCATGAGTGGGCCGCCGGTGTCGAACCCGAAGAGGCCGCTGAGCCAGCCCCACTGGAAGACGGCGGTGGTGGCACCGAAGGTGGCCAGGATGCTGAGCAGGAAGCCGGCTGTGGCCTTGATCGGGACGACCACGGAGCGGAAGACGAGCATCAGGATCAGGACGGAGAGGACGATGATGATGCCGAGGTAGAGCGGAAGGACATCGGCGAGTTTGTCGGACATGTCGATGCCGATGGCGGTGAACCCGGTCACGCCCAGCCGCACCTGGTTGCTCTGGGCGATCGCGTTGCTGGGCTCGCGCAGCGACTTCACAAGATCGCTGGTGGCCTCGTCGCTGGGGCCGGAGGTGGGGATGACGCTGAACACGGCCAGGTCGCCGGCCTCGTTGACGCCGACGGGTGCGGCCAGCACGATGTCGTCTCGGTGTTGGAACTCGTCGGCCAGTTTCGCGGTCAGCTCGGGTGTGACGCGGCCTGCGGTGCCGGTGGGCTCCGCGGTGACCAGGAGCGGGCCGTTGAATCCCTCACCGAAGCCTTGGGAGACCGCCTCGTAGCTCTGTCGGGCGGCGGTGTCCTGGTTCGCGGTCGCACCAGTTGGGATGCCCAGGTTCATGCTGGCCGCGGGGATCGCCATCACGCCCAGGATCGCGACCACGCCGCCGATGACGGGCCACCGGAACCTGATGACACCCTTGACCCAGTGGTCAGCGACGCTGTGGGACTCCGCGTCCGCCTTGGCGTAGCGTCGGGCTCGGGCCTTGTCCGAGCAGATCCGCTCCCCGACCAGCCCTAACAGCGCGGGCAGCAGGGTCAGGGCGATGAGCACGGCCAGGGCCACCGTGGACGCCGCGACCAGGGCCATCGTGGAGAGCATCGCGATGTCGATGACGGTCAGCGCGGTCAGCGCGATGAGGACGGTCAGGCCGGCGAAGAAGACCGCGCTGCCTGCGGTGCCGACAGCTCTGCCTGCTGCCTCCTGTGCGGTGAGTCCCTGATCGAGAATCAGCCGTCGCTGCCGGTTGACAACGAATAGGGCGTAGTCGATGCCGACGGCGAGGCCGACCATGAGACCGAGCACGGGCGTGGCGGAGTTCATCTCGACGGCCGTGGAGAGCGCGTACGCGCCGCCCACGCCGATGCCGATGCCGACCAGCGCGGTGATCAGGGGCAGGCCGGCCGCGATCAGCGAGCCCAGGGTGAGCACCAGCACCAGGGCGGCGACGGCGAGACCGATCACTTCGCCAACACCGACCGGGATCTCGATGGCCTTGAGCGAGTCGCTCGGGAGAACGGTGATCCCCGTACCCTGCTCGGCACGCTCCACCACCTCGACCACCGAGCTGACGTCCTCAGGTGTCAATGAGGTGGAGGCGACCGTAAACTGGAACTGGAACAGCGCGACCTGCCCGTCCGAGGACACGAGCACGCCGGGCACCGGTGCCCCGTCCACCAGCAGCGGCTGGTAGGGAGGCGCCTGCCCGTGGTCCGGCCCGGCTGGCGGAGTGCCCGGTGCCTTCTCCTCGGGCGTGCCTGGGGTGCCCTCCTCCGAGGTACCCGTGGCGAGGTCAAGGGGATTGACGACCTTGTCGAGGTCATAGACGTCGCTGACGGTGCCGCTGATCACCGCGAGTCGCTCCGCCGTGTCGAGGCGCTCACCGTCGGGCGCGGTGAAGACCACACTGGCCTGCCCTCCCGAGGCGGCGGGGAGCTCATCGGCTACGCGGTCGAGCACAGTCTGGGCCTCGGTGCCCTCGATCTTCATCTCCGAGCTGACGCTCACCCCGTTGATGGCGACCGCACCGACGACCACTGCGAGGGCGGCGAGCCAGCCCGCAATGAACAGCCACGGCCTGCCGAACGCCGTTCGTCCGAGCCGGTACAAGAAAGTGGACATGAGGGACTGGTGCTCCTTGAGGGCAAAGAGGGGCGGTGTCTAGAAGGTCTAGAAGCCGTGGCGCAGGTAGTCGAAAGTGATGTCGAGGAACGAGCTGTAGTCCATCGACGCGGGGCTGGGGTCGTACTCGCCGCCGAGGTCCACATCAAGGGTTCCCTCTAGAGCGGCCATCACGGCGCCGTACACGGCACCGAACAACAGCGGCACGTAGACGGTGGGGTACCGGTCCCCCGCCACCGAGCCCAAGAGTTCCTGCGCGGTATGGCGCATGCGTTGCTGAACGCCCAGCACGTGGGGCTCCAGGGTCGGGTACCGCCGCGCCATCGCCATCAGCTCGCGCATCCTCACCAACGCGTCCGTGGTGAACTGCGTCTTCATCACAGCCAACAGGACGTCGAGCAGCGGCAGGTCAGCGGGAAGGCCGGCCAGGATCGCGCTGGCGTCGTCGACACCACCGAACGCGACCGAAGCGACCGCCTCCTCCTTGCAGGAGAAGTGGTTGCCGAAGGTCCGCCGCGAGTACCCCGCCCGCTCCACCACGTCCGCGGTGACAAACCCCGACAAGCCGCGCTCACGGGTCAGCTCGAACGCCGCCTTGGCCAGCGCCTCTCTCGTCGCCTCGCGCTTGAGGTCCCGCAACCCACGATCCACGCCCTCAGTATGCCCACCTCTGCCCAATGAGCAAAATTGCCCAATGTGCACATCGATGCTGGCCTCGGCGCAGTTGCTCCCAGGCAGCCGTCCGGCGACGGCGGGCCGCTGGCGTGACGGCACGACGGGCTTCGCAGCGGACGGCGAGGTCGGAGGCCCCCTGAGAATCGGAGGTGCCACTCGTCGCGGCATCCGGCTCAAGCAAGCCGCTGAGGCGCGTGGGGTTGAGGTGCTCGTTTCCTGCGCCTGCAGGATCCGTGGACGAGGCGGGTTTGAGTGCCGTCCGGCCTGCTGGGTTTCCCGTGGTGGACGAGGTAGTCGCTTGAACGCCCTGCGGGTGACAGGCAGCCACCATCGTTGCCATTCGTGTGCGGAATGTGGCCCGACTTGGGCCACGAAACCGGTCTGATAGTTGGCACGGTCTTCGACCTGGTCGGCGCCGGGCACACACCAGCGCGCCGCGCTCGCGATATCGCAGATTCCGGGCCCCGCCCTGGCTCGCCACGCTGTCGGCCTCGACAATCTGACCTCGGCAAGCCAGGACGATCTGGTGGCCGTGCTTCTCCCGGCCTCGCCCCGGCTCTGGCCACGCGAGAATGGCGGGCTGGTGCGCTCGCTGTCCCTCCACCGGTTATGGTTGGTACATGCAACCGCTTGGGTCGAAGGCCGACCTGGTCTCGGTGGAGTCCATCGAGCAGGAGCTGACTTTGTTGGTGCGGCGCGCCCAGAAGGTGCATCTGCGCGGGGGCCCGACCGAGCAGGTCGTGGAGAGGGCCGCCTACGGCATCCTTGCGTGGCTCCATGACACCGGCCCACTGCGGCCCAGTGCGCTGGCAGCACACTTCCACCTGGACGCCTCGACGATCAGCCGGCAGGTCGCCTCCCTGGAGCAGGCCGGCCTGATCACGCGGGAAGCCGACACCGAGGACCGACGCGCCTTCCGACTGCGACTCACCGAGCGCGGCCGAGACGTCCTGACCACGACCCGGGCGGAACGACGCGGTGTCGTCCGGAAGCTGCTGCAGTCGTGGTCGCCCGAGGACCTGGCGAACTTCGCTTCCCTGCTCGCCGCGTTCAACGCCGGCCTCGACAAGCATCTGGCCTCGGACCCGAACAGCACAGAACGGAGCCAGCGATGAGCACGCCGTCTTCCCCCGAAGCCGGTGCCCCTGGGGCACCCGGCGAACAGGTGATGCCGGGGCTGACGCACCGGCAGATCCTCACCGTCCTGGTGGGGCTCATGATGGGGATGCTGGTCGCCGCCCTGTCCCAGACGATCGTGGCCACGGCGCTGCCCACCATCGTCGGTGAGCTCGGCGGCCAGGACCAGCTGGCCTGGGTCGTCTCGGCCACCTTGTTGACCTCGACCGCCTCCACACCGATCTGGGGCAAGCTGTCGGACCTGTACGGCCGCAAGATCATGTTCCAGTCCGCGATCGGGATCTTCCTGGTCTCCTCCCTGGCCTCGGGGTTCGCCCAGAACATGGGGCAACTCGTCGGATTCCGGGCCGTGATGGGAATCGGCGTTGGTGGGCTGATGGCACTGTCCCAGGCGATCATCGGCGACGTCGTCAGCCCCCGCGAACGCGGCCGCTACCAGGGCTACATCGGCTCGGTCTTCGGCCTGGCCACCGTCGCCGGGCCACTGCTCGGTGGCTTCCTGGTCGAGCACCTCTCGTGGCGGTGGACCTTCTGGGTCGGAATCCCCATCGGCATCGCGGCCCTGGCGGTGACCGAACGTGTGCTGAAGCTGCCGTTCCCGCGCCGCAGGCATGCCATCGACTGGTTGGGGGCCTTCTTCATCGTCGCCGGGATCAGCGCCCTGCTGTTGATGCTCTCGCTCGGCGGCAAGGAGTTCGCCTGGAACTCGGGCTGGACCTACGGGCTGACCGCGGTGGCGGTGCTCATGCTCGCGCTCACCGTCTGGCAGGAGCGCCGGGCGGTCGAACCGATCATGCCCCCGCGACTGTTCGCCAACCACACCTTCGTCATCACCAGCCTGGCCGGTTTCGCGGTCGGGGTCGCCATGTTCGGCGCCATCATCTTCCTCCCGCAGTACCTGCAGATCGTCAAAGGCGAGTCACCCACCGCATCCGGCCTGCTGACGCTTCCCCTGATGGTCGGCCTGCTGGCCACGTCCATCGCCTCCGGACGCATGATCACCCACACCGGCCGCTACAAGATCTACCCCGTCGTCGGCCTGTTGGTCGCCGTCCTGGGGCTGACGCTGATGAGCCGGATGTCGGTGGACACCTCGCTGTGGCTGGCCGGGGTGTTCATGTTCATCACCGGCGCAGGCATCGGCATGGTGATGCAGGTCCTCGTGCTGGCGACCCAGAACGCCGTGCCCCACGCCGACCTCGGCGTCGCGACCTCCGGAGCCACCTTCTTCCGCTCCCTCGGCGGCGCGATGGGAGTCGCAGTCTTCGGCGCACTGCTCACCCACCGCCTCCGCGACACCATCCCCGCGCAGCTCAAGGCGGCCGGGGTCACCGCCGACCAGATGCCCGCCGGGACTGCCACCCAGGGCAGCCCCGAACAGATCGCGGCGCTGCCCGAGCCCATCCATCTCGCAGTCACCACCGGGTTCGCCGAGGCGCTGCAAACCACCTTCCTCGCCGCCGTACCGTTCGCGCTGCTCGGGTTCGTCACCCTGCTCTTCCTACGCGAAACCCCGCTGCGACAGACCCACGGACACACCTCCGCCGAGGACCTCGCCACCGCATTCGAAACCTCGGTCGACCCCGACGCGCATCTCACCGACCACGAGAACCGGCCCGGATCGGGCGAAGTCTCCAGGAAGGTTGGTCAGCCGGGTGACTGATGGACGGCCTCCGAGGGTCTGTCAAACAAATTTCGGACGGCGCCCCAGCCGCGGTCCTGCCGAGAGGCTGCGCTGGGAGCCGTGCTCAAGGGTGCTGGTGGGCGCGTCGGAAGTGGCTCGGTGAGGAGCCGGTCCATGCTTTGAAGGCGTGCGAGAAGTTGGTGACGTCGCTGTAGCCGAGTTCGGCGGCGACCTCACTGACCGACGTGGATCGGTCGAGCAGCCGTATCCGGGCACGGTCGAGCAGGGACTTCTGGAGGAGTTCGCGGAAGCTGGTTCCCTCCGCGGCGAGGCGGCGTTTCAGGGTGCTCGAGGAGATCGAGAACTCATCCGCGACTGACTGGATCGTCTTCACCCCTGGCCTGTCGTCCAACAGCTCCCGCACTCTGCGGGTGAAGTCCTGGGGGCCAGCCCGACGTTCGAGCGCCTGCTGGAGGTCAGTTATGGCGACTTCGTAGGCGAGTGGGTCGGGGAAGCGGCAGGCCGTGTGCAGCGTCCGTGCAGGGATATGCAGGTAGGACAAGGGGGCGTCGAAGACGAGCCGACCCCCTGGCCATGCCTCTCGAGACAGGACGCTCGGCTCCGGCCAGCGACTATGCATGGTCACCTCCGACGTGTCGCCGACCAGCAGGTCGATCAACCGCATGAGGGCCAGGCCGCAGTAGGTGACGACTAGACAGTCCAGGTCGGGTTCTCCTGCGTTCCCGGACAGCCGAATCGTCAGGTCCTCCGGCTGGCGATCGAACTGGGTGGTGACGGCCTTGGTGATAACCGGAAGATAGGTCAGCAGCTGCACGACCTCGGCGACGGTTCCTGCGCTGACCAGCGGCACGCTCATCGGCCCGAAGGACGTGAGCTGGGCCTGTTCCGCGCAGGCGATCCCCAGCCGGGTCGCCTGCTCGGCGTCGAGTTCGGGATAGACCTCGCGAAACCACCGCAGCGGTGCTTGCGCTTGGGTCTGAATCAGAGTCAGCTCGCCGGTTCCCTCGCGCGCCATGATGGCGCGGAACTCCTCCACGGCGTTCTGATCGATCGCTGAACTGCTCAGCAGTTGCACGAACACAAGAGATGGGACGCCTGGCTCGTCTCTCCACATGGCGATCCTCACGTGATCCGAACTCACAACAGGATGGCGCGGCTTCGACATGGCCTTGTCGGACGCCGACGACAATCATGAAGGAAGTGTCCGTCTTGTGGTCAAGAGTGGGGTAGTTGTCGATGGCAGTCGTTACTTTCGTGTCGCACGACGGGGAGAAGCACGAGGCGCCCCTCGAGGAGGGCTGCTCGCTGATGCAAGTCGCGACGAACAACGCCATTCCGGGCATCGATGGCGACTGCGGCGGAGAGGCCGCCTGCGGCACCTGCCACGTGATCGTGGATCCTGCCTGGGCCGACAAGGTCGGCCCGTCCGGTCCGGTGGAAGAGGAGATGCTGTCGATGAACCCCGAGCGACAGGCGACGTCTCGGCTGTCCTGCCAGATCAAGGCCTCCGAGTCATGGGATGGCCTGACCGTGCAACTGCCCGAATTCCAGATGTAGCAGGAGGTGTCGACGAGATGAAGATCCCTGAAGCAGTCAAGAGGAAGGTCGAGGCCGCCATCCCGCTGGATCGACAGGTCCAGGCCGCACACCTCTACGACAAGGGCCGACGCTGGCTGACCCGCACGAACGGGCAGAAGATGTTCGTCGAACGCCCGATCCCGCCGGTCGAAGAAGTCGCGCTCGAAGACATCGACCTCAGCAACCCGTTCCTCTACCGGCAGGGGCGCTGGGCCTCCTACTTCAAGCGCCTACGCGACGAGGCCCCGGTCCACTACCAGCCTCACAGTCCCTTCGGACCGTTCTGGTCGGTCACGCGTCACGCCGACATCATTGCGGTGGACAAGAACCACGAGGTCTTCTCCGCGGAACCTCTCATTGTCATCGGGGCGCCGCCGCGGTTCATGGACATCGCGATGTTTATTGCCATGGACCCGCCCAAGCACGACGTTCAGCGCCGCGCCGTCCAAGGGGTGGTGGCTCCGAAGAACCTCCGCGAGATGGAGGGCCTCATTCGCGAGCGCGTCAGGGACGTCCTGGACAACCTGCCCGTCAACGAACCCTTCGACTGGGTGAGCACCGTGTCGATCGAGCTCACCGCCCGCATGTTGGCGACGCTACTGGACTTCCCCTTCGAGCAGCGGCACAAGCTCGTCGAGTGGTCAAACCTGGCCACCTCGATGGAGCAGGCCAACGGAGGCCCCTCCGACAACGACGAGCTGTTCCGCGGCATGGTGGGCATGGCGCGTGGACTCAGCACATTGTGGCATGACAAGGCCGCCCGCCTCGCGGCCGGTGAAGAGCCCGGGTTCGACCTCATCACCATGCTGCAGAGTAATGAGAGCACCAAGGATCTGATCAAGCGTCCCATGGAGTTCGCCGGCAACCTGATCCTGCTCATCGTCGGGGGCAACGACACAACGCGCAACTCGATGAGTGGTGGCGTTCTCGCGCTGAACCAGTTCCCCGACCAGTTCGAGAAGCTCAAGGCCAATCCGGACCTGATCCCGAACATGGTCTCAGAGATCATCCGCTGGCAGACTCCGCTTGCCTACATGCGCCGGATCGCCAAGACCGACACCGTGCTCAACGGCCAGTTCATCCGTAAGGGTGATAAGGTGGTGATGTGGTATGCGTCCGGCAACCGCGATGAGACTGTGTTCGAGCGACCGGACGAGTTGATCATCGACCGGCCCAACGCCCGCAACCACATCGCTTTCGGGTTCGGCGTGCACCGGTGCATGGGCAACCGGTTGGCCGAGCTGCAGCTGCGGATCCTCTGGGAGGAGATCCTCCCGCGCTTCGAGAGGATCGATGTAGTCGGGGAGCCGGAATACGTCCAGTCCAACTTCGTTCGGGGCATCAGCAAGCTGATGGTCGAGCTCACCCCCAAGGGCGCCGGATGAGCTCAGCGCGCGCGGTGGTGGTGGGTGCCAGTCATGCCGGGGCGCAGCTGGTCACCAGCCTCCGCCAGGAGGGCTGGTCCGGTGAGATCGTGCTGGTCGGTGACGAGTCGGTGCTGCCCTACCAGCGACCTCCTCTGTCGAAGGCTTACCTCGCTGGCAAGTGCTCGCTGACGGAGTTGGCCATTCGCTCCCAGGACTTCTACCTCAAGCAGGGCATCGAGTGCCTGGACGCCTGCGTGGAGGAGATCGATCGTTCGGCTCGCCAGGTCCTGCTCAGCACGGGGGACAGACTGTCCTATGACGCCCTGGCTCTCTGCACCGGCGCACGCCCACGACGCCTGCGCGCCGCCGGCACCCAGCTCGATGGGGTGCACTACCTACGTCGGTCATCTGATGTGCAGCGGATCCGCGAGGACGCCATCCCCGGACGGCGTGCCGTCATCGTCGGTGGTGGCTACATCGGCCTGGAGACCGCCGCGTCGTTGCGCGCGCTGGGTCTTGACGTCACCGTGCTGGAGGCCGCAGACCGTGTCCTCGAGCGGGTGACCGCTCCTGAGGTGTCGGCATTCTTCACGCGCGTCCACCAACATGAGGGAGTCGACGTGCGGACGAGCGCATCGGTCGAGGCGCTGGTCGGTGACCACCGCGTCCGCGAGGCGGTCCTGGCGAGCGGCGAGCTTATGGCAGCCGATCTCGTGATCATCGGGGTCGGTATCGAGCCGACCACGGAACTGGCCGAGGCAGCCGGCCTGGCGGTGGACGACGGGATCTTGATCGACGCGCACGCGCGCAGCAATGATCCCACCATTGTGGCCGCCGGGGACTGCGCCTCGCAGGACATGCCACGCTACGGCCGACGGATCCGCCTGGAGTCGGTGCCGAGCGCGGTGGAGCAGGCGAAGGTGGCAGCGGCGACCATCTGTGGAACGGACAAGGAGGTCACGGCGCTCCCGTGGTTCTGGTCGGATCAGTATGACCTCAAGCTCCAGATCGCGGGACTCAACACGGGCTATGACGACATCGTCCTGAGCGGTGACCCGACCGCCGACCGCGATTTCACCTGCTACTACCTCCGGAAGGGCGAGCTGATAGCCGCTGACTGTGTCAACCGTCCCCGGGACTTCATGACCACCAAGCGCATGCTCGGCCAGGGGACCGCAGTCGATATGGCCGCCCTGACAGCAGAGGTTGCGGTGTGACGAAGGGGGCCGACCGCTGACCGTGGTCACCACCGAGGCACCGCCCAGTGCGGCGAACAAGGATGACTTGGATGTCGACAGCGTGGACGGCGATGGGGCTTCTGTCTAACATCCTGGGCGTCCGTGAATCGCGTCGGTTGCAGACGTGAGGCACGTCCCCAGAGACGCACGCGGTCCTGCATGGTGGCTGGTGTTGCTCGTTCGCAAACCGCTGCTGCTGGTGGCCAGGAGAGTGGACTGGCGCGGCACGGGACGCCTCGCCGAGACGGGAGGTGCGGTGCCGGCGGTCAGCCCTGTCTCCCGAACCGATCCGTTGTTCCCGGCGGAGATGATCCTGGACCAGAGGGCCGGACCCCCGGTCATAGCAAAGACGAGCCCGTTTCAGAGCAGAGCTGTCGGCTGGTGGTTTCGGCCGGCCGGCCACGTCGAGGTCGATCGTTCCAACAGCCGAGCTGGGCTCCGCGCTGCGGTCGAAGCCGTGGATCGCGCGCCCTCGTCGTCTACCCGAAAGGATCGATCACGAAGCGGCCGGAGGGAAGTCTGATGCCGCTCAAGGATCGGGTACTGTTCGCATCGCGCTGGAGACGAGACGTCAGCTCCATTGACTCCTGTTGCACAGTGGGGCGTGCAGACGATCGTGCCAGCCTACGAACGGAGGGTGGTGTTGGGCCGTCGTCGTCCGATCACGCTACTGGTCGGGGACCCGGTGCCATTCGAGTCGAGGACCTCCGAGAGTTGCCGACGACCACGGCAGTTGGTGCGGGATACTCGCGGGGCCTTGTCCAGTCGTACAGCGTCACGACCAGGGTTGCAGACGACCACGCACGGTAGCTTGATCTTGTCCAGATCGGTGACGGGAGTCGGTAGCGAGACAGAGATCGCTACCCTGTCTTTCATGCGGGCACACTCCATGCGTGAACGGTTCAGGGAGCACATGCGCTCGGCTGTCCTCGAGGCTGCCCACGACTTGATCATCGACCGCGGCTGGGACCGGGTGCGCATGGGGGAGGTGGCGGACCGAGCCGGGGTGTCGCGGGCAGCTCTCTACAAGGAGTTCGGTGACAAGGCCGGCCTCGGAGAAGCCGTCGTGCTTCGGGAAGCCTCACGCTTCCTGGAGGGCATCCAGGGGGCGCTGGAGGCGCACGTCGGCGATGCGAAGCGCGGCATCGCTGCAGCCGTCGACTACACCTTGGACGAGGCGGGGCGTAGCCCCCTGCTCAAGGCGGTGCTCATCTCCAACCGCGACCTGAATGGGGGGAGCCAAGCGTCCACGGGGATGCTCCCACTGCTCACAACTTCCGCGCGACTCCTCGACCTCGCCTCCGACACCCTGGCCGGATGGGTCGCGGAGAGTTACCCGAGTCTTCCCGAAAACGACGTCATCGACGCGGCCGACACCATGGTCCGCCTGACAGTCAGTCACCTGGCCCTGCCCAGATGGGACCGAACCGCGACAGCACGCAAGATCTCAGAGGTCGCGGTCCGGTTCCTCTCCCTCGAATCGTGACCTGCGCCGGATTGGCACGACGGGAGCAGTCTGAACTGAGCTCAGCGGCGTACTGCGTGTTCGTCTGCGCCCTGCTGCTGACGTAGCACCGTCTAGAGAACCTTGCCGGCGCTGTGCGGTGCAACTCGGCCACGAACTCGACCCGGGTAGGGCACTTGAAGTGGGCAAGCCGCTCCCGGGCGTACGCGATGAGCTCCTCGGCCGTCGTCTCGGCGGCGTTCTGGAGCGCCACGGTGGCCACTGGCGTCTCGCCCCAGTGGACGTCGGGGACGCCGACGACGGCCACTTCACGGACGGCCGGGTGCCGGTAGAGCTCCTGCTCGACGGTGTCTCCGACGGGCCCCAGCCAGGGTGCCGATCCGGGCGCCGTGTCCTTGAGCGTCTTCGGAGCCAGCACCGTCGCTGGCCTCAGCGCGGCCGTCCGCCGATCCATCCGTCGACGCAGCGCGCTTCTCCGCCGCGATCAGCGAGCTGGTCCTCGACGGTCTCGCGACACCTGGCAGTGGGACTGTCCGATAAGTTGATCAGATAGCCCCATCTGGAGTTCCTGGGCGGTGGAGACGCCGAGGGTACGGATCTTGCGGTACAGGGTGGCGCGGCCGATGCCCAAGATTCTCGCCGCTTGTGTCCGGTTGTTCCCGACGCTGGCTAGTGTTTCGATGATCAGTTCGCGCTCCGACTGCTCCATTACGGATAATTGTCGTTGGTGTGCACGTTTGAGCACCCAGGTCGGTAGGTGGTGCGGTTGGATCTCCTGGCCATGGCTGGCGTTGAGTGCGGCGGCAAGGGCGTCTCGTAACTCGGCGATGTTGCCCGGCCATGGGCTACGCATCAGGGCTTGTAGCGTTGGCAGGCTGCAGTGTGCGGTGGGTTGGCCGGCGAGTTCCGTGAGCAGGACCGACGTCAGGTCGGCGATGTCCTCGATGTGCTGGGCCAGCGGCGGCACCCACAGGTGGTGCGGGTAGGATGCGAGGGCTTGTTCGAGCCGCTCATGGGTGTGGGTCGTGGTTTGGGCGGTGACGATGAGTCGTCCGGTTGTCGATGCGGAGGCGGGATGGGGGCTCGTCGCCGCGAGGGCCCGCAGCTGCGCCTGCGCCTGTGTCGGAAGGTATTCGATTCGCCGTACGATGACGTTGTCGCCTTGCCCAAGGGTATCGTTGGTCCGGATGATCAGGTCCTTGGGTGCGGTCTCGGTGGGGTCGGCGGCGTTGAAAACGCGCAGTCCCCGGGCGGGGCTGGACAGTTCGTGCAGGTACTTGGCCAGGTAGAGCTTGCCTGTGCCCGGTTCGCCGGTGATCGCTACCGGATCGGGGAGCTGAGCCAGTTCCTGGATTCGCGTGGTGACGCGGCGCCACTGTGGGCTGCGTCCCGCTGGAGGTGTGCAGCCGGTGCCGGTGGGCGTCGCGGATGGGCGGTAGCCCGTGCTGAGGTGGCGAGGCCGGATCGGATCGAGGTACACCACGACCCCAGCGGGGTCGTGGGAGGCGGTCGTGACGGATTGGCACCGGACACGGTACCGCCCGTGCGTGAGGTCCACGCTTACTTCGGAGCGCTGGGTACGAGCCAACTGTGTGGACGCGTCCCAGAGTACCGCCTGGTCTTGGGGTGTGAGATTGCCGCTGGCGATGGGGTTGGTGAGGATCATGTTCGGGTTGAGGCCGAGTATGGCGCCTCGATGCAGACGGCGGGCACGGGTGAACGCCTCGACGAGGGCGACGTCGGCGGGGGACGACAGGTGGCTCAACCGGGTTTCGATGTGCTGTACCGATTCGGAGAGCAGAGCGGGGATGAGCGGGTTGTAGTCGTCAGCGAGGCAGGTGATGTCGAGAACTCCCTCGACGGCTCGGGTGACCGGGTTGTGGATGGGGACCCCAACGCACGACAGGTGGCGTAGGAAGTCCGCGTAGTGTTCTTCGCCGCGAACCGCGACCGTTCGAGCTTCCTCCAGGACTGTGCCTAACCCGTTAGTGCCGGCGTACTCCTCCGCGAAGGCGAACCCGGGGGCCGCGTATGCGTTGTCCAATGCACTGTACAGCGGCTTCTCGCCAACCCAGCGCCGCACGATCCTCGCCTGCCGGTCGGCGAGCAGGATGCTGGTGGAGGTGTCGGCCAGGGAACTGGCGAGACGTTCTACCACCGGCGTGGCCGCCTTCAGCAGTCGGCTGTCACTGTCGAAGTCCGGATCGTAGGGTAGTTCAGCCTTCTTGTCAGGGGCTATTCCGCAGGCTGCGGACCGGCGCCATGACAGCGCGATCTCGGCACGTACGGACAGCTGTGGGGACTCGCGGCGTGCCTCAGGTGTGGCCGTCCCGCCTGAGGCACGGCCACCGAGTGTGACTGAGGTGGGCTCCATTGCCTGCACTCCATCGTCCACGGGGGTGTGACGTGATGGTCCAACCAGAGTAGCGCGGAATCCCGTTGGCCCGATTGTCTCACTTTGAGACACAGGTCACCTTTGCTTGACGCGGCTTGAGTGGGCTCCGCCCAGAAGTCGTTGACCTGAACCTTCGGCCATCATGTGCCCGACACGCTGCGAAAACGCGCGGTCGATCCCTCGGCCAGACGCGAGGCAGGGTCGTCGTCTCACATTGATACGGCGTGCTCGTCCGCGTGGCGGGTAACAATCTGTTTCCACAGGTGAAACCTCGGCCAAACTCGCGAGATCGGACGAATGGAGTGTTTGTGGCTGATTCGAAGTGTGATTTGCGGTCTATCCTGCTCCCCGCGTCCGATTTGGAAAGTTCATTGGCCTTTTATCGAGATGGGTTGGGGCTCGGTGTCCGGATGCGGGATCGGGACGACTATGCCGAACTCTCCGCCGGGTCGATAAAGCTCGCCTTGGCGACTCCGGCTGACCATCCGGTGCCGGAGTCGGCGTTGCCGGTGTTCCGGAGCGACGACGTCTCGGTTGCGGTGTCCCGACTGCTGGCGGCCGGTGCGACGGTGTTGTCCGGGCCGGTTGAGGGGGCGCACGAGATTCGGGCGGTATTGCGGGACCCCAGCGGGAACCCTTTCGTGGTCTACCGAAGCCGGGCTTGACCAGTTAACCGATGTGAGGAGTAAGTCTTATGAAGGAGATTTTGTTCTACCTGCCGGCCGTGGGCAGTTATGACCAGATGAAGAAGGGCTTCGCTGGGGTCAACGACAAGAACTACCAGAACATGCTCTTCCAGATCACCAAGCAGGCGCAACTGGCTGACGATCTCGGGTACTGGGGCGTCGCGTTTACGGAGCACCATTTCCACATCGAAGGCTTCGAGGAGTCGAACAACCCGATCCTGCTCGATCTGTACATCGCGATGCAGACACAGCGGATCAAGGTCGGGCAGATGGCGAACGTGCTGCCGTTCCAGAATCCGATTCGGCTGGCCGAGGACCTCGCGATGCTCGACCAGATGACGCGCGGACGCTCCTTCGTCGGGATCGCCAGGGGGTATCAGAAGCGGTGGGCGGACGTGCTCGGGCAGACGTACCACGTCGGCGCCACGTCCTCCGACAAGTCGGAACGCGATGTGGCCAACCGCAAGCGGTTCAACGAGCACTGGGAGATCATGAAGGCGCTGTGGAGCGAGCGCACGACGTCTCTGAAAACCGAAAACTGGCAGGTTCCGCCGCCGGGAATCGATTTCAATCACGAAGCGGTGAATAATTTTGGCGGTGGCCAGGACGATCAGGGCGTGATCACCGAGGTCGGTATCGCCCCGAAGCCGTACCAGAAGCCGTGGCCGCAGGTGTTCCAGCCGTTCAGCTTCAGCGAGGAGTCCTTCCGGTTCTGCGCCCGCGAGGGCATCGTCCCGATCGTGATGAACACCAATGACGAGGTCATTTCTCGGTTGCTGGACGTGTATCAGGAGGAGGCCGAGGCGGCGGGTCGCGGAGCGCTCAAGCGCGGGGAGGGGGTGGGCATCTTCCGCGACGTGCTGGTGTCACGAGACGCCGATGAGGCCCATTACTGGGCCCGACGCGGTAATGGTTTCATCTTCCCAAACTGGTTCGGGCCGATGGGCTTTGCCGAGGTGATGCGGAATCCCGGCGAGACCGGCCAGATCGGGGCCGACTACGACACCCTGTGTGAGCGTGGTTTCGAGTTCGTCGGTACGCCTGACGACATCAACCGCCGGATCGAGAAGTTGGTGTCGCAGCACGACCCCGAGTATCTGCTGCAGTGGCAGTACCCCGGCCCGGTGCCGCACGACGTGCAGATGCGCAGCATCGAGCTGTGGGCCTCCGAGATCGCTCCGAACTGGCTGTGAGGCACGTGACCGCCGCGGCCGGACCATTCCCCTCGCCGACCGGCCGCGGCGGCGGATCCCTCTGTCACAACAGGAGACACTGATGAGCAGCCGCGTTCTACCGATAGATGTGGTGCGGGTTCCGCCCGGTCTGGAACCGCTCCGGGCCGAAGTACGTACGTTTCTCGATTCCGAGATCCGGCGAGGTGCGTTCACCCCACAATGTGACTCCTGGTTGACCGGCTGGGACGAGCCGTTCTCCCGGCGGCTGGCCGAGCACGGGTGGATTGGCATGACCATTCCGCGCCGGTACGGCGGGCAGGGACGGACGGTGCTGGATCGGCAGGTGGTACTTGAAGAGCTCCTCGCCGTGGGGGCCCCGGTGGCGGCGCACTGGATCGCTGACCGCCAGACAGCGCCCTCGCTGCTGCGCTACGGCAGCGAACAGCAGCGGGCGGAGTTCCTGCCTGAGATCGCGGCGGGACGCTGTTACTTCGCCATCGGCATGAGCGAACCTGACAGCGGCTCCGACCTGGCTTCCGTGCGGACACGAGCGGTCCGAGTGGCTGGCGGTTGGCGGCTGACCGGGACGAAGGTGTGGACCAGCGGAGCACATCGGGCGCAGTGGTTCTTCGTGCTCGCCAGAAGCGCACCGGATACCGGAGATCGGCACGCCGGGCTGAGCCAGTTCATCGTGAACCTGCGTGCCGAGGGTGTCACCGTACGGCCGATCCGGCTGCTCACCGGTGAGCACGAGTTCAACGAGGTACAGCTGGACGGAGTGTTCGTCCCGGATCGGTACGTGCTGGGTGAGATCGGCAGCGGTTGGGGCCAGGTCACCTCTGAGCTGGGTTATGAACGCAGCGGACCGGAACGCCTGCTCACCACCTTCCCCCTGCTCGCCGCGCTCGTCTCCGAGGTACGCCGACGCGCGGACCGAGACCCGGCGGCGGTCGCCGAGATCGGCGCGCTCACGTCCCGCCTGCTCACCCTGCGGCAGTTGTCGTTGTCTGTCGCCGGAATGCTCGCGGCGGGCAAACCCGCCGACGTGGCCGCCGCGCTGGTCAAGGATCTGGGCACCCGGTTCGAACAGGAGGTGGCCGAGCGGGCGCGGATGCTCGCCGACGAGATGCCGGATCCAGACGCGGCGCCGGGCACGTTCACCAGCCACCTTGTTCGCGGTCTGCTTCATTCCCCCGGATACACCCTGCGCGGTGGCACCAACGAGGTGCTGCGCGGGGTCGTCGCCAAGGCGTTGGAGCGCGCATGAACGAGGAGTTGCACGCGATCGCGGCGACCGCGGCTCAGATCTGCTCGGAGTGGACGCCGGAGGCCGCGGCCCGGTACTCAGGCGGGTGGGCTGACGAGGTATGGGACTCCTTGACAAAGGCGGAGTTCACCGTGCTGCCGGTGCCCGAGTCCTCTGGTGGGGCCGGGGCGGGGCTGGCCGAGGCCGCGGTCGTGGTGCACGAGATCGGACGCGCCGCGGTGCCGGTGCCATTGACGGAGACGGCGCTGCTGGCAGGGTGGCTATTGACCGCGGCCAGCCGGACGGTTCCGACCGGTCCGCTGACCGCGTCGGCGCCCACGGACATGGCAGTCGACCGATGCGCCGGGGGGTACCGGTTGACGGGGAAACTGTCCAGGGTTCCCTACGGCCACCTGGCCGAGCGGGTCGCGGTGCTGCTTGACCGTGCCGAGCCGCTGGTGGCGATCCTGGACTCGCCGAGGGAAGCGTGGGAACGTGGCCGTAACCTGGCCGGAGAGCCCCGGGATACTTTGCTGCTGCAGGACACTTTCGTGCCGGGCGAGGACGTCACCGAAGTGGACGCCACGATCTCCGGCAGGGCATTTCGGGTTCGCGGTGCGCTTGGCCGGGCACTGCTGCTCAGCGGGGCCATGGAAGCCGCACTCGATTCGACGATCACCTACGCCGGGCAGCGGGAGCAGTTCGGCCGCCCGATTTCCCGGTTCCAGGCCGTCAGCCATCACCTCGCGGCGATGGCTGAGGAGGCGGCGGCCAGCACCACGGTCGCGATGTCGGCCGCCACAGCTGGTCAGCAACCGGACTGGATCCTCACGGCAGCGGCCAAGGCGCAGGCCGGTCGTGCCGCAGGCGTGGTGGCGCGACTGGCCCATCAGGTACACGGCGCGCTTGGCTTCACCGACGAGCATCCGTTGCGGCTGATCACCACCCGCTTGTGGTCATGGCGCGACGAGTTCGGCAATGAGCGGTTCTGGGAGCGGCAACTCGGCGCGGCTGCCTGCGCCGCACCAGATCTGTGGACGCTTGTGACCGACCCGGCGGAGGTGCGCGCAAATGGCTGACCTGGAGTACTCCCGGGCTGACGCGGTCGCCACCATTCTGCTCAACCGCCCCGAGCGGAAGAACGCCTTCACCCTTCAGATGGTGCGTCACTGGGCGGACGCGCTGCACGAGGCGGCCAAGGACGATCAGGTGCGGGCGGTCGTGGTGCGCGGTGCAGGCGGCGCGTTCTGCTCCGGTATCGACCTCGACGAGTTGACCTCCGTGGATCCGGCGCCGCTGTCGCGTCGGCGGGTGCTCACCGACCAGGTACACCGGGTGGCACGCGCCCTGGAGGACCTGGACAAACCGGTGATCGCAGCGGTACAGGGGACCGCGGTGGGCGCCGGTCTGGACATGGCGCTGATGTGCGACATCCGTCTGGTCGGCGAGTCGGCCCGGTTGAGCGAAGGCTACATTCACGCGGGCCTCATCCCAGGCGATGGTGGCTGCCTGTGGCTTCCCCGGCTGGTCGGCGTTGCCCGCGCACTCGAACTCCTGCTCACCGGCGACGTGGTAGACGGCCCGAGGGCGGAGCGAATCGGACTCGCCAACCACTGCTACCCCGACGGCGAATTGCTCACCCGCACCTACGAGCTGGCCGCCCGCCTCGCGGCACTGCCCCCGGTGGCGGTCGGCTTCATCAAGCGTGCGACATACGAGTCGTTGCACCTGGACGCGCGAACGCACTTGAACATGATCGCCTCACACATGGCCGTCGTGCAGTCCACGGAGGACTCGGCCGCGACGTTGGCGGCGCTGCGCGCCAAGCGGAAAACAGGTGTCAAACGATCCGAGCCCAAACTCCCAGAGTGAAACGGTGTCGACGAATGCGACAGATGCAATGTCACGAGCGGTCCGCGCGGCCGATCCAGGTGTCCGGCTCCCAGAACACCGACGAGGGCGACACGGCGGTGCGCGCGGCGGTGGCCGCCTTCGCCCGGGGCGAGTTCGTCGTCGTGATCGACGATGAGGATCGCGAGAACGAGGGTGATCTGATCATCGCGGCGGAAACCGTCACCAGTGCACAGATAGCCTTCCTGGTGCGCCACACGAGCGGCCTCGCCTGTGTGGCCATGGACGGGCAACGCCTGGACCAACTTCGCCTGGAACCGATGGTGGCCATGGGCGACGATCCCCGTGGCACCGCGTTCACCGTCTCGGTGGATCTGCGCGAGGGCACCACCACCGGCATTTCCGCCGCAGACCGAGCGTCGACCATCCGGGCACTGAGCGACCCGGCGGCCGGTCCGCACGACTTCACCCGGCCCGGCCATGTTTTCCCGCTTCGCGCTCGGCCCGGCGGCGTGCTCAAACGGGCTGGGCACACCGAGGCCGCAGTAGACTTGGCGCGGCTGGCCGGGAAGCGACCCGCCAGCGTGCTCGCTGAGATCGTCAACGACGACGGCACGGTGGCCCGCACGCCACAGCTGGTCGCCTTCGCCCGACGTCACGGGCTCACCGTGCTCACCATCGCGGATCTGATCCGCTACCGTCAGCGCACCGAGCGCCTCGTCGAACGCACATCGCAGGCACCGTTGCCGACACCCTACGGCACCTTCGACGCGTTCTGCTACACCTCCCTGCTCGACGGCACCGAGCACCTCGCCCTCGTGGCGGGGGACGGCGCGAACCGCGACGAGGTCCTCGTCCGCGTGCACTCCGAGTGCCTCACTGGCGACGTCCTGGGTTCGGCGCGTTGCGACTGCGGGGAGCAACTACGCCAGGCGTTGCGCGAAATCGCCGAGGCAGGCAGCGGCGTCCTGGTGTACCTGCGAGGTCAGGAAGGCCGCGGCATCGGGCTCGGGCACAAGCTCCGTGCCTACACCCTGCAGGACCAGGGATTGGACACCGTCGACGCGAACCTGGCCCTTGGCCTGCCGGTGGACGGCCGCGAGTACGGTGTGGGGGCTCAGATCCTGGCCGACCTCGGCGTCCACTCGATTCGCCTGATGACCAACAATCCGGCCAAATACTCGGGGCTTTCGGGCTACGACATCACGATCGCGTCGCGCGTACCGCTCATCGTCACGGCCGGTGAGCACAACGCCGCCTATCTGATGACCAAACGAGACCGGCTGGGACACCGGCTGGATCCGGTCGGCGGCACGCCGACAACCGCCCGGGAGCAGTCGCAGCCATGACCGAGACCACCGCACGCGGCCAACAGGGCCCTCCGGCGCATGAGACGTTCGCGGCGCAGTTTCGCGAGGCGATGTCCCGGTTCCCCAGCGGAGTCACCATCGTGACCACGACCGACCACTGCGGAGCGAGGTGGGGATTCACCGCGAGCGCCTTCTGCTCCGTATCCGCGGAACCGCCGCTGGTGCTGGCCTGTCTGGCCGTCTCCGCCGACAGCTACCGTGCCTTCCGCACCTCAAGCAAGTGGGTGGTCAACATCCTCGGCGAAGAGCATGCTCCCCTGGCGAAACGGTTTGCCACCAAGGGAGCGGACAAGTTCGCCGGTGGCGAATTCGACACGGACGCCGACGGTCTGCCGGTGTTGCCAGAGGCGGTGGCCTCCCTGGTGTGCCGGACGCAGGCCCGCCACCCGGCCGGTGATCACGTGATCCTCATCGGCGAAGCGGTCAACGTGCGGCTGCGCGATCACACCCCCCTTGTCTACTACGCCCGGGACTTCGCCCGGCTTTCCGCCTGACAGCGAGGCGGAAAGCCGGTACACCCGGCACCGAGTTCGAAGGGAGAGCAGCGTGGACAGTCTCATGATGGACCGGCCGCTGCAACTGAAGACGCTGTTGTGGCGCGCGGAACGGCTCTTCGGGCACAAACAGATCATCACGCGGCGCGACGACGGCTACCGCCGCTATACCTACGCCGAATTCGGGAAGCGAGTTCGGCGGCTGACTGACGCGCTGAACCGGCTCGGCGTACGCACCGGTGACCGGGTGGGCACGTTGGGCTGGAACACCGACCAGCACTACGAAGCCTACTTCGCGGTGCCCTGCATGGGCGCGGTGCTGCACACCATCAACATCCGGCTATCCCCGGACCAGATCGGGTACGTCATCGAACACGCCGGGGACAGCGTGCTCCTGGTCAGTCCTGAACAGCTGCCGATGCTGGAACAGATCCGCGACCGGCTCACCAATGTGAAAGCAGTGGTCGTGTTCGGGGATGGCCCGCCGCCGACGACCGCGCTGGGACCGGTCTACGGGTACGAGGAGTTGCTCGCCGACGCCGACGAGGAGATCGAGTTCCCCGATGTTGACGAGGACAGCCCAGCCGGAATGTGCTACACGTCGGGCACCACCGGGGAACCCAAGGGCGTGGTGTACAGCCACCGCAGCACCGTGCTGCACGCCCTGATCCTGTGCCTGCAGGGATCGATCGGCGTCGCCGAGCGGGAGACCTATCTCCTGGTGACGCCTATGTCCCACGTTAACTCGTGGGGCATGCCGTACGCCTGCGCCCTGCAAGGAGCATCGCTGGCGTTGCCGGGAACGCAGCCACGACCGCACCACTACCTGGAGATCATCGAGCACGCCCGAGTCAGTGTCTGCGTCGCCGCGGTGACGGTCGGCATGCTCATGCGCCAGGAACTCGAATCCGGACGGCAATCCTACGTTCTCGACTCGCTGCACACCTTGTGGCTGGGCGGCCAGGCGCCCCCGATCGGCGAGATACGGTGGTGGCAGCAAGCACACGGCGTGCACGTGTGCCAGGGCTGGGGCATGACCGAGGCGTCGCCGCTGCTCACCTTCACCACCCTCACAAGCCAGTTCACCGACCTCGACGACGAGGGGAAGTTCCGCCTGCTCGGCACCCAAGGCAAGCCGATGCCGCTCGTGGAGATCAAGCTGGTCGACGACCACGGCAAAGAGCTGCCCTGGGATGGCAAACACGCCGGGGAGATCCTCGCGCGCTCCCCCTGGGTGGCCCGCGCCTACTACCACGACACACGTTCCCAGGACAGCTTCGCTGGTGGCTGGTTCCACACCGGCGACGTCGGCGTCATCGACCAGAACGGCTACCTGTCGCTGGTCGATCGCGTCAAAGACCTGATCAAAAGCGGTGGCGAATGGATCTCGTCAGTCGATTTGGAGAACGCACTCATGGGGCATCCGGAAGTCCGGGAAGCCGCGGTGGTAGCCGCACCGGATCCGGTCTGGCTGGAGCGACCGATCGCCATCGTCGCCACCAACTCGCCGGTGGCGTCCGACGATCTCACCGAATTCCTCCGTGAGAAGTTCCCCAAGTTCTGGTTGCCGGACCGCTTCGTGTTCGTCGACGAGGTACCCAAGACCGGAGTCGGAAAATTCGACAAGAAGCTGCTCCGTCAACAAATTGCCGCCGGAAACAACCACAGCACGGACAAGACCCCCTGACGCGAAACCAAGTCAAGACGACACCAAGGAGAAACGACATGAACACGGGAACAGCCAACCGGATGTGGGCTTTGCCGGGGGCGGAATTCACACTCGACACCGGCATCATGATCGTCAACGGGCAGGGGCAGGTCACCATTCCGGTACCGTCCTTTCTCATCGAACACGACCGGGGGCTGGTCCTGTTCGACACCGGCATCGCGTTTGAGGCGGCCGAGGACCCGCACGCCGTCTACGGCGACCTCGCGGACGTCGTCGGACTCGCCTACGGACCGGAGGACCGTGTGGACCGGAAACTCGAGGCGCTTGGCTACAAGCCCTCGGCCATCGATCACGTGATCGTCTCGCACGCGCATTTCGACCATGCCGGCGGCATCCGGCTCTTCCCCGACGCTCAGCTGTACATCGGTGAAGGCGACCTGCCCTACTCGTACTGGCCGTTGCCCGCGGCCAAACCCTTCTTCCGGACCGCGGATTTCGACACGACGCGTGACTGGAAATGGAACCAGCTCTCGACGGATCATGACCTGTTCGGCGACGGCAGCATCGTCATCCACCGCATGCCAGGTCACACCCCCGGCAACACTAGCGTGCTGGTGCGGCTGCCCAACCAGACGTTCCTGCTCACCGGTGACACCGTCCACCTCCGCCAGGCCCTCACCGAAGACCTTCCGATGCCGTCGGACTACAACACCCTGCAGGCGGTCCGCTCGATCCGTCGCCTCAAGCAGCTCGCGAGGGCGCACGATGCCACGGTGTGGATCTCCCACGATCCCGAGGACTGGGCGACGCTCAAGCACGCACCCGCTTGCTACGACTGACACCATGGCTGTTCTCGTCGAATACTCGTGCACGTCGTGCCGTGCACGACACGAAGCATGGGTGGAACACCCAATCCCCGCGGCCACCAGCTGCGTGCGGTGCGCGCGCCCAGCACGCCGCCGGTTCGGAGGTGCGCTGTTGCGCGGTACACCCTCAACCGACGTCGCCCGGCAGCCTGACGGCACAAGCTGCCAGCACGGACCAAGCATCCCCGGTGCTTGCACGCTCCTCCCGACAGCGGCACGCTCACTGGCCGCACGCGCTCGCGGGGACAATCGCGCTCTGGAAGCGGAGATCGCCCACCAGGAAGCCGCCATCGCCGCGGGAACGCTCGACCCCACCGCGACGCCGGTCACGCCGTACCACGGCCACCAGCCGCCGCCGACTACCGCTCCCAGAAACGACTCCTCACCAGGACCCGGCGTGTAGCGAAACGGAACCCTTGCGACTCACCGCGGGACCGCGCCGCCAGTAGGCCTGTCGCCTGTTCCGCGGGCCCAGCAACAGGCGTGGCGAGAAAGGAAGAATACATGTTCGAGGGCCGGATCGCGCAATTCAACGCACCCGAGCAGCCATTTGAGCTGCGGCGCGTCGCGCTACCGTCGATTGGACCGGACGAAGTGCTGGTGAAGGTGCACCGAGCCAACATCTGCGGCTCAGACCTGCACGCCTGGCACGGTTCGTTCGTCACCCGCGGGCTCGGCGGGACGCTACCAACCGTGCTCGGCCACGAGATGGTCGGTTCGGTGGCCGCAACCGGCGAACGAGTCACCGAGGACTCCAACGGCGCGCCGGTGCAGACGGGCACACGAGTGGTGTTTCCCTACTTCTTTCCCTGCCACCGGTGTCGGAGCTGCCTGGCGGGACGGCGCGTGTCCTGTCAGAAGCTGACGATGGCCATGCTCGGCGACGCCAGCAGACCACCCTACTTCGTTGGTGGCTACGGTGACTACTTTCTGCTCCCCGCCGGCGCGGTGCTCTACACCGTGCCGGACACGCTGCCTGACGAAGTGGTGTCGGGGGTCAACTGTGCGCTGTCGCAGATGATCTACGGACTGGAGCGAGCCGACCTGAGCTTTGGCGAACGCGTCATCATACAGGGGGCCGGCGGGCTCGGGCTGTTCGCGACGGCGGTTGCCCGCGCCCGCGGGGCCGCGCAGGTCATCGTGGTCGACGCGGTCCCCGAGCGGTTGGAACTGGCCCGCGCATTCGGAGCTGACGAGGTGATCAGCCTCGCTGATCATCCCGATCCGGCGGATCGTATCCGGCGGGCGCGCAAGTTGACCGACGGCGGCGCGGACGTGGTGGTAGAGGTGGCCGGCACCCCGGCCGTCGTGCCGGAAGGCCTGAAGATGCTCGCCCAGAGCGGCCGGTACCTGGAAGTCGGCAACATCAACATGGGACAAACCTACGCAGCCGACCCATCCCGGCTGGTCACCGCGAACAAGAGCGTCATCGGCGTCTCGCTGTACGAACCCACAGCGCTGAGCCAAGCGCTCTCCTTTCTCGCGGCCAACCAGCACCGGCTCCCGCTGGACCAGTTCGCCACCACGACGTTTCCGCTGGAAGACATCAACGCGGCGTTCGCCGCAGCGGACAGCCGCAAGGTCGTGCGCGCCAGCATCGTGATGTGAGACCACAGCAACGACCATCGACCGGGAAGGCCGCAGCATTGGACCAGCACGACAGAACACAGCACTACATCGGCGGGCAATGGGTGCAACCCAGCGGGAGAGACCGCATCGCCGTGGTCAACCCGGCCACCGAGCAGGTCATCGGACACGTGCCGGCCGGAACCGTCGACGACGTCGACCGTGCGGTGACAGCGGCGCGGAACGCGTTCGATCCCGGTGTGTCCATGGCCGAGCGCCGAGACCGGGTGGCCCGGCTGGTCGCGGCACTGGAGCCCCGACTGCCGGACATCGCCACCACCATCGGACAGGAGATCGGCGCGCCACTGAAGGTGCAGCGCGGTGTGCAGACCGCCGTGCCCATGGCGATCGCCAGCAGCTATCGGGACCTGCTCGAGGAAACGAACTTCGAAGAGCAGGTCGGCAACTCATTGGTGATCCGGGAGCCCTACGGGGTGGTCGGGGCCATCACACCGTGGAACTACCCGCTGTATCAGGTGGTCGCGAAAGTGCTGCCGGCTGTCGCGGCGGGATGCACCGTCGTCCTCAAGCCAAGCGAGGTGGCACCCCTGTCAGGGTACCAGTTCGTGGAGGCGGCACACGAGGCTGGCCTACCGCCGGGAGTCCTGAACCTGGTGACGGGATACGGACCAGAGGTCGGCGAGGCGGTAGCCGGTCATCCCGGAGTCGACCTCGTCTCCTTCACCGGTTCGACGGCGACCGGCAGACGCGTCGCCTCGATCGCCGCGGACACCATCAAGAAGGTATGCCTCGAACTCGGCGGAAAGTCCGCCAACATCATCCTCGACGACGCCGACCTCGACACCGCCGTCAAAGTCGGCGTGGGCAACGCATTCCTCAACTCCGGCCAGACCTGCGCGGCATGGACCCGGATGCTCGTGCCCGAATCACGCTACAACGAGGCGCTCCTGCTCGCCCGCCAGGCCGCACAACGCTACACCGTCGGAGACCCGTTCGACCCAGCGACCAGACTCGGCCCGCTGGCCTCACAGACCCAGCAAGCACGCGTCCGCGGGTACATCGAACGTGCCGTCGCGGGCGGAGCCCGACTCGTCACCGGCGGCCCCGAGCCCGCACGCGAGCGCGGCTACTTCATCGCCCCCACCGTGCTCGCCGACGTGCACAGTGCCTCCGAACTAGCACAACAGGAAGTCTTCGGACCAGTACTGGCCGTCATGAGCTACCGCGATGACGACGAGGCACTCCGGATCGCCAACGACACGATGTACGGGCTCTCCGGCGCCATCTGGTCGGCGGACCACCGGCGCGCGATCGCCCTCGCCCGCCAGATACAGACCGGGCAGCTCGACATCAACGGCGCCCCCTACAACCCACGCGCACCATTCGGTGGATACAAGAAGTCCGGCATCGGCCGCGAACTCGGTCCCGCAGGCCTCGACGAATATCTCCAGACAAAATCAGTCCAGCTGCCGGACTCGGTCATCAGCCAGCAAGAGTAGTAGGGAAATCTCAGGTTTTCTGGCGCAGCCTAAAATAGAGACATTCCAGAGTTTGTCGCACCGTGGCCATGAAGGCAGGCCGCAGTGTCTGCGCCGAGTACCGTGCGCGTCACGAGCTGCCGTCGCTTCCTCGTGTCACACCGGGGCGTCGAAAATCTCCTCCGCGCGTAGACCACTGGTGTCTCGGGCCGAGTGAGCGTGTTGGATGGATGCGGCCGACCAGGATCGTATGGTCGCCGCGGTGAGTACGATGGGAACGCCCACGGAGAACGGCTACGTTCGGGTCAAGGTCGAACGGGCGGTCGCGGTCCTGACTGTCGACCGGCCACCCGCCAACGCGCTCGACCGGCAACTCGTGGACCAGCTCAGCCGGGCGGCCACCTCACTTGTGCGGCGGGGAGACGTCGGTGCCGTCGTGATCACCAGCACCCGGTCCAGGTTCATCGCCGGCGCCGACATCAAGATGTTGCGCGGGCTCGATGACTCATTGTTTCCGAGGTTCGTCAGCGCGATCCAGCGCGGTTTCGACGACTTGCAGCGGCTGCCGATGCCGAGGATCGCGGCGGTCAACGGTCCGGCCGTGGGTGGCGGGCTGGAGCTGGCCCTGGCCTGCGACCCGCAGTTCGTGGCCGAAGGGACCCGGCTGGGCCTGCCCGAGGTGCGGTTGAGGCTGCTTCCCGGGGCGGGCGGCACGCAGCGACTGGTAGAGGCCGTCGGTAAGGGCCCGACGCTGGAGTTGCTCTACACCGGTAGGGGCGGTCATCCCCGAAGAGGGGTTGCGTCTCGGGCTAGTCGATCAAATGGTGCCGGCGGAACATGCGATCGGCTGGCAGACCTGGGCGGAGCTGGACGCGGCCCCTGTCGGAGGTCAGTGAGGACAGCACGATCCGCGCACTGGTGCTCACCGGAGCCGCAGGCTGTTTCTCGGCGGGCGGGGACGTGAAACCTCCCCGTCCCGAGGCGAAGGCATCGGCGCCCCATCCGCCAGGTTGTCTGTCGGGGATCGCGCCCTCACCAGGCTGGCGCGCCTGTCGATGCCCACGATCGCCGCGGTGGAGGGCTTCGCGGTCGGCGTCGCCTGGAGCCTGGTGCGCTGCTGTGACCTCGTCGTCACCGCCGAAGACGCCTTCTCCTCGCACCAGCGCCCGACCTCGGTGTCGAGTTCATCCGCCGGTACGACCGAGTTGACCAAGCTCCACTGGAGAGCTTGCTGAGCGTCGTGGCGCCGACACAACATCCAGATCTCCTTGGCCCGTTTCATGCCGAACATGGCGTACATGTGCGACTTCACGATCTCCTCGGACCGGTCAGTGTTCGGGCAGAACGGGCCGCGCGTGGCCAGCACGGCCGAGGGATGGATCGTCAGCCACCTCTGGTCCGTCGTAGGCAGGGACGGCGGCCGGCTGATCCGCGGTGAGCTATTCGCCGCGGCAAACCACAACAAACACAGCGTGGTCATCGACCTCAAGACCCTGGCAGGCCAGGCCGAGTTCCTCGACTTGGCGCGGGAGCACGACGTGCTCGTCGAGGGCTTCCGACCGGGCGTGATGAACGAGCTCGGCGTCGGCACGAACGCGTCGCCGAGATCAATCCCGGCATCGTGTACCGCTCCATCTCCGGCTACGGCAGCCGCGGCGAGCAACTGCCCGGCCACGACATCAACTACCTCGCTGCATCCGGCACACTGTCGTTCAGCGGGCGCTGGAGCCAGGAACCACGCCGAGGCGTGCCGATGGCCGACCTCGGCTCGTCGTGCTTCGCCTCATCGCGATCTTGTCGGCCCTGTACGAACGGGCCCCATACCAGCCTAGGCTGCCACCTCGACGTGAGCATGACCGACGTGATGACCGCGTGGGCCGCCGCGCGCGGCGGCCCACCGCTGGAGCGCGGCGCGGACGACCGGCGCCACCTCTACCCCACCAACGATGTCTCCGCGACCGCCGACGGGGCGCTGGCTCGCCCTCGGCGCCGTCGACGAGCGGTTCTGGGCGCCGACCCGCGCGGTGCTCGCGACCATCGAGCCTGCGTTCGCCGACACGCGGTTCCCAGGCCTGGGGAACCAGCTGCGACATGGCGACGAGCTACACGCGCTGCTGCACCGCACATTCGCCACCCGCGACCGGACACCCGGCTCGTGCTGTTCGCCGGAACCGACGCACCGGTCAGCCCGGTCCGCGCGCTCACCGAGGTGGCCGAGAACAGCGACCTGGGTGCGGACGTTGGACGGAGAACGGCACGTCGTGTTCCCGGTACGACGCGACGGTGAAGCCATGGGACAGCTACGGAACTCCGCGCCGACGTGGAAGGGAGTCTGATGTGGATTCCGCGTTGCCAGGAACCAGGAACGGATTAGCGAAGGCATCCGGTACGTCGCGAACTGGTTCGATGACTATTGGTCCGCTCGGGACCGGCTCGACGGATCAACCACCACGCGACCACACCGCGCACCACGTCGAGCGCCACTCCT
The DNA here is from genome assembly GCF_003202285.1 of Prauserella muralis. Taxonomy (GTDB): domain Bacteria; phylum Actinomycetota; class Actinomycetes; order Mycobacteriales; family Pseudonocardiaceae; genus Prauserella_B; species Prauserella_B muralis. Next base: position 31,475 of record NZ_MASW01000014.1, read on the forward strand.
GGCAGATCGCGGTGCAGCCAGCAAGCGGTGGCTGTGCCCCCGTTCCCGCTGAAGGAGCTGTCGCGTGTCATACTTCAGGTCGGGTTACGTGTCGCAGTCGTGGGGGACACCTGGGCGGTCCAGGGTCGTGCGCCGCGCCTCCGTATGTCGGCGCGGCGCACCCGGGCAGTGCGGGGCGAGCGGCTGTAACTCGGCTCTCTGCTTGGGTTGACGCTACTGGATATCAATCCTCGGTGCTACTTCGCGCCACGGTCGGGGTCTCATGGTCGATGCCCGGTGACATGCCGACAGGTAGCTCACACCTCATCGTTGGTGAGCTCCGCCAGCCGCAGCCGGAACCATCGACACTGCTCCTGATGACGAACGAAGCTATTCGTATACTTCGTTCACCGCCAGCCTGCCATCCGAGTGGATACGGCGTAGAGCCTTCTTGTCGAACTTGCCGACGCTCGTGCGCGGGACCTGGTCAACGAATGCCCATCGTTCCGGCAGCCACCACTTCGGAACCTTGTCGGCCAACCACGACCGCAGCTGGTCGGCAGTCGTCTCAGTGCCGTCTCGAAGCACCACGGCGGCAAGGGGTCGCTCCTGCCACTTGGGGTCGGATACGGCGATGACCGCTGCCTCGACGACGTCGGGATGGCCCATAAGCAGATTTTCCAGCTCAACCGAGGAAATCCACTCGCCACCGGACTTGATGACGTCCTTGGCCCGGTCGGTTAGGGTGAGGAACCCGTCCGGGCTGATGTTCCCGACATCGCCGGTTCGCAGCCAGCCGTCGTGGAACCTGTCCTCGGCTTCGACACGATAGTACGACCCGGTAACCCACGGACCACGCACCTCCAACTCGCCGACCGCCTTGCCGTCGCGCGGGAGCACCCTGTCGTCGTCGTCCACCAGCCTGAGTTCGACGCCGCAAACTGGCCGTCCTTGAGTGGCCCGGTACCGCATTCGGTCTTCCCCTTCGGCGGCGGCCGGGGGCGTCGCGATTGCGCCAAGCGGCGAAGTCTCGGTCATGCCCCATGCCTGCACGATCGTGACGCCGAACCTCTGCTCGAACGACTCCATCAACGCTCTCGGCACCGCCGAACCACCGCAAGCGACCAGGCGCAACGAGGAGAGGTCGATGTCCGGGTTTCGATCGACATGATGCAAGAGGTCATTCCAGATGGTGGGCACAGCGCCGGCAAGCGTCGGGCGCTGCGCCTGGATGATGTCCGCCAGAGGTTCTGCTTGCAGGAATCGGTCAGGTAGCAGCAGGTCCGCGCCAGCCATCAACGCCGCGTAAGGCAGGCCCCATGCGTTGGCGTGGAACATCGGAACCACCGGAAGCACTCGATCGGGTTCCGCGATGCCGAATGCGTTCCCGGAACACGCGGCCATCGAGTGTAGGTACATCGACCGGTGGCTGTACACGACGCCTTTGGGATCGCCGGTCGTGCCACTGGTGTAGCACATCGCCGCCGCCGCGTTCTCGTCACCGTCCAGCCAGGGAAACTCGGACGACTCGCCAGCCAGCACATCCTCGTAACGCAGCACCTCCTTGCCGCATCCCGCCAAGGAGGTGATGTCACCTTCTCCGGTCACGAGCACGAACCGCACGGTGTCGAGGCTGGGGAGAACCTTGGCCATCAGTGGGATGAGCGACGAGTCAACGATGACCGCCCGGTCTTCGGCGTGTGTGGCGATGAACCGAATCTGTTCGGGCGACAGCCGGATGTTGAGGGTGTGTAGCACGGCGCCCATTGATGGGATCGCCGCATAGGCCTCCAGGTGCTCCTGGTTGTTCCATTGGAACGTCGCGACCCGGTCGTCGTCGGCGACACCGAGGCGACGCAACGCGTTCGCCAGCTTGCCACACCGCTCGCCCAGTTCGCGGTAGGAAACCCGCCTGACGCCGTCACCGGTAGCCGTGAGGACTCCACGATCGCCGTGGTTCTGCACCACGTGCCGCAGGATCGAGGACACCGTCAGCGGTGTTGTCTGCATGGTGCTGAGCATGGTGACCTCCGTTACGCCGAAAGCAGGTCCTGTCGACCGTCCGCTTCCAGCATCTCACGATATGCCGGGAACAGGGACTTCGCGGCGGGCACAAGTTTCAGGACCTTCGAAGTCGGTCCCTTAGCGCGGACCTTGCCCTTCGCCAACGCGGTCGCGAGGTTGAGTTCGCCGAGCCAGAACCGGTTTCCGTCGTCGGCTGTCATGAACAGTTCCACAACGGGCTTGAGATCGGTGGCGCCCGCGTACACTTTGCCGTTCGGCATGTCGACCGTGACGACCGCGTCGGGATCGGTGTACGTGATCTGCAGGATCACCCCTGAGCCCGACAGTTTTGGGCCGATCTTGGGATCGGCGAGCCCCTTCTCGAAGACCCCTCCGATGTACTTGTGAACTTCCGCCTCGTCCTTGAACACGCCCATTGCGATTTCCTTTCTTGTGGTGTGAGCCTCTGCTTGGCTCTTGGGATCAGTCGAGGTTCAGCCACACAGACTTCGTCTGTGTGTAGCCGAGCAACGCTTCCTCGCCGAGATCGCGTCCGTAGCCGGACGCCTTGAAACCGCCGAAGGGCGCGGCGGGGTCGATCATGTTGTACATGTTCACCCATACCGTGCCCGCATCCAATTCCGCTGCGACGCGGTGGGCCCGCCTCACGTCGTTGGTCCACACGCCCGCGGCCAATCCGTAGGCGCTCGCGTTGGCACGCCGAACCGCCTCGTTCTCGTCGTCAAACGACAGCACCGACAGCACCGGCCCGAAGATTTCCTCAGCCGCGATGGACATGTCGTCGCGGACCTGGGTGAACACGGTCGGGCTCAGGAAATTGCCGTTAGCCAGTACACCATTCGGGCGGTCACCACCGCACACCAGCGTCGCGCCTTCGCGCAGCCCCGACTCGACATACCCCTGCACGCGCTCCAGCTGTTTCGGCGAGATGAGCGGGCCCATCTCGGTGTCGTCGGCCAGTCCATGACCCAGTTGGATCGCTTTCGCCGCCGAAGCCAGCTCCTGTACCAGCTCGTCGTGAACGTCGCGATGCACGAACAGCCGTGATCCGGCGCAGCACACCTGCCCTTGGTTCATGAAGATCCCGGTCAGCGCGCCTTGTGCCGCGGCGGCAAGGTCGGCGTCCGGGAAGACGATGTTCGCCGACTTCCCACCCAGTTCCAGCGTCAGCTTCTTCAGGTGTGGCGCGCTCGCGGTGACGATGCGCCTGCCGGTGTCCGTCGAACCAGTGAACGAGATCTTGGCCACGCCGGGGTGATCGATCAGCGCCTGTCCCGCCTCGGGCCCGTAGCCGGTGACCAGGTTCATCGCGCCGGGAGGCAGCCCAGCCTCGAGTGCCAACTCCACCATCCGCAGGGCGCTCAACGAGGTGAACTCGGACGGCTTGAGGACGACGGTGTTCCCGGCCGCCAGCGCCGGTGCCACCTTCCACGATGCGATGAGCAACGGGAAATTCCAGGGCACGATCGCGCCGACGACGCCGAGGGGTTCCCGCCGAGTATAAACCAGTGCCTCTCCGACCGGAGGAGAGACCGGCACGGTTTGCCCGGTCAGTTTCGTCGTCCAGCCACCGTAGTAGCGCCAGACCTGCGCCGCGAGCGCGACGTCGACGTACATCGACTCGGTGAACGGCTTTCCGTTGTCCAGGGTTTCGAGCGTCGCCAATTCCTCGGCATGGGCGTCCAGTATCGTCGCGATGTCGAGCAGAACATGCCCGCGGGCTGCCGCGCTCATCGCTCGCCATTCTCCGAAGGCCGACTGCGCCGAGGCGACCGCCTCGTCGACGTCGGGCTTCCCGCCGGCCGCAATGCTGGTCAACGTCGCACCGGTCGCGGGGTCCTGAGTCGTGATCTGGCCGTTCCCGGTCGCACTTCGCTGCTCCGCACCGACCACGATGCTGTCCGAAGCCCTGCCGAGAAATCGCTGGACGGATTCCGGAACGTCAACGGTCATTGTTGTCATCGTCAACTGCCTTTCTCTCCTCCGGACGGTGCCGGCTGCACGCGACGCCGCCCATCCGCAGATCCGCCAATCAACTCGCCAAGACGACGAATCGCCCGATACTGCAGAGCACGCGCCGCACCGGGTTCGCGGTCCAGTATTCTCGCGGTCTCGTTGACCGAAAGATCGCAGAAGAACCGCAGCACAAGACACGTCCGCTGGTCATCGGCGAGTAATCCCAGGCACCGGATCAGTTCCGCTCGCGCGATCCCGAGAATGACGAGCTCCTCCGGCGTCTCGTGACCGGAGGCGTCCGGAAGCTCGTCGACCGTGACCTCATGCCGCACGGACCCGGACTTCGTGTGGTCGAAGATGATATTGCGGGCGATGGTGAGGAACCACGCGCCCGCATCTCGTCCCCGGTACTCCAGCGAGTTGATTGCCCGCAGCGCCCGCGCGAACGTCTCGCTGGTGACGTCCTCGGCTAGGTGCCGATCGCGGACACGGGATAGGGCAAAGCGGTGAACGCTGGTCGCGAATCTGTCGTACAGCACGGCATACGCCGACGCGTCTCCTCGTTGAGCCGCACGAACAAGCACCCAGTTGTCAGCGGACAGGTCCACGACATCACCGCCGGCCTGTCCGTCATCGGCGGCGCTGCGTGCTCCTCGTTGAGCCACAGCGGTTGAGCCCACACTCACTCCTCGTGATGCGGCATCGCGATCGCGACGCACCTTCGACCTTGACTAGTCCTCCTTGGGAGGGAGCGTTTTCACGAACTCGGTGTCGGGTATCGGGGTATCCACTTTGGTCGATCCTCCCGGTGACCCGATCCCCGTAAACGCCTGCTGCGCCGACTCCTGGAATGGTTTCCATTCCTCGTCAACGTGTTGTGCGGGACGGATGGCCTCTACTGGGCATACCGGCTCGCAGGCCGCGCAGTCGATGCATTCCGTCGGGTGGATGTACAGCATCCGTTCGCCCTCGTAGATGCAATCGACCGGGCATTCCTCGATGCACGTCATGTCCTTGACGTCGACACACGGCTCGCCGATCACGAACGCCATCCTGCGACCTCCTTGCTTCGCGGCTGTGCAGAATTTCCCTCGGGCGCCAACGGTTCCGACGCGGGCACGAGATCACTCGAATGCCCGGGAGCAAGAGTCGCGTCCGGATTCAACTCGACGGCAGCGTTGTTCACGGCGAGCGCCACCTCGCCGAAACCGACGGCGATCAATTTCACCTTGCCCGGAAAGGTCGCCGCGTCCCCAGCGGCATAGACGCGCGGCAGATTCGTACGCATCCGGGTGTCGACGCGGATGGCCCGCCCCTCCATCTCAAGGCCCCACCCGGCGATCGGGCCGAGGTCCATCAGAAAACCCAGTGCGGCGACCACGACCTGAGCCTTCAGCTCCCGCGCGCCGTCCTCCCCGCGCACAGTGACGTCCACGCTCTCCACGCTGTCGTTACCACGAACCGCGGTAACGGTGGCGTCGAGCACCAGGTGGCACGGACTGTCCTTCACCTGCGCGACCGAATGTTCGTGCGCCCGGAACTGCTTGCGACGGTGCACGAGGGTGACCGACCGGGCACGCGGAACCGCGGCCAGTGCCCAGTCCAGCGCCGAGTCGCCACCGCCCACCACGACGACATCCTTGCCGTCGAACACCTCCAGCTGCGGGACGAAGTAGCAGAGCCCGCGCCCGAGAAGCTCCTCACCTGCTGGTAGCGGACGCGGGGTCACCGAACCCACTCCGGAGGTGACGATCACGGCTCTCGTGTTGACGACGACACCCGAGGAGGTCGTCACCCGCCAGCCATCGGCAACTTCCCGGATGTCGCTCGCCTGCTGAGACAACAGGAATCGGGGGCCGAACGGTTTCGCCTGCTCGAGGAGGTTGCGGATCAGCTGCTGCCCCTGAACAGCGGGCAGGCCTGCGATGTCGTAGATGTTCTTCTCGGGGTAGATCGCCTGTACCTGACCACCGGCCTCCGGTAGCGGATCCACCAACGCCGTGGTAAGCCCACGAAAACCCGCGTAGTAGGCACCGAACAAGCCCACGGGCCCGGCGCCGACGAACAACACGTCAACGGTGACCTCGCCAGCTGGCGCGGTTGTTGTGCCCATCTCTTGCTGCCTCGATTCTGGTGACCTTGCCGACGCGAACTGTTCGCCCGGGTCGGGTCTCCGCCCCCGGACGAACAGTTCCACGGAACAGTGCTCGGAGCGCGTCGGCTCAGGACACGGCCGCAAGCGACTTCGCCACGGCCTTCTCGTCCTCCTCGGCGAAGGTGTCCTCAAGCTGCATAGGCGAGTAGTCCTCGTCGATCTCCTCGACGGGGCGGCCCCGTGCCCCCTCGATCGACTCCAGCCGACGGTTGATCTTGTCCATGCCATAGTCGGTCATCTCGTCGAGATCGATACCGAACGGGGCCCGCGCAGCTTCGAACTGGTCGAACAGCTTCACGATCAAACTCATCGCTGGCTCGATTAGTTCCTGCATCCGCTCCTCAACGACCTCCCAGGTCCGCTCGTCCGCGGCGACGTGACGGCGGCACGTGAAGGTACCCCACGCCATGTGCCTGCGCTCGTCGTCGCCGATGTACTTGATGAGCTGCTGCATGCCCGGCAGGATGTTCCTGCTCGCGCATACCTTCGCCCATCCGAAGTAGCCGGTGAGGGCGAGACAACCCTCGACGACGTGGTTGTAGGTAATCGAGGCACGCACCTGCGCCGCGGGCGACGGGTCCTTCTCCAAGGCGTACAGGGACTTGGGCAGTTCCTCGGCGAAGATTGTCTGGTATGGCTGGCTGTACTCCACGTACTCATGCAGGTCCGTGCCGAGCCCGACGGCGTCGAACCACAGTCGGAAAGACTGCATGTGCTTGGCCTCTTCGAAGGTGAACTGGGTGAGGTAGGCCTCGTCGGCCAGCCGTCCCTCTGCCGCCATGGCCGCCATGAACGGCTGGAGGTCCTGAGCGACCGACTCCTCCCCGGCCATGAACTGTGAGGCAAGGATGCAGGTCAACTTCTTCTCGTCCGGCGACATCGCGGCGAAGTCCGCGGCGTCCTGCGAAAAGTCGATCGTTTCCGGGTCCCAGAATTTCTTGTTTCCCTTCCGGAACAGCCGCATAGGGAAGGATTCCATGCGTAGGCCGCCCTCACAGAGGCTGCCATACCCATTCCGCTTACCGTGCTGGATGACGCGGTCGATTGCCATGTCACATCCTCGATTCGAATACACGCCGGATAGGGCGGGAATAACTTGGCGACGATAACTGTTTCTGTCGACTTAGGAGTTTCAGAAGCGGATCATTCCGCGGATGTTCTTTCCGTCACGCATGTCCTGGTATCCCTGGTTGATGTCCTCCAGCTGATACTCAGCGGTCACCAGTTCGTCGAGCTTGAGTTGGCCGAGGTTGTACAACTCAAGCAGTCGCGGAATGTCATGCTGCGGATTCGAGGATCCGAACAGCGCGCCCCGGATCTGCTTCTCGTAGAGCGTGAGTTCGAAGAGGTTGCCGCTCATCGTGTGCTCGTCCGGATGGCCGATCGCGGTGACGATCACACGCCCACGCTTGCCCACCAGACTCAAAGCGGGCTCGATGTAGGAGCCCTCGGCGACGTCGGTGGTGAGCACGCATACGTCAGCGAGCTGCCCGCGGGTCAACTCGCTGACCACGTTCCACGCTTCGTCCATCGACTCGGCCGTGTGCGTGGCCCCGAACTCGCCCGCCTTGGCACGTTTGTACTCGACCGGATCAACGGCGACGATGGCACGCGCGCCGGCGGCCCGTGCTCCTTGGATGGCATTGACACCGATGCCACCGGCCCCGACCACGACGACCACGTCGCCGGCACGCACTTCGCCGGCCCGGGTGGCGCTACCGAATCCGGTCGTGACCCCACACCCGACAAGGGCGGCCTTCTCCAGCGGAAACCCTTCGTCGATCTTCACCACCGAGGCGGCGGGCACCACCGTGCGCTCGGAAAAGGTACCCAGCAGGCACATCTGGCCCGCGTCCTCGCCGCGAGTATGGAACCGGTAGGTGCCGTCCAGCTGCGGCCCGAGGATCACCGCGCCACCCAGATCGCAGAGGTTCGTCATGCCACGGGCGCAGTAGGAGCACTTGCCGCATGCCGGGAGAAAGCTCAAGACAACAGGATCGCCTTCGGCCACCTCGGTCACGTTCGCGCCCACCGCCTCAACGATGCCGGCGCCTTCATGTCCACCCACGACCGGGAACGGGATCGGGATGTCGCCGGTGACGAGGTGCTCGTCGGAATGACACAATCCGCTGGCGGCCAGTTTGACCTGGACCTCACCCTCGTTCGGCGGGTCGAGGTCGATCTCTTCGACCTGCCACTTCTCGTTGAGGCCCCACAAGACGGCGGCCTTGGTCTTCATCGACATCGTCTCCTTCGACTCTGAAGGGCTTCTTCCCCCAGCGTATGGGGAATGCGCACCCGGCAATACGGGCCATCCGTGCCGCGAGTGGCCCATGAAGGCCACGGACAGTGTGGGCCGCGCAAGATCGGTCGAGGCCCAGTTGGTCTGGGCGCACCATCGCCACCCCCTGGCGCTCGTGGTGCGGACCTATGGGTGAGGCGACTGGGTGGGTGGGCGACCAGCCAGCGTCCGCACGGGCAATGTCACGCGCACGGCCAACCCGCCTCCGGCGGCCTCCTGAAAGTCGATCGTGCCGTTCAGCGCCTGGATGATCTGGTCGACGATCCACAGGCCGAGACCTGCGGTGCCTCGTTCCTGCCCGGCCTGCGCGAACTTGGCGGTGAGCTCGACGGCGCGGTCAAGGGGCATTCCCGGCCCTCGGTCGGCGATCTCCAGTGACAGCGAGCCTTGGTCAAGGTTCGCGATGACACTGACCGGCTGGTCACGGCCGTGGCGGGATGCGTTCTCCAGCAGGTTTGTGACGACCCTGCGGACGAGCTGGGCATCAAGTTGGGCGTGGGCGTTCGATGGCGAGACGATCAATCGAAGTCGTTCACGCGGCAGGCCAGCTGCGTCAGCAGCCATGAGTATGAATTCGTGCACGTTCACCACCCGAAGGTGCCCTGTGCTGAAGGCTGGTCGCCGGCTGGCTGCGACGTCGGCCAGCGCGTTGAGCATGGCCGACAGGTGCTCGACGTGCGCGGTCAACAAAGCGAGGCGGGGGTCGGCGGACTGCGCCGTGCCACCGGTCTCCCGCGACAGATCACGGACCAGCGCATCCAAGGATGTTACAGGTGTGCGGAACTCGTGGAGGATCACGCGCAGCCCAGTCTGCTGCGCGTCGTAGGAGGCCGTCAGGCGAGTCCGGAGATCGCGCTCTTCGTCGGCCACGATGCGCGCGGCGGCGGTCTCCGCCTGAGCTAGGCCGCGGGCGCGTTCGGCGTGCTCGTTCAGCAAGACGAGCCCCGAGGCGAGCGCACCGGTGAAGAGCAGGTACAGCGCCCACCACACCCCGGCTAGGAGGCGATCGTGGGTTGGGCCGCTCGTGGGGTTCACCGTCAGCGCGATTGTGACGAAGCAGCCGCCGAGCAGCAGGGCCACTCCCAGCGTGCTGATAAAGGACAGTCGGGCAGCCGCGGCGACGATGACCAGAAACAGGATAGACACCGCTGGGCTTTGCGCGCCGCCGGATGACGCCACGATCCCCGACGCCAGCCCCGCGTCCAGGACGGTGATGATCGCAGCCGGCACTCGACCCTCGACCTCCCAGGTGGGATGTCCCAACATGACGGTCGAGTAGACCGTCGCGATGCCGACGAGATACCATGCCGCCGCCGTGTGCTGGACGAACGGGCTGGACCCCACCAGCAGGAGCACCGCCGCTGAGAGCACGACGCCGACCCGGACCCAGACGGTGATCAAACCGACCGGACGCAGCGTGTCGCCAGGATCCGGCTGCCCCGCCAGGTACCGGCGTGACCGAGGCGCTCGCCACCAGCTCATCGCGGTAGCGGGCACCTGCGTCGCGCCCACGTGGTCGTCTGGCATCTGAACCCCACTGGTTACAGTCGTATTAAGGTTAGGCCATGGATGGTGATAAGCTGGTGGTGGTCATCGTCGACGACCACGATCTGTTCACACAGGGCTTGGCTCTGTTGCTGGAGAGCCGGGTCGGCGATCGTATCTCGGTCGCAGGGTCGACCAGCCGGCCGGAGGAAGCGGCCGCGCTGGTCGGTTCGACTGGCGCCGGTCTGGCGATCGTCGATCTCGCCATGCCGCCGATCGGCGGCGTGGCGGCAGTCCGGCACATCAAGTCGCGCCATCCGGACACCAGGATCTTGGCGCTGTCGGGCACCACCGATCGGGGTTTGGCGGAGGAGGCATTGTTGGCGGGCGCCGACGGTTACCTGTCGAAGTCCGCGGACCCCGACACGCTCGTCGCCCCATTACTAAGCGTCGCGGCCGGTTTCCGAGTCGTCGAACCAGATCTGTTCACCGCGCTGCTGGATGGCATCCGCCGCCCGCCGGAAACGATTCTCCAGAGATTGGATACCGAGGAGATGCGCCTGTGGGGCTTGCTCGCGCGGGGCGCCGAGACCATCGAAATCGCCGAACGGATGCTGGTCTCCGAGCGTACGGCCAAACGCATGATCGCGGCCCTGTTACACAAGCTCGACGTCGGGAGCCGCGCGGAAGCCGCGGGACTGGCTGGATACTATGGGCTGATCGACCGGCCCAAGGATACGGGCGTCTGAGACATGCCGGCATCAAGGTCCCCACAAGGCCAGAACGGACACGACGACGAAGGCAGCCGCCACCACCTGTGCGGCGACCGCACCCCGGCGCAGCACCCGCGCGCGGCGGGCGCGTTCCCGGGCACCGAGCGCCGCAGGTACCGCCGTGTCGGCATTCCGCAAGCCCCACCGGCCGAGCAACACGAGTAGTACCGCCAGCACGAGCAGGGGACCCGCCGTGCTCACCGGGGACCCCCTTGCCGGGGCGGCTGACCGGGTTCGGCTGGCTCCTGCCCTTGGGGAACCCCGAGCTCACCCGGCTGCACGCTCGGCGGAGCGTCCGGGGATGCGGGCAGGTAGGCATCGGCGTACTGGATGTCCGCGTCGCGGATTCGCTCGGCCAGCCAGTCGCGCCAGGTTTGGAGCTTTCGTTCCAGTTCGAGTTGCTGCTTCAGCGGGTCGCGCACCTGGTCGAACCTCGCGGGCTCGGCCGGGGTGATTCCGGTGACCATACCGACGTTCCAGCCGAACTTGTTCTGCACAGGGCCGAAGTGCTCACCCCGCCCAGCGGCGAAGGCTGCCTTGGCGTAGCCGGGCTGAAGCTGGTCCCGGGTCACGGTGCCAAGGTTTCCACCGTCGCTTCGGGTCGCGCTGTCAAGACTACGCTGTCGGGCAAGCGTGTCGAACGATGCCCCGCTGCGGAGTTCGGCAACGATCCGGTCTGCCTCGTCTTTGGTCCGAACGACGATGTTGGCCAGTTCCCGGCGCTCAGGAGTCCCCAGCTGATCTTTTCGTTTGCTGAATGCCTCACGGATTTCCTGGTCGCCGACCTCCGGTGTGTCCTTGGTGACCGTGTTGAACAGCTGGTCCATGGCCAACTGCTTCTTCACCTCGTCCAGGACGGCTCGTTCCGACGTGCCCGCGTTGCCCAGCGCCTGGACGAACTGGTCGCGACCTTGGGTGCCTTCGCCGAACTGCTGGGTGACGAACCGGCTCAACGTGTCCCGGGCCGCCTTGTCCGCCACCACGATGCCGTGGTCCCGCGCCGCCCTGTCGAGGAGCAGGCTCACCGCATAGGCCTTGGCGGCGTCGCGCCGGAAACGGTCCAGCCTGCCGGGCTCCTGCGGTGGCTCGATACCGTAGAGTGCACGCCATGTGTCGGTGACTTCGCCTAGGTCGTCAACGGTGACGACACGATCGTCGATCCGGAAGGCGGCATCGTCCGGCAGTTGCTCACCAACCCACCAGAGGTAGCCGCCCGCGCCACCGCCCGCGAGCAGCAGCGTCACGGCCGCGACTGTCCGCGCCTTCCGGGTCCGCGGGAGCCTGATTCGCCTGAGGAGGCCGCGCAGGCCGCCCGGCTCACCGTCGGCGTTCCGCTCGGCATCTACGCCGTCCGCACCGCTGTCGTCGTTGTTGGCGATGTCGCGGTCTTGGCCACCCGTGCCCTGGGTTCCTTGCTCTCGCCGCTGGTCCGGCGAGCAATCCTCGGCGACGTGGGTGTCCCGGTCCGTGCCCGAACGCTCTGCGTCGTTCTCACGCGTATCAGCATCCTGTTCCTTGGCATCCGTCACGTCGGATGTCTGCCGCTGCTTCATGATCCACCTCCTGGCGTGGTGACGGATACGGGCGGAGTGGTCGCGGTCGCTGGGCGACGATCGCTCCGCCGGAGGGGCTTCACGGTAAGCCAGACGACGCACGCCGCGGCTCCGAGGGCGAGCAGCACCGATGCGGCGAGCAGCAGACCGAACTCCCGGACCGCCTCGAGCTGGGACACGGCGAGCACCGCGTACCCGACGGCCGATGTCGCCGTGGCCAGCAACACGGAGGTGCGCAGCGCGGCGTTGCCCCGTCGCACCGCTTCGGCGAGCAGCACGGTGAACTCGCACCCGACGGCCGCTGTCAGGGAACCCAGCGCGGCGGTGATCGGGGTCAGCGGAACCCGTGCCACCCACAGGGCGGCGAGGCCGACCCCGGTTGCGAGGGTGGCGGCGGCGACGGCGCGCGCGGCGTCGCTCCTGCGGCGCAGGCCGATCAGGAGCACGCCCCCAGCGGCGAGGATCCCCGCCACATTGGTGATGACACGGTCGGAGGAGACAAGTTCATGCCCGCGGACCGCAGCCATCGGCAAGCCGGTCAACTCCACCCGGTACCCCGTCGGGGGCGGTGGCAGGTTCCTGGCGACGTCGTCGCGCAGCGTCCGCAGCTGGTCGAGGTCGTCCATGCGCACACCGAAGCTGAGCACAGCTGCCCGCCGGTCGTCGCGGAACACCGAGCCGGTGAGGTACGGCGGCAGCAGCCGGGTCGCGGCCTCGATCTGCGCGGCGGACGGCGACGACCCGAGGAAGGGAAGCAGGGTGGCGGGCGAGATGACCGGCCGGAGCTGGTCTCCGTGCCGTTCGACGATCATGCTCTGAGCGCTGTGGGACCAGCTGACGGCCTGGGGTGCGAGCACGTCGGGGCCGCGCAACACCACCGCCACCTCACCGGAGGAGCCGATGACCGATTCCACCTTACGCGCGTCCTCGAGGGTTTCCAGCCCTGCGGCGAAGTTGCGGAAGTCGCTGTCGAGTCTCAACTGCGGCAGCATGACCCAGCCCGTCGCCGCGACCGCGACGGCGAGCAGCGCGGCAGCAGCCCGGATCGGCCAGGACGCAGCGGTGCGGGTAGCGGGCCGACGGTCGCCGCGAGGCTCAGCGTCAGCCCGTGACACCGCGCGCACCAGCACCATACCCAGCGCGGCGGCGAGCAGAACGCCGAAGGCCAGCGTCAGGCCGAGGTCCCGGACGAGGGGTAACGGGGACAGCGCCAGGGTGGCGAATGCCGCCGCGGTCGCGCTGGCGACCACCAGCACGACGCGACGCCGGGCGTGCTGCGCGAAGTAGGTTGGATAGTAGCTGCCGATGCCCAAGAGCACGGGAAGGAAGGCGACCACGCCCAGGGACAGGGGCCGGTCTAGCCACCCGAACGTGGCGACCGTGAGCGCCACCGCCACGGTGGTCGTCACCACGGGCAGGAGCCGTCGTCGCACACCCCGGGTCCAGGGGATGAGCAGAAAGCACGCGGCGACCGCCACCACCGCGATCCCCCCGATCACAGGGATTTCCCAGCGCACCTGACTGGCCAGATCCGAGGTCACCGTGGGAACGCCGGAAACGATGGCACGCTCGGCACCCACGGTGTCGCGGGCCGCCGAGACGGCATTCCGGACGCTCTGCACGAGCCGGTCGGTGCCGTCCTGGTCCAGCCCCTCGCGTGGCCGGATCAGCACGGCGACGGCCCGGTCGGACGGGACCATGAACCGCCACTGTGGTTTGGGTTGCCCGTCCGGTGTGTGGAGGACCGTCTCAACGAAGCCGGGGTTGCGCAACGTGGGCAGCCCAGCCGGAAGCCCTTGCACCAGGAGTGCCCCGTACCGGGCGTCGAACTCGGCCGCCGTCGCGTCTCCGCCTCGGGCGCGGAGGGCGTCGCGTCGTCCCGCGAGCTCGGCGAGCAGGTCCTGCACCCGGCCGGCGATCTGGTTGAGCGTGGTCGCGGGGCCGTAGGTGGCGGCGACGTCGGGTAGGCGTGACAGCTGGCCCTCCAGCTGCAGCAGCGGCAGCAAATGTTGCTGGTCGAGCAGCTCACCCGGCTGGCGTGACTCGAGCAGGACCACGACGGGGTCCCCGCCGAAGTCGGACGCCGCCGCCTGCAGCTCCTGCAGCGCGGGGTCGTCGTGTGGCAGGAAGGACTCGACACTGGTCTCCAGGCGCACCTGTGCCAGCCCGCCGATCAGGAAGGCGACCACGAGCAGGGCGCCCAGGATGGTCACGGCGCCGCGTTTGGTCCGGTACCGCGACCACCGGGGGCGCCGCTTCTCCGCTGGCGCATGGGAGTGCCGACCCCAAGGCATGGGCAGTCGGAGCCGGAGGCGTGGAGGACGCGGCCTTCTCATTTGTTATCACGCTGCACGCGGGGGTACTCGCCGTCGAACGGGCCCGGGTTGGCCGCCTCCCCCGGTGCGGGGTACGGGTTGTACTTGTCCAGCAGGGGGATCTGGTTGAGGTTGAGCGGGTTGCCCCGGACGCTCTGCTCGTTGACCGGCGGGAACGTCCGCAGCCAGCGGCCGTTGGTGTCCCCCCGTGCCATCGACTGTGCCATGTTGGCGAACATGCTGGCGACATCGGGGCCGTAGGGCCGCAAGTAGGCCAGCATGGGGTTGACGTCGGCGAGCGCCACGTCGAGGGTCGGCAGCAGGCGCTGCGCGTCGGCCGCCACCGCGGGGACCCTCGTGAGGGTGTCCGGCGCGGTGTTCAGCACGCCGTCCAGGGAGGGCAGCAGGCCGCGCAGGTCGGCGGAGGTCCGCGGCAGTTCCCGCAGTGCGGCACTGAGGTCGGGGGCGGCCGTACGCAGGTTCTGGGCGATGGGTGCCAGGCTGGTGGAGAGCCGGTCCAGGTCGTCGGTGGCGGCGCTCGCGCTGTCCAGGACCGGTGGTAGTCGACGGAGCACCGCCTCGATCTGGCCGGCGCCGTCGGCGGTGGTACGAGTCAGGGTGTCGGCGTCGGCGACCAGCCGGGCAATCTGTCCTTGGCTGGTGTCGAGCGCGGCCAGCAGGGTCGCCGTCTTCCCCGTGAGTTTCGACAGATCGTCGCTCTGGGCGGACAGCGCGGCCAGGGCGCCCTGTCCCTCCCGGCCGAGGTAGCCGAGGCCGGTGAGCGCACGGGAGATGTTCTCGCGGCTGCCTTCCGTCGCCCCGCCGAGGGAACGCACCGCGCTTGCCAGCGCCTCACGGGTGGGCTGGTCGAGGCTGGCCAGAACATCGTTGAGCTGCACCGGCGGCTGGCCGGCTGAGTCCGGCAGGGTGGCGCCGCTGGGCACCGGCGCGCCGTCACCGTCGCTGATCTCCAGGAAGGTCTCCTCGACCAGGGTCTTGTTCCGGACCCGCACCGTGGCACCTTCGTGCACCGGATACTGGTTGTCCAGTTCCATCGTCACGCGTGCCCGCTCCCCGGCAGGGCGAACCTCGGCGACTTCGCCGACCCGGACGCCGGCGACCATCACGTCCGCGCCGGGCACCAGGTTCGCCACCCGGGGAAAGCTCGCCGACAACTGGTAGGCCGAGCGTTGGAAGGGAAGCCGCCCGCCCGAGTTGTCCCAGAGATAGCCGAAGATCACGGCGCACACGGCGACGAAGACGATCAGGACGGTGAGCCGGATGGCCGGCAGCACGGAATGCGAGATTCTCATGGTGGTCGACCGCCTAGCGTGGTGTCGGGCTGGACAGGATCTCGGCGCCCGGGAGCGGCAACGTGCTGGGCGTCACCTGGAGCAGGCCACGCAGGATGCCGCCATTGGCGTCGTGGAGGCTGGTCACCGAGTTGGTCTGGTACACGAAGGCTCCCAGGTCGTTGAGATAGGGGAGCAGGGAGGCGGTGATCGGCTCCAGCCGGCTGGTGGTGTGCCGCAGGTCGGGCAGGAGGGCGTTGACGTCAGTCACCAGGGGCCGCAGGTCGTTGACGACGGGCCTGGCCTTGGTCACCACCGGGTTGGCCACGTCCACGGTCTCGCCGACGCGATCGACGGTGGCGGTCAGCCTGCGCAAGGAATCCGGGAGCGTGCCGGAGGCCTGCCGCAGGCTGTCCAGGACCGGATCGAGCTGGTCGCTCAGGGCCTGCACGCTGCCGGTGGCGCGGCCTAGCTCGTCGGTCACGTCGGGCAGCTGGGCGAGCGCCTCGTCGATGGCGTCACTCTGCTCTCCGGCCGCGGCCAGCGTGTGCTGCAGGTTCCTCGCGAGCTCGGCCAGGCGCTGGTCGTTCTCACCGACGGCGCTGGACACCTGAGCGAGTGCGGTGACCAGTTGCGCGAGCTTGTCCTTGCGGGTCTGCAGCTCGACGACGACGGGTTTGAGGTCACGCACGACGCGGTCGGTGGCGGACAGCCCGCCCGGCAGTGCCTCCGGCGCGTGGGCCAGTGCCGTGTCGGACTCGGTGAGCAGCGCGGTCAGGGCGCTGCGGGTATTCGTGTCGAGGTGCGCGAGGACCTCGTCCGCTTGGATGGGCCGCTGCGACTGCGTTGCCGGGATCATGTCCCCTTCGGCGAGCGGCTTGCCGGGCGGGCCACCGGGATCGATCTCCACGTACATCTCGTTCATCGGGCTCTTGGGCCGCAGCACCGTCCGGGCGTTGTCGTAGACGGTGTGACCGGGTTCGATCGAGAGTGTCAGCTCCGCCTTGCCGTCGTCGGAGACCGAAGCGGACTCGATCTGCCCGACCTGCACACCGGCGATGCGGACCTCCTGTCCGTTGCCGGGGCTCACGGCGGGCGCGTTGTCGAACTCGGCTGTGAAGACGAACTGATCCTGCCACGGCCAGGTCGTGGTCCCCGATCCCTGCTGACTCAGGATGTATCCGCCGGCGCCGAGGCCGAGGGCCACCAGAACGGCCAGCGTGAGCACGTTGCGTCCCAGGCGCGGCTCGTTGCGCACCCGCTGCCACGTCTTGCGCAGGCGGTGCCGTGTGCCGCTCATCGTGGCTCTCCCTTCCCGATGCCGGTGAGGTTGCGGAACAGCTGTTCCAGGCTGATCGGCAGGCCGGCGAGCGTGCCTGGGGCGACTCCAGGATGGAACGCGATCGAGGCGCCGTTGGCGTCGGTCATGGAGGAGGCCCGGTCGACATTGGCGAACATGTACGCCAGCTCCTGGTACAGCGGCCTGTCTCCGCCGGTGTCCGAGTAGGGCCCGGTGCCGTGGTAGGGCGAAAGGACCGTGGCTTTGACCGGACCGTTGAGGCGGTCCAGCACCGGGCCACGCACGTCGTCGAGCACGGGCGTGGCGTCGCGGGCGGTGGGCACCAGCCGCTCCACGACGGGCCTGGCATCGACCAGCAGGTTCTTCAGGTCGGTCACCAACGGGCGGGCCTTCGCCAGTACGGGATCGGCATGCGCCAGCGCGGTGTCGAGTTCCGCCGCGACGGGGCGCGCCGGGTCAGCGGTGTCCCGCAGCCGGATCAGCGTGCCGTCCAGGCGGCGCAGCCCAGCGTTCGTCGAGTCCAGGGTCCGGGGCAACGTCGCGAGCGCGTCCGCCAGGTCGGCCGAGCGCCGCCCCAGCACGGTGCCCAGGGTGTCCAGGTCACGCACGATGGCGTCCAGTTGCCCTGGCTGCTCGGTCAGCGTCCGCGCCGTCGACTCCAAGCCCCCCACGACGTGAGTGAGGTCCGTTGCCGGGCGCGTGCCCCGGGCGGCGTCGAGTACGGTGGCCGCCGGGTCCAACGTGCCTGGGGCATCGGCGAGGAGCCGGTCCAGCGCGGCGCGGCCACGTTCGTCCAACGTGCGATCCAGCGAATCAACGGCCGACGTCGCGGACTCCAGCGTGTCGGGTGGCAACGCCCGGGTGACCTTGTCGAGCTCCACTGGGACCTCCGTTCGCGCGACCGGGATGGTGCCGCCGAAGTCCCCGGGCTGCCCTCCGGGTACGAGATCGAGGTAGTACTTGCCACCCAGGAGTGTGGCGGGGCGGATCACCGCGGACGGCGCGGAGCGGAGCTTGCCCGGAATGTCGCCGTCGACCTTGACCTCGACTCGCGCGGAGCCGTCGGACCCCGGTTCGACGGCGGTGACCTTGCCGACCGGGACCCCGGCGACCTTGACCTCCGTGACGTAGGGACGAAGATGGTAGTCCCGGGCGAAGTGGATCGCGAATGTCGTGCCCGGCTTCAACGTGGTGAGAATGGGGTCCTTGTTGAACAGGCCGACGCCGACCACCAACGCTACGACGATGAAGACCAGGCCGAGTCGGAACGGGGAGCGCCGGGCCCGTGCGAGCCTCTTCCGCGGATTCGATTCCATCTGTGTCACCTCGGTCCCAGCAGTGTGCTCTTGTCTCGTGCGGCCTCGCCGGGTGCCGGGTACGGGTTGCGCGCAGTCAGCGGGTCACGCAGGCCCCGCACGATGCCGGTCGCGGTGCTCGTCCCGACCGGCGGTGAGAAGCGCAGCCAGTGGCCAGCCGCGTCACCCTGATGCAGGGCGTCGGTGGCGTGGGTGAACCACAGCGAGATCTCCGGGGCGTAGGGCGCCAGAACGGCCAGGGGTTGCTGCGCCGAGCCGACCGCCTCCCGGATACGCGGCGCCACCGGGCGCGCATCGGTGAACGTCCGGGTCAGGCCGTCCACCGCGGGCATCGCCTGCCCCGCGACACCGGGCACCTTGTTCAACGGCGGAATCCCTTCTCGCAGCACGCCGCGCACATCGGGGGTTGCCTGGCCGAGCGCCTGTGCTCCGGGCCGCAATGCCGCCGCGGCGGCCTCGGTGTCGGCCAGCGGCCGCCGCAGGGCCTCGAGGCTGCCGCGGACCTTGGTCAGCGTGTCCGGCGCCTTGGTCAGCGCGTCGGACACCGGCCTGGCGTTGTCGACGGCGACCGAGCGTAGGGTGGTGTCGAGCTGGCGCACAAGGTTGCTGAGTTGCTGCTCCCGGCCCTGGAAGCGGCCGCTGAAGCGATCCACGGCCTGCAGTGTCTGGACAAGGTCGGCACCCCCCTCCGTGGTCAGCGCGCGCGACACGGTCGCCAGGTCGGGCAGCTCGGTCGGCAGAGCGGCCAGCGTGTCTCGCAGGTCCTGCGTATGGCCTGCGACACCGCCGCCTGTTTCCCGGAGCGTCGAGCCCAGCGCCTTGCGGGTGGGCTCGTCCAGCACGGCGAGCAGGTCCGACAGTTCCTGGGCTCCGGTCGTTTCCGAGGCCGGGATGACCTCCCCGGGGTCGACCGCGCCGGCTTGTGGTGAACCGGGGTTGAAGGCGACGTACTTCTGGCCGAGCGCGGAGCGCGCCCCCACCGATGCGGTGACGGCCGTCGCGTTGCGGTAGATGGACCGGTGGCCATCGAACCTCAGCTCGACGACTGGCTTGCCGTCCACCAGGGTGATCTCGCCGACCTGCCCGACGCGCACGTCGTTGATCCGCACGTCATCCCCGCTGCGCAAGCCTCCGACCTCAACGAACTCGGCGCGCACCACGGTGCGCGGCAGACCGGGTATGCCCTTGTTCGCAGTGATCGCGACGCCAACGGAGGCCACGAACACCACGAGCACCACGATTCCGGTGAGCACCGAACGCCGGCGGCGCTTGCTGTTGCTTGCCATCATCGACTTCCTCCCCCGATGAGGAACTGGACGAGTCCCTGCTCCTGCTGTGGGTCGAGCCCGGTCACACCTGCCTTGGGGTCCTGTTCGGTGGAGAGCAGCCCACCGAGGATGCCGCCGTCCCCGGTAAGGCCGGGTACCTGCGGCAGGGGCAACGGCGCACGGTCAGGCTGGGGTGGTGTTTCCGGCGGTCGTTCGGAGGGCGGACCTTGCTGCTGCGCGGGTGGCGCGCCGTTGGGCGTGGGCACGGCCGCGCCGAGCAGATCCGGACTGACGACCAGCATCGCGCGGAAGTAGTGTGAGATGCCATCCCGGCCGTTGGTGGTCAGTGCCCAGTTACGGATGAAGCCGAGCACGTTGCCGAGGTTGGCGGTCAGTTCACCGACGACCGGACGCAGGTCGCCCACCGCCGACCGCAGGTCCGGACCGGCCTGCCGAAGCTGGTCCACCACCGGCCTGGCCTCGTCCAGCAGGCGCTGAGCGTGCTCGAGGACGGGGTTGGCGTGCGCCAGGGCGGGATCGGCGGCGTCGGCGAAGCGCTGGATTTCGGCGCTGATCGCGGCGAGGTCGTCGGTGGTGGGCCGGATCGCCGCGAGGGTCGGCGTGGTCTCGGCGGCGGTGCCGGTGAGCTGGGCGAGCGTCGCGCGGGCCGTCGCGAGGGTCTCTGGCAGACGCCGCAACGTCTCGGTCAGTTCCCGCCGTTTCGTGGCGGTGGCCGCGGTGAGCTTTCGCGCCGAGGCGACCAGCCGGTCGAGGTTGGCTGCCTGGTCGGCGGCGAGAGCGCTCGCGACAGGCTGCAGCTTGTCCACCAGGCTGCCGAGCAGCTGGTTCTGGTCCCGCAGGACACCGGACAGGGCCGTGGTGTCGTTCATCGACGACTCGAGGGCCCGGATGGTGGCGTCGACATTTCCGCCGTTGCCACGGATACCTTCCCCGAGCATGGTCACCAGCGCGGCCAGCGACCGTCCGGTGGGGTCGTCGACCGTGTTGAGCACCTCATCGAGGTCGGCCTGCGCGCCGGTTTGCCGCATCGGGAGGACATCGCCATCGCCGAGTACCGGCGCGTCGGGGCTTCCCCGATCCAGCTCGACGTAGCGCTCGCCGAGCAGGCTCACTGGACGGATGGTGGCCCTGGCGTCCGTGTGCACGGGAAGGGCCTCGCTCTCCAGGCTCAGCACCACGGAGGCCTTGCCGCCCCGCACATCCATCGCCGCCACCTGGCCGACCTTCACGCCACTGACCTTCACCTCGTTGCCGACCAGCAGAGGACTCGCATCGGCGAAGCGCGCGACGATCGTGGTCTGGCCCGGCTCGCTCTCCTGGTCAATGCCGACTGTTCCCGCTGTCACCCCGAGCACGGCCACCGCGACGACGGCGAGAATCCGGCCACGCGGTAGCCGACGAGGCACCTGGTTGGGCTGCTTGCTCATCGCACTCCACCTCCGGCGGCATCCACCCAGGGCTGGTCGACCAGCGAACCGGGCGCCGGTGTCAGGTCCTTCTTGTAGCCGGGGGGGACGATGCCCGGATTGACGTTGACGCTGCCGAGCCCGGCCTGAACGTAGATCCGGGCGTAATGGCCGTTGGTGTCATAGTTGGCGTTCGCGGAGCCCCAGTTCGCGGCCCATCCGGCGATCTCCGGGGTGTAGGGCCGGAGAAAACTCAACGCGGGAGTGAGGTCCCCGACTAGTGAGTTGGCGCCCGGCAGTACCCCATGAGCGCTGTCCAGCAACCCCGGGGTGTAGCGAAGCAGATCCCGCGCCACCGCCAGTGTTGGCCGCAGTTCCGCGACGAGCGGGCGCAGGTCAGCCAGCACCGGCCTCAGGTTCCGCGCCACCGACGGCAACTTGTCGGTAGCGGGTTTCAGATCCTCGAGCAGCGGAACCGCCTTGTCCGCGACGGAAGGGACCCGGTCCAGTGTCGTCTTCGCCGTGTCCAACGTGCCCGGAAGTTTGTCCAACGCCTCCGCCACCGCGTGCTTTTGCTGTGCGGTGAGACGGGTCGTGGTCGAAACCTGCTCGATGATATTGCGGATGGCCTGCTCGCGGTTGACGAGCGTGGACACGATGCCATCCAGTTGGGTGATCAGTTGCTTGATCGCCGGACCGTCACTGCCGACCGCCCGCAGAACCTCACCCAGGGCCTCCAGCGCCGGCCCCGCCGACCGCAACGTGTCACGGAGGTCCTCTTCGTTGCCGTCCACGGACTTGTCAAGCCGCCGGATCAGGGAGGACAGGTGCTCTCGCGTGGGCTCATCCAGTGCCGCGAGGACCTGGTCGACCTCCATCGGCGTAGGCATTTCCCCTCGGATCATTCCTCCGTCCGGGATGACGGCGTTCCCGGCGGGCCCGTCCGCGACGGCGACGATACGTTCACCCAGCGCCGCCTTCCACTCGATGGTCACGACCGCACCGTCGTGCAGCGGAGCGTGGTCGTTGTTCATCGCCAACGTGACCCGGGCCTTGCCGTCCTGCACCGCGATGTTCTCTACCCTGCCCGCCTCGAAACCCTTGACGTGAACTGAGCCGCCTTCGACGACGTTGGTGGCTGATGCGAGCACGACGTCGACTCGATAACCGTCGTCCCTCCCCAGCACGAAGCCAGCAACTCCGAGAACGACGACGGCGACGACGCCGAAAGCCAAGATGCGTCGCATCGAGTCAGTCCATTCCCAACGGTCCAGCGGAATCTCCGGAGAGAAACTGCCGGACAAACGGGTCCTCGGACGCGAATGCCTCCTCGGCCTCGCCGTAATGCACCACCTGTCCCTGCCAGATCAGGCCAACATAGTCACTGACCTTCCGCGCGGTCCTAATGTCATGCGTGACGAGAAGGTAGGTCCCCTTGTGCTCGTTGTGCATTTTGAGGATGAGGTCGTTGAGCAGGCTGGTACGCACCGGATCGAGACCGGAATCCGGTTCGTCGAACAGCACGACCTCGGGATCCAGCACGAGCGCCCTCGCGAATCCGGCCCGCTTGCGCATCCCACCCGAAACCTCACTGGGTAGTTTCGCCATTGCCTTCTCCAGCCCGACCTCCTGGAGCCGACTCACCACAATTTCCTCGATATCCGACTCGTCGAGATCGGTGTGCTTACGCAGCGGGAAGGCGGTGTTGTCATAAATATTCATCGATCCGAAAAGTGCACCGTCCTGAAACAGGACGCCAAACTTCTTGCGCAGGTCGTAGCGTTCCTTCTCGCTGATTTGCCAGATGTTCTTGCCGAACACGACGATCTCTCCGTCATCCGGCTCCAGCAGTCCTACGAGGTGCTTCAAAAGTACGCTTTTGCCGGTCCCTGAAGGTCCCAGGACGGTCGTGATCGCGTCATCGACGAAGTCGATGCTCATTCCGTTCATCACCCGGAAGCTGCCGAACGACTTGACGACATTCCGCACTTCCATCGAGTGCCGCAGCTGTCCGTTGCCGTCTCGACGCACCTGATCGCCGGCAGGCAGGTTCCCCGCATGGGGAAGTTGCGTCGTCGGCTCTGTCGCCGTCGAGGGTGACACAAAGGACATCGTCAACTCCTTGCCGTAGAGGGACCTGGCTCAAGATCAGTTCGCGATCGGCGCGTTGGGACTGAGGCCCCAGAACAGTTGGGTGCCCAGCACTCCGATCACATGCACCAGCACCATGTTCAGCATCATGGACTTCGCCGTACTTCGGCCCACACCGACGGACCCGCCACTGGCCGTGTAGCCGTAGTAGCATCCCACGAACACGACGGCTGTTCCCATCGCCATCACTTTGACAAGGGAATACAGCAGATCGGCGGGATTTTGATAGAGCCAGAAAATGAAGCTGTATCCGCCTTCGGACACCCCGCCCAGCATCTTCACCGTCGTGAGATACTCACCGATGTACATGATGCCGAGTCCGACGATGTAGAGAAACGGAAGCGCGAGCCACGCCGCGACCACCCTGGCTCCGACCAGGTAACTGCGCGATTTCACGCCCATGACTTCCATCGCATCGATCTCGTCCGAGATACGCATGGACCCGATTTCGGCTACAAGGCCGCATCCGACCTTCGCGGAGATGATGTATCCCCACATGTAGGGCGCCATCTCGCGGATGCCACACCAGGCGTTGAAAATACCAGAGTATAACGGCGCGCCGATTTGTTTCAGCGTGTAGTTGCCCTCCAAGCCGCACTCGTATCCCATGACGAACTGCATCATCCAGATGATCAATCCGCTTGACAGGATGAGCACGCCACATTGGTGGAACACCTCGGTCGGGTAATGACGCAAGTCAGGTAACGCGCGAACCACCTGCCAGGAGAACCGCGCGATGTCACCACCGGTCGTCACCGCCTCCTTGATGGACTTGACGATACTGCCCGGGGAGACGATGACATCGGCCGGCTTCGGAGGACGGGCTCGTGAACGGCCAGCCTGCGTGCCGGTCTCTGTCGGTCGTGGCATTCCGCTACTCACAGGGTCCACCGCCTCATCACTTGAAGACAATCATGTCCGGGTTCACACCGAGGATGATCGCGGTGAACACGGCATTGACGATCCAGATGGTCGCGAATGCGATGACGACCGCCTGGTTCACCGCCTTGCCGACACCGATGGGGCCGCTCCCCGGGTTCATCCCCTTGTAGCAGCAGACGACGCCTATGATCATGCCGAACAGCGACGTCTTGACCACGCTCGCCCAGATATCGGTCGTTGTCGCATTGTCGAAAAAGCTCGCCACGAAGGCGCTCGGATTCGCCTCGAGAATAGGGACGGCCGCGATGTATCCACCGACGACGCCGAATACCAACGCCACGATGTCCATCAATCCCGTGATGAGCGTCAGCGCGACAACTCGAGGCACCACAAGCGTCCGGATCGGATCGACGCCGAGCACTTCCATGGCGTCGATCTCTTCCCGAATACGGCGCGCACCGAGGTCGGCGGTGATGGCGGTGCCCATGACTCCGGCGATGATCATCGCGTTGATCCACGGCGCGAACTCGCGCACGCTCGCCATGATGAAGAACGAACCCAGACGCTCGGGAATGCCGAACAGATAGAAGATGTTGCCACCTTGGAGGCCAGGTGCGCCAAGTCCGAATGCGATCGTGGAAATGATCATCGGAATTGAGCACAACCTCAGCGTGAGGAACATCTGGTCCCGGACCTCGCCCCAGTAGCCCATCGGGTGGCGAATCGCCGAGTACAGAACGACACCGAGTAGCCGCACCATCTCGCCGGCCTGCTCGAACGGCTTCGCTACCGACGAACCCAGACCACCAAGTGTGCGCGTTTTGGCTTCGGGCTCGCGCGACGGCCGCCGCGATGACACCGAGATGTCGGTGGAAGTCAAAGCCGCTCCTATGATTCAGACGTGTGCCGATGCTGACGACTTGGGCAGCAGACATGGCCGGAGCTGCCCGGCGGCGGGGGGCTTGCCAGGCCGTCAACCCGTACAGGATCGACGAACGCGAGGCTCACATGAGGTAGCCGACTACCTTCGGCTGCCCTGCAGAAAGCCGACGGCAGCTCCGGTGATCAGCGAGGCCGCCACCGTCAGAGCGATCTGCGCCGGATCACCGCCGGCGGGGCCGAGCAACACCAGCGGCAACATCAGTAAATAGCTGCTCATCGCGGCCACCGCGCCGTGCACGATGGGAATGCGCGCCCTGCCGACGCGGCGCGCCGCCACCACGAAAGCAACCAATGCCACGAGTGGAAGCCACAGCTGAGACAATGCTGGAGTCCAAGCGGCGACGAGCGGATGCGCAAGACTTCCCAGCAGCAGGACGGTGAATCCCGTAGACGCGCCACGTACCGCGAGCGGCATGTCGATGACGTCCCCAGGCGCTCGCTGCCCGGCTCCTCCTTGACCGGAGCCGCTTCGGCGGGTCCGCTCCGCATGCTGGCGGCGAACCGACGTCACACCCATGTGATCAAACCTCTCTGTCGCGCGGCGCTGCGCAGTTCCCGTTCGACGCCGCAGGCACGACCCGAACGCAGTGAGAGTATGCCGTGGATCACACGGCACGTGTGGGCCAACACTGGTCCGAACGGGCCAACGAACGAAACGGAGAGCCCGCCTGGGGTGCCAGACCAAAGGCCCCGTCACTGGCCTGGGGACTGTTCCAAAATCTTGTTGCTCGCACGTATCGCGAACCGCCTCAACTGAGTCGCCGCAGCGCCGAGCGTGCGGCGTTATAGCCGCACATCCCGTGCACGCCGCCACCCGGCGGGGTCGCCGCCGAGCAGATGTACACGCCGGGTATCCCGGTGTAGTAAGGATCGAGCGCCACTGTGGGACGAAAGGCGACCTGCAGCGGTGTGTTCTCACCGGTGATGATGTCGCCACCGACGTAGTTGGCGTTGTAGGTCGGCCACGCGGTCGTGGCCGTCACCGACCGGCCGACGATCCGGTCGCCCAGGCCTGGTGCGAACCGTTCGATCTGAGCGAGGATCGACTCGGTCGCGTCGCCCGAATAGCCGTGCGGTACGTGCGCGTACGCCCAGACCGGATGCACGTCCCCGGCCGATCTGGTTGGATCGGCGAGGTATTGCTGCCCCACGAGCACGAACGGGCGGACCGGCATCCGCCCGCGGCCGACGTCGCTCTCGGCGTCGGCCATCTCCTCGAAAGACCCTCCGACGTGGACGGTCCCAGCCCGGCGGCAGTCCGGGTTCGCCCATGGGATCCCCCCCTCGACCGCAAGATCGATCTTGAACGCCCCGGGCCCGTGGCGGTACCGCTCGTAGGCCCGCCGCACTCGTGCGGGCAGCTGGTCGCCCGCGACCTCGACGACGCCCCTCGGCGCCAGGTCGAGGAGAACGGCATCCGCTCGCGGCAACTCGGCCAGGGAGGCCACGCGCACCCCAGTCTCGATCTTGCCACCGAGGTCCGTTAGCAGCATCGCCATGGCATCGGTAATCACTCGTGAGCCGCCCTCGGCGACCGGCCAGCCGAACCGGTGCCCTGCCGCGATCAGCATCAACCCGATCGCCGACGTAGTCGGCCTGCCGAGCGGGTGGAAACCGTGTGCCGCGACCCCGCCGAACAGCGCCCTGGCCTCGGCACCGTCCCAGCGGCCAGCGGTCCAAGCCGCGGGCAGCAGTGCGCGCGTCCCGAACCGGGCGAGCCGAATCGGGTGCCGGGGCACATGGACAACCGGGCGCATGACGTCCTCGACCAGCTCGTCGAACCCTTCGGCCAGCGGGCCGAACAGCCGCCGCCACGCCCCGCCGTCGGTGCCGAGGCGCGCCGCCGTGTCGTCCAACGACCGCAGCAACACTCCGGCACGGCCACCATCCAGTGGGTGCGCTACCTCGATCTCCGGCCACCTCCAAGCGACGCCGTACCGGTCGAGGCTGAGTCCGCGCAGAAACGGCGACCCCAGCCCCATGGGATGGAATGCGGAGCAGTGGTCGTGCAGCACGCCGGGCACCGTCAGCTCGCTCGTGCGAGTGCCGCCGCCAATCCGGTCCGCGGCCTCCAGCACGGTCACGTCGATGCCCTCACCAGCCAGGGCGAGCGCGGCGGCCAGACCGTTCGGGCCGGCCCCCACCACGATCGCCTCGGTCATACCGCCCTCGGATCTTGGCGTGCCGCCTGGCTTGCGGGCGGGTTCGATCCCGCATTCGCGGCCGCGCGCGACCATGTGATGTGCGCTGGGATGTCACAGTCCCAGGGCTGGCGGGCCAGCATATCGGAGACGGCGACATAGCCGCGCTCGAACTCACCGATAGCCGCGTCGACAAGTCGGTAGCGCTGCCGCTGCCGCTGGATCGGCTGCGCGTCCAGGACAACGACGCGCACCTCGCCCTCCTCGAAGTGGCATCGCTCCTGCAGCGCGACGACCAGCTGCTCGTTGTGCAGATGCCCATCGCCGAAGTTCCAGCCCAGGATCGGCCCCGCGATGAACTCCCCGTCGATCACAACGTAGCCCGTCTCGTGCTCAGGTCCTGCCGCCCGCGGGATCAACCCAAACAGAGCCCTGCCGTGCGTGTGCATGGCACGGAACGTATAGCCCTTGTGTGCGAGCAGGTCGGCCACTCGCTCGCCGTAGAGCTTTACGAGTTGCCTCCGCGGGAGCGTCGCGGCCTTCTTGACGTGCGTGTCCAGCTTCGCCACCGCGCTCGGCTTGAGCAACCACATCGAGGTGTCCCAGTTGCCCGCGTAGTAGCGCATTCCGATCAGGAAGGAGATCTTGTTCGGAAAAAGGTTACCGAGGACGACCCCGGCCGCCAGCGCGCAGATCACCAGCGCCACCGGAAGTGGGTTGCTGATGTCGGCGAGCCCGTATTGCGCCTTGTCCACGAACAGGAACGCGATTCCGAACATCATGTATACGTTCCACTCGAGTGGCACACCCATCGGAATGCTGGTGAGGATAAGCAGGTGGAACGCGACCATGATCGCGGCTGCAACCAGCGTGACCGTACCGCCGTCGGAGACGAACAGGACGAGCGGCACCAGGTACTCGACTGCGGTACCGAAGTGCGCGAGGAATCGGCTGACGGCACCGGGTCGGAGGTCTTCCGGGTATCCCCGGTGCAGCCTGCGCTTGATCGCCTTACTGCGCACCAACGGCGTGTTGCTCAGCATCACAGCGACGACGTTTGGGAAGTGCCGGTTGAGCTTGGACGTCGCCGCACCCCACCAGATCGCGACCAGCACGAGCTTCGCGGCCACGATCATGTCGATCCCAGGCAGCAGGAACACGACGACGGCGGACAAGTAAACCTCGGACCGCGCCGCGAGGAAGATCATCTTGTCCCGCAACCCGAGCAGCGGCAGCAGCACCAGCAGCGGCACAAACCGGCTCGGCTCGATCATTCCGACCTGCGCATCGAGCCCGCCCGCGGAGCGATTCGCCGGGGCCAACAGGATCCAGAGCGTGGCGGCCAGCACTACGGCATAGAGCAACACGTCGACAACCGAACGCCGGGACCCGCTGGTGAACGGGACCTTGCCCGGCCACGGCGGCATCCGGATCGTGCCCGGTCGCAACCAGTGCAGAAACGCGCCGAGCGGTGGCAGGAATCGCAAGGTCAGCGGCCCGAACCCGCAGCCGAAGCCGAGCACTTCGAACAGGAGTGTCCACACGACGACCTTCTGGAACACCACGGGCTCGTCCCACCAGTCCGGGAAGTCCCAAAAGGCCCCAATGCCCGGAGTGAGCGAGGCGAAGAACAACCCGCCCGCGATGTAGCCGATTATCTTCGCGATATACAGCAGATACACGCCGTCTGGTGCACCGAACCCCGCGACCCCCCAATGCTGCACCATCGGCTTAATCCGCTCGGCGCGGGTCTTCGTGCGCCACTCGCCGTAGTCGACGTCAGGCAGGACTGGATTGATGAATCCCATGTCGGTCCTCCTCGCGGTCAGGCGGGCCGGCTGGCCATGGCAGCGAGCCGCTCGCGCAGTTGCGGTTTGTCGATCTTGCCGACCGGGTTCTTGGGCAAGGCGTCGATCAGATGAATCTCGGTGGGCAGCTTGTACTTGGACAGCCCGGCACGGCAGTGTTCGTGCAGCTCGGCTACGTCGACCGTCGCGTTCGGACGGGTAGCGACGAAAGCTGTCGGCACCTCGCCGAGCACCGGGTGTGGAGTTCCCACGACGGCGGCCTCCAGGACCTGGGTGTGCCCGTAGAGGACGGACTCGATCTCTTTGGGGTAGATGTTCTCGCCACCGCGGATGATCATGTCCTTGATGCGGTCGACGAGCACGAGGTACCCGTCCTCGTCGAAGCGGCCCACGTCCCCGGTGTGCAGCCAGCCGTCCACAATAGCCTTCGAGGTGTCATCCGGTCGGTTGAGGTAGCCACGCATGACGTTGGGTCCGCGAACCACGACCTCGCCCGTCTCCCCCTTGGGGAGGACGTTCCCGGAGCGGTCCATGATCGCGACATCCTGGCCCTCAATAGGAAGTCCAACGGTTCCAGGCTTGCGGATACCGCCGACCGGGTTGATGGTCGATGCACATGTGCCCTCGGACAGGCCGTAACCCTCGACGACTGGGATGCCGAATCGGTTCTCGAACCGCTCGATGAGCGCCGCGGGCATCGGCGCGGCACCGCACACCGCCAGCCGCATCGAAGACAGGTCTGGTCGCTCCTCCTCCGGCCGTGCCAACAGCATCGCGTAGATCGCCGGGACCGCAGAGAAGTACGTCGGCCGGACCCGTTCCACCCGGCTGAAGAAGGTCTCCGGGTCGAACCGCCCCGCGATGGTCGACCGGCCGTCTACCAGCAACGGGGACAGAATGCTCACGACGATCCCGTTAACGTGGAACAGCGGTAGGATCAGTAGGCTGTGGTCGTCCTCCGAAAGCTCGACGGCCTTGATCGCCATGTCGCACATCGCCTGTAGATTGGCGTGGTCGAGCATGACACCTTTCGGCTTACCGGTAGTTCCGCTCGTGTAGATCAGCAGCGCGAGCGCCTCGCTCTCCTGCCTCACGGGTGGCTCGTCCCGGGGTTCCGCGGCGGCACACAGCTCGGGTGCGCCGATCGTGTCGACTCGCATCCCCGGGATGTCACTGATCAGCAACTTCGCTCCAGAGTCAGCGAGCTGGTACTCCGCCTCGGTGAGCGTCAGGTTCGGATTGATCGGCGTCACGGTGGCTCCGAGCCGCCATGCGGAAAACAATGCGATGACGAACTCGACCCGGTTCGGGAGCATGGCGGCAACGACGTCACCGGCACCGACGCCACGCCCGCGCAGGAGCGCGGCGGCTGCCCGCACGTGCGCCAGGAACTGCGAATTGTTCAGCGAGAGGTCATCGTCGGACACACACAGGGCCTCGGGCGACCGCGCTGCGCGCGAGTCGGGCAGCACCGCAAGATGCATTTCGCTCCTCAGTCACAACGTTGTGATCCTGTAGAGGGCAACCGTAGAAGCGTTTCCCCTGGCCGCACATGGGCACGGCATACGAATCTTCCCAGGACGTTCGTGCGGACCGCACGAACGCGACGAGGCGGGCCGCCCGGCGGCCACCGGACGAGTGGCGGCTTGTCAAGCCTGTTCGGTGAGCACGCTCGTGCCGAGCCAGTGGCAGGCC
Organism: Prauserella muralis; assembly: GCF_003202285.1. Classification (GTDB taxonomy): domain Bacteria; phylum Actinomycetota; class Actinomycetes; order Mycobacteriales; family Pseudonocardiaceae; genus Prauserella_B; species Prauserella_B muralis. The sequence goes on from NZ_MASW01000014.1 coordinate 62,240, forward strand.
TTCAGGGCGATCTCGATGTCCAGCTGGTCGGCGTCGATCGACCTGCCGAGCTCCTCCTCGGCCTTGCGCACCCGGTAGTACACCGAGTTCCGATGCAGGGCCAGCATGGCTGCCGCAGACTGGTAACTGCCCCCAGTGGCGAGGAAGACGCGCAGGGTCTCGCGCAGCCGCGCGTGCTGGTCGTCGTCGAAGGCCAGCCTGCCGAGCGTGTCCTGGACCCAGTGCCTTGTCGCGCGTAGGTCCGCGCACATCAGCGCGATCGGGCCGACCTCGCGGAAGGCCGTGACGACCGGTGCACTCTCCCCCGCCGCCACGGCAACCGCCTGTGCCTGGCGCGCCTGCAGGTGTGTGCGGCGAAAGCCCCACACGTCGGTGCCGGGTTCGCCAACGGCGACCGAGATCCCCGGATGGCTCGGGCACATGGTCGAGCGGATGGTATCCACGTCCGGAGCCTCCCGACCGAGTTGCAGCCACGCCCATGCGGTGACTTGATCGTGCGGCAGGAACAACGGCAGCGCCCGGCAACCGAGGCACTCGGCCAGCTCCCGGGCGAACCGCTCGAAAGTCGACATGGCGCCGTCAGGCGGCACCGACCCGGTCGCCCACACGACGACGGCGAGGTGGCGCGAGCCCACCAGCCGGTAGCCGAGCGCCGCCTCGGCGGCGGCGATGTCCACGCGCTCCCCGTCGAGCAGCTCCCGGATGCGCGCCGCCCGCACAGTGTTGCGATCCTGCAGCCAGCGCTCGCGCTCGTCCTCATAGACCGCGAGCACCTGCTCGGTCACCCGGTCGATATACCCGAAAGTGAGCGCCACAAGATGCCGCGCGGCCGCGCTGAGTAGCGACGCTTCGCCGCCCTGCCGGTCGAGTTCCTGCAGGCCATGCCGGAGGAATGTGTCGTGACCTAGACGGTAGGCACGCGCCAAGGCGTTCACCGCTACTCCGTGCTGGGCAAGCCGCCGAGCATACTCCGTCGCCGCAGGCGGCGCCTCGACCAGATCGAGGTCGATGCCGTGCTGCAGCACGTGCAGGGCACTGTCGACGTTGCCCTCGACACTGGCGCCGAGTAGCTGCACGAGACGCTCGTCTCCGCGCAGCGGTTCGATGTCGCTGGCCAGCCTGCTGCGGATCTCGAGCGTAAGCGAGCTCAGCCGGCGGTTGAGTGCCGCACCCACCGCGGCGACCCGCTCCGTGACCAGATTCGCGTCGCCGGTCGTGATGTCCACCTCCTTAAGTAATGTAATTCACCCGCCGAGCGTAAACCTCATCCCCACAGGGCTCGGGAGTGCTGCGGTGGGTGGAAGTACACGCGACACCCTCGAGCCCTGGGTTCGGCGGGGAGCGTCCGGCCGCCTGTGTAAGTGATCGTGGCGGTCATGGGGCGGGGATCCGCCCTTCGAATAGATGGTGAACGCTTGCAGTACTTGTTTCCAGCCCGATGTTCGGATGCCGATGTTCGGCGTGCGGTAGTCCTCGAGGTTGCGGACGGCGAGGTAGAGCACCTTCAGCGCGGCCTGCTCGGACGGGAACTGGCCACGGTTGCGGGTGACCTTCCGCAGTCGGGCATTGAGCGACTCGATCAGATTCGTCGTATAGATCGCCCGCCTGACCTCGGGCGGGAACGCCAGGAATGGCGTGAACTCCTGCCAGTGGGTTCGCCAGAGCCGCACGATCGCCGGGTAGCGGGTCTCCCACTGCTCGGCGAAGGCCTCCAGCGCGGCGGCGGCCGCGGCCTCGTCGCTGGCGGTGTAGATCGCCTTGAGGTCCTTGGCCAACGCCGGCCAGTACTTGCGAGACGCGTAGCGCAGCGAGGCGCGGATCAGGTGCACCACGCACAACTGCACGGTCACCTGGGGCCACACGGTGGTCGCCGCTTCCGGCAGCCCGGATAGCCCGTCGCAGCACAGGATGCACACGTCCCGCACCCCGCGGTTACGCAACTCCGCGAGCACCGACATCCAGAACTTCGCCGACTCACCGGTGGAGGCACCCACCCACATGCCCAGCACCTGCTTGGCGCCCTCGCAGTCGATCCCGATGGCCAGGTCGTTGAACCCGTCCAGGCGGGTCTGGCCCTTGCGCACGATCTTCGGTTCGAAGCTGCCCCGCCGGTCTCGCGGCACCTGCAGGTCGACCGCGCCGGCCTCGGTCAGCAGCCTCTTCCCCGTGGCGCCGTTGCGGGAGTTGCCAGACCCGCGACCGGCCGGGTCGTGCTTCTCGTAGCCCAGGTGCTCGGTGAGCTCCTCGCCCAGGGCCCGCTCCAGCACGGCCTTGGTCACCTGGGACAGCAGGCCGTCCGGGCCGAGCAATTCGACCCCTTCGGCTTCGGCCTTCGCCAGCAGCTGATCAGCCAGCGCACCGTCGATCAGCGACTCTTCCGCAGCCGGTCGAGCAGCCCTGCCCGCCGGCGCTGAATCGGAATTCGTCATCACGTGGTCCCTTCCCGAACCGCTTCCGCAGTTCAGAGTCGAGCCACGTCACTTACACAGCCGGTAGGACACGCCCGCGGCGAGGCCTTTGGCCGGGTCGGCTTGGTGTTTCCCGGGCAGGTCAACGGGGTGCAGGCGGACGGGGAGCCCGTCGGCGGGTACGGGAAGTGAGGTGTTATCCCAGCGGGCCTGGTAGCCGTGGGAGATGGTCCAGCGGGTGGTGCGGAGCATCTCGTGCAGGATGGTTTTGACTTCGAGGGTGCCGAAGTGCATGCCGATGCATTTGTGCACGCCGCCGCCGAAGGGGACCCAGGCGAAGCGATGACTGTGGTTTTCGCGGCGGTGGGGGGCGAAGCGATCGGGGTCGAAGGTGTCCGGGTCGGTCCAGCATTCCGGCACGAAGTGGTTGAGGCGGGGGCGAGGGCGACGAGGGTGTCGGCGGGCAGGTAGTGGCCGAGGATGTCGGTGTCGGTGACCGTTTTGCGCATCACGAGGGGCACGGGAGCCAGTAGCGGAGGGATTCGTTGATGATCCGGTCGAGGGTGTCGAGGGTGTCCAGGGCGTCGATGTCGAGGGGGGCGTCGCCGAGGGCGAGGGATTCCTGCCGGGCTCGGTCTTGCCAGTCGGGGTGGGTGGCGAGGTAGTAGGCGGTGGTGGTGATGGTGGCGGTGTCGTGGGCCGCCATCATCAGAAAGATCATGTGGTTGATGACGTCGTCATCGCTGAAGTGCTCTCCTTCGGGGGTGGTGGCCTGGCACAGCGCGGCGAGGAGGTCCTCCCCGCTGCTGGCACGGGCGGCGGGCAGCTGCTGGGCGAAGTAGGCTTCGAGAACCCTGCGGCCGCGTACGCCGGCGCGCCAGCGGGTGCCGGGCAGCGGGGCGCGCACCAGCGCGCTGGCGGCGCGGACCGTGGCGACGAACGCCTGGTTGATCCGTTCGGTGTCGGTGGTGCCGCCGCGGCCGCCCATGAACACCTGGGTTGCGATGTCCAGCGTGAGGCGCTTGAGCAGCCAGTACAGCCGCACCGGCCGTTGGGTCGGCCAGGTGGGGATGGTGGCGCGCACGCAGGGGCTGACCTGGTGAGTGTCAGCCGGCGAGGCGGTCGCGAGTAAAGGCGTGCTGCATGATGCGGCGGTGCATCTTGTGCTCGTCGATGTCGAGCAGCATCAGCCCGCGGTGGAAGAACCGGTCGATGAGGAATCGCCAGCCGGCTTGGGAGAAGGCCTTGTCGGCGTTGGTGAACACGCGCTGGGTGGCCTCGGGACCGGCGATCACGGCGATGCGGGTGCCGAACGCGCCCATCCAGGTGACCGGGCCGTAGCGGTCGTAGCGTTCACGGCCGAACTCGGTGCCGAAGCGGATGTAGTCGAGCAGATGCCCGACCACCGGGGTGCCGTAGTCACCGCGGACCGGCCGCAGTCCGCTGCCCGCGGGCGGGGTGGCCAGGTCAGTGGTGGGCCAGCGGCGGCTGAACCGACGCCACGCCTGGTCGACGGCTGGGGTGCGGGTGCCAGCAGTACCGAGGACAGGCGCTGCCGCGCCGCCTGGGTGGTACGTTCAATGACGGGGACCATGACGGCTCTCCCTTATCTGGTAGGTGTGCTGGCGAGTGGGGCGAAGGCGTCGAGCACGGCGGTGGTGGCCGACGGGCCGGCGAAGGAAGGCGGATACAGCAGCGTCCGTTCGTACAGTCCCGCCCATCGCGCGGTGAATTGGCTGCGGACCTGCTCAGGTGTGCCGGACACGGCGATCGTGTCGATCATCCCGTCCGACACCGCGTCCACCATCGCCTCCAGGTCACCGGCGCGACGCGCCGCCCGGATGGCGCGCGCCTCGTCGGTGAAGCCGTGCAGGGTGAGGATGGGGTCGTAGGTTTTCACCGAGGCGTAGAATGCGATCTGCGCGGCGGCCATCCGCCGGGCGTGGTGTTCGTCGGGATGCACCGCGCAGATCACATACCCGGCCACAGGCACTGGCCCGGCGCGTCCGGCGCGATCGACGCCCGCCTGCAGCGCGGGCCGCACGATGTAGCGCAGGTATTCCGGGGTGAACAGCGGATGGCCCACCAGTCCGTCGGCCACTGCCCCGGCGGCGCGCACCATGCGCGTGTTCACCCCGGCCACATACACCGGCATCGTCGGCCGCGTGGGGGTTGCCACGGGCGCGGTGGGGATCACGTGTGAGCGGTAGAACCGGCCCTCGTGCCGCACCGGGCCCTCGTCCAGCCGCGACAACCTGCGCAGCAACGGCACCAGCTCCTCAATCCGGGGTGCGGAATGTTCCCCGGACAAGCTGTGCCAGTCCTGCTGCATGCGACGCGTGCCCGTGCCCAGTCCGAGGATCAGCCGGCCGCCGCAGAGCGCGTCCAGATCCCGCGCCTCGGTGGCCAGCACCAGCGGGCTGCGCCCGAACGCGTAGGCGATCCCGGTACCCAGGGTGATCGACTCGGTCACCGCGGCCATCGCCGCCACCGCGACCACGGCCGAGCGGTCGTAGAACTCCGCCGCCCACGCCGACTCGAACCCCGCTCGTTCGGCGTCCGCGGCCATCGCCGCCACTTCGTGCACATCTCGGCCGGTGCACACCAGGGATAGTCCCTTGCCGAACCCCGGGATGTCCGCAGGCCCAGCCACGGACGAGCGGTCAGCTGCCATGGACCGCACGACGTGACCAGAGCCATCCGCGGCCAGCTGGCCATCCTTCGACTGTCGCACCGGCATCGCCTCCGCCGCCGCTCGAACTTCTGACATAGGTCACAGTCAGAATGATTCTGACTGGAGGCTATGTCAAGATGACAGCTATGTCGGTGCCGAAGCGAAGCTATCGAGGGATCAGCGCCCAGCAGCGCCGTGACGATCGACGCCAGCAGTTGTTGGAGGCCGGGTTGGATCTGCTGGGCACCCAGGGGTGGCGGCAGACCACGATGACGGCCGTCTGTTCGCGGGCGGGTCTGACCGAGCGCTACTTCTACGAGAGCTTCTCCGACCGTGACGCGCTGTTGCTGGCGGTACTGGATCGGATCGCGTCTCAGATCCGTGACGTCGCGCTGCACGCTTTGGCTACCACCGATGGTGATCCCCACAGAAAAGCCACAGCGGCGATCAGCGCGTTCGTCGACCTGCTCACAAGTGATCCGCGTATCGGCCGCGTGGCCATGCTGGAATCCGCCGCCGCCGACCCGTTGCGCACCCGGCGGCACGAACTGCTGCGGGAGTTCGCCCAGCTGATCGCCAGGCAGGCCCACGCCCTGCACGGCGCCGACGCGCTCTCGGCACCCCATGACCAGATCGCCGGCCTCTTGCTCACCGGTGGCCTCGCCGAACTGCTCATGGCCTGGCTGGCCGGGGAGTTGCCGGTCAGTCGCCAAGACATCATCGAGGTCGCCGCCACCCAGTTCGCCGCCGCCACCCGGCGAAACCCAACCTCAACCCCTCACACGACTGCCTTGCTGGCCTCTAGTTCCGAAGGACCGACACGCGATGGCTGACCCCTCCCTCATCTCGCTGCCGCCGCACCACTCCCAGTGCCTGGGATGCGGTCCGGACAACCCGGCCGGCCTGCATCTGAAGGTCTACCGTGACGGGGACACCGTGGCCACCGACGTGGCCTTCGACGCCCGGCACCGGGGTGCCCCTGGCCTGGCACACGGTGGCGCGATCTCCGCGGCCTGCGACGACCTGTTCGGCTTCGTGCTCTATCTTGTGCAGGAGATCGCCGTCACCCGCACGTTGACGGTCAACTATCTGGCACCGGTGCCGCTAGGTCAGCCACACCGCATCACCGCACGCCTGCAGCGCCGCCAGGGCCGACGGCTCCACCTGGAAGCCACCGGTACCGGCCACGACGACGTGACCCGGTTCACCGCCGAAGCCCTGTTTCTCGTCGTCGACCGCGAACACTTCACGCCACACGGCGCCGACGCCGATGTTCTGGCCATGTTCAACCGACCGCCCGAACACCGCTGACAAGCACACGTGCCCGCACCCGTTGGGGAATGAGCAACAGCGAAGGAGCATGCCATGAGCGAGTACCGCAGCCGGTGGACGACCGCTGATCTTGACGAGTTCCGTGATCTGGCCCGTCAGTTCTGCCGGAAAGAACTGGCCCCGAACCAGCAGCGCTGGGCCGAGCAGAAAAGCGTCGACCGGGAGCTGTGGACCAAGGCTGGAGAGATAGGGCTGCTGTGCCTGTCCATCCCCGAGGAGTACGGCGGAGGTGGCGGTTCGTTCGCGCACGAGGCCGTGCTGCTGGAAGAGCAGGCCGCCAGCGGCGACAGTTGCTGGGGTGTGGGGCTGCACAACGCGATCGTGGCGCACTACCTGCTCGCCTACGGCACCGAGGACCAGAAGCAGGCGTGGCTGCCCAAACTCGCCACCGGCGAATGGGTGGGCGCCATCGCCATGACCGAACCGGGAACCGGCTCCGACCTGCAAAACGTGGCGACGAAAGCGATCCGTGACGGCGATGACTATGTGGTCAACGGCGCCAAGACCTTCATCACCAACGGCGGCCAGGCCGACGTGGTGATCGTGGTCGCCAAGACCGATCCAACCCTGGGTGCGGAGGGCATTTCGCTGGTCGTGGTGGAAACCGACCGCGCGGGATTCCGGCGCGGACGGGTACTGGACAAGGTCGGCCTGCACGGCCAGGACACCGCGGAGTTGTTCTTCGACGACGTCCGCGTCCCGGCCACCAACCTCCTCGGCACCACCGAGGGTCAGGGCTTCCTCCAGCTGATGCAGCAACTCCCGCAGGAACGGCTGCTCATCGGCATCACCTCGGTCGCCGCCCTGGAAGCCGCGCTGGAAGACACACTGTCTTACACCAAAACCCGGCAGGCCTTCGGCCGGCAGATCTTCTCCTTCCAGAACACCAAGTTCACCCTTGCCGAGGCCGCAACCGAGGCCCGAGTGTGCCGGGTGTTCCTCGACGACTGCATCAGCCGGCACCTCGACGGCGGCCTGGACGTGGCCACCGCAGCCATGCTCAAGTGGTGGTGCAGCGACCGAGCGATGCGGGTGATCGACAACTGTCTCCAACTCCACGGCGGCTACGGGTACATGAGCGAGTACCGCATCGCCCGCGCCTGGACCGACCAGCGAGTCCAGAAGATCTACGGCGGCACCAACGAGATCATGAAGGAGATCATCGCCCGCACGCTGTAACTCGACGTTCCCCGGGACCAGGTGCGCTGAAGCCGCAGCCGCCGGGGCTCCGGCGGCCAGTGGTCGGCGTCCTGCGGACACATGAGCGACCCGCCCGCACGCTCGCCAACCCGTTTCGGCTCAGCGCGACAGCGCACCCGAGCTCCGAATGCTCCGTGACCGGCTGGTGCGATGGCACACAACCCGACTGGCCGGGTTAACCGCGGCGTCTGGCCCCCGGCTCTGGTCCGTCGTCAGCGGTAGCGCAGGGGTGTGCGGGTCCGGGAGGGTTGGCCGCCGAGCACTCGGGCGGCCAGCCAGGCGAGGCCGTCGGCAGTATGGGCCGGGGACTGTGCGGGTTGCATGACGTGGCTGAGGACTGTCCGGACGATCACATCGATCACCACGCAGACCTGCTCGTGTGTGAGGTCGGGCTGGTAGGTCGTCACACGCTGCGTGAGCATCGCTGTGGTCCGGGTGATCAAGGTGTTCGCCTGGGTGGTGAGCAGCGGGAGCAGTTCGGTGTCCGCGCCGTGGGTGGCGGAGGCGATCGCACGGAGCAGGAGGTTGTCCCGAGTTCCGCAGTTGATGGGCGCATGCGGGCTGTCTGATTCGCGTTTGTGCTAGTAGCGGCGTTGCGGGTGGTCGCGGGTCGCGAGAATGCGTGGGCACACGACTTGCCGTGTCGGGCTTGATCACACTGCTGGTTGGTGGTCGGCTGGTGGGCATGTACCTGCGGACGACGCAGCGGAGGAACCGCGACGGCAGCCTCGTGCGGTACGTGCAACTGGCGCACAACCGTCGGGTGGATGGGGTCACGCAAGCCCAGGTGCTGCTGAACCTGGGCCGGGAGGACCAGCTCGACCGCGACGGGCTGATGCGGCTGGTCGCCTCGATCAACCGCTACCTCGGCATCGCCGACGCTGCCCCGTCGGCGGGCGCTGCCCAGTTGGCCGGGGACGGGCTGAGGGTCGCCGGCTCTCGCCCGGTGGGGGCGGTGCACTTGTTGGACGGGTTGTGGCGGGCGTTGGAGATCGACACCGCGCTGCGTAAGGTGCTCGGGCCGCGTCGGTTCACCACCAACGTGGAGCGGGTGCTGTTCGCGCTGGTCGCCAACCGCGCGATCGAGCCGATGTCGAAGCTGTCGGCAGCGGAGTGGGCCACGTGCGATGTGGCGATTGACGGGCTGGAGTCGATGGACGAGGATCAGGCCTACCGGGCGATGGACCTGCTGGTGGAGGCCGACGTCTAGGCGGAGGTGCAGGAGGCGGTGTTCTTCGCCGTGGCCAACCTGCTCAACCTGTCCGTGGACATCCTGCTGTTCGACACGACCTCCACCTACTTCGAACGCGACACCGCCGAGACCGGCGAGGACGCGTTCCGTCGCTACGGCCACTCCAAGGACCACCGCGACGACCTGCCGCAGATCGTCATCGGGCTCGCGGTGACGAAGGAGGGCATCCCGGTACGAGTGTGGTGCTGGCCCGGCTACACCAACGATCAGGCCATCCTGCCCGAGGTCACCGACGACATGCGCGGCTGGCGCCTCGGGCAGGTCATCACCGTGGTCGACCGGGGCTTCTCCTCCGCGGACAACCTGGCCTACCTGCGCCGGGCCGGTGGGCACTTTATCGCCGGGATGCGCATGCGCGACGGCAACCCGCTGGTGGAGCGGGTGCTGGCGCGGCAGGGCCGCTACCAGCAGGTCAAGGAGAACCTGCGGGTCAAGGAGGTCCGCCTCGACGAGGCCGACGTGCGCTACGTCATCTGCCACAACCACGAACAAGCCGAGCGCGACCGGACTCAGCGGGAGGACGCGATCGCGCGGCTGGAGGCCGAGCTGGAGCTGTCGCGCGGATCAAGCAGGCCCGCGAACGCGACCGCAGGCGCAAGACCAGCAAGACCACCAAGGCCAAGGCGGAGGTCGTGCACACCAAGGCCGAATGCGCGCTGCGCGATCACCCCACCCTCGGCCGGTGGCTGCGGCAGTCACCCACCGGGCGGTTGTCGATCAACCGCGGCAAGATCAAGCAGGAGGAACGGCTGGACGGCAAGTACCTCATCGTCACCTCCGACCCGCACATCAGCGCCGAAGACACCGCGCTCGGCTACAAGAACCTGCTGGAAGCCGAGCGCGGATTTCGCGAACTGAAATCATCACTGCTGCTCAGACCCGTTTTTCATCGGCTCGAACACCGCATCCGCGCCCACATGCTGCTCTGCTGGCTCGCCCTGCTCCTCGTCCGGGTCTGCCGAACGCCGCGCTGGCATGACCTGGCGCCGCATCGCCACCGAGCTCGGCCGCGTCCACGCCGTCACCCTGACCGGCACCGCCGGCACCGCCGTCCACACGACGCCACTGAACACCACCCAGGCGGGGATTCTGCGCGATTGTCAGGTCCCCACACCCGCCACCGTGACCGCACTAGACCCCACCTGAGCAGGCAAAACACCCCCACAACACCGCGCGAAGGGCGTAGGCACACGCGCCCCCAGCGCAGTTCCGCGCGTTCTCCCAGGTCAGACCGCGAATCCGGCCAGCTCATCTGTCCACCAACTGCGGAACCCGGGGTTGTCGGCGGCGAGGTCCAGCACGTCGCGCACTGCGTCGTGGATCGCTTCGACGAGGTCGGTGGTGTGGCGGTCGAAGGCGTCCCGGACAACGGCGAGGAACTGGTCGAGGTGGTGGTCCACCATGGCGTCGGCCAGCGCGGCCTTGGAGCCGATCTCGTTGTAGACGGTCTGGCGGCTGACACCGACGTGGTCGGCCAGCCGCGCCATGGTAACCACTGACCAGCCTCTGCGAGCCGTCAGCTCGATCGCCGCAGCGATGATCGGCTGGCGGTACTGGCCGCCGACCGTCGGTTCGGTGGAGAGGGTTCTGCCGATGGCCGCCATGTTAGGCGGCTGTGGTCGTGGTGGCCGCGAACGCGACCGCTTCCGCCCACGAGCCCCGGGCCGCGACGCGTCGCCGGTACTTCATGATCTCGCGTGGCCGGTCCACGGTGAACGCGCCGACGATCCGGTCACGGCGCCGGTACAGCGCGGTGAACCCCGCCTCAGCGGGCACGGCGACCACGACCTCCTCAGCGCGTGGGGTGCCGACGAACTGGATGCGGTGGCCGTACCAGTCGGACCAGAAGTACGGCACCGGTACCAGCGGGCGTGCGGCCGCTGGGTCGAGGGCGTGGCGGGCGGCGGCCGCGCCTTGTTCGGCTGCGTTCGTCCAGTGTTCGACGCGCGCCGACTCCTCGTCGAACAGCGGGTTCACCACATGCGCCACATCGCCTGCCGCATACACACCGGGCAGGCCGGTCGCCAAAGTGGCGTCACAGATCACCCCGCGGTCGCGCTCATGCAGCGGCACGCCGCTGCGCTCCAGCCAGCCGGTGGCCGGGGCGGCCCCGATGCCGGCCACGACCAGGTCCGCAGGCAGGACCTCCCCGGTCGACAGCCGCACTCCGGACACCGCGCCTGCCACCGACTCCAGCCCGATGACCTGCACGGACAACCGCAGGTCGGTGCCCGCCGCGCGGTGCAGGTCCGCGCACACCGCGCCCGCCTGCCGCCCGACCGAACCGAGGAGCGGCAGATCCTGTGTTTCGACCACCGTCACCGGCAGACCGCGCTTGCGCGCCGCGGAGGCAACCTCCGAGCCGATGAAGCCCGCACCGATCACAACGGTGCGGGCGCCACGATCCAAGCTGGCGCGGACCGCGGCCGCGTCCTGCGCCGTACGCAAAGTGTGAACGCCTCTTAGCCCGTCGGTGCCGGAAAAGCGGCGTGCCGTGGCGCCGGTCGCGATCACCAACGCGTCGTAGCACACCATCGTGCCGGATACCGACACAACCCGATCACGAGGGTCGAGGCCGTCGGCGGGCGTGCCCAGCATCAGCTCCACGCCGAGGTCCTCGCGCAGCTCGGCCTCGCTACGGAAAGGCTGGACGCGGGCGGGGCCGTCCGGGTCGAGGAACGCCTTCGACAGCGGCGGACGGTCGTAGGGCAGGTGTTCCTCCGCGCCGATCAGCACGATTCGACCGTCGTAGCCGGCGCGGCGCGCGGATTCCACCGCGCGCAACCCCGCCAGTGACCCGCCGACCACCACGAGCGTCATGGTCAGCCCTTCAGCCTCAGCGCGAGCACTGGGGAGGCGTCGACCGCGGCGGTAAGATCCTGCCGATGTTCCTCGCCGGGGTGCTCCTCAAGCACGACAACCGTGCCGTCCGCCCCCACCTCGAAGAAGTCCGGTGCCATCGCCTCGCACATGCCGAGACCCTCGCACGTGGTCCGGTCGGTTTCGATCCGCATCACGCGCCCACCCGCCCCGGGGCCACGAGGTCGATCTTCTCCCGGACGCCACAGTCGGGGCAGCACCAGCTGTCCGGGATGGCCGACCACGGCGTGCCCGCCGGCAACCCCTCGCGGGGGTCGCCGAGCTTCTCGCCGTAGACGTAACCGCAGCCAGGGCACATCCCGCCGTCCGTCGCATCACCCAGCGTGTCCGCGGTAACGACTTCCGGCAAGTTGCCGACGCCTGTCACGTTGCTGGCGCCGTCCCGGGCCAGGACCTTCGCCCGCTTGCCCGGCTGGATATTGGCCCGGCTGATGTCGCCATCGAAGTGCGCGACCACGCGCGGATCCATCACCCGGCGCCACAGTGGTGGGATGAGCGCGAGCACGATCATCCCGGCGTAGCCGGTGGGCAACACCGGTGACTCGACGAAATCACGCAACGTCTGGTAACGGCGGGTGGGGTTGGCGTGGTGATCGCTGTGCCGCTGCAGGTGGTAGAGCAAAACGTGACGAGTGCCGATGTAAGCTCCCCAGGCCCCGCGGCGGTGATCGGGTCCGCTTCGAGGGTACTGGCGGTGTCGAGGACGTGCCGCGCGCAGCGACCGGCATGGAGCTCGGCGACGCCGGAAGCGGCCGAGGGGCAACCGGCCGAGACGAGCGGGCACCCCGGGCTGCCGCCCGAGCTGTGTGCCAGGGTCCGTAATCGGCACGCGGGACACGATCGGCGTTGACGGCGACGACGCGGGGCAGCCGCCACGGCGTTGCGGATTCCGACAACGGCGGGAATGGGCGCGAGGCAATCCAACGGATTGCTCGGGGCGTCCCCTTCTCGCACTCAGTCGACGTCGATCGACAGCGCCGCAACAGGGCATGCGGACACGCCGATGCTGGCTTGGTTTTCCTCGCCGACTGGTACTTTCCGCCCCTGGCCGACGTTGCTGTAGCCGTCCTCGTCGAGGGGGAAGAGGTCGGGATCGACGATATGGCATTGTCCGTGTCCCTCGCAGCGGTCCTTCTCGACGCTGATCTTCACTGCTGCCTTCCCTCCCCGGTGCTGGGGCCCGGTGCTGCGGACGATGGTGTCGCGTCGTGGGCGACGGGCAGTTCGGCCAGGGACCGCGACGCCAGGCTTTCGTTCCAGCGCAGCGGCTCACCGGTCAGCCGGAGGCGGGGTAGCCGGGTGACGAGGCGCTGCAGCGCGATGCGTGTCTCGAGCCGGGCCAACTGCGCCCCGATGCAGGCGTGGATGCCCTTGCCGAACGCGATGTGCGGGTTGGGGGTGCGTTCGAGGTCGAGTCGGTCGGGTTCGACGAATTGGCACGGGTCGCGATTGGCCGCGGCGAGGATCAGGTGCACCCGATCCCCGGCACGGATGGTACGTCCGCGCAGCTCGAAATCGGCTACCACCCATCGGTTGAGCACCTTGATCGGCCCGTCGAAGCGCAGCAGCTCCTCGACGGCGGTGGCGATCAACCTCGGGTCGGCCTTCAGTTTCGCGAACTCGTCGGGGTGTTCCAGCAGGGTGACCACGCCGTTGGCGATCGAGTTCGTGGTGGTCTCGTTCCCGGCGAACAACAGCAACGCGCACATCGCGACCAGCTCGTCCTCGGTCAGGGCGTCGCCGCGCTCGTCACCGACCATCATCGCGCTAAGCATGTCCTCTCCCGGCTCACGGCGGCGATAGTCGACCAACTCACGAAAGTAGCCGAACATATCCTGGAGCCCAGCGAGGGCCCGCTCATGCCGCTCCGCCCTGGTCTCTCCGCCGGCACCGAAGGCGACCAGCGCGAGTTCGTCTGACCAGTGCCGGAACCGTTCCCGATCGGAGATTGGGGCGCCGAGCATGGCGGCGATCACCGTGGCCGGCAGCACGTAGGCGAAATGGCCGATGAGGTCGCGGTGTCCGCCGACGATGAAATCGTCCAGCAGCGAGTCGACCAGCTGCTCGACCCGCTCGCCCATCGCCGAGATTCGCTGCTGCTTGAACGCTCCGGCAGCCAACCGTCGCAGCCGGGTGTGGATGGGCGGGTCGTTGACCACCATGAACTCGGTCATCATGGCCAAGATCCGGTCTGAGGCCGGCGCGGCGCGGCCCGCGCGCGCCGCCCGCAGTGGCCGTATCCGGTCCGAGGACAGTGCCTTGCTCTGGAAGGCGGCCGACACGTCGTCGTAGCGGGTGAGCAGCCAGGCGCGGTGTGGCTCGCTCCAATGCACAGGATCGTGCTCGCGCAGCGCGGCGAAGACCGAGTGCGGGTTTTCACTGGCCGCGGGGGTGAGTAGGTCGTCAAGTGTCGTGTCGTTCGACGCCATGAAATGCCTCACTCCTCTCGTCATTGATGCGGTGCGGGAGACGCGCGCAGTGGCCGTGGCACGGTCGCGGTCACCGGCTGGTCGTGTCGGTCGCCGCTTTCGGCATGGAGGCCGCCAAGATCGCCGGAACAAAACATGACGGCGCGCTGGGAGCTAGGCACCCCATGTTTCAGCACCCCCGCTGTCCTGCGGGTTCGGCCCCGCGATCGTTTCTGGTGATGGCGCGCGGCTGCGAAGCGGATGCGAGCGGACACGGCGTCCCGATCGTGGGTCAGGACGACGGTGACCACGCCGCCCATCCGGACGGTCGTGGGCTCGTGCCGGCCCTCGCGCAGGGCGTCGAGGTTTGGCCCGAGCAGCGCGCGGTCGATCCAGAGCAGGCTGGCCCCGGCGCGACCGCCGATTCCAACTCCGCGCGGCCGGCGCGCTCCGCCCCAGGTCGGCGGCGGTTGCTGCCTCGCAGCAGGGGTGGCCCACCCGGTGTCCGAGAATAGGTCTCGGGGGGCGCCAGCAGGACGCGTTCCAGCGCCTGGCAGTGGCCGCGGAGGGCGAGGGCCAGCGCGGTGTACTTCGCCTCTGGCCAGCGCGCTCCGCGACCGAGCTCCAGCCGGACTTCGCTGAGAATGTCGAGCACCGCAGCGTGCTTGGCGAGGAGCATCGGATGCTCCAGCGGTGCCAGCACCACCGCCGTACCGATGCACACCCTCGTGGTGCGCGCGGCGATCGTGGCGACGAAGGTCTGCGGGGCCGGCGGGTGACCGCCCGCGATGCCGCGGTGCTCGCTCAGCCATACCGCTTGCAGCCCAGCACGTTCTGCCTCGACGATGCAGTCGAGTGTGCTCGTGGGGGCTCGGTCCCCCGGCTAGACAGCACCCGTGGCTGTGCAGGTGGTCGTACCGGCCGATACGGATCATGTCGAGGGCTCCACCCGGCCAGTGGCGGCATGCCTGAGCGCGCGATAGAGGCCGAGCCGGTCGCGGACGATCCGACCGGACAACCGGTGTCCCTCGGTCACCGTGAGCAGGCCGGCAAGATGCACGTTCGCCGGGCAGTCGAGCCGGTTCGACACGTCCGCTCCGAGCCCGCCGAGGTAGGTGCCGTGCTGGACGCCGCGGAAGGCCACCGTGTTTGCGGCGGAGAACAGCTCGTGTATGTCCGTGGTGTCGGCCGCGATCAATGGGGCCGGGTCACGCCCGGTCCACTCGTCGTCGTAGGCGACGCCTCTGGCGTCCACGCCGTCGGTCCACTCGGCGGTCAGCCAGTCACGCACCAGTCGTTCCGCAGCGGGGTTGGCGGGTTCCGCGGTGGTGTCCCACGGGGCGGGTGCCGGAGCCTCTAGCGGGTCGCACACCCCGTCGCCCAACTGGCGCCGACGTGCGAAGTAGTCCTGCTCGACGAAGTTCTCGGTCAGCTTGCTGCCGTTCCACCGGTACAGCGCGATGCCGGCCCATGCCGCCCGGTGTCCAGAATGGCGAACGGACGCGCCATGCTCGGAGAACCGCATCGCGAGGCGATCACCGGAGGCCACCAGTTGGTGCACGGTCAGGGTGAGCCCCGGGAACTGTTCGAACTGCTTCCGCACCGCCGGTATGTACGCGTCATCCCGGCCCGCGAGGTCGAACCGGCCCATGTGCAGCACGTAGTCCGGTTCCATGATTTCTCGGCACACCGTTGTGTCATGCCGGTTGGTGTAGTCCACGACGTAGCGTCGCATCAGCGACACAAATGGCTGCACGAGTCACCGTCCCTGAAACCGCGGCGGCCGTTTGTCGAGGAACGCGCGAATGCCCTCCGCCGTATCCTGCGTGGACTGCAGCACGGTGAGCGCGTCGGTGGAGTGGTCGAACTCGCCGCGGTCCACCCCGCGGTTGACCAGCTCCTTGCCGGTTGCCACCGCCAGCGGCGCGTTCTCGGCTATCTGCTGGGCGACCCTCAGCGTCGCCGGCAACAGGTCCGCATGCGGCACAACCTTCTGCACCAGGCCGATCCGCAGGGCCGTTTGCGCGTCTACCCGTTCGGCCGCGAACACCATCAACTTGGTCCACTGTCGCCCGACGACCGAGGGCCCGCGTAGCACGCCGAAGCCGGGTACGAGACCCACCGCCGCCTCGGGCATCCCGAAGACTGCTCGCTCCGAGGCGAATACGACGTCACACGCCATGGCTAGCTCGCAGCCACCGCCAAGTGCCCAGCCGTTGACCGCTGCCAGGATCGGTAGTGGCGACTCTTCGACCGCGGCGAAGGTACGCATGCAGTCCCGCTGGAATGCGCGCTTCGCGGCGAGATCGGTCAGTTCGGCGAAGCTGGCGATGTCACCGCCCGCGGAGAAGGCCTCGTCCCCGGCGCCCGTTACCACCACGACCCGAGTCTTCCCGTCGGACTCCAGCTCATCCAGCACGGAGCGCAGCTCGGGCCAAAACTGCCGCCCCATGGCGTTGCGCTTGCCGGGAGCATCGATCCGCACGATCCCCACCCCGCCGTCGCGGTGCGCGAGGCTCAAGTTGGACCACCGTCGCTGGCCGCGCGCGACCGCATGCAAACCGGCATGGGGCGCCTCGTCTACCACCGGATCACTCACTACTCCCACCTCCCGCTGCGCGGGCGCTCGCCCCACGCGATCTCGATGCTGGTTGCGACCACATCGCGCGTGGCAGCCGGCTCGATGATGTCGTCGAGCGAGAGGTGCGCGGCCGCTTCCCACGGCTCCGCCTCGCTTCGCCACTCGCGGGTGAGCTCCTCGACCAGCTGATCACGCGCGCCGCTGCCCTGCTCGGCGAGCGCCCGTTCCAGCAGGCGCCGGTGCACGGTGCGCACCCCGGTGTCCGGGGCCATGAACCCGAGTTCGGCGGACGGCCAGGCGTAGAGGAAGTCCGGCCGGGTCGGCCGGCCTCCCATAGCGAAATGCCCACCGCCATAGGCCTTCCGCAACACCACGCCCACCTTGGGCACTCTCGCTTCCGCGATCCGCGAGACGACCTGCTCGTAACACCGCAGGATGCCGCCACGCTCGGCCTGGGTCCCGATCATCAGACCGGGCACGTCGTGCAGGAAAACCAACGGCACGCCGAACGTGTCGCACAGGTCGACGAACGCGCGCTCCTTCGCCAGCGCGGCCGGATCGAGCGCACCGGCCCGCACGACCGGCTGGTTCGCCACCAGACCGACCGGGCGCCCCCGGATCCGCGCCAACGCGGTCAGCAGACTCGGGCCCCAGCCATCCCCCCACGGCAGGATGCTGGCGTCGTCGGCGATGGCATCGAGCACCTGGCGCATGTCGTACCCGGCCCTTGCCCCAAGCGGCACCAGCTCAGCCAACTGCTCCGGCGGGCGACCCGGTTCCCGTGGCGGCCCGACCGGTGCGGGCCGCTCGGCGCTGGATGGCAGATACGACAGGAAGGCAGCGACCGCGTCCAACGCCTCACGCTCGGTGTCCACGACCATGTGCACATTGCCTGTTTCCGCCGCAGGCTGGGGCCCACCCAGCTCCGCGTCGGTGAGCCGCTCACCGATTGCGGACTCCACGACCGAGGGTCCGGACAGCGCGACCGAGCCGGTGCGCACCATCACCACGAAATGCGCGGTCGAAGCGTGCAACGCCGAGTCGCCGTACGACGGGCCCAGCACCGCCGCGGCACGCGGCACCGGCGGAAGGCCCGGCGGAGACTTGAGGAAGCGGGTGAAATCCAGCGGCAAGCCGGAGAACCGCCATCCGGACACATCGGGCATTCGCCCGCCGTCCGCGTCGCACAGCAACACCAACGGCACCCCGAACCGCTGCGCCTGCTCGATCAACCGTCCCTGCTTGCGCATGCTCACCGGCGCCGTGGTGCCAGCGACCACGCTGGCGTCGATGCCGATGACCGCGATCCGCCGACCGTCCAGCAGGCCGTAGCCGGTCACCACCGCGTCCCCCGGGATGTCCCTGTCCGTCCGGTGTTCCGGCAGGGCCAAGGCCCCCAGCTCAAACCAGGACTCCGGCTCAAGCAGGAGATCGATGCGCTCCCGCACCGGCAGCCGGCCCGACTCGCGATGCTTGCGCAGCCCCTCATCGCCACCCATCGCCAGCGACTGGGCCCGGCGCGTACGCAGGTGCTCCACCTTCTCGCCCATCGTCGACGTCACGCGCTCTGCCACGGATCCTCCCCTACGGCCAGCAAAGTGGTATCACACGTCAAACTACCATACGCCTGGTAGGTAGGGTCCCGATATAGCCAAGGTCACCGTCAGCGACGGCCCCCGCGCACACAAGCAGCGTTGTGGATTGCCGGCGCGCGGCCAGCCGGCACGGCGCCGGCCGACGGCCGACGGCGATGATCGTGGCCGCCACTCTCGACCAGCTCGCCGCTGCCGGAGACTAGGCGCCCGTACACGCACACACCGCCGAGTGGCGGTGCTGGTCAACACTGTCGATCGGTTTCCGACTTGCCGCGCCGGCGCCGCGAGCGTCGGAGGCGGTATAGTACCTACCGGACGAATGGTAGACAGTGGTTTCAGCGTTATCCTCGATCAGAGAGTCGCTGCGCGCCAGCAGTGTCCGCGAACCAGGAGTTGATGTGTTCAAATCGGTTCTCATCGCCAATCGTGGAGAGATCGCGGTGCGTGTCCTCCGGGCTTGCCGAGCGTTGGGTATCCGCGGCATCGCGGTGTATTCCGACGCCGACGCCGCCGGGTTACACGTTCGGCTGGCCGACAAGGCTGTGTGTATCGGCCCTGCGCCGGCACGGGAGTCCTATCTGAACGCGCGGGCCATCCTGGCAGCGGCCAGGAAGCACCACGCGGAGGCTGTGCATCCCGGCTATGGCCTGCTGGCCGAGAACGCCGCGTTCGCGCAGGCTGTCGTGGATCACGGTGTGGCATTCATCGGCCCCGCACCCGAGACCATCGCCGAGATGGGTGACAAGGTGGCCGCCAGGGCCGCGGCAGAGCGGGCGGAGGTGCCCGTGCTGCCGGGAACTCAGGCGCTGCACGACGCGGAGCAGGCTACCGACGCCGGAGCGGACATCGGGTACCCACTCCTGGTCAAGTCGTCCTTCGGGGGCGGCGGGCGAGGTATGCGGGTGGTGCGTCAGCCGAACGAGTTGGCCGACGCCGTGCGGGACGCGGGCAAGGAAGCTGCGGCCGCCTTCGGCCGGGCCGAGCTCTTCCTGGAGCGCTACCTTCCGAGACCGCGACACGTCGAGGTGCAACTGCTCGCGGACGCGCACGGAACCGTGGTGCACCTCGGCGACCGAGACTGCTCGGTGCAGCGTCGGCATCAGAAACTCGTCGAGGAAGCACCCGCTCCCGGCTTGCCGGAGGAACTGCGTTCCCGTCTCACCCAGGCCGCAGTGCGCCTGGCCCGCGAGACGCGCTATGTCGGAGTGGGCACGATCGAGTTCCTCGTCGACCCGGCCACGGCGGAGTTCTACTTTCTGGAGATGAACACCCGCCTACAGGTCGAACACGGCGTCACCGAGTTGACGTCGGGAATTGACCTGGTGCAGGAACAAATCCTGGTCGCCTCCGGCGAGCCGCTCGACGTCGACCAGGATGCGGTCCGGCCCCGCGGACACGCAATTCAGGCCCGGCTCGTCGCCGAAGATCCTTACGCTGGTTTCCGCCCGGCACCGGGAACCGTGCACGACCTGCACCTGCCGACCGGACCGTGGCTGCGGCTGGACTTCGGGATCGACGCTGGCGACCGGGTGCCGGCCGAGTACGACTCGCTGTTCGGCAAGCTGCTCGCGTGGGGGCCGAATCGCGACACCGCCCGACGCCGGCTGGCCACCGCGCTCGACGAGCTCCGGGTGTCCGGCATCCCGCACACCGGCGACTACCTGCGCACCATCCTAGAACGGCCGGACTTCCTCGCCGCACGGCACGACACCGGTTCGGTCGAACGCGACTGGCAGCCGGACCCGGCAGCACAACCGCTGCCCACGGATGTCCGGACGAAACCGGTGCGAGCGCCGGACCCGGTTTCGACCCGGGAGGTCAGCCTGCACACCGACCACGGCCCGGTCCACGTGCTGGTGTACGGATGCGGCGACCACGACCCCGTTACACCCCCCGCACCCAGCCCAGTCGGGCCCCGTGGCACGCCGTACACGGAATCGGCGGAATCTACTGGAGAGTCCCGGGCGCCGATGGACGCATCGGTGGCCAAGGTCCTGGTCACCGAAGGCGCCCAGGTCGCCGCGCGAGATGTCCTTGTGGTACTCGAGGCGATGAAGATGGAAATCGAGATCACCGCATCGCATCCTGGCACGGTGCGCCAGGTGCTCGTCAGCTCGGGAGAATCCGTATCCGCCGGGGCGGTGCTGGTCACGCTGGACGGCTAGGTGTGATGTCCAGGGACGTTGTTCCGGGTTGAGTTGATGTCGGCCTGTCGTTGAGACAGGTGAAGGCCTCTGGTTGTGAAGTGGAGCTGTCGAGGAACCGCTTCACGAACCGGAGGCCTTCGTGTCCCACGCTAATGCCCTGCTGACCCCGCGCGCTCGTCTGCGTCTGGCCCGGCTTGTCGTCGAAGACGGTTGGACGTACCAAGCCCTGCCCGGCTGGCTCCACTTCTACAATCACCACCGAGCCCACAGCGCAACCGGAGGCCGACTGAACAACCTGCCTGGACATCACAGCTAGGCAGCGTCAGCCCCGCATCGCCACGGCGCTAAACACCTGAGCTCGCACCGAACTAGCACCCGGGTTCCGCGGTCTCGTTGACGTAGCGCCAGCAGTTCGTGGCGGAGATGTCTAATCCGGCGCCGATCTCGGCGAAGGGTTCGCCTTTGCGCAGGTACACCAGCACCGCCAGGGCCTGCTGTCCTAGGTTGAGCTTGCGCCATGCCGAACCCGGCTGCTTGCGGTGGGTACGAATGAGGCAGGCCGGACACGAAGGTGCGGGTCTGATGTGACAACGGCAGCGCGGCACGGTAGAACAGCACGCAAAGCCCCTGGTCCTGCGGAACGATCTTGATCGAAGCTCTGCTACCAAGGGCCTCGCCATGTCAGGTTGGCGACACGCCGGTGATCGTCGTCGGACATCACGAGAACCGATCTTGGTCCACCCGTGGCTTACAAACCTCGCGTGACACGCCCAACGCAGGACTGGCGGCGGTGCGTGCGGCGGTCACCGGTCGGCTGTTGGTGGACGATCCGCGGTATCTTGACCATCCTGGGTGAACGGGCAGAAAACGCCGACCACGCCCACCTTGCCCGACGATCGATGGTCACTTCACCTCAGGTCAGGTGCACAGAGAACCGGGCAGCGCAGGGTAGCGGTTCCCTGGACAACGCGGCCGTGTCCTCGCCGTTCCAGCCACACCTCGCAGGTCACGGTTTCACCTGACGCGGTTCCAGAGGTGGTGCGCACCCGGCCGCCCGCGATGACGTGGTCGCCGGCGTAGACGCTGCCGAGGAATCGGGCGTGGATTCGGTCCAGGGTGTGCTCGGGGAAGGCCTGCCGCAGCATGGTGAGGATGTAGGCGAGGTTCGCGGGGCCCTGATTGACGGGCCGCTCACCGAGGCCCAGTGCACGAACCGCCTCGGCGTCGTAGTGGATCGGGTTGGGGTCTCGCAGCACCAGGGCGAGCATCTTCATTCGTCGCTCGTCCACTCCCTGAAGTTCCCAACCGGGCAGCAGTTGGTCGTTCACCGGGTCTCCTTTCGCGGCAGGAGGAAGGTACTGGTCGTGGTCACCACGGGCTGCCCCGCGTCCGACGAGACGTGCTGCTGCAGGGTGACGACGTCGAAGGTGCCCAGCGTACGCCCGGTTTTCCGCTCAGCACTGGTCACGGCTCCACGAACCGAGTATTCCGCTCCGGTGACCAGCGGCCGGTGGTAGTCGATCGTGCACTCACCGAGCATCGGTCCGTCTTCGGCATGCGATCCGAACAACTCCAGGAGCTCGGCGACGCTGATGCCGAGGCCGCTCTGCGCAACGATGAAGCCGTAGATGGGATGTGGCTCGTCGTGCGGCTCGGCGCCCACCGCGTCGTGCAGCAGCCAGTTCTCGTAGGGTTCGATCCGGTAGTGTCCGCCTGGGATCGCGGTTTCGGGCAACTGTTTGAGCTTCATCAGAACGACCGGGGTAGTCCGAGGTTTTCGGCGATGATGTTGCGGGCCATCTCATTGGTCACTGGGCCGATGCGGAACAGCCGGGCGTCGCGCCAGTACCGCTGCATGTCGGTCTCCGCCGCATAGCCCATTCCGCCCAGGATCTGAATGCCAAGGTCGGCGGCGTTGACGGCGGCCTCTGAGGCGATGACCTTCGCCATGGTGGCCTCGATTCCTGCCGGTTTGCCGTGGGCCTGCAACGTGGCGGCCTCCATGACGCATAGCTCCGCTTGCTTGCGGCTCATCGCGATATTGGCGATGTAGTGTTGCAGTGCCTGGAACTGGCCGATTGTGTGGCCGAAGGCCTCGCGATGAGTCATGTACTCCAGGGCGTCCTCCAGCACTCCGTCCAAAATGCCCAGACAGAACGAGGACAGCATGATCCGCTCGTTGTTCAGCGTGGGTAGTAGCATGTACCATGCCTCGCCGGGCTCACCGAGCAGCAGCTCGTCCGGGATGAAGGCGTCATCCAGGAAGACATCGCACGAGCCCATGGCTCGCATCCCGAGCTTGGGAATCTCCCGAATGGTTACTCCCTGCGACTTGGCCGGCAGCACGAACAGCGACAGGCCCTGGTGACGCTTCTCTACTGCGGAGTCAGTCCGAGCCAGCAGCAAGATGTAGTCGGCGACGTGCGAGGCCGAGCACCAGGTCTTGTGACCGTTAACGACCCAGCCCCCATCTACCTTGCGTGCGCTCGTGCGCATGGCGCCGAGGAGATCCGTGCCTCCACCGGGTTCGGTGAAACCGATCGAGAATCGGGCCTTACCCGCCACAATCTCCGGCAGAAACCGCCGCTTCTGCTCCTCCGAGCCATACAGCCCGATCGACTTCCCTCCCGCGAATGAGGTGATACCCCAGATCCAGGTCAGTCCCGCCAAGGACCGTGCCAGCTCCCTAGCCACAATCATCTGAACGACGACGTCTCCGCCGGAGCCGCCGTAGGCTTCGTCGATCCCAATGCCGTGAAAGCCTGCCTCGGTGAACTTGTCCCACAGGTCGAACGGATAGTGGTGCTCGTTGCGCTCGAGCTCGCGAGCCCAACTTTTCGGTACCTCCTGGTCCACCCATTCACGCACGACCCGGCGGAAGTCCTCCTCCTCCTGCCTGTAGCTGAAGTCCACACTCGCCTCCCTTGTCACGACACTTGACCACCACTCGACTGACTACCGTACGACCGGTAGGTAGTCGGGTCAAGCATGGTCGAACCCGTAGCGTCGCAGGCCTTCGGGGTCGATCACGTCCCGCAGCAGGCGCACCTGTTCCCTCGTCGGGGCCGGCGTTCGGGTCACGCCGTTGTCCGGTAGCGCCAGCTCGAAGCCGGTCGCGTTCTGCACCTGCTCGACGCCGACACCGGGATGGACCGACAGCAGTCGCATCCGCCGCGTAACGGGCTCGAAATCGAGCACTGCAAGGTTGGTCACCATGCATTGTGGGCCGCCGGCGAGACCCAGCCGTTCTCGCTCGTCACCCCCACGCAGGTAACCGGCGCAGGAGATGAAGTCGACGCGCTCCACGAGGGTGCGCGGGCTGTGCCGGGGTTGCCAAAAGTAGAGCTGCTTGCCGAGCGAGCCCATGTCGCCAAGCCCTGCGGTGCCGGGCAGCCGCCGCCGGGGCGCGTGGACGTCATCACCCAGTATCGAGTTGTTGGCGTTGCCGTACCGATCCACCTGTGCGGCGCCGACGCAGAACTTGCGAAAGTGCCGCTCGCCCTGAACCAAGTGCCAAAAATCGCGATAGTGGTCAAGGTAGGCCACCGCATCCTGCCACAGTGGCGCTTCCAATGTGGACCGCGGAAGATGAAACTCGCGTGGGTCCAAGCCAATTCCGGCAGCTACCCAGGTCAACTGGGGAGCGTGCGTGAGCCGGGCAAGCGCGAAGGCGCACACTGGCATAGCCGAGGCCATACCATTGACCACCTCGTCGGAGTTGTCGAACCAGCTGGCCAGCACCGTCACCATCAGCTCGTCGACCGTGTAGTCCTCGGCCGGCGCGTTGTCCTGCCACGGATGATCACCCATCCTGCCCGGCCTGTTCCTTATTCCGAGTGCCCAGGCCGGCAGCGACGAGGTACGACTGCTCGTCCGGTGGCGTGTGCAGATAACGGTCGAGAAAGGCACTGGAGGATGTGTTGTGCCGCGCGGCGGCGACCCACTCACGATGCAGGCGGGTGTCGTAGTCATAGCGGTCCGGCAGCGAGGTCGGGTGCGCCCCATGCGGCACCTCGACCACCGCGTCGACGAGGAAGCCGGGTAGAACGGTACGGTCGGGGTGGCGCCTGAGCACCGCCGAGTCGACGATCTCCTCCACCGTGACCAACACGCGCCGGGCCGCCTTGGGCATCACCGACGCATCCGCCCACCGGGCCCCAGGCTCGCACTGCACGTTGCCCGCCCGGTCGGCGCGATGGGCGTGAAGCACCGCAACATCCGGAATCAGGCGGCGGCACGCAACCACTGGGGGACCGCCAAATGGGTCATCGAGTACCCGGAGATTGTCCGAGTCGGCCGCAATCAGGTCGGTCCCCACCAGGCCGCGAATGGGCAAGTAGGGTAACGCCTGCGCTGCGGCCGCTAATCGCGCGAGCAACGCCCACTCGGACAGTTCCTGCACGCGGACCCTGCCGGACTCGGCCGCCCTGGCGAACTGCCGACAGGTCCCGAACTGCTCCATCGAGACCGCACAGCAGACCACTCGGTCGATGACCCCGGCAGCCGCCAGCCAGTCCACCCCGATCCCGCCGACCAAGCACACCAGCCCTAGCTGGCGACGCCCCTGGCGGATGAACTCACGCACCACCGCCATCGGGGCGGACTGCGTGGCCATGCCAGCGAGCGCCACCATATCGCCATCCCGGACGAGGCCAATCGCCTCGGCGAGCGAACAGACCTTGTCGGAGCCCACGCTAGGCACATGGTGCGCCTCGTTCAGCATCACAACCTCCCGGTGTCCCAGCCGCCGCGACCAACACCCGTGAGGCGCCGAGCCAGACGCCACCCGGTCGCGTCCGACAGCGCCGAAGGGCCCTGCCGTCATGCCATGCCGGGGTCAGCCCCGGTCGGCCGGTCATGATCGCCTCACACTCGAGTGCGACGACATCCGCGGCGCCTCGGTAATGCCCTTTTCCTCCAACTCACTGCGGATCCACTCGCGAAGCACGTACTTCTTGATCTTCGTTCCGGACATCGGCCACTCGTCGAGGAACCGCACGTAGCGGGGGACTTTGAAGGTAGCGATCTTACCTCGGCAGAACTCGATGACCTCCTCCTCTGTCGCGGACGCGCCTTCCTTGAGCTGGACGAACGCTGCGGGCACCTCGACATAGCGAGCATCCGGCGCGGCCACGACCTGCACGATGTTGATCGCCGGGTGACGCAGCAGGTAACTTTCGACCTCCGCGGCGGCCACGTTCTCGCCGCCGACTTTGAGCATGTCCTTGAGCCGGCTGACAAAGGTCACCCGCCCGTCCTCGTCCAAAGTAGCCACGTCGCCGGAATGGAAGAACCCGTCCTTGTCGATTACCCGGGCGCTCAGCTCTGGGTCCTTGTAGTAACCGTCAAAGCGATCGGGACCGCGATACAGCAGCTCGCCGGGGGTGTTCGGCGGAACATCGAGGCCGGTGACCGGGTCAACCACGCGGCATTCCATGCCGGGAAGTGGATGCCCGCCCGTGGTCACCCGCTTCTCCAGTGGATCGTCCAGATGGTTCAACGCGAGGTGTGAACACGACTCCGTGGCCCCGAACGAGGAGATCTGCACGGCGTGCGGCACACGGTCCTGCATTCCGCGCAGCCGTTCGGCCACACCCACGTTCATGATGATACGCAGCGCACTCAGGTCGGCTTCGGTGAACCGCGGGTGGTCGAGGACCGGCAGCCAGATCGTCTCGAACGCAGGCACAGCCACCGTGCAGCGCTCCGACTCCAGCACATCAAGTGCCCGATCGGGCTGGAAAAACCCAGTATGACAGTACGTGCAACCCGCGGTCAGACACATGATGGCGTGGGCGATCCCGCCAATATGGAACAGCGGGAACGCCGCCCACACTCGATCCTCCGGGACAAGGTGGAAACGGGTCTGCGCCATCGCGTGGCCGGTGCGCACGAACGCCTCGTGGCTCAGCAGTGCCCCCTTCGGGGTGGCCTCCGTGCCGGACGTGTACAGCACAATCGCGGTATCGCGCACACGAACCCGTTCCTGACGGCGGCTCACCTCCTCCCCGCTGACGCGCTGTGCCGCCGCAGTGAAATCCTCGTATCCGAGGAACCCGGACCGCTCCCCCTCGCCCACGAGTACCACGGTGTGCAACTCCGGAGCCTCAGCCAGCTCCAGCGACGACGCCTGCTGGGACGACAAATCCGGGAAGGTCTCGGCCAGCAACGCCGACAGGTCGATCGGGCTGTCCCCCGGCAAGGCCGTGAACAGCACCTTCATGTCCGAATGAGAGATCACCTGCCGGAGCTCGACCGCCTTGAACCGGTCGCTGACCGGAACCGGAACAGCCCCGATCTTCGCTGCTCCCAGCAAAGCGGCGATATAGGACACGCTCGGAGGCAGCAAGAGCCCGACGTGGTCTCCAGCATCCACACCGAGCCCGACCAGCCCGCGCGCGAAAGACTCGGCTCGAATCGCGAGATCGCGGTAGGTCACGCGCTCGTCCGCGACAACGACCGCCTCCTGACCAGGCCGCTCGGCCGCCTGCCGATCCAGCAAATCTCCCAATGTCGTTGCCTCGATCCACGGACGCCAGCTGGAACGTGTACCACTCGAGGAAACAGTGCGTGTCATGCCCTTCTCCCAACCTTGCGTGCGTCTACACGGCCTCACCACCCACTCGGCGCGCCTTCCTCGTCCTACCGCTGAGCGCCCTGCAAGGCCACAGAGCCTCTGGAGACGGTGCCGACAACCGCCACCCAGAGTCTACCTATCGCCTGGTAGATTGATCTATGTCCCTATCTCACCCGACTCACCCACCGCGATGTGGTCCGGTGTTTCTTGTGTGCCTACGTGCTCGGCATGTGCTCGGCGGCTGACTTGATGGCCTCGCGGATGCGGAAATAGGTGCCGCACCGGCATACGTTCTCGATCTCGTCGATCTCGGCATCGGTGGGGTTCGTGGTCTTCTTCAGCAGCGCAACCGTCCGCATGATCTGGCCGGGCTGACAGAAACCGCACTGGGGGACGTCGTGTGCCAACCAGGCTTCCTGGACCGGGTGCAGTTTGTCGCCATCGGCGAGTCCCTCGATGGTCGTCACCTCCCTGCCAGCGACGTCCGCGATTCGTGTGACGCACGTGGTGTAGGCTTCACCATCGATAAGGCATGTGCACGCCTTACACACATCGAGGTTGCAGCCCATTTTCGGGCCAGTTACGCCGAGTTGATCCCGCAACGTCCACAGCAGCGGATGATCTGCGGGTGCGTCAACGCTGACTGGCTTGCCGTTCAGGTCGAAAGTGTAGCTGGGCATCGGGTACTCCTCTGCA
The DNA here is from genome assembly GCF_003202285.1 of Prauserella muralis. Taxonomy (GTDB): domain Bacteria; phylum Actinomycetota; class Actinomycetes; order Mycobacteriales; family Pseudonocardiaceae; genus Prauserella_B; species Prauserella_B muralis. Next base: position 89,990 of record NZ_MASW01000014.1, read on the forward strand.
CCGTCTGGTAAATGTCGCGCGCCGTGTGTCGAGTGCTACCGCTTCGGCGGGAGGGGGCGCATCGGGGGATTGGGGACAGGTCCGGGCGGGTACGGTTCCCAGTCGATATCGGAGTTGATCGGAAAACTGGTCGGTAGGATTCCCGTCGCCCGACGGTAGGCATTGACGACCGCGCCGAATGACACAGGTACTGCGAACTCACCCATCCCCCCGGGGCGGCCGTTGGCTGGCATCACGAAGATCTGCACCTGTGGCGGGGTATCTTTCTGGCGAGCGTAGTGGAAATTGTGGTAGCTCCCTTCCAGGAAATAGCCGTTACGCAGGTGTAGCCCGCCGGACAAGGCGACCGAGATGCCGTCGGTGAGCCCACCGAGCACCTGTGCCTCGATTCCGCTCACGTTGATCGGCCGGCCCACGTCCACCGCCACCACGGCTTTGGTCACCCGGGGATGCTTCTGATCGCGAGCGTCCAGCTCGACCAGGCAGGCCGTCACCCCTTTCATCTCGTCGTGGAACGCAAGCCCCTGAGCGACGCCCGCAGGCAGAGATCGGCCCCAGTTGCCCTCCGAGGCCACCTTGTCCAGCACCGCTCGTTGCCGGTCGTCCTTGAGGAATTCCCGCCGGAACTGGACCGGGTCCTTCTTGAAGCGCCTGGCGAGTTCATCGACGATGATCTCTTCGACACCTCGGGTGTTGACCGACCACACCGAACGCCAACTACCGGTGTCGATCGGCATGTTGACCTCGTGGAGGTGCTGACCAACCACCCCGAAGTTGTACGGGCAATGCACCATCGCGTGGAACGCGACCTGGTTGAGGCTTTCATTCCCGATGCCGGGTATCTTGGCTACCGCCGTGGTGAGCGCCTCTCCAAATCCGTGTTCTAGCGAGGTCAGCACCGAGGCGCTCCAGTGCTGGTAGGACAGCACGTTGCCGCGGACGTAGTTGACGCGCACCTTGTGATACTTGGCTGGATGTACCCGACCGTGCCGGATGTCGTCCGTGCGGTGCCAGATCAGCTTGACCGGCCGGCCCATGGCCTGGGATATCTGCGCGGCTTCCAACGCCGCGTCGAAAAACAGTCGACGGCCGAACGAGCCTCCGCTGGGCATCACGTGCACCGTGACCTTGTGCAGGGGCAGGCGCAACTCCTTGGCGATCGTCTCTTGCGTGATGATCGGGGTTTGCAGCGCCGACCAGATCTCGGCACGGTCGCTTCGCACGTCGGCGACGGCGGCGTTCGTCTCCAAGGGGGCATGGCTGAGGAAAGCGAAGTCGAACTCGGCCTCCAAGGATCCAGCGCCCAAGGGGAGCGTCACGGGCGGGTCCCCGACTGGTCCTACCGCCCTGCGCAGTTTCTGTCGGACGGTGTCGTCGCTCTCGTTGTCGACAGGGCCGGGCCCCCAGGCCACATCGAGGGCGTTTACCCCGTCCAGGGCCTGTGCGAACGTCTCGGCCAGCACGGCCACCCCGGTCGGAATGGTTGCCACCGCGAGTACACCGGGCATTCGCCTGACCGTATCGGCGTTATTCACCGCCTGGACCGTGCCCTTGATGGTTGGCGGCCTGCGCATCAGGCACGGTTTCGCGCCCGCGACGTTCAGGTCGTGGGTGTAGGTATGCTTGCCGGTGACGATGTCGCGGGCGTCTAACCGGGTAGCGCGGGTGCCAACTAGTTTCGCTTTGGACTCTGGTTTCGGTTCCACGACGAGTTTCGACAAATCCGCCTTGGCCGCTGCAACGGCCAGCGAACCATAGGTCGCCGTCCGCCCACCGGGTGCGTGGATGGTTCCGTCGGTGACGGTAAGCCGCTCGCTCGGGATCCCCCACTGCTGCGCTGCGGTCGCCACCAGCCGCGCCCGCGCCGCCGCGGCCGCCGCCCGCGCCGGATCATATAGCGTGCAGATTCCCGACGAGCCACCGCTGATCTGGCCCATTACCAGTTCCGGACGCGCATCAGCCAGCGTCATTCGAACACTCGACAGCGGGATGTCCATTTCCTCGGCGATGAGCATCGGCACTGCGGTGGTCAGGCCCTGGCCCACTTCCGCGCGCGGCAACGGCACGCTGACCGTGTTGTCCTCATTGACCTGGATCTGGAACAACAAGCCCGCAGTGGGCAGGCCAGCGATGACCAGCAGGTCCTGGAGATCGATGGTCTCCCCCAGAAGCTGCGGTGGCGAGGGGATCGCCGCGTGGGCGGGCGCAGCCGCACCGCTGTCTAGACCGATCCGGGCCGCGACCGTCAAGGTGGGAGCGGCCACCAGATAGGTCAGAAACCGGCGCCGCCCCACGGCGACAGAGACAACGCCCCGGTGGTCTTCATCGTCGTCTTTTGCATCCTTGGAAAGCACGATCCCTCCTTGCCTCACGCGAGCCAGCTTTCTGGCGCCAACGAATGTTCTGCATTTAGAACGAACGGGGCAGGCCCATGGACTCAGCGATGGCGTTACGGGCCATTTCGCTGGTGATCGGGCCGATGCGGAAGAGTCGGCTGTCGCGCCAGTAGCGCTGGGCGTTGGTCTCCGCGGCGTAGCCCATTCCACCCAAGATCTGGATGCCGAGGTCTGCCGCGCGGTTGGCGTATTCGGAGGTGATGACCTTGGCCATGTTCGACTCGGTGCCGCACGGTGCACCCGTCGACTGCAGCCAGGCAGCGTGGTAGGTCATCAGTTCGGCTTGCTTTTGCCACATGACCATGTCGGCGACGTAGTGTTGCAGCGCCTGGAATTCGCCGATCTTCTTGCCGAAGGCGCTCCGGGTGTTCATGTATTCGACGGCGTCTTCCAGCACCCCGTCGATAATTCCGGTGCACAGTGCGGACAGGATGATTCGTTCGTTGTTCAGCGTTCCGAGCATCATGTACCAGGCCGCGCCCGGCTCGCCCAGCACGAGGTCGTCCGGAACGAACACATCTTCGAGATAGACCTCGCACGATCCAACAGCTCGCATGCCTAGTTTGGGAATCTGCCGCGTCTCGACGCCGTCTGTGGTTCTGGGAACCAGGAACAGGGTCTTACCTTGGGTCTTCTTCTCGGGCTTCGGGTCCGATCGTGCAAGGAGAAGGAGGTAGTCGGCGACGTGCGAAGCGGTAGACCATATTTTCTGGCCGTTGATCCGCCATCCTCCATCGACTCTGGTGGCCGTGGTTTTCATCGCTCCCAACAGATCGGTGCCGCCGGACGGCTCGGTAACCGCGATGGAAAAGCGCAGGTTGCCCTTGGCGAGTTCCGGGAGGAATCGTTGTTTCTGTTCCTCGCTGCCATATAGGCCGACCGACTTGGCCCCGGCGAATGACGAGATTCCCCAGGTCCACGTCAACCCCGCCAGCGACCGGGCGAGTTCGCGGGCAAGCACGACCTGCGTCAGTACGGTACCGCCCGCGCCCCCGTACTGCTCGTCGATCCCGACCGCGTGGAACCCGGCGGCGCTCATCTTGTCCCAGAGCTCGAAGGGATAGTCGAACTCCTGCATCTCGAGGTCCCGGGCGGCGTCCTTCGGGTAGTTCTTCTCCACCCAGTCCCGGACGACGTTGCGGAAGGCCTCATTCTCCTCGTCGAGAACGAAGTCCATGATGCTGTCCCTTCTGTGCTAGTTTTTCGGCGATGCGGTATCACCGTCGGTCGGCTCGTCAATGCTTCCGAAACCGGGCAGTGGCATGGCGGAAGGCGGGCCCGCCGAGCAGTGCAGCCACTGTTTCTGCTTCGCGGGCAAGCGCTTTCCGCAAGTCGGCGTGCTGATTGAGTTCGAGCAGTTCGCGGGTGGCCTGCAGGGCCTTGGGGTCCTTGGCCGCGAGCGCGGTACCGAGCTGGCGCGCCCGTGCGAGGAGTGCGCCATCGGGGACAACCTCGGCCACCAGTCCGATTCGGGCCGCCTCATGCGCCGCAATCGGCTCGCCAAGCAGGAGCAGGCGCCTGGTGTGCTGCGAGCCGACCAGCCGCGGCAAGAGCCAGGTCGCGCCACAGTCCGGGCTGATTCCGTGCGTGACGTAGGGCTCGCAGAAAGTGGCCGATTCGGCTGCGACCACCAGATCCGCTGCTAACGCGAGGTTAGCGCCCCCTCCATAGGCGGCGCCGTGCACCGCGGACACCACCGGTAAGGGCAGTTCCCGCAGCCGGGCGGCGACCTCCTGCCACCCTTGCGCGAGGTATGTCCGCACGGCTTCGGCATCGGCGAGGTCAATCTCATCAACGAACTGCGCCAGGTCGGCGCCGGCGCAAAACGCGCGGCCCTCACCCCTGATCAGCAAACAGCGCCACGGGCCCCGGGCCGCCTGGTCGAGTACCTCGGTGATCTCTTCGCGCATCGGCCCGCACAGCGCGTTGAGCCGTTCAGGACGGTCTAACACTAGCCACAGCAACTCTCCATCGCGCTCGGTGCGGATCGTGCGCTTGTCGTCGCCATCCCTCGCCATGCAGACACCTCCTGCCGTCGCCACAGAACCGGAAGCCGTTGCCTCGGTTCGCGGCGTCCCCGGGGGGCCGGATCGTGGCCACACACCCAACAGTTACCCCCCTGACCCGACCGAGGCCGTATCCTCGGTTTGTGCCAGTTCCCGGGTTAGCTGTTCTTGCAACCGAAACTTCTGGATCTTAGTAGCCGACATCGGCCATTCGGTTACGAACCGTATCTGGCGTGGCACCTTGAAACGGGCCAATCCGCCGCGGCAGTGCTCGACGAGCTCGTCTTCGGTTACCGAATGCCCCGGCCGCAGCTCGACGAACGCGGCGGGAACCTCGCCATATTTCGGATCCGGCACCCCGACCACAGCGCTCACCGCCACAGCAGGGTGTCTGCCCAGATAGGATTCGATTTCGATGGCCGCGACATTTTCCCCACCCACCTTGAGCATGTCCTTGGTGCGGCCGAGATAGCTGATGCGCCCCTCGTCGTCGAGCTCTCCGACATCGCCGGTGTAGAACCAGCCGTCGCCGTCCATCTGCGCGGCAGTCTTCTCCGGATTCTTGTAGTAGCCCTCGAACAGGCAGTAGCCACGGACGACGATCTCACCGCGCTGGCCGGTGCCGAGGGGTTGCCGGCTCTCCAGATCGCGGATACCTACCTCGATGCCGTCGAAGGGTCTGCCGCTGGTCGTGCAGCGCTGCTGCAGGGTGTCGCCGGGCTCGTTGAACGCGGTCACCCCCGAGCACTCGCTACAGCCATAGGCACTGATCTGCACCGTATGGGGCATGCGCGCCTGCATGTCCCCGAGCACATCAGGCGGGGCGACGTTGTTGATCAACCGGATGTGCTGCCACCGATCGGGATCATAGTCGGGGTGGTTGAGCAGCGCCTGGGTGAACGCCGGGAAGGTGGCAAACGACAGCGTAGCGCCCTCGGTGTCCATCATCTCGAGGGCTTGACCAGGCTCGAAGTGGGTCATCGACAGGAACGCGGCCCCCGCGTCAATCACGCCGATCAGCGGCAGGATCGCACTCATGTGAAACATTGGCAAGGGATCCCACATCCGATCCGCGGGTTGGAAGCGGAACCGTGTCCGACCCGCTACCACAGACGTGCGCACGACCGCCTCATGGGTCAGCGGGCAGCCCACCGGCGCACGCGTTGTACCCGAGGTGTACATCATCAACGCCACATCACGCACCGCGACCCGCATCCGGCGGGTCATGATCTCCGCGGGGGGCGTGCGCTCAGCGAGCGCGGCGCACGCGGCGCCATCGAGCAGGCCGGGTGCCGCGGCGCCAGTGACCGTCACCACCGCCCGCAACCGGGGAAACTCCGACAGCGCCAGCGACGCCGGTCTCGTCGCGGTGGCCAGGCCGGGCAACGCCTCGTGCAACCTCGCCGCGTAGTCCGTGTCGCGGTCGTCGACCCGGCCAGTGACAAGGACCTCCACGTCGGAGTCTGCCAGGACGTGGCCCAGTTCGCGCGGGTGAAGGCGATTGTTGATCGGGACGACCACGGCACCGAGCATCGCGACCCCGAAAAACGTCTCGAGGTAGGCCACACAGTTCGACATCAGGATCCCCACGTGGGACCCCTTGACCACTCCCAGCGACGCAAGCGAGCGAGCGAGACGCATGCTGCCGTCTTCGAGCTCGCGGTAGGTGACCCGCTCCTGTGGCAACACCACGGCCAGACCGTCCGGCTCCCGTTCGGCCGCACGCGCCAGCAAATCTCCCAGGCTATAGACCTCGTGCCATCCGTAGCTTCCCACCATTACGCGTTTCTACCATCCGGTCGGTGGGTTGTCTAGGTCCATCACGCTAGCGAGCGGGACACTGGCCTTCGCCCGCGACTAACAAACATTTGGTACCTTCCGACTGGCGTGTGGCGGTGGCTGCGAGCGAAACGGGGTGCGCAATGCGAATCAAGGACGCGGTGGGGCTGGTGACCGGTGGGGCTTCCGGGCTCGGCGCGGGAACTGTGCGGTTGCTCGTGGAGCGAGGCGCTCGGGTTGCGGTGCTCGACCTACCCGGCTCGGCCGGACAGCAACTGGTGGCCGAGTTAGGGCCGGCCACCCGGTTCTTCCCCTGCGACGTCTCCCGGACCGATGAGGTCGAGCGGGCCGTTGCCGAGGCGGTGGCGGCGTTTGGCCGAATCGATGCGTGTGTGAACGCCGCAGGGATCAGCCCGGCGGCCCGAGTGCTGTCCCGCCGGGGGGAACTGCATCCGTTGGACGTCTTCCGCCGCACAGTGGAGATCAACCTCATGGGTACGTTCGATGTGTTGCGCCGCGCGGTGCAAGCGATGGCACACAACTCGCCGTCGGATGAAGGTGAGCGTGGGTTGATCGTGAACGTGTCCTCCGCGGCAGCACTCGAGGGTCAGGCCGGGCAGGCCGCCTACGCGGCGTCGAAGGGCGGGATCGTGGCGTTGACGCTGCCGCTGGCGCGCGACCTCGCACCATTGGGGATCCGGGTCATGACAGTCTGTCCAGGAGTGATGGACACCGGCATGTTGGCCGACGCGGACGAGAAACGGCGAGCAGGACTGCTGGACCTGCACGTCTTTCCCAAACGGTTGGGGACCCCGCGCGATTTCGCTCTGCTGGTGGCGAGCTTCATGGAAAACACCCTGCTCAACGGCGAGGTGGTGCGCCTGGACGCGGCAGCCCGACTCTGAGCGCGGAAGAGGTCTAACAAACGGTAGAGTTCCTAGGTGGGGAAATCAGCACGGCCACGAGAGGACGATCATTGCAACCAGCAGGACGGCGTGCGCGTCGCGGGGCGGAGCGCAAGCCACGCGAGCAGCGCTGGACGCAGCTCGTCGAGGTGGCTACCCAGGTGTTTTACGAAAAGGGCTACGAGGCCGCCTCACTGCAGGACATCGCCGATCGCGTTGGCATGCTCAAGGGCAGCCTGTACTACTACATTCAGTCCAAGGAGGACCTGCTCTTCGACGTGATCAGCACGGTGCACCGGGACGGGCTGGCCAATATCCAGGTGTGCGCGGCCATCAACGGCGATGGGTTGCAGCGGCTGGAGAACGTCATTATCGGGCATGTCGAGCACACGTGTCGCACCCTGGTGGCGACCACCGTGTTCCTCCACGAGCTGGCCGCGCTGCCCGCGGAACGCCGCCAGGAGGTACTCGGAAGCGAGCACGCCTACCAGAGTGTGTTCCGAGACCTGATCGCCGAAGGCCAACGCGAAGGCGTTGTCCGGGCGGAGCTGGATGCGCGGCTGGCCGCGCTGTCCATCCTGGGCTCCACCAACTGGGTCTACCGCTGGTATCGCCCGGGGGGGCGGTATTCGCCGCAGCAGATCGGCAGGCAGCTTGCCGACATGAACGTGCGGGCGATCGCGACCACCGAGGCGGTGACTGCCCGGGAGCAATGCCCCCACCCGCGGGGGGTAGGCGCCAGGCGCCGAGCGGCGATAGAGACAGGACCGCGGCCTCGCGACGCAGACGCCGGCACATCGAACTCAGACGGGAGTGCGTCGTGACGAACGGGTGGACGCCGCGAACGGGACAGCTGGCCGGCAGGGTCGCCGTGGTGACAGGAGGCTCACGCGGAGTTGGCCGCGCGATCGCCTGCCGACTCGCCGTCGACGGCGCCGCGATCGCCGTCAACTACCGCCGCGATGCCCGTGCCGCATCCGAGGTGGTTGAGACTATCACCGCGCGCGGCGGTGTCGCCCGCGCCTACCAAGCGGCGGTGGACGACCCCGAGGCCGTCCAGGGCATGCTCGGCGCTGTTCGAAGCGATCTCGGAGAGGTCGATATCGTGGTCAGCAACGCCGGAATGGCCAGTCGGAGCACGCGCATCGCGGACACCCCGGAGGAGGAGTACCGACGGCTGCTGCAGGTGCACGCGCTCGGCCCGTTGCAGCTGATCCGGCAATTGTTGCCGGGCATGCGGGAGCGCCAGCGCGCCGACGTGGTGATCATCTCCAGCGCCATCGTCGAGGCCACCCCGGCGGGCGGCGCGCCCTACACGATGGCCAAGGCCGCGATCGAGGCGGCGGCACGCACCCTGGCCCGCGAGGAGCGACCCTTCGGGATCCGGGTCAATATTGTCGCGCCCGGGCTGGTCGCCACGGAGATGGGCGAGCGGCTGGTCCGCGCCACCGTCCCCGGCCGCACGCTGGCGGCGCTGGATGCGCACTATCCGTTCGGGCGGGTCTGCCGCCCCGACGACGTGGCGGGCGTTGTGACCTTTCTCCTGTCCCCCGACGCCGGTTATGTCACCGGTCAACGCCTCGTCGTCGACGGCGGCGGGCCCGAGCTCGGTCTTGTCACCGCGCCGACCGAGGAGACAACCCGATGATGCAGGTGAGGGCCGACGACCCGACTGGGAATTGGGCGGCCCCCGGGGTGTACCGAGTCGCCCCCGGGGTGCACCGCATCCCGCTACCCCTCCCCGGCGACGCACTCACCGCAGTCAACGTGTATGCCGTCGACGACGGCACCACGCTGGCCTTGATCGACTCCGGCCAAGCCCTGGCCACCTCCCGCGACCTGCTGGCCGCGGCCCTCAACGCGCTCGGCTGCGGCCTCGCCGACGTGCGCCGCTTCCTCGTCACCCACCTGCACCGCGACCACTACACCCAGGCGGTGGCGCTGCGCCGCGAGTTCGGTACCGCCATCACCCTGGGCGCAGGCGAGGAGCCCTCGCTGCGGATCGCCGGCAGCCCGGCTCACCAGCTCACGCCCCAGGCCGAATTACTCACCCGGTGCGGCGCCACGGCACTGCTGCGGCGCCTGCGCGGGATCGACCCCCGCGACGGCATCCCCCGCGACATCTGGGAAGCCCCCAACGACTGGTTGACCGGCGGCACCACCGTTCCCGTCGGGGCGCGCACACTCGACGCCGTCGCCACACCGGGGCACACGCGGGGGCATCTCGTCTTCCACGAGCAGACAGCCGGGATACTCTTCGCCGGAGACCACGTGCTGCCACACATCACCCCCTCGATCGGCTTCGAAGCCGCCCTGGCACCCTTCCCCCTGCGCGACTATCTCGGATCATTGCGCCTGGTACGCGCCATGCCGGACGCCCGGCTACTTGCCGCGCACGGGCCCGTGACCACCAGCGTGCACGCCCGGGTCGACGAACTACTCGTCCACCACGACACCCGGCTCACCGCAGCCAGCCGACTGGTCGCCCGCGGACGAAATACCGCCTACGCCGTAGCCGACGGGCTGACCTGGACCCGGCGTGAGCGCCGTCTGATCGAGCTGGACCCCTTCAACCAGATGCTGGCCGTCCTGGAAACCAAGGCGCACCTCGACCTGCTGGTGCTCCAGGAACAGTTGATCACCGAGGACATCGACGGTATCACGCACTACCGGGCACCCTAGTCGCGACGCTCGGCATAGCCGAGACGCTCGGCGGCAACGCCGAATTAACGCGTGATCGTGTCCCACGCCACCTGCGGACCGCACTCGCTCCACCTTCCCCGGTCTGCCCGCGCATGACACAGCGACGAAACGGCGCCGTGCGTTGCCTTGGCCAGACACTGCCGCGCACCGGGCGAGACCACCGGGGAAACCGGCGTTGATCCCGTCAGCCGATGTGGGGGGTCATGCGCCCAGTGGGCGGCGGAGGCGGCGATCATGCGCTCATCCGGCTCCGACCTCGCCCTCATCCGCCCCACTGGGCAATACGACGGTGACCACATCGTGCTGGACGGGGCGAAGACGTTCATCACTAACAGTTTCCCAGGCCGACCTGGTGATCGTCCTAGCGCGCACCGGCGAGCAGGGACGGCAGGGGCCTGAGCCTGATGGTGGTGGTCGAGGCGGACACGCCCGGCTTCCCGCGGGGTCCAACACTGGGTAAGGTCGGCAAGAAGGCCCAGGATACGGCAGAACTGTACGTCGACGGCTGCGCGATGTCCAGAAGCAACGTCCTTGGGGCTGAGGGGCGCCTTCTCGGTAATGAGGACGACTCCTCTCACGAGAGAACGACTGGCGATCGCGCTGGGCGCACTCGCCGCCGCGATCAAGGCACTCGCGCTGGCCCTGGACTACACCGCCGAGCGCACCACGTTACGTTAGGCGGCTGGCTGGCCCGCCACCAGGTTGTCGGGCACAAGCTCGCCGAGATGCACACCAACCTGCAGATGGTGACGACAGGGCCGGGTATGGCCGTTCGTGGTTAGCGTTGGTGGGAGGGGGTCAGACCATTCGCGCGCCAGCGTCGATGGACAGGGTGGCTGCGTTGAGGTAGCGGTTCTCGGCGATGTGGCTGACGAGGGCGGCGAGCTCGTCGGGGTGGCCCATTCTGGGCGGGTTGAGGACCATGCTGGTCAAACCCGAGCGGACCTTATCGGGCATGCCGGCTGTGATACCGGTATCGAAGAGGCCGGGAGCGATGGTGACGACCCGGATTCCATGGTCGGCCAGGTCTCGGGCAGCCGGGAGCATGAGGCCGATGAGGCCGGCCTTGCTCGCGGCGTAGGCGGCTTGTCCTTTCTGACCCTGCCAGGCGGCTCCGGAGGAGATGTTGATGACGATCCCGCGTTCGCCGTCTTCTCCGGGGTCGTTGCGGGCCATGAGCGCGGTGCAGTGCCGCATGACGTCGAAGGCGCCGAGCAGGTTGGTCGTGACGACCGCGCGGAAGTCGGCAAGTGGCAGCGGCTGGCCGTGGTGTAGCACCTTGCCGGGCGTGGCGACGCCGGCGGCGTTGACGCAGAGGTGCACCGCGCCGAGGTTCTCCTCGATTGTCGTCATGGCCGCTGTGACGGATTCCTCGTCGGCCACGTCGACGGGTACCGGCAGAAGGTTGTCCCTGTTCTCCGCCGCGAGACGTCGGGCTGCGTCGCTGTCCCGGTCGAGGACGGCGACCCGGGCACCCCGGCCTGCCAGGGCGCGGGTGGTGGCGAGCCCGAGGCCGGAAGCGGCGCCGGTGACGACGGCGACTCGGTCTTTCAGGTCCATGGTCTCTCCTTCACCGGCCCGTCCAGCGTGGCGCGCGTTTCGCCACAAAGGAGCGGGAGCCTTCGTGGTAGTCCTGGGTGCCTTCGAGCGCGGCGAGTTCGCGTTCGGCCAAGGCCCAACGTTCGTCCTCTGTGTGGTCTCGGCCCGCGAGGATCGCCCGGCGGGCCCCTCGCACGGCCAGGGGAGCGTTGCCGCAGATCTCGGTGGCCAGGTCGAGGGCTGCGTCCCGTGCGGTGCCGGCGGGAACCGTGCGGGAGATCAGTCCCAGCGTGGCAAGCCGTTCGGCGGGCCACGGGGCCGCGGTGAGCGCGAGTTCCAGGGCGGCTTTCTCGCCGATGAGTCGCGGGAGGTTGGCCAGCCCGCCACCGATCGCCAGCAGCGAGCGGGCGGTCTCGGGGATGCCCAGGCGGACGCCTTCGGCGGCGATGATCAGGTCGCAGGCGATGGCGAGTTCCATGCCACCGGCCAGCGCGTCACCGTCCAGGGCGGCCACGATGGGTTTGCTGCGTTCGCGGCGGACGAACCCGGCGAAGCCGCCTCGGTGGGTGAGCAGTTCGGGGAAGTTCCCGCCTGCGACGGTGTTGAGGTCGGCGCCGGCGCAGAACACCGGGCCCTCCCCGGTGAGCACGCCTGCCCAGAGGTCCTCGTCGTGCTCGAGGTCGTCAACGGCGGATTCGAGGCTCGCCGCCAGGGCTGGGTTCACCGCGTTGCGGGCGTGTGGGCGGTGGAGGGTGATGAGCAGGACACGCCCGTGGCGTTCGGTCCGCACCGGCACGTCCTTTTCACTCATTGAGCGTGCCCTGGGTGTAGAGGCCGTGGTACTCGGCGACGATCGTCTTCTTGTTGGTTTTGCCCACGCTGGTCTTCGGGATCTCGGCGACGAACCGGATCTCATCGGGCAGCTGCCAGCGAGCGAAACGTTCCAGCAGCAGCTCGCGGAGATCGTCCTCGGTGACCTGGGCGTCTTCTTTGGTTACCACCAGCGCGAGGGGGCGTTCTTGCCATTTGTCGTGTGGTAGGCCGACGACGGCGGCATCGAGGACGTTCGGGTGCCCGGCGATCGCGTTTTCCATGTCGATGGAGGAGATCCACTCGCCGCCGCTTTTGATGACGTCCTTGATCCGGTCGACGACCTTGAGGTAGCCGTCGGGGTCGATGGTGCCGGCGTCGCCGCTGTGCCAGTACCCGTCGCGGAAGGCCTCCTCGCTGGCCGGGGCGTCGTGATAGCGGCCGGCGATCCAGGGTCCGGCCATGCATATCTCGCCGACGGTCGTGCCGTCATGGTTCACGTCCTGGCCATCCTCGTCGAGGACGCGGACGTCGACGCCGGTCACGGGCAGTCCCTGTTTGCGTTTGAGATCCCACTGCTCATCGGGGGTCAGCCTGTCGCGCACGGAGGGTTTGAGCCGGTAGTTGACCGCGACCAGCGGGGTGGTCTCGGTGGCGCCGTAGGCGTGGATGATCTCCGCACCGGTGAGTTCCTGGAACCCGCGCATCATCGACAGCGGCGGTTCGGTGGCCCCGGAGAGGAACCGGGCGCGGCTGAAGTCGGGCTTGTCGTCCAGGGTGCGGATGTAGTGCAGCATCGGCTGAAAGATCGCCGGGGCCCCGTGGGCGATGGTCACCTGCTCGGCGATCATCAGGTCGACCAGTGGGGTGATCTCCTCGGCGGTGTAGCGGCCGGGAAAGATGAGCTTGGCGCCCATCATCACGCACGAGTAGAACAGCCCCCACGATTGGCCGTGGAACATCGGCACGATCACCAGGGCGCAGTCGTCGCTGTTGATTCCCAGGTAGGCGGCCATGGTCAGCGAGTGCAGGTGGATGTTGCGGTGGGAGTAGTACACCCCCTTGGGCCGGCCGGTGGTGCCGGAGGTGTAGCAGGCGGAGTAGGCGCTGGTCTCGTCGACCATCGGCCAGTTATACTCCTCGGGCGCGTCGGCGAGGAGTTCCTCGTAGCCGTACACCGGGGACAGGGTCGTGGCGATCTCGGAGACCGGGCGGTCGGACATGACGATGAAGCCCTTGACCTGGGGTAGGTTTCCGGCGATGGCCTCGGCGATCGGCAGGAGGGACTCGTCGACGCAGATGTAGGAGACCTCGCTGTGCTGGCCGACGTAGCTCAGGTCGTCGGTGGAGATCCGCAGGTTCATCTGCAGCAGCACCGCCCCGGTGCCGGGAATGGCGAAGTAGAGCTCGAAGTGTCGGTGGGAGTTCCAGTCCAGCACGCCGACACGGTCACCGGGGGCCACGCCCAGGGACTCCAGTGCGTTGGCCAGGCGCATCATGCGGCGGTGGGCCTGGGCGTAGGTGTAGCGACCCAGCCCGGCGGGGGTGTAGTAGACGATCTCCTGTTCCGGGTAGGTGCGGGCGGCGTGCCGGATGAAGGTCGTAGTGTTCAGCTGGTAATCGTCCATCGAGGTGGCGGGATGCCCGGTGACGCGCCTCATGAGGGGCTCCTCTCGTAGTGTGTGTCAACCAACTTCTCAGCCGACGTAGTCGCGACCGATGAGGTCGCGGGCGATGACGAGTTTCTGGATCTGCGGCGTGCCGTCGCCGATCTGCAGTCCGCTGACATCGGCCAGGAGCTGTTGTAGGGGCATCTCGGTCGACCAGCCGACGTGCCCGTGCAGCACGATGCAGTCGTTGATCGCCTGGCAGGCCACCCGCGGGATCCACCACTTGCACATCGCCGCCTCCCGACTATGCGGCAGGCCCGCCGCGCGCAGGCCCAGGGCGCGGTAGCATAGCCACCGGGCGGCCTCGAGGTAGGTGTCGTGCTCGGCGAGAGGGAAGGAGACCCCCTGGTAACCGGCAATAACTTTGCCGAAGGCCTCCCGCTGGCGAGCCCAGTCAACGGTGGTCTCCATGGCCCGGCGCGCCGCCCCGATCACCATCAACCCGAGCAAGGCGCGGGTGAGGTCGAAATCCGCCAACTGTGCGCCGAGACCGCTGCCGTCGCCGGTCAGCTCGTACTCGCTGGGCACGAAGGTGTCCTCGAAGTTCACTGCGGCACGGCTGAGCGGGCGAAACCCCGGATCGGCGAAGCGCTGCCTGCCCACGCTCGGATCGTCCAGCGCTACCAGCAGCCGACGCGTGCCACCCGAACGCAGCGCCGGATCGAGGGTGGCGACGACGATCGCATGCGAGGCGTGCATCCCCAGGGTGACCGACGTCTTCTCCCCGGTCAGGTGGTACCCGCCTTCGACCGGGCGGGCCCGCACGGTGGTGCCGGAGGCATCGGAGCCGCCGCGAGGCTCGGTCAAAGCCAAGGCCAGCACCTGCTCACCGGCGGTGACCGCACGCACGATCGGGTCAGCGACCTCGCTGGCCAGGCCGGCGTGCACGGCTGCCGCCAGTTCGGAACCGAACACCAGATAGGAGAGGTTGAAATCAGCCTTGGCCACCTGCTCGCAGGCGATGCCCAGGGTCACCGGGTCGGCGTCCTGCCCGCCGAGCTGAGCAGGCAGCGTGAGCCCCAGCAGTCCGTGCCGACCGAGCGCTTTGAGCTCGGTCCAGCACATCTCCTCCGAGGTGGCGCGCCGCAGGTAGCCGTCCTGGAACTCGCGCTGCGCCAGCTTCGCCACGGTCTCCTCGAAGGTCTGGTGTTGCGGGGAGAAGACGAACGGGCCCGTATCTGGTAGATTGGATTGCACATATTTAGTGTGCCAAATTGCCCCGGAGCTTGTCGAGGTCCCGAGGAGGTGTCCGTGCCCGAGCGGACGACGGTGCCGCGACAGACGGCGCGGCGGATGATGCGCGAGGCGCTTCGGCGGGAGTTGCTGCCGGGAGACCGCCTGGCTGCCGAACCCACGTTGATGAGCTACTTCGATGTCTCTCGCGCCTCGCTACGCGAGACGCTGCGGGTGCTGTCCTTCCTCGGGGCCATCGAGGTCCGTTCCGGTCCCTCTGGCGGCGCCCGGATCGCCATGCCCCGCCCGGGTGTGATCGGCAGCGCGTTGGCGATGGCCCTGCAGTTCCGCAACGCCACCCTGCGCACCGTGCTCGAGGCCCGGGCCGCCATCGAACCACCCGTGGCCGCTCTCGCCGCCGCCCACCACAAAGATCAGGACCTCGCCGCCCTCACCTCGTGCCTGCAGCGACTCGAGCGGACCGCAGGCACCGTGTCGTTCCAGCGGGAACGCGACCGTTTTCACCAGCACCTCGCCCACGCGGCGGGCAACGAGGTCCTCACCTTGCTCGTGTCCGCGCTGACCCGGATTTGCACCGCCATCGAGGCCAATCACTCCCGCGCCACCGACGCCCGACTACTCACCGAGCACGCCCGGATTGCTGCGGCGATCCGGGCCCGAGACGCCGCAGCCGCCCAGGATGCGACTACCGCGCTGTTCGGGGTCGCCTTGGCAGACCTCGATGAACACCACCCCCACCAACTCGCCGCCCGCGTCGTCTGGCCCGACGTGGACGAGCTCCTCGATGCCGACGACGCCGCAGAGGAAAGGAGCGAGATGGAATGGACGCAGTGATCGTCGGAACCGGCATCACCCGGTTCGGCATGTTCGTCGACACCCGACTGCGGGAGCTGGCCTCGGCCGCCGCCGACCAGGCGCTAGCCGATGCCGGAATCACCGCCGAGGACGTTGGGCTGGTGATCTTCGGCAACGCCGCGGCCGGACTGCTCACCGGGCAGGAGATGATCCGCGCGCACACCGCCCTGTCCGACTCCTGCGTCGCGGGCCGCCCCATGATCTCGGTCGAGAACGCCTGCGCGTCTGCCTCCAGCGCCTTCCACCTCGCCGCGATGGCACTCGCCTCGGCAAGCTATGAGACCGTGCTCGTCGTCGGCGCGGAGAAGATGACCAGCACCGACCGCTCCCGTGCCGGGCGGGCACTCGCCACCGCCGTCGACGTCGAACTTGCCGAGAGCACTGAACCGGCCGGGCCGGTGTTCATGGAAATCTACGCCGCCGAAGCCCGCGAGTACATGAGCCGGACCGGCGCCACCGAGGCCGACCTCGCCGCCGTCGCGGCCAAGAATCATCACAACGGGAGTCTCAACCCGATCGCGCAGAACCGAACCGAGGTAAGCGTCGATGACGTGCTGGGGGCGCGGAGCATCGTCACCCCCCTCACCCGCCCCATGTGCTCCTCGATCGGCGACGGCGCCGCAGCCATCGTCCTAACCCGACCCGAGATCGCACGTCGACGCGATACCCCCGGTGTTCGCGTGCTGGCCTCGGCCGTTGGTGCAGCCCAGAAAGGCGACGCGGGCGATGTGGTCCCCCGCACCGCCCGCGCAGCCTACGAACAGGCCGCCCTCGGCCCCGACGACCTCGACCTGTGCGAGGTACATGACGCCGCCGCACCCGCCGAACTCGTCATCGCCGAAGAACTCGCGATCGCCGCACCTGGCGACGGCGCGAAACTCGTCCGCGACGGTGACACTGCGCTTGGCGGGAGGATCCCCGTCAACCCCTCCGGAGGTCTCCTCGCCCGCGGTCACCCCGTCGGCGCCACCGGCGCCGCCCAGCTTGTCGAGCTCACCGACCAGCTCCGCGGCCGAGCCGGGGAGCGACAAATCCCCGGCGCCCGCGTCGGGCTAGCAGAAAACGCCGGAGGCTCACTCGGCAACGGACCCGCCGCCTGCGCAGTCACCATCCTCGCCGCCCCATAAGACAAACCAGCTCACTCACACACACGGCCCTGGAAAACCGCGCCGCTACAGAGGTTGAACTGTCAGGATTTGATCACGGCGTGTCGGGCTGACATTGGCTGGTCGGGTGCTGTATCCGGTCCGGGTGCGTTATCCCGATGGTGGTGGGCTGACGGCTGAGGGCCGGGCCCGGCGTGAGGCGGTTCGGTTGCAGGCGGCGGAGTTGTTCGCCCAGGACGTGGCGGTGCCGGAGATCGCCAAGCGATTACGGGTATCGCACAACGCTGTGTACGTGTAGCGGCGCCGATGGTTGACCGACGGTGAAGCGGGACTGGTGTCCAAGGGGGCCTCGGGGACCGAATGCCGGCTGTCGCCCGAGCAGCTGGACCGGCTGGCCGCTGTGCTGCAAGAAGGCCCCGCTGCGCACGGCTACACCGAGGATCAGCGGTGGACCCTGGCGCGGGTTGCGGATCTGATCGCTGGGCTCTTCCGAGTCCAGTACACCCTGCGCGGAGTCTCGATGTTGCTGCACCGCATGGGATTCAGCCCGCAGATGCCCGCGCATCGACCGGTCGAACGCGACGAGAAGGCGATCGCTACGTGGCGGCGGGAGGTGTGGCGGCAGGCAAAAAGCTAGCGGCCGAGCGTGGGGCGTGGATCTGCTTCGAAGACGAGGCAGGTCATACGCTACGGCCGCCGAAGGCACGAACGTGGGCGCTACGCGGACACACCCCGGTCATCCCGGTGTCGGGCAAGAGATCCGGCCGGATCCCGGTGGCCGGTCTGTTCTGCGTCCGCCCCGGCCAACGCCCACACCTGCTGTACCGGGTCAAGATCCACCGCCCCCGCAAAGGCGAACGCCGCAGCTTCGCCGAGACCGACTACGCCGCCCTGCTCGATGCCGCCCACCAGTACCTGAATGCAGGACGGCGGTGCCGCGGCGATGGGGTGGCTGGTGGTGCGGTCCAGTGGTCACCAGCCAGGGTGAGGCCCGCGCGGCGGTAGGTGAGGGGTGTGGGAGTGGTCACGGCGTCTCCGGGGCGTCAAGAGCTGAGTTCGCGGGCAAGGAGGTCGAGCAGATCGGCGCCTTGTTGTTCGAGTTCGGGGAGATGTTCCGCGGTGTCGGCGAGCGCGGTGACGCGGGTGGTGGTGGAGATGTCGGCGGTGGCGATGCGGGCGAGGCCGTGCCAGAGCTGGGTGAGCTGGGCGTAGAGGTCGGCGGCTTGTCCTGCTATGGGCAGGCCGGTGCGCTGGTTGAGGTAGTGCAGGTAGTCGGCTTGCAGCCGGCGGAACAGGCTGCCGCCGGTGCCGGCCTTGTCGATGAACGCGGCCAGCGCGGTGAGCACGGTATCCAGTTGCGTGGGGGTGAACACGTCGGGCCAGCGCCGCAGGTCGTCGACGAAGACGCTGATGCCGTCCAGGCCGGCGCCATGCACGAGGTCGGCCACCCCGTCGAGTTGACCGGCAGGCAGCAGTGACTGGGCATTTCGCAGAGCTCGAGCGGCAGCGTGGCAGGCGTCGGCGGCGGTGTCGGCCAGGGGCGGTAGCTGGGTGGGGTAGCGCAGCCGGTAGGTGGTGTGCCGGGTGGGTACGGGGAATCCGGTGGAGCTGCGGGCGCGGGCCAGCGCGTCGTAGGGGACGGGTTGGGGGTCGGCGCGGTCGTTGTCGACGACGGTAGCGGTACGGGTGTGGTCGTCGTAGCCGGTGATCACGATGTCGTGGCGGCTCATGCTCAGCCGCACCCGCAGATACGGGAGATGGGCGATGTCGGCCCAGCACAGCACCGGATACCCGTGGTCGAGTTCCTCGCGGACCCAGGCCCAGCCTTCGTCGGGGTCATCGGTGGCATGCTGGGTGGCGGTGATCCCGAGACGGCGGGTGAACCCACCGGTGAGGTCGGGGCCCCGACCCACGAGGTAGATCGGCGGGCTCATGGCGGGATGGCGCAGGTAGCTGAACCCGAGTTCGCCGCCGAGCCCGAACACGGTGCCTTCATCCAGTGGCGTCTCGTCGTAGGACAGCCGGGCCCACTGCATCAGGTCGCGCAGCGCTCCTGACCCGCAATGCCCGGCCAGCTGGTGCGGGTAGTCGCTGATAACGCGTCGTCCGGTCACGAAGTACTCCTGTCCTGTTCGGCGACAAATGCAGAGTCGGTAGCGTCACTGCCGCAGGTTTCCGCAGGCTGCGACGGCCCGTCCACGCGGTGGCGTCCGGGAGCCCACGCCGTGAGCGCGACGGCCGTGACCGCGGTGATCACGGCAAGGGCGCTGAGGGTGTCGTGGAACCCGTCGACGAAGGCGCGCCGCGCCGCGGCGGCAAGATCAGGTCCGGCGGGCGTGTCGCCGGCCAGCCGCAGCGCGGCGGCCAGCGAATCACTGGCCTGGGCGCGAGTTGCGGCGGGGAGGTGGGTGATCTGCGGGGCGAGATGGGTGCGGTAGCTGCTGGCGAGCAGGCTGCCGGCCAGCGCGATCCCCACCGCGGCACCGAGTTCCCGGGTGACGTCGTTGACCGCGGAGGCCACGCCCTGTTTGGCGCGGGGAACCCCGCGCACGATGGCGGCGGTGGCCGGTGTCGCGCAGATGCCCAGACCGAGCCCGAACACACCGAGGAACACCACCAGCCGCGGATAGTCCTCGTCCACCCCCAGCCCGCCGATCCCGACCAGCGCACCAGCCACCAACGCCAGGCCGGCGCCGGTCATCACCCGCAACCCCACCCGCTCGCTCACCCACGGTGCGAGCACCGCGGCCACGACCAGCGGAACGGCCACCGGCGCCAACGCCAGCCCCGCCCGCAGCGGCGAGTAGCCCCACACCAGCTGCAGATGCTGCATCAGCAGGAAGAACACCCCGAACGCGGCCAGGAACTGCACCACCAGCGACACCGCGCCAGCACCGAACCCGCGGTCGCCGAACAACCCGACCTGCAGCAACGGTGCCGCCCGTCGTCGTTCGACGAGCACGAACCCGGCCCCCGCCAGCACCCCACCACCGAGCGAGGCGACCACCAGCGCACTGTCCCAGCCGTGATCGGGAGCCTCGATCACCCCGAACACCACCAACCCCACCGCCGCCGCCGACAGCACCGCCCCCGGCACATCCAGCCCGGGCGCCGCGGGCTCACGCGACGACGGCACGAACCAGCCACCCACCACCAGCAGCAGCGCCAACACCGCGGTGGCCACGAACACCGCCTGCCACGACCAGACCGACAACAACGCGCCGGCCCCGAGAATGCCCAGCACCGCACCCGCCCCGGCAAAACCCGCCCACACTCCCACCGCACGCGCGGCCTGCCGGGCAGGGAACTCCGCGGTCAGCAGGGACAACGTCGCCGGCATCACCAGCGCCGCCCCCAACCCCGCGACCGCCCGGCACACAATCACCCCTGTCGGCGTGTCCATCACCAGCGGCAGCGCCGAACCCACCGCGAACACGACCAGTCCAGCCAATAGCACACCGCGCCGCCCGAGACGGTCCCCCACCGCGCCCGCCGGCAACAGAACGCCCGCCAACACCAACGTGTAGGCATCCACAATCCACGTCGCCTGCGTCTGACTCGCCCCGATATCCGCAGCCAGCTCCGGCAACGCCGTGGTCAGCGACGCCACCCCGGCCATCACCAACGCCACGGCCAGACACGACACCGCCAGCGTCCAGCCACGGCGCGCCCCGCCCGCTTCCCCGGCCGACTCCGCCACACGCATCACCCGCAAGACTCGAACATTTGTGAACCGACAGTATCGGACCTAGACTGACGGTTTCACAAGTCCGGCTGTCGTTAGGCTTGTTCACGCCCGCGCCGCCCTCCGGATACGCAGGAGATCGATGTCCACCGCCGCCCCCACACCCAGCACCCCGGACGAAGACCCGCGGCTGGCACGCTCCCGCGCACGGCTGCTCGACGCCGCCACCCACCTACTGGCCGAAGGCGGCATCGACGCGGTCACCATCGACGCGGTCACCCGCACCGCCGGCATCGCCCGCGCCACCCTCTACCGCCACTTCGGCACCGGCACCGAACTGCTCGCCGCCGCCTTCGAACGCCTGCTGCCCCCCGTCGCACCCGCACCCGCCCACGGCCCCCTACGCGAACGGCTGCTCACGCTGCTGACCAACCAAGCCCACCTCATTGACCACGCCCCCCTGCAACTGACCGTGCTGTCCTGGCTCGGCATGAGCATCGCACCAACACCCTCGACCCCCACCCAGAGCGACCGGCCACACCTGCACACCCTGCGCCGCCGCATCATCGAGCAATACCGCCAACCCTTCGACGCCGTCCTCACCAGCGACGCCGCCCACAACACACTCCGCCCCGGCACCGACACCACCACCGCCCTCGCCCAACTCATCGGCCCCCTCATCTTCAACCGCCTCGTCACCGGCACCCCCAACGACGAACAGTTCTGCGCACACCTTGTCGACAACTTCCTCACCAGCCACACGCCGCCAACCCACACGGGCGACCGCTGACGACCCGCCACCACTGAGCACAGGCTCAGCTGAGGCGCACCCCCGCCCTCGCTCTGACACCGACAACGGTTGGAGTGCCCCCACAGCCTCAGCACGCCCTCCCCCGTGCCGTGGATCGCACCGGCCTGAGCGCGCGGCCGGCGAGCCGGGCACGCTTCGATCAAGGCTCTGGTGTGGCCCGCGCGCTTGAGCACACCGTCCGGGTGGCCCCACAGCGGGAAGACAAGGACAGGCCGTGGCCGCAATCCGGTGTGGGGCCGCCCGCCCCGCTAGTTGATGACGCACGCTGTCCGACCTACCCGGTGTGGGTCGGATCCCGTGGTGCCAGTCGCCGGGTCTGCGCGGGCGCAATCGGCTACCTGCCGCGCCACACCGGCTTGCGCTTCTCGCGGAAGGCGCGCGGTCCCTCTTGCGCGTCCTCACTCAGGTAGACGGGCTCCCATATCCGGTCAGCCTCGTCCAGCGCGTCGTGCCACCCGCGGTCGGCGGCCGCGTACACCATCGCCTTCGCGGCGAGCACGGACAGCGGCGCGTTCGCCGCGATGCGTTTCGCCAGGCGCTGCGTCGCCTCCCGGAGCTCCCCGGCCGGGACCACCTCGTTGACCAGACCGATCTGGTGGGCCCGCGCGGCATCGATGGGCTCCCCGGTCAGCAGGATCTGCAGTGCCACGCGCGGCGGAATGAGCCACGGCAGCGGCGCGGCCCACGGAGCACCCCGGCCCACCTTGACCTCCGTGACCGCGAACCGGGCGTGCTCGGCGGCCACGACCAGGTCGCACATCTGGGCAAGCAGGAAACCACCGGCGTAGGCCACCCCGTTGACCGCCGCGATGGTGGGCTTGTCGACCTTGACGTTGCGGCCGAGGTGCGGAACGAAGTCCGCTGGCGGCACAGTCAACTCCGTGTCGGCCATCTCCTTGAGGTCTCCCCCGGCGCAGAAAGCAGCGTCACCGGCGCCGGTGAGCACCAGCACCTTCGCGTCGCGATCGGCGTTGAAGGCGTCGAACGCCTCGAACAGCGCGGACCGAACCTTCGAATTGAGCGCGTTGCGCGCCTCCGGCCGGTTGATCGTCACCCAGGCCACCTCGTCGACGAGCTCATAGGCGAGCGCCCGCGTTGTCATCTCCGTTCACCCTCCTAGTCCGGGAAACCGACGGTCACGGTCCGGACGCGCTCAGGCGTGGGCATCGCTGGTCCGACCTGTCCGCTCACTCAGCCACTGGTGGAAGCGGGCGTAGTGACGTTCCGGATCGCGCTCGACGAAACGACCCCGCGCGGTCGCGAGGACCATGTTCGGCCCAGGCAGGAGCAGCTCCGCGGCAATGGTCCACCATCCGCGCTCGTCTCGGTTCTCCGACCACGCTCGGATGTCGAGGTCGTGCTCGATGGGGACCGGGCGGCGAAACGACACCTGCATGTCCGCCGTGACCGCGAGCACGGAGGCGGACCACGGCACCACACCGCACACCTCGTCGAAGGCCGCCATGACCGACCCGCCATGCGCGACGCCACCGGCACCCTCATGCTCGGCGCCCAGCCGAAACCGCCCGACCACGCTACCGTCGTCCCGCGTTTCGACCGCCTCGATTCCCAGTCGGCAGCGCCCCGCCTGCCGACAACCAGCGCACAGTGACGCCGAACCGCCGCCCACCGCGGGAAAGCCACTCAGCGGCCCCGTGGGAATGCCCGATCCCGAACGCTGCCCATCTTCCCTTTCACCGGTCATTCGCTCGTTCCCCTGCACGCCCGTTTCGACTCCGAACAAGCAAGACGTTATCAGCCATTTACAACCCGCCGGCTCGGCATCGCCAACATCACACGCCGTTGGCTCGCCAACCTCGTTGCGCCGGCGGGAGTCGCCCTTCTGCCACGCGCCGCGGCGCGCCGCGATGATGTGTGCCATACCTCTAGGTTAATGTCAACTCACTAGTACCCGCCGGTAGGTCATCCGTGGTACAGGGTCTGGTGCTCGGCCCGGATCTTGTACTTGAGCACCTTGCCGCCGACGGTTTCGGGCAACGCGTCGGTGACCACGATTCGTTTGGGTGTTTCGAACCCGGCCAGACGGGAGCGGCAGAACTCGGTGACCTCCTCCTCGGTGACCGTCTGGCCGTCGGTGGGCACCACGAACGCGGTCACCGCCTCACCCCACCGCTCGTGGGGCAAGCCGACTACCGCGGCCTTGGCCACCGCGGGGTGTTGGTGCAGTACCGACTCGACGCGCAGGCTGGAGACGTTCTCCCCGCCGGTCTTGACGATGTCCTTGTACCGGTCGAGCATGACGCGCAGGCCGTCGGCGTCGTCGCGGCAACTGTCCCTGGAGTGGAACCAGCCGTCCCGGAACGCTTCCTTGGTCGCCGCCTCGTTGCGGTAGTAGCCGGCGGTCACTACGGGCGAGCGGTAGACAACCTCGCCGGGCGTGCCTGGTTTGTCCGTCAGGTCGTGGCCCTGTTCGTCGACGATCTTCGCGGCCAGCACCGGGCTGGAGAGCCCGACGTAGTTCTGTTCGGGCGCGGTCCTCAGGAAGGTGTCCCGCCACTGGTCCACCCAGAAGCGGTGACACGCGATCGCCTCCGTCTGCCCCAGGATCTCCATGGGCTGCAGTTCCTCGCCGCACAGCCGCTTGAGCTGGGCCACAGTGCCCGGCGGCAGCGCGGCCCAGCCGTAGACCAGCACGCGCAGCGATCGAGGGTCGTAGCGGACCGGGTTGGCCGACAGCACGTCGACCATCGCGGGCGAGCCAGCCCACAACGCGGTGACGGACTCGCGGGTGATCGCTTCGGCGATCTGCTGGGCGTCGGGACGCCGGCCGAGCACCATTGTCCCACCGGTCAGGAACGTCGAGAGCATCAGCTGGTCGCCGATGTGGTAGACGATCGGCAGGAACGTGCCCAGTACCAGACCGGACTCGAATCGCAGACCGCGGCTGAACGGCAACGCGAAGCTGTACGCGCCGAAGTAGCTGTAGTGGTGCGACAGCATCACGCCCTTGGGCATGGACGTGGTGCCCGAGGTGAACAGGATCTACCAGATGTCGTCACCGTGGATCGCGACATCGGGCTCGTCGGCCGGCGCGCCGTCGACGAAAGAGGTCCAGCTCAGCACGCCCTCCGGCACGTCCCCGCCGACCGCAACACGATCGGGGTCAGCCCGGCGGCGGTGACGGGGCCCTCGGCGACCGGCCAGAGCTCGGCATCGACGAAGGCGAACCGGGCCTCGACGTGCTCGATGAGGTAGCTGCCGACATCGGGCGCGAACGACGGGTTGACCGGCGCGCACACCAGCCCCGCCTTGGCGATGCCCAGCTTGGTGACCAGCGCCTCGACCGAGTTCTCGCATAACAGCAACACCCGCTCGCCCTCGGACAGGCCCTGCGCGGCGAGCGCGTTCGCCACCCGGTTGGCCAGCTCGTCGACATCGCGGTAGGTCAGCCTGCGGTGCTCGGGATAGGCGTAGGCACCGTCGCGGCCCACCACCGCCGCCTTGTCGGGGCGGCTCCAGACCAGCCGCTCACACAGATCGCCGACGCTGACCCGGTTCCAGCGTTGGGTTTCGTGGCGGCCGCGAAGACTGGTCACGTCGATGGGACCAGACATCATGGTCATCCTCCTGCCAGGACGGCGGCGCGTCCTCCTCGAGCACGGTGACGGGGATCGGCACGTGGCGGGAGCGCAGGTACTCGCCGAGCCCCTTCGCCTGCGGGTCGGGCCGTACCGAGGCGGCCACGCCCTCGCCGAGCAGGCCGACCAGCACGAAGTTCAGCGCCCGCAGGTTCGGCAGCTCGTGACGCCGGACGGTCAGCGGCGAGGCCTCGGGGATCAGGGCCCGCAGCCTGTCGACGGTGAGATGGTCGCGCAGCCAGGCGTAGGCCGTGTCGGTGCGGACCCACACGCCGACGTTGGCGTTGCCGCCCTTGTCACCCGACCGCGCCCCGCAGATCCGCCCCAGTGGGACCGTCCGGGTCGGTGCCCACTCCGCCATCGTGGCCGGATCGGGTGTGGGCAGGGGCCGGCTGGTGACTGGGGCGTGTTCGGCGCGGCCGGTCGTTCGGGTCGTGCCGTCTGGCAGCACGACCCGTTGTTCGATCAGGTCGGCGGGGATCAGGGCGGGCCAGTACACGCCGTAGGCGCTCTCGGCGGTGGGCGACGTCGTGGTGTGCAGCCCGGCGGGCCCGGCGAGGATGACCTCCATAACCGCGCCGGAGAAGGCTCGCCCGACCTTGCGCGCGTCCGGGTCCTTGACGGTGATCCGCAGGTGGGCGGTGGCCTGCTCGTTGGTCGGGGCATCGTCGGTGTCGAACCGCATCAGGCGCACGTCGGTCTCGGCGAAGGTGTCCTTGCCGCCGAGGATGTCGAACAGCAGTCCTTCGGTCCAGGCGGCCTTGTCCTCGATGTCGAGGCCGGTCAGGACGAATGTCATGGTGTTGCGGTAGCCGCCGACGTAGTTCATGGCGACCTTCGCCGTGTCCGGTGGCGCGCTGCCCCGAACGTCGGACACGCGGACCCGGTCGGGCTGCTGTTGGGTCAGGGTGATGGTGTCGAAGTGCGCTACCACGTCGGGGTTGGGGTAGGCGGGTTCGGCGATCTCGTACAGCAGCTGGGCGGTGACCGTGCCCACCGACACGATGCCTCCGGTGTTCGGATGCTTGGTGATGACGCTGGACCCGTCGGCGGCGACTTCGGCGATGGGAAAGCCGGGATAGCGTCGGTCGGTCACCTCGTGCGGCCAGGAGTAGTTGCCGCCGGTTGCCTGGGGCCGCACTCGATGATGTGCCCAGCGGCGACCGCGCCGGCCAGCGCGTCGTAGTCGGTCCGGGCCCAGCCGTGCCACCACACGGCCGGGCCGGTGACCAGGGAGGCGTCGGTGACCCGGGGGCACACGATGATGTCGGCGCCGGCGGTCAGGGCTTCGGTAATGCCCCAGCCGCCCAGGTAGACGTTGGCCGTGACCGGCTTCACACCCGCGTCGGCGAGCGGACGCCCCGTGTCCATATGTGCAAGGGGATGCCCGGCGGCGATGAGGTCATCGATCGTGTTCGTGAGGTCGTCGCCCTCGATGTGGGCGATGCGCGGTGACAGTCCGAGGCGCTCGGCCAGCTCGGTGAGCCGCTCGGCGAGGCCGGCCGGGTTCAGTCCGCCCGCGTTGGTCACCACCCGGATCCCGCGGTCGAGGCAGGTGCCCAGCACCTGCTCCATCTGCGTGAGGATCGTCTTGGCATACCCGGCGCCCGGATCCTTCTGCTTCGCCTTCCACAGGATCAACATGGTCAGCTCGGCCAGGTAGTCACCGGTGAGGACGTCGATCGGGCCGCCCTCCACCATCTCCCTGGCCGCGGCGACGCGGTCGCCGTAGAAGCCGGAACAGTTGCCGATCCGCACCGGACGGGAGGTCATCGGACCGTCGTCTCCTTCCTGGCGAGCTCACCTGGCGCACGCCCCGGTCCCGGTAGGCCGGCGAAGGCCTGGGCGATGGACATCCACTCGGCCGCCACCGGCCCGCTGATCTCCAAGGCGGTGTCGGCGACGTGTCGCCGCTGGGTCACGACGAGGCAGAAGTCCAACGCCGGCCCGGACACGGTGTCCCGCGCTCGCGGCGGCCCCCACGTCCACGTCGCGCCGTCCGGGCCGGTCAGCTCGACGCGGACCGGGTCGGCCGCAACCGGCCTGCCGTGCAGGCCGAACACGAACCCGAAGGTGCGCACCCCGAGGTGCGCGACGTGCCGCAACCGCACGGTCGGGGCGCGCTCGACGCCGAGGGTGTCGGCGATGTCCTGGCCGTGCGCCCACGTCTCCATCAGCCGGGCGGTGATCGAGGACGCGAGGCTCATCTCCGGCCCATACCACGGCACCCGCAGCTTCGGGTCCAGTCCGGACGCCGTGTCGACCAGGCGCCGGCGCGCGTCGCGGAACCAGGTCGACAGCTCCGCCGGCGGCAGCCCCCGATGCCGCTGGGCGACCTCGTCGGCGAACGCCGGGTTTCGCGACACCTGCTTGGCCTCCACCGCGCGGAAGCGGTCGGGATCGACTGCGGCCCGAGTGGCCGCCTCGTCGAAGTAGGCCAGATGGCTGACCTGGTCGCGGATCGCCCACCCCGCCGCCGGGGTCGGCGCGTCCCACGCGGCGTGGCTCAGTCCAGTCAGCATGTCCTCGACCACTCGGGTCTCGGCCCGCAGGTCGGCGAGCAACTCGGCGAAGGCGACCACCATCAGCCCATCCGTTCCTCGACGACCGCGAGCACCGCGCCCACGTCGACGGCCTGCCCCGTCGCGACGTTCACCGAGGCGACCGTGCCGTCATGGGGGGCCGCCACCGTGTGCTCCATCTTCATGGCCTCCAGCACGAGGATCGGGGTACCGGCCGTGACCTCCTGCCCGAGCTTGGCCGCCACGCGCACGACCGTCCCCGGCATCGGCGCGAGCAGCGACCCCGGTTCCCGGACCGCGGTGGGGTCGGGAAACCGGGCCTTCTCGGTGAGCCGGGTGCTGCCCAGCGCGCTGTCGACGTGGGCTTCGTCGCCGTAGCGGCTCACCGACATCGCGCACCGAGTACCGCCGACGGCGATGTCCACTCGGTCCGGCGCCAGCGTGAAGGCGTGGACGGCACCCAGCGCCTGCCCGGCCACGCTCCCGGTCACCTCACCGCCCCGAATCCGGTACGTCACGTCGATGTCCTCGCCGTCGGCGACGAAGGCCGCCCGCTGCGGGCCGTTGTCCACGTTGCGCCAGCCGGACGGGACGGTGGCCAGCGCCCGTGCCCTCGCCCTGCGCTCGGCCTGTCCGGCCAGCGCCGCCGCGAGCGCATGCGTCGACACTGCCTGCGGGTCACGCGCGGAGCGCTCCAACTCGGCTGGGTCGTGCCTGCGCAGGTAGCCAGTGTCGATCGCGCCCGAGCGGAACTCGTCCTCGCGCAGGATGCCGACGAGCAGGTCCCGATTGGTGACGACACCGTGCAGTCTGCTGTCCGCGAGGGCCCGGGCCAGTGTCCGGACCGCCTCGTCCCGGGTGGAGCCGTGCGCGATCACTTTCGCCAGCATCGGGTCGTAGTGCGGGCTCACCACGGACCCATCCGCCACGCCCGTGTCGACCCGGACACCGGGCAGGCGGGGAATGCCGAAGCGGTGCAGCGTGCCGGTGGCGGGCAGGAAACCGGCGGCGGTGTCCTCGGCGTACAGCCGGGCCTCCACGGCGTGTCCGGTGATGGTCGCGTCCAGCGCCTCGGATGGCAACGGCGCACCCTCGGCGACGAGTAGCTGCAGCCGCACCAGGTCCAGTCCGGTCACCAGCTCGGTAACGGGATGCTCCACCTGCAGCCGGGTGTTCACTTCGAGGAAATAGAACTGGCCGCTCGCGTCGAGGACGAACTCGACGGTGCCGGCACCGACGTAGCCGATCGCCTTACCGGCGGCGACGGCGGCCTGGCCCAGTTCGGCGCGCAGCCGATCGTCGACCGCGGGGGACGGCGCCTCCTCGATGATCTTCTGGTAGCGCCGCTGGATCGAGCATTCGCGCTCGAACAGGCCCACCACGGTGCCGTGCCGGTCGCCGAAGATCTGCACCTCGACGTGGCGGGGAGCGTCCACGTAGCGTTCGAGGAACACGGTCGCGTTGCCGAACGCCGAGGCGGCCTCGCGCCTAGCGGAGGTGACCGCGTCGGCCAGGTCCGCCCCCGCCGTGACCACCCGCATGCCGCGGCCCCCACCGCCGTAAGCGGCCTTGACCAGGACGGGGAACCCGATCTCGGCGGCCACCTGAGCCTCGAGCGAGCGCGGGTTGATCTCCTCGCCGTCGTCGATCACGACGCCGGGAAGGACCGGCACGCCCGCGTTGGCCATGAGTTCCTTGGCCGCGGTCTTCGAGCCCATCGCCTCGATTGCGGCAGGCGAGGGCCCGACGAACACCAGTCCCGCGTCGGCGCACGCCTGTGCGAAGCCCGCGTTCTCCGACAGGAAGCCATAGCCGGGATGGACGGCGTCCGCCCCGGTTTGCCGGGCCGCGTCCAGCAGCAGGTCAGCACGCAGATACGTGTCGGTCGGCGCCATGCCCGCCAGGTGCACCGACTGGTCGGCCTCCGCGACGAAGGGGGCATGCGCGTCCGCGTCGGAGAACACCGCCACCGTGCCGATGTCGAGCTCACGGGCCGTGCGCATCACCCGGGAGGCGATCTCACCCCGGTTGGCCACCAGCAGCTTGTTGATCCTGGACACCATCGACTCCATCACATCCGGAACACGCCGAAACCGCGCCGTCCCGCCACCTCCCGGGAATGCGCCGTGGACAACGCGATACCCAGCACCGTGCGGGTCTGCCGCGGGTCGATCACCCCGTCGTCGTACAGACGGGCGGACATGAAGAAAGCGTGCGACTCGCGCTCGATCTGCGTCTCGATGGCATGTCGCTGCTTCTCGTCGGCCTCGACGTCGAACCGCCTGCCCGCGGCTTCGGCGGCCTGACGCCCCACGATCGAGAGCACGCCCGCCAACTGCTGCGGCCCCATCACCGCGCACCTGGCGTTGACCCAGCTGAAGACGAACCGGGGATCGTAGGCGCGGCCCGACATGCCGTAGTTGCCCGCACCGAACGACGCCCCGATGTTGATCGTGATGTGCGGGACCGTACTGTTGGTTACCGCGTTGATCATCTTGGCGCCGTCCTTGATGATCCCGCCCTGCTCGTACCGGGTGCCGACCATGTAGCCAGTGGTGTTCTGCAGGAAGATCAACGGAGTGCTGGACTGGTTCGCCAGCAGGATGAACTCGCTGGCCTTCTCGGACTCCTCGGAGAACAGCACGCCGCGCGCGTTGGCCAGGACCCCGACCGGATAACCGTGGATCGAGGCCCACCCGGTGACCAGGCTGGTGCCATAGCGCGCCTTGTACTCCCCGAACCGGGAACCATCCACAACCCTGGCCAGGACCTCCCGAGGGTCGAACGGCACCCGGAAGTCGGCCGAGGCGACACCAAGCAGCTCCTCCGGGTCGTAGCGCGGCTCATCAGGCAGCTCCGTCGGCGGCGGCCCCAGCTTGCGCCAGTTGGTCTCGGCCACGATCTGCCTGCCGATCCGGATACAGTCCAGCTCGTCCACGGCGAAATGATCCGCCAGCCCGGACACCCGCGCGTGCATGTCCGCCCCACCGAGCTCCTCGTCGTCGGCCTCCTCCCCGGTGGCCATCTTCACCAGCGGCGGCCCACCGAGAAACACCTTCGCCTGGCGATCGACCAGCACAGCATAGTCACACATGCCCGGCACGTACGCCCCACCGGCGGTGGAGTTGCCGAACACCAGCGCGACGGTCGGCACCCCCATCGCGGACAGCTCGGTGAGGTCGTGGAAGATCTTGCCCGCGGGGACGAACAGCTCGGCCTGCGTCGGCAGGTCGGCACCCCCGGACTCGACCAGATTGATCACCGGCAACCGGTTGCGGCGCGCGATCTCCAGCGCTCGGAGCGTCTTGCGCAGCGAGTACGGGTTCATCGCCCCGCCGCGCACTGTCGGGTCGTGGGCGATGATCATACATTCGACGTCCGAGACGACGCCGACGCCGGTGACCACGCTTGCGCCCACCAGGAAGTCGGTGCCCCACGCGGCCAGCGGCGACAACTCGAGAAACGGCGCGTCGCGGTCAACCAGTAGCTCGATCCGCTCCCGCACCGGCAACCGTCCCCGCTTGCGATGCCGCTCGAGGTACTTCGGGCCGCCTCCCGCACGAACGATCTCCAGCTGCTCGTCAAGTTCGGCCAGCGCGGCGAGATTGGCCTTCCGGTTGAGCAGGTAAGTCTCGCTGGCCGTGTCGAGCGTTGATTTCAGCACCGGCATGCTTCTTCCCGCTTTCGATCGCGTCCGCGCCGGTCAGTACGACTTCGGCAGGCCCAGACCGTGCTGGGCCACGTAGTTGAGGATCATCTCCCGGCTGATAGGCGCGGTCCGCATCAACCGCAACGGCCCCCACAATGTGGCCAGCCCGTACTCGGTAGACATCCCGTTGCCGCCGTGGGTCTGAATCGCCTGGTCCAGCGCCGTCAATCCGGCCTCAGCGGCGGCGTACTTCGCCATGTTCGCCGCCTCACCAGACGCGGGGTCGCCCTCGTCGTGCAACCAGGCGGCCTGCCGGGTCATCAGCCGAGCCAGCTCGACCTGGATCTTGGCGTTCGCCAGCGGGTGGGCAACGCCCTGGTGCGACCCGATCGGCACCCCCCACACATTCCGCTTGCGGGCGTACTCGGACGCCTTGGCCAGGCCATAGCGCGCGATCCCGTTCGCCAGCGCCGCACCCATGATCCGCTCCGGGTTCAGCCCCATGAACACCTGCTTGAGGCCTTCCCCCTCAACGCCGATCAGGTTCTCCGCAGGCACCCGCACATCGTCGAAGAACAACGTGAACTGCGTCTCCGGCGCGGTGACCTCCACCGGGATCGCGGTTCGCTCCAGCCCCGGCGCGTCGGTCGGCACGATCAGCAGACTGAGCCTGCCACGTCCGGACGTGTCGGTACCTGTGCGGGTCACCACCAGGATGGCCTCCGCCTCGTCCACCCCCGAGATGTAGTACTTGGTTCCGCGCAGCACGTAGTCGCCGCCGTCCCGGGTCGCCGCCGTAGAAATGTTGTGCGAATTCGACCCGGCGTCCGGCTCGGTGATCGCGAACGCCATGATCGTCTCACCGCTGGCGATGCCGGGCAGCCACCGCTTGCGCTGCTCGTCCGTGCCATGCGCCTGAATGATCGTGCCGCAGATCGCGGGCGAGACCACCATCATCAACAGCGGACAGCCCGCAGCGGCGAGTTCCTCGCTCACCAGTTGCAGCTCGTAGACGCCACCCCCGCCGCCGCCATGGGCCTCATCGATGTTCACCCCGAGAAAGCCCTGCCGTCCCACGGCCTGCCAGAGTTCGGTGCTCTTCTGGCCCGACTTCGCCCGCTCCACGAAGTACTCGTGGCCGAACGAGGCGGCGAGCTTGGACACCGCCTCGCGAAGCGCGCGCTGCTCGTCGGTCTCCCGAAAGTCCACCTTGGCTCTCCTCCACTCCGATGCCCTTCGCCGCACGAAGCACCTCTTCAGCGCTCCCGCAAGTCGAATCGCACCGACAACCTGTCGGCGGACTCACCCACCGTCCGGACGCTTGACCAAATCTCGTGGCACCTCATGACGTTCCGGCCACACCCGGCGGCTGTGACACATCCGCCGAGTGTGCGCCATCACATCTGAGCCTTCCCACGCTCCGTTAATCATGGTTAACATACTTGGAGAGAGGCGCCAACCACAACCCCCGCCGGCACGCGTGCCGCGCGCCGGTGGCAGTGGGCTGAGATGTCTAACACCAGCCGGGATCCCCGAACGCGCCGGTTGACAGGGATTGACAGAAGGAGAGGCGTGCGCGTCGAACAGCGAGAACCAATCACCAGACGAAGGGAACCCCGTCCCCAGGCGCCCCCTGGTGCCACTGTGGACGAATCCGAACCCAAGGACCGGCCAAGGAGCCGGGCGCGAAGGGCCAATCCTGACCGCCACCGTGACCCGGACACGGGCACTCCGAGTTCTTTTGTTGTTGACGATCCAAGGTGGTCCTGGCGATCACTGAGTCTTGGCCGAACCGGTGACATGCGAGGCGCACCATGAGGTCACCAGCACTGCCCGGCAGCCCCGCTATCGCGGCGGTCGAAGAGCTTCCGCCCGGGCGCTATCCTGACTACGACGGAGCGGCGATGCAGGAACTCGTCCTGCGCCACTTCGTGACCAACTCCGGGATCGGGCCGAACGCCGTGGACGGGCTGCTGGTCTGCCCTGCCGGCATGGCGGGCGGACAGGGCGCCGACGTCTTCAACCACGAGCGGATCAACGACGCGCTGGGCATCCGACCGCGGTTCTGCGAAACGATCAACGTGGGCGGCGCCACCTACACCGTCATGCTCACCCGCGCGGCGACGGCCATCAGGGCGGGGCTGGCGGACGCAGTGTTGTGCGTGGGGGCGGGCAAGTTCCCCAAGGTCGGCGCCGGCGGTGCCGACCTGATGGCCCGCATGATCAGCCACCCGGACTTCGAGTACCCCTACGGCAGCTTCATCCCCGCCCTCTACGCCCTGGCCGCCACCCGGCACATGGCTGAGCGGGGCACCCCGCGGGAAGCGCTGGCCGCGGTCGCGGTCACCAGCCGGGAGTGGGCGCTGCGCCACCCTGACGCGCTGATGCGACCGGCGGGCCCGCTGACCATCGAGCAGGTTCTCGACTCACGGCCGATCGCCTCGCCGTTTCACCTCCTGGACTGCTCGGTGCCGTGCGAAGGGGGCGCGGCGTTCCTGGTGATGCGCGGCGAGCTGGCACGTGAGCTCACCCAGCAGCCCGCCTACCTACTCGGCTTCGGGGAGCACCACGACCACGGCAACATCAGCCACGCCAGCGACTTCGCCACCATGGGCGCGGGCGTCTCGGCCCGCACCGCGTTCGCCATGGCTGGCCTCGCCCCGTCGGACGTGGACATCGCCCAGCTCTACGACGCCTTCAGCATCAACCCGATCCTGCTGTTGGAGGAGACCGGCCTCGCCGAGCCCGGCAAGGGTGGCCACTTCTACCTGAACGGTGCGGCCGCGCCGGACGGGGTCCTTCCGGTCAACACCTACGGCGGACTGCTGTCCTTCGGACACACTGGAGACGCCTCCGGTATGTCGATGCTGATCGAGGGCGCCCGCCAGGTGATGGGCCAGGCGGGAGACCGGCAGGTCGAGGCGGACATCGCCCTGGTCCACACCTACGGCGGAATGATGGCCGACCACTCCACCGTGCTCCTGGGAAGGACCGCACGATGACCACCACCGCACCCGTTCCCACCCTGTACGAGGACACCGCACCCTACTGGCGTGCGGCCGTCGAGGGCCGGTTCGCACTACCTCGGTGCCGCGCGTGCCGCAGGTTCCACCACCACCCGCGAGCATGGTGTCCCTACTGCTGGTGCACCGACCTCGAATGGGCGGAGCCCTCCGGCCGCGGCATCGTGCTGACCTACACGACCGTGCACCAGCCACCGTCCCCCGCGTTCACCGCACCCTACGTGCTGGCCGTGATCGAACTGGCGGAAGGACCTCGGATGATGGCCAACGTCGTCGACTGCGCCCCGGACACGGTCCGCGTTGGCACCCCGGTCCAGGTCACGTTCGAACCACGCGGAGACGTCGCGATCCCGCAGTTCCGGCCGCGGGAGGAGACACCCTCATGACCGTCAACTACGCCGACGCGCTCAACTACGTGGTCACCGGGTCGCACGCCGAAGCGCAGGCCTGGATCGGCCACGAGGTCACCACCGAGGCGCCGTTTCCGGTCAACGAAGCGCAGATCGCGTACTTCTGCGCCCTCGTCGAGGACGCCGACGAGAACCACTGGGACGCCGACGCCGCGGGGAGGCGGTACGGGGCGCTGATCTCGCCGCCCGGAATGCTCATGGTCTGGGCGTTCCCGCTGCCGTGGAACCCGTGGGGCAGACCGGAGCACGCGCCGATCCTCGCCCTCGACGTGCCGCTGCCCGGCACCACGCTGATCAACGTCTCCACCGACACCCGGTTCCTCGCCCCGATGCGAGTCGGCGACCGGCTCACCTTCAGCGAGCGCGTGGAGTCCGTCTCCGCGGAGAAGCACACCGCGCTGGGCGTGGGCCACTTTGTCACCACACGGTCCGCATGCCGGAACCAGGAAGGCACGCTGGTCGCCACCAACGACAACGTGCTCTTCCGCTACCGCGCCTCCGACGCCAAGCCGCCCACGCGGCAGGCTGCCCCGGCCGCGGCTGACCCGGCGGACGCGGTCGAGGTTCTCCCCGAGGTGCGGATGCCGGTGACAGTCACCCGGTGCGTGCTCGACGCCGCGGCCACCCGCGACTTCTTCCGCGGCCACCACGACCAGGCCTACGCGCGAGAACAGGGCGCCCGCGACGTCTACCTCAACACCATGTTTCTCCACGGCTTCGTCGACCGCGTCGGCAAGGCCTGGGCGGGCCCGGACGCCTGGCTAGCGCGCAGGCGGCTGCAGATGATCGCGCCGGTCTGCGCCGGCGACACCCTGCGCACCGACGGCCGCGTGCTCTCCATCGACGACACAGCGCAGCCCCGCCAGGCGACGCTAGCGATCGACTGCCACACCGAGCACGGCCTGGCCGCCCGATCCACCCTCGTCTTCAACCTCGACCAGCTACCCGGTCACGTCACGACCAGCCGATGACACACCTCGTCTCCGACTCCCTGCTTGCCGCTACCGCGCCAACGGTCGCGGTAGTCTCAAACCGCGTGACGCGACCTGCTCGCCCGTCCGGGAACCACGCACCAGCCAAGTCACTTCTAGGCGTGCCCCCATGGCGGTGACCCCACCATCGGCGTTGGCCCGGTCCAGGTCCGCGGAAACCTCCCGCTGCCAGGCCAACGCCACCGACGCGACCGCACTGCGTTCGACCGTCAACACCAACTTCACGGAATCAAGCGTCCAGCCGCATCGAGTCCGGAGTGGACATCTCCGCGTACGTCGTCGAATTCGCCACCGGAGGCCCAGCGCCGGTTCCCAGCCGAGGGCGACACCGACCGACATGGCCACCGCACGACCCGCGGCCGCGCCACGCACTGGCCACGGCGAACCGGACCCATGGTTTGGTTGTGCTGGAGGCTTGCCGCAGGACGGCCTGTGTCCGGGGGTCAGCCGCCGTTGAGCACCGAGCGGGCGCATTCGGCGAGCAGTTCGCGCAGCCTCGGTTCGGGGAGACCGACGCGGTGGAACAGCGTCGACTGGATAGCACCGATGGCCGCGTGCACGATGGTGCGGGCCTCGGTATCGGTGAGTTCCGGGCGCAGCTCCATCAGGACGTGTACCCACTCTTCGAGGTAGAGCCGCTGCTTGCGGCGTAGCCGGCGGCGGTCTTCCTCGGGAAGATTATGGATCTCGTTGTGGTAGACCTGGGCCAGTTCCCGATCGCGCACCACGAATTCGACCTGGCCGGCAATCAACTTGTCCAGGGTTTCCCGAAGGTCGGCGGTGCCAGCTACGATGCCCTGCTCTTCACGCACCAGCCCGTCGATCACCCGGTCGAACAGCGCCACCAGCACGGCAGACTTGCTGTCGAAGTGCCGGTAGATGCCGGCGCCGGTGATGCCGGCCACGGCGCCGATGTCGGCCATGGACACGGCGTGGTAGCCGTGGCGGGCTACCAGGTCGGCGGCGGCGGCGAGGATGCGTTCCTTGCGCGCGGGATCACGGGTCCGCAGTGGTGCCTCGGCCTCGCTGCTCACTTGGAGCCCCTTCCTTCATCCCGTTGCTTGGCCGCCGTCGCGATGGGAACTTGTTCCCGCCACGCGGCCAGACAGGAGAATGCGACAGCGCGCATCCCAGGCGGGGGTGCGGCACCCATCAGCGCCCCGCTCCTCTTGAAGCGGGCTTGGCCGCGACGGCCACGAGTTCTTCCTGGGCGTCCCGGCAGCGATGCCCCGGGCTTCCCAGCTCTGCCTCGCCGTGGCGCAGGCGTCCCAGCGGGGACTCGGCCATCAGACGCATAGTTCCTCCTGGCGGCCAGCACGGACGGCGGTGCGTTCGCGAGGATGCGCTCGGCCGGTCGTTGCACCGCTCTCCGCGAGTCGGGATGACGGCGCTACCGCGTTCAGCAGTCCAACCTGGTATGCCCGGCCAGCGTCAATTGGGTCGCAGATGAGCAGAAGCCGCATGGCTATGCGCGGCGAAACAAGCCGGGGCAGCGGCACGACCCACGGTTTGTACCCCTGACCACCTTGACCCCGGTGACCGCGAACCGTGCGGTGTCGGCGGCCACGCACAGGTCGCAGCACTGCGCGAGCACGAACCCACCAGGGTTCGCGACGACGTTGCCCGGCGGCGATCGTCGGCGTGGCCACCTCGATGTCGCCGCCGTACTGGGACACGAAGTCAAGTGGTAGCACGGTAAGCGCGGTATCGGCCAGTTCCTTCCGGCTGCTACCGGCGCGGACTGCCCGGCCGCCCACGCCGGCCAGCACCAGCACGTTCGCATCACCGTCGAACCTGTACACGCCCGCACACGGCCAACCGCGCCCTGCCTCGTTCAACACGATGCGGGGTTTCCGGCGGTTGATGGTCAACCAAGCCACTGGCCCACTTTGTGGGTAGCTCACCTCGATCGCCGATGCCCCATCACTGTGTCGATCGTGTGACGGGTCGCGGAGCGGGCGGCGAGGTCGCGGAGGATTCATGCCGGCGTGCAGGCGGACCGACACGCCCGCGTTGTCGGACTCCGCCGGGTCGACCGCAGGCCGTCCCGGTACGGATACGCGGCGACGGGCGACTGCCCTGGGACCGGACGTCAGATCCAGCGGCGTCTCATGCCTCGCCCGTGCCAGCGGCCGACCTCGACGGTGAGGCCGATCGGCGGCCGCGGCGACATCGTGGGTGCGGGGGCGCCCGGTCGTGTACCGCCGACGCCTCTCGCTCGAGGCATCCGCCCCTCTCGGCGTCGGCATGTCCCTCTCGCCTCCACATCCGTTTGCTGAGCGTCGCTCGCGATTCACTAGCTTGAACAACGGTGCGAAGCACTCCGTGCGCGCGGCCCGGCCATCTCGGCCAGGCCTGCCTCGATGCGACCAGCTTCACAACGCGGCACTCGAACAGTAGGATCCTAGTAATTCAGCTTTAACTATGTCAGCCCGGTTATCAACGGCGAAACGAGGGCAACGATGGGTAACGTGGACCTCGACCTGGACGTCACGGTCGGGCAGCACCACCCGCCCGCCGCGCACCGACGGGAACCCGTCACCGCCGGCGGCCTCGTCGTGCGCGCGACCTGGAGCCTCCCACACGACCAGCCGTCCGTCGACGGTCCTGGCGCTCACACGCACCCTAGGCCCGGGCGGCTGAACCACCGGCGAGCCGACGACCTCGGCACGCGTGTGGTGAACAGTTCGTGGGCACGCGACGAGCGGCCACGATGCCGCGGGCCTCACCCAACGAACGATTCACAACTGGCGGACGTCAGTCGCCACCTCGGCCAAGCCATCCGGTCCGCCGCGTCGCGGAGCGTGTCGAGAAGGAGAGCCAATCGATGACCGAGCAAGATCTCCAGCGGAATCTGGTGACCCGGGTGAATGTCGGCGACATGCTCACCCGCACCGCCTGGCGGCGCCCCGACCACGAGGCGGTCGTGGACGGGCCACGACGGCTGTCCTATCGCGAGTTCAACGCGGCGGTGAACCGGCTGGCGAACGCGCTGCTGCGGAACGGATACCGGCGCGGCGAGGTGCTGGCCCTGGTCAGCGGAAACAGCACGGAGTTCCTGCTGACCTACTACGCGTGCGCCAAGACCGGTGTCGTCTGTGTGCCGGTCAATCTTGCTTGGGGCCCACGGGAGACCGCCTACGTGCTCGATCACTCCCGGTCCCGGGGCGTCGTCGTGGAAAGCCAGCTTGCCGGCCTGGTGTCGGCCGCGCTGGACCAGCTCGACGACAGCGCCGTGACCGACGTGGTCGTTGCCCACGGCACCGGTGCGGCGTGGGAAGCCTCGGGCTCGGCGTCCTGGCGCGAGTTCGACGACTTCGTTGGCGCGGAAGGCGACGCGGAGCCGGAGTGTTTCGTCGAGGATCGCGACCCGGTCAGCTACCTCTACACCAGCGGCACCACCTCGGCCCCCAAGGGTGTGGTGAGCAGCCACCTCGCGGTCTATCTCGAATCACTGAACGCCCCGCTGGTTCTGGGCATCAGCGAACGGGAGCGCGCCGGGGTGATGATGCCGCTGTTCCACACCGCGCAACTCAACGGCTTCACCACCGGCCTGTTCTACATGGGGGGAACCGCGGTACTGCTGCGCACCTTCGATCCGGCGGCGTTGCTGGCCACCATCGAGTCCGAACGCCTCACCGAAATCTTCGCGCTGCCCATGATGTACCGGGCGATGATGGACCACGACGACATCGACAAACGCGATCTCTCCAGCCTGCGCTTGGCGATCTACGCCATGGCACCGATGCCCGACACCGACCTTCGCCGGGCGATCGAGGTGTTCGGATGTGAGTTCGCCCTCGGCTTCGGCCAGACCGAGATGAACCCGATCACCACGGTCTTTCCCCCCGAATACCAGCTGTCCCACGCCGGTTCGGTCGGACTACCGGTTCCCAACGTGCAGGTCGGCATCATGGACGACGACGGCCACCTGCTCCCCCAGGGCGAAACGGGCGAGATCGTCTACCGTGGCCCACACGCCATGGAGGGCTACCTGCGCAACCCCGAAGCCACGGCCGCGGCGTTCGCCCACGGTTGGTTCCACTCCGGCGACGTCGGCCGGTTCGACGCGGACGGACTGCTGTGGTTCGCCGACCGCAAGAAGGACGTCATCAAAACCGGCGGGGAGAACGTCGCCTCCATCGAGGTGGAGAAGGCACTCTACGAGGCCGAACCCCGCATCCAGGAGGTCGTCGCGGTCGGACTGCCGCACGAACGGTGGTCGGAGGCGATCACGGCGGTCGTGACCCGCAAGCCAGGCAGTGATCTAAGCGAAGAGGACGTGCTCGCCGCCGCCCGCAGTCGACTGCCCGGGTTCAAGGTGCCCAAGGCCGTCGTGTTCGTGGACGAGATGCCCCGCACCGCCACCGGAAAGATCCAGAAGAACGTCCTGCGCGATCAGTACCGGGACCACTTCCGCAACGACTAGTGCGGGGTCGTGTTCGACGTGACCGAGACAGCAAGCCCGCGCCCAACCGGCAGCGGTCTCCGCCCGGCCGGTGACCATGCTCGATCCAGACCTTCGGCGGCGACGAGTCGGTCCCCGAGTGTGGCGTTCCGAAATCGTGGCGACCCGCCGACCGACGCGAACCGTTCCGGCAGCCCAGACATGACCGATGAACAGACCTGCCCACGATCTCGCCCCCGCGCCGTGGTACCGCGCGGGGCGACTACCAACCGGAGACACACGATGAACCGAGGAATCGGCGCCTGGGTCACCAAACGCGCCTTTCTGCAAGGCGACTCGAAAGCCTTCGTTGCGGGCGAGCGCACTTTCACCTACGCGGACGCCGACCGGCGGACCGATCAGCTGGCCTCGGCGCTCGCCGGACTCGGCGTGCGCAGGGGCGACCGGGTCGCCGCGTTGATGGTCAACTCGGTGGAGTTCCTCGAGACGCTGCTGGCCTGCGCGAAACTCGGCGCGATCATGGTGCCGATCAACGTGCGGTTGGCCGCCATGGAGGTCGGTTTCATTCTCGGCGATTCCGGCGCGGACGTGCTCGTGTTCAACGGCCAGTTCACCGACATCGTGCGCGGCGCCCTGACCGAACCCGGCGTGCGGGTACGCCACACGGTCCAGGTGGGCGACGGCGGGTACGAAGACGGCCTGGCCTACGACGAGCTGCTGGCCAGCGGGCCGGCGGACTTCGCCGCGGCGGACGTCGCCGGAACTGACACCGCCATGTTGATGTACACCTCCGGGACCACCGGACGCCCCAAGGGGGCCATGCTCACCCACGACAACTTGCTCTGGAACGCGATCAACGTGCTCGGCACCGAGCACCCGCTTTCCTCGCGCGACGTGACGGTCACGGTGGCCCCGATGTTCCACATCGGCGGACTCGGCGTGCACTCACTGCCGCTGCTCTACGTCGGTGGCACGAACGTGATCCTGCCCAACTTCGACCCGGTCGGCACGCTCACGGCCATGGCCGAGCACCGCGCAACGGTCCAGTTCATGGTGCCGGCGATGTGGGTCGCGATCACTCAGGTACCGAACTTCGGCTCCTACGACCTGTCGTCCCTGGAACTGGCCATGGGAGGCGGAGCTCCATGTCCACTGCCCATGATCGAGTTCCTCAACGAGCGAGGCGTCCCGTTCATCGAGGGCTTCGGCATGACCGAGACCGCGCCGCTGGTCTCCATACTCGACTCGGCCCACGCGAGGAGCAAGGCCGGGTCGATCGGGCGGGTCGCGATGCACGTCGAAGCCCGCATCGTCGACGACGACGACCGGGACGTCCCGACGAACACCGTCGGCGAACTGGTCCTTCGCGGTCCTAACATCTTCGCTGGCTACTGGATGCGCCCCGAGGCCACCGCCGAGGCCTTCCGCAACGGCTGGTTCCACACCGGTGATCTCGGGCGAATGGACGAGGAAGGCTACATCACCCTGGTCGACCGGAAGAAAGACATGATCATCTCCGGTGGTGAGAACGTCTATCCCATCGAGGTCGAGCAGGTGTTGTTCAAGCACCCCAAGGTCGCCGACGCCGCAGTGGTCGGCGGTCCCGATCCGCGATGGGGCGAGCGAGTGGTGGCCGTCGTCGTACCCGACCCCGCGGCCGGGCGGGACCCGGCCCCGGAAGAACTCGTCACCTGGTGCCGCGAACGACTGGCGCACTTCAAGTGCCCGCGCGAGGTGCACTTCGTCGATGCCCTGCCGCGCAACGCCACCGGCAAACTACTCAAGACCGTGCTGCGGGAGAAGTACGCCGGTGTGACAGACGGCGTCGTGGTCCGCTGACCAGAAACCCTGGCCAAACGTCTGCAAAACGGGTTGCTCCGGCGACCAAAGCTCTTCGCCAGCGAGGGTTGCAGTGCTTGCGTCCAGTGTCGAGTCGCCGAGGTCGAGTCGCCGACGAAGCACCGGGCACCAGTCGCGAGCGATGCGCGTGGTGACAGTCAGGCGGCCTTGGTGTCGGCGTGCGACTGCAGGAAGATCAACCTGACTGTTGACACCCATCCTGGCGTTTGGCCTGACAGATCCATCGGGCAACGTCCCTGATCCATGAACCGATGGAATCGGTCCGCGTAACGAAACCGACCCAATTCGACGTCGCATATCGACAAGTATCCTGTGGAGGGGTAGGAGACCTGACTCGAACATAAGAAACCAGTTCAGAGCGCTGGAACAGCTCCGTCAGAAGCTTCCCGGCCTCGATACACCCGAGCCGCCAATGATCAAGCCCGACCGCCCGCGCCGCGCGAAGCAACTCGGCGCCGAACAAGTGGTGCAGCTGATCGCCGTACCAGTCCGGTGCGACCGTATACCAGCTGGGTGACCGGGCGCCGGTTACCTACGAGCGGTAGCTGGGGCGATGGGGGTGCCTGCCGAGGCAATGTCGTTCGAGATCAGTGACACGGTGTCGGCGTACCTGGGCCTGGCTTGCTGGTGGGAGCAGCGACCGTGGCATGACATGATGCTGGTGGGGAACGAGCGACACGGCTGGGCGCTCGCGGTCGAGACCGAACCCGGTGAGCCGGCCACCGTCGTGGGCTATCTGGCCAGCGATCAGGTAGCCCCGAATTCGGCCGCGGTTGCCGGCTTTGTCATCGACGTGCTCGCCGGTCGTCGAGCCGCCGAGGGGAGGCCGGACTTCCCCATCACTCCTGCCCGCGAGCAGCTCGCCACGGAGCTGGCCCGTTACGCTTAGCCGCGCGCGGTAACAGCTGCCTGCATCGGCCGCCGGCGATCTGGCCTACATTAGTACTCCAGCCGCACTTCGTGATGTTGGTTGTGTCTTCGCTGGTAGTGGCTGGTCTTGGCGCGGTGTTGGTGGCGTCGGCGCCAGCGTGACCAGGCCTGGATCCGGAGCCATGGGCGCCCGGTGTGGATCAGATGTGCCAGGAGACGACGGATTTCGCCGAGGGTGAGCGGGATGAGGCCGTGGCCAGGCCTTTTGGGGACACTGCGGCGGTGACGGCGAGGTAGGCGTGGGCGAGCATGGCGAGCGTGATGTGGCGATACCAGGCGTCATAGCGTCGGACCTGGTAGTGATCGAGACCGACTTCGGTCTTGGCGGTCTGGAAGCACTCCTCGATGGCCCAGCGTGCGCCGGCGACGCGCACCAATTCCTCGTCTGGAGTGGTGGCGGGGGCGCAGCACAGGTAGTAGGCCAGTTCGGGTTCCGCTCCAGCGGAGGTGATCTGACGGCGGACGAGGAGTCGGCGGGTCCAGCCGTCCGGGGGTGTGCTCGCCGATCGTCGGGACGGTGGCCGCGGCCAAGTCGTAGAGTCGTGGTCCCTTGGCGCCGTTGCCGGCTGAGCGCCGTTTCCAGCTCTCGGGCGGCGCCTGGGCGACGAGCTGATCCGCCCGTGCGGTGGCGAACCCGCCGGCGGGCAGGGCTTGGTTGCGCGGCACGGCCACGACATAACCGATGTGGTGTTGTTCCATCCAGGAGCGGAACTTGTGGTCTTGACCGTAGGCTTCGTCGGCGGTGACCCATCGTGCTGGCACCCCGGCGGCGAACGCGCGAGCGAGCATCGCCTTAGCCAGCGTTGTCTTCGTCGCGAACTCGATCTCATCGGGTATTGCCGCTGCTCGGCAGCGCTCGCGATCGGCGATCCAGGACTTCGGCAGATCTAACTCGCGATCGACGAGCGCACGTCCTCTCGGTGTGGTGTAAGCAAGAAACACGCCGAGTTGACAGTTCTCGATCCGGCTGGCGGTCCCGGAGTACTGCCGTTGAAGGCACTGTCATGATTTCCGTGTAAGCCACGGATGATGTGTTTCTTATCTTAGTGGAGTGGTATGCGGTTGGGGAAGAGGGTGACGAGGGTGTTGAGTGCTTGTTTCCAGCCCCATGTGCCTGTTCCTGATGGTCCTCCTCGGTGGCTGGTGATGTTGCGTAGTCCGAGGTAGAGGAGTTTCGTTGCGGCGGCGTCGCTGTCGAAATGTCCGCGGTTCTTGGTGAGTTTGCGGAGTTGGAAGTTGATGTTCTCGATGAGGTTTGTGGTGTAGATGACCCGGCGTAGTTCGGGTGGGTAGTCGAGGAACGGGGTGAAATCG
This sequence comes from Prauserella muralis, assembly GCF_003202285.1. Taxonomy (GTDB): domain Bacteria; phylum Actinomycetota; class Actinomycetes; order Mycobacteriales; family Pseudonocardiaceae; genus Prauserella_B; species Prauserella_B muralis. The sequence goes on from NZ_MASW01000014.1 coordinate 134,156, forward strand.
TTCCAGGCGTGTTGCCATACCTGGACGGCGGCGGGGTATTGGGTGCCGAATTCTTTGTCGAAGTTCTTCAGTGCGATCTCGGCGGCCTCGAGTGTGGGGGCGGTGTAGATGTCGCGCATTCCGGCGGCGACCTTTTTGCGGTCGCTGTAGGAGATGAAGCGCATGGCGTTGCGGATCACGTGTACCACGCAGGTTTGGATCACGGTGTCGGGAAACGCCGAGCGGATCGCGTCGGGCAGTCCAGTCAGTCCGTCGCAGCAGGCGATCACGATGTCTTTCACGCCGCGGTTGCGTAGGTCGGTGAGGACCTTGGCCCAGAACTTCGCGGAAGCGCACATGTTCGCGCGAACGTGTGCGAGGTGGCGGCTGAAGTGTCATGGGTTCGGGAGCCTGGCGGTGTCGACGTGGTCGGCGAGGTAGGCGATGACGCCGTCGCTGGTCATGCCGTAAGCGGTGGCGACGAGTTTGGCGTCGACGGTGGTGACCAGGTCGGCCAGGCGGGTGGAGCGCAGGATGCGGGGCTGGATCCCGACCGGGTCGAGGGTGTGTTTGACGTAGCCGTCCGATGGCGCCGCTCGGGTGGCCTTGGTCCGCGTGGTGACCAGCAGGTGGGGGTTGCCGCTGCCCAGGTCCTGGCGGTGGTCGAGGCAACGCTGCAGCGCGGCCCAGGTCCACGGGTCTAGCGGGGTCGGCCGGGGGCGGCGGCCGATCCGCACGGTCCGGCCGTGGTGGTCGATCGCTTCGTCGGTGAGGTCGCAGATCTCGCTGGTGGTGGCGCCGTGCAGCAGCGCGAGCAGCCCGACGAGCGCCTCGTGCGGATGCACCGCTGGGTCGGTGCTCCACCGGCGGAACAGGGAGCGCTCGCGTTCCCGGGTGAGGGTGGGGCCGCGGAATCCCCAGGGCTGTGGCGCGGTCAGGGTACGGGTGGGGTCGACGAGGATCCGTCGGGTGCGGGCGGCGAAGCCGAAGAACTGCCGCAGGCCGCCGAGGTGCGAGGCGCGTCGGCTGGGCCGGTCGGGCAGGAAGGCCTCGATGTCGGTGACGTCGACGGTGGCCCAGTCGGTCTTGCCGCGCTCGGTGTGCAGGAAGATCGCGAAGTCGCGGACGGCGTTGAGCCGGGCGTCGATGGTGGCGTGCTTGCGTGGATGGGTGGCGGCCCGGCGGGCTCGTTCCCGCTTGGCGAGGAGGTGTTCGGCGAAGGCCTCGGCGGCCGGACGCACCGGTTCGGGGATCGCTGCGATGCGGCGGCGACGCCGTCCGGCGGCGCGGCGTTCCTCCCAGTCCAGCGGCAGTGCCAGGCGGTTGCGGGTGAAGAAGTCTTCCAGCCAGCCGGCCAGCGCCGCATCGGTGTCGGCTGCGCGGTCCAGCAGCGCCTGCGGATGCACCCCGCCCGTGGCGGTCAGTTGTCGGCCGAGCCGGGTGAGCATGGCGCAGGCGCGCTGCGGGTGTAGGCGGGGCGTGAGGTAGTTCGCGAAGCCGTCCAGCCAGAGTGGCGCGTCGTCGAGGGTGTCGGCCAGGTTCGCCGCCCGCACCTGCACGCGGTGCGGCGAGCGGCTCCAGCAGCGGTGGCATCGACCGGCGCCGGTCAGCCGGGTGACCGTGCCGCAGTCGTGGCAGGCCGCCTCCGGGTTGGGTGGACGACCGGGCCGCGAACAGGGCCCGCACCAGCCGGTCGCATCCCGCAGAACTCCGCGTTTGCCGCACCGCGGACAGTCGGACTTGGCCTGCTCGCGTAGCTCGCGGCGGCGACATCGCGAGCAGAGGTCACGGCCCTTGAACAGCACCGGGGCGTCGCAGCGGCGGCAGCTGCGCGAGCACCGCACACAGCGGCCGGTCTCCGGCCGGAGGACCCGCTGCCGGCCGCAGCGGCCACAGGGGTGTTTCGCCGGCGCATTGCGGGCGGCCCAGTGACACCGCGCGCACAGGTCTCGATCAGCGCGGGCGACACCGCGCCCGCACTTGACACAGTCGCTGACCCGCACCGTCACGGCTGTGCCGCTGTCACAGCGGTGGCATCGACCGGCCGCGTCCCGCGTTCGGGTTGTCGCCGACGGCCTTGGCCTCGGGTGCGGTGGTGGTGGGTTGTTCGATCGGGGTGGTGTCGACCTCGAACAGGTCGTTCGGGGTGCAGTCCAGTGCGGTGCACAACGCGATCAACGTGGAGAGTTTGATCTGCGACGGCTGCTTGGTGAACAGCGCCGACACCGACGCCGAGGACATCTCCAGCCCGGCCTTCTCGGCCAGCAGCCGTTTGAGCTGGGCTCCGGTCCAGACCTCCCGCTGCGCGGCCGCCATCCGCAGCTTCCATCGGATCCGCATGCGCATCAGTCCCCTTCGGTCAGCTCGGTCAGCGTCGCCGAGATCGCGCGCTGGTAGGCGTCCTCGATGAACGTTTCGGAGGGACGGACGTACCGGAGAGTTGAACTCACCGTCCAGTGCCCAAGTAGCTGCTGGATGGCCACCAGGTCCACGCCGCGCTCATACAAGTGGGTCGCGCACGCCCGCCGTAGTCCGTGCGGGCTGAACCACTCCGCCTCCGGGCGTCCTTCCAGCTGCATGAGGTGGCGCAGCCGGTTGCGGATCGTGCCGGCGGCCATCCGGCCGCCGGACTCGTCGCAGAACAGCACCGGTGAGTCGGGGAACCGGCCGCGCACGTCGGTCAGGAACCAGCGCAGCACTAGGTCCAGCCCGTCCAGCATCGGCACCCACCTCGGCCGCGGCCCGGAGGTCCGGGCGCCCTTGCCGAAACGGATGTGCAGCTTGCCGAACGGTCCGCGGTGGAAGTGGGTGTCCGGCCGGTCCAGCATCACCGTCTCCTCCGACCGCACCCCGGCGTGATACAGGGTGCGGAACAGCGCGTAGTCCCGCGCGGCCGGGCCGTACTTGCGGGCGGTGGCGATGCGCTGCTTGAGGAAGTCGAAGAAGCCGGTCACCCGCTCCGGGGTCGGTGGCGCGAGCTCGGCGGTGCTGTCCTCGCCGACATGTCGGGCGGCGTTGAACTCATCGACCGGGCACCGCAACCGGATCCCGAAGGCGGCCTCGATCTCGGTGGCCTTGCGGACCTCGAGGAACCGATGGAACCCCTTGAACGCCTGCACATAGTGCCGCCGGGTCGAGCACGCCCGCCCCTGCGAGGCCAGCGACCCGACCACCCGATCAACGTCCTCGGCGGTGACCTCCCAGGCCGGGCGGCCCAGCGCCGCGAGCATCCGCTCCAGCACGCCGACGTCCTTGGTGATGGTCACATCCGAGAAACCGCGAGCCATCCACGACGCGACGAACTCCTCCACGCACTCGGCCTGGAACCGGGCCGGATCGAGCGTTCGCACCGTCGGCGCGGCCTGACCCTGGATGACCTGCAACCGACCAGCGCTCACCCGCACACCTTCCTCACGCCTGAATGATCAAGGTGGGGCCTAACAAATCAGCCCTGCGGCGCGAGAGTCAAGGAAGATCACCCAGACGGGAAAACCTCAGGCAGCAGCACATTTCCGCTCGAACGAACATGTGCCCGTCCCAAAA
>NZ_MASW01000015.1 GCF_003202285.1 Prauserella muralis
GCTTCGGTGTCGGCGATCCAGAGCCCGAGGGCGTGTTTGCGGCCCTCGACGTCTACGCCGAGGGCCAAGTAGCCGACCTTGGTGGTGACCACGCCCTTGTCCTTGATCCGCAGGCGCAGCCCGTCCACGTACAGGATGGGATACACCTCGTCCAGCGGGCGGGATTGCCAGAGTGCGATCTCGTCGACCACGACCTCGGTGACATTGGAAATCAATTCCCGCGACGCGTTCACGCCGTATACTTCGTGCAGGTGGGATTCAATATCGCGGGTGGTCATGCCACGTGAATACAGTGACAGGATCGCCTCGTCGATGTTGCCGAGACGTCGGGCGCGTTTCGGCACGATCGCGGGCTCGAACGAGCCATTCCGATCCCGCGGCACTGCGACCTCGATCGGGCCGTTCGTCGTGGACACCGTTTTCGTCGACTTGCCATTGCGTGAATTACCACTCCCGGCGCCGGCCGGGTCGCCTTTCTCGTAGCCGAGGTGATGTGTCATCTCGGTTTCCAGCGAGCGCTCCAGCACGGCCTTGGTCATGCGATTCAGCAATTCCTGGGCACCCAACGCGCCGCCATTGGCGTAGGCGTCTTTCACCAAAGCATCAAGGGCCTCCGATGACAACGCGCCGGCGAGCGCCTTACCGGCCGCGGAATCCCCAGCCTGAGTAGGTGTGTTCTCGGTCACAGATGGATCCTTTCTGGATCGCGTCGGGCAATCCGATCTTGGTCCATCCGCGGCTTACACAGTTGTCATGACACGGCCCCACCTGGAACGCACCTACGGCACCGAGCTGTCCCACGAGACGATCTCCAAGATCACCGACGCCGTCGCCGACGAGGTCACCGCCTGGCAGTCGCGGCCGCTGGAGGAGATCTACCCGATCCTCTACCTGGACGCGTTGGTGGTGAAGGTCCGCGACGGGCACCAGGTGCGCAACCGCTGCGCACACATCGCCGTCGGGGTGGATCTCGAGGGCGTCAAGCATGTGCTGGGGATCTGGGTGCAGAGCAGCGAGGG
>NZ_MASW01000016.1 GCF_003202285.1 Prauserella muralis
TTTTGGGACGGGCACATGTTCGTTCGAGCGGAAATGTGCTGCTGCCTGAGGTTTTCCCGTCTGGGTGATCTTCCTTGACTCTCGCGCCGCAGGGCTGATTTGTTAGGCCCCACCTTGATCATTCAGGCGTGAGGAAGGTGTGCGGGTGAGCGCTGGTCGGTTGCAGGTCATCCAGGGTCAGGCCGCGCCGACGGTGCGAACGCTCGATCCGGCCCGGTTCCAGGCCGAGTGCGTGGAGGAGTTCGTCGCGTCGTGGATGGCTCGCGGTTTCTCGGATGTGACCATCACCAAGGACGTCGGCGTGCTGGAGCGGATGCTCGCGGCGCTGGGCCGCCCGGCCTGGGAGGTCACCGCCGAGGACGTTGATCGGGTGGTCGGGTCGCTGGCCTCGCAGGGGCGGGCGTGCTCGACCCGGCGGCACTATGTGCAGGCGTTCAAGGGGTTCCATCGGTTCCTCGAGGTCCGCAAGGCCACCGAGATCGAGGCCGCCTTCGGGATCCGGTTGCGGTGCCCGGTCGATGAGTTCAACGCCGCCCGACATGTCGGCGAGGACAGCACCGCCGAGCTCGCGCCACCGACCCCGGAGCGGGTGACCGGCTTCTTCGACTTCCTCAAGCAGCGCATCGCCACCGCCCGCAAGTACGGCCCGGCCGCGCGGGACTACGCGCTGTTCCGCACCCTGTATCACGCCGGGGTGCGGTCGGAGGAGACGGTGATGCTGGACCGGCCGGACACCCACTTCCACCGCGGACCGTTCGGCAAGCTGCACATCCGTTTCGGCAAGGGCGCCCGGACCTCCGGGCCGCGGCCGAGGTGGGTGCCGATGCTGGACGGGCTGGACCTAGTGCTGCGCTGGTTCCTGACCGACGTGCGCGGCCGGTTCCCCGACTCACCGGTGCTGTTCTGCGACGAGTCCGGCGGCCGGATGGCCGCCGGCACGATCCGCAACCGGCTGCGCCACCTCATGCAGCTGGAAGGACGCCCGGAGGCGGAGTGGTTCAGCCCGCACGGACTACGGCGGGCGTGCGCGACCCACTTGTATGAGCGCGGCGTGGACCTGGTGGCCATCCAGCAGCTACTTGGGCACTGGACGGTGAGTTCAACTCTCCGGTACGTCCGTCCCTCCGAAACGTTCATCGAGGACGCCTACCAGCGCGCGATCTCGGCGACGCTGACCGAGCTGACCGAAGGGGACTGATGCGCATGCGGATCCGATGGAAGCTGCGGATGGCGGCCGCGCAGCGGGAGGTCTGGACCGGAGCCCAGCTCAAACGGCTGCTGGCCGAGAAGGCCGGGCTGGAGATGTCCTCGGCGTCGGTGTCGGCGCTGTTCACCAAGCAGCCGTCGCAGATCAAACTCTCCACGTTGATCGCGTTGTGCACCGCACTGGACTGCACCCCGAACGACCTGTTCGAGGTCGACACCACCCCGATCGAACAACCCACCACCACCGCACCCGAGGCCAAGGCCGTCGGCGACAACCCGAACGCGGGACGCGGCCGGTCGATGCCACCGCTGTGACAGCGGCACAGCCGTGACGGTGCGGGTCAGCGACTGTGTCAAGTGCGGGCGCGGTGTCGCCCGCGCTGATCGAGACCTGTGCGCGCGGTGTCACTGGGCCGCCCGCAATGCGCCGGCGAAACACCCCTGTGGCCGCTGCGGCCGGCAGCGGGTCCTCCGGCCGGAGACCGGCCGCTGTGTGCGGTGCTCGCGCAGCTGCCGCCGCTGCGACGCCCCGGTGCTGTTCAAGGGCCGTGACCTCTGCTCGCGATGTCGCCGCCGCGAGCTACGCGAGCAGGCCAAGTCCGACTGTCCGCGGTGCGGCAAACGCGGAGTTCTGCGGGATGCGACCGGCTGGTGCGGGCCCTGTTCGCGGCCCGGTCGTCCACCCAACCCGGAGGCGGCCTGCCACGACTGCGGCACGGTCACCCGGCTGACCGGCGCCGGTCGATGCCACCGCTGCTGGAGCCGCTCGCCGCACCGCGTGCAGGTGCGGGCGGCGAACCTGGCCGACACCCTCGACGACGCGCCACTCTGGCTGGACGGCTTCGCGAACTACCTCACGCCCCGCCTACACCCGCAGCGCGCCTGCGCCATGCTCACCCGGCTCGGCCGACAACTGACCGCCACGGGCGGGGTGCATCCGCAGGCGCTGCTGGACCGCGCAGCCGACACCGATGCGGCGCTGGCCGGCTGGCTGGAAGACTTCTTCACCCGCAACCGCCTGGCACTGCCGCTGGACTGGGAGGAACGCCGCGCCGCCGGACGGCGTCGCCGCCGCATCGCAGCGATCCCCGAACCGGTGCGTCCGGCCGCCGAGGCCTTCGCCGAACACCTCCTCGCCAAGCGGGAACGAGCCCGCCGGGCCGCCACCCATCCACGCAAGCACGCCACCATCGACGCCCGGCTCAACGCCGTCCGCGACTTCGCGATCTTCCTGCACACCGAGCGCGGCAAGACCGACTGGGCCACCGTCGACGTCACCGACATCGAGGCCTTCCTGCCCGACCGGCCCAGCCGACGCGCCTCGCACCTCGGCGGCCTGCGGCAGTTCTTCGGCTTCGCCGCCCGCACCCGACGGATCCTCGTCGACCCCACCCGTACCCTGACCGCGCCACAGCCCTGGGGATTCCGCGGCCCCACCCTCACCCGGGAACGCGAGCGCTCCCTGTTCCGCCGGTGGAGCACCGACCCAGCGGTGCATCCGCACGAGGCGCTCGTCGGGCTGCTCGCGCTGCTGCACGGCGCCACCACCAGCGAGATCTGCGACCTCACCGACGAAGCGATCGACCACCACGGCCGGACCGTGCGGATCGGCCGCCGCCCCCGGCCGACCCCGCTAGACCCGTGGACCTGGGCCGCGCTGCAGCGTTGCCTCGACCACCGCCAGGACCTGGGCAGCGGCAACCCCCACCTGCTGGTCACCACGCGGACCAAGGCCACCCGAGCGGCGCCATCGGACGGCTACGTCAAACACACCCTCGACCCGGTCGGGATCCAGCCCCGCATCCTGCGCTCCACCCGCCTGGCCGACCTGGTCACCACCGTCGACGCCAAACTCGTCGCCACCGCTTACGGCATGACCAGCGACGGCGTCATCGCCTACCTCGCCGACCACGTCGACACCGCCAGGCTCCCGAACCCATGACACTTCAGCCGCCACCTCGCACACGTTCGCGCGAACATGTGCGCTTCGGCGAAGTTCTGGATGTCGGTGCTCGCGGAGTTGCGTAACCGCGGGGTGCGGGACGTGTGCATCCTGTGCTGCGACGGGCTATCCGGGCTGCCGGAAGCGGCGACCACCGTGTGGCCCCAGGTGACCGTGCAGTTGTGCGTGGTGCACCTGATCCGCGCCTCGCTGCGCTACGCGTCTCGCAAGTACTGGCCGGCGTTGGCCAAGGACCTCAAGGCGATCTACACCGCCAGCGACGAGGCCGCGGCCGCCGCCGCGCTGGAGGCCTTCGCCGAGCAGTGGGAGACCCGCTACCCGGCGATCGTGCGGCTCTGGCGAACCCACTGGCAGGAGTTCACGCCATTCCTGGCGTTCCCGCCCGAGGTCAGGCGGGCGATCTATACGACGAATCTGATCGAGTCGCTCAATGCCCGACTGCGGAAGGTCACCCGCAACCGTGGCCAGTTCCCGTCCGAGCAGGCCGCGCTGAAGGTGCTCTACCTCGCCGTCCGCAACCTCGAGGACTACCGCACGCCGAACATCGGCATCCGAACATCGGGCTGGAAACAAGTACTGCAAGCGTTCACCATCTATTCGAAGGGCGGATCCCCGCCCCATGACCGCCACGATCACTTACACAGGCGGCCGGACGCTCCCGCCGCGCTGCCAACCGAAGCGGCGCAGCACATCATCGACGAGTACGTCTGTCTGGCTTATGTAGGGCCGAACACTGTTCAGAGTAGGGTGGGTCGATGCCGATCTTGGGCTGGAGAGTGCACTTCACGCGTCGGAACTTGCCCGTGCCGCAGGAGCCGCGGGAGGTGCTTCGGGGGTTGCCGCCGGTGGAGGTGCTGGACCGGTGGCTGGATGATGAGGACATTCCGGACCGGGTGCCGTGCCTGATCGCGCCGGACGGTCGCTACGACCTCGCGTTGAACCGGTACTTCCTGCAGGCGGATATGGTGGACGCCTCGGAGCACACCTTGGCGGCGATCGCCTACGACCTGGCGGATTTTCTGACTTTCCTGTGGTGCCACCGGAAACCTGTCGGCAGTCGGACGTGGACGGATGCCACGCCGGAGGATCGGGCGGCGTACAAGCGGTGGCGCCGGACCGATCCGAACGGGCCACGAGTGGCGGGGTCGACGTGGGGGCGGTGCGTGGCCACGGTGAACCAGTTCTACAAGTGGGCGGTGCGCCGGGGGCTGGTCGAGCAGAACCCCGTCGTGCAGCGTCCGGCGCGGTCGCGGCCGGGCCGAGCACGGTCTGGGCAGGAGACGCCAGCGGAGGCACCGCGCGATGGCCGCAAGGCGGAGGCGGGCTGGTTGCCGCCAGCGTCGTATCGACGCTGGCGGGATGTGGGGGTGCGCGGCTATCTGCCGACAGGAGTGCGGGACGGGTCGTTCAAGGGTCGGCTTGCCTCCCGTAATGCGACGTTCTGCGACCTGATGGTGCGCACCGGGCTGCGGTTGTCGGAACAGTCGAGCCTGTCGCTGTTCGAGGTGCCGGAGGTGGATCTGGGGCGGGCGTACGTGCCGACCCGGTTGCCGGTGGCGATCGCCAAGGGCGGGTCGGGCCGCCGGATCTACATCGCGGCTTCGGTGCTGCGGGATGTGTGGGACTACATTCGGTTCGACCGGGCTGAGGTGGTGGAGCGGGCGCGGGAACGCGGGATCTACGACCGGGTGGCCGATCCGCTGGTCGTCGAGGACCCGCAGCGGGCGTCGCTGCCGCCGCGCCGGTCCGGTGGCCGCCGGGTCGCGGTGGAGTCGCTGGGACACCGCGAGCGGCGCCGGTTGTTCATCCGAGGTGAGGACGGGCTGCTGGAACCGGCGGCGTTGTGGCTGACCGAGGACGGCCTGCCGGTCATGCCGGGCACGTGGAAGTCGATGTTCCAGGACGCCAACGACCGGTGCGTGCGGCACGGGGTGGCACTGCGGTGTCATCCGCACCTGCTGCGGCATTCGTTCGCGGTGGTCACGCTGGAGCAGTTGCAGCGAGAGCACATCCGTGAGTTGGCCAGGATGAGTCCCGCCCAGCGAACGTCCTACGAGCAGGTCTTCGGTGACCCGCAGGACTGGGTACGACGCCGGCTCGGGCACCGGTCGTTGGAGTCCACCTTCACCTACCTGCACACGTTGCAGGAGTTGGAGATGGAGACACGGCTGGCGCTGGTGCCCGACGAGTGGGAGCCGGCCGGACTGGATTCCGGCGAACTGGAACGTGAGGCCGCTGACGAGGCATACGCCCAGGCCGGGCTGGTGGTCCGGTGAGCACGAGCCGCCGGCGACCGACCACGGGCCGGAGCCGGTTTGCCGCGCGTCCGGAAGGCGCCTACGAGCCGGAGCCGTTGGTGCGCAGCGCACCCGGCTCGGGGCTGGAGGTGCTGTTCGAGGGCGAGGACGGCCGCAACGACGTGTTCCGGTTCGCCGACTGGCCAATGCCACACCTGCATCCGCCGCTGGCGGAGGCGTTCGCCGTGGTCTGTGGCCCGCAGGGAAGCTGTCGCACGCGGTCCACCGCGGAGGGAGCGTGGAGCGCGCTCAAGCAGTTTCTGCGGTCGCTGAAGCGCATGGCCCAGCCGCCCGCGGCCCTGGCCGAGCTGACCGCGCGGCACCTGGACCGCTACCGGATGGACCGGCTCGGTTCGGTCAACGAGCGGACGCTGACCTTGGAGATCTGGCAGATCCGCAAGGTGCTGCGCGAGGTGCGCCCGCCAGAGCTGATCAGCGAGGAGGTCCACGCCTGGTTGAACCGGCGTCGGCCCTTGACGACCCCGAAACCGCCACCGCCCAGCGGGTATTCCGACCGCGAGTTCGACCTGATCATGGCAACGGCCCGGTCGGACGTCGCGGCCATCCGCGAGCGCCTGGCCACCGGTCGGCGGCTGCTCACCGACTACGAGCACGATCCGGACTCGCTGGACGTCGAGCAACAGAAGCTGGCCGCCACCCTGGCGCAGATCAGGGTTACGGGCGAGGTGCCGATCATCCGGATGCCGCACCCGAATTCCGGGTTGCGGGACCGTGCGGCGATGCTGGAGCTGGCCGGGTACCTGTTCCTGCTCGACCGCGACATCCCGCCGTTGCTGACGCTGGCGGTCGGGTTGTCGGGTCGCAACGCCGAGACCATCAAGGACCTGTCGGCCGACCACGAGGTCCTGGAGGGCAAGGCGGTGCGGGTCGGGCTGGTCAAGCGGCGCCGCGGGCCCAGCCGCATGTTCGACACCGGGCACTGGGAGATCGGCAAGCCCAGCGCGCGGTTGCAGACCTCCGGCGGGCTCTATCTGTTGATCGAGGAGATGACCCGGCTGGGCCGGTCGTTTTCCGGCACCGACTCGTTGTGGTCGATCTGGGTGTGGCGCAACGGCCACATCGGCGCGTACGACCGGCGGCTGCACCGCGGCAACTCGTTCAAGAAATGGCAGGCCCGGCACCAGCACAACCTCATCGACGACAACGGCGACCGCTTGCGGATCAACCTGCCGCTGCTGAAGAAGACGGTGGACGTGCGCAACACCCGCGCCGCCGGCGGCCACCTGCCCTCCTCGACACGCAGCAACACCTTCCCGGTGCTGTTCTCCAACTACCTGCGGGGTGACGCCTCGGTGCGGGAGTGGGCCGGCGAGGTGGTCACCGCGGCGCTGGCCGACGCCGAGCGGGACGCCAGGGCCGCGCACGCCCGTGTGCTGGCCACCGCGCAGGGCCAGTTGCCCGAACCGGCCGAGGCCGCCCACCGATTGGGGGTCTCGCAGGAGACCGCCGAACACCTGCTGGCGGGGCGGCTGGACACCGTGGTCGCGGCCTGCGCGGACATCGAGCACGGCCCGTTCGACGGCGGCAAGCGGTGCTCGGTGTCGTTTCTGACCTGCCTGGCCTGTGAGAACGCGCTGGTCACTCACGCGCACATCCCCCGGCTGAAGGCACTGCTGGACTGGCTGCTGACGCGGCGCGAGGCGATGGAGTTGGCGACCTGGTGGCAGCGGCACGGCCTGACCTGGCTGGCCATCACCCAGCACATCCGCCCCAAGTTCAGCCCCGCCGAATGGGACCAGGCCCCACCCACCGTGGGCCTGGCCGCCCTGCTGGACGTCATCGACGGACCGAAGGAGAACACGTGACCAGCGCCGCAGCCGCGCCCCGTCGCGGCGGGCCGGTGCCCCCGGACGCCCCGGTCCTGGCCACCCGCCCCCTGCGCCCCGGCACCGACCTGGATGGCACGTCCCGGTTCGCCGACGACGTGTGGGACCTCGACGCGGCCAACCATCAGGTCCACACCCGACGGTGGATCCTGAACTTCCCCACTCTGCCGGCGGCGTTCCGCCCGGTCGCCAAGGAACTATTCTACGCCCTGCTGGCCGGCGAACCCCCACCGGGGGAGACCCGCAGCTCGCTGGGCTCGATCCGCGGACGGTTCACCCAGGTGAAGAAGTTCCTCTGGTGGGCCGACCGGCGCGGCATTCGGGCCTTAGCCGACGTCACGGCCGACGACCTGCTCGCCTTCCACCACTGGCTCCAGTCTCAAGACCTCGGTCCCAGCCAGCGCGGCGCGCACCGAGGCGCGGTGCGGGCGTTCTGGCTCTACCGTCATGTCCTGCACAGTGACGCTCTGCCGCTGGATCCATCGCGGATCGAGGAGTGGACCAGCGACAACTCCAAACCGGCCCGTCGCAGCGAGAACCGCACCGACCGTATCCCCGAACAGGTGATCAGCCCGCTGCTGGTGTGGGCGCTGCGGTGGGTCAGCGACTTCGCCCCGGACGTGGTGGCCGCCCGTGCCGAATGGTGGCCGCTGTACATTGAGGGGCGGCGGCGCAGCGCACTGGGACGCCGCGGACAGCCACCGATCATCGACCGGGCCAAGCGGGCCGAGACTCGGGAACGGCTGCGCACGCTGCTGGCCAACTACCGCGCCGCCGGTCGGCCGTTGCCCGGTAACGCCGACGGGCAGGTCAACGAGCACCACCTGGCCCGCCAGATCGGCCGGTACCGGTCCGCGTTTCGCTATCCCACCACCAGCGCGATGATCAGCGAGGCAGTGGCCGAACTCGGGATCGCCGACGACACCTACCTCATCACCCCGGTCCGCGCCCAGGTGCACGGTCGGCCGTGGCTGGCCCGTATCCGGTTCGCCGACGTCCCGACGCTGACCCGGATGCTGGCCGCCGCCTGCTACGTGGTGATCGCCTACCTGTCCGGGATGCGGGACAGCGAGGTCAAGCACATGCGCCGCGGCTGCCTGACCCGCAAACGCGACCGCGACGGCGCTGTCGTGCGCCGCGTGGTCACCAGCCAGGCGTTCAAGGGCGAGGGCACGCCGACCGGGGTCCGGGCGACCTGGGTGGTCTCCGAGACGGTCGAGCACGCTGTCGCCGTGCTCGAACAGCTCCAGCCACCCGAGGTGGACTTTCTGTTCGCGCCGCTGCCCGGCTCCGCCGGGTACCGCTACGGCGACGCCGGCGATCCGCAGACCACGACCGCGACCAACCGGGTGCTCAACGCGTTCGTCGACTGGATCAACACCTACTGCGGCGCCCACGACCTGCCCGACATTATCCCGTTGGTGCGCAAGCAACGGTGGATGCTGTCCACCAGCCAGTTCCGCCGCACCCTGGCGTGGTTCATCGCCCGCCGTCCCGGTGGGTCCATCGCCGGGGCGATCCAGTACCGACACCACAGCATCCAGATGTTCGAGGGCTACGCCGGAACCTCCGACTCCGGGTTCCGCGCCGAGGTCGAGGCCGAGCAGACCCTCGAACGCGGCGAGCGCCTGCTGGCCATGATCGACGGCCACGAACACCACGACCTGCGCGGCCCCGCCGCCGGAGAAGCGCAGGCCCGGCTGGCCGAGTTCGGCCGCAAGGTCGCCTACGCCGGCTCCGTGGTCACCGACCCGAAACGCCTCGCCAAGATCATGAAACGGGACGACCCGAAGATCTATTTCGGAGAGTTCGTCACGTGCGTGCACAACCCCGCCAAGGCGCTGTGCCGACGCAAGCTCGCCCTGGACGGAAGAACCGCGCTGCCGGACCTCGGTGATTGTCAGCCGTTGCGGTGCCGCAACGTCGCGTTGACGCCAGACAACCTGGCCGCCCTCGCCACCCAGTTGTCCACTCTGGACACCATCCTGGAGTCATCTGAGGTTCTGGCGCCCTACGTCGCGCACCGGCTCGAACAGCAGCGTTGCGACCTGGCCGCGCTGCTGGCCGCCGCCGGCCACGATCCCCAGCAGCACCCCGATCAGCGGTGCATTCCGGGGCAGCACAAGGCTGTCGACGCCGTCAGCGGCTCCGAGGAGGTTCGGTGAGCACCAGGTCACTGCCCAGCGAAGACCAGGTCCGCGCAGCGGCCGAGGAACTGCTCGCCGCCCAGCGCGAGGGCGGGGCCTACCCGACGGTCACCGCCCTGGCCAAACGGTTCGACCTCAACCGCACCACCTTCTACCGGCACTTCGCCGCAGCCGCGGAAGCCATGCTGGACGCCGCCCAGCAACAGCACACCGACGAGCGGAAACGACACCGGCCGGTCCGATCCGACGACGACCGAGACCGTGCACTGCGGCGCCTGCGGAACGAGAACGACAACCTGCGCAAGCACGTGGAAATCTACGAAGAGCACCTGCGGATGCTCACCACCGAGAACGCCCGCCTGCGGGACCAACTCCAGCGCCAAGCCGGGGTGACCGACCTCGCTGGCCGACGGCCGCCAACTACCAGAGGTGGAAACACCTAGCGCGGCCGTTGTCTGTTCATGACCGTGCAAATATGCACGGATGCCGACGCCCTGCGCAGAGCAGGATCGTTGCGACCGGCTCCAGCTACATCGAGCGGCGGCTCGGACGTGGGCATCGTCAGAGTCCGACGGGCTGCTGGCCTGATCACAAGGGACTTTGTGCCCTAGCCGATCGGAGCAGCACAGCCGAAAATTGTCGCGATTGCAGAATTTCGCAACTAGCAAGGCATGCAAGTGATGGGCCGCTTGTGGCGTGGCTGTCAGGACAGCGGGAGGTCTGGGTTGGGCCAGGGGATAGCGCGCGATGCCATCGTGGTGCAGACCGTGGGTGAGGTGCTGGATGGTGCGCGTGAGTACGCGCGCAGGCAGATCGCGGCCTTTGCCCGGCGCCTGCGAGAGCCGTTGACGTCCGCCAGGCTCAAGCTCACGGTGTTGACCCGTCCGAGCGTGCCGTGGCCGGCGCTCGTGCAGGCCAACCTGGTGCTGGATGGGCAACCAATCCGGGCCCAGGTGGCGGCAAGGTTTGTCCAGGAAGCGAGCCGGTATGTGCGGGCGCGGTTGGGTGCGCAGGTGGCACGGTTGGCCAGCCCAAATGTGCCGAGGGCGTGGCCTGCGGAGGGCGGGTCGCGCATCGTCCCGGTGCCGCGCCCGGTCGGGCAGCGCGAGATCGCGCGGTGCAAGTGTCATCCGCTGGAGGAGTGCACGCCGGATCGTGCGGCACTGGTGATGGACGTGATGGACTACGACTTCCACCTGTTCGTCGATGCCGAGACCGGGCAGGACAGCGTGATCTACCGGGTCGGCCCGACCGGCTACCGGCTTGCTCGCGTGTCGAGGGTGGCGCCGCCGTCGGCGCCGACGTCGGTGCCGCTGACGATCAATGTGCATCCGGTGCCGGAGTTGACGCCGGAACAGGCGGTGCAGCGACTGGATGCCACGGAGTTGCCATTCCGGTTCTTCCGTGACACCGCCACCGGCCGGGGCGCTGTGCTGTATCGGCGTTACGACGGCCACTACGGCTTGATCGCCCCGGAGCGGGACGGTGGGTAATGAGCCGCGTCAGCTGAAGGAGCTGACGAAGGAGGAGTCGCTTCGGCTGCTGGGCAGCGTGTCCTTCGGCAGGGTGGTGTTCTCACAGAACGCGCTGCCGGCCGCGAGGCCGGTGAACCATCTCGTCGACAACGGCGCGGTCATCATCCGGACGCACCTGGGCGCGGCGGTGCTGTCGGTGGTCGGGCAGGTTGTGGCCTACCAGGCCGACGCGATCGACGAGCGGGAGCATCTGGGGTGGAGCGTGATCGTGACCGGCTACGCCCGACTCATCAGGGACGCGGGCGACGTGGCGCGCTACGAGCGGCTGCTGCGTCCGTGGGTGAGCGGCGAGATGGACCAGGTCATCCGCATCCACCCCGAGCTGGTAACCGGGTACGAGCTGGTGGACGGCGCGGCGGAGTCGCCGAGCCGGGTCAGCGGAGCTGGTGGCGCTCGCAGGTCTCGCACCAGGTGAGCCGGTGCATGGCGCTGGGCGGGGAGTCGGCTTCCTCGACCACGTAGGTGACGATGGCTGCGCAGGCCGCGTCGCAAACCTCACACCAGACGTCGGCCTCGGTATGCAGGACCACGATCCGCAGGCAGATCACCGGAAGCGTCATGTGCCTCACCTCCGCCGCCCGTGCCGATCCCGACGTGCTGACTCCCATGGTGCTCGCGTTGCCGGTGGTGGGGCCTATGTCGCGGCCTGCCACCGGCGTGCGGTTCAGGCGAGACGGTGTTTGAGCGCTTCGAGTTCGTCATGCAGCGAACTGGGCAGCTTGTCACCGATCGTGGCGAACCACTGTTCGATCAGCGGGATCTCGGCCTGCCACTCGTCGTGGTCGACCTTGAGGGCGGCCTGGATGTCCTCGATCGGCGTGTCCAGTCCGTCCAGATCAAGGGCGCTCGCTCCAGGCACGTACCCGATCGCGGTGTGGAACGCGGTGCCGTGGCCTTCGATGCGTTCGATGGCCCACTTGAGCACGCGGGCGTTCTCGCTGAACCCCGGCCAAAGGAAGCGGCCGTCCTCGCCGCGGCGGAACCAGTTGACGTAGAAGATCTTCGGCAGCTTCGCGGTGTCGGCGTGTTTGCCGGTGTCGATCCAGTGCTGGAAGTAATCCCCGGCGTGGTAGCCGATGAACGGCAGCATCGCCATTGGATCCCGCCGTACGACACCGACCTGACCGGTCGCCGCGGCCGTGGTCTCCGACGAGAGGGTGGCGCCCAGGAACACGCCGTGTTGCCAGTCTCGGGACTCGACCACGAGCGGGATAGTGGTGGCCCGCCGGCCGCCGAAGAAGATCGCGGAGATCGGTACACCGTTCGGGTCGTCCCATTCGGGCGCCGTGATGGGGCATTGCGCGATCGGGGTGCAGTAGCGGGAGTTGGGGTGGGAGGTGAACTCGTCGCTGGCCAGCGTCCAGTGTTCACGTTTCCACGTGGTGAGGTGGTCGGGCGGTGCCTCGGAGTAGCCCTCCCACCAGACGTCGCCGTCGTCGGTGAGCGCCACATTGGTGAAGATCGAGTTGCCTTGGTACAGGGTGCGCATCGCGTTGGGGTTGGTCTTCCACCCGGTGCCGGGAGCGACACCGAAGAACCCGTTCTCTGGGTTGACCGCGTAGAGCCGTCCGTCCTCGCCGAAGCGCATCCAGGCGATGTCGTCGCCCAGGGTCTCGACCTTCCAGCCGGGGATGCTGGGCTCCAGCATGGCCAGGTTGGTCTTGCCGCACGAACTGGGGAACGCGGCGGCGATGTAGTGCACCCTCTGCTCGGGCGAGGTGAGTTTGAGGATCAGCATGTGCTCGGCCAGCCAGCCTTCCTGGCGGGCGATGACCGAAGCGATGCGCAGTGAGTAGCACTTCTTGCCGAGCAGGGCGTTGCCGCCGTAGCCGGAGCCGTAGCTCCAGATCATCCGTTCCTCGGGGAACTGGGTGATGTACTTCGTCGTGTCGCACGGCCACGGCACGTCTTTCTGGCCCGGCTTGAGCGGGGCGCCGACCGAGTGCAGGCAGCGCACGAACTCCGCGTCCTCACCGAACAGCGCCAGGGCCTTGGTGCCCATGCGGGTCATGATGTGCATGGACACCACGACGTACTCGGAGTCGGTGATCTCCACCCCGAGCATGGGTTTCTCGGCGGTGAGTGGTCCCATGCAGAACGGGATCACGTACATGGTGCGGCCGGCCATGCTGCCCCTGTAGTGCTCGGTCATGACGACCTTCATGTCGACCGGGTCCATCCAGTTGTTGGTCGGCCCCGCGTCGGCCTCATCGCGCGAGCATATGAACGTGCGCTCCTCGACGCGGGCGACGTCGTTGGGGTCCGAAGCGCACCAGAACGAGTTGAACTTCTTCTCCAGCCGCACGAAGGTCCCGGCATCGACCAGCTTGTCGGTCAACGTCCGCCACTCCTCGGCCGAGCCGTCACACCACACCACCTTCTCCGGGGTAGTCAGCTCGGCGACCTGGCGGACCCAGGTCAGCAGGCGCTGGTGGGTGGTGGGTGCCTGGTCCAAGCCGGGAATGGTGGCTGCGGTCATGGTCGTCTCCCTGCGGATGCTCCGGCGCTGGTGGGCCGGTCAGCCGAAACTGGTGTCGAAAGGGCGGTGAGTGGGCTGGCGGAGTGCCCGAGTCGCGGCGTCGGCGACTTGGTCGGCGAGAGCCGGGTCCGGTCCAGCCGGTAAGCGCTCGTCGGGTGGGGTGGCCATCACCAGCGCGAGCGCACAGGCGTGGTGGACCTCGACGTCCAGGCGCGCGCCAGGGATGTGGGTGAGTGCGCGGAGCAAGCCAGGCAGCGCGAGGAGCGGATCGCGTCCGCTCTCCGGTGCGAGCACCGTCGGTGTGGCATGCGCGGCGAGCGACTCCAGGTCGGCCGTACCGTCGAGGAGGTCGACGACGACATGCGCTCCCGCGGCGACGCGCCGCAACGGGAAGGCGAGCGCGTCGGCAGGGTTCCAGGTGGTGATGTCGCCGACCCCGCAGACCATCAACAGCGGGCCCAGGATCGGCAGGGTGTCCGCACCGGCGATCACGACCTTGCTGGCCCGGGGCACGCGGCTGGCGCGGCTCAGAGTGGTCAGCAGCGCCGCCGTGAGGGCGATCGCGGTGGTGTCCTGATCGGTCAGGACGGGCCGCCCACCCGTCAGCGCCCGCACCTGACACGCGAACTCGGGCCGCGCGTGCGGCAGGAAGATCGCACCGACGTCGGGCGGAAGGTCACGCAGTTCGGCCTCGACGTGCTGCGCGCCACCGGCATCCGGGCTCAGCACGCGGACCGGCAATCCGGCGAGGTGGTCGATCAGCGTCGCGTACCGGCGCACGATCGACTGCGCCGCGGCGCCGTCGGCAACGGCGCCGCCATCGCTCACCACCGCCACCATGCGATCCGATCGTGCGTGAGCGGTCACGAGGCATGCTCCAGGCGCAGTTCCGCCAGCAGCCGACCCTGCCCGAGCGTCCGATGGGCCAAGACCTGCCGTGCTGTCCGCAACAGATCGGTCACCTCGGCGGTACTCAGCGAGTACGCCACGGTGTTGCCGTCGCGTTGCGCGACGACCAGTCCGGTGCGGCGCAGGATCGCCAACTGCTGGGACAGCCGGGATGCCTCGATCGCGATCACATCCAGCAACTGCCGCACCGTCTTGGGGCCGTCGTCGAGCAGTTCGAGCACCCGGATGCGCACCGGGTGCCCCAGCGCGCGAAACAGTTCGGACTTCGCCTGCTCCAGCGGCACGCCCATAGTCAGTCCCCGAGGGTCGCGGATTCCAGCACGGCCGGATCCACCCACTCGCCGGTGTCGATGCCGTGCCGGGCGGCCATGTCGAGCAGGTCCCGGATCCGCGCACCGTGCAGATGGACCTCGTAGTCGTGGCCGGCTCGCCGAGCCTGGTCCAGCGTCTTCAGACCGTCCGCGACCTGGCCGCGCAGCACCGCTTCGAACTCGCTCATCGTCCTCACGTTCCTCGGGCGCGACACGGCACCACTCCAACTCGATGACGAATACATCATCTGCACACTTAAAGAACTTCGCAACTGCTGGATCGTGCGAGAAGGGCCACATGTGGCGGCCGTGTGTCGCTACATGTCGTTGCCGGCGTAGGAGAGGTTGAAGCTCTTGTTGGTCAGCGGGAAGTCCGGGACGATCGTGTCGGCCAGCGCGACCGGGAGCGCGGGCCAGTTGAAGAAGCTCGGGTCGACGATCTTCACGCGGGTCAGCGTGCCGTCGGGGGCGAGTTCGACGCGATGCACGATGGTGCCGCGCCAGCCCTCGACGATGCCCACCCCGGACGACTGGCCGGGACGGGGTTCGGTCGGCGTCGTCGCCGCGGTTGTCAGTTGTCCACTCACGGTCTGGACGAGGCTGGTGATCAGTCCGAGCGAGTAGGTGATCTCCTCGGCGCGGACCAGGAACCGGGCCAGCACGTCGCCGTCGGTGCGGGTGTGCTCGGTGCGGCGGAAGTCCTCGGCCAGGAACGGGTGGTCGTGGCGGGCATCAGTGGTCAGGCCGCTGGCACGGGCGACGTACCCGAGCGTGCCCAGGTCCGCGGCCTGGGTCGGGGTGAGCACCGCGGTACCGGTGAACCGGTCGGCGACCACGGTGTTGCCCAGCGCGAGGGCGACGATCTCGGCGATGTCCGCGCCGATCGCGGTCAGACGGCCCAGGTCCGGCAGGGCGGCGATGGTCACGCCGCCGGGGTGAATGGCGCCGCGCATCAGCCGGTGCCCGGTGACCTCGTCGTTGATGCGCAGCAGTTGTTCTTTGACGCGCTGGGCGTGTGCGTTGAGGATGCCGTAGCCGACGTCGTTGCACAGTGCGCCGATGTCGGTGATGTGGTTGTAGAGCCGTTCCAGCTCCAGCAGAATCGTGCGGATCCGTTGGGTGTGCCCGGACACCGGGTGCCGGCAGGCGTCCTCGATCGCCAGACACAACGCGAGCGTGTGCCCGACGGTGGTGTCGCCGCTGACGCGCTCGGCCAACTCAACCGCATCGGCAGGACGGCGGCCCTGAAACAGCTTCTCGATTCCTCTGTGGACGAACCACAGCCGGACCTTGAGGTTGAGGATGGTCTCGCCGACCACGGAGAACCGGAAATGACCGGGTCCGATCATGCCGGCATGGACCGGGCCGACCGGGATCTCATACACTCCAGGACCTTCCACTGTCCTAAAGGGATACGGACCGTCGACGTCGCCGAACTCCGGCGGATCACCCGCGTCGGCCAGCATCGGGTACCAGCCCTGGGGCCAGTGGAAGTGGCGGACCAGTCGCCTCGGCAGCGGGTGATCGACCGGCACGATGCCGAACAGGTCGCGCATCTCCCGCTCGAACCGGCCGGCGGGGAAGGACAGGGCGGCCAGGCTCGGCAGCCGCGGCGCCGCCTTGTCCAGCGGGACATGGAGTTCGACACGTCGATCCGGGTCGGCAGCGGTGAACAGGTACACCGCACGCAACCGGTCACCGTCGTCGTGGCCGGCGACCAGCGCAACCCGGTAGCCCTGATCCAGCAGGGAACGAGCGTGCTCCACCAGATCGCCGGAAGCGACGGTCAGCGCGGTGCGGTGCTCGCCGACCGGATCGCCGAGCGCGGGTGTGTGCGGCGTGGTCGGTGGTGTTGTCATCGTGCCCCCACCAAGGTGTCGGCGGCCAGGTGCAGCAGGGAAGACAACGGCCCGGCGGTGACGCCCAGCGTGGCGCACGCCAGCAGCCCGCCCACCAACGCGATTGCGGTGGGCCACGGCAGGTGCCGCGTCGTGGTGGCCGCGCCGGGGCCATCGGGTGGAGTGCCGAGCAGCATGCGGCTGGTGTGACCGACCAGCACAGCGGCGATCACCAGCACCAGGATCAGTGCGGCGGCGGTCACCCAGCCCATTCCGGCGGCGAACCCGGCGCGGGCGATGCCCAGCTCGCTGGCGAACAGGCTGAACGGGGGCAGTCCGATCAGCGCCAGCACGCCCACCCCGACACAGCCCGCCAGGACCGGGTGCCGCGCCGCCAAGCCGCGGACGCCGCCTTGGTCATCTCCGATGCGGCTGGTGCCGGTGACCTGCAGGATCCGCCCGGCACCGAGGAACAGCACCCCCTTGGCCAGGCCGTGCCCGAGGATGTGCAGCAACACCGCCGCGAGCGCGAGCGGGCCGCCGATCGCGGCACCGAGGGCGACCAGGCCGAGATGTTCGATGCTGGAATACGCCAGCATCCGCTTGTAGTCCCGCTGCGCCAGCAGCAGCGACGCGGCCACCAGCAGGGAGGCGATCGCCATCACGGCCAGGGCGGTGCGGGCGAACCCGGTCCCGAGCGCGCCGTCGGCAATCACCTTGACCCGCAGGATCGCGTAGAACGCGACCGACAGCAGCACCCCGGACATCAGCGCGGACACCGGCGCCGGGGCCTGCGAGTGAGCGTCCGGCAGCCACGCGTGCAGCGGCGCAAGCCCCGCCTTGGTGCCGAACCCCAGGATCAACAGCACGACCGCGATCCGGGTGACGCCAGAGTCCAACATGGAGGCGTTCGCGGCGAGCGCCGCGAGGTCCAGGCCGACTGCGCCGCCGGGGGCGCGGGAGGCGGCGTAGTTGAGCACGATGGTGCCCAACAAGGCCAGGGCGATCCCGGCCGAGCAGATCACCACGTATTTCCAGGCCGCCTCGACCGCGGCGCGAGTGCGGCGCTGTCCGACCAGGAAGGCGGTCACGATGGTGGTGGCCTCGATCGCCACCCACACCACGCCGAGGTTCGCGGCCAGCACGGCCAGGGCCATCGCGGCCAGGAAGAGTTGGACGAGCACGCTGTGCCGGGTGGCGGTCCGTGCGGTGGCCCGCCCGGCTGTGATCTCGGCCCGCAGGAACGCCGGGGTCGCGATCGTGGCCAGGAGGGCGACCGCCCCGATCACGATGAGCATGAACGCCGACAACGCGTCCACCCGCAGCAACCCCGCGATCGCGGTGCGCGGGCCGGACCGGGCGACATCGAGGGCGGTAGCGATCGCGGTGGCCAGCACGAGGACGGCGCTGCCGGCGCTGACCCAGGCCGTCGACCGCCGCCAGCCGGCCACGACGTAGCCGAGCGCGCCGAGGACCGGCACGATGATGGGAGCCAGCAAGGTGATCATCAGTCGCGCAACTCCCGGAGCTCATCCAGGTCGGTATCGCCGAACGTCTCCCGCATCCGGGCGGTGAGGATCTGCAGCACCAGCACCGCCAGCAGCACGTCCAGCGAGACGCCGAGCTCGACGATCAGCCCGACCCCGGAGGTGGTGAGGAACCCGACCGCGGTGATGCCGTTGTCCATCAACAGGAAACCCACCAGCTGGGACAGCGCACGGCGTCGGGTGACCAGCACGAAGAACCCGATGAGCACCACGGTCAGCCCGATCGGGATCGCTTGCGTGGCCGGTGACATCAGCCCGGATGGCGCCAGTTCCACCAGCGGCCGGGATACCGCGTAGGCCAGCAGCGTCAGCACTGCGGCCGTCAGCAACGAGGCGGCGACGTTGACCAACGGCCGGGTCTCCCGCCGTGCTTCGCCCGCACTCGCCAGAGCCCGCCGCAGCAGATACGGCAGCACACCCGCGCGCAGCACGAGCACGCCGGCCGCGACCGCGCCCAGTTCGATCGAGTCCTCGTGCACGGCCAGCACCCCGACGAGCGCGGCGAGCGCGGCGCCTTGCACCGCGAACACGTGAATGATCACCACGAGTTCCCGGCGCCAGAGCACGAGCACCGCGGTCAGCAGCAGGCCGCCGCAGGCCAGGTCGAGCAGCTGCACGAAGAGGGTCTCGTTCACCACACTTTCCCTTTCAGGCCAGGAAGAACGAGGCCGCGACGGCGAGCAGGGACAGCAGGAACGACCCGGCCAGCAGTTCGGGAACCCGGAACAGGCGCAGCTTGGCCAGGAACACCTCACCCGCCGCCAACAGCACACCCAGCAGGCCAACCTTGATGATCAACGCCAGCACGCCGACCAGTAGGGCAATGGGGGTGGCGGTGCTGGCGATGCCCCAGGGCAGGAACAGGTTGGCCAGCAGTCCGAGGAACACCGACATCCGCATCGCAGAGGCCAGCTCGACCAGCGCGAGGTCCGGGCCGGCGTACTCCAGCACCATCGCCTCGTGCACCATGGTCAGCTCCAGGTGCGTCGACGGGTTGTCCACCGGCAGCCTGCCGGTCTCGGCGACGATCACGATGATGAGCGCGACCGCGGCCAGCAGGCTGACTGGGGAGATCACCCGCACCGGGTCGTGCAGGGTCGCGGACACGATCGCGCCGAGGTTGGTCGACCCGACCCGCACCGACAACGCGAAGATCGACACCAGCAGCGTCGGCTCCACCAGCGCGAGGATGGTCATCTCCCGGCTGGAGCCCATGCCCCCGAACGCGGTCCCGGTGTCCAGCCCGGCCAGCGCGAGCGTGACCGCACCTAACGCCAGCAGCGCCACCACCGCGAACAGGTCCGCGACCGGATCGACCGCCGAATCGGTGGTCACGAACGGCGTCACTACCGCGACCACCAGGGTGGTGGCGACCAACACCAGCGGCGCGACTCGGAACACCTCGCTGGTGCCCCGCGGGCTGATGCGTTCCTTGCCGAACAACTTGCGCAGGTCTCGCCACGGCTGCCCGACGCCCGGCCCGGCGCGCCCTTCCAGCCTCGCGCGGACCTGCCGCATCACCCCCACCAGCAACGGTGACCCGGCCACGATCAGCACCGGCTGCACCACGCCGCCCACGATCCCGAGCGCGCTCACCGGGTCACCGCCACCAGGATCAACACCGCGCACAGGGTGTAAAAGCCGTAACCGAGGTAGCGGTGCACGCTCCCGGTGGCCAGCCGCCGCCCAGCCCGGCCCCACGCCGCCACAGCCGCCAGGACCGGCTCGTAGAGTCGGCGTTCGACCCGATCGGGCACCTTCCGCCGGTACTCCACGGCCTGCACCAGGTAGCGCGACTCCTCGTGGTGGGTTACGTCCACGTCCTGCTCCGGTCGCACGACATCGTCGAACACCCGCTGCAGCGGCTCGGCGAACGAGGTCGCGGTGTACTCCATCCGCGCGGACATCGGACCACCACCGCAATCCCACAACCGCGCTGCGCGCCGCGCCCGCCGCGCGGCCACGACCCGCACCGCACCCACGACCAGGACGACCGCAGCCAGCAACGCGAGAGTGAGCATCAGCGGCGACAACGCCCCAGCGACCCCGGCCAGCCGCACGGTCACCGCCCCGGACACCGCCGGATCCCCAACTCCCAACGCGACGCCGGAGACGGTCCCCACGGCCGGCAGGACCAGAGTCGGCAGCAACGCCAGCACCACGCAGGCCACGCCCGCCAGGCCCATGCCGACGAGCATGGCCGGCGGACTCTCATGGGCGTTCCCGGCGGCGGCGCTGCGAGGTTTGGCCAGGAACCCGACCCCGAACGCCTTGACGAACGTGGCCACCGCCAACCCAGCGGTCAACGCCACCGCCGCGACGGCCAACGGCATCGCGATCGCCGCGGCTGTCCCGCCCGTGGCTCCGGGAGCGGGCAGGCCATGAATCAACGCCTGCAACAGCAGCCACTCGGACACGAACGCCGTCCCCGGCGGCAACGCCGACGCGGCCAACGCGCCCAGCCCGAACGCTGCGGTGGTCTGCGGCATCCCCGCCCGCAGACCACCGAGCGCGTCCAGGTCCCGTGCACCGGTGCCGTGCAGCACCGACCCGGCCGCCAGGAACAACAACGTCTTGAACGCCGCGTGATTGATCACATGCAGCAGCGCCGCCGCCAGCGCCACACCAGCCAGCACCCGGTTACCGGACGTCGCGAACACCCCGGCCGCGCCGACCCCGACCAGCACCAAACCCATGTTCTCCGTCGTCGACTGGCCCAGCAGCCGCTTGAGGTCGGTGCTCATCGCCGCCTGCAGGATCCCGTACACCGCCGAGACCGCACCCAGCGCGAGAACCAGCAGCCACCACCACAGCGTGCCGCCGCCGAGCAGGTCGAACCCGACCCGCACCAGCCCATACACGCCCGGGTTCACCATGGCCGCCGACATCAACGCCGACACGTGACTCGGCGCCTCCGGATGCGCCCGCGGCAGCCACGCGTGCAGCGGCAGAATCCCCGCCTTCGACGCGAAACCCGCCAACGTCACCACGAACACCAGGCCGGCCGCCCCCGGCGACAGGTGCCGACCGGCCTCCCGCAACGCCGGGAACGAGTCATCGGCCGCGTGCGCCACGAACACCAACAGTCCGATCAGCACAGCCACGAACCCGAGGTGGGTCATCACCGCGTACCAGCGTCCCGCCTGCGCCACCTCGGGGCGGTGCCGGTGCTCGGCCACCACCAGCAGCAGCGAGAACAGGGCCATCAGCTCCCAGCACACCAGGAACGTGCCCACGCTCGCCGCCGCGGGCACCAGCAGCATCGCCACCACGAACAGCGGGAACACCACCTGCACACCGCGAGCGTCCAAGCCGTGCGAGCGGGTGTAGGAGATGCCGTACACGCCGGCCGCCACCGCGACGCCGCCGGTCACCGCGACGAACAACCCGCCCAGCGCGTCCAGCGTGAGCGACACCCCGGACAGCGGCAACAGCCCAGGCAGCGCCACCGACAACGACGAGCCGGTCATCGCCCCGACACCGGCCATCACGCCAGCCCCGCCGGTGACCACGGTGCCCGTGCCCGCCACCGCCGATCGCACCCGGCGCGGCACCACCACGGCCGCCAGGGCGGTCAACACCCCTGCGGCGAGCGCACCGCCGAGGCCCACTGCTACGAGACTCATCGACCGGTCAGCTTCCGCAGCCCCTCGACGATCGCCTCCGGCCGCGGCGGGCACCCGGCGATCTCCACATCCACCGGCACGACGTCCCGCACCGCCCCGGCCACCCCGTACGCCCCGGCGAACACACCGCAGTTCCGCGCACAGTCCCCGACCGCGACCACCAGCTTCGGCCCCGGCACCGCCTCGTAAGTCCGCCGTAACGGCTCGGCCATATTGCGCGTCACCGGCCCGGTCACCACCAGCGCATCCGCGTGCCGAGGCGAGGCCACCAGCCGGGCACCGTACCGCTCGGCGTCGTACACCGGCCCGAACGCCGAGCCGATCTCCACCTCGCAGCCGTTGCACGAGCCCGCGTCCACATGCCGGATCTGCACCGAACCGCCCAACTCGGCCGCGACCGCCGACCGGTCGACGACCGGCGAGGGCGGCGCCGGTTCGGCCACCCGCCCAGTCCTGCGGATCTTGCGCAACAAGCCCAGCACAATCTGCTCCCACGTCGGTTCCGAAAAGAGGACGAGGCGCGCCTCACCCCGCCGGGCAACGAGCCAGGGATCGACGGGGTGAGGCGCTGCTCTAGCCGCTCGGCGACGCGGAACCGGGCGGGCCACCGCCCAGGTTCGCCGCCGAGGAGGCCGGAGTGCGGAGGTCCTCCAGCAGTTCCACCTGCCCGGACAGCACCCCCGTCAAGATCAATCGCGCAACCGCCAGCAACTCGGCCACATGCGGGCTGGTCAGCGAGTAATAAACGTTCGAGCCTTCCTTGCGCGTGGTCACCAGCCCCGCGCGGCGCAGCACCGCCAACTGCTGCGACAGGTTCGCCGGCTCGATCCCGACCTCCGGCAGCATCTCCGCGACCGCGTGCTCCCGCTGACTGAGCAACTCCAGCACCCGGATCCGCGCCGGATGTCCCAACGTCTTGAAGAACTCCGCCTTGAGCTGATACAGGGGCCTGCTCACCAGCACCCCTCCCTACCTGCTCGCGACACGCCACCCGCGCCCTGACCATCGGTCGTCGTCATACCGCCGATCCTTCCTGGTCCGCGCCCCACAGCGAGGACAGGACACCTGGTCGCACGGTTCAACAGTTGCTAACCTTAGCAAGTCCGAAAGGGCGTGCCGCGACGCCTGCGCCACGGCCACCCACGCGCCAGGTGGGAGGCGAAAGATGCGTGAGCTGACCGTCGCCGACGTGATGACCCGGCAGGTCATCACCGCCGTTCCTGACACCACGTTCAGGGAACTCGTCGGCACGATGATCGTGCACGGCCTCGACGCTCTTCCGGTCATCGACCACTCCGGCCGGCCGATCGGCGTCGTCGCCGAAGCCGACACCCTGACCAAACTGGAGTTCCACGGCGGCGCCGACCAGGCACCCCTCTTCGCCGGCACTCGCCGCCGCAACCGGTGGTACAAGGCTCACGGGCTGACCGCCGCCGATCTGATGACCCGGCCCGCTCTCACCGTCATCGACGACAGCACGCTCGATCGGGCCGTGCACGCGATGGCCGACCACGGCGTGCGCCGCCTGTATGTCGTCGAGCACACCGGCCACCTCGTCGGCGTCCTTACCCGCCACGACGCACTGAGACTGTTCCTCCGCAGTGACAGCGCCATCCTGGCTGACATCGAACGTGCGATCCTCGGCAAGGCCACCCGCACACGCCGACTCACCGTGCGCGTCACCGACGGCATCGTGACGCTCGACGGCACGCTCGCCCTCCACAGCGCCGTCGAGCGCGCCAAAATCATCACCAGCCGCGTGCCCGGCGTCATCGCCGTGCACAACAACCTCCGCTACGACCTCGACGACCTCATGATCACCGGGCTGTAGCAGCCTCACTGAGAGGTTGAGAACAGCCCACCCTGCCAATGCCACATAGCGGACGGCAACACCCGCAGGTCCGGCTCGCCCTCGTCGCCAGCCACGTGCGATGCGGTGTTCCAGTCATACAACCTGGGTGAATACGCGGGATCTCGTCGCCAGGGCAGATGACAACTAATCCAAGAGCATTGAAGTAGAGTTCCCTGCGGCGAACGCCGAACACTTCTAAACACGCCACATAATCTGGCGCTCAACCCTCGATCGGGCTTGTTCGGGCCCGGCAAGTCACTGATCACGCGACTTCACCGTGACCAGGTGACCGAGCCCATCATCCTCGCCGTCGCACGTATGAAGACGATGCCGTGGGCGATCTACCGCGTTCGCCGGCTCTACTACGCGCCGGCCAACGCGGCCCGGTCCGTGGACAGCGTCCTGCTCGGTGGACACCGCACCGTCCACACCGCGCTGACCGAAGTCAGCCGGCTCGTCGACATCGCGGTGACGAAGAACGAGGAGATCGCCGGAGCACCGGCCCGCGATGGTGATCGAGATACCCACCGCCGGTTGTGGCTGCGCAGGCGCGGCGACGGGATCTATCCGACCCAGGAGGAGTTCTACACGGTCGCGCCCGCCCAGGCACAGGACAAGGAGCTCGACAGCTTCGCCGACGCCTGGGCCGACCACACCGACGAGGCGCTGCTCCGGCTGGAACGCCGCGTCGACACGGCCATCACCGTCGTGCAGCGAGCCCTCATCGACGGCCGGGGCCGTAGCAACGCGGCCTGAACCACTCATCGAATTTCCGTTTCTTGAAAGGATACCGCCATGTCTCGGTTCGACCTGAACCCTGCGCACATCGACGGACTCGTCAACGCCGGACTGCAATTTGGCCTGATCGGTGTCTTCGACGATCTCACCCCGGTCGGCCAGATGCTGCTTCAGCAGCACCGGCCTCACCGCGACGGCGAGCCGTGGGACTACGTCGCGACGGTGACCGATCGCGCGCTGCATCCGATCGCCGTGCTGTGCCTGTTGGACTGCTACGAGTACCAGACCAGCGGCACGATCGGCTGGCATACCAGCGAAGCGCACGATTGGACAGGCCGCCTGCGTGAGACGGTGCTGACCCGGCTGCCCGCCGATGCCAAAGCCACTGTGCGCCATGGTGCCGACTACGTCCCGGCCTACCGGCTTCTGGCTGCCTACGCCGAAACACCGTGGGGCATCACGGAACTCGACCAGATCCCCGAACTCGGGGACGGCGTCATCGAGGTCCCGGTCGTCCGGAAAGGACTGCGCGCGGAGATCCTGACCGGCCCGATCCACTGCCCCAACAAGGGCCTGTCCTCCCGCGTCCGCTACGTGACGATCCTCGGGGTCGGCGAAGACCGGACGCTGCCCGCCTTCGCCCGGATCTCCGAACCCTCCGACGACGCGCCCGGTGTCTACCTGCTGTTCCAGTACGGCCGCTACGTCGCCCGCCCGGCCGACGCTCCGCCCGGCAAGTGGTTCATGGCTTCCGGCGCTCACCTCCACACCGGTGACGGGCGCTGGCGCGAGCTGATCGGACACAGCCTGCCCATCCCGCTGCACGACCGCACCGAGCCCTAGGCGTACCCCCGCCAACCGCACCTGCGAAGCCCACGGACCCCGAGCACGCCCTACCCATCGAGGAGTTGAACCATGCCTTCACACGACAAACTGCACGCCCGGCTGTTTCTCCTGCGCGCGGCCGAACCGCCCGCACCCGCCCTTCACCACTACGTCGCCGTCCACGGGCCGGTCGACGCCGTCGCGCAGATCCGGCACGGCACCGCCCCTGCCGCCGTGCTCAGCGAGGTCACCCGGCCCGATGCCCGGATCGATGACGACCTGCGGGCGCTCGACAGGCGCACGGCGCGCCTGCTCGCGCCCGAAGACGGCGACTGGCCGCTCGGACGGCTGACCGGCCTGGCCGGTCTCGGCGTTCCGCTCGCGCTTTGGGTGCGCGGCAGCGGCTCGTTGGCCGAGCTCGCCAGCCTCGCCGTCACCGTCACGGGCGCCCGCGCGTCGACGGAGTACGGAAACACAGTCGCGGGGGACGTCAGTTACGAACTCGCCCGTGCCGGGGTGACCGTCCTCAGCGGCGGCAGCCTCGGCGTTGACGAAGCGGCGCACCGCGGCGCACTGGCCGCAGACGGCAGGACGATCGTCGTGCTCGCCAACGGGGTCGACCGGACCCATCCGCACCAGCACGCCCGGCTCTACCAGGCGGTGATCGAGCAGGGTGGGTTGCTGGTCAGCGAGTACCCGATCGGCACACGACCGACCCGCATCCGGTTCCACGCGCGGTGCCGACTGTTGGCTGCACTCGCCGCGGCGACCCTGATCGTCGAGGCAGGACAGCGCAGCAGCTCCCTCGCCGTCGCCCGAGCCGCTGGAGAACTCGGCCGCCGGGTCTACGGCGTACCGGGACCGATCCATTCCGTCACGTCGAAGGGCGTCAACGAACTGCTGCGCACCGGCGCCGCCACCGTGGCCAGCTCAGTCGAGCACATCAACTACCAGGAGGGAGTGCGATGAGCGGCCCTGACGCCTTCCGGGCCGCTCTGGCCGCCCTCGACCTGCCGCCCGAGTGGCAGGTCGAGGTGGCCATCCGTCCACGACGGCGCAAGACCGGCATCCAGGTCAATCCGGGAGGCGGTGTCGCCGTGCTGATCCCGCCGACGGCCGCCCCGGAACAGGTTGCGCGGTTTGTCGGCAGCCATCGTCGATGGATCACCGAGAAGGTGGACACCGCCACGCGGTTGGCCCCGGATCACGCGGTCAAGGAATTCGTCGACGGCGAAGAGTTCGACCTGCTCGGCCAGCGCTACCGGCTCCAGCTCGTCGACGCCTCGCCCGCGGGAGCCGCACAGCTGCCTCTGATCACGTCCGACGGCGTCCTGTCCGCGCGGACACAGCGGCCAGAACTGGTCCGCCGAGCGGTGATCGGGCTGTACCGGCAAGTCGGGCTCGCCTGGTTGCGTCGCGAGGGACGCCAGTACGAACTGGATGGCCACATCACCGGCCTGAACTACGCAGTTCGCGATCTCGGACGGCGCCGCTGGGGCATCTACGAGGGACCGCCGAAGCACACGACGACGCTGCACTGGGCCGTGTTCGGCCTACCGCTCCGGTTGATCGAGTATGTGCTCGTCCACGAACAGGCCCATGCCACCCAGCCCAGCAGGGCAGCACATGGCCACGCCTGGAAGCGGCGGATGTACCTGTGGATGCCCGACTGGCAGCACCGCAAGGCCGAACTCGCGGAGGTCGGCCGGCACGCCTGGCTCGGAGACCCCAAGTCAGGCGTGCCGTCAACCTAGCCCCGAGCAGGCAACCGGCGGGCGACTCCGGGTGGGACCGGAGGTCGCCCGCCAGCCCCAGATGTCCTAGACACAGGAATGATAGACATGTGTGATAGACACAACGAGACGACGAAGGCTCACCGAAAGCAAGACGGTGACCCCCTGCGAGAGAGGGCTCCTGATGAGCGATCCCGAGGAAGTCCTTCAGCTTCGCGCCTGCCGAGCCGAGGTCGAGGGGATCAAGAAGGAACTGGACGACGCCCGCACCCAACAGGCCGAACTCGAAGCGAAGATCAACAGCCTCCTCGCCAAGCAACGAGAAGCGCGGAAGAAACGGCGTGAAGCCGTGCTGGCCGCGGACGCCGCAGGAGTGCCCCGGTTGAGGATCTCCAAGGAAGTCGGGATGCAGCGCAGCAACGTGTACAAGCTCCTCGAAGGCGACACCGCCGACGAATCGTAACAACCTTCAGCAGCCTGACGGGCGAGATTGAATATGCTTAGTCTCTTCATTGACACGTCGACAGGCGTCATAGTTACCCAGTTGGGGGCGGAGCTTGGGTACGGAAATCACACTCGATGTGGCTGGCGTGTCGGTCACGTACAGCAAGAACCACCGCGGAACTGATCACGGATCGATTTTTCAGGAACAAGATCGAAAGGCGATCAAGAGCGATCAGATCAACTACGATTGGTACGAGGAGAACGACGAGGACCCCACGCCCTCCGAGGCGGCGTTCACGCGACCGCTCAAATACGTCGTTCCACGCCTCGAACTCCTCGGCTTCAATCTAGAACACGTCCGGCGTGAGTACGACGCCGTCGCGCAAAACTGGCTGGAGGAGAGGAAGTATCTTCAGATCGGCGACGAAGAGCTCGTTCCTGACCTGATGAACTTTGTGGAATTCGTCGCATTTGCCGCCGCGTACCCGCTCGACAGTCTCGACGACACCTTTGTTCCGTATGCGGACGATGCAGGCAAAGCGAGGATACAAGCTCGCTTCAAAGAGGTACAGGTCGAGCGGATCCCTGCAGATCGACCCTCTGGCATTCAAGTCCACTCGGAGCAAAATTTCTTCGGCTCTTTGGTGAATATCCTTCACCCGTATTCCGTGTTGCGACTCTTGGCGGAGATCGAAGCGAACAAGGATGCGCCTGTCGTCTGGCAATATGGACCGTTGGTGCAAGCCGGGTGGGCCACAGAGCGGGAATTTATGCCCGATGCCCGGCGAACCGAGACGTTCCTGATTGCGACTGAAGGCAGTTCGGACGTCCATATTTTGACGCATGCGCTCGCGCTGCTGCGGCCAGGGATAGCGGATTTCTTCCGCTTCATCGACGTGAGCAAGCGTCACCCCTTCTCCGGTACGGGAAGCCTCGTGAAATTCGCAGAAGGACTCGCAAAAATAGACGTTCACAACCAGGTTCTTTTCGTGTTCGACAATGACGCGGAGGGTCTCGATGCGCATCAGCGTCTGTCGAATCTCACCCTTCCCGTGAACATGCGCGGAATCATGTTGCCTGAGCTTGAGGTGTTCCGCTCGTTTCCGGCTCAAGGTCCCGAGGGGCTCCACCACTCGGACATCAATCGGCGCGCCGCGGCAATCGAGTGTTATCTCGATCTTGACGTCGGCGGTTATCTGCCGGCGAAAGTGCGCTGGACCAATCACAAGGAGAGCCTAGATACCTATCATGGGGCGCTGGAATTTAAAGAGGTCTACAGCAAAGAATTTCTTAAGCAGACGGCCGAGACTTTGACTGAAGGGATGTATGACGTTCGCAAGATTGAGGTCGTCCTAGACTCCCTTGTCGCGGCATGTGTAGCGATCGCGGCCGATCAATGGGACGCCCGGCGGGATCAAATTGAGACATAGCTTCTGATAGCTGAAAGTGCGCCTGGGCCGAAGGTGCCGATCAGGTCGACCCGGAGGCCGGCGATCGGGCCAAGAGTGCCGGTGGGTTGATGAGGACGCCACGGCCAGCCGTGGACGCTAAGTCCGAGGTTTGCGGCAGACTGGCCCCATGACCGAACTCGCGTACATGGTCCGAGAAGATTGGGGACAGCACGGCACTGCGATGCGGCAGCAGAGTGCCGTGATCCAAGACTGGCTCGGAAGTCCGCCATACGTTTTCGCTACGGCCGATCGGAAGACGTACGAGTCGGACCACAGCGCTGACCGTGAGTTCATGACCTTCGTCGCCCACGACGCCGACGAACGGCACGTCATCGACCTGTCAGACCTCAATGAGCTCCGACGCACCGACAAGACGATCAGCCGTCCGCTCATCGTCCTGCATCCCTACAAGGAACGGGATTGCGACTTGCTGCGCGAGATCGTCACGACGGAGTCCGTCGCGAGACTGTTCGTCATCGTTTGGTCGCCGCACGATATGGTCCGCACCTGGCTCGACGGGGTCGGCGCCACGAACCTGCACACCGGGTCCGCACTCGAAGCACCAGACGCCGTGCAACTTGAGGCCGCGAAGTGCTGGGTAGGTGAGCAGTACAACGGGCTGTCGGGTGGCAACGGCAAGGATGCCGTCGTGCAGCTACTGCGCGTGTTTACCGCAGCCGGCTATCCGCTTGACGCTGACACCTGGCTGCGTGCCTTCTTCGCAGCAGGCGGTGAGTTCGACGAAGCCACAAAGGTCGCGAAGCTCATCAAGGAGATGCAGGGGGGCACCCAGCACCGCATCAAGGCGCGCTACCGGCCCGACATTCTGAGCGTGCTACGCGAGCGCGCCACTGAAACTGCATGATCGCCCGAGTTGAAGCGGAGCCCGACAGGGGAAACCGCTGGGCTGTCACCCTGAACGTCCGACGGAAGGAGGCCAGCCTAGCTATGTCCACTTTAGACGCGAGCATCGCCGGTGGGGCGGCTGGCCGCGAGGTAGTCGTCCCCGTTCCAGCGGTAGTTGCTGACCTGGACCGGCTCGCCGAATGTCGGGGCGTGCACCATCTTGCCGGCGCCGATGTACAGGCCGACGTGGTGGACGTTGCCGGGTGTGCCGTAGAAGACCAGGTCACCTGGGAGCAGCGGTTGGCCGGCGGGCACTAGCGGGCCCGCGTTGTACTGGGTTTGCGCCGTGCGCGGTAGGGCGATGCCGGCGGCGTTGTAGGCCGCTTTGGTGAGGCCGGAGCAGTCGAAGCCGGCGTGTCCACCGGCTGGTCCGTTGCCACCCCAGACGTAGGGCAGGCCGAGCTGACCGCAGGCGAAGTTGATCGCCATGATCGCGGCCGGGTTGGGTGCCTGGATCTTGTTGCAGTCGCCGGTTCCGACGGTGGCGGTGCCGTACCGTTTTGCTTGTGCCAGAACGCCGTTGACGTACTCCTCGTCATGGTTGTAGGCGAACAGGGCCTTGCGGATGTCTTTCTGTGCCCCGGAATCGCACAGGTAGAACGCGGCGGCGTAGATGGCGTCGTGCGGGTTGTAGCGTGACGGTGGGTTCGAGCCGCCGGGCGGGATCGTGTGCCGCGCGATCACGCCATCGAAGGTGGGCTTGAGGAACTGCATGGGACCGCCGGCCCCCATGTAGTTCTCGCCTTCCTTGATGCCCTCGCCGGAGCCGCGGCCGTGCTTGGATTCGGCGTCGCCGATGGCGGCGAGGATTGTCCAGTCCAGCCCTGGGCACACGGAGGCTGCGGCTCGGTAGAGCGACAGGTAGTCGTTGGGGATCTCGGCGATCGCGGCCTGGCTCGGCTCGGTGCCACCGGTGCCGAACAGCGCACTGACGATGGCTTTGCCGACACCCCCGATGAGGATGGGGACGGCGATGATGGCCGCGACAGCGGCAACGGCGATCTTCATGGAGTCACCTCCGGAAGCGGCTGGTGGGGAGGGGTGGCGGGAGCGGGTCCGGCGCGGCCAGTTCCGCGGGCGCCTGCTGCGCCTGGGCCGCGGTCGACGACGGCACCGCGGAGGGCGGCTCGACGTGGGGCCAGAGCCGCGCGAGCTCGACAAGGCGCAGCCGGCCCGGCCGTCGCGATGCCGGCCCGGAGATCGGCAACCAGCGCGCGGCGGCGGGGTTGTCCTCGCCGGCTACGCCCGCGACATCTGCGGCGCTGGTGGCTACGGGCACGAGCGCGGGGCGGTCCAACTGAGACAGGGCGTCGGCGAGTGCCCTGCGCGCGGTGGTTTCGCGGCGGTTGGTGGGCAGCCACACCAGGACTGGTGTGGTGATTCCTGTTGCGGTGGCGAGCTTTTCGTAGCCGTGCAGCTTGCGGCCGAGTTTGCCGAGGTCCTCGGTGCCGAAGTCGAATTCGAGGAAGAACTCGATCTGGTGGCCGTCTTCGCGCCAGCGGCCGTAGGCGTCGGGGCGGACCATGTCGCCGAAGAGCCGGCCGCAGCGCAGCTCGGACCACCACGCGGTCAGGCGTCCGCGGGCACCGGACTGTCGGCTGAGTGCGACGAGGTCGGTGAAGAAGCCGTTGACGCCCACGGTGTGTGCGAGGCGCAGGGAGTGGGCGATGCCGATGGCGTCTTCGTGGCGGTAGCCGAGTTGCTTGGGGTCGAGGCCGTCCTCGTAGGCCAGGGCGACTGCTCCGGCGATGTCGAGCACGTAGTGCATCGGCGCGGTGCCGGTGCTGACGAACGGCTGGAAGCGGTCGACGACGCGCCACTTGAACAGGTCGAGCAGGCGGTGGTTGGCCGCGCGCATGGTCGGGTAGCAGAGCTCGACGATCTGCTGGGTGGTGAAGACCTTGTGCTCGTGCAGCATCCGGGCCAGCCACCGGTCCCGGAGGGTCAGCCGCCCGGCGAGCTGGGCGTGGTGCTCCCCGGTGGTGGCCGCCCGCGGCGTGGGGCGCTGGGGCATGTGCCCGCGCAATGCCCTCTGTGGCGTGGGATTCGAAATCATGGGTCGGCACCTCCCAGGCGTTGGCCGGAATGGGGGAAGGCGAAGGCAACGCATGCGGGATCACCGGAGCGGAACGGGCGCGATAGGTGAGCCCGCATGCGTTGCGGGAGAACGAGATCCGTCGGGTCAGGCCGCGCGGCGTGGGTCCACAGTGGGCTGACCGGATCCGCCCGCGACGGTGTCGGCGTCGGTGACGGGCGGGCGGGTGTTGATCCTGGCTGCTTTGCGGATTGCCTTGGCGCGTCCGGGAATCGCGGGCGGGAGCTTCTCGGTGACCGCGGTGAACGGCGGTGCTTCCTCGCCGCCCAGGACGAGGCGGGCGGCGACGTGGTACACGCCGAGGTTGGACAGGTCGTGATCAGAAAGCCGCGGCATGGTGTGCCGGGCCAGTCGCTTCGCGTCCTCGGGTGAGGCGTTGAAGAAGATCTTGCTGCGGGCGTTGGTGCTGATGCCCTCTTCGAGCTCCTTCGGTAGCTGTCCGAGGTACTGGTGCGCCAACGCCATGGAGAGCCGGTATCCGCGGGCCTCGGCGAGCATGTCCTCCAACGGGTAGGCCAAGTTCAAGAAGTTGTGGCACTCGTCCACGTACAGCCCGCAGTCGCGACGTTGGCGCTGCGGGACGCGGGCGCGGCGGGTGGCGGCCTGCCAGGTGCGTGCCACGACGATGGAGCCGACCAGCCGGGCGGTTTCCATCCCCAGGGCGTCGCGAGCGATGCGCACCAGGCAGATGCCGCCGGTGTTGAGCACCTCGTCCATGTCCACTGTGGACGTGCCACCGGCGATGGCGGCGCGGACGAACGGGCGCAGCAGGAAGCCGCGGATTTTGTTCATCAGCGGCGCGATCACTTGTGCGCGGCTGGCTTCGGACAGATCGTCGTACCAGGACCAGAAGCCCTTGAGGACCTCGTCGTCGATCTGGTCGCAGGCCCGTTGCCGGAACGCCGGCACGGTCAACAGCTTGGGCAGGTCGACCAGGGTCGGGGTGCCGGGCATCGCGGTCAGGGTGAGCAGCCCGGCGCGCAGGATGTCGTCGGTGCGCGGTCCCCACGAGGAGGCGTAGATCCGGGAGAAGATCGATACCAGGTTGTCGACGGCGCGGGCCTTGTCCGCGCCCTCCAGGGGGTTGAGCACCGGCGGGCGGGCGCGGGAGTCGGCGTCGAACAGCACGACCTTCTCGCCGAGCTCCTCGGGCAGCCGCATCAGGATGTCCGACACGAGGTCGCCCTTCGGGTCGACCACGACCACGCCGCGGCCGGCCTCGGCGTCGGCCAGGATCATCCGGGCCATCAGCTCGGACTTGCCGGAGCCGGTGGCTCCGAGGATGTGCAGGTGGTGGCGGGCGTCGGCGACGTGCAGGCCGACCGGGCGGGAGTGCCCGGAGTCCGACAGCCCGAGCGGCTTGATCTGCTCGCCGGTCGTGGCGATGCCCGGCGGTGGCGGCACGGCCTTCGCGCCGGCCCGCTGCAGGCCGGGGGTGGACTCGTCGATCGGCAGGTGCGCGATCGCGGCCAGCTCCGGGATCGAGAGCAGGTCACCCTTGCCCAGGCGGCGTTCGGCCAACACGGCGACCGGGTCGCGGCGGATCCGAACTCGGCGGTAGTAGTTGTGCTCGGAGTAGGCGGCGAACGCCGAGGCGATCGCGTGCCCGCGGCCCCGCAGCACCTCCCGCACCGCCTGGACCTCGCCCGAGGTGGCGTCCTCGGGGACGGTGGTGGCCACGGCGTAGCGGATGCGGGTCTCGAACTGGTTCGCCCGCAGCTTCTCGACCACGGCGCGGTCTTGGGCGGCGTACTCCAGGCTGGTCTGGCGATCCAGCTGCGGTGTCCGTGTGCTGGTCGACGGCTTCGGGGTCTTGCCGGGCGTGATGGCGTCGAGCAGCCGGCCGACCAGGTGGACCGAGCCGCCCGCGTGCACCCGCCGGGCGGCGCGGCGGGCTTTGGTCACGCGGTGGCCGGCGACGGGGCGGGCGAGGATCTGCACGCAGGCGCGCTCGTGCGGGCCGAGCCCGACCGGTGCGCCGAGCATGGCCCGGATCGGGTCGGCCGGGTGCTCGGTGCGGATCGGCAGTGCCTCCGAGCGCGCCAGCCGCAGCTCGCCGCCGACCGCTTCGACTCGTCGGCCTGCTGCCGCCGTGGTCGGGATCGGGGGCTTGGCGGGTGTGGTGCGGGTGTGCGCGCCGGGCCACGCGGCCTCGATCGCGCGCTCGACCATGCCGGGCGGCGCCAGGCCCGGCACCCACAGCCGGATCTGCACGCCGTCGTCGGTGAACGTCAGCTCGAAGCTCAGGTGCGGCTGCCCGCCGAACCGGCGCAGCCAGCCTGGCCGCAGCAATCCAACGAGGTTGGACCACACGGTGATCGCTCCGGACGGGTCGACCGTCGGTGGCGCGAGCACCGTGACCACTCGGGCATCGGTCATCAGGCGCTGGTGGTAGCGGCGGCGCCACCGACGGCGCGCGACGACCGCGGCGGTGACAGCGACAACGAGCACCGGCCCGACGATCGGGCCCCACGTGAGGGCGAGGTCGCGCAGGTGAGCCAGCACGTTCTGGAACGCGCCGAGCGGGTCACGCAGGTAGTCGCCGACCGGTGAGGCAAGCACGACGGCGGTCTGCTCGACCCGCGGAGGAACGAGGGCGGACAGGGGTGTGGCAGTGATTGGCCAGGACATCGGGAACCTCCCCACGCAAAGCGGTCGGCGAGACGGGCGCGAGCTGCGGTCACGCAGCCCGTGGCTGGTCGCCCCGCACCGGGCTGGGCTCGGCCGTGGGCTGCTGGCTGTGGTCGGGGCGGGTGTTGTCGACGACGAGCCGCAGGTGCCGGCGGCCTCGGCGGGCGGCGCGGTCGGCGTCGACCTCGGCTTGCCACTCGGAGAACCGACGGCCGGCTAGCCGCTTGAGGTAGGCGGGAATGCGGTTGGCCGGCACACCGACCAGCCGCGGGCCCAGGACCGCGAGCAGGTCGCTGGCTTCCTGCGAGGCCCAGCCCGCCTCGGCGATCGCGGACTCGTCGGGAAACACATCCGCGACCCGGTCGACGGCGGGATTCAGCGCGGCATCCTGTGTCCCGCCATACGAATAGACCCACAGAAAATTCGGCGGCGGATCAGGTTCGACAAGCGTCCGGAATCGGGACACCTCTTGGTGTAGGCGTAGAAATTCGTGTCGGGCCGAGCCCGGCAAATATCCAGCCATGCCTGAAGGTAGGCGTCGGAGAAGAAATCACCACTGTCGTGAATTCTGATCCAGGCGCCGCAGAACTTGGCCGCGCCGAGTTCTGCGACCATGGCGGCCTGCCAGCCGGCCAGATTGTCGAGGACGTACATCAGGTTGGCCTGGTGCTTGGCGCGGACGACCGGCCAGGTGTAGGTGCCGTGTCGGGCGTAGCACGCCTGTGCGCAGATTCCGGCCGACGGACAGGTGTTGTAGGTACGGCCGTCGGCCAAGCGGCCGGCCCAGGCCGGCAGCGACCAGTTCCACACGCCGATCTGGCGCATTTCGCTGTTTTGCGTGAGCAGCCGCGCGGGCCGGTTAACGGTGACGGAAATGGACAATGACGTAGACATGGCTATCCCCTGGATGCGATTCGGTGTGAACGGATTGGTGCCTGCGATTAGGCGGCGTCGAGTTCGATCTGCGATGCGTTGCCGTCGTCGAACGAGTCCGCGATTCCCGCGGGGTCGTCCGCGCCGAGTTCGACGAAGGAGTTCTCGATTCCCGACGACGTGTCGGAATACCCGGCGATTTCGGCGGGGTTGGACGTGACCAATTGATGCTCGACCGGTGAGGCGATGGACTGGAATGCCACTCGCTGCGTCCCGGTCGACAGGAGGCCCTGGCCACGGTCCGCGGAGAGCAGGAACTGGCGCTCACCCATGGACAGGTCGAAGGTGCGGGTGATCTCGTCGATCGCCTGGGAGGCTTGCCGCAGCAGGATCTGCGTCGCGGCGTTGGCTACCACGGCCTTACCGAGATCCGAGCCCAGGACGTCCGCGGTGTCCTGGGTGGCCACCGTGAGACCGGCCCACTGTTTCCGGGACGCCTTGGCCATCCGGAACAAGAACTCCGCGCCCGCGGGCTCCTTCATCAACAGCCACGCCTCGTCGACCACGACCAGCCTGGGCTTGCGGATAGCCGGGTTGGAGACCTGCCGCCAGACCGCGTCGAGCGTCAGCAACGTGCCGATCGGCTTGAGCTCGTCGGCGAGATCCCGCAGCGAGAACACCACCAGGTGCCCCTCCGGGCGGGTCGAGGTCGGACCGGAGAACAACCCGGAGAACGCGCCGGTGACATACGGGTGCAGCCGCGCCGCGAGCTCGACCCCGGCGGGGTCACCGGCGTCGGCGAGGACCTCGGCGAGGTCGGCCAGCAGTGGCGCCGGGCGGGTCCAGGTTCGCGGGTCCGAGGTGATGCCGACGCGTTGGTAGGTCGCGGTGATGGCGCGGTCCAGTGCCGCCCGTTCGGTCGCTTCGAGCTCGCTGCCCAGCAGCACCGAGATCACGGTGTGCAGGAACAGCGAACGGCGGATCAGCGCGTCGCGGGGCGCGGTGCGACGCCCGTCCGGGCGGGTGTGGATCGGCAGGTCCATCGGGTTGAGGCGGACCTGCTCGGCGCCGAGGTGCACATAGGTCCCGCCGACCGCGGCGGCCAGCCGGGCGTACTCGTCCTCGGGGTCGATGACGTGGATCTCGATCCCGCGGTACAGCGACCGCAACAACTCCAGCTTCACCAAGTAGCTCTTGCCCGCGCCGGAGCGGCCGAGGATCACGCTGTTGTGGTTGTCCAGGGCGAACCGGTCGTGGTGGACGAGTCCCTGGCTGCCGACGTTGAAGCCGTAGAGCACGCCGCTCGGTGCGCCGACCGACGTCGGGTCTGGCGGCGGCAGGTCCGGCGACGTGAACGGAAACGCCGCGGACAGCGCCGAGGTGTCGAACGTCCTCCTCATGCCCACGAGGTCGAGGCCCATGGGCAGGCTGGTGATCCAGCCCTGCAGGCTCCTGTAGGTGGTTGGTTTGCAGTCCAGCAGCAGCGACGCCGCCAGCGACCGGATGGCCGCGACCTCGTCGCTGAGGGCCTCTTCGGTCGGGGCGTGCACGGTCAGGTACAGCCCGAGCCGGTAAAGCTTGCCCTCGCCACGGGCGACCCGTGCGGACAAGTCGTAGGCGTCCTCGGTGGCGGCTTCGACGTGCGGGTCGACCAGCCGGCCCTTCTCGCTCGTGTGTCGCCTGCCGGACTCCAGTTTCGACAGCTGCTTCTTGAGTCGGTTCGCGGCGGTAACGCGATCGATCGGCTCGATGTGCAGGGAGACGTCGACGCGTCCGGGGTAGGTCAGCAGAGGCTGAAGCCACCCGTTGTGCACTTCGCGCGGGTAGCCGACGACGGCAAAACTCGCGACCCATTCGCCACCGACTTCCAGCGCACGAGGACGGACGGAGATGGCGTCCGGGGTGAACGCGCTGGCACGCCCGAGCGGCGGCTGCACGCTCTGGGGCTTCCGGCCGCGGCGCTTGTCCTTGGTCTTCATCAGCGGTACCTCCCCGCGGAGTTGGCGTAGTCGTCGGGGTCCTCGGCGTCGTCGTCCCAGGCGTCCTCGGCGTCGCCGAACTCGTCGTCGGTGGGGAACGCGGCGCGGCCGAACGCGCCTGTGTCCCAGCCCTCGTCCGGGGCGGTGGTGATGACCTCGTCCGAGGCGGCGAGACCGGAGTTCGGCGGGATCAAGCTGTCGGGGTTGCAGGCCGCGGCGAGCACCGCGGTGGCCTGGCCGGCGTCCAGCGGGGTGACCACGATCCCCGAGGGGGACAGCAGCTCGACCGCCTCGCCGAGCCGGCGGACGAGCCGGGCTTCGGCGGCCCGCCGGGTGGCGTCGTCGACCAGGGCGGCTTGCTTGGCGGCCTTGCGTTTCGCGGTCAACGCTGCCAGCGGCGAGACGCCGCCGAGCCCGTCGGTCGGGCCCGTGGTGAGCAGCGGTTCGCGCAGGATCAGCAGGACCTGGCGGCGCAGAAGGTCGGTGGCGCGGCCGAGCTGGTCGAGGTACTCGGCGTGCTCGCGCGCCGCCCGTTCCAGCGCCGGGTGCGGCAGCCCGCCAGCCTGTTCGCGAAGCTCGGCGATCTGCCCGGACAGGTCCAGTCGTTCCGCGCGCACCAGCACCTGCACCGGCGCGGTCAGCGAGTGCAGATACCGACCGAAGGAGGCGACGAGGGACTCCTGCTCGGCCGGGGTACGCAACCCGAAGTTGATCGTGCTGCACACCGCGACAACGGCGACGCCGTCCTTACCGAGGTCGATGACACCGGTGTCGGTGACCGCTTCAGCGGGCAGCCGCAGCGCGGCCGCCGAGACCGCCGATGCGGCGGCGTCCCCGCCGTCCTTCCCCTTGGCGCGGCCTTTGCTGCTGGAGTTCGCGACCTGGCTGCCCAGCCACTCGGGCGCCGGGCGGATGCCTTCCGGCGCGGCCACTCGGTGCTGCGGACTCATCCGCTGCCGCAACGCCGCCAGCACCAACCGGTCAAGGGTGATGCCGTCGCGCTGACCCAGCGCGAGGAACGCGGCAGTCACCCCGATCGGGATGGCGACGATCAGGAACGCCACCAACGGCACGAACTCGCGGGTGATCGTGTACGTCCCGTACAGCACGATCCCGGTGACGGCGAGGATGAGCAGCTGCCGCGCGGTCAGCGGCCCGATCACCCGGTCCTCGCGATCGACGTCAGCGGGAATCCTTACCGGCTGACTCATTTCCCTTCACCTCCTGGAGCGGGTTTCGGCGCGCGGAACACCGGCGGCGGAACCGACTGGGTGCGCCGGTAGGCGTCGCCGATGCGCGGCTCGGGCTGCGCCTGCCGGAACACCGGCGCGGCAGGCGCGGACGCCGACCTGGGTGGCGACGACGGCCGCGGCGCGGGCGGCGTCGCGGGCCGGAACTGCAACTGCGGCGGCACCGACGCGGTGCGGATCGGGCGGGCCGGCGGCGGGGTGGCGCCGCGTCGACGCGGCCCTCCAGCGGCTTGGAACTGGGGTGCCGATCCCGGACGCGGCCCCCGCCGAGGCGGGGAGACCGGAGTGGCGGGCGTGGGTGCGGAACTGAACTCAGGAGGCATGGCTGGTCCCTGGTTCGCCGGAGTGACGGCGGGGTCGTGGGTGGTGTCTTGGGGTGAGGGCTGCAAGAACTGCGGCGCCTGCGAGGGCAGCCGCGACCGACGAGCCGCGCGAGCACGCTCGGCGTCATGAGCCGCCTTGAGCCGCTTGTTGACCATCTCCGGGGTCGGCGCGAGGCGCGGCTGCGCGGGCCACGGCGGATCAGCCGAGCCGCCACCGCGGCCACCTCCGCCGCCTCCACCTCCGCCGCCGCTCTTCGCGCCGACAGCGCCGCCGACCTTGCCGAGCGCGCCGGTCTTCCCGGCGACCATGCCGAAGGTCTTCGCCGCGATGTAGGCGCGAGCCAAGCCACCGAGGAACGAGCGACCCGAGCTGACCTTGACCGCCTTCAACAGCCAGAACGGGATCTTGAACAGGATGAAGAACAAGGCGATCGCGGCCACCAGCGTGCCGAGCGCGGACAGCGTCGAACCGAACAGATTCACGCCACCGGACAAGAACGTGCGCACCGCGGTAATCAGCACCAGCGCCTGAGCGACCTGGATCGACAACGTCGCGGTGAGCGCCTTCCACCACCAGCGAGCCAGCGGGTCGGTGTGCGGCAGCGCGTGGAACATCAGGAACAAAGGGCCCGAGATGATCAAGACGAGGGTGATGACGATCCGGACCACGTAGACGACCAGCAGGCCCAGGCCGACCACGACGAGCACCAGGCCGACCAGGATGATGAACAGTCCGCCGGTCTGGATGCCGGCGACGGCGTCCTTGAGGGTGTTGCCCAGCGAGGGCGCGTTGACCCCGTCGCCGAGGATGCCCAGGGTCAGGCCGTTGGCCAGTCGGATGAGCTTGTCGGTGAAGAACAAGCTCAGCGCCGAGGCCATGAACGCGATCGGGATCCGGGGCCCGATCTCCTTGATCGAGTAGCGCGCCTGGACGCTCTCGTGGCCCATCACGACGATGCCGCCGAGGAGGATGAGCAGGCCGTAGGCGGCGACCACGAGCTCCCACGAGTTGTTCCACAACTCGCCGATGCCGGGCAGGTCGCTGATCGTCGGCGTGGACAGAGCGGTGTGCCCGATCAGCTCCAGGATCGGCGAGAGCGCGGCGTCGACGATGCTGCGGAACGCCGAGTTGATGGCCTCGGTGATGCACGCGCCGATGTCGGTGATCCCACAGTCCGAGTCGCCCTCGCCACTGCCCGTGCCCGGCTGCTGCGGGCCAGTGCTCGGTGGTGGCGTGGTCGGCTGCGGGATGCAGTCCTCACCCGTGCACGGCTGGCTCGGCGTCGTGGTCGGCGTGGACGAGGTGCAGCCGACCTGGCCGGGGAAGCTGCATGT
This sequence comes from Prauserella muralis, assembly GCF_003202285.1. Taxonomy (GTDB): domain Bacteria; phylum Actinomycetota; class Actinomycetes; order Mycobacteriales; family Pseudonocardiaceae; genus Prauserella_B; species Prauserella_B muralis. The sequence goes on from NZ_MASW01000016.1 coordinate 40,141, forward strand.
CGTCGGCGCGGGCACCCCGGTCGGGAGTGGCAGCGGCGCGGTGGGCAGCGGCTTGGTGGTGGTCGGCGCGGGCAGTTGGCAGACCGGCAGCGGCGAACCCGGCGTGCACGGATCCACCGTCGGGATCGGCAGCGGTGGTTGCGGCGGGGGCTGCTGCGGCGCAGTGGGCGAGGCCCACGCGCTGACCGCGAGGACGCCGACCAGGAGCACGACGATGCTCAGCGCCAGCATCCAGCCCGCGCGCCAACGCCGCGACCGACCAGCCGGCGGCCGGTCGGCGCTGGCGTCGGAGACCGGGGAGAGCATCGCTCGGTCCCCGTCGATTCGTCCGGCGGCAGCGGTCGCGACCAGGCCGCCGGACCGGCGGTACGGGCGAACCGTGGGCGGGGTGCCGGCCATCGGTCAGGCCCCCACGATCCCTTTGAGGATCTCCACGACCAGCGGCGCGAGCGCCGCAAGGCCGTAGCCCCACCCGGCGGACTTGAACGCGGTCTTGGCCTTCTCGACCTCGCCGGGGTCGCCGCCGCCCATCACGTAGCGGACACCGCCGATGGACAGGAACACCGTGGCCAGACCGGCCAAGATGCCCATGATCCAGTTGCGGACGTTGTTCAGGACCGTGGTCACCGAGTCCGCGAGGGCGACGACCATCGTGTCGGCGTGCGCCGCCGACGCCGACGCCAACAGCGCGAGGATCGCCAGCTCGACGATCAGCACCACGTGCGACCAGCGGCGGGGACGGACCGGAGTCCAGTCCTCCGGCGTAATGATCGGAGCATTGGTCGGCTCGCTGCCGGTGACCTCGTCCGGCGTGCTCGACGCTGGGACCTCGGCCGGCGGCTGCGGATTGCCGTCGAGGCGGGCGCTGCGCGGTCCGCTCGCGGCGGGGAAGAAACGATCGATCAGGCGCATTGGGGCACCTCCGAAGGTCGGGCTGAGCGCGGGTGTGTCCCGCAGCCCTGAACTCCGGATTTCGCGTCCGTTTTGGACACGCGACCCTGAACTTTCTGCCCCGCTTCCGCGCCAACGACAGACACGGACAGTGACGAACGCGGCAAGTCACGGACCGGTGACGCCGGGCGCGCGAGGGCCACCGCGGTGGCGACCTGGTCCGTCAGCGGGTCCGTCGGATCGGTCTCGGCGGCACCGTCGCGCAGGTACGCGGCGAGCCGGAGCTCGGCGCGTTTGCGCGTCTTGTAGACCGCCCACTCGCCGGTCTGGTGCGCCGCGGCCCAGTCCGCGACAGGCACCTCTTCCAACCGGGTCGCCCCGATGAGTGCGGCCTCGGTCTGGGTCAGGACTCCGTCCGCGACCGCGCGAGCGAGGACCAGATCCGGGTGTCCCCACGGCGTGTGTGGCGGGGTGGATCGGAAGCCCGGCGCGACCGGAGTCGGACCCGCCAGCGCCTCGGCGAGCGCGTCGTAGCCGGACCGGTAGGCGGCCCACCGCAGTCGCAGCATGATCCGCGGCGGACGCAGATCGATGGTCGACAACGCGGTCAGGAAGCCGCGCAACACCTCGGCGTGAACATCGGCCGGATCGCCGGCGAACCGATCGGACAGGGTGGCCGCGACCGAGGTCAGCGCGGGCAGTGCGACCCCGACCGCGGCGACCGTCCAGGTCGCTCCTTCAGTACGGGAGCGCAGCACCAGATGCGCCCACACCGCGTCCCGCGTCGCCTGCGGGCACCGGCGCGCCAGCAGCCGGTCGCGGACCTCGTCCAGCGGGATGTACCGGTCCGGCAAACCCGAAAAGAGCCGGCCGTTCAGCGACACCGGATGCGGCCCGGTCACCAGCCAGGTAAACGTGTCCCGCGCGATATCCAACGAGTTCGGAACAGCCTCGTCGCCACCGCGACGAAAAACAGATTGTGCTGCCATGTCGTGACTCCCACGGCGTCGATGCGAACAACAACGACGTCAGGAAGCCACGACCGATACCACGGAAATACCACGCCATTACTAGGCGCCAACTAGCGAACCGTGCCGACGCTACTAGCGAACTACTATTTCATCCCGCGAACACCACGAAGCAAGATCAACAAAGCGACCTCGCGGCCCGCGTGTTCAGATCGACACTAGTAGCCGATGAGCTGCGGTTATAGTTGATCGCTAGTACGACGCTAGTAGCCGCAGCGTGCCTGGACGCAGTCTGCATTCAAGATCAATCTGGCGCCCGCCGAAAAATCTTGAAAAATCTGACCGCAGAGTGGTCCAGAAACGGCGAACGGCGACCTGAGTCGACGGAACAGGCGGCTCCGCGTCGATGCTTTGGCAGAACTGTTCGAGTCACGTCGAGTCGCTATTTACGCGCGCCTTTGTCATCTCAAAGAAGTTTGGCGAGGCGTGTCCAAAACGGGGTCGAAATACGGAGTTAAGGGGCGTCAGAACGCACAGCACCCATCCGTCGGAGGAGACCCGCGATGACCCCGACACACCGCAACGACTCCCCAGGAGACGGCTCCCAGGAGCACGGCCACACCGACCCCCCGACCGTCCCGATCCCGCTCCCGCACAGGCGGCGACCACCACGCCGACGCACCCTGCGCCTCACGCTGCGCCACCCTCGCCCCGACCGGCCGAGCACCGTCTGGCCGTGCGCGCAAGACGACCTCCGTGAAGGCACCGGGCTACTCGCCAACTGGCTGCTGACCGCGGTCATCAAGATCGTCACCACCTACACCCAGCCCGGCCAGCGGGTGCTCCTGCTCGACCCCGCGCCCTACCTCGCCCCACCCGCATCGTGGTCACCAACGGCGGGCCGCAACCAGTCCCGGCCCGGCCCGTACGCCGGACTACACGAAGCGGGCTGGACCGTGGTCCGACTCGGCCGCGGCATCCAGACCCAGACCACCGTCGCGCACCCCGACCCGGCCGACGAACACCCCGGCGACGCGTCGGCCGAGTCCGAGTCCGGACCCCGACCGCGCACCGACAGTCCAACCACCGACCAGCCCGCCGGACCGTCGACACACCGCCGTCCCGGACCGGACTCGACCGCGACCGGCGCCGGTCCGGACCGCTACGACCTCGTCATCACCGCGGCCGAACCACGCACCCTCGACTGGTTCCGCCCGGCCGACTGGGCCGGTCTGCTCACCCCGACCGGCACCCTCGCCGTCATCACTCACGGTGACCACTCCCGTGATCGGCTCACCGACCCCGCCGGCTCGCTGGTGCGCGCCGCGCACCACGCCGGACTGCGCTACCTCGATCGCATCGCCCTGCTGCGCGTCCCCGTCCGCGACGGCGCGCTCGCCGTCGCGACCCCGGCCGCGCACGCCCGTTCCCAGGCTCCGGCGCGACCGCTCGCGACGCCCGCTCGGCACACCCAGGTGCACGACGACCTCTTCGTGTTCACCCGCCAGCCGGCCCCGACCGACACCGCCGACGGCGAGGAGACCTCCGATGACTGACCGCCCCACGTCGCCCTGGCCACTCCCCCTGCCACCGGGGGAGGAGCCCTCAATGCCGCCGCTGTCGGTCTGGCCGACCGGCCAGCGCGACCCGCTCGCGCAACTGCGCGACACCGGCTGTGTGCCCGGCACCGAGACCGACACCGACCGGATTCCGCCCGCCGTCGCCGCCCACGCGATCGCCACCTACACCCGCCCCGGCGACCTCGTTCTCGACCCGGACTGCGGCACCGGCACCGTCCTCGTTGAGGCACTGCGCGCCGGCCGTCACGCGCTCGGACTCACCTCCCGCACCCGGTGGTGGACCCTCGCTCGCGCCAACGTCACCGCCGCCAAAACCGCGGGCGCCTGGCGCGACGGCTCGGTCCTCGACGCCCGACCGAAGGTGCTCGCGACCGTCCGGGCCGCCGGGCTGATCGGGCGAATCGGACTCGTCCTGACCACCCTGCGCACCGCGCCGGACCGCGCGAACGGTCCGGACCGCGACCCGGTCGAGTCCGCCCTCGCCGACCTCGCCACGACACTGCTCTACTGCGAGCCGCTGCTGCGCTCCGGCGGACACGTCGCCATCGTCGCGCGGCCCCTCCGGCACCCGGACGGCACGTTGGTCGACCTGACCACCCCGCTCATCGCCGCCGGAACTTCGGCAGGGCTGGCGCCGGTCGAGCAGTGCATCGCACTGACCGCCCGACTGCGCGGCAGCCGGCTGGTCACCCGAGCCTCACTGGCCGAACGCCGCGCTGCCGCCCGAGCACGCGCCGCCGGTACGCCGACCGCACTTTCCGCGCACCACGAGGTGCTTGTCTTCCAACTCGCCCACGACGCCGAACTCGCCGCCGCCGCGGCAGCCGGCATCCCGTGGTCGACCGAGGACGAGGTCATCCGGCCCCCCGTCAACGGCGTCACCTACCCCGGCTGGGGGCGAGCGGCATGACGACGCGCCTGTACTGCCGCGAGTGCGGCTGGCATCCCGAGTACCGACGCAAGCGCGCTGCGCTTCGCGCCGCCGCCCGCCACCAGTGCACCGGCACACCGGTGGCCGAGACGCGTCCACCGTGGTGGTCCCGCCTGTGGACAACCCTGTGGACAACCCAGTCAGATACCTCCGCCGTCGACACCGAAGCAAACGCGGACGACCCGACCGGTGACAGCGAACTGGTCGACGCCCGCGGCAACCGCATCCAGTGGGTCGCGCTCGCCGCGCACCACGCCGAAACCACCCGCCGCGCCCGCCAAGCCATGGTCGAACTCGTCCGCGCCGGCTACCAGATCGGGCCACCGCCCTACGGCTACCGCGCCCTGCGCATCCGCGTCACCGACCCCAGCGGACACAGCAAACTACGCGCGGTCCTCGTCCCACACTGGCAGACCGCCGCCGCCGTCCGGCAGATCTTCATCTGGCGCGCCGACCACGGCCTGGGCTTCGCCGTCATCGCCGCACGACTCAACAGCGACCACCACCAGTACCCCGCCCCTGTGCCCAACGGGCGCTGGACACCCAAGGCCGTCCGGCGGATCGTCACCAACGTCAAGTACACCGGACGCCAGGTCTGGGCCCGCACCATCGCCGGCCGCCCGACGCCCATCGAGCAATGGGTCACCTCGGCACCGAAAGTGCACGAGCCGCTGGTCGACGAGCGCACCTTCCACCAAGCGCAGCCCAAGCGCGTGGCCGAGGGAGGTGGCCATGACACTGCTGCGTGACCGCTTCCCTGGACACCTCGGAGCGAAGCCCGACCTCACATTCGGCTCGCTCTGCACGGGATACGGCGGCCTGGACCTCGGCGTGGCGACCGCCTTTGGCGGCGGACGATTGCTGTGGGTGGCAGATCCGGACCCACATGTGAGCAAGGTCCTTGCAGCCCGGATGCCGGACGTGCCCAACCTCGGCGACATCACCACCATCGACTGGCAACAGGTTGAGCCCGTCGATGTCCTCACCGCCGGATTCCCATGTCAGGACATCAGCGCAGCCGGCCGTCGAGCCGGCATCAGGAAAGGAACCCGAAGTGGAATCTGGCACCAAGTCGTCGCAGCCGTTCGCCATCTACGACCGACGCTCCTCATCGTGGAGAACGTCGCCGCTCTCCGCTGGCGCCAAGGCGGCCTCGACATCGTTCTCGGCGACTTGGCCGAAGTCGGGTATGACGCGCAGTGGACAAGCGTTCGAGCGTCCGACATCGGCGCGCCCCACCGACGCGAGCGGGTGTTTCTGCTCGCCTACCCAGCCGGAACCGTCGTCGCCGCGCGGCCGGTCATCCAAGAAGGCGATCGCGACGGCAGTCCGGCCGAGCCGGAATCCGTGCGAGTCCGTCAGGCTGCTCCCGACACCGCAAGCACGGGACGACACGCGCGGCGGATGCTCGCCGGAGTCGCGTCTGGCAGGGGGACACCAGGTGAACCTCACCGACACGGTGACGACCTTCCTGCCGACACCGGCAAGCAGCAACCCCAACGATGGCGAGGACCCCGCAGGGTGGTTGCAGCGGCAGGCGCGACACCGTGCGCGCGGGATCAACGGCAACGGAATGGGCATGCCCCTGTCGATTGCGGTAAGGCTGCTGCCGACGCCACGAGCGAGCGACACGGGCACATCCGGCAGGAGAGCCGGGGCAGGTTTCCGTCCTCCCCTGTCCCAGGAGGTTCTCCCGCTGTTCCCCACGCCGCCCGAACCGTAGACGCCCGTCAGGCCAAGCCCGAGACCGAGCACGTCAGCTGGGGACCGTATGCGCCAGCCATCCGGCGATGGGAACTCACCCGTGGCATAGCAGCCCCGCATCCAACGGAACCTGGCACGAGGGGTCGTCCCCGCCTGTCACCACTTTTCGTTGAGTGGCTCATGGGCCTGGACCCAGGCTGGATAACCTCCGTCGAGATACCTCGGGCCGCCCAGCTGAGAGCACTGGGCAACGGCGTTGTTCCCCAACAGGCAGCGTTCGCCGTCCAACTCATGCTGGACGATCTTCTACGTCTCGGCGTGCGCGACGACGAGGCGCAAGCCGCATGAACGGCCCACCGCAGCCCTCAGTGCGTGCTTGTCATCGGCTGGCCGGAGAATCGCTCGCGCCCGGCTCGTCGGCGATCGATACCTCCTGCGGAGTGTCGATTCCGAACAGCTCGTTGGGCGTGCACTGCAGCGTCGTGCACAGCGCCTGCAGGGTCACCACCTTCACCTGGACCGGCGGCTTCTTGATCAGCACGTCGACCGACTGGAGGGACAGTTCGAACCCGGCGCGCTGGATGAGGAGTTCGCGCAGCTGGGTCGCCGTCCAGACGTCGCGGGAGGCCATGACCTTCCGCAGCCGCCACTCGATCTGCACCCGCTGCCGTCCCGTGTTCGTCGCTCCGCAGCGCTTCGCGCCGTCGCCAACCGACGCTCAGTGTCCCCGATGGCGACCGCCTCCGGCCGCCGCATGTCCGGCGTGTTCAGCAGACACACACCCACAAACAGGCAACACTTGAGATACACAGGCTGTACTAGATATATTCAGGTGTTACCTTAGTTGAGTGGCACACCTGTCCCCGGTTCAACAGAGAGGAGGTGCTTCGGCACCCATCACGTTCATCGCCATGCCGACGCGCCGCCGTTCGCGGTCAGCGCCGGTAATGCTCTTCTGGACTCGCGTCGACCGCCCATTTCGCGCTGACGAGGTGACCCAGCACCAGTTCGGCAAGGCACACAGTCCTGCCGAACGGCAAGAGTCCAGCACGGCCACGAGCGCCGGCCCCGCACAGACGGATGCGGAGAGTAGAGGCCCGTTGGTCGTGGCAGCTTCGGTGGTCCCAGCTCATTCAACGCACGTCATGGTGCGTGCCCGCATCGCCGCGAAACCCGCTTCTCGCGGATCGGCGACCGCAGGTGTCGGCAGCTGGGAGTGCCCGCTGTGTCGACGGTTCCTGTCGCCGACCAGCAGTCCCGTGAACCTCCGCCAGCCGCGGGCTTCACGGGCACGAAAGGGGCGCTCATGTGCGCTCAACCTCGCAACCCCGACCAGACCAACGACAACTACGCCGACGTCCCTGCTCCGGCCGACCAGGAGCAGCAAGGAAGCCCCATCACCGCGCCGAGCAGGCAACCCCGACGGCGCGTTGGCGCGAGCAGAGCTGTGCGCAACGTGGTGGTGCGCGGCGCTCGCCGCGATCCACCCGACATGCACAAGCTCGCGCGGGTGGTCGCCAGCCTCGCGGCAGACCTGGCCCAGGCCGAAGCCAGCGAGCAAACACTGCCCGCCGAGCCAGGCACCGCGGACGCCAGCCACCCCGATCACCGCCGCGACGCGGCATGACATCGCGCGTTCGCGCTCGCGCAACGAACGCAGCGGATCGAAGCCACTCGCCAATGACTCGAAAGGAAGGTTCACCACAATGCCGCCTGCCACTCGCAATCCCCGCAGCCGTCGGGCCGCACACCCACGGACTCAACGGCCGGTACGCGTCGGCCTCTACCAGCGGTGGCCCACTCTCCTCGAAAGCGACCACCTGCAGACCTACGTCGCGTCCCAACCCGGTTGGCACATCGCTCTCCGCAGCAGCGACTACGCATCAGGCGGCACGCTGAAGCGTGTCAACGCTTCGCGAATTTTGACCCCGTGTGGT
>NZ_MASW01000017.1 GCF_003202285.1 Prauserella muralis
TACTGCAACGGCAGTTAAGGAAGTGGGTAGCCGCGGCGTTTGTAGTGGCTGAGGCGGGCTTGGTGTTGTCGTCGGCGGCGGAAGCGTGACCAGGACCAGATGTGTTCGGCGGCGTCGGCGACACGCAGGACCAGCTTGGTGAGCAGGCGCCGGATCTCCGGTAGTGTAAAGCTGATCATGTCTGGTTCGGCGATACCGATTCCCCTTTTATGGCAAGGGATTTGGCGACGGCGAGCCAGGCGTGGGCGAGCATCGACAGGGTGATGTGGGCGTACCACGCCCGCCAGGACCGGACCTGGTAGTGATCCAGTCCGGCTTCGTTCTTGGCCTGCTGGAAACACTCTTCGATCCGCCAGCGCGCCCCGGCGATCCAGGCCAGGTTCAGCAGGGTGGACCGGCGGGGCCCGTAGCAGATGTAGTAGGCGATCTCGGTCGGATCAGAGATCGAACGCCGGGCGAGCAGCCAGTGCCCGCGCCCGGCCTGCCAGCCAATCCGGACCGGCACCCGTGCCCAGTCGTACTCGCGCGGCCCGTGCGCGCCGGCACCGACCGACAACCGCCGCCACGCCCGGGCGGGCAGGTCCGCGATCAGCTCATCGGCCCGCTGTTCGGTGCCCTCGGCGGTGATCAGGGTGTCGTTGACCTTGGTGGCCAGCACGTACGCGGCGTCGTGTTCCTCCAGCCAGGCTCGCAGGTACTTGACCTGCCCGTAGGCCTCATCGGCGGTGACCCACGCGAACGGCACACCCGCCTCGAACGCCCGCGCCAGCATGCCCATCGCCTGCCGCGGCTTCGTGGCGAACTCGACCTCATCCGGAATCCCCGCCCGTTGGCACCGGTCCCGGTCGGCGATCCACGGCTCCGGCAGATACAGCGCCCGATCGATCAGCGCATGCCCATGATCACCGGCATAGGCGAGAAAGGTCCCGATCTGACAGTTCTCGATCCGCCCCGCCGTCCCGGAATACTGCCGCTGCACCCCGGCCGAGCGCACACCTTTCTTCAGGAACCCGGTGTCGTCCACGATCAGCACGCCGCCCGGCTCGCCGAGATGCTCGACCACGTAGTCCCGCACGTCGTCACGCACCCCGTCGATGTCCCAGTCCGCCCAGCGCAACAACCGCTGCATCCCATCCGGAGACACCTCACCGGACTGCTCCGCCAGTGTCCAGCCGTTCTTCCGCTCCAACCCCGCGACCAGCCCGGACACATACTCCCGAGCCCGGCCCCGCGGCTCCGACCGCCTGAACCGTCCCGCGATCCGATCATGAACCCGATCCAGCTGCCCCATCACCACATCGACCACCACAACGATGATCTACCACACGACGACCAACTGCCGTTGCAGTACTAGGTCCACCACCAGTTCCTGCCGGGGCCACGAGGGTGGTGGGGCACCGACGCCGGTGGCGTTCTCCAGAATCTGGTCATTGGTCAGCCGGACCACAGCGAACTTCGCCGAGGACCACGGACCGCGCAGCCCGGCATGCGCCATGACCGAACGTAGTACGCCGAGCAGTACACCCTGGCCGACGTGCATCGCCCAGTTCACCGGCACAGGTTGTCGTCGCGGTCGTTCCCTCATCCCGGTCAGGCGTTGCAGAACTCGTGCCGGAACGTGGGAATCGGGGCGTCCGGTCAGGCGTTGCTCCACCTTCTCGCCCAGCGTCATCACCACCACCCCGGCCGCGCCGGCAACCAGGCCCTGCCACAGCGCTCGTTTCATCACACCCGAGTACCCCGGCCCACCGGTCCCAATCGTGTGGGCCCAGCAGGAGCGGGTCAGCGTGAACCGCGGATAGGTCGTGCGACCGAATCGATGTCAACCCGACACGAACCGCTGTCCCCGCTGCAAACCCGCGCCGATCAGCCCCAGTGTGGTCCCTTCCCGACGTATTCGGTTCCCACCCGCTGCGCACGGGTGCTCCAACTCGGTGACCAGGTACTGATCGCTCCGCCGACGTTTACTCGTGCTGGGGTAAGCCGGTTTGGCGTGTGCTGGCGCGGGTACGGATATTGCATGACAGCCACCATTGCGCCGCCCAGCATCATCACGTATCTCATCGGCCAGCAGCGGCAGGTTTCCCTGTTGTTCAGCCAACTCGAGAAGCTGCGCAACGCTCCGAGTGAGCAGGCCCGGGGCCTGGTGCAGCAGGCTGTGATTGGGCTGATGAAGAACTCCGTCGTCGAGGAGATCCACCTCTTTCCCTTCGTCCGTGACCGGTTGCCCGGCGGCGACGAGATCGCGGACCGGGAGATCGCGGCGCTGGCAGAAGCGGAGCAGACGATGAAGGAGCTCGAAGGCCTGGATCCGGACGACCCTCACTTCTGGCCCACAATCCATACTCTGATGGGGCAGGTGAAGGCCGTGGTACACGAGCAAGAGTTCATGCTGTTCCCACTGATGCAGAAAACGTGCTCGAACGACGAGCTGGTCACCCTTGGCGTTCGCGCTCAGGAATCGGCGCAGATGTCGCCTACCCGGCCCCACCCGAACAGTCCGAAGGAGGGTGCTGCGCTGCAAATGCTGGCCCCCGGTGTCGGCCTGGTGGATCGTATCCGCGATGTGATCACTGGCCGTGGACATTGACCACGACATCAAGGGTCTCGACACAGCAGAGCAGGCGTGAGCGCGCGCTCTCGGGATTCGGCTTGTTCGTCGTCAACGATGAAATCGCCGGCCCACTGCTTCGCGTCACTGGACCAGCGAAAGCCTACCCCTGGCAAACCCACGCGCGCGGTCTCGTTGGGCACGTCGTACTCGGCGTCGCGATCCATCTCGTGCTGGACGCCCTGTCATCGACCGACACGGGTGCTATCAATTCAACTGATGCGGCATGACGCGAAGCCCGCGGCGTCGTTAGCGACGATGACGGCTATCGCAGGCATATGCCTCCCTGGCACCGGTGCTCAGGACCCACTGCAGGATCCACTCGAGTGACTGGGAGTTCGGGCTGTGGACGCGTGCAGACCGAGCCGCGGAAGCGTAGCCACGATTGCTCTGACCCTCGGACTGACGCGTAGGCACCACTGCGATCTCGCTCCCGGCTTTCCGCATGAGATCAGCGCTTGCTATATCGCCGCTTGTCACATTGACGACGCCGTTTGCCCTACCCGGGCGGGGGTAGCCGTTCAGGCCAGACGGCATGGAGACCGACGAGCATCACCACTGGCGATCCAAGAGCTGCGGTCTGCTATCGCAATCGTCAATTACGGAGCGAACCTGACACAGGCGAGTTGCCAACGCCAACGGTCAGCAACGCTGACCGCTCCGAGCCCCCGGAATCGGTATGGTCAGTGTCCCGATACCGGGGAGCGGCATGGGCCACGTCCCCTCCAGAGCGGCTCTGGAAGGACGTGGCCCATGTTGTTGTCTGTGTTGACAGTGGTCCACCCGGCGCTCCTCGTTCCCCTGAGTGCTGCCGCTTCGATCGGGGCCACGGTGCTTCTCGTGCAAGGCGGGCGCGTACACGGAGCGGGTGAAGCCGAGACCTGGGTACTGCGGGTGTAAGAGCAGCGGCGCCGGGTACTCCTGTGCCGCCATTAGTGGATGTGAGTTGCCAGTGACGCGAGCGAGGGCAGTTGAACCCGTGACGCAGACATCGAGGAGCACCTACTCACCGGCGCCGATGCCGCATGCGCCGCGTCGTGCCGAGCCGCCTGGGCAGGTGCTGTTGCGGTTGATCAGGACGACCGATCACAAGCAGATCGGCATCCTCTACCTGGTGACCTCGTTCGGGTTCTTCCTGATCGGCGGTCTCATGGCTCTGCTGATGCGTACCGAACTGGGTTACCCAGGGCTGCAGTTCCTCTCTCCAGAGCAGTACAACCAGCTGTTCACCATGCACGGCACCATCATGATGCTGTTGTACGCGACGCCGAACGTGTTCGGCTTCGCCAACTTCCTTGTGCCGTTGCAGATCGGCTCGCCGGACGTCGCGTTCCCGAGACTGAACGCACTCTCCTACTGGCTGTACCTGTTCGGAGCGCTCATCACCATCGGCGGCTTCCTCACGCCTGGTGGTGCCGCCGACTTCGGCTGGTTCGCCTACACACCCCTGTCCACTGCGGCGTACAGCCCGGGAGTGGGCGGGGATCTGTGGGCGGTGGGTCTGATCATCACCGGCCTCGGCACGATCCTGGGTGCGGTCAACATGATCACCACGATCGCCTGTCTGCGCGCGCCCGGCATGTTGATGTGGCGGATGCCGATCTTCACCTGGAACATCCTGTTCACCAGCGTGCTGGTACTCGCGGCGTTCCCGATCCTTACGGCGGCGCTGTTCGGGCTGCTGGCAGACCGTCACCTCGGCGCACACGTGTTCGACCCGGCCAACGGTGGCGCGATCCTGTGGCAGCACCTGTTCTGGTTCTTCGGTCACCCCGAGGTCTACATCGTGGCCCTGCCGTACTTCGGCATCATCAGCGAGATCGTGCCGGTGTTCAGCCGAAAACCACTGTTCGGCTACAAGTTGATGGTCTGGGCGACGGTCGCCATCACCGGCCTGTCACTCGCCGTATGGGCGCATCATATGTACGCGACAGGCGCTGTGCTGCTGCCGTTCTTTGCGTTCCTGTCATTCCTGATCGCGGTGCCGACCGGGATCAAGTTCTTCAACTGGATCGGCACTATGTGGAAGGGGCAGCTGACTTTCGAGTCACCGATGCTGTGGTCGATCGGGTTCATGGTGACGTTCCTGTTCGGCGGGCTCTCCGGCGTGCTGCTCGCGGCGCCGGGAGTCGACTTCCACGTCACCGACAGCTACTTCGTGGTCGCGCACTTCCACTACGTCCTGTTCGGCACCATCGTGTTCGCGACGTTCGCCGGGATCTACTTCTGGTTTCCCAAGATCACCGGTCGGATGATGGACGAGCCACTGGCCAGGCTGCACTTCTGGACCACGTTCATCGGCTTTCACACGACGTTTCTCGTGCAGCACTGGCTCGGGGCGGAGGGAATGCCCCGCCGTTACGCCGAGTACCTTGCGAGCGACGGCTTCACCGGGTTGCACATGGTGTCCACCATCGGGTCCTACATCTTGGGTGCCTCCGTGCTGCCGTTCATCTGGAACGTCGTCCGCAGCTGGCGCTTCGGCGAACCCACCGACCTGGACGACCCCTGGGGGTACGGCAACTCGCTCGAATGGGCGACGACGTCTCCACCCCCGCGGCACAACTTCTACGACCTGCCCCGAATCCGCTCCGAACGACCAGCCTTCGAACTGCACTACCCCCACTTCGTCGAAAAGTTCCGAAACGAAAGCCACCGCACCCCCGTCAAACAGCGCCCCCAGCCCGCCGCACCCGAAGAACTCGGGGCCGCGCTCACCCAGCCTGACGAACAGGGACCAAGCAGCGACCCGCGCGGCAAGTAGCGGATATGCGCCCTGTCAACGCCGGTCGAAATCTGACCCCCTGGTTCGGCTTGGGTTCCAGTACTTGTCGCAACACTCCTGGTAGAAGAGGGCGTACTGATGACGAGGCGTGGAGCGAAGCGGCGGTTGGATCTTGAGTCGCGGTACTGGCAGTTGGTTCTGGCGGGTGTAGGGACGGTGGAGGCGTGCCAGATCGCGGGATTGGCCGTAAAACCGGCTACCGCTGGCGGGCGGAGAACGGCGAGCTTCCACCCGCATTGGTTGCCGAGGAGACCCGGTCGAGCCGGTATCTGTCTCGGGTGGAGCGGCAGCGGATCGCCACTCTTCGACGAACCGGTCAATGGCGCGGGGTGCTAACCGAGTGTTAGGGAAGCCCCGAGGGAAGAGCTGAATCGCGATGACCACTGGACCTGAGCACGACTCCTCTCGACCAGACAGGCCGGACCCGATCAGGAAAAGCCCATCCGGCGAGCACAACGATGACGAGCAGCCCGAGCCTGAGGCCGATCACGACCAGAGTAATGAGTTGGATACGCGCGTCGCCTCAAGTGGTATGCGCCCCTACGGCGGCGATCCAGATCCCGAGAGGGAGAAAGGCACCTTGCCGGGGAAGTGGCACGACCACCAGATCAACAAGCAGAAAGATCGGTAGTCTGCTGCCCAGTGAATGCCCCATGCTGAGTGAGCATCAACCGCATGTGGAGTTACGGGTGACGAGGCAACTGGAGCAGCGACGCGATCGTTCCGACTGTTCGGCATCGTGGCTACCATTTTATGGCCTCAGATCAACAACTACTTACCGCCATCAGCGAACGACGGTCGCGACGCAGACCCGGTTCAGGCTGAATTTCAAGCGACGGAATACCCACGAAGTGCCCTGGCGATACCACGTCAAGGACAAGACCAAAAAGACCAGTATCTATTCCCTGGAGATGCGAGTCAGCTACCGCTGATCGCACCGAGGCCAGCAGGGACGAAGAGTCCAGCCCGGCCGCTGCGACAGATGCACGACGCCATCATCCACGCCACGTGGCGAGCCGGGAGGATATGTCGGCGTCGGCGAGCTTCCCCTTCCGCATAGCAGGATGTGAATGATTCGCAGCAGGACACGTCAGCCGCTCGGTTGCTCAGTTGGAGCGGGGGCACTCGGCCAGGGTGAGGAAGTGGTGAGTGAACTCTTGATTGCTCTGCTCCGAGATGTGTTGCTGTTTCGTCATACCATCGACCAGTCAGGCGGCGAGTTCACGCACTTTCACGTTGTGTTCCTGCGATTGCCAGCGCAACAGTGACCACGCCACAGCATTATCAATGCTGTAGGTCAGCATCAACGTTTTTTTGGCCTGTTCAATCACTGCTCGAGTGCTGAGCGCGGCGTCCAGTTGGTGGTCCACCTCGGTCTGGACGTCCAGGTCGGGCTCTCCGTGAGGTCCACAATGTATCCGGATACCCGTTGCACCTGGCCCTGTTCGTCATGGTGGCCCTCGCCGAGCACGACCACGTGTCGTACCTGCTGATGTGTATCGATGATGCGGTGGTAGTAGGAGAATGGCTCGCCGGTTGCCAGCGCCTTGTCGAGTACCTCGTTGGCGCGAGGCCGTTCCTCCGGGTGTTTGTGCTCTAGCAGCAACTGCGTACTTGGCTCGATCTCGCCCGGTTCGTAGCCGTGAATCAGGTACACCCCCGTCGTCCACTCTCAGGAATCGCGAGCCCGTTCGTAGGTGTAGCGGCCGATCCGATGGACACTGTCCGCGCCCAGCGGATTGGACAGGTGCCGCTTCTCTGCATCATCGGTCATGTCATCACCCCCTTCCACTCAGGAGTGATGGTGGCGGCCATGACGATGACCCGCTGACTCAACCGACAGCAGCAACGCCAGCGGCGGGCATGCCGAGCAGGAAGCCGCCCAGGTTGGTGTAGAGGAACGAGGCCAGAGCCGTCAGGACGAGCGCGACGCCGAGCGGTGCGTGGTGTTGGGGCTGGGTCCAGAGCAACACACCGAGGGCGATCATTCCGCCCCCGAGTAGGAATCCGAATCACAGCCTCAAAGATCATGGCTGCAGACCACGATCTCTGCCCAGATTCAACAAGTTGGTTCCCTCTCTGACACCAGCCGCTTGACACAGAGAGGTGCAGCTCGCGTTACGGTCCCGTCAGGAGCGGGGCCTCGGGGTCGGAGAGGGTCGTGGGTGCGGCGGTGTTGGTCGTTTCGTCGCGCTGGGGGTCCAGGCGAACCCGAGGCTGCCGCCGATAATGCTCAGCAGCATGCCGATCAGGAAGCCGCCGAGGTTGGAATAGACGAATGAGGCGAGGGCGAGCAGGACGATTGCGATGCCGAGCATGACTCGCTGCTCGGGGAGAAACCACAGCAGCGGGCCCATGGCCGCGATCAGCCCACCGAGCAGGAACCCGGCCAGCCCCGCGACACCGGGCAGCGCCAGCACGGTGAACTGGTTGGCGGGTAACAGCAGGATGATCAGCCCACCGGCCAGAGTGACCACGCCACCCCAGAACGGTCGGCCCCGCCGCCACCGAACCGAGGCCGCCCACCAACGACCCCAGGACAGCTCCACTAGAAGCACTCCTTGACGTCGGTCCCGGCGGTCAGGTCGACCGCGGACAGTTTCAGCCCGCTGGTGGTGACCCAGCGGACGTCGGCGTGCAGGTCCAGCAGCACCGACCGCGCGGTGATCGGGAGCGTTCCCTCGTGCCCGGAGTCCACCGGCGTGCCGTCAGGCGCGGTGTCGTGGCGGTTCAACGTGAGGGTGCCCCCGGCCAGGTCAGCGCCGTCGATGTTCTCGATAGCGAACTTGACGTCATCGGCCTGCAGTCGCTGATCGCCTCTGGTCTCGACCCGCAGCACATAGTCTCCGAAGGGGGTTCGCGCCTTGCCCGAGCCGCACAGCCCGGTCGCGCGGACACCGGAGAGCCCGACGACCACGACGGTGTGCTTGCGGCCGTCCTGGGTTTCGAAGAACTGAGGAAAAGTCCCGTAGCCGGTCGCCGACATCTCATCGATTTCGATCTTGATACGGCGTTGACCCTCCGCCGCGATGGAGATCGGCAGCACACCGTTGATCATCCCGCCGACCATCAGCACCACCACGATCAATGCCGGCGTCAGCAGTCCCACGAAGCGGCGCCACCGGGTCCGTCCGCCCCCAACGCTCGCACCCGAGTCGGCTGCATGCCTCGACACCGTTGCCATGACCGACCACCTTCTTTGCGGCGTGCTCACCGGCCGGAGCCTTCGATGCGGCACGCGACTCAATAAGACTAGGAGTCCTGTACCGAGACTAGCAGTCTCGCGCCGGCGACAATAACGCACAGTCCCGGCTCGCGCGGTTCGGTCAGCTCACGGTGTGGGCGGCGAGGAAGTCGTCGATGATCCGGGCACAGAACGTCGTGCCGCTGGCTCGTCCGGTGACCAGCCGGTTGAAGATGAGCGGGCCGATCAGCTGCGCTAGCGCCTGATCGGTGTCGATGACCTCGCGCAGGCCGGCGCTGGACAGGACGGCGTCGAACGGCTCGCGGTACTGGGCGATGAGTCGGCGCTTCAACGTATGCAGTCGCGGCCGGTCGCTCTCGGGCTCACCGTTGTCGACGTTGTCGACGGGTCCGGCCGTGGGCATGCTCAAGCCCAGCCACGACAGCAGCGTCAGGTGCAGCGGAGCGTGCTCGATCAGCGCGGCCTGCTTGGCCAGCAGCGCGAGCAGCCGCTCGCGCAGTGTCCCGCTCTCCGGGGCGGGCGGCACCGGCGGTAGGAGTTGCTCGAACGCGGCCGCCAACAACTCGGTGCCGGTGCCGAAGTGCCGGTAGAGGGTTGCGCGAGAAACGCTGGCGACGCGTGTCACTGCGTCGATGGTGACCGCGTCGATACCGCCCTCGGTCAGTAACCGGGTGGCCGCGTCGATCAGCAGCGCGCGAGAACGCGCGGGCCGGGGGTCCTGGGCAGCATTCCCGGGCTCCGGCTGGGCGGGCATCGCGGCGTTGGCCGACATCGAGTCCCCTCTCTCTCCTACAGCCAGCAGCCGTTGAGTTCGTGTAATTGATCGTCACACGGTCCCCACATCTGGCCTGTTAACTAATAGTCTAGGTCCGATACTGTCAGTCTTAAATCGCGTGGTCGGCCGCACCGCACAGCCCGAGCGGTCGACAGTTCGCGCGGGACAACACCCAGAAGAGGTTCAGCCCGTGACCACCGGCCCCACCACCGTCCACTACCAGTGCGAAGGCATCACTCTCGCCGGCGACCACTGGACACCGGACACGAGTACCCACCCGCGCGGCACTGCCATCCTGCTCCACGGCGTCGGACAGACCCGCAAATCCTGGCAGCGCACCGCCGCCCGCCTCGCCGCCGACGGCTGGTCCGCGCTGACCCTCGACGCCCGAGGCCATGGCGACAGCGACTGGGCCTGCCCCGACGGCTACACCCTCGAGCACCTCGTCGACGACCTCACCCACATCGGCCGAACGTGCGAGGACAGGCCCGTGCTCGTCGGAGCCTCCATGGGCGGCCTCACCGCCCTGGTCGCCCAAGCGCACCATGACCTCGGCCGCGCCCTGGTCATGGTCGACATCGCCCCGCAGATGAACACCACCGGCGCCGAACGCATCCTCAGATTCATGGGTCAACACCGCGAGGGATTCGCCACCCTCGACGACGCCGCCGCCGCGCTCGCGGACTACAACCCGCATCGAACCACGCCCGGCAGCACCCGCGGGCTGCGCAAGAACCTCCGCAAACATCGCGACGGGCGCTGGTACTGGCACTGGGATCCCCAACTTCTCCAGTTCATGGCCGATCCCGCTGCGTTCACCGCCACTCTGCGCCAAATCGATGACGCCGCGCACCAGATCACCGCACCCACCCTGCTCATCCGCGGTGAACTGTCCGACGTCATCGACCAAGGCTCCGTCGAGCACCTCCTCGATCGCATCCCCACCGCCAGCAGCATCACCATCGCCAACACCGGCCACATGATCGTCGGCGACGACAACGACTTCTTTACCACTGCCCTGCTCGACTACCTCAACGACCTCCCAGCCATTCCCGACATGTGACACGACCGATCGTCGCCCACCCGAGCCGCCCACCAAGGCGAGCAGGACATCGTCAACCCGCCGAGTAGCGACCCCGCCAGCACCTGTTTGAACCAGCCGCGCCCAACGTCCGCTCAGCTCGCCATAGGGCTCCTACCACGTCTTTCGGCAGCGACCTGGAGATAACACGCGGGCCGATGAACTTCTCCAGTCGACGCTTGACTCCGTGGTGCCACTGCACCTTCGATCCCCGCCCGCCGGGTTCACTTCGCCGTCCCGGTGCACCCCGCACCACGCCATCTACGCGGCTGCGGCTTTGATTGCGGTAATCAGTGAGCTTGCCCCAGTTTCACGGACACACCGGGTGTGCGGTCAGGCCGCGTCGGCCGCCGATGAGAACTCGCCCGTCGGGTCACCCGCAGTTCCGACGTACGTGACCGCAAGGCAGGTGGGTCAGCGGGCCGTCGATGAGATCGGCGAAGGCGTGTAGGTGGTCTCGGCAGACCTCGGCATCAAAGATCTGACCCTGGGTGTCGCGGGATTGGCTACGGCGCCGGAGGGCGCCGCACCGGGTTCCACCGTGTTCGCTGACGCCCGACGATGGCAGCCTGGACCACGGCATTTGCCACCACAGTAACCGAGAACAAACGTCCCCGTGCGGGCGGAGACGACGGTACCGACGCAGTAGACGTTCCATGGCCCCAGACCTGCGGTCCTCTCCCGCGACGATGGCCGCCCAAGCTGGCCAGCTTGGGCGCCGCCTCCGTCCGGAACGCGCCTGGATTCACATCCATTGGAACGCGGCGGTCGTCGTGCTGCAGAGGTGTCTCAGTTCAGTAGGTTCGCCCGGGACCTGCGCGACGATGGCGGGTACTTTTACACAATCTCCAATCTTGTCAAGAGCGCTGTACGTGTTGTACGGTTTTGTCAACTAGCTGAGGAGGGTGAGATGAGCGGTAAGAAGGCAACGGTGCCCGCTGGCTCGACGCAGCAGTGGACTGACCGCAAGCGCTACCTGTGGCTGATCGGCCTGGTGGTGCCGTCACTGGCGTTCCTGGCGATCGCGATGCACGCGGTGACCGGCTGGGGCGTGTGGTTCTGGATCGGTCCGATCGTGATCCTGCTCGTGGTCCCGGCGATCGACTTGGTCGCCGGCCTGGACCGCAGCAATCCGCCCGACGATGTTATCGAGCAACTCGAGAACGACCGCTACTACCGCTGGATCACCTACTTGTTCCTGCCTATCCAGTACGCGGCGTTCATTTTCGCGTTCTGGCTGATCGCGCGGGGAGAGCTGTCTGTCGTGGACAAGATCGGCCTGGCCGCCACGATCGGGTGTATCGGCGGGATCGGTATCAACACCGCGCACGAGCTCGGGCACAAGAAGGAGAGCCATGAGCGGTGGTTGTCGAAGATCGCGCTGGCGCAGAGTTTCTATGGGCACTTTTACATCGAGCACAACCGCGGCCACCACGTGCGCGTGGCGACTCCGGAGGACCCGGCGAGCAGCCGCGTGGGGGAAAGCTTCTACCGATTCTGGCCGCGTACCGTCTTCGGTTCGTTGAAGTCGGCCTGGGAGCTGGAGCGTAACCGCTACGCACGTCGTGGGCAGCACCCGTTCCGGATCGGCAACGACGTGCTCAACGCGTGGCTGATGTCGGCCGTGCTGTGGACCGCGATGATCGCGTGGCTGGGCGTCGGCATTGTTCCCTACCTGCTGATCCAGGCGGTGATCGGGTTCTCGCTGCTGGAGATCGTGAATTACATGGAGCACTACGGGATGCTGCGCCAGCAGGTGGGCACGCCTAAGCGGCGCCGCTACGAGCGGGTCGATCCCAGTCACAGCTGGAACTCCAACAACATCGCCACGAACGTCCTGCTCTACCACCTGCAGCGGCACAGCGACCACCACGCCAACCCCACCCGCCGATACCAGACACTGCGCGACTTCGCCGAGTCGCCGGTATTGCCCACCGGGTACGCCGGGATGATCGTGTTGGCGCTCATCCCGCCGCTGTGGCGCCGGGTGATGGACCCGCGCGTGGTCGCCCACTTCGACGGCGACATCAGCCGCGCCAACATCCAGCCGGGCAAGCGGGCGAAGGTACTCGTCCGGTATGGCGCCACCGACGCGCCCGAAGTCGTCGCCGCCGACGCCGGAGGTGACGCGACGGACGGCGGGATGTGCCCCGGCTGCGGCTATGTCTACGACGAGAAGCTCGGCGACCCGCGCGAGGGGTTCCCTGCGGGCACGCCGTGGTCGGCGATCCCGGACTCCTGGTGCTGCCCGGATTGCGGCGTCCGGGAGAAGGTCGACTTCGTGGCCCCGGGGCGGGTGAGCGCGTGATGCGGATTGAAGCCGACCGGGACAGGTGCGAGGGCCTCGGTATGTGCGAGGCGATGGCGCCCGACTTCTTCGAGGTGGGCGATGACGGCAGGGTCGTCGTGCACGAGGAACACCCAGACGAGGAACACCGGCAGGACCTCACCGCTGCGGTCGACGCCTGTCCGGTGCTCGCGTTGAAGCTGAGGGACTGACCGTGACACTCGTGGTGGTCGGCGCTTCGCTGGCTGGGCTGCGCGCGGTGGAGTCCGCGCGCCGCGTCGGCTACGACGGCCGGATTGTGCTGATCGGCGCGGAGGAACAGCTGCCCTACGACCGGCCACCGCTGTCGAAGGCGTTCCTCGACCCGGACGGCCCCGCCAGTGTGGAGCCCTTCCGCAGCGAGACTGAGTTGCGCGAGGACCTCGGTGTCGAGCTGATGCTGGGAGCACCTGCGGACGGGCTCGACACCGAGGTTCGGGAAGTGTCGGTGTCCGGCACGATGGTGCGCTACGAGGCGTTGGTGCTCGCGACCGGCGCCACGGCACGGCGGTTCCCCGGCTCCGATGGCTGCGCCGGAGTCCACACCTTGCGGACGGCGCAGGACGCCGCCGCGGTACGCGCCGGGTTGGATCGGGGCGCGCGCACCGTCGTGATCGGCGCCGGCTTCATCGGTTCGGAGGTCGCCTCCGCGGCACGCAAGCGGGGCTTGCCGGTCACGGTCGTCGAGACGCTGGACCTGCCACTCGTCCGCTCGGTCGGGCGGCAGGTTGGCTCCGTCTGCGCCGACCTGCACCGCGCGGCGGGCACTGACCTGCGGTTGTCCACCCAGGTCATGCGGCTGGAGGCGGCGGATGGCGTGGTGACCGGGGTGCGGTTGTCCACCGGGGAGGTCCTGCCCGCGGACCTCGTCGTGGCCGGTACCGGGGTCTACCCGGCCACCCGCTGGCTCGAGGGCAGCGGCGTGCCGTTGCACGAGCGTGACCGCGGCGTGGTCTGCGACGCCACCCTGTCAACCGGCCTATCGGGTGTGTACGCGGCGGGCGACGTGGCCCATGTGGTCAACCCGCTGTTCGACGACGAGTCGATGCGACTAGAGCACTGGACGAACGCCGCCGAGCAGGGAGCGGCCGCCGCCCGACACGCCCTCGACCCGGCCGCCGCGCGCCCACTGGCGGCAGTGCCTTACTTCTGGTCCGACTGGTACGGCCACCGCATCCAGTTCGTCGGCACTTCACGCGCCGAGGAGGTGGTGGTCGCCGTGCCGGCCGAGGCCGGGTTCACGGCGCTGTACCGGCGCGGCGACCGGATCGTCGGCGCGCTCACCGTGGACCGGCCGCGCGAGATCATGAAGTACCGGCGGCGCATCGCCGCCCGGGGGTCGTGGGCGGAAGCGGTCGCGTTCGCGGCCACCACCGGGGCGGTCGCCTAGGATGGCGGCCATGGGCGGGACTCTCTCAGCCGCGTCCGCCGTGGGCGGCCAGTACCGGCAGCCGATCATCGCCGCGGCGATCGAGTTGACAGCTCGCACCGGCTGGTCGGCGGTCACCATGGCGCGGCTGGCCGAACACGTCGGCGTCAGCCGCCAGACCGTCTACAACGAGATTGGGTCCAAGGCCGCGCTGGCCGACGCCATGGTCGCCCACGAGCTGGACCGGTTCCTCACCGTCGTCGGCGACGCCTTCGACCGCCACCCAACCGACCTCGTCGAGGCGATCTATGCCGCGGTGCGTAACGTGCTGGAACTCGCCGCCGACAATCTCCTGCTCCGCGCGATCGCCTCCGCCACCCATGGCACGGACACCGAACTACTCCCACTGCTGACCACACAGGCGGGCACCCTGATCACCCGGACCAAAGCAATGCTCACACACCGCGTGGCGTCCTACCGGCCAGGGCTCACAGTTGAGCAGATCGGTGTGGTGGTCGACGCGATCGTCCGGACAGTCCTCAGCCACGTCATGCAACCCTCGCAGACCCCAGCGCACACCGCGGACGGTCTCGCCTGGCTGGCCTCCCGCGTGCTTGACCAGCCCTCCCGGAAGCCCCTGCGCTACGGCTGACGCGGGCGGGGCTGACGCGGTGGACCGGCCGTTTCGCCGAGTACGCTCTCTCGCGCGCTCCCCGGCTAGCCAGGGTCCGCGCCGTTGGTGTCTCCCGCGGTGAGGTCGCGGGCGAGGATCTGGAGGTCGTCCGCGGCGCGTTGCTCCAGTGCGGGCAAGTGGCGGGCGGCGGCGTGGATGGTGTGGATGCGGGTGAGCGCGTCGGTTTTGCTGGTGGCGATGGCGGCGAGGTCGCTCCACAGGCGGGCGAGTCGGGTGTAGGTGTCGGCGGCTTGCCGAGCGGTCGACAGCTGTGTGCGGCGGGCCAGGTAGCTGAGGTAGTCGGCTTGCAGTCGGCGGAACAGGCCTCCGCCGGTCCCGGCTTTCTCGATGAAGGCGGCCAGGGCGAACAGCGTGGTGTCGAGCTGGTCGGAGGAGAACAGTTCGGGCCAGCGGCTGAGGTCGTCGACGAAGGTAGCTACGCCGTCCACACCGTGTCCCTCCACCAGACCTGGAGTGCCGTGGGTAATGCTGTCAAACATTGGTTCGGGGTCGCGCAGAGCTCGGGCGGCCGCGTGGCAGGCGTCAGCGGTGACGTCGGCGAGGGGCGGCAGCTGGGTGGGGTAGCGCAGCCGGTAGGTGGTGTGCCGGGTAGGGGTGGGAAAGCCGGTGGACGCCCGAGCGCGGGCGAGCGCATCGTAGGGGACGTGTTGCGGGTCGGGGCGGTCATTGTCGACGACGGTGGCGGTGTGGCTGTCGTCGTTGTAGCCGACGATGACGATGTCGTGGCGGCTCATGCTCAGCCGGACCCGCAGGTAGGGGAGTTCGGCGATGTCGGCCCAGCACAACACGGGGTAGCCCTGGTCAAGTTCGTCGCGGACCCAGGCCCAGCCTTCGTCGGGGTCGTCGGTGGTGTCGTGGGTGGCGGTGATTCCGAGACGGCGGGTGAAGTCGACGGTGAGGTCGGGGCCGCGGCCGACCAGGTAGATCGGTGGGGTCATAGCCGGATGGCGCAGGTAGGTGAAGCCGAGCGCGCCGCCGAGACCGAAGATGGTGCCCTCGTCGAGGGGTGTGGACTCGTAAGACAAACCGGCCCAGTGCAGCAGGTCGCGCAGCGCCCCGGAGCCGCAGTGCCCGGCCAACTCGTGCGGGTAGTCAGTGATGTGCTGCTGGTCAGTCACGGGTGGCTCCTGTACTAATCGCGGGCGGTCTATGCGATGTGTGAGTGGTATGCGGGTGCCCACAGGGTCAGCGGGATCGTGGCGATGACGGTGCGGTGCACTGCCTTGGACAGGGAGTCGGTGGCACCGCCGCGCACCTGGGTCGGCAGCGTGGCGGTGGTGGCACCGAGGTGGGTGCGGTAGCTGCTGGCGAGCAGACTGCCGGCGATCGCGATTGCGGCCCCGATTCCCTGGGCGGCGTCGTTGACCGGACGTAGATGTCGCCAACGCCCTGCCCCACCTCGACGTCTCCGGCACCGCGACGTGGTGCGACAGCCGGATGGCATGGTGACGGGTCCTTCGAGCTACAGGGTGCGGGCGATGATTTCCTTCATGATCTCGTTGGTGCCGCCGTAGATCTTCTGTACGCGCTGGTCGGTCCAGGCGCGGGCGATGCGGTACTCGCTCATGTAGCCGTAGCCGCCGTGGAGTTGGAGACAGTTGTCGATCACGTGCATGGCTCGGTCGCTGCACCACCACTTGAGCATGGCGGCGGTGGCCACGTCGAGGCCGCCGTCGAGGTGGCGGCTGATGCAGTCGTCGAGGAACACGCGGCAGACCCGGGCCTCGGTCGCGGCCTCGGCAAGGGTGAACCTGGTGTTCTGAAAGGAGAAGATCTCCCGGCCGAAGGCCTGGCGGTTCCTGGTGTAGGTGAGTGTGTCGTGCAGAGCCGCTTCCAGGGCGGCGACCGAGGTGATGCCGATGAGCAGCCGCTCCTGCGGGAGTTGCTGCATCAGCTGGCCGAAACCCTGGCCCTCGGCGGTGCCGAGGAGGTTGGTGGCCGGGACGCGGACGTCGTCGAAGAACAACTCGGCGGTGTCCTGCCCGTGCAGGCCGATCTTGTCCAGCACACGGCCGCGACGGAACCCCGCGCGGCCGGATTCCACCACGACCAGCGAAATGCCGTCGGCGCCCAGGGACGGATCGGTCTTGGTCACCACGATCGCCAGGTCGGCCTGGCCGCCGTTGGTGATGAAGGTCTTCGCGCCGTTGATCACGTAGCTGTCGCCGTCACGGATCGCCTTCGTCGTCACATTCTGCAGGTCCGAGCCGGTCCCTGGCTCGGTCATGGCGATGGCACCCACCCATTCGCCGGAGGCGAGTTTGGGCAGCCATGCCTGCTTCTGGTCCTCGGTGCCGTAGGCGAGGATGTAGTGCGCCACGATCGCGTTGTGCAGCCCCACGCCCCAGCAGGTGTCGCCACTGGCGGCCTGCTCTTCCAGCAGTACGGCCTCGTGCGCGAACGAACCGCCGCCTCCACCGTAGTCCTCCGGGATGGACAAGCACAGCAACCCCACCTGCCCGGCGGTGGTCCAGAGGTCCCGGTCGACACTTTTCTGCTCGGCCCAGCGCTGCTGGTTCGGGGCCAGTTCTTTCCGGCAGAACTGACGGGCCAGATCACGGAACTCTTCAACATCATCGGTGTTCCACCGGCTGCGGTACTCAGCCATAGCGTGTCTCCCTCCGAGTCGTGGTGGTTTCCGGGCTTGGGCATATCTCGAACCCGGCGCCGACGTGCGGGACGACAGAGGTTCGCCCTCAGCGGTCCTTGCGGTCACGTCGTTGAGGCCGGGTGAACATGGCCTGGACGTCGGCTTCAAGGCCGTGCGGGGCGAAGTGGTGGTGGTCGACGACGACGAACAGGGCCTCGGCGGTGAACCGGGTGATGCCGTCGTGGCCGGTGCCGGTGGCCTCCAGGTGGAGTCGCCGGCCGTGCCGCCGCTGCAGGCCTGCGGTGATGCGGTGCGGCTGGCCCAGCGGCACCGGCGCGAGATAGTCGACGGTCAACCTCCGGGTGACGGCCATCTCTTCCACGACGTAGAGGACGAACCCGAACAGGTCGTCGCAGGCCGCCGAGATCGCGCCACCGTGTGCCAGGCCCGGGGCGCCGCGATGCCGTTTGTCGAAGGTGACGTCGGTGACCACGCTGTCTCCGTCGCGGGAGACGGCCAGGTGCAGGCCGGCCGGGTTGTCCGGCCCGCACCCCAGGCACTGTGGATGGTGCGGCGGCAGCGAAGTGAGCGTCGAGTCGGCCATCGCGGTGTCCCCCTCCTTCGCGCCATCGGTGAGTGCGAGACTAGTAGTATCGCTGTGATACTGGGGGTTTAAGAAACGGGTTGTGGCCACCGTCACGCCGCTGGTCTAGTGCCGCTGTGTCGTCGCGGCGAAATGGGCTGCGCCGATGTCGATGATGTCCTGGCGGCTGGCGGGGAGTTCCCCGGTCAGCCAGGCCATGAGTAGTTCGGCGAGGCCGCCGGTGAGCAGCAGACCGGCGATCTGGTCGTGGGGTGGCGGGAGCGCATCGTCGCCGTAGAGGGTGCGGGCTTGGGTGGCGATCAGCTGGGCGAACTCGCGCAGCAGTTCGTGCCGCCGCGCGCGCAGCGGCTCGGCGGCGGATTCCAGCATGGCCACGCGCCCGATGCGCGGGTCGCCGGTGAGCAGGTCGACGAACGCGCCGATCGCCGCTTTGGCTTTCATCTGGGGGTCGCCCTCCGTCTCGGCCAGAGCGCGCAGCCCCACGTCCCGGATCTGCGACGCGATCCGGTCCAGCACCGCCAGCAGCAGCTCATCCCGGTGGGCAAAGCTCTCGTAGAAGTAGCGCTCGGTCAGCCCGGCTCGCGTGCAGACCGCGGTCATCGTGGTCTGCCGCCACCCATGGGTGCCCAGCAAATCCAACCCGGCCGCCAACAGTTGCTCGCGCCGCTGGTCGCGGCGCTGCTGGGCGCTGATACCCCGATAGCTTCGCTTCGGCACCGACATGCCCCCATCTTGACATACTCTCCTGTCAGAATCATTCTGACCGTGGTTCCTGTCAGAAGTCGGAGCGATCGGCAGCGGAGGCGATACCAGTGGCACAGCAGGTCAACGGGGCTCGAGGGCGCCGGGAGCGGACCGCGCGGCCGCTGCGCGGTGTGGTCGTGGCCATCACCGGGGGATCGCGAGGCATCGGGGCCGCGACCGCGCACGCGCTCGCCACAGCCGGGGCGACGGTGGCCGTCGCAGACCTCGATCTCCCCACAGGACAGTGGCTGAGTCAGCACCCGACGGTGCGCGGGTGGCAGGTGGATGTCACCGACGGGGAGGCCTTCACGGCGTTCCTTGACCAGGTCGAGTCGACGTGCGGCCCGCTGGATGTACTGATCAACAATGCCGGGATCATGCCGCTGGGGCCGCTGGGTGAGGAGCCGGGATCGGTGACGGCCCGGCAGGTGGAGCTCAATCTGCACGCGGTGATCCATGGCAGCCAGCAGGCCGTGCGCCGGATGCGGCCGCGCGGGCGGGGGCACATCGTCAATGTGGCCTCGCAGGCGGGCAAGGTGGGCTTCGCTGGGGCGGCCACGTATTGCGCCACCAAACACGGTGTCGTGGGCTTGTCGGAGGCGTTGCGCGCGGAACTGCGGGGCACCGGGGTGGCGGTGTCGTGTGTGATGCCCACGGTGGTGCGGACCGAACTGGCCACCGGTCTGGGTGGGTCCCCGCTGGTGCGGCCGGTGACCGCGCAGCAGGTGGCCGACGCGATCGTGGGCGCGGTGCGCCGGCCGCGGTTCGCTGTGTACGTGCCCCGGTGGCTGGGGGCGGTCAACCGGCTGCTGGAGCTGGTGCCGCGCGCGCTGGCCGATGTCCTGATGCGGATCTCCGGAGCGGATCGGGTCCTGGCCGGTGCTGACCCGGCTGCCCGGGCCGGTTACGAGGCCCGCGCTGTGCCCGAGCGCGGGCACGACGCACTGGCCAGCCCGGACGCGCTGGCCAATCAGCAGGCGGCGGGAGCGCAACCCTCATGACGAGCGACCCGAGCACCACGGCGACGCAGCGAGGGGTGTCGCTGGTGTGCGCCGGCCACGACGTCCACGAGGTGGCGGCCCTGGCCGCCCACGCGGAACAGGCCGGGTTCGAGTCGGCCTGGGCGGCGGAGTTCTACGACCGTTCGGCCGTGGTGGCCGCGGCGGCGATGGCCGCGGTGACCGAGACGATCACGGTGGGCACCGGGATCGCCTACGGGTTGGGCCGGACCCCGCTGGTGCTGGCCGCCGAGGCGCGGGATCTGGACGCGGTCTGCGGCGGGCGGCTGATCCTGGGGCTGGGGACGGGAACACGGCGCATGCAGCAGGACTGGCACGGCTTGTCCGGTGAGCATCCCGCGCCCCGGGTGGAGGAGCTGGTGCCGCTGTTGCGCCGGCTGTGGCGGCTGGATGAAGCTCCGGTGCGGCACGAGGGCCGGTTCTACCGCACCCACGTGGTCCCGACCGCGCCCGTCGCGGCCCCCACGCGGCGGGCGATCCCGGTGTATCTGGCCGGGGTGAACGCGCGCATGGTGCGCGCCGCCGGGGCGGTGGCCGACGGGCTGGTGGGCCATCCCTTGTTTACCCCCGAGTACCTGCGCCACACGGTGCGGCCCGCGCTGCAGGCCGGTGCCGACCGCGCCGGCCGCACCGGGGCGGTGCCGGTCGCCGGCTATGTGATCTGCGCGGTGGATCCCGACGAAAACCACGCCCGCCGACTCGCCGCGGCCCAGATCGCGTTCTATGCCTCGGTGAAAACCTACGACGCCATCCTCGCCCTGCACGACTTCACCGACGAGGCCGCGGCCATCCGCGCCGCCCGCCGCGCCGGTGACCTGGAGGCGATGGTGGCCGCAGTGTCGGACCGGATGATCGACACCATCGCCGTGGCCGGCACGCCTGAGCAGGTCCGCACCCAGTTCACCACGCGGTGGGCGGGCCTGTACGAGCAGACCCTGCTGTATCCACCCTCCTTCGCCGGCCGGTCGGCCACCACCGCCGTCCTGGATGCCTTCGCCCCACTGACCTGCACACCCACCAAATAAGGAGAGCCGCCATGGTCCCCATCGTTGAACGCACCACCCAGGCCGCCCGACAGCGCCTATCGTCGGTACTGGTGGCCCCCGCACCCCAGGCGGTCGACGAGGCGTGGCGCCGGTTCAGCCGCCGCTGGCCCGCCACCGACCTGGCCACCCCGCCCGCAGGCAGCGGCCTGCGACCGGTCCGCGGCGACTTCGGCACACCTGTGGTGGGGCATCTGCTCGACTACATCCGATTCGGCACCGACTTCGGCCGCGAACGCTACGAACGCTACGGCCCGGTCACCTGGATGGGCGCGTTCGGCACCCGCATCGCCACCGTGGCCGGCCCGGAGGCGACGCAGCTGGTGCTGACCAACAAAGACAAGGCCTTTTCCCAGGCCGGGTGGGCATTTCTGATCGACCAGTTCTTCCACCGCGGGCTGATGCTGCTCGACTTCGACGAGCACAAGATGCACCGCCGCATCATGCAGCAGGCCTTCACCCGTGACCGCCTGGCCGGCTACACCCAGCAGGTCGCGCCCTGCGTGCGCGCTAGCGTGCCCACCTGGCCCACCGACCGTCCGGTGCGGTTGTACTGGCTACTCAAACACCTCACTCTAGACATCGCGACCCAGGTGTTCATGGGCGGCCGCGGCGGCTCGACCGACACCGAGCAGATCAACCAGGCCTTCGTGGCCACCGTGCGCGCCGCCAGCGCGCTCGTGCGCGCCCCGCTGCCCGGCACTCGCTGGCGCGCCGGCGTGCGCGGCCGCCGGGTACTGGAAGACTACTTCGCCCAGCACCTACCCGCCGCCCGCGCCAGCACGAGCGAGGACCTCTTCGCCGCGCTGTGCCACGCCACCACTCCGGAGGGCGAGCGGTTCAGCGACGACGACGTCATCAACCACATGATCTTTCTGATGATGGCCGCACACGACACCTCCACCATCACCACCACCGCGGCCGCCTACTACCTCGCCACCCATCCCGAATGGCAAGACCGCGCCCGGCAGGAATCCCTCGCCCTCGGCGACGCCCCGCCCGACATCGACGCCCTGGAAAGCCTGGACACCCTCGACCGGATCATCAAGGAAGCCCTCCGGCTGCTCGCCCCCGTGCCCCTGGTGATGCGCAAGACCGTCACCGACACCGACCTCCTGGGCCACTACCTGCCCGCCGACACCCTCGTCGCCCTCGCCCCAGCCATCAACCACTTCGTACCCGAATGCTGGACCGAGCCCGACACCTTCGACCCCGACCGCTTCGCCGCGGACCGCCGCGAAGACCACACCCACCGCTTCGCCTGGATCCCCTTCGGCGGCGGCGTGCACAAATGCATCGGCATGCACTTCGGCACTCTGGAGGTCAAAGCCATCCTGCACGAGATGTTGCGCAGCTACCGCTGGAGCGTCCCCGATGGCTACCGCATTCGGTGGGATAACACCTCCCTCCCCGTGCCCGCCGACGGACTGCCCGTGCACCTCACCCCCCGTTGACCCACGCACCGCGCCAGCCGAACCGCAAGGACACCGATGATCCCCGAGGCCGGGCCCGCGACCACGGAGGCACACAGCGATGAACGCACCATGAGCCGAGCACCGCGCCAGCGTGCCCTCCCCCGACTCCTGCAGCAGCCGCATCCGGTGGCGATGCTTCATCGGCCTGCTCGCCCCCGCCACCCCTCGTGATGGCACTGATGATGCTGGGAGTGCTGCCGGTGTCTGCAGTCGTGCGGGGCCAGCAACGCATCAAGATCGCCCTGGACGAGGTGTTCCGCACACGGGTATGGAACCTACCCACAGTTCTTCCGCCCCGCGACGGACACACCCGGCCCGTGGTCGTGGTCGGCCTGCAGCAGTTGCGCGCCAAAGGCGTCTGCGCTTCCCAGTAAAGTAGACAACCCCGTGGGTCCGTTTATCTTGCGGATAGCTACCAAGCCAGGAGCCCCGACCTGCGCACCGAGGATCTACAGTGGCCATCGAAGAGATCAACGGCCCGGACGCTGCCGGGCACAGTCTCGCCCTGAACCGCGGCGCCACATGCTTGCCAACCTGCGATGGGTCACCGCCAGCTGTCTCCTTCGGCACAGTACGGGCATGCGCAACGCCGGGGGCCTGGTGGCGGCAATGGCGCCGTCGGCGCCCGTCTTCGCAGGACTGCTGGCCATCGTGGCGGGTACCACGATCATGCTGCTACCCCCAACCAGTACACCGTCTTCGCACTGCCCGGCACCGCGGGCTTGACCGGATTCCTACTCGGGGGCGGAATGATCGTCCTCGGTGTGTTGCTCTGGACCCAGCCCCAACACCACGCACCGCTCGGCGTCGCGCTCGTCCTGACGCCTCTGGCCTCGTTCCTCTACACCAACCTGTGCGGCCTCCTGCTCGGCATCCCGCGGGAGGGTCCGTAACGCGAACGGTGTTTCCGGCGGTGTCGATTAGTAGGTCTCGGTCACCGGCCAGCGGTCACCGAAGGTGATGGAGAACGCGTTGATCACTGGCTTCCAACGCATCATCCATCGTGCCGCCCCGGTCCCTGTGGGGTCGAGGCTGCGGGTCACAAGATACAAGCACTTCATCGCCGCTTGCTCGGTGGTGAAGTGCCCACGTGCCCGGATCGCGCGCCGGTAGCGTGCGTTCAACGACTCGATCGCGTTCGTCGAGCAGATCATCCTCCTGATCTCGATATCGTAGTCCAGAAAAGGAACGAATTCGGTCCAGGCGTTACGCCAGAGTCGAACCATGGCTGGGTATTTCTTCGACCATTTCTCGTCCAGTTCGTCCAGTGCCGTTGCGGCGGCGTCGGCGTTGGGTGCCGTGTAGATTTCTTTCAGGTCGCGTTTCAACGCGTCCGTGTATTTCCGGGAAGTCAGCCGAAACGAATTACGAATTAAATGCAGAACGCACGTCTGGACGATCGTTTGTGGCCACACCTGCTCCACCACCTCCGGTAACCCCTTGAGGCCGTCACAAACCAGGAAGAACACGTCCTTAACGCCGCGGTTCTTGAGATCCACCAGCACACTCATCCAGAACTTGGCGCCCTCGCCGCCGGTACCGGCCCACAATCCGAGCACGTCCTTGCGGCCGTCGGTGGTGACGCCGATCGCGGCGTAGAACGGCCGGTTGGCGACCTGGCCGTCCCGCACCTTGACCACGATCGCGTCCACGAACACCGCGGCGTAGACCGGCTCCAATGGACGGCTGGCCCAGTCCTGCATCTCCTCAATCACCTTGTCGGTAATCCGAGACACCGTCTCCTTCGACACCGACGCGCCGTAAATCTCGGCGAAATGCGCCGAAATTTCGCCCGTGGTCATCCCCTTCGCATACAACGACAACACGATCTCATCCACGTCAGTCAGTCGACGCTGACGTTTCTTTACGATCTTCGGCTCGAAAGTCGATTCCCGATCCCGGGGAACCTCGATGTTCACCTCTCCAGCCGCGTCCGAAACCACCGTCTTCCCCCGGGTCCCATTCCGCACATTCGACGAATCACGATTCGAACCGGCACGATTCTTCGCGTGCCCGAGATGCTCGGTCATCTCCTCGTTCAGCGCCGCTTCCAGAACGTTCTTAGTGAACAGCTTCAACAGCCCGTCCGGCCCAGTGAGCGACAGGCCACGTTCCCGCGCCTGCGCCACCATCGCCGCCGCAGCAGCCTGCTCGGCCGACCGCTCCCGCTCCGACTTCCTCATCTTCCTCTGATCCGCGCTCACAGCATCGAATGCCATCACTGCCCGTACCCATCCCGCCGGATTTCACCCCCGGCGTGTCGGGCCGGAAACACCGCTCACGACACAGTCCCCCATCGTGCAACCGCAGGGTTACTACCGCACGTTCGAGTGCAGCGTCGGTACGTGGAACGAACCTGCTCGGACGGCCTAA
>NZ_MASW01000018.1 GCF_003202285.1 Prauserella muralis
AACCACAGGGGGTCAGTCTTCAGGAATCGTTAACACGTCCGAGCCGGCATCATCGCGACGATCGACGTGAACATCGTCCGGGTACACCCGCGGTTCAGGACCGAAGACCTGCCTCCCGACGACGGAGAGGACAACGCCGACCACGACACGTCGGACAACAGCCGCCGCTCGCCTCACTATCGCCACCGGTACTGGCGCGGCCCGTATCGAGCAAACATGTGTATGAACACCTGGGGGCATAGCGAAGGAAACTGTGAACACAAAGAGGTGCCCGTGGGTCGGCATTTGCGCGGGCCGGTCGGCGCACCATTCCGCGAGCGCGTCACGGAACTGCGCGGCTCACCGGCTCGTAACTCCGGCACCGGCCAGCCCAAGCCGTAGACCGCGACCTGCACGTCGATGATGAGGCGAGGCGCCCTCGGGCTCGATACCTCGCATGCTCCGAGGTAGTCGGCTCGAAAACATCAGAGCCAGCCTGCCTGTTACGCCTTCTCGGGCCGGCGGTCATGGCTCGAACCGGAAACCGTAGGTTCGGTCGCCGATGGGCACGCGACCGTAAGGTGATCGGCGCTGCAGGAGGATGCCCGCCAGCGCCTGGTCGACGAGGACTTCAAGATCGGCGATGCTGCGTCGTTCCAAGAGCATGACGTAGTGCGTGCGTGGAGGCTTTCCCTTGGGCGGTTGCCAGGCGGAGTCTTCATTGATGCGGAGGCAATGTTCGACGCCGTGTCGTGGGCATCTCCAGACGGCGGGTATCTCGGCGTCTGTCGAGAATGGCACGGTGAACTCGTGTCCTCTTCGGCACGCGAAGCGGACTTGAATCCGCGGCGCCGGCCGCGCATCGCAATCCGGTTCGCCAGTGTGCGTTCCCAGGCGGTAGCCCCGCAAGACCCGTCTGGGCATCATGATCTCCGCTCGCGTATCGGATGGGCTGGTGTCGCGAGCCGTTCTCGTGCCCGCTGTCGCTGGGCTATGAGGCTTTGGGCTTGGTCCGGGTAGCGCCGCCGCGTCCACGCAGCACCACACCGAACTCCGACAGGATTCGGTGCACGAAGCCGTACGAGCGGTCGGTGGCCTCGGCCAGCGCACGGATGCTGGCGCCCTTTTCGTACTTCTTCTTCAGGTCAGCGGCCATCTTGGTGCGGGCCTCGCCGGTGATCCGGCGTCCCTTGGCCGTGGTGTGTGCTGCCATGCCGTTCGCTCCTCTTCGCGTTCAGGCGGTCGGTTGGTCGGAGTCGAGGGCGTCGCGCCGGGCGATGACGGTGGCCTTGCTCTTGTCGGCGCCGGGGCCGGCGGCGGTGTAGTAGTCGATGGCCTGGCCGTAGCGGCGGTGGGCCTCGGCGGTGTCGCCGAGCGCGGCGTGGACCTCGCCGAGCACGGTGCATAGGTCGGCCAAGTAGCCGACCGAGCCGTAGTCGCGCACGGCCTGCTCGATCGCGGCGA
Organism: Prauserella muralis; assembly: GCF_003202285.1. Taxonomy (GTDB): domain Bacteria; phylum Actinomycetota; class Actinomycetes; order Mycobacteriales; family Pseudonocardiaceae; genus Prauserella_B; species Prauserella_B muralis. The sequence goes on from NZ_MASW01000018.1 coordinate 1,444, forward strand.
GCTCCGACACTGCCTCGGCGGCTTGCCCGTTCAGGGTCAGGGCCCGTGCCAGGTGCAGGACGGTGCGGGCGTGGCCGATGTCATCGCCGATGCCGGTGAACATGCTCGCCGCCAGCCGCAGGTGGTGGAGTGCGAGCGGGGCGTCGGCGACCTTGGGGTGCAGGGCAGTTTCGCCGAGGCGGCGGTGCCGCAGCGCGATGCTGCGGGCGTCGCTCATCCCCTCGGCGATTTCGAGGGCATGTTCGAGGTCAGGGAGGGCGGCGTGCGGGTCGTCGGCCTTGAGGTGGGCGCGGGCGCGGGTGGACAGCGCGCCGGAGTGCAGCCACGGGTCGCCGACTTCGGCGGCGCGCTCTACGGCAATCGTGCAGATGGCGACGGCGGCCTCGTGGTGGCCGAGGTTGGTCTCGCCGAAGCCCTGGCGGGTGCGGCAGACGACCTCCAGGATGTGCCCGGCGTCGGCCGCGGCATTGGCCCCGAGGAACTGCGAGCTCACCAACTCACCGGCGGTGTAGTTGGGGCGCAGCGGGTTCCACAGGACCTCGCCGAACTGATACACCAGCTCCGTCCAGCCCTGGTCGGCGGCGACCTGTTGAGCGGCGAGAAGGTTGGCGCGTTCGGTCTCGGCCCATTCCAGGGCGGCCTTCGCTGCGAACACGCCGGTGTCCAGACCGGTGTAGACGGGGCTGAACCGGCGAGGGAAAGGATTGATGATCTTGTCGGCCGCCGCCGCGCGCCGCAGGTACCACTCGATCATCCGGCGGCGCACCGCAAGCCGCTTGGCCTGGTCATCCTGGCCTGCCAGGGTTTGCACGTGCTCTCGCAGGACGTCGTGCAGCCGGTAGCGCTCGTCTCCAGTCTCGGTGACGAGGTTCGCCTCCACCAGCCGCCCGAGCCCGCGGCCGACCTCGGCGACCGGCACGTCGAGCCCGGCCGCGAGCGGCTCGGCGGTGAACTCGACGCCGGGATGCTCGGCCAGGCCGCGGTAGAGCCGGGCGGTGGTGGCGTCGAGGTCCTCGTAGCTCATCTGCAGCACTCCTTCAACGGACAGCTCGTGCGGGTCCAAAGCGCCAGTGGACGCCTCGGCGAGGTGGGTCAGGCGGGTGATCAGGCGCGCCGGGTCGCGCCGGGGGTAGGCGGCGAGATGGGCCCCGGCGATGGTTAAGACCAACGGGTGCCCGTGACAGCGGGTGGCCAGCGCATGCAGCAGCTCCTCGCCGATGGGCTGTCGGTCCTCGTCGAGGAGGCCGGTCAGGAGCGCGGCGCCGGTGGCGGCCGGGAAGCAGTCGAGGTCGAGGTGGCGGAAGCCCGCGATGGCCAGCTCGGCGAGCCGATTGCGGCTGGTGACCAGGATCGTGCCGCGCGCCGTGGCAGGTACCAGGGCCTGCACCTGCTCGGCGGAGCGGGCGTTGTCGACCAGCATGGCCACCGCCTTGTCCGAGGTGACCGTCCGGTACAGCGCGACCAGCTCGGCCACCTCGCCCGGCAGGTCGTCGGCGGCGACGCCGAGCGTGCGGAGCCATCCGGCGAGGACCTGCGCGGTGGCCGGTGGCGGGTGGCCGCTCCAGCCGTTGAGGTCGACGTGCAGCACGCCGTCGGGGTGGCGCTCGTGGTGTCCGTCGAGCCAGCGCACCGCCAAGCCGGTCTTGCCGACCCCACCCAGGCCGGTCACCACCACGCGGGTCGGGCCCGCCGTGGTGAGCAGACGGTCCAGCCACTCCAATTCATCTGCGCGGTCGACCCAGGTGTGCGCGGGCGGCGGAAGCTGCCGGGGCACCGGCACTCGGTGCTCGGGAGCGTGCAGGACGATGGTTTCGGCGGTTACCGTGCGGGCTTGCAGCACCTGGCCGTGGACCGATCCGGACACGGTGTTGATGTGCTCGGCCTCGTTCATGCTCGCTCCGCGGGCTCGGAACGGCGGTCGGCGAGCACGGCGTTGCCCCACAGGCACTCGCGTACGGGCAGGGTGAGCCCGTCCGGTCGCCACAAGCCGATCGGCGCCACGCCGTCCGGGTGTGGTTGCCACGGTCCCAGCAGGTCGGCGAACTGCCGCCGGCTTCGGTGGACGAGCGTGATCCCGGCCCTGGCGAGACAGTCCTCGACCGCAGCGGCCGACTCCAGCCCGAGGACGATGCCGTCGGCGTGTGAGGCGGCCAACAGCGAGCCGGGTGCCAGCCGCTCGTGGTACCTGGCCAATGCGGCGGCCGGATCCTCGGCGCCGGGCAGGCAATGCAACACCGACCCGGCCACCACGCCCACCGGGCGAGTCAGATCGAGCAGCCGAGTGGTCACGGCATGGTCGAGCACCTCGTCAACGTGCCGCAGGTCGGCCTCGATCACCCCGGTGCTCGGATCGTCCGCATGGACGATCAGACCGAGACCGGCGATGGCGATGGGGTCGCGATCGACGTAGACGACGCGGACGTCAGGACGTTCAGCCTGGGCGAGATGGTGCACGGGGTGCGCGCTGAACATGCCCGCACCCAGGTCGAGGAACTGCTCGATTCCGGCCGTGAGCATGTGAAGGACTGCGCGGCGGACGAAGGTGCGGCTCTCGCGGACGAATACGTCATACCCAGGCACCAGCGTGGTGATCTTGTCGGCCACGGCGCGGTCGGCCGCGAAGTTGTGCCCACCGCCGAGCAGGTAGTCGTAGATCCGGAACAGCGACGGCGCGTCGGGGTCTACCTGTTGCACAAGACCTGGCGCGTCCCCATGCGTCGCCATCACCGTGAAGTTCTCCCCACCCCGCCTCGTCACCACGAGCCGACTCGCGCCATGCGCCTGGTCGACCCGGTAGCCGTGACCTGCGGTTCATCCGCACCAGCCGCACCGGCCGGGTCGATTCGTGTGGGCGATTAGACCGGCGATATCAAGATCTGAACCAGAGCGGCAAGGAGGCGCTGGTGAGGCGTCCGTGAGGCGGCACCACGTGTGAGCACGACTTCAGCGGCGGCACGGTTCACCCGGCCGAGTGGCATCCCATCACCAGCCGATACGTGACTCGCCGGATCCCACCACAGTCGAACATATGTGCGAGCGCGGTGGTAGTTTTCTCGACATGAGTTCGTCGCCTCCACCCGCCTCACCGGACGGCGCGCTGCGCTACCGGGTCGACCACACCGGCACGACGATCGCCGTCCTTCCAGCCACCTGCAAAGGTGGCCGGCACCTCGTCATCCCAGGCGTCAGCAGGGCGATAGCGGTCGAGGACGAAGTCCGCATCGACTGCCCTGTTTGTGCGGCGACACCCGGAGCCGACGCGACCTGGCGCCTGTCCAGCAGCGGCCCCAGCCCGGACCGCGCCGAGCTGGACGACGAGCCGTATGGCGATCTGATTCTGCGCCGCGTGCGAACGGTGGCCGGCACGAGGTAGGCCGATGATGCCGTGATCAACAGCCCGTTCACTCAGTGGGAAGGCGACGACCTCCACGGACGCAGACCAGTGCTCACCTCGGTATGGGTCAACCTGGACATCCTCTTCCCCCGGCCAGCCGACGCACCGCGGCACGTCATCGAGACCGGCCTGGACTTGACGGGCGTGGTCCCCGGACGGCTTCACGGCCGTTTCCCCAGTATCGAGGGCGACTGGTACGGGATCGTCAACTACGAGATCGGCTACGCCGACGGCCGTCGCGACAAGCTGCACCTGGTCGACCAATTCGTGCCCTTCAACGTGTTGCGAAAGCGCGAGTGAAGTTCCCAGCTGGCAGAACGCAGGGCGGTCGACGACGAGCACGCGGGTACCGCGGTGATCGAGTCGATCTGGGCGTGCGGGTGGAGGACGGCCGCGCGGCGGAGGAGGAGGCGGCCGCGTCGCTCGGTGGCTGTGAACGCGCGTCGGACACTGCGCTGCTCAGAGATCTACCGCCGACCCACCGCGCTACCGTGATGTGATGGTCAACCAGCGAACCCGACGTGCTCAGGTGGGCGCGACCAGGTTTGACGCACGCGGTGGAGCGGCATGACCGTCACGCCGATGAGGCTGCGCTCGGCCATCGCCGAAACGCTCTGGGAGTGCGTCAAGGCCCACCACCTGGAAGGGGCCTGTGACGCGCTCGGCATGAAACCCGCCCGCGAGGGCAGCCCCGAGCCGTTCAACAGCAAGCGCAGCTACGTCGAGGGCCGGCTACAGGGCATGTCTTTGACGGACTTGACCAACCTCGCCCACCGCGTCGCGGCCGAGTACGACGCCGAGCACCTACAGCCGTTGCTCGACGCATCCGGTACGCACGGCGTAGCCGGCGAACTGAAGAACCTGATCTTCGCGGCCGACGGCCCCAAGCCGGAGATCGTGTTCAGCGACGCCCTGAACAACGACGTCCTCGTAGTCAAGAACGAGCAGTTCTGTCTCGTTTACGACCGGCCGCTGGGCGCACATGGCCTCACCTGGGCCGAACTGACCAGCTGGTGGGCCGACCGCGCGGGACTGACCGAAGCACCGGCCCGTGAGATCTCGCTCGACTTGTACCGACGGCTGGACCGCTCGCTTGGTGACAACCACGCGGAGCGACGAATACTGCGCACGTACGCCGACCGGTACGTCCGGCTCGGCGACGGCATCCCGGCGCTGATCCCGCAGGTGTACCTGCATTACGACCCGTACACCCGAGCGCACCACGCCCCTGGCACACCACCTCTGGCCCGTCAGCGCATGGACTTCCTCCTGCTGCTGCCACAGCGGATCCGTATCGTCGTCGAGTGCGACGGTAAGCAGCACTACGCCGACGAGAACGGGCACGCGGACCCCCGTCGGTACGCCGAGATGGTGGCCGAGGACCGTGAACTACGACTGCACGGCTACGAGGTCTACCGCTTCGGCGGTGCCGAGCTCACCGATACTCCAGCCACTGGGCAGCGGCTTGCAGCGTTCTTCGACCGGCTCGCCGAGCGTTACTCCACCTGACTCTCCGTTGGCCCAAACCCGTGAAGCCGGTCGCCCGAGTGGGGGTTGGCAGTCAGCGTCGCCGTGGAGGACGAGAAGGCCAAGGGCAGCGACGGCCACCAGGGCGCAGGCGACGCGAGCGCTTCGCCCGGAACCGGTGGGAGCGCCTGGAAGAAGGAACCGCGGACAGAACAAGCAAGTCGGCGTGGAGCGTGAGCGCGGCTCCAACACAAGCATGGCCGGCGCCGGAACGCTGTTGATGTCCTCACGCCACGCTGCCAACAAAACCGCGAGCTCGTCCTCCTCGCCACCCACGCCATCACCTCCGCCGTTCAGCTACCAACAGGCGTCGTACCCGCTCGACCTGGCGTTACGCGCGACACCGCTAGGCTTCGAACGTGCTGGCCCCGACGGGACCGCTTCGACGAATTGGCGCTAGGAGGGGCCTGCTCATGGGCGAGCTAGGTGTGATCCGGAGTTACGCGTACTGGTCGGATCGCCGTATCCGGGACATCGCGTCGGCAAACGGCATCGCCCTCGAACGGCGCGTGAGTTGGAAGGCCAAGACGGCGTCGATTCCCTTGATCGGTGGGCTCGAATTCGCGCAGGAGGCGCGCACGCTAGACCGTGCTGAAATGGCGCGCCGAATCGAAACGGCGATCGGCGACCTCGCAGTCGAGGACTTCGTCACTCCGCCGCCGGCGACGTTCGCCAAGGGCGTCGGCCGTGTCGACTTCGCCCAGTTCACGGGCGGTGTCGAGAAGCGACAAGGCGTTGTGATGCACACCAGCACTCGCAGCAGTACCGGCGCCCGCGTCGACGTGTGCCTGTTCGGCAGCCTGGAGAACACCGCCGACTACGTCGGCGGCTCCGACCAACCGCCGGAAGGATGGTCGTCCTCCGCGGCTCGGACGATTGCTCTCTACATCCAGAGCCGAGGAACGATCAACAATTCACAGTGGGACGACCCGGAGTCCCTCGCGGTCGAAGCCCTGAAGATCGCGACCGAGCAGGGCGTGACCGGAACCTGGGACGAACACGAGGACAAGCCCTGGACGCGAGGCTTCACGCTCGGCCACGCGACTGAATCCGAGTGGTTCGCACAGATCTACAGCGACGTCGTACTCGACAAAGACCGGTGGACCTTTGACCGCGACGGCGGCATCAGCCCAGACGTCGAACGTATCCTCATCGGCGCTCCACTGTGGGTACGGACTCCGGGCGCACACGCCGTCACCCGCTACCGGGACCTACGCCGAGGGAGCGACGGGCAACATGACGGGCCGCTCCCGCCTGGCCCGGATGGCCAACGCCTACGTCGTCGACGGGACACAATGATCGAGTGAGCGATGACTGGGAGTTGCGCTGGGCATCGGGAGCCCGGCGGTTCTACGTCGCCGAGATCGTGCGGCAGGCGAGTTATGCCCTGGCCGCGGTGCAACAGGCTCTCAGTCTCAGCCGGGATCCGCAGCGGCGTGCCGAGGCGTGGCCGGCGGTCCAGTCGTTCCTCACCGCGACCGCCATCATCAGCAAGCTGTTGTGGCCCGTCAGGGCCGAGGGAGCCGATCTCAAGTCCCGTTGGCGTCGCTTCCGCGCCGATCGACTGCGGACAGAGTTGATGGTCAGCGAAACCTCGGCCCTCCGGGACAGGAAGGTCCGGGACTCCGCCGATCACTTCGACGAACGCATCGACGACCTTGTCCGCGACCAGCGCATCCCGCAGTCGTGGGCAGACCTGGCCGAGGAGGAGTTCACGCAACAGCCGGCCCCGTTCCGCGCGATCGACTCTGACACGGGTGAGGTGCTCGCAGGTCATGACCGGATGGCACTGACGCCCATCGTTACGGAGTTGAACGCGGTTTTGCGTCGGTGCGAAACCGTCGAGCCCGGATCAACCAGCGACCCCGACATCGTCATGCTGCTGGCCACGTTGAGATGGCCGCCGCTGCCGTCCCTGTTCGCGCCCACCGAGCGCCCGGACGAACCGGTCACCGCCAGAGCCAGTATCGCGGCAACCGGCCCTCAGAGCCTGGAAGAGCTGATCACGCTGGTTGTCGATCAGCTCTCCGAGCACCCGGACTCGAACCGATCACCCGATGCCGAGGGATAGGTGATGTCGAGCCGCATCAATAGGCAGTCTGGCAACGTGCCGCGATCGAGCGCGAACGCGCGGTGAGGCAGTTGCTGGACAGTCCACTGTGTGTTCAGCCGGTCTGAGCAGCTTGGATCACGCCCTGGATGGCCTGCCCGATGCGATTGGCGGCGTGGTCAGGGTCGGGTTGGCCGGTGTCGAGCCAGGCGATCACGGCTTCGAGGGTGAGGGTGGGGATCAGTCGTGCTGCCCAGTTCTGCCAGGGGCCGTCCGGGATCGCGTCGGCGAGGTGGCGGTGGGCGATCTCGGTCGAGGCCGACCGGATCCTGTCGATCACGTCGCGGAACTCCGGCTCCCTGACCGCATGGCGGAACAGCAGCCGGAACCCGTCAGGGTCGGCTGCGGCGGCGCGCAGCAGCGCGGGAATGCTGCCCTCGTCGTAGGTCTCGATCCCAACGGAGGTCCCGAGCCGGGTACAGGCGCGGTCTAGCACCGCTCGGTACAGGTCGTTCTTCGACGCGAAGTGTCGGTAGAGGATCACGTGCGTGACGCCGGCCTCCGCTGCGATGTCGTCGAGGCCGGTGGCGGTGAACCCGGTGCGGGCGAACGCGCGGGTGGCCGCGTCGAGGATCTGCTCGCGCCGCTGCGCGCGGGGCATACGCCGGACACGCTCGGGCTGGCTTTCCGACGTGGACTGCGCGGATTGTCGGGCGGCTGCCATCGCATCAACCTCCTCTTGTTAAAGGCAGACTATACAAGTAAGTTGTTGAAGTTGTCTTGTACAAGTGGTGTGTAATGATGGAGGTCGCGATGAGCGCCCCGGTTCAGTTGCCGTTCGAGCAGGTAGATCCGTTGCGGGTGGCGCCCCGGCTGCGTGAGTTGCAGTCCCAGGGCCCGGTCCACCGGGTTCGCACCGCGGTGGGTGATGAGGCATGGCTGGTCACCGGCCATGCGCAGGTGCGGCGGCTGCTGGACGACGACCGGCTGGGCCGCGCCCATCCGGCGCCGGAGACCGCCGCGCGGACCGGGGAGTCGGCGTTGTTCGGCGGACCGCTGGGCAACTTCGCCACCGAGAAGAGCGACCACGCCCGGATGCGGTCGCTGTTGCAGCCGCACTTCTCGCCCAAGCACCTGCGTGCCCTGCGCCCCAGGGTCGAGGCCCTGACCGCGCTACTGCTGGACGAGTTGGCCGAGCAGGGGCCTGTCGCGGATCTGCACGCCGCGGTGGCGGTGCCGCTGCCGATCCTGGTGATCTGCGAGTTGCTCGGCGTGCCTTACGAGGACCGTGATCAGTTCCGCGCCTGGACCGCCGACGCTGCCAACATCCGTGATCGCGCCCGTTCGGAACAGGGGTTGGGTGCGCTGTTCGCGTACGGCCAGAAGCTGGTCGCCCGCAAGCGGGCCGAGCCTGGTGACGATGTGATCTCCCGGCTGTGCGTGACCGAGGGTGTGTCCGACGTCGAGGCCGCGGGAATGTCCATGGCGTTGCTGTTCGCCGGGCACGAGACCACGGTGGTCCAGATCGGTCTGGGCGCACTGGCGTTGCTGACCAACCCCGACCAGTGGCAGAGCTTAGTGAACGACCCGACCCTGGTGCCGAACGCCGTCGAGGAGATGTTGCGGGCGCCCGGCAAGGGTGGCGGTGGGATTCCCCGCTACGCCAGGACCGACCTGGAGGTCGACGGCGTGATCATCCGGGCGGGCGAGTTGGTGCTGCTGGACAACGGGGCGGCCAACCACGACCCGGCCGTCTTTGCTGATCCGGACCGTGTGGACATCACCCGTGCGTCCGCTGCGCACCTCACCTTCGGGCACGGCGCCCGATACTGCATCGGCGCACCGCTGGCCCGCATCGAGCTCCAGGTGGTGTTCTCCCAACTCGCTGCACGATTCCCGACCTTGCGGCTGGCCGTCGGCGTGGAGGAGTTGACCATGCGGCGCGACGTGCTGACCGGCGGCCTGGCCGCACTCCCGGTGCAGTGGTAACCGATTCTAGTCTTGACTGACCGGGTCGGTCAGTTATTGTTGCGAGATGCCCAGGGTTCGGTCGGCGGAGTTCTTCCCGCGCCTGGTTTCGGCGGCGGCCGAGACGTTCATCGCGCAGGGTTTCCAACGCACGCAGATGCAGGATGTCGCGGACCGGTTGGGGGTGGCGAAGGGCACGGTGTACGGGTACGTGGAGAGCAAGGCCGCGTTGCTGGCCGCCGCGATGCGCTACGCCGACGATGTAGAACCACTGCCCGAGTTGGCCGAGTTGCCGGTGCCGACGCCGGTGGCGGGTGAGCTGGCGGCGCTGGTGGCCGATCGGCTCCGCGGCGAGGTTGCCGAGCTGCGGCTGGTGAAGGCGGTGTCCGGGCGTCGGCGGGTGCCGATCGCCGACGAGCTCACCGAGATCATCGTCGATCTGTATCGGCGGCTGGCGCGGCATCGGGTGAGTATCAAGCTGGTCGACCGGTGCGCGCCGGAGTTGCCGGATCTCGGTGAGGTGTGGTTCGGGGTTGGCCGGGCGGGACAGGTCGCCGTGCTGACCGACTATCTGACGCGTCGCGCGGCCAGCCGGGCAGTGCGTCTGCCGGGGCCGGCGCCTGTTGTGGCGCGGACGATCTTGGAGACCTGCGTGTTGTGGGCGGTGCACCTGCACTGGGATCCCGCCCGTGTTGATTCCGATGATCGCGAGCTACCGCCGCCGGAGGTCGTGGCCGCCACGCTGGCCGGGCTGCTCACCCACGGACTGGTATCGACGAAGGGACAAGGCGATGAGTAAGGCACTGAGCGGTGACCTGTTGCGGGCGAAGTGGGACAAGTACGCGCTGCGGTATGACCGCGATATCGGGTTCTTCGAGCGGGTGCAGTTCGGCGGCGGCCGGGAGTGGGTGTGCTCGCAGGCCCACGGCGAGGTGCTGGATGTGGCGGTGGGCACCGGGCTAAACCTGGCGTTCTATCCGGACGAGGTGCGGTTGACCGGGATCGACTTCAGCCCCGCCATGCTGGCGATCGCCCGCACTCGCGCGGCCGAGCTGGGTCGCGAGATCGACCTGCGCGAGGGTGACGCGCAGGCGTTGCCGTTCCCGGACGCCTCGTTCGACACCGTGGTGTGCACCCTCGGGTTGTGCGGCTTTCCCGACGAGCGGGCAGCGATCATCGAGATGCACCGGGTCCTACGTCCCGACGGGACGCTCTTGCTGCTCGACCACGTCGGCAGCCACCACCGGCTGATCCGGGCTGGGCAATGGTTGCTGGAGAAGCTGACCGTGCGGATGCTGGGCGACTACCAAACCCGTCGTCCACTGCCACTGGTCGAGGAGGCCGGGTTCGTCATTCAACGACAGGAACGACTCAAAGCCGGCATGGTGGAGCGGGTCGCGGCCGTCAAACCAGCGACGGCGGGTAGCTAGCTGTCGAGAATGCGTTGCCGCAACAGGGTTTGCTCGGTCGGGTGGGGCGGTCAGCTCCAGCGCGCGGCGGCCTGGGCCTCGGAGTCGCCGAGCTCGCGCAGCGACTCGGCGCGGGGCCTGATAGCGGTAGCAATGGACCAGTGAACTATCCAATGTGGACAGCTCGGGTGCGGCCTCAGAGTCGGCCACGTGGCGTGTAGGGCGATGGCGCGATGTAGCCGGCTCAACACCTCCTTGCTCAGGAGACCACTGACAACACGCCCGATTCGACACCGCCCCAGAAAATCTTGGTCAAGTTGCCACCGGTAGGTCGGCCAAGCGCCATTCGAGCATGCCGTCGGCCAACCGGCGAGCCGGGCGACCGGCGGCGATGAGCAGGCGGACCGCGTCGTAGGCGAACACGCAGTAGGCGCCGCGGCAGTAGGCGACGATCTCCTGATCGAGGGGGAGTTCAGCCAAGCGCTCGGCGAGATCCTCCAGCGGAATCGACACCGCGCCGGGGATGTGCCCGGCGGTGTATTCCTCGTGCGGACGCACGTCGATCACGGTGGCGCCGCCGGAACGGACCCGTCGCAGCAACTCCTCGCGGGTGACCTCCTCGGTCTCTGGCCCGAGATAGGTAGCGCGTGCGGCCTCCACGTCGGCGAGGTGCTCGCCGGCCACGGCCTGGACGAGCGCGTACAGCGCGGCGACGTCATCCCCGGCGAGCCGGTAGTAGATCTTGGTGCCGTCACGGCGGGTCGTCACCAAGTTGGCCTGCTTGAGGGTCTGCAGGTGCGCCGAGGCAGTGGTCAGCCCGAGTTCGGCGGCCCGTGCCAGCGACTCGACCGTGCGCTCGCCCTGTGCCAGCAGGTCCAGCAACTCCAGCCGTTTGCCGCTGCCCAGGGCCTTCCCCACGCGGGCGAACTGCTCGAACAACGCCGTCTTCGCGTCCCGATCACCCATGGTTCTCCAATCATCCTTGGAATAGTGTAGAACAGAACTCGTGCGGGAACCCAACCCGCCCGCAAAGCCACGGAGGTGCCAGGTGAGCACGGTCGACATCGTCCCGCTCGTCGACGAGGGACTGGGCAATTCCGCCTACCTGCTCGACCTCGGCGATGGCCGGGCGATGGTGGTCGACGTAAGCCTCGACCTGCGGGAGTCCTCGCGCCTCGCCCGACGTCGCGGGCTGACAGTGGCGTTCGCCGCCGACACCCATCTGCACGCGGACTTCCTCTCCGGCGCCCGCCAGCTGTCCGCGACCGAGGGCACGCAGGTACTCGCCTCGGCCGCCGGACACCGCGAGTTCACCCACAGCGGGCTGCGCGACGGTGACGAGGTCGACCTCGGCGGGCTGCGGCTGCGGGCACTGGGCACACCGGGCCACACCCACGAGCACCTGTCGTTCCTGCTGCTCGATGGTGACAAGCCGGTTGGAGTGTTCACCGGTGGCTCGCTGCTGGTGGGCGCGGCGGCCCGCACCGACCTCGTCTCCCCGGAGCAGACCGAGGCGCTGGCCCGCGCCCAGTACGCCTCACTGCGGCGGCTTGCCGAGTTGCCGGACGACGTAGCGGTGTGGCCCACCCACGGCGCCGGCTCGTTCTGCTCCGCCCCGCCCGGCACCGAACGCACCAGCACCATCGGCCAGGAGAAGGCCACCAACCCACTGCTGCGTGCGGCCGACGAGGACACCTTCGTCACCACGCTGCTCGGCTCGCTGGGCAGCTTCCCGCCGTACTTCCTGCGCTTGGGCGAGATCAACCGCCGCGGCCCCGCCGTGCTCGACCAGCCACCGGCCCTCGCGCCGCTCAGCGTCGCCGAGGTGCGGGCGCTGCTGGCGCAGGGCGCGGTGGCGGTCGACGTGCGGCCGGTCGCCGACTTCGCCGCCGCCCACATACCGGGCGCGGTGTCCATCCCGCTGCGGCCGGTGTTCGCGTCCTGGCTGGGATGGCTGGCCCCACACGACCAGCCGCTGATCATCGTGCGCCGACCTGATCAGGACCCGGCGGAGATCGCGTGGCAGGCCACCAAGATCGGCTACAGCAACCTCGCCGGAGACCTCACCGGCGGCGTGGACGCCTGGACCGCCGCCGAACACCCCACCACCAGCACCAGGCTCGTGCGACCCGACCAGGTCGACGCGCCGGTCCTCGACATCCGCCAGGAACCGGAGTTCGCCGCCGGACACCTGCCCGGCGCCCAGCACCTCGAACTGGGCGAGCTCGCCGGCCGCGCCCAGGACGTGCCCGGCGAGCCGCTGGTGGTGATGTGCGGACACGGCGAACGCGCGATGGGCGCGGCCAGCCTGCTCGAACGCGCCGGCCACCGCGACCTCGCCGTGCTCACCGGCGGCCCCGACGACTGGGCCACCGTCACCGGCCACCAGCTGGAGACCGGCACATGAGCCGCGCCATCGGAAAACCGCGGCTGGGGATCCGCGCCAACCTCGCCCAGTTCAGCCTGCTCGTCGCCGTCAACGCATTGGTCGGTGGTGTGCTCGGGCAGGAACGCACCGTGCTGTCCCCGCTGGCCGAGCAGACCTTTCACCTGACCGGCTACACGTTCCTGCTGACCTACGTGCTGGCCTTCGGCGCCACCAAAGCCGCCACCAACTACTTCGCGGGCACGTGGTCGGACCGGTTCGGCCGTAAACCCGTGCTCGTAGCCGGATGGCTGATCGCGATCCCGGTGCCGCTGATGCTGATCTGGGCGCCGTCGTGGGGCTGGGTCGTGGCCGCCAACATCCTGCTCGGGATCAACCAGGGCCTTACCTGGTCCACCACCGTGATCATGAAGATCGACCTTGCGGGCCCATCCCGCCGCGGCCTGGCGATGGGCCTGAACGAGGCCGCCGGCTACCTCGCGGTCGCGGTCACCGCCGTGGCCACCGGCTACCTCGCCGCACGCTACGGGCTGCGGCCCGCGCCGTTCCTACTCGGCCTGTCCTACGTTGCGCTCGGCCTCGGGCTGTCCGTGCTAGTGGTCCGCGAGACCCGCGAGCACGCCCGCGTGGAAGCCGCCCAGCACACCACCCGCGCCGACGGCCGCCACGACCACCTGCACTCCGAATTGACCAACAGGCAGGTCTTCGCCCACACCAGCGTGCGCGAACCCGCCCTGTCCGCAGCCAGCCAGGCCGGGATGGTCAACAACCTTAACGACGGCCTCGCATGGGGACTGTTCCCGATCCTGTTCACCGCGGCCGGGCTGTCGGTCGCCCGGATCGGGATCCTCGCCGCGCTCTACCCGGCCGTGTGGGGCCTGGGACAACTTGTCACCGGTCCGCTGTCGGACCGGTGGGGCCGCAAACACCTCATCACCACCGGAATGCTCGTCCAAGCCGCCGCACTCGTCCTCATCGCACTGGCCGACACGTTCACCCTCTGGGCGGTGGCCGCGGTGCTGCTGGGCGCGGGAACCGCGATGGTCTACCCGACGCTGCTGGCCACCATCGGTGACGTGGCCCACCCCGCGTGGCGGGCCCGCGCGGTCGGGGTCTACCGGCTCTGGCGCGACGGCGGGTTCGCCGTCGGCGCCCTGCTCTCCGGGATCGTCGCTGACCTCTGGGGCATCCGCGCCGCCGTGTGGGTGGTCGCCGCGATCACCGCCGCCTCCGGTCTGATCGTCGCGGCACGCATGTACGAGACACACCCGCGCGACCAGCGCGCCGAATCCGTTCCACTACAGGAGAAAGACGCGCCGTGACCATCCCTAGTGAACTCGCCGAGGGCCCGATCTACCTCGACTACAACGCCACCACGCCCGTCGATCCCGCAGTCGTCGAGGCGGTGCTGCCGTACCTGACCGGCGGATTCGGCAACCCCTCCAGCGACCACCACTACGGCACCGCGCCCCGCGCGGCACTGGAGCACGCCCGCGAGCAGGTCGCCGTCCTGATCGGCGCGCCAGGCGGACGAATCGTGTTCACCGGCTCCGGCTCCGAGGCCGACAATCTCGCCCTGCGCGGCGTGGTCCTGGCCGCCGGATCCGACCGGCCGCACGTGATCACCCAAACCACCGAACACCCCGCCGTCCTGCAAGCGTGCCAAGCGCTGCAACGCTGGCACGGCGCCGAGGTGACCTACCTGCCCGTCGACACCGACGGGCGCGTCGACCCGGCCGCGCTGGCCGCCGCGTTCACTGACCGCACCGTCCTGGTGTCCATCATGGCCGCCAACAACGAAACCGGTGCCCTGCAACCGATCGACGAACTGGCCCGCATCACCCACGATCACGGCGCGGTGTTCCACTGCGACGCCGCCCAAACCGTCGGCAAGGTACCGCTCGACGTGACCGCCCTCGATGTTGACCTGCTCACCGTGGTCGGGCACAAAATGTATGCCCCCAAAGGCATCGCCGCCCTCTACATGCGACCCGGCCTGGCACTGGAACCCTTGGTGTACGGCGGCGGACAGGAACACGGCCTGCGCGCGGGCACCGAGAACGTCGCACTCGCCGTCGCGCTGGGCGCCGCCGCCGACCTGGCCGCCGCCGACCTCGCGGCAGGAGGCCACGAGCGCATCCAGACCCTGCGCGACCGGCTCCACGACCAGCTCGCCGCGCAACTGCCCGGCCGGGTGCAGCTCAACGGACCCGTGGCAGCGCGGCTACCGAACACGCTCAACATCAGCATCTGCGGGGTGACCGGGCACAGCCTGCTCGCCGCGACACAGGGGATCGCCGCGTCGACCGGCTCCGCGTGCCACGCCGGTAACCACCAGCCCTCACCTGTATTGACCGCGATGGGCCTGGACGCCGAACGGAGCCTGTCCGCGTTGCGGCTGTCCCTCGGTCGCTGGAGCACCTCCGCCGACATCGACCGAGCCATCGACCTGATCACAACCACGACAGGAAGCAGGGATTGATGAGCGACCCGAAGGTGAACACCACGCCCGAACAGCGACCCGGCTTGTCCACCCGGTGCGTGCACGCCGGAGACGTCCGCGACCCGCAAGGCGCCATCCACCCACCGCTCTACGGGCACTCCACGTTCGCTTTCGACTCCACCGCCGACCTGCTCGACGTCGTTGAGGGCCGACGCGAGGGCAACCTCTACACCCGCTACGGCCTCAACCCCACCATCCGCTCCCTGGAACGCAAACTCGCCGACCTCGAAGACGCCGAGACCGCGCTCGCGTTCGGATCCGGCATGGCCGCCGAAGCCGCGACCTTCCTGTCCCACATCAAGACCGGCGAGCACATCGTGTGCCTGGGCGACGTCTACGGCGGCACTTTCGAACTACTCGGCGAGAACCTGCCCCGGCTCGGAATCGAGACCACCTTCCTCACCGCCGGTGAAGCCGACCAGTTGCCGGACGTGCTCACCGACCGCACCCGGATCGTGTTCTTCGAAACCCCGTCCAACCCCAACCTCGACATCTTCGACATCGCCGCGATCACCGCCCAGGCACACAAAGTCGGTGCCCTGGTCGTGGTGGACAACACCTTCGCCACCCCGGTCAACCAGAACCCGCTGCACCACGGCGCCGACCTGGTCCTCCACTCCGCGACCAAATACCTCGGCGGGCACAGCGACCTCACCGCCGGAGCCGTCGCCGGCCCCGCCGAACTGCTCGCCCCGATCGCCGCGTGGCGCAAGAACCTCGGCCAAGTCATCGCCCCCGAGATCGCATCCCTGCTCGCCCGCAGCATCCGCACCCTCGTCGTTCGGGTCCGTGCCCAGAACACCGCCGCCACCGCCGTCGCCGAATACCTGGCCGAGCATCCCCGCGTGACCAAGGTCAACTACCCCGGCTTGGCCACCGGCGATCAAGCCACCATCGTCAAAACCCAGATGCGCGGCCACGGCGGCATGCTCAGCTTCCTCGTCGACGGCGACGCCAACGCCACCGCGGCCGTGGTCGACCGGCTCCGTGTGTTCAGCATCGCCGCCAGCCTCGGCGGCGCGGAAAGCCTTGTTACGCAACCCATTACCACCACCCACCACGGCCTCGATCCCGCCGATCGAGCCCGCCGCGGCATCGCCGACAGCATGGTCCGCCTCTCCATCGGGCTCGAAGACGCCGACGACCTCATCGCGGACCTGGACCAAGCTCTGACGCTCTCGACCGGAACCGTCTGATCGCCCGAGTTCAGCAGAGATGACCGCCACCGGCACAAGCCCTGTGGCCATCATGCGTCCTGTTATCGGCCCATCACCTGAGATGCCACCGGGGAGGACTGTCAGCTTGCCGACTGGCTCCGGTGCGGCTGTTGGTCATGTGGTGTGGGCTGTGGTCCGGTCGATGCGGGCTGCGAGTGTGGATTGGCCAGGGCCGGTGAGTTCCGGTGTCACGCCGCGGCGGCCTGCCATGGCCATGAGCAGTGCTTCGCCGGTACCGATAACTTCGGGACCTTGTCCGGTGGACCAGTCGAGGTCGGTGGCCCGCAGCCGCAAGCCGCGGATGCGTCGGCGGGCGCCGAGTCGGGGATTGGTCGGTACAGAGTCGAGGACTCGTTGTAGGCGTTCGGGTGGGATGTCGCGGGGTATGCCGAGTGGGCGGCGGATGTCCTGGTGGTGGATGGTCCCGTCGACCAGTGCGATCAGGCCGCCGAAGCCCGCGGTCAGGCCACGGGGCCGCAGGTGGTGGTTCAACAGGTCGAGGAGCTGTTCGGGGCCCAGAGGGCGGTATTCGTCGAGGCCGATTTCGTTGGCTCGGAAGAATCGGCCCTTGGCGAACCGCTTGATCAACCCGAACGTGGTGAGCTCTTCATAGCTGAGCATGTGCGCGACCACGTCCTTGACGGACCATCCCGTGCACAGCGTGGGCGCTTGCCATTGCTCGGGTGTCAGCGTCGCCAGAAACGTGGCGAGGTCCCGGCGTTCAGCTTGGGCCATGTCCATAAGGTTCATGCGGTCAGGCTTCGCTCTTCAGGAGTTCGGCGTAGCGCTGCAGGTACAGCGGCCAGCCGCCCTCGCTGTCGACACCGGCGTGGATGCCCTGCCAGCCGTCGCCGTGGCGTTCGATGTCACGGTGTTCGAGTTCGACCCTGGTGCGGTCGGCGCTTTCGGCGATGAACCGCACGTCGACCACGCTGGTCTTGTCATGATCGGTTTCCACCTGCCACTGGGTGTTGAGGTCCCAGCTGAACATGACCCGATGCGGGGGTTCGTAGGCCAGTACGCGGGCCCAACGGCATTCCGTGCCATCAATCGCGCGGTCGATGATGTGGCCACCGACGCGTGGTTCGAACACCGTCTCGGCGAGCTCGGCGGCGAGGATGTTGTGCTCGGCCGGTTTGAAGTCGCCGAAGCGCTCGGTGAACACCGTGAAAGCACGTTCGATCGGCGCCGATACGACGATCTGCTTACGCACCCTCGCTTGTTCCGATGTCGTGCTCACGGGATCTCCTGCCTTGTCGAGTTCGACGGACTGTTGGAAGGCCGCCAGCGTGTTCGTCCAGAAACTGTCCAGTTGGGCGCGCAGGGCGGCCACACCAGCCGGGTCGACCTGGTAGATGCGCCGGTTTCCTGCCGTTCGGTCCACCACCAGCCCGGCGTCCTTGAGCACTTTGAGGTGCTGGGACACCGCCGGGCGGCTGACCGAGAACCCCGCAGCGAGCTCACCCACCGACTGCGGACGGTCGGCGAGGCGCTCGAAGATCGTGCGACGTGTGCGATCACCGAGGACAGCCCAACCATCGAGTTCGTAAGTTTCCACTAACGGTCAGTTTCTACTTACCGAGATTGGGTGTCAAGCCCTGGAGTCCTAGCCGGATTCATTGAGAGCCCGCTCCCGTGAGCCCTGAGCACGCAAGGTGCTCCGAGACCGCCGCCGCTGCTGACCGACTTGGGAGACTTCTCGGCGTTCGGCGGACGCGCTGATGGCCAGTTCGCCAGCATGGCCGTGACGATCTCGGCGCCACCGCTGCTTCCGCGGCACTCCGTCGGACCCTGACTCGCCAAGCGCTCGCATACATGGGTCAGGCGTTCGGCTTCACTGATGCGCCTCTACAGGTCCGTCTAGGCCGTTTGGGGGTGCTGTCGGCGAGCTTCTCCAGGTCAGAGGTGCCATCGGCGTAGGGTCCACCGGGTGAAGAGCGTCGTCGGGAGCGCGTCCGAGGAGGACGGTTCAGAAGGTGACCACCCCGACATGACCGTCGCGCCGTTGACGAGCCCGGCCGAGGCTGCTCGACTGGCAGCTCAGCACGACAACCAGGTCAGCCGTCTCTTGGCAAGTGAGTCAAGAGGTCAGCATGCACCCGGAAGATGCGCATGGGATCTCGTGGCGATGGTCGGCTTCTCAGCCGACCGCCGCAGCGCAGTCGCGTGGATCATCGCAGAGGCGATCATGAAGTTTCGATGCGGAAACTCACGAGCGTTCGCTTGTTGGCGCGCAGCTGCCTTGTCCGCGAATGCTGTTACTGAAGACGATCGAGAGCTTGTCCTATCGTTTGTCATCTCCGTCTTTGGTCGACCTGGCGCTGTTGAATCCGACGACGCTAAGGCTAAGCAGGGCAAAAGCAATCATCTAGAGGGATTCGTCGCCGAGTGGCTGTGGCATCTCATCATGAAAGAACAGAAAGCCGCACATCGCGAGCGTAAATACCTCAGCGAACCGAGCTACTCCGTGACAGAGCAAGGCGAGGATGGGTTCGCAGTCTATGCACCACCAGGCGCGAATGTCTCACTCTTTTTCAGGCTGTGGGAAATAAAGAAGCACAACACAGAAAACTCGGTAGTCACCACGACTGTGCAACGTGCTTCTGACCAACTCAACACCAGGGGCCTGCAGTATCTGGCCAAGCTCACCAGTGCTCATCGCCAGACAGACGGTGATCTCGGAATTCTCTTTGCCGAGCTGGGTGATCTATGGATCAACGCAGACCCGCGAGCAGGAGCCGGGGTCGGAGTTGCCACCAGCACTGTCAGCCCTCCCGAGGCGTGCTTCTCCCCACTGGAAAGCACCCTCGGCCAGTTCACCAACGCAGGGCAACTGGAAGGGCTGCTCTGCGTTATCGAAAACTTCACTGAGTTCGCCGTCGAAGTCAGGAGGATGGTATGGAGCGCGCTCTGAACCTGCCAGACCTCGTCGAGGCGCTTGGTGTCCACGAACCGGGCGTCCTGCCCTCACCACAAGAGTTGGCGAGCCTGATCGCTGACGTCGAAATACGGGCCTTCCGCGGAGACTTCGCCGTTGACGAAACCCTCGAACGTGCCGCGTGGTACCTCCACGCCGTCGCATCGGCCTCCGAAGCCGCAGAGTTGTACACACCAGCACGACAGCGTCGGGCTTTCGCGGTAAGCGCTCACGTCTTCGACTTGACCTTGGCGGACCCCCGCCATGATGCACGCCAACGCCTGAACCTCGCTTTCGGTGCGCAAGTCGGCTACCGGCGGGCTGATCTTGATCCGAACGCGACAGCCGTATATCGCCGTGTCTCGGATCTATTGGTCGACAACACCCCACTTGTCGACCACGCTGAAACCTTGGCAGTCGAGGCTGGCGTCGCCTTCCTCGGTCTCGACACGAGGTTCCTGTTCCCTCTACTTCGCAGTTGGCGACGCCAGCTCACCGAACTTGCCGCGACGGTCGAACTCGATGATCTCCAGTCGACGATGTTCGGTCCAGCACAACAGATAGTACGCGCCGTGTGGTCGCTGCTTCGCTTCTTGGCGTTCGGTACCGGCCGCCAGCTGCCAGTAGCGCGAGCCGCTTTGCTGTCCGTTCTGGACGGTACCGCGGGAACTGGAGACCTCGACGCTCGCTGGGTAGCCGCGCACTTGTTGGCGATCGCCGATGGCCTCGAATCCGGCAGCCTCTACTCGATCCTTCCCCCTGGAACTCCGAATGCCGTGGCACAGGCGTTCTGTCTGGCTGACCCGCCAGTCCTAATACTGCAACGGCAGTTGGTCGTCGTGTGGTAGATCATCGTTGTGGTGGTCGATGTGGTGATGGGGCAGCTGGATCGGGTTCATGATCGGATCGCGGGACGGTTCAGGCGGTCGGAGCCGCGGGGCCGGGCTCGGGAGTATGTGTCCGGGCTGGTCGCGGGGTTGGAGCGGAAGAACGGCTGGACACTGGCGGAGCAGTCCGGTGAGGTGTCTCCGGATGGGATGCAGCGGTTGTTGCGCTGGGCGGACTGGGACATCGACGGGGTGCGTGACGACGTGCGGGACTACGTGGTCGAGCATCTCGGCGAGCCGGGCGGCGTGCTGATCGTGGACGACACCGGGTTCCTGAAGAAAGGTGTGCGCTCGGCCGGGGTGCAGCGGCAGTATTCCGGGACGGCGGGGCGGATCGAGAACTGTCAGATCGGGACCTTTCTCGCCTATGCCGGTGATCATGGGCATGCGCTGATCGATCGGGCGCTGTATCTGCCGGAGCCGTGGATCGCCGACCGGGACCGGTGCCAACGGGCGGGGATTCCGGATGAGGTCGAGTTCGCCACGAAGCCGCGGCAGGCGATGGGCATGCTGGCGCGGGCGTTCGAGGCGGGTGTGCCGTTCGCGTGGGTCACCGCCGATGAGGCCTACGGGCAGGTCAAGTACCTGCGAGCCTGGCTGGAGGAACACGACGCCGCGTACGTGCTGGCCACCAAGGTCAACGACACCCTGATCACCGCCGAGGGCACCGAACAGCGGGCCGATGAGCTGATCGCGGACCTGCCCGCCCGGGCGTGGCGGCGGTTGTCGGTCGGTGCCGGCGCGCACGGGCCGCGCGAGTACGACTGGGCACGGGTGCCGGTCCGGATTGGCTGGCAGGCCGGGCGCGGGCACTGGCTGCTCGCCCGGCGTTCGATCTCTGATCCGACCGAGATCGCCTACTACATCTGCTACGGGCCCCGCCGGTCCACCCTGCTGAACCTGGCCTGGATCGCCGGGGCGCGCTGGCGGATCGAAGAGTGTTTCCAGCAGGCCAAGAACGAAGCCGGACTGGATCACTACCAGGTCCGGTCCTGGCGGGCGTGGTACGCCCACATCACCCTGTCGATGCTCGCCCACGCCTGGCTCGCCGTCGCCAAATCCCTTGCCATAAAAGGGGAATCGGTATCGCCGAACCAGACATGATCAGCTTTACACTACCGGAGATCCGGCGCCTGCTCACCAAGCTGGTCCTGCGTGTCGCCGACGCCGCCGAACACATCTGGTCCTGGTCACGCTTCCGCCGCCGACGACAACACCAAGCCCGCCTCAGCCACTACAAACGCCGCGGCTACCCACTTCCTTAACTGCCGTTGCAGTA
>NZ_MASW01000019.1 GCF_003202285.1 Prauserella muralis
CTAGTGCACAAGACCGTATATGCCTTCGCCACCGGCATCGTGGCCGATGTCCTGGCCGCTCGTTCCGGACCCGGCCCCGGTCAGAGTCACGCCTCAATGCGCCCCGGCCGCCGGTCCGATGTGGACCCGCTGCCCCGCGACCACGCCTACAGTCGATAGCCGCACAAGGCGACGCACGACAGCGTCGCTGCACCGGCGGACCCTGCCGACACGAGATACCGACACAACCGAGGGTTGACACTGACCATGACCGGACCAGTTCGACCCGGCCCCTCCGAAACCCACTCCATGCCCGGGCGGTCGATGGCGGTGTGTGCGCTGCTCGGTGCGGCGGTGATGGCCGCGGTCGACGAGATCGTCTTTCACCAAATCCTGGCCTGGCACCACTTCTTCGACCGCTCCACTCCGGCGGTCGGCCTGCTTTCGGACGGCCTGCTGCACACCGCCGAGTTGCTGGGCCTGGTGGCCGGCTTCGTCCTGTACGCCGACCTGCGCCGCCGCCGCGCTCTGGCGCCGACCCACGCCTGGGCGGGGTTGTTTCTCGGCCTGGGCGGCTTCCAACTCTTCGACGGCATCGTCGATCACAAGGTGCTGCGCATCCACCAGGTCCGCTACGGCGTCGACACCATCCTGCCCTACGACCTGGCCTGGAACGCCGCCGGGCTGGTGCTGCTGGCCATCGGCGTCGCCTTGGCCGTGCGCGCCCGCCGACGCACTCCAGCCGATGCGGCGGGCGCGTGACTGCCACACACATTCAGCACGCGCCAGCTCATCTCGGCATCGCAGCGATTGAACTGGTCATCGCCGCGACCGCCTGCGCGGCGGTGCTCGGCTACCTGCTGGCTGCCACCCGCCTGCGCCGTCGCGGCGATATGTGGCCCAGGCGACGGGACGTCTTCTTCCTCGCGGGCGGTAGCGCGCTGGTCTGCGCCGTGCTGATCCCGCTTCCGGGTGAACCGTTCACCGGGCACATGACCCAGCACCTGATCACCGCGATGATTGCGCCACTGCTGCTGGTCCTGTCCCGCCCGCTCACCCTCACCCTGCGCGTCCTTCCCCCCGGCCGAGCGCGGCGCGCCCTGCTGACGATGGCGCACTCCCGGCCCGCGGCCTGGCTGGTCTTCCCGCCACTGGCCGCGCTGCTGGACATCGGCGTCCTGTGGCTGCTCTACCGCACCCCGCTGTACGCCGCAACCCAACACCAGCCGCTCGTACACGCGGCGGTCCACGCCCACGTCCTGATCGCCGGGCTGCTATTCACCTTCGCCGTCTGCCAACTCGACCCGCTGCGCCACCGCTGGAACCTCGCCTGGCGCGCGACCACGCTGCTGGCCGCCGGAGCAGCCCATGCCATCCTCGCCAAAACCCTCTACGCCACACCCCCGCCCGCAACCGCCGTCACCACCGACGACCTGCACACCGCCGCCCAACTGATGTATTACGGCGGCGACCTGGTCGAGATCGCCCTCGCCGCCACCGTCGCCATCACCTGGTACACCACGACCGGCCGCGCCCACACTCGACGCCGGCGCCAACCGGCTGCGGCCTCCTGACGAACACCCACGCTCGCCCGCCGCCCCCCTTTCCGGCGTATTCGGCTCCGACCCCCGTGGGGGAAGCCTGGTAGGAACCAGGCATCCCCCGACGACAATCACTCCTGAGTGTCGGTAGTCCCGGTGGCAGGGTTCATCGAGGCGGCCGACGGCGGCGGGGTGCCGTACAGCCGCGGGTCACCGGGAGGCAGCACCGGCCGGTCGCCGTGCGGCTCCGGATTGTCCGTGTAGCTGAAGTTGCGCCCGCTGCCATCGGGCATCTCCCCCGAAGCCCACCTGCCCGCACCGGCTTCGGCGCCATCGCTGCAGTTCATGTACTGGCTGACGAAGTCGAGGTTCTGCTCGGACTCGTTCGGGAACGCCTCGGGCACCGGCAGGCCCTCCAATCCGTCCGCCTTGAGTTCCTCGATCGCCGCCAGCCACTGCTGCTGGTGCATGTGGTCGCGGGCGAGGTTGAACCGCAGCATCGCCTTGACGCCGGGATCGTCGGTCATGTTGTACAGCCGTGACACCTGCAACCTGCCCTGCATCTCCGCCGTCGCATTGAGGTGGAAATCGGCCATCAGGTTGCCGGAGGACGTGGTGTACGCGCCCAGCCACGGCACCCCGCTGCTGTCCTGGTAGTAGCCCCCGCCGCCGTTGTTGATGAGATGCTGCGGGTTGGACCCGCCGTAGATGGCCGCGGTCATCGGATTGTCCGACACGGCCGCCTCCTGCACCGACATCGGCGCACCCTCGTTCAGCCGCGCGATCATTGTGCAGATCATCTCGACGTGGGCCAGCTCCTCGGTACCGATGCCCAGCAGCATGTCCTTGTACTTGCCCGGCATCCGGCAGTTCCAGCCCTGCTGCAGATACTGCAGCGCGACGGTCAGCTCACCCCATTTTCCCCCGAGGATCTCCTGCAGACGTTTCGCGAAGGCAGGGTCAGGGCCATCCGGTTTGGCCTCGAACTGCAAGGTCTGAACATGATAGAACATTGCACTCCTTCTCACGGCTTCGATTGCACACGTCACTTTCGGCCGCGACGCATTCGAGAAGAGTTCCCCTTGCGTGCTCGCCTATGCTCCGAACCGCTGACCTTTCTGGCCGAACAGATACTTCGGCAGGACTGCCAAAAAGTGAATGGACTCACCGCGCCTTGCACGAGGACCCCGCCGGGGCGATCGGCACAGCGAAGCAACTTGTCGAAGCGACCGCGAAGGTCGTCCTGCACGAACGAGGGCTGCCAATCAATGACAACGCCACCGTCCCGGACCTGGTCAAGGCTTCCCAGCAAGCTCTGCACCTGCACCCCTCGCCGACGTCATCCACAACGCCATCGGGGAGACGAGCCGACATCGGCGAGGTACCGCGCGACGGCCGACCAGTGCGATGCATTCGGGTCTGCCGCCACCGCTGTCGAATACCGCATCTGGCCGTGACGTCTATATCCGGACAGAATGGGGCAGGTGGGCGATGAACGATCATCCCGGCAGGCTGCCAACAGTGAGGCGCTGGGGCAGGTAGCGCACGCTCTCAGCGAGGTGGCCCGGTCACTGACCGCGGAACCGGATCTGCACCAGACCATGAAAGGGATCGTGACTGCCGCGGTGGCAACGATCCCTGGCGCGGAGTACGCCGGGGTGTCGCTGCTGGAGGCCGGGCAGCTGCGCACCGTCGCGCCGTCTGACGATCTCGTGGCCCGCTTGGACGAGCTGCAGCATGAGCTGGGCGAAGGCCCATGCGTGGACGCCATCGCCGAGCACCACACCTACCGCACCGGCAACCTCGCCGACGACTCCCGCTGGCCCAAGTTCGCCGACACCGCGGCCAGCCTCGGTGTGGCGTCCGTGCTGGGGTTCCGATTGTTCGCCACCAGCACCACCCTGGGCGCGCTGAACCTGTACTCCTCACAGCGCGACGCGTTCGATGCCGATGCCGAGCACATCGGTGAACTGTTCGCCGCTCACGCCGCCGTCGCCCTGATCGGCTCCCAGGAACAGGCCCAGCTACGCACCGCGCTCGGGACCCGCGACGTGATCGCCACGGCCAAGGGCATCCTCATGCACCGCCACCACCGCACGGACGCGCAAGCGTTCACGATGCTGGTCGAGGCGTCCCAGCACGCCAACATAAAGCTGCACGACGTCGCTGCCTGGGTCGTCGCCGAAGCCAACAACACCGCCGCAGGCCACGACCAAAGAATGGAGGCCGCTCGGGTCACACGGGGCTGAAACCCGGAGGCCTTAACATCCCAACACCCGGTATTTCACAGGGCGCCAGGTCCGGGCTACCCCCCAATGGGTGCGCCGACCTCGCTAGAGGGGATCGTGGCCCTATCACACCAGTGGAGGCATAGCTGGCGACCCCGTGTTGCTACGAGGTGGCGAGTTCGTGGCGGCTGTGCTCGCGCAGCAGACCACAGGCCTGCCGTGGTTCGTCGGCGAAGCCCACACCGTCGTCCTCCAGGCACAAGAGGTCTTCACCGAGGTGGTGGACCTCCCCCGAGGGTGAGCTCGTTGTCCCGCTCGCCCTC
The DNA here is from genome assembly GCF_003202285.1 of Prauserella muralis. Lineage (GTDB taxonomy): Bacteria > Actinomycetota > Actinomycetes > Mycobacteriales > Pseudonocardiaceae > Prauserella_B > Prauserella_B muralis. The sequence continues at coordinate 4,072 of NZ_MASW01000019.1, forward strand.
GCGTTCGACCCACCGGCGCATCTGGCCCCTGTCCTGCCAGTCACCGCGGCGGTAGACCACCTCGACATCAGACTCGTCGTAGACCTTGTACAACTTCTTCTCCGTCATGCCCCCGGGTGATTTCAGGGGTGAGTTTCCGCCCCAGTTCGGAACGAGTTTTGGCCGCACTTCGCACTCCGGCCAGTTGATTCGGTGAACGAGTTTTGGCCCCACTTGTTGATCTTGTCCGTTGGTCTGGTCGACGGGGGCTGGGCGCGGGTGTGCGCGAGCCGGAAAGCGGGCGACGACCGGCAGGAGCGAGACGCAACGGCGATGCCAGCCAGAAATGTCGGTGCTCGGACCTAGTATGCAGAGCATGACGCGGTACATCGACAAGGATCTGTACGGTGCGGAGTTCCGCGAGTGCGACCTGACCGGGGCACGCCTGATCGGCGTCGTCATGCAGGATGCCGTGACCGACGGGCTCATCACCAACCTCGTGGTGAACGGCGTCGAAGTCACCGAGTACGTCGAGGCAGTGCTTGACCGGGATCATCCGGTGCGAGTGCTGATCCGCTCCGAGGACCCCGCCGATCTGCGCGAGGCATCACGTCAGCTCCATGCCGCCTGGCCGCCACGATCGAGCGAACGCCAGGTATCGAGCGCCGCAGCGTGAACGACGAGTGGTCGGCGGTGCAGACGATGCGCCACCTGGTCTTCGCCCACGACTCGTGGTTCCGCCGCTGCTGCCTGGGCTCGACGGAGCTGTTCACTCCGATGGGCATCGGGACGACCGTCGAGCCCTACCGTGGAGCGCATGGGCTTGACCTCTCCCTCGATCCGGCCCTCGACGAGATCGTGAGCGTGCGTGACGGACAGGCCCCGAGCTCGAGGCCTGGCTCGACGAGATCACCGCTGTCGCGAGGGACGGCATAATGATAAGCAAAAACGCATTAATCATTGTTGCAACGTTAATCACTGTCGCGGCTGCCTACTTTGCTTACGAAGCGGTGACACACCACAGTTACATATACGGATTAATATCCTTCTTTGCTGTCGCCTTAGCGGCTACCGCTGTGAGGAGCTATCTAAAGAACCAGCGACAATAGATAAAAGGTAAACCCGTCTTTGTCACCGTTAACGGAATATGGGCGAACGCCAAGACAAGGACGGGTTCCCTTGCCCCCATACGGCGGCAAGGGGACCCGTCCTTCGTCGTAACGTTCCTGATGTTGACGAAACCGGGGCGAGCCACAGGCCCCCGCACCGCGTCCTCGATCGGCGAGCTTGATGTAGCGGCGGCTGACTCGGCGCTAGCGCCTCCGGCCCAGCACAGCCCGCACGGCGGGTCACCTGAACCATCAATCTGAGCGATTCACGCGGGGCTTCTACCGTCTGCTCGCACGTGGGAACAACGCTCGGAGCGGCTCGTTGTATGAGGAAGCCCGCGCGGAGGTACTACGCTGGCAGGATGCCGCTGTTCTCTGACATTGATGGTCCGGCTCCTGAGGGGGCTGCCGAAGCGACGGTCGGGCAGGTCGTGGGTGAGCTGACCAGGCAGGCCCGTGCCGGGCATGTTGTGTACCTGACCGGGCCGGGTGATGATGACGTGGTGGCTGTCGCCCCGGTCGACGTGGTGAAGGCGGGGCTCGCCGCGTTGGGCCGCACCGAGGATGGCACCCGCCTCTAGATCAGTCTGCTGGTGTAACCGGCGTCGACGAGTCGCTGGTAGGCGGCGTTCACCTCATCGGGTACGTCCTGCTGGATGGCGAAACCCCGGCGGGCGTACTCAGTGATGCGTTGGGTGTCACCGACCAGCATGTTGATGACCCGGTCGATGTCGCCGATGCTGGCGATGTACTCGTCGAGTGGCAGTGGCCGTGATGAGCAGATCACCTCGACCTCGGGCCACACTTTGCGGCAGGTCGCGTACGCGCGGCGCTGCTGGTAGGGCCGGGAGATGAGCATGATCGAGGCGGGGTGTATGCCCGCGTCGGTGAGGACCTGGCGGCTGTGGGTGATGTTCTGGCTGGTGTTGGTCGCCTCGGTCTCGATCATGATCGCCTCGGTGGGGACGCCGAGGCTGACGGCGTGTTCGCGGTAGTGGACGGCTTCGCCGCGGGGGAAACGCTCGATCGTGGTCGGCGCGTTGGCGCCGGTGAACACGATGCGGTCGACCAGGCCCTGCTGGTACAGATCGGCGGTGTGGATCGCGACGCCGAGGTCGTGGGAGCCGAGCCCGATGCCGACGTCGCAGCGGCGCGGTTGGTGGCCCATGTCGTGATAGGCCCACAGGGTCTCGACGTCAGCTTGAAGGTCGGGCGGAAGCTGGTTGGTCGGCATGTCGGTGGACCTTACGGGCGGTGTGAGTCGGCGGCGTGCACGCCCATTCGGTAGGCGAGTTCGACCGCGCGGGTGGCTGGTCGGGGCAGTCTGATCATCTCTCGCACGAGGATGCGCGACAGTCGGTGGTAGCGAACCTGTTCGGGCGCGTCCTGTTCGGCCGCTAGCAGCACGTCGAGCGCGTCGTCGGTGCGGTTCCATCGGACGTAGGCGCGGGCGGTTTCGATGGCGTGCCGGGCTTGGCGCTCCACCGGCAGCCCGTGGGTGTTCACGCGGGGGCCGAGATGGACGGCCACCTGGACGTCGCCGAGTTCCATCGCCGTGGTCATCCGGTGGATCGTGACGTTGGTGGGCCCGAACGCCGTCCACAGGTGGTTCGCGTCGTGCCCCACCCGCGTGGCCGCTTGGTCGGCCTCGGCGAGGAAGGCCGTGGTGTCCGCCCGGTTGTCGCGCCGGGAGGAAGCCACCGCCCCAACCAGGTGCAGCATCCCGTACACCGACAGGTACTCCGGTGTGGCGGTGCCGAGGCCGGGTTCGAGCCGGTCGGCGGCGGCGCGGCTGAGCGCGACCGCTTGCTCGAACTCGCCGATGGACAGCAGGGCATGCGCCACCGACCGGTACAGCGACCCGATCATCAGGTCACTGCCACTGACGTGCGCTGCGGCCAGCCCGCGGCTGGCCGAGATCGACGCGAGATCAGCCTCGCCGAGTTTCGTCAGGAACGCCGTAGCCAGTTGGTGGGCGCTGGCGGCCAACGTGTGGGCGCGCACCCCGTCGTCGCTGGTGTGTCCGTAGTGCTGGCACGCGGTCTGGGTCTCGGTGATCAACAGGGGTAGCCGCTGGATGAGCCGGGCGTAGCGGGAGTTCTGGTAGTCGCCCCACTGCGTCGCGAGCTCCGCGGCAAGGGCGTCCAGGCGAGGTGGCTCACCGGGCTGCGGGCCAGCGAGGAACTGGCGATGGTCCATCAGCGCCACGCGCAGCGCCGGTATCGTCCGTCGGCCCGATTCGTCGGCCCCCGCCATCAGCACCGGCTCGCCGATCACATCGCCGAGCGCGACGTCCAAGGCATGCGCGAGACGCCGCAACACCGACAGCCGATCCAGCGGGAGCACGTCGTGCTCCACCTTGCGCAGCCAGTCCTCGCTGCGGCCGACCAGCCCTGCCAGAACCGCCTGGGTGAGCCCGCGCCGCTGCCGATAGAACGCCACGCGTTCCCCGATCGTCAGGTCATCGGTCATGCCTCGCATGGAGTACATCCTCCCACCCCCGTCGCCCACGACCCCAGAGAAATCCTCCCGGTCCCACCCCGCCAACACACCTAGCGTCCTCGTCCAGCGACAACACGCGACACAGGGCCGCGAACGTCGATCGTTCCGCCAACGAGCGAACCGGGAGTGATAGTGACCGCGATCAGGGACACGCAGACACAGCGCAACCATCCCTGCCGGCGTTCAATTGCTCGTTCGGCAGCCAATCAAGCTCCTGCCGTGCTGGCCGTGCCCCGACCGGCCAGCACGGCAGGTCCGACTATTGGGCTCGCCGGTGTTCTCCCGCGGGCCAGGGTGACCTTCCCAGTTGGCGGCCACCAGTGCCACCGGTACTGGATCGTCTGCGGGTACTACGAGTGCGTTCACGGTCATGTGGTGCCGATCCATGGCCGGGAGCGGACGACACGATGACCAACGAGATCATCTCCACGCCCGAACGGCATGCTGCGCTGCCACTCGTGAGCCGGGACTGGATCTGCGCAGTGAAGTCCGTGCTCCGAGACCGCGCCGACCAGGAACCCAACCCTTCCGGTTCATCGCCCGATCAGTGTGTCGTGAATGTGGTCATCGAGTTCGGCCAGGAAGTTCTCGGCTCGCCATGGACGCAGATCTCGTCGTGCCAGACGGATCCGCTGTGCGGGCACCCGGCCGCCCGTCGCCGCTGTGATGTCCACGGCTTCGTGCAAGAGATCGACACAGGCGAAGGGATCACCGAGACGCAGTCGCGCGAGGGCCAGGTCGGCGTTCACGATGCCTCGTTGCACCAAGTCCCCCGACAACCTCAACGCGCTGAGCGAGCGGTCGAGGCTTTGGTGGGCACGGCCCGCGTCGCCTATGTGGAGAGCGCAGAGTCCGTCGAAGCCGTTCAGGCGGTCGACGTTGAATCCGCCGTGAGGGTCGTCGACGGTCAGCTGATCGACGGTCTTCCACGCTCGGTCGAGTGCCTCGGTCGCTTCCCTGGCCTGGCCGCTCCGAGCACAGATCTCGGCGTGAACGGCGTGTGCGCGGGCTCGAATGGCGTAACTGGTGCCCCGGTGCGCATCGGCGGTCGCGGCACGGGCAATCTTCAGCGCCGCGTCCACGTTATTGGTTGCATGCAAGGCCACCATCGTGTGACTCGTCTGTACCGCCGCCCGGTGGCTACGGTCCTTGAGCCGTCCCGCGACCTCAGTGGCGTCCGCGTACAGGGCCATGGCGATCTCGTCGTCGCGGGTCTCGAAGGCCAGTCGCGCGGCAAGAGCATAGGTGTCGGTAGCCAGCAGCATCAGTTCGTCGTACGGACCAACGTGGTCGAACTGCAGGAGCCGACCGCAGGACTCGACGATCGGCGCAAGCTGGAGCTGAAGACGGACGAACGGGGTCGATCCGACCTGTCCATTGATGGCCGCAACAGCATCCTGCAGTTGGCTGAGCAGGTCAGGATCGAGCCGAGATGGATCGCGCTCAACAGCGGCGACGCTCGAATGGGTGGTAGGCGAGAGCACGGCCAACAGGTCTCGGCCCTCACCTCCCGCGCTCTGAGTGATCAGCTCAACGAGCTGTCGGATGCGTTGGGGTGGCGCTCCGAAATGGCGGAGTGCGTCGAGCAGCGCAGCGAAATCCGATCCGGTACCCAGCGCCAGGTCTCCGGATGGGGTTCGCGCATAGAGGTGGGCCAGGAGAAACTGGTAGCGATCGCCGGGACTGGTTCGGCTAGTGAGACTCTCCCACCTGGCGACGGTGCGCTGGATGCTCGCGACCTGCCTGTTCATCAGCGAGGTGACGGCGAGTTGGCGCGCAGTATCGCGCAAGCCTCGGGCGAGATCGGTCCAGGACCAGCCGCGTCTCTCGCGCAGCTGCCGCAGCAGGCGCACCCCGGTATCCCGATCAGTGGTCACGCCGCCCAGTACACCATCTCTCGAAAGTCAGACTGGCACGACCAGCCGGGGTTTACCCTGGTCGGCGGCGTAGTTCACGGTGTACCAAGTGCCGCTCGTCGAATCCGAGCCCTGCGGAAAACCGATTACGAAGCCGCTGCGGTCGACCATCCAGCGGTTGCGGGCATGATAGGCCGAGGAGCCGAGCTTTTCAGCGCGCAGCTCGACGACGCCTGCAAGCCGGCCGCCTCGTTGCCATCGATGGATGGCCTCGCCCGCGACAGCTGGTTGGTCGGCCACAGTGCACGGTACGACGACGGTCAGGGCGGCCTGTGTGTGTTCGGCCAACCAGTCCAATGCGGAGGTGTCGATTCCGGCGGCACCTCCGAGGTAGAAGGTGGCGTTCGGGTCGGCAAACGGCCGGAGGTAGTCGTCGAACAGGCCGGTCAACTGCGTCTCGGCCTGGGCAGTGATCGAGCGTGTGCCGGTGATCGTGACGTGTCGAGGCACGCTCGCGCGCTCCTTCGCGGATGTCATCGAATGTCATCTGCCCCCGTCGTACCTAGTCACGATCTCATGAACGCACCGGCTGCGACGAGGCTCCCCCGACCGCGTCGCAGCCGGTTGCCTGCCCAACGACGACCACGGTGACCGCGACCATGAGCCTGCTATCCACGATGAACCGCCTGACGACGAAGAAAAAGTGGTCGAGTGCGATTGACGACATGCTCCGACAGGTTGTCGACGAAGGATTCGCTTTCTACGTCTGCGGCGAGCGACGCGATCCGGTGGTCTTGGTTGCGGCCTACTACTGGAAGAGCTACGTCGACCTGCTCACCATCACCGAGCCGGACCGAGTGACCGCGGCGCGGGCCGTGCGCGAACCGGGCTTCGACGTCTTCGGTCCCCGCAAGGTGGTGTGGGCCTACGGCAACGAGGCTGAACCCACCCTTCGAGCACTGTTGAACCTTACACATCCTGACCACCCGGATCATCCGACCTGCCCACACGAGCCGCCACGCCTCATGATCGTGCCCGCTCACCTACAGCGACCGATGACATTCAAGGCACCCGATTCGTGGAAGGTCCAGAACCGCGTACAGCGCTTGGAAAGCGCGCTCGCGAGTGACCTCGCCAGCATGGAAGCGGCTGGCCTGCTGACGCGCGAGGAAGGCCCTCTCTGGTCTGGGCAAGGAGGCTTCGTCCTCCCAAGTGGCGCTCCAGACGGGGTGGTGTGACACGTGGGCGGGATACGCGAAGTGGTTGCCGTGATCGTCGCAGCCGACAGTCGGCTCGGCGGCGCCGTCCGAGCGATCGACGACCTGGCCGGACACTTACCGCCACCGGAAGAGCAGCGCACGTGCCCGCTCTGCTCGGTCCAGTCCTGGCCCTGCGCTCGGTTCGACGACGCAGCTCACCGCGTGCAGGCTGCTGGGCTACGACTCGACGACTTTGTACCGCCAGACCTGCACGAACGTCTCCGGCATTTGACCCGCCAACCACTGCCCAGACCATCAGCTCGGGGTCCGGGCGACTGGTTCGACCAGGGGCGACACGATCGATGACGCCTTCTCCACCCACCCGCAGTGCCACACGACAAGGAAGTCAGTTGAACGACATGGTCAAGCCCGTAGAGGGAAACAACGAGGCCGACAGTTCCGAGCGCGTCGCCCACCTGCGCACAAAGATGGTCGATGACCTGATCGCCGAGGGCACGATCGTGTCCGCGCAAGTCGAGGCCGCGATGCGCAAGGTTCCACGCGAACGGTTCGCGCCTGGTGTGGACCTGGAGGAGGTCTACCAGCTGTACAACGGCGTGGTTACCAAGCGCGACGAGTCCGGGAACTCAGTCAGCTCGGTGTCCGCGCCGCAGGTGCAAGCACACATGCTGCAACAGGCGGAGATAACCGAAGGCATGCGGGTCCTGGAGATTGGGTCCGGCGGGTACAACGCCGCACTGATCGCCGAGCTCGTCGGTCCCGCGGGGCGCGTCACCACGGTCGATATTGACCAGGACATCACCGATCGAGCCAGCCGCTTCCTCGGGGAGACGGGGTATTCGCAGGTGAACGTCGTATTCTCCGATGCCGAGGCTGGCGTCACTGAACAGGCCCCGTACGACCGGATCCTGGTCACCGTCAACACGTGGGACGTGCCGCCGGCCTGGGTGGAACAGCTCGCACCGACCGGACTACTCGTGGTTCCCTTGCAGGTCAGGGGGCTGTCGCGGACGATCGCGTTCGAGAAAGCAGACGAGTGCCTGGTCAGCCGATCTGCGCGCCTGTTCGGTTTCGTGTCGATGCGCGGTGCCGGGGCGCACCAGAGCAAGCTGCTGGTCATGCGCGGGGGCGAGGTCACCCTGCGCCTCGACGATGACTTCCCCGTTGATCCCACCGAGCTGGAGGGCGTTCTGGACACGCCGCGGGTGGAGGTCTGGAGCGGTGCCAGCATCGGCCGGTTCGAGCCGTGGGCCGGCACCCAGATGTGGCTCGCTACGGCGCTGTCCGGTTTCTGTCGCGTGATCTTGGACAAGAAGCTGGACAGCGGCCTGATTTCCCCGCCCGGAAGCCACTCAGCCGCGATGGCTGTTGTCGACGGCGGCAATCTTGCCTACGTCACGACGCGCAGCAGCACGGTCAATGAGTCTGCCGTCGAGTTCGGCGTCCACGCCTTCGGACCCGACGCGGAACGGCTCGCCGAGGACGTGGCTGAGCAGCTCCGCATCTGGGAGCGGGATCACCGCAATGGACCCGGCCCCCAGTTCCGCGTCTACCCGGCGGGCACCGCTGACGACCTGATGCCTGCAGGGCGTGTCGTCGACAAGAAGCACAGCCGGATCACGATCTCCTGGCCACATGCGGCTAACGCTGCGGCCGGTCGGAGTGCCCTGCAAGAAAACACCAAGTAAGGAGAGTGACCCACATGTCCGAGGTCCTGTTTTCGGGTGGCGCCACCGCGTTGGCAGAACGGCCCGTTGCGGATGATGACGAGTTCGCGCTGGATGTACGGGTCGTCGTGGCCTATGCCCCTGTCATGGGGGACTGCCCGACGGACGACGGGTGCGGCAACACCTGCGCGGGCAACGACAGCGCCTGCAACTCGTTCGCAGACGATCCGTCCTGACCCACGGGGTGCTGCCGGTGCGCTACGGCGCACCAGCAGCACCCCTGCGGTCGCATCGTCACAGGAGGCGAGACAGTGCCATCAAGATCATCCGCGGTATACGTGCCTGGCGGTGCGGCCGTGCTCCGCGCCAGCACCGACCCCAGCGGGTTGGATCTGCCTAGTGCCCTGGATTTGTACGGCGATGGTGGGATCGAGCGCGGCATAGCGTGGTTGACGATGCAGTGGCAGCGGGCGGATGTTCGGACCGCCGTGGGTTACGCGAGTCCGGCCCTATCCCGCCAGATCGACGAGATGGTGGCCGCCGGTAGTCGTGATCTCCGAGCGGTTCGTCGAGTGGTCATCTCCCTGGCGTCCTACCTCCTTCGCTGGCAGCAGCGCCCCACCCCGTTCGGGCTCTTTGCCGGGGTCGGCTTGGCTCGGATCGGTGCTGCGGCCAAGGTGCGTTGGGGCTTCGAGCATCGAGTTGCCGTTCGTGCGGACGCGGCCTGGCTCGGTGATGTCATCACACGTCTGCATCAATGTGTGCCGCTATTGGAGCGGATATCCGTGGTCGTCAACAACGCGGGCAGTGTTCGCGGTGATCGGTTCGTTGCACCAGGGTCACCTCCGGACGGAGCGGGCCAAGAGTTGGCGCCGATCGAGGTGTCCATAGGTCTGGGCCGACCAGTCCGAGCCGCAGTCGAAGCAGCCCAGAAACCTGTGCGATTCGGTGCTCTCCGCGAACAGATCATGGCCCGATTTCCAGCGGCGACTAGACAGTCGGTCGACACCATGCTGACGGGGCTGCTCGACGAAGGGATCCTGATCAGCAGCTTGTCCGCGCCGATGACGTGCCAGGACCCGCTAGACCACGTCTGCACAAAGCTGGAGGCCGTCGAGGCCAAGACAATCCCCGAGGTCACGCATACCGTGCGCGAACTCACGACTATCCGCGAGCAACTGGCCGGAGAAGCCGTCGCCGTGACTGAAACCGAAGTCACAAGACGGATGCAGGCGTTGAGCGCCGTCGCGGACATGCCTCTCCTTGCCGACACGATCTTGGATTGTGACGTCGAAATACCAGAGCAGGTGGCTCAGGAGGCGCGCGACGCCGTCCGAGTCCTGTATCGCCTTTCCCCATATCCGTTGGGGTATCCGGCCTGGCGCGACTACCACTCGCGATTCCGCGCACGCTACGGAATCGGTGCGCTCGTGCAAGTCCTGGAGTTGGTCGCCGACAGCGGACTCGGCCTCCCGGCTGGCTTCCTTGGCTCCTCGCGCGGGCGCACCGCTCATCAGATGAGCGAACGCGACGAAAAGCTCCTCGCGATGATCCAGCGAGCGACAGTGGACGGCACTGGCGAAATCGTCCTGACCGATCAGGCGATTGAGGACCTCACGGCCAGCGATCCCGCTGACCTGCACCTGCCCGCTCGTGTCGAGGTGGCGGTCGAGATCCACTCCAATGGTGTAGAAGCGTTGTCTCGCGGCCGGTTCACGTTGGCGGTGACTGGAACGCCAAGGCCAGGCAGCAGCATGGCTGGCCGCCATGCACACTTGCTGCCCGACGACGGCCGCGACGCGGTCGCCGCCTCCTTCACCGCAGCCGAGCCCGGCACCGTTGCCGCCCAGTTGTCGTTTACACCACGGAAGCGCCGCAACGAGAACGTCGCACGGACCGAGCAGTTGCTGCCCCACGTCATTCCCGTTGCCGAGCACCATGAGCGGGACGAGCACCTGATCAACCTGACAGACCTCGCCGTCACGGCGGACGACCGTCGGTTCTACCTTGTCCAGATATCCACCGGCCAGCGCGTCGAGCCGCGCGTGACCCACGCTCTGGAGGCCGGCGTCCACACTCCACCTCTGGCCCGATTCCTCGCCGAGATCACCACCGCCCGAGCTTCGGTGTACAAGGCGTTTCACTTCGGGGCCGCCGCCAGGCTCCCGTATCTTCCCCGAGTTCGATACCGACGAACCATACTGTCCCCGGCGCGCTGGCTGCTGGCGGCCGGCGACCTACCTGGCCGCCGTGCCTCGTTCGCTGTATGGGAGGCCGGGCTGGACGCATGGCGACAGCAATCGCGTGTCCCCGCCTGTGTCGCCCTGGTCGAACTGGACCGGAGACAGCCAGTGGACCTGAACCACCCGTTGCACCGACTCCTGCTGCGGACGCGCCTGGACCGCGGAGGCCGACTCGAACTGCGCGAAACCTCGGGACCGGCGGACATTGCCTGGCTTGGCCGAGCTCACGAGCTTCTCATCCCCCTGGTCCTGGATTCCGCTGCCGCTGCAAGCCGGTCATCATCGATCGCAGTTCCACAGCAGGTTGTGGCCAGCGACGCCAGCCACCTGCCAGGAGATTCGCCCATTCTGTGCGCGCAGATCTACGGACACCCAGACCGCTTCGATGAAGTTCTCACGGAGCGACTTCCCAGCTTGCTCGGAGCCTTCGGCGATGTCGCACTGAACTGGTGGTTCCGCCGCCATCGCCAGATGAGCCGTCCCGATGACGATCAGTACCTGGTCCTTTACCTGCGCCTGCCTCAGTCATCCGCCTATGGCTCGGCTGCCGAACGCCTTGTCGAGTGGGCGAGCACGCTGCGCAGCGAACGCTTGCTGTCGCATGTCGCGCTGACCACACACGAGCCCCAGACAGGGCGCTACGGTCACGGTTCCGCATTGGAGCGCGCGTACGACCTGTTTGCGGCCGACTCCGCGGCTGCTCTCGCACAGATCGCCTTGACTATCCGAACCGGGACGCACCGACAGGCGGTGGCAGCTGCCAGTTTCGTCGACGTCGCCGTGAACTTCGCCGGGTCGGTCCAGAGCGGGTTGGATTGGCTGCTCCGTGAACTTCGTCAACAGCACGGGCGGCTGCAGCCGGCGCTCCGCGACCGAGCGCTGGAGCTGACTGACCCGGAGGCCGTATGGACGTCGTTGCGTTCCGTGTCGGGCGGGGAGAAAGTCGTGACTGCCTGGCAGCGGCGCGCCGTTGCACTCGCGGCCTATCGAGTAGCCCTGGCCGAGCAGCGTGATCCACTGACGGTGCTGCCGTCTCTCCTGCACCTGCACCACATTCGTGCAGTCGGAGTCGATCCGGCGCTTGAACGCGTCACAGGCCGTTTGGCTCGGGCTTCCGCGCGCCGCGCCGCTGCTCGCCGCGGGGAGATTTAGGTTGGCTACCACGGCGATCGCGCTGGCCGATCTCGCCCAGCGGCATGCCAACAATTTGGCACTGCCGGGACCATGCCCAGAGGACAAACCCTGGGCCGATCAATCTCTCTCCAAGGGCACCGCCGGAATGGCGCTGCTGCACATCGAACGTGCTCTCATCGGTCGCGGAACCTGGCGCGAGGCACACCTTTGGGTCACCAAGGCTGTCGCCGGTCGAGTCAGCGCCACGGATACTTCCGGCCTTTATCTCGGGGCTCCGGCAGTCGCGTTCATGCTGGACGCTGCGGCGACTGGTGCCAGCGGTCGCTACCAAGAGGCTCTCGCGGATGTCGACGGTCACGTGGTCGCGCTCTCTCACCGGCGCGCCGAAGCTGCGCTAGCACGCATCAAGGCGGGCGAGTTCCCTGGATTCCGCGAGTACGACGTGTTCTTTGGTTTGAGCGGCCTCGGCGCATTGCTCCTGCGTCGCGCCTCCGATAGCAGCGCGATGGAGCGCGTCCTGGACTACCTCGTTGCCCTGGCCAGGCCACGTCAGGTCGATGGCGATGTACTGCCTGGCTGGTGGGTCGGCCACGATCCCCACCGTCGAATCTCCGCCTCCTATCAGGAGGGCCACGGCAATTTCGGTCTTGCCCACGGCATCACCGGCCCTCTGGCCTTGCTTAGCCAGGCTATGCGGCGAGGGATCATCGTTGACGGTCAGCACGAGGCGATCATCACCATCTGCGAATGGCTCGATTCGTGGCAGCAGGAGGGCGCGGCCGGTCCCTGGTGGCCTGAATGGATCACCCTGGCAGAGCTGCGTACCGGCCAGCCTCACCAGTCGGGGCCGGCGCGCCCCAGTTGGTGCTACGGCACGCCTGGAATCGCCCGTGCCGGCCAACTCGCTGGCATCGCCACCGGTGACGCCCACCGGCAGCGGATGTACGAACAGGCGCTGATTCGCTGCCTCGACGACCCTGAGCAGCTAGTACTGCAACGGCAGTTGGTCGTCGTGTGGTAGATCATCGTTGTGGTGGTCGATGTGGTGATGGGGCAGCTGGATCGGGTTCATGATCGGATCGCGGGACGGTTCAGGCGGTCGGAGCCGCGGGGCCGGGCTCGGGAGTATGTGTCCGGGCTGGTCGCGGGGTTGGAGCGGAAGAACGGCTGGACACTGGCGGAGCAGTCCGGTGAGGTGTCTCCGGATGGGATGCAGCGGTTGTTGCGCTGGGCGGACTGGGACATCGACGGGGTGCGTGACGACGTGCGGGACTACGTGGTCGAGCATCTCGGCGAGCCGGGCGGCGTGCTGATCGTGGACGACACCGGGTTCCTGAAGAAAGGTGTGCGCTCGGCCGGGGTGCAGCGGCAGTATTCCGGGACGGCGGGGCGGATCGAGAACTGTCAGATCGGGACCTTTCTCGCCTATGCCGGTGATCATGGGCATGCGCTGATCGATCGGGCGCTGTATCTGCCGGAGCCGTGGATCGCCGACCGGGACCGGTGCCAACGGGCGGGGATTCCGGATGAGGTCGAGTTCGCCACGAAGCCGCGGCAGGCGATGGGCATGCTGGCGCGGGCGTTCGAGGCGGGTGTGCCGTTCGCGTGGGTCACCGCCGATGAGGCCTACGGGCAGGTCAAGTACCTGCGAGCCTGGCTGGAGGAACACGACGCCGCGTACGTGCTGGCCACCAAGGTCAACGACACCCTGATCACCGCCGAGGGCACCGAACAGCGGGCCGATGAGCTGATCGCGGACCTGCCCGCCCGGGCGTGGCGGCGGTTGTCGGTCGGTGCCGGCGCGCACGGGCCGCGCGAGTACGACTGGGCACGGGTGCCGGTCCGGATTGGCTGGCAGGCCGGGCGCGGGCACTGGCTGCTCGCCCGGCGTTCGATCTCTGATCCGACCGAGATCGCCTACTACATCTGCTACGGGCCCCGCCGGTCCACCCTGCTGAACCTGGCCTGGATCGCCGGGGCGCGCTGGCGGATCGAAGAGTGTTTCCAGCAGGCCAAGAACGAAGCCGGACTGGATCACTACCAGGTCCGGTCCTGGCGGGCGTGGTACGCCCACATCACCCTGTCGATGCTCGCCCACGCCTGGCTCGCCGTCGCCAAATCCCTTGCCATAAAAGGGGAATCGGTATCGCCGAACCAGACATGATCAGCTTTACACTACCGGAGATCCGGCGCCTGCTCACCAAGCTGGTCCTGCGTGTCGCCGACGCCGCCGAACACATCTGGTCCTGGTCACGCTTCCGCCGCCGACGACAACACCAAGCCCGCCTCAGCCACTACAAACGCCGCGGCTACCCACTTCCTTAACTGCCGTTGCAGTA
>NZ_MASW01000020.1 GCF_003202285.1 Prauserella muralis
CCGTGGGTTCGAGCATTCGTCGCAACACCCTCTGTTAGAAGGATCGGGTGGATATGGGACGACCGGGGCGGAAGCGACGGCTGGCACTGGAGGACGAGTACTGGAAGTTGATGGCGTCTGGGGTGGGCACGGTGGAGGCGTGTCGGCGTCTGGGGATCGCTCGGACGACCGGCTACTACTGGCGGTCGCATCGCGGCGGGCTGGCGCGGACCGTGCGCGCGGAGGACTCGCGGTCAGGCCGGTATCTGTCGCTGCTGGAGCGGGAGCGCATCGCCGTGCTGCGCGGACAGGGATGCAGCATGCGGGAGATCGCGCGCCGGCTCGGGCGGGCGCCGTCGACGATCTCACGCGAGCTGGGCCGCAACATGCGCGACGGGGACAACGACGTCTACCAGGCCGGTCTCGCGCACGCACGCGCCCGGGAGCAGGCGCGGCGCCAACGTCGCAGCATCTTCGCCCGCGATGAACAGCTGCGCGCGGTCGTGCAGGACAAGCTGCGACTGCAGTGGAGCCCGGAACAGATCGCGGCCTGGCTGAAGACCGAGCACCCCGCCCGGCCGGACTGGCATGTCTGTCACGAGACCATTTATCAGGGCCTGTACTTCGGCGGGAGCCGCGGCCTGACCAGGCAGTTGGCGCGCAACCTCCGTACTGGTCGCGGCCTGCGACTTCGCCGCCGCAGGCCGCAGAGCCGGCGGCCACGGTTCAGCGCGCACGCACGAACGATCGACGAGCGGCCCACCGTCGTGCTCGCCCGTCAGCGGGTCGGCGACTTCGAAGGCGACCTCATCCTCGGCCGCCACGGCCAGTCCGCGATCGGAACCCTGGTCGACCGCACCACCCGCTACCTGCGACTGGTGCACGTCCCCGAGCAGCGCCGGGGTGAAGACTTCGCCGCTGCCCTCGCGAGCGCGGTCGAGGATCTACCCCGGATCGCACGGCGCACCCTGACCTGGGACCAGGGCGCGGAAATGGCGCGCCACGACCTCCTTGCCGAGCTCTTCGACGAAGGCGTCTACTTCGCCTACCCCGGAAGCCCCTGGCAACGCGGCACCAACGAGAACACCAACGGCCTGCTGCGCCAGTACTTCCCGAAACGCGCGAACCTCCGCGACTACAGCATCAGCGACCTGCGCCGGGTGGAACACCTCCTCAACAACCGACCCCGGAAGATCCTCAGCTGGGCCACCCCCGCAGCAGCCTTCGCCGCTCAACTGACAAGATGATCAAACAACGTTGCGACGATCAGCAGAATCTACCGTTCTCCGAAAATTGACCCCTCTTGATGATCATGAGGTGTTGAACGTGGAGGACTGGGCTGAGATCCGCCGTTTGCATCGTGCGGAGGGTGTGCCTATCAAGGAGATCGCTAGACGGTTGGGTGTGGCGCGGAACACGGTTCGGGCGGCGTTGTCGTCGGACCGGCCGCCGAAGTATCAGCGGGCGCCGCGGGGTTCGGTGGCGGATGCGTTCGAGCCGCAGATCCGGGCTTTGTTGCAGGAATGGCCGAAGATGCCTGCACCGGTGGTTGCGCAGAAGATCGGCTGGCCGTACTCGATGTCGCCGTTGAAGAAGCGGCTGGCGGCGATCCGGCCGGAGTACGTAGGCATCGACCCGGTCGACCGGGTGGTCTACGAACCCGGGCAGGTCACGCAGTGCGACTTGTGGTTCCCGGAGCCCAGGGTTCCGGTCGCGGCCGGGCAGGAGCGGGTGTTACCGGTGTTGGTGCTGACGCTGGGGTTCTCCCGGTTTCTGACCGCGACGATGATCCCGTCGCGGCAGGCCGGGGACATCTTGTCGGGCATGTGGGAGTTGATCGGTGGGATCGGCCGGGTGACCAAGACCCTTGTGTGGGACCGGGAATCCGCGATCGGCGGGACCGGACGGGTCAGCGCCCCGGCGGCGGCCTTCGCCGGAACGCTGGCCACGAAGATCACGCTCGCTCCGCCTCGGGATCCGGAGTTCAAGGGCTTGGTCGAGCGCAACAACCGGTTCCTGGAGACCTCGTTTCTGCCCGGCCGGCTGTTCACCTCCCCGGCGGACTTCAACACCCAGCTCGGGGAGTGGCTGGAGCGGGCCAACGCGCGCACCGTCCGCTCGATCCAGGGCCGCCCGGTCGACCTTCTGGAGACCGACTACCTGTCGATGCTTCCGTTGCCGCCGGTCGCGCCGCAGATCGGGCTGAACCACCGCATCCGGCTCGGCCGCGACTACTACGTGCGTGTCGACGCCGTCGACTACTCCGTTGATCCGCGGGTCATCGGCAGGTTCGTCGATGTGACCGCGTCGCCGGACAAGGTGACCGTGTTCTGCGAGGGCCAGGTCGTTGCCCGCCATCACCGGTCCTGGGCCAAGCACGGCGTGATCACCGATTCCGCCCATGCCGCCACGGCTGCGCAGATGCGCCGGGCTCTCAGCGCCCAACGGCAGAAACGTCAAGCAGCCACCCGTCATCACGCCGACGGGCATGCCGTCGGGCTGCGGGCGCTGCCGGACTACGACGCCCTCTTCGGCGTCGATTTCACCAACCCCACCGAGAAAGTGAGCAACACGTGAGTACTACCAGCAAGCCGAAAACCGAGGCCCTGGCGCCGAAAGACGGCACGCCATCAATGATCGCCTATCTGACCAGAGTGCTGAAAACCCCGACGATCGGGGCGTTCTGGGAACAACTGGCCGACCAAGCCCGGGACGAGAACTGGTCGCACGAGGAATACCTGGCCGCGCTGCTGCAACGCCAGGTCGCCGACCGCGAGTCCAAAGGCACCGTGATGCGCATCCGCACCGCACACTTCCCGGCGGTCAAGACCCTCGAAGACTTCAACCTCGACCACCTGCCCTCCCTGCGCCGCGACCTGCTCGCGCATCTAGCAACCGGCACATTCGTCGCCAAAGCCGAGAACGTGATCCTGCTCGGGCCGCCCGGAATCGGGAAAACCCACCTCGCCATCGGCTTGGGAGTCAAGGCCACCCAGGCCGGCTACTCAGTGCTGTTCGACACCGCTAGCAACTGGATCGCCCGCCTCTCCGACGCCCACCACGCCAACCGGCTCGAGGCCGAACTGAAGAAGATCCGCCGCTACAAGCTGATCATCATCGACGAGGTCGGTTACATCCCGTTCGACCGGGACGCGGCCAACCTGTTCTTCCAGCTCATCGCCTCCCGCTACGAGCAAGGCTCGGTCATGGTCACCTCGAACCTGCCCTTCGGACGCTGGGGCGAGACCTTCTCCGACGACGTCGTCGCCGCAGTTATCTAACCGCTCGGGTTGAGCGTCCACGATGTACACGATGGGGTTGGTGCGCCTCCCTGGCGTTCGTTGTGGACGGATTACCTTGCCGTGTCTATGACGGGATCAGCGTTGAGGGTGCAGCGGGTCGTGATGCCTTCGGGCACGGAGTCGGCGACCGTTCTGGCCGACGGCCTGGTACTGGTTCCGGCGGACCGGTTCCTGGCGCATCTGACCGCGATCGATCGCTCCCCGAACACCGTCCGCGCCTATGCCCACGATCTGCGGGACTACTTCGACTTCCTGCACTGCCGTGGCCTGCAGTGGGATCGAGTTGTGCTGGAGGATCTGGGCCGGTTCGTGACGTGGCTGCGGTTGCCGGTCGAGGCCCGCGATGGACGGGTGGCGATGCTGCCCTGGGTGGAGGCGAATCTCGCCGCGGCGACGGTGAATCGGAAGTTGTCGGCGTTGGCGTCGTTCTACGAGTTCCATCAGCGGCACGGTGTCGCGCTCGGCGAGTTGCTGACGCGGTGGCGGCCGGGCCGCCGCGGCGGGTCGTGGCAGCCGTTCCTGGCGCACCTGGGCGCACGGCCGGAGCGGCACCGGGCGATCTCGCTGCGGGCAGAGCGGCGGCCGCCACGGGAGCTGAGTCAGGCGGAGATGACGACGCTGATCGACTCCTGCGACCGGTTGCGGGACAGGTTCCTGCTGAGCCTGCTGAAGGGCACGGGATTGCGGATCGGTGAGGCACTCGGGTTGCGGCACGAGGATCTCGACGCCCGCCGCCGGTTGGTCGCGGTCCGGCCCCGGACGAACGTGAACCGAGCGCGGGCAAAGACGTGGTCACGGGAAGTTCCCGCCGACGCCGACCTGTTCCGCCTCTACAGCGACTACCTGCACGAGGAGTATGGGCTGTTGGACTGCGACTACGTGTTCGTCAACCTCTGGGGAAAACCGGTCGGCGAGCCGATGAGCTACGCCACTGTCGACCGCCTGGTGCGCCGGTTGCGGGACCGCACCGCGATCACGTTCTCGCCCCACCTGTTCCGCCACAGCTACGCCACCGGGTTGCTGCGTCGCGGGGTCGCCGCCGAGATCGTGCAGCATTTGCTCGGTCACGCCAGCATCAGCACCACCGTCGACACCTACTCCCATCTGGGCGTCGAGGACGCTCGTCGCGCCCTGGCCGCGGCCGGGTTCCTCGACGAGCCAGCGGCGACGGGGCCGACCGCATGAGGCAGCTGCACCCGATTCCGAACAGCGACAACGACTCCGGCACCGACCTGGCGGCCCGGCTGCGGCCGCAGTTCGCGCAGCCGGTGATCGTGGTCGACCCCGATGACCCGGTGATTGGCGGACCCCGGTGCCTGGTGCCGGTCTGCGAGCGGCTCGTGGTGATCTTCGGTAAGTGCTCGGCGCATCATCAGCGCTGGATCGACGAGGGCCGTCCCGACGACCTTGAGGCCTGGGCCAAGGCGGCGCCGGCGAACCGGCGCTGGCTACAGCAACCACCGAAATGCGCGATCACGACATGTCGTCGCAGCCGCCGCGAGCACGGCCTCTGCCACTCCCACGCGCATCGCTGGCACCAGCAGGGCCGCGTCGATCTGACGCGGTGGATCGCCGATGGCGGCGGCCGGCCGCTGCCGGCCGGGGCCGACTGCCGATTCCCCGGCTGCGGTCTGGAGGCCGAGGGCGACGCGGGATTGTGTGTCCATCACCGGAATCGGTGGATCCGCGCCCACCGGCCGCCGATCGAGTCCTGGCTGCTCGGTTGCGCGACGTTCGGGCGGGACCGGTTCGATCTGCGCCGGTTGCCGATGCCGATGCGGCTGGAGATCGCCTACGCGATCCAATGCCGCGTCGACGAGCGCCGCACGATCACCAGGCCGCACTCGATCCGGCGACTGCTGCGAGCCCTGCCGGGCGGCGGCGTCACCTCGCTGCTGGACCGCAGCCCCGATTCCTGGATCACCTATCTCGGGTTCTCCAGCGAGCGCGGCCATATCGAGCGCCGGTTCCTGCTGGACGCGATCGGCTATCTGCGTGACCTTGTCGAGGGTGTGGGCTGGGACGCGGAGTTCCCGCGCGATGTCTGGCTGCTGCGCAGGCTCGGGTTCCCCGGACGCGACACCCGGTTCCGGTTCACCGGGATCGAGCCGATCTGGCTGCGGCAGTTGACCAAACGGTGGGCCCGCTGGCGGCTCTCGACCGGGATCGCGGTCGCGACCGTCGGCGCTGACATCCGCGCGATCACCCTGTTCGCGCAGTCGTTTCCGGCTCTGCAGCGTGGGCCCGAGGCGTTGACCCGGGAGCTGGTCGAGGTCCATCTGGCGCACCTGGTCGAACGGTTTCCCAACCCGAAGAGCCGGACCGGTCAGCTCAGCAGCCTCGCCGGTCTACTGCGCTCGGCCCGTCAGCACGGCTGGGAATCTCGCCTGTCTGCTCAGGTCGACCTGTTCCCCGAGGACTACCCGCGCCTGGTCAAGGGGCCACCACGGGCGTTGTCGGAAGCGGTGATGGTCCAGCTTGAGCACCTCGACAACCTCGTCCGCTTCGCCGACTCCCGTGGTCGTCTGCTGGCGCGGATCCTGATGAGCACCGGGCTGCGCGTCGGTGACGGAGCTCGCCTGCGGCTGGACTGCGTTGTCCGCGACGGTCAGGGCGCGCCCTATCTGCGCTACACCAACCACAAGATGCGCCGCGATGCGTTCGTCCCCATCGACACCGATCTGGCCGAGGCCATCACCAACCAGCAGAAGGCCGTTCTCGACGAGTTCGAAGACCCGGCGTTCCTGCTGCCGCGGCCAACTCGCAACCCCGAGGGCAAGGTGGCATTCAGCACCGGAACCTTCCGGGGAGAACTGCGGGAGTGGTTGCGTGTCTGCGATGTCCGCGACGAGCTCGGCCGTGAGGTCCATGTGACGCCGCACCAGTGGCGCCACACCTTCGGCACCCGTCTGATCAACAACGAGGTCCCGCAGGAGACCGTCCGCCGACTGCTCGACCACGACTCGCACGCGATGACCTCCCATTACGCGCGGCTGTCGGACAAGACCATCCGGGAGCAGTGGGAACGCGCCCGCAAGGTCAACATCGCCGGTGAGCGGCTGGCCACCGACACCGGTCCGCTGGCCGACGCGGTCTGGATGAAGAACAACCTCGCCAGGGCGAAGATGGCGCTACCCAACGGTTACTGCGCCTTGCCGCTGCAGCAGAAGTGCGAGTTCGCCAACGCCTGTTTGACCTGTCCGGTCTTCGTCACGACGCCTGAGTTCCTGCCCCAGCATCGTCGTCAGCTTGAGCAGACCCAGGCTCTGATCAGCCAAGCCGACACCAACGGCCATCAGCGTCTGGCCGAGATGAACCGGACCGTCGAGAAGAACCTGCTGACCATCATCGACAGCCTGACTACATCGGGCGGCTGCAGCGGCGGCGGAAAGTCCTGCGCCTGCAACGGAAAGGACGGTTCCGATGCCTGCTGACCATACGCACCATCTCGCCGAGCACGCCCGCCAGCGCCACGATCAAACTCTGCGACGCGCCCAGCAGACGCTTACCGAGCTGACCGACGCCGGAGAACACGTGACCGTCGCACGGCTCGCCAACCAGGCCGGCGTCTCGCGGTCGTGGATCTACACCCAACCCGCACTGCTCGACCGGATCCAGCAGCTCCAGCAGCACCGCTCCAGCGCCGACTTCGTCCGCAACACCGTCACCCAGGCCACCGACGACTCGCTACGTCAACGTCTGGCCCTGGCGCACGAGCGAATCAACCAGCTTCGCACCGAGAACCAGCAACTCCGCGACGCGCTCGCCCACGCCCACGGCCAACTCCGCACAGCCCGCCTCAACACCGATGATCACTAGTCAAAGACACCTGTCCACGACACGAAATACCAGGTCAACGGCAAGATTCGGAAATCGAAGTCGAGATAA
>NZ_MASW01000021.1 GCF_003202285.1 Prauserella muralis
GATGAACGGCTGGCTGAAGCGAATCGCGGAGTAGTGGCGCTCGACAGCGTCCTCGACGAGCGTGACGTTGACGTGGGGTGCTTGGCACAGCCCCTTCTGCCGGCCGCGGCAGAAGAAGTACAGGTACTCCGCGCCCTTCGAGTTGATGGTCCGTTGAATGATCATCCGCCGCTTGATGCCGGCGCGTTGGCAGCGTCCACAGAAGAGCGATCCCTTGAGGTAGTGGTGGTGGACGCGACGGCGTTCTTGTGCCGTCATGCGCGATTCAAGGATCTCCTGAACTGTGTCGAAGAGGTCCTCGTCGATGAGCGGTTCGTGCCGCCCTTGGATTTCTTCGCCGTCGTATTCGACGTATCCGAGGTAGTAGCGATCGCGCAGCATTTGCGAAATCTTGTTCTCGGAGACCTTCTTGGCTGGGTGTCGCCGGGTGGCCCTGGTGTGTAGGCCGCGGTCGTAGAGCTCGTCAGCCAGCTCTTCTTGCGTGTAGTCGCCGGTGGCGAAGAGCTCGAAACCCAGCTGGACAAAGGGCGCCCGGTCGGGATCGACGATGATCGTGCGGATGACGCGGCCGTCGGAGTGGTCGATGTGGTTGAGGTAGCCGAGTTTCGCGCGTCCGAGCGTGCCGCCGTTGCGGGCCTTCTGGCCCATCTTGTAGGCGATGTCGGCACCGGACTGGCGGGATTGGTACTCGTTGAATGTGGCCAGGATGCCGTGCATCAGCTGGCCTACTGGGGTGTCGTCGATGGCCTCGGTGGCCGAGACCAGGGTGACGCCGCGCTTGCGCAGGTCTGCCATGACGATCGCGTCGTCGTAGCGGTTACGCGCCATGCGCGAGAGCTGGTAGATGATGATGACGTCGACGTCGCCCTGGCTGCGCACCCGCGCGAGCATCTGTTGGAATGCTTCGCGTTTAGTCATCTCCATGGCTGAGCGTCCGGGCTCGACGTACTCGTCGATGACCGTGACGCCCAGGTCCCGCGCCTTGCGCAAGCACGCTTCCCGTTGGGCCGGAATGGAGATGCCTTCTGGGTTGTAGTCGGTCCGGACTTGCCCGGTCGAGGACACGCGCAGGTAGATCACTGCGCGGGTGCCGGGGGCAAGGTCGTCCATCGGCGGCTGGATGGGGATGGTGACGTCCTGCTGCAGTTCATCGATGAAGTCGGCATAAGCGCTGGTCATGACACCTCCTTCTGAGGGCGGCCTGGACGGAGGACCGTGCAGCCGGCGAGTGGGTCCTGGCGGCTGGATCGCGCGCTGACGGTGAGCGGCGAATTCGTGGCCGGTTGCTGTTTCTCAACGGCTGCGGAACGGCGCGAGCATGCGTTGGAACAGCTGGCGTTTCGGCCGTCGCCAGAGTCGAGCGTGTGGGTCGACGTACTCGTCGATGAGCGAGAAGCCCAGTTCCCTGGCCTTGCGCAGACATGCCTCACGCTGGGCCGTGACGCTGTGGTCGGTCTCGGCCCGTCCGGGCGAGGCCACGCGCGTGTAGATCACCGCGTGGGTGGTGGGCATAGGGGCATCCGACGGCTGGAGTTCGTTGTCCGAGTTGGCGTAGGCGGTGGTCATGACACCTCGTTATGAGTCGGTCTGGATGGGGATGTGTGGGTCGGCGTAGTGGGCCCCGGCGGGATTTGCAGTTAGCCGGCGAGCGGCGACTCGTCGGCGGATTGCTGGTCGTGGCGACGCCGGTCGCGACGATCTGCGAGTGCGCCGGTCTGCTCGATCTCCGCGACGGCACTCACTACGCGTACGAGGAAGAGGCCGTGCGCGGTCTCCGTGTCGAGGGCGGGATCAGCGGCCGAGACGACTCGCACGCCTCGGGACGTCAGCTCGTTGAGCACGAAGGCGAGGTGCTGCGTCTTGCGGGACAGGCTGTACAGGTGGTTGACGACGAGCACGTCGATGACTCCGGATCGGGCTGCCGCCAATACCCGTTGCAGCCCAGGACGCTTCTGTCGCCGGTTCGTGAAAAGTGACCCCCGGGAGTCCGTGGGTTCGAGGGTAGATTCTGCTGATCGTCGCAACGTTGTTTGATCATCTTGTCAGTTGAGCGGCGAAGGCTGCTGCGGGGGTGGCCCAGCTGAGGATCTTCCGGGGTCGGTTGTTGAGGAGGTGTTCCACCCGGCGCAGGTCGCTGATGCTGTAGTCGCGGAGGTTCGCGCGTTTCGGGAAGTACTGGCGCAGCAGGCCGTTGGTGTTCTCGTTGGTGCCGCGTTGCCAGGGGCTTCCGGGGTAGGCGAAGTAGACGCCTTCGTCGAAGAGCTCGGCAAGGAGGTCGTGGCGCGCCATTTCCGCGCCCTGGTCCCAGGTCAGGGTGCGCCGTGCGATCCGGGGTAGATCCTCGACCGCGCTCGCGAGGGCAGCGGCGAAGTCTTCACCCCGGCGCTGCTCGGGGACGTGCACCAGTCGCAGGTAGCGGGTGGTGCGGTCGACCAGGGTTCCGATCGCGGACTGGCCGTGGCGGCCGAGGATGAGGTCGCCTTCGAAGTCGCCGACCCGCTGACGGGCGAGCACGACGGTGGGCCGCTCGTCGATCGTTCGTGCGTGCGCGCTGAACCGTGGCCGCCGGCTCTGCGGCCTGCGGCGGCGAAGTCGCAGGCCGCGACCAGTACGGAGGTTGCGCGCCAACTGCCTGGTCAGGCCGCGGCTCCCGCCGAAGTACAGGCCCTGATAAATGGTCTCGTGACAGACATGCCAGTCCGGCCGGGCGGGGTGCTCGGTCTTCAGCCAGGCCGCGATCTGTTCCGGGCTCCACTGCAGTCGCAGCTTGTCCTGCACGACCGCGCGCAGCTGTTCATCGCGGGCGAAGATGCTGCGACGTTGGCGCCGCGCCTGCTCCCGGGCGCGTGCGTGCGCGAGACCGGCCTGGTAGACGTCGTTGTCCCCGTCGCGCATGTTGCGGCCCAGCTCGCGTGAGATCGTCGACGGCGCCCGCCCGAGCCGGCGCGCGATCTCCCGCATGCTGCATCCCTGTCCGCGCAGCACGGCGATGCGCTCCCGCTCCAGCAGCGACAGATACCGGCCTGACCGCGAGTCCTCCGCGCGCACGGTCCGCGCCAGCCCGCCGCGATGCGACCGCCAGTAGTAGCCGGTCGTCCGAGCGATCCCCAGACGCCGACACGCCTCCACCGTGCCCACCCCAGACGCCATCAACTTCCAGTACTCGTCCTCCAGTGCCAGCCGTCGCTTCCGCCCCGGTCGTCCCATATCCACCCGATCCTTCTAACAGAGGGTGTTGCGACGAATGCTCGAACCCACGG
>NZ_MASW01000022.1 GCF_003202285.1 Prauserella muralis
GCGCCGCCATGATCGACCGCCTCGTCCACCACGCCGAAGTCCTCACCCTCACCGGCGACTCCTACCGCACCCGCCAACGCCGCGAACTCCTCGCCAAAGACAACCGCACCAACCAAAACTGACCAACCCAAGGGGTCAATTTTCCCGAACCGGTAGATTCTGCTGATCGTCGCAACGTTGTTTGATCATCTTGTCAGTTGAGCGGCGAAGGCTGCTGCGGGGGTGGCCCAGCTGAGGATCTTCCGGGGTCGGTTGTTGAGGAGGTGTTCCACCCGGCGCAGGTCGCTGATGCTGTAGTCGCGGAGGTTCGCGCGTTTCGGGAAGTACTGGCGCAGCAGGCCGTTGGTGTTCTCGTTGGTGCCGCGTTGCCAGGGGCTTCCGGGGTAGGCGAAGTAGACGCCTTCGTCGAAGAGCTCGGCAAGGAGGTCGTGGCGCGCCATTTCCGCGCCCTGGTCCCAGGTCAGGGTGCGCCGTGCGATCCGGGGTAGATCCTCGACCGCGCTCGCGAGGGCAGCGGCGAAGTCTTCACCCCGGCGCTGCTCGGGGACGTGCACCAGTCGCAGGTAGCGGGTGGTGCGGTCGACCAGGGTTCCGATCGCGGACTGGCCGTGGCGGCCGAGGATGAGGTCGCCTTCGAAGTCGCCGACCCGCTGACGGGCGAGCACGACGGTGGGCCGCTCGTCGATCGTTCGTGCGTGCGCGCTGAACCGTGGCCGCCGGCTCTGCGGCCTGCGGCGGCGAAGTCGCAGGCCGCGACCAGTACGGAGGTTGCGCGCCAACTGCCTGGTCAGGCCGCGGCTCCCGCCGAAGTACAGGCCCTGATAAATGGTCTCGTGACAGACATGCCAGTCCGGCCGGGCGGGGTGCTCGGTCTTCAGCCAGGCCGCGATCTGTTCCGGGCTCCACTGCAGTCGCAGCTTGTCCTGCACGACCGCGCGCAGCTGTTCATCGCGGGCGAAGATGCTGCGACGTTGGCGCCGCGCCTGCTCCCGGGCGCGTGCGTGCGCGAGACCGGCCTGGTAGACGTCGTTGTCCCCGTCGCGCATGTTGCGGCCCAGCTCGCGTGAGATCGTCGACGGCGCCCGCCCGAGCCGGCGCGCGATCTCCCGCATGCTGCATCCCTGTCCGCGCAGCACGGCGATGCGCTCCCGCTCCAGCAGCGACAGATACCGGCCTGACCGCGAGTCCTCCGCGCGCACGGTCCGCGCCAGCCCGCCGCGATGCGACCGCCAGTAGTAGCCGGTCGTCCGAGCGATCCCCAGACGCCGACACGCCTCCACCGTGCCCACCCCAGACGCCATCAACTTCCAGTACTCGTCCTCCAGTGCCAGCCGTCGCTTCCGCCCCGGTCGTCCCATATCCACCCGATCCTTCTAACAGAGGGTGTTGCGACGAATGCTCGAACCCACGG
>NZ_MASW01000023.1 GCF_003202285.1 Prauserella muralis
CCGTGGGTTCGAGCATTCGTCGCAACACCCTCTGTTAGAAGGATCGGGTGGATATGGGACGACCGGGGCGGAAGCGACGGCTGGCACTGGAGGACGAGTACTGGAAGTTGATGGCGTCTGGGGTGGGCACGGTGGAGGCGTGTCGGCGTCTGGGGATCGCTCGGACGACCGGCTACTACTGGCGGTCGCATCGCGGCGGGCTGGCGCGGACCGTGCGCGCGGAGGACTCGCGGTCAGGCCGGTATCTGTCGCTGCTGGAGCGGGAGCGCATCGCCGTGCTGCGCGGACAGGGATGCAGCATGCGGGAGATCGCGCGCCGGCTCGGGCGGGCGCCGTCGACGATCTCACGCGAGCTGGGCCGCAACATGCGCGACGGGGACAACGACGTCTACCAGGCCGGTCTCGCGCACGCACGCGCCCGGGAGCAGGCGCGGCGCCAACGTCGCAGCATCTTCGCCCGCGATGAACAGCTGCGCGCGGTCGTGCAGGACAAGCTGCGACTGCAGTGGAGCCCGGAACAGATCGCGGCCTGGCTGAAGACCGAGCACCCCGCCCGGCCGGACTGGCATGTCTGTCACGAGACCATTTATCAGGGCCTGTACTTCGGCGGGAGCCGCGGCCTGACCAGGCAGTTGGCGCGCAACCTCCGTACTGGTCGCGGCCTGCGACTTCGCCGCCGCAGGCCGCAGAGCCGGCGGCCACGGTTCAGCGCGCACGCACGAACGATCGACGAGCGGCCCACCGTCGTGCTCGCCCGTCAGCGGGTCGGCGACTTCGAAGGCGACCTCATCCTCGGCCGCCACGGCCAGTCCGCGATCGGAACCCTGGTCGACCGCACCACCCGCTACCTGCGACTGGTGCACGTCCCCGAGCAGCGCCGGGGTGAAGACTTCGCCGCTGCCCTCGCGAGCGCGGTCGAGGATCTACCCCGGATCGCACGGCGCACCCTGACCTGGGACCAGGGCGCGGAAATGGCGCGCCACGACCTCCTTGCCGAGCTCTTCGACGAAGGCGTCTACTTCGCCTACCCCGGAAGCCCCTGGCAACGCGGCACCAACGAGAACACCAACGGCCTGCTGCGCCAGTACTTCCCGAAACGCGCGAACCTCCGCGACTACAGCATCAGCGACCTGCGCCGGGTGGAACACCTCCTCAACAACCGACCCCGGAAGATCCTCAGCTGGGCCACCCCCGCAGCAGCCTTCGCCGCTCAACTGACAAGATGATCAAACAACGTTGCGACGATCAGCAGAATCTACCGGCAGCTGAAAATTGACCACCTTCCGGTTCATGGTTCGTCGGTCGCGCCGGTGGGGACGCGGCCGAGGTCGCGGTCTTTGAGTCGGTAGCTGTCGCCTTTGAGGGCGATGACTTCGGCGTGGTGGACGAGGCGGTCGATCATGGCGGCGGTTATCTAACCGCTCGGGTTGAGCGTCCACGATGTACACGATGGGGTTGGTGCGCCTCCCTGGCGTTCGTTGTGGACGGATTACCTTGCCGTGTCTATGACGGGATCAGCGTTGAGGGTGCAGCGGGTCGTGATGCCTTCGGGCACGGAGTCGGCGACCGTTCTGGCCGACGGCCTGGTACTGGTTCCGGCGGACCGGTTCCTGGCGCATCTGACCGCGATCGATCGCTCCCCGAACACCGTCCGCGCCTATGCCCACGATCTGCGGGACTACTTCGACTTCCTGCACTGCCGTGGCCTGCAGTGGGATCGAGTTGTGCTGGAGGATCTGGGCCGGTTCGTGACGTGGCTGCGGTTGCCGGTCGAGGCCCGCGATGGACGGGTGGCGATGCTGCCCTGGGTGGAGGCGAATCTCGCCGCGGCGACGGTGAATCGGAAGTTGTCGGCGTTGGCGTCGTTCTACGAGTTCCATCAGCGGCACGGTGTCGCGCTCGGCGAGTTGCTGACGCGGTGGCGGCCGGGCCGCCGCGGCGGGTCGTGGCAGCCGTTCCTGGCGCACCTGGGCGCACGGCCGGAGCGGCACCGGGCGATCTCGCTGCGGGCAGAGCGGCGGCCGCCACGGGAGCTGAGTCAGGCGGAGATGACGACGCTGATCGACTCCTGCGACCGGTTGCGGGACAGGTTCCTGCTGAGCCTGCTGAAGGGCACGGGATTGCGGATCGGTGAGGCACTCGGGTTGCGGCACGAGGATCTCGACGCCCGCCGCCGGTTGGTCGCGGTCCGGCCCCGGACGAACGTGAACCGAGCGCGGGCAAAGACGTGGTCACGGGAAGTTCCCGCCGACGCCGACCTGTTCCGCCTCTACAGCGACTACCTGCACGAGGAGTATGGGCTGTTGGACTGCGACTACGTGTTCGTCAACCTCTGGGGAAAACCGGTCGGCGAGCCGATGAGCTACGCCACTGTCGACCGCCTGGTGCGCCGGTTGCGGGACCGCACCGCGATCACGTTCTCGCCCCACCTGTTCCGCCACAGCTACGCCACCGGGTTGCTGCGTCGCGGGGTCGCCGCCGAGATCGTGCAGCATTTGCTCGGTCACGCCAGCATCAGCACCACCGTCGACACCTACTCCCATCTGGGCGTCGAGGACGCTCGTCGCGCCCTGGCCGCGGCCGGGTTCCTCGACGAGCCAGCGGCGACGGGGCCGACCGCATGAGGCAGCTGCACCCGATTCCGAACAGCGACAACGACTCCGGCACCGACCTGGCGGCCCGGCTGCGGCCGCAGTTCGCGCAGCCGGTGATCGTGGTCGACCCCGATGACCCGGTGATTGGCGGACCCCGGTGCCTGGTGCCGGTCTGCGAGCGGCTCGTGGTGATCTTCGGTAAGTGCTCGGCGCATCATCAGCGCTGGATCGACGAGGGCCGTCCCGACGACCTTGAGGCCTGGGCCAAGGCGGCGCCGGCGAACCGGCGCTGGCTACAGCAACCACCGAAATGCGCGATCACGACATGTCGTCGCAGCCGCCGCGAGCACGGCCTCTGCCACTCCCACGCGCATCGCTGGCACCAGCAGGGCCGCGTCGATCTGACGCGGTGGATCGCCGATGGCGGCGGCCGGCCGCTGCCGGCCGGGGCCGACTGCCGATTCCCCGGCTGCGGTCTGGAGGCCGAGGGCGACGCGGGATTGTGTGTCCATCACCGGAATCGGTGGATCCGCGCCCACCGGCCGCCGATCGAGTCCTGGCTGCTCGGTTGCGCGACGTTCGGGCGGGACCGGTTCGATCTGCGCCGGTTGCCGATGCCGATGCGGCTGGAGATCGCCTACGCGATCCAATGCCGCGTCGACGAGCGCCGCACGATCACCAGGCCGCACTCGATCCGGCGACTGCTGCGAGCCCTGCCGGGCGGCGGCGTCACCTCGCTGCTGGACCGCAGCCCCGATTCCTGGATCACCTATCTCGGGTTCTCCAGCGAGCGCGGCCATATCGAGCGCCGGTTCCTGCTGGACGCGATCGGCTATCTGCGTGACCTTGTCGAGGGTGTGGGCTGGGACGCGGAGTTCCCGCGCGATGTCTGGCTGCTGCGCAGGCTCGGGTTCCCCGGACGCGACACCCGGTTCCGGTTCACCGGGATCGAGCCGATCTGGCTGCGGCAGTTGACCAAACGGTGGGCCCGCTGGCGGCTCTCGACCGGGATCGCGGTCGCGACCGTCGGCGCTGACATCCGCGCGATCACCCTGTTCGCGCAGTCGTTTCCGGCTCTGCAGCGTGGGCCCGAGGCGTTGACCCGGGAGCTGGTCGAGGTCCATCTGGCGCACCTGGTCGAACGGTTTCCCAACCCGAAGAGCCGGACCGGTCAGCTCAGCAGCCTCGCCGGTCTACTGCGCTCGGCCCGTCAGCACGGCTGGGAATCTCGCCTGTCTGCTCAGGTCGACCTGTTCCCCGAGGACTACCCGCGCCTGGTCAAGGGGCCACCACGGGCGTTGTCGGAAGCGGTGATGGTCCAGCTTGAGCACCTCGACAACCTCGTCCGCTTCGCCGACTCCCGTGGTCGTCTGCTGGCGCGGATCCTGATGAGCACCGGGCTGCGCGTCGGTGACGGAGCTCGCCTGCGGCTGGACTGCGTTGTCCGCGACGGTCAGGGCGCGCCCTATCTGCGCTACACCAACCACAAGATGCGCCGCGATGCGTTCGTCCCCATCGACACCGATCTGGCCGAGGCCATCACCAACCAGCAGAAGGCCGTTCTCGACGAGTTCGAAGACCCGGCGTTCCTGCTGCCGCGGCCAACTCGCAACCCCGAGGGCAAGGTGGCATTCAGCACCGGAACCTTCCGGGGAGAACTGCGGGAGTGGTTGCGTGTCTGCGATGTCCGCGACGAGCTCGGCCGTGAGGTCCATGTGACGCCGCACCAGTGGCGCCACACCTTCGGCACCCGTCTGATCAACAACGAGGTCCCGCAGGAGACCGTCCGCCGACTGCTCGACCACGACTCGCACGCGATGACCTCCCATTACGCGCGGCTGTCGGACAAGACCATCCGGGAGCAGTGGGAACGCGCCCGCAAGGTCAACATCGCCGGTGAGCGGCTGGCCACCGACACCGGTCCGCTGGCCGACGCGGTCTGGATGAAGAACAACCTCGCCAGGGCGAAGATGGCGCTACCCAACGGTTACTGCGCCTTGCCGCTGCAGCAGAAGTGCGAGTTCGCCAACGCCTGTTTGACCTGTCCGGTCTTCGTCACGACGCCTGAGTTCCTGCCCCAGCATCGTCGTCAGCTTGAGCAGACCCAGGCTCTGATCAGCCAAGCCGACACCAACGGCCATCAGCGTCTGGCCGAGATGAACCGGACCGTCGAGAAGAACCTGCTGACCATCATCGACAGCCTGACTACATCGGGCGGCTGCAGCGGCGGCGGAAAGTCCTGCGCCTGCAACGGAAAGGACGGTTCCGATGCCTGCTGACCATACGCACCATCTCGCCGAGCACGCCCGCCAGCGCCACGATCAAACTCTGCGACGCGCCCAGCAGACGCTTACCGAGCTGACCGACGCCGGAGAACACGTGACCGTCGCACGGCTCGCCAACCAGGCCGGCGTCTCGCGGTCGTGGATCTACACCCAACCCGCACTGCTCGACCGGATCCAGCAGCTCCAGCAGCACCGCTCCAGCGCCGACTTCGTCCGCAACACCGTCACCCAGGCCACCGACGACTCGCTACGTCAACGTCTGGCCCTGGCGCACGAGCGAATCAACCAGCTTCGCACCGAGAACCAGCAACTCCGCGACGCGCTCGCCCACGCCCACGGCCAACTCCGCACAGCCCGCCTCAACACCGATGATCACTAGTCAAAGACACCTGTCCACGACACGAAATACCAGGTCAACGGCAAGATTCGGAAATCGAAGTCGAGATAA